>NZ_CP173705.1:0-600837 GCF_045070545.1 Streptomyces sp. RK9 | reverse complement strand
GGGGGGGGGGGGGGGGGGGGGGGGGGGGGGGGGGGGTGCGGGGGGGGGGGGGGGGGGGGGGGGGCGGCGCCCCCCCCCCCCCCCCGCGCCCCCCCCCCCGCCGCCCCCCCCCCCCCCCCGCCCGCGCCCGCAAGCGGGAACACCGAAGCCCTGGACGCCGAAGGGCGAAGGTGATCCCGACGGTGCGGGTCACGGACGCTTTGTGCTCACCGCAAGAGGCCGGATCGCGGTAGCGGCGGCATGCGGGCCGACGCGGCCCAAATGCGCGAGCGTCCATACGGCCCGCTGGCCCCACGCGGAAGCTCCCGGCCGGACGGCGGGCGTGGCCATGACGGGGGCGAAGAACCCGCTGTGGCTGGGGCGGTCGGCGGAGCGGCTTTAGGCAGCCACTTTGGGGCGAGCCTCTAAGATCATGGCCCCGATTCGGGCTGTTGCGGGCAGGCGAGGTGCTGCCCGAATCGCGGCCAGCGTAAGGGGCCATGATCACTCGCCCCAAAGCAGCTCCCGCCCAAAGCTGCTCCACCGACCGCGTGCCTGTGTGCAGGACCTGGCGGGGTGGTCGGCGTGGGTCTTCCGCGTGCCGAAGTGCCCTCAGTCGAACCAGGTGGAGAGCAGGCCTGCGGTGGTCGCACATGCCAGGCCGAGAGAAGCCAGGATCGCAGGAGCAGTCACTTCCGGAGCTTGATCAAGGCCCACTAGTTCGATGCGCTCCCGAATGTGCAGGACATCGCCCCAGGTGCTCTCACTGGGAACTTCCTCCTGCACTCGGCGGCTCCGCTCTGCGTCCGAGAGAGCGGGATCGTTCATGATCTCGCTGTACCTCTGAAGCTTGCGCCTGAGATCTTTCCGCCTTCCGCTGACCCTCCTCCAGAGCAACCAGACCCCGCCCCCTGGCAGGATGCCGCCAGCAAGCGTCAGAATGCTGATCGTGAGCTTCACCTCTGCACCATGAGGTCTGCGTCACGTGACCGGAAGACCTCGGACTTGATCCACATCTGACATCCGTTACTGACATCAACGGCTGCGCACCCGGGCAGACACCAGCGGTCACGGACAGCTAACGTCACAGGTCAGTGACCTATCTCACCACTGCGTTCGCTGCCGTTATGAGAATGGGATGATGTCAGGCATGAAGGGACGAGTCCTTGTCGTCGACGACGACACCGCACTGGCCGAGATGCTCGGGATTGTGCTGCGTGGTGAAGGTTTTGAGCCGTCGTTCGTAGCTGATGGCGACAAGGCGCTGGCCGCTTTCCGGGAGGCCAAGCCCGATCTGGTCCTCCTCGACCTGATGCTGCCCGGACGGGACGGCATCGAGGTGTGCCGCCTGATCAGGGCGGAGTCCGGGGTGCCCATCGTCATGCTCACGGCTAAGAGCGACACCGTGGATGTGGTGGTCGGTCTGGAGTCGGGGGCCGACGACTACATCGTCAAGCCGTTCAAGCCCAAGGAGCTGGTGGCCCGCATCCGTGCGCGGCTGCGCCGCTCCGAGGAGCCCGCGCCGGAGCAGCTGGCCATCGGTGACCTGGTCATCGACGTGGCCGGGCACTCCGTGAAGCGGGACGGGCAGTCGATCGCGCTGACGCCGCTGGAGTTCGACCTGCTGGTCGCGCTCGCGCGCAAGCCGTGGCAGGTGTTCACGCGCGAGGTGCTCCTGGAGCAGGTCTGGGGCTACCGGCACGCGGCCGACACCCGTCTGGTGAATGTGCATGTGCAGCGGCTGCGCTCCAAGGTCGAGCGCGACCCGGAGCGCCCGGAGATCGTCGTGACCGTCCGTGGCGTCGGTTACAAGGCCGGACCGAGCTGACATGTCCCGCGACAGTTCCTCTCCGGCGCCCGGCGAACCGGGAGCGCGGCCGGGGCGGACTGTGCGGCCGCCGAGCCCGCCGCGGCGCGGCCCGCGGTTCGGGGCGCTGGTCGACAGCGGTCTGATGCTGCAGGGCGGGGTGCAGGGCAGCAGCCCGCTGCTGCGGCTCTTCACGCGCTGGGTGCGCCGCCCGCTGCTGCCGATGATGCGGCTGTGGCGGCGCAACATCCAGCTGAAAGTCGTCGTCACGACGCTCCTGATGTCGCTCGGCGTGGTGCTGCTGCTCGGCTTCGTCGTCATGAGTTCGGTCAGCAACGGCCTGCTCAAGGCCAAGGTGAACGCGGCCCAGAGCCAGGCCGACGGCGGCTTCCGGGCCGCCCAGGAGCAGGCCAACACCGCCCACCAGCCCACCGGCCAGGGCGGCGACGCCGCGGACGGTCCCACCGCGCAGAACGCCGCCGTGTGGCTGTCCGAGCTGGCCGAGCAGCTCGCCAGCGGCGGCCAGAACGCCTTCTACGTAGTCACGCTCAGCTCCAGCGCGAGCGACAGCGGCAGCGTGCGCGGGCCCAGGGCCTCCGGCGGCGTGGACCCGATCCAGAGCGTGCCCGTGGACCTGCGCGACCGGGTCGACGGCGGCTCCCTCGCGTACCAGAGCAATACGCGCATCGACTTCATCGACCACCGCGAGTCCCAGCCCGGCCTGGTCATCGGCAAGCAGCTGAGCGACCTGAACGGCGACTCGTACCAGCTCTACTACCTCTTCCCGCTGACGCAGGAAGAGGAGTCGATGAACCTGGTGCGCGGCACGCTCGCCACGGCCGGTCTCTTCGTGGTGGTGCTCCTCGGGGCCATCGCCTGGCTGGTGGTGCGCCAGGTCGTCACGCCCGTGCGGATGGCGGCAGGGATCGCCGAGCGGCTGTCCGCGGGGCGCCTTCAGGAACGCATGAAGGTCACCGGCGAGGACGACATCGCGCGCCTCGGCGAGGCCTTCAACAAGATGGCGTCGAACCTCCAGCTGAAGATCCAGCAGCTGGAGGAGCTGTCGCGGATGCAGCGGCGGTTCGTCTCCGACGTGTCGCACGAGCTGCGTACGCCGCTGACGACCGTGCGGATGGCCGCCGACGTCATCCATGAGGCGCGCGTCGACTTCGACCCGGTGACGGCCCGCTCCGCGGAGCTCCTCGCCGACCAGCTCGACCGCTTCGAGTCGCTGCTCGCCGACCTCCTCGAGATCAGCCGGTTCGACGCGGGCGCGGCGGCCCTGGAGGCCGAGCCGATAGACCTGCGCGAGGTCGTACGCCGTGTCGTCGGCGGCGCGGAGCCGCTGGCGGAGCGCAAGGGCACCCACATACGGGTCGTCGGCGACCAGCAACCCGTCGTCGCCGAGGCGGACGCGCGGCGGGTGGAGCGGGTCCTGCGGAACCTCGTCGTCAACGCCGTGGAGCACGGCGACGGCAAGGACGTGGTGGTCCGCCTCGCGGCCGCGGGCGGCGCGGTCGCCGTGGCGGTGCGGGACTACGGAGTCGGGCTCAAGCCCGGCGAGGCCACGCGCGTCTTCAGCCGCTTCTGGCGGGCCGACCCGGCACGCGCGCGTACCACCGGTGGTACGGGCCTCGGGCTCTCCATCGCCCTTGAGGACGCCCGGCTGCACGGCGGGTGGCTGCAGGCGTGGGGCGAGCCGGGCGGCGGATCGCAGTTCCGGCTCACGCTGCCGCGCACGGCCGACGAGCCGCTGCGGGGCTCGCCGATACCCCTGGAGCCCGACGACTCCCGCCGCCACCGCGGCCTCAACGGCGCGGGACTGCCCCTCGCAGGCGGTACGAAGCGGGCCACGGTGCCCCACCAGGCGCCCCCGGACCGGGTGCCGCCGCCTGTGCCCGCCAAGGCGCCGATCGCGCCGCGGCTCGCCCGCGCGGCCGCCCTGGACGTGGATCCGACGGCGTTGCCGGGCAGCGGGGCGCGGGTCGTACCGCGGCAGGCCTGGGAGGAGTCGGGGGCGGAGCGGGCTCCCGGAGAGGGCGGGGAGTCCGACGCGGACGTCGAGAACAGCTCCTACGGAGAGGTCGATTCGCCTACGGGCGCCGAGGCGTCCGTGGAGGCCGCGCAGTCCAGGGGGGCCGACGCCGTCGTGGACGGTGACGCTCCCCTCAGCACGGGCGCAACCGTGGACCGTGACACCCCCAACAGCACGGACGCTTCTGCGGACAGTGACGTCAGCACCGGAGCGGACGCCGGCGCGGGCAGGGAAGAGGAGGCCTCGCGTGGGCGCTGAGGGTCAACTGCGGGGGCGCGCGCGCCCGCTGCGCGCCGGTGTGGTGCTCGCCGCGTGCGGTGCGCTGATCGCCGGATGCGCCTCCATGCCCGACGAGGGCAACATGAAGAAGGTCGAGGCCTCCCAGCGGCCCGACTCGCAGTCCCAGGTGCGGGTGTACGCCATGCCGCCGCCGGAGGACGCGGGCGCCGTCGACATCGTCCAGGGCTTCCTGGAGGCGCTGACCAGCGACGACCCGGACTTCGCCATCGCACGGAAGTACCTGACGAAGAAGGCGTCGCAGAACTGGCACCCGGAGCGCTCCACCACGGTGCTCGCCGACGGCCCGAACACGGTCGCGGACAACGTGGGCAACAACAACGAGGGCGAGCGTACGTACTCGCTGACCGGCCGCAGGCTCGCCACCGTCAACGAGCAGCGCGCGTACAAGCCCGACGCGCGGCCGTACAAGCAGTCCGTGCACCTCACCCAGCAGAGCGGCCCGAACGGCCCGGTGTGGCGCATCGACGTCCCGCCCGCGGGTGTCGTGCTCGGCGAGTCCGACTTCGAGCGGAACTACCAGGCCGTCAACAAGTACTACTTCGCGCTGCCCCCGGGGAACGTGAAGACCCGTGACAGGCCCGGCGGCCAGCAGGGGCTCGTCGCCGACCCCATCTACGTACGCCAGCGCATCGACCCGCTGACCGAGACGGTGAAGGCGCTGCTCGACGGGCCCACCAACTGGCTCACGCCGGTGGTCCGTTCGGCGGTCCCGATGGGCGCGCGGCTGGCCTCCGACACCAAGTCGCTGACGCCCGACGACAAGAACAAGCTGGTCGTGCCGCTGAACGCGCGCGCCGACACGCTCGGGCACGACCAGTGCACGCAGGTGGCCGCCCAACTGCTCTTCACGCTCCAGGACCTGACGGCCTCCGGGGTGGAGCAGGTGGAACTGCAGCGCAAGAACGGCTCGCAGCTGTGCGTCCTCAGCAAGGACCGCGCCGAGACCGTCGCGCCGCACCGCACGGCGGACCTCCCGGCGTACCAGTACTTCATCGACGAGAAGAAGCGGCTCGTGCGGATGCCCGGCAACGCGGGCAGCAACGCCGCGCCCGAGCCGGTGAGCGGGCCGTTCGGCGACGAGTCGCAGCCGCTGCGCTCGGCGGCGGTGTCGCGCGACGAGGAGCACGCGGCCGGTGTGTCCACCGACGGGCGGCGGCTGTACACGACGTCGGTGGTGTCCAAGTCCACGCTCGGCGGCCCGGAGCTGCGCTCCCGCGCCAAGTCGGACAAGGACGGCCTCTCGACGCCCAGTTGGGACGGGCGGGGCAATCTGTGGGTGGCCGACCGGGACCCGAAGCGGCCGCGGCTGCTCTGGCTCTCGGAGGGCACCGGCGAGCCGGTCCAGGTCCATGTCCCCGACCTCAACGGGCGCATCGAGGCGGTGCGGGTCGCGGCCGACGGGGTGCGGGTCGCGCTCCTGGTGACGAAGAACGGCGAGACCAAGCTCCAGATCGGCCGCGTCGAGTGGCCGGACGGCAAGGGCGGACAGCCCGACATCTCCGTGGTCGAGCTGCTGGAGGCGGCCCCGCAGATGGAGGAGGTCACCGCCATGTCCTGGGCGGGCGTCAGCCGCCTCGTGGTGGTGGGCCGCGAGTCCGGCGGTGTGCAGCAGATGCGGTACGTCCAGTGCGACGGTTCCGCGCGCACGGGTGCGACGCTGCCCGGCCTGACCGGTGCGAAGGAGATCGCCGCGTCGGAGGACGAGCGGCAGCCGCTGGTGGCGCACTCGGACGACGGGATCGTCCGGCTGCCGTCCGGGGCGCAGTGGCAGACGGTGGTCAAGGAGGGGACGGCGCCGATCTATCCCGGGTGAGCCGGTCCGCCAACAGCGCTTCGGCGCAGCTCAGTCGGGGTGCGCCGAGTTATCCACAGGCGGTTGTCCACAGGGGTGGCCGGGCGGCGCGCGGGTTGGCACAGTGGGGACATGCGGGGGTGGTGGCAGGACCTCACGGATCTGGTGCTACCGGCTGACTGCGCGGGCTGCGGGAGGCCGCGCGTGGCGCTGTGCGCCGGTTGCCGGGCCGCTCTGTGCGGGGCGGCGCCGCGCAGGGTGCGGCCGGATCCGGAGCCGCGCGGGCTTCCGGTCGTGCACGCGGCCGCGGCGTACGGGGAAGCGGTGCGGGCGGTGCTGCTCGCGCACAAGGAGCGGGGCGCGCTGCCGCTGGCCGGGGCGCTCGGCTCGGCGCTCGCGGGGGCGGTGCGGTCGGCGGTGCGGGCCGCGGCGGTGGACGGGCCGGGTCCCGTGGGCGGCGCGGGTCAAGCTCCCGGCGGGTCCGTGCTGTTGGTGCCGGTGCCGTCCGCGCGACGGTCCGTGCGGGCGCGGGGGCACGACCCGGTGCGGCGGATCGCGCTGGCGGCGGCGGGGGAGCTGCGGCGCGCCGGGATGCCGGTGAGCGTGCTGTCCGTGCTGCGGCAGCGGCGCGCGGTCGCGGACCAGGCGGGGCTCAACTCCCGTCAGCGGCAGGTGAACCTGTCGGGTGCGCTGGAGGTGGCGGCCGGTGCGGGGCCGCTGCTGCGGGACGTGGGGCGGATCGTCGTCGTGGACGACCTCATGACGACGGGTGCGTCGCTGGCCGAGGCGGCGCGGGCGTTGGGATGCGTATGTGGCGTACACGGGGTAGGCGACAGGGCAGGGGGAGCAGGGGACGCGAGGGCGAGGGGGGTCGGTGGGACCGGCGAGACCGGACGGAGGGCACAGGTGGCGGCGGAGCGCCAGGGCGGGAACCGGCCAAGCTGGGACGGCCGGGACCGCGTCGGGGAAGCGACCGGGAAAGGGGGCCCTGCCAGCGGAATGCCTTGTTTAAACATCATCCGGGCCGCAGTTGTCGCCACTTCCGCGACTTCTTTCGAAATAAACCGGAACTGACCGAGAACTTTCATCGTTGCAGGTAGTGAGAGGGCCTATCCACCCGAATGGAGGTACGTGTCAGTAGAGGGTGACGACATCCGTCCGGGCGAGATATGTTCGGTTGTGAGGAACGGCGGACTGCGCCCCTCGCATATCGGAATGCCGGTCTTCTGGGTTCTCCGCAATCACCCGGGACCGGTGGGTGGAGATCTTGTCCACGGGGGAGGAGGAGGTGGAAGTCACCGAGTCCGAGGCTCCGGGAGTTTCCGGGGCCTGGTGCAAAAGGGAGAAGCTCCGCCGAAGCGGCGGAGCGATCCGGGAACGGAGTTCTGCGTGGACATCGTCGTCAAGGGCCGCAAGACCGAGGTGCCCGAGCGGTTCCGCAAGCACGTGGCCGAGAAGCTGAAGCTGGACAAGATCCAGAAGCTCGACGGCAAGGTGATCAGCCTCGACGTCGAGGTGTCCAAGGAAACCAACCCGCGTCAGGCCGACCGTTCCGACCGCGTGGAGATCACCGTCCGCGGGCGCGGACCCGTGATCCGCGCGGAGGCCTCGGCAGCAGATCCGTACGCGGCGCTCGACCTGGCCACCGCCAAGCTCGACGCACGACTGCGCAAGCAGCACGAAAAGCGCCACAACAGGCGCGGCAACGGCAGGCTCACCGCCGCCGAAGTGGCCGCCCGGGTCCCGGACGCGGCGCATCTCAACGGAGACGGCAGCCTGGTCCGCGACGAAGAGCCCGAGGGCGTGCCCACCACCAGGATCGGCTCCCTGGAGATCCAGGGCGAAGGCCCCCTCGTGGTCCGCGAGAAGACGCACGTCGCGGCACCCATGTCCCTCGACCAGGCGCTCTACGAGATGGAACTGGTCGGACACGACTTCTATCTGTACGTCGACTCCGAGACCAAGGAACCCAGCGTCGTCTACCGACGGCACGCCTACGACTACGGCGTCATCCGCCTCAACACCGACCCCATGGTCACGCACCCGCAGCCGGCCGGCGGGAGCGGTGTCCTCGGCGGCTGAAGGGCCCTTCGAGGAGCGCGTGATCGGTGCCCCTGGAGCGCGTGTGCGCCCCCAGGGGCACCCCCGTGCGACCACTGCGCGCACGACCGGGGCGCCGAGCATGGAATCATGGGCCGGACGGCCCAACCCGCTTGACTCTGCCCAGGGTTGGTGCAGCCACGGCAAGAGACGGGCCCTGGCCTTCAGGGGGAGGAACGATGGCGGACAGCTTCGGACCGATGCGGAGCGAGGATGCCGGTGACGGCATCGGCATCGGCACGGACGCGGGCGCCCCGCGCAAGGAGCCGATCAGGGTCCTGGTCGTGGACGACCACGCGCTCTTCCGTCGCGGCCTGGAGATCGTCCTCGCCGCCGAGGAGGACATCCAGGTGGTCGGGGAGGCCGGCGACGGCGCCGAGGCGGTGGACAAGGCCGCTGACCTGCTGCCCGACATCGTGCTCATGGACGTACGGATGCCGAAGCGCGGCGGCATCGAGGCGTGCACCTCCATCAAGGAGGTGGCGCCCAGCGCCAAGATCATCATGCTGACGATCAGCGACGAGGAAGCGGACCTCTACGACGCCATCAAGGCGGGCGCGACGGGCTATCTCCTGAAGGAGATCTCCACCGACGAGGTCGCCACGGCGATCCGCGCGGTGGCCGACGGGCAGTCGCAGATCAGCCCGTCCATGGCCTCGAAGCTGCTCACGGAGTTCAAGTCCATGATCCAGCGGACGGACGAGCGGCGGCTCGTGCCCGCGCCCCGGCTCACCGACCGGGAGCTGGAAGTCCTCAAGCTCGTCGCCACGGGGATGAACAACCGCGACATCGCCAAGGAGCTGTTCATCTCCGAGAACACCGTGAAGAACCACGTGCGCAACATCCTGGAGAAGCTGCAGCTGCACTCCAGGATGGAGGCCGTGGTCTACGCGATGCGGGAGAAGATCCTCGAGATCCGCTGACCCCGGGCCTCGGCCCGGGCCCGGTGCGGGCGGGCGGGAGGCCCGGGCGGGTCGGAGGTCAGCTGACCGCGCGGACCAGCTCCCCGGTCAGCTCCGGGCGGTCCACGCGCTCGATCCGTACGGAGTCGCAGTCCACCCAGCGCGCCGCCTCCAGGAGCGCCTGCGCCACCCCGGGCACCGCCTTCGGCCCTTCCAGGGACACCTGCTTGGCCACCAGCGTGGAGCCCTCGCGCGCGGGGTCCACCCGGCCGACCAGACGGCCGCCCGCGAGGACCGGCATCGCGAAGTAGCCGTACACCCGCTTCGGCTTGGGGACGTAGGCCTCCAGGCGGTGGGTGAAGCCGAAGATCCGCTCCGTGCGCGCACGCTCCCAGATGAGGGAGTCGAACGGTGACAGGAGCGTCGTGCGGTGGCGACCGCGCGGGGGTGTGGCCAGTGCCTGCGGGTCCGCCCAGGCCGGCTTGTCCCAGCCCGCCACCGTCACCGGGACCAGGCCCGAGTCCGCCACCACCGCGTCGAACTCCTCGCCCTTCAGGCGGTGGTAGTCGGCGATGTCCGCGCGCGTGCCGACGCCGAGGGAGCGGCCCGCGAGGGCGACCAGGCGGCGCACGCACTCCCTGTCGTCCAGGTCGTCGTGCAGCAGCTCGTCCGGGATCGCGCGCTCCGCGAGGTCGTACACCCGCTTCCAGGAGCGGCGCTCCGTGCACACCACCTCGCCGTACATCAGGGCGCGCTCCACGGCGATCTTGGAGTCGGACCAGTCCCACCACTCGCCCTTGTTCTTCGCGCCGCCCAACTCCGTCGCCGTCAGCGGGCCTTCGGCGCGGAGCTGCTTGATGACCTGGTCGTACGCGCCGTCCGGGAGGTCGTGGTGCCAGTGCGGGCGGGAGCGGTAGGCGCGGCGGCGGAAGGCGAAGTGGGGCCACTCCTCGACGGGGAGGATGCAGGCCGCGTGCGACCAGTACTCGAAGGCGTGCGGGGCCGTCGTGCCCGGGGTGGGGGTCCAGTACGCCGACTCGACCTTCTTGCGGCCCACCGCGCCCAGGCGGGCGTACGGGATCAGTTCGTGGGAGCGGGCCAGGACCGAGATCGTGTCCAGTTGGACGGCGCCCAGGTGACGGAGCACGCCTCGGACGCCCGAGGTGCGGTCGGGGGCGCCGAGGAAGCCCTGGGCTCGCAGGGCGATGCGGCGGGCCTCGTCGGCGGAGAGGGTCAGCTCGGGGCTCGGCATGCTCGTCGTCATGGTCGGAACGATAGGGGGAGGGTCTGACAGTGGGGGTGGGGTGTCCTTCGCGGGGCGCCCCAGTCCCGCCCCTTCACCGAAACCGGGGTGCTGCGCCCCCTGGACCCCAGCCGTCGCGTCGCCCGTCCCGTGCGGGTGGGGCGGGTCTGCGCCGGTCGCGCTGCGCGCTCGTCCTCAAGCGCCGGACGGGCTGGACGGTTGCCGGGGCGGCTGCATGGGCGGGCTGCCGGGGTGGGTGTCCCCTTCGGGTGGGACAGCCCGACCCGATCGGCGCTTCGCGCCTCGTCCTCAAGCGCCGGACGGGCTGAGAACTTCGCCGGACGGGCTGGAAGCCTCGCCGAGCGGGCTGACCTGTGCTCCGCGTCGTCGTCAGATGCCGGTCGTCCGGCTGGGGAGGTACGGCTGGAGCGACGGGAGGCCGATGTCCGAGGGGAGCAGGGCTGCTACCCAGCAGTCGCGGAGGGTGCCCTTGTTGAGGAGGGCCGCGCGGAGGGTGCCCTCGACGGTGAAGCCCGCCTTCTCGGCGACCGCGCGGGAGCCGCGGTTGCCGACCTCCGCGCGCCACTCCAGGCGGGTGCAGCCCAGGCGGTCGAACGCCCAGTGGGCCACGGCCTGCACGATCTCGGTCATGTAGCCCTGGCCCCGGTGCTCGCCGGCGGTCCAGAAGCCGATCTCCCAGGCGCCCGAGCGCGGATGGTGCAGGCTCGTCGCGGCGAGCAGCGGGCCGCCGCCGCGCGGGCGCACCGCCCAGGTGTACTCCATGTCGTACCGCCAGCCGTCCGGGACCATGCGGCCGACGAAGCCCTCGGCGTCCACGCGCGCGTAGGGCGACGGGATCGTCGTCCAGCGCTGGATCTCGGGATCCTGGCAGGCCGCGTACACCTCGTCGATGTCGTCCGGCGTGAAGGTGCGCAGCAGCAGGCGCTCGGTGGTCAGCGTGACGGGCTCCATCGGCTGATTCTGCTCGTGGCGGAGCGGACGACGCCAGCGGTTTGTGGGGGAGGGGGGTCGGTGAGGGAGGATTCGGGGGGTGGGGACGGCACCTTCGTGGGTGCCCGGGCGTTGACGTCATGGCAGACCTCCCGGCACGGCCGGGTCCTCGCATACGATGGCCGTTGCCCGACGAGTAAAACCGACCGTGCCAGGCCCGACCGGCAAGGAGACCAACCCCCGTGTCCGTCCTCTCGAAGATCATGCGTGCAGGCGAAGGCAAGATCCTGCGCAAGCTGCACCGCATCGCGGACCAGGTCAACTCCATCGAAGAGGACTTCACCGCCCTCTCCGACGCCGAGCTGCGCGCGTTGACCGCGGAGTACAAGGAGCGGTACGCCGACGGCGAAACCCTCGACGACCTCCTGCCGGAAGCCTTCGCCACGGTCCGCGAGGCCGCCAAGCGCGTCCTCGGCCAGCGTCACTACGACGTGCAGATGATGGGCGGCGCGGCCCTGCACCTCGGCTATGTCGCGGAGATGAAGACCGGTGAGGGCAAGACGCTGGTCGGCACCCTGCCCGCGTATCTGAACGCACTCTCGGGCAAGGGCGTGCACCTGATCACGGTCAATGACTACCTGGCCGAGCGCGACTCCGAAATGATGGGTCGCGTCCACAAGTTCCTCGGCCTGAGCGTCGGCTGCATCCTCGCGAACATGCCGCCCGCCGAGCGTCGCGAGATGTACAACTGCGACATCACGTACGGCACGAACAACGAGTTCGGCTTCGACTACCTCCGCGACAACATGGCGTGGTCGCAGGAAGAGCTGGTCCAGCGCGGCCACAACTTCGCGATCGTGGACGAGGTCGACTCGATCCTCGTCGACGAGGCGCGTACGCCGCTGATCATCTCCGGCCCCGCCGACCAGGCCACCAAGTGGTACGGCGACTTCGCCAAGCTGGTGACCCGCCTCACCAAGGGCAAGCCCGGCGAGCCCCTGAAGGGCATCGAGGAGACCGGGGACTACGAGGTCGACGAGAAGAAGCGCACCGTCGGCATCCACGAGTCCGGCGTCGCCAAGGTCGAGGACTGGCTGGGCATCGACAACCTCTACGAGTCGGTGAACACCCCGCTCGTGGGTTACCTGAACAACGCCATCAAGGCCAAGGAACTCTTCAAGAAGGACAAGGACTACGTCGTCATCGACGGCGAAGTCATGATCGTCGACGAGCACACCGGCCGTATCCTCGCCGGCCGCCGCTACAACGAGGGCATGCACCAGGCGATCGAGGCGAAGGAAGGGGTGGACATCAAGGACGAGAACCAGACCCTCGCCACGATCACCCTGCAGAACTTCTTCCGCCTCTACAAGCGCGCGGACCACGAGGGCAAGGAAGTCCCCGGCCTCTCCGGCATGACCGGTACGGCCATGACCGAGGCCGCCGAGTTCCACCAGATCTACAAGCTGGGCGTCGTCCCGATCCCGACGAACCGGCCCATGGTCCGCGCCGACCAGTCGGACCTGATCTACCGCACCGAGGTCGCCAAGTTCGCCGCCGTCGTCGACGACATCGCCGAGAAGCACGAGAAGGGCCAGCCGATCCTCGTCGGCACCACCTCCGTCGAGAAGTCGGAGTACCTCTCGCAGCAGCTCTCCAAGCGCGGCGTCCAGCACGAGGTCCTGAACGCCAAGCAGCACGACCGGGAGGCGACGATCGTCGCCCAGGCCGGCCGCAAGGGCGCCGTCACCGTCGCCACGAACATGGCGGGACGAGGCACCGACATCAAGCTCGGCGGCAACCCCGACGACCTCGCCGAGGCGGAGCTGCGCCAGCGCGGCCTCGACCCGGTCGAGCACGTCGAGGAGTGGGCCGCCGCGCTGCCCGCCGCCCTGGAGAAGGCCGAGCGCTCCGTGCAGGCCGAGTTCGAAGAGGTCAAGGAGCTCGGCGGGCTCTACGTCCTCGGCACCGAGCGGCACGAGTCCCGCCGCATCGACAACCAGCTGCGCGGCCGCTCCGGCCGCCAGGGCGACCCCGGCGAGTCCCGTTTCTACCTGTCCCTCGGCGACGACCTGATGCGCCTGTTCAAGGCCCAGATGGTCGAGCGCGTGATGTCGATGGCCAACGTCCCCGACGACGTGCCGATCGAGAACAAGATGGTCACCCGTGCCATCGCCTCCGCGCAGTCCCAGGTCGAGCAGCAGAACTTCGAGACCCGCAAGAACGTCCTCAAGTACGACGAGGTCCTCAACCGCCAGCGCGAGGTCATCTACGGCGAGCGCCGCCGCGTCCTGAAGGGCGAGGACCTGCACGAGCAGATCGTGCACTTCATGGACGACACCATCGACGCCTACGTCTCCGCCGAGGCCGCCGAGGGCTTCGCCGAGGAGTGGGACCTCGACCGGCTGTGGAGCGCCTTCAAGCAGCTCTACCCGGTGAAGGTCACCATCGAGGAGCTGGAGGACGAGGTCGGCGACCGCGCCGGACTGACCGCCGAGTTCATCTCCGAGGCCATCAAGGACGACGTCCACGCGCAGTACGAGGCCCGTGAGGCCCAGCTCGGCTCCGACATCATGCGTGAGCTGGAGCGCCGCGTCGTGCTCTCCGTCCTCGACCGCAAGTGGCGCGAGCACCTCTACGAGATGGACTACCTCCAGGAGGGCATCGGCCTGCGCGCCATGGCGCAGAAGGACCCCCTGGTCGAGTACCAGCGCGAGGGCTTCGACATGTTCAACGCCATGATGGACGGCATCAAGGAGGAGTCCGTCGGCTATCTGTTCAACCTGGAGGTCCAGGTCGAGCAGCAGGTCGAGGAGGTCCCGGTGTCGGACAGCGCGCCCTCGCTCTCCAAGGACGGCGTCCAGGACGCGGTCCCGGCCGGCGCCCGCCCGGAGATCCGCGCCAAGGGCCTCGACGCCCCGCAGCGCCCCGACCGCCTGCACTTCCAGGCGCCGAACGCCGAGGGCGGTGTCGACGAGGGCGACTTCGCGACCTCCGACCAGCCGTCCGGCAGCACGACGCCGGCGTCCGGCGACGGCATGACCCGCGCGGAGCGCCGCAAGGCCCAGAAGGGCGGACGGCGCCGCAAGAAGTAGCGCGACTGCCGCGCGCAGGGCGCTAGCGCGGCAGCAGGGTTGGTGAGGGGCCGGGCACCGGGTGGTGTCCGGCCCTTCGCGTCGGCGGCTGTCGGCTCGGGTGGGAAGCCGGTCATGCCTGGTGAAGCGGCCGTCAGCCCCGCTGCCGCGGCCGTCAGCCCCGGAGGAGTGGCCGTCAGCCCCGGTGCAGCGGCGGGCCCGCCACCTCCACCGCCGTGCAGCGCCAGCGCTGGTCGTCGCCCCGGTGCAGACGGAACGCGAGGGCGCGTAACGCCGTGCCCGCGCCCACGCGCGCGAACACCTCGAAGACCCCGGGGCGCACCTCGTAGTGCCCGACGCGGTGCACGGCCGGGCGGTGGCCGCCGACCGTGCCCAGAGGGCGGCTCTCGGCCAGGCGGGCCAGGTCGTCGTACGCGGTGTGGGCGATGTGACGGGCCACCCAGTGCAGGGGGCGCTGGCCGCTGAGGACCAGCATCAGGCGCTCCGTGAACAGCTCGGTGGGGTGCGGGGGCGGCTGGACCGGCCTGAGCGGCTGGTGAGGGCGGCGCGGCTCGGGTACGCGGGAGTCGTGGCGGCCGGGTGGGCGGCTTCCCGGCGGCCGGCTGCCCGGGGGCCGCGTGGCCGGTGGACGAGGGCCGCCGGGGCGGCGGCGCGGCCTGGTCATGACCTTGGGCATGGGGGCGGGGGACGGGTGCCGCGGAGTGGCTGCCCAGGGGCCGTGGGCGTGGGCGGGGCGGGAGGCGGTCGAGGGCTCGTGATGCATGGTGTGGCTCCGTTCGGGGCGTCGGGTGCCGGGTGCCGGGCGTCCGGTGTCAGGCGACTGGTGCCGGGCGTGGGGCGTCAGCGTCGCGCGGCCCGGAGTACCGGGAAGTAACTTGCGCTGGGGATCTTGTACGGCCCGCCGGGCGGGCGCCGCAACGGTCGCCGAGGGAGCCCGGGGGTCACGCGGTGGTTCACTCATCTGGGTGAGCGGGGGTGGTCCGGGGCCTGTGTTCACCGGGTCTTGGCGGGTGATGACCGGGACCGGGGTGGACGCGGCCGGGGGCTCGGGCGGCAGCTCGAAGGGGGACGCCCGCACGTATCCTGGGGGCCCGTCCCGGGAGTCCTGGAGGCCCCTCCCGGGAGCCTTCGCGACTACGAAAGCGGCCAGCCATGCGCGTGTACGTTCCCCTGACACTGCCCCGTCTCGCGCAGGCGCACGAGGCCGGTGAACTGGGCCCCGGGCCGCTGACCGCGTACGCCGTGACGCCCGCGCTGCGCGAGTGGTACGTCTCGGACGACCTCGAGGAGCTGGAGTACGCGGCCCTGAACCGGGCGGCCCTGCACTCGCTGCGGCTGCTCGCCGGGGAGCCGGGGACCGCCCGGCGGCGGGTCGTCCTCGCGGCCGACGTGCCGGACGGCGCGGCCGTCGTCGACCCCGACCGCGGGCTCGACCGGGGCGCGCTCGGCGAGGTGCGGATCACGGCCGCGCTGCCGTTGGCCAAGGCGGCCGCGGTGCATGTGGACGGCGGGGACGCCGAGGCCGACGTCATCGCCGCGGCGGACGCGCTCGGGGCGGCGGACCAGGGGGACGACGACGCCCAGTTCGTCGTGGACGGGGCCGAGGACCACGAGCTGCTCTGGTTCGCCACGCAGGAGATCCCGAACCTGGTGCGGCCCAAGGCGTAGGCCCCGGGCGGCCGTCGGCCCAGGTGGGGCTTGGGCCGGTGGGCTGTCGGTGGGGCCGGGTACGGTCTTCGGCATGGGGAAGCTACAGCGCGGGGCGCACATCGTTTGGGACTGGAACGGGACCCTTCTGCACGACATCGACGCGGTGATCGGGGCGACGAACGCGTCGTTCCTGGAGATCGGGCTCGAGCCGATCACGCTGGAGCGGTATCGGGATCTGTACTGCGTGCCGGTGCCGCTGTTCTACGAGCGGCTGATGGGGCGGCTGCCCACCGAGGACGAGTGGCTGGTCATGGACGCGGTGTTCCACAAGCACTACGGGACGCGGGTGGACGCGTGCGGGCTCGCCGAGGGGGCGGCCGAGCTGCTTGCCTCGCGGCAGGCGGAGGGGCGTACGCAGTCGTTGTTGTCGCTCGCTCCGCACGAGCAGCTGGTGCCGTTGGTGCGGCGGCACGGGATCGCTGAGCGGTTCGTGCGGATCGACGGGCGTACGGATGCGTCCCATGCCGGGAAGGCCGAGCGGATGGTGCGGCATCTCGGGGAGCTGGGGGAGGTAGAGGCCGGGCGGGTCGTGGTGATCGGGGACGCGTTGGACGACGCCGTGGCCGCGGCTCACGTGGGGGCTCGGGCCGTGCTCTATACCGGTGGGTCGCACAGCCGGGGGAGTCTGGAGGCCGCCGGGGTGCCCGTCGTGGACAGCCTCGGGGAGGCCGTGGAGACCGCGGAGCGGCTGGTCGCCTAGAGGTTCCCCTACGTCACCAGAGGTTCCCCTACGTCACCGGTGCCTTCGCCCTCAGCACCGTCAGGAATTCGCGCATCCAGCGGGAGTGGTCCGGCCAGGCCCGGGCGGAGACGAGGGTGCCGTCGACCACCGCTTCCGCGTCCTGGAAGGTGGCGCCGGCCGACTGCATGTCGAGTTCCAGGGCCGGGTAGGCCGTGACGCGGCGGCCCGCGAGGGCGCCGACGGCCGCGGTGAGCAGGGGGCCGTGGCAGATCTGGGCGACGGGCTTGTCCGCGTCGAAGAAGGACTTGAGGATCTTGCGCAGCTCGGGGTCGCCGCGCAGATACTCGGGGGCGCGCCCGCCCGGGATGACCAGGGCGACGTACTGACCGGGGTCGACCTCGGCGAAGGCCAGGTCGGAGGGCCAGGTGTAGCCCGGCTTCTCGGTGTACGTGTCGAAGCCCGGCTCGAAGTCGTGCACCACGAACTGGAGCTTCTTGCGGGCCGGGGCCGCGATGTGGACGTCGTACCCCTCCTCGCGCAGCCGCTGGTAGGGGTAGAGGACCTCCAGTGACTCCGCCGCGTCACCGGTGACTATCAGGATCTTGGCTGCCATCGCTGTTCGCTCCCAGGGTCGCTGGTGCCGCCAGGGTCGGGTCGCGCGCTGTTCGGTCCGTCACACTCGGGTCGCCGTTCGGTCCGTCACGCCCAACGTGCATCGCCCGGCCGCGTTTGCCAAGAGGGCGCCCGGATCGGGGGCCCGGCGCGCGCCCGTGGCCGGATCGGCACACGATGAGCGTGAGACGACTGTGCAGACTGTCAAAGTTGACCCCCTGGTTTTGTACACATACGGCTCATGACGACTTCCGGGTCCGGGGCGATAGCCTTGTCCCGTGATCAGCGCGATATCCCGCGGAGGCGACGTCGCCTCCGCCCCGCGCCCGGAGACCACGGTGTACACGAACCGTGCCGGGCGCCTCGCTGACGACTCTTCTCGGAGCGTACGGCGCGGACATCGTCGACATCACGGACACCTGGGCCGGCCAACGACTCCGCCGGAATTGGCGGATTTCCGCTCGCTCAGCGCTCATCGCGGCATAACGTCGACCTCGACCGGAGACCCCGCGTCGCGGCGTCATGTCACATCACTTCCTTCTACGTCACGCAACGGCGCGCGACAGGAGTCAGAGGACAATGCAGACCAAGCTGGACGAAGCCAAGGCCGAGCTGCTCGCGCGGGCCGCCCGGGTAGCTGAGAACAGCCCGGTCGGGGGGCGCCTGCCAACGGGAGCACCGACCGGGTCCACGGGCGGGAGCCACGACACCGGCGGGTCGGGTCCGGCCGGGGCCCGCAAGGGCGGCAAGGCCCCCGCGGCCGACCAGGCCACCCCGTCGGACCCCTCCAAGGTGCTCGCGTTCCTCCAGCGGTACTACCTCCACACGGCCCCCGAGGACCTGAGCGACCGCGACCCGGTCGACGTCTTCGGCGCCGCCTACTCCCACTTCCGGCTGGCCGAGAACCGCCCCCAGGGCACCGCCAACGTCCGGGTGCACACCCCGACCGTCGAGGAGAACGGCTGGAACTGCAGCCACTCCATCGTCGAGGTCGTGACCGACGACATGCCGTTCCTGGTGGACTCCGTCACCAACGAGCTGTCCCGGCAGGGCCGCGGCATCCACGTCGTGATCCACCCGCAGGTCGTGGTCCGCCGCGACCTCACCGGCAAGCTCCTCGACGTACTGCCCGAGGGCCAGAACGCCGGCGCCGAGCGCCCGCACGACGCCGTCACCGAGTCCTGGATCCACGTCGAGATCGACCGCGAGACCGACCGCGCCGACCTCAAGCAGATCACCGCCGACCTGCTGCGCATCCTGTCCGACGTCCGCGAGACGGTCGAGGACTGGGACAAGATGCGCGACGCCGCGCTGCGCATCGCCGACGAGCTGCCGACCGAGCCGACCGCCGACGACGTCCGCGACCAGGAGGTCGAGGAGGCCCGCGAGCTGCTCCGCTGGCTGGCCGCCGACCACTTCACGTTCCTCGGCTACCGCGAGTACGACCTGACGGACGAGGACTCCCTCGCCGCCGTCCCCGGCACCGGCCTCGGCATCCTGCGCGCCGACCCGCACCACAGCGAGGGCGACGACCACCACCCGGTCAGCCCGTCCTTCAACCGGCTCCCCGCCGACGCCCGCGCCAAGGCCCGCGAGCACAAGCTGCTCGTCCTGACCAAGGCCAACAGCCGCTCGACCGTGCACCGGCCGAGCTACCTCGACTACGTCGGCGTGAAGAAGTTCGACGAGAACGGCGAGGTCGTCGGCGAGCGCCGCTTCCTCGGCCTGTTCTCCTCGGCCGCGTACACCGAGTCCGTGCGCCGCGTCCCGGTGATCCGCCGCAAGGTCGAGGAGGTCCTCAAGGGCGCGGGCTTCACGCCCAACAGCCACGACGGCCGGGACCTGCTGCAGATCCTGGAGACGTACCCGCGCGACGAGCTGTTCCAGACCCCGGCCGACGAGCTGCGGTCCATCGTCACGTCCGTGCTTTACCTCCAGGAGCGCCGCCGCCTGCGGCTCTACCTGCGCAAGGACGAGTACGGCCGCTACTACTCCGCGCTCGTGTACCTGCCGCGCGACCGCTACACCACCGGCGTCCGGCTGCGGATCATCGACATCCTCAAGGAGGAGCTGAACGGCGCCAGCGTCGACTTCACGGCCTGGAACACCGAGTCGATCCTCTCCCGTATCCACTTCGTCGTCCGTGTCCCCAAGGGCGGCGAGGTCCCCGACCTGTCCGACGCCGACGTCGAGCGCATCGAGGCCCGCCTGGTCGAGGCCGCCCGCTCCTGGGCCGACGGCTTCGGCGAGGCGCTGACCGCCGAGCTCGGCGAGGAGCGCGCGGCGGAGCTGCTCCGCCGGTACGCCAACGCCTTCCCCGAGGGCTACAAGGCCGACCACACCCCGCGCGCCGCCGTCGCCGACCTCGTCCACCTGGAGCGGCTCTCCCAGCAGAGCCAGAAGGACTTCGCGCTCAGCCTGTACGAGCCGGTGGGCGCCGCCCCCGACGAGCGCCGCTTCAAGATCTACCGCTCCGGCGCCCAGATCTCCCTCTCGGCCGTCCTGCCCGTGCTCCAGCGCCTCGGCGTCGAGGTCACCGACGAGCGGCCGTACGAGCTGCGCTGCTCGGACCGCACCAGCGCCTGGATCTACGACTTCGGCCTGCGCATGCCGAAGGCGCAGAACGGCAACGGCGACTACCTGGGCGACGACGGCAGGGCCCGCTTCCAGGAGGCCTTCGCCGCCGCCTGGACCGGCGAGGCCGAGGTCGACGGCTTCAACTCCCTCGTCCTGCGCGCCGGTCTGAACTGGCGCCAGGCGATGGTCCTGCGGGCGTACGCCAAGTACCTGCGCCAGGCGGGCTCCACGTTCAGCCAGGACTACATGGAGGACACCCTCCTCAACAACGTCCACACCACCCGGCTGCTCGTCTCGCTGTTCGAGGCCCGGATGTCCCCGGACCGCCAGCGCGCGGGCACCGAGCTGACCGACGGGCTGCTCGAAGAGCTCGACGGGGCGCTCGACCAGGTCGCCTCGCTCGACGAGGACCGCATCCTGCGCTCCTTCCTCACCGTCATCAAGGCGACGCTGCGCACCAACTTCTTCCAGGAGGCTGCGGGCGGCAAGCCGCACTCGTACGTCTCCATGAAGCTGGACCCGCAGGCCATCCCCGACCTGCCCGAGCCGCGCCCCGCGTACGAGATCTGGGTGTACTCGCCCCGCGTCGAGGGCGTCCACCTGCGCTTCGGCAAGGTCGCGCGCGGCGGTCTTCGCTGGTCCGACCGGCGTGAGGACTTCCGCACGGAGATCCTCGGCCTGGTCAAGGCGCAGATGGTCAAGAACACCGTCATCGTGCCCGTCGGCGCGAAGGGCGGCTTCGTCGCCAAGCAGCTGCCCGACCCGTCCGTGGACCGCGACGCGTGGCTGGCGGAGGGCGTCGCCTGCTACAAGACGTTCATCTCGGCGCTGCTCGACATCACCGACAACCTGGTCGCGGGCGAGGTCGTGCCCCCGGCGGACGTCGTGCGGCACGACGAGGACGACACCTACCTGGTGGTGGCGGCCGACAAGGGCACGGCGACGTTCTCCGACATCGCCAACGAGGTCGCCGAGTCGTACAACTTCTGGCTCGGGGACGCCTTCGCCTCCGGCGGCTCCGCGGGCTACGACCACAAGGGCATGGGCATCACCGCCCGCGGCGCCTGGGAGTCGGTGAAGCGGCACTTCCGCGAGCTGGGCCACGACACCCAGACCGAGGACTTCACCGCGGTCGGCGTCGGCGACATGTCCGGCGACGTGTTCGGCAACGGCATGCTGCTCTCCGAGCACATCCGCCTGGTCGCCGCCTTCGACCACCGGCACATCTTCATCGACCCGAACCCGGACGCGGCCACCTCCTACGCCGAGCGCCGCCGCCTGTTCGAGCTGCCCCGCTCCAGCTGGGCCGACTACAACAAGGAGCTGCTCTCCGCGGGCGGCGGGATCTTCCCCCGCTCCGCCAAGGCGATCCAGCTCAACGCCCACATCCGCCAGGCACTCGGCATCGAGACCGGCGGCGCCAAGATGACCCCGGCCGAGCTGATGCAGGCCATCCTCAAGGCGCCCGTCGACCTGCTGTGGAACGGCGGCATCGGCACGTACGTGAAGGCGGGCGCCGAGTCGCACGCCGACGTCGGCGACAAGGCCAACGACGCCATCCGCGTCGACGGCGCCGACCTGCGCGTGAAGGTCGTCGGCGAGGGCGGCAACCTGGGCCTGACCCAGCTCGGCCGGATCGAGTTCGCCCGTGCGGGCGGCCGCATCAACACCGACGCCATCGACAACAGCGCGGGCGTGGACACCTCCGACCACGAGGTGAACATCAAGATCCTGCTGAACGCCGTGGTGCAGGCCGGGGACATGACGGTCAAGCAGCGCAACAAGCTGCTCGCCGCCATGACCGACGAGGTCGGCCAGCTCGTCCTGCGCAACAACTACGCGCAGAACACCGCGCTCGCCAACTCCGTCTTCGAGTCGCCCTCGCTGCTCCACGCCCACCAGCGGTTCATGCGCCGCCTGGGCCGCGAGGGCCAGCTCGACCGGGGTCTTGAGTTCCTGCCCGCCGACCGGCAGATCCGGGAACTGCTCAGCTCCGGCCGCGGCCTCTCGCAGCCCGAGCTGGCGGTGCTCCTCGCGTACACGAAGATCGTGGCCGCCGACGAGCTGATCCACACGTCGCTGCCCGACGACGACTACCTGCGGCGGCTGCTGCACGCGTACTTCCCGAAGGCACTGCGCGAGAAGTTCGCCGAGCAGGTCGACGCGCACGCGCTGCGCCGCGAGATCATCACGACCGTCCTGGTCAACGACACCGTCAACACCGGTGGTTCGACCTTCCTGCACCGGCTGCGCGAGGAGACCGGGGCCTCCCTGGAGGAGATCGTGCGCGCCCAGCTGTGCGCGCGTGAGATCTTCGGGCTCGGGGAGGTCTGGGACGCCGTCGAGGCCCTCGACAACGAGGTCGCCGCCGACGTGCAGACGCGGGTGCGGCTGCACTGCCGCCGCCTCGTCGAGCGCGGCACGCGCTGGCTGCTCAACAACCGGCCGCAGCCGCTGCAGCTCGCCGAGACCGTCGAGTTCTTCCGCGCGGGTGTCGACCAGGTGTGGACCGAGCTGCCGAAGCTGATGCGCGGCTCCGACCTGGAGTGGTACGAGAACATCCGCGAGGAGCTGGCCGGGGCCGGGGTCCCCGACGATCTCGCGCAGCGGGTCGCCGGGTTCTCCTCGGCCTTCCCGTCGCTCGACATCGTGGCCGTCGCGGACCGCATGGGCAAGGAGCCGCTGGCCGTCGCCGAGATCTACTACGACCTCGCCGACCGGCTGCGGATCACCCAGCTCATGGACCGGATCATCGAGCTGCCGCGGGCCGACCGCTGGCAGTCCATGGCCCGCGCCTCCATCCGCGAGGACCTGTACGCGGCGCACGCCGCGCTGACGGCCGACGTGCTCGCCGTCGGCAACGGCACGGCCACGCCGGAGCAGCGCTTCAAGGCGTGGGAGGACAAGAACGCGGCGATCCTGGGCCGGGCCCGGACCACCCTGGAGGAGATCCAGGGCTCCGACGCCTTCGACCTGGCGAACCTGTCGGTGGCGATGCGGACGATGCGGACGCTGCTGCGCACGCATTCGTAGGCGGTTTCGTAGGCGGTCGCCCTGCGTTGCCAGGGGTTGCCGGGGGTTTCCGGGGGCGTCCCGCACCGTGTGGTGCGGGGCGCCCCCGTCGGCGTTCGTGGCCGGGCGGGGGGTACCCGCCGTCTGCGGAACGGGTGACGAGACTTGCCATAAGTCATTAATTCGGGCATTTGGGCTACGGTAGGTGAGATTGTCTGACGGACGAGTCCGTACGGGTCGGGAAGGTCACAAGGTAAGCCGATGACAGATGCAAGTCCGCTGGACGCGGCGGAGCGCGCGGTCCAGGTGCTCGGCGGCGGACGGCTGCCCGAGGAGTGGGCCGCGACGCCCCTGACCGTCGTCATGCCCACGTACAACGAGGCGGGGAACCTGCCCGGCATGGCCGACGCGCTGCTCGCCCTGCCGCTGCCGGGCCTCAGCCTGCTCGTCGTCGACGACTCCAGCCCCGACGGCACCGGCGACATCGCCGAGGCGCACGCGCGACGGCACGCCGAGGCGGAAGGGCGTCGCCGCATGAGCGTGCTGCACCGCACCGAGAAGGACGGCCTCGGCCGGGCCTACGCGGCGGGCATGGCGCACGCCGTCGCCGAGGGCGCGCACTACGTCCTGCAGATGGACGCCGACGGCAGCCACCCCGTGGAGAAGGTCGCGGAGCTGCTCGGCGTCGCGCTCGCCACGGACGCCGGGGTCGTCGTCGGCAGCCGGTACGTCCAGGGCGGCACGCTCTCCGACGCCTGGGGCGCCCACCGCAAGCTCCTGTCCCGCTGGGCCAACGCCTACGCCGGCACCATCCTCGGCACCCGCGTCCGCGACATCACCGGCGGCTTCAACCTGTGGCGGGCCGACGCGGTGCGCGCCGTCGACCTCGGGTCCGTCGACAGCGCGGGCTACAGCTTCCAGGTCGAGATGAAGTACCGGGCGGTGGGGCACGGCTTCGACGTCATGGAGGTCCCGATCCACTTCGAGGACCGGACGGTCGGGGAGTCCAAGATGAATCTGATGGTGCAGCTGGAGTCGGTGGTGATGCCGTGGAAGCTGCGGCTCGGTCGCGGAGGGCGTGGCGTACCGGGGCGTCGGCCGGGTGCAGGTTCGGGGCCGGGGGCGTCCTCGGGGCCGGGGTCGTCCGTATGACCAGCACGCTGCACGGGATGACCGGCACGTTGCCCGAGGCGCAGGCCGGGGCCGTCGCCGCTCCTGCGCCCGCCGCGCCCCGCCTCCCCCTCGCCCGGCTGCGCCGCCTCTTCCTCGAAGTCGTCAGGTTCGGCGTCGTCGGCGGCAGCGGCGTGGCCGTCAACCTCGTCGTCTTCAACCTGCTCCTGCACGGCCTCGGCCGGGCCCCGATGACCGCGACGGTGCTCGCCAGCTGCGTCGCCATGGGCACCAACTACCTCGGCTTCCGCTTCTACGCGTACCGGGACCGCGCCTCGCGCACCAAGCGGCAGATCGCCCTCTTCTTCGTCTTCAGCGGCATCGGTGTCCTGATGGAGAGCCTGCTGTTCTACGCCGCGTACCACGGGGCGGGCCTCAGCGGGCCGCTCGGCTCGAACATCGCGAAGGCGCAGTCCATCGTGCTCGCGTCGGCGTTCCGCTTCCTGGTGTACCGGACGTGGGTGTTTCAGCACCGGGCCCACCATGACGTTCGGCGGCCGTAGCCGGTCCCGCTGGGTGTGGGGGCTCCGGGCGGTGGCGGGCGCCGTCGCCGTCCTTCTCCTCGCCGTCGTCGTCCGCCTCCCCTGGGTCGGTGACCTGGGCATCCACGCGGCGACCATCGAACGCCTCCGCCACGACCCGCTCCACCCCGGCGATCCGCTGGTCGACGCCGACGTACCGAGCCCCTACTACTCGCCGTGGACGGTCCTCCTCGGCTTCGTCGCCAAGGCGACGGGCGCGGGCGTCTTCGGCGTGCTGCGCGGCGCGGCCGTCGTCGGCCTCGTCCTCCTCCTCTCCGGCGTCTGGCACTTCGTCCGGGCGCTGACGGAGCGCCGGGCCGCCCCGCCGCTCGCCGTGCTGTGCGTGCTGTTCCTGTGGGGCCCGGTGTTGTTCGAGTGGAGCGGCTTCCTCGGCCTCAACTCCCTTGCCCTGACGGTCTCGTATCCGAGTACGTTCGCGCTCGGCCTGTCCTTCCACCTGTGGGCGTTCCTGCGTGATGCCCTGCGGGCGGGCTCGGGGTGGCCGGTGTTCCTCGGCCTCGGGGCGCTGTGGGCGGTGGTGCTCCTCACCCACCAGTTCACCGGTGTCGTCGCGTCGCTCGGCGCGGCGGCGATGCTGCTCGGGGCCCGGCCATGGCCTCCGCGCGCGGTCCTGCTGCGCCTGGCCGCCGGGCTCGCCCTCGGCCTCGTGGTGCTCGCCGTCTGGCCGTACTACTCCTTCTTCGACCTCTTCGGGGCGGGCGCGGACCTGGAGCAGATCCACCGCGCCCTGTACCGGGACCTCCTCGGCCGCTTCGGCCTGGCCCTCCTGGGTGTGGCCGCGCTCGGCCTGCGCTTTCGCCGCGACCGGCGTGATCCGCTGGTGCTGTTCTTCGCGCTCGGGGTGGTGGTGTTCGCGGCCGGGGGCCTGAGCGGTCATTACTCGTGGGGGCGGGTGCTGCCGGCGGCGCTGATACCCGCGCAGGTCGCGGCGGCGGTGGAGGTGGCGGGGCTGGTCGGCGAGGCGCTGCCCACGGGGCGCGGGCTCCGCCGGATCCTCGCCCCCGCCCTCGCCTCGTCCCTGGCCGCCGCCCTCGCCGTCGGTGCGTGGACGCAGGCCGGGACGCTCGGCTACGTCCTCCCTGCGGGCGCGCTGCCCTCCGCCGTCACCGCGAAGTACCGCCCGCCGTGGCCCGGCTACCGGTGGATCACCCCGTGGGTGCGGTACGGCGACGTGGTCCTGGCGAAGACGTTCCCCGCCCGCCAGATCCCCGCCTACGGCGCGTACACCGTGGCCCCCGGCTACCCCGACTTCTTCCTCCCCGACGAAGTCGCGCGCGAGGACGCCGTGCGCCGGTACTTCGCGCCGGGCACGCCCCGGGCCGAGCGGGTGGGGGTGCTGCGGCGGTACGGGGTGCGGTGGGTGGTGGCGTATCCCGGGGACGGGGGGTTGGGGGAGGGGGATCCCGCGCTGCGGAAGGTGGCTACGGGGCCGCGGGGGCTCGGGCTGTACCGGGTGGTGGGGTGAGGGGCCTCTCGGCCCACGGCAGGGCGATCTGGAGTGAGGGGCGCCGGAACGGCCGTACACTCGGGCTCATGGGTCGCACGGGTTCGCTGGGGCAGTGCCCGCACAGGGCGGCCTCAGGACTGCGCCCGATCGTCGCCGGTCCGGTTGCCGTCCGTGCGGCTGTCGCCGTTGACGTAGAGACGCCTCGGATCCGGCGGATCGCACTCCACGGGCACGGTTAGCGCCGCTCGTCGCACCGGCTCGCCGCTTCTTCCGCTGCCGCGCGCCGGGCCCCTCCCGGGGGTTCCCCGGACATCCCGGACCACCCGGGACCTCCCTGGGCCGTGAGCCGCTTCGCCCCTCCTCGCCGGGCGAAATCCCTTCCCGCTCCGCCCATGTCGCCACACCAGCCTGCCGGCCTCCGCCGGTGCTGCCACCTGGCTCCGACCGCACGACCGGGCCGGGGCCACCCCGAAGGGATCACTGTGAAGCTGAGCGAGCTGCTGGCCGGACAGGAACATCAGGTAATCGAGGGCGACCCGAGCAGCACCGCGGTCACGGCGGGGGTGACCTTCGACGTCGCCCGGGTCGCGCCCGGGTCCGTCTTCGTCGCCGTGCCCGGACACCGCGACGGCGGGCCCGGCTCCGTGGCTGCCGCGTTCGCGCGGGGCGCCGCCGCCGTGATCGTGGCAGGGCCGGATCCGACCCTGCCCGCGCCTCCGGGGCCCGGGGGCCGGTGCACCGTGCGGGTGCCCGACACCCGAAAGGCGGCCGCGGTCGTGGCGTCCCGCTGCTTCGGCGAGCCGGGCCGGTGGATGGACATGGTCGCGATCACCGGGACCAACGGCAAGACGTCTGTCTCGTACATGGTCGAAGCGGTGCTGCGGATGGCCGCGGGCGCGAAGGTGGGGGTCATCGGGACGGCCGGCAGCCGCATCGCCGACGAGCTGATCCCCATGCCGCCCTCGGTCCTGACCACCCCGGAGTCGCCCGACCTTCAGTACCTCCTGGGCCACATGCGGGACCGCGCCACCGGCAGCGTGGTCCTGGAGGCCACCTCGATGGCCCTGCTCAACCACCGGGTGGACCGGACCTTCATCGACGTCGGCGTGTTCACCAACCTCACGCAGGACCATCTCGACGACCACGGGACGATGGCCGACTACCGGGACGCCAAGCTCCGGCTCTTCCAGGGCCTGTGCGGGCACGCGGTCGTCAACGCCGACGACCCCGTGGGCGTCGCGATCACCGCGATGATGCCGGGGGCGGTGACCACGTACGCACTCGACGTACCGGCGGACTACCGGGCGACCGGCCTCGCGGTGAGCGCCATGGGGACGCGGTTCACGCTCCGGCACGGGGGGCGGGCGTATCCGGCGGCCATCCCCTTCCCCGGCCGGTACTCCGTCGCCAACGCCCTTGCCGCGCTTGCCTCCTGCCACGTCCTCGGACACGACCTCGACGCCCTCGTCGCCGCACTCGCCCACATGCCGCCCGTCCCCGGCCGGTTCGAACGCTTCGAGACCCCCGACGGCACCTCCGTGATCGTCGACTACGCCTATTCCCCCGACTCCCTGGACAAGGTCCTCACCACCATCCGCGGTTACACGCGAGGCCGCGTCATCACCGTCTTCGGCTGCGGCGGCGACCGTGACACCACGAAGCGCGCCGACATGGGCCGGATCGCCGGGACCCACTCCGACCTGTGCGTCCTGACCTCCGACAACCCCCGCGACGAGGACCCGGACGTCATCCTCGACCAGATCACCCCCGGCCTCGCCGCCACAGGCACCCCCTTCGACCGCCTCGCCGACCGCCGCGAGGCGATCGCCTACGCCCTGTCGGCGGCGGGGCCCGGGGACACGGTGCTCATCGCGGGCAAGGGGAGTGAGCCGCATCAGACCGTGCGGGGGCGGTTGATTCCGTTCAGCGACATGGCTGTCGTACGGGGGCTGGCCCTGGAGGCCTCGGCGGGCCGCCCCGGGCGGGGTGGCGCCGCCGCTGCCGCTGCGCGGACCGGAGCGCGCACGTACTGAGGGGGTCAGGGGGCCGCGGAGTACCCCAGGCAGCGGGGGCAGGCGCACAGGGGTGGGCGTGAGCTCAGGGGCGGGCATGCGGTGCTCACTTCTGTCGGCGGACCGGAGGCCTGTGCGGCCTGTCATGCCGATGGTCGGCGATCCGGGCCAACCCGGCCCAGTGGAGCGACCGTTGACTAAACTCGGTGTCAACGGTCGACAACTGTCCGGAGCGTCCCGTGGCCGACTTCACCTCCCGTGCCCGCGATGCCCTGGCGGAACAGGGCATCTCCATGCGCCAGGCCGCGCGTGCGCTGAACTACGACGTGGCGTATCTGTCCCGGGTGCTCAAAGGGAAGCAGCGGCCGTCCGAGAACCTGAGGCGTGGGCTGGACGGGCTCACCGGGGCCGAGGGGGCGCTGCTGGCCGCGGAAGTGGCTGTCGCCGCCGACGCGGGGGACGGTCCGGGCGACGACCTCGAAGCGGTCGAACTGGCGCGCCGCGTGCGGGCCAGCGACGTCGGAGCCGAGACCCTCGAGCGGCTGGAGAGCGCCTTCGACCAGTTCGCGGTCGGCTACCAGACGGCGTCGCCCCCGGCCCTGCTGCGAGATGTACGACAACACCTCGGCTACGTGACCAAGTTGCTGGACGACCGCGAGACGCTGAGCGAACACCGGCGCCTCATCGTCCTGGGCGGCTGGCTCTCGCTGCTCGCCGCGACCCTGCACGTCGACCTCAGGGAACCCCGCGCTGCGGCGGCGCGGCTCACCACGGCCGCCTCGCTGGCCCAGCACGCCGAGCATCACGAGATCCACGCGTGGACGTACGAGACGGAGGCCTGGCGGGCTCTCACCACCGGCGACTATCCGCGAGCCGCGGAACTCTCCCGGGCTGCCCGGCACGTCGCCCCACGCGGGGGATCGGCCGAGCTTCAGGCGACCGCCCAGGAGGGGCGGGCCCGCGCGCGCCTCGGCCAGCGGCGGGAGGCATGCGCCGCCATCGAGCGCGTGCAACGGCTCGCCACCACGATGGTGCTGCGGGCCCGGCCGGAGCACCACTACCAGTACGACCCCGCGAAGGCCACGTCGTACACCGCCACGACCTTGGCCTGGATGGGCGACCCCGCCGCGGAACAGCCCGCCCGCGAGGTCATCGCACAGTTCCCACTCGGCGCCGACGCCGCGTCCTGGCCCCGCCGTGCCGTGTCCGCCCACATCGACCTCGCCCTGATTCTGCTGTCCTGCGACCGCCTCGACGAGGCGTGCGATGCCGCACGGCGTGCGATCGCGTCCGGGCGACTGCTGCCCGCGAACCACTGGCGGGCCCTGGAGATCGTCCGGGTGGTCGAGGGGCGGGGGCTGCCGGAGGCTGTGGATTTGCGGGAGGCGTATGAGGAGTTGAGGCCATGGGGCGGGGGCGAGTGACGTCGGTGGCGCCGCGTTCGCAGGGTCACTCCGGTGTGAACTCGTACTCCAGCTCGTAGAGATGGCCCGCCTTGGCCATGACGGTGGCCTCGACGGGGCGGTCGTTGTCGCTGTGGACGACGCGCAGGGTGTGGAGCACCGGCAGGTTGCCGGGGAGCCTCAGGGCCTGATGCTGGTCCTGGGTGGGGACTCTCGCGGAGACGCGGTCCACGCTCCGGCGCGGCGGGAAGCCGAGTGCGGCGAGCAGGGTCGGGGTGCCACCCTTGATCCGGCGCTTCTCCGTGAGGGCGGTTCCCCGGGCCAGGGTCAACGGATAGTAGGAAGTGGCCAGTTCGGCCGGCTCGTCGTCGATGGTGAGGAGCTGGCGCCGCAGCAGCGCCGGTTCGCCGTCGGTGAGGTTCAAGGCGGCCGAGACGTCGGAGGGCGGGCGCGCCTCTGCCACGTCCAGCAGGGTGACGCGCGCCGACGCGCCGTGCCGCGACGCCTCGGTGAGCCAGCGATAGGGCTCTCCCGGGCCTGCTGGGGCCAGGTAGGAAGCGGGGCGCATGGTGCGCTGCCTGTGTTCGCGCACCGTGACCGCTGCTCCGGCACGGCCTATGACGAGCTGTTCGCCCTTGAGGAGCTGCAGCGCCTTCTGGATGGTGGCGTTCGACGCGTCGAAGCGGGCCTTCAGCTGCGCGGTGGACGGCAGCTTGCCGCCCGGGGGCAGGTCGCCGCTCATGATCTCGTCCCGGAGGTCGGCGGCGATCCGCTCGTGCAGTGAGCGCGGGTCGGGTGCGTGGGCTTCGGTGGTGGGCACGGTCATCCGATCCTGATCTCGTAGCGCAGTTGCTGCCGGTGGGCGGGCATGACCATCAAGTCGGCCTGGATCGGCCGGTCGTCGCGGTCCAGGGTGACCCTGGACAGGTGCAGGACGGGCTCGTCCGTGCCTGTGCGCAGCGCCTCGCGCTCGTCCGCGCCGGGCATCCGCGCGGTGACGTCTTCCCGGACCCGTACGCCGATGTGGCCCAACTCGGCGAGCAGGGTGACGGCGCCGCCGGGGATCTTCCCCTTCTCGGCGAGGCGGGTGCCTCGGGCGATGGCCACGGGATAGTACGTGTCCGTCAACTCGCAGGGCTCGCCGTCGAGTTCAATGATCCGGCGGCGCACGACGACGGGCTCGCCGGCCGCCACGCCGAGCAGCGCGGCCACCGCGTCCGGGGCCGGCACCTCACCGGCGTGCGTGATGCGCTGGCCGCCCTTGCCGCCTCGGGCAGCGGCTTCGGCCGCCCACGCGTGGGGCTGTCCCGCTGCCTGCGGCGCCAGGTACGGCATCGAGGTGCTGACCCACGTGCTGTCGCTCACCGTGTCCTCCGGTTCGGCCGGGCGGTCAGGGGGGTTCGACCTTGCTGCTTTACACGTTGAGCGACCCGCTCGGTGCCTGACCCTTGGGTAATCTTGCCGCTTTTCGTGAATAGTAGTACGGGCCTCGTCATCGTACGGCCCAGGACCAAGGCGGTGTTCACCGTGCCCCTGTCACGGCAACGACGATTTCCCCGCGCGCGCCGCTCCGTGCCCGCTGCGCGCGCCTTCGCTCTCGAGACGCTGGTGGAGTGGGGTGCGGACCTAGCCGATCGGTGCGACGACGTGTGTCTCTGCGTCTCGGAGCTCGCGACGAATGCCGTGCTGCACGGTGTGCCGCCGGGGCGCGAGTTCTGCCGCACGCTTGCCGCGGACGGTCCGCTGCTCCGGATCGAGGTGCGCGACAGCGGCGGCGGGCACCCGCGGGTCATGCGCGAGGGTGCCGAGGAGTGCGGTGGCCGGGGGCTGCGTCTGGTGGCGGCCTCGGTCGACGACTTCGGTGTCACCGTGCACAGCCCTGGCAAGACTGTCTGGCTGGTCTTCAAGGCCGTCGCCGAAGTGGTGCCGAGGCTCGCGAATTCCGACGAGACGCGCGGGGTTCACACGTGAGCAGCGGGGGCGGGATCGCGCGAGGCAGGTACGGGGTTGCCGAGTGCGTGCTGACGGTCGCCGAGGGGATGGCGGGTCCGCGCACGCTGTAGGCCGGAGGGGTGGCGGGCTGGCGCCCTCGGGGGCTCACTCGGGTTGGTGGGGGCGGGTGGGTGGGAAAGGGCGGTGCGGTGAAGGCGGGGGTGATCGGCTGGCGGGGGCGTGGGCGGACGGGCTTGGGGCGGGGGGTGCGTGCGGTGAAGGTGCCGGGGGCTCTGGCTCGGGGCTTGGGGTGCGGTGTGGGGTGCGGGGCTCGGGGGACGGGCGGCGGGTGACGGTGTGTGGCGCAGGGTGCGGGGTGCTGCCTTGGGGCAGGGGTGCGGTCCCCTCGTGACGTCGCGTCAGCGGGTTGCGCTTGCTGCCAGGTGGGCCGCTCTGCGGATGCGGGAGTTGTGGGGGCCGATGAGTTTCCTGGCCAGGGGGCGCAGTACGCGGGCCGTCACGCCCACCGGGGTCCAGGTCAGCTGGAGGCGGCCCGCGCCCCGGCCCTCCGGCTCCGCCGTCACCACGTGCGGGGCCGTGCCCGAGCGGTAGGGGACGCGGGCCGTCAGGCGGGGGAAGGTCAGGGGGGCCAGGAGCAGGCCGCTGTTGCGGAGGCGGCCGTCGGTGAGCTGGATCAAGGGGTGACGGGTGCCGGAGAAGCCGTCCGCGGGGACGCGGGCCTTCGTCAGGTCGAGGGTCACCTCGCCCTCGTAGACGCCGGGCCGGACCGGATCGAGGCGGAACGGAGTCGTCAGCCGCCTCCGCCCCGGGGCCACGACGAGCCGGGCGACCTGAGGGCCCACCGGGAGCCGCAGCCCCGGGTCGTACGTGCGGACGCTCAGCCGCAGGGCCGCGCCCCCGGCCCGCTCGATCCGCGTGATCTCGTGGCGGAACTGGGCGCCCGGGAACGGCCGCGAGTCCAGGCCCAGTTCCGTCAGGTCGAGCTCGCGGCGGGCGCCGGGGGAGTCGGGGACGGTCCCGCCCCAGTACAGGCGCCCCTCCGCGTCCAGTGACGTCTCGCGCGGGCCCACGCCGTGGCCGAGCCCCCGGGCCGCCAGCTGCGCCTCCGCGAGCCGCCCGTCCCGTACGAGCTGGAGGACGACCCGCTCCGCGCGCGGCAGCCGCTCGTAGGCGCCGGGCGCGAGACCCGCCAGGTAGGGGTTCACGATGTCCGCGAAGCCCCGGAGCCACTCCTCGTCGCGGAACGGGAGGTCGCCCGCGTACATCCGGAAGTCGTGCTTGAGGAACTTGTAGTCCTTGGCCTCGCGGACCCCCGCGTGCCCGCTGTCCACCAGGAACGCGTCGATCAGGCCCTGCACGTACACCCGGTCCCGCACATTGCTCAGCTTGTGGCGCTGGTTGGAGATCGACGCCGCCTCCGCCGCGCCGTACGGCTCTATGTACCAGCGGTACACCGGCTCCGGGATCACCGTGAACGCCCTCGCCAGGCAGTACGCCTGCGCCGAGAAGAGCTGGTCCTCGTAGTGGATGCCCTCGGGGAAGCGGAGGGAATTCCGGTCCAGGAAGGCCTTGCGGTACATCTTGCTCGTCGACAAGTGCTCGAAGAACAGGGCCGGTTCGGCCTCGATGCCCGCCACCGTGCGGCGCTCCGCGACGAGGTGCGGCATCCAGGTCGAGGTGCGGCCCGTGTCTACTCGTACCCGCTCCACCGCTCCCATCGTGAAGTCGACCCTCGCCTCGGCGTGCGCCGCCAGGAGCAACTCCACCGCCCGCTCAGGGAGTTCGTCGTCGCTGTCCAGGAACATCAGGAACGGGGCGCGCGCGATGTCGATCGCCCGGTTGCGGGGCGCGCTGCAGCCGCCGCTGTTCTCGGGCAGGCGGAGGTACGTCACGCGGGCGTCCCGCGCCGCCAACTCCCGTGCCACGCGCGGCGTCTCGTCCGTCGAGTGGTCGTCGCTGATGACGATCTCGATGTTCGGGTGCGTCTGGGCGAGGAGCGAGGCCACCGCGCGCGGGAGGCGTTCGGCGTCGTTGTAGACGATGACGGTGATGGTCACGTCGGGGGTGTCGGAAGCATCGGTGGTCACTGGGTCGCCTCCTCCGGGGTCGGGGCCGGGGTCCGTTCGTCCAGGGGGGCGATCGGCGGCAGTGACGTTTCGCTCTCGCCCAGGAACACCCTCCGTACGACCCGCTCCGCCGCCCGCCCGTCGTCGAACTCGCAGAACTTCCGCCGGAACGCGGCCCGCGCCTTCGCCGCCGTCTCGTCCCGCCAGGCGTCGGAGGTGAGGATCCGCGTCAAGTCCTCCTGGGTGCGCGCCACTTGGCCCGGCGGCTCCGCGAGCAGGTCGAAGTACACGCCGCGCGTCTTGGCGTACGTCTCCCAGTCGTCGGCGTAGACGACGATCGGGCGGTCCAGATTGGCGTAGTCGAACATGATCGAGGAGTAGTCCGTGATCAGGGCGTCGGCGGCGAGCGCCAGGTCCTCGACGGGGTCGTACGTCGACACGTCGATGACCCGCCCGGCCCGGCGCAGACCGGCCAGCGGGGACGCCGTGCCGCCGTAGAAGTAGTGGCCGCGCACCAGGAGCACGGTGTCGTCGCCGAGGCGTTCGGAGAGCGCCGCGAGGTCCAGGCGCGGGGTCCAGGTGGCCTCGTAGTCGCGGTGCGTGGGGGCGTAGAGGAGGGCTCGCGCGCCGGGCGCGATGCCGAGGCGCTCGCGGACCGTCCGCACGTCGGCGGCCGTCGCCGCGTAGTACACGTCGTTGCGCGGATAGCCGTAGTCCAGCTCCACGTACCGGGACTGGTAGGCGCGCTGCCACATCTGCGTGGAGTGGCTGTTGGACGAGACGCTGTAGTCCCAGCGGTCCACGCGCGCGAGCAGGTCGTGGAAGTTCAGGCCCTTGGCCGCCGCCGGGTAGTCGAGCTGGTCGAGGCCCATGCGCTTGAGGGGGGTGCCGTGGTGGGTCTGGACGTGCACGGCGTCGGGCCGCTTCACGATCGCGTTGGGGAAGTTGGCGTTGTTCACCAGGTACTTCGCCGTGGCCAGGACGCGGGAGTGGCGGCGGGTGCCGGGGACGACGTGGTCCGTGCCGGGCGGAAGGAGCGGTACGTTCTCGGCGGCGACCACCCACACCGCGTGGATGTGCGGGGCGAGTTCGGCGAGCTTCGCGGCGATCGCGGCCGGGTTGCAGGCGACGCCCCGGTCCCAGTACGCCGAGAACACGGCCAGGTCCGGGTCGATCGGCCGCCGCAGGTCCTGGTGGTAGCGCGCGTCCCTGACCTTCCTGCCGACCGCCGCGCGCCCCGCCCCGACGGCCGAACGCACCTTGCGGCGCTGCTGGTTGGCCGCCTGGAACGCGCGGTACTTCGCGTACGCGTCCTCCTCCAGGAGGCGGCGGCGCACCCCTTCCAGGCCGCCGGGCCGCCGGTACCCGGCCGGGCGGTGGGCGACCGCCGCGCGGGAGGCCCGGCGGAAGAACTCCCGCGCCGCCGGCTCGGGCAGCCGGTCACGGGCGACGATCCGCAGGCTCGCGGTGACCATCGCCGCGTACAGCACGGCACTCGGTCCGGTCCCCGCCTCCCGCGCGGCCGCCAGGTCGAGCAGCCGCTCGTACGTCTCCAGGAGCGCGAAGCGGTCGTCCGCGGTGACCGGCGGCAGGCTCTCCGCCCGCACCCGCCGGTCCTCCAGGGCGACTTGGTCGTACGTCGCCAGACGTCCGGCGGCCAGCGCCACCGCGTACGCCACGAACAGCTCGTCGTCCGTGCCGAACAGCTCCGCGTGCGCCCGCCAGAAGCCGGCCCGCACGACCCTCGTCCCCAGCAGCGGCGTGACCTTCAACAGGTCCGGGCAGTCCGCGAGCAACACGTCCCGGCGGCCCGGCTTCGCCAGGAACCGGCCGTCGGGGCCCGGCATCCGGGCGTGCCGCCAGGTCGAGCGCACGTGGTCGGTGAGCAGGACGTCCACGGTGTCGGCCAGCGCCGCCGCCCGCTCGGCGACCGCGCGGGCCGCGAGCGCCGTCACCCCGTCCTTGCTCCGCACGAACTGCAGCCAGCGTCCGGCGGCCCGCGCCGCGCCCGCCGCACGGGCCGCGCTGTCCGGGGTGCCTTCGGGCAGCGGGACGACCGTCACGGAGGGGTGGTGGGCGGCGGCGTCCTGCGCGGAGGGCCCGACGGCGGCGACGATCACCTCGACGGCGGGGGCTCCGGGGGCCGGGTCGGCCGCGCCCGCCGGGCCCGTCCCGTCGAGCCCCGCCCCGGTCAGCTCCGCCAGGGCGTCGGGCAGATGCCCCTGCGCGTTGCGGCCGTACACGACGACGCTCAGTTCCGGCACCACGCTTCCCGCCTCTCCTCCATGGCTAAACGCTCCCATAGTGTAAGGATCTGCGTATTGATGCGACAAAAGGGGCACGGTGAGCCGACGTGCCGCCGAGGTCGCCGAAGTCTCAGCGAGAGCAATCCGGCCGCGGGGCCGCTGCGAACCCTTGGTGACCGACAACCCATGGGCAGCAAGGAGTCAGCCATGAAGCTGAGGCAGAACGCGACCACCACCGTCACGCCGAGGCGCAGGTGGGCCCGGCGGCTCGCCGTCGCCGTCGGCGCCACCGGCGCCCTCGTGGTCGGCGGGATCTTCGCCGGGGGCTCGGCCGGCGCCGCGACCTTCTGCGGAAACACGCCCGCCGGTGGATACGCGTGCATCGTCGGGCAGCCGGACGGCTCGTTCACGTACTACGGCAGCAACGGGGAGATCATCTACAACTGGTGAGCCGGACCCCTGGTGGAGTGGGTTCCCGGTCCGCAGGGCCTTCTCCACCAGGGGCTTCGCGGGGGCGGGCACGTCAGGCCTTGCCGCCCGTGAACCGCTCGTACTCCCGCATGACCTCTGCCGTCGGGCCGTCCATCCGCAGCTCGCCGTGCTCCAGCCACAGGACGCGGTCGCAGGTGTCGCGGATCGACTTGTTGTTGTGGCTGACCAGGAAGACCGTGCCCGCGCGCTCGCGCAGTTCGCGGATGCGGGACTCCGAGCGCTTCTGGAAGGAGCGGTCGCCGGTGGCGAGGGCCTCGTCGATGAGGAGGACGTCGTGGTCCTTGGCGGAGCCGATGGAGAAGCGGAGGCGGGCCGCCATGCCGGAGGAGTACGTGCGCATCGGCAGGGAGATGAAGTCGCCCTTCTCGTCGATGCCGGAGAAGTCGACGATGCGCTGGTAGCGCTCGCGGATCTGGTCGCGGGACATGCCCATCGCCAGGCCGCCGAGGTGGACGTTGCGCTCGCCGGTGAGGTCGTTCATCAGGGCCGCGTTGACGCCGAGCAGGGACGGCTGGCCGTCGGTGTAGATGTGGCCGCGCTCGACGGGGAGGAGTCCGGCGACCGCCTTGAGCAGGGTGGACTTGCCGGAGCCGTTGGTGCCGATCAGGCCGATCGCCTCGCCCCGGTGGGCCGTGAAGGAGACGTTCCGAACGGCGTGGACCGTGCGTACGCCGCGCTCCTCGCCGCCCTTGCCGCGGCGGCGCAGGATGCGGCCGAGGGCGGCGGTGGCGGCGCCTCGGCCGGAGGTGGCCGTGCCGTGGACGCGGTAGACGATGTCGACCGCGTCGGCGATCACCGTGGGGGCGACCGTGGTGGGGGCGGGCTGCTCGGGCGCGGCGGCGGTGCGGTCCTCGGAGGGGCGGGCCTCCGTGGTCGCGTGAGGGCCCGGCGCGCCCGGTGCCGTCTGCTTCGTCAGGGTGTCAGCCACGTCCGTACGTCTCCTCTGCCTTCCAGAAGTAGATGAACCCGCCGACCCCGGCGAGCAGCGCCCAGCCCACCGCCCACGCCCACACGTGCGCCGGGAGTTGGCTCGCGTGGAAGCTGTCGATGAGGGCGAAGCGCATCAGGTCGATGTAGACGGCGGCCGGGTTGGACTCCAGGAGCACGGTCACCGCGTGCGGCAGGTGGCGGTCCTTCAGGACCGTGTCGATGCTCCACATCACGCCGGACGCGTACATCCACGTCCGCAGCACGAACGGCATCAGCTGCGCGATGTCCGGCGTCTTCGCCCCGAGCCGCGCCACGACGAGCGCGAGCCCCGCGTTGAACGTGAACTGCAGCGCGAGCGCGGGGATCGCGAGCAGCCAGGACGCCGTGGGCGGCACGCCGAACGCCAGCAGGATCGCCACCAGGGCGCACAGGGAGAACAGCAGTTGCTGGAGCTGTTGCAGGCAGTACGACAGGGGGAGCGAGGCGCGCGGGAAGTGCAGGGCGCGCACCAGGCCGAGGCTGCCGGAGATCGCCCGCGTGCCCGCCATCACCGACTGCTGCGTGAACGTGAACACGAAGACGCCCGTGACCAGGAACGGGACGTAGTCCGGCACCCCGTGCCTGGTGTTCATCAGGACGCCGAAGATGAAGTAGTACACGGCCGCGTTCAGGAGCGGCGTCATGATCTGCCAGAGCTGGCCGAGCTTCGCCTGGCTGTACTGCGCGGTCAGCTTGGCGGTGGCGAACGCCGTGATGAAGTGCCGCCGGTGCCACAACTGGCGTACGTAGGCGGGCAGGGAGGGGCGGGCGCCGCTGACGGTCAGGCCGTGGCGGGCGGCCAGGTCGGCGGGGGACAGGGCGGGGGCCGCGTCGGGGGACGGGGCGGAGGGCCCGGAGGGGGCTGCCGTCGCGGTGGGCGGCTTGTCGAGGAGCTGGCTCACGTCCGCTGCTTTCGCTCGGGGGGCGCGGGAAGGTCGCTCGGGGCGCGGGAGTCCGAGGGCGACGGCGATACGTACGTCGGGACGGGTCCGTATCGTCGTGACGTCGACAGTAGGGCGTCGTTACGTCGGGACGCAACCGTTTCGTCGTCACGCCCTATGCTGTCCGTATGACGACGAGCGACGGGGACGCGGGCCGCAGCGCCCGCCAGCAGGGCAAAAGGGCACCGGCCGGGGCCGCCGTGCTCCGTGAGGATGTGACCGAGGCCATCCGGGCCGCCGTCTTCGAGGAACTCGCGGCCGTCGGCTACGCCCGCATGTCCATCGAGGGCATCGCGCGCCGCGCGGGCGTCGGCAAGACCGCCGTCTACCGGCGCTGGCGCTCCAAGCTGCACCTGGTCCTCGACCTGGTGTCGGCCCTCGCCGTCCAGGGCCTGCCCACGCCCGACACCGGCTCCCTGGAGGGCGACCTGCGGCTCCTGTACGAGGTGACGTCCCGGGCCCTGCGCCACCCCGTCGCCTCCCAGGTCATCCCCGACCTCCAGGCCGAGGCCGCCCGCAACCCCGAGATGGAGGCCGCCCTGCAGAAGGCGCTCCGCGAGGGCCAGCACGGCGTCGCGAGCGGCATCGTCGCGCAGGCCGTGGCGCGCGGCGAACTGCGGGAGGGGCTGGCCGAAGCGGACGAGGAGCTGGCCCTCGACCTGATGTCGGGGCCGCTGTACTGGCGGGCGGTCGTGGTGCGCGGCGAACTGCCCAAGGGGTACCTGGGCGCGCTCGCCACGGCGACTACGGCGGCGCTCAAGGCGCTGTGAGCGGACGGGAGTTGCTTGGGCGCCGGGCGCCGGTGGTCAGGAGTGCTTCTCGCGGGTCAGCACCAGCGCCGTGATCGAGCCGATGACGGCGACACCCGTGGTGATGCTCACGGCGATCTCCGTGGCCCCGCTGAACGCGACGCTGCTGAACGCGTTGACGATGACGCCGAGGGCGAGCACGAGCCAGAGGACGGCCTTCATGGCGGGACCTTTCGGGGTGGTGGCGCAATTCCGGTGCGAGATCGACTCTGCCGTGTCGTCCGCCGCACGGCGAGGGTGCGTTCTCCCGAACCGGGGGTGCAGCCCGCTACACCCCCGGGCGGGGGTCTGCCCGCCTCTCACCGGACGGCGGTTCGCCTAGCCTGAGGGGCATGGCTCGGACGGAACTGCGGGATGCGCTGGCGCGGGCCGACCGCGCGTCCATGCAGTTGCTCATGGGCGCGGGCATGGCCCTCCTCTCGTACGTCTTCGTCGGTGTCCTGCTCTTCACCCTCGTCGCGTCGCTCATCGTGATCGGTCTGGGCGTGCTGCCCGAGACGGTCCTGCTCCTTCGCCGGATGACCGGGGCCAAGCGGCGGCAGGTCGGCCGGTGGTCGGGCACGGAGATCCGCGAGGCGTACACGCCCCTGACCGGCACGCTCGTCGAGCGGGTGCAGAAGGCCGTCAAGGACCCCGGCACCTACCGCGACCTGCGGTGGCTGGTCGTCCACTTCGTCCACGGCCTGCTCCTGCTGTACGTGGCGCTGTTGCTGTGGGTGATCGGCGCCCTGGTCGACGGGGTGTGGTGCGGGCTGCTCGGCCGCAGGGCCGTCGTGCTGCCGCTCATCGTGCGCCTCGCCGAGCTGGACACGCGCTGGTCGACGGCGCTGCTCAAGCCGTCGCCGGAGGCGGAGCGGAACGCCGAACTGGCCGAGCGCGTCGAGGAGCTGACCGTCACCCGGGCGGGCGCGGTGGCGGCGCACGGCGCCGAACTGCGCCGGATCGAACGGGACCTGCACGACGGCACCCAGGCCCGCCTCGTCTCCCTCTCGATGCGGGTCGGCCTGGCCCGGCGGGCGTACGACAAGCAGGTCGCCGCAGGACCCGGCGAGGGCCCGCAGGACCCCGACGTCATCCGCAAGCTCCTCGCCGACGCGCAGGACCAGGCCGAGGAGGCCCTGACCGAGCTGCGCCACGTCGTGCGCGGCATCCACCCGCCCGTCCTCACCGACCGCGGGCTCGCCGGCGCAGTCCGGGCCCTCGCCGCCGGCAGCGGCCTGGACGTGACCGTGCGCGACGACGGCGTCGAGGACGGGCCGCGCGCGCCCGCCGCCGTGGAGGCCGCCGCGTACTTCGTGGTCGCGGAGGCCCTGACGAACGCCGCCAAGCACAGCGGGGCGCGGCGGGCGACGGTGGAACTCACCCGTGGCGCGGCCGGGTTGCGCCTCCTCGTGAGCGACGAGGGGAGCGGCGGCGCCGACGAGTCCGGCGGCACCGGCCTGCTCGGCATGCGGCGCCGGGTCGCCGCGCTCGACGGGACCATGGAGGTGGTCAGCCCCGCCGGGGGGCCGACCCGGATCGGAGTGGAGCTGCCGTGCGTGTGGTGATCGCGGAGGACAACGCCCTGCTGCGGGAGGGGCTCGTGCTGCTCCTCACGTCCGTGGGCCACGAGGTGGCCGCCGTCGCGGCCACCGGGCCCGAGGTGCTGCCCGCGCTCCTCGAACACCGCCCCGACGTCGCCGTCCTCGACGTCCGGATGCCGCCCGGCTTCCGCGACGAGGGACTGCGCGCCGCCCTCGCGGCCCGCGAGCGACTGCCCGAGCTGCCGGTCCTCGTCCTCTCCCAGTACGTCGAGGAGACGTACGCGGCCGAGCTCCTCGGCGCCGGAGCGAGCGGCGTCGGCTATCTCCTCAAGGACCGCGTCGGCCGCGTCGACGAGTTCCTCGACGCCCTCGAACGGGTCGCCGCGGGCGGCACCGCCCTCGACCCCGAGGTCGTCACGGAACTCCTCACCCGCCGCGCCGACCCCCTCGACTCCCTCACGCCCCGCGAACGCGAGGCCCTGCACCTCATGGCCGAGGGCCGCGACAACACGACCATCGGCGCCCTCATGTCCATCTCCGACCGGGCGGTCAGCAAGCACATCGGCAACGTCTTCCTGAAGCTGGGGCTGCCGCCGAGCGACAGCGGGCACCGGCGGGTGCTCGCCGTGCTGGCCTACTTGAACAAGGGCTAGGGCTTGTCCGACGGGTCGGCGTGGAGCAAGGAGCGTGCGTGCCAGACGCCGCGCCGACCCATCGGACAGGCCCTAGGGCCCGCCTGCTCGGGCGAGGCGCCCTCACCCCGTCGGGTACCGCCCCCGCAGCGCCCGCCGCACCGGAGGCAGCGTCCCCGCCAGTGCCGTCGCCCCCACCACGCCCACGATCAGGGCCAGTTGGACCGGCGGCAGGTAGGGCAGTGCGCCCGCGAAGGACAGGCTGAAGGCGAGGAGGGGGAGCAGGGCCACCGCGAGGCCCACGGCCAGGCCGGTCAGGGCGATCGCCGCGGCCTCCGCGTGCAGCATGCGGCGCAGTTGGGCGCGGGCCGCGCCCGCCCGGCGCAGCAGGGTCAGTTCAGGGCGGCGGCCGATCGAGATCAGGGTGAGGGTGCTCAGGACGGCGACGACCGTGAAGGCCCCGATCGCCCCGACCGCCGTCACGCCGACCACCTCGCCCAGGGCCTGGTCCTCCGGCTCGACGCGGGCGGCGGCGCGGACGGCCTCGGCGCCCCGGACCACCCGCGCCCCCGGCACGGCCGCGCCGACCGCGCGTACCGCGTCCGAACCGCCGTCCGTCGCGACGAGCACCCGGGCCGCCCCGGCACCGGCGGTGTGCCGCAGCACCTCGTCCCGGGAGAGCAGGAAGTCCCCGACGCCGAGGCCCCGTTCGTACACCGCGACCACCCGCAGCCGCCCCGCGACCCCGTCGTCGAAGCGGAGCGTCACCGTCGACCCCGGCTTCGCGCCGAGGGCGCGGGCCCGGTCCGAGGAGACGGCGACCGTGCCGGGACCGAGGCCGCCGAGGCCGCCCTCGCGGACGTCGGGGTCCAGGGTGCGGGTCAGCCGCTCCGGTGTGACGCCGAGCACCGGCAGGCGTTCGAGGAGCGGCGAGCCCGCCTCCTTGCGGGCGATGACGACCGTGCTGTGGACCACCTCGGTCGCCGCGGCAACGCCGGGCGCGGAGCGGATCCGGTCGAGGGCGCCGGACGGCAGGCCGCCGTCCGCCCGCACCACCAGGTCCGCACGGGCCGCGTCCCGCGCCTGCGCCCGCGCCTCGTGCGTGAGCGTCGCGCCCGCCCCGAGCTGGACCACGGAGAACGCGGTGACCAGCACGATCGGGGTGATCGCCGCGCCCAGGCGGGCGGCGGCGGCCGTGCAGTTGGCGGCGGCGAGCCTGCCGCCGGGGCCGCCGAAGCGGCGCATGGGGGCGCCCAGGACCCGCATCGCGCCCGTCGCGATCCACGGGCCGAGCACCGCGCACGCGACGACCAGCGACACCGCCGCCGCGCTCGCCGCCGCCGCGGCGCCCTGGCCGTGCTGCGCCGCCGCCGTGCCCGCGGCGGTCACGCCGACGCCGAGCAGGACCAGGCCGGTGACGCGGCGGGGCGTACTGGGCGGCGACTCGCGCAGCGCCTCCGCCGGACGCACCTTCGCCGCGCGCGAGACGGCGAACAGGGCGGAGACGCGGGCGACGACGACCGTCACGGCGGCGGTCACGAGGGGAGCCGTCAACAGCCAGGGCGGCAGGGGCAGCCGCAGCCCGTCCGGCAGCACGCCGCGCGCGTCCAGGAGCGCCCGCAGGCCGAGGTACGCCGGTACGGCGACGACCGCGCCCACCGCCGCGGCGGCCACCGCGACCCGGCCCACCTCGCGGCCCACCGCGCCCCGCAGCTGCCGGGGCGTCGCGCCCACCGCCCGCAACAGGCCCAGCTCGTGGCCGCGTTGCCGCAGCGCCTGCGCGATCGTCGACGACACCACGAGGACGGCGATCATGACCACGGTCCCGGCGATCGCGCCGAGCGCCCCCAGCAGGGTCGCGCGGGCGGGCGCCGCCGCCAGGTGTTCCGCGGCGCCCCTGCCGTCCCCGGTGAGCACCCGCAGCCCGGCCGAGTCCCCCTCCGCCCGTTCCCCGGCGGCACGCAGCTCCGCCTTGTCCACCGCGTCCCGCACCCGCCCGTACAGCTCGCCCGCGCTCACGCCGGGCGCGGCCACGACACCGATCGCGTCGACCGTGCCCGCGCGCCCGGCCAGGTCACGGGCCCGCCCCGCGGTGAAGTACACGGCGGCGCGCGGCCCGTCGGCGACGCCCACCACGCGGTACGAGGCGTCCGCCCCGCCGACCCGGAGCGTCACCCGGTCCCCGGTACGGGCCCGGCCCGCACCCACGACGACCTCACCCGGCCCCTGCGGCGCCCGGCCGTCCCGCAGCGCGAACGGCGCAAGGCGGGCCGCGTCCCAGGGCCGCCCGACGACCGACCCGCCCCCGAGCCCCACCGGGAAGATCCGGTCGGCGACGGCCCTCTCGACCCCGTCCACCGCGCGCACCACCCCGAGCGCCTCCTCGGGCACCCGCACCCGCTCGGTAAGCCCCGCGCTCACCGTCTCAGGCTCGGACCCCCACGGCTTCGCGGTGTACCGCGTGTTCTGATCCCCGGCCACCACGAGGTCGGCCGCCGCGTACCGCTCCACGCCCGCCCGCCCGAGCGCCGCCGACGCCACGGCCAACGCGAAGGCACCGAGCAGCACGGAGGTCAACACGAGCGCGGCGAACACGGCGGCCCAGGCCTTGCGGTGGATACGGGCGGCGCGGGTGGCGAGGAGGGTGGTGACTTTGGGGGTGGGCCGGGGCCGGGATGCGGGGCCGGACGGGTGGGGTGCGGGCCCGGACGGAGTCGACTCGGGCTCGGGTGCGGGCACGGGCCCGGACGTGGGTGTGGGCCTGAGCTCGGGCGTGTACGCGGGCTCCGGCGTGGACGTGGGCGGGGACCCAGGCTCGGCCGTGGGCGCGGGTTCCGGCGTCACCTTGGGTCCGGACGTGCGCGGGGACCCGGGCTCGGGTGTGAACGGGGACCGGGGCTCGGGCGCCGATGTGGACCTGGGCCCCGGAGCGGGTGGGGGCTCGGGTTCTGGTGTGGAGCTGGACGTGGGTGGCGGTCCGGGCTCGGGTGTGGGCCCGGGCTCGGGTGTGGACGGGGGTTCGGGTTCCGGTGCGGCGCCGGACACGGGTGGCGACCCGGGTTCCGGCGGGGACGTCGACCGGCGCCCGGTCCAGGAGTCGGGCCTCCTCACGCCGCCACCGCCCCGCGTCCGAGGCGTCGCATCACCGCGTGCACCCGTTCCGCGTCCGGGTGGTGCAGGGTTGCCACCACGCGGCCCTCCGCGAGGAACACCGCCTCGTCGCACCACGCCGCCGCGGTCGGGTCGTGGGTCACCATGACGACCGTGTGGCCGTCGTGGTCCACGGCCTGGCGGAGCAGGGCGAGGACGTCGTGGGCGGTCGACGGGTCCAGGGCGCCGGTCGGCTCGTCGGCGAAGACCACGGCCGGGTCGGTCACCAGGGCGCGGGCTATCGCCACGCGCTGCTGCTGGCCGCCGGAGAGTTCGGTGGGGCGGTCGTCGGCCCGGTCGCCGAGGCCGACGGAGGACAGGGCCACGGCCGCGCGCCGGGTCGTCGCCCCGTCGGCGCCGCCCAGCATCAGGGGCAGCGCCACGTTCTCCGCGACGCTCAGCGACGGCACGAGATTGTGCGCCTGGAAGACGAAGCCGATGCGCTCCCGGCGCAGCCGCGTCAGCGCGGCCTCCTTCAGCGAGCCGAGCTCGACGCCCTCCACCCGCACCCGCCCGGACGTCGGCCGGTCGAGCCCGGCCGCGCACTGGAGCAGCGTCGTCTTGCCGGACCCCGAGGGCCCCATGACGGCGACGAACCGGCCGCGCTCCACGGCCAGATCGGTCGGGTGCAGCGCGACGACGGCCCCGCCGCGGTAGGCACGGGAGACCCCGTCGAGGGTGAGCGCGCCACCGCCGGGCGCAGCGGCGCCGGACGCGCCTCCGTCGGCCCCGACACCACCGTCGGCCTCCCACGCGCCCCCGTCGGACTCCGACGCGCCCCCGTCGGGCTGGAGCACACCCCCGTGCCCGCTCCCCACCCTCCCCACCCGCCCCGTCGTCCCCGCCCCCGCCGGACCGCGCCGCCTGAACATCCCGTACGCCCTCTCGGTGACTGTCGCGGCACGTGCCGCCCGCCACCGAGAACGCTAGGAATCCGGGGCACTCGGCCACGAGAGGGCGAGCCCCCGAGGTGGGGGTGCAGCCTGCTGCACCCCCACCGGGCCGCGGGCCCCGGGCGTGGGCGTCACGCGGGCTTGCGCAGGACCTCCACGAGGGCCGCGATGCTCTGGTCGGCGCGGCCCTCGGCCACCGCCCGCTCCAGGAGCGCGTGCATCGGCTCCAGCCAGCGCGCGTCGAGCCCGGCCTCGGCCGCGACCTCGGCCTCGTCGGCGATGCCCGCGTGGAAGATGCCGATGGACGACTGGGGGTCGTCGTAGGAGCCGCGGTCGATCTCGGTCGCGAGGTGCGGAAGGACGGAGATGATCATCTGTAGCCACTTCTCGGTGTACGGCACCAGCGTGCTCGCCTCCAGGCCGCGCGCCGTGACCAGGGCGGCGCCCTGGAAGAAGCCGAGCAGCGCGGGAAGGAGCGTGCCGCCGACCGCCGACTCGTACAGCGCCGCCAGGTCCGGCTCGGTGCCCAGGTGGACGGTGTCGCCGCCGATGACCCGCAGCGTGGCCTCGTGCTCGTCGAAGAGGGCGCGGTCGCCGCTGTAGTAGTGCAGGGTGTCGGCCCCGCCCACGGCCGCGGGGACGTTCTTGATCGCGCCGTCCAGGAACCGCGCGCCGTGCCCGGTGGCCCAGTCGGCCATCGCGCGGGCGCCGGAGGGGATACCGGAGTTGACGGTGACGAGGGTGCGTCCGGCGAGCGCGGCGGTGGCCGGTCCGAGGGCGGCGAAGGTGGCTTCGTAGGTTGTGAGGCAGGCGATCGTCAGGGGGCTCGCGGCGATCGCGTCGGCGATGTCGGGGGCGTGCGCGGCGCCCTGCTCGACGAGGGGCGCGGCCTTCCCGGGGCTGCGGTTCCAGACCGTCGTCGGGTGCCCGGCCGCGACGTACGCCGAGGCGAGCGCCGCTCCCATGGCCCCGAGTCCGACGATCGTCACAGGCGTGCGGGCATGCTCGGGCATGGATGCTCCAATGCTGGGGTGGGTGAGTCGGCCTCGCACCCCAGCCTGGATTCCGCCGTACGGATCCTCAAGTACCTACTATTTGGTGCGGTACTTACCGTTCGGTGCGTGCCTCGGGGTGCAGCCGCACCCACCCCGCCCACGCCGACTCGACCATCTCGCGCACGTCCCGCTTGGCCGACCAGCCCAGCTCCGCGGTGACGCGGTCGGCGGCGGCGACCACCCGCGCCGGGTCGCCCGCGCGCCGCCCGGCGACCGTCGCCGGGATGTCGTACCCGGTGACGTCCGCGATCAGGTCGACCATCTCGCGCACCGAAACCCCCTCGCCACGGCCGACGTTGAGCGTCAGGTCGGTGGACTCCGGCGCGCCCGCGAGGCGCCGGGCGGCGGCCACATGGGCCTCGGCGAGGTCCGAGACGTGGATGTAGTCGCGCACGCAGGTGCCGTCCGGTGTGGGGTAGTCGGCGCCGAAGATCCGCGGGGCCGCGCCCTCGGTGAGCTTCTCGAAGACCATGGGGACGAGGTTGAACACGCCGGTGTCGGCGAGGTCCGGGCTCGCCGCGCCCGCCACGTTGAAGTACCGCAGGCAGGCCGTGCGCAGGCCCGTCGCGCGGCCCGTCGCGCGGGTCAGCCACTCGCCCGCGAGCTTCGTCTCGCCGTACGGACTCATCGGCACGCAGGGCGTGTCCTCGGTGACCAGGTTCACGTCCGGCATGCCGTACACGGCGGCCGACGAGGAGAGGACGAAGGACGGCACCCCGGCGTCCGCCACCGCCTCCAGGAGGACCCTGAGTCCCTCCACGTTCTCGCGGTAGTAGCGCAGCGGCTGCTCGACCGACTCGCCGACCTGCTTCTTCGCCGCCAGGTGTACGACACCGGTGACCGCGTGGTCCCGCAGGGCGCCCGCGACCCGGTCCGCGTCGAGGGTGGAGCCGACGACGAGCGGCACCCCCTCGGGCACGCGCTCGGCGAGGCCCGACGACAGGTCGTCGTAGACCACCGTCCGCTCGCCCGCGTCCGTCATGGCGCGCACGACGTGCCCACCGATGTATCCGGCGCCGCCGGTGATCAGCCAGGTCATGGTCAGCTCGTCCCGTCGTGTCGTGTTGGCCCGGGATGTACCCCGGACATCCCGGACGTGCAGTGTCGCAGAGCCCGGGTACGGCTCACGTCAGACCCCGTACACCCGGCGTCCCCCGGCCCCGTCCGCCCGGCGCCCCCCCGCCCCGCCTCAGGCCCCGTTCGCGCGCCCGCCCGGCATCCTCCGCACCCACCGCGCGAGCCGCCGCCGCGCCACCGCCACCACCCCGCGAAGACCCGGCGCCAGCCGCACCGACAGGTTCCCCGCCTGCGTCGCGTACGGCTGGACGAGGAGCACGCCGTGCCGCCCGCCCGGCACCGCCGTGCGGCGCAGCAGGCCGGGCCCGGCCACCGCCCGCGCCGTGGTCTCGCGCGCCGTGCCGTCGCCGAACAGCAGCCGCACCCGCAGGTCCCACACGTCGCCGTCGAGCGCCGCGAGGTCCACCCGCACGTCGGCCACCCACGTCCGCCCCGGCTCCTCCGCCGTGAACGCCGCCGACCGCCGCACCCCGGGCCGCCCGTCGCCCCGGCGCGTCAGCTCCACGTCGACCACCCCCGGGCCCGCCGCCGCGACCCGGCCGTACAGCTCGTGCAGGCGCAGCCGCAGCACGCTCGCGCCCCGGCGCGGACGCAGCTCGGCGTCGACGGCGAGCGGCAGCAGGCGCAGCGGCCGGGCGAGCAGGTGCTCCAGGGTGACCTGGGGCAGGTCCGCCGACCAGACGGGCGTGTCGTCGGCGGCGCGGGCGTAGGGCGGGGCGAGCCGGGCCGGGCGGGCCGCGACCTGCTTGAGGCGGTCCAGGTCGCGCGGCTCGGCGGCGGCGAGGACGACCCGGGCGATGACGCGGCCGGGGGCGGGCGCGGCCGCGAGGTCGGCCTCGTCGAACTCGGTGAGGTAGGCGCGGGTGAGGGCCCACCACGCGCGCTGGTACTCGGGGCCGCGCTGGGGCAGCTCCTTGGTGTACATGCGCAGACCGTGGTCGAGGAACTGGGCGCGGGCCGCCCGCGCGAGCACCTTGTCGCCGTCGGCGGCGCCGCGCAGGATGTCCACGGCCTGGCGGTGCGCCGTGATCCTGGCCCGCCAGTTCTCGATGCCCGCGCGGTCGAGGGAGATCGACAGCTTGGCGGCGGTGCGCCGCACGTGCCACACGTACACGGTGTCGGGGACGAGGGCGATGCGCGGGGCCCCGGCGAGGACCCGGGCGCCGAAGACGAAGTCCTCGTAGATGAAGCGGCCTTCGGGGAAGCGGGCGGCGTGCTCGCGCAGGAAGTCCGTGCGGTAGAGCTTGTTGACGCACAGCGTGTCGTGGACGAGGCGCGGGCGCAGCTCGGGGCGGGTCACGAGCGCGGCCTTGCGGTACAGCTCCGGCTGCCAGGGCACTTCGCGCCCCGACGGCAGTTCGCGCCGCACGCACAGGCCCGACGCGACGTCGGCGCCGTGCCGCAGCGCCGCGGCGAGGAGCGCCCGCGCGCCGCCGGGGGCCAGCACGTCGTCGCTGTCCAGGAACATCAGGTACGGCAGGGTCGCCGCGTCGACGCCGTCGTTGCGCGGGGCGCCGCAGCCGCCGCTGTTGACGGCGCGCCGCACGACCCGCACCCGCCGGTCGGCGGCGGCCAGTTCCGCGAGGACGGCGGGGGTGTCGTCCGTCGAGCAGTCGTCGACCGCGATCACCTCGCCCACCACGGGGCCCTGGGCGAGCGCGGAGCGCACCGCGTCGGCGATGTGCGGGGCGTCGTCGTAGCCGATCACGACGACGGTGATCTGGGGCTCTTGAGGCGAGATGGGGTCCACAGGGGGAATTTTAGGGCTTAGTGGAAATTATCCGATTAGGGGGCTTCGTCACGGAGTGCCGGACGAGGGCTCGGACGGGGGCCCGGACGGGGTCCTGGACGGCGGCTCGGACCGGGCCAGGTGCCGCTCACCCGCGCGCCGCCCCGCCCCCCACCCGCGCCAGGATCTCCCCGGTCCGCGCGCTCCACGCCACCACCACCGCCTCCGGCGGCAGCGGCTGCTGCGGGGCCACCAGGAGCCAGCGCACGTGGTAGCGCCGGACGACGGCGGCGCGTTCGGCGGCCGGGGTGGCCGGGTCGAGGTAGGCGCGCACCTCGCTCAGGCGCTTGTTGCGCGCGGACTCCGCGAGCGACGCGTCCGGCCAGGCGGGCGCGACCAGGTTGATGCCGAACGCGGGGACGGAGCGCATGGGCCGGTAGCCGTCGGTCAGGACGACGTCGCCGCGCTGCATGTGCGCCGCCGCCCAGGCGTAGCTCGGCCAGCGCGGCGGCTGGTCGAAGCCGATCGGGTCGAGGGTGCGGGGCACGACGGCGCCCGCCTGGATCTGCACGAAGCCGACGAACGCGCCGAGCGCGGTGGCCCCGGCGAGGGCGGCGCGCCGGTTGCCCCAGGTGCGGGGCGCGGTCAGCTCGATGGCGAGGGCGAACTGGAGCGGCACGAGGGTGAGCCCGAGGATCCTGCCGTACGTGTAGTGGCCGCTGAGCCAGCCGTAGCCGACGACCGCGCAGTCCAGGGCGAACATCAGGACCAGCGGATCCGTGCGGTTCCGCCGCCAGCGCAGGAACAGCGCGGGCAGGCCGAGGGCGGCGAGCCAGAAGCGCTGCGGCATGTCGGTGTAGAGCTGGCGGTGGATCCAGTCGACGCTCGCGTCCCCGACGAGGGCGAGCGGGTTGAAGTACGGCCAGGTGGTGGCCACCGCGAGCGCGGTGAGCCCGGTGAGCACCCACCGCAGCGGCGACCGCAGCCGCGGCAGCGCGAACGCCGTCACGCCGATCACCGCCGCCACCGAGGTGATCGGATGGATCAGCAGGATCAGGCCGCACAGGGCGCCGAGGCCCGCGTACGGCCACCAGCTCCGGGGCGCCGCTGCCAGCGAACCCGCCCACGCCCAGGCCCAGAACATCAGCGCGATGCCGAACGTCGACGGATAGCCGAGGTTGCCCGTCATCGACATCAGGCCCAGGTAGCCGCTCCACCACGCCATCCGCGTGCCCCACAGCAGGACCATCGCGAACAGCGCGAGGACGGGCGCCCAGGGCCGGGGCGTGAGGACGCGCACGAAGCGGGCGATGCCGGTGAGCAGGACGAGCAGGTTCAGCGGCCCGGAGAGCTTGACGACCTGCCAGCCCGCGAGCCCCGTGGCCTTGGCGAACAGCGCCTGGGCGACGGCGTACGGCGAGTAGTAGGCGCTGCCGTCGCCCGGCAGGTCGGCCATCGGGTGCCGGGGGTGCAGCAGGTCGTCCTTGAGGCGCTCGACGACGGCCGCGTGCTGGCCGAAGTCGCAGCAGATCGGCACCCGCCAGTACGCGAGCGACATCACCAGCCAGAACAGCCCGCCGACGACCAGGTACGGACTCGGGTGCCAGCGGATCCCGAAGCCCGTGGCGGTCGCGCCGAGCCGGGCGCGCCGCCGCTGCCACGTCGTCACCCCAGGAGCCGCCGGGCTCTCCGCGGCCGGCGCGGTCGTCGTCCCCGACGTGCCGGCCGTCATCGCATCAGCCTGTCCGCGACGCGCTCCGCCGCCCGGCCGTCGTCGAGATCGCAGTAGGCCTCGCGGAACGCCGCGTACGCCTTGCGGTGCCGGGCGGAGACGGAGTCGAGGTCGCGCAGGGCGTCGACGACCTCGCCGGTGGAGGCGAGCAGCGGGCCCGGCGCGCGGGACTCGAAGTCGAGGTAGAAGCCGCGCACCGTGTCGCGGTAGTGCTCCAGGTCGTAGGCGTGGAAGAGCATCGGGCGTCCGGTGTGCGCGAAGTCGAACATCAGGGACGAGTAGTCGGTGATCAACACATCGGCGACCAGGAGGAGTTCGGCGGTGCGGGGGTGCCCGGTGACGTCGCGGACGAAGGGGGCGCGGGCGCCGGGGAGCCGCCCGGAGGTCAGCGGGTGCTTGCGCACGAGCAGCACGTGGTCGTCGCCGAGGACGGCCTCGGCGGCGCGCAGGTCGAGGGCGGGGTCGTAGCGGAAGCGGCCGGGGCCGAAGCCGAGGTGGTCGCGGTAGGTCGGGGCGTACAGGACGATCCGTTTGTCCGGCGTGAGGCCCAGTTCGCGGCGGACGCGTTCGGTGACCTTGTGGCGGTCGTCGGCGAACAGCACGTCGTTGCGCGGCGATCCGGCTTCCAGGACCTCGCCGTCGTAGGTGAGGGCGCGGCCCAGGTGCGGGGTCGCGAAGCCGCTGGGGGAGACCAGGACGTTCCACTGCGCGGCGAGGCGCGGCAGCAGGTCGAGGTGGCCGTGGTCGGCGTACAGGGTGTCCGTGAGGTCGGTGCCGATGCGCTTCAGGGGCGTGCCGTGCCAGGTCTGGACGACCGTCTGGCCCTCGCGGCGCGCGAAGAAGTCCGGCAGATGGCCCGCGGCGACGATGCGGCGGCAGCGGGCGAGCGCCCCGTACCACTCGGCGCTGTGCTCCTCCACGCCGCGCGCGCCCGCCGGGACCCGCGTCTGCTGGTCCTGCGTCACCCACAGGTGCTCGACGTCGGCGCCGCGCCGCACCAGCTCCTCGTGGACGGCGCGCGGCGAGTCGCCGTCGAAGTACAGGACGGCGTCGCGCAGGCTCTTGACCCGCTCCCTCGGATAGTGCTCCGTACGCAGCCGGTGGCGCCGGTACGCGCCGCGCTCGGTGGGCGCGAGCACCGACCCGGCGTCGATCAGGAGCCGGTCGCCGAAGCGCCGGTCGGCCGTGAACTCCCGCCCCTGGACCACCCGGTGGTCCGGCATCCCCGCCCCCACCGACGTGAGCACCCGCACCGGCACGCCCGCCCCGCCGTGCCCCACCTCCCGCAGGAACGCGTACCACCGCCCCTCCCGGAGCACCCCGCCCCCGGGTGCGACGCGGGCCAGGAACCGTCCGCCGGACAGTTCGACCGGCACGGTCACCTCGTCGTCGCGGCCGCTGTGCCGCAGCACGAGCTCGGCCGACGGCCAGCTCGCCGCGGCGGCCGTGCCCCCGACGGTGAGGGTGCCGTCGTCGGACCAGTCGACGCGGTCGGCGACGGGGCGCCGGGTGAGTTCGACGACGAGGCCGCCGCGGTCGTCGGCGGTGGCGCACAGCTCACGGCCCGGGCGGGTGGCGTAGCGGCCCGGGGGCAGGTCGAGGGCGGCCGCGAGGGGGACCGTGGTGCCGTCGGCCCGTTCGAGGACGGCCCCCCAGCGGTCGCCGTGCGGCGGCTCGACCTGCGCGGGCGCGCGGTGCGGTGCGGGCGGCACGTCCTCCAGGTCGGCGAGGCGCACGCGGGCCTCGAAGCGGTCGTCGACGAGGGCGACGGGGCAGCTGACGGCGGCGCCCGTGTCCGGGCGGGTCAGGCGCAGGGCCTTGGGCCGGGCGGCGCCGGTGTTCCCGTTCCCGGCGGGGGTGAGGGTGCCGGTGAGGATCACGTCGCCGCCGTCGGCGCGGTGGCCGTCCACCCGCGCCGCGTACTCCTGGACGCGCAGCACGAGCCGCCCCTTGCTGAAGCCGAGGACCAGGCGCAGGCCGTCGCCGAGATCGCGGGTCAGGGACTGGGTGCGGGGGCCGTCCGCCGCGCGCACGGCGGCCCTGCGCACGGTGCCGTGGCCCGCGACGACCACGCCGAGCAGCCAGTTCCCCGGCCGCCACCGGCCGCCGGACTTGAGCTGGTCGGGGTCGATCGTCATCTCGAAGCCGGACAGGTCGTAGCAGTGCAGCCGCTGCCCGGAGCGCTCGGTGGCCTCGGGCGCGGCCACGGTCCGCGTCGGCACCCGCTTGAACCGGCCCCTGCTGTGCGCCGACTTGAGCAGCCCCGCCTTCACCGACTGCCCGGGCCGCGCCGCCTCCAGGTTGCGCACATAGGCGTGGCCGCGGATCAGCAGCCGCCCCCGCTCGTCCCAGCCGGCCTCGTCGAGCCGGGCCACGGCGGGCAGTTCGCTCTGGTCGAGGCGGGTGAGGTCGCGGGGGAGCCGGTCGACGCCCGGGTAGGCCGCGTACCGGCGCAGGGAGCCGCGGACCGCGAACGCCCCCTTGCCGCCACGCCGTTCGCGGTCGAGCAGCTCGATCAGCTCACCCGTGCGCCGCTCCCGCACCAGATGCCACTTCACCCGCAGGTCCACCGGGAGCCGCCGCAGGATCGCCGGGTCGGCGGTGCGCAGGAACTCGGCGGTGTCCGCGAGGAACGCCGCACGGTACTCGGGCCCACCCATCGGCAGGCCCTCCAGGAAGTACACGAAGTCGTCGCGCAGACAGGAGACGTCGTACGTGGACTTCAGCTCCGGCGCGTGCTCGCCGAGGAAGGCGCTGACGTGCGCGCAGGCCGCGACGCGGTCGCGCACGCCCTTGACGTCGGTGCGCCGCCGCGTGATCGAGCCCTCCCGCACCCGCCAGTAGTAGACGTGGTCCTTGAGCACGTCCACGGAGGCGGCGAGGAAGTGCGCCGGGATCATCACCGGTGTGTCCTCGTACAGCCTGCCCTCGGGGAAGAGGAAGCCGTGCCGGTCCCAGAAGGAGCGCCGGAAGACCTTGTTCCAGGCGACCCGGTCGGCGAGCAGCGCCAGATCGCGGGAGATGTGGGTGCGGGTGCGCGGGGCGGTGAGCCACTGGTACTGCCAGGCCTGGGAGCGGCCGCGCTCGGTCAGGCGCCACACGTTGCCGCTGGCGAAGTCGGAGCCGCTGGCGTCCAGGCTCGCGATCATGCGGGCGTACGCGTCGTGCGGCACGATGTCGTCGCTGTCCACGAACGTCAGGTACTCGGCGGCCGGACTCGCGTGCCGCACACCGGTGTTGCGGGCCGCGCTCAGGCCCGCGTTCGGCTGCCGGACGTACACGAAGCGGGGGTCGCGGGCGGCGAAGGCGCGGGCGATGCGGGGGCTGGCGTCGGTGGAGCCGTCGTCGACGAGGACGACTTCGAGCCCGCCGGGCCCGGTGTCCCCACCGCTCCCCACCTCCCCGCCGCCCCTCGTATCCCCACCGTCAAAGGTCTGCCGGGCGATCGACTCCAGGCACTCCTCCAGGAACTCCTCGACGTTGTAGATGGGCACGACGACGCTGAGTCGGGGCTGCACGGCGAGCGGCCTTTCGTAGAAGTCGGCTGGCGATAACACCCAGTACGGGCGTATTCACACCTTTTGCCCGTCGCGATCAACTTCTTTGCCGCCGCTCACCCCAACGAGGATCGCGATCACCCCATCGAGTGAGGCGCGGTCTTCGACAGAGCGTGTACGCGTGACTACCGTCGGTGTCCATGCCGCGCTTCTCAGTCGTCGTGCCCGCCCACCGCGTCCAGGGCTACCTGCGGGAATGCCTGGAGTCCGTCCTCGACCAGTCCTACGAAGACCTCGAACTCCTCGTCGTCGACGACGCGTCGCCGGACTCCTGCGCCGCGATCGCGGCGGAGTATGCGCAGCGCGACCCGCGCGCGCAACTCGTCCGGCTCGCCCGACGGCAGGGCACGGGTCCCGCCCGCGACGCCGGCGCGGCCCGCGCCACCGGCGACTGGCTGCTGTTCCTCGACGGCGACGACGTGCTGCTCCCCGGCGCGCTCGCGGCCCTCGACCGCGAGATCGCGCGCGCCGAGCGGGCCGAGCGGGCCGAGGGGGCCGAGGGGGCCGAGGGCGACACGGTCGCGCCCGGCCTGGACGTGCTGCTCTTCGGGCACGACCGCACCGACTGGTGGGAGACCGTGCGCAGACCGGCGGGCGAGGACGTCACGGGCGATCCCCTCGCCGTCACCGTCGCCGCCTGGAACCGCGTCTTCCGGCGGTCCTTCTGGTCCGCGCACGGCCTCGCCTTCTCCCGGGGCGCCTACGAGGACGTGGTGCCCGTGCACCGGGCGACGCTGGCCGCGGGAAGCCGCGTCGGCGCGCTCGACCGGGTGTGCGTGCGCTGGCGCGAGCGGCGCGGCGGCAGCTTCGCGAAGTCGCCGGGACGGGAGCACTTCGCGGTGATCGGGCGGTACGAGGAGCTGTTCACGGACGGCGCCGGGGCCACCGACCGCCTCTACCTGCGTGCCGTCGACCACCTCCTGGCCGTCCTCGACGACCCGGGCCGGATCGCGCCGGGCGACCGCTCCGCGTACTTCCGGGCCGCCGCGGGCATGCTGCGCGCCCACCGCCCCGCCGAACGCCCGGCCATGACGGAACGTCAGCAGGCCCTGGTCCTCGGCTCGTACGCGTCCTACCGCGCCCTGACCCGCGCGGGCGGCCGCATGACGTCCGTCCGCGCGGCGCTCGCCCGCCGCAAGAAGTCCGTCCGCGCCCGCGCCATGCGCGTCAGCTACCACGCCGACCTGCGCCGCTCCCTGGACCCGAACCTGGCCGTCTACGGCGCCTACTGGAACCGCGGCGTCAGCTGCAACCCGGCCGCGATCCACGCCAAGGCCCGCGAACTCGCCCCCCACATCCGGGGCGTGTGGGTGGTGTCGAGCCGCCACAAGCACCGCGTGCCGCCCGGCGTCGAGTACGTCATCGAGGGCTCCCGGCGCTACTGGCGCGCGATGGCCCGCGCCACCTACCTCGTCAACAACTCCTCCTTCCCCGGCGGCTTCACCAAACGCCCCGGCCAGGTCTACCTCCAGACCCACCACGGCACCCCCCTGAAGAAGATGGGCCTGGACCAGCGCCGCTACCCCGCGGGCACGCACGGCATCAGCTTCCAGAAGGTCCTCGACCACACCGACCAGTGGGACTACAGCCTCTCCGCCAACCCGCACTCCACGGAGGTGTGGGAGCGCGTCTACCCGGCCGCGTACCAGGCCCTGGAGGCGGGCTACCCGCGCAACGACGTGTACTTCACGACCGGCCCCGACGCCATCGCCGAGATCCGCGCCGGCCTGGGCGTGCGCCCCGGCCAGCGGGCCCTCCTCTACGCCCCGACGCACCGCGACTACCAGAAGGGCTTCCTGCCCCGCGTCGACCTGGAGCGGTTCGCGACCGCGCTCGGCGAGTCCTGGGTCGTCCTCGTCCGCGCGCACTACTTCTACGGCGCCGACGCGGGCCTCGCCGACCACCCCGGCCTGCTCGACGTCACCGGCCACGCGCGCGTGGAGGACCTGTGCCTGGCCGCCGACGCCCTGGTCACGGACTACTCGTCACTGATGTTCGACTACGCCTGCCTGGACCGCCCGATCGTCAGCTACGCCCCCGACTGGCAGGCCTACCGCCTCGCCCGCGGCACCTACTTCGACCTCCTGTCGGGCCGCCCGGGCGAGACCCCCGGCGCCCTCGCGACCACCGAGGACGAGCTGACCGCGCTGTTCCGGGACGGCGGCTGGGACACGGACGCGACGACGGGGCTGCGGAAGGCGTTCCGGGAGCGGTTCTGCCCCTACGACGACGGGGGCGCCGCCGAGCGGGTGGTGCGGCGGGTGTTCCTCGCGGATCACCCGGACACCGGCCGCTCGTAGGGCGAGCGCACCGGGAAGTACGCCGTCAGGAACGACCGCACGGCGAGCGCCGTCTCCTCGTCGGACATCCCGCTGTCGGGCGACTCGCCGATGCAGAACGCCGTCTTGTTCCGCGACTGCAGGAGCTGCCCGAGCCGGGCGTGGTCGGCGCGGCTGCCGATGTCCACGAAGTCGTACGACACCGAGCCCGGCACCGCGCGGCCCGTCACGTACGCGTAGTGCTGGTGCAGGGACGAGACCAGGGAGTGGTCGGTGGTGCCGCGGAAGCGGGCGCGGGACGTCGCGGCCAGCTCGTCCGCGTACCGCTCGCCGAGCTCTTCGAGGATGCTGCGGCGCAGCGCGTACGGCACGTGCAGGAAGCAGTGCGTGGCCGTGCGGCCGAAGTCGCGGCGCAGCAGCTCGCGGTTGTTCTTCGCCGCCGCCAGATAGCCCTCGTCCGCCGCGTCCACCGGCAGCCCGGGCACGGACGCCGACGACCAGAAGAACTTGGGCAGGCCGGAGCCGAGGAAGAAGGTGCCGGGGGTCGTCGGGCGGCCCAGGAACATGTCGTCGTTGAAGTAGAGGAAGTGCTCCGCGAGGCCTTCGATGCGGTGCAACTGGGTCTCGATGGCATGGGAGTTGAAGGTCGGCAGGGCGGAGGGGTCGGCGAACAGGTCGCGGTGGTCGACGACGGTCAGGCCCGGGTGGTCGCGGTCGAGCCAGTCGGGGACCTGTCCTGCGGTGACGAGGTACACGTGCCGCACCCACGGTGCGTACATCGCAAGCGAGCGCAGGGAGTAGCGCAGCTCGTCGCGGTTGCGGAAGCGGACCGTGCCGCTGTCCGCCGAGGAGTCGGCGTCGTCCGTGCTGCCGCCGAGCGCGGCGGCGCGGGCGGCGCGCCAGTCGGGGTCGGAGTCGTCGACCCAGGTGTAGACGGCGTCGACGGGGAAGTCGGCGTCGTTCATGAGGCGCTCGGTGAAGACGTCGAGGGTCGGGTAGTCGCGCGCGCCGACGCGCAGGCGGGCGGTGGGGGCGAGGGAGGGCAGCTCGGCCCCGGCGAGGGTGCTGCCGAAGGGGGCGCGGCGCCACGACAGGTCGGGCGCGGGGGGCGCGGCGGGGGCATCGGGGTCGGCCTCGGCGTCGGGGGAGTCCTGCGCTTCGGTGGCCCCGGGGTCCTGGACGCGCGGCCAGAACGCCACCGTGCACGCCTGCTGCACCCCGTGGCGCAGCGACAGCGTCGTCGTGGTCACCGGCCTGAACACCTTCACGCCCGCCAACTCGCCGATCCCGTCGAGCCGTTCGGCGAGGACCGCGCCGGGCGCCGCGTCGCGCGGGTTGACCAGCTCGGCGTAGACCGGCTCGCCGTGCAGCGCCTCCGCGAGGGCCTTCAGGGCGCGGTCGCGGTCGTCCTCGGCCACGGCGAGGGTGTGAGCCGTGCCGTCGGTGCGCACCAGGACGTAGGGGACCTGCCGGGATTCGAGGGCGGTCGCGGTGACGTCGAGGTTCCACTCGGCCATGCGCGGCGCGAGCACGTCGTCCCTGCACTCCGCGAGGCGGCCCACCGAACGGATCACCCGGCCGTCGGGGGCGGCCGCGATGATCTCGTCCTCGCGGGCCCGCTCGTCGGCGCCCGCGTCCGCGTTGAAGGTGTGCGGCGCCGTCGGCCGGAACCCGCAGCCGCCCGACGCCACGCCCAGCGCCACCCGGTCCGCGCGCCCCGCGAGCCGCTCGGGCCGGTCCCGCCCCGTTACGAGCCGCGTGTACAGCTCCTCCCACAGCGCCGTCACCCCGGCCGAGGAGAACCGCGCGTACACACCCTCCCTCGCCGCCCGCGCACAGCCGCGCCGCAGCTCGTCGTCCGACATCAACTCGTCCATGGCGGCGGCGAGTTCACCGATCTCGCCGGGCGGCACGAGGAGTCCGTCCACCCGATGCCGGACGATCTCCGCCGGTCCTGTGAGCACGTCGTACGTCACCACCGGCACCCCGGCCGCGAGCGCTTCGAGGAGCACCAGCGGGAACGCCTCGTTGTGGCCCGCCGTCATCAGGGACAGGCCCGCCTTCGCCCACTCGGACGCCATGTCCTGGCAGGGGCCGAGGAGTTCCACCCGGTCCTGGAGCCCGAAGGCGTCCACCAGCCGGCGCAGGCTCTGCTCGCGGTGCCCGCCGCCGAAGATCCGCAAGGACCACTCCGGGTGCGCGTCCGCGACCCGCGCGAACGCCCGCACGGCGTGGTCGACGCGCTTCTCGCCGGTCAGCCGCGCCGCCATCACGATGACCTTGCTCTCGCCGTCGGCGCGCGGCCGGAAGCCGTCCGGCACGGCATTGGGGATCACGGCGAGCTCCGGCGCGGTCGCGCCCAGGGACTCCGCGATCCAGTCCCGGGTCCGCCCGGTCAGCGTCACCAGGGCGTCCAGGCGCGGCGCGTGCAGGAGCAGCGGCTCGCCGGAGGGGCCCCGGCGCTGGGTGGGGCGGTGCTCCTGGTGGACGGTCACCACGCGCGGCGGCACGAGGCCGACGGCGGCGGCGAGCAGCGCGGGCGTCGTCGTCACCAGGACGTCCGTGTCGAGGGTGCTGAGGGCCGCCGTCAGCTCCACATCCGAAAGGCGGTCGAACGCCGACTCCCAGGCGGGCCTGATGAGTTCGCTCGGCAGCGCGGCGAGGGTCCGGCACGCCGCCTCGTCGAGCCGCGATTCCCGCACCGGCCGCTCCGGCGTCACCGTGCGGTCCACCAGATACCGCACGGGCACCTGCCGCGCCTCGGGGAAGAACGGCTCGGCGCGGGTGCGGAAGACCGAGACGACCTCGACGTCGTGCCGCTCGGCGAGGTGCAGCGCCTGGGTGTACGTGGCCAGCTCGGTGCCGCCCATCTCGTCGCCCCAGCCGAGCAGGTAGGTGATCTTCAAGACGTCTCCTCAGCGGGTCGCACGCGGTTCCGGCGGTTCTGGCGGGTAGGGCGCATCACGAGGTCTCCTCCGTGATGTCCAGGCAGGTCACGGCGAAGGCGCCGGACGCGGTCAGATGCGGGTGCGCGCGCACCAGGCGCCCCCCGGGCAGCGCGACCAGACGGAACGGCGTGGGGAACGCCGACGGCAGATCGCGTACGTCGGTCAGGCGCCGCCCGAGGCCAAGCTCGCCGACGCGGAAGTCCCACACCCACTGGCCCGGATCGGCGCCCGCCATCGCGCCGAGCGGCAGCGCGAAGCTGAACCGGTCCCCGTCCCAGACGAGTTCGACGGGCGCGACCAGGCCGTCGCGGCGCCGCACGGCCCGCGCCGCCCACCGCGTCAGGGCCTGCCCCCTGGGCCCGGCGACCACCCGCCCGTACACCGTGATGCCGTCCCCGCGCGGCACGAACCGCACCAGCTCCGCCCGCGGCCGCGACCGCGTGACCTGCACCGCGGCCCGCCCGCCACGACAGCGCACGACCCGGATCAGGGTGCCCGTGCGGGGGCTCGGCGCGTGCGGCGCGGTGGGGCCCGGCGGCGGGGCGCCGACGTCGGCGAGGGCGAGCCCGCGACGGCGTACGCGGCCGTCGGCGCCGCTCGTCGCGACGGCGAGCCGCCAGACGCCCTCGGTCAGGAGGGGGGTGGGGGTGCCCTGGATGAGAGGCGCGCGGGGCGTGCGGGGCGTGCGGGGCGTGCCGGGGGCGACTGGGGCGGCGTCCAGCGCGTCGCGCAGGGTCACCGTCGCCGTCAGGAGGGGGCCGCCGTCGGTGTCGCGCTCCACGGCCAGCGGGACGCGGAAGCGGCGGTGGCCGCGGCTGATCAGGAGCTCGGCGGTCCGCAGGCCGGGCTCGGGCGCGGCCAGCGCGAGGTTGAGGGTGCGGCTGTCCCGCAGCGACAGGTGCGCGGGCGGGGGCAGCAGCGCGTCCGGCCCGGTGCCCCGCCCGGCGGTGGCCCGCTCCAGGCGGAAGCGGGCGGTGCGGGCGAGGGCGGCGAGGCGGCGGGCATGGGGGGTGAGGGGGCCGAGCGGGCCGCGTGGGCCGCGCGGGCCGAGGGGAGGGCGGGGGCCGGGGGCGGGCCCGCGTGCGGGGTCGTGGCGCATTGCCCCACTTTGCCGCTATTAACCCAGAATTCATCGGTACGGCACGCGCCTGGTGCCTGACCGGGGCGGTGCGAGCGGCCGGGGAGGGGCGCCGGGCCGGGTGCGGTGGTTCGGGTTCCGTGGCTTCAGCTCGGCGGTCCAAGCGGCTCGGGTGACGTTCGCTGCGGCAGGGAGGCGCCCCGAAGGAGCGCGGGGAACTGCGCGACCAGCCACGACGGCGCCGCGGCAGAACGACGGCACAGCGCGGCACTTCCAGCAAAGCGCTTAGGCGCGGTGGTCAGGTCCGGTGGCTCAGGGCCTCCGGCCAGGTCCGGCGGTCAGCTCGGGCGGCTCAGGGCCTCCGGCCAGAACCGGCGGCTCAGGAACGAGACGAGGCCCCGCCCCTTGGGGCGTCGGTTGTCGCCGGTCCGCCGGGCCGGCTTGCCCGGCGGCTGCTGGACGGCCGTGGCCTGCGCCGCGCCCTTGCCCCGCTCCGCACCGGCGGCCGCCGCCGCACCCGGGGCCCCCTCCGCGCCCGCCGCCTGCCCCGGCACCGCCGAGGCGTGCCGCGACACCGGATGCGCGGGCATCCGCGCCTTCCCGCCGCTGATGCGGATCATCGGCTGCCCCGCGACCTCCTCCGCCCCGTGCCACATGTCGTCCCGGCCCTCCAGGAACGCCTTCAGCTCCCCGTGCACCGCGTCGTAGGCGCCCCACGTCCCGTAGAACTTGGTCGCCGTGATGCACAGCGGCTTCAGGCCGGTCGTGGCGACCGCGCCCCAGGTGGCGGCGGCGACGCCCGGGCAGTGCTCGGCGCGGAAGTCGTCCAGGACGACGATGCCGTCCCGGCGGAGCAGGCGCTGGGCGGCGGCGATGTCGGCGTGGACGTGCTCGTACAGGTGCGAGGCGTCGATGTGGACGAAGCGGCAGCTGTCCGCGCGGACGTGCGCGGTGATGCCGGACGAGGGCGCCTGCACGACGGCGGGCAGCTCGTCGTGGAAGGAGCGGTAGTTGGCCTCGAAGGCGCGCCGGGTGAGGGTCGCGTACGAGCGGTTCATCTCCTTGGAGTTGGCGTCGTCGGGCGCGGGCGAGTCGAAGAGGTCGCAGACCGTGAAGGTCTCGCCGGGGCGCAGGAAATCGCCCATGAAGATCGCGCTCTTGCCGAGGTAGACGCCGAGTTCGAGCAGGTCGCCGGGTTCCTCCAGGTCCCGCTGGCGGTTCAGGAACCAGTCGAAGAGCACCTGGTCGGCGGGGTGGAACCAGCCCTTCACGGAGGAGAGGTCGGGCGGGAGCGGCAGGTCGTCCAATTCCTGGGCGGACGTCGGTACGGAAGCGGAGGCTTCGGGCATGTCAAGTCCTGGAGTCGGGGGCAGTGCGCCGCGATCGACCGTAGTGGCCATGATCCGCCGGACACCACAACCGGCACGACACGCCGCCGAAGCGGCACGACACGCCCCCGACTCCTTGGGCCCCCTTTCCCCCGGACGTCACCCGCCCGTCACTTGTCGACGTCACCCGCCCGTCACTTGTCGACGTCGCCCGCCCGTCACTTGTCGACGTCGCCCGCCCGTCACTTGTCGACGTCGCCCGCCCGTCACTTGCCGAAGCCCGCCGCCCGTCACTTGACGGCGCCCGCCATGACGCCGGACACGAACTGACGCTGGAAGGCGAAGAACACCGCCAGCGGGATGACCATGGAGATGAACGCGCCCGGCGCCAGGATCTGCACGTTGTCGCCGAAGAACCGCACCTGCTGCTGGAGCGCCACCGTGATCGGCGGGCTGCCCGCGTCGGCGAAGATCAACGCGATCAGCATGTCGTTCCACACCCACAGGAACTGGAAGATGCCGAGCGAGGCGATCGCGGGCGCGCCGAGCGGCATCACCACGCGCAGGAAGAGACGCAGCTCCCCGGCCCCGTCGAGCCGGGCCGCCTCCAGGAGCTCACGCGGGATCTCCGCGAAGAAGTTCCGAAGGAGGAAGATCGCGAACGGCAGGCCGAAGGCGGTGTGGAAGAGCACCACGCCCGTCGTCGACTCGAAGATCCCGATCTCGCCGAACAGCTTCGCCACCGGAAGGAGCGCCACCTGCACCGGCACCACGAGCAGCCCGACCACGCCGAGGAACCACCAGTCGCGGCCCGGGAACTCCATCCACGCGAACGCGTACCCCGCCAGCGAGCCGATCACCACGACGAGCAGCGTCGCGGGCACGGTGATCGACACGCTCGTCAGGATCGAGTCGGTGATCGTCTCGTCCTCGAGCAGGTTGGAGTAGTTCTCGAACGTCAGCTGCGAGGGCTTGCCGAAGACCTTCCACCAGCCGCTCTCGCTCATGTCCTGCGTCGTCCGCAGCGAGCCGAGCATAAGACCGAGCGTCGGCACCAGCCAGAACAGGCCGACCACGACCAGGAAGACCCGGAGCACACTGCCGCTGACGATCGCGGCGATCCGGCTGCCGAGGGACTGCTTGGCCTTGACGACCGTGACCGGCTGCGCGGGCGGCTTCTTGGCCGTCTCACCCTGGGTGCTCATCGCCGCCCCTCCCGCCTCATGCGCCGCATGTTGAACAGCATCACCGGAATCACCAGGAGGAAGAGGAGCACCGCGATGGCGCTCGCCACGCCCGCGTCCCGGTCGCCGAACGCCGAGTTGTACAGCTGCACCGCGAGCACGTTCGCCTCGTCCTTCGACGAGCCCGGCGGGATCACGAAGACCAGGTCGAAGATCTTCATCACGTTGATCATCAGCGTGACCACGACGACCGCGAGGACCGGCGCGAGCAGCGGCACCGTGACCCGCCGGAACACCTGCCACTCGTTGGCCCCGTCCACGCGCGCCGCTTCGAGCAGCTCACGCGGCACGCTCGCGAGCCCGGCCGCGATCAGGACCATCGCGAACCCGGCCCACATCCAGATGTAGCTGCCGATGATGGCGGGCGTGATGAGCGAGGGGCCGAGCCAGTCCACACCGTTGTACGGCTCACGGAAGTTCGATGCGGGATAGCGCAGTTGGGCCCCGTCGGCCTCCTTCGGCAGGCTGAACGTCCCGTCGGCCGCGGCCTTCGTCGAGGCCACCACCTCGCCGCCCTTGACCGCCTCGATCTTGATGCCGGGGTAGCCGAACTCGGCGGCGTCCGGCGCGTTCAGCTTCCCCCGGCCCTTGCCGCGGGTGAAGTCCTGCCAGGCCGTGCCGGTGACCTTGCCCGGGTCGGCCGACGCGGGCTTCGCGGACTTGGCGTCGTCGGGCATCTGGTCCGGCGGCACACCGGTGAGCGGCAGCGCCACCGGCTCGCCCGCCCGCACCGGCTCCTTGGTGATGAAGGCGCCGCCGCTCGCGTTCTCCAGCGGGGAGCGCGCGCCGGGGTGGCCCTGCGGGAAGCCGGACGACTCGGCGAAGGTGTCGTGCACGCCCACCCACAGGGCGTTGGCGACGCCGCGGTCGGGGTCGGACTCGTACACGAGCCGGAAGATGATGCCCGCCGCCAGCATCGAGATCACCATCGGCATGAAGATGATGAGCTTGAACGCCGTGCCCCAGCGCACCCGTTCGGTGAGGACCGCGAAGATCAGGCCGAGCGCGGTGGTCAGCGCCGGTGCGGCCACCAGCCAGATCGCGTTGTTCTTGACGGCGGTACGGATCCCGTCGTCGGAGAACATCGTCTCGTAGTTGTCGAGCCCGGCGAAGTCACCGGCCTTGTCGAAGAAGCTGCGGCCGACCGAGTAGCCGATCGGATAGAGCACGAGCGCGCCGAGCAGGACGAGGGCGGGCAGCAGGAACAGCACCGCGACCGTCTTGCGGGTTCCGGTGACGCTCCTGCGGGGACCGGCCCCGCGCGGGCCGGTCTTGGAGGTGTGCGGCGTCGAGTGGGCCGGGGGCACCGCCGCGGTGCCCCCGGCATCCGGGGTCGTCATCGCCCCGTCAGCTCTTCTTGTACGCCTTGGCCGCCGCGTCCTCCAGCGTCTGCTGGGTGCCCGCGACGTTCTTCGGGTTCTTCAGGAAGTCCTGCAGCGCCTTCCACTCGCCCTTTCCGGGCGTGCCGCCGAAGGACTGCGGGGCCTGGTCCGACATGTCGAAGCGGATGTCGTCGCCCGCCTTGATCAGGGCGGCGGCGATGCCGCGCTGCACGTCGTTCGGGTACGCCTTCAGGTCGAGGGCCTTGTTCGGCGACACGAAACCGCCCGCCTCCGCCCAGATCTTCGCGGCGTCCGGGGTGGCCAGGAACGTGAGCAGGGCCTGCGCGCCCTTGCTGTTCTTCAGCGCCACGGCCGCGTCACCGCCGACGACGGCCGGCGACTCGTCCCCGACCGCCGGGAACGGGAACACCTTCGCGTCCTTGCCCACCTCGGCCTTGGTCTCCGCGATCGACAGGGACACCATGTCGCCCTCGAAGACCATGCCCGCCTTCGGCTGGTCGCCGCCGGTGAACGTCTGCTTCACGGACGCGGGGAACTCCGTCTGCAGGGCACCGTCGGCGCCCCCGGCGATGAACCCCTTCTTCCCGAAGAGCTCCCCGAGCGTCGTCAGGGCGTCCTTGACGGACGGGTCCGTCCACTTGATCTTGTGCTGGGCGAGCTGGTCGTACTTCTCCGGACCCGCCTGCGAGAGGTAGATGTTCTCGAACCAGTCCGTGAGGGTCCACGCCTCCGCGCCGCCGACGGACATCGGCGTGACGCCCGAGTCGTACACCGTCTGCGCGGTCTTCATGAACTCCTTCCAGGTCTTCGGCTCCTTGACGCCCGCGTTCGTGAAGACCTCGGTGTTGTACCAGATCAGGGACTTGTTGGCGGCCTTGAAGTAGACGCCGTACTGCTTGCCGTCCACCGCGCCGAGGTCCTGCCAGCCCTGCGCGTAGTTCTTCGTGAGCTGCTTTCGTGCCTCGGGCCCGACCGGCTTGGCCCACTTGTTCTGCACCGCCTGCTCGATCGCGCCGACCTGGGGCAGCATCGCCACGTCCGGCGGCTGGCCGCCCGCCACCTTCGACTCCAGAAAGCTGATGATCGGGTCCTGGGCCGGTACGAACGACACCTCGGCGCCCGTACGCTTCTCGAACTCGTCCAGGACCTTTAGGAACACCTTCCGCTCGGCGCCGCCCCAGACGGCGGCCACCGACACCTTCTCGCCGTCCAGCTCGGGCAGTTGCACGGCGGCCGCGCTCTCCTTGCCGCCACCGCCTGCCTTGTCGTCGTCCTTGTCGTCGCCTCCGCAGGCGCTGAGCCCCAGCGCGAGGACGCCGACGGCGGCGATCGTCTTGGCGGCCGTCCCACGCGTGCGACGAGCGCGACGTGTACTGGGTGTGCGTGTACGAAGAGTGCTGCGCATCACTGCCCCGTTCTCTTCCCCGACAGGTCCCGTTGCGTCTGTCTACGCCCGCGTGGTCAGGGGCGGCAAGATGGTCTACGGCGCCAAGTCGGTGATCGTGATGGCGTTGTGACGTGCCGTCATCTGGCGCGGGCGCCCTTGTGGACGAGGCCCGCCGGGGCTTCCGTACGCCTTTGGCCCCACCTGTTCCTGCGCGGGGGCCATGCCTTCCGCCCCACCGCTGACGCGGCGGTTTTCCCCACCCACCCACCCGTGACTGTGGAACGCGCCTTGCCCTTGCGGGCGGCGGGGTGGCTGGGGCAGTACCCCCCCGGCGCGGCTCGCGCCCCAGTGCCCTCCGTCCCACCGCTGCGCGGTGACTCTCCCGCCCACCCGCCCGTGATCGTGGGACGTGCCTTGCCCTCGCGGGCGGCAGGGTGGTTGCGGCCGCGTCGCCCGTGCGGCTCGCGGCCGGGGCGCCTACCGTCCCGCCGGGGTGGGGGCTGCTTGACTGCCGTCCCACCCTGTGGGCAGCTGGTCCGCCCAGAGGGCGGAACGGGTGGGCACAGCCCCGGCCGACGGTGCATCGATGTGGGGTGGGCTTTGTCCGGCCCCCGGCCCGCTGTGGGCAGTTGGGCCGCGCAGCGGGCGACGGGGGGAGGGGCGCAGCCTGGGCCGAGGGCGCCCCTGGTGGGAGGGGTTCCTTGTCCGGCCCCCGGCCCGGGGTGGGCTCACAGCAAGGAAGGGACCCGTTCCGCCGACACCGAACGCGCCGCGCGCTCCAGCGCGCTGGCGAGGAGCGCCAGATCCGTAGGCCCGTTCCCCAGCTCCCGCACGGGCCTCCGCGTCGGCGGATCCCCCATCCGCTCCCACTCGAGGGGCACCACCGTGGGCCGCAGCGTCGCGGTCCGCGGAATCCGCCCGGTGACCCGCCCGGCCTGGAAGGCGACCCCCCGCCCGTCCAGGCCCCGCAGCACACCCCGCCCGGGAGCGGGATCGTCCGCCCCGGCCCCCACCGCGTCGAGCGCGACCACGAGCCCGGCCCGCCGCCCCACCTCCGAGGCCCCGACCCGCTCCCCCCGCGCGGCCGCGACCAGGTGCACGCCGAGCCGCTCCCCGTCCCGGGCCACCGCCTCCAGGGCCCGCACCACGGACCCGGCTGCGGGCCGCCCGGGCGACCCGAGCGCGGGCGCGAGCAAGGCGTCGAAGTCGTCCACGAGCACGACGAGCCGCGCCAGCGGCGGCCCGGGCTCGGCCCGCCCCGCCGTGACGGGACGCAGCCGCATGGTGGCGCGCGTCGGGGAGTCGAGGTCCCCGCTGTCGGGGGTGCTCGTGCTGTGGGGGCCGCCAGGACCGCCGGGTCCGCGGGGGCCGTTGGGGCCCTCGGATCCACCAGGGCCACCGGATCCACCAGGGCCACCAGGGCCCCCAGATCCACCAAGGCCATCAAGGCCACCAGGGCCCCCGGATCCACCAAGGCCACCAGGGCCCCCGGATCCACCAAGGCCACCGGGGCCACCGGATCCGCCGGGGCCGCTGGACCCACTGGACCTGCTGGACCCGCCGAAGCCGCCGGACCCGCCGGACCCGCCGGACCTGCTGGACCCGCCGAAGCCGCCGGACCCGCCGGGGTCACTGGACCCGCCGGACCCGCCTAGGCCGCCAGAGCCACGAGATCCGCCTGACGCGGCAGCGCCACCCGCCCCGCCGACCCCCTCGGCCCCACCCGTTCCACCCGCACGCCCGACCCCGAGCGACCCCCCGGCCTCCGCCCCGGAAGACCGCTGCGCGACCATCCGCCCCGACACTTCCTGCTGCGTGTGCCACTCGGCGAACCCCACCCGCCCCAGCAACTCCGCCCGCCGCTTCAGCTCGGCCGTCAGGGACTGCGCGAACTCCCGCATCCGGACGGGGTCGTTGGCGGCGAGGTGCGTGGTGACGTGGGGCAGCTCCGTACAGGCCCGCAGACCGTCACCCGGCCGCTCCCCGCCTCCGACCCCGATGCCGCCCCCGCTCCCGCCCGTCCCGGACCCGCCGCCCGGTCCGCCGTCGCGGCCGTCGATGAGGACGATCCCGAGCCGGTCGGGCCGCTCGGCCGCCGCGAGGGACGCCGCCACGGACCGCAGCAGCTCCGTGCGTCCGCTGCCCGTGGGCCCCTCGATCAGCAGATGCGGGCCGTCCGCGACGAGGTCCGCGACCACAGGCCCGCGCGCCCCCGCCCCGAGCACCGCCCAGGCCCGCCCGCCCAGCGCCTGCGTGTCGTCCGCGGCGGCCGCCCACCGCGCCATCAGCGAGGCAGGCGTGGCCCGGGCCAGCCCCAACTCGTCCAGGAGCCGCGCCGACTGGGGCAGCGGCACGGCCACCCGGGCCTGCCCGCCTTCCGTCCCCGCCCCGTCGGGCCGCAGCGGCGCGAGCGCCCGCGCGAACCGCTGCGCCCACGCCGCCGACACCGCGTCCACCACGGCGACCGTGCCGTTCCCCGCGGGCCGCCCCTCCGCCGTGCGCAGCACCCGCAGCGCCGTCGCCACGTCCCCGCTGAGCAGCGCCGCCGCCCCGCACGCGCGGAACGCGGGCGACACCTCGCACGCCGCCTCGTACGTGTCCGTCACCGGCGACGTGGGCGACGCCGCCGTCGTCTCGGCCAGGCACACCACATGGATCCCGGCCCCGGCCCCTTCGCGCGCGAGCCGCACGGCGGCCTCCCGCAGCCCGGCCGACCCCGGATCCCCGTCCACGACCACCACCGTGCGCGGCCCGGCCGGAAGCACGCCCTCGGCGTGCCCGCCCAACGGGCCCCCGAAGGCCCCCGGTCGACCGGATGCCGCCCCGAACCCCGCCTGCGCTCCGGCCGGTTCAGCCGGTTCGTCGAGGCGCCGCAGCAACTCGCCCGTCCGGGCCGCCGCCTGCTCCCTGTCGTACGCCAGCAGCAGCCGGCAGTCCTGCCCGTGGCCTGGCCTGACGTGCGGCAGCCAGCCGAGCCAAGCCCACTCGTCGGCCCGCTGCCTCGGCGTGCGCGTACGGTCCGTGCTGATCAGGACGATCTCAAGGGCGCCCGGCGAGTGCAGCGCCGCCAACTGCGCGAGCACCGACCTCGCCAGGCCCGCGAGCCGTCCGCGCGGCCCCGCGAGCCCCAGCGCCCCCGCCTCCCGCAGGCTCACCGTCACCGGCACCGCGGGCACGAGACCGTCCGCGCCCGGGGCGGCCCGGTCGACCGTGCCGAGCCGCACGGTCAGCGCCTCCGGGTGCCCGGGGCCGCGCTCCCAGAGCCGCGCCCCCGGCCCGAGCGCCGTCAGGAGCAGCGCCGCCGCGTCGGGCCACGCCTCGGGCACCCGCGCGCCCGCGTCGGCCGTCCCACCGGCGCCCGCAGCCTCCGTCCCGCCCGGCCACCCGTCCTCGTACGCCTCCGCGTTCCGGGGCCCGTCATACGTCTCGTCGTACGCGGCGTGCTCCCGCTCCGCCTCCTCGCCCCGCCCACCGGCCAGCCGCCGCGCCCACGCGGACAGCCCGCCACGCTTGCGCACCCCACGCGGCACGGTCGTCCCGCGCGGCGGCGTACCGGCCCGGTGCCGCTCCTTCTCCGGAGCCCCGCCCTGCTGCGGCACCACGGGTGTCTCGGGAGGGGTGGGGGAGGCGGCGGTGCCGGGAGAGGCGGGGGAGGCCGGGGGCATCCCCGAAGCGGCCGGGGGCATCCCCGATGCGACGGGGGGCGTGGGAGCCGCAGGGTTCCCGGAGTGCCCGGAGTGCCCGGAGTGCCCGGGCGCTGCCGGGTGAGCAGGGTGTGCGGGTGGTGCGGCGGGCGCAGGAGTTCCTTGGGCCCCGGGCGTCCCGGGGGCGGCAGGCCCCCCCGGGGCAGCAGGGGCCCCGGGGACAGCAGAAGCCCCCGGGGTTCCGGGCGCGCCCGGCATCGCAGAGGTTCCGTGCGCTCCAGGCATCCCTGGTGTCACAGGTGCTCCGTGGGCTCCAGGCATGCCTCCGGTTGCAGAGGCCCCGGGAGCGCCCGGCACACCCGGCGTCGCAGAGGTTCCCGAAGTGCCCGGCGCACCGGGCATCGTGGAGGCTCCTGGAGCACCGGGCACACCCGGCGTCGCAGAGGTCCCGGGAGCACCAGCCCCACCCGGCATTGCGGAGGCCCCCGGTGCACCCGGCGCCGCAGGGGTCCCGGGAGCGCCAGGCCCACCCGGCATCGCAGAGGCCCGCGGCGCACCCGGCATCGCGGAGGCCCCCGAAGTGCCCGGTGCACCGGGCACCGTGGAGGCCCCCGAAGCCCCAGGCGCACTCGGCATCGCAGAGGCCCCCGGGGTTCCGGGCACACCCGGCATCGCAGGGGTCCTGGGAGCGCCAGCCCCACCCGACACCACAGAAGCCCCCGGAGCACCGGACGCCCCGCGTGCTCCGGACAGCCCCGCGGACGCAGACGTCCCCCTGGGCCCAGGCACCCCGTGAGCCGCCGACGCCCCCGTGGCCCGAGGCGTCCCGGGCGCCCCAGAAGCCCCAGCGGCTCCGGCACCGTCCGACGTACCCAGACGCCCGCCCTCACTCCCGGGCCCACCCTCATGCCCGCCCGCACTGCCCTCGGCAGCCCCCCAGCCCGCCGAACCGTACGCATGCTGAGTCGAGCCGCCGCTCGCCCGCCCATCTCCGTGCCGGGCGCCTTCCGGCCGCCCATCCCCGCGCCGGCCGCTTTCCGGCCGCTCATCCCCGCCCCCGGGCCCCGGCTGCCACCCGTCCCCGGCAGCTGCGGCCCCAGCCCCGCCCGGGACCCCGTGTCCCGGACCCACCGGTACCCCGGCACCGTGTCCCGGACCCACCGGCACCCCGACGCCGTCTCCCGGACCCACCGGCACCCCATGCCCAGGACCCGCCACGCCCCGCCCCGGGGCGCTCGCCCCCTGCACAGGGACCCCCGTCCCCTCCAGGGCGGCGATCCGCACCCGCACATGTCCCTCGCCGTCCGAGGCCGTCGGCAGTGGGTCGTCCACGGCGTCGCCCGCGGTGAGGCGGAGCACGGACTCGCCGACGCGCAGGAGGGAGCCGGAGGGGAGGCGGACCGGGCGGTCGGAGATGGCGCGGCCGTCGACCGTCGTGCCGTTCGTCGAGCCGAGGTCGGTGACCGTGACGCGGCCGTCCGGGTCCAGGGTGACCGCGCAGTGCAGCCGGGAGACGTCCGGGTCGTCGAGGGGGACGTCGGCCTGACCGGAGCGGCCGACGCGGATCTGGCCGCCGTGCAGCAGGTGCACGCCGCCCGCGTCGGGGCCCGCGACCACGTGCAGCCGGGCGGTGGCCTCGGCCAGGTCGGGGCCCGGCTCGGCGGGGGTGCCGACGGAGAGGACGGCGCCGTCGACCAGGGGCGGCTCGCCGAGCGTGCAGCGCTGGAGGTCGAGGCGGTCCGACTGGGCGTAGAGGACGGTGGGGCCCTCGCCCGAGGTCACGGCCGCGGCCAGGCCGGAGGCGACCGCGGCGAGGGCGGTCCCGGCGGGGGCGGTGACGAGCACGTCGCAGGCCGCCGCGGGGCGTCCCCCCGGCTCGGTCTGGCCGCCACGCGGCCCGAGGACGGTCAGCCGGATCTGCATCGCCGTCAGCGGTCCCTTCCTGCGCTGGGCGCCCGGCACGGGGACTCGCGCTGTGATTCCCCCCACCGCACACGGGCACGTCGGCCAGTACGGACAGCATCCTCGCACCTGCCACTGACAACACGCCCGCCCCCCACCCGCATTTGATCTTGATTGGTCGGCTCTGCTCGGAAACGTGCCCGCAAAGTGCCTGCTCGGACCGATGTGGGCGGTGATGGCCACGGGACCGTGGTGGACCCGGGGTCCCTGGGCGGCGGGCTCAGGACCGACGCCGGGACCGAAGTCCGTTTCCGGGTCCCACGGCAGTCGACCGCGTCCTCTCGGCAACCAACCGCGCTGGTCCAGCGTCTTCCCTCCGAACAAAGGTCCGTCGTGGGTCCGATTCCGGCCGCCAGGAGGCGCAAGATCGTCGGACGGTGCCCCGTTCGGCGGCACTACAGTGGGTCGGAACGCTGTACCGGACGACGGGGCGGCGAGCAGCACACCAGCACCGCAAGGACAGCGGGACGGCGCCACCGCGCAGCGGGGCGGCGCGAACGCACCGCAGGACCACAGACCAGCCAGATCAGCAGGGAGCGCATGACGTGCGGCCGGTAGGCAGCAAGTACCTGCTCGAGGAGCCGCTCGGGCGCGGCGCCACGGGCACCGTCTGGCGAGCCCGCCAGCGGGAGACCGCGGGCGCCGAGGCGGCCGTTCCCGGCCAGCCCGGCGAGACCGTCGCGATCAAGGTCCTCAAGGAGGAGCTGGCCAACGACCCGGACGTGGTGATGCGCTTCCTGAGGGAGCGCTCCGTCCTGCTCAGGCTGACGCACCCGAACATCGTGCGGACCCGCGACCTGGTCGTCGAGGGCGATCTGCTCGCGCTGGTCATGGACCTCGTCGAGGGCCCGGACCTGCACAAGTACCTGCGCGAGAACGGCCCGTTCACACCGGCCGCGGCGGCCCTGCTCACCGCTCAGATCGCCGACGCGCTGGCCGCGAGCCACGCCGACGGCGTCGTGCACCGCGACCTGAAGCCCGCGAACGTCCTGGTCAAGCAGGACGCGAGCGGCATGCACCCGATGCTCACGGACTTCGGCATCGCCCGCCTCGCCGACTCCCCGGGCCTGACCCGCACCCAGGAGTTCGTCGGCACGCCCGCGTACGTCGCGCCGGAGTCCGCCGAGGGCCGCCCGCAGACGAGCGCCGTCGACATCTACGGCGCGGGCATCCTGCTGTACGAGCTGGTCACCGGACGGCCGCCGTTCGCGGGCGGCTCCGCACTCGAAGTGCTGCACCAGCACCTGAGCGCCGAGCCGCGCCGCCCCTCCACCGTGCCCGACCCGCTGTGGACGGTCATCGAGCGCTGCCTCAGCAAGGACCCCGACCGCCGCCCCAGCGCCGAGAACCTGGCGCGCGGCCTGCGCGCCGTCGCCGACGGCATCGGGGTGCACGCGAGCGCCGCGCAGATCGCCGCCGCGGAGGGCGTCGCCGCGCTGCTCGCCCCGGACCCGGCGCCCGCCCCGGTCCCGGACACCCCGGGCGCGGCCGACCCCACCCAGGTCCTTCCGAACACCAACGCGGGCGGGTACGACCCGGCCGCCGCCACCAGCGTGCTGCCGCACACCGGCGGCCCCCAGGGCCCGAACGCGGACCCCACGGCCGTCATGCCGCCCGTGGGCCCCGGCCAGCCGGGCGGCAACCCCGACGACCCGCACCCCTGGCAGAACCAGATGCGGGCGGCCCGCGACCGCAACGACCAGACGCAGGTGCAGTACCTGGACCCGAGCCAGGACCCGCTGCGCCGCCGTCCGCAGCGCCAGGTGGCCCGCCCGCAGCAGCCCCAGCAGCCGCAGCCGTACGCCCCGCAGCACCAGCCGCAGCCGTACCAGCCGCCGCAGCAGCCGCGCCAGATGCAGCCGCAGCCCCAGCCGTACGCGCCGCAGCCGCAGCCGTACCAGCCGCCGCCCCAGCAGCCCGCTCCGCCGCAGCCCGCGCCCCCGGAGCCGCGCCGCCAGCGCCAGCCGAACCCGAACCGGACCCGGATCCCCGGCCTCGGCTGCCTCAAGGGCTGCCTGGTCGTGCTCGTGATCCTGTTCGTCGCGAGCTGGCTGGTCTGGGAGCTGAGCCCGCTCCAGGACTGGATCGGCACGACGAAGAGCTACTGGGACCAGATCAAGGACGTCTACAACACGGTGTCCGACTGGTCGAGCAAGATCAACGGGAACTGAGCGGGACCGAGCGGGAACGGGGAGAAGGCCGGGTTCGGGAGCCGAACCCGGCCGACTCTGTTGATTTGTCGACTCCTGCGGGGTGATTTCCCGTGCGGATGTGATGGTTGGTGCCCTGGCCGCGTAGTTTTGGGGCCAACACACATCCGTAGGAGCAGTCTTGGGACGGAAGATCGGCAGCCGGTACACGGCCCACCAGATTCTGGGACGGGGCAGTGCCGGCACGGTGTGGCTCGGCGAAGGTCCCGAAGGTCCTGTCGCCATCAAGCTGCTGCGCGAGGACCTGGCGTCCGACCAGGAACTCGTCGGCCGCTTCGTCCAGGAGCGCACGGCGCTGCTCAGCCTCGACCACGCGCGCGTGGTGGGCGTCCACGACCTGGTGGTCGACGGCAACGACCTGGCCCTGGTGATGGACCTCGTACGGGGCACGGATCTGCGTACGCGCCTGGAGCGCGAGCGCAGGCTCGCCCCCGAGGCCGCCGTCGCGATCGTCGCGGACGTCGCCGACGCGCTCGCCGCGGCGCACGCGGCGGGGATCGTGCACCGGGACGTGAAGCCCGAGAACGTCCTCCTCGACATGCAGGGCCCCCTCGGCCCCGGCGGCTCGCACCCGGCCCTGCTCACCGACTTCGGCGTCGCCAAGCTCATCGACTCGCCGCGCCGCACCCGCGCCACGAAGATCATCGGCACGCCGGACTACCTGGCCCCCGAGATCATCGAGGGCCTGCCCCCGCGCGCGGCCGTCGACATCTACGCCCTCGCCACCGTCCTGTACGAGCTGCTCGCGGGCTTCACGCCGTTCGGCGGCGGCCACCCCGGGGCGGTCCTGCGCCGCCACGTCACCGAGACCGTGGTCCCGCTGCCCGGCATCCCCGACGAGCTCTGGCAGCTCATGGTCCAGTGCCTGGCCAAGGCCCCGGCCTCCCGCCTGCGCGCCTCCGAGCTGGGCGACCGGCTGCGCGAGCAGCTGCCCCTGCTCGCGGGCATGCCGCCCCTGGACGTCGACGAGCCCGAGGCGGAGCCCACCGACGAGCCGTACGAGGAGACGTCCCCGGAGCCGCACGAGAGGCCCCCGCGGCGCGGAGCCGTGCCCCTCGTCCCCGGCGCGGCGCCCGCCGACGCCAACCGCGACACCCACACCTCCATGCGCGTCCCCGCCCCCGACGAGCTGGCGGGCGGCGCCCGCGGCACGGCCCGCGCCCCCCGCGCCACGGGCACCGTCCGCCCCGGCTCGGCCCGCCACCGCGCCTCGGCCAAGCGCCGCCGGATCACGCTCGGGGTGGCGGGCGTCGTCCTCGCCGCGGCGGTGGGCGCGGGCGCCTGGTACGCCACGTCCGGGGACGAGGGCGACCCCGCGACCCCCGACAACAGGAACTCGGCGCCGCCGGTCCCGTAGGCCCCGGGCCCGCCGCCGGGGGAAGACTGCTTGCCGTAGCCGTTACGCTGGTGTGGTGGCAGTCGTCGACGTATCCGAAGAGCTCAAGTCCCTCTCCTCGACCATGGAGTCGATCGAGGCCGTCCTGGACCTCGACAAGCTGAGGGCAGACATCGCCGTGCTCGAGGAGCAGGCGGCCGCGCCGTCCCTCTGGGACGACCCGGACGAGGCGCAGAAGATCACCAGCAAGCTGAGCCACCTCCAGGCGGAGGTGCGGAAGGCCGAGACGCTGCGCGGGCGTATCGACGATCTGGGCGTGCTCTTCGAGATGGCCGAGGAGGAGGACGACCCGGACACGCGCGCGGAGGCCGAGTCGGAGCTCACGGCGGTCAAGAAGGCGCTGGACGAGATGGAGGTCCGCACCCTCCTGTCAGGGGAGTACGACGCCCGTGAGGCGGTCGTCACCGTCCGCGCGGAGGCCGGCGGCGTCGACGCCTCCGACTTCGCCGAGAAGCTCCAGCGGATGTACCTGCGCTGGGCGGAGCGCCACGGCTACAAGACCGAGCTGTACGAGACGTCGTACGCGGAAGAGGCCGGCATCAAGTCGACCACCTTCGCCGTGCAGGCTCCGTACGCCTACGGCACGCTCTCCGTGGAGCAGGGCACGCACCGCCTGGTGCGCATCTCGCCGTTCGACAACCAGGGCCGTCGCCAGACGTCCTTCGCGGGTGTCGAGATCCTCCCCGTGGTCGAGCAGACGGACCACATCGAGATCGACGAGAGCGAGCTGCGCGTCGACGTGTACCGCTCCTCGGGCCCCGGCGGCCAGGGCGTCAACACGACCGACTCCGCGGTCCGCCTGACCCACCTGCCCACCGGCATCGTCGTCTCCTGCCAGAACGAGCGCTCGCAGATCCAGAACAAGGCGACCGCGATGAACGTCCTCCAGGCGAAGCTCCTCGAGCGCCGCCGCCAGGAGGAGCAGGCCAAGATGAACGCCCTCAAGGGCGACGGCGGCAACTCCTGGGGCAACCAGATGCGTTCGTACGTCCTGCACCCGTACCAAATGGTGAAGGACCTGCGCACGGAGTTCGAAGTCGGCAACCCCGAGGCCGTGTTCAACGGCGAGATCGACGGCTTCCTGGAGGCCGGAATTCGCTGGCGCAAGCAGCAGGAGAAGTAATTTCGGCGCTTTGTCGACAAAACTGAGTGAGGCAACTGTCGCCCCCAGGGCGGCAGTTGCCTTTGTTTATGGGGCTTCTCAGGCCTCCTGTGGGCTTCTTGCGCCTTTTACGTCACAGTCACATGTCCGTACGCCGGTCAACTGTCCCCATAACGGGCATCGCGCCCGCAACGACCTTGACGGTGCTTCGAAAACTGGATTGGCTAGCGAGCGGCATGCGTATCTCCGGTGCGCGTGTGATCCGGGGGGCCGAAGACGAGTCACCCCGCGACCGCGATCCGGGACGCTGCCTCACTGACGATTCAGCTACTGGGGGTAGCAGCCAGATGACGAAGAAGACGCGGATCCGTGTCGCGCGGATAGCCGCCGGCGCAGTGATCGCCGCGGGCGCCTCGCTGACCGCCGCCGGCGCCGCCTCGGCCCTGGACGTCGGCGTCGAGCTCGGCGGGACCGGTGCCAGCGCCTCCGCCGACGAGAACGGCATCGGCGTCGACGTCGACCTGCCGGGCGACGACGAGGACCCGGACGAGCCCACCAACCCGCCGGAGCCGACCGACGAGCCGACCGAGCCGACGGACCCGCCGACCGAGCCGACGGACCCGCCCACGGAGCCCACGGACCCGCCGACCGAGCCGACGGACCCGCCCACGGAGCCCACGGACCCGCCCACCGAGCCCTCGGACCCGCCCACCCAGCCCACCGACCCGGGTGACAACAACGGCACGGGCGGCGGCACCGGTGGCAACGGCGGCAACGACACCGACCCCGACGGCGGCGGCTCCAACCCCGCCGAGCAGGGCGGCAAGGACAGCCTGACCGACACCGGCTCCAAGCCGGTCGAGCGGGTCTCCGACACCGGCAGCGGCAAGAACGACGGCGAGCTCGCCGAGACGGGCGCCACCGAGACCACCTTCCTGATCATCGGTGCCGCCACCATGATCGCCGGTGGCGTCGGCTTCCGCTTCCTGCCGCGCCTGGCCGGCAACCGCGGCGCCGCTGCCTGATCCGGCGAGGCGCCTTGAGGGACGCGCGTGACGCGGCGCGTACGGAGACGTACGCGCCGTAGCAGACGCCCCTCGGGAGTTGGCTGAACACGCGGAAGGGCCCGGAGCCAGGTCGGCTCCGGGCCCTTCCGCGTGGCGCGTCCGCCGTGCGCGTTCGGTGTGTGCGGCCTCACTGCCCGCGTGCCGCTTCGTGCGGTCGTCCCCGGCGATCCCGGCCCGGGTCGGACGTCCGCCCAGGACCAGTGCCCAACGACTACGCGGTCTGGTGCGCCAGCAGGGCCATCGCCGTGATCAGCACCACGAGCAGCCCTATCAGGGCCGCGGGGCTGAGGCCGCCGAAGGGGCCCTCGTGCTGCATCCGCTCCCGGTTCGCCCGGCACACGGGGCAGCGGCCCTCGCTCACAGGCGCCGCGCAGTTCGCGCACACCAACCTGTCATAGGTCATGCGCTTCTCCTCCCGCACAGTCTCAGCCTGCCCAACGCTCGGGGAACCTCAACCGTTCCCCCTACCACTGTGCCAGCTTCCGCGGAATTCGGCGCGGCCCGCTGCCCGGCCCCGGTTGACGCCCGCCCCGCCCCGGCCGTGGACGGCCGTCACCGCACCCCCGGGCGCCCCATTTGTTCCGGGTCGGATCCGCAACAAACCGCGCAACTCAGGACGCCGACTGCGCGGCCCCTTCCGCTTCGCGTATGGTCACGCTCACCTACCCCCGGCTACCCGTGGTGCATCCGTGATCCGATTCGACAATGTGTCCAAGGCCTATCCGAAGCAGAACCGCCCGGCCCTCCGCGATGTGTCGCTGGAGATCGAGAAGGGCGAGTTCGTCTTCCTGGTGGGGTCATCCGGCTCCGGAAAGTCGACCTTCCTGCGGCTGATCCTCCGCGAGGAGCGCACCAGCCACGGCCAGGTGCACGTCCTGGGCAAGGACCTGGCCCGGCTCTCCAACTGGAAGGTGCCGCACATGCGCCGCCAGCTGGGCACCGTCTTCCAGGACTTCCGGCTCCTGCCGAACAAGACCGTCGCCGAGAACGTGGCCTTCGCCCAGGAGGTCATCGGCAAGTCGCGCGGCGAGATCCGCAAGTCCGTGCCCCAGGTCCTCGACCTCGTCGGCCTCGGCGGCAAGGAGGACCGGATGCCCGGCGAGCTGTCCGGCGGTGAGCAGCAGCGCGTGGCCATCGCGCGGGCCTTCGTCAACCGGCCGAAGCTGCTGATCGCCGACGAGCCCACGGGCAACCTCGACCCGCAGACCTCGGTCGGCATCATGAAGCTCCTGGACCGCATCAACCGGACCGGCACCACCGTCGTGATGGCCACCCACGACCAGCAGATCGTGGACCAGATGCGCAAGCGCGTCATCGAGCTGGAGAAGGGCCGCCTGGTCCGCGACCAGTCCCGCGGCGTCTACGGCTACCAGCACTGACCCGGCCGTCGGCGCGCCCCCACGGCCGTCGGCGCGCCCCCCGGCCGCCGGTCGCCGCGCCCGCCCCCGCCGCACCGCTCCCCCTGATCCATTGAAAGGCCGCCATGCGCGCCCAGTTCGTCCTGTCGGAGATCGGCGTCGGTCTCCGCCGCAATCTCACGATGACCTTCGCGGTCGTCGTCTCCGTAGCGCTCTCGCTCGCCCTCTTCGGTGGCTCGCTGCTCATGCGCGACCAGGTGAGCACGATGAAGGGCTACTGGTACGACAAGGTCAACGTCTCGATCTTCCTGTGCAACAAGGCGGACGCCGAGCAGGACCCCAAGTGCGCCAAGGGCGCCGTCACGAACGAGCAGAAGGACCGGATCCTCACGGATCTGAAGAAGATGCCGGTCGTCGACACGGTCCAGCACGAGACGGCGGACCAGGCGTACAAGCACTACAAGGAGCAGTTCGGCGACTCCCCGCTGTCCAGCTCGCTGACGCCGGACCAGATGCAGGAGTCGTACCGCATCAAGTTGAAGGACCCGGAGAAGTACCAGGTGGTCGCGACCGCCTTCTCCGGAAGGGACGGCGTGCAGTCCGTGGAGGACCAGAAGGGCGTGCTCGACAACCTCTTCGAGCTGCTCAACGGCATGAACTGGGCGGCGCTCGCGGTGATGGCGCTGATGCTCGTCGTCGCGCTGATGCTGATCGTCAACACGGTGCGCGTATCGGCGTTCAGCCGTCGCCGTGAAACCGGGATCATGCGGCTCGTCGGCGCGTCCAGCTTCTACATCCAGATGCCGTTCATCCTGGAGGCGGCGGTCGCGGGCCTGATCGGCGGCGGGCTCGCGTGCGGATTCCTGCTCCTCGGCCGGTACTTCATCATCGACCACGGCCTGGAGCTGTCCGAGAAGCTCAACCTGATCAACTTCATCGGCTGGGACGCGGTGCTCGCCAAGCTGCCGCTGGTGCTCGCCATCGGTCTGCTGATGCCCGCGCTGGCCGCGTTCTTCGCCCTGCGCAAGTACCTGAAGGTGTGAGACGGCAGGCATCACCCGCGCCTTCGGGTGTGAGGAGTGCCTCGGGCGCCGTGCGGTCAACCTGCCGTGCGGCGCCCCTCGTTGTCCTAGACTCACCGACATGTCAGGCCCTGATTGGCACGCCGAGCCCCGCCGCATCCGCCGCGGGGCGGCCCTGACGTTGGTCTTCGCGAGCGTCCTCGCCACCGGCGCGGCCACCGGATCCTGGTCCGAGGACGCCGAGGAAGGCCGGAACAAGGCAGCCCCCTCGACCCGCTCGGTCTCCGCCACCCGCGACGCGCGTGGCCCCCGCGACGCCGACCGGGACCCCGCGGACGAGGCCGCCGACGCCGCCGCCGAGGCGATGGCCGACGGCAAGTCGGGCAAGAAGGCCGCCGAGGACGTGGTCAGCCGCAGCGGCGACCGCTGGTCGTCGGTCTACTCCCAGGGGGAGTACCGCGAGTTCGAGCAGTCCCTCGACGGCGCCTACACCGGCGTCGGCCTGTGGGCCCGGCGGGAGGCCGACGGCAGGATCGAGGTGTCCCGGGTGCAGCGCGGCGGGCCCGCCGACCGGGCCGGCATCCACGAGGGCGACAAGCTCACCGCCATCGACGGCAAGGACGTCACCGGCCGCCCCGTCACCGACGTCGTGTCCCTGCTGCGCGGCACCCGCGCGAACACCCCGGTCACCCTCGGCCTGAAGCGCGCCGCGCGCGTGTGGACCGAGACCCTGCGCCGCGCCCGCCTCTCGACGGACTCCGTGACCGTGACCCGGCTCCGCGGCGGCGCCGTGATGATCAAGGTCGCGGCGTTCACGAAGGGCTCCGGCGACGCCGTGCGCAGGGCGGTGCGCCGGGCCCCCGCGGGCGCCGGGATCCTGCTCGACCTGCGCGGCAACTCCGGCGGCCTGGTCTCCGAGGCCACCACGGCCTCCTCCGCGGTCCTCGACGGCGGCCTCGTCGCCACGTACGACGTCCGGGGAAAGCAGCGCGCGCTGCACGCCAAGCAGGGCGGCGACACCGAGAGACCCGTGGTCGCGCTCGTCGACGGCGGCACGATGAGCGCGGCCGAGCTGCTCACCGGGGCCCTCCAGGACCGCGGCCGCGCGGTCGTCGTGGGCTCCAGGACGTTCGGCAAGGGCTCGGTGCAGATGCCGAGCAAGCTGCCCGACGGCTCCGTCGCGGAGCTGACGGTCGGGCACTACCGCACCCCTTCGGGGAAGGCGGTCGACGGCCGGGGCATCACCCCGGACCTGGAGGTCGAGGACGGTGCCCAGGAGCGGGCCGAGACAGTATTGAGTGGCCTCGGACCCCCCTCGTAGTGCGAAAATGGCCGCACTATGGCGAAGGAAAAGGTAAAGCGCAAGGCCGCCAAGGCCAACGAGAAGGCACCCGCCCGGAAGATGGTCGCGCAGAACAAGAAGGCGCGGCACGACTACCACATCCTGGACACCTACGAGTGCGGCCTGGTCCTGATGGGCACCGAGGTCAAGTCGCTGCGGATGGGCCGGGCGTCCCTGGTGGACGGCTTCGTGCACATCGACCACGGCGAGGCGTGGCTGCACAACATCCACGTCCCCGAGTACGTCCAGGGCACCTGGACCAACCACTCCGCCACGCGCAAGCGCAAGCTGCTGCTGCACCGGGCCGAGATCGACAAGCTGGAGTCGAAGTCCCAGGAGACGGGTCACACGATCGTGCCCCTCGCCCTGTACTTCAAGGACAGCCGCGTCAAGGTCGAGATCGCGCTCGCCAAGGGCAAGAAGGAGTACGACAAGCGGCAGACGCTGCGCGAGAAGCAGGACACCCGCGAGACGAACCGGGCGATCTCGGCGGCCCGGCGCCGGCAGGGCATCGGCTAGCCGCCGGTTCGGCGGGCCGCCGGGAATTCGCTGGCACCGTCGTGCGTTGGTCACGTACGATGGTTCATGCCCCGCAGGTGACGGGGCGCCCCCTCCTCGGAGGGTTTGAAAAATCAACATGGGGATGATCGGTTTCGACAGCGGATGTCGAAGCAGGGGAAGCGTGTCGAGGAAGCGGCAATGATCTCGTTAACCATATGTCGCAACCAATAATCGCCAACACCAAGCGCGATTCCTTCGCCCTCGCTGCCTAAGTAGCGACTTGCGAAGTGTCAGCCCGGGGCTGTTCCCGACCCGGATCCTGGCATCAGCTAGGGAACTAAACTTCTAGACCCGGTCACGGGGTCTGGGAGGAAATCAAACAGTGACTGAGCCCGTCGGAGACTTGTCCACGAGATCTCCGGGGCTGAGAAAATCGCAGTGGACTGCACACGGAGAAGCCCTGATTCTGCACCGTTGGACGCGGGTTCGATTCCCGCCATCTCCACGAAGTCGACAGGCGACGTGTGCCCGCGAACAGCGCGGGCCGCGTCGCCTTCGTCGTTTCTGCGCGGCTGCGCCGCGCGTTGCGGGGGCTCCGCCACCCGCACCCCCCGACGTGGGTGCGGCTGGGCCACGCGGCATACGTGACCGGTGTGGGGTCTGTCGCCGCGCGGTGGCTTCGGGGATGCTCCAGGGTCATGAGTAGACCCGTGAGACGCGTCAACCACCGCATGCGCCACTGGATCTGGCCCGGCGTGCTCGGCATCGCCGTGGCCACCCTCTCTTTCGGCTCCCTCACCGCCCCGGCCGGGGCGGACTCCGACCGGAGCGGGCTGCCCGAAGCCATCGACACCATCCTCGGGGACCCCCGTATGGAGGGCGGCGCGGCCAGTGTCGTGGTCGCCGACGCCGAGACCGGCAGGACCCTCTACCAGCATCTGTCCAGCGGGCGCCTGATGCCCGCGTCCAACACCAAGATGCTGACCTCCGCCGCCGCCCTGGAACTGCTCGGCCCCGACCACCGCTTCCGCACCGACGTGCTCGCCGCCGGCGACCGGCACGGGCCCGTCCTCAAGGGCGACCTGTACCTGCGCGGCACCGGCGACCCGACGACGCTCGCCAAGGACTACGACAAGCTGGCCGCCGACATCGCCGCCAAGGGCATCAAGCGCGTCTCGGGGCGGCTCGTCGCCGACGACACCCGCTTCGACGACCGCCGCCAGGGCGACACCTGGGGCGCCGACGACGAGTCCGCGTACTACGCCGCGCAGATCTCCGCGCTGAGCGTCGCCCCCGACACCGACTACGACACGGGCACGGTCGTCGTCGAGGTGGCGCCGGGAGCCGCCGCCGGGGACAAGCCGCGCGTCACCGTGACCCCGAAGACCGACTACGTAGACATCGATCTGCGCGCCGAGACGGTCGCCGCGGGCGGCGGCGACACCATCGCCGTCGAGCGGCAGCACGGCAAGAACACGATCACCGTCACCGGCAACGTGCCCGTCGGCGGCTCCGCCACCAAGGAGTGGATCACCGTCTGGGAGCCGACCCGGTACGCCGCCGCGATCTTCCGGGACGCGCTCGCCGCCCACGGCGTGAAGGTCAGCGGGCCGACCCGGGCCGGGATCGCGACCCCCAAGGGGGCGCGCGAGCTGGCCGCGCACGACTCCATGGAACTCAGGGACCTGCTGATCCCGTTCATGAAGCTGTCCAACAACATGCACGCCGAGTCCCTGACGAAGGCCATGGGGCACAAGGCGACCGGGCGGCCCGGCAACTGGAGTGACGGCATCGCGGCCATCAGCGGCTATCTGAAGACCGCCGGGGTCGACCCGGGCAAGCTGCGTCAGGTCGACGGCTCCGGGCTCTCCCGCAAGAACAACATCGCCGCCGACCAGTTCATCAAGCTGCTCCGCTCGGCCAAGGGCGAGCCGTGGTTCGCCGACTGGTACCGGTCGCTGCCGGTGGCGTGCGACCCGGACAAGTTCGACGGCGGCACGTTGCGCACACGCATGTGCGGGACGCCGGCGGCGCTCAACGTGCACGCGAAGACCGGATCGCTGACCGGCGCCTCCGCCCTCTCCGGGTACGTGACCGACGCGGGCGGCCGTGAACTGGTCTTCAGCATCGTCCTCAACAACTACCTGCCCTCCTCGGTGAAGGCCCTTGAGGACGCCATCGTCGTCACCCTCGCCAAGTCCGACGAGGACAGGGCCGTCCTGGTCAGGCCTCGGACGGAGCGCGGGTCCGGGCAGAGCGGCGACGTCGAGTGCTCGTGGCGCAAGCCCGCACGCTGCTGAGCAGCAGCGCGCACAGCGCGGCGGCGACCGGAACGGCGTAGGCGGCGGCGGGGCTCACATGCTCCGCCGTCCAGCCGCCGCCCGCCGCGCCGCACGCGATGCCCCCGAGGAGCCCGGTCACGGCGAGGGTCATGGCCTCGTTCAACTGCCCCTCGGGGGCGTACCGCTGCACCAGCGTCATGCCCGTCACCATCGTCGGGGCGGTCGCCATCCCCGCCACCAGGAGCGCCCCGGCGAGCACGACGAGCGAGCCGGTCGTCGCCACGGCGAGGAGCGGCAGCGTCATCAGGGCCGCCATCGCGAGGCCGCACAGGACGTGCCGCCGGTCCGGGGAACCGCTCGGCCGCAGCGCTCCGTAGACGAGCCCCGCCCCGCACGAGCCCGCGGCCTGCAGGGCGAGGACGACGCCCGCGGCCGCCTTGTGGCCCCGCTCGTCCGCGTACGCGATGGTCGCGACCTCCATGGCGCCGAAGACGGCCCCGGTCGCGAGGAACACCACGAGCAGAGCGGGCATCCCGCGGGTGCGCAGCGGCGACTTCGGCCTCGGCGTCCCGTCCGTACGCTCCCGGACCGGGGGCTCCGTGGTGCGCTGCGCGGCGAAGAGCAGCACGCCGGTGAGGAGCAGGACGGCGCCCACGAGGGTGCCCGCCTGCGGGAAGAGCGCCCCGCACAGGAACGCCGCGAGCACCGGGCCGAGCATGAAGCACAGCTCGTCCGCCGCCTGCTCGAAGGAGTTGGCGGTGTGCAGCGCGTCCGGCTCGCCCTTCAGCAGATGCGACCAGCGCGCCCGCGACATGCCCCCGGTGTTCGGGGTCGTGGCCGTCGCCGCGTACGAGACGAACAGCGTCCAGTCCGGCGCCCCGAAGCGCACGCACAGCAGCAGCGACAGCGAGCCGAGCACGGCGAGGACCGTGGCGGGCACGGCGACCCGCGCCTGCCCGTGGCGGTCGACCATGCGGGCCGTCCAGGGCCCCACGAGGGCGGTCGCGGCGAGCCCGGTGGCGGTGACGGCGCCCGCGAGAGCGTAGGAGTCACGGGCCCCCGCGATCATGATCACGGCGCTCACGCTGAACATGCCCATGGGCAGCCGGGCGATGAGGTTGCCGACGGTGAAGGCGGTGGCGCCGGGTATCGCGAAGAGGCGGGCGTAGGGGTTGCGGGGGCGGGGGGCTCGGTCCGGTGCGGTGGTGGGCGCTGTGGTGGGCGAGGGGGGCTCCGGGGTTGCGGCGGACGCGGTGGGTGCGGTGCGGGAGTCGGTGGGGGCCTCGGGCATGGCTTCAGGTTCGCCGCCGCGCGCGGGCGGGGTCCAACACCTTCTGGAGGCCGATTCACGCGCCTGGGTTGTAAATTCACGGGATGACAGAACCGCCGCCCGGGGAGCCGCCCGTGCCCGCGACCAGGCCCACGTCCGCCTCCGCCGCGCCGTCCGCCGTCCCCCGTGACGTGGACCCCCGCCTCCTGCGCGCCTTCCTCGCCGTGGCCGAGGAGCTGCACTTCACCCGGGCCGCCGCCCGCCTGTACGTGGCCCAGCAGGCCCTGAGCCGGGACGTACGACGGCTCGAACGGGACCTCGCGGTGGACCTGTTCGCGCGGTCGACGCGGCAGGTGACGCTGACCGCCGACGGCGAGCGGCTGCTGCCGTACGCGCGGCGGGTCCTCGCGGCGCACGACGACCTTTCGGCCGCCTTCGCGCGCGGCGGCGCGGCCGCGGCGCTCCGGCCGCTGCTCGTCGACCTCAACAGCCCCGGCCTGTTCTTCGGCCGGATCCTGGACCGGGCCCGGGAGCTGGCGCCGCAGTGCGAGCTGATGGCCCGTTTCGAGAGCGGTCTGACCGGCGCCGCCGCCGAGATCGCGGCGGGGCGCCTCGACGCGTCGTTCGGCCGCTTCGCGGGACTGCCCGAGACCGTACGCGCGGGACTCGCCCACCAGCCCGTGCGGTACGAGCCGATGGCGGTGCTGCTCCCCGTCGACCACCCGCTCGCGGGGCTCGACGCGGTGCCGCTCGACCGGCTCGCGGGCGAGCGTGTCTACGCGGGCGCGGGCAACGAACGCACCCTGGAGTGGACCGACCTGGCCCGCCGCCTCTTCGACGGCCGCGGCATCGAGGTCGCGCCGCCCGAGCCGCTCGCCGTCGGCCCCGAGGAGTTCGCGCGGATCATGGCGAAGCACCGCAATCCCGTGCTCGCCGTCGTCGGCTTCCCCGAACTGCCCGGCTGTGTGCGGCGGCCGCTCGTCGACCCCGTACCGCTGTCGCCGGTGTCGCTCGTGTGGCGCCGCGGTCTGCGGCACCCCGGCCTCGACGCGCTGCGCCGCGCCGCGGCCGAACTCGCGGCGGAGGAAGACTGGCTGAACCGACCGGCGGACGGATGGATTCCGGCCACCGATGCACTCATCATGATGATTCAAGACTGACGTAAAACCACGGTTGTCACCGGCGTGCGCTACATTCGGCTTCCGGGTTCGGTGTGATAGAGGGGGCGCCTGGATCGGGTGGGGGCCCGATCCGGACGACGAGTGCCCGGTAGGTCGTACGCGCCCGCATCACGAAACCCGTGGGGGGTGTGCGTACGCATGGCGAGCCGACGAGAAAACGGGTCATCGAGGCCCACAGAAGGTCATTTCGGGCCTGACGGCGACCGGCCGGAGTGGTCGGGCGGACTGCCCGCGCCGACGCACGACCCGAACGAGGTCACCGTCCAGATCGACGGCGTCGGCCGGTGCCTGGCGGGGGAGTCCGGCGGCTCGGCGGTCGGCGGCACCCGCGTCATGCGGGGGTTTTCGGACACCCTGAGCGTGGCTGATACACCGGTGTTCGTCGACGAGACCGGCCGCAGGAGCAGACGGTATCGCCGGATCGGCGCGGCCGTGGGCCTTCTCTGCGCGGGATACGCCGTCGTCATGGCCGCCACGCTCGTCTCGGGCAACTCCAGCGCACCCTGGCTGCCGGTGCCCGACCCCAAGGACGAGCAGCCCGCGAGCCAGGTCGACACGCCTGAGCTGCCGGCCGAGCCGACCGGGCCGACGGCACCCGCCACCGGCGGCGCCACGCCCAAGTCGCCTTCCGCTTCTGCTTCCACGCCTCCGTCGACGTCCACGGACGCGCGGTCCGGCGAGGGCGGGGCGCCGGGGGCGGGCGGTGAGCCCGGGCGCTCCATACCGTCGGCGCGGGGCGGTGACGCGGCGGGCGGGTCCGGGGGCTCCTCGGGGTCGCGTCCCGCGCGTGAAGGCGGTGGGTCCGGCGGTAAGTCCGGCTCGCGTCCGGGTGGGGGCGGCAGCGCCACGGAGGCGCCGGCGCCCGGCGGTGACGCCACGGCTCCCGGGGCGGATCCGGACGGCCCGGGCCCCGCGCCCACGGGGGAGAGCGGTCCGCCTGTGGCTCCGTCCACGGGGACGTCGGACGGTGGCGGCGGCAGCGGCGGTGCTGAGGGTGGTGGAGGTGCCGAGGGCGGCGGTGGTGCCGGGGCGGATGTGGGTGGCGAGGCGGGGGCCGGGGTGCGGGCCGTGGCCGACGGGCGGGTCCGGGGGGACGGGACTGTGGGGGGCGTACGCGCATGAACTTCCGTTCCGGTGGGCGTGGGACGGTCGAGGGGGCGTCCGCTTCGGCTTCCGTTTTCGCGCCGCCAGCGTCTGGTCCTGCGCCAGCGCCTGGTGCTGCACCTGGTCCTGCGCCAGCTCCTGCACCTGGTCCTGCCCCGGCCCCCGCTCCCGGCGAAGGCCGAAGCCCAACGCGCCCCCACCGCAGGCGCGGACACAAGACCACGCGCCCCCGTCCCCGCTCCCGCTCCCGCTCCCGTGTGAGCCTCCGTCTCCGCCCCCGCCTCCCGATGCGCTACCTCCTGCCCGCACTCCTCCTCGTGGCCCTGATCGCCATGCTGATGCTGCGCGGCTACGTACACAGCGAGATCCAGGCCGACCACCGTGTGCGGCCGCCCGCGGCCACGGACCAGGTGCCGAAGAAGATCCTCCAGGGCGGCCCGGTGATCGATACGCGCGACGGCCGGACGCGGTCCCTGAGCGTCCCCGACCACCGCCTGGTGCTGACCTTCGACGACGGCCCCGACCCGAAGTGGACCCCCAAGGTCCTCGACGTGCTCGCCGAACACGACGCGCACGCCGTCTTCTTCGTCACCGGCACGATGGCCTCGCGCCACCCCGGCCTGGTGCGCCGCATGGTCGACGAGGGCCACGAGGTGGGCCTGCACACCTTCAACCACCCGGACCTGTCCTACCAGTCGAAGGACCGCGTCGACCGGGAGCTGTCCCAGAGCCAGCTGGCGCTCGCGGGCGCGGCGGGCATCCGTACGTCCCTGTTCCGGCCGCCGTACTCGTCGTTCGCCGACGCCCTGGACAACAAGTCCTGGCCGGTCGCCCGGCACATCGGCAGCCGCGGCTACCTCACGGTGGTCACCGACACCGACAGCGAGGACTGGAAGCGCCCCGGCGCCGACGAGATCGCCCGCCGCGCCACGCCCGCCGACGGCAAGGGCGCGGTCGTCCTGATGCACGACTCGGGCGGCGACCGCTCCCAGACCGTCGCCGCGCTCGACCGCCTCATCCCCCGACTCGCGGGGCAGGGCTACGAGTTCACCAACCTCACCGAGGCCCTGGGCGCGGGCACGACCGGTGCGCACGCGCGCGTGGAGGGCCTGGAGCTGTGGCGCGGCAAGGCGTGGGTGCTCCTGGTCGGCGCCGCGGAACACACGACGGACGCCCTGGTGATCGGCCTGGCCGTGGTCGGCGTGCTGGTCATCGCCCGGTTCGGCCTGATGCTGTTGCTCTCCGCGGCGCACGCCCGGCGGGTCCGCGGACGGGACTTCAGCTGGGGCGGCTCTCGCGGGGGCGACTCCCGCGGGGGTGGCTCCCGTCGGGGCGACTCCGGCACGGGCGGGGCGGCGGTGACGGAGCCGGTGTCGGTCCTGGTGCCCGCCTACAACGAGGCGAAGTGCATAGAGAACACCGTCCGTTCCCTCATGACGAGCGACCACCCCATCGAGGTCGTCGTCATCGACGACGGCTCCACGGACGGCACGGCCCGGACGGTCGAGGGCCTCGGCCTGCCGAACGTACGCGTCGTACGACAGCACAACGCGGGCAAGCCCGCCGCCCTCAACCGGGGTCTGGCCAACGCCCGGCACGACCTGATCGTGATGATGGACGGCGACACGGTCTTCGAGGCGGCCACCGTGCGCGAACTGGTCCAGCCGTTCGCCGACCCGCGCGTGGGCGCCGTCGCGGGCAACGCCAAGGTGGGCAACAGGAACTCCCTCATCGGGGCCTGGCAGCACATCGAGTACGTGATGGGATTCAACCTCGACCGCCGCATGTACGACGTACTGCGCTGCATGCCGACCATCCCCGGCGCGGTGGGCGCCTTCCGGCGCACCGCCCTGGAGCGCGTCGGCGGCATGAGCGACGACACGCTCGCCGAGGACACCGACGTCACGATGGCCTTGCACCGCGACGGCTGGCGGGTCGTGTACGCGGAGCGGGCGCGCGCGTGGACCGAGGCGCCGGAGACCGTGCGGCAGCTGTGGTCCCAGCGCTACCGCTGGTCGTACGGCACGATGCAGGCGATCTGGAAGCACCGGCGCGCGCTCGTCGATTCCGGCCCGTCCGGCCGCTTCGGCCGCGTCGGCCTGCCCCTGGTCTCCCTCTTCATGATCATCGCGCCGCTGCTCGCGCCGCTGATCGACGTCTTCCTCCTCTACGGCCTGGTCTTCGGCCCCACCCTCCAGACCGCCCTCGCCTGGCTCGGCGTCCTCACCCTCCAGGCGGTCTGCGCGGCCTACGCCTTCCGTCTCGACCGCGAACCCCTGACCCACCTCATATCGCTCCCCCTCCAGCAACTCCTCTACCGCCAGCTCATGTACGTCGTCCTCCTCCAGTCCTGGATCACCGCCCTCACCGGCGGTCGCCTGCGCTGGCAGAAACTGCGCCGCACCGGGGCGGTGGGCGCGCCGCCCAGGGCCCACTGGGCCTGAATGGCAAGGCCCCGAACCGACACAGGCCGGTAATCATCGCTCGGCGTTGTGCGACTGTTAGGCAACAACGACCCGCACAGAGCTTCGGTATGCCCCCATCTGTCCCCGTGCTGGGTAAACCTCACTCTCGCTTCGCGCAGTGCCCGTGGATAGCGTGGGTTCACTCGAGTGAACCCACTGAACCCACGTCCCATCGGGAGCTGACTGTGAACCGCCGACCTGCCTTGCTCGCGGTGGCCGCGCTGACGACTGCCGCGGCTCTGTCGCTCTCCGCCTGCGGCGGCGGAGACGGCGACTCCAAGAGCGACGACAAGATCGAGGGTGCCGGGAACAGCGAGACGAAGTCGCCTTCACCGAAGGCTTCCGAGGACGCGATCGAGCGGCCGGAGATCAAGCTGCCCAAGGGCGTGAAGAACGTCTTCGAGGGCGGGGAGACCGGGGAGCCGAAGAAGGACGCCGTCCTCGCGGACAGCGAGCGCCGCATCAACTCGCTCGACGAGGCGGTCACCGTCGACGCGAAGGAGCACCCGGCGCTGAAGTTCTACTCGTCGGGCGAGGCGCTGATTTCGGCGGCGACGTACATCAAGAGCTTCTACGACGAGAACAGGTCGTTCGTCGGGACGTCGCGCTACTACAACCGCAACGTGACGATCCTGAAGAAGGGAGCCGCCGCGGTGACCTACTGCATGGACTCGAGCAAGACCTATCCCATGAACCGGAAGACCAAGAAGGTCGACCGGTCGATTCCGGCCTCGGACAAGGACTACACGTTCTTCAACACGAGGCTGGTGAAGAACGCCAAGGGCGTTTGGCAGACGACATCGGTCACATCCATCGAGGCGGCGAAGCAGTGCAGGTGACACAGCGGTTCGTACGGTACGTGGTGGCTCCTGTCGCCGGTTTGTCCCTGGTGGCCGTGCCAGGCGTCGCGCAGGCGAGCGGTGGCAAGGGCGGCGGCAAGCCCGTCGAGGGCAGCGGCAAGGGGGACATGAAGGGCGGTGTCATCTACGCCGAGACCAAGATCAGGACCTCGGGCAACGGGACCAAGGGCAAGGGCAGGACCGGCACCCTCACCGCGGGCGACCACAACTGGACGCCTCCGGCCTGCTGGTACGAGCCCGCCTTCTCGCCGAAGGAGATCGAGGCGCAGGTCAAGGCGTGGCGCGGGCTCGACCTGCCGTTCCTCGGCGGGATCGGCGACTTCGTGGGCGACGTACTGGACAGTCGCTACAAGGACGGCAAGCCGTACAAGGACTACAACCTCGACAAGCAGGGCAAGGGGATGTTCTGGGCGGCGGTGAAGAATCCCAACCGCAAGGACGACCCCGCGGCCAACGCCTGCAACAAGCAGCCGTTCTGGGTCGACGAGGGCGATGACTCCGGCGAGCCGCTCGCCGTCAGCCCCCAGGTCCTCGCGGAGTACGCCTACGACGAGATCGAGATCCCCAGCACCAAGGTCACCCTCGCGCCCGAGGGCGAGACCAAGGTCAACCTCCCGACGTGGGCGTGGCTCGACAAGGCCAGGTTCAAGAAGCTCTCGGTGACGGCGACCCTCCCCAACACGAACCTGTCGGCCACGACGACCGCCACCCCCGAGTCGCTGCGCATCGAGCCCGGAACGAAGGACGCCGAGACGTACCCGGCCGGTGGCGTGTGCAAGATCGGCAAGGACGGACGCATCGGCGAGCCCTACGCCAAGGGCAACGCGAAGAAGACGCCCCCGTGCGGCGTGAAGTACCTGCGCTCCTCCGGCGACGGCTCGTACGACCTGAAGGCCACCATCACCTGGAAGGTCAGCTGGACGAGCACGACTGACCCGGGCCAGCACCCGATGCCCGACGGCGAGTTCGGCGGCGACCAGAACGTCGTGGTCAAGGAGATCCAGTCCATCAACCGTTGATCAGGGCTTGAGTGAGTTGATGAGGCCGCCCCGGCTGCGTATGTGCCGGGGCGGCCGTTGTGTGTCGAGTGGGCGAGTCCACGATCGGATCACGGCCTGCTGCGGCGCAGCCACTGCCCCGGTGTGCGGCGTGGGGGGCGGGCCACGATGTCGCCGCCGGACGATCTGCCGGTCAGGATCACGCGCAGGCGTGTCGGGACCTCGGGGCCGGTCTCGGGGGTGATCTTGATGTCGCCGCGGGTGTGGGTGATGCCGTCGGTGTCGATCACGATGCCCGGGGCCGTCACCAGGGTCAGATTGCCGCCGATGCGCAGGTCGAGGGCGATGTGGAGGGTGTCGTAGCTGATCACGGCCTCGGTGAAGTCGAGCTTGAGGTCGGTGAACATCAGCCGGACTTCCATCCGGTGCGGGACCAGCCAGCGGCCGGCGCGCTTGCTGTCGCCGAAGCGCTGGTCGATCCGGACCACCTCGCGGGCCTGCGGCGGCATCCCGTGGAGCGGCAGGTCGGCGGTCAGCTCCGCCAGGTCGGAAGCCGTGCGAGCGGCCAGCGCCGCCTCGACGCGCTCGTCCAACTCCTCGCCCGTCAGCCGCCCGTCGCCCGCCGCGACCCGCAGGATCTCCACGGCGAAATCCCGGTCCCGGTGCGAGACCCGCTGCTCGGCCACGGGGCGACGGGGTACGGAATCGTCTGCTCTGGAGAGATCGCCTGGCATGGTTCCAGTGTGCTGTCGGGCTCCGGGGACCGGCAACGGCCGGTCGGAAATATGGGTGATGACCCTGACGGATCTCGGGGGTGCTGGTGAATCCTCAGGGGGGCCGTGGAGTTCTCAGGGGTGCTGTGCCCGCAAGCGGTCCAGCGCCGACCTGCTCTCGGGGTTCGCCGCGCGGTAGATCAGCACCCGCTGGTCCGGGTCCTGGAGGGGCACCAGGACGTCGAAGTCCACGGTGATCGTGCCGACGGCGGGGTGGTGCAGCACCTTGGTCCCGCGGCCGTTGACCTTGACGTCCCCCTCCTCCCACAGGCGGGCGAAGTCCTCGTCGCGGGTGGTGAATTCGGTGATGAGGTCGGTCAGGGTCCGGTCGTCGGGGTGGGCGGCCCAGGCGGCGCGCAGGTGGGCTATGCCCTCGCGGAGGGTGTGTTCGCGGTCGTCGTAGAAGCCGCGCATCGCCGGGTGCAGCAGGCACAGCCACATGGCGTTGCGGTGCAGGGGCGGGAGGGTGTCGAAGTCCGGGAGGAGCGCCGCCATCTCGGGGTTCCGGGCCAGGATGTCGTAGCGGTGGTTCATCAGCATGGCCGGGTGCGGGGACAGGTCGGTGACCAGGTGGGCCAGGGGCGGCGGCGCCGTGGTGGTGGGCTTGTCCGGGGCGCCGGGGTGCTGCTGGGCCAGGTTGAAGAGGTAGGCGCGTTCGTCGGGGGGCAGGCGCAGGGCGCGGGACAGCGCCTGGACGACGGGTGCGGAGGGGCGCAGTCCGCGGCCCTGTTCCAGGCGTACGACGTAGTCGGTGCTGACCCCGGCCAGTTCGGCGACCTCCTCGCGGCGCAGGCCGGGGGTGCGCCGGGCCCGTCGGCGCGCGGGCAGGGCGAAGTCGTCCGGGTCCAGGCGCTCGCGCCGGGTGCGCAGGAACGCGGCCAGCTCCTGGGTCGTGTCCGGGGTCCGGGGTGCGGCCGGGGTGCTGGTCGTGCCGAGGGTGCGGGGCTGGTCCGGGGCGCGGGTCGTCACGGTCCGTCCAACGGCCGGGTCGGCGCCCGCATTCCCCGAAGCCCCCCCCGATGCCGGCGCGCCCGCACTCCCCGAAGCCCCCCGATGCCGACGCGCCCGCACTCCCCGAAGCCCTCCGGCACCGGCGCGCCCGCACTCCCCGAAGCCCCCGACGCCGACGCGCGCCACCACCCCGCCCCCGCCCCCGCCGATGTGACGCAGTCGTCCGCATGACGGATGTGGCCCCCGCCCCCCGGCGATTAGGCTCACGCGCTATGACGCAGCCTCCCGGCCAGCCGCCCCAGGATGGATTCGGCGCCCCGCAGCCCCAGCCGAACCAGCCCCAGCCGCCCTTCCCCGGCCAGCCGCCGGCCGCCCCGCCAGGTCCCCCCGGGCCGCAGCCCGGCTACGGCTACCCGCAGCAGCCCCCGCCCCCGCACGGAGCCCCGCCCGCGGGACCGTACGGCCAGCCGCAGGGCCAGGACCCGTACGGCCAGCCCCAGGGCCAGCCCCCCTACGGCCAGCCCCAGGACCCGTACGGGAATCAGGGACAGACCCAGGCCATGCCTCCGTACGGGCAGCAGCCCCCGTACGGGCAGCCCCAGTTCGGCGCCTACCCGCCGCCGCCCCCGGGCGGCGGTGACGCGAAGAAGCGGAACATGATCATCGCGGTCGCCGTGGCCGCGGTCCTCGTCATCGGTGGCGGCGTCTTCTTCCTCGTCAGCGGCAGTGACGACGACAAGGACGACAAGAAGAAGCCGCAGGCCGACAAGAGCGCGTCCGACAAGGTGACGCCGGGCGCGCCCGCCGAGCCCTCCGACGACCCCGCCACGGACGCGCCCGCGCTGCCGTCCACCGAACCCACCACCGGGATACCCAGCACCCCGGGCGGCGGCGGCATCGGCGGCGATGACGACGACGGGCCCGCGCCCAGCACCGGGTACAAGGGGCAGTGGCAGAACGAGAAGCTCAAGACCCTCACCATCGCCGACAAGCAGACCACCGGCCAGGCCGCGGGCAAGCACATCGTGTCCTACCTCGACCCCGGCGGCGACGGCATGTGCACCGGGCTCGGCCAGGACCGCGCCGGGGGCAAGTTCCGGCTCGCCCTGAAGTGCGGCAGCGGGACCAACGAGAAGTTCATCGGCGCCGACCTGTCCCGCTCCGGCGACTCCGTCGTCATGGACTGGGACAAGGGCGGCTCCGACACCCTCAAGTGGGCCGGGGGTCTGGACTGACCCAGGGCCACGGCCTCACCCCCCACCCCACCCCACCGTGAGCCCGAAGTTCCCCGCCGGTCACTCACCGGCACAGCGCTGAAACGAGCCCTCCCTACCTTCGGGATCATCAGCCGCTTGCCGGGGAGGCGTGGGATGAGTACCGAGGGCATCAGGAAGCAGCAGCGCGGGTCGTCGTGGATTTCGCGGTGGGATCCCGAGGACGAGGAGTTCTGGGAGCGGGAGGGGGCCCACGTCGCCCGGCGCAACCTCGTCTTCTCGATCCTGTCCGAGCACATCGGGTTCTCCGTCTGGACCCTGTGGTCGGTCATGGTGCTGTTCATGGGGCCGGAGTACGGGATCGACCCGGCCGGGAAGTTCTTCCTGGTGTCGATGGCGACCCTGGTGGGCGCCGTCGTCCGGGTCCCGTACACCTTCGCCGTCGCCCGCTTCGGTGGGCGCAACTGGACCGTCGTGGCCGCCTCGATGCTCCTGGCGCCCACCATCGCGGCCTTCGTCGTGATGGAGCCGGGCACCTCGTACGCGACGTTCATGGTGTGCGCGCTGCTCACCGGCGTCGGCGGCGGCAACTTCGCCTCCTCCATGACCAACATCAACTCCTTCTTCCCGCTGCGGAAGAAGGGCTGGGCGCTCGGCCTGAACGCCGGGGGCGGCAACATCGGCGTCCCCGTCATGCAGCTCATGGCACTCGCCGTCATCGGCGCGAGCGGCGGGCCCCGCGTGCTCCTCGGGATCTACATCCCGCTCGTCGTCGTCTCCGCCGTCTGCGCCGCCCTCTTCATGGACAACATCGCGGCCGTGAAGAACGACACCGGGGCCGCGCGCGAGGCCCTGCGCGACCCGCACACCTGGATCATGTCGCTGCTGTACGTGGGGACGTTCGGCTCGTTCATCGGGTACAGCTTCGCCTTCGGGCTCGTACTCCAGACGCAGTTCGGGCGCACGCCCCTGGAAGCCGCCCAGATCACCTTCCTCGGGCCGCTGCTCGGCTCGCTGATCAGGCCCGTCGGCGGGCGGCTCGCCGACCGGTACGGCGGGGCCCGCATCACGCTGTGGAACTTCGTCGGGATGGCGGCGGCCACCGGGGTCGTGGTGCTCGCGTCCGCGCGGGAGTCGCTCGCCCTGTTCACCGGCGCGTTCGTGGTGCTCTTCGTGCTCAGCGGGCTCGGCAACGGCTCCACGTACAAGATGATCCCGGGGATCTTCCACGCCAAGGCGGTCCGCGCGGGGCTCACGGGGGAGGAGGCCGCGCGCTACGGACGGCGGCTCTCCGGGGCCTCCATGGGGCTCATCGGGGCCGTCGGCGCGCTCGGCGGCCTCGGCATCAACCTCGCCTTCCGGCAGTCCTTCCAGACGGCGGGCACGGGCACGGGCGCCTTCGTGGCCTTCCTCGTCTGCTACGCGGCCTGCTTCGCCGTCACCTGGGCCGTATACCTTCGTCGGCAGGCCGCACCGGCCGCCGCGTCCGCGCCGACGGCGGGGAGCGAGCCACAGCGCGTGTACGCCGAGGTGTGAGACGTCCACCGGATGTGGAGGAGTCGCAGGTCACGTACGCCGAGGAGCGACGTAACACGGCGGACATCGGCGTGATCCGCGACCGTCACCCGGCGTTGGCAGGCTCGGGGACCCGGATCGCACAGAGGAGGGGAGGCGCGCGATGGACAACGACCGGCAGCACGGACCTCTCTCCGGGTTCACCGTCGGCGTCACCGCCGCCCGCCGCGCCGACGAGCTGGGCGCGCTGCTCCAGCGGCGCGGCGCCACCGTCCTGCACGCCCCCGCCCTGCGCATCGTGCCGCTCGCGGACGACAGCGAACTCCTCACGGCGACCAAGGAGTTGATCGCCGACGCCCCCGACGTGGTGGTCGCCACCACCGCCATCGGCTTCCGCGGCTGGGTCGAGGCCGCCGACGGCTGGGGGCACGGGGAGGCGCTGCTCGCCCGGCTGCGGGGCGTCGAACTGCTCGCCCGGGGGCCCAAGGTGAAGGGCGCCGTGCGGGCCGCGGGGCTCACCGAGGACTGGTCGCCGACGTCGGAGTCCATGGCGGAGGTGCTCGACCGGCTCCTCGGGGAGGGCGTCGACGGGCGCCGCATCGCCCTGCAACTGCACGGGGAGCCCCTGCCCGGCTTCGTGGAGGCCCTGCGCGCGGGCGGCGCCGACGTCGTCCTCGTGCCCGTCTACCGCTGGCTCCCGCCCGCCGACCTCACCCCCGTCGACCGGCTCCTCGACGCCGCGGTCAGCCGCGGCCTCGACGCGCTGACCTTCACGTCGGCGCCCGCCGCCGCCTCGCTGTTCGCGCGGGCCGAGGAGCGCGGGATGGCGGCCGAGCTGACCGCCGCGCTCCGCCACGACGTGCTGCCCGCCTGCGTCGGCCCGGTCACCGCGCTGCCGCTGCAGACCCGGGGCCTGGACACGGTGCAGCCCGAACGCTTCCGGCTCGGCCCCCTCGTCCAGCTGCTCTGCCAGGAGCTGCCCGGCCGGGCCAGGTCGCTCCCGATCGCCGGGCACCTGGTGGAGATCCGGGGGCACGCGGTGCTCGTCGACGGGGAGCTGCGGGCCGTGCCGCCCGCCGGGATGGCGCTGCTCCGGGCCCTGGTGCGGCGGCCCGGGTGGGTCGTGGCGCGCGCCGAACTCCTGCGCGCGCTGCCGGGCGCGGGCCGCGACGAGCACGCCGTGGAGACGGCGATGGCCCGGCTGCGGACGGCACTCGGCGCGCCGAAGCTCATCCAGACCGTCGTCAAGCGCGGCTACCGGCTCGCGCTGGACCCGGCGGCCGGGTCCAAGTACGCCGACTGAGCCGCGCCCGCCCCGCGCCCCCGGCCGAACACCACGAGCGCCCGCACCAGGAGCCCGAGGGCCAGGGTGCTCAGGAGCGCCCGCACCACGTTCCATGCCACCCACGTGTCCTCGAAGTCCGCGCGCACCGCGGCCGGATCGGCGATCTTCGCCGGGTCGCCCGCGTCCGCGAGCTCGTCGTTCAGGGGCACGTTCACCGTGACCGTGAGGACGAACGTGAGGAAGTACGCGAGCAGCGCCGCGAGCACCCACCAGCGCGCCGGGTCGCGCCGCAGCAGCCACCCCGCGACCGCCGTGATCAGCAGCGCGCCCATGAAGCTCGCGAAGAACACCGCGTTCTCGAACGCCGCGTTGATGTCCTGCATGACCTCGATGTACGCGCGGTCCGAGCTGCGCGCGAGGCCCGGCATCACCCCGCACGCGAAGATGTAGAAGGTCCCGGCGATCAGGCCCATGGCCACGGTCGCCGCGCCCAGGACGAGACCGGTGCCGCGGCGCCTGCCCGCCGCCGTCGTGTTGCGTGCTGTCGCCACATTTTCGTTCATGCCCCGAGTCAAGCGGGCGGCGCGGGCCCGGACCATCGCTCAGAAGCGCGGCCGCATACGCGTGCGTCTGCACCACCCCCGGTGGCAGGGGTTCCGGTGGCGCCCGTGGGCGGGCACTGTAGGGGGTACGGCACTCACCGGCACACCCCGAGGGCGGTGAAAGGCGCATGGTGTTGGGTGCGACTACCAAGTCCGCGACCCCTGCTGCGTACCACTCCGCGTTCCACGAACTCCGCTTCGACGCCGGCCGGCCCTGCCTCGACCTCGTCGCCACCGCGCACCCGGTGGAGCGCATCGGCGACGTCCGGCGGCTGCGGGCCTGGCTGGCCGGAGCCGGCCTGGTCCCGCAGGGCACGCCGCTGCCCGGGGCCGACGTGACCTGGCTCGCCGCCTTCCGGGAGCTGCGCGGCCAGATCGCCCAGCTGGTCCGCGCCGAGCTGGCGGGACGCCCCGCCGACGCCGCCCTGGCCCGCGTCAACGCCCTCGCCGCCGCGGCCCCGCCCGCCCCCCGCGCCGTCCGCCACCCCGACGGCACCCTGACCCGGGCCCTGCACGGCACGCCCGGCCGCACGGCGCTGCTCGCCGCCGTCGCCAGGGACGCCGTCGAGCTGCTCACCGACCCGGTGGCCCGGTCGCTGCTTCGCCAGTGCGCGGGCGACAACTGCGCCATCGTCTACTTGGACACCTCGCGCGGACGCCGCCGCCGCTGGTGCTCCAGCGAGGTGTGCGGCAACCGGGAGCGGGTGGCGCGGCACCGGCGGCGGGCGGCACTGGCCCGGGCCTGACCGGTACGGCGCCCTCCGGCCCGTGGGGAGCTGGCCCCGGCCTGCCCCGTGGGGAGCCCGCCCGGCCGGGAACTTTCATGCCCACACCGGGACATCCCGCACTCCCGCCAGGAATTCCGCGCCCTCCGTTGAACGGACCCCGGCCCCGGTCCGTACGTCCAGGGTGACCAGCCGACAGGGCCGACCACGCGGAGAGCACGGCCGACATGGGCAGCCGAGACGAACAGCGGACAGCGGAGGCAGACGTGCGCAAGGATTCCGCCGTGGCCGATGAACGCCCGCACCGACGACATCGACTGACGCCGACTTCCGTGCCGGGGCCGGACGAGGAACTCATGCGCGCGCTCTACCGTGAGCACGCGGGACCACTTCTCGCCTATGTGCTCCGGCTGGTGGCGGGAGACCGGCAGCGCGCCGAAGATGTCGTACAGGAAACGCTCATCCGTGCCTGGAAGAACGCCGGTCAGCTCAACCGAGCTACCGGTTCGGTACGCCCCTGGCTGGTGACGGTCGCGCGCCGCATCGTCATCGACGGCCACCGCAGCCGGCAGGCCCGGCCGCAGGAGGTCGACCCGTCGCCGCTGGAGGTCATCCCCGCGGAGGACGAGATCGATAAGGCGCTGTGGCTGATGACGCTGTCGGACGCGCTGGAGGACCTGACTCCCGCGCACCGGGAGGTACTTGTCGAGACCTACTTCAAAGGGCGTACGGTCAATGAGGCGGCCGAGACGCTGGGCATACCCAGCGGGACAGTGCGCTCGCGGGTCTTCTACGCGTTGCGCTCGATGAAGCTTGCGCTCGAGGAGCGGGGGGTGACGGCATGAGCACGCCGTACGACGCATACGGCTTCGACGGCGGTGGTTCCGGCTCCGGTCCCGGCGACGTGCACGAGACCGTCGGCGCCTACGCGCTCGGGATCCTCGACGACGCCGAGGCCACCGAGTTCGAGGCGCACCTCGCGGGCTGCGACTTCTGCGCGCACCAGCTGGAGGAGTTCTCCGGCATGGCGCCGATGCTCGCGGCCCTCGCGGACTTCCCCGGCGCGGATGCCGGCGGCGCCGACGTCGGCGGTGCGGCGCCCTTCCCGGCGCCCGCGGCCCACGGCCCGCTGCGGGGCGTCCCGCAGATCGGCGAACAGCTCGCCGCCCGGCCGAGCCCGCGGCTCGCGGACCGGCTGGTGGACGAGGTCGCGGTCAAGCGCGCCCAGCGGCGCAGGCGCGGCATGTACCTGGTCGCGGCGGCGGCCGCGCTGATCATCGGCGGCCCGCTCGCGGTCTTCGCGGTCAGCGACGACGACGGCGGCACGAAGGAGGTGGCGGGCGCCGACCCGCACCCCACCTCGCCCGCCGAGGACGCCTTCTTCAACCACATGGACGACAAGATCGCCGCCACCGACCCCAAGACCAAGGTCACCGCGACGGTCGGCACCGAGAAGAAGGCCTGGGGCACGCACACGGTCCTTGAGCTGAAGAACGTCAAGGGCCCGCTGAAGTGCTCGCTGATCGCGGTCGGCAAGGACGGCAAGAAGGAGACCGTGACGACCTGGTCGGTGCCCCAGTGGGGCTACGGCATCAAGGACAGCCCGCACCAGGCCGCGCAGAACCCGCTGTACGTGCACGGCGGCGCCGCGTTCGACCGCGACGACATCGACCACTTCGAGGTGCGCACGTTCGACGGCGAGCGGCTGGTCGAGGTGGACGTCTGACCGACGCCGTGACGGCGGCGCACGGCCCGACGACTGCACAACCGGGGTCCCTTTCGCGTACGGTGGACGGCTGCTCAATACGGGCAGCAGCACGTCAGGAAAGGGGCCCCGGTGGCCGACGTACGCGAGCGCGAGATCAGCGTCGAACAGGAACACCTCGACCAGGTCTACCGCCGCCTCGAAGAGAAGATCCACGAGGCCGAGTTCCTGATGAACGACGCGGCCAAGCGGTCCCAGGTGGGCACACCGGGAGCGCTGGCCGAGCGGGACGCCCAGGTCTTCCGCGCGGGCGTCCATCTCAACCGGCTCAACAACGAGTTCGAGGACTTCCTCTTCGGCCGTATCGACCTGTTGCTCGGCAAGGACGGCAAGAAGGGCCCGGACGGCGCGTACACCGCCGTGGAACCGGCCGAGGGCGCGGTGCGCACCGAGGAGTCCGGTACGTTCGCCGACATCGCCGAGACCCTGCACATCGGCCGCATCGGCGTCCTGGACGCGGACTACTCGCCGCTGGTCATCGACTGGCGCGCGCCCGCCGCCGCGCCGTTCTACCGCTCGACCCCCGTCGACCCCGGCCGGGTGGTGCGCCGCCGCGTCATCCGCTCCAAGGGCCGCAAGGTCCTCGGCGTCGAGGACGACCTGATGCGCCCGGAGCTGACGGCGTTCCTGAACGGCGAGGAGCTGCCCGTCATCGGCGACGGCGCCCTCATGGCCGCGCTCGGGCAGGCCCGCAGCCACTCCATGCGGGACATCGTGGCGTCCATCCAGGCCGAGCAGGACATGGTGATCCGGGCGCCCGCCGCGTCGGTGACGTACGTGGAGGGCGGCCCCGGCACCGGCAAGACGGCCGTCGCCCTGCACCGCGCCGCGTACCTCCTCTACCAGGACCGCCGCCGCTACGCGGGCGGCATCCTCATCGTCTCCCCGACCCCCCTCCTCGTCGCCTACACCGAGGGCGTCCTGCCCTCACTCGGCGAAGAGGGCCAGGTGGCCATCCGCGCGGTCGGCTCCCTGGTCGACGGCACCGAGTCCACGGTCTACGACACCCCGGCAGTGGCTCGTGTCAAGGGTTCGTCGCGGATGCTGAAGGTGCTGCGCAGGGCGGCACGGGGGGCGTTGGAAGCAGATGCCGCCCCCGCTGTGGGCAGCTGGCCCGCCCAGAGGGCGGAACCCGACCCAAAGAGAGCGGACCCGCACCCGCCAACGGCGAACACCCACCAACTCGCCTTCGGCGAGGAAGCCCCCGAAGCCGAAGGCGAGGCGAGAGGGCGCCCGTCCACCCCCACCCGCCTACGCGTAGTCGCCTTCGGCCGCCGCCTGGAGCTGGAGGCCGACCAGCTGAACCGAATCCGCCAGACAGCCCTGAGCGGAACCGCCCCGGTCAACCTCCTCCGCCCCCGGGCGAGAAAGCTCCTCCTGGACGCCCTCTGGGCCCAATCCGGCGCTGCCGGAAGACACGACGACCCCGAACTCGCCGCCGAACTCCGCTCGTCCTTCGACGACGACATCACCTCCGAGGACGACTTCATCGCGTTCCTGGAAGCCTGGTGGCCCGAACTCACCCCGCGCGCCGTCCTGACGGCGATGGGCGACGAACGCGCCCTGAACCGCTGGGCCCGCCGGATCCTGAACCCCGGCGAGGTCCGCAAGGTCGCCCGCTCCCTGCGACGCGACGCCCTGTCCGTGCACGACGTGGCGCTCCTCGACGAACTGCAGGCGATCCTCGGCACCCCGCACCGCCCCCGCAAGAAGAAGGACCTGGACCCGCTCGACCTGCTGACCGGCCTGGACGAGCTGATGCCGCAGCGCGAGGAGTCCCAGCGCGAGCGCGCCGAACGCCTCGCGGCGGAGCGCACCGAGTACGCCCACGTCATCGTCGACGAGGCCCAGGACCTCACCCCCATGCAGTGGCGCATGGTGGGCCGCAGGGGCCGGCACGCCACGTGGACGGTCGTGGGCGACCCGGCGCAGTCCTCCTGGTCCGACCCGGACGAGGCGGCGGCGGCCCGCGACGAGGCCCTCGGCACCCGCCCGCGCCGCCGCTTCACGCTCACCGTCAACTACCGCAACCCGGCCGAGATCGCCGACCTCGCGGCGAAGGTCCTCGCCCTTGCCATGCCCGGCTCGACGGCCCCCTCGGCGGTCCGCTCCACCGGCATCGAGCCGCGTTTTGCGACAGTGAACAAGGGCCAGGGCGCCGGGGGCCGCGACCAGGACCTCGGCGGGGCGGTGCGCGAGGAGGCGGCGCGGCTGCTGGACCGGGTCGAGGGCACCGTCGGCGTCGTGGTGGCCATGAGCCGCCGCGAGCAGGCCGCGCGCTGGCTCGCCGGGCTCGGGGCCCGGGTGGTGGCGCTCGGCAGCCTGGAGGCCAAGGGCCTGGAGTACGACGCGACGCTGGTCGTGTCGCCCGCCGAGATCGCCGACGAGTCCCCGGCGGGCCTGCGCGTCCTGTACGTGGCGCTGACCCGCGCCACGCAGCAGCTCACGGTCCTTTCGGGGGAGCGCGACGAGCCGGACGGCCAGGGCGTGCCGGACCTGCTGCGGGAGTGAGCGTCACGGCGGCGCGCCGTGGGCCGCCGGAGTTTGTGCGGGACGGGAATTGCCTTACGGGGATCGTTTGTTACCGTTGATGTGGCACCGGCTCGATCCAAGCCCCCGGGCCCAACCTTCGTCGCTACGAGCGACCACTTGCCGCGAGGCGAGCATGGCGGGTCGGTGTCATGAACGTACGAGAGGTCCACGTCATCCGTGACGTGGACCTCTCTTCGTTTCTCCGGCACCCCTTCCCGTGACCCCCAACTTCTCGTATGGTGGAAGTCGTTTTCCGAAAGCACGGCGGCAAGTCCGTGAACAAAACGTCCGCAATCCGGGGCGGCTACCACGTACTCAGGGGTAGGTGCGACGATCGGACGGCAACAGCTACAAGGTGAAAGCAGAGGAAGTCCGCCATGGCAACGGCGCCCAGCGTCTCCTACTCGATGACGGTCAGGCTGGAGGTGCCCGCGAGCGGAACCGCGGTCTCCCAGCTCACCACGGCCGTGGAGTCCTCCGGCGGCTCGGTCACCGGCCTCGACGTCACGGCGTCCGGCCACGAGAAGCTCCGTATCGACGTCACCATCGCCGCGACCTCCACCGCGCACGCCGACGAGATCGTCGAGGAGCTGCGCGGCATCGAGGGCGTCACCCTCGGCAAGGTCTCCGACCGTACGTTCCTGATGCACCTCGGCGGCAAGATCGAGATGCAGTCGAAGCACCCCATCCGCAACCGCGACGACCTGTCCATGGTCTACACCCCGGGCGTCGCCCGCGTGTGCATGGCGATCGCCGAGAACCCCGAGGACGCGCGCCGCCTCACCATCAAGCGCAACTCCGTTGCGGTCGTGACGGACGGCTCCGCGGTGCTCGGCCTCGGCAACATCGGCCCGAAGGCCGCGCTGCCCGTGATGGAGGGCAAGGCCGCCCTCTTCAAGCGCTTCGCGGGCATCGACGCCTGGCCGCTGTGCCTGGACACCCAGGACACCGACGCCATCGTCGAGATCGTCAAGGCCATCGCCCCCGGCTTCGCGGGCATCAACCTGGAGGACATCTCCGCGCCGCGCTGCTTCGAGATCGAGGCCCGCCTGCGCGAGGCCCTCGACATCCCCGTCTTCCACGACGACCAGCACGGCACCGCGATCGTCGTGCTCGCCGCCCTGACCAACGCCCTGCGCGTGGTGGGCAAGGGCATCGGCGACGTGCGCGTGGTCATGTCCGGCGCCGGCGCCGCCGGTACGGCCATCCTCAAGCTGCTGCTCGCCGCGGGCGTCAAGCACGCCGTCGTCGCCGACATCCACGGCGTCGTGCACGCGGGCCGCGAGGACCTGGTGGCCGCCGCGGCCGACTCGCCGCTGCGCTGGATCGCCGACAACACCAACCCCGAGGGCGTCACCGGCACCCTCAAGGAGGCCGTCGTCGGCGCCGATGTGTTCATCGGCGTATCGGCCCCGAACGTGCTCGGCGGCGACGACGTGGCGGCCATGGCGGACGACGCCATCGTGTTCGCGCTCGCGAATCCGGACCCCGAGGTCGACCCCGCAATCGCCCGCCAGACGGCGGCAGTTGTGGCCACCGGACGGTCCGACTTCCCCAACCAGATCAACAACGTCCTGGTGTTCCCGGGCGTCTTCCGCGGCCTGCTCGACGCCCAGTCGCGCACGGTCAACACGGAGATGATGCTGGCCGCGGCCACCGCCCTGGCCGACGTGGTCACCGAGGACGAGCTGAACCCGAACTACATCATCCCGAGCGTCTTCAACGACAAGGTCGCGGGCGCGGTCGCCGGAGCGGTGCGCAGCGCCGCCAAGGCCGCCGGGGTGGCTGTGACGGGTACCACGGCCTGACAGCACGGCGCGTCGCGGAACGCGGCGCCGACAACGGCCCTCTAGGGTGGCGGGACGCGGGCCGCAGGGCCCGCGCGGCCCGACCGCCCCCTTCAGGGGCCCTGCGCCGGCCCACGCCGGTCCGTCAGGGCATGCGGTCCGGCACCGGGAGCGGACGGAGCGTCACCATTTCGAGGCAACCGCCGAGAAACGGCGCTTTTCGTGTGACTCCCACGGGTGCCGGATTGGCTTTCCCGCCGCAGGTGGGGGCAGGATGCGTCTCTGGGCGCGAGGGTCTGACGTCGGACCCGGGTCCGGGGCCCGCCTGAGGACCCTGGCAGCATCGGCTTCGCTGTGCCCGATATGCGGCTCCGCCGCGAGGCACGCCTCAACAGCAAGAAGAACACGGGAGTACAAACATGAACCGCAGTGAGCTGGTGGCCGCGCTGGCCGACCGCGCCGAGGTGACCCGCAAGGACGCCGACGCCGTGCTGGCCGCGTTCGCCGAGACCGTCGGCGAGATCGTTGCCAAGGGCGACGAGAAGGTCACCATCCCCGGCTTCCTGACCTTCGAGCGCACCCACCGTGCCGCTCGCACCGCCCGCAACCCGCAGACCGGCGAGCCGATCAACATCCCGGCCGGCTACAGCGTCAAGGTTTCGGCGGGCTCCAAGCTCAAGGAAGCGGCCAAGGGCAAGTAAGCAGGCCTCTGGCCCTGTGCAGCGCGAAGGGCGGCCACCTCGTGTGGGGTGGCCGCCCTTCGCGTTGTTTTTTGTCTGCGGCTGGGTTGTGGCTGGTCGCGCAGTTCCCCGCGCCCCTTACGGGGCGCGGCCCCTGCGGTCAGCCGATGGCCGCCTTGCCCGGCAGCTCGACCTTCGCGCCCAGCTCCACGAGCTTGTCCATGAAGTTCTCGTAGCCGCGGTTGATCAGGTCGATGCCGTGGACGCGGGACGTGCCCTGGGCCGCGAGGGCGGCGATCAGGTACGAGAAGCCGCCGCGCAGGTCCGGGATGACCAGGTCGGCGCCCTGGAGCTTGGTGGGGCCGCTCACGACCGCGGAGTGCAGGAAGTTGCGCTGGCCGAAGCGGCAGTCGGAGCCGCCCAGGCACTCGCGGTAGAGCTGGATGTGGGCGCCCATCTGGTTCAGCGCGGAGGTGAAGCCGAGCCGGGACTCATAGACCGTCTCGTGGACGATGGACAGGCCCGTGGCCTGCGTCAGGGCGACGACCAGGGGCTGCTGCCAGTCGGTCTGGAAGCCGGGGTGGACGTCCGTCTCCAGGGCGATGGACTTCAGCTGGCCGCCCGGGTGCCAGAAGCGGATGCCCTCGTCGTCGATCTCGAAGGCACCGCCCACCTTCCGGTAGGTGTTCAGGAACGTCATCATCGAGCGCTGCTGGGCGCCGCGGATGTAGATGTTGCCTTCGGTCGCCAGCGCCGCGGACGCCCACGAGGCGGCCTCCAGGCGGTCCGGCAGGGCGGCGTGGTTGTAGCCGCCGAGCTTGTCGACACCGGTGATCCGGATGGTCCGGTCGGTGTCCATGGCGATGATCGCGCCCATTTTCTGCAGGACGCAGATCAGGTCCTCGATCTCGGGCTCCACCGCGGCGTTCGAGAGCTCGGTCACACCTTCGGCGAGCACGGCGGTGAGCAGGACCTGCTCGGTGGCGCCCACGGAGGGGTACGGCAGCTTGATCTTGGTGCCGCGCAGGCGCTGCGGGGCCTGCAGGTACTGGCCGCCCTCACGCTTCTCGATGGTCGCGCCGAACTGCCGGAGCACCTCGAAGTGGAAGTCGATCGGCCGGCCGCCGATGTCGCAGCCGCCGAGGCCCGGGATGAAGGCGTGCCCGAGGCGGTGCAGGAGCGGCCCGCAGAACAGGATCGGAATGCGGGACGAGCCCGCGTGCGCGTCGATGTCGGCGACGTTCGCGCTCTCCACGTGCGAGGGGTCGAGCAGCAGCTCGCCCGGCTCCTCACCGGGGCGGACCGTCACACCGTGCAGTTGCAGCAGGCCGCGTACGACGCGGACGTCGCGGATGTCCGGGACATTGCGCAGCCGGCTCGGAGCGCTTCCGAGCAGGGCGGCGACCATGGCCTTGGGCACGAGGTTCTTCGCGCCGCGGACGCGGATCTCACCCTCCAGCGGGGTTCCGCCATGGACAAGCAGTACGTCTTGGGTGCCGGTGACGGTCATGAATCTCGCGTTCCGATGAGGTGGACGGGGGGACCAAAGGGCCAAGCGTAATGGCCGCGTACCCCCCTCAAGTAAGCCCGAGGGGGCCTCAGACACGTCATGACTCCGCAACAACACGAACCGTGCGGAACCGGACGCTCACGGTCACGGGGGCGATCGGCCGTCCCACCGGGCCCGGCAGCCGCTGAGCTGCGTTCCCGTCCGTCGGTCGATTGCCTCCCCGCGGGGGCCCGGGATGCGGGATCATGTCTGGCATGACCGAGGTGTCCTCGCTCACAGGGCGGCTGCTCGTGGCCACGCCGGCCCTGTCGGACCCCAATTTCGACCGCGCGGTGGTGCTGCTCCTCGACCACGACGAGGAGGGCTCCCTCGGCGTCGTCCTCAACCGTCCGACGCCCGTGGACGTGGCGGACATCCTCGACGGCTGGGGCGACCTCGCGGGCGCCCCCGGCGTCGTCTTCCAGGGCGGCCCGGTCTCCCTCGACTCGGCTCTCGGCGTCGCCGTGATCCCCGGTGAGGAGGGCCCCCTCGGCTGGCGCCGCGTGCACGGCGCGATCGGCCTCGTCGACCTGGAGGCCCCACCGGAACTCCTCGCCTCCGCCCTCGGCAGCCTGCGCATCTTCGCGGGCTACGCCGGATGGGGCCCCGGCCAACTGGAGGACGAACTGGTCGAGGGCGCCTGGTACGTGGTCGAGTCCGAGCCGGGCGACGTGTCGTCGCCGGACCCGGAACGCCTGTGGCGAGCGGTCCTGCGCCGCCAGCGCAGCGAACTCGCCATGGTGGCGACCTATCCGGACGACCCGTCGCTGAACTGATCCGCCGGGTAAGTTCCAGCCTCTCTGACGGCGCGTTGATGTGCGGGGTAAGTCTCAGCCCCTCCGGCGTTTGAGGAGCGGGGTCTGGGGGCGGAGCCCCCAGCTTCGGGAAGGGGCGGGATCGGGGAAGGCCCCGCAGGGCTACCCACCCCGCACCTGCAAATACCGCTCAGCCAACGGATGCGCGTCCCGGGCCGGCACGGCCAGATGGACGGCGACCGGCGGAGCGTTCTTCAGGCGTACGTAGCGCAGCCCCGGATGCGAGTGCCGCCGAGCGACCGGCTCCGGCGCGACCCCGACCCCGTGCCCCGCGACCACCGCCTCCATCCACTCGTCGAAGTTGTCGGCGGTACAGGCGAGCCGCGGCCGCCGCCCGACGGGCCACAGATCGGGCCGGGTCGTCCCGGTGACGGTGTTCACGACCAGAGGCACCGCCGCCAGCTCGGCCCAGTCGACGACCCGGCGGTGCGCCAGGTCGGCGGAACCACGGGCGACGACGGCGATGCGCGGCTCGTACAGGAGCACCCGGCTGCGGATCGCCATGCCCGACGGAATCTCCCCCCGTACGACCGCGATGTCGCACACCCCCGACGCGAGCCCGGCCAGCGGCTCGGAGCGCCGCACAAGGCGCACCCCCGCCCCGGTCTCCGCCCTGAACGCGGCGGTGAGCGGCCCGCAGGCCTCCGGCAGGAGCGAGGTGAAGCCGAGCCGGAGCAGCGGGGGCCCGCCACGGGCGGCGCCGAGGGTCGCGTCCAGGCGGGAGAGCAGCGGCCCCAACTCGTCGCGCAGGCGGCGGCCGGCGTCGGTGAGGTCGACGCTGCGGGTCGTCCGGTCCAGGAGCCGCGCGCCGAGGGCCTCCTCCAGGGCGCGCACCGTGCGCGTCAGCGCGGGCTGGCCGATCCGCAGGACGGCGGCGGCGTGCGTGAAGCTCAGCTCGTCGGCGACGGCGAGGAAGGCGCGCAAGTGGCGCAGCTCGACCCCGTCGGGGGCGGTCCCGGAGTCCGTTGCATTCATGCCTCCGGAGCATAAACGCACCTCCGTGGGCATTTCCCCGACGAACCGGAGACTGCCTACGTTTCTGTTCCGCGGCGCGCACCCGTGCCGCGGAACGGACGAAAGGAGTGGGGTGCGGTGCGCCGGACATGGCTGCTGATGCTGGGGGCCTTCACCTTGGGGCTCGACGCCTACGTCATGGCGGGGCTGCTGCCCGTGGTCGCGGACGACCTGGGGACGACCGTGTCCCTCGCCGGGCAGATGGTCACGGTCTTCACGCTCGCGTACGCGGTGAGCGCGCCGCTCGTCACGGGCCTCCTGGCGGGCGTGCGCCCCCGCGCGCTCCTCATCGCCTCGCTCGCCGTCTTCACCCTCGGCAACGGCGCGACCGCCCTCGCGCCGGGCCTCGCCGTGCTGCTCGTCTCGCGCGTCGTGGCCGGGGCGGGCGCCGGGGTCTACTCGGCGCTCTCCACGGCCGCCGCCGCGTCCCTCGCCGGTCCTGAGCGGCGCGGGCGGGCCCTCGCCCTGATCATGGGCGGCATGAGCTCGGGCACGGTCCTCGGCGTGCCGCTCGGGGTGCTGCTCGCCGACCACACCTCGTGGCGCTCGACCATGTGGCTGGTCACCGGGCTCGGCGCGGTGGCGCTCGTGGGGCTCGCCGTCGGCCTGCCGCAGGTGCCCGCCGCGCCGCCGGTGCCGGTGCGGGCGCGGCTCGGGGCGCTCGCCGACCGGGCCGTCCTGCCGGTCGTCGGCGTCTCCTTCCTGGGCGCGGTGTCGAGCCTCGGCCTCTACACCTACCTCGCGCCGGTCCTGGAGGCCGGCGGCGGTGTCGGCGAGGGCGATGTGGCGCCGTACCTCTGGGCGTGGGGGATCGGCGGGGTGCTCGGCAGTGTGCTCGCGGGGCCGCTCGTGGACCGGTGGGGGAAGCTGTACGCCCTGGTCGCGGGCCTGATGGCGGCCCTGGTGGTGGCGGAGCTCGCCGTGGCGCCCCTCGGCGCGGCGGCCTTCCCCGCGCTCGTGCTCTGGGGCGCGGTGGGCTGGGCCCTGCAAGTGCCGCAGCAGCACCGGCTGTTGGCGCTGTCGGCCGAGCGCGGCACGGTGGCGCTCGCCCTGAACAACTCCGCGCTCTACCTCGGCAGCGCCGTCGGCTCCGGCGCCGCGGGGCTCGCCCTGTCGGCAGGCCTTGGCGCGGACGCGCTGCCGTGGGTGGCGGCCGGGGTGGCCGCGCTGGGGCTCGCGCTGCACCTTCTGGCGGCGCGTGCGCGGCGCACGGGGCCGCAGCCGCAGGGCTCGGACGGCAGCCGCTGCCAGGACGCGCCCGGCGTGAGTACCCTTGGCACCTATGAGCACTCTTGAGCCCGAGCCCGAGCGCGGGGCAGGTACGGGGACCCTCGTAGAGCCGACGCCACAGGTGTCGCACGGTGACGGCGACCACGAGCGCTACGCGCACTACGTCCAGAAGGACAAGATCATGGCGAGCGCGCTCGACGGTACGCCCGTCGTGGCGCTGTGCGGCAAGGTGTGGGTCCCCGGCCGCGACCCGAAGAAGTATCCCGTCTGTCCCATGTGCAAGGAGATCTACGAGTCCATGGGGGCCGGTGGAGACAAGGACAAGGGCGGCAAGGACGGCAAGAAGTAGCGTCGTCTGGGGCTTCGCCCCTTTCCCCCTCTCTGGCGCTTCGCGCCTCGTCCTCAAACGCCGGACGGGCTGACACAGTCCCGTTCGGCGTTTGTCGTCCCGGGGGCCTTCTCGGCGGCGTTGCAGGGCCCGCAACGGCCCTTTTGTCACGTGCAATCGCGTGGCAGCCTCAGTCCATGACCTTTGAGCAACTGATCCCGGCGCCCGCACGCGCCGAGGAGCACAGTGGTGGCGGATTCGTTCTCGACGCGGCGACCACGCTTTGGGCGGGGGCCGGTACGGAGGGCACGGAGCGGTGGTTGCGGGGCACTCTGGGGGGTGCGTTGCGACTGCCGCTGGCGCCCGGAGCCGAGGGTGCGCCGGGGAGTGTCTCGCTGCGCGTCGACGGGGATCTCGAGGCCGAGGCGTATCGGCTGACCGTCGCCGCCGACGGGGTGGAGATCCGGGGCGGGAGTCCGGCGGGTGTCTTCTGGGGCGCGCAGACGCTCCGTCAGCTGCTCGGCCCCGACGCCTTCCGGCGGGCGGCCGTCAGGCCGGGGCAGGAGCGTGTCGTCCCGGCGGGCGTCGTCGAGGACGCGCCGCGGTTCGGCTGGCGCGGCATGATGCTGGACGTGGCCCGGCACTTCATGCCGAAGGAAGGCGTGCTGCGGTATCTGGACCTGCTCGCCGCGCACAAGCTGAACGTCTTCCACTTCCATCTGACGGACGACCAGGGCTGGCGCGTCGAGATCAAGCGGTATCCGAAGCTCACCGAGGTCGCGTCCTGGCGGTCGCGCACCAAGTGGGGGCACCGGGCGTCGGAGTTGTGGGACGAGAAGCCGCACGGCGGGTTCTACACGCAGGACGACATCCGCGAGATCGTCGCGTACGCCGACTCCTTGCACATCACCGTCGTGCCGGAGATCGACGTCCCCGGCCACTCGCAGGCGGCCATCGCGGCCTACCCCGAGCTGGGCAACACCGACGTCATCGACACGGCCGCCCTCGGGGTGTGGGACTCGTGGGGCGTCACGCCCAACGTGCTCGCGCCCTCCGACACCACCCTGCGGTTCTACGAGGGCGTGTTCGAGGAAGTGCTCGACATGTTCCCGTCGACCTTCATCCACGTCGGCGGCGACGAGTGCCCCAAGGAGCAGTGGAAGGACTCGGCGGCCGTCCAGGAGCGCATCGAGCAGCTCGGGCTCAGCAACGAGGACGAGTTGCAGAGCTGGTTCATCCGGCACTTCGACAAGTGGCTGTCCGCGCGCGGGCGTCGGCTCATCGGCTGGGACGAGATCCTGGAGGGCGGGCTCGCCGAGGGCGCGGCGGTGTCGTCCTGGCGCGGCTACGGCGGCGGCATCGCGGCGGCCCAGGCGGGCCACGACGTGGTGATGTGCCCCGAGCAGCACGTCTATCTGGACCACCGGCAGCACGGCGGTCCCGACGAGCCGGTGCCGATCGGGTTCGTCCGCACCCTGGAGGACGTCTACCGCTTCGAGCCGGTGCCGGACGACCTGACCGCGGACGAGGCGAAGCACGTGCTCGGGACGCAGGCCAACGTGTGGACCGAGGTGATGGAGTACCACGGCCGCGTGGACTATCAGGTCTTCCCGAGGCTCGCGGCGCTCGCGGAGGTCGCCTGGCGCACGCTCCCCGCGCCCGCCGAGCGCGACTTCGCCGATTTCGAACGGCGAATGACCGCCCACTACGCCCGACTTGACGCCCTCGGCGTCGACTACCGCCCGCCGGGCGGCCCGTTGCCGTGGCAGAAGCGTCCCGGAGTGCTCGGACGCCCGATCGAGGGGGCGCCCCCAAACGTGTGAGGTGACGCCCCGAGCGCGTGCTCCCGGTGGTCCGCGGTGCGACCGTGGGCCACCAGGAGGAAGCCGTACAAGGATCACCGAAGGGTGGCAATTCCCGCTGATCGGCGAGGGAGTGCGAAAACGGCATATCCCCCGGGTCTGCGGACGAACGTCTCCTAGCGGACCCCCGCGCCGGGGCCCGGTGAAGATGTGCCAGAGTTGCCACGTCCGGGTTGTGAGCACGTACCGTACGGCGGAACAGGCGTAACGGTGAGAACGGCGCGCAAGCTGCCGGGCCATCGGGAAGGGGCAGCCGGTTTTGACCACGCACGCACCGCGGGCGGCGCAGGGGGCGCAGTCTGTGACGCTGCCTGTCACGCTCGACGAGGCCGTCGCGGCGCTCGCCGCCGTGCCCGCAGCCGTGCCCGTCGCGGGCGGCACGGACCTGATGTCGTCGGTCAACGCAGGCCAGCTCCGCCCCGCGGCCCTCGTCGGCCTCGGCCGCATCAGCGAGATCCGCGGCTGGCAGTACCAGGACGGGCACGCGCTCCTCGGCGCCGGCCTGACGCACGCCCGCATGGGCCGCCCCGACTTCGCGGCGCTCATCCCGGCGCTCGCCGCCGCCGCGCGCGCCGCGGGACCGCCGCAGATCCGCAACGCGGGCACCCTCGGCGGCAACATCGCCTCGGCCGCGCCCGCCGGTGACTCGCTGCCCGTACTCGCCGCGCTGGAAGCCGTGTTGATCATCGCGGGCCCGGGCGGCACCCGCCGTGAGGTCCCGGTGTCGCACCTGCTCGCGGGCATGGAGATGCTGGCGCCCGGCGAATTGATCGGATTTGTCCGCGTGCCGCTGCTGCACGCCCCGCAGGTCTTCCTGAAGGCGACCGGACGCACCGGACCCGGCCGCGCGACCGCGTCGGTCGCCCTGGTGCTCGACCCGGCGCGCAGGGGCGTGCGATGCGCCGTCGGCGCCATCGCGCCGATGCCGCTCAGGCCCCTGGAGGCCGAGCAGTGGGTGGCCGGACTCATCGACTGGGACGGCGAGCGCGGTCTGGTGCCGGAGGCCCTGACGGCCTTCGGCGAGTACGTCGCCGCGGCGTGCATCCCCGACCACCCGCCCGCCGAGGACGGCACCGCGCAGCCGCTGCCGCCCGCCGTACTGCACTTGCGGCGCACCGTCGCCGCGCTGGCCCGACGAGCACTGGGGAGGGCGCTGTCGTGACCGACGGTCAGAGGAATGGAGCGGGCGGCTGGCAGCCGCACCCGCAGGGCGAGTACGACGCGGACGCCACCGCGTTCGTGCAGCTCCCCGAGGGCGCGGCCGACGCGGTGAGCACACCGCTCGCCGCCCCCGGACACGGCTACGTACCGCCGCAGATAACGGTCACGCCGACGGCCCCCGACGCCACCGACCCGGCCGCCACGGGCGCGTGGGTGCTGCCGCCCGAGGTGACCGGTGTCGCGCACACCGGTGTCACGCACACCGGTGGGGCGACGCAGGCCGTGAGCTGGCCGGACCCCGGCACGCAGCTGGGCACCCACCAGGAGCAGCAGTTCCCGGCCGAGCCGCAGGTCCCGGACGCGTACGACCCGCGCGCCACCGGCCAGTGGACCTTCCCGGACGCCGTCACGCCCCCGGAGCAGAACGGCGGCCAGGGCGGTGTCCAGAACGGGCACGCGCCCGCCGCGCACGACGTGACCGGGCAGTGGTCCATCCCCGTCGCCGACGGTGACCTGCCGGAGGAGTCCGGCGAGTACTCGGCGTCGTCGCTCGCCGCGGATGGGGTGTCCCCTGCTCGAACGGAGTTGAGAGCTTGGGGAGGGGGTGGTGCACCGCCGCCCGCGACGCTGCCCGGTGGCGCGCCCGCGCCCTGGGCCACGTCGTGGCCGACGCAGGCCCCGGAGGCGCCCCAGGTTCCGCAGGCCCCGCAGCTTCCTCAGGTCCCTCAGGCCCCGGAGCTTCCGCACGCCCCGGAGGCGCCCCAGGCGTCCCCGTACCCGGCCGCGCAAGCGTTCGTGGAGCAGGCGCCCGCAGGGCCGCCCGCCCCGGCCCCGGAGGCCGCCCCCGTGCGGCCCGCGCGCGTCGCCGAGGAGACCCCCTTCGAGCGGACCGCGAAGCTGTTCGTCGTCAAGCAGCGCCCGGACGGGTCTCTCGCGCCCTCGGGGGGCCCGGGTGACGTGACAGACGCACCGGACGCCCCGCACGCACCAGACGCCCCGCACGCACCGGACGTATCAGATGCACCGGACGCATCAGGCATGCCGGGTGTATCGGTTGCGCCAGGCATGCCGGACGCGTCGGGCGAAACGGTCAACCCGGTCGATCCGGCCGCCCTGGAAGGCGACTTCGGCCCGCAGGCCGCGGCGTCCGCGCACCTCGCGCCGACCGCCGACCCCCACTACGGGGCGGACCCCGCGTACGACGAGAACGCGTTCGACGGGAACGCGCGGTACGACGAGGACGCGTCCCTCGGCGGGAACGCCTCGTTCGGCGGGAACGCGCACTTCGACGCGCACGCCGCGCAGTCGGCGGGCCTCGCCCCCGCGCCCGGCTTCCCGCACACCGTGGACGCTGTGTACCCGGCGGACCCGGTGGACCCGGCGCACGCCACCGACCCCTCGTACGACCTGGACCCGGCCCTCGCGCCGCACCCGGCCCACCCGGCGGAGCCCGCCGCCGACCCCGCCCACCCGGCGGCCGTCGCACCGGCGGTCCCGCCCCACGAGGCCGACCCCGCGCACGTACCGGCCCCCGCGCGGGCGGCGGACCCCGCACCGGCGCCCGCGCAGGACCACGCGGCCGAGGCGATCCCCGCCGCGGCCCCGGACCCCGCCCCCGTACCGGAGCCGGACCCCGCCCCCGAGGCGGACCACACTCCAGACCCCGGGCCCGCGGCCGCGGACCAGGCGCCCGAGGCGGACGACGCGCCGGAGACGGACGACCCCGCCGAGGCCGACCAGGACCCCGACGCGGAGCACGCGCCCGAGGTCGACGCCGCCGCCGTCGCCGAGGCCGGCCTCGCCGCCGACACGGCCCCCGTCGAGGCCGACGACCCGGTCGCCCCTGCGGCCGACGCCCCGGACCACGCGCCGGAGCCGGACGCCCCGGCCCACGACGAACACCCCCTCGTCTCCTACGTCCTGCGGGTCAACGGCGCCGACCGGCCCGTCACCGACGCCTGGATCGGGGAGTCCCTGCTGTACGTGCTGCGGGAGCGGCTCGGGCTCGCGGGGGCCAAGGACGGCTGCTCGCAGGGCGAGTGCGGGGCCTGCAACGTGCAGGTGGACGGGCGGCTCGTGGCCTCCTGCCTGGTGCCCGCGGCCACCGCTGCGGGCAGCGAGGTGCGCACCGTCGAGGGCCTCGCCGTCGACGGCCGCCCCTCGGACGTGCAGCGCGCGCTCGCCAACTGCGGGGCCGTGCAGTGCGGCTTCTGCGTGCCCGGCATGGCGATGACCCTGCACGACCTCCTCGAAGGCAACCCGGCCCCCAGCGACCTGGAGACGCGCCGCGCGCTCTGCGGCAACCTGTGCCGCTGCTCCGGCTACCGGGGCGTGCTCGACGCGGTCCGCGACGTGGTCGCCGAGCGCGAGGCGAAGGGCGCCGCGGCCGAGCAGGCGGACGACGCCGACACCGGCGGACCCCGCGTACCGCACCAGTCGGGGCCCTACGGCCAGGACGGAGCCCAGGCGTGAGCAACGAGACAGCCGCCGCGCCGGGCGCCGAGCAACTGCCGCACGGCATCGGCTCCTCACTGCCGTCGGCCGAGATCAGGGCGAAGACGGAGGGCACGTTCCCGTACGCCTCGGACCTGTGGGCCGAGGGCCTGCTGTGGGCGGCCGTCCTGCGCTCCCCGCACGCGCACGCGCGCATCGTGTCCATCGACGTCACGCACGCCGAGGACATGCCGGGCGTCCGCGCCGTCGTCACCCACGAGGACGTGCCGGGCAAGCCGAGCCACGGCCGCAAGACCGCCGACCGGCCGCTGTTCGCGTCCGACGTGGTGCGCCACCACGGCGAGGCCATCGCCGCCGTCGCCGCCGACCACCCGGACACGGCCCGGATGGCCGCCGCCGCGATCATCGTCGAGTACGAGGTCCTCGACCCGGTCACCGACCCGGAGCAGGCCTTCGAGGCCGCGCCGCTGCATCCCGACGGCAATCTGATCCGGCACATCCCGCTGCGCCACGGCGACCCCGAGGCGGCCGGTGAGGTCGTCGTCGAGGGCCTGTACCGCATCGGGCGTCAGGACCCGGCGCCCATCGGCGCGGAGGCCGGGCTCGCGGTGCCGCGCCCGGACGGCGGCGTCGAGCTGTACATCGCCTCGACCGACCCGCACGGCGACCGCGACATGGCCGCCGCCTGCTACGGCCTCGCCCCCGAGCAGGTCAAGGTCGTCGTCACCGGCGTGCCCGGGGCCAGCGCCGACCGCGAGGACGCCAGCTTCCAGCTGCCCCTCGGCCTGCTCGCGCTGCGCACCAGCCGCCCGGTCAAGCTCACCGCGACCCGCGAGGAGTCCTTCCTCGGCCACGCCCACCGCCACCCGACCCTCCTGCGCTACCGCCATCACGCGGACGCCGAGGGCCAGTTGGTGAAGGTGGAGGCGCAGATCCTGCTCGACGCGGGCGCCTACGCGGACACCTCCGCCGACGCCCTCGCCGCGGCCGTCTCCTTCGCCTGCGGCCCCTACGTCGTCCCCCACGCCTTCATCGAGGGCTGGGCGGTCCGCACGAACAACCCGCCGTCCGGCCACGTGCGCGGCGAGGGTGCCCTCCAGGTCTGCGCCGCCTACGAGGCGCAGATGGACAAGCTCGCCAAGAAGATCGGCGTCGACCCGGCCGAGCTGCGGCTGCGCAACGCCCTCGCCACCGGCGACATCCTGCCCACGGGCCAGACCGTGACCTGCCCGGCCCCGGTCGCCGAACTCCTCGGCGCCGTCCGGGACTTCCCCCTCCCCGGGCTGCCCAAGGACACCCCGCAGGAGGACTGGCTGCTGCCCGGCGGCCCCGAGGGCGCGGGCGAACCCGCCGCCGTCCGGCGCGGCGTCGGCTACGGCCTCGGCATGGTCCAGCTCCTCGGCGCCGAGGGCACCGACGAGGTGTCCACGGCCACCGTGAAGGTCCACGACGGCATCGCCACGGTCATCTGCGCGGCCGTCGAGACGGGCCAGGGCTTCACGACCCTCGCCCGGCAGATCGTCCAGGAGACGCTCGGCATCGACGAGGTCCGGGTGGCCCCGGTGGACACCGACCAGCCCCCGGCCGGGCCGAGCTGCCACGGCCGGCACACCTGGGTGTCGGGCGGTGCCGTCGAACGCGCCGCGAAGATGGTCCGCACCCAGCTCCTCCAGCCCCTGGCGCACAAGTTCGGCATGTCCACCGAACTGCTCCAGATCGCCGACGGCAAGATCACCTCGTACGACGGAGTGCTCTCCACCACCGTCGAGGAGGCCATGGACGGCAAGGAGCTGTGGGCCACCGCGCAGTGCCGCCCGCACCCCACCGAGCCGCTCGACGCCGACGGCCAGGGCGACGCCTTCGTCGGCATGGCCTTCTGCGCCATCCGCGCGGTCGTCGACGTCGACATCGAGATCGGTTCCGTACGGGTCGTGGAACTCGCCGTCGCCCAGGACGTCGGCCGCATCCTCAACCCCGCGCAACTCCGCGTCCGCATCGAGGCAGGCGTCACCCAGGGCGTCGGCGCGGCCCTCACCGAGAACCTCCGCACCCCTCGCGGCCTCGTCCGCCACCCCGACCTCACCGGCTACGCCCTCCCCACCGCCCTCGACGCCCCCGACATCCGCATCGTCAAACTCGTCGAGGAACGTGACGTGGTCGCCCCCTTCGGCGCGAAGGCCGCGAGCGCGGTACCGGTGGTGACCTCCCCGGCGGCGATCGCGGCGGCGGTACGGGCGGCGACGGGCCGCCCGGTGAACCGCCTGCCGATCAGGCCGCAGGCGGCGGTGGGGGCGGAGCTGGCGTGAGGGGCCTTGGCGCGTCCGGCGCTGGGTGAGGATTTTCAGCCCGTCCGGCGATTGAGGACGAGGCGCGGAGCGCCGATTCGGCGGAGGCTGTCCCACCCGAAGGGAGCACCCGCCCCTGGGGTCCAGGGGCGGAGCCCCGGTTTCGGTGAAGGGGCGGGACTGGGGCGTCCCACGAGGGCCCCCGAAAACCGGGAGGAACCCAGGCCCCCGCTCGGGTAACTTCGCGCAGATGAGCGCCCCCACCACCCCCGAAGGGGTCATCGTCATCACCGGCATCATGGCCGCCGGAAAGTCCACAGTCGCCCAGGCCTTGGCCGAACGCCTGCCCCGCGCGGCACACGTGCGCGGCGACGTCTTCCGCCGCATGATCGTCTCAGGGCGGCAGGAGTACGAGCCCGGCGCGGGCGCGGAGGCGGAGTCCCAACTCCGCCTCCGCTACGCCCTGTCGGCGTCGACAGCCGACGCGTACGCCGCAGCGGGCTTCACGGCGATCGTCCAGGACGTCATCCTGGGCGAGCAGCTGAAGCGCTACGCGGACCTGGTCCGCACCCGCCCCCTGCACGTGATCGTGCTGACCCCGACCCCGTCCGCGGTCACCGAACGCGAGGCGAACCGAGGCAAGAAGGGCTACGGCGAGTGGACGGTGGCTGCCCTGGACGAGGGGATGCGTGCCACCACGCCGCGTATCGGACTGTGGCTGGACAGCTCGGAGTTGACGGTGGATCAGACGGTGGACGCGATTCTCGGGCGTCTGGACGAGGCGTCCGTGACCTGAGAGTGGAATGTCTCCGACCGGTGCCGGTCGGGTCGCGATGACGCTTCAGGCATGCGATCCCCCCATAAATCCCTTTTAGGCAGGGCCAGTTGCAGGGCACCATCGAAGAGTCCCGAACAACTCGGTCACTACGGGGGAGATGTGTCATGGGGGATGACAACGACACGGGCTGGGGCTGATCCCGGCACTATCGGAGGGGCGGTTTCCGTTGGGGGCCGCCCCTCTTCACGTGTCCCGGCGCTAACTGCCGGGCGCCTTCCCCTCGATGGTGACCACGGACCCCGGACGGAGCTTCCCGTAGAGCCACTTGGCGTCCGCCGCGCGCAACCCGAGCCACCCGTGGGTCACATCGCGCTCGCCGACGGAGGGCTCGTCGTAGGTGAGGGCGACGACGTAGTTGGTGCGGCCTTCGGCGTCGCGGAGTTCGAGGACCCAGTGGAAGTACACGTCGTACGTCTCGCCGAGGCCGACGCCGTCGCCGGACAGCTTCGTCGAGCGGTGCTTGGCGACGACCGTCATGCGCCCCGGCTTCGTCGGGTACGTCGCGCGGCCCGACGACAGGGGCAGCTTCCGGCCCGCCACGGACAGTTCGCGCCGCGTGAGGTCGGCGGTGGCGGCGGGCGCGGTGGGCCCGGCGGAGGTGCTGGGCGCGGCGGGCGGCGCGGGCCGGGAGCCGGAGTCGTCGCCGAGGCCCACGACGAGCCCGGCCACGAGGGCGGCGGCCGCGACGGCACCACCGCCGACGAGGGCCGCGTGCCTGCGCCGCCGCCGGGTCCCGGCGCGTCGGCGCACGTCGGCGCCGGTGCCGGGGGCGGGGGAGCGGGCGTCGACGGCGAGGGCGTGGAGGGCGGCGGAGAGGTCGGGGGCCGGAGCGGACGCCGGACCGGAGTGCGGCGTGGCGCCCGGCCCGGGGTTCGGCTCGGGCTTCGAGGGTTCACCGGACACGATCCCGATCCCCCTCCTTCCCGCTGCTCGTCCCGCCGAGGACACCGTCGCCCCCACTGCCGCTGCCGCCCGCGTCGCTCCCGTACTCCCCGGACAAATGCTTCGCCAGCGCCGCCCGTCCACGTGAGAGCCGGGCCTTGACCGTGCCGGTCGGGGCGCCGGTCTCGGAGGCTACCTGCTCCACGCTGAGGTCACACAGGTGATGCAGGACGATCGCGAGCCGCTGCGCCTCGGGCAGCTTCCGCAGCGCCGCGACGAGCGTGACGTGCTCGGGCCCGGGTCCCGCCGTGTGCTCGGGCGGCGGCTCCTTGCGCACCAGCTCCAGCCAGCGCCGGGCCCGCCGCCAGTGGCTCACCGCGAGCCTCATGGCCACCGTGCGGACCCAGGCCTCCGGCGCGTGTACGGCTGCGAAGTCGCGCCGCCGGTCCCAGGCGCGTACGAACGCCTCCTGGACGACGTCCTGGGCCTGACCGTGGTCGCCGGTGAAGGCGTAGACCTGGCCGACGACGCGCGGGAACGCGGACGCGTAGAACGCGTCGAACTCGTCCTCGGTCATGCCCCCGCCGTTCCTGTCCACGACCGCGACCGTGCGCCGCCCGCGCCGCGCCCCGTCACAACCAGCCCCGAATTTCTTCCCGCACGCCTCATGCAACCCGGCGGTCTCCGCCGTGCGTATGGGTGGCGTACATGGAAACACACCGGCCCAGGCCGGAACACCACACAGGGGGACCCGATGGCCAGGCGCACCAGAATCCGTCACGTCGTACGCGGGGCGGCGGCGGCCGTGCTCTGCGCGGGCGTCCTCGCGGGCTGCTCGCTGGGCGGGCAGGACGGTGCGCCGGCGCCGTCGGAGCGGCGGGACGACCGGAAGGCGGCCGGGGCCGGTACGCCCTCGCCGCGTGCGAAGCCGGTGGTGGAGCCGGCGGCGCTGCGCGGGGGCGGGGTGCGGGTGAACGTGGCGGACGGGCAGCGGGTGGGTGTCGGCATGCCGGTGTCGGTGACCTTCGCCCGCCCCGTGCCGAAGGCCGAGCGGGCGGCGGTGGAGCGGCGCCTGAAGGTGCGCACGAGCACCCCTGTCACCGGTTCCTGGAGCTGGGTCAAGGACCGCAACCTGCACGAGGGCCAGCGCGTCGACTACCGCCCGAGGACGTACTGGAAGCCCGGCGCGAAGGTCACCGTCCGGGTGGGCTCCGGCATCGACCGCAGCTTCACCGTCGCCCGCTCCCTGGTCGCCACGGTCGACGTACGCAGCCACACGATGACCGTGGTCAAGGACGGCGTGACGCGCCGCGTGCCGATCACGGCGGGGGCGCCCGGCATGGACACCTGGAACGGCACGATGGTGGTCTCCGACAAGCAGCGCCGCGTCTTCATGGACTCCCGCACGGTCGGCTACGCGGACGCGTACGCCGGCTACTACAGCTACGCGGTCCACCTCACGACGTCCGGCACCTACCTCCACGAGAACCCCAAGGCCAACACCTTCGCGGGCAACTCCAACGTCACCCACGGCTGCATAGGCCTCGCCACGGACGGCACGGCCCGCCGCTTCTACGAAGAGGTGATCCCCGGCGACGTCGTCCGCGTCACCGGCTCCAAGGAGACGGTCGCCCCCGGCAACGGCTACGGCGACTGGAACGTCTCGTGGGCCGACTGGCGAGCGGGCAGCGCCCTGAACGCATGACCCCTGACGGGGACGTGGAGGCCGTGACCGGAATCGAACCGGTGTGCTTCGCTTTGCAGGCGAATCCCTAAACCACTCGGGCACACGGCCATGTCGTACTGACTCCCTCGACCGTAGGCGCGCCACCCGCCCCACTCAACCCTGGCGGGGGCGCCGCAACGGGACTGCCATACGGCGTTCATGAACGGGGGCGGGGGGCACCTCGGGTCCGGGCGGGCCGGGTGACCCGCGCCCCGACCGGTTGGCACCGAACTCGCCTTCCTATGGCGCAAATTGCACTAGCAACGCCAGGTTCCCGTTGGTCACTGTGGACGAACAAGAGTGACAACTGAGACCTAGCCCTGGCCACACGGGGGTGCTGTGGCACACGACCATGGGGTTTGACGAGCAGTGGGGCCAGGCGGGGGCCGGCGAGGGTGAGCCGCGGCCGACGTCGATGCGGCTCAATCAGACGGATCCTCCAGGACCGCCGCCCGGAGGCGCGCCGGATCTCGCGACGACGCCACGGGAGAAGAAGGCCGCCGCGCACACCATCGAGACCGAGCTGCAGCCGGACACCCGCAAGGCGGGCACCTGGGCCGACGCGGCGACCGACAAGGCCATCAGCGGATTCGGCGGCTGGGCCACGGCCTCCGGCCTGAAGAAGGTGCAGACCACCTGGGACAGCCAGGTCAAGACGCTCATGGGACGGCTCGCCGCGGAGAAGGACGCCCTGCGGTCGACGAACAAGACCTTCACGGAGACCGACGTGGGCACCTCCCAGCGCATCCGTGCGAGCTCGAAGCTCGACCAGTACTGACCCGCTGCCAGGCCCCGACGCGAGGCGGCGGAGCGGCATGGCATCCCGACGCCTTCCGGAGGAAGCGCAGCGTGCTGACGTACTACGAAGTCATGACGACGGACTTCGGGAGTCTCTCCGCCGCCGCCGACAAGTGGCAGGAGATGGCGGACGAGTTCCACAAGGTCGAGGGCCGCTACCGGGACGGCGTCCAGAAGATCACGAAAGGCCAGGCCTGGCTCGGTGCGAGCGCGCGGGCGGCGCACGCGAAGTTCGCCGCCACGCGCTACGAGTACCAGGCCGCTCAGACGCAGGCCAAGGCGACCGCGACCCTGCTGCGCAACGCGCACCAGCAGTTCGTCGAGCTCAGGAAGCAGTTGGAGACCGCCCGTTCCGATGCCGTCAAGGCCGGGATGAAGGTCTCCGAGCAGGGGAAGGTCGTGTACGACTACGACCGGCTCAGCGCGTCCGAGAGCAGCGCCGCCCGCTTGAACCCCGCCCACGCCGCGAGTGTCAACGCGAGTGTGGACGCGTGGGCCGACTTCCTCAGGCTGTGCGTCAAGGCCTTCGACGACGCCGACCAGGACCTCAAGCGGGACCTGGAGGCCGTGGTCAAGGACGGCAAGGGCAACAAGAACGACGGGACCACGGGCACCGGCTTCAACGGTGACGCCGGGCAGGTGGCGAAGGCCGACGGCGAGCAGAAGCGGGCCCGGAACGATTCCGACTGGTTCAAGAAGCGGGATGACGAGACCCTGGACGACTACATGGAGCGGCTGCGGCGGGACGGGGTGACTCGGCTCACGGGGAGCGCGCAGTTGGGGGATCTGGTCAGTGCGGTGACCAAGGGGTCGATGACCGTCGGGGCCTTCGCGCTCGTCACAGGCACGTCTGTCATGTACTCCATCAACCTGGTGAGCCACTTCAGAGACCAGAAGGCGCTCAATGCCCCTGGCACCTTGACGTCACGCTTCATCAACACCCAACTGGCCGGATCAGCTCCCGGAAGCGTCATCAGCCGTGTTCCCCCCGGCCTGGTCACTGCCATGACCGGATCCGATGAAGCCGCCATGTACGGCGGCTTCATGAAGAACGGCACCTTCGTCATGCCGTCGGCGTCCGAGGCCAATCTGGTCCGGGTCGCGCGGGGCGGCGGGCTCGCACAGGCCGGAAGGGCCGCTGGGTGGCTACGGGGCACGGGCGTGGTCGGTGGCGCCGCGGCGACCGTCTATGGCGTCGCCAATCTCTCCACGTACGACGGGGACAAGATCAAGGCGGATCCGGCGAAGTTCGCCTCGGACCTCAGCGGGACGGCGTTCAGCGGTTCCTTGACGGCGCTTACGGTGGCGCCCAACCCTGTGACCGCCGGGCTGGCGGTCGGCACCGGAGTCGTGTACGGAGGGGCCCTGATCTGGGACAACCACGAAGCCATCGGCAAGGGCGTCGGGAATGCGAAGGACTGGGTCGGAGACCGGACCGAGGATCTCAAGTCCGGCGTGGCCAGTGGTGCGCGGAAGTTCAAAGACGTCGTCAACCCGTTCGACTAGTGAGGACCGGAAATGCACACCACCACTGCCTCGTTCACCCTGCACTACTGGAAGCAGCGCGAGAAGGGCGAGAAGCGCCTGTTCGGCTGGCAAGGCACCTCGGAGGAGTTCGGCGACATCAAGGTGACGAATGAGCGCCATAATCACCACGAAAGTCTCACCGCCGAGGTGCGAGGTGACGCGATCCCCACCGCCACCCTTGAGTCGCGCGGCATTCACACCGACGTGATGAGCAGGCCGTCCCTGAACCGCGCGACGCTCAGAGTCGGCGACGCCCATGTCTACACGACGAGGAATCGGTTGGGCATGACCCACCGAGGACGGTCGCTGATGCTCAAGTACGCGGGGGACAAGTATCGGTTGACGGCGATCAACCGCCGGGCTTTCGTTCTCCGACGCGAGGCGGACGATGAGGATCCCGGAGTCATCATCACGGTGCGGGAAACAGGCATCGGGTCGAGAAAGAAGTTCACGATAGGCGTCGAGAAACGGGCCGTCGGTGCCGACATCGCGCTCGCAGCCCTCTTCGTGGGCGTCGACCGGGCGACGCTGACTCGGCGAGGGGCCGTACGGGCGGGAATCTCAAGGGTCTTCAACCTTTCCCTGCAGTCCCAGTACTGACCACGTCCTGACCACGTCCCGACCGGGGCGTGGCGAACGCGACCTCAGAGCGAGTGATGACGTGCCTTCCATGGACGTGTCCAGGTCCCGGTTCCGCCTCGGCGACGACCACGTCGTCGTTCTCTGCTGCCTGGCGACAGGAGACGCGCCTCCCGGGGAAATGGCCCTGGCCCACGGCGAGTTACGGGAGCGCGGCCTGATCAATCAGGCGGGTCAGCTCTCCAGCCTTCTCCTGCCGCTGCTGACGACGATGGTCAGCCCCGTGGTGTCCGTCTCGCTGGAGGTGGCGGGTCGGCAGGGAAAGCTGCACCACGGGATGTTCATCGGCGACGACCACGTGGTCACCCACGAGGCATGGCCCGGCGACGCCGAATCGGAGTACGCCTGCGTCGAACCGAGCATGCTGCTGTGGGCGCTCGCGAACATGGTGAACCTACGACGGATCGATTCCCTCCACGACGCACGGCCCGCCGTCGTCGAGACGACCGTCGGAACGCTCGACGCGGCCTTGTCCGCCCTGGAAACGATCCCCCTCGCCGCATCCGGACGCGAGGAGCGCGAGCACATCCGGAACGCCCTCGCGGCCCACGGGACCCTGGACGGCCCGACGCTCGCCCTCTTCGCCGACCTGATCGCGGAACTGCGGTCGAGCTGGCGCATGACCGCCGCCTGGCAGGGGCGGCACGGGCAGCCGGGTGGCCTGGCGGCGCGCGCACTCGCGGTCTGGGACTGCGGCCCCCTGGGCTACTGGCACCGCCGACTGCCCGCCGAACCGGTCGAGCTGGGGCAGGTCGGCCCGCACAGCCCTCTGAAGCTCTCCCGTGTGGCCGCCAAGCAGGTGTGGGAGATGATCGGTGAGACCCTGCCCTCGGACGACGGCACGTGATCTCACCCGGATCCGCACCGTCGGCACACCTGGAACCGGAGCCCCCCATGACCACCCTGCCCGACCGCCCCCGTACCGCCGTGCTCGTCATCGACATGCAGAACGGTGTCGTGGCCGAGGCGCACGAGCGGGACGCCGTGGTCGCGAACATAGCCGTCGTCGTGGACAAGGCGCGCGCGGCCGACGTGCCCGTGATCTGGATCCAGCACTCCGACGACGAACTGCCGCGCGACAGCGAGAGCTGGGCCTACGTCCCCGAGCTCGTCCGCCGCGAAGGCGAACCCCTCGTCCACAAGCTCTACGGCGACTCCTTCGAGGCCACCGACCTGGAGTCCGTCCTCGCCGAGCGCGCCGTCGGCCACCTCGTCGTCACCGGCGCCCAGACCGACGTCTGCATCCGCTCCACCCTCCACGGCGCCTTCACCCGCGGCTACGACGCCACCCTCGTCGCCGACGCCCACACCACGGAGGACCTGAGCGCCTACGGAGCCCCGTCCCCCGACCTCGTGATCGCCCACACCAACCTGTACTGGCACCGGCAGGAAGCCCCCGGCCGTCGCGGCGGCACCCTGCGCGCGCAGGAGCTCTCCTTCTCCTGAGCCGCGCCGTTCAGACGGCGCCGACCTCCGCCCACACCGTCTTGCCCGGCGCGGGCCCCACCTCCGTGCCCCAGCGCGTCGCGAGCGCCTCGACCAGGAGCAGGCCCCGCCCCGACTCCGCCTCCGGCGCCACCCGGCCCTGCGGGCGGGGCAGCCTCTCCGTGTACGTGTCCGTCACCTCGACACGTAGGACCCCGCCCTCCGTCAGCCGCAGCGTCAGGCGGAAGTCCCTGCCCGGTACGTACCCGTGCCGCACCGCGTTGCTCGCCAGCTCCGCCACGATGTGCTGCGCCGGCTCGAACGGCAGCCCCCACACGTGGAGTTGGGTCACCGCCGCTCTGCGCGCCAGGCGGGCGCCCCTCGGCGTCGAGGAGAGCCGGATGCTGAACGTCCGCACCGCGGCCGGGGCTTGTGTGGTCTCCGAGTCCATGCACCTCAGCGTGACGCCAGCCGGTTCCCCTGCACCGTGATGCACCGTGCACGTACGGTGACTGTCCCGTCGCTGTCCGGTGCTGTCCCGGCTGTCCTGAGTGCCTTACGGGTACGGCTGCGCGTTGGAGCGGGGCGGCGCTTTTCGGAGGTGGGCGTGATGAGTGCGGACGGCGAAGGTGTGGACGAGACGGGCTGGGACGTCGAGCCCGAGGACGAGATCGCCTCGGTGGTCGAGGCGTTGGGCCATCAGCAGAAGCGGTGGCGTGAGGCCGCGGGGCTGAGTGCGGGGGAGTTCGGCGAGGCCATCGGGTACGGGGAGGACCTTGTCCGCAAGGTCGAGCGCGGGGCGCGGATCCCTCGCCCCGAGTACTTGGATGCCGCCGACCGTGTGCTCGGCGCGGGCGGCTTCATCTCGGCGATGAAGGAGGAGATGGCCAAGGCCCGGTATCCGAAGAAGGTTCGGGAGCTGGCGAAGTTGGAGGAGCGGGCGGTTGAGGTCGCTTCGTACGGCAACCACAACCTGCACGGGCTGTTGCAGACGAAGGAGTACATGGAGGCGCTGTTCGAGTCGCGGCAACCCGCCTACTCCTTGGACCAGGTGGAGCGCGGCGTGGCCGCTCGCATGGCACGCCAGGAGATCTTCGAGCGCTCACCCGCACCCGACCTGATCTTTGTGCAGGAGGAAGTGACACTCCGACGGCCCATCGGGGGCAGAATGATTCTGCGCGCGCAGCTCGAACGGCTGCTGGAAGTCGGACGGTTGCCCAACGTCACCCTCCAGGTGATGCCGACCAACTGCGAGGAGCATGCCGGAATCGAGGGCGGGCGAATCCAGTTGCTGAAGTTCGGAGACGGCACGGCGGTGGGACGTTCCGAAGGGGAGTTCAACGGCCGCCCGGTCTCCGATCCGAAGCAGCTCCGAATCCTTGAGCTGCGCTACGGCATGATCAGGGCCCAGGCTCTCACTCCACGGGGGTCGCTGGCCTTCATTGAGCAACTGTGGGGAGAGACATGACCCAGAAGCCCCTCGCCGGGGACGGCCGCGAACTCATCTGGTTCAAGAGCAGCTACAGCGACAGCAGCAACATCAACGACTGCGTCGAGGTTGCGCTGACGTGGACCAAAAGCAGCTACAGCAGCAGCGGCGACGGCAACGACTGCGTCGAAGTCGCCCCCACCCCCACCACCATCCACGTACGCGACTCCAAGAACCCCGAAGGCCCCCGCCTCGGATTCGCTGCGGGGGCCTGGCGTGACTTCGTTCAGGCGGCCACGTCGTAGGTGTAGTACCGCGTGTGATCCAGCATGTCGGCCGGGGTGACGTCGCCCCACGGGCGCATCGTGTCGTTCAGGTCGACGACGTCGCGGGTGCCTGCGGCGGGCAGGTAGGGCGAGCCCGGGTGCCGCGACTGCCACTGGGTCCACAGCTTGTCGACGTAGGCGTGGTGGAGCCAGAAGACCGGGTCGTTGGGGGACGCGCCCGTCGCCATGTGGCCGCCGACCCAGACGTGGACGCGGTTGTGGAGGTTGACGCCGCGCCAGCCTTCGAGGTGGTTGCGGAAGCCGTCGGAGGCGCTGTTCCACGGCGGCATGTCGTACGTGGACATCGCGAGGACGGAGTCGACCTCGGCCTTGGTGGGGAGTTGGCGGACGCCCGCGCCGAGGGAGCGGCGCAGGAAGTCGCGGCCGTCGACGCGGACGTTGATGCGCCAGCCGTTGCCGGAGGAGGCGAAGGGGCCGTCGGTGACCTGGCTGTCGCGGCTGCGGCCGGTGCCGCCGAGGAAGTCGGGGGCCCAGAGGGAGGCGGCCGGGGTGCGGTCGACGGTCCAGTCCCAGTAGGGGAGGGCGACGGAGGCGTCCACGGACTGCAGGGCCTGCTCGAACTGGATGAGGAAGCGGCGGTGCCAGGGCAGGAAGGACGGCGAACGGTGGCCGACACGGTCGCCGTTGTCGGTGTCGCTCATGATGAAGTCGTTGTGCGTGCTGACGAAGGAGTCGTAGCGGCCGTCGCGCTTGAGGGCGAGGAGCGCGGTCACGAAGCGCCGCTTCTCGTCGGCGGTGAGCTGGGACTGGTTCTTGCGTACGGTCATGGCGGTGCTGCTCCGGGTCAGACGGCGGACGGGGACGAGGGCGCGGGCGGGGCGAGCGGGACGAGGGTGGCGCCCTGGAGCTCGACGACGGCAGCGCGGGCGAGCGCGCGCGGGGTCGCCTGCGGCTCGTAGTGGTTGATGACGCTGATCCACGTGCCGTCGGCGTTGCGCATGATGTGCAGCTCGTCGCCGTCGATCTGGACGGAGTAGCCGGCGCCGTGGCCCCCATGGGCGCCGTGGTGGCCGCCGCCGTGGGACGGCGCGCCCTGGATGCGGCGCCCGAGGTACACCTCGTCGAAGGCGTCGGGCGCGGCGCCCGGGTGGGCCTCGGTGCCGGACTCGGCGGCTGTCGCCGCCGCACGGGCGGCACCGACGACGGCGATACCGGCGGCGGCGCTCGCGGCGGCGCCGATGGCCCGGCGGCGGGTGATTCCGGACATGCGTAAAACCCCCAAGTGAGCGTGGTGAAGGGGCGGTTCCGGTGGTCGGCCGGACTGCCCAGGCCATGCGTACAGGGGGAAAGGCGCGGCGCCGCAATCGGCGGGAAGAGTTGCCCCTTATTAAGGACAACTGCGGGTAAGTAGTGCAGAGTTGGACGAGCGTGATTATGCTGTCCATTTGTCCTGGTGGCACGCAGACCGCAAATCCTGCGCCTTGAGTGAGGATAACGTGAAAGATCTTCACTCATGCTTCACGGCGGGTGCCCCTGGTCACAGCGGAAAGCTGGCCTGAAGACCTGCTGCCCGAGAGCTGCACGGGGCTGGTGTGTGCGGCGGATGTGGGGGAGTGAGTAGGGCGCTGAGTAGGCGTACTCAGGGCCCGGCGGAGCCGGACGGCGAGGCTTGGCGCATGACTTCGACGCCCCCGATGCCGCCGACGCCCCCGCAGCCGTACGCGCCGTACCCGCAGCCGCCGCAGCCCGCGGGGGGCCGCAGGGGCAGGACCGTCCCGGTCGTCGTGGCCGTGGTCCTCGCGGTGCTCGCCGCGGGCCTCGGCACCTGGTGGTGGACGCGGGACGGCGACGAAGGGCCGCTCGCGGGCAGGCCGCGGGTGACGGACGCGCGGGCCGGGGTGTCGTACGGGATCCCCGAAGGGTGGGAACGCAACGACAAGAAGGGGGGCTTGATCGGCGCGTTCACGTCGTCGATCGCCTCTAAGGGCAAGGGCCTCGCGGACTCGGCGGAGGAAGGGAACGAGGAGGAGGGCGGCGGGATCGTGCTCGCGGGGCGGTCGGGAGCGGTGCCCGAATCCTCGCTGAAGACCGAGACGGAGCGGGCGGCCCGCTCCAACGCGGAGTTCTTCTACCCGGACGGCTCGTCGGACCTGAAGGAGTCCGAGGCGACGACCGTCGACGGCCGCCCCGCCCACACGACGGCCCTCACGGTCCGCGACGGCGAGGGCGGCACGGCCCATCTGCGCCTGACCCTCGTCTCGGTGGACGACACCCGGTCCGCCTTCCTGCTGGGGATCGCGACGCCCGGCACGGACATCGGCCCGTACGCGGACAAGGGGCCGGTGGACGAGGAGGCGGTGGACGAGGTGGTGGCGAGCGTGGAGCTGAACTGAGCCGCGCCTCGGTCGTCGCGGCACCGTGGGGTCGGAGCGCGTAGGACGGGACCATGCCTGCTCAGGACCCGGGTCGTACGACCAAGGGACCAGCGGGTGACCTTCTCCGGACAGGGGTCAATGTCGGTCGTGGACCTTACGGTTGCTCGCATGACCGCCCCCGACCCGCGCGACACGGATGTCGCCCCCGCCCCGTCCGTCGACGTGGACCCGCCCGAGCCGGAAGGCGGCCTCCTCGGCCGCGCCCATCGCGCGCTGAGCATCGGCATCGTCTCCGTCGTCCTGCTCATCGCCTTCGAGGCGACCGCCGTCGGGACGGCGATGCCCGTGGCCGCGCGGGAGCTCGACGGGATCTCGCTGTACGCGTTCGCGTTCTCCGGGTACTTCACGACGAGCCTGTTCGGGATGGTGCTCTCCGGGCAGTGGGCCGACCGGCGGGGACCGCTCGGGCCGCTCGCGGTGGGGATCAGCGCGTTCGCGGCGGGACTCGTGCTGTCCGGCACGGCCACCGTGATGTGGATGTTCATCCTGGGGCGCGCCGTGCAGGGCCTCGGCGGCGGCCTGGTGATCGTGTCGCTGTACGTCATCGTCAGCCGGGCCTACCCGGAGCGGCTGCGGGCGCCCATCCTCGCGGCGTTCGCGGCCTGCTGGGTGGTGCCCTCGATCGTCGGACCGCTCATCGCCGGGACCGTCACCGAGCACCTGGGCTGGCGCTGGGTGTTCGTCGGCATCCCCGTCCTCGTCGTGGCGCCGCTCATGCTCGCGCTGCCCGCGATACGGCGCACCGCGTCCGGGCCCCTCGACCCCGACGCGCCCGTCGAGGCCTTCGACCGGCGCCGCATCCGGCTCGCCCTCGGCATCTCGCTCGGCGCGGGGCTCCTCCAGTACGCGGGGCAGGACCTGCGGTGGCTTTCGCTGCTCCCGGCCGTGGCGGGCGCCGCGCTCCTCGTGCCCGCCGTCCTCGGGCTGCTGCCGCGCGGCACCTACCGGGCCGCGCGCGGGCTGCCCTCCGTCGTGCTGCTGCGCGGCATCGCCGCCGGGTCCTTCGTCGCCGCCGAGTCCTTCGTGCCGCTGATGCTCGTCACCGAGCGGGGGCTCTCGCCCACGCTCGCCGGGTTCTCGCTCGCCGCGGGCGGTGCCACGTGGGCGCTCGGGTCGTACGTGCAGTCGCGGCCGGGGATGGAGGCGTACCGGGGGCGGCTCGTTCCGCTGGGGATGGTGCTCGTCGCCCTGGCCATCGCGGTCGCGCCCAGCGTGCTCATCGACGCCGTGCCGGTGTGGATCGTCGCTGTCGCGTGGGGGGTCGGGTGCCTCGGGATGGGCCTTGTCATCGCGTCCACGAGTGTGTTGTTGCTGCGGTTGTCGGCGCCTGAGGACGCCGGGGCCAACTCCGCTTCGCTTCAGATATCCGACGGGCTTTCGAATGTGATTCTGCTGGCCGCGGGTGGGGCCGCGTTCGCCGCGCTCGGTGGGGGGATGGTCGGCGCGGGGCACGGGGCGGGGGAGGTCGGGGGGTCGCATCCGGGGGCGTTCGTCGTGGTGTTTCTGCCCATGGCCGTGGTGGCTCTGGTGGGGGTCTGGGTGGGGACGCGGCTGCGTGGCCCCCAGGCCCGCCCCTTCCCGTAACCGGGGCTGCGCCCCTGGGCCCCAGGGGGTGGGTGTCCCGTGGCGGGTGGGACGAGGGCGCCGTCGAATCGGCGCTTCGCGCCTCGTCCTCAATCGCCGGACGGGCTAGAAGTTGCCGGGGCGGGCTGGGAGGGTGCGGGCGGGAGGGGCTGCCACCGATCGGCCCTCGGCCTCGTCCTCAAGCGTCGGACAGGCCGGGTGGTGTGAGACGTGTCCCACCCGTCCCCGCCCCGGGGTCGTCAACCCGGTGCCCCGGGGTCGCACCGGTAAGGTGGCCCGGTTGTCATACGTAGCCGTGCCGCCGAGCCCGAACGAACCGGAGACCGTGACTACCACCGCCGCCTCCTCGTCACACCACCTTTCCCCCGCCTTCCCGGGTCGTGCCCCCTGGGGCACCGCCAGCAAGCTGCGTGCCTGGCAGCAGGGTGCGATGGAGAAGTACCTCCAGGAGCAGCCGCGCGACTTCCTCGCGGTCGCCACGCCCGGCGCCGGCAAGACGACGTTCGCGTTGACGCTCGCGTCGTGGCTGCTTCACCACCACGTGGTCCAGCAGGTGACCGTGGTCGCGCCCACCGAGCACCTGAAGAAGCAGTGGGCCGAGGCCGCCGCGCGGATAGGGATCAAGCTGGACCCCGAGTACAGCGCGGGACCGCTCAGCAAGGAGTACCAGGGCGTCGCCGTCACGTATGCCGGTGTCGGCGTGCGGCCCATGCTGCACCGCAACCGCGTGGAGCAGCGGAAGACGCTGGTGATCCTGGATGAGATCCACCACGCGGGGGACAGCAAGTCCTGGGGCGAGGCCTGTCTGGAGGCCTTCGAGCCCGCCACCCGGCGGCTCGCCCTCACCGGCACGCCCTTCCGGTCCGACACCAACCCCATCCCCTTCGTCGTGTACGAGGAGGGCAACGACGGCATCCGGCGCTCGGCCGCCGACTACACGTACGGCTACGGCAGCGCCCTCGGCGACGGCGTCGTGCGGCCCGTGATCTTCCTGTCGTACAGCGGCAACATGCGCTGGCGCACGAAGGCCGGTGACGAGATCGCCGCCCGCCTCGGCGAGCCCATGACCAAGGACGCCGTCTCGCAGGCCTGGCGCACCGCCCTGGACCCGCGCGGCGACTGGATGCCGAACGTCCTGAAGGCCGCCGACCGGCGCCTCGGCGAGGTGCGCAAGGCCATCCCGGACGCCGGTGGCCTCGTCATCGCATCCGACCAGGACTCCGCGCGCGCCTACGCCAAGCTGATCCGCGAGATCACCGGCACCAAGGCCACCCTGGTGCTCTCCGACGACGCCGGTGCCTCCAAGCGCATCGACGACTTCAGCGGCAGCGACGAGCGGTGGATGGTCGCGGTGCGCATGGTGTCGGAGGGCGTCGACGTGCCCCGGCTCGCGGTGGGCGTGTACGCGACGACCATCTCGACGCCGCTGTTCTTCGCCCAGGCCGTCGGGCGCTTCGTGCGGTCCCGGCGCCGCGGCGAGACCGCCTCCGTCTTCCTGCCCACCGTCCCCGACCTGCTCGGCTTCGCCAACGAGATGGAGGTCGAGCGCGACCACGTGCTCGACCGGCCGAAGAAGCACGGCGAGGAGGACCCCTACGCCGAGTCCGAGCAGGAGATGGACGAGGCCAACAAGCAGCAGGACGAGGACACCGGCGAACAGGAGCAGTTCTCCTTCGAGGCCCTGGAGTCCGAGGCCGTCTTCGACCGCGTCCTCTACGACGGCGCCGAGTTCGGCATGCAGGCCCACCCGGGGAGCGAGGAGGAGCAGGACTATCTCGGGATCCCCGGGCTCCTCGAACCCGACCAGGTCCAGCTGCTGCTCCAGAAGCGGCAGGCCCGGCAGATCGCCCACAGCAAGAAGAAGCCCGCCGAGGAGGCCGACCTCCTCGAACTGCCCGCCGAGCGGCGGCCCGTGGTCTCCCACAAGGAGATGCTCGAACTGCGCAAGCAGCTCAACACCATGGTCGGCGCGTACTCCCACCAGAGCGGCAAGCCCCACGGCGTGATCCACACCGAGCTGCGGCGCACCTGCGGGGGCCCGCCGAGCGCGGAGGCCACGGCCGGGCAGCTGCGGCAGCGGGTCGCCAAGGTGCAGGAGTGGGCCACCCGGATGCGGTGAGGGTTCGCCCCGCCGTTCGGGGGCGTACGCCTGCCCGTGGCGATCAGTACGCCGCCGGTATGCCGCGGGTACGCCCTCCCGTAGGGAATCGTGTGCTCCACGTGTAGACGTTGTGCACGCAGCGTCCATCGGCGACGGGATCTATCGGGATGTTCCGGTCTCTCTTTCCCTCCCCTTGACCGGATTCTGGACGGAGTCTTCCGCTGAGCGGGACGCCCTCGCTACTGTCCCCGCTACACAACGCCCCGTGGCAGCGTCGCCCCGGAGCGCGTCCGGTGCCCGCCGCCAGGGGGCCGTCGACCCTCACCACTAAAGGAGTGGGCGTCGTGACAGCGGAGACATCTCAGACGCTCGACCGAGGACTGCGCGTCCTCAAGCTGCTCGCCGACACCGACCACGGCCTCACCGTCACCGAGCTGTCCAACAAGCTCGGCGTGAACCGCACCGTGGTGTACCGCCTGCTCGCCACGCTCGAACAACACGCCCTAGTACGGCGTGACTTGGGTGGCCGCGCCCGCGTCGGCCTCGGCGTGCTGCGGCTCGGCCGGCAGGTCCACCCGCTCGTCCGCGAGGCCGCGCTGCCCGCCCTGCGCGCCCTGGCCGAGGACATCGGCGCCACCGCGCACCTCACCCTCGTCGACGGCACCGAGGCGCTCGCCGTCGCGGTCGTCGAGCCGACCTGGACCGACTACCACGTGGCGTACCGCACCGGCTTCCGGCACCCGCTGGACCGGGGCGCCGCGGGCAAGGCGATCCTCGCGGCCCGCCAGGCCCAGATCACCGACCCCGGCTACGCCCTCACCCACGGCGAGCTGGAGGCCGGGGCGAGCGGCGCGGCGGCCCCCTTGGTCGGGGTGACCGGGATAGAGGGGAGCGTCGGGGTCGTGATGCTGGCCGATTCCGTGCCGGAGCGGGTGGGGCCGCGGGTGGTGGACGCCGCCCGCGAGGTCGCCGACGCGCTGCGCTGAGAGGCCGCGCCGGCGTGCTCGGGCCGACCTGCGGCGCCGCCGATCGCGGCCTCCGGCCTGGCTCGTCCTCAAGCGCCGGACGGGCTGATCTCCGCTCGCGTTAGATTGGACGCGTGCTGTCTCGTCTCGCTCGTCTGAGCCGCCCCAAGGCCCTGGCCGTCGCCGCCGTGCCCCTCGTCGGCCTGCTCGCCGTCGTCGCGCTCGCCCCGCTCCCCTTCGCCGTCGCCCAGCCGGGCGGCACCGCAGACGTGCTCGGGGAGTACAAGGGCAAGCCCGTCCTCAAGATCAGCGGAGCGCCCACGCGGGAGACGGACGGCGAGCTGCGGATGACGACCATCGTGGCGACCGGGCCGCAGATGGACGTGCGGCTCGGTGACGTCATCGACGGCTGGTTCCGTACGGACCGGGCCGTGATGCCGAAGGACTCCGTCTACCCCGACGGCGACAACGTCAAGGAAGTCGAGAAGCACAACCTCGGCGACATGCGCGAGTCCCAGGACGACGCCACGAAGGCGGCGCTCGGCTATCTGCGGGCGAACGGCGTGGACGGTACCGACAAGATCGACGTCAAGGCCGACCTCGGCAAGATCGGCGGGCCGAGCGCGGGCCTGTTCCTGGCGCTCGGCATCGTCGACAAGCTGGACGGCGACGGCAGCGGGGGAGACCTGACCGGCGGCCGCACCATCGCGGGCAGCGGCACCATCTCGCCCAGTGGGAAGATCGGCCCGGTCGGCGGCGTCTCCATGAAGACCCAGGCCGCCGCCCGCGACGGCGCCACCGTCTTCCTCGTACCGAAGGCCGAGTGCTCGGACGCCGAGGCCGAGAAGCCGAAGGACCTCCGGCTCGTCCCCGTGACTACGCTGGCGAGTACGGTCGAGTCGCTGCGAGCCCTGGAGAAGGGCGAGAAGGTCCCGAGCTGCTGACCAGGAACAGCCCCAACTCGACCAGTCGCCAGCCCAGTTGGGCCCGCAGTTGGGCCTCGCGCGGCTGTCGTCCGGCGGGGGCCGCGCGCAGCAGGTCCGCCGCGCGGGCGTGGTGCAGCATCAGATGTACGTCGGAGTGCATCGCGCAGGCCTCTCAGTCCGTGAGCCGGGTCGGGATCAGGTGCGTGTGCAGGCGGACCTTGGCGGTGTTCGGGGTGCCGTCCTGTGGCGCCAACGGTCGGTAGCTCTCGACGAGTTCGTGCATCTTCGCCTTCAGTTCGGCGGCGAGCGCGGGCGTCAGGTTCAGTGTGAAGTCGCTGATGTCCGCGGCCTCGACCCACTCCTCCGACCAGTCCTGCCCGGTGGCGATCCAGGTGGCGACCTCCGTGGCGTGGTTCCCCGCGTGCTCGTGCATGAACGTGGCGTAGGCGCCGCGCACTTCGGGGTCGGTGCTGCGGGCGAGGTCGTTGTCCACGTACGTGCCGTCGGTGATGGCGCGCCACCACCGCTCGCGGCCCTTGCCGAGCCCGGGGTCGTCCTCGGCGAAGCCGTACTCCGCGAGCTGGCGCAGGTGATAGCTCGTCGCCCCGCTCGACTCGCCCAGACGCTCGCCCAGTTGGGAGGCCGTCGCAGGGCCGTCCAGGCGCAGCGAGCCGAGGATCCGCATGCGCAGGGGGTGGGCGATGCCGCGCAGGGCGCGCGGGTCGAGGTGGCGGACCTTGCGGGCCGGTGCCGCCTGCTCGGGCGGCGGTGACTTCTCCGTCATGCTCCGCAGCCTACGCGTGCAAAGACTCCGTTGCAACGCTTTCTTTGCAACGGAGTCTTTGTAAGTGGTCGGGGCGCCACGCGGCCGCGCCCGCGCCGTCGGCGGCTACTCCTTGACGAAGCCCTCCTCCACCATCCAGTCCTTCGCCACCTTGTGCGGGTCCTGCCCGTCCACGTCCACCTTCGCGTTCAGCTCCTGCGCCACCGCGTTGTCGAGCTTCTTCGTCACGGGGGCGAGGACCTCGGCGATCCCCGGGTACTTCTTCAGGGTCTTGCTGTTGATCTCGGGGGCGGCGTTGTAGTTGGGGAAGAAGTGCTTGTCGTCGGTCATCGGCGTCAGGTTCATCGCCTTGATGCGGCCGTCGGTGGTGAAGACCTCGCCGTAGGTGCAACTGCCCTTCTGGGCCTGGGTGTAGATGATCCCGGTGTCCATCTGCGTGATGTTCCCGGACGGCAGGCTCATGCCGTACTTCTTCTGCATGCCGGGCAGGCCGTCGGCGCGGTTGGCGAACTCGCCCTCCACGCACAGCGTGACCGCCTTCGGGTCGGACTTGGACAGGGCGGCGACGTCGGAGAGGGTCTTCGTGCCGTACTTCTTCAGGTTCGACTCGTTCAGGGCCAGGGCGTAGGTGTTGTTCAGGGCCGCGGGCGGCAGCCACGTCACGCCGTTCTTCGCGTCCGCCTTGCGCACGGCGTCCCACTGCTGCTGCGGGTCGGGGATGGGGTCGGAGTTGCCCAGGTACGTGATCCAGGCGGTGCCCGTGTACTCGTACATGGCGTCCGCGTCCCCGCCCTTGACCGCCTCGCGCGCCCCGATGGAACCCTGGATGCCGGTCCGGTCCAGGACGTCCGCCCCGGCCGCCTGGAAGGCGATGCCCATGATGGCGCCGAGGATCAGCTGCTCCGTGAACTCCTTGGAGGTGACCGTGAGATCGGCGCCCTCCAGCGGCTTGCCCTTGCCGACGATGCCCGGCTTCACGTCGTCCACCATCGGCGAGCCGCTGGTGAGCCCGCACCCGGCGGCCACGAGCAGCACCCCGCCCACGGCCGCGAGCGCCTTGGTGCGCGCACCGGCCCCGCGCCGCTGCGTCCGCCGTCGCGTCGTACGCCTCATGACCGCACCTCCAGGCCGCGCGGGCTGAGCACCAGCTCGGCCAGCGAGGCCAGCCAGTCCACCAGCAGGGCGAGGACCACCGTCAGGATCGAGCCGAGCATCAGGACCGGCATGCGCTGATTGGTGATGCCCGTCGTGATCAGGACGCCGAGCCCGCCCCCGCCGCCGAAGGTCGCGAGCGTGGCCGTGCCCACGTTCAGGACCAGGGCGGTGCGCACGCCCGCGAGGATCAGCGGTACGGCAAGGGGGAGTTCGACCCGCGCGAGCACGCCGAGCGGGGACATGCCGATGCCGCGCGCGGCCTCCAGGAGTGTCGGGTCGTTGGCGCGCAGGCCCGCGATGGTGTTGGAGAGGACCGGCAGGACGGCGTAGATGATGATGCCCGTCAGGGCCGCCTTCTCGCCGATGCCCAGCCAGATGACAAGCAGCGCGAGCAGGCCGATCGCCGGGGTCGCCTGCCCCATGTTGGCGAGCGCCATCGCCACCGGGGCGCCCTTGCGGAAGGCGCGCCGGGTGAGCAGGATCCCCAGCGGGATCGCGATGATCAGCACGAAGAACGTGGAGATCGCCGTCAGCTCGACGTGCTGCCGCAGCGCCTTGCCGACCTGCCCGTTGGACAGCGCGTTCTCGGAGATCGAGTCCAGGTCCGCCTGCTGGAACCAGAGCCAGGTGGCGAGCAGCACCGCCGCGAGGATCGCGGGCAGGACCGTCAGCTTCTGCCAGGTGATCCGGCGCGGCGGCTTCGCGGCCACGGCGGGCGCGGGCGCCTCCTGCTCGGCCTCGCCCTCGTCGCGGAACGCCAGGCCCTTGACCTCGTGCTCGCCCCGCGGGCGCGCGGGTGCCTTGGCCGCGCCCTTGCGTTCGGGGATCCGGGGCTCACCCCCGGGCGGCGGGCTCACGCCTTCGCCTCCCCGGCGGTGCCCTCCTGCGCCGCGTGCGTCAACTCGGCGCGCTGCTCCTCCAGTTCGTGCTGGTGCTCCATCGCTTCGAGCCGGTCGGCCTCCAGCATCTCGTGCACGGAGTTCATCAGGGTCTCCATGTCGACGACGCCCGTGTACTCGCCGCGCCGCCCGGTGACGGCGACCCGGCCCGCGTTGTCGGTGAGGACGGCCTCCAGGGCGTCCCGCAGCGTCGCGTCCCGGGTCACCGTGTCGTGCACGAGGGTGCCCGCGCGGGCCAGGGAGCCCTTGGCGCGCATCAGGTCGCCGCGGCGCAGCCACTTGTAGGGGCGGCCGCGCTTGTCGAGCAGGAGCAGTTCGTTGGTGCCGCTGGCGCGCAGCTTGTCGAAGATCGTCTGGAGCGGGTCGTCGACGGTCACCGTCGGCACGTCCGCCATCTCCACGTCGCGCACGCGGGTGAGGTTCAGCCGCTTCAGGGCCGCGCCCGCGCCCACGAAGCCCGACACGAAGTCGTCGGCCGGGTTGGTGAGGATCGCCTCGGGGGTGTCGAACTGCGCGATGTGCGAGCGCTCGCGCAGGACGGCGATGCGGTCGCCCAGCTTGATGGCCTCGTCGAAGTCGTGCGTGACGAAGACGATCGTCTTGTGCAGCTCGTGCTGGAGGCGGATCAGCTCGTCCTGGAGGTGGTCGCGGGTGATGGGGTCGACCGCGCCGAACGGCTCGTCCATCAGGAGCACGGGCGGGTCGGCGGCGAGCGCCCGCGCCACGCCGACGCGTTGCTGCTGGCCGCCGGAGAGCTGGCGCGGATAGCGGCCGTGGAACTCGGCCGGGTCCAGGCCCACCAGGTCCAGCATCTCCTCCACCCGCGCCTTGATCCTCGACTTCCCCCAGCCGACCATCTTCGGTACGAGGGCGATGTTCTGAGCGACCGTCATGTGCGGGAAGAGCCCGGAGGACTGGATGGCGTAGCCGACCTTGCGGCGCAGCTTCACCGGGTCGATGTCGGTGACGTCCTCGCCGTTGATGCGGATGCGGCCGCTGGTCGGCTCGATCAGACGGTTGATCATCTTCAGCGTGGTCGACTTCCCGCAGCCCGAAGGGCCCACGAAGATGACGATCTCGCCCGCCTTGATCTCCATGTTCACGCTGTCCACGGCCGGGTCGCCGCTGCCGGGGTAGCGCTTGGTGAGGTTCTCCAGCTCGATGGTCGCGCCGGTGGTCGCCGCGGGCGCCGGTTCCTCGGGCGGGGCGGTGGCGGCGGTCGTATCGGACGTCTCAGACACGGATACCCCTCGGAATCGTCAGCCGGCCGATCAGGACGTACACGGCGTCGAAGAGCAGCGCCAGGACGATGATCCCGAGCGTGCCCGCGAGCACTTGGTTGAGCGCGTTCTTGCTGCCCAGCGAGGCGATGCCGCGGAAGATCTCGTTGCCGAGGCCGGGCCCCGACGCGTACGCGGCGATCGCGGCGATGCCCATCAGCATCTGCGTGGAGACCCGGATGCCGGTCAGGATCGGCGGCCACGCCAGCGGCAGCTCGATCCGCACGAGCCGGTGCAGCCGCGACATCCCGATGCCCTTCGCCGCGTCCACCAGCGTCGGGTCGACCCCGCGCAGGCCCACGATGGAGTTGCGCACGATCGGGAGCAGGCCGTACAGGATCAGGGCCGTCACCGTCGGCGCGACGCCGAGGCCCACGATCGGGATGAGCAGACCGATCATGGCGAGCGAGGGGATGGTGAGGATCGTGGACGTCAGGGTGGTGGCGAGATTCCCCGCCCACTCGCTGCGGTACGTCAGGACGCCGATCAGTACGCCGATGGCCGTGGCCACGACCATGCACTGGAAGACGGCGCTGGCGTGCTGGTACGCGTCCATCAGCAACTGCTGGTGACGGTTGCCGAGGTAGTCCCAGAAGTTCATCTGTGCCGTTCACCTCGCCGAGAAGCGCTCGGACGGCGCCGGGAAGCTCCCGGCGCCCGCGTGCCGTACCCGTCGTCTCTACCCAGGTCCGGTGTCGTCGGACGCCTGTTCCACCAGGGGGATGATCCGCAGCGGGACCGGGTTCTCCATGACGATCGCCGTGGAGGCCCGGACGATGCCATCAAAACCCACCACCCGGTCGATCACACGTTGGAGATCGGCGTTCGAGCGGGCCACCAGACGGCAGAGCATGTCGCCGTGACCGGTGATGGTGTGCAGTTCCAGGACCTCGGCCACGGTCGCCAAATGGGCCCGTACGTCCGCGCCCTGGCCCTGTTTGATCTCCAGCGTCGCGAACGCCGTCACCGGGTAGCCGAGCGCCGCCGGATCCACGTCCGGGCCGAATCCCCGGATGACTCCGTTCGACTGAAGCCGGTCCATCCGCGCCTGCACCGTGCCCCGCGCGACCCCCAGGCGGCGGGACGCCTCCAGGACCCCGATGCGCGGCTCCCGCGCGAGCAGCACGATGAGCCTGCCGTCCAAATGATCGATCGCCATGCCGCCTCCCTGATGAGCATCCTGTACAGAACGCCCGCTGCTTCGCGATGAATGCTGGGCAGATTGCCCAGTGAATACGCGAACTATTGCGCATCTTGTGGTTCGGCGGGAGCCTCGCTCTATGACTCAGACCACACACACCACCCCCGAAACCGCGCGCGAGGCCGACCCCTTCCCGGTGAAGGGAATGGACGCGGTCGTCTTCGCCGTGGGCAACGCCAAGCAGGCCGCGCACTACTACTCCACGGCGTTCGGCATGAAACTCGTGGCCTACTCCGGACCGGAGAACGGCAGCCGCGAGACCGCCAGCTATGTGCTGGAGAGCGGTGCCGCCCGCTTCGTCCTCACCTCCGTCATCAAGGCCTCCACCGACTGGGGCCGCTTCCTCGAGGGCCACGTCGCGGAGCACGGTGACGGTGTCGTCGACCTCGCCATCGAGGTCCCGGACGCGCGCGCCGCGTACGCCTACGCCGTCGAGCACGGCGCCACCGGCCTCGAGGAGCCCTACGAGACGAAGGACGAGCACGGCACCGTCGTCCGCGCCGCCATCGCCACGTACGGCCAGACCCGCCACACCCTCGTCGAGCGCACCGGCTACGACGGCCCCTACCTGCCCGGCTTCGTCCCCGCGCAGCCGATCGTGGAGCCCCCCGCCAAGCGGACCTTCCAGGCCATCGACCACTGCGTCGGCAACGTCGAGCTCGGCAAGATGAACGAGTGGTGTGCCTTCTACAACAAGGTCATGGGCTTCACCAACATGAAGGAGTTCGTGGGCGACGACATCGCCACCGAGTACTCGGCGCTGATGTCGAAGGTCGTCGCGGACGGCACCAAGAAGGTCAAGTTCCCGATCAACGAGCCGGCGATCGCGAAGAAGAAGTCGCAGATCGACGAGTACCTCGAGTTCTACGGCGGCCCCGGCGTCCAGCACATGGCGCTCGCCACCAACGACATCGTGGCCACCGTGAAGGCCATGCGGGCCGCGGGGGTCGAGTTCCTCGACGTGCCGGGCAGTTACTACGACACCCTCGGCGAGTGGGCCGGTGAGACCCGGGTGCCCGTGGAGATCCTGCGCGAGCAGAAGATCCTCGTCGACCGGGACGAGGACGGGTACCTGCTCCAGATCTTCACCAAGCCGGTCCAGGACCGGCCCACCGTCTTCTTCGAGATGATCGAGCGCCACGGCTCGATGGGCTTCGGCAAGGGGAACTTCAAGGCCCTCTTCGAGGCGATCGAGCGCGAGCAGGAGAAGCGGGGCAACCTCTAGGACGGGGTTCGCTTTCGTCTGCGGCGGGGTGGGGGTTGCTCCTGTCCCGCCGCTACCGCGCCGGACATCTCCCACCCGCCCGCCCGTTTCCAGTCGACCGGACGGTGACCGTCGCCCGTGGGGGCCTCTCGCCGTCGGCGTCCGCGGCCCGTCGAGTCCTTCCACCGCTACCGCGGTGGACATCTCCCACCCGCCCGCCCGTTTACTGGCACCTCATGCCTCGGGCCGCATCCCTGGCGACCGCCCGCCTCCCCGCGGGTTGCCCGGGGGCGCCGGTGCCGCGACGGGTGCTCCGGCGTCGCTGAGGTGCGTGGGAGTTGCCGTTGCTGCCGTCCCACCCTGCGGGCACAGCCCGGGCCGACGCCGCTGCGACCGCTCCCCCCACCGCTGTGTGCGCAGCCCCGGCCGACGCCGCCGAGACCGCTGCCCCCGCCTCTGTGGGCAATCGTCCCGCAGGGCGGGACGGGTGGGCACAGCCCCGGCCCACGGTGACCGTTATGTGAGGGGTCAGTCGGACTGCCTGGAGGGCTTCGTGGGGCGGGGAAGCTTCGGGATGGGGGCGCCGCGCGGGGCGTACACCTGGGCCGGGCCGCCGTCCGGGGGGTCGCCCAGGGACTTCAGGGCCGTGTGGGCCGCCGGTGCTGCCAGGGGCGAGAAGTGGGGGTTGATGCGGAGGGCCTCGGAGAGGTGGCGGCGGGCTGCGCCGTAGTGGCCGAGGGCGCGCTCGATCGCCCCGCGGTGGTAGGCGAACAGCGCGCTGCGCGGGCCCTTCTTCACGGCCGACTCGACGTGTTTCAGGCCCTCCTTGGACTTGCCGGAGCGGTGCAGCGCCCAGCCGAGGGCGTCCTCGTTCTCCGGCGACCCGTGCCGCTTGAACTCCGCGGACAGCCTCCGCACCGCCGCCCCCACATCCCCGTGCTCCGCCTCGAACACCCCGAGCACCCGCTCGTCGTTCACCCCGCCGAGACCTCCCTGCCGCACCCGCGCCCGCAGCAGGTCGTACTGCGCGGAAGCGGCGGGCCGCAGCTTGAGGGACTCGTACAACTCGCCCAGTTCGAGGGCGTATTCCGGGGCGGGCCGCCGGACGAGCGCGGCCCGGTACGCGTGCAGGGCGTCCGACGTCCGGCCGACCGCGGCGAGGGCGCGCCCCTTCGCCGCGAGCGAGGGGTGATGGTCGGGGTCGGCCGCGAGCGCCGCGTCGTAGTGGCGCAGCGCGTCGCCGGGCTCGCCCCGCTCCCAGGCGAGCTCCCCGACCCGGTACAGGCAGGCCGCCCGCTCGGCGGGCGTGCGGGCGAGCGCCGCCGCGTCCGAGAGCGCCGCGGCCGCGTCCTCGCGCCAGCCCCGGTCCCGGTAGACCGCCCCGGAACGGACCCGGGCGGCGGCGGTGCCGGGACCCAGCTTGCGTACCTTCTCAAGCGCCCGCCCGACCCCCTTGGCGTCGCCGAGCCCCCGGTAGGCGTCGAGGAGTGCCGCGTGCGCCGCCCACCGCCGCGGCGCGATCCGCACCGCCTGTTCGCCCCACTTCCGCGCGTCCCGGAAGTCGTGCCGGGCGTTGGCGAGGGCGGCGAGGCCGGTGAGGGCGGCCACGTTCCGCTCGGGCCGGGCGCGCAGGGAGGTGCGCAGGGCACGCTCGGCCTTCGGGTAGTACGCGGAGTCGGCGGTCCTCAGGCCGCGTTCGACGTACGCGGACCCGAGTACCGCCCAGGACTGGTCGTCCCCGGGACGCGCCCGCACCTGCGCCTCGCGCTCACCGATGAGCACCGCCAGATCGGGCACCGCGGCCGGCGCCCCGGCCCCCACCGCGGCCGCCGCCCGCCCGGCGGGCCCCAGCGCGGGCGGCGCGGAGTCCTCGCCCCGGTCGGGCAGGAGGACCAGGACCCCGCCGAGCACGGCACAGCCCGCGACGGCGGCGACGAGGGCGCGGCGCAGGGCGGGGGAGCGGCGGCGGCCGGGGCCGCCGCCGTCGAGCGGGCCGCGCGCGGTCGCCGAGGTCATCAGCGACGTGCGCGCGTGCCGCGGGATCCGGACGGCGTCCGAGCTCTGCACCGCCGGAGCCGACGCGGACTCGGTCCCGGGTGCGCCCTGCGGTGAGCCCTCGGGCGGGGTCTGGGGGGTCTCCTCGGTCTCCATGGCGCTCACTGTGCGTCAATACGAAGAGCACATCCCGGCACGCGAACGGCGTCGCACACGGGTTCACACCGATGGCCCCGAGTGCGAGGCTGTGATCATGAGCAGTGGCACGCACAGCACGCCGGGCACCCCCGCCGCACCCGCCGACCTCCTGGACCGCCTCCGCGCCGGACTCCCCGCCGACGCGCTCCTCACCGACCCGGACGTCACGGCCTCGTACGCCAACGACATGGCGAGCTTCTGCGAGGCGGGAACGCCCGCCGTCGTGGTCCTGCCGCGCACCGTCGAAGAGGTCCAGCACGTGATGCGGACCGCCACCGAGCTGAAGGTCCCGGTCGTCCCGCAGGGCGCCCGCACCGGCCTGTCCGGCGCGGCCAACGCGAGCGAGGGCTGCGTCGTCCTCTCGCTCGTCAAGATGGACCGGATCATCGAGATCAGCCCCGTCGACCGGATCGCCGTCGTCGAGCCCGGCGTCATCAACGCCACGCTCTCCCGCGCGGTGGCCGAGCACGGCCTCTTCTACCCGCCGGATCCCTCCAGTTGGGAGATGTGCACCATCGGCGGCAACATCGGCACGGCCTCCGGCGGACTGTGCTGCGTGAAGTACGGCGTGACGGCGGAGTACGTCCTCGGCCTCGACGTCGTCCTCGCCGACGGGCGCCTGCTCAGCACCGGACGTCGTACCGCCAAGGGCGTCGCCGGATACGACCTGACACGCCTGTTCGTCGGCTCCGAGGGCAGCCTCGGCATCGTCGTCCGCGCCGTCCTCGCCCTCAAGCCGCAGCCGCCCCGGCAGCTCGTCCTCGCCGCCGAGTTCGGCTCGGCCGCCGACGCCTGCGCGGCCGTCTGCAAGATCATGGAGGGCGGCCATGTGCCGTCGCTCCTGGAGCTGATGGACCGCACGACGATCCGCGCCGTCAACGCCCTCGGCAACATGGGCCTGCCCGAGACCACCGAGGCGCTGCTCCTCGCCGCCTTCGACACCCCGGACCCGGCCGCCGACCTCGCCGCCGTCGGCGCCCTGTGCGAGGCCGCGGGCGCGACCCAGGTCGTCCCGGCCGAGGACGCGGCCGAGTCCGAACTCCTCCTCCAGGCACGCCGGTTGTCCCTCACCGCACTCGAAGCGGTGAAGGGCACGACGATGATCGACGACGTGTGCGTACCGCGCTCCCGGCTCGGCGACATGCTCGACGGGGTCGAGCGGATCGCCGACAAGTACGGACTGACCATCGGGGTCTGCGCGCACGCGGGCGACGGCAACACCCACCCCACCGTCTGCTTCGACGCGGCAGACCCCGACGAGTCACGGCGCGCCCGCGAGTCCTTCGACGAGATCATGGCCCTCGGCCTCGAACTCGGCGGCACCATCACCGGTGAACACGGCGTCGGCGTCCTGAAGAAGGAGTGGCTGGCGCGTGAGCTGGGACCGGTGGGCGTGGAGATGCAGCGCGCCGTCAAGACGGCGTTCGACCCGCACCACCTCCTCAACCCCGGCAAGCTCTTCTGACCCCCCGTGAGTTCAGTGCTCACTCACCGTCCTTCGACTCGTCACTCGGCCACGGGTCGCGCAGCCACAGCTCGTCCGCGCGGCCAGGGGTGGGGGCGAGCAGCTCGGCCAGGCCGTCGTCGATGCCGAGCCGCTCGGCCTCAGAGCCCGGAGGGACCACCCGCAGGGTGCGCTCCAGCCAGGCGGACACGGCGGGCGCCGGCGCTTCCAGGAGCGCGTCGCCGTCGGGCGAGCTGAGCGCCATCAGGACCACGGAGCGTCCCTCGACCTTCGTCGGCCACACCCGCACGTCGCCGTGGCCGCACGGCCTGAACACCCCCTCCACCAGGAGCTCCCGGGCGAACGTCCAGTTCACCGGGTTCTCGGAGCCGATGTGAAAGGCGATGTGGACGGCGTACGGATCGTCGGTGCGGTAGGTGAGCCGGGCCGGGACGGGGATCGCCCGTTCCGGCGAGAGGACGAGTTTCAGCTCCAGCTCGCGTTCCACCACGGTGTGCATAGCTCGTGCGCTTCCTTTCTCTCGCGGCGTGCGCGGCCCTGCGGTGAGGGCCCGCGCACCGGACCCGTTTCGGGCCCGCAGAGAGTGAGAGCGCGGGGACGGCCAGGCATTACGCGACTTCGGGAAGATTTTTTTCGCCGGGTACGACACGGGGTGTGCGGGCGTGTTCGGACGGCGGGGAGGAACCGTGCACGGAAGGGGGCGGTGCGGCGGGAGCCGCCCGACGCGGCGCGCGGGTCTGATAGATGTGGAGCCTCACAAGACCCCCGAGCAGATACGGGACGACGGACATGAGCGCCCCAACTCCGGCCCCCGGCGACGACAGGCCGCGCGAAGGCTACTACCCCGATCCGTCCATTCCGGGATATGTCCGGTACTGGAACGGGGCGGCCTGGGTGCCCGGTACGAGCCGTCCCGCACCGTCCGACGGCGAACCCCTGCCCGCGCCGCCCCGCTCGGCCACCACGCCCCCTGCTCCGGCGCCCGCGGCCACCCCCGCGGAGGAGACCGGGCCGGTGTTCTTCGACGAGGAGCCGGGAGGGGTGACGCAGACCGGCCCCGACACGGACACGAACATCGGCCTCGGCGTCGGCTTCGGCCTCGGTCTGGGCGCGGGGTCTGACGTCGACGGTGGTGCTGGTGCTGGTGCTGGTGCTGGTGCCGGGGATGGGCAGCACGGGGTCAAGCCCGAGCCCGCTTCGGCCTGGCAGGCGGACGCGGCCCGGCAGACGGGGCTCGGCGGCGAGCAGGACCAGCGGGTCTCGTGGGGTGCGGCGGGTGCGGCAGGTGCGGCCGGGGCGACCGGTGCGCCGGGTGCGCACGGCCCGTCGGACCCGCGGGACCCGCGCGTGCGGAGCGAGGGGGCGGCGCCCGGCGCGTCGGCATCGGCGGGGGCGGCCCGAGGGAGCGCGGCCGAGGGCGGCGCGCGGCGCGTGCCCGCGCAACAGCAACCCGGTGCGCGGCAGGAGCCGGGGCAGCGGGAGCAGGCTCCGGCGGCCGTCGGTCGAACCGAGGACGCGGAGGCCGAAGGGCCGGGCACGATGACCTTCCGGCCCGTCAAGCCCGGTGTGCCGCAGCCCGCCACCACCGAGGGAACGGTCACCTTCCGGCGGCCCACGGGCCCGGTGAAGCCGGCGGGGGCCGGGACGCCGGACGCGGACGGCGGGACCGAGGGGACGATGGCGATCCGGGCCCTGCGCCCCAAGTCGGGGCAGAAGGGGCCCGCTTCCGGCGCCGCGCAGGCGCCGGTCGTGCCGCAGCAGACCGCGGCCCCGCAGCAGGCCGCTGTCCCGCAGCAGCAGGAACGGGCCCCGCAGGCCGGGGCCCCGCAGGCAGGCACCCCGCAGCAGAGCGTGCCCCCGCAGGCCGGTGCCCAGGGCGGGGTCGCCTCGCCGGTGACGTCCGGACCCGGCGGCGGTTCGGCGTCCTGGGCCCAGCAGGTGCACCAGCTCGCGCAGTCGCCCGGGCAGGGGCAGCCGGGCCAGGGCGAAGGGCCCGTCCTGCCGTGGAAGCCGGTGGCCGCGGACCCGTTCGCCGCGGTGGCGCAGGCGCAGGCGGAGGCGCGTCCCGCCGGGCTCGGCAGGCGGCTCGCCGCGCGGCTCATCGACACGGTGGTGCTCGCCGCCGTGACCGCGGGGGCGGCGCTGCCGCTCGGCACCCGGGCCGCGGACCACATCGACAGCAAGATCGACGCGGCGAAGCTGTCGGGCGAGAAGGTCACGGTGTGGCTGCTCGACGGCACGACGGCCGGGTACCTCGGCGTCGTCCTCGGCGTGCTCCTGCTCTTCGGGGTGCTCTACGAGGCGCTGCCCACGGCCAAGTGGGGCCGCACCCTCGGCAAGAAGGTGTGCGGCGTCGAGGTCAGGGACATCGAGGAGCACGGGGCGCCGTCGTTCGGGGCGGCGCTGCGGCGCTGGCTGGTGTACAGCGTGCCGGGGGTCCTCGTGGTCGGGGTCGTCGGGGTGCTGTGGTGCCTGTTCGACCGCCCCTGGCGCCAGTGCTGGCACGACAAGGCGGCCGGGACGTTCGTGGCGGGCTGAGCGGCCCGTCGGCGGGGTGTCGCCGGGCCGGGCGCGGGCCTACTTTCGGTAGAGGCCCCCGCGGGGGGTCGTAACCCGGACAGCCGCCCGTCGCATGCGGCGCACTCCACTTCGAGGTGCACTCACCCCATGAGCACCGAACCGCCGCAATACCCCAACGCTCCGGACCCCGACGACAACGACCCCTTCAGGAAGCAGCCGCCCCCGGCCTCCGACGGCACCCCGCCCCCGCCGTCCGACGGCACCCCGCCCCCCGGCGGAGGCTCCCCGTACGACCCGCCCCCGCCGGGCGCGGGCGGCGGCGCACCCTTCGGCGGCGGCCCCGGCGGCCCCGGCGGCACCCCGCCGCCCCCGTACGGAGGCGACCCCTACGGCGGCGGATTCGGCGGGCAGGACCCCCTCGCGGGCATGCCTCCGCTCGCCGACAGCGGCAAACGCGTCCTGGCCCGCATCATCGACATGGTCCTCGTCGGCGTGGTCGCCGTCCTGCTGTCCCTCCTTTTCGGGACGAACGAGTACGACTGGGACCCGGACAAGGTGGACGCAGGCAGGTCGTTCGGCCAGTCGCTGCTCGCCGCCGTGCTGTACATGGCGTACGACAGCTATCTGATCTCGAAGACGGGTCAGACGCTCGGCAAGAAGTGGCTCGGCATGCGGGTGGCGAACCTCAACGACGGGGCGAACCCGACGCTGCAGACGGCGCTCGTGCGCTCGGCGGTGCTGTGGATCCCGTTCGCGTTCTGCTGCGCCTGCATCTGGACGGCGATCTGCGGCGGCTGGAGCTTCTTCGACAAGCCCTACAAGCAGGGGCTGCACGACAAGGCGGCCAAGACCGTGGTGGTCGGCGTGGGCTGAGCGGCACGAGGGCACAGCGAAGGCCCGGCGCTGCGGCGGCGCCGGGCGGTGGCCGCGGCGGGTCCGTGGGCGTCACCTGCGCGGGCAGGTGACGCTCAGGGGCCCGCTGGTTCGCGTACGGGCAGCGTGGTGTGCTGCGGGGCGGTGGAGTCGGTGGCGAGCACGGTGCGCTGCACCGGGATCCGCTCCTCGAAGGACGAGGGCGACGAGGGCGACGAGGGCACGGACACCGCGGCGGGGACCGGGACCGCGGTGGCGGCCAGGGCCTCGGTCGGCTCCGGGGCGGGCTTGGGCAGGGGCACCGTCATGGCCACGAGCAGGCCGAGGCCGAGCGCGGCGAAGGTGATGACCGCGACTCCCGGCACCGAACTCGCCTGGGAGAGCAGCAGCATGGCGAGCGCGGAACAGATGACGGTCGCGGAACCGTAGGTGAGCTGTGCGACGGTCGGACGAGGCATGGGGCGAGGCATGGCGTGATCCGTCCTCGGGACAGCGGATGCGGGGGATAGATCAAGACGATGTGGACGTATACGAATCAAAGGGTGCTCAAAGGTGGCGACTTGGAAGCTTCGCCGAGTACCCGTGCGCACCGTCGAAATGACTCTATTCGCCTGCATGCCCGACGGGAACGTGCGGTAAGCGTGACCTAACCCACGGTGCCGGTGCACAGGGGGCGCATGGATTCATGCGTCCCGCCAATTGGACGGCGAGGCGCGCCTGTTGAGGGGACGGGGAATGCCCCGCGTGCGCCGCCGCGATCCCGCTTGATCATGTTCGGATAACGGTCGGTCGGGTCTGCATAGAGCACTTGGCCTGTTCAAGTCAAGGTCTGTCTTTTCTTCCCTCTCTCCGGTCGAATGTCGTCACTTGTGACGCGCATATCGCGCGCGGACCTCCTCGACCGGGAATTTCGGTCCGTGATGCGGGCGCGGGGGAGGACAGCATCAAGTGACCATCAAGAGACGAACGTTCAGAGCGACCGCGGCAGCGGTGGCTCTCGCGGCGGCGACCGCGACGTTCTCCGCTTATTCCGTGGCGGCGGCCGACGACGGCGGGAGCGGCGACAAGGCGTCCGCGACCGGCAAGGCAGCAGCCATCGACCGCCGGGACCCGGCGGACGCCAAGGCCCACGTCGACCACGACCTCGAGGGCCCGTTCAGCAAGCAGCAGGCCCAGCAGCGCAAGGCGGCCCTGGAGCAGGTCGTCTCCGGCGACGCCAAGGTGCAGAAGCGCGGCGGGTCGAACGTGGTGAAGCTCGACGACAAGAAGTACGTCGAGCTGGGCCGGGAGAAGACCGACAAGATCTTCACGATTCTGGTGGAGTTCGGGGACAAGGTGGACGACACCACCATGTACGACCCCGACGGTCCCGAAGGGCCCGAGAAGCCGATCAAGAAGTACGGCGGCACACCCGGCCCCGCGCACAACAAGATAGCCAAGCCGGACCGTGCGAAGGACAACAGCACGGCCTGGCAGGCGGATTACAACAGGAAGCACTTCCAGGACCTCTACTTCGGTGAGGGCAAGGACGCCAAGGGCAAGCCCAAGCACTCGCTGAAGACCTACTACGAGAAGACGTCGTCCGGCCGCTACTCGGTCGACGGCGAGGTCTCGGACTGGGTCAAGGTCGACTACAACGAGGCCCGCTACGGCTCCAACTGGTGCGGCGACTCCAACTGCGCCAACGTCTGGGACGCCGTCCGCGACGGCACCACGGCCTGGGTCAAGGACCAGAAGGCCAAGGGCCGCACGGACGCGCAGATCAAGGCGGACCTCGCCAAGTACGACCTGTGGGACCGCTACGACTTCGACGGCGACGGCAACTTCAACGAGCCCGACGGGTACATCGACCACTTCCAGATCGTGCACGCGGGCGAGGACGAGTCCGCGGGCGGCGGCGCCGAGGGCCCCAACGCCCTGTGGGCGCACCGCTGGTACGCGTACGGCAACGACGCGGGCAAGACCGGCCCCGCCGACAACAAGTCGGGCGGCACCCAGATCGGCGACTCCGGCATCTGGGTCGGCGACTACACGATGCAGCCCGAGAACGGCGGCCTCGGCGTCTTCGCCCACGAGTACGGCCACGACCTGGGTCTGCCCGACCTGTACGACACCACCGGCAAGGCCGAGAACTCGGTCGGCTTCTGGTCGCTGATGTCGGCCGGCTCCTGGCTCGGCACCGGCAAGGGCTCGATCGGCGACCTGCCCGGCGACATGACCGCCTGGGACAAGTTCCAGCTGGGCTGGCTCAACTACGACCGGGCGAAGGCCGCGACGACCTCCGAGCACAAGCTCGGCGTGTCCGAGTACAACACCCGGCACCGCCAGGCGCTCCTCGTCGACCTGCCCAAGAAGCCGGTCACCACGACCGTCGTGAAGCCCGCCGAGGGCACCAAGCAGTGGTGGAGCGGCCAGGACGACGACCTGCGCAACACGCTCACGCGCAGCGTCGACCTCACCGGCAAGTCCAAGGCCGATCTTTCCCTGCAGGGTTGGTGGGACATCGAGTCCAACTACGACTACCTCTACACCGAGGTGTCCACGGACTCCGGCGCCAACTGGACGCCCGTCGACGGCACCGCCGACGGCAAGCCGATCACCCGTGACGCGGGCGACAAGCCGGCCCTGACCGGCTCCTCGAAGAAGTACCAGAAGCTGGTCTTCCCGCTGGACGCCTACGCCGGCAAGAAGATCGACGTCCGCTTCCGCTACGCCACCGACGGCGGCACCGCGCTCAAGGGCTTCACGGCCGACGCGATCACGCTGACCGCGGACGGCGCCAAGCTCGTCGAGGACGGCGCCGAGGGCGACGACAACGGCTGGAAGACGAAGGGCTTCTCGCGCATCGGCGAGTCCTTCACCAAGGAGTACGAGCAGTACTACCTCGCGGAGAACCGCCAGTACGTGTCGTACGACAAGACCCTCAAGGTCGGCCCGTACAACTTCGGCTTCTCCAAGTCCCGTCCCGACTGGGTCGAGCACTACCCCTACCAGACCGGCCTGATGATCTGGCAGTGGGACACCTCCCAGAAGGACAACAACGTCAGCCAGCACCCCGGCAAGGGCCTGATCCTCCCGATCGACGCCCACGCCAAGCCGATGAAGTGGAAGGACGGCACGCTCCTGCGGAACAAGATCCAGCCGTTCGACGCGCCGTTCTCGAAGTACGCCACGGACGCGTTCACGCTTCACAACGCCGACGTCGCCCTCAAGATCAAGTCGAAGAAGGGCGTCTCCGTCTTCGACGACCGCAAGGGCACCTACTGGTACGCGGAGAACCCCACGGGAAGTGTCAAGGTCACTGACACCAACACCCGGATAAAGATCCTCAAGCAGCCCAAGGACGGCTCGACGATCACGCTCCAGGTGGGCAAGTCCTCCAAGTAAATCTCATCTCCGCAGGTCAAACGCCTGTTTCTGGCCGATCGGCCGTCGCCCTCTAGCGGGCGGCGGCCGATCGTGTTTGAGTGCGTGCTGTGGTTCTCTTATTGACACGACGTCTCACGGGGGTGTGACAGACCATGGCCGCAGGAGGCTTCTGCAAGCTGCCCAACGGCAGTGTGGTGGTGGCGATGACCCTGCCGAGTCCCGGGCCCGGGGGTGGCAGCGTGCGCGTCCTCGTCCGCGCGGCGAACCGGGCGCGGGCCCTGACCCGGCTCCGCAATCTCGGCCTCCGGGCGGTCTACCTCCGCGGCAACACGGAGCCTCCCACCCCGGACGAGGTCACCGCGGTGCTGCACCACCCCGACGGCCTCATATGGCGCACGGCGCCGGACGGGGCGGCGGAGCTGTGGCATCCGATCCGGGCGCTGCTGAGGCGGGGCGCGGCTGCGTAGCCCCTGGCCGGGGCGGGCTATGAATAGCCCCTCCGGCGTTTGAGGAGCGGGGTCCGGGGCGGAGCCCCGGGTTCGGTGAAGGGGCGGGCCTGGGGCGCCCCGCGAAGGTCACACCACCGGCTTGCCGGTGAGTTCCGCGCCCGCTTCGCGGAGGTCGTCCAGGGCGCGCTGGGTGGTCTCCTCGGCCACCCCGGCCGTGAGGTCGAGGAGGACGTGGGTGCGGAAGCCCTCGCGGACGGCGTCGAGAGCCGTGGCCCGCACACAGTGATCCGTGGCGATCCCGACGACGTCGACCTCCCGGATCTGCCGGTCCCGCAGCCACTGGGCCAGAGAGGTCCCGTTCTCGTCGACCCCCTCGAACCCGCTGTAGGCGGCCGAGTGCGCCCCCTTGTCGAAGACGGCGTCGATCGCCCCGGACGCCACGGCGGGCGCGAAGTTCGGATGGAACCCCACCCCCTCCGTCCCGGCGACACAGTGCGGCGGCCACGAGTCGACGAAGTCGGGCCGGTCGGAGAAGTGGTCACCGGGGTCGATGTGGTGGTCACGGGTGGCCACCACATGCCGGTAGCAGGGGGCGGCCTGCCCGATGAGCTCGGTGATGGCGGCAGCCACGTCCGCGCCGCCGGACACCGCGAGACTGCCCCCTTCGCAGAAGTCGTTCTGTACATCGACGACGATCAGGGCGCGACGCATGGCGGGTTTCCTTCGGCTAGCTGGATGAACCGAGCGTAGAGACTTCCACTCCGTTGCGGGAGAGGGCGGGCGACGCACTCAGGCCAGGTACTCGGTGGGAATGACCGCCTCCCCGCGCGACAGCTGGGTGGCGGAGAGCGGCAGCCGCCCCCGCGCGGCCGCGTGCCGCTCCCGGACGCTGTCGAGGGGCTCGCGGGCGACGACGTCCCCGCCCTTGACCAGCTCGACGAGAAGCTGCCGGTCGGCGAGGTCGCCGGGCACCGGCCCGGTCCCGATGACCTCGGCCTCGGCGACCCCCTGCGCGTCGACGCGGCGTGCGGCCCACTTGCGGCCGCCGAGGGACGACTTCCCGCCGAGGGACTTCTTGGCGACGGGTTCGAGGGGGGCCTTGGGGTCGGCGGAGCGGGCGCGGGCGACGAGCTTGTAGACCATGGAGCAGGTGGGGTGCCCGGATCCGGTGACCAGCTGGGTGCCCACGCCGTACGCGTCCACGGGCGCCGCGGCGAGCGAGGCGATGGCGTACTCGTCGAGGTCGGAGGTGACCACGATCTTGGTGTTGGTGGCGCCCAGCTCGTCGAGCTGCTGCCGTACCCGATGGGCGACGAGCAGCAGGTCGCCGGAGTCGATGCGGACGGCGCCGAGGTCGGGCCCGGCGATCTCGACGGCCATCCGGACGGCCTCGCCGACGTCGTAGGTGTCGACGAGCAGCGTGGTGCCCCGGCCGAGGGCGTCGACCTGGGCGCGGAAGGCGTCCCGCTCGCTGTCGTGGACGAGGGTGAAGGAGTGCGCGGACGTGCCGACGGTCGGGATGCCGTAGCGGAACCCGGCCGCGAGGTCGGAGGTGGTGGTGAAGCCGCCGACGTAGGCGGCGCGGGCGGCGGCGACGGCGGCCAGCTCGTGGGTGCGGCGGGCGCCCATCTCGATCAGCGGCCGGCCGCCCGCGGCGGAGGCCATGCGGGAGGCCGCGGCGGCGATGGCCGAGTCGTGGTTGAGGATGGAGAGGATCACCGTCTCCAGGAGCACGCACTCCGCGAAGGAGCCCTCGACCCGCAGGATCGGGGAGCCCGGGAAGTACGTCTCGCCCTCCGGGTAGCCCCAGATGTCCCCGCTGAAGCGGTACGAGGCCAGCCAGTCGAGCGTCGGCGCGTCCACGACGCCGCGCTCGCGCAGGAAGGCGAGCACACCGGCGTCGAAGCGGAAGTTCTCGACCGCGTCCAGGACCCGCCCGGTCCCGGCCACGACGCCGTAGCGGCGGCCCTCGGGCAGTCTGCGGGTGAACACCTCGAAGACCGAGCGCCGGTCGGCGGTGCCCGACTTCAGCGCGCCCTGCAGCATCGTCAACTCGTAGTGATCCGTGAAGAGCGCGGTGGAAGGGACATCCACCGGCAGCCCCAGGTCATGCTCCCCAGAGTTCATGACAAGGATGCTACCCCGCATCTCGTCACTCTGACGATTTCGGGGGTCCGTTTGTGCGGCAGGCCGCCCCGGGTGGCAGCATGGGGCAGGTGAGTAGCGCTGCTCCCGTAGAGATCACACGCCCGGACGCGGAAGAGGAGACCTTCGCGGTCCCGGAGCCGGACGTTCCGTGGATCACGCTCGTGCACAACGACCCGGTCAATCTGATGAGCTATGTGACCTATGTCTTCCAGACGTACTTCGGGTACTCGAAGGACAAGGCCACCAAGCTCATGATGGACGTGCACCACAAGGGCCGGGCCGTCGTCTCCAGCGGCAGCCGCGAGGAGATGGAACGCGACGTGCAGGCGATGCACGGATACGGGCTGTGGGCAACGCTCCAGCAGGACCGGAAGTAGCGACGCGACTGATGCCTGGACACTTCGAACCGATCCCGGGCGGCGGCGCGGCCGTCGCCCTCGACGAGGTCGAGATCTCGATCATCCGCTCGCTCGCGGTGCAGCTCCTCGAGCTGATCGGCCCGGGCGAGGAGCCCGCGGGCGCCGACGGCGACCCGTTCGCGGAGCTGTTCGCCGAGGGTCCGAGCGAGCCGCCCACCGACCCGGTCCTCAAAAGGCTGCTCCCGGACGCGTACGGCGGCCCCGGCACCGAGTCCGCCTCCCTGGAGAAGGCCGACGAACTGCGGGCGTACTCCGCCGAGTTCCGCCGCTTCACCGAGAACGACCTGCGGGCCCGCAAGCGGGACGACGCGCTCGCCGTGATCCGCTCCCTGGACGCGCTCACCGTCGCGGGCGAGGGCGGCGCCGTCCTGAAGCTGTCCGCGGAGGAGTCGCGCAGCTGGCTCGGCGCGCTCAACGACCTGCGGCTCGCGATCGGCGCCCGGCTCGACGTGACCGACGAGGAGGACACCGACCTCCTCTACCGGCTGCCGGACTCCGACCCGCGCAAGCCGATGGTGATGGCCTATCTCTGGCTCGGCGGACTCCAGGAGACGCTCGTCGAGACCTTGATGCCGTGAAGCCGTGATGCTGTGACGTCGGCGCCGTGACGGCCCGACGCCGAAGTCGTGACGGTTTCCCGACGCTCACGTGACGTCGGTTTGAAGATCGCGGGCGTTCGCTCAACGGACGCTCAAATCCGGATAACGATCCTGTCACCTCGGCGCCCCCTTTGGGGCGCCGAGACTTCTTTGTCCGCTTCTTCCTGTGCCGTATGCCACATATGGCTCATTCGATCACTGTGACGGTCGTGATAAATCTTCACGACCGCTCGGTGACGCCACCCATGTCACCGGGGGCGCTCTAGGCCGGCAGACCGTCGGCGGCACTCCATCACCATCCGGGGGGATCAGGACCTGGTCCGCGGCGAAACCGCAGTTCGCGGCGCGGATCAGCATGGAGAAAGGCGTCACCATGACCTCAGTGCAGGTCGAAGAACACCACGACGGCAATGAGGCCGCGGCGGCCACAGAGGGCGCGTCCGGCGACAACGAGGGCTATCAGCGCGGGCTCGGCGCCCGGCAGATCCAGATGATCGCGATCGGCGGTGCCATCGGCACCGGCCTGTTCCTCGGCGCGGGCAAGGCCATTCACAAGGCCGGGCCCAGCCTCATCCTCGCGTACGCGATCGCGGGCCTCGTCATCTTCTTCATCATGCGCGCGCTCGGCGAGCTCCTGATGTACCGGCCCGTCTCGGGCTCGTTCTCGGAGTACGCCCGTGAGTTCGTCAGCCCGTTCTTCGGGTTCGTGACCGGCTGGACGTACTGGCTCTTCTGGGTCGTCACCGGCATCACGGAAGTCACCGCGGCGGCCCAGTACATGCAGTACTGGACGCACGACTCCATTCCACAATGGGCGTACGCGCTGATCTTCACGGTCATTCTGTACGGCGCCAACCTGATCTCCGTGAAGCTCTTCGGTGAGCTGGAGTTCTGGTTCTCGATGGTCAAGGTCACCGCGATCATCGGCATGATCCTGATCTGTGCCGGCATCCTCACCATCGGCTTCTCCGACGCCGGTGACTCCGCGTCCGTCTCGCACCTGTGGGACAACGGCGGCTTCTTCCCCAACGGCATCGGCAACACGCTGATGACGCTGCAGATCGTGATGTTCGCCTTCCTCGCCGTCGAGCTGGTCGGCGTCACCGCGGGCGAGTCCAAGGACCCGAAGAAGACCCTGCCCAAGGCGATCAACACCGTGCCGTGGCGCATCGCCGTCTTCTACGTCGGCGCCCTGATCATGATCCTCTCGGTCGTGCCGTGGACGCACTTCCAGCCGGGCGTCTCGCCGTTCGTCGCCGCCTTCGAGAAGATGGGCCTCGGCGTCGGCGCCGCGATCGTGAACTTCGTGGTCCTGACCGCCGCCCTCTCCTCCTGCAACTCGGGCATGTACTCCACCGGCCGCATGCTGCGCGACCTCGCGCTCAACGGCCAGGGCCCGAAGTTCTTCACCAAGCTCACCAAGAACGGCCTGCCGCTGGTCGGCACCACCGCCTCCGCCGCGCTGATGCTCGTCGGCGTGTGGATCAACTACCAGTGGCCGGGCGAGGCGTTCAACTACGTCGTCTCCTTCGCGACCATCTCCGGCATGTGGGCCTGGATCATGATCCTGGTCTCCCAGATCAACTACCGCCGCAAGGCCGACCGCGGTCTCGTCCCGCAGTCCACCTTCCGCGCGCCGGGCGCCCCGTACACGAGCTGGTTCGCCCTCGCCTTCATCGGCATGGTCATCGTGATGATGGGCATCGACAAGGACGCCCGGATCTCGCTGTACTGCGCCCCCATCTGGGCCGCGATCCTGTGCGTGTCCTACCTGGTCCTCAAGAGCCGCAACCCGGAGGCCGCGGCCTTCAAGAAGCGCGTGCACACCGGCCAGGGCGTCGAGGGCGCCACGGATGCCGCACCGGTCACCAAGGACTGACCCCGGACACCATCTGTCCAGCATGCGGGCGGCCCCGTACCACACTTCGGTACGGGGCCGCCCCGCTGCTTATCCTGGCCGACATGCTGACCATCACCCAGGCCCTCCACGACCAGATCGTCGCGCACGCGCGCCAGGACCACCCCGACGAGGCGTGCGGCGTCGTCGCGGGCCCGGCGGGCAGCGACCGCCCCGAGCGCTTCGTCCCGATGCTCAACGCGGCCCGCTCGCCCACGTTCTACGAGTTCGACTCGACCGACCTGCTCAAGCTCTACCGCGATCTGGACGACCGCGACGAGGAGCCGGTGATCATCTACCACTCGCACACCGCGACCGAGGCCTACCCCTCCCGCACCGACATCTCGTACGCCAACGAGCCGGGTGCCCACTACGTCCTCGTCTCCACCGCCGACACCGACGACGCGGGCCCCTTCCAGTTCCGCTCGTTCCGGATCGTCGAGGGCGAGGTCGAGGAGGAGGACGTCAGGGTCGTCCAGGCATACTGAGCGCGAGCTTTACGACCCTCGAGGCGGCAGGACCCAGGAAGCCGGTGGAAATCCGGCGCGGTCCCGCCACTGTGACCGGCCGCGCCCCGCGCGCCCGGGAGTCAGGAACTGACCTGCCGCCTCCTCCACATGCACTCAGGGGACGCGGAAATCCCCTGGAGGAGGCCCGCACCCCATGCGTACCCGCGCCCTGCTCGCCACGGCGGCGATCCTGCTGCCGCTCACCGCGTGCTCAGCGTCCCCGTCGGCCTCGTCCTCCGGCGACGACGACTCCGGGAAGGCCGACGGCAAGGCCGCCGGATTCCCGTACACCGTCACCAACTGCGGGACGAAGACGACCTTCGACGCACCACCGAAGCGCGCGGTCACCATGAACCAGCACGTGACGGAGATCCTCCTCGAACTGGGCCTCAAGGACCGCATCGCCGGCACCGCCTACCTCGACGACAAGGTGCTCCCCAAGTACAAGAAGGCGTACGAGGCGACGCCCGTCATCGCCAAGGAGTACCCCTCCTACGAGAAGCTGCTCGCCGCCAACCCCGACTTCGTGTACGGCGGTTACGCGAGCGCCTTCGCGGCGGGCGACGGCCGCTCCCGCGACGCCCTCGCCAAGTCCGGCATCAAGTCCCGCCTGAACATCGAGGGCTGCGCCAAGAAGCCCGTCACGATGGACGACGTGTACCGCGAGGTGCGCGAGGCGGGCGCGACGTTCGGAGTCCGGGACCGGGCGGACAAGTGGGTGCGCGACGCGAAGGCCGAACTCGCCGCCACCGCGAAGCAGTCCGCCGACGGCGGCAAGAAGCCCGCCGTCTTCGTCTACGACAGCGGCGACAAGACGGCGTTCACCGCGGGCGGCCGCGGCATCGGCAACGACATCATCGAGCGCGCGGGCGGCCGCAACGTGATGTCCGACCTCGACAAGTCCTTCGGCGACGCCTCCTGGGAGACGGTCGTCGAGCGCCGCCCCGACGTCATCGTCATCTACGACTACGGCGCGTCCACGGTCGCCCAGAAGAAGAAGCGCCTCCTGGACGACCCGGCCCTCAAGGACGTCCCGGCCATCAAGAACAAGCGGTTCGCGGTGCTGCCGCTGTCGGACGTGGTCCTTGGGGTGCGGGCGCCGGGGGCGGTGCGGAAGCTGGCGGAGCAGTTGCGGTGAGCAGGCTGCGGTCTCGGGGCGGCGAGTTTCAGCCCGTCCGGCGTTTGAGGACGAGGCCGAAGGCCGATCGGCGGGCACCCGTCCCACCCGAGGGACGCACCGGCCTCCGCTTCACCGCCGTCATAGCCGCGCTCACCCTCGCCCTCGCGGCAGCGAGCCTCGCCGCCCTGGCCCTGGGCTCCGTCAGAATCCCCACGGCCGACGTGGTCCAGATCCTCACGGGCAACGCCGACCCCTCCCCGTTCCGCACGATCGTCCTCGACGTCCGCCTCCCACGGGTCATCCTCGGCGCGGCCGTGGGCGCGGGCCTGGCGGTGGTCGGCACCACCCTCCAGGCCCTCGTCCGCAACCCCCTCGCGGACCCCTTCCTCCTGGGCGTCTCCTCGGGCGCCTCCGCGGCGGCGGTCTCGGTGATCGTGCTCGGCCTGGGCGCGGGCATGGCGACCACGGTGACGATCCCGTCGGCGTCCTTCGCGGGCGCGTTCCTTGCGCTGCTGGTGGTGTACGCCCTGGCCAGGGAGCCGGGCGGCGGCTTCACGACGACCCGCCTGATCCTCGCGGGCGTGGCCGTCTCGTACGTCCTGGCGGCCCTGACCAGCCTGATCCTGGTCGTCTCGGCCCGCGCCGACCACCTGAAGGAAGTCCTGTACTGGACCCTGGGCGGCCTCGGCAGCGCCCGCTGGGACATGCTCGCGCTGCCGGTGACGGTCCTGGCCGTCGGCACGGCGCTGCTGATCGCCCTGGCCCGCCCCCTGGACCTGCTCCTGGTCGGCGAGGAGGGCGCGACGGTCCTCGGCCTGGACACGGCCAGGTTCCGCGCGGGCGTCTTCGTCCTGACCTCGCTGGTGACCGGCGTACTCGTCGCGCACAGCGGGGCCATCGGCTTCGTCGGCCTGATGGTTCCGCACGCGGCCCGGATGCTGGTGGGCGCGGCGCACCGGGTGCTGCTTCCGGTGGCGGCGCTGATGGGGGCGGTGTTCCTGGTGGTGGCGGACCTCGCGGCCCGCACGGTGGCGGCGCCGCAGGACATCCCGGTGGGCGTGCTCACGGCGCTCACGGGCGGCCCGTTCTTCTTGTGGCTGCTGCGGCGGGGGCGGACGCGGGAGGGGGCGGAGGCATGAATCCACGTACGGAAGCGCCGGGCCCCGGGCCCCTGCTGCGCACCGAGAACCTCACGTACGAGACCCCGTCGGGCCGCCGCCTGGTGGACGCCGTCTCACTCGCCGTCTCCGCAGGCGAGACAGTGGGCCTGGTCGGCCCCAACGGCAGCGGCAAGACGACACTGCTCCGCTGTGTGTACGGGGCGCTCAAGCCCACCGGCGGCCGGGTCCTGCTCGACGGCGACGACCTGGCGGACGCCGGGGTCAAGGCCCGCGCCCGCCGCGTCGCCACGGTCCCGCAGGACGGCCAGACGGGCTTCGAGCTCACCGTCCGCCAGATCGTCGCCATGGGCCGCTCCCCGCACAAACGCTTCTGGGAGGGCGACACGGCCGCCGACGAGGACCTGGTCCGCGACGCCCTGGAGCGGGTCGGCGGCGCCGCCCTGGCCGGACGCGCCTTCGCGCGGCTCTCCGGCGGCGAACGCCAACGCGTCCTGACCGCACGGGCGTTGGTCCAGGAACCGGCCGTCCTCGTCCTCGACGAGCCCACGAACCACCTGGACATCCGCTACCAGCTGGAGATCCTCGGCCTGGTCCGCGGCCTCGGCACGGCCAACCTGCTCGCCCTGCACGACCTGACCCTCGCCGCGTACTACTGCGACCGCCTGTACGTCCTCGACGCGGGCCGGGTCGTCGCGTCCGGGCCGCCCGGGGACGTCCTCACCGGCGAGCTCCTGGCGAAGGTGTACGGGGTCGCGGCGGAGGTGGCGGTGCATCCGGCGACGGGGGCGCCGACGGTGACGTACCTGCCCGGGACGGTGGGGGAGCCCCGGGCCTGAGCCCGCGGCACCCCGCCTCCCGACGGCCGGAACGCCGTGCCCCCGACGGCGGACGCCCCGCCCCTGGCGACGGACGCCCCGCCTCCGACGGCCGGAACACCCCACCCCGTCCGGCCACCGAACGCGATCCGTCCGGCATCCGAGATCACATTCCGGGTCCCGGACCGGGAATCGTTACGATGACCGCATGGTTTCGAACGACGTGAGCATCGATACGACGCCGGGCGCCCTGCTCGTCGGCCGGCTGCACGTCGACCTGTGCCGTCTCGCCAGCGCCATCTGTCGGCCCTGACGGGCGCCGCCCCGCCCGCCGCGAGCGCGGCGGTGAGCCACGGCGCCGTACCCGCCGCCCCGCAGCGCGCGGCGCGCCCCACCCAGCACGGCACGACCCCGAACCACCCGCGCAGCCACCCCGCACCACACCTGATCTCCCGATCTCCCGATCTTCGGATCCACTCCCGACAGGAGCCCTCCGCATGGCCATCGAGGTCCGCATCCCGACCATCCTCCGCACCTACACCGACGGCGAGAAGGCCGTCCAGGGCAGCGGCGACACCATCGCCGCGCTCTTCGCCGACCTCGAGTCGCGGCACGCGGGCATCCAGGACCGTCTGATCGACAAGGACAAGGGCAACAGCCTGCGCCGCTTCGTGAACGTCTACCTCAACGACGAGGACGTCCGCTTCCTCGACGGCATCTCCACCAAGCTCACCGACGGCGACAGCGTCACGATCCTGCCGGCCGTCGCCGGCGGCATGGCCTGAGGGCCCCGGCTCCCCGATGCGTTACGACTCCCCGCTCGCGGCCGTCGGCAACACGCCGCTGGTCCGCCTCCCGCGTCTGTCGCCGTCCGCCGAGGTCCGGATCTGGGCCAAGCTGGAGGACCGCAACCCGACCGGCTCCGTGAAGGACCGCCCCGCGCTGCACATGGTCGAACAGGCCGAGAAGGACGGCCGGTTGACGCCCGGCTGCACCATCCTGGAGCCGACCTCCGGCAACACCGGCATCTCCCTGGCCATGGCGGCCCGGCTCAAGGGCTACCGGATCGTGTGCGTCATGCCGGAGAACACCTCCCAGGAGCGGCGCGACCTGCTGGCGATGTGGGGCGCGGAGATCATCTCCTCACCCGCGGCGGGGGGTTCCAACACGGCCGTACGCGTCGCCAAGGACCTCGCGGCCGAGCATCCGGACTGGGTGATGCTGTACCAGTACGGCAATCCGGACAACGCGGGCGCCCACTACGCCACCACCGGCCCCGAGATCCTCGCCGACCTGCCCTCCATCACCCACTTCGTGGCGGGCCTCGGCACCACCGGCACGCTCATGGGCGTCGGCCGCTTCCTCCGCGAGCAGCGGCCCGACATCAAGATCGTCGCAGCGGAGCCCCGTTACGACGACCTCGTCTACGGCCTGCGCAACCTCGACGAGGGCTTCGTCCCCGAGCTGTACGACGAGTCCGTCCTGACCACCCGCTTCTCCGTCGGCTCCGCCGACGCGGTGACCCGGACCCGCGAGCTCCTGCGCGAGGAGGGCATCTTCGCCGGCGTCTCCACGGGCGCCGCGCTCCACGCCGCGATCGGCGTCGGCCGCAAGGCCGTCAAGGCGGGCACCCCCGCCGACATCGTCTTCGTCGTGGCCGACGGCGGCTGGAAGTACCTCTCCACCGGCGTCTACACGGCGCCGACGGACGAGGAGGCGATCGCGACGGTGCAGGGGCAACTGTGGGCGTAGCCCGGCTGGGAGCTCCCCGACCCGGCTCCTCAATCGCCGGAGGGGCTGAGACTTTGCTGCACGGCACATTTTCTAGCCCGTCCGGCGTTTGAGGACGAGGCGCGAAGCGCCGATTCGGCGGGGTCCTGTCCCGCTCGCCACGCGACACCCACCCCTGGGGTCCAGGGGCTACGCCCCGGTTTCGGGGAAGGGGCGGGACTGGGGAGCGCCCCGCAAGGCCTACCCGGCCAGATGCCGCACCTGATCCCAAAGGACCGGATCCACCACCCCCGCCCGCCGCCGGAAGTCCCACACCGGAACCTCCCGCAACTCATCGGTCTCCAGGAAACTGGCCCGCCCGTGCGCGTCCCCGACGGCCCCGGGCGGCAACGGAATCACCCCGGCCCGCTCGTCCCGGTACTTACTGGTGATCTTCGCGACCCGCACGCTGTCCCCGCGGACGCCCAGCACGAGACAGGGCCGGTCCTTCCCCCCACTCCCACCCTCATAGGGCACCCGCGCCCACCAGATCTCCCCGGCCCGGGGCCGCGGCCGCCCACCCCGCTCCCGCCGGGGAGGCCGTCGTACTCCCCGCCGCCGCGCCGGCCGCCCGGACCGCGCCCACCCGTCCACGAGGGCAACGCCGAAAGCGAGCACCACCACGGCGACCAACGCGATCCACCACGACGTGTCCATGGCCACGACGGTACCGCCGCCCCACCGGCCCGCCACGGCACTCCGGGGCCTCCGAACCGGTGACACCCCAGGTCAGTCAGGCTGTTGGGAGTACTGCCCAGCGTCGCCTCTCCGGCGCCGCCTTCCTCCAGTAGTCCCGGCAGGGGGCCGGTCAGGCGTCGACCTCCGAGAGGGGCCCGGCTCGCAGCCAGCCGGGGGCGCCGGAGCAGCCTGCGGCCTGGACGCCCACACACCTTCGCGGGGCCCATGCCGTTCGCCGACACCGTGGAAGCCCTCCCCGAGGACGTCCTCATCCACACCTGGGACCTGGCCCGTGCCACCGGCGGCGACGACGACCAGGACGTCGTGGCGCACGTCTACGCCCACCTCAAGCCCATGGACGAAGCGCAGCGATTCCGACGGCGGTCACTCCGATTCGGTTGCGCCATCGGGTCCGCTACCGGTGTCGCGGGAAGGGCTGGGCAAGGACTAAGTGCCACCGCAGGGCTTCAGCGGCTCCAGGAGGACCTTTTGGCTCTTTGCCAACCTGACCTGGACGATGGAGACGTCCGTGACCGGTTGTGACGGAGCGCGGAATTCATCGGCTGGCCGCATCCAGTGCGTCAGTTCATCAAGGGTTCGCTTCCAGCGTCGCCCTCCACTGTCATTGAAGAATATGGAGTCGATCGTGAAGTACTGGTCGAGAGTGATCACCGTGCCGTGAGGGATCTTCCTGTTCGCCTTCGCCTTCGGGTCGAAAGCCATGTTCCGGCTCTGCAGGACGATGCGAGAGCAAGGCGGGACGCTCCCGATCCACAGGATCAACTGGCTTTTCTGCCGACGCGGTTCAGTCCCCTTCTTCTTCCGCTCGACATCGGACGAAATCATCACATGCATTCTTGAGATCGGGTCTGCCGATCGGTTGACGAGGTAGTAGTGACGGCTGCTCGAGTTGTTTTCCACGTCGGAGTAAAATGCGACTTTGGATGCCTGAGCGCGTATAGATTCATCAGTGTCTTCTTGGGACTGTTTGAGCTGGTCTTCCGCAGTCCGGGCGCTGTAATAGGTGGCGATGCCGGTGACCACGATGCCTCCGACCGCTGCGACGCCCGCAAGGGCGGTGCCGGCCTGGACCCACCAGTTGAGGCGTCGCCACCGTCCGCGCTCCGACGCCTGGGGCTGTAGATCACGCGCTTCCCGCGCTCGCACCGCACCAGGCCGAGGACGCTGTCGCGCCAACCGCAGCCTCACCCGCCGACTTGCGTCGTCCCTTGTCACGGATCCCCCCAGGCCGAGCGCCAGGCCTCCACTCACTCACTGTCTTACCCGTATCGGGCCCCCTCTGGGGGTATTTCTGCGGCTTCTGGAGCACGCCTCCGCGGAGCCGGACCCACCCCCGGAACTACGGGGGAAGAGTGACGTGACCGGTGACTTCGCCCACAACGGCCCACGACGGAGGAGCGAGCCGCCCTTTCGCGCTTTACGCTCGACGGACCGCACGCCCCCGTTTCCCCCGATCGCCAGCGTGGAGGTTCCAGCTCTATGAAGCTCACCGTCGTCGGCTGCTCGGGGTCGTTTCCGTCCGCGGACTCGGCCTGCTCGAGCTACCTCGTCGAGGCCGACGGCTTCCGGCTGCTGCTCGACATGGGCAACGGCGCCCTGGGCGAGCTGCAGCGCCACATCGGTCTGTACGACCTCGACGCGATCTTCCTCAGTCATCTGCACGCCGATCACTGCATTGACATGTGCGCGTACTTCGTGGCCCGCTACTACCGCCACGACGGCGGCCGCTGCGCCCCCATCCCGGTCTACGGCCCCGAGGGCACCGAGCAGCGCCTGACCACGGCGTACGCCGACACGCCCTCCGCGTCGTCGATGAGCGAGGTCTTCGACTTCCACACGGTCAAGCCCGGGGCCTTCGAGATCGGCCCGTTCTCGGTGCGTACGGAGAAGGTGTGCCACCCCGTCGAGGCGTACGCGATCCGGGTCGAGCACGACGGCCGGTCGCTGACGTACTCCGGGGACACCGGCACCTGCGCGGCCCTCGACGAACTCGCGGCCGACACCGATCTGTTCCTCTGCGAGGCCGCGTTCACGCACGGCAAGGAGAACATCCCGGACCTGCACCTCAACGGCCGCGAGGCCGGGGAGTCCGCCCTGCGCGCGGGCGCGCGGCGCCTGGTGCTCACCCACATCCCGCCGTGGACGGACCCGGCCGTGAACCTCGCCGACGCCCGGGAGGTCTTCACCGGCGGCCCGACGGAGCTGGCGGCGGCAGGGGCCACGTACGAGATCTGAGGGTTGTCAGGCGAGTACGACGACGTGGGCCCCGGAACCGTACGGTTCCGGGGCCCACGTCCTGGTGCGGGGTGAGGCTCACGCCTTGGTGAGGTCCTCGACCTCCTCCTCGGGCTCGCGGCCCGGGGTCGGCAGGTTGAACTTGACGATCGCGAAGCGGAAGACGACGTAGTAGACCGCCGCGAACACGAGGCCGATGGGGATGATCAGCCAGGGCTTCTCGGCGAACTTCCAGTTCAGGACGTAGTCGATGGCGCCCGCCGAGAACGTGAAGCCGTGGTGCACGCCCAGGGCCCAGGTGACGGTCATGGCGACGGCCGTGAGGATCGCGTGGATCACGTACAGGACCGGCGCGATGAACATGAAGGCGAACTCGATCGGCTCGGTGATGCCGGTGACGAACGAGGTCAGCGCGAGGGACATCATCATGCCGCCGACGACCTTGCGGCGCTCGGGGCGGGCGGTGTGGGTGATGGCCAGGGCCACGGCCGGCAGCGCGAACATCATGATCGGGAAGAAGCCGGACATGAACTGACCCGCGGTCGGGTCGCCGTGCATGAAGCGCTGGATGTCGCCGTGCCAGACGGCGCCGGCGGAGTCGGTGAAGGAGCCGATCTCCTGCCAGGCGACGGTGTTCACGAACTGGTGCATGCCGACCGGCAGGAGCGCGCGGTTGACCACGCCGAAGATGCCGGCGCCGACCGAGCCGAGGTCGGTCATCCACTCGCCGAAGTTGGTGATGGCGTCGCCGACCGGGCCCCAGGCGAGGCCGAAGACGACACCCAGGGCGGTGCCGATGAAGGCCATCAGGATCGGGACCAGGCGGCGGCCGTTGAAGAAGCCGAGCCAGTCCACCAGCTTGGTGCGGTGGAACCGCTGCCAGACCACGGCGGATATGAGGCCCATGATGATGCCGCCGAAGACCTTCGGGTCGTTGTACGTCGCGGCGACGTCCGCACCCTTGGTGATCTTCGCCTCGGTGACCGGGAACGCGGTCAGGACGTTCTTGTAGACCAGGAAGCCGACGAGCGCGGCCAGCGCGGTCGAGCCGTCCGCCTTCTTGGCGAAGCCGATCGCGACACCGATGCAGAACAGCAGCGGCATGTTCGCGAAGACGGCGTCACCGGCGGTGGCGAAGACCGTGGCGACCTTGCCCCAGCCGAGGCCGTCGGCGCCGAACACGTCCGGCTGGCCGAGGCGCAGCAGGATGCCCGCCGCGGGCAGGACAGCGATGGGCAGCTGCAGGCTGCGACCCACCTTCTGCAGACCCTGCAACACACTTGAGCCCCGCTTCTTCGCGGGCGCCGCCTTCGCGGTGGCCGTACTCATGACTTCCTCCATGTGCGGGTGCTGTCAGGGGACAGTTCAGGGGGTGCGACAGCATCCAGGTGGTCTACACCACTCAGTGGTGTAGACCTGTTGTAACACGGTCAAGGCGACATAAGGAACCCGCGATTCCTGTGGGGTCGGCCATAACACCGCATCCACGGCGAAAGGCCCCCGGACCATAGGGTCCGAGGGCCTGGCAAAGGGTATCGCGGCAGGTTCCGCTTCCGTGCGTACGCCTGCCTATGCCTTGGTCTGCTCCTCGTCCAACGCCTTTGCCTCCTCTTCCGGTTCGCGTCCCGGAGTGGCCAGGTCGAACTTCTTGATCACGAAGAGGAACAGGAAGTAGTAGACCACCGCGAAGCACAGTCCGATCGGGATGATCAGCCAGGGTTTCGTGGCCAGGCTCCAGTTGATGACGTAGTCGATGAGGCCGGCGGAGAAGCTGAAGCCGTCCTTGACGCCGAGCCCCCAGGTGACTGCCATCGAGACGCCGGTGAGCAGCGCGTGGATCGCGTACAGCGCGGGCGCGATGAACAGGAAGGAGTACTCGATCGGCTCGGTGATGCCGGTGACGAAGGACGTCAGGCCGACCGAGAGCATCATGCCGCCGACCACCTTGCGCCGCTCCGGGCGGGCCGCGTGCGTGATCGCGAGGGCCGCCGCGGGCAGCGCGAACATCATGATCGGGAAGAAGCCCGAGGTGAACTGGCCCGCGGTCGGGTCGCCCGCGAGGAAGCGGTTGATGTCGCCGTGGACGACCGTGCCGTCGGCCTTGGTGTAGTCGCCGAACTGGAACCAGACGAAGGTGTTCAGGAACTGGTGCAGGCCGACGGTGAGCAGCGCGCGGTTGGCCACGCCGAAGATGCCCGAGCCCAGCCAGCCGAGGTCGACCAGCCACTTGGAGAAGCTGGTGAGGCCGTCGCCGATGGGCGGCCAGACCCAGACGCACAGGCCCGCGAAGACCAGGCCGACGAACGCCATGATGATCGGGACCAGGCGGCGGCCGTTGAAGAAGCCGAGCCAGTCGACCAGCTTCACGCGGTGGTAGCGCTGCCAGAACCAGGCGGCGAGCAGGCCCATCACGATGCCGCCGAACACCCCTGGATTCTGGTACGCGGCCTGCGCGGAGGTGCCGTCCTCGGCGACGCAGACCCCGCTCCACATCCCGGCGCCCGCGAAGTCGGCGCCCGCCGGGCAGTCGTCGGGGAAGGCGCGCAGGACCGCGTAGTAGACGAGGAAGCCGGCGACCGCGGCGAGCGCGGTGGAGCCGTCCGACTTCTTCGCCATGCCGATCGCGACGCCGATGCAGAAGAGGAGGGGCAGGCCGAGCGAGGAGTCGAGCAGGGCGCCGCCCGCGGCCGCGAAGACCTTGGCCACGTTGGTCCAGCCGAGGCCGTCGTCGCCGAAGACGTCCGGCTGGCCGAGCCGGTTGAGGATGCCCGCTGCGGGCAGGACGGCGATGGGCAGTTGCAGGCTGCGGCCCATCTTCTGCAGGCCCTGGAAAAGGCCGTTCCACCACTTCTTCTGGGGTATCGCGGCGGCAGTGGAACTCATCGGCGTTCCTCCCGGAACCGGCCAGGTTTGGCGGTCGTTGAAAACTGGTGTAGACCAGTTGTGGACGGTGGTCGGCACCGCCCCCACTAGGGGTGACACCTTGATCGTCATGATTGGGTACGAGTGCCGTGACCGCCCGCGAAGATGGGCCAACCGTGCGTTACCGTGACAAAGCGGACCTACGGTGTCGTGGCCGCGTCCTTTTCAGAGCAGGGAGAACACCATGGCCAGCAAGGCTGAGAAGATCGTTGCCGGGCTCGGCGGCATCGACAACATCGAAGAGGTCGAGGGCTGCATCACGCGCCTCCGCACGGAGGTCAAGGACCCGGGTCTCGTCGACGACGCCGCGCTGAAGGCCGCGGGGGCGCACGGGGTCGTGAAGATGGGGACGGCCGTCCAGGTCGTCATCGGGACCGACGCGGACCCGATCGCCGCCGACATCGAGGACATGATGTGACGCTCGCGCTGAGCTGAGCGTGGGTGAGGGTCCGTTCCACTTGCCGGAGCGGGCCCTCGCCGCGTGCGGGGGTGCCCCCGAGTCGGCGCTCCGCGCCTCGTCCTCAAGTGCCGGACGGGCTGATGGTGCCGGGCTGTTGCCCGGCTGATGCAAGTTTGGGCGGGTGGGTGGGAGAAAGCCCGTCCGGCGCTTGAGGACGAGGCCGCAGGCCGATCGGGGGTGCCCCGTCCCGATAGGCTCGGGCCATGTCTCGTATCGACGGCCGTACCCCCGAACAGCTCCGTCCCGTCACCATCGAACGCGGGTGGAGCAAGCACGCCGAGGGCTCCGTCCTCGTTTCCTTCGGTGACACCAAGGTCTTCTGCACGGCCTCCGTCACGGAGGGCGTGCCCCGCTGGCGCAAGGGCAGCGGCGAGGGCTGGGTCACCGCCGAGTACTCGATGCTCCCGCGCTCCACGAACACCCGCGGCGACCGCGAGTCCGTACGCGGCAAGATCGGCGGCCGCACGCACGAGATCAGCCGTCTCATCGGCCGCTCGCTGCGCGCCGTCATCGACTACAAGGCCCTCGGCGAGAACACCATCGTCCTGGACTGCGACGTCCTCCAGGCCGACGGCGGCACCCGCACCGCCGCCATCACCGGCGCCTACGTCGCCCTCGCCGACGCCGTCGCCTGGGCCCAGGGCAAGAAGCTGATCAAGGCCGGGCGCAAGCCGCTCACCGGCACGGTCAGCGCGGTCTCCGTCGGCATCGTCGGCGGCGTACCGCTGCTCGACCTCTGCTACGAGGAGGACGTGAAGGCCGACACCGACATGAACGTCGTGTGCACCGGCGACGGCCGCTTCGTCGAGGTCCAGGGCACCGCGGAGGCCGAGCCGTTCGCCCGCGAGGAGCTGAACGCGCTGCTCGACCTCGCCGTCGGCGGCTGCGTCGACCTCGCCGCGTACCAGCGCGAAGCGCTCGAAGCGGTCAAGTAGGGCAAAACGCCGGGCGCGGCCCAAGTGGCGTGCGGTGCGGGCGAGTTGCGTCAAGGATGAAGGCGGGTCGCGGTTCGGCCCGCCCGGCGTGGGAAGCAACCCTCGGGGCCCGGACGGGCGTTCTTACGGATGCGGGCGTACGGGCCAAGCCGTACGCCCGCCCGAAACGGGGAGGGAATTCCGCATGGCCGCGCGCCACCGCCGTACCGCTACCGCCATCATCACCGCTCTGATCGCAGTTCCGGCGGTCTCCGGCCTCGTGGCCTGCGACCCCGTCGACAAGGCCGTCGACTGCGTGAAGACGGCCGACGCGATCCACGACAACGTCCAGGACATGCAGGAGGCCGCCCAGGACGCCGCGCTGAACCCCGGCAAGGCCGACGACTCCCTGGACGACATCGAGGACAACCTCGACGACATCCGCGACAAGTCCGACGACGCCGACGTGGACAAGGCCCTGGACCACCTGGACAAGGCCGTCGACAACATCCGCGACGCCTCCAAGGACGGCGGCGACAAGTCGCCCGACCTCAGCCCGGCCGTCGACGCGGCCAAGGAACTGACGAAGGTCTGCACCGACTGACCTGGGCGGGCGGCGCGCCCCGTGCCCGACGACACCCGGCGAGTGTCACGCCGACGGGACGGGGGCGCGCCGGAGCGGCCGGTCACGGGGCCGCGATACTGGTCCCATGACCCGCCTCATCCTCGCCACCCGCAACGCCGGCAAGCTCACCGAGCTGACGGCGATCCTCGCCGCCGCCCGGCTCGACCACGAGCTGGTCGGCGCGGACGCCTACCCGGACGTCCCCGACGTCAAGGAGACCGGCGTCACCTTCGCCGAGAACGCCCTCCTGAAGGCGCACGCCCTGGCCAAGGCCACCGGCCTGCCCGCCGTCGCCGACGACTCGGGTCTCTGCGTCGACGTGCTCGGCGGCGCCCCGGGCATCTTCTCCGCGCGCTGGGCGGGCCGCCACGGCGACGACCGCGCCAACCTGGACCTGCTCCTTGCCCAGCTCGGCGACATCGACGACCCGCACCGCGGCGCCCACTTCGCGTGCGCGGCGGCCCTCGCCCTTCCCGACGGCACGGAGCGGGTGGTCGAGGGGCGGCTGCTCGGCACCCTGCGGCACACCCCGGCGGGCACGGGCGGCTTCGGCTACGACCCGGTGCTCCAGCCCGAGGGCGAGACCCGCACCTGCGCCGAGCTGACGGCCGACGAGAAGAACGCGATCAGCCACCGCGGCAAGGCGTTCCGCGCGCTGGTGCCGGTGGTGCGCGAACTGCTCGGCTGACCAGGACGGAACCTGTCCTGGACTCGGTCGGACCCGGACCGGACACGGGGAAGGGCGCCCCGTCGGGGGCGCCCTTCGTGCGCGTGCGGCCGGAGGGACTCGAACCCTCACGGGTGTTACCCCACTGGGACCTAAACCCAGCGTGACTGCCAGTTCCACCACGGCCGCGTGCCGCGCCCATCGTAATCGCCGCCCGGCCGGAGCTGCCGGGGGAGTCAGAACTTGGGCGCCGTGGCCTGCGCGGCGACCAGCTCGGCGGCCTCCTCCTTGCTCTCCACCGACGGCGGCGAGCCGCTGAGGGGCTGCTGCGCGGTCTCCTTCATGCAGGCCACCGCGATGATGCCGACGACGGCTGCGGCCATCGCGTAGTACGCGGGCATCATGTCCGTGCCCGTGACGCTGATCAGCGCGGTGATCACCAGCGGCGCGGTGCCGCCGAACAGCGAGGCGGACAGGTTGTAGCCCACCGACAGGGAGCCGTAGCGCACGGGGGTCGGGAACAGCGCGGGCAGCGTCGCCGACATCGTGCCGAGCAGACACACCAGGGACAGGCCGAGCATCAGCATGCCCGCCGAGACGGCGACCAGCGCGCCCTGCTTGATCAGGAGGAAGGCCGGGATCGACAGGACGAGGAAGCCCACCATGCCCGCCATCAGGAGCGGCTTGCGGCCGTAGCGGTCCGACAGGACGCCGATCCGGTTGATCACCAGCATCAGGACCACCATCGTGGCGATGAGGATCAGCAGCCCGTGCGTGTCGTCGTAGCCGAGCTCGTCGGTCAGGTACGTCGGCATGTACGACAGGAGCATGTAGTCGGTGACGTTGTACGCGCCGACCAGGGCGACGCACAGGATCAGCGTCGGCCAGTACTGGCGGAAGATCTTCGCGAGGTCGCCCTTGGCGGAGGTCTCGACGGCGGAGGCCGCCTCGGTCGCCGAGTGGTACGTCTGGTCCTCCAGCTTCTGGAACGCCGGGGTCTCGTCCAGGCGCAGCCGCAAGTACAGGCCGACCAGGCCGAGCGGGCCCGCGACCAGGAACGGGATCCGCCAGCCCCAGGCCTCCATGGCGCCGCTGTCCAGCGTCGTGGTCAGGATCGTGACCAGTCCTGCCGCGCCCACGTACCCGGCGAGGGTGCCGAACTCCAGGAAGCTGCCGAAGTAGCCGCGCCGCTTGTCCGGCGCGTACTCGGCGATGAACGTGGAGGCGCCGCCGTACTCGCCGCCCGTGGAGAAGCCCTGCACGAGCCGGAAGAAGATCAGCAGCACCGGGGCCCAGAAGCCGATGGCGGCGTAGCTCGGGATCAGGCCGATGGCGAAGGTGCCGACCGCCATCAGGATCATCGTCAGGGCGAGGACCTTCTTGCGGCCGATCTTGTCGCCCATGGGCCCGAACACCATGCCGCCGAGCGGCCGCACCAGGAACGACACGGCGAAGGTCGCGAACGACGAGATCAGCTGGGCGGTGTCGTTCCCGGACGGGAAGAAGACATGCCCGATGGTCACGGCCAGATAGCTGTAGATGCCGAAGTCGAACCACTCCATGGCATTGCCGAGCGAGGCCGCTTTCACCGCGCGCCGCACGGCCGCCTCGTCGGTCACCGTGATGTCGGTGCGCCGCAGGGGCGGGTTCCGGCGCCGTCTGATGGCCCGGAACAGCGTGCGGTGACGTTTCACCGCCGCCGGGTCGGTGCCTGGCAGGACATCGGCCTCGGGGTCGGCCGGGTGCTGGCTGGCCGCCATGGAGTGATCCTTTCGCTGACAGTGGTCCACGGGATCACTTGCTCGCACGCCGCGATCGCAAACGAAAGCCCCCCGTGAGGGGGGCTTCGTCACATGCGCGGGTGGCCGGGAGACCGGCGCCGGGCCAGGGGGATCAGACCCCCAGGTCCCTGATGATCTTGGCGACGTGGCCGGTCGCCTTCACGTTGTAGAAGGCGTGCTCGACCTTGCCCGCCTCGTCCACGACGACCGTCGAGCGGATCACGCCGGTCACCGTCTTGCCGTACAGCTTCTTCTCACCGAAGGCACCGTACGCCTCCAGGGTCTCCTTGGACGGGTCGCCGACCAGCGTGACCTTCAGGTTCTCCTTCTCGCGGAACTTGGCGAGCTTCTCCGGCTTGTCGGGGGAGACGCCGATGACGTCGTAGCCCGCGGCCGCGAGCACGTCCAGGTTGTCGGTGAAGTCGCAGGCCTGCTTGGTGCAGCCGGGGGTCAGGGCGGCCGGGTAGAAGTACACGATGACCTTGCGGCCCTTGTGGTCCGCGAGGGAGACGTCCTTGCCGTCGGCGTCGGGCAGGGTGAAGGCGGGGGCGGTGTCCCCGGGCTGAAGTCGCTCGCTCATTTCCGGTCTCCTCGTGGGCAGCACGCGCGGGCGCGCACGCATCAGGGGTGGTGACGGAGTCGAGCGTAATGGGGGTGCCATGGGGTGCGACGGGGGCGAAGCTGACAGACTGTGGAACGACCGGAACGACCGGAAACAGCACACACCCACGGAGGCAGCGCGGTGTCGGATGCGGATGCCAGGACCCCTGCGCAGATCGAGGCGGACATCAAGCGCCGGCGCGACCAGCTCGCCGAGACCCTCGACGAGATCGGGGTGCGGGTCCACCCGAAGACGATCGTCGGGGACGCCAAGGCCAAGATCTCTTCGAGCGTCGACCAGTCGCTCGGGCGCGCCTACGTCAGCGCGAACCGCCTCGTCTCCGACGTGAAGGCGCAGTTCGTCGCGGAGGACGGCGCTCCCCGCGTGGAGCGGATCGTGCCGGTGGCCCTGGTCGTGGTGGGCCTGGTGGGGCTCCTCGCGGCGGGCTCCAGGCGCCGCAAGGGCTGACCCGGAGGCGTACAAGGCGCGCGGGGGCAGGTAGGTTCGGGGCGTGAGCGCCAAGACATCTGAACCAAGCACCCACGACGACAAGCTGCCGATCCGGATGCTGCACGACCGCGTGCTCGTGCGTCAGGACACCGCGGAGGGCGAGCGGCGCTCCGGCGGCGGCATCCTGATCCCCGCCACCGCGGCCGTCGGCAAGCGCCTGGCCTGGGCCGAGGTCGTCGCCGTGGGGCAGAACGTGCGCACGGTGGAGCCCGGCGACCGGGTCCTGTACGACCCCGAGGACCGCGCCGAGGTCGAGGTGCGGGGCGTGGCGTACGTCCTGATGCGCGAGCGCGATCTGCACGCCGTGGCCGCGGACCGCTTCGAGGGGTCCGAGGACTCCACCGGCCTGTACCTGTAACACCCCGGGGCCCGGCGCCCCGGCCCGCCGCAGTCGAGAAGGGGCTGGTGACCATCGTCACCAGCCCCTTTTGCGCGCCCTTTGCTACCTTGGAAGGACCCCGACGAGACGCGCCGTACCGGGATCCGCAAAGACGACGCACCCCTGAAGTCCCCTTTTCGGAGGTGCCGTCATGGCCTGGGTCCTGCTCATCGTCGCCGGTCTGCTCGAGGTCGGCTGGTCGATCGGCATGAAGTTCACCGAGGGTTTCACCCGTCTGTGGCCGAGTGTGTTCACCGGCGCGGGCATCGTCGCCAGCATGTTCCTGCTGTCCTACGCCGCCAAGACCCTGCCCATCGGCACGGCCTACGGCGTGTGGGTCGGCATCGGGGCCGCCGGAGCCGCGGTGGTCGGCATGCTCGCGCTCGGCGAGCCCGCCACCGCCGCCCGGATCTTCTTCGTCTGCCTGCTGCTCGTCGCCGTCGTGGGCCTGAAGGCGACGAGCGGCCACTGAGGCCCGGCCCGGTCCACGGCCCGGTGGGGCCCCGGGGGCCCGGCGGCGTCAGTCGCCGCGCCCCCGCGGCCCCGTGGTCGTCCCCTGCGTGAGCCCGCCCAGGGCGCCCTGCTGGCCGCCCTGGGCGCCGCCGTCCGCGGCACCCCCGTCGGCGCCGCCTCCGGTCGGCCCCTGGTTCTGCCCCTGCGTCTGGCCCTGGTCCTGGCCCTGCGTCTGGCCGCCCTGGTCCTGACCCCCGGTCGGGCCCTGGTTCTGGCCGCCCTGGTCCTGACCGCCGGTCGGCCCCTGGTTCTGGCCCTGGTTCTGCCCCTGGTTCTGGCCGCCCTGGTCGCCGCCGCCGTCCGCGGCACCCCCGTCGGCCGTGCCGCCGGTGGCGCCGTCGGTGGCCCCGTCGTTCGCGCCGCCCGTGTCCTCGTCCGGGTCCGGCTCCCCGGCGCCCTCCGACGGGTCGGGCTGCACCGGCACGTCCGCGCCCGGCTCCAGCTCCAGGTCGAACTCCTTCACCGACTTGCCCTCCAGGGCGTCCTTGGTGAACTGCGCCCAGACCCGCGCCGGATAGCCGCCGCCGTTGATGCGCCGCTCGCCGAGCGCGCCGTACAGCGGCGTCTGCACGGCCGTCTTCGGGTCCTGGCCCATCACGGCCACGACCGTCGCCAGGTCCGGCGTGTAGCCCGCGAACCAGGCCGCCTTGTCCTCCTCGGCCGTGCCCGTCTTGCCCGCCGCCGGACGGCCCGCGGCGAGCGCCGCCGTGCCGGTGCCGGAGTCGACGACGCTGCGCAGGATCGACGTGGTGGTGTCCGCGGCCTCGCGGCTCACCGCCGTCTTCTCGCCCCGCTCCGGCAGCGCGACGTCCTGGCCGTCCTTGGTGATCTTCTCGACGAGCGTGTACGAGCCGTGCTGGCCGTGGTTCGCGAGCGTCGCGTACGCCTCCGTCATGTCGAGCACGGACGCCGTGGACGGGCCCAGCGCGATGGACGGGGACGCCGTGAGGTCCGGGGTCTTCTCCGGCACGCCGAGCGCGACCGCGGTGTCCTTGACCCGGTCGGAGCCCACGTCGACGGCCATCTGCGCGTACACGGAGTTCACGGACTTGTCCGTGGCCTCGCGCACCGTGATGTCGCCGTACTGGCCGTCGTCCTCGTTGGCGGGGGCGTACTGGCCGCCGTCCCAGCCCTGCACCGGACGCCGGTTGTTGCCGTCGTAGACCGTGTTCGGCGTGATCGGGGTGCCGGACTGCGTGGTCGAGCCGTTCTGCACGGCCGAGGTGAACACGAACGGCTTGAAGGTCGAACCGACCTGGTAGTCCCGTCGGGTGGCGTTGTTGACGAACTGCTTGGTGTAGTCGATGCCGCCGTACATCGCGACGACCTTGCCGGTCTTCGGGTCCACGGACGCGCCGCCGACCCGCACGTTCCGGTCGATCTTGCGGGCCTTCTTGTCGAGCTTCGACATCACCTGGTCGTCGACGGCCTTCACGAACGCGTCCTGCCGCGGCTTCTGCAGGGTGGTCGTGATGCGGTAGCCGCCCCGGTGCAGGGCGTCCTCCTCGACGATCTTGTTCTCGATGAGGTAGTCCTCGACGGCCTTGACCACATAGCCGCGCTGCCCGGACAGGTCCTGGTTGCCCCTGGCCTGCTCCGGCGCCGGGAACTTCTGCTTCTCGCGGTCGGCGGAGGACAGCCAGCCCTCCTTGACCATGCCGTTCAGGACGTAGTTCCAGCGGCCCACCGCGTTGGGCTTGTTCTCCGGGTGCGCCGCCACGTCGTAGGCGTTCGGGGCGTTCACGAGCGTCGCGAGGTACGCGCCCTGGCCGACGGTGAGGTCCTCGACGTCCTTGCCGTAGTACGCCTGCGCGGCGGCCTGCACGCCGTACGCGTTGCGGCCGAAGTAGCTGGTGTTCAGATAGCCCTGGAGGATGTCGTCCTTGCTCACCTCGCGGTCCAGCTTGATCGAGATGAAGAACTCCTTCACCTTGCGGGTGACCGTCTGCTCCTGGCCCAGGTAGTAGTTCTTCACGTACTGCTGGGTGATCGTGGAGCCGGACTGCTTGCCCTTGCCGGTGACCGTGTTCCAGGCCGCGCGGAGCATCGCCTTCGGGTCGACGGCGGACTCGCCGTAGAAGTCCCGGTCCTCGGCCGCGAGCACGGCGTGCTGCACGTGCTTGGGGACCTTGGACAGCGGGACGTTCTCGCGGTTCATGCCCCTGCTGTCGTCGCGGGCCAGCTCGGTGCCGTCGGCGTACAGGTAGACGTTGGCCTGCTTGGTGGCCGTGGCGTTCGCGGGCGGGATGTCGATCAGCAGATAGCCCGCGGTGAAGCCGCCCACGCACAGCAGGACCACGAAGATGAACCCGGCGAGCACCATCCGCCAGGTCGGGAAGAGGCGCCGCCAGCCCTTGCGCTTGGGCCGCTTCTTCTTGCCGCTCTTGGCGGCCTTGCCGGGGGCGCCGTCACCGGGCGCGGCGGCCACGGACGCGGCGGCGGCCCCGGCGGCACCCTGCTCGGGCTCGCGCGGGGCCCAGCCCTGGTGCTGCTGCTGGCCCTGGGTCTGCCCCTGGCCCGGTCGCGGTCCCGGTCCCGGGGGGATGGCCCGCAGCTGCTGGGTGGACGGGTCAGGGGCGCCCTGCGGCGAACCTTGCGGCGAGCCCTGCGGCGCGGCGCCCTTGGGTCGGCCGAGCGGGCGGAGCTGCTGGGTGGAGGGGCCGCCGTCGGGAGCGCCGGGGCCGGGTGTGCCGCGGCCGGGAGCGCCGGGAGCGCCGGGAGCGCCGGGAGTACCGGGAGCGCCGGGTGTGCCCTTCGGCGGTGTCGGGGCGCCGCCCGGAGCGCGGTCGCCCGGCTCGCCGCCCGGCGCCGGGTCGCTCGGCCGGGAGGCCCGCTCGGCCGGTCCCTCGGCGGGCCCGTCCTGCCGGGCAGCGGGTTCGCTCGGCCGGGCGGTGGGCTCCTCCGGCCCGTCGCCCGGCTGCCGCTGTGGCTCGTCGCTGCTCATGTCTCGCGGAACTCCCGGTTCGCGTCGTACATCTCGTACGCCTCATACATCCAGTACGCCTCGTACGACCCATTGCACACTGTCGCCGCATGCCTTTCAGGCCAGGCACGCTCCGCGGAGCGAAATTGCCTGGCACGGTCGGCCCCGACCGCACTAGGCTCCTGCGCTTCGGTCCGGGCACGGGCCCGGGCGCGGTGGCCTGGAGCGGTACGAGGCTCTCTGAAAGGGATGTTCGTGAGATCAGGACGGTTCCGCCTGTACGCGGCCGTCGCCGCCGGCAGCTTCCGGCGGTTCGCCACGTACCGGATCGCGACCATGGCCGGTGTCTTCACCAACACGGTCTTCGGAGTGATCCTGACCTACACCTATATTGCCCTGTGGGACGAGAAGCCTGGACTTGGAGGATACGACCAGGCGCAGGCTCTCACGTACGTGTGGCTCGGGCAGGCGCTCCTGACGACCGTCGCGGTGATGGGCGGCGGCTTCGAGGACGAGCTGATGCGGCGCATCCGCACCGGCGACATCGCCGTCGACCTGTACCGCCCGGCCGACCTCCAGGCCTGGTGGCTCGCGGGCGACCTGGGCCGGGCGCTGTTCCAGCTGCTCGCGCGCGGTGTGGCGCCGATGCTGTTCGGCGCGTTCGTCTTTCAACTGGCTCTTCCGGGCGACGTGTTGACGTGGCTCGCCGCGGCGCTCGCCGTGCTGCTCGGGGTGGTGGTCAGCTTCGCGCTGCGCTTCTTGGTGGCGCTCAGCGCCTTCTGGCTGCTCGACGGCACGGGGGTCGCCCAGATCGCGTGGCTCGCGAGTACCTTCTTCTCCGGGATGCTGCTGCCCCTGAACGTCTTCCCCGGCGCCCTCGGCGAGATCGCCCGCGCGCTGCCCTGGTCGGCGCTGATCCAGGTGCCCGCCGACGTGCTGCTCGGCGAGCGCTCGGGCGCGGATCTTCCGGCGGCGTTCGCCTTCCAGGCCGGGTGGGCCGTCGCGCTGCTCGCGGCGGGGCGGCTGCTGCAGGCCGTGGCGACGCGGCGGGTGGTGGTGCAGGGTGGCTGAGGGGCTCAAGCAGGGCGGGCTGGGCGAGCAGGGCGGCCTGGGCGGGCCGGGTCGGCAGGGCGGGCTCGTCGGGCGCGGGGAGGAGTGGCCCTCCGAGCTGCGGGACGGCGCCGCCGACGGGCCGCTCGACCGGGCCAGGGACGGGCTGCGCGCCTACCGGATGATCACCGCCATGTGGATCCGCTCCACCCTCGCCTACCGCGCGTCCTTCGTCATGACGGCCCTCGGCAACCTCACCGCGACCGCCCTCGACTTCGCCGCGATCCTGCTGATGTTCTCCCAGGTCGACGAGCTCGGCGGCTACCGGCTCCCCGAGGTCGCCTTCCTCTACGGCGCCGCGTCCTGCGCCTTCGGCCTCGCCGACCTCTCCATCGGCTCCATGGACCGGCTCGGCAGACGGGTCCGCGACGGCACCCTCGACACGCTCCTGGTGCGGCCCGCGCCGGTGCTCGCGCAGGTCGCGGCGGACCAGTTCGCGCTGCGCAGGATGGGGCGGGTGGTGCAGGGGCTGCTGATCCTCGGGTACGCCTGCGTCGCCCTCGACATCGCCTGGACGCCCCTGAAGGTGCTGCTCGTCCCGCTGATGCTGGTCAGCGGCGCGGGGATCTTCATGGCGGTCTTCGTGGCGGGCGCGGCCTTCCAGTTCGTCGCGCAGGACGCCTCCGAGGTGCAGAACGCCTTCACCTACGGCGGCAACACGCTCCTGCAGTACCCGCCGTCGGTCTTCGGCAAGGACCTGGTGCGCGGCGCCACCTTCCTGGTGCCCATCGCCTTCGTGAACTGGCTGCCCGGCCTGTACGTCCTCGGCCGCCCCTATCCGCTCGGCCTGCCCTCCTGGGCCGCCTTCACGCCGCCGCTGGTGGCCGCGGCGTGCTGCGCGCTCGCGGGCCTCGCGTGGCGCGCGGGACTCCGCTCGTACCGCAGCACAGGGAGCTGATACGTCATGGACACGGCCTCGGACCGCGACCCGGACGCCGACTTCATCGCGCTCGACGGGATCGAGAAGATCTTCGACGTCCGCCGCAAGACCGGCTTCCTGCGCCGCGAGCGACACCAGGTGCGGGCCGTCGACGGCATCACCTTCCGGGTGCCGCGCGGCGAGATGGTCGGCTACATCGGGCCCAACGGCGCGGGCAAGTCCACCACCATCAAGATGCTCACCGGCATCCTCACGCCGAGCGGCGGCCGCCTCCGGGTCGCGGGCATCGACCCGGCCCGCGAGCGCACCCGGCTCGCCCGCCGCATCGGCGTGGTCTTCGGCCAGCGCACCACCCTGTGGTGGGACCTGCCGCTCATCGACTCGTACCGCCTGATGCACCGCATGTACCGCATCCCCGACCGACGCTACGCCGAGAACCTCGACCGCTGCGTCCAACTCCTCGACCTGGGCGAGCTCCTGGACGTGCCCGTGCGTCAGCTCTCGCTCGGGCAGCGGATGCGCGGCGACATCGCGGCGGCGCTCCTGCACGACCCCGAGGTCCTCTACCTGGACGAGCCGACCATCGGCCTCGACGTCGTCAGCAAGGCGAAGGTGCGCGCCTTCCTGCGCGACCTGAACACCGAGTCCGGCACCACCGTGCTCCTGACCACCCACGACCTCACCGACATCGAGCAGTTGTGCAAGCGCGTCATGGTCATCGACCACGGGCGTCTGATGTACGACGGGCCGCTCGCCGGGCTGCACGAGGTGGGCGCGAGCGAGCGCACCCTCGTGGTCGACCTGGAGCGCGAACTTCCGCCCCTGGAGGTCGAGTCGGCCCGGGTCGTGAAGGTGGAGGGGCCCCGGCAGTGGCTGGCGTTCCCGGCCGCCGCGTCGGCCGCGCCGCTGGTGGCCGCCGTGGCGGCCCGCTATCCCCTCGTCGACCTCTCCGTGCGCGAGCCCGACATCGAGGCCGTGATCGCCAAGATGTACGCGGACCGGGGGACCTCGTAGGCTTCGGGGTACTGCACTCTTCCGGGGGACGCCCTCCCGGACCCCTCAGCAGGACAAGCAGGTCGGCCGGATCGACCGGCACGGACATCATGAGGTGAACCTCAGCATGACGGACGCCGAGCCCACGCCATCGCCGGACGAGTCGCCCGCGGCCGGAAGGGATGCTTCCGCTTCACCTCCTGCCGCTCAGCCGCCGGCTGCCCGGGAGACGCGCGCCGAGGCGAGCAGCGCAGAGCTGAGCCCCGCAGAGCTGAGCCCCGCCGAGCTGCGGGCCTCCGACGCCGACCGGGAGAAGGTCGCCGACGCGCTGCGCGAGGCGCTGGCCGAGGGGCGGCTCGACATGGAGGAGTTCGGCGAACGCCTCGACGTGGCCTACCGCGCCCGTACGTACGGCGAACTCGCCCCCCTCACCCGGGATCTGCCGTCCGCCGTCGTGCCCGGGCCCAAGGTGTCCATGGTCAAGCGGGGCGGCGGCGAGGACAGCGGCGAGATCGACTGGGACGAGCGGGTCGTCGGGGGTGAGCCCTCGTCCAGTGGGGCCTTCGCGCTCTGGGGCGGGTTCAACCGCAAGGGCGGGTGGACGATCGGGCGGCTCTTCACGTCCTTCGCGATGTGGGGTGGTGGGGAGATCGACCTGCGCGAGGCGCGGTTCGCCGAGCGGGACGTCGTCATCCGCTGCTTCGCCCTCATGGGCGGCATCCAGGTCACCGTGCCGCCCGAGCTGAACGTCACCGTCAAGGGGTTCGGGATCATGGGCGGCTTCGGGGACGACGCCACGGGGCCCGGCACGCCGGGGTCGCCGCGCGTCGTCGTCACCGGCTTCGCCCTCATGGGCGGGGTCGCCGTCGAACGCAAGCTCCGCAAGCAGGAGCGGGCCCGCCTGAAGGCGGAGCGGCGCGAGCTGCAGGCGCGGCGCCGGGAGGAACGGCATGCGCTGCATGAGCGGCGCAGGGAGGAACGTCGGCGGGACTGACCCTCGCGGGGCGCCCCGGTCCCACCCCTTCTCCGAAACCGGGGCTGCGCCCCTGGACCCCGGGGGGTGGGTGTCCCGTGGCGGGTGGGACGGTCCTCCCCCGCTATCGGCGCTCCGCGCCTCGTCCTCAATCGCCGGACGGGCTGGAATACAGCCGGGGCGGGCTGGAAGGGTGCCGTGGAGCGGGCCGGGGAGGTGCTGCGGCGTGAGCCGTTGCGGGGCTGAAGGTGCCGGGCTGCTGCTCAGCCGAAGTACTGGTGGGGGCGGGTGGGTGGGAGAGAGCCCGTCCGGCGATTGAGGACGAGGCGCGGAGCGCCGATCGGGGGAGGACAGGCCCACCCGCACGGGCCGTCCGGTGCGGGCCCCGGCGGGCTAGAGCTCCGCGGCCGAGGAGCCCTTCAGGTCGGCAGGGTCGAAGGACTGGCCCATCCGGCGGAACCCCTCGTCGCTGGGGTGCAGGTTGTCCCCGGAGTCGTACCGGTCGAGCAGAGCCCGGGGGTCGTACGGATCCCGCAGCGCCTTGTCGAAGTCGACGACCGCGTCGAACACCTTCCCGCCGCGGATCTCCTTGTTGACGGCCTGCCGCACCCCCTCAAGGGCGGGCGTGTACCCCCGGTGCCCCCCGAAGGGCATGAGCGTCGCCCCGACGACCCGCAGCCCGCGGGCATGCGCCTGCCGGGTCAGCTCCCGCAGCCCGTCGGTGATGCGCCGAGGATCGGTCTCCTGCGGATTGCGCAGGATGTCGTTGATGCCGAGGGCGATGACGACGGCCTTGACACCGGTGCGCCCGAGGACGTCACGCCCGAAGCGGGCGAGCCCACTGGGGTTGGCACCGGGCCCACCCCGCGCACCGGGCCTCCCGTCCGACAGGACACGGTTGCCGCTGATGCCCTGGTTCACGACGCTGTAGCGCGGCGCGCCGGCCTCCTGGCGCAGCCGGTCGGCGAGGACGTCGGTCCAGCGCCGGTTGGCACCCATGGTGGAGGTGATGCCGTCGGTGATGGAGTCACCGATGACGACGACGGTGCCGTCGGTCTCGTTGCTGAGCACGTCGACGGCCGAGAGGTAGCGCCAGTACGGGCTCTGCTCGTGGTACGCCGACCCGCTCGGGTCCTCGGTGTGGTCACCGTCGGCGACGTACGAGATCTGACGCGCGTGCGGGTGGTACGTCACCGGACCCGACGCGGTCGGCGAGAACGTCGTGACGAGCAGGTCCGAGTCGTGCGGCACGCGCAGCCGGACGGCGTCGCTGACGATCTGCTGCCCGGGCTGGATCACCACGGACGTGTCACCGCGGAAGGTCAGCCGCCGCAGCGTCCCGGCCGCGGCGGTCGGGTTGTTCGAGGCGGTGGCCACGGCGACGGAGGCGTGCGTGACGGTGAGCGGCTGGGTGCCGTACAGGTTCGACAGGGTGATGCGGGCGCTCTCGCCGCCGACGCTGGTGTGCACCACGTTGCGTACCGAACGACCGGCCATGCCGCGCGCCTCGGTGCCGGGTTCGGCGCCCGCGGGGGAGGCGGACCAGGTGCCCACCCAGGTGCCCGCCGACGCCGGCGCCGCGGAGTTGCGCGGCCCGCGCGGGGAGGCGCTGAGCTGGTCCGACGCGTCGTCGTCGGCGCCGGTGACGCCGATGTATATGGCCGCCGACACGACCACGACGATCGTGAGCACGGCGGCCAGCAGTGCATAACCGTGACGCTTGGTCATGCGGGCTGTTTCTCCTCGGGCAGGGGGAGCCCGAGGCTCCGGTGTGAACACCCCATGATGCGTCATGGGTCGCGAGAGGGCCGACACTGCCCCCCTCCGCTCACTCAGACGCCGGGAACTTGTGGTTCGTTCCAGGAGTCGGACTGGAAGGAACAATGCGAACGGGTACGACGACGGCGTACGACTGACGTACGCACCACTGACGTACGCACCACCAGGCACGCGCAGGAACAGCGACGCGAAAACGGGGCTCCAGGGATGCAAGGTACGAACACGGAGGAAGCGGCCGAGGCGGGCAGGGAACAGCATGCCCGCGGCGGCCGTGTCCCAAGCACGGGCGCCGGACCCACGGGACCCGGCGGGCCGGGCGCCTTCAGCGAGGCCGACGAGGAGAAGCAGCGCGGCGTCCGCCGGATGAAGCTGACCGCGACGGGCCTGCTGCTGTTCGTCGCCGTCGTGTACGTGCTCGCGAAGTGGGCGCAGAACACGGGCGCCGGGCCCTGGGCCGGATATGTCGCGGCGGCCGCCGAGGCGGGCATGGTCGGCGCGCTCGCCGACTGGTTCGCGGTGACGGCCCTGTTCCGGCACCCCCTCGGCATCCCCATCCCGCACACGGCGATCATCCCGAAGAAGAAGGACCAGCTCGGCGCCTCCCTCGGAGACTTCGTCGGCGAGAACTTCCTCTCCCGCACGGTGGTGCGCCAGCGCCTGCGCGCCGTCGGCATCGGCAGCCGTCTCGGCACCTGGCTCGCCGAGCCGGAGCACGCCGACCGCGTCACCGCCGAGCTGGCCACCGCGCTGCGCGGCGCCCTCACCGTCCTGCGCGACTCGGACGTGCAGGCCGTCGTCGGCGAGGCCATCACGCGCCGCGCCGACGCCCAGGAGATCGCGCCCGGCATCGGCAAGATGCTGGAGAAGGTCGTCACCGACGGCGGCCACAAGCGGGTCGTGGACCTGGTGTGCGTGCGCGCCCACGACTGGCTGGTGGCGCACGCCGACTCGGTGATGGACGCCGTCGAGGGCGGCGCCCCCGGCTGGACCCCGCGCTTCGTCGACAAGAAGGTCGGCGAGCGGGTCTACAAGGAACTCCTGCGCTTCGTCACCGAGATGCGCGACATGCCAGGACACCCGGCCCGCGGCGCCCTCGACCGCTTCCTCACCGACTTCGCCGCCGACCTCCAGTCCGACACGGACACCCGCGCCCGCGTCGAGCACCTCAAGCGCGAGGTCCTCGCCCGCGACGAGGTGCAGGACCTGATCGCCTCCGCCTGGTCCGCGGTCCGCCAGATGATCGTGGCCGCAGCCGAGGACGAGCGCAGCGAACTGCGCCTGCGCGTCCGCGCCGCCCTGCTCTCCCTCGGCCAGCGCATGGCCACCGACGCCCGCCTCCAGGAGAAGGTCGACGGCTGGGTCGAGGGCGCGGCGGTGTACGTCGTGACGACGTACCGCGACGAGATCACGTCCCTCATCACGGACACCGTCGCGAGCTGGGACGCCGAGCACACCTCGAAGAAGATCGAGGCCCACATCGGCCGCGACCTGCAGTTCATCAGGATCAACGGCACGGTGGTGGGGTCGCTGGCGGGGCTCTTGATCTATACGGTGTCGCGGGCGCTGGGCGGCTGAGGCCGTCCGGCCCGGGGGCTCGCCAGCGCGAGCAGCGCCGCCGTCGCGCACAGCGCCGCCGTCCCCACCCACACCAGGTCGTACGACCCGAACGCGTCCCGGGCCGCGCCGCCGAGGAACGCGACGGCTCCCGCGCCCACCTGGTGCGCGGAGTTGACCCAGCCGAACACGACGGCCGCGTCGGCGCCGAAGTACGCGCGGCACAGCGCGATCGTCGGCGGCACCGTCGCCACGTCGAGCAGCCCGAACACGACCACGAAGGCGACCAGCGGCGGCCGCACGGTCGCGCTGAGCAGCAGCGGCAGCGCGAGGAGCGCGAGGCCGCGCAGGGCGAAGTACGCGGCGAGCAGCCGCCGCGCGTCCCCGCGGTCGGTCAGCCAGCCGGAGGCCACCGTGCCCGCCACGTTGAAGATCCCGATCAGAGCCAGGAGCGAGGCGGCGGCCGTCATCGGCATGCCGTGGTCGTGCGCGGCGGGCGCGAAGTGCGTCCACATCACGCCGTTCGTCGACGCCCCGCAGATCGCGAAGGTCCCGGCGAGCAGCCAGAAGGGGCCGGTGCGGGCCGACCGGACCAGGACGCGCACGGCGCGCCGCGCCGCTCCCCGGACCGGCGCGGGCCGCGGCACGAACTCCCCGGCCCCGTAAGGCCGTAGCCCCACGTCCGCCGGATGGTCCCGCAGCGTCAGCCACACCAGCGGCGCGGCGAGCACGGCCGCGCCCGCGAGCGCCAGCGCCGCCGCCCGCCACCCGTACCGCCCCACCACCTCCGAAAGCACCGGCAGGAAGACGAACTGCCCCACCACGCCGGCCGCCGTGAGCAGCCCCGTGACCAGGCCCCGCCGCGCCACGAACCACCGCTCGGTGACGGTCGCCGCGAACGCCATCGCCGTGGCGCCGGTGCCGAGCCCCACCAGGACGCCCCAGTAGAGCGCGAACTGCCAGGCCGCCGTCATCGCGGTGGCGGTGAGCACGGCCCCGACGCCGACGAGGCCGAGGGCGCCCGTCGCCACGTACCGCATCCCGTAGCGGTCCATCAGCGCGGCGGCGAAGGGCGCGGTGGCCCCGTAGACGACCATGTTCACCGCGCTGCCCACCCCGATTGCGCCGCGCGACCAGCCGAGTTCGGCGTGCAGCGGCCCGACGAGCAGGCCCGCGAGGGTGGTGAAGGTGCCCGCCGTGACGATGGCGAGGGCGGCGGTGGCGGCGATGGTCCAGGGGCCGAGGGGGAGGCGGGGACTGCTCGGGACGGGGGCGGAGGGCGGCTTGCGCGGGGACATGGACGTACTGGACTTGCGTGGTGGCGTACTCGACGACGTACTCATGAACCGAGCGTCCGTCCGGCGGGGTGAGCGCGACGAGTGGCCAGATGGCCAGGGTGTGCAAGGATCTGGCCATGGCGACGCGAGGTACGACACAGGGGACCGATCCGGCGAGCCCGGACGACGGGCGCCGCCGAACCGTCGCCGTCCTCGTCCGCGACGGCGTCCTGCCGATGGAACTGGGCCTGGTCCACCAGCTGTTCGGCAGCGCGCGCGACGCGGCGGGCAACCCCCTCTACACGCCCCTGACCTGCGCCCTGCGCCCCGGAATGGTCGACACGGACGCCGACTTCCCGATCCGCGCGCCGCACGGCCCGGAGGCCCTGGCGACCGCGGACACGGTGATCGTGCCGGCGTCGCACCGCGAGGACGAGTCGCTGCGCCCCGGGACCCTGCCCGCCCCCCTGGCCGAGGCCCTGACCCTGGCTTCCTCCGCCCGCCGAATCGCCTCGATCTGCACGGGGGCGTTCGTCCTGGCCGCCGGAGGCCTCCTGGACGGGCGCAGGGCGACGACGCACTGGCTGTCGGCGGACCTCTTCGCCCGCGCGTTCCCCGCCGTCACGGTCGATCCGGATGTGCTGTACGTCGACGAGGGCGCCGTGCTGACCTCGGCGGGCGAGGCGGCCGGGGTGGACCTGTGCCTGCACCTGATCCGTCGCGACCACGGGGCGGCGGTGGCGGCGGCCGTGGCGCGCCGCACGGTGGTGCCGCCGCACCGGGAGGGCGGCCAGGCCCAGTACATCCAACGCCCGGTCGCCGAGCCCGAGTCGACGTCGACGGGCGCGGCGCGGGCCTGGGCCCTGACCCGCATCGCCGAACCCCTGACCCTCGCCGAACTGGCCGCCCAGGCCTCGATGAGCGTCCGCACCTTCAGCCGCCGCTTCCGCGACGAGACGGGCCTGACCCCGGTCCAGTGGCTCACCCAGCGCCGTGTGGACCGCGCCCGCCAACTCCTGGAGGAGACCGACCACACGGTCGACCGCATCGCGGCGGAGTGCGGCTTCGGGACGGGGGCGTCGCTGCGGGCGCACTTCCAGGCGGGGGTGGGGGTGTCGCCGGGGACGTACCGGGCGACGTTTCGGGGGCGGGACGGAGGCGAGGGTGCGGACAGTTGAGTACGCGTACTCAGGCCCGGCCGCGCCAGGACCGCCACTCTCGTACACATGAACGCACCGAGCCCGCTCCTGAACGTACCGACTGCGCGCCGGAACACACCGACTGCGCGCCGGAACGCGCCGCGCCCGCTGCGGAACGCGCCGCGCCTGGTGCGAAACGCCCTTCGCCCGCTCCGGAACGCGCCGCGCCCGGTGCGAAACGCCCTTCGCCCGCTGCGTGACCGGCCGTTCGCCGAGCGCTGGGCGACACGCCTGCTCGGCGCGGGCCTGGCCGCCGCCGCGTACCTCCTCTTCATCCCCTGGGACCTGCGCAACCGCGCCGAGACGCCGGGCGCGATCAACGAGACCTCACCGGTGACGGACACGGGCATCACGCTCGTCGTGGCCACCGTCCTGGCCCTGGCCGCCTACTTCGGCTTCCGCGACCGCATGCGCTGGACCCTCCCCGTGGTGGCCGCCCCGCCCGCCGCCCTCCTCTACGTCTCCCTCGCCACGCACGAGTCACCGGACGCCTCGATGTGGCCGGTGGCGTGGCTGGCCATGGTGATGGCGGGGAGTGGTGTGGTGCTTGCGGTGGCGGGGTTCGCGCGGCAGTTCCGGGGCGACGGGGTCTCCTCCTAGGCGGCCGCCTCCCCCCGAGCGATGCCCGGGACCGGAATCAACCGCGCCGGTCGACGACCACCCAGGACGCCAGCGCCACGCTCCCCGCGACCCCGAACACGGCGGGCCACGCCCCGACCTTCTTAGCAAGCGGATGCGACCCGGCGAACCCGGCGACGTACGCGACACTCAGCGCGGCGGCGGCCTTCGCCCCGGCCTGCCGCCGCCACTGCTGCGCGGCGACGGCCCCGGCCACGGCGAGGACGGCTCCGCCGAGGGGCCGCTTCTTGGTGAACCGGGCTACGGCGTACCCGCCGACGAGCCCGGCGGCGGCCAGGGGGGCGCTGGGAATGCGTCGCGTACGGGCCATGGCGTCAAAACCTCCGTCGTGAGTGCGATCGCGTCTGAGGCTACGCCGCGACTGATCGAGGGTTTTCCACAGGGGTCGGACTACTCGGTTAGATCGAGCGCGTAGGGCAGGCAACACAAGGGAAGGTGCCCGGAAAACCGCCTGTCGGAGGGATTTGCCCGTCGCTTGGCAGTTCGCTGAATTCGCCATTCGCATTGCGGTAGACGATGCCCACGCCGTATTCCGTCAGTAGTTGGCGTGTGTCCTCGCTTGGTATTCCCGGCGCGAGCACCATGCAGCGGATCGGCATGCCGTTCTCGATCCTGCTCAAGTGCATTCTGAGGTCCATGAGGTGGATCAGGGCGTCCCGCAGAGCTTGCCGCGAGTTGCTGTCTGCTGGCTCATAGATGGTGCGTTCGTTCTCGTCGAAGAGGGTGGCTTCCATCGCCTCCTCTACGCCTCTGACGTGCACTTCCAGTCGTCCGACACGGTGTTGGCGGTTGATGAGGACGTCGCTGAACTCGGTAGCTATCTTCTCGCGCTGGTAGGTCGCCCTTGCCGCCGACCGATCTCGTTCCCAGGCTTCCCGGAGGCGGGGTGGGGCCTCCGGGCGCCGTCTGGTTCCCGTCCGAACAAACTTGACTCTGGACTGGGTGACCGGCGGTATCACGTCACTGTCAGCCCGCTCGTATATTCCGAGTGGGCGCAGTCGAAAGACGATGACGTCGCGATCCTGCTGGGACTTGTCGCGTGCTTGCCTTATGACGTAGGGGCGTTCTTGATCTACCTCGAACGCGCCGATATATCGATGCGTCCTAGTGTCCGTGCCAGGTACTTTCCCGTGCCCGATGAAAACATGGAGAGTGCGGTCGTCAAGGGCGTGCTGGAGTATCGCGGCGTTTCCCGTACCGGTGGCCCCGGTGAACGTCTGGTTCCCCTCGGTCCCGGCTCCGGTGTACTCGAAGATGGGACCCAGCCGATCCTCTTCTCGAAGCCATCCGTCGCGGTAGCCGTACTGCTCACCTGACTTGATGTCGGAGTAGAGGACCACCGTCTTCTTCTCCACAGATGGGCAGATGCCGCCCTGCGGGCTTCCTCCCAACTCCTTGCGGATGTCCGCTCGCGTGAGGATGTCACCAGGTTGGAAGGAAGGAGCAACAGTTGACATGTGCACAGGCTAGTAGGCGGCGTTGACACGTAGCACCTCAACTCGCCTGAAGCGCCTGAGACTCTTCAGCGGTTGCCCGTGAAGCAGCAGGGCCTGCGGGATGATGGCTGCATGGATGGAGGAACGGCGGCGATAGTTGCCGCAGCTATCGGGGTGGCCGGTGCGCTGGGCGGAGCGGCGGTAGGCGGGCTCGCTAGTGTGCGAGGTGCGCGCATCGGCGGTGAGAAGGGTGTGGAAGCGGCGCTAGCTCAAGTGGATCGGCAAGCTGCAACGGGACACCAGCAGTGGGTCAAGGAGCAGCGGCAGCAGGCTTGTGCCAAGCTACTCGATGTTCACTCGGCGGCCGAGGACACTCTAAAGCGGGCGGCCGTTGCCATACGCCGAGGTGAGGAGTTCCCTGTTGCTGAACGGGATGCCTTCCGAGGCCAGGTCTCCGCCATGCAGTCGTGTACGAGCCAACTCGCCCTCTGGGGGCCGGAAGCCGTAGTGCTCTTGGCTCAGGTGCTGAGGGCGGCGACGGCTGATGCGGCACAAGCGCTGAAGCTCGCGGAGCAGGGTGCGAGCCAAAGGGCTGCGGAAGCGGAGGCCCGATGGCGGGACTGGTTGGAAAAGAGTGAGCACGTAACTGACGTGCGTACGCAGTTCCTTGACCGGGCGGGCGAGGTGCTTCGTGACCCCAACCAGCCTGTCGTCTAGAAGTTGCGACTCGCTACTCGGTCGTGCTTCCTGTGGGGTTCTCCTCTCGGAGGGCGCCCACGAAGGATTTCCAGGCGCCAGTGCCAACCGTGAACCAGGGCCCCAGCGCAGCTTTGGAGTCCCGCACGGCTATGTCGCCAAGGAGCGAAGCGACCTCCACGCACTCTCCGCCCATGCCATTGCTGTAACTACTCCTGCGCCAGCGGATAGTTGGAGGCAGCGTCATCGGGAGTGATCCTCCAGAGTTCTCTTGGTCAGCAGGGCTGACCGTTGTGGACTCAGGGCCAGCGCCCTGAGGTGGTCGAACGCCTTCGCGTAGAGGCCTACGTCTTGAGGTTGTTCGAGGTACACGGAGTCTGTCAGCCCTTCCCGATACACCACGTCCGGGTCCTCCTGCTCTGGGAAGCCGAGGACCGTGAACGATCCCGCGGTGGGGTAAGCGCCCGCGTCGAACGGCAGGACCTGGACCGTAACTGTCCTCAGCTCCGCCATTTCCAGCATACGTTCGAGTTGGCCGGCCATGACCTGACGGGAGCCGATGATGTGCATGAGCGCGCTCTGGTGCACGACGATCCACAGGTCCGGCGCGTTGTCGCTCAGGAGTAGCTCCTGACGTCGCATCCGTACATCGACCATGCGCTGTACGTCTTCAGGCGTGTGGTCGACCCAGGCGCGGCTCAGCTCCGATGCGTACGCGGGCGTCTGGAGTAGCCCCGGGATGAACTCGCCTTGGTAGGTGCGCAGGCTTGATGCTGCCTGTTCCAGGCCTACGTAGACGGAGAACCAGGAGGGTACGGCGTCCCCGTGGGCGTGCCACCATCCCTTCGTCTTTGACTCCTTAGCCAAGGACTTGAGGAGATCGCGCAGTTCGTCGGAGGTGGCGTAGAAGCGGCATAGGGCTTCGACGTCGGACGGTTGGACCCGGCCCTGCCCCGTCTCCATGCGGTTGACCTTCGAGCTGCTCCAGTCCAGCTCCTTGCCCACCTGGCTGCAGGTGAAGCCGTTCTCTTCGCGGAGCCTCTTGAGCTCGATGGCCAATCGGCGGCGGCGTGCGGTGGGGGAGCCTGCCATGTCAACTCCTGGTGCTGTAGCGGGTGTTCCATCCCATCGGAAGTGGCGTGAAAGGCCAATCACCCCATCGGGGGAATCTCTTTATGCATGTTGCATGGCGGGATGGGCGCTGCGAATCTGTCACTAGGAGTGATCGATGGTCACGCAGTGCACGATGTGGTGCGCAGGAGGTAGAGGCGATGATCAATGCCAGCGAATTCGGCAGGCGGGACCCCTGGGGTCGGTCCTTCACTGCAGACCCATCTGAAGTTGCAGTCCTGCGCCGAGCGGTGTGGATGAAGCTGACTCTGTGGGGGCTGCCGGAAGCCGTTGAGGCAGCTCAAATGTGTGTCACGGAATTGACCTCGAACGTCATCAAGCATGTGGGTCTCGGTACGCCAGTAACGCTCACGCTCTCCATGGCTGGCACCTTCGTCCGCATCGAGATGCTCGACCCTGATGCACGGGCCCTACCGACGCTCCTCGCCCCTGAGTGCGATGCGGAATCGGGGCGAGGCATGGCCCTCGTCGATGCGATGACTGACCATCGCTGGGGCGTCGTCCTTCGTGACGCATCCAAGGTGGTGTGGTGCGAGCTGGCGACGGACCTTGTCCCCTCGGCTAGCGACCCCGCAGGTCCTCGGGGGGCGCGGGTGGAAGGGCATCTTGCGCTGTATGGCGCAGAACGCTCTGGGCTGGTTTTCCGCTCAGGGCGTCTCGGCGTAGCCGTGGCGGAGGAAGCGGCGATCGATCTGATCGCCGACCTCCTCCACTGGCTCCAAGCTCATGGCTGTGACCCCGACGAAGCGCTAGATCGAGCACAGATGCACTTCGAGGCGGAACTGGAGGCGGAGAGCTGACGGAGTGGCCACTCCGGCTGGTCAGCTCGATGGGATCGACGAGTACGTCCAGACGTCCGCGGGCATCTCGTGCTCAAGTTCCCAAGTGATCGCCATGGGCTTGCTGCCCTCATGTGCGACGTAGCGCGCGGGTCCCAAGAGCATCCACGGCTCGGCGCCGCCGATGTCGGTGTTCTTGTAGCGGCGGACGAAGAGCAGAATGTGGCTTCCGCGCTGGACGTGCTCGCGGTAGCGGCGCCCCGGGGCGGAGTCTTCGGCGGTCGCGTTCTGCGATTCCCAGTGGAACCGGGTCGGACTCATCGCGTAGTCCTGATATCGCGTCGTGGGCGAGAACTCCTTCTCGTCCTTCTCCAAGGTGATGAGCAAGGCGTCGGTGCTGATGTCCTTCACCTCAACTACCCCTTGGGCGAAGGAGCCTGGCATCTGGCCGCCGAAGCGCGCCACGCCGAGGGCGGCGAGGATTTCGGATCGGTTGTACGAGCTGTGCACCTTCAAGGGGAGGTCGCTGTGCGCCCCCGCAAGAGGCAAGGGGAAGTGATCCGCGTGGGCGAGGCAGTGCTCAAGGACCTGGCGGAGTTCTTCGCGAACGGGCTTGTGCTTGAGAAGGTAGGAGAGCCCCGCCTGGTAGGTGGAGTGGCCACCGGCCTTGTCCCAGAGGTTGAAGAAGAGCATGCGGGCGTAAGCCTGCTCCCGCGGGGGCAAGGCGTCGTACGCGGGAGCATCGTCAGTGAGCAGCCGCTGGTAGGCCTCGATGCGTTCCTTGTCATCGACGTGAAGAAAGGAAGGGACGCGCTTCAGCAGGTCCAACTCACCTTCAGGTGCAGTGCCTTTGAGGAGCTTGGCGCCACGTAGGAGCTTGGTCCACGAGTTGCCATTGCCGCGGTAGATCTCCTTGATCTCCCGACCGCTCTCTTCCAGGTAGGTAGCCAGCCGCGACTCGCCGTACGTGGAAACTTCGCGGACGAGAGCGGTTGAGTTGACCTTGAGCTGCGCCTTGATATTGCCGATGATGGCCTGCTTGGCCTTGGGCTCCAAGATGATCTGACAGCGGGACGGCAACATGGGGAACCCCTGCTCAAGGCTGTTCAGCAGGCGTTTCCTCGTCAGGTTCGTCAGCGCCCGGAACTGATTCTCGAAGCGGAACTCCTTGCGGTGCTGGCCGATGAAGTCGAGGACTGTGAGTACGTCCTTGTCCGGTGTTCGTCGCAGGCCTCGGCCGAGCTGCTGCAAGAAGAGCGTGGCACTCTCGGTGGGGCGGAGTAGGAGCAGCGTATCGACGTCGGGGATGTCGAGTCCCTCGTTGAACAGATCGACAGAGAAGATGACTTGGATCTTCCCGTCCCTGAGATCGTCGAGGGCTTGCTTGCGCTCATCGCGGCGATTCTCGCCGGAGAGGGCGACGGCGGCGATCTCGTCTCTGGTGAAGCGCTCTGCCATGAAGTGGGCATGCGATACGGACACACAGAACCCGAGTGCCCGCATGGACCTCGGATGCGTGACCTTGTCGCGTACAGACTTCACGATCAGTCGGGCGCGTGCGTCGTTTCCGGTGAGTACATTGCTGAGCTGCCCGGAGTCGTATGCTCCGCGCTTCCACTCCACCGTGCTCAAGTCGGTCTCGTCGCTGATCCCGAAGTACCGAAAGGGGCTGAGTAGTTCGTTCTCCAGGGCCTCCCACAGGCGCATCTCTGCGGTGATGTGCCCCTCGAAGAACTCGTCCTGGATGTTCTTTCCGTCCATGCGCTCGGGTGTCGCGGTGAGCGCGAGGAGTTCCGTGGGTGTGAAGTGGTCAAGAATTTTTCGGTACGTAGGGGACGTACCGTGATGAAATTCGTCGATGACGATGACGTCGAAGTGGTCAGGAGAGAACTGCTCCAGCGTGCGGGAAGTGAGCGCCTGCACGCTGGCGAAGACGTGGTCCCACTGCTTGGGACGTTCGCTGCTGTGGAATGCCTCGCCGAAGGCCGTGTCGTTCAGGACGCGTCGGTAGGTGTTCCGTGACTGATCCAGGATCTCCCTGCGATGCGCGACGAAGAGTAGCCGCAGCTTGCGGCCTGCCTTGCGCGACAACTGCTCGTAGTCGAGCGCAGCCATCACCGTCTTGCCTGTCCCTGTCGCAGCGACGAGAAGGTTGTGGCGACGGCCACGGACTGCGCGCTCGACCTCCAAGCGCTCCAGCATGTCCTTCTGGTGAGGAAACGGGGTGAAGCCTATGCCGGTGAGTGTGCTGCTGCGCATGAACATCCTCGGTCATATGCGGACATGGCCGTGGTGAGAACCACAGCCATGTGGGTCAACCAACCGATTTTGACCGTTCTACAGCGAGCGCGCACGGGGGCTCGACGAAATGGAGCGTGAGCTTTGCGAACTCAGCGCTAACCCGCGCCATGACACTCCGCGTACGGCCTTCCTGTCCCACACCAGCATGCGGCTCCCGCCTCCGGCGGCCACCCCTCCGCCCGCCCCCGCGCGGCCAGCGTCGTCGCGTACTGCGGGAGCAGGGACGGGTCGTCCGCGGAGGTGCCCTCTGAGGCTGCGAAGGCCTCGTAGGAGGGGACCGTTCCCGTCACGATGCCCAGGTTCGGGGTGCCGGAGGTGGAGAGTTCGCGGAGGGAGGACTCTATGGTCGCCAAGTGGGCCTCGTGGGAGGGGTATTCCGTCGAGAGGGACGGGTACGCCGTGAGGAGTTCGGTGAGTTCTGTGGACGGCCAGTGCAGGACCGCCACCGGGAAGGGGCGGGAGAGGGCTTCGCGGTAGGAGCCCAACTCCGACTGGAGGCGGGCGATTTCGGCTCGCAGGTCCTCGGGGTTCTCGGAGCCGAGGGCCCAGACGCGCTTCGGGTCGTGGAGTTCGTCCAGCGGCACCGGCGTGCGGCCCGACGCCGACGCGCGCGTGCGGTGGACCCGGTCCGCCAGGCCGTCCCAGCCGTCGTGCTCCGCGCCGAGCAGGCGGCGTACGCGGTGGCGGCCGAAGAGGAGGGGGTGGGTCGGGTAGGGGGGCTCGGCGGGGGCCTCCGCGTCCGGCGTCGCGCGCAGCAGCCGCGTCAGCGCCTGCGTGAACGTCTCGTGCGCCTGGTCCAGCTCGTCGTGCGCCTCCAGCGCCTCCGCGACGATCACCCAGGGCGCCGCGTCCGCCGGCGCCGTGCCGCGCACGCCGTCGATGATCGCCCGCGCCTCCGCCTCGTGGCCGTACTCCCAGAGGTTCGCCGCCTTCAGCGCGCGGATCAGGGTCGGGTTCTCCGGCGGGTGCGACGCCGACGGTGAGAGCAGGCTGTCGTAGAGCGTCGTCGCGCGGTCGCGGGCGTCGGCCAGCTCCAGGTGGGCCGCGGCCTGCAGCAGCAGGTGTTCCGCGTCCTCCGGGTAGAGGCCCGCGGTGCGCTCCAGGCGCTCCGCTTCGGCGATGTGGTCGACGTGGTCGGCAGGCGTGTCGGGGCGCATGGGTGACACCGTACTGCCGTTCCCGGGGTGGGGTGTATGGGGTGCGGCCCGGTCGCGTCATCGCGCCTCCGGTTCGGCGCGGGTCCCCTTCGGCGCGGGTCCCCTTCGGCGTGGGTCCCTTCGGTGCGGGTCCCCTTCGGCGTGGGTCCCTTCGGTGCGGGTCCCCTTCGGCGTGGGTCCCTTCGGTGCGGGTCCCCTTCGGGGCGGGTCCCCTCCGGCACGGGCCCCCTCCGACGCGGGTCCCCTCCTGCGCGTGTCTGGTCTGTTGAGGGCCGCGCCCTTATCTTGCCGCTGCCCGGCCCGGAGGGAGGCGGTCCAGTGGTACGTCCAGCGCTACGTCCACGCGCGCGTCCAGCCCGGACACGCGTCCCCGTCCTCGCCCACGGGCGCCCCACCCGCCGCCGCCCCCTCACCCGCCTCCTCTGGTACGCCGCCGAAGCCACCCTCACCCTCGGCCTCGTCCTGCTCCTCCTCGTCGTCCACCAGCTCTGGTGGACCAACCGCCAGGCCCGCGCCGCGGCGGAGAGCAAGGTCGATTCCCTGGAGCGGGAGTGGGGGGAGGGGGAGGCAGACCGTCGGGAGCCTTCCCGCGGGGCCGGTGCCGTCGACGACCGCGGCGCACCCGGTGGCGACACCGCCGCACCCCCGTCCCGGGACGCCCCGGCCCGCAACACCCCCACCCTCGGCGACCCCGCCAGACCTACCCCCGACCACGCCTACGCCGTCCTCCGCATCCCCCGCCTCGGCCTCCGCGTCCCCGTCGCCGCGGGCGTCAGCAAGGGCGGTGTGCTCAACAAGGGGTACGTCGGCCACTACCCCGGCACCGCCCAGCCCGGCCGCCCCGGCAACTTCGCGCTCGCCGGGCACCGCAACACCCACGGCGAGCCCTTCCGGCACCTCGACCGGCTGCGCCCCGGTGACCGGATGACCGTCGGGACGCGCGACGCCGTCTACACGTACACCGTCGACAAGACCCTCGACCGCACGAGCCCCCGCGACGGCGGCGTCATCGCGCCCGTGCCGCGCAGCACGGTCAGGACGGGGCACGGGTACGACCGCGCCGGGTACTACCTCACGCTCACCACCTGCACCCCGGCGTACACCTCCACGTACCGCCTCGTGGTGTGGGGGAAGCTGACGTCCATGCGGCCGCGTTGAGCGGAGACCGCCCCGGCCACCGGCGTCCACGAGGCCGCCGACCGCGCCCGGGCCGACCGGCCCGATTAAGCTCCTGCCCCGTGATCAAGCGCCGCCCCCATCTCCTGTGGCTCCTCGTGCCCTTCGTGCTGTACGTGGGGGCGCTGCCCTTCGTCAATCGCGTACGGCCCCTCGTGCTCGGGCTGCCGTTCCTGTTCGCGTGGCTGCTCGTGGCCACCCTCGTCACGCCGGTCGCCGTCTGGCTCGCCTACCGCGGGGACAAGAGCATGCGGCGGCGGGTCTCGTGAACGCCACCATCGCCACCAGCATCTTCGGCGTCTTCATGGTCGCCACCGTCGGGCTCGGGCTGCTCGCCGTCCGGGGGCGGAGGACGGGAGCCGGTGAGAGCTCCCCGAAGGGCTCCCTCGCCGAGTGGTCCGTCGGCGGGCGCTCCCTCGGGACCGTGCTCATCTGGGTCCTCATGGCGGGCGAGGGCTACACCAGCTTCAGCTATCTGGGTGCCGCGGGCTGGGGGTACAACTACGGCGCGCCCGTGCTCTACGTCGTCGCCTACATGTCCTGCGGGTACGCGGTGGGGTACGTCGTGGGGCCGATGCTCTGGGCGTACGCGCGCCGCCACGGGCTGGTCGGCATCACCGACATGGTGGCGCACCGCTACGGGCGGCCGTGGCTCGGCGCCGCCGTCGCCGTGATGGTGACGGTCTTCCTGCTGCCGTACATCCAGTTGCAGATCACGGGCATGGGCGTCGTCGTCTCGACGATCTCGTACGGTGCCATCAGCCTCAACTGGGCCTATTTCATCGGGTTCGCCGTCACCACGGGGTTCGTGGTGGTGAGCGGTCTTCGCGGCAGCGCCTGGGTGTCGGTCCTGAAGGACGTGCTGGTCGTCGGCACGCTGGCGTTCCTCGTCGTGTACGTGCCGCTGCACTACTTCGACGGGTACGGGGACTTCCTCGACCGGGTCGTGCGGGAGAAGGGGGAGTGGCTGACACTGCCCGGGAGCGGGAACAGCCCGTACGGACAGGCGTGGTTCGCCACCACCACCTTCCTGAACGCCCTCACCGTCGTGATCTTCCCGACCACCGTCGCGGGCTATCTGGGCGCCCGCAGCGCCGACGGCCTGCGCCGCAACGCCGTCCTGCTGCCCGCGTACAACATCCTCCTCTTCGTGCCGATGCTGCTCGGCATGGCCGCCCTGTTCGTGGTGCCGGGGCTCACCGGGGCCGGGTCGAACCTGGCGCTGTTCAAGCTGGTCGTGGACTCGCTGCCCGCGTGGGTGGTGGGGCTCCTCGGGGTCGCCGCCGCCCTGTCGTCCATCGTGCCGATGGCTGTGTTCATGCTGGTCATCGGGACGATGTGGGGGCGGAGCGTCCTTTCGATGCTCCCGGCCCTGCGGGCGCCCGCGCGGCAGAAGCGCGCCTCGCAGACCGTCGTCGTGGTCGCGGGCGCGCTCGCGCTCGTCATGACGTACGCGGCGCCCAACACCCTCGTACGGCTCTCGCTGATCTCGTACGAGGGGATGGCGCAGCTCCTGCCGATGCTGCTGCTCGGCCTGGTCTGGCGGCGCCTGACGCTGGTGGGGGCCGTGAGCGGGCTCGTCGTGGGGGTGGCGATCGTGTGCGGGCTCGTCTTCACCGAGCACGACCCGGTGTTCGGCGTGAACGCGGGGATCGTCGCGCTCGCGGCCAACCTGGCGGTGGCGCTCGCGGTGTCGTACGCCGGTCCTGTCGACCAGGACAGCCGGCCGGACGGGGAGGTGCTGGCGCGCGATCCGGCCGACGGTGATCCCGCTGATCCCGCTGATCCCGCTGATCCCGATGCCCCCGGCGCCCTCAGCCCCGCGCCGGGCGACGCTCCCGCAGCAGGACGACGCTGACCGCCGCCACCACCGCGAGGCCCGCCGCCACCACCAACGCCGTGTCCGCGCCGTGCGCGAGGTCGTCCGGCGCCGAACCCGACGCCGTCGCCACCGCGATCATCAGGGCGACGCCCGCGGCCGAACCCAGGTAGCGCGCGGTGTTGTTGGCGCCGGAGCCCATCGCGGCCCGGTCGGCGGGCACCGACTCGACGGCGAGCAGCGGCAGGGCGGCGTTCAACAGGCCGCTGCCCACGCCGGAGATCAGCAGTCCTGGCAGGAGGCGGACCCAGGAGTCGGCCGCGACCGCGCCGAGCATGGTCAGCAGGGCGACCGCGTGCAGCAGGAAGCCGACGGCCAGTTGGTGGCGGGCCGGGACGCGGCCCGCGAGCCGCCTGGCCTGGAGGGCGACCAGGAGCGAGACGCCGGACCAGAACGCGAACAGCCAGGCCGCGTGCATCGGCGGGAGGCCGTTCGCGGCCTGGAGCAGCGTCGGCAGATAGCTGAACAGGCCGATGACGGAGAAGCCCGTGAACAGGCCGCCCGCGGTCGCGGCCAGGAACGGCGGGCGGCGCAGCAGGCCGAGGTCGAGCAGCGGCGCGGCCGAGCGGCGCTCCACGTACGCGAAGACACCGGTCAGGAGCACGGCCGCGAGGAGGAGAGCGCCGACGGGGGCGCGCAGCCAGCCGTCGCGGCCGAGGGTGAGCGCGGCGAGCAGGGCCACCATGGCGAGGCCGAGGGCCAGCGCGCCCGCCAGGTCGGGGCGGCCCGGGCGCGGCGCCCGGGACTCGCTGAGCGCGCGCGGCGCCGCGACGGCGACGGCGAGCGCGAGCAGGCCGAGCATGGCGTACGGCAACCGCCAGTCGGCGAGGGCGGCGATGCCGCCGGAGAACGGCGAGGCCACCGCGATGCCGCCGCTGACGCTCGCGCCCCACACCCCCATGGCCCGGATCCGCCCGGGCCCGGCCGGGTACGCGTGCGCGAGCAGGCCGAGGCTGCTGGTGAGGACGGCGGCGCTCGCCGCGCCCTGGGCGACGCGGGCCAGCGTGAACAGGAGCGTGGTGTGCGCGAGGGCGGCGAGGGCCGTGGTGAGGCCGAGCGCGAAGGTGCCGACGAGGAAGGTCCTGCGGCGGCCGTAGTCGTCGGCGAGGCTGCCGGCGACCAGGAGCAGGGCGGCGAGGCCGAGCGGGGCGCCGTTCAGGAGCCAGGCCTGCGCGGAGAGCGGGGTGCCGAGCGAGGCGGCGGTGTCGGAGAGCGTGACCGTCGGCGCGGCGTACGTCATGAGCGTGACGGTGGTCGCGGCGGCGGTCACGGCGAGGGTGGCGGCGGGGCGGCCTGGGGCCCGGTGAGCGGAGGGCAGCGTCGGGGATTCAAGTTCATTCATTGAACCTATGGTCATGTGGGTGACCGTAGCATTCATGGTTCAATGAATGAACCTCATCTCGGTAAAGTGGTTACAGTGGGAGGCATGGCTCTCGGCAAGGACTACGTGGCGCAGGACTGCTCCATCGCGCGCGCCCTGGAAGTCGTCGGCGAGCGCTGGACGCTCCTCGTCGTCCGCGACGCGCTCTACGGAGTGCGGCGCTACAACGACTTCCTCGTCCACCTCGGCATCCCGCGCGCGGTCCTCGCCGCCCGCCTCCAGTCGCTCACCGACGCCGGCGTCCTGGAGAAGCGCCCCTGCCCGGAGGCCCCCCGCCGCCACGAGTACGTGCTGACCGAACGCGGCCGCGCCCTCTGGCCGACCGTGCGCGCCCTCGCCGTCTGGGGCCGCGACACCTTCGCCGACGGCAAGCCGCTGCGCTACTACCGGCACGCCGACTGCGGCACCGAACTCGGCCTCGCCGGGGAGTGCCCGGCCTGCGGCGGTCTCGTACCGCTGGAGGACGTGGAGGTGCTGCCGGGCCCCGGGCTCGATCCGGACCCGGCCGATCCGGTCAGCCGGGCGATGCTCGGACCCCGCAGGCTCCTTCAGCCCGTCCGGATCGATCCTGTATAAACGGCAGCAGGACATGTGAGCGAATGACTGAACGGACGGCGAGGGGAGGTGGCGACGTGGTCAAGGATCTGACCAAGCGCGTGCTCGGCAAGTGGCTCGCTCCGCTGCGCCCCGCCGCCCTGGTCCTCTTCCTCCTCGTCGAGACCGTCCTCGCCGACACCGGCAGCCTCTCCGCCGCCGTCGCGCTCGCCGCGACCGCCGCCGCGGGCTCCGCCCTCGCCCTGTGCTCGCTGCTCGCCGCGCGCTGTGCGCCCGCCGTGCCGCGCACCAGGGTGCGCACCGCCATCCGCGACCGTGAGCAACGCACCGCGTTCCTGCCCCAGCGCGACCCCGACGCCCGCGGCCGCACCCGGCCACGAGCACCCGGCCGTGCCCTCCTGACGGCCGCGTAGGGGAATCCCGGGCTTCCCGGCTCCTTCGGACTCGCAGCGTTCCCACGAGTCCGGCTCCCTGACCCCGCGCGGGTCGTCATGCCGACGCACACGCCTCCCCCCGAGGCATTCCCGGCACGACGAGACCCCCGGAGGGCTCACCCATGTCTTTCTTCGCCGGCCTGGTGGCCGACCTCGCCGACCTGCTCGCGCCGCTGTTCCACGGCTCGGCGATGGCCGCCGCCATCGTCGCCGTCACCATCTGCGTACGCCTGCTCGTCCATCCGCTGTCCCGGGCCGCCGCGCGCGGCCAGAAGGCGCGCGCCAAGCTCTCGCCGCAGATCGCCGCGCTGCGCAAGAAGCACGCCAAGAACCCGGAGAAGTTCCAGAAGGCCCTGATGGAGCTGCACCGCAAGGAGCAGGTGTCCCCGCTGGCCGGCTGCCTGCCGGGCCTCTTCCAACTGCCCGCCTTCTTCCTGCTCTACCACCTGTTCTCCAGCTCCGACATCGGCGGCAAGGCCAACGAACTCCTCGACCACAAGCTGTTCGCGGCACCGCTCGGCGGCCGCTTCGCCGACGCGCTCGGCGACGGCGGCCTCCTCGGCGCGGCCGGGCTGCTCTACCTCGCCCTCTTCGCCCTCGTCGCCGCCGTCGCGACCTTCAACTACCGGCGTACGAAGCGACAGCTCGCCGCGAACCCGCCGGCCGCGCCCGGGGCGCCCGGCGCCGAGCAGGTGCCCGGCGCGGGGGCCATGGCCGCCATGACCAAGTTCATGCCGCTGATGTCCTTCATGACCCTGTTCACCGTGGCCGTGGTGCCGCTCGCGGCCGCGCTGTACGTCGTGACCAGCACGACGTGGAGCGCCGTCGAGCGGGCCGTGCTGTACCGGGACATGCCGACCGGGGCCGGTGCGATGGGGGCGGCCGCCGTGATGTGACCGCCCCCGTGCACGGGATGTGACGGTCCAGTACGTGAACGGGGTCTTGCGGAGCGGACAATCAGCTTGGAGGATCGACCAACCTCCGATGCCGCATCCATCGGCCGGGCCCAGCGCGACCAGAGGGAGTCAGACCATGAAGCTGCTGCGAGTCGGTACGGCGGGCGCCGAGCGTCCGGCGCTGCTCGACGCCGAGGGCACCCTGCGCGACCTGTCCGGCACGGTCGCCGACATCGACGGCGCGCTGCTCGCCGACGACGCCGCGCTCGCCCGCGTCCGCGCCGCCGCCGACGCGGGCACGCTGCCCGTCCTCGACCCGGCCGGACTGCGGGTGGGGCCGCCGCTCGCCCGCATAGGCAAGGTCGTGTGCATCGGCCTGAACTACCACGACCACGCGGCCGAGACCGGCGCCGAGCCGCCCGCCGAGCCCGTGGTGTTCTTCAAGGCGGCGGACACCGTCGTCGGCCCCGACGACACCGTGCTCGTACCGCGCGGCTCGGTGAAGACCGACTGGGAGGTCGAGCTCGCGGTCGTCATCGGGCGCACCGCCCGCTATCTGGAGTCGCACGAGGAGGCGCTCGCGCACGTCGCGGGGTACGCGGTCGCGCACGACGTCTCCGAGCGCGAGTTCCAGATCGAGCGCGGCGGCACCTGGGACAAGGGCAAGAACTGCGAGACCTTCAACCCGCTCGGCCCCTGGCTCGTCACCGCCGACGAGGTGGCGGACCCGCAGGCCCTCGGCCTCCGCCTGTGGGTCAACGGCGAGCTGAAGCAGGACGGGACGACGGCCCAGCAGATCTTCCCGGTCGCGGAAGTGGTCCGCTACGTCAGCCAGTTCATGACGCTCTACCCGGGCGACGTGATCAACACGGGTACGCCGGCCGGGGTCGCCCTCGGGCAGCCCGAGCCGAAGCCGTATCTGCGGGCCGGGGACGTGGTGGAGCTGGAGATCGACGGCCTGGGGCGGCAGCGACAGGAGCTGAAGGGGGCCTGACGTCCGGCCGGGTCCGGTACGGCCGGCCGGACCCGCGGGTGGTCGGTGACCTCCCGCGGGCGTAGGCCAATGGGGGAAGCGGTGAGCGTGTCTCCCCTTAGTTTTGTCTTAATTACGCATATTTCCGAGTATGCGAAGAAAACGTTCAGCGTATGTGGCGGCGGCAGTCACCGTCGCGGCCGCCGCCATCGTCGGCGGCCTGGCCGGTCTTGGTGTCGCCGATCCCTTGCCCGGCGGGCTCGGCCCCTGCAAGGGCGCGGCCTGCCCGGAGAACGGGTATCCGGAGGTGAACAACGGCCCGGTGGCGGGCCGGGACGAGAACATCAACGTCTTCGTCGGCGAGAACATGCTGGTGCGCGAGGCGGCCGCCGAGGCCGAGGGCAAGGTCGTCGTCCTCGGCGAGTTCGACCAGAACAAGCGCGCCGGCGCCTCGCAGGTCTACAACGTGGGCGTCGCCGGTGTCGGCTCCCGGGTGCCGCCGCCCAACGGCTCGGACTTCCTGACGGTCGGCGGTGACCTGACGGTCGCCTCGGGGCAGCGGCTGCTCGCCGAGGAGGGCAGCGTCTCCGGAGTGGTGCGGTACGGCGGGGCCGTCCTCAGCGGCCAGGTCATCCCCAGGCCGGTGTACGACGCCAACGCGACCGACAAGTACGCGATGCTGCCCGGCCAGCTGACCGAGGCCAGCCAGTGCTACGCGTACGAGAACGGCTCGCCCCGCGACGCCACCGGCACGGCGGTCAACAACGGCAGCGAGACCGTCTTCACCGGCGACGGCACCTCCAAGATCCAGGTCTTCAACGTGGACTTCGACATGGTCAGCCGCACCGGCGGCGACCAGGGCATCTCGTTCCGGAACATCCCGGCCGACGCCACCGTCCTCGTCAACCTCGTCGGCGACGCCCGCACGGTGCGCACCTACAGCGGCCTGCTGTCCGGCGTCAGCCGCGAGAAGCTGCTGTGGAACGTGCCGGACGCCTCCTCGGTGCGGTTCGGGGGCAGCGGGCAGTTCCAGGGGAGCGTGCTCGTGGGGTCGCCCGGCAGCTCGACGACGGTGACGCTGCCCGGGATGAACGGGCGCTTCTTCACGGTGGGTTCGCTGACCCACACCTCGCTGGCCGGGGGCGGCCAGGAGATTCACGCGTACCCGTTCACGGGCGACCTGCCGTCGTGCACGGCGCCGTCCCCCTCGCCGTCGGACAGCGACGGGCCAAGTCCGTCCCCGTCGGACAGCGATGGCCCGAGTCCCTCGCCGTCGGACAGTGACGGCCCGAGCCCGTCCCCGTCGGACAGTGACGGGCCCAGTCCCTCGCCGTCGGACAGTGACGGCCCGAGTCCGTCCCCCTCGGACAGCGATGGCCCGAGTCCGTCTCCCTCGGACAGCGATGGCCCGAGCCCCTCGCCGTCGGACAGCGATGGGCCGTCCCCCTCGCCGTCGGACAGCGACGGCCCGAGTCCGTCCCCCTCCGACAGTGACGGGCCCAGCCCTTCGCCGTCGGACAGCGACGGCCCCAGTCCGTCCCCGTCGGAGAGCGACGGGCCGAGCCCGTCCCCGTCCGACTCGCCCACGCACCCCCACCCGCAGCCCAGCCCCAGCAAGAGCGACGAGATGGCCCACACCGGCACCTCGTCCGGTGAGCTGGCGCTCGTGGGCGCGATCGCCGCGGCCCTCGTCGGCACCGGTGTCGGGTTCGTGGTGATGATCCGCCGCCGCGCCGAGGACCAGATGGACTGATCCGGACGGCTGACCGCTGACAGGAACGACCGCCCCGCGCCATGACGGCGCGGGGCGGTCGTCGTCCGGTCAGGACGCGGTGAAGCGCTCCAGGGCCGCCACCACCAAGGCGTGGTCCGCGATCTGGGGGAGGCCCGAGACGACCACCGTGCCGATGACCCCGGCACCCTCGACGGCGATCGGGAACGCGCCGCCGTGCGCCGCGTACCGGTCGGGGTCGAGCCGCGAGGACTCCTCGAACGTGGTGCCCTTCGCGCGGAACCTGCTGCCCACCAGGTACGAGGAGCAGCCGTACCGCTCGACGACGCGGCGCTTGCGGTCGATCCACGCGTCGTTGTCGGGCGTCGAGCCGGGCAGCGCGGCGTGGAACAGCTGCTGGCCGCCGCGCCGGATGTCGACGGCGACCGGCGCCTCGCGCTCGCGCGCCATCTCCACCAAGAGGGAGCCGAGCGCCCAGGCGTCGTCGTGTGTGAAGCGACGGAGCGTCAGACGCCGCTCCTGCTCCTCCAGTTCGGTGATGGAGGGGGCGGTGAGGGCGGCGGGGGCCTGGGCCGTCGCCGCTGCCGTGGGCCGCGTCGTCACAGCGTCACCGCCACGCCCTCGCGGGCCGAGCGGCGCGCGGCCTCCAGGACGTCGAGGGTCGCGGCGGCCTCCCGCGCGGTGACCGGGTTGTCGCCCTCGCCGCGCAGCGCGGCGGCCACGGCGGCGTAGTACGCGGGGTAGTCGCCCGGCAGCGTGGGCTCGGGGCGGCCGCCGCCGGTCAGCGGGGACTCGCCCGAGCCGACCTTGCCCCACAGGGCCTCCGGCTCCACGCCCCACGGGTCCTCGTCCGTCGGCCGCCTGCCCTCGCGCAGCGCGGCCTCCTGCGGGTCGAGGCCGTACTTCACATAGCCCGCCGCCGAGCCGAGGACGCGGAAGCGCGGGCCGAGCTGGGCCGTCGTCGCGCTCACGTACAGGTGCGAGCGGACGCCGTTCGCGTGCGTCACGGCGATGAACGTGTCGTCGTCGGCCTGCGCGCCCGGGCGGCGCACGTCCGCCTCCGCGTACACCGCCGCCGCCGGGCCGAACAGGACCAGGGCCTGGTCGACCACATGGCTCCCCAGGTCGTACAGGAGGCCGCCGATCTCCTCGGGGTCGCCGGACTCGCGCCAGCCGCCCTTGGGCTGCGGGCGCCAGCGCTCGAAGCGGGACTCGAAGCGCTGGACGTCGCCGAGGCCGCCGTCGGCGAGCAGCTTGCGCAGCGTGCGGAAGTCGTTGTCCCAGCGGCGGTTCTGGAACACCGAGAGCAGCAGGCCGCGCTCGTCCGCGAGGGCGGCCAGGTCGCGGGCCTCGGCCGCGGTGCCCGCGAGCGGCTTGTCCACGACGACCGGCAGGCCCGCCTTCAGCGCGGCGGTCGCGAGCGGTACGTGCGTCTTGTTCGGCGACGCCACGACGATCAGGTCGAGCTCGTCCGCGCGGTCCCACAGCTCGTCGGCGTCCGCCGCGCAGCGCAGGTCCGGGCCGGACTCGGCGCGCGCCTGGGCCTGCCGCTCGGCGTTCGACGTGACCACCGTGTCCAGGGTCAGGCCCTCGGTCGCGGCGATCAGGGGGGCGTGGAAGACGGAGCCCGCGAGGCCGTAGCCGATCAGGCCGACGCGGAGGTCGTTCGTGCCTTGAGTCATGCCCTCTACTTTGGCAACGGTGTTGCCAAAGTGCAAGCGGGGGCGACAATGGGGGTGTGAACAGCGAGAAGAGGCCGGGGGCCGGGGTGAATCTGCCGGGGCTGCGCGGGCACAACGCGGCGCTGGTGCTCGATCTTCTGCGGGGCGCCGGGGGTGGTGGGGTCGGGCGGCTCGAACTTGCCGGGCGGACGGGGCTCACGCCGCAGGCCGTCAGCAAGATTGTCGCTCGGCTGCGGGGGGAGGGGTTGGTGGCCGACGCGGGGCGTCGGGCTTCCACTGGGGGCAAGCCCCAGACCCTGCTTCGGCTTGTTCCCGAGGCCGGGTACGCCGTGGGGGTGCAGCTTGAGCGGGACGCTCTGGTGGCCGTGCTGGTCGACCTGACCGGGGTTGTCGTCGGGGAGCGGCGGGCCGCGGTGGACTTCTCGGACGGGGCCGACTCCGTCGTAGAGGTTGCGGCGGCTGAAGTCGAGGTGCTGCTTGGCGGCGCTTTGGCCGGTCTGGAAGCAGGATTGCCCGGCACCGTGGGCACAGCGCTAGAAGGGTCGGCCTCGGCGGCTGGCGTACTCGGGGTGGGTGTTGCCCTGCCCGGGCCCCTCGATCACGCCTCCGGGGTGTTGCAGCGTGTCACCGGGTTTCCCGAGTGGGACGGGTTTCCGTTGCGGGAGGTGTTGGGGCGGCGGCTCGGGTTGCCCGTGGTGGTGGACAAGGACACCAATGCTGCCGCGTTGGGGCTTGCGCTCGGTGGGGACGCGGAGTCGTTCGCCTATCTGCATCTGGGGACCGGGCTCGGGGCCGGGCTCGTGTTGGGCGGAGGGTTGTACCGGGGGGCGCGGACCGGGGCGGGGGAGTTCGGGCATCAGGTGGTGCAGTTGGACGGGCCGGACTGTGAGTGCGGGGACCGGGGGTGCGTCGAGGCGTTGTGTCTGGCCGCCGTCGCGCGCGGTGACCTCGACGAGGCGGCCCGCGTGCTCGGCACCGCCGCGGGCAACCTGGTCGCGCTGCTCGACATCGACCTGGTGCTGCTCGGCGGGCGGACGGTCGGCGCCGCCGAGGAGTTGTTCGTCCGTGGTGTCGGCGCCGTCGTCGCGGAGCGGGCCCGGCGCGAGGGGGCCGGGGCGGCCGTCGGCGTGCGGGTCGCGCCCGGGGGTGAGCGGGCTGTCGCGGAGGGCGCCGCGCAGCTGGTCCTCGCCCCGCTCTTCGGGCGGGCGAGCGCCGCCTTTCCCGCCAATCGGACTTGACGAAGAATCGGCTGTTAGGGGGGAATCGGCCAGCCGAACGGGTCGCCGACGGCGGTGGGGCGGGTGCGGGGTCGCGCGCGCGTGGCAGGGTCTGGGCCGCGACCCGTTGCCGTCCGGCCGTTCCCGGGCGTCTCAACGAGCGCTGTTCCGCCGTCAGTTCGGCCGTCCCCGGTGCTCCCCGCGCCCCGGCCGCCAGCAAGGGCTCCCCATGCGACTTCGCAGTTCTCTCACGGCAGGCGTCGCCGCCGCCGTCACCCTCGTGCCCGCCGGGGCCGAGGTGGCGGCCGCCGCCGGTGACCCGTCGCGCGAGGGCGGCCCGGGCGCGCTGCGGCCCACCTGCGCGAAGGGCGCCGGGGACGGGTTCCCGATCAGCACCCGCATCAGCGGAGGACCCGCCACGTACGAGCGCGGCGGCGGCTTTCGCGGCTGGTCCCTGGAGCTGACCAACACCACGGACGACACCTGTCGAAACGTCCATCCGGTCGTCGTGCTCGTGGACGCCGCCAAGGCCCTGAAGCCCCGTCAGATCCAGTTGGAGTTCGACGACGGGGCGCGGCGGTGGCCGGTGCGGTTCGAGCGGACGGACCGGGACGAGACCGTCGGCGTCCTCGGCGGCGGGGCCGGCGGAGCCGACGCGAGCCCCGGCTTCACCCTCGCCCCCGGCGCCACCCGCACCGTCGGCCTCCGCCTCGCCTTCACCTCCGACGCCGCGCCCGGCGGCGTCGTGGCGAGCGCCGCCGTCGTGCGGCGCCGCGACGACGACGGGGACTGGGTGGGCGCCTCCAACGACTACGCGTTCGACATCGTCGGGGCGGGCGGGCCCGCCGTCCCGGCCCCCGGCGAACTCGCGAAGACCGGCCCGGGGTACCTGCCCGGGCTCGGGGTCACCGCCGCCGCCCTCCTCCTCGGCGGCGTGGCCCTCGTGGTGGGATCTCGGCGCCTTCGGGCCAGAGGGAGCTGACACAGCCGTCCCACCGACCGCGGAAAGGCCGTGTCCGTGCCGCCCCAGCCGAAGCACCACCCGGCGGCACGGGCCCGGCCTTCTCCGTGTCCCGCCCCGCCGCGCCCGCACGCGTCCCCGTACGCATCCCACCGCCGCCCCCGCACGCGGCCCCGCCACCCCCCGAGAGGCCCGCCCCCCGCCCCCCACCCCCACGACGTGCGAACATCTGCCCGTGGACAAGCCCAACGCCGCCCCGCCCGACCACCTGCGCGACCAGGCTCCCGGAGCCCCGATCCGCTCCGGCATCCCCGAGCACGGCCGCATCCCGAAGTACTACGCCGTCAAGGCCCGCATCGCGGAGCTGATCGACGACCTCGGCGACGGACGGACCCTGCCCACGGAGCGGGACCTCGCCGAGCGGTACGAGGTCGCGCGCGAGACGGTCCGGCAGGCCCTGCGCGAACTGCTCCTGGAGGGCCGCCTGCGCCGCCAGGGCCGCGGCACCGTCGTCGCCGGGCCCAAGCTGGAACAGCCCCTGTCGCTGGCGAGCTACACCGAGGGGGTGCGCCGCCAGGGCCGCACCCCCGGACGTACCCTCATCTCGCTCGACCGCTTCGCGTGCCCGGCCGCGCTCGCCGCCGACATAGGGCTCCCGGTCGGCGAGCCCGTCTGGCACATGGAGCGGGTGCTGCTCGCGGACGAGGAGCGGGTGGGCCTGGAGTCCACGTACGTGTCCGTGGAGCGGGTGCCGCGCCTCGACCGGGACTTCGAGCCCGACTCGTCCTTCTACGCCTACCTGCGCGAACGCCTCGGCATCTCCTTCGGCGACGCCGACGAACGCATCGAGACGGTCCTCGCCACACCCCGCGAGGCCCTGCTCATCGGAACGCCGCCCGCGCTGCCCATGCTCCTGATCCACCGCGTCTCGCGCGACACCGAGGGCCGGCCCCTGGAGCGCGTGCGCACCCTCTACCGCGGCGACCGCTTCTCCTTCACGACGCACCTGGCCGGCCAGGGCTGAACTCGCCCTGCCCGCACGCCGGTCGACCCTCTTCCCGTACGCCCGCCGCCCCCTCATGATTACGGAAAGGTAACGGGTCTAGTCCAAGCTTGATGGGCCGTTCACCGTCCCGTTGCCAACCGGACCCCGTCGGGTCACCCGTCGACAGGAGCGTTGCCGTCGTGAGAGTCATCGTCGTAGGAGCCGGCGTGGTGGGAACCATGCACGCCTGGCACGCAGTGGAGCGCGGCCACGAGGTCGTACAGATCGAGCGCGAGAGCGAGGCCCGCGGGGCGTCGCTCCGCAACTTCGGGCAGATATGGGTCAGCGGCCGCGCGGGCGGCGAGGAGCTGGACACGGCGCTGCGCGCCCGTGAGCTGTGGGAGGACATCGGTGCCCGGGTGCCGGGCCTGGGCTTCCGCGCCATCGGCTCGCTGACCCTCGTACGCAACGAGCGCGAGCGGGCCGTCGCCGAGGCCGCCCTCGCCCGCCCGGACGCGGCGGCCCGCGGCTACAAGCTCCTCGCCGCCGACGAGGCCCGCGCGCTCAACCCGGCCCTGCGCGGCGAGTTCAGCGCCGCACTGTGGTGCGAGCGGGACGCCGCCGTCGAGCCCCGGACCGCTCAACTGCGGCTGCGGGAAGCCCTCCTGGCATCGCCGAACTACACGTTCCTGCCGGGCCGCGAGGTCCGCGAGGTCGTCGGCGTCGGCTCGGTGCGCGACGACCACGGCGAGGTGCACACCGGCGACGCCGTGGTCCTGTGCACCGGCGCCTCGCTCGGCGGCCTCGTGCGCGAGCTCGCCCCCGAACTGCCCGTGCGCCGCGTCCGCCTCCAGATGATGCAGACCGACCCGCTCGGCGAGCCGCTCACCACCTCGGTCGCCGACGCCGACAGCTTCCGCTACTACCCGGCGTACAAGTCGCCGGAGCTGGACGCCCTCAACGCCGGGCAGGCCCAGGAGCCGACCGCCGCCGCCCACAAGATGCAGCTGCTCATGGTGCAGCGCGCCGACGGCGGCCTGACCATCGGCGACACCCACGAGTACGAACACCCCTTCGCCTTCGACACCCTCGAAGACCCCTACGACCACCTCACCGAGGTCGTCGAGGGCTTCCTGGGGCGCCCGCTGCCGAAGATCAGGCGGCGCTGGGCCGGGGTGTACGCGCAGTGCGTCGACACCAGCCGGGTCGTCCACCGCGAGCAGGTGCGCGACGGCGTGTGGCTGGTCACCGGGCCCGGCGGGCGCGGCATGACCTGCTCGCCCGCCATCGCCGAGAAGACCGCCGACGAGCTGGGATGGTGACGGAAGTGACCGCGTACGGATACGTCCGACTTGTGGTGCTCGACATGGCGGGGACCACCGTCGCCGACGGGGGCCTGGTCGAGCAGGCCTTCGCCGCCGCCGCGCGCGAGCTCGGCGTCGAGGAGGGCTCCGCCGACCACGCCGCGAAACTGGAGTACGTCCGCGCCACCATGGGCGAGTCGAAGATCTCCGTCTTCCGGCACCTGTTCGGCGACGAGGCCCGCGCACAGCAGGCGAACGTGGCCTTCGAGAAGGCGTACGGGCAGCTCGTCGACGGCGGCCGCATCGCCCCGATCCCCGGCGCCCGCGAAGCCGTCGAGGAGCTGCGTGCCGACGGCCTGACCGTCGTCCTCAGCACCGGCTTCGCCCGCGTCACCCAGGACGCCATCCTCGACGCCCTCGGCTGGCGCGACCTCGTCGCCCTCACCCTCTGCCCCGCCGACGCGGGCGGTCGCGGGCGGCCCTACCCCGACATGGTGCTCGCCGCGTTCCTGCGCACCGGCGCCGCCGACGACGTCCGCCACATCGCCGTCGCCGGTGACACGGCGTACGACATGCGCAGCGGCGTGCGGTCCGGGGCCGGAGTCGTCGCCGGGGTGCTCACCGGCGCCCACGACGCGGCGGCCCTCACCGACGCCGGAGCCACCCACGTACTCGGCTCCGTCGCCGAACTGCCCGCGCTGCTACGGGGTTCCGGACGATGAGCAGCGGCATCCGCTTCGACTCCGTGTCCGTCGCGTACGGCAGGCACGGCGAGAACACAGTGCTCGACGGCCTGGACCTCACCGTCGAGCCCGGCGAGGTCATGGCGCTGCTCGGGCCCTCCGGGTCGGGGAAGACCACCGCGCTGCGGGCCGTCGCCGGGTTCGTGCGGCCCGCGTCCGGGCGGGTGTTCATCGGCGACCGCGACGTCACCGCGCTGCCGCCGCACCGGCGCGGCATCGGCATGGTCGTCCAGCAGTACGCGCTGTTCCCGCACATGCGGGTCGAGGACAACGTGGCCTTCGGTCTGAAGGCGCAGAAGGTCGCCCGTGCGGAGATACCCGGGCGGGTCGCCGATGCCCTGGAGCTCACCGGCATGGCCGCGTACGCCAAGCGGTACCCCCGGGAGCTGTCCGGCGGGCAGCAGCAGCGCGTCGCCATCGCCCGTGCGCTCGCCATCCGGCCGGGGGTGCTGCTGCTCGACGAGCCGCTGTCCGCGCTCGACGCGCAGCTGCGGTCCGGGATGCTGGCCGAACTCGCCCGGCTGCACCGGGAGTTGCCGGACGTCTCCATTCTGTACGTCACCCATGACCAGGTCGAGGCGCTCACTCTCGCCGATCGGATCGCCGTCATGGACCGGGCCAGGTTGCAGGACTGCGGGACTCCGCAGGAGCTTTATCGGCGGCCTCGGAACGAGTTCACGGCTTCCTTCGTGGGCAACGCGAACCTCCTGCCGGTTGCTGTGGGGGCGGGGTCGGTTTCCCTGGGCGGTGCCGAGTTGAAGGTCGACACCGGGGAGGTGGGCGCGGGGGTGACTGCCACGCTGTGCGTGCGGCCGCACCTGGTCGGGCTTGGGCCCGGGCCCAACTCCCTTACGGGGAAGGTCACCGAGGTGCAGTGGCGTGGTGCTACGCACCGGGTGTTCGCCGAGGTGGCGGGGCATTCCGTGAAGGCCGATGTCCGGGAGCTCCGGGAGCCGCCCGCGCTGGGCAGCGACGTCACGTTGCACTTCGCGCCGGAGGACGCGGTGCTGTTGGCCGCGGGGGTGACCGATGGGTAGTCCTGCTGAGCGCCTTATTGACGGTGAACCTGGTCGTGGGGCTGTGCCCACCCGTCCCGCCCTGCGGGACGATTGCCCACAGCGGCGGACGGAACAGGAGCGTGACCCGGGACCGGGGCGCGAGCCACAGCGGGAGCGGCGAGTCAAGGTCCCGGCGTTCGTCTGGGCGCTGCCGCCCGTCGCTCTGCTCGGGCTTGTGTTTCTGTATCCCCTTGCTCTCGTCGTCCAGCAGTCCGTGCGGCCCGACACCGGCGGGACCTCGCTGCAGCCTTACTCCGATGTGTTTGCCTCCGAGTCGTTCCGGGAGGCGCTGGGGACCACGGTGTGGCTGGCTGTGGGTGCCACCGTCGGGTGTCTCGTGCTGGGGTTCGCGCTCGCGCTCGTGATCGCGTTCGTGCCGTTCCCCGGCGGGAAGGCCGTCGCGAAGTTCATCGATGTGTTCCTGTCCTTCCCGTCGTTCCTGATCACGCTCGCGCTGCTGTTCATCTACGGCACCAAGGGCATGGCCAACGGGATGTGGACGGGGGCGACCGGGGCGGGCGGGGACGGGCCCTTCCAGTTCCTCACCACGCCGTGGGGCGTGCTGCTCGCCGAGATCACGTACTTCACGCCGTTCGTGATGCGGCCGCTGCTCGCCGCGTTCTCGGCGATCGACACGGCCCAGCTGGAGGTGGCCTCCTCGCTGGGGGCGCGGCCGCTGCGGGTCGTACGGCAGGTGATCCTGCCGGAGGCGCTGCCCGCGCTCGCCGCCGGCGGCAGCCTCGTCCTGGTGATGTGCCTGAACGAGTTCGGGATCGTGCTGTTCACCGGGGCCAAGGACGTCACGACGCTGCCGATGCTCGTCTACAGCAAGGCGATGCTCGAGTCCGACTACCCGGCGGCCTGCGTCGTCGCCGTCGTCAACATCGCGATCTCCGTGGGCCTCTACGGCCTCTACCGGGTGGTGAGCCGTCGTGCTGGTGCATAGCCGCAAGGGCAAGTGGGCGACCTGGGCCCTGTTCTTCGTGCTCTTCCTGCCGCTGTTCGCGCTGCCGCTGCTCGTGATCGTGGCGGCGTCGTTCGCCGGGCACTGGTCGGGGGCGTTCCCGTCCGGCTTCACCGGCGAGCACTACTCGGCCGCCACCCGCGGCGAATCCCTCCAGGCCCTCACCACCAGCCTGCTCACCGCCCTCGGCGCCAGCCTCATCGCGCTCGCCGCGGGCACCTGGGCCGCCCTCGCCGCCGCCGCGCTGAAGGGGCGCGGGAAGGGCACGTCACGGCTCTCGCGGCTGTGCGGGCGGACCCTCGACACCCTGTTCATGCTGCCTGTCGCCGTGCCGTCGGTGGTCGTGGGCCTCGCGGTCCTCGTCGCCTTCAGCAAGCCGCCGATGATCCTCAACGGCACGTCCACGATCGTCGTCCTCGCGCACGCCATTCTTGTCACGGCGTTCGCCTACCAGTCGGTCGCGGCCGCCATCGTGCGTCTCGACCCGGCGTACGAGCAGGCCGCGGCGTCCCTGGGCGCCCGGCCCGCGTACGTCCTGTGGCGGGTGAAGCTGCCCCTGCTGCTGCCGTCCCTGACCGCCGCCGCCGGGCTCTGCTTCGCCCTGTCCATGGGCGAGCTGAGCGCCACGATGATGCTCTACCCGCCGGACTGGACCCCGCTGCCCGTGCGGATCTACGCCGCCACCGACCGCGGCGCCACCTTCACCGGCGCCGCCCTCGCCGTGGTCCTCATGACGGCGACGCTCCTCGTCCTGTTCGCCGTGTCGAGGATCCGCACCAAGGCCTCCTACCGCTGACCACCCCCGACTCCCCTTCCCCCGTGTTCCGTTGCGACTCGTCAGGAGTACGACACGTCATGTCCCGTCACCCCCGCGTCCCCGTCCGCACGCTCGCCGCCCTCTCCGGCAGCCTCGTCCTCGCCGGCACCCTCACCGCCTGCGGCGGCGACTCCGCCGCGTCCGACGCCAAGGTCGTCACCGTCTACAGCGCCGACGGCCTCAAGGGCGAGAACGGCGACGGCTGGTACGACAAGGTCTTCAAGGACTTCGAGAAGAAGACCGGCATCGAGGTCAAGTACGTCGAGGGCGGCTCCGGCGAGATGGTGCAGCGCGCCGTCCGCGAGAAGTCCAACACGCAGGCCGACGTCATCGTCACGCTCCCGCCGTTCATCCAGCAGGCCGACGAGAAGGGCCTGCTCCAGGCGTACGAGCCCAAGGGGTCCGAGCACGTCGACGGCGCGAACAAGTCGGCCGACGGCAAGTGGACCTCCGTCGTGAACAACTACTTCGGGTTCATCCACAACAAGAAGGAACTCGGCGGCGCCAAGGCCCCCAAGACCTGGGACGAGCTGACGGACTCCGCGTACAAGAACAAGCTCCAGTACTCCACGCCCGGTGTCGCGGGCGACGGCACCGCCGTCCTCATCAAGGCGATGCACGACTTCGGCGGCAAGGAGCCCGCCATGAAGTACCTGGAGAAGCTCCAGTCCAACAACGTCGGCCCGTCCGCCTCCACCGGCAAGCTCGCCCCCAAGGTCGACAAGGGCGAACTGCTCGTCGCCAACGGGGACGTGCAGATGAACTTCGCGCAGTCCAAGGACATGCCGAACCTCGGCATCTGGTTCCCGGCGAAGAAGGGCAAGAAGCCCACCACCTTCGCGCTGCCCTACGCCGCCGGGCTCGTGAACAAGGCGCCGCACAGCGCCAACGCCAAGAAGTTCCTCGACTACCTGCTCGGCCGCACCGCGCAGGCGCAGGTCAGCGAGATCGGCGGCGGCTTCGCGGCCCGCAAGGACATCAAGGCCACCGACGCCAACGCCATCGCCCTCGACAAGCTCATGGACGGCGTCGAGGTCTTCGAGCCGGACTGGGACGACATCTCCAAGAACCTCAAGTCGTACGTCGAGGACTGGAAGTCGGCCACCGGCAGCTGAGCGCCTTCGCCGTCGCCTCCCGACGGTAACGAGTCTGGACCAACGCCCCTGTACCGCCAGGGGCGTTGGCATGCCCGCACGCCCTTCTCCGCAGCTGTTCCCCGTCGCGACCCTCCTGGAGGAACCGTGTCCCACGGTCCGTCTCGCCGCTCGCTCCTCGTCTCCGCCGCGTCCCTCGGCGCGGCCGCCGCCGTCTTTGCCGGACCGCTCGCCGCCGTCGCCCGCGCGGCCGCGCGCAAGCCCAAGGTCCTGATCATCGGCCTCGACGGCGCGCTCCTGAACCGCATCAAGGACGCGTTCGCGCCCACCCTCAAGTCCCTGATGGCCGACGGCCTCACCGCCCCCAGCGCCCTCTACGCCAACCCCCTCGCGCCCACCTCGTCCGGACCCGGCTGGTCCACGCTCCTCACCGGCGTCTGGCCCGACAAGCACAAGGTCCTGAACAACGACTTCACCGGCCACGACCTCGCCCGCTACCCGGACTTCATGACCCGCGCCGAGGCCGCGAAGCCGTCCCTGAACACGTACGCCGTGTCGTCCTGGGCGCCCATCACCGACACGATCTTCTCGCCGAAGGTCGACACCCGGGTCTCCACCCCGTCCGCCGAGTACGACACCGGCACCACCGCGCGTGCCGTCGCCCGCCTGAAGGACACCGACCCGGACGCCGTGTTCGTCCAGCTCGACAACATCGACCACGCCGGGCACAGCAGCGGCGCCGCCAGCCAGGCGTACCTGGACGCCATCCGCACCGCCGACGGCCAGGTCGGCCAGATGGTCGCCGCCGTGCAGGGCCGCGCCTCGTACGCCGACGAGGACTGGCTGATCATGATCACCGCCGACCACGGGCACACCGACGCGGGCGGGCACGGCGGCTCCAGCTGGGCCGAGCGGCAGACGTTCCTGATCGCGCGCGGCGGCGGGGCGAGCCCCGGGTCGGTGCGGCACGACGTGCGGATGCCCGACGTCGCCGTCAGCGCGCTCGCGCACCTCGGCGTCGCCGTCGACCCGGCCTGGGGCCTGGACGGCCGCGCCTTCCAGCAGCCGTCGCCGGACGACTTCGACGCGCTGCGGGCGACCCTGAAGCCGCCCGTCGACGAGACCGGCGTCGGCGCGGGCGTCATCGGCTTCACGCACACCCCGCCGAGCGGCTGGTCCGTCGACAACTCCCGGATGGGCGGAGGCGGCATGACCGAGTGGCGCGGCTGGTCCTTCACGACGGACGAGTTCTGGACCAAGACCCAGCGCGACCAGCAACGCGAACTCAACATCCGCGCCCGGAACGTCTTCGCCGTCGCCGACGGCGACGAGTGGTCCGACAAGTCCGTCACCGGAACCTTCGACTCCACGCTCATCAGTCCCGCGTACGAGGTGCGGGGCGGGGCCGCCGCCACCCTCACGTACACGACCTTCTACCGTCACGAGGCGCCGCAGCAGGGCCAGGTGCTCGTCTCCTACGACGGCGGGACGCCCGTCGTCGTGAAGACGTACGCCGCCGACACCCCCTCCGTCGTCGAGTCGCTGCGGCTCCAGGTCCCCGCGGGCGCGCGGACCGCGCAGGTCCGGTTCCGCTACACCGGAGGCAACAACTGGTTCTGGGTGATCGACGGGGTGAAGATCAGCGCATCGTGATTAGGCTGGGGGCGTCGGCACACTGTCGTCCCGGCGCCCCCAGCAGCATCAGTTCGCGCAGACCGCAGGAGTGCACCCCATGGCAGAGCGCAAGCCCATCGAATCGTGGCTCACCGACATGGACGGCGTGCTCATCCACGAAGGCGTGCCGATCCCCGGCGCCGACGCGTTCATCAAGAAGCTGCGCGACTCGGGCAAGCCGTTCCTGGTCCTCACCAACAACTCCATCTACACCGCCCGTGACCTCCAGGCCCGGCTCAACCGCATGGGCCTCGACGTCCCCGTGGACAACATCTGGACCTCCGCGCTCGCCACCGCCAAGTTCCTCGACGACCAGCGTCCCGGCGGCACCGCGTACGTCATCGGCGAGGCCGGTCTCACCACCGCCCTGCACGACATCGGGTACGTCCTCACCGACCACGCCCCCGACTACGTGGTCCTCGGCGAGACCCGGACGTACTCGTTCGAGGCCATGACCAAGGCCGTCCGGCTCATCAACGGCGGCGCCCGCTTCATCTGCACCAACCCGGACGAGACCGGGCCCTCCACGGAGGGGCCGCTGCCCGCCACCGGGGCCGTCGCCGCGCTCATCACCAAGGCCACCGGCAAGCAGCCGTACTTCGCCGGCAAGCCGAATCCCCTGATGATGCGGACGGGGCTGAACGCGATCGGGGCGCACTCGGAGACGAGCGCGATGATCGGGGACCGCATGGACACGGATGTCCTTGCCGGACTGGAGGCCGGGATGGAGACCTTCCTCGTCCTCACCGGGCTGACGTCCCGTGCCGACATCGACCGGCACCCGTTCCGCCCGTCGAACGTGGTCGACTCGATCGCCGACCTGGTCGACAGGGTCTAGAGAGCCCCGTGAGGGGCGCGGGGAACTGCGCGACCAGCCACAGCGAGGCCGCAGACGCATCTGCCGGGTACTCCGCAGACGCGTCTGCGGCTTTTCGCGCGCTGAGCGCGCAGTTCCCCGCGCCCCTTACGGGGCGCACCTCGCCGCCCCGGACGGGTGTGTCGGGGATGCGCGGGCCCCGGGAGGGCGGGAACCTGCTGGTACAGGAGGTTCACGATGGGTATATGTTCGCTCGCCGTGCGTGGCGCCGGCGCCGCCGTCCTCATCGCCGTATGGGCGCCCCCGCCAGCAACCGCCCATGATCAGGACGAGGTGAAGGCCCAGGTCACCCCGGCGAACGCCACCCCGGGCGCCCGGGTCGACGTGCGGGTGAAGGGGTGCGGCGGCACCACCGGAGCGGCGGGCTCTGGCGCGTTCACGCGGGACGCGGAGCTGACAGGGCGGGACGGCAAGCAGAACACGCTGTCCGGGACGACCCGCATCCGCAAGGGCGTCTCCGGCACGTACGAGATCACCGTCACCTGTGACGGACACCCGCACCAAGGCGTCGGCACCGTCCAGGTGGCGGGCGCCGGAACAGGGCAGACCCCCACCGCCCCGGTCCGCGCCGGAGGCGGCGGCACCGCCTCCCTCACCTCGGCCGCGGCGGAGGCCGACGAGGCAGGCCCCGGCACCCGGCACGCGGTCGTCGGCCTGGTCCTCGCGGGCGTGGCGGCCGTCGCCGTGGCGCTGCGCAGCGTCCGTCGCCGCCACCCGGAGTGACACCGTGACGGGCCCGGACCCGGAGGCCGGCCCGCACCCGCCCGGGACGAGCCGACTCGTCATGGGCGTGGCCTGGGCGTTCCTGCTCGTCGGCCTGTGGCTGTGGGGCAACGAGATCACCGATGTGCGCGGCGGCCTCTCCGACCCGACGACGGGCGACGTGGCCGCCGTCGGCCGCCCCGCCGGGGTCGACCTGCCGCCCGCGCACGAGCCGCTCGCCGCCGCCCGCCCGCAGCGCGTCGACGTGCCGGGCCTCGGCGTCCGCGCCCCCGTCGTGGCCCGCGGCCTGGACGCGGACGGCGCCATCGACCCGCCGCCGTTCGCGCAGCCGGGGGCCGTGGGCTGGTACGGGGGCGGGGTGCGCCCCGGCGCCCGCGGCACGTCCCTGTTCGTCGGGCACGTCGACACCGAGTCCAAGCCCGCCGTCTTCTACCACCTCAGCACCCTGCGCCCCGGCGAGAAGGTGCGCGTGACCAGGGACGACGGTTCGGTCGCCGAGTTCACGGTGGACGACGTGCAGGTCCTCGGCCGCGACGACTTCAGCGCGCGCACGGCCTACGGCCCCCGTGAGGAGGGCCGGGCCGAACTGCGCCTGATCACCTGCGGCGGCACCTTCGACCGCGCGAGCCGCACCTACTCGGCCAACGTGGTCGTGTCCGCCTACCTCACGGGGGCCGCGAAGCCGTAGCGGCTAGCTCGCCGGCGCGGCCGAGCCGTAGCCCGCCGCACCGGCCGTGACCGGCTCCTTCGTCCGCAGGGCACGCAGCCCGAGGCCGCCGAACACCCCCGCGAACACCGCCCAGAGCAGCACGTGCGACGCCAGGGACAGCATCCGGAAGTCCCACAGCAGGGTCGCGCTGACCGGGACCGGATCGGGGTTGTCGGGCAGCGCCCAGAGCAGCGCGAGGACCGCCACCGCCGTCACGGCGACCGCACACTGCCGCACCGGTACGGGGCGCGCGGCGAGGCGTACGTACACCTGCCACACCAGGAACATGCCGAGCACGCCGATCACGACGGCGCCGAGCCACATCTCCTGCCGGTCGCCCACCGTGCCCGCGTCGCCGACCCCGGGCGGGGCCGCCGGATAGCGCAGCGCGGGGAACAGCGAGACGGCGCAGAACGCGGCCGCGCAGAACGCGAGGGCGCGCGGCCACGGGTTGCCCCGCGGATCACGCCGGTGCACGAGCGCGTACGCGACGGCGAAGAGCACGCCGATCGCGAGCCCCGCCACGACCAGGGCGATCACCAGGCCCGCGTGCTGCGTGGAGCGCGAGAACAGCTCCTCGTGGTGCTGGACGGCGCCGCCCGCGGGCTCGTGCTCGTGCGAACGGGCCTCCTCGGCGCGGATCGCCTTGTCCATCAGGGGTTCGGCGAGCAGCAGCGAGAACAGGCCCGCGGCGAGCCCGCCGAGCGCTCCAGCGACCATCCCGCGACCGAGCAGCGGCAGCACGGGGGAGCCGCCGGTCCGGGCGGGAGCGGCAGCGGTGCGGGAGGTGCCGGCGGCCTCGGGGGTCGCGGACGCCTCAGCGGTCTCGGGCGACTTGGGGGATTCGCCCGGCGGACCGGGAGAGAGGTCGGAGTCGGAGGAGGAGTCGGAGGAGGGATCGGGGGCGGAGTCGGGGGAGGGGGCGGAGGAAGTGCGGGGAGCGGTGGGGGAGTTCGGGGAATTCGGGGACGTCGGCATGGTGCGCGCGGCCCCGATCAGTGGCAGGGGGCACCGAAGAGGTGCCTGCCGTCGTGGGCGAACTCGTGCAGGTAGTCGCCGGTCGCCGAGATCAGCGAGCCGTTGTCCATGAAGACGGCGTAGAGGGCGATCAGTGCGACGATCGCCGCGGCCGCCGCGATCAGCCAGTCGCGGGTCTCGATCGTCGCGGACTGTATCGCAGCCGTGTCGCTGTGTGGTGCGCTGTGCGCAGACGTGACGGACATGCCGGTGAGCCTCCTTCTGGGGTTTCCACGCCCCAAAGCAGGAGGACGACGGGTCAGTTCCTGACTTCCCGCGCGCGAGTGAGCGGTGACTCGCGCGGGGTGACAGTGGCGGGACCGTCCCGGATTCGCACCGGGTTCCTGGCAACCGTCGCCTCGATGTATGGACTTGTCGCCCGGAGAGTCCCAGGTGGTCATGGACACTGTCAACCAGTCCTCGCGCCCCTGACGTGCGGACTCGTGCGCACGGCGCGCACCCCGGCGCGCGGCGAGTGCGAACACAACCTGGCCCGGCCAACGACCCGCTCCCCCCGGAGCCGTCGACCGGGCTGGTCCTCGACCGCGCGCGCTCGAGCTGCGGGAGAAACCCGGCGCCGGCACGGGAGGCCTTGGATGGTCCCAACTGCGTGGGAGGTCCCGACGGTGTGGAAAAGGCAACTCCGGCCGGGGGCTTGGGCCTTAGCACTGACTCTAGAACGGAAGACGGCCGTGGCCTAGAGGGGTTTTGACGCCAAGTCCACAGCGCGCTCCGGAGGGTCACGGGTCCTCGTCGAGCAGGGTCGCGTCGTCCAGGGAGCCTTCGATCACCATGCCGGCGACCACGTCCATCACGAGCCGCTCCCGGCGCGCGTGCCGCCGCAGCGCCTCGAACGCCACGTCCAGACCGGTCCGCCAGCGCTCGGCCAGTATCCCCTTGGCCTGCTCGATGCGGATGCGGCTGGTCAGGGCGGATTGCAGCTGCCGGGAGAGGTCGCGGTACTCGGCGTACGCGCGGTGGTTGTGCAACCCGACCCCGGCGGCGTCGGCGAGCGCCTGCGCGAGCGCCAACGCGCTGTCCTCTTCGCCTTCTTGCGGACGGACGTGGGGCCGGTTCCCGTTCGGTGTCCGTGCCACGAAGACGTTGAGCGCGCCGAGCACCCGCTTGCGGGCCCGCAGCGGCACCGCGAACGTGTCGCCCACGCCCCGCGCCCGGGCCCGCTCGGTGAAGCCGGGCCAGCGGGCGAGCGCGTCGGCCGAGGTGACCCGGACGTGCGGCACGGGGGAGCCGGTGCCGTAGGACTCCAGGCAGGGGCCGTCCGACGCCTGCGCCTCCAGGAGGTCCTTGGCGAGATCACCGCCCTTGTCGCTGACGGCGAGGCGCACGGCGCTGTCGCCGTCGGCGTACATCACCCCGACGGCGAGCACCCCGAGGAGTTCCGCGCAGTGCTGGCAGACGCGGCGCAGGTGGGCCTCCGCGTCGAAGTCGTCGGCGGCAGTGTCGGCGGCCTCCACCAGGGCCTGCGCGAGCCTGCGCGCGGAGGTGCGGTCCATGACCCTCCCCTTCTCGCCCGCCCCCCACGGCCCCTCGCCTACCCCGCTTCGGCGGGCTGTAACAGGTCTCCTACAGGTGGGTCGCCGAGGCGGCCGGGCCTCGTGGGCCGCACCCAGTTATGTCAGGATTGAGCACCGGACTGTGCACCCTAGGGGGAGTGGATGTACCGCAAAATCACAGGTCGCGCGCGGGGCTACGCGGCCAGGGGGGTGTCGGTGACAGTGGCGCTCGCGGGGGCCGCGCTGCTGCTTTCCGGGTGCTCGTCGGACGGTGACGGCAAGGACGAGGAGGGCTCCGGCAGCGGCGTCAGCCAACAGCCCAAGGGCAAGGACCCGTTCTGGGTGAACCCCGAGGGGAACGCCGCCAAGCAGGTCGCCGCGTACGACAAGGACGGCAAGAAGGACGACGCCGAGCAGATCCGCAAGATCGCCGAGCAGCCCGTCGGCGAGTGGATCGGTCCGGAGAAGCCCGAGGAGGAGGCCCAGGGGTACACGGAGGCCGCCGAGAAGGCCGACCGGGACGCCCTCCTCGTCCTCTACAACATCCCGCACCGCGACTGCGGCCAGTTCTCCAAGGGCGGCGCCGCCGACGGCAACGCCTACCGCGCCTGGATCGACGGCGTCGCCAAGGGCATCGGCGACCGGCACGCCACGGTCGTCCTGGAGCCGGATGCGGTCCTCCACATGGTCGACAAGTGCACGCCCGAGCAGTTCCACGAGGAGCGCTACGACCTCCTCAAGGGTGCCGTCACCAAGCTCAAGTCCCTGAAGAACACGAAGGTCTATCTCGACGCGGGCAACGCGGGGTGGTCGCAGCCGGACTCGCTGCACGATCCCCTGAAGCGGTCCGGGGTCGAGCAGGCCGACGGGTTCTCCGTGAACGTCTCCAACTTCCAGACCACGGAGGCCAGCAAGGCCTACGGCAAGACGCTGTCCTCGAAGGTCGGCGGCAAGCCGTTCATCATCGATACCAGCCGCAACGGCAACGGGCCGTACACCGGCAAGGGCAAGGACCCCTGGTGCAACCCGCCCGGGCGGGCGCTTGGCGAGGCGCCCACCACGAAGACGGGGGACGACCTGGTCGACGCCTATGTCTGGGTCAAGCGGCCCGGCGAGTCCGACGGGACGTGTCGCGGTGGCCCGCAGGCGGGGCAGTGGTTCCCGGAGTACGCGCTCGCCCTTGCGAAGGCCAGTAAGTAGGGCGCCCCGTAAGGGGCGCACCACCCCGCCCCGCGGACGGGGCTCGGCTCACGGCACGTGGACCCACTGGGCCTTGCTGGGCGTGCCCTCCTCGTCCGTCACGAAGAGCATGTACCAGCCGGACTCGACCAGGCTGCGGTTCTTCGGGACGGTGACCGTGACCCCCTTCGCGGTCTTCTTCATGTCGAGGGCGATGGACGTCTGGTCGATGTCCGTGACGTGGGTCGAGGCGGACGGCCGGATCAGACGGGCCTTCTTGATCGACGAGGCGTGGGTCGTCGGGAACGTCCCGGAACCGCCGCGCGCGATCTTCTTGGGGCCCGCGCCCAGGGCGGGCCGGGAGCCCTGGTACAGATACGGCGGGGTGTAGATCTCCACGCGCTGCTCGAAGACGCCCGGCTTGGTGTTGCCCTTGTCGGAGTACAGGGAGTCCGAGCCGAAGAACATCACGCGGCCGTCGGGCAGCAGGATCGAGCCCGAGTGGTAGTTGCGGCCCACGAGCGGGTCGGCGACCTTGTCGAAGGTGTTGGACGTCGGGTCGTAGATCCGGGCCTCCTTGATGTTGGAGGCGCCGCGGCCGCGGTAGTCCTCGGAGCCGCCGGAGACGAGGACGGAGTCGTCGGGCAGGACGGACGCCTGCGGATAGCGGGTGCCCTTGTCCAGCTCCGGGCCGTCGCGGAACCGCGGGGCGTTCTCCTTCAGGTCCACGATCCGGGTCTTGGACGAGGAGTCCTTGGACTCGCCGACGCCACCGCCGCCGACCACCATGTACCGCTGGTCCTGCGCGGGCGGCAGCTCCACGGTGTTGGAGGTCTCCAGGAGGTCCGGGTCGCTCATGCCCGGGATCTTCTTGAACTTGTTGGTCTTCAGGTCCCAGACGCCCGGGTCACGGCCGACGTCGTCGGGGCCGTAACCGGCGTTGGAGCCGGAGTAGAAGAGCTTGCCGTCGGCCATCTGGAAGATCGCCGGGTAGGTCGGGAACTGCCGGACGCCCTTGGTGTACGTCCACTTCTTGGTCTCGGGGTCGTACACCTCGTTCTTGCCCGGCACCAGCTGGCCGATCTCGTCCAGGCCGGAGAGGGAGAGCACCTTGCCGTCGGTGAGCGTGGTCAGCGTGGGATACCAGCGGGCCTCGTTCATCGGGTCGACCTTGATGTACTTCTCGGCGATCGGGTCGAACTCGAAGGTGTCCTTGATGCCCTGGAAGTCCTTCTTGTCCAGGGCGAGTTTCTGCGCGATGCCGTAGGTGTTGCGGGTGTCGGCGCCGCTGAGGCCCTGCACGCGGTAGTTGTCCTGCGTGCCGGTCTCGTACTTCGCGCCGCTCTGCTGCGCCTCGACGTAGATGCGGCCGAGGCCCGGGTCGTTGCGCAGGAACGCGCCGGTCTGCTTGTCGAAGACCTTCTTGGCGCGCTCGACGACCACCGGGTCCTTCGACACGAACGTCTTGCCGTTCTTCTTGCCCGTGAACTTGGTGCCCGCGGGCAGCGTGATCGGCTTGTCCGGGTTCTCGTTGTGCACGATCATCAGGCCGCCGGCCTTGGTGACGTCACCCTTCAGCTTCTCGTAGCGCTTCGTGCCGCCCGCGATCAGGAGCTTGCCGTCGGCGAGCTGGGTGTGGCCGGTGCAGAACAGGTCGACGGGCGTCGGGATCTTCTTGATCGTGTTCTTGACCGGGTCCCAGAGCCTGGTGTCGAACTTCTTGTCGTCGAAGTTCTTCTGGTTGTTGCCGGACCCGGCCACCATCAGGATCTTGCCGGTGTGGAGCAGCGACGCGTGGATCGTGTTCTGCCGGTACTCCTCCGGGAAGTCGATGACCTCCCACTTGCCGTTGTCGGCCTTGTACTCCGGCTGGTTGATCTTGTAGTTGTGGTACTTCTCGGAGCCCACGCGCCACAGCCAGGGGCCGTTCATGCCGGCCAGGGCCAGTACCACCGCCGTACCTATCGCGATCCGGCGGACGCGGCGGCGGCTGGACGGGTCTTTCATTGTTCGTGGCTCCCGAGGGCGATCTGCTTGGTCTCGTCATTCGAGGCCCAACTGGGCTTCTGCTGGGGCGCGTGCGGCGCGGGACGTGCGTGCGGGGGCGCGGAGTGCGGTGCGTACTGCTGCGGTGCGTACGGCTGGGGCGCGTACTGCTGCTGCGGGGCGTGCACGGTCGGAGCGGCGTGGCGGGGCTGCGGGACCCGCGGCTCGGTGGGGCCCGGGGCGGGCGCGGTGGACTTCTTCTTCTCCTGCCGCATGCCGTGCCGCCAGGCGAAGATCGGCGCGGCCGTGATCAGCAGCGCGAACGTGGCCCAGATGATCATCGCCGGGTGCGCGTGGTCGTACACGTACGCCGCCGCTATGGACCCGGCGAAGACCAGGATGAAGAACAGGTGGATGCGGAACGTGCCGAACAGCGTGTCCGGGCTCGCCGAGTCGCCCTTGGGCGTCACCACGAACTTGGACTTGCGGCGCAGCGCCGCGTCCATCAGGGAGCGCGCGTAGATCGGCGCCGAGAGCGCCGACATCACCATGCCCGCGACACCGCCGGAGCCCTCGGGCTCGTGCGGCGAGACGTTGTGGCGGCGGTTCCAGATGTACAGGCCGATCTGCAGCGCCGAGGCGTTGCCGTACAGCATCAGCCAGATGGTCGGGTCGATGTTCACGCCGGACGCGCCGAGGCCCAGGAACAGGGCGCAGCTGAGGGCCGCGAGGATCCAGTTCATCGCGGACATCGGGTAGAAGATGACCATCATCGTGTAGTTGAAGAACCGTCCCGGCGGGAGCGTGAACGGTGCCTTCCAGAACTGCTTGAGGATGGTCTCGTAGGTGCCGCGCGACCAGCGGAGCTGCTGGGTGAAGAAGTCCGTCCAGGCGTTGGGGCCCTCGCCGACGGCGAGCACGTCCGGGGTGTAGACCGACTTCCACTTCTTTCCCGTCGCCGGGTTCTTGTGGCGGTGGATCTCGAAGCCCGTCGCCATGTCCTCGGTGATCGAGTCGTACAGGCCGCCGATCTGCTTCAGCGCGCTGATGCGTACGGCGTTGGACGTGCCGACGAACATCGGGGAGCCGTAGGCGTTGCCCGCGCGCTGGATCAGGGCGTGGAAGAGGAACTGCTGGGACTCGGCGGCCTTGGTGACGAACGTGTCGTAGTTGCCGTACACCTGCGGGCCGATGACGAAGCCGACATCCGGGTCGCGGAAGAAGCCGAGCATCCGCTCCAGGTAGTTGGGCATCGGGACGTGGTCGGTGTCCACGGAGGCGAAGTAGTCGTAGCCGTCGCCGTGCGCGTCCAGCCAGGCGTTGTAGTTGCCGTGCTTGGTCTTGGCGCGGTGCGGGCCCTTGGCCTGGTTCCACTTGGCGATGCCCTTGCGGGAGAAGTGGTGCACGCCGAGGCGCGCGCAGACCTCCTTCACCTCCGGGTCGTCGCCCTCGTCGAGCAGCCAGATGTGCAGGAGTCCGCGGTGGCGCAATTTCACCGCCGCTTCCAGGGTCTTCGTCACCATTTCGATCGGCTCCTTGCCGGGCACGAACGAGGTGAGGAAGGCGACGCGGGTGCCGTTCTCGGGCACCACGGGGATCGGGTCGCGGGCGACGAGGGTGGCGTGCGCGTTCGACAAGACGTTCATGCAGCGGAAGAACTCGATCAGGCCGATCGAGACGAGCATGACAATGTCGAGGACGGGCAGCCAGTCGTTGGCCACGTAGTCGCGCTCCGTCCAGTGCTCGGGCTGCAGCAGCCAGGCGAGCAGGACGAGGGAGAGCAGCGGGGCCGCGCCGAGCATCAGCGCGGCGCGCAGGCGGTGCGGTTCCTGGGACAGCAGCGAGCGGTACTGGACCTTGTACGGCTTCGCCGGGTCCGGCTGGGTGAGGGGGCCCGCGAGCCGGCTGTAGTGCTCGTAGTCGTACCGTGGCAGCGACTTCTTGATGCGTCTGAAGCCGCCCGTGCGGTTCGAGAGGACCCGCAGCTGGGTCGTCTGGGACGGGTCGTTGCCGCCCTGCCCCGTCGGCGTCGACGTCATGAGTCATCCCCCCGCACGCGATCGCCCGCGTGTTCGTCGGTCCTCCGCCCGCCCGGTCCCCCTCGACCTTCGCGGACGCATCAGTGGCAGGCCACCTTCCCGTAGGACAGCGAAAGGCGACCTTCCGGTTGCATGATGCCCCCCACGGCATCCGTTCATGAACGCGGGGACCCCCGTCCAGGCGTTCACGCGGGCTCTCTCACTCCCGGCGTGCGAGCCCCCCCAACTGCCCCGTACCGCACGCCTCGTGAGAGCCGGGCAGGGCCCGGGCCTCCCGTCAGGGTTCTACGCGCCTAAGCATGATCGCAAGAGCGAAACAAGCAGTTTACCGGTCATAACTGGGGTGGGGGAGGGCTGTTGAGGCAGGTGCGCTCAGCCGGGTGCGAATGTTACCGAAGTGTTCCCGTATCGCCTGCTCGGCGCGGACCACGTCCGAGGAGCGCACCGCGTCCAGGATCTCCCGGTGCTGACGGCAGGTGACCTTGGGGTCCTGCGGGATGTCCACAAGGTCCGTACGAACCCGGTGGAAAGCATCCCAGAACGCCTCCAGGACCTCGCCGAGCAGGCGGTTCCCCAGGCACCTGTAGAGGGCGGCGTGGAAGGCGCGGTCGGTCTCGGCGCGCACGGCGCCGTCGGGGCCCGCGGCCTCGGCGTCCATGCGGTCCACGAGGGCGTCGAGCTCCGCGAGGTCGGCGGCGGGGATGGACCCGGCGAGCCGCGCGATCAGGCCGGTCTCCACGGCCTCGCGCAGTTCGAGGAGCTGGAGCAGGCTGTCCTCACCGCGGTAGTGGCCCGCGACCGTGCGGAAGGTCAGGCCCTCGATCATCGGGGCCACCGACATCGGTCCGACGTAGGTGCCGAAGCCGTGCCTGATCTCGACGATGCCCATCGCCTGGAGTGCCTTCAGCGCCTCGCGCACCGAGTTCCTGCTGGCGCCGAGGCGCTCCATCAGCTCCGGCTCGGTCGGCAGCACCGCCCCCGAGGGCAGGCGCTGGTCGATGATGAGCTTCTTGATCCGCTCCTGGAGGTCCCGTGGCATGGCGCAACCGTAGCGGTCGCTCCGGCCGGGACCCAGGGGTGTGCGGGGGCGCACCGGCCTGGGGCGTGAGCAGCACGAAGGCCCTCCGCCGGAGCGGAGGGCCTTCGCTGTCTGTGCGCCGCCAGGGACTCGAACCCCGGACCCGCTGATTAAGAGTCAGCTGCTCTAACCAACTGAGCTAGCGGCGCCTGCTGACCTGGAGAACTCTACCCGACTCCCAGGGGTGCTTCTGACCACCGCGGGGTGGCGTCCGGAAGGTGCCGGGGGCGGGGCCCGGGGGGCCGGGCGGGTGGCAGGGGGCGGGCGCTGCATCATTCGGACCGTCAACATGCGCCTTCCCCGGACAGTTGAGAAGCTGACGCATGTGCAGACGCGCGGAGAGACTTTCCCGGGCCCGTTCCCCGACGTCGACGGGAATGCGCCGGAGTGTGAGGGGAATCGCATGGAGGCTGCCCCCGTATTCGAGGAATTCGAGCCCGCGCACGACTGCGACTGCCCGGGCTGCGTGCACTGGCGGCGTTCCGGAGCGCACGCGCTGCCGCCCCGGCTCGGCGGCCACCCGGCCGCGCACGGCGCCCGCCGCGCCCTCGTCCTCGCGGCCGCGGCAGGGTCCGTCCTCGGCCCCGCCCACACCCTGCCCGCGGTGGCGTCCGGGCAGGTCGGAGGGCAGGTCGAAGGGCAGGCGGGAGGGGTGGGCGAGCGCACCGCGCAGCCGGGCGGAGCGCCCCGTACCGCCGCGTCCGGAGCCCTCGCGGGCCTGCCGGGAGCGGACGGCCCCGACACTCCGCAGGGCGGCAGGAGCGCCCTGCACGGAGCGCCGGGGAAGAGCGCCGCGGCCCGCACGACCAGCCGCGCCGAGATCATCACCAGGGCCAAGCGGTGGGTCGCCGCGAAGGTGCCGTACAGCATGCAGAAGTTCGCGGCCGACGGTTACCGGCAGGACTGCTCGGGCTTTGTCTCGATGGCCTGGAATCTCGGCGGAAACGAATGGACGGGCAGCCTGGACCGTTATGCGACCCGCATCTCCAAGGAAGAACTGAAGCCCGGCGACATTCTCCTCTTCCACAATCCGGCGAACCCGGAGAGAGGTTCGCACGTGACCATTTTCGGCGGCTGGACCGACTACACGCGCAGCTATTACCTCGCCTATGAACAGGCCCGCCCGCACGCCCGCAGGCAGGCCACGCCGTACGCGTACTGGAACAACGGCGACCGCTATCTGGCGTACCGCTACAACGGGCTGCGGCCGACCGGTCAGGCGGGCTCGGGGCCGGCGTCGGCGCGGTTCCCCGGGGCCGGGGCGTTCGGTCCCGGCGCCGTCAACGACCACGTGACCCGGCTCGGCGAGATGCTGGTGGCGCGCGGCGGCGCCCGCTACTACCGCACCGGGCCCGGGCCGCGCTGGAGCGAGGCCGACCGGGCGGCGACCCGGGCCTTCCAGCGGGCGCAGGGCTGGACCGGCGCCGACGCGGACGGCCTGCCGGGCCCGACCACCTGGGCGTACCTGGTGGGCGGCAAGGGCAAGGACATCCCCGCCGCCAAGGGCGCCCCGGGTGCCCCCGGCGCCCCGGCCGCGCCCGCCTTCCCGGGCAAGGCGTACTTCCGCCCCGGCCAGTCCAACGACCACGTGACCCGGCTCGGCAGGCAGCTCGTGCGCGCGGGGTTCGGGAAGTACTACGCGCGGGGGCCCGGGCCGCGCTGGGGCGAGGCGGACCGGCGCGCGGTCGAGGCGTTCCAGCGGGCGCAGGGGTGGCGGGGCGGGGCGGCCGACGGGATGCCGGGGCCGGAGACGTGGCGGCGGCTCTTCGCGTGAGGAGCACGACGAGCAACCCGCGCGGTACGGAACTCATGACGGAGGCACGGATGAGACGGAGGCACGGATGAGTACGACGGCACAGCGGCCGCCGGAATCCGGTGAGGGCTCAGGACCGGCCGGCCGCTCGCCGCGCCTGATCCACAGCGAGGCCACCATGGAGATCCCTGTCCACCTGCTCTTCCGCGACGACCCCCAGGACATGGCGGCGGCGTCCGGCACGGCGGGCGTACCGCTCGGATCCGCGGTGGTGCGGCGCGAGGCGGTGCTCCCGGGCGGGATGCGGGGCGCGGGCGGGCCCGGGCGCGCGGGCGCGGGGGCGGGCCGGGGCGCGCGGAGGGCGCGGGGCGCGCGGGTGGTGCGGGCGCGGGTGGTGCGGGCCGGGCGGGACAGCAGGGGCAGACGGCATCGGCGGGGCGCGCGGGGCAGGCGGGGCAAGCAGGTCGGCCGGGGCAGGCCGGGCGGGCCGCCGTCGGGCCGGTGCCGCCCGCGCCCCACGTGCCGCAGCTGGACGCCGGGCTCGCCGAGCGCCGGGCCCGGGTGCTGCCCGGGGCGGTCGGGGTGTTCGGCGGCGGCGTCGGCACGGCCGGGTGCGCGCTCGCGCTGTGGTGGGCGGGGGTGCTGCCGGAGCCGGTGGTGGACCTGGTGGCGCCCGCCGGGGACCTGCGGGGCGGCGGGTCGGCCGGGATCTCGGTCGGGCAGTGGGCCGCGCTCGCCGGATCGGGGGCGCTCGCGCTCTTCGGGTTCGGCGGGCTCGCGCGGGGGCGGGTCGGCGGGGCGTGGGTGCTCTCGCTGTTCGGCAGGTACCGGGGGAGCGTGCGGCGCACCGGGCTGCTGTGGGTGAACCCGCTGCTGCTGCGGCGCCGCGTCGACGTACGCCTGCGGCACTGGCGCAGCGAGCCGATGGCCGCCGTGGACCGCTCCGGGGTCGCGCTGCGCGTGGTGGTGCTCGTGGTGTGGCGGGTCAAGGACACCGCGCGGGCGACGCTCGCCGTCGCCGACCACCAGGAGTACCTGCGGGAGTGCGTGGAGGCGACCACCGCGCGGGTGCTCTCCAAGCTGCCCGCCGACGCCTTCCACGACGACGCGCCGACCCTGCGGGACGCGGAGGCGGTCGGCGAGGCCCTGACGCGGGCGCTCGCCGCGCAGACGGAGCCGGTGGGCGTGGAGATCTTCTCGGTGCAGCCGACCCGCATCGAGTACGCCCCCGAGGTCGCCGCCGCCATGCACCGCCACCGGATCGCCGCGCTCGACGCCCGCCACCGCGACAGCCTGCTCACGTCGGTGGTGGACTCCGTGGAGGACACGGTGACCCGGCTGACCACGCGGGGCCTGGTCGAGCTTGACGACTACGAGCGCAGGGCGTTGGTGAAGGACCTGACGGTGGCGTTCTGCACGGGGCGGGGCGGCGACAGCGCCTGACGTCGGGGGCGCGTGAAGTCCGCTGCGGTACGGGAGCGCCCCGAAGGGGCGCGGGGAACTGCGCGACCAGCCACGGTGGCGCCGCAGACGAACGAGGGCCCCCGACCGCCCCCCGTATCCTCCCCGCCCATGAACTCGACCACCACTCTGACCACCCTGGCGGCGGACGCCTGGCAGCTGACCCAGCGCGGACCGCGCGTCGTGCTCGGCCTCGCCGGGCCACCCGGAGCCGGAAAGTCCACCCTCGCCCGCGCGCTGGTCGCGGAGATCGGTGCGGGCGCCGCCTATCTGCCCCTCGACGGCTTCCATCTGTCCAACGATCAGTTGGAGCGCCTCGGTCTAGCGCCCCGCAAAGGCTCGGAGCCGAGCTTCGACGCGCGCGGGTACGTCGCCCTGCTCCACCGGGTCCTCGACGACACCGCCGCCGACGTCTACGTACCCGACTACGACCGGACCCTGCACGAGCCCGTCGCCGCCCGGCACCGGGTCGCGCCCGGCGCCAGGATCGTGGTCACCGAGGGCAACTACCTGGCCTGTGACCTGCCGGACTGGCGGGCGGCGCGGGAGCTGATGGCGGCGTGCTGGTACGTCGAGGCGCCCGCCGGTGTGCGTCAGGAGCGGCTCGTGGAGCGGCAGTTGGCGGGCGGGCGCGATCCGGAGGCGGCGCGCGCGTGGGTGGCGGAGAACGACGTTCCCAACGGTGAACTCGTGGCCGCCTCGCGTGATCGGTGCGACCGGATCCTCTCCACGATTGGTATGGACATGTTCAACTACTCGCAATAATCTGAGGCTTGGTCTAGACCGCAGAACACGCACTTCCGCAACATCGCCCCCAGAGGTACGCAGCAGTCTCGGGAACCGACGGTGCCTCGAAGGGCGACGCACGACCGTTAGCGCGCGCACGGCTCATGGAACACCCCCACGTTCTTCAGGAGCGGCAGCATGCGAAAGAAGATTTCCGCGGCCATGCTCGGGATGGCGACGGTGGGAGCGTTCGTGCTCTCGACCGGCGGCGCCAGCAGCCATGGCTACACCGACCTGCCAGCAAGCCGTCAGATCAACTGCGCGAAGGGCGTAGTGACGGGCTGTGGCGCCATCCAGTACGAGCCGCAGAGCGTCGAGGGCCCCAAGGGCTTCCCGGCGGCCGGTCCCGCCGACGGGAAGATCTGCTCCGCCGGCATCGCGGGCTTCAGCTCGCTGGACAAGGCCACCAAGCCGGGCGGCGGCGCCTGGCCCACGACGAAGGTCTCGGCCGGTCAGAACTACAGCTTCCGCTGGCAGTTCACGGCCCGGCACCGCACCACCGACTTCAAGTACTACATCACCAAGCAGGGTTGGAACGAGGGTCAGCCGGTGACGCGGGCTGCGCTCGACACCCAGCCGTTCCTCAACGTCCCCTACGGCGGCCAGCAGCCGCCCGCGACCCTGTCGCACAGCGGCACGATCCCCGGCGGCCGCAGCGGCCACCACGTGATCGTGGCCGTGTGGACCGTCCACGACACGGGGAACGCGTTCTACGCCTGCTCGGACGTCCAGTTCTGACCTGATCTTCCCCCGGGCAGAACTGCCACCCCCCACGGGTAAGTTCTGTGCACGCCGTCCGCGGAGGCGGCGGCGTGCGCAGAACGGTTCCCGTTTCGGCGGCGTGCGCAGAACGGTTCCCGTGCGTCCGTCCGTCTCGCGATGCCGTACCGCCCGGCGACGCCGTACCGTTCCGTCCCTCCACTCCTGACGGTACGTCAATTATCGTGCGCCGCCATGACGTCCGAACCCGAAACGGTCGCGGAACTCGTCCTCGCGCGCGAGCGCGACCACCGCCCCGGGCTCCGCTTCGAGGACCGGGAACTCAGCCACCACCAGGTGACCGCCGCCGCGGCGGCGCGGGCCGCGCTGCTGCGGGACCTCCTGGACGCGCGCTCGGCCCGGCACCTCGGCGTCCTGCTCGACAACACCCCCGAGTACCCGCTGTGGCTGAGCGCCGCCGCGCTCGCCGGTGCCGCCGTCGCCGGGATCAACCCGACCCGGCGCGGCGCCGAACTCGCCCGCGACATCGTGCACACCGACTGCCGGCTGCTCGTCACCGAGCGGGCCCACCTGCCCCTGCTCACCGGACTCGACCTGCCCGGCGTCCGCGTCCTGGTCACGGACACGCCCGCCTACGACGAACTCCTCGCGCCCTACCGGGGCGCCGCACCCGAGATCTCCCCGGACGCCACCCCCGCCGCCCGGCTGCTCCTCTACTTCACCTCGGGATCGACCGGCGCACCCAAGGCCGCCGTGTGCAGCCAGCGGCGGCTCGCGGCGGCCGGACACTCCCTCGTCCGGCACTTCGGCGTACGGCCCGACGACGTCCACTACGTCTGCATGCCCATGTTCCACGGCAACGCCGTCATCGCCGACTGGGCGCCCGCGCTCGCCGCCGGAGCCGGGGTCGCGCTGCGGCGCCGCTTCTCCGCGTCCGGGTTCCTGCCGGACGTACGGCGGTTCGGCGCCACCTACTTCACCTACGTGGGCCGGGCCGTGCAGTACCTCCTCGCGACGCCCGCCCGCGCCGACGACCGCGCCCACGCGCTGCGCCTCGGCTTCGGCACCGAGGCCGGGGCGGTGGACGCGCGGCGCTTCGAGGAGCGGTTCGGGGTGCGGCTCGTCGAGGGCTACGGGTCGTCGGAGGGCGGGGCCGCGATCCAGCGCTCGCCCGGCACGCCCGACGGGGCCATCGGACGGGCCGCGCCCGGCGACGACCTCGCCGTGCTCGACCCCGGCACCGGGAAGGAGTGCGCGGCCGCCGAGTTCGGGCCCGGCGGGCGGCTGCTCAACGGGGACGCGGCCATCGGTGAGCTGGTCAACCGGGGCCGCAGCCCCTTCGAGGGCTACTGGCGCAACGCCGCGGCCGACGCGGAGCGGGTCCGTGACAACGGGTGGTACTGGACCGGGGACCTCTTCTACCGCGACGCGGCCGGGTACCTCTACTTCGCCGGGCGCACGGACGACCGGCTGCGGGTCGACAGCGAGAACCTGGCGGCGGCGGTGATCGAGGCGATCCTCGCCCGGTGGGAGCCGGTGGCGGCCGTCGCCGTGTACGCCGTGCCGGACCCCGTCGCCGGGGACCAGGTGATGGCCGCGCTCGCCCTGCGCGACGGGGTGGCCTTCGATCCGCACGCCTTCTCCGCGTTTCTGCTGGCGCAGGGCGACTTGGGGACGAAGATGGCGCCTCGGTTCGTCCGGGTCCTGCCCCGGTTGCCCGTGACCGCCACGCACAAGGTGGCGCGGGCTGCTCTCCGTGGGGAGGGGTTCCGCCGCGCGGGGCCGGGAGTGGGGGAGACGGGGGAGAGGGGTGAGCTGTGGTGGCGGCCCCGTGGGGGCGGGGGTTATCGGGAGTTCACGGTGAGGGACGAGGAGGCGGTGGTGGGGGAGTTTCGGGAGAGGGGGAGGGAGGGGGTGTTGGGGGAGGAGTGAGGTTGGGGTTGGGGTGCTGATTGGGGGGCGGAGGGCTGGGGGTTCGGTCGGGGTCGCCGCGGAGCGGCGAAGAGGTGGGGGTGAGTTGGTTGTGCGAGCAACGGGTGGGTGGGTGGGGAGACGCCGCGGAGCGGCGGGGATTCGGCGGGGCGCCGGTACCGTGCGGCCATGCGACGGGAGAGTGTGTGGGCCGAGCTACGGGGCGGCGGCCGACGGTACCTGCGGGGGGCTGCGCCATGGCGAGCGGCCGCGTACGTGGTCGGCGGCGCGCTCATCGGCGTACCCGTACTGGTGACCTTGACGGCGTCCCTGGCCGTGGGGACCGTCCTGAGCGTCGCCCTCGTGGGCCTGCCCCTCCTCGCCGCCCTGGCCTTCGCGGGCCTCCCCGTCGCCGCCCTGGAGCGCCGCAGGCTCCGCCTCGTCGACCCGGCCCCCGCGCCGACCCCGCACCGCGCCCCGGACACCCCGGGCCTCACCGCCTGGCTCCGGCTGCGCGCCCGCGAACAGGCGACGTGGCGCGAGCTCGCGTACGCCGCCCTGATGGCGTTCGTCCTGTGGCCCCTCGACCTGGTCGTGGCCGCCTGCACCCTCGCCCTGCCGCTCCTCCTCGCCGGGGCCCCCGCCCACCTCGCCCTCGCGGGCGGCCCCGCCGACGGCGGCGTACGACCCGCCAAGCTCTGGCTGGTCGAGAGCTATCCGGCGGCCTGCGGCACCGCCGCGCTCGGCCTCGTCCTGCTCGTCGCCCTGCTGTACCCCCTCGGCGCGTACGCCGCCGCCCGCGCCGCCCTCGCCCGGCTCCTGCTCGCCCCGCGCGAGGCCGAGACACGCGCCCTGCTCGCCGAGGTGACCCGCTCCCGGGCCCGCCTCGTCACCGCCTTCGAGGCCGAACGCCGCCGCGTGGAGCGGGACCTGCACGACGGCGCGCAGCAGCGCCTGGTCGCCCTCAGCATGACCCTCGGCCTCGCCCGCCTCGACGCCGAGCCGGACAGCCCGCTCGCCGCCACCCTCGCCACCGCCCACGGCGAGGCCGACGCCGTCCTCGCCGAGCTGCGCGAACTCATCCGCGGCATCCACCCGCAGGTCCTCGCCGACTACGGGCTGCCCGCCGCGATCGAGGACGCCGCCGACCGCTCACCCGTCCCCGTGGACGTCGACACGGGCGCGGCCACGGGCGTCCCGCTGCCCCGGCTGCCCGAACCCGTCGAGTCCGCCGCCTACTTCGCCGTCCGCGAAGCCCTCACCAACGTCGCCCGGCACAGCGGCGCCACCCGCGCCGCCGTCCACGCCCGCCACGCCCGCGGCGCCCTCGGCCTGACCGTGCGCGACGACGGCACCGGCGGCGCCGACCCCGCCCGCGGCTCCGGCCTCACCGGGCTCGCCGACCGCCTCGCCGTCCTCGATGGCACACTGACCGTCACCAGCCCGCCCGGTGGCCCCACCGTCCTGACCCTGGAGATCCCGTGCACCCCGCGCCCACCGAGCGGCCCCGCGCCCGTCGAGTAGTCCTCGCCGAGGACAGCGTGCTGCTGCGCGAGGGACTCGTGGGCGTGCTCGGCCGGTTCGGGCACGAGGTGGTCGCCGCGGTCGGCGACGCGGACGCGCTGCGGGAGGCCGTGGCCGCGTACGACCCCGACATCGTCGTCACCGACGTACGGATGCCGCCCGGCTTCCAGGACGAGGGGCTGCGCGCCGCGATCGACCTGCGTGCCGAGCGGCCCGGCCTGCCCGTGCTCGTCCTCAGCCAGTACGTCCAGCGGTCGTACGCCGCCGAGTTGCTGGACACCGGAGACGGCGGCGGCGTCGGCTACCTCCTGAAGGACCGGGTGGGCCAGGTCGAGCAGTTCGTCGACGCCTTCACGCGGGTTGCCGCGGGCGGCACCGTCGTGGACCCCGAAGTCGTACGCCAGTTGCTGCGGCGCCGCCGCGACCCGCTGGAGCGGCTCACCCCGCGCGAACGCGAAGTGCTCGCCCTCGTCGCCGAGGGCCGCTCCAACGCCGCCATCGCCGCCGAACTCGTCGTCACCGAGGCGGCCGTGGGCAAGCACGTCGGCAACATCCTCGCCAAGCTCGACCTGCCGGTCACCGACGCCACCCACCGCCGGGTCCTCGCCGTCCTCGCCTACCTGCGGGCCTGAGCAGCCCGGCGGCCCGGCCCTCCGAGCCCCGGAGCCCCGACCCCGCGAGCCCCGGAGTCCCGACCCCTTTTGACGTGTACCTCTCGACTACGCTGCCGGACATGAGCGTCCCCGACCGCGCGCCCTCCGACCCACCGCCCGCCGCCGAGGCGCCCCTTGACGAAGAGTCCGTCGACGAAGCGCCCGCCGACGCGATGGCACCGGAGCGCCTCGGGCTCACCCCGCGCCAGGCACGGCGGCTGCGCATCGCCGCGGCCGCGCTGCTCATGGCCGCCGCGGCGGTGCTGCTCGCCGTCCGGCTCGCGAGCCGGTCGTCCGTGCTCGTCGTGGGCGTGTACGGGCTGCTGCTCATCCTCTGCGGCCTGGTCATCGAGCTGAGCAGACGCGGCCGGACCAGGCTCGGCAGCTATCTGCTGGCCACCGGCCTGGTCGCGGCACTGCTCATGGACGTGGTGGTGCTGTCCTAGACCCGTCGGACGGGCCTAGCGCGCTTCCGGCGCCGTCCCCTCGGCGAACCCGGACCCCTCGGCGAACCCGGACCCCTCGGAGAACCCGGACCCTTCGACGGGGCCGGTGCCCGCGGCGCACGCGGAACCTCCGGCGGAGCCGGACCTCTCGGGTTCGCCGGCCGCGGGCCCGGCACCCTCGGAGAGCCCGTACCGCTCGTGCAGTCGCCGCAGCCCCGGCGGCGCCCACCAGGCGCGCTTCCCGAGCAGCGCCATCGCCGCCGGTACCAGGAACATCCGCACGACCGTCGCGTCGATGAGGACCGCGAGCGTCAGGCCGAGCCCGATCTGCAGGATCGGCGAGAAGCCGCCCGTCATGAACCCGCCGAAGACGATCGCGAGCAGCAGCGCCGCACAGCTCACCACGCGCCCCGAACTGCGCAGCCCCGCCACGATCGCCGCCCGGTGGTCGCCCGCGTCGGGCCCCGACGTCCACGCCTCGCGCATCCGCGCCAGGATGAACAGCTCGTAGTCCATGGCGAGGCCGAACGCGATCGCGATGATCAGCGGCGGCGCGGTCAGGCTGAGCGCCCCGAGTCCCTCGCCGCCGAGCAGGCTCGCGCCGTGCCCGTCCTGGAACACCCACACCACCACGCCGAGCGCGGCACCGAGGCTCAGGAGCGTCGTCAGGAGCGTGCGCAGCGGGCTCAGGAGCGACCCGGTGAAGGCGAAGAGCAGGACGAACAGGCCCGCGAGGACGGTCAGTACGGCCCACGGCGCCCGGTCGGCCAGCATGTCGCGGAAGTCCACGAGCCGGGCCGCGTCACCGGTGACCACGACGGGTTCGGCGCCGCGCAGGTCCCGTACCCGCTCCACCAGACGCGTCGCCTCGGGACCGTCCGCCGAGCCGGGCGCCGTGAGCCGCAGCAGGACCGTGCCGTCGGTCATCCGCCCGTTCTCCACCCGGGTCACGCCCGGCAGCGCGCGGATCTTGCGCTCGCAGTCCGGTTCGGCGCCCGGCCTGATGAGGACGTCGACGGTGTCGGTGTCCGTGCCCGGCGGGAAGTGCGCGTGCACGGTGTCGTACAGCTGCCGCGCCTCGGTGTCGTGCGGCAGTTGGCGCGCGTCGCCGATCTCGATCCGCATCCCGAACACCGGCAGCGCGAGCACCACGAGCCCGGCCACGACCGCCGTCACGACGGCGAGCGGGCGGCGCAGCGAGAAGCGCGCGAGCCGGGCGAAGAACGCGCCGCTGCGGGACGTCGCCGGGCTCGGCTTCATCCTGCCGCCGAACAGCGTGAGCAGCGCGGGCAGCAGCGTCAGCGCCGCCAGCATGTCGACCACGACCACCGCTCCCGCCGCGAGCCCCATGCTCCGCAGGAACGGGCTCGGGAACCACACGAGCCCCGACAGACACACGGCCACCGTCAGACCGGAGAACAGTACGGTCCGCCCGGCGCTCGCGACCGTCGCCCGCACCGCCGTCACCACGTCGTCCTCCCGCGCCCGCTCCTCCCGGAACCGCATCACCAGGAGCAGCGCGTAGTCCACCGCGAGCCCGAGCCCGAGCATCGTGACGACCTGCACCGCGTACACGGAGATCTCCGTGACCTGCTGGAACCCGAACAGCGTGAGGAACGCGCCCGCCACCCCGCTGACCGCGACAAGCAGCGGAAGCCCGGCCGCCCGCAGCCCGCCGAAGATCAGCAGCAGTACGACGAGGACGGCGGGCAGAGTGATCAACTCGGCGCGCGCCACGTCCTCCTGGGCCCGGCCGCCCATCTGCTCCCCGAGCAGCGGATCACCGCTGACCGCCACGTCGACGCGGCCGTCCACCGCCGCGCCGATCTCCCGCAGCCGGTCCGCGACGTCGCCGACCACGTCCTCCTCGGCGTCGTCGTCGAGGCCGCTCTTGAGCGTCACGGGGATGAGCAGGGCCTTGCCGTCCGCGGCGACCAGGCCCTCGGTCTCGTACGGGTCGGTGGCGACGGCGATCCCGGGCGCCCCGCGGACGTCCGCGACGGCCTCGGTCACCGCCTCGCGCACGTCGGCGGCGCGGACCGGGCCGCCGAAGACGGCCGCGGTGAAGTCGTCGCCGTCGGGGTCGAGCCGGGACAGCAGGTCGTCCGCGACGACCGACTCGCTGCCCGGTACGTCCTCCACCGTCGAGGTGAGGTCGCCGAACACCCGGGTACCGAAGCCGAGTCCGACGGCGAGCAGCAGGAACCAGATGAAGAGCACGGTGCGGGGGCGGCGCGTGGCCGTCCTGGCGAGGGTGGCGAGCATGACCGCTCCTCGGGAGCTCGGAGGCTTCGGCCGCGTGGGGCCGGAGCCCGGCGCGGCTGAAGGCTGAGGGAACCGCGTCCGGGGCCGGTCCTGCGGCCTCGAACGCCTTGGCCCACACCTTCGCCGTGGAACGCGCGCGTCGGATCGCCGCGCGGAGCGGTCTTGGCGCCTCGCCCGCGCGGGCGAGGGCTCCCTCGGGCGGGGGAGGAGCGGGGGGATGCGAGGAGCGCGGGGGCGGTGCTGGAGTGGCGCTGGGGTGGCCCTCGCGGTCAGCGGGCCGGGGCGGTGTCCGGTCCGGGCTCCGTGCCGCCCGGCCGGCCCGGCTCGCCCGGTTCGCCCGGTTCGCCCGGTTCGCCCGGTTCGCCCGGCTCTCCTGGTGCTCCCGGTTCTCCGGGGACGACGAGACCGCTCTCGTACGCGCAGATCACCGCCTGCACCCGGTCGCGCAGCGCCAGCTTCGAGAGCACGTTGCTGACGTGCGTCTTCACGGTGTGCTCGCTCACCACGAAGGCCGCCGCGATCTCCGCGTTCGACAGGCCGCGCGCGAGCAGCCGCAGGGTCTCCTCCTCGCGCGCGGTGAGCACGGCGAGGCGTTGCGCGGGCGACGACGTGACGGACTGCGTCGTACGGCCGCGGCGCACGAAGTCGGCGACCAGGCGGCGCGTCACGGACGGCGCGAGGAGCGAGTCGCCCGCCGCGACGACGCGCACCGCGTGCACCAGGTCGTCGCGGCGCACGTCCTTGAGCAGGAAGCCGCTCGCGCCCGCGTACAGGGCGTCGTACACGTACGCGTCGACGTCGAACGTCGTCAGCATGACCACCCGGCACGTGGACTCCGCGCAGATCGCGCGCGCCGCGTCGATGCCGTCCATGACGGGCATCCGGATGTCCAGGAGCGCCACGTCCGGGGTGTGCCGGCGCACCGCGTCGAGCGCCTGGGCGCCGTCGCCCGCCTCCGCCACCACCTCGATGTCGGGCTGCGCGTCAAGGATCATCGTGAAGCCGCTGCGGACCAGCTCCTGGTCGTCGGCCACCACTACGCGGATGCTCATGCGTCAAGGATGCCGTGGGCAGCGTCACGGCGACACGGAAACCTCCGCCCGGTACGGGTCCGGCCTCGGCCGCGCCGCCGCAGGCCGCGGCGCGCTCGGCGATGCCCACCAGGCCCTGGCCGCCGGGGCGTTCACCCTCGGCGGGTGTCGCCGCGAACGGCAGGGGCCGTGGGCGCGGGCCCGGGACGGGGGCGCTGCCGGGGACGGTCCCGTCGGCCGGGGCGAGGGTTCCGTCGGCGGTGGGGCGGGCTCCGTTTCCCTTGGCGCGGGTCCCGTCGTCCGTGGCACGGGCCCCGTCGTCCGTGGCGCGGGTCCCGTCGTCCGTGGCGCGGGTCCCGTCGTCCGTGGCGCGGGTCCCGTCGTCCGTCGTGCGCGCCCCGTCGTCCGTGACCGTGAGCCTCAGTTCGTGCGGTGACCAGGCGAGTTCGAGCACGACCCGGGCGGCGCCCGCGTGCTTGAGCACGTTGGTCAGCGCCTCCTGCGTCACCCGGTACGCCGCGACCTCCACGTCCGCCCGCAGCGCGACCGGCTCCCCGGTGACCCGCGACTCGACCGGTATCCCGGCGCGTTCGACGTCCCGCACCAGCGACGGCAGCGCGCCGAGCGTCGGCTGCGGCCCGCGTTCCGCCGCCGCGCCCGCCCCGGCCCCACCCGCGCCCTCCGCGTCCCGCAGCACCCCGAGGATCCGCCGCAGCTGCGCCATCGCGTCCCGCCCCGACGCGCTGATCGCGTCGAACGCCGTGATCGCCCGCTCCGGATCGGCCCGCACCACCACGGGCCCCGCCTCCGCCTGCACCACCATCAGGCTCACGGCGTGCGCGAGGACGTCGTGCATGTCCCGGGCGATCCGCGCCCGCTCCCGCGCGGCCGCCCGCGCCGTCTCGGCGGCCCGCTCCCGCTCCAGGCGCCGGGCCCGGTCCTCCAGCGCCGCCGTGTACGCCCGCTGCACCCGCGCGAGCACCCCGAACCCGTACGCGGTGACGAAGCTGAGCAGATGGAAGGCGTACTCGAACGGCTCGGCCCGCTCCCGGAACGTCATCGTCGCCGTCGAGGCGACCAGCCACACCGCGAGCACAAGGCGCCGCTGCACGGGCCGCCCGACCAGGGCGACCGTGTACAGCGCGACGAGCCCGCCGTACGCCACGTCCGGCGGCGGCTGCCGGTACACCGCCATCGCGGGCGTGAACAGGCTGACGAGGAACACGGCCGTCATCGGCGTCCGCCGCCGCCAGGCCAGCGGCACGGCCGTCCCCGCCGCGAGCAGATAGCCGACCACCGAGAGCCGGTCGTCCTCCCCGTCGTCGGGGAACACGAACTGCAGCGACACGGCGAGCAGCACGAGGGCGGCGAGTGCGGCGTCCACGACGTACGGGTGCCTGCTGAGGGCGCGCCAGCGCGTGCGGATCAGGGTGCGGAGGCTGTGCGAGAGCTGGAGGGGGTGCTGGGGCAGGTCGTGGTGCGGCATACGGCGGCTCCCGGGCGGAGGCGGCTGCCAGTATCGCCGGGGGCGCCGGGGCGCGTCCTCGCCGGTACGGGGGAGATGGCGGGGGCGGTGGATCGGTGGGGCGGGGGATGCGGCGCCGGCTCACCCGGGGCGCGGCTCAGCACCGCCGGTACACGTGGCCCTTCTCCCCGGCGGGGAGCACGTCCCGGTCGCGCAGGACGATCGACAGCTCCTTGCCCCAGCGGCGGCACGCGGCGTCGTACCCCTTCGTCTCGTACTCGATGTCGAAGACCCTCCCGTCGTACGCGGACGAGAACGGCTCGCACTCGTCGTACTGCCCGCACTCCTCGACCACCGCGAAGTCGAACCCGATGCCCTTGCCGAGCAGTTCGGCGGTGTTCTTCTGCGCGACGGCGAGCCCCTGGTCGTGCGCCCGGCGGACCAGGAGCCGTGCGAACGCCGTCGCGTCGGCCGGGTCGAGGCGGTCGTCGGAGCGGGCGTAGGAGTCGAGGTTGTCCGGCTCGACCGCGTCGAAGCCGGAGCGCGCGCAGCCGTCGATCCAGCCGCCGACGACGCCGAGCAGCTCCTTGCGCTTGGCGGCGGTGGAGATGTCGAGCAGCGGCTCGTCCCAGTCCTCGTCGATCACCGGGGCGCCGTCGTCGTCCCGCAGGATCAGGCCGGGGTGCTTGTCGTCCCACCAGGCGGCGGCCTTCTTGCCCGGCTGGGCCTGGAAGGCGTTGACGTAGCAGATGTTGTAGCGGCCGGGGGCGGGCTTCGCGGAGCGGTCCCGGGAGACGGCGCGGACGCCGTCCGGGGGCGGGTAGGGGCCGCCCAGTTGGTAGTCGAAGGGGGTGTTGGCGCCGGGCTTGCGGGGGGTCTTCTCGGGGGCGGTGGTGTGGCGGTCGGTGGGCCGGTCGGCGCCGCGGTCGGTGCTCTTGTCGGCGGTGGAGCAGCCCGTGAGCACCGCGAGGACGGCGGTCAGGGCGAGGGCCAGGCGGGTGGTGCGGGGCGTGCGGGGCATCCGGCCGTCCTGTGTTCCGTGCGGGTGGTTCGGGGGTGAGGTGTGCTGCGGGCTGTGCGCTGGGGGCTGTTCGGGGGTGAGGCGCGCTGCGGGTCGTTCGGGGTGAGGTGCGCTTTTAAGTGTGCGCTTGATGACGCTGTTTGGGGAATTCCCGCTGGTTAGGCTCGTCACAGGGAATCCTCAACGCCAACTCCACGCCATTATGCGGCCGCCGGGAATTCGGTGCGTGTCGTGTGCAAGCGCAGACCCTTCCGTCTGCGAGGAAAGGGGTCTGCTGTGAACGGCCAAGCCGTCGCTCCGTCCTACGGGCAGATACTCCAGCTCGACGAACTCCTGCAGAGCGCGCGCGTGCACGACGACGACGTGGACAGCGTGCTGTTCCTGGCCACGCACCAGTCGTGCGAGATCTTCTTCGCCGTGATGCTGCGGCATCTGGAGGCCGCGCGGGCCGCGCTCGACGCGGGTGACGGACGCCTCGCCGCACGGCGGGTCGCGCCGCTCCCCGTCATCGTGAGCACGCTGGTGCGGCAGTTCGACGGCCTCGCCACCCTCACCCCGGCGGCATTCGACGCGATACGCACGGAGCTGGGCAGCGCCAGCGGATTCCAGTCCGCGCAGTTCCGCGAGGTCGAATTCCTCTGCGGCCTGCGCGACCCGCGCTATCTGAAGACCGACGGATTCACCGAGGGCGACCGGGCCCGGCTGCGCGCCCGCCTGGAGGAGCGGTCCGTCCAGGAGGCGTACCGCGACTTCGTGGCGGGCTGCGCCGACCCGGCCGTCGTCGAGCAGGTCCGCGGCGCGCTCATCGACTTCGACGAGGCCCTCGCCATGTGGCGGGCCCGGCACGCGGTCCTCGCCGAGCGCTTCCTCGGCGGCGCGACGGGGACGGCGGGCTCCGACGGCGCCTCGTATCTGTGGCAGGCGGCTCGGCGCCGGGTGCTGCCGGAGGTGTGGGCGGTGGTGTCGTGAGGGGGGCCCGGGACGTGCCCCGGACGGCGGGTGAGCGGCGGGACCTCGACCGGGAGTTCTCCCCGAGCTCCCTGGTGGACGACCTCGGCGCCCACTTCGACCGGTACGCGGCCGACAGCGCCCGGGCCCGCGCCACCCTGACCGTCCACCGGGACCTGAGCTGCGGCCCGCTGCCCGAGCAGACCCTCGACTACTTCCCCGCGGCCGACGCGGGCGCCCCGCTGCTCGTCTTCGTGCACGGCGGCTACTGGCAGGAACTCAGCAAGTCCGAAGCCGCCTTCGCCGCCCGGGACTTCGTCGCCGCGGGCATCGCGTTCGCCGCCCTCGGCTACGGCCTCGCGCCCGCGCACTCGATGCGGCAGATCACGGCGGCGGCGGGCGAGTCCCTGCGCCGCGTCTGCACGGGGCTCGGCGAGCTGCCGGGGGCGCCGGGCGCGGTCCATCTGGCCGGGCACTCGGCCGGTGCGCACCTGGTGGCCTCGGCGTTGCTGGACTCCGGTGGCTGGGAGCGCGTGGGCACGACCGCGTCCGCCGCGGTGTCCTCGGCCACGCTGATCAGCGGGGTGTACGACCTGGAACTGCTGCGGCACACGTACGTCAACGACGCGCTGGGGATGGACGCGGGGGAGGCGCGGGAGTGCAGTCCGATGCGGCGGCTACCCGGGGCCGGTGGGTTGCTCCCTGAGACCGGGGGACCGCTCCCCGGGGCGGAGCCGGGCGGCCTGGACCTGCCTCCGCTCGTCGTCGCGCGCGGTGAGAACGAGACCAGTGAATTCGCCCGCCAGCAGCGGGAGTTCGTGCGACGGGCCCGTCTCGGCGGTGCCGAGGTGACGGATCTCGTGGTCCGTGGGCGCCATCACTTCGACCTTCCCTTCGACTTGGGTGTCACGGCGAGCGAACTTGGCGCGGTTGTGCGCCGGGTGATCTGTTCGAGGGGACCCGTAAGGGGCGGATCGGGGTGGGGTGGGGGACAGTCCGGATCCGGTGGGCGGGGCGGCGCCGGGACACTCGAATCATGAAGCCACTGACCTCCATCGGCGCCCGCAGGTCCGCCACTTCGGCGCCCCTGCTGCGGCTGTTCGTGATGTCGGGGATCCTCACGGTCCTGCTGACGCGGGCGTTCCTCGCGCTCGCCGGATATCCCAAGCTGGGCAGCAAGGACCCGGACGCCACGGTGCACATCTCGCACATGCTGTGGGGCGGCCTGCTCATGGCCGTGAGCCAGGTCGCCCTGCTCGGGCTCGCCGGACGGCGGCTGCGGACCGCCGCGGCCGCGGTCGGCGGCATCGGCTTCGGCCTGTTCATCGACCAGGTCGGCAAGCAGGTGTCGAACGAGGGGTATCTGTACGCCCCGGCGGCAGGACTGATCTACCTCAGCTTCGCGGTCCTGGTCGTCATAGCCTGGCGCGCGGACGACGGGGCGCCGGGCGGCGACCGGGGCGACGGCGCCGAGGCCACCCGCTCCTCCCAGGCGGCCGAGCTGCTGCTGCACGGCGTGGAGGACGGCCTGACGGCGGCCGAGACGGCCAGGGCCCGGGAACTGCTCGAAGGGTCGCCACGGGAGACCGACCGCGCGCTGCTGCGGACGCTCGGCACGCTGCCGCTGCGGGAGCCGAGGCCCGCCGCGTGGCGCGGGACCTGGGACGCGCTGTCCGGCCGGCTCGGCGGCCTCGCGGACCGTGCGGGCGTGGTCCGGGCGGCGGTGGTCCTCGCGGTCCTCTTCGGCTTCCTGCGCCTCGGCCGCCTCGCGGCCAGCGGCCTCGGCGGCCCGGAGAGCGAGCGCGAGTGGAACGCCCTGGTGGTGGCCCTGGCCTGCGCGACCGTCACCTGGGGGCTTTATGTGTACGCGGTCCGCAAGCTGCGCCGCGACCGCCGCGCGGCCTTCCGCGCCCTGCGCACCGGCGTCCTCATCGACCTGCTCCCCGGTCAGGTCCTGAACTTCACGATCCACCAGTTCTCGGCCGTCCAGGACCTGCTCCTCGATGTGCTGCTGCTCGCGGTGGTGACGGCGGAGCTGCGCCGGATCGCGGTGGCGGAAGGGACGGAGAGGGCGGAGAGAGCGGGGAGGGCAGGGACAGCAGGAACAGCAGGGACAGCAGGAACAGCAGGGACAGCGGGGACAGCGGGGACAGCGGGGAGGCCAGGCGGGTCGGCCCGGGCGGACCTGCGGCCCGACACGACGCGCGACGCGCGGCACGCCACGAACGACCCGCGGCACCTCATCAAGGTGCGGGCGACCAGCGGCGCCGGGGATGTCCCGGCGTCATGACCGGGCAGGGCCCGGACCGATGACAGGAGTGGAGTGACGATGGTGACGTCGACCGTGTCGTCAGTGGCACACCCCAGCATGCTGTCCGGCGCGGTGCGCCGGGTCGAGGCCGACTCGGTGGTGCGGATGGTGCGGGACCACGCGCGGCTGCGGCCGGACGCGGTGGCCGTGGAGTCGGCAGGACAGTTGGTGACGTTCCGTCAACTCTGGTGCGGAGTCCTGTCGGTGGCGGCAGGTCTGGAGGAGGCGGGGGTCGGCCCGGGCGACCGGGTCGCGCTGTGGGCCGACCGTTCGGCCGGGGTGGTGACGGGGGCGCTGGCGGTGATGGCGCTGGGTGCCGCGTATGTGCCGATCGACCCGGCGCACCCCGGCGACCGCACCGCGGCCGTCCTCGCGGGCGCCGACCCGGCGGCGCTGCTGCACGACGGCGGCCCGTCGGCGGCCGGGCTGCCGCAGGTGCGGGTGCCCGTGCTCGACGTGCGGGAGTTGCTGGCGGCGGGCGCGCGGGGCGCGGCGGGCGTGACGGGTGCGGCGGGCGCCGGTGCCTCCGTGGGCGGGCCGGGTGCCGTGGCGCCGCCGGAGCGGGCGCTGCCGGGCCCGGAGGACATCGCGTACGTGGTGTTCACGTCCGGCTCGACGGGTACGCCCAAGGGCGTCATGGTGCCGCACGCGTCCCTGGCCAACTACGTGTCCTGGTGCGGTGAGCTGGTCGGCGGGGGCGGCGTCGGCAGTCCGCTGTTCGCGAGCCTCGGCTTCGACCTGGCGATGACGTCGCTGTGGGTGCCGCTGGCGCGGGGGCTGCGGGTGGTGACGGTGTCCGGGCTGCACGACCAGGAGACGCTCTTCGGCGCCCGCGAGGACCCCTACACGTTCGTGAAGCTGACGCCGTCGCACGCCCGCTTCTTCGACGTCCTCGCGGAGCCGCCGCGGTACGACCGCGCGACGCGGCTGCTGATGTTCGGCGGCGAGGGCCTCGACCCGGCGCTGATCGCCTCGCTCGGCGACCGCGTCGACGGAGTGCGCCTGGTCAACCACTACGGCCCGACGGAGACGACGATCGGCTGCTGCGCGTACGCCTTCGACAGCGCCCACGTGCCCACGACACCGACGGTGCCGATCGGCGCGCCCGCCTGGAACACCCGGGCGTACGTGGTCGACGACCAGCTGCGTCCGGTGGCCCCGGGGCGGCCGGGCGAGCTGGTGATCGCGGGCCGCGCGGTGGCCGCCGGGTATCTCGGGGGCCGGGACACCGGCGGGAAGTTCCTCGACGAGCGGGAGCTGGGCGGCGCCGCGGGCCGGGCGTATCGCACGGGGGACATGGTGGAGCTGCTGCCCGAGGGCGCCCTCCTCTATCTGGGCCGCGGCGACGACCAGTTGAAGGTCAACGGCCACCGCGTGGAGCTGGGGGAGCTGCGCCACCACGTCCTGGCGGTGCCGGGGGTGGCCGACGCGGCCTTCGACATAGTCCGGGGGCCGGTGGACGCGCTGGAACTCTTCATACGCGTCAAGGACGCCTCCGTCCTCGCCTCCTCCGCCCCCGCCCCTGCTTCCGCGTCTGCCTCCGCCGCCGCCCCCACTTCCGCCGCCGACCGGTCCCACGCCCCCGACTTCACGGACACGGTCAGGGACGCCCTCGCCGAGAAGCTGCCGTCGGCGCTGGTCCCGGAGTCGGTGCGGGTGGTCCCGGACATCGTCTTCAACGCCAACGGCAAATGCGATGTGGCGGCGACGCGGCGCCAGTTGGACCGGGGCATATGAGCCGGTCCGGCGGCTGAGGACGAGGCCGGAGGCCGATGGCCCCGCCCGTGTCCGCCGAGCCCCATCAGGCGGACGTCAGAACCTTGTCAGAGCCGTGCCGAGAACATGAAGGTACGGGCCAAGAGCGCGCACAGCGGGACCAGGCGCCAGGCCCCCCACCCGACGACTCGGTTACGGAGTGTGCGACGTGTCGAACCCCTTTGAGGACCCGGACGGATCCTTCCTCGTGCTGGTGAACGACGAGGGCCAGCACTCTTTGTGGCCCGCGTTCGCCGAGCGTCCTGAGGGCTGGACGGTGGCGCTCGGCGAGAGCCCCCGGGCGGACGCCCTCGCCTACGTCGAGGCGCACTGGACCGACATGCGTCCGCGCGGCCTGCGCGCGGACGCCGACACCGCCGCCGCCTGACAGCCGTCGGCCACCGGACCTTGAGGAGTACTCGTGGGCATGGCGATTCGGGCGGAGGGTCTGCGCAAGCGCTACGAGCAGACCGAGGCGCTCGGCGGAGTCGACCTGGAAGTGCCGAGCGGAACGGTGCTCGGCCTGCTCGGGCCGAACGGCGCGGGCAAGACGACGACCGTGCGGATGCTGGCGACGCTGCTCGAACCGGACGGCGGCCGCGCCGAGGTCGCCGGGTTCGACGTGGTGCGCGAGGCGCGTGAGGTGCGGCGCAGGATCGGCCTCGCGGGGCAGTACGCCGCCGTGGACGAACACCTCACGGGCCGCGAGAACCTGGTCCTCATCGGGACGCTGCTCCACCTCGGCCGCGGTGCGGCCCGGCAGCGCGCCCACGACCTGCTCGACCGCTTCGACCTGACGGCCGCGGCGGACCGCCCGGCGCGGACGTACTCCGGCGGGATGCGGCGCCGCCTCGACCTGGCCGCGTGCCTGGTCGCGACGCCGTCCGTGCTGTTCCTCGACGAGCCGACGACGGGCCTGGACCCGGTGAGCCGGATGGCGCTGTGGAACGTGGTGCGTGAGCTGGTCGCGGACGGGATGACGGTGCTGCTCACCACGCAGTACCTGGAGGAGGCCGACTTCCTGGCCGACCGGATCACCGTCATCGACTCCGGCCGTGTCATCGCCGACGGCACGCCCGACGAGCTGAAGCGCAAGGTCGGCGAGGAGCGCCTCGAAGTGTCGGTGGCCCGTCCGGACGGCCTGGCCGCCGCGGTCGCCGCGCTGCGCGGGGTCTCGGCCGGCGAGCCGTCCGTGGACGCCGACGGCGGCCTCATATCCATCGCCCTGAGCGACGGCACGGGAGGCCTCGCCGACGCGGCGGTGGCGCTGCGCCAACAGGGCGTGGAGGTCGCCGACTTCGCGCTGCGCAGGCCGACCCTGGACGAGGTGTTCGTGACGCTCACGGGCAGGTAGCCGGCGCGACGGCCTGAACAGCGGGGGCACGCCGGGGGCGGCCTGGTCCGCCACCGGCTCCTCCCCGACCGACCTCTCTCTTCTCTCTCTTCATTCTTCTCATTCTTCGCGCGGGACCCACACGGGACACGGGACACGGGGCACGCGGACACCTGGGGGCATCGCCATGCAACGAATCCACTTCACCGCCGCGGACTTCGCGCGGACGCGACTGAAGACGACGGCCGGGCCGCTGGCGGAGACGGCGTTCGCCTGCGGGCTGCTCGGCCGCGGCGTTCCGGCGCCGTTCGCGCGCTGGCGCGGCCAGGCCGGCAAGGCGCTGGCGCAGCGGCCGGGACTGCTGGCCGGCACGGGTGACCTGGACTCCCTGCTGCGGAGCATCGAGCGTTCCGACCGGGCGATGAGCGGTGAGCTCCTGGACGCGGCGGCGCCGGTCCCGCAGCTGCCGGCGCAGGAGGCGGCCGGGGACCTGTCGCAGCTGTGGAAGGCGGTCGTGGCGCCGTACTGGGACCGGATCGTGGCCTATCTGGAGGCCGAGTGCGACGCGCGCGGCCGGGTCGTGATGGCGGGCGGCGTCGAGCTGCTCCTCGCCACCCTGCACTCCAAGATGACGTGGAAGGCGCCGGTCCTGGAGATCCACGACGGCCCCGACGAGGACATCTACCTCGACGGACGCGGCCTGGTGCTCACGCCCTCGGTGTTCCTGAACCACCGCGCGGGCCGCGTCACCCGCAAGCTCGGCGAGAACAGCCCGGTCGTCCTGGCCTTCGCCACCCCGCCCGACGCACAGCAGGCGGCGGCCCTGTGGGACGAGCCGGACTCCGAGGAGAGCGCCCAGAGCCTCGGCGCCCTCGTCGGCCAGACCCGCGCCGCTGCCCTGCACGTCCTGCGCGCCAGCTGCACCACCAGCCAGCTCGCCGACCGCCTCGGCATCTCCGCCGCCGGAGCCAGCCAGCACACGGCGGTGCTCCGCCAGACCGGCCTCATCACCACCCGCCGCATCCGCAACACGGTCCTGCACACCCTGACCCCCCTCGGCGTGGCCCTCCTCAAGGGCATGACCACCCGCCCCGCCCCGGCCGAGCACACCGCCCGCCGCCGGAGCCCCCAGTCGGCCCGCCTCCGCGTGGTGGACGCCATACCCGCCCAGCGGGCCGTCCGCCACGCCTCGTAAGCCGCACCGCACCCGCACCCGTTGCCCGAAGCCGAAGCAGCCCTCCCCGAGGGCTGCTTCGGCGTTTCCGCTCTTTTCGCGTGCAGCACCGGGGACGGGCGCTTCCGCCCTCCCCGCGCGCACCACCGGGGATGCCTCTCCGCGCGTACCACCGGAAACGCCTCCCCGCGCGCACCACGCGGGGCCTCCCCACACGCACCACTCGGGGCCCTTGCGTTCACCGCTGAGGGCTCGTGCGCGCACCGTCGGCGCCCTCGCGCGTACCACCGGGGCCTTCCCGGCGCGTACCACCGAGGCCTTCCCGGCGCGTACCGCCCGGGCCCTCCCCGCGCGCGTCGCCGGGGCCTCCCTGCGTACCGCCCGGGGGCCCTCCCCGCGCGGACCACAGCGAGGCCCCGCCCGTACTACCGAAGGCCGCCGCGGAGCACCCCCTCCCCTCGCCCGCAAAACCGAAGACCCGGCACACGCACGTTCGCGTGTGCCGGGTCCTGCCGAGGCCAGGGGCCTACTCCCGTACGCCCACCGCCTCCACCGGCCGGTTCCGCAGGACCGTCAGGGCCGAGACGAGGGTGGTCGCCAGGGTCAGGGCGAAGGCCGCTCCGACGACGACGGCGAAGATCCACGGGGAGCCCTCGGGGGTGGCCGTGCCCAGGACGCTCAGGCTGAGGGGGACCAGGGTCAGGGCCGCGACGAGGGAGCCGAGGAGGATGCCGGCCAGGGAGACCAGGGTGGCCTCCATCGCCATCATCTGCATCACCTGGCGGCGGGTCGCGCCGATCAGGCGTTGCAGCATGAACTCGCGGCGGCGTTCCGTGGTCGCCAGGGCCTGGGTGTTGACCAGGGCGATCACCGCGTAGCCGACGACCACGCCGAGGACCAGGTACGCCATCCAGGCCTGGGTGTCGTCCTGTTCGGCCTGCGCGGCGGCCAGCGTGTCGCGGGTGGTGACCCGCAGGCCGGGCTGGTCGCCGGACAGCGCGGAGAGGGTGGCGGTCAGTTCGGCGCGGTCCGTACCGGGCTCCGCCGTCACCATGATGCGCGGGATCAGGCCGGAGTCGGTGTGCTCGGCGAGGAACGCGGCGGGCAGCAGCGCCGTCTCGTACCCCCGCTCGCCCTTGACCGTGGCCACGAGCTTGAGCTTGACCAGGCTGCCGTCGCCGAGCCGCATCGGGACCATGTCGCCGACCTTGTGTCCGTCGGTGTAGCGGGTGGGCAGGGCCACGGACTCGCCGCGCAGCGCGTCGAGGCTGCCCTCGGTCGCGCGGAACGCCGTCGTCTTCGTGATGCCCTCCGGCGTGACGCCCGCGAGCGCCATCTCGGGCGGGTCGGCCGCGCCCTCACCACTGTCGGCGGTGGGCTCGACCGGTGTCCTCGGCTCGACGTACCCCATGCTGGAGACCTGCGCGGACGCCGCGGCCACGCCGGGCTGGCGGCGCACCTTCTCCACCATGTCCAGGGGCAGGCCCCCGGCGTCGGACGTCACGGCCAGGTCGGCGCGCAGGCTGTCGTCGAACGCCCGCTCCGCGCCCCGGGAGTTGGTGGTCTGCATGTAGATCAGGGCGATGGCCAGGCCCGTGGCGAGCATCACCGGCATCACCGCGCCGGCGAACCTGGCCGTGCGCGCCTGCGAGTTGAGCGTGGCCAGGCGCCCGGAGAGCCCGGACAGCGAGCGCAGGGGCCGGAAGAGTCCTCGTGTCATCGCCCGCGCGAGCACCGGACCGAGCAGCCCGAACCCGGCCGTCCACACCATCGCCGCCGGCGTCGCCGCCCCGGCCGCCTTCGGCCCGTCCATCCCGGCCGTGACCACCGCGAGCGCGGCGCCGCCGCCGAGGCAGAGCACCGCGAGGACGATCCGCGGCCAGCTGAACCAGCTCCGTTCCAGGCCCGCCTCGGCCAGCGCCTCCGTGGGCCGGGTGCGGGCCGGGCCGCGGGCCGCGATGAACGCGGCGCCGACCGCCGTGACCAGGGCCGTGGCCGCGCCCGCGATCAGCGGGAGGCTGCCCGGGTGGAACTCCATGGTGTCCGGTACGACACCGGCGGAGGCGAACGCGTCGAGCAGGACGCGGCCGAACTGCGGGCCGAGCGCGCAGGCCAGGGCCGTCGCGATGACGGTGAGCAGCAGCGTCTCGCCGAGGATCAGTCGGCGCAGCTGCCCGGGGGTGGTGCCGATCGCGCGCAGCAGCGCCATCTCGCGCTGCCGCTGCTGGATGGACAGGCCGAGGGTGCTCGCGACCACGAACACGGTGACCATCGCGGCGAGTCCGCCGAAGGCCGCCGCGAGGGCGACGAGGTCGTCGCCGCCGGAGACGATGTCGGGGTTCTCGGCGCGGCCGCGCTCGGCGCCGGTGAGGACGGTGAGGGCCGGGGTGTCGAGGGTCTTCTCGACGGCCTTCGCGACCTGCCCGGCGTCCGCGCCGGACCGCGGGAACACCCCGATGACGTCGGCCTTCCCGGGACGGGCCGAGAGCTCGGCGGCCCGCGCGTCGGAGAGGAAGACCGTGCCGGAGCCGCCGTCGCCCCGGGCGAGCCCGGACAGCGTGAAGTTCTGGGTGCCGCCGCCGACGAGGAGCCGGACGCGGTCGCCCGGCTTCAACCCGGCCTGCCCGGCGAGGCGTTCGTCGAGGACGACCTGGCCCGGCTTCGAGGGCGCGGTGCCCTCGCTGACGCGGTACGGGGTGAGCCCGGCGGAGGACCAGCCGTGTCCGGTGACCTTCGCCGCGGCCCGCTTGCCGTCGGCGGACGCGAGCGCGGCGGGGAACGACACGTCCGGCACCGCCCGGGCGACGCCGTCGACGGACTTCAGCTTCTCGGCCAGCTTCGCGTCCACGGGGACCCGCTCGACGAACGGCTCCTCGCTCTGCGTACCGAGATAGCGCTGGTCGGCGCTGACGAGGATGGGCGCGGCGGCGAGCCGCTGGGGCTCGGCCGTGCTCTTCAGGGCGCTCTGCAGGAGTCCGCCGCAGCCGACGACGATCGCCGCGCCGAAGAACAGCGCGATGAACGAGGCGAGGAAGCCGTTGCGGTGATGGCGCAGGGTGCGCAGGGCGATCCTGATCATCGCAGGCCCTCCCAGGCGGGCGCCTGCACGGAGGTCCGCGAGGACGACCGCACGGCCCGCCCGCCCGGCGCCGCCCCGGCCCCGAGCGCGCTTCGCTCCGCGCCCGGCCCGGCCGCAGCCGGAACGGCCCGCTCCGAACCCCACGCCCCCAGATGCGTCATCCGCTCCGCCACCTGGTCCGGCGTCGGCTGCTCCAGGGAGCTGACGATGCGGCCGTCGGCGAGGAACAGGACGCGGTCGGCGTGCGCGGCGGCCACCGGGTCGTGCGTGACCATCACGATCGTCTGCCGCGCCCACCGCACGGACTCGCGCAGCAGGATGAGGACTTCGCGGGCGGTGTGCGTGTCCAGGGCGCCGGTGGGCTCGTCGCCGAAGATGACGGCGGGCTTGGTGACCAGGGCCCGCGCGATGGCGACGCGCTGCTGCTGGCCGCCGGACAGCTCGCCGGGCCTGCGGCCCCGCATCCCGGCGAGCCCGACCCGCTCCAGGACCTCGTCCACGGCGCCCCGCTCGGCCTTGCGGCCCGCGAGCCGCAGCGGCAGCGTCACGTTGTCGAGCACGCTGAGGGCGGGCAGCAGGTTGAAGGCCTGGAAGATGAAGCCGATCCGCTCGCGGCGGAGCTTGGTCAGCGCGCGTTCCTTGAGGGTGGACAGCTCCACGCCGTCGAGCCGCACGGAGCCCGACGTGGGCCGGTCCAGGCCAGCGGCGCAGTGCAGGAAGGTGCTCTTGCCGGAGCCGGAGGGCCCCATCACCGCGGTGAAGGTGCCCCGGTCGAGGCCGACGGACACGCCGTCGAGGGCGGCGACCTGGTTCCTCTGGCCCTTGGCGCCGCCGTAGACCTTGTGCACGGCGTCGAGCGTCACGACTTCCTGGGGGTCGGGGCTTGTGGTCCCGCTCATGAATGACGTCCTTCGTGGGAAGCGAATGGGCTTGTGGCGGGTCGCGGAGCGTGGCTCGGGCCGTGGCCGAAGAGGCGGGCGGGGGCCGGGCAAGCGGGCGCGCGCCGGTCATGTCATGGTGCCCAGGGCGGACGTGCCCCGGGAAATACCATTCGCCGCGCCGCCCGGCCGGGAAGTGGTATGGCCGGCCGGGCCGTCAGGTCCTGGACCAGGAGCGGAACTGCCGCAGTCCGTACAACAGCGGTTCCTGTACGTGGCGTTGGGTGATCCTGCGGGTCTCGCCGAAGACGGTGACGTGGCTGCCCATGGCCTGGGTCAGGACCACGTCGCAGTCGGCGACGGTGTGCGCGTCGCGGATCAGATGGGGGCCCGCGCCGTCCGGTGCCCGCTCCCAGGGCGTGGCGCGGAAGCGGTCGGGGTCGCCGGAGGCGAACAGCTCGGCCACGTCCTGGGCGCCTTCGTGCAGCAGGTTCACCGTGAAGGCGCCGGACGCCAGGGCGGCGGCCAGGGTCGGGCTGTCGGCGCGCAGGCAGACGAGCAGGGTGGGCGGGTCGATGGACACGCTGCACACCGCGGAGCAGGTCATGCCGCGCGGCTCACCGTCGGCGTCGAGCGCGGTGACCACGCAGACGCCGGTGGGGAAGCGGCTCATCATCGTGCGGAAGCCGTCGGGCGTCGCCTCGGCGGCCACTTGCAGGGCGGGATCTCTCATGGGAGGGCCTTCCGTGCTCGGTGGGGGCGGGCATCCCGGCCGCGTGGCGCGGGGCCGGGATGCCCTGGACGTCGGTGGCGCGGCCGGGGGAGCCCGGTGTCACCGCATCCGCGCGAAGTAGTCGTACGCCTTGGGCAGGGCGGAGGTGAGGGCCCGGGTCTTCTCGCGGATGGCGGCGAACTCGCGCGCGGCGGCGTCGGGTTCACTGAGCCGGGTGGCGGGCGAGGCCTTCAGGTCGATGCCGCCCATGCCGAGCAGGATGCACATGTACGAGTACGGCGGCAGGCCGTGGTAGTAGGGGAAGACGGTCTCGGAGTCGGGCAGCTGGACCTTCCACTTCTCGATGCGCTCGGCGAGCCCGTCGGGCAGCGGGCGGGTCTTGGTGTCGCGCCAGTACTGGGTGTCGGAGCGCTTGGCGGCGGCGTAGTGCAGCGCCAGGAACTCGCGTACGCCGTCCATGACATGGGCGATCGCGTCGTTGTAGAGGTCGCGGTGCGCGGGCTCCCAGGCCTCGTCGGGGAAGTTCTTCGCGAGCTGCTCGATGGCGTGGTGGATGAAGAAGATGCCGGTGGACTCGAGCGGCTCGACGAAGCCGCTGGACAGGCCGATGGCGACGCAGTTCTTCACCCAGGAGTTCTCGCTGCGGCCGATGCGCATCTTGATGTGGTTGGCGGGCACGTCCGCGGCGGCCGGGCCGACGAACTCGCGCAGCGTGCGCTCGGCGTCCTCGGGCGAGAGGTAGTCCTTGGCGTACACATAGCCCGTGCCCACGCGGCCCATCAGGGGGATCGTCCAGATCCAGCCCGCGTCCTGGGCGGTGGCGGTGGTGCAGGGCAGGATGCCGCGCTGCTGCATGTCCATCGGCACCTGGAGGGCGACGGCGCTGTCGTTGGGCAGCGTGTCCTGGTACGAGATGAACGGGGTCTCCAGGGCCTTGTTCAGGAGCAGGCCGCGGAAGCCGGTGCAGTCGATGTACAGATCGCCGGTGATGTCGCCGTGGTCGCCGGTGGTGACGCCGGAGATCCAGCCGCGCTCGTCCAGGTCGACCTTCTTGACGTCGTCGACGATGTGCTTGACGCCACGCTCCACGGAGTACTTCGTCAGGTACTTGGCGAGCAGCGCGGCCTCGAACTGGTAGGCGTAGGGGAACTGGGTCTTGCCCTGGTGCTCGGACATCGTCAGGCCCTGCATCTCGTCCGCGCCCTCGACGAACGGCTGGTCGATCAGCGTGCCGTCCAGATGGCGCGGGCTGAGCCCGGCGTCGATGACCGAGGCCATCACGAAGCAGTCCTTGTCGAACCGGTCCGTGGGGCCCTGCTGGAGCCACCAGTCCGTCAGGGGCAGGCCGTTGACCGACCGCATCTGCTCGAAGGGGTGGTAGAAGTAGTGCCCTTTCTCGCGCCAGTCCTCGAAGCGGACGGCGAGCTTGTACGTGGCGTTGCACGCCGGCATCCAGTCCTTCTCCTTGAGCCCGAGGAACTCGAAGAAGTGGCGGATATCGCTGAAGGTCGCCTCGCCGACACCGACCGTACCCACGTTGCCGGATTCAACGAGCGTGATGTCTATTCGGTCGCCGAACGCGGCCTTGAAGTACGAGGCCGTCATCCATCCTGCAGTTCCGCCGCCAACAATCACTACACGGTTCAGCATTGGTGACTCCCGTCGGGTGGCTTCACGATTGAAAATGAGCCTAGGAGTGCGCGGAACGGCGAACCAGGTCCTTAAGCATCGGCCGAAACTCGCAGGTGGAGCGAAGGAACGCGACCGTTCACAGAAAGCGCTAAGCGCTTGTCAGAGATGTGTCAGCGGGAGTTCGCAAGCATAGCTTCGGGCCTCTCCGTGCTCACCGTGTCCCGGTCGCGCCTACAGCTGTTTTCGGCCGCCGAAATTCGCGGTGGGCAACGCATGGACCAGCCGGTTCCGGGTGCCGGACCAGCCCTCCTGGGCGGGACTCGGCCAGATGCGGAGGCGTGGTTGACGCTTCTTCAAGGCACCTGTAATCCTCAACTTACACATGAAAGAAAGTGCTGAACGAGGATGAGGAGCCGGTGCCGTGAAGAAGCAGCCGACCGTTTTGAGAGTGGCCAACTGGAGCGCCCTGCACCCGGGCCGGGCGATCGCCGGATGGTTCGCCTTCGTCGCCCTCTGCCTCGCCGTCGGCCTCGCCCTCGGCAACCAGCGCGCGGGCGACGGCGACTTCCAGATCGGCGAGTCCGGCCGCGCCGAGGCCATCGCGTTACGGGCCGACGTACAGGACCGGCCCACCGAACACGTGATGATCTACGCGAGGTCGGGCCCCCTGGACGAACGGCGGGCCGAGGCCGCGGCCCGGGACGTGACAGCCCGGATGGAGCGACTGCCGGAAGTCGTCGGCGTACGCGACCCCGTCGCCTCCACGAACGCGGCCAACAAGAAGATGCTGCGCGTCGAGGTGTCCATGAAGGGCACCAAGCGTGAGGCCAAGGACTACATCGAACCGCTCCTCGACCAGACCGCCGCCGCCCAGAAGGCCCACCCCGGCCTGGTCGTCGAGGAGATCGGCGACGCCTCCGTGACGTACGGCCTGGAGAAGCAGCGCGGCAAGGACCTCACCAAGTCCGAACTCATCACGTTCCCGGTGACGTTGGTGACGCTGCTCGTCGTCTTCGGCTCCCTGATCATGATCAGCGTGCCGCTGCTGCTCGCGCTCACCTCGATCGCGGGCGCCGTCGGCCTGTCGATGGTCGTCTCGCACGCGGTGCCGGACTCCGGGCTCGGGATGAACATGATCCTGCTCATCGGCATGGCCGTCGGCGTCGACTACACCCTCTTCTACCTCAAGCGGGAGCGCGAGGAGCGCGAGCTGGCCGGCGGCAGGCTCTCGCCCGAGGCCCTGGTCGGCATCGCCGCCGCGACCTCGGGGCGCGCGGTCGTCGTCTCCGCGCTCGCCGTCATCGTCTCCACCGCCACACTCTTCCTCGCGAACGACACCATCTTCTCCACCCTCGCCACCGGCACCATCGTCGTGGTCCTCGTCGCCATGGTCAGCTCCGTCACCGTGCTGCCCGCGCTCCTGGTGAAGATCGGCCACCGCATGGACCGCAAGGCCCGGCGCGCCATGGAGCTCGGCAAGCCCGTCCGGCGCCGCACCCCGGAGAAGAACGGCCGCGTCTGGTCGGCCCTGCTCAAGCCCGCGCAGCGGCGCCCCGCCGTTACCCTCCTCGTCTCCGTGCTCGTCATGCTCGGCCTCGCCGCCCCCGCGCTCGGCATGGAACTGCGCGTCCTCAACAAGGACACCCACTCCCGCCAGATCCCCGAGATGCGCGCCTACGACCGCCTCAACGACGCCTTCCCGCAGCTGCGCGGCGAGCACTGGGTCGTCGTGCGTGCCCCCGAGGGACAGCAGAGCAAGGTCACCGACGCTCTCACCGCGCTCAAGAAGCGGACCGAGGCCGACCCCGACTTCGCCCGCACCCCGCTGGAGGTCCGCACCTCCAAGGACGGCCGCACCAGCCTGCTCACCCTGCGCGTCCCCTTCAAGCTCGGCTCCGACCAGGCCAAGGACTCCCTCACCCACCTGCGTGACGACTACGTCCCCGCCACCGTCGGCAAGGTCCCCGGAGCCGCGTACGGAGTCGACGGGCCCATCGCCGTCGACCGCGACTACCTCGACAACCAGAACGCCAAGATGCCGCTGATCCTCGGCGTGCTGCTGCTCGTCACCTTCGTGATGACGGTCCTCGTCTTCGGCTCCGTCGTCCTCGGGCTCATCGGCGTCGTCCTCAACCTGCTGTCCGTGGCCGCCGCGTTCGGCGTGCTCACCGTGTTCTTCCAGTGGGGTCTCGCGTCCACCCTGTTCGGCTTCGAGGCGAGCGCCACCAGCGAGATCGGCAGCCGCGTACCGCTGTTCCTGTTCGTGATCCTCTTCGGGCTCTCGATGGACTATCAGGTCTTCGTCGTCAGCCGCATCAGGGAGGCGGCGCTCGCCGGTATGCCCACCCGCGAGGCGGTGCTCGACGGTCTTGCCAAGTCGGCCAAGGTCGTCACCAGCGCGGCCGTGGTGATGGTGACGGTGTTCTCCACCTTCGTCTTCCTGCACCTCGCGGAGATGAAGCAGATCGGCTTCAGCCTCGCCGTGGCCGTGCTCCTGGACGCCTTCATCATCCGCATCCTGATCCTGCCGTCGGCCATGATCCTGCTCGGCAGGGCCAGTTGGTGGCCCTCGACGAAGCTGCGCCGGACCACCGGGACGGCCGGGACGACCGAGGCCACCGGTGCCGATGAGGCCGATGAGCCCACACCCCTGGTCCCCGCCGGAGCCGCCCGCACCCCCTGAACCGCCCGCCCAGGAGAGGCGCCGGACCGGAATCCCCCGCCGGTCCGGCGCCTCCCGCCTGCGACGGAGCCCCGCCCGCCGATGTGACATGGTCGGCCATACCACCTCCCGCCCCAGCGGCCCGCCGGATGGTATTTCCCGCGGCACGGCCCGCCGGGGCACGATGGATCTCACCACCTGGCCGACGATTCGTTACGGGGGTCTGGCACGATGGAAATTCAAATCCTTGGCTCTGTTTTCCTGTCCCACGAGGACAAGCAGTACGCGATGGCGTCCCGGCGCGTGAGTTCCGTGCTCACCGTTCTCGCCCTCACCCCGCGGGAGCCGATTTCGTCGGACCAACTCGTGGACGAACTCTGGGGCGAGCGCCGGATGGCGAATGCGCGGAACGCACTGCACGCCAATGTGGGGCGCCTTCGCAAATACCTGGAATCCATCACGGGAATCAAGGGCGGCGACCTCATTCGCACCGTCGGCAGCGGATATCTGCTCGACGTGCCGCCGGAGACCGTGGACGCCCACCGCTTCCTGAAGCTCGCGGACGCCGGCGCCGACCTGGTCCACCGCGACCCGGCCGCGGCCATCGCCCGCCTGGAGCAGGCGCTCGCCCTGTGGCGCGGGCCCGCCCTGATGGACGCCTGCGAGGGACTGCGCTGCCGCATCAGCGCCGCCCAGCTCGAAGAGCGCAGGATCACCGCGTACGAGGACCTGACCGCCGCCAAACTGGCTGTCGAGGCGCACCGGGTATCGGTGACGGAACTGCGCCAACTGGCCACGGAACACGCCGAGCGCGAGCGGCTCAGTGAACTTCTGATGCTGGCCCTCTACCGTGACGGACGGCAGGCGGAGGCGCTTGAGGTCTTCCACGGCGCGCGTCAGCGCCTCGCCAGCGATCTGGGCCTGGAGCCCGGCCGCGCCCTGCACCGCGTCTACCAGGCGATCCTCCAGCAGGACGAGGGCCTCGGGGAACCGCGCCAGGCGCTCGCTTACATGGGGCAGACATCCTGACGAATTACCCCCAAAGGGGATCCTTGGCCAATCTGTGGGTATGGCCTGAACGCCGTGAACTTCCGTTCACTCAGTTTCGGTCAATGCGGTGATCGGTGGACAGTCAACGCACCTCTTGGTTAAGGTTCTTGGGCGTCTCGCATGCGGTCGTTCCAGTTCACGTGCACGTCTTCAACAACTTCCGTGAGGCGTTCGGGGGATTTGCCTTCAGGGGGTTACGGGGACTTGGACATAGAGCTGCGCCACGCGCGGATAGTGGCCACAATCGACGCTGCCGGGAGCATTTCAAAGGGGGCTGGCGAGCTCAATCTGCCACAGCCCAGTCTCACCGCACAGCTACGCAGGATCGAAAGGGCGGTGGGCGGGGACCTGTTCATCCGGTCCCGCGCCGGGGTGACCCGCACCGCACTCGGTGAGCGGCTCATCCCCATGCTGTCCGACCTGGTCAAACGCGCGGACGAGGTGATGGCCGCCGCGGCCGCGCCCACCTCGGGACCGCTGCGGTTCGGAAATATGGAGTGGACGCCGCCGACCCTGCGCGGAGCGCTCCAGTCGGCCTTGCCCGCCGTCGAGTTGCAGACCGTCACGATGGACCCGGCGACCGCCGTCGAAGGCGTCCAGAGCGGCACCCTCACCGCCGCGCTCGTGCCGAGCATCACCGTGGCGGAGGCGGCCGAGGGGCCCGAACCGGCGCTCGGAAAGATGCTGATCGTGCGCGAACCGGTCTGGCTCGCCCTGCCGTTGCAGCACCCGCTCGCCGGGCGCTACAGCCTGGAGCCCGGCGAACTCGCCTCGCTCGGCTGGGTCCGGTACTCGCAGGACCACTGGTTCCACGCCATCGAACGGCAGTTGTTCGCCGCCTTCGACCACCCGGAGCTGGAGATCCTGCACCGCGTCGACGGGCACCGCGAGGCGATGAACTGGGTGCGCGACCTCGGCGTCGCCGCCCTCACCCCGCCCACCGGCGCCACCACGGACGTGCGCCTGGTGCCGCTCACCGGACCCGAGCGGGTCGAGATGCTGCTGGTGTGGCGCAGCGGCGCCGTGCCCCGCGAGACCCTGCGCAAGCTGGTCGACACCGTCCGCCAGTACTACGGCGAGTACGCCCGTACGGTCCCCGGCTACTGGCACTGGATCGTCGAACACCCCCGGGACTTCCTGGAGTTGAACGGCTTCACGCCGCCGACGTCACCGCCCTAGGGCCCGCTCCCTGCCGGAACGTTCATCCGGCAGGGGTACACGTGTCAGCCCCCGCACCGCCCCGACCGGCGGCGCGGGGGCTCCGGCGTTTCATGGAGCGATGGGTTCCGAGGATCCGGCGCGCGCGTGCGTCAGCCGTAAATCAGCCAGCTGTCAGGGGGCGTTCGCGAGCATCGTCGGCATGACCACAGCCAAGGAAACCGCCGCGGTGGACCGCGCCAGGATCAAGGACATCGTCTGCGACATCCTCGAGATCGAGCCGGACGAGCTGACCGACACCAGCCTGTTCAAGGAGGAGCACGAGGCGGACTCGATGGCCGCCATCGAGATCCTCTCCCAGCTTGAGCGCGCCTTCGGCGTCGACATCGACCAGGCCGAACTGTCCCGCATGGTCCACCTCGACGGCATCGTCGCCGTGGTGACCGACGCCCTCACCACCCCCGCCGCCTAGGGCCTGTCCGAGCCACCCCCCACCGCCGGACTCCGGCCATCGACGACAGGAGGGCATGGTGCACGACAAGGAGCAGCGACCGCGCCGTGTGGTGATCACCGGCCTCGGGACGGTCACCAGCATCGGCCTCGGCGCCGCCGCGTTTCTCGACGGGCTGCGATCCGGCAGGGGCGGAGTCAAGCCCATCACGGGCTTCGACACCACGGGATTCGCACACGCCAACGGTTGCGAGGTCGACGACTTCGACCCCGCCCGCTGGATCCACCACATCGACCCCGACACCCTCGGCCGTGCCACCCAGTTCGCGGTGGCCGCCGCGGGCATGGCCGTCGCCGACGCCGACCTGAGCCAGGGCGAGCTGCGCGCCCGCAGGTCGCTGGTCTCCGTCGGCACCACCGACGCCGAGACCCGCGACCTGGACGCGCTCACCGCCGTCCAACTGGCGGAGGGGTCCGAGCGGTGGGACCCGGCCGTGGCGCGCCGCGCCCAGGCCGGCCGCCTCTCCACCGGCATCGTCCGCGAGCTGGGCCTCACCGACGTCGAGGCGCTGACCATCCCCACCGCCTGCGCCGCCGGGAACTACGCCATCGGCAACGGCTTCGACGCGATCCGCAGCGGCGACGTGGAGATGGCGTTGTGCGGCGGCACGGACGCGGTGTGCCGCAAGAGCTTCGTCGGCTTCTACCGCCTCGGCACCGTCGCCCCCGAGGTCTGCCAGCCCTTCGACAAGGACCGCAAGGGCATCCTCACCGGCGAGGGCGCGGGCATCCTGCTCATGGAGACCCTGGACTCCGCGCTCGCCCGCGGCGCCCGGATCTACGCCGAGGTCCTCGGCTACGGCCTCAACTGCGACGCCCACCACCCCGTCGCCCCCGACCAGGACTCCCTGGCCCGCTGCATGGAGGTGGCCCACCGCAACGCCGGGGTGCGGTCCGACGACATCGACTTCATCTCCGCGCACGGCACCGGCACCCGTACCAACGACGTCATCGAGACCGGCGCCATCCGGCAGGTCTTCGCGACCCCGCCGCCCACCGTCTCCGTCAAGTCGATGATCGGCCACTGCATGGGGGCGGCCGGCGCGCTCGCCTCCGCCGCCTGCGCCCTCGCCCTCACCGAGGGCTTCATCCCGCCGACCGTCAACCACGGCGAGACCGACCCCGAGTGCGGCCTGGACTGCGTACCCAACGAGGCGCGGCCCGCCGAGCTGAACGTGGTGCAGAACAACGCGCTCGCGTTCGCGGGCAACAACGCCGTCCTGATCCTCCGCCGCTACCGCCGGGAGGCCGCGCGATGACCGACCTCGTCCTGTCCGCCTGGTCGGCGGTCACGCCCTACGGCGTGGGCGGCGAGCCGTTCCGCGCGGGCATCACCTCCGGCCGCGAGGCCGTCGCCGTCCTGGACCGCGAGACGTACCCGGGGCCGTTCACGCGCGGCGGGGTCGTCCCGGACTTCAGCGCCGCCACGTACCTGGGCAGGAAGGGCACCCGGACCATGGACCGGGAGACGGCGATCGCCGTCACCGCCTTCGGCCGCCTCATCGCCGCGTGCGGCGAGGGCGTCACCGAACGCCCCGACGAGGTCGCCCTGGTGCTCGGCACCGGCTCCGGCAGCGTCCAGGGCATCATGGACTTCACCCGCGACTCGCTGACGGGGGAGCGGCCCTACCACGTCGACCCGGCCCGGTTCCCGGGCACGGTGATGAATCGCGCGACCGGGCAGAGCGCCATCCGGCACGGCATCAAGGGCCCCAACACCACCGTCGCGGGCGGCGCGTTGACCGGCCTGCTCGCCCTCAGTTACGCCCTGCGGCTGCACCGGGGCGGGCACTGCGCCCGCGTCCTGTGCGGGGCCGCCGAGGAGTACTCCACGCAGCGCGCCTGGCTGGAGTGGCACGGCCGCGGCGAAGCCGAGCGGGACGTGCCGCTCGGCGAGGGCGCCGCCGTGTTCCTGGTGGAGCCCGCTGCCGACGCGCGCGCCGCCGGGCGCGGGCCGCTCGCCCGGATCCTCGCCACCCGCTTCCGCGCCCACCACGCCCCGGACGACGCGCGGCAGGCCCTCGCGGCCTGTGTGCGCGGCGCGTTGGAGACGGCCGGGGTCACGGCGGACGCGGTACGTCTCGTCGCGCCCCTGGGCCTCGGCGGGGCGCTCGCACTGTCCGAGGAGCGGGCCGTCGGTGACGCGCTCGGTGCGGCGCGGCCCCGGTGGCTTCGGGTGAGCGCGCTGCTCGGTGACACCTCGGCGGCCGCCACGGGACTGCAGATCGCCGCGGTGCTGGCGGCCGCGGGCGAGCGGGGGCTCGGGCCCGGTGAGGCGGCCCTGGTCACCGGCGTCGAGCGGGACGGCACCGTCGGGTGCGCCGTGCTCGGCGGCGCCTGACTCCTTGTCCACGGCCGGCCCGGCCCGCCCCGGGCCCCCATTTCCGCCCCACGGAGGAGAAGCAGCATGTCCGCAACCCAACGGCGCGTCGCCCTGGTCACCGGGGGCTCCCGCGGCATCGGGCGGCACGTGGTGATCCGGCTCGCCCAGGACGGATACGACGTCGCCTTCTGCTACCAGTCGAACAAGGCGGCCGCCGACGCCGTCGTCGAGGCGGCGGCCGCCGCCGGGGCCCGGGTGCACGCCGCGCGGACCGACGTCGCCGACCACGAGGCCGTCCGCGACTTCGTGCGCGGCGCCGAACGCGAACTCGGACCGCTGTACACCGTCGTGTCCTGCGCGGGCATCGTCCGCGACAACCCCCTGGTCATGCTGTCGCCCGCGGACTGGGACCGGGTCGTCCGCGTCAACCTCGACGGGACGTACCACCTGTGCAAGGCCGCCGTGTTCGCGATGATGAAACGCCGGACCGGGTCCGTGATCACGCTGTCGTCCGTCGCCGGGGTGTACGGCAACGCGACGCAGACCAACTACTCGGCCAGCAAGGCCGGGATCATCGGCTTCACCAAGTCCCTCGCCAAGGAGTCGGGGCGCTACGGCATCCGCGCCAACGCCGTCGCGCCCGGCTTCATCGTGACCGACATGCTCTCCGAACTCTCCGACGACCACGTGCGCGGGATGACCGAACGCATCCCGCTGGGCCGCTTCGGCCGCCCTCAGGAGGTCGCCGACCTCGTGTCCTTCCTCGCCTCCGACCGGGCCTCGTACATCACGGGGCAGGTCTTCGGGGTCGACGGCGGCCTCGTCGTCTGAACCGGTGCTTGTGAGAAGCCGCCGGAGCCAGGTCTCCGGCGGCGCTCCCGGCGTGCCCGGGAGCTGCTGCGAGACCTTCCGCCCGAGCGGCATCAGTCCGCTATCAGCCCGCTGTCAGCGCGGTTCTCCGACGATCGAGGCTGTGCCATCAGTGACCTTCGCTAGGGGAATGCCATGACGCACATATCGACGGACCACCCGGCGCCCGAGGGCCTTCCGCTCACCGCTGCGCAGCAGGACATCTGGTTCGACGAACAGCTGTCCGGCGGCGGCGCCACCTACAACACCGCCGTCTACTGGGACATCCGGGGCCCTCTGGACGCCGGGGTGTTCCGGACGGCCCTGGAGCGGCTCACCGCCGAGGCCGAGTGCCTGCGGGTGCGGTTCGCCGAGTCCACCGCGGCCGACGCCGCCGGGCCGCCCCGGCAGTTCGTCGAGGACCTCGACCGGCTGCCCCTGACGGTCACCGATGTCAGCGCCGCCGCCGACCCGGAGGTCGCCGCCCGCGCCGCCATCGACGCCGACCTGCGCACCGCCTTCCCGCTGATGGCGACGCCGCACGTGCCGCTGTTCCGGCTGAGCCTGTTCACGCTCGGCCCGGAGCGGACCATCTTCTGCCTGGTCAGTCATCACCTCGTCGCGGACGGCTTCAGCACCGTGCTGCTGTGGCGGCGGCTCGCGGTGATCTATGAGGCGCTGCTCGCGGGTACGCCGCTGACGGAGGGCGCCATCGCGCCGCTGCGGAGCTTGGTCGACGCCGAGGCGGCGTACCCGGGTTCGGCGCGCGCCGAACGCGACCGCGCGTACTGGCAGGCGCGGGTCGGCGACCGGCCGCCGCTGGTCAGCCTCGCCGCGCGCGACGTGCCGCCCGGGCAGACGTTCCGGCAGGACGTGGCCGTCCTCGACGCCGACGTCGCCGAGCGGCTGCGGGCCGTGGCCTGGGAGGCCCGGGTGACCTGGCAGTCCGTGCTCGTCGCCGCGATCGGCGCGTACACCGCCCGGATGGCCGCCACCGACGACGTCCTCCTCTCCCTGCCGGTGACCGGGCGCGTGGGCGCCGCCATGCGGGACACACCGGGCGTCGTCGTCAACTGCCTGCCGCTGCGCCTGACCGCGCACCCCGCCACGACCCGCGCCGAACTCCTCGCGGACGCCTACCGGTCGCTGTCCCACTGCCTGAAGCACCAGCGCCACCGCACCAGCCTGATCCGCCGCACCATGGGACTCACCAGCGACGACCGCAGGCCGTTCGGCCCGTACGTCAACGTCCTGCCGCAGGTCGAGCACCTCCCCATCGGCCCGGCCGCCGCCACCATCCACACCCCGTCCCCCGGCCTCGTCGACGACCTGGAGTTCACCGTCGCCGACAAGGGCGACTCCGGGATCGCCGTCGACCTCAGCGGCAACGAGGCCCGCTACGACGCCCGCGACATCCGCGACCACCTCGCCCGCTTCACCGGCTTCCTGGACCGCTTCCTGACCGCACCGTCCGACACCCCGCTGTCCGCCCTCGACCTCGCCGCCCCCGGCGAGAGCGACGCCGACCTGACCGGGCCGGTGCGTGCGACGCCGTACCTGGGCGTCGTCGAGCGCATCCGGCAGCGCGCCGCCGAGACCCCGCACGCCGTGGCCGTCACCGACGACGGCGGCAGCCTGGACTACGCGGAGCTCGTCGGGCGGGCCGGCGCCGTGTCGCGCGTGCTGACGGGCGCTGTGTCTCTGCCCGCAGGCACCCCCGCCCCCACCGGCCCCATCGCGATCCTCACCGAGCCCGGCCGCGACTTCGTCACCGCCGAGGTCGCCGTCCTCGGCGCCGGACGCGCCTTCATGCCGCTCGACCCCGGCGCCCCGCTGCCCCGCCTCACCGCGCTCCTGCGCGACGCGGGCGCGGCCGCCGTCCTCACCGACGCCACCCACCGCGCCCTCGCCGAGCACGTGACCGCCGACCTGCCCGGCGGCCCGCTGCCCGTGCACGTGCTCGACGGCACCCGCGACCCGGACACCGCGCTCGCCCCCGTCCTCGGCGGGCCCGACGACCTCGCGTACGTCATCCACACCTCCGGTTCCACCGGACGCCCCAAGGGCGCGATGGTGCAGCGCGGCGGCATGGTCAACCACATGCTCGCCAAGGTCGAGGAGTTCGGCCTCGACGCGGCCGACGCGCTCGTCCACAACGCGCCCGTCACCTTCGACGTCACCGTCTGGCAGACCCTCACCACGCTGCTCGTCGGCGGCCGGGTGCGGGCCGTGAACCGCCTCGACCTCGCCGACCCCGACGCGCTGTTCCGCGTCATCGCCGAGGAGCGCCTGACCGTCCTCGAAGTCGTACCGTCCCTGCTGCGCGCGGCCCTCGACGTCTGGGACGCCGCCGGGAGCGCGCCCCGACTGCCCGCGCTGCGCTGGATGATCTCCAACGGCGAGGCGCTGCCCGCCGACCTGTGCGCCCGCTGGTTCGCCCGCCACCCCGACGTCCCCCTCGCCAACCTCTACGGCCCCACCGAGTGCTCCGACGACGTCACGCACGCCTACGTCCGCTCCGCCGCCGACCTCGACACCCCCGTCGTGCCGATCGGGCGGCCGCTGCGCAACACCCGCCTGTACGTCCTCGGGGACGACCTGCGGCCGGTGCCGCGCGGCGTGCCCGGCGAACTCTTCATCGCCGGGTGGGGCGTCGGCCGCGGCTACCTCGACGACCCGGGGCGCACCGCCGTCACCTTCGTGCCCGACCCGTTCGCCGCCGACGGCTCCCGGATGTACCGCACCGGCGACCAGGTGGTGCTGCGCGCGGACGGGCAGCTCGCCTTCGTCGGGCGCCGCGACCACCAGGTGAAGATCCGCGGTCAGCGCGTCGAGCTGGGCGAGGTGGAGGCGGGACTGCGGGCCCTGGACGGGGTGGCGGAGGCGGTCGCCGCGGCCGTCACGGATCCGGCGGGGCAGCGACGGCTCGTCGGCTACGTCGTCACGGAGGCGGCGGGTGACGGCACGGGCGTGGCCCCGGAAGCGGGCGAGCTGCGTGCCGCGCTCGCCGCACGGCTGCCCGGGGCGCTGGTGCCCGCCGTGCTGGTGACCCTGGACGAACTGCCGCTGACCGCCCACGGGAAGGTCGACCGGAAGGCGTTGCCCGCGCCGGTCTTGCAGCAGGCCGGCGGTGCCGGTGCTCCCTCCGGGGACACGGGTGCCGGGGTGCCCGCCGAGAGCGCGGGCGGCCGGGTGCGCACCGAGGAGGAGCGGATCCTGCTCGGCGTGCTCGCGGACGTCCTCGGCCTGCCCGACGTGGGTCCCGACGACAGCTTCTTCGAGCTGGGCGGCGACAGCATCAGCTCCCTGCAGGTGGTCAGCGGTGCCCGGCGCGCGGGCCTCGTCGTCACCGCCCGCGACGTGTTCAAGCACCGGACGGCGGCGGCCATCGCGGCCGTGGCCCGGCGCTCCGCCGCCAAGCCGGTCGCCGTCGCGGACGGGGTCGGCGAGGTCGCCCTCACCCCGATCGTCGACCAGCTCCGCGACGAGGTGTCCCGACTTCCGGACGCCACCCGTGAGTTCAGCCAGTACGTCGCGGTCTCCGTGCCCGCGGACGTGCACGCCGGCGTCCTGGAGCGCGCCCTCCAGGCCGTGCTCGACCGGCACGACGCACTGCGGCTGCGCCTCGGCGCGCCGGTGGCCGGGCTGTGGTCCCTCCAGACGCTGCCGCAGGGCGCGGTGGCGGCGGCTGACGTGCTCAGCCGGGTCGTCGTCGACCCGAAGGACGACCCCGACGCGGTGCTCGCCGAGCAGGCGGAGGCGGCCCGGGCGCGACTGCGGCCCGAGGACGGGCTGATGGTCCAGGCGGTGCTGCTGGAGAACGGGGGCGCGGACCGGGGCGACAACGAGGGAGGGGGCAGGGGAGAGTGCGGGGGCGCCGCGAGGCTTCTCCTCCTCATCCACCACCTCTCCGTGGACGGCGTCTCCTGGCGCGTCCTGCTCCCCGACCTGGAGTCCGCGTACACCACGCTCGCCGCGGGCCGCGAACCCCGCCTCGACCCCGTCGCCACCTCCTACCGCCGCTGGGCCACTCTCCTCGCCGACGAGGCCCGCACCGCGAGCCGCGTCGCCGAACTCCCCCTGTGGACCGCCCAGTCGGCCCCGGGCCCCGACGCCGCCGCCCTCGGCGACCGCCCCCTGGCCCCCGCCACCGACGTGCGCGCCACCGCTGGCACCGTCCGCGTCGAGCTGCCCGCCGACCGGACGCGGGCCCTGCTCACCCGCCTCCCCGCGGTCTTCGGCACCGAGGTCAACGAGGTGCTGCTCACCGGCCTCGCGCTGGCCCTCGCCGACCGCGCCCGGCGCCGGGGAACCCCCGCCACGCGCGCGCTCGTCGAGCTGGAGGGACACGGCCGCGAGCAGTTCGCGGGGGCCGAGGGCACCGACCTGTCCCGGACCGTCGGCTGGTTCACCAGCGTCTTCCCCGTCGCCCTCGACCTGAGCGACCTCAGTGGCCTCGGCGACGCCGACTGGGCCGACGTGTACGCGGGCGGCCCCGCCTGCTCCGCCGTGCTCAAGCGCGTCAAGGAGACCCTGCGCGCCCTGCCCGACCACGGCCTCGGCCACGGCCTGCTGCGGCACCTGAACCCGCAGACCGCCGCCGTCCTCGCCCGCGCCGCGACCCCGGGCGTCGGCTTCAACTACCTGGGCCGCTTCACCGTGGGCGAGCGCCGCGACTGGGCCATGGAGGCCGGGACGTTCGGCCTCGGCGCCGCCCCCGGCACCCCGCTGCGGCACGCCCTCGAGCTGGTGTCCCGCACCGAGGACCGGCCCGAGGGCCCGGTGCTCGTGGCCGAGTGGACCTGGGCGGGCGGACTGCTCGCCGAGGACGACGTGCGGGCGCTGGCCGACGGCTGGTTCCGGGCGCTCGGGGCGCTCACCGCGCACGCCGAACGGCCGGACGCCGGGGGCCGTACCCCCTCGGAGTTCCCGCTCGTCACCGTCTCCCAGCGCGAGATCGAGGCGTACGAAACCGAGTGCGCGCGGCTCGACGACATCCTGCCGCTGTCGCCGCTGCAGCGCGGGCTGCTGTTCCAGGCCGAGTTCGACCGGCACGGCATGGACGCGTACACCCTCCAGATCGTCCTCGACGTCGACGGACCCCTGGAGCCCGCCGCCCTGCGCGCCGCCGCCACCGCCCTCGTCGCCCGGCACCCCGGCCTGCGCGCCCGCTTCCGCGAACGGGACACCGGCGACCCCGTGCAGCTCATCCCCGGCGCGGTCGACGTGCCGTGGACCGAGGTGGACCTGGCGGACGTGCCCGCCGACGCCGTGGACGCCGAGCTGAACCGGCGCACCGACGAGGAGTGGCTGCGCCGCTTCGACGTCACCGAGGGCCCGCTGACCCGCTTCACCGTGTACCGCGCGGGCGCCGACCGGCACCGCGTCGTGTGGACCACCCACCACCTGCTCGTCGACGGCTGGTCCCTGTCGGCCGTCCTCACCAGCGAACTGGTGACGCTGTGGGCCAACGGCGCCGACACCTCCGTACTGCCCGAGATCGCCCCCGTCCGCGCCTACTTGGAGTGGGCCGCCGCACAGGACGAGGCCGCCGCACGGGAGGCCTGGCAGAAGGACCTCGCCGGGATCGACGAGCCGACCAGGCTCGGCCCGGCCGACCGGCCCCGGGTGTCCGTGCTGCCCGAGACGCTGACGGCCGAGCTGCCCGAGAAGCTGACCGCCGCCGTGTCCGCGTGGGCGCACTCGCGCGGGCTGACCCTGAACACCGTCATGCAGGGCTGCTGGGCCGTCGCGCTCGGCCGTCTCACCGGTCGGCGCGACGTGACGTTCGGCGCGGTGGCGTCGGGGCGCCCGGCGGAACTGCCGGACGTGGAGAGGATCGTCGGCGCCTTCATGCACACACTGCCGGTGCGCGTGACGCTCGACCCGTCCGTTCCGTTCGAGACGATGCTCACCGACCTCCAGGACCGCCAGCTCGCCCTGGAGCCGCACCGGCACCTCGGCCTCGCGGACGTCCAGCAGGGCGCGGGCGTGGGCGAGCTGTTCGACACGGTCGTGAGCTTCCACAACTATCCGTCCGGCGCCCTCGACGCCCTCGGCGAACACCTCCCCGGCCTTTCCACCCGCGCCTGGAACGCCCGCGTCGTCGCCGAATACCCCCTGGCCATGGGCGTGTTCCCGGTCGAGGGCCATCGGATGCGCCTGGAGGCCCAGTTCCGCCCCGACATCTTCGACACGGAACAAGTCGCCGTGTTCGTACGCCGCTTCACCCGCGTTCTCGAACAGCTCGCCGCCGCGCCAGGCGTCCCGCTCGGCCGCCTCGACGCGCTCGGCGAGGACGAGCTGCGCCAGGTGCTCGGCGACTGGTCGGGCAGCGGCGGGGCACGACCGGAGCGCGGGGGCCTCGCCACCGACGTGTTCCAGGCGCGGGCGGCGGAGACCCCGGACAAGACCGCCGTCGTCCTGCGCGAGCAGGAGGTCTCGTACGCGGACCTCGACGCCCGCGCCAACCGGCTCGCCCGACTCCTCGTCGAGCTGGGCGCCGGACCCGAGCGGGCCGTCGCGGTGATGCTGCCGCGCACCCCCGACCTGCTCGTCGCGGCCCTCGCGGCGATCAAGGCGGGCGCGGCCTACGTACCGGTGGACTCCGAGTACCCCGCGGACCGCGTCGGCTACATGGTCGCGGACGCCCGCCCGACGGTGTTCCTCACCGACAGCGCCCTCGCGGGACGGCCCGGCGCACTGCCCGAGACCGTGGGCGCCGACACCGCGACCCGCCTCGTCCTGCTCGACGCCCCGGAGACGGCCGCGCGCCTCGCCGGCCTCGACGCGACCGACCTCACCGACGCCGACCGCACCACCCCGCTGCGGCCGCAGCACCCGGCGTACATCATCTACACCTCCGGCTCCACCGGCCGCCCCAAGGGTGTCGTCGTGGCCCACACCGGGCTGCTCGCGATGGTCGACAGCCTCTCCGACCGCTTCGAACTCGACGCCGACACGCGGGTGTTGCAGTTCGCGTCGTTCAGCTTCGACGCGTCCATCTTCGGGATCATGCTGGCGTTGCTCCCCGGCGGCACGCTCGTCATCGCCGACGAGGAGTGCCGCACCCCGGGACAGCCCCTGGTCGACCTGATCAACGACGCCCGCATCAACCTCGCCGCCCTGCCGCCCGTCGTCCTCGGCGCACTCCCCGACGGCGCCACCCTGCCGGCCGACCTGCGCCTGGTCGGCACCGGCGAGGCCGTGCCCGCGGAGGTCGTGGAGCGGTGGGCCGGGTCGGTGCGGATGTTCAACGGGTACGGGCCGACCGAGGCCGTCGTCGGCTGCACCGTCAGCGGCCCCCTCACCGCATCCGGGCGCCCGCCCATCGGCCGCCCCACCAACGCCCACCGCGTCTACGTCCTCGACCGCGACCTGCGGCCGACCCCACCCGGCGTCCCCGGCGAGCTGTACGTCGGCGGCGGCCTCGCCCGCGGCTACCTCGACCGGCCCGGCCTCACCGCCGAGCGCTTCGTCGCCGACCCCTACGGCCCCGCGGGCGAGCGCATGTACCGCACCGGCGACCTCGTGCGCTGGCTCCCGAACGGCGAACTCGACTACCTCGACCGCGTCGACGACCAGGTCCAGCTGCGCGGCATCCGCGTGGAGCTGGGCGAGATCTCGTCGGCGCTGCTCGCCCAGGCGGGCGTGGAGCAGGCGGTCACGGTGGTGCGGGAGGACGAGGCGGGGGAGCGGCGACTCGTCTCGTACGTGGTGGCTTCCGGGTCGGGCGCGAGTTCCGGGCCGGGATCGGGTCCCGGGTCGGGCGCGGGCTCCGGTGCTGGTGCCGCCTCCGGTACGGGGACGGGGGCGGAGGCCGTCGCCGCCGACACCACCGCCCTGCGCGACCGCCTCGCCGAGGCCCTGCCCGACTACATGGTCCCCTCGGCCGTCGTCGCCCTCGACGCGCTGCCGATGACCGCCCAGGGCAAGCTGGACCGCAAGGCCCTGCCCGCCCCCGAGCTGGGCGCGACCTCGCGTGGGCGCGCGCCGCGCACCCTCACCGAGGGCATCCTGTGCGGCCTGTTCGCCGACATCCTCGGCGCCGCGCACGTCTCCATCGACGACGACTTCTTCGAGATCGGCGGGCACTCGCTGCTCGCCACCCGCCTGGTCAGCCGGGCCCGTACCGCGCTCGGCGTCGAACTGCCCATCCGGGCGCTGTTCGACGCCCGGACCGTGGTCGCCCTCGCCGGGCACGTCGAGCGGGCGGCGAGCGCCAGGCCCCCGCTCACCCCGGCACCGGCGGGCGCGGAGCGGCCCCTGTCGTACAGCCAGCAGCGCCAGTGGTTCCTCAACCGGCGCCAGGGGCGTGAGGACGGCTCGTACAACACGCTCCTCGCCTTCCGGCTCACCGGCCGCCTCGACACCGCCGCGCTCCAGCAGGCGCTCGCCGACGTGGCCGCGCGCCACGAGGTCCTTCGCACGGTGATTCCCGAGACCGACGGCGTGCCCACGCCCGAGGTGCGGGACGCGGCCACCGGCGGGCCGCAGCTGAAGGCCGTCGTTGTCCCGGAGCCCGACCTCGCCGCCGCCCTCGCCGCCGAGGGCGACCAGGGCTTCGACCTCACGGTCGAACTCCCCTGGCGGGCCCGGCTCTTCCCGGTGCGGCCCGACGAGTGCGTGCTGCTCCTCGTCCTGCACCACATCGTCTTCGACGGCTGGTCCATGGAGCCCCTGCAGAACGACCTCGCCACCGCCTACCGGGCCCGCACCGCCGGGCACGCGCCGCGCTGGACGCCGCTGCCGGTGAGTTACGCCGACTACGCGGTGTGGCAGCGGGAGCTGCTGGACGGCGAGGGCGTGGCCGGGGAGGGTCTGGCCGGGCGGCAGCTGGCCTTCTGGCGGGACGCGCTCGCGGGCCTGCCCGAGGAGCTGGACCTGCCGACGGACTTCCCGCGCCCGGAGGTCAGCGCGTCGCACGGCGACGTGGTCCACTTCGACGTGGAACCCGAACTGGCCGACACGCTGGGGAGGTTGGCCCGGTCCACCGGCACCACCGACTTCATCGTCTTCCAGGCGGCCCTCTCGGCCCTGCTCACCGGGCTCGGCGCGGGCACCGACATCCCCCTCGGCGTCTCGGTGGCCGGCCGCGCCGACGAGTCCCTGAACGACCTCGTCGGCATGTTCATCAACTCCCTCGTCCTGCGCGGCGACACGAGCGGCGACCCCACCTTCCGCGAACTCCTCGACCGGCTCCGGGAGACCGACCTGGCGGCGTACGCCCACCAGGACGTGTCCTTCGACCAGGTCGTCCACGCGCTCAAGCCGACGCGCTCGCTCAGCCGCAACCCGCTGTTCCAGATCGGCCTCGGCGTCCGTACGGAGGGCATCGCGGAGCTGGACCTGCCCGGCCTGACGGCCCGCCCCGAGTACGTCGGCTCCGACCACGCCAAGCTCGACCTGCTGCTCGAACTCGTCGCCTGGCCAGGACACGAGGGCCTGCGCGGCCTCCTCACCTTCAGCACCGACCTGTACGCACGCGCCACCGCGGAGCACATGGTCGAGCAGTTCACACGGGTGCTGCGGGCCGTGGCGGCGGACCCGGACGTGCGGATCGGCGGCCTTGGGGTGGAGCCCGTGGCACAGCCCCTGCCCCCCACCGCCGAGGACACCCTCCTCGGCATCGTCGCCGGGCTCCTGGGCGTCGAACGGTTCGACGCCGAGGAGAACTTCTTCGAGGTGTCCGGCGGCATGGACAGCATGAAGTCGCTGCGGCTCGTCAGCCAGGCACGCAAGGCCGGGCTGAGCATCAGCATCGCGGACGTCTTCGCGCACCAGAGCGTGCGGGCCCTGGCGGCGACCCTGGCCCCGGAACCGGCCGAGGCACCGGCGCCCCCACCCGCGCCCGCCCCGGAACCCACCCCCGCGCCCCCGACCCCGCGCGGCAGCACCCGGATCGTCGCCGACGCCATCTCCGCCATCGCCCCCACGGGCGCGGCGGCCGGGCACGACGAGGCGGACCCCTTCGCGACCGTGCTCCCGCTGCGCGAGACCGGCTCACGCCCGCCCGTGTTCTGCCTGCACAGCGGCGTCGGCCTCGCCCTGTCGTACCTGCCGCTGACCCGCTACCTCGACCCGGAGCACCCGGTGTACGGCATCCAGGCGCCGGCCGTCGTCGCGGGCGCGCCGCTGCCGGACAGCGTCGAGGACACCGCCGCCGCGTACGTCCGGCTCATCAAGGGCGTCCGTCCCAGCGGCCCGTACCACCTCGTCGGGTGGTCGTTCGGCGGACTCATCGCGTACGAGATCGCCGTGCAGCTGCGCGCGGCCGGGGACGAGGTGGGTCTGGTGGCCAACCTGGACTCGTATCCGCGGACCGGAGTGGCCGACACCAGGGGCGGTGAGCAGAACATGCTCGCCTGGTTCCTGGAGGGCGTCGGCCACCACCGGTCCGAGTTCGGGGACCGCGACCTCACCCCCGACGACGTCATCGACGCGCTGCGGCGCGACGGCAACGCCCTCGCGCGGCTCGGCGAGGAGCGCATGGGCCGGATGCTGAGCCTGATGGCCCGGCACCAGGCGATCATCCCCGAGTACACGCCGGGCGCCTTCGACGGCCGGATGCGGCTCTTCCTCGCCGAGCACTCGCCCTGGGGCGACGTGACGGACAAGGAACGCCTCTGGGAGCCGTACTGCACGGGCGAAGTGGCCGTCCACCGCGTCGAGTGCGCCCACGACGACATGCTCGACCCGGGGCCGCTCGCCGAGATCGGCCCGCTCGTCGCCGCCGAACTGGCGCGGATGCAGGCGAAGTCGGAGCGTACGGCCGGGCGGGGGACGTCATGACCGCCACCCTCCTGGAGCCGGGCCCCGGGGCGGACCGCCCCACCGGGCGACCGCGCCCCGACCGGCCGCTCGGCACCGGCCTGCCGCCCGCGAAGTCCGGCCCGGCGGCGCTGCGCACCGAGGTCCTGGCCATCGCGGGCCGCAGGCTCCGGCGGCTGCGCCGGGCACCGGGGCGCGCCATCGGCATCGTCCTCAACCCGCTGGTGTCGATGGTGCTCCTCGGCTATCTCTTCCGGGACGCCATCACGCTGCCCGCGGGCGGCGAGTACACCGAGTACGTCTTCGCGGGCGGCGCCGTGCAGGTCGGTCTCGCCTGCGTCGGGCCGACGGCGGTGTCCATCGCCATGGACCTGCGCGGCGGGCTCGTCGACCGGTTCCGCTCGCTGCCGATCAGCAGGTCCGCGGTGCCGATCGGCTACACCCTCGCCGACCTCCTCGTCGGGCTCGCCGGGCTCGCGGTCACGGCGGGCGCGGGCCTCGCGCTCGGCTGGCGGTCGCACACCGGGGTGCTCCCGACGCTCGCCGGGTTCGGGATCGTCGCGCTGTTCCTGTACGCGATGCTCTGGCTCGGCGTGCTCCTCGCGATGACGCTGCGCAGCGTGGAGACGATCAGCGTGGTCGCGCCGTTCATCGTGGTCGTCCTGCCGTTCCTGTCCAGCGCGTTCCTCGCCCCGCAGTCCATGCCGGGAGCGATCCGCCCGGTCGCCGAGTGGAACCCGGTGAGCGCCGTCATCGCCTCCTGCCGCGACCTGTGGGGCAACCCGGCCACCAGCGGCGGCGGCTTCCCCGGCGAGCACCCGCTGGTGGTGGTCGCCCTCACCCTGGGCGTGCTCTTCGCGACCTGCGTCGCCGTGAGCCTGCGCCGGTTCCGTACCGCGGGCTCCTAGGCCCGGTTCCGTACCGCGGGCTTCCGAGCCCCGTGCCTGAAGGAAGTCAACCCATGTCCGTATCCCAGGTGTCGGCGCCGCCGGACCCGGCGGCCGTCGACCTCACCGACCCCCGCACCTTCCACGACGTGGACACGCACGCCCTGTGGCGGCGCTTCCGCGAGGAGAGCCCCGTCCACTGGCACCCGCCGACCGAGCGCGCGCTCGGCTTCTGGGTGGTGTCCACGTACGCGGACGCCGTCGCCGTCTACCGCGACAACAAGCGGTTCACCTCCGAGAAGGGCAACGTCCTCACCACCCTGCTCCAGGGCGGCGACTCGGCCGCGGGCAAGATGCTCGCCGTCACCGACGGGCCCCGCCACCGCGCGATCCGCAACCTGATGCTGAAGTCCTTCGCGCCGCGCGTCCTCACGCCCGTCGTGGACGGCGTGCACCGGCACACCCGCGAACTCGTCGCCCGCGCCGTCGCGGCGGGCGAGGCGGACTTCGTCACCGACGTCGCCGACCACGTGCCGATCCACACCATGGGCGACCTCATGGACATCCCCCTCGCCGACCGGCCGCGCCTGGTCGAGTGGAACACCCAGACCTTGTCCCGGCACAGCAGCGAGGACAGCGAGCTGGAGTCGCTGATGGCGCGCAACGAGATCCTGCTGTACCTCTCCGAACTCGCCGCCGCGCGGCGCCGGAACCCCGGCGAGGACGTCATCAGCGTCCTGGCCACCGCCACCGTCGACGGCGAGCCGCTGACCGAGGACGAGATCGTACTCAACTGCTACAGCCTGATCCTCGGCGGCGACGAGTCCACCCGGATGTCCCTCGTCGGCGGCCTCATCGCGCTCGCCGAGAACCCCGAGCAGTGGCGGCGCCTCAAGGCGGGCGAGGTCACCTCCGACAGCGCCACCGAGGAGATCCTGCGCTGGACCACGCCCGCCATGCACTTCGGGCGCCGCGCCCTCGTCGACGTGCCCCTGCGCGACCGGGTCGTCAAGGCGGGCGACGTCGTCACCCTGTGGAACAGCTCCGCCAACTTCGACGAGGACGTCTTCACCGACTCGTACTCCTTCGACGTGGGACGCAGCCCCAACAAGCACGTCGTCTTCGGGCACGGCCCGCACTTCTGCCTCGGCGCCTTCCTCGGCCGCGTCCATGTGAACGCCATGGTCGAGGCCCTGCGCGAGAAGGTCGCGGGGATCGTCCTGCGCGGTCCCGCGCGGCGGCTCTACTCCAACTTCGTGCACGGCTACAGCGGCCTGCCCGTCGCCTTCACGGCGGAGCAGGACAGGGAAAGGACGGACGGCGATGCGTGACGAGAGGCGTACGACGGGCGGGACGACGCTGGCCGTGCTGCACGTCGAGGGCGACTTCGGGGTGGACGGGGACTTCGGTGCGGAGGGGGGCTTCGGCGCGGACGGTCAACACCGGTTCTCCGAAGGCGACTTCGGCGGCGATCAAGTGGGTAAGGGGGCCGGAAGCGGAGGATCCGACTCCTGGGAGGCGGTGCGCGTGCGGGCCGACGAGCTGATCGCCGAGTGCGGCGCCGTGCTCGTGCGCGGACTCGGCATCGCGGACGCCGCCGCCTTCCACCGCACCGTCACCCGCTTCGGCGACTCCCTCATCGACAGCTACCGCGGCGGCAACACCCCGCGCGCCACGGTCTCCGACGGCGTCTTCACGTCCACGGAGTACCCGGCGCGCTACGACATCTCCCTGCACAACGAGATGTCGTACGCGATGGCGTGGCCGACGCGGCTCTACTTCTGCTGCCTGGACGCCCCCGACACCGGCGGCGCCACCCCGGTGTGCGACGGCGAGGCGCTGCTCGCGGGCCTCGCGCCCGAGGTGCGCGCCCGGTTCGCCGACGGCGTCGTCTACCACCAGCACCTGCACGGCGGCCTCGGCCTCGGCAAGTCCTGGCAGGCGACCTTCGAGACCGAGGACAAGGCGGTCGTCGAGGAGTTCCTGACCGCGTCCGGGGCCGAGTTCACCTGGACCGGGGACGGCGGTCTGCGCGTGCGCCAGCACCGGCCGGGTATCCGCAAGAACCCGCGCACCGGCCGCGACACCTGGTTCAACCAGGCCGACCAGTGGCACCCCTCCAACCTCCCCCCGGAGGAGGCCGAGACCCTGCTCTCCCTCATCGACGACCACGCCGAACTGCCGCACTGGATCACCTACGCCGACGGCACACCGCTCTCCGACGAGGACCTCGCCGACGTGCGCGGCTCCCAGCGCGCGAACCGGATCGCCGAGCCCTGGCAGGCCGGCGACATCATGATCGTCGACAACATGTCCGTCCTGCACGGCCGCGAGGCGTTCACCGGCACCCGCAAGGTGGTGGTGTCGATGACCTGAGCGGCGCGGTCCGGACCGCCGCGACCTGGGCCGACGGGGCCCGGGCCGCTCGGCCCCGGACCGCGCGCGGCCCGCTGCTCGACGGACGGACCACGGGACCACACCCTCGCACCTGCTCCCACCTGGGACTTTCAACGAACGCTAAAGGGTGTGGTCCGGGGCTCCGGCCGTCCTTAGGTTTGTTGGCATAGGGAAGGACGGATGGATGAACGCGCTCGACGAGATCATCGGGGCGGTGCGGGCCGACCTGGCGGAGCGGCGCCGGCTGGTTCCTGAGGCCGAGCTTTCGGACCGCGTGGCCGAGGTCGGCCCCGGACTGGACTGCGCCGCGCTGCTCTCCGGGGCGGACGGCCTGAAGGTCATCGCCGAGGTCAAGCGGAACAGCCCGTCCCGGGGCTGCCTGGCCGACATAGTCGACCCGGCGGGCCTCGCCGCGGAGTACGAGTCGGGTGGCGCCGCGGCGATCAGCGTCCTCACCGAGCGGCACCGCTTCGGCGGCCACCTCGCCGACCTGGACGCCGTGGGCGCGCGGGTGCGGGTGCCGCTGTTGCGCAAGGACTTCATAGTCGACCCCTATCAGCTCTGGGAGACCCGGGCGCACGGCGCGGACCTGGTCCTGCTCATCGTCGCCGCCCTCGAACAGCCGCTGCTCGCCGAGCTGTTGGCGCTCGCCGCCGAGATCGGCCTGACGCCCCTGGTGGAGGTGCACGACGAGACGGAGGTCAAGCGTGCCCTCGACGCGGGTGCCTGGATCATCGGCGTCAACGCCCGCGATCTGCGCACCCTGGAGATGGACCGCGGCATGTTCGCCCGCCTCGCCCCGGAGATTCCCGAAGGCGTCGTGCGCATAGCCGAGTCCGGCGTCCGCGGCCCCGACGACGCCTTGGCGTACGCGGCCCAGGGCGCCGACGCGATCCTCGTCGGCGAGTCCGTGGTCACGGGCGGCGACAGCAGGAAGGCGGTGGCCCAGCTGGTGGCGGCGGGCCGGGGGCTCGCGCGGCAGCGGGGGCGGGGGGTCGGCGGGATCGGGTGAGCGCGGGGCTTGTGCCTGCTTCTGTGTCTGTGTCTGTTTCTGTGTTCGTGTTCGTGCCTGAAGCCTGAGTCCGGCGCCTGAGTCCGGCGCCTGAGTCCGGCGCCTGAGTCCGGCGCCTGAGCTCGTGCTTCTGCTTCTGCTCCTTGTTGTGCCGGTGCTGGTGAAGCCTGGTCCCGCCTGAGCCTGCGGCATGTGGTCCTGCCCTGGCCGGTGGTGGCTGGTGCTGTGGGTGCTCGCCCCGTGCCGACGGCCGAAGGCCCCGGTCGCCCGGGGCCCGTTGGGTGGTGCTCGTCCTGGCCGTCCCCCTCACGCTCCCTGGTTCGCACGCTTCGTCGTGACCGTCGCCCACCGGTCGAGCACGGCCGCTGCGGCGCCCGAGTCGAGGGATTCGGCGGCGCGGTCCACGCCGGCGGCGATGCGCTCCGTGACCGGGGCGGTGCTCGGCTCCAGGGCGGCGAGGCCCGCGGCGGCCGAGAGCAGGACGGCGTCCCGGACCGGGCCGCGGGCCCCACCGACCAGCTCGCGCGCCACCCGCGCGTTGTGCGTCCGGTCGCCGCCGCGCAGCGCATCCCCGGTGGCGTACGCCATGCCGATGTCCCTCGGGTCGAAGGACTCCTCGCGCACCTCGGAGCCGGAGACCGACCAGACCGTGGAGGTAGTCGTGACCGTCAGCTCGTCCATCCCGTCGTCGCCCCGGAAGACCAGCGCCGACACGCCCCGCCGGGCGAGGACCGCCGCGAGCAGCGGCGCGAGCCGGGCGTCGGCGACGCCCACCGCGCGGGCGGTCGGCGCTGCCGGGTTCGTCAGCGGGCCCAGGATGTTGAAGACCGTGCGGATGCCCAACTCCCGGCGCGGAGCGGCCGCGTGCCGCATCGCCGGGTGGAACAGCGGCGCGAAGCAGAACGTGATGCCCACCTCCTCCGCCACCTCCGCGATCTCGGGCGCGGGCAGGTCGAGGGCCACGCCCAGCTCCTCCAGGACGTCGGCGGAGCCGCACGCGGAGGACGCCGAGCGGTTGCCGTGCTTGACGACGCGCGCCCCGGCACCGGCGGCGACGACGGCCGACATCGTGGAGATGTTGACGCTGTGGGAGCCGTCGCCGCCGGTCCCGACGATGTCGAGCGCGGGCCCGGGCACGGACAGCGGCACGGCGTGCGCGTACATGGCGTCGACCAGGCCGTCGATCTCCTCGGCGGTCTCGCCCTTGGCGCGCAGCGCCACCATCAGACCCGCGAGCCGCGCGGGACCCGCGGCGCCCGACATCACCTGATCCATCGCCCAGGCGGTCTCGGCCGCGGTCAGATCCCTGCGGCTCAGCAGTGCGTTCAGCAGTTCCGGCCAGGTACGGCCCTGTGGCTCATCGGCGGTCACGGGAATTCTCCTCGAATCCTCGAAGAAGAAGAGCACGTCCCTTTCATTCTGGAGAGCGGCGCACGCACGTTCCAGACCACTTTCCGAGGAGCCGTACGGGCCAATTCGAGAAGAACTCGCAGAAGTTCACGCAGCACAGGAAAGGGAGGGGCCGTGGCCCTGCACATGGCAGTGGACGTCGTCAGGGAATCCGAGCAGTCCCTGACCTCCCAGATACAGCGCTTCATCAGGAAGGAGATAGCGGAAGGAATCCTGCACCCCGGCACCCGCCTGCCCTCGACCCGCCGCCTCGCGGACGACCTGGGCGTCTCCCGCAGCGTGGTCGTGGAGGCCTTCGGCCAGCTCGTCGCCGAGGGCTATCTGGAGGCGGTGCGGGGCGCGGGCACCCGCGTGGTGGAGCACGTGGACGCCGCTGCCGCCGCGGCCGTCGTGCCCGCGCTGCTCGACGAGGGCCTCGACGCCCCCTCGCCCGGCGCCCGCTGGGACCTGAGACCGGGCAGCCACACCTTCGCGGCGTTCCCGCGCCGCGAGTGGCTGAGCTGCTACCAACGGGTCCTGAACCGCGCGAACGTCACCGACCACGGCTATCCGCCGCCGGCGGGCGAGCCGGGCCTGCGCCGCGAACTGGCCCACTGCCTGGGCCGGATGCGGGGCGTGCGCGCGGACGCCGACCAGATGATGGTGGTCGGCGGATTCGCGCAGACGCTGTCCCTGGTGTGCGCGGCCCTGGCCCGGGACGGAGTGGCGGAGCTCGGCATCGAGGACCCCGGCCACCCCGGGCAGCGGCAGTTCGTGCGGGACAGCGGACTGCGTCCGGTGCCGCTGCCCGTGGACGCCGAGGGCATCGACGTGGAGGCGCTCGCCGCGTCCGGCCTCCGCGCCGTCCTGGTCACGCCCGCCCACCAGTTCCCCACCGGCGTCAAGCTGTCCGCGAGCCGCCGCGAGGCACTGGCCCGCTGGGCGCGCGACACCGGCGCCCTGGTGATCGAGGACGACTACGACGGCGGGCTCTGGTACGAGCAGGGCGGCATCCGCCCCCTCGCCCTCCAGCGCGAGGCCCCCGACCACGTCCTGTACGCGGGCACGGCCAGCAAGACCCTCGCCCCCGGCCTGCGCCTCGGCTGGATCGCCGCGCCCCGGCCGCTGCTCGACCGGCTCCTGCGGGTGCGCGCCCGGCAGGACCTGGGCACGGACACCCTCACCCAGCTGGCGTTCGCGGAACTCCTGCGCGGCGGCCAGTTCGACCGCCATCTGCGCCGCCTCAACGCCCGCGCCCGCAGCCGCCGCGAGGCCCTGGAGGAGGCCGTGCGCAAGCAGCTGCCCGGCGCCCGCGTCATCGGCCGGGCGGCGGGCCTGCACGCGTACGTGCGGCTGCCCCGGCACCTGGACGAGGCCGCGGTGGTGGCCGGGGCGCTCGCCCGCTCCGTCCTGGTGCGCGGCGGCGCCGCCTTCCACGCCCGGCCGGGGCCCACCGCGCCCGCCCTGGTCGTCGGCCACGCGCACCTGCCACGCTCGGGCGTCACGGAGGCGGTGCGGGAGATCGCGGAGGTGGTCAGGGGGAGGTGACGGCGGCGGTGGGGGACCCGGCCCCCGACCCGGCCGCGGCTCCCGGCCCGGCCCCGACCCCGGTGGCGGCCGCCCGCCCCAGGAAGTTCTCCATCATCGCGAGCCCCCCGTTCGTCATGATGCTCTCGGGGTGGAACTGCACGCCCTCCACGGGCAGCGTCCGGTGCCGCAGGCCCATCACGTACCCGTGGTCGAGGGCGGTGGCCGTCGTCACCAGCTGCGCGGGCAGCGGTTCGGCGACGACCAGGGAGTGGTAGCGGGTGGCTTCGAGGGTGTGCCCGAGGCCCTGGAAGACCCCGGCGCCGTCGTGCCGCACCGTGCTGGTGCGCCCGTGCATCACCTGCCCGGCCACCTCGACCCGCCCGCCGTACGCGAGCGCGACGGCCTGGTGCCCCAGGCACACGCCGAGCAGCGGCACCCGCCCCGCGAACTCCCGTACCAGCTCCACGTGTCCGGACTCCGCGGGATGCCCGGGACCCGGCCCGAGCACCACCGCGTCGGGCCCGTCCGCCGCAAGATCGGCCGGGGAGCGGGTCAGCGAGCGCACCACCTGGGTGCGCGCCCCGAGCGTGCGCAGGTACTGGTCGATGATGTGGACGAAGCTGTCATAGGCGTCGATCAGCAGGACGTTCATGCGCGGGATGCCTCTCTCGTACGGGACGGGGCGAGTGCCGCACGCGGACGGCGGGCGGGGAGCGGGCGGTGCGGGCAGGGGGTCGAGTCCGCGCGGACCGAGCGGCCAAAGGCGCGGCGCGCCGGTCACGGCAGCAGCTCCGCACCGGTCAGGGCCCAGTACGCGGCGCCCATCTTCGCCAGCGTCTCGCGCCACTCGGCCGCGGGCTCGGACTGGGCGACGATCCCCGCCGAGCTCTGCGTGGAGTAGGTGTCCCCGTCGTGCTCGACGGTGCGGATGCACAGCGCGAGTTCGCTCCAGCCGCGCACGTCGACCAGGCCGACCGCGCCCGCGTAGGCGCCGCGCCGCTCCCGTTCGAGACCGTCGACGATCTCCATGGCGCGCACCTTCGGGGCCCCGGTCATGGTGCCCGCGGGGAACGTCGCACGCACCGCCTGCCAGGTGTCCGTGCCCTCTGCGCCCCCCTCAAGCCGCCCCGACACCGTCGACACCAGGTGGAAGACATGGCTGAAGCCCTCCACGGCCATCAGCCGGTCCACCGGCTTCGTGCTCGCCGTGGTCACTCGGCCGATGTCGTTGCGGCACAGGTCGACCAGCATGATGTGCTCGGCCTGCTCCTTGATGGACTCACGCATCTCCTTGATGCGGCGCTGGTTCTCCTCCTCGTCGGGGCCGCGCCGGGCGGTGCCCGCGATGGGGCGCATCACGATCTCGTCGCCCTCGATCCGGAAGAACAGCTCCGGGCTCGCCCCGATCAGCGTGCGGCCCGCGCGCGGCATCAGATACATGTACGGCGACGGGTTGCGGGCGCGCAGCCGCCGGTAGACGTCGACGGGCGTCAACGCGGTGCGGACGTCGATGCGGTGGCCGATCTGGATCTGGTAGATGTCGCCGACCGCGATGTGCTCCAGGCACGTCTTCGCCCAGCCGAGGAACGTCTCCCGGTCCACGCTGTCCCGCACGGACCCGGGCGCGGGCGCCTCGGGGACCACCACCGGCCCCCGCGCCCCCGCAGCGGCCGCCCGCGCGGCCTCGTGCGCCACCTCCCGGGCCTTCGCCGGGTCACCGTCCCCGAACGCCCTGCTCTCGGCCCGCACATGACGCACCGACCCGTCGGCCAGGTCGTACCAGACGGTGTCCCGGAAGAGCGTCAGCGTGATGTCGGGGGCGCCCGGCCCCTCGGTGCGCGCGGGCAGCGCCTCCAGGTGCCAGGCGGCCTCGTACGCGAGGGTGGTCAGGAAACCGAACGCGTAGCCGGTCGTGGGCAGTTCGGTGTCCAGGGCGAACAGGCGCTGGGCGCGGGCGAGGAAGTCCCAGACCTGGTCGGCGGCGGTGAGGCGGAGCCGGTGCACGCCCGGGTCCGGCTCCCGCGGATGGTCCCCGCGCAGGCCGGCCGCCAGGGCCGCCCCGGCGAGCGCGCGGGTGAGGGCGGGCGTGCCGTCGAGGTCGACGTACCCGTCGTACACCCGGATCTCCGCGAGCCGCCCGAAGCCGACGACGGCCGCACGGCGGTCCTGGTCGGCGCCGTCGACGCTCTCGAACAGGAACACCTCGTCCCCGCCGAGGGCCGCGCGCAGCGGGACGTACAGGTCCAGGGGGTCGTGGCGGGGCAGTTCGCCCGCGGTCACCCGCACGTCGACCGGAATGAGGCCCGGCACGAGTTCCGGCGTGCGGCCCCGCGTGAAGTCCCGCATGAAGTCCGGCATGGTGAACTCCTTGTGAATTCGCCGCCGTCGGCTTGTCCCACGGCCGCCTTTTCCGTGCTGCCGGAAAGTCAAACAGCGGTGCCGTGAACCGTGCCAGACCAATTCCCGGGACTCGGGGCGGACCAATTCCGAATCGCTTGACCCGGGCGGCACCGCACGGATTCAGTGGGGGCACGTTTCCGTTCCTCCTGTCCTATGTCCGCACGGGGAAGGCAGTCATGGAAGACAGCGCAAGAGCCAGCAAAAGGGAAATCGCGGCGAGGAACACGGCCGCCGAATCCTGGCGGGCGTTCCCCGCCCGGCAGCAGCCCGACTGGCCGGACCCGCGCGCCCTGCGGGCCGTCACCGACGACCTGGCCGCCGCGCCGCCGCTGGTCTTCGCCGCCGAGTGCGACCGGTTGCGGCGGCGCATGGCGGCGGTCGCGCGCGGCGAGGCCATCCTGCTCCAGGGCGGCGACTGCGCCGAGACCTTCGGGCACGCCACCGCCGACGCGATCCGCGGCAAGCTCCAGACGCTGCTCCAGATGGCCGTGGTCCTCTCGCACGCCACCGCCCTCCCGGTCGTCAAGGTCGGCCGCATGGCCGGGCAGTACGCCAAGCCGCGGTCCAGCGCCGTCGAGGAGCGCGCCGGGGTCGTCCTGCCCTCGTACCGGGGCGACGCGGTCAACGGCCTGGAGTTCACCGAGGCGGCCCGCGTCCCCGACCCGCGCCGCCTGCGCGCGATGTACGAGGCGTCGGCGCGCACCCTCAACCTGGTGCGCGCCCTGACCACGGGCGGCTTCGCCGACCTGCGCCAAGTGCACGCCTGGAACGAGGGGTTCGTGGCCGCGTCCGGCGCCGGCGCGCGCTACGCACAGCTCGCCGACGAGATCGGCCGCAGCCTCGACTTCATGCGGGCGTGCGGCGTCGACACCCGGGGGCTGGCCACCGCCGAGTTCTTCGTCGGCCACGAGGGGCTGCTCCTGGACTACGAGGCGGCCCTGACCCGCACGGAGCCCGCGACCCACGCCGAGCCCGAGGGCGCCCTGGCCCCCGCATCCGGCCGCGCCTACGCCACCAGCGGCCACCTCCTGTGGATCGGCGAGCGCACCCGCGACCTCGACGGCGCCCACGTCGAGTACTTCTCCCGCGTCGCCAACCCCATCGCCGTCAAGCTCGGCCCGACGACGTCCCCCGACACCGTGCTCGCCCTGCTCGACCGGCTCGACCCGGACCGGGAGCCAGGACGCCTCACGTTCGTGGTGCGCGCGGGCGCCGACCGCGTACGGGACCTGCTGCCCACACTCGTGGAGAAGGTCAACGCCGAGGGCGCCCTGGTCGCCTGGGTCAGCGACCCGATGCACGGCAACACCACGACGGCGCCCAGCGGCCACAAGACCCGCCGCTTCGACACCGTTCTTGACGAGGTGCGCGGGTTCGTGGAGGTCCACCAGGAACTCGGCACCCACCCCGGCGGCATCCACGTCGAGCTGACCGGCGACGACGTGACCGAGTGCGTCGGCGGCGGCAACGCCGTCCTGGAGGAGGACCTGCCGCACCGCTACGAGACCGCGTGCGACCCGCGCCTCAACCGCGCCCAGTCCCTGGACCTGGCGTTCCGCCTCGCCGAGATGTACCGCGGGAGCTGACGCGGGCTCACCCCGCGCGCAGGGCGTCCTCGACGATCCGCAGCGGTGGCTCGTCCGTCAGGTAGAAGTGCCCGCCCGCGAGCGTGTGCAGCGTGACGGGGCCCCGCGTCTGCTCCCGCCAGGCGGCAGCCTCCGCGGGGCTCACCCGCGTGTCCGCCTCGCCGCGCAGCACCGTGACCGGGCAGTCCAGGAGCGCGTCCGGCCCGCCCGCGTAGCCCGCGACCATCCGGAAGTCCGCGCCCACGTACGGCATCACGAGCTCCAGGAACACCGGGTTGTCGAGCAGCTCCGCGTCCGTGCCGCCCAGCTGGGCGAGGGTGCGCAGGACGGCCGCGTCGTCCACCTCGGCGGCGCGCTCCGGGGTGCCGTGCGCCGTGTGCGGGGCGCGGGCCGCCGACGCGAAGAAGTGGCTCACCTCCGCGCCGTCGGCCTGCCAGAGCCGGGCCACCTCATAGGCCACGAACGCGCCCATGCTGTGCCCGAAGAACGCCGTGGGCCGCCCGTCGGGCAGCGGGCGCAGCTCGTCGGCGAGGTCGCGGGCCATCGCCTTCAGGTCCGTGGCGGGCGGCTCGGCGATGCGGTCGGCGCGGCCCGGATAGCAGACCGTGTGGACCTCCACGTCCGTGAGCGCCTTGCCCCAGGAGCGGTAGAAGTACGGCGAGCCCCCGGCGTGCGGGAAACACACCAGGCGGCCCGCCGCGAAGGGCCGTGCCTCGACTGCTTGCGTCCACACCATTGCCGTCCCCCAGTCAGCCGGTCGTCCACCGGCGTGCGAGGGCACACCGGTCGGCCCCCATGATTCCACCGCGCGCTGACGGCGACCTGACCGCGAGGCGTGAGCTGCGGCACCCCGACCGGGTCCGGTGCCCGGCGGCGCCCGTACCCGGGACCCTTCACACCTGGGGCCCGACGGCCCCCGGCGCCCGGCACCCGCTCCGGCTGTCAGTCCGCTGTCAGGGCCGCCCTGGATCCTGACCGAAGGAGAGGCACCGCCATCGGCGCCGGCCTCGCGCGGAGCCCGGCCCGCGTCCCCCGCGACGCGCTCGCCATCCGCCTCTCGGGCTCCGCCGCCCACCCCGTGGGCTCCGCCCGCCGCCGCCCCGACCAGCACCACCCCGATTCCCAGGGAGCTCCCATGCCGGTGACCCCCCCGACGTACCACTCGATCACCGAGGCGCAGATGATGCCGCGTCTCGTGCGGATCGGCCCCAACCTCTACGGCGCGGTCTTCACCCTGATGAAGCTGCTGCCCGCCCACTTCATCCTCCAACGCGCGCGTGAGCGCGGCGAGCTGCACCACAACACGGTGGTCGTCGAGACCACCTCAGGCACCTTCGGGCTCGCCCTCGCCATGCAGGCCGCGCTGACCGAGCGCGAGCTGATCCTGGTCAGCGACCCGGCCATCGACGCGAACCTGTACCGCAGGCTCAGCGACCTCGGCGCGAAGGTCGAGATCTGCCGGGAGCCCGCCGCCGTCGGCGGCTTCCAGGAGGCCAGGCTGCGGCGGCTCGCGGAGATCCGCGCCGCGCTGCCGTCGACGTTCTGCCCCGAGCAGTACACCAACCCCGACAACCCCCGTTCCTACGAGCGGGTCTCCGAGCAACTGATCCGCACCCTCGGCGCGGTGGACTGCCTGGTGGGGCCCGTCGGTTCGGGCGGCTCGATGTGCGGCACCACGCGCGGCCTGCGCGCGCACAACCCCGACACCCTCGCCATCGGCGTCGACACGCACAGCAGCGTGCTGTTCGGCCAGGACGACGGGCCGCGCACGCTGCGCGGACTCGGCAACAGCCTGTGGCCCGCCAACCTCGACCACGGCGTCTTCGACGAGGTCCACTGGTGCGCCGCCGAGGAGGCGTACGCGCACACCCGCGCCCTGCACGCCCAGCACGCCCTGTTCCAGGGCCCGACGAGCGGCGCCGCCTACCTCGTCGCGCAGTGGTGGGCCCGGCGCAACCCGGACAAGCTGTGCGTGGTGATGATGCCGGACGAGGGCTACCGCTATCAGGCCACGGTGTACGACGACGCCTGGCTCGCGGACAACGGGTACGTCCTCGACCCGCGCCCCGACGCCGAGCCCGTGACCGTCGCCTCGCCCGACGAGGCGGGGGCGGCCTGGACCCGGTTCGCGTGGAACCGCCGCGGCTACGAGGACGTGCCCGGCGTGGTGCCGCGCCCGGCGGGGCGCGACCGCGCGGAACAGGTCCTGTCATGACGGCCCCACCGCTCGGCACACCGGCCCAAGCCTCGGGTCAAGTCCCGGCCCAAGCCCCGGCCCCGGCATCAGAACCGGGGCCGTCCCGAGCCCCGACCCCGGAGACCTCGTCCCCGGACACCCCACCCCCCGGCACCGGCCGCCTCACCGCCGTCCTCGGCCCCCGCACCCGCCGCGTCGTCTACGGCGAGCCGACCCCCGCCGACGTCCGCGCCGAACTGGACCTCACCAGCACCGTCGACCTCGCGCACGTCGTGATGCTCGCCGAGAGCGGGCTGCTCCCAGGTCCCGCCGCCGCGGCCCTCCTGGACCGCGTCGGCCGGCTGCGCGCTGACGGCTTCCGGGACCTCGTGGGCGCACCGGCGCCGCGCGGGCTCTACCTCATGTACGAGGGGCATCTCGTCGCGGCGCTCGGCGCGGACGTCGGCGGAAAGCTGCACACCGGGCGCTCCCGCAACGACCTGAAGGCCACCGTCACGGCGATGCGGCTGCGCGTCGAACTCCAGGAGCTGATCAGCCAGTTGCTCCGGCTGCAAGCCGCCCTGCTGTCCCGGGCCCGCGTCCACCGGGACGTGGTCATGCCCGTGTACACCCACTTCCAGCCCGCGATGCCCATCACGTACGGCTACTACCTCGCGGGTCTCGCCACCGCGCTCGACCGGGACATCGCGGGCCTCAGGCACACCGTCGACGAGCTGGGCCGCCGCTGTCCGCTCGGCGCGGGCGCGGTGGCGGGCACCGACCTGCCGATCCGGCCCGCGCGCACCGCCGCGCTGCTCGGCTTCGCGGGCCCGCCGCTGCACGCCACGGACGCGGTGGCCGCCCGTGACACCGCGCTGCGGGCGCTCGCCGCGGCCGCCTCCGCCGGGGTGACCCTGAGCCGTCTCGCCACCGACCTGCAGCTGTGGTCCACGCAGGAGTTCGGCTTCGTGGAGTTCCCGGAGCGGCTCGTCGGCGGCAGCTCCGCCATGCCGCAGAAACGGAACGCCTTCCTCCTGGAGCATGTGAAGGCCAAGGCCGCCGCGGCCGTCGGCGCCTGGACCGCGTCGGCGTCCGCGATGAAGTCGACGCCGTTCACCAACTCCATCGAGGTCGGCACGGAGGCCGTCGCCGTGGTGTGGCCCGCGCTCGTCGCCGTGCGGGACTCCGTGCTCCTGACGCAGGTCCTGGTCACGGGCGCGCGGCCGGTGCCGGCCCGGATGGAACAGCGCGCCAAGGAGGGCTTCGTGACCGCCACGGCGATCGCCAACCGGCTGGTCGCGCAGGGCGTCCCGTTCCGCACCGCCCACCACGCCGTCGGCGCCGCCGTCCGCGACGCCGTCGACTCCGGCGCCGCCGAACTCACCGACGTCACCCCGCCCGACGGCCACCCCGGCCTCGGCGGGCCGCTCCCGCCGCTCGCCGACGTCGTGGCCGACCACGACCGCGGCGGCGGCCCCGGCGAGTGCGACCAGGTCGTGGCCGCGCTGCGCCGCAGGCTCGGCGCCCACGCCGACTGGGGCGCGGCCTGCCGGGCCCGGCTGCGGGACGCCGACGACGCGCTCGCGGCGGCCGTGGCGGGGGTCGTCGAACGGTACGGGCCCGGTCCTTCGGCGGCAGCCGGGTCCGGGGGAGCGACGGGAGGCTCGGGATGAGCAAGGGCGCGTTCCTCGCGTTCGTCGAGAGCAACACCACCGGCACGGGCCGCGAGTTCTGCGCCGCCGCCCGGGCGCGCGGGCTCAGGCCCGTGCTCCTGACCCGGGATCCGGCGCGCTATCCGTACCTCGCCGAGGACGCCGTGGACGTACGGATCGTGGACACCGGGGATCTGACGGCGGTGGTGGAGGAGTGCGCGGCGCTCGCGGAGGGCGCGGTGCGCGGGGGCGGCGGAGGTCTCGCCGGAGTCGCCTCCAGCTCCGAGTACTTCGTGGCTACCGCCGCCCGCGCGGCGGCCAAGCTCGGCCTGCCCGCCGCCGACGGGGACGCCGTCGCCCGCTGCCGCGACAAGGGCACCCAGCGGGCGGCACTCGCGGCCCACGGGGTGCCGGTCCCGGCGTTCACGGAGGCCGGGAGCGTGGCCGAGGCGGTGCGGGCCGCCGAGGTGACCGGGTTCCCGGTGGTCCTCAAGCCCGTCAGCGGCTCCGGTTCCGTCGGCGTACGGCTGTGCCGGGACCCGGCGGAGACCCGCGCCTGGGCCGCACGCCTCCTGGAGCGGGCCACCGACGAACGCGGCGCCCCCGTGCCCGCCCGCGTCCTGGTCGAACAGGCCGTCCAGGGGCCCGAGTTCTCCGTGGAGACCCTGGACGACCGGGTGGTCGCGGTCGTGGCCAAGCACCTCGGGGCCGAGCCGTACTTCGTGGAGACCGGGCACGACGTACCCGCGCCCGTCCCCGACGACACGGCCGCCGCCCTCGCCGACACCGCGCTGCGGGCGCTCACCGCCCTCGGCCTCGGCTGGGGCGCGGCCCACACCGAACTGCGCCTGACCGCGCGGGGACCCGTCGTCATCGAGGTCAACCCGAGGCTCGCGGGCGGCATGATCCCCGTCGCCGTCCGGGCCGCGACCGGCGTGGACCTGGTCGACGCGGTGATCGCGCGTGCATCGGGCCTGGCGCCCGCCCCGGCGGGGACCGGCGCCGGGCACGCCGCCGTCCGCTTCCTGCGGGCGGCGGGGGAGGGGCGGGTCACGGCGGTCACGGGTCTCGCGGACGCGCTGGCCGCACCGGGGGTCGTCGCGGCGACCGCGGGCACCGCCGTCGGCAGGGACGTGCGCGTCACGCACTCGTTCCTGGACCGCCTGGCGTGCGTCGTCGCCACCGGCCCCGGCCCCGACGCGGCGGCCCGCCGCGCGCGGGACGCGACCCACAGAATCGACGTCGAGCTGGACGAGGGCGCGAAGGGGGACCGATGACCGACCACGAGGCGAAGGCGGTGCCGCGGTACGGCCCGAAGGCCGCGCCGCCGCACGGCCCGAGGAGCGCCCCGGCGTACGACCCGAAGCGCGCCCCGACGTACGCGTCGACCCAAGGGCCCTCCGCGCGCCTCGCCAGGGAGCCCGACGGCGAGCCCGCCACGAGGATCCCCCGCTGGACCGCCCTCCCCGGAGGCAGGCCCGGCACGGGCACCCGCACGGCCCGGCTGCCCGCCGACACCACCCGGACCCTGGAGCGCACCGCCGCCGACCTGGACACCACCCTCCCCGCCCTGCTCCTCGCCGCCCACGCCCGGGTCCTCGCGACCCTCACCAACGAACGCGACCTGCTCATCGGCTACGTCCCGCACGAACAGGACGCGTTCCGGGGGCCGTTGCGCCTCGCGGTGCCGGACTCGACGTGGGCCGAGCTGATCGCGGGGGCGGCCGGGGCGGGGACGTATCGCGGTGGGGGGTGCCCTGAGGTGACGCTTGACCTGTCGGGGTTGGACTCGCTGCCGGGGGCGGACTCGGGGTCGGAGCCGGACTCGCGGTCGGGGTCGGGCTCGCCGCCAGGGCCGGACCGTCCGGACTGCGTCCTGCCCGACGGCACCGTCCTGCGCGTGCGCCTCGCCCCGGACGCGGACGGCGGGCTCGCTCTGCGCGTCACCTACGACACGGCCGCACTCGACGCCTCGTACGCCGAACGCGTCGCCGGATACCACCTCGCGGCGCTGCGCCTGATCGCCGCCGACCCGGCCGCGCGCCACGACCGGCAGAGCCTGCTGTCGGCACGCGAGAAGGAGACACAGCTGTACGAATTCGCGGGCCCGCGCGGGCGGTTGGCGGAGCGGACGTTCGTGGAGGAGTTCCAGGACCGGGTCCGGACGTGCCCCGACGCGCCCGCCGTCGTGCACGGGGAGCGGCGGCTGACGTACCGGGAGCTCGACCGGGCCGCTAACGCGGTCGCCCACGCGCTGCTCGCGGAGGGCCTCGACGCCGAGGACGTGGTGGCCGTCGTCATGCGGCGCACCCCGGACTGGATCACCGCCGCACTCGGCGTCCTCAAGGCGGGCGGCGTCTATCTGCCGGTGCGCCCGGACTTCCCCGTCGATCACATCGCGACCCAACTGGTCCGCAGCGGAGCCGACTTCGTGCTGGCGGACGAGGCCGGGGAGGGCCCGGCGCGGGAGGCGGCGGCGCTTGCGGGGGCCGATGCGCTCGCCGGGCCGGACGTTCCTGCCGGGCCGGACGCCCTCCCGAGGCCGGATGCCCTTCCCGGTCCGGATGCCCCCATGGCCCCGGACCCCTCAGCGCCGGATGCGCCCGCGCGGCCGGACACCCCCACCACCCCGAAGATCCTCCCCGTCCCCCGCATCCTCACGGCGGGCGGCCCCGACCACGCCCCCGACGTCCCCCTGACCCCCGGCCGGGCCGCCTACGTCTACTTCACCTCCGGGTCCACCGGGACCCCGAAGGGGGCCCTGTGCGAGCACGCCGGGCTGCTCAACCACCTTCGGGCGAAGATCGACGACATGGGGCTCGCGGACCCGGCGGGCGCGGGCCGTGTGACCGGCCCTGCGCACTCCGGCGGCAGTGGCGAAGTCGTGGCCCAGACCGCGTCCCAGAGCTTCGACATCTCTCTCTGGCAGTTCGCCGCGCCTCTGCTCACCGGCGCGGCCGTCCGCATCGTCGACACCGCACGACAGCTCGGTGTGGACGGCTTCCTGGACGACATCGTCGACGGTGGTGTCACCGTCGCGCAGGTCGTCCCCTCGTACCTGGAGGTCCTGCTCACGCACCTGGAGAGCGGGCCGCCGCGCCCGCTCGGGGCGCTGCGCGCGCTGTCGGTGACGGGGGAGGCGCTGGGCCTCGGCCTGGTCCGGCGCTGGTTCGCGCTGTACCCGGACATCCGGCTCGTCAACGCCTATGGAGCCACCGAGGTCTGCGACGACACCGTGCACGACGTGCTCGACGCCGCGCCCGAGCGCGACTTCGTGCCGCTCGGCCGGCCGCTGCGCAACGTCAACCCGTACATCTTCGACGCGAACCTGGACCTCGTGCCGCTCGGCTCGACCGGCGAGATCGCCTTCTCCGGCGTGTGCGTCGGGCGCGGCTACGTGGGCGACGAGGAGCGCACCCGGCAGGCCTTCGTGGCCGACCCGTTCCGCGCGGGCACCCGCATGTACCGCACGGGCGACTTCGGGCGCTGGCTGCCCGACGGCCGCATCGAGTACCTGGGCCGCCACGACGAACAGGTCAAGATCCGCGGCTACCGCATCGAACTCGGCGAGATCGAGCACCGGTTGACGGCGATGCCGGGCGTCCGCGAGGCCGCCGTGGTCGTCGACGGCGGCGGCACCGACATCGCCACCGGGGGCCCGCGCGAGGGCACCGGCGCCCCGCGCCACCTCGCCGCCTTCGTCAGCGGCCCCGGCCCGCTGCCCGCCGACCGCGTGCGCGACCACCTCGCCGTCCGCCTGCCCGACTACATGGTGCCGACGTACGTCCACCAGCTTCAGCGGCTGCCCCGCACCGGCAACGGCAAGGCCGACAAGCCCGCCCTGGTCCGCCTCGCCGGAACCCTCGGCCACGGCGGCGCCCCGCACACCGCGCCCGCCACCGCCACCGAGCGGCGCCTCGCCATGGTGTGGGCGGAGGTCCTCGGCGTACCCCTGGAGCGCATCGGCCGCACCGACAGCTTCTTCGAGCTGGGCGGCACGTCCCTCGCCTCGGTACGCCTCCTCGTCCACCTCGACGGCACCCTCTCCCTCGCCCGCCTCACGGCCCACCCGGTCCTTGCCGACCTGGCCGCCGCCGTCGACGGCGCCGGGGCCCCGGGCGGCGGCCTCCTCCAGGAGCTGTCCCTGGTCCGCAACCCGCGCCACACCCTGGTCTGCTTCCCGTACGAGGGCGGGAACGCCGTCAACTACCGCGCGCTCGCCGCCGAGCTGGAGGGCGAGGGCATCGCCGTCCTCGGCGTGGAGCCGCCAGGACACGACCTCGCGGGCACCGCGGACCCCCTCGCGGACGTCCCCGGACTCGCCCGCCGCGTACGGGACGAACTGGCCGCCCGCGCCACCGGCCCCGTCCTGCTCTGGGGCCACGGCGCGGGCGCCGCGCCCGCCCTGGAGACCGCCCGGCTCCTGGAGGCCGACGGCCACGCCGTCGCGCGGGTCTTCGTCGGCGCCCAGCTCCTCGACGACCCCCCGACCCTGCGCGCCCGCGCCGACCGGGCCGCCGCGGCGGACGACGTGACGCTCCTCGACGGCCTCCGCGCGGGCGGCGCGTACGTCGAGCTGGACGCGCTCAAGCCGGAGCGCGCCGCGGTCGTGGCCCGCGCCTGCCGCCACGACCTGCGGGCCGCGCACGCGCACCTCCTGCGGCTGCGCGCCGACCCCGACGCGCACCGGGTGCGGGCGCCCCTCGACGTCGTCGTCGCGCGCGACGACCCGGCCACCGGGCGCTCCGCGCGCTCGCCCCTCGCCTGGAAGGCGGTCAGCGACCACGTCACGAGCCACGAACTGCCTCTGGGAGGCCACTACTTCGTCAATACCCGCCCCGCTGACGCGGCGGGAGCGGTGCGGGCCGCGCTGCGCGCCGGCCCGCCCGGGCAAGGAGGAACCAAGTGACCACGCACGCACACCTGTTGACCGGCGCGGCCCCGCCCGGCGTCGCCGCCGTCGGCGTCAGCGCGGCCTTCGGCACCTTCGGGGAGCTGCTCCAGGGCGTGCTGCCCGAGCAGGACGGCGACTTCCTGGTGACGCTGCCGGTGGCCCGCTGGGCCATGGCCCGCTTCGAGCTCGACCGCGGCGCGGCGGAGCTCGCCGTCGTGCCGCCGCACAAGAAGAAGGCGCTCCGGCTCACCTCCATGATCATGGAGGACGCGCGGCGGCCCGGCGGTGGCCTGCTCACCCTCGACAGCACCCTGCCCGAGGGCAAGGGCCTCGCCAGCTCGTCCGCCGACCTGGTGGCCACGGCCCGCGCGGTCGCCAACGCGTTGCGCGAGCCGATGCCGCCGCGCCGCATCGAGACCTACCTCGCCAGGATCGAGCCCACCGACGGCGTGCTCTACCCCTCGGTCGTCGCCTTCCACCACCGCAGCGTGCGGCTGCGCGCGCTGCTCGGCTCGCTGCCGTCGATGGCGGTGGTCAGCGTCGACGAGGGCGGCTCGGTGGACACCGTCGACTTCAACAACATCCCCAAGCCGTTCACCGCCGCCGACAAACGCGAGTACGCCCGCCTCCTCGACCGCGTCACCGGGGCCGTGGCCCGCCGCGACCTCACGGAGGTCGGCCGCGTCGCCACGGCCAGCGCCCGCATGAACCAGGTCCTGCGGCACAAGTGGTCCCTGGAACCCATGATCGCCATCTGCGCCGACGTGGGCGGCCTCGGCGTCGTCGTGGGCCACAGCGGCACGGCCCTCGGCATCCTCCTGGACACATCGGCCCCCGACTGCCACACCAAGCTGACAGCAGCGGCCCAACGCTGCCAGGAACTGGCGGGGAACGTGACGGTGTACAGGACGCTGAGCTTCGACTGAGACCGGCGAAGGCCCTCCGCTGACAACAGCGAAGGCCCTCCGTGATCACGGAGGGCCTTGCTTGTCGTGCGCCGCCAGGGACTCGAACCCCGGACCCGCTGATGCTGCATCTCCCGGGGGATAACCCCCGGACCCCCAGCCGACTTCGCTGGGCGCTGCCGAGCCTGGTCCAACAGCGAAGGCCCCCCGTATCCACGGAGGGCCTTGCCTGTCGTGCGCCGCCAGGGACTCGAACCCCGGACCCGCTGATTAAGAGTCAGCTGCTCTAACCAACTGAGCTAGCGGCGCCTGCTGACTCGAAAATAATACCTGGTCCTGGGGGGTGCTCCGGACCACCAGGGGCGGGCCGGGGCGGGACCCGGGCAGGACCTGTCCGGGACTGCCTAGATCGCCAGGGACAGCAGCACCGGGGCCGCCCTGCGGTTCAGGGTCTCCGCCGCCTCGCGCAGGCGGTGGGCGTGCTCGACCGGCAGGGAGAGGGCGAGGGAGCCGACCGTGGCGCCCGCGGTGATGGGGACGGCGGCGCAGACCGTGCCGACCGCGTACTCCTGGAGGTCGAGGACGGGGACCGTGGCGGCCTGGGCGTCGAGGTTGCTGAGCAGGACGCGCTCGCTGGTGATGGTGCGCGAGGTGAGGCGGGCCATCTTGTGCCGGGACAGATGGTCCCGGCGGGCGTCCAGGTCGAGCTGGCCGAGCAGGCTCTTGCCGACGGCGCTGGCGTGCGCGGAGACCCGGAAGTCCACCCATTCGTTGACCTTCGGCGTGCCGGGGCCGTCGGCGAAGTCGGTGACCCGGATCTCGCCGTCCACATAACGGCTGACGTAGACCGCCGCGCCGATGGAGTCGCGCAGGCCGCCGAGGGTGTGCCGGAGCTTGTCGCGCAGCGCGAGGGCGCGGTCGTGGGCGGAGCCGAGGCGGGTGAGCGAGACGCCCGTGACGTACGCCCCGTCGGTGATCTGCTCGACGTACCCCTCGCGGCGCAGCATGCGCAGGAGGGCGGCGAGCTGGGCGGCGGGCATCGTGGTGCGCCGGGCCAGCTCTTCCTCGGTGACGCCGGTGCCCCGGCGCGCGACGATTTCGAGCACCCGCAGGGCGTTCTGCACCAACTGGTGGGCCGTCGTCGACTCGCGCTGCACCGCCACGGCTTCTCCCTGATCCCTGAGCCTGAGATGGAACGGTTCCGGACAGCTGGACACTGTCCACGATAACCGCCAAATACCCCCTGGGGAGGGGGTGTTGGCCACAAGAGTGGCGCGTTTCCGGCTCGCTGAACAGGAACGCGCCACTCTGGCATATGCCAAGCGAATACGCCGACGCCATGGCCTCACGCGTTGCGCGCCGTGCTCACGGCATCGCGCGGCGGGACGGCCGTGGTCAGAGCACCGCCGAGAGGAATCCTCGCGTCCGCTCGTGCTCGGGCTCGGTGAAGATCTTCTCCGGCGGCCCGGACTCGATCACCCGGCCCGCGTCGAACATCAGCACCTGGTCGGAGATGTCCCGGGCGAAGTTCATCTCGTGGGTCACGCACAGCATCGTGATGTCGGTGGTGTGCGCGATGTCCCGCAGGACGTCGAGGACGCCCGCGACCAGCTCCGGGTCGAGCGCGGACGTCACCTCGTCCAGGAGGAGCACCTGCGGCCGCATCGCGAGGGCGCGGGCGATCGCGACGCGCTGCTGCTGGCCGCCGGAGAGCTGCGTCGGGTACGAGTCGCAGCGGTCGCCGAGGCCGACCAGGTCGAGCAGGTCGCGGGCGCGCTGCTCCGCCTCGTCCTTGGACAGGCCGAGCACGGTGACGGGCGCCTCGGTGATGTTGCGGAGCACCTTCATGTTCGGGAAGAGGTTGAACTGCTGGAAGACCATGCCGATGTTCTTGCGGACCTCGCGCACGTGCTTCTCGCCCGCCGGGACGAGCTTGCCGTTCTTCTCCTCGTGCGTCAGATACTCCCCGCCGACCTTGATCGTGCCCTCGTCCGGCTTGAGCAGGGTCATGAGGAGGCGCAGGATCGTCGTCTTGCCTGATCCCGACGGCCCGATCAGGGTGACGTGCTTGCCGGAGGCGACGGAGAAGTCCAGCTCGTCCAGGACCGTGTTGGACCCGAAGCGCTTGACGACCTTGTCGAAGCGGATCAGCTCGCTGCCGTCCACCGCCGGGTTCGGCTGGTCCTTGGTGAGATTCGTGTCAGCGGACAAGACGGCGCTCCAGGGCTCGCAGGAGGAGGGAGGACGGGTAGGCGATGAGGATGAAGGCGACACCGACGACGGTCAGGGCCTCGGTGTACTGGAAGGTCTGCGCGGCCTCGAGTCGCGAGCGCTGCAGGAGTTCGAGGACGCCGATGCTGGCGAGCAGCGGGGTGTCCTTGAGCATGGCGATGACGTAGTTGCCGAGCGCGGGGATCACGCGCCGGATCGCCTGCGGCAGGATCACCGCGGTCCAGGTGCGCGTGTACGACAGGCTGAGCGCCTTGGCCGCCTCCCACTGGCCGACGGGCACGGCCTCGATGCCCGCGCGGTAGACCTGCGCGGTGTACGTCGAGTAGTGCAGGCCGATCGCGATGGTGCCGGTGGTCATCGCCGAGTACTGGATGTCCCACTCCGGCAGCACGAAGTACAGGAAGAAGAGCTGTACGAGCAGCGGCGTGTTGCGGATGAACTCGGTGATGATCCCGACCGGCCAGCGGACGAACCGCGTCGGCGCCCGGAACGCGAGCGCCCAGAGGAGGCCGACGCCGAACGAGATCAGCGAGCCGAGCGCGAGCACCTGGAGGGTGACGAGCAGCCCGTCCCAGAAGTGCGGCATGAAGTCGGAGACGGCGCCCCAGTCCCACTTGTCCGTACCGTCGTTCATGAGGCACCCCCGTTCTGCTTCACCGCGTGGGTCAGCTCGTCCGTCGACCGGCGCAGGCCCAGCCTGTTCAGGACGCCGACGCCCGGCTCGGGCCGCTGCCCGATGCCGGCCTTGGCCCGGCGCTCCAGGATCCGCATGCCGCGGGTCAGCAGGAACGCGAGCACGAAGTAGATGACCAGCGTGATCGAGTAGATCTCCGCGCTCTCGGTGGTGGCGAGCCGCACCAGATAGGCGGCGAAGGACACGTCACCGATGCCGAGCAGCGACACCAGGGCGGTGCCCTTCAGGAGCTCGATCAGCAGGTTGGAGAACGGCGGGATCATCTCGGGCACGGCCTGCGGCAGCAGGATGAGCCGCATCCGCTGCCACGGCGTGAAGCTCAGCGCGACCCCCGCCTCGCGCTGCGCCGGTGCCACCGCGTTCAGGGCGCCGCGCACGACCTCGGCGCCGTAGGCCCCGTACGACAGACCGAGCGCGAGCACCGCCGCCCACATCGGGACGAGCGCCCAGCCTGCGAGCTGCGGCAGGACGAAGAAGATCCAGAACATCAGGACGAGCGCCGAGGTGCCGCGGAAGATCTCGGTGTAGAACCCGGCGAAGAAGCGCACCACGCGCAGATGGTGCGTGCGCGCGATGCCGACGGCGAAGGCCACGGCGGTCGCGAGCGCCGCGCTGTAGAGCGTGAGCTGGACGGTGATCCAGATGCCCGGGAGTACCCAGTGTTCCCACAGTCCCGCTGTCATTTGCACAGCTCCTCTGCGGTCAGCTCGGTCATCTCGTCCTTGGTGAAGCCGAACCGCTTGAGGATCCGGAAGAGCTCGCCGCTCTTCTTCATCTTGTGGATCTCCACGTTGAAGGCGTCGCGCAGCTCGGTGTCGTTGGGACGGAAGGTGAAGCCGCCGCCGTCGACGTGCTTCTTGCCGTCGACGATGGGCGCGAACGCCTCGGTGGCCTCGGCCTTGCGGCTCTTCTTCACGACGCCGCGCGCGGTGAGCGCGGTGCCGCCGAACACGTCGATGCGTCCGGCCTCGACGGCGTTGAGCCCCGCCACCGGATCCTGGAGGATCACGATGTCGCTCTCCTTGTACCCGGCGTCGACGGCGTACGCGATCTCGGCGTAGCCCGTCCCGGTCCCGAACTTGGCCTTCTTCTTCACCACGTCGGCGTACGTGTGCAGCCCCTTCGGGTTGCCCTTGCGCACGATGAAGGCGTCCAGCATCTGGTACTCGGGATCGGAGAAGATCACCTGCTGGCAGCGCTCTTTGTTGATGTACATGCCGGCCGACACGACGTCGAACTGCTGCGTCTTGAGCCCGGGGATCAGCGAGCTGAAGTCGGTGGCGACGGGCTGCACGCTGTCCACGCCGAGCCGCTTGAAGATGATCTTCGCGAGCTCCACCGCCTCACCGGTGAAGTCGCCCTTCTCGTCGATGTAGCCGTACGGGGCCTCGCCCGCGATGCCGAGCCGCACCGTGCCCTGCGACTTCAGGCGGGCCAGCGTGTCGCCCGTCGGCACCCGGCTGCACGCCGTGGCGCCGAGCGCGCCCGCGCCCAGGACGGCGGCGGAGGCGAGCACGGATCTCCGGCGCACGCCGGGTGCGCGCTCTGTCTTGTTCGGATTCCTCGATGGTGGAGCCATGGCCGCGCGGCTACCCGAGTAGACACGAGATATGCCGTTGAATTTCGGCCCCTGATGCGATCGTTGTCCACTTGACGCGGGCGCCGACCCGGGGTGGACCATGGGCCCCATGGCAGACCGATACATCGAAGTCTCCCTCGCCAAGCGGGGAGTTCAGGCCACGGCGAAGCTCCTCGACGACCGGGCTCCGGTCACCTGCGCGGCGGTCTGGGACGCCCTCCCGCTGGGCGGAGAAGTGTTCCATGCGAAGTATGCCCGGAACGAGATCTATGCCCTGTTCCCGGCCTTCGCCCCCGAGGAGCCACCCCTGGAGAACCCCACCATCACGCCCATCCCCGGCGACCTGTGCTATTTCACCTTCACCGGCACAGAGCTGGGCACCAAGTCCTACGGCTACGACCAGGACCAACGCGGCACCATCGTCGACCTGGCCCTCTTCTACGAACGCAACAACCTCTTGATCAACGGCGACGTGGGCTGGGTCCCCGGAATCGTCTGGGGCCAGATCGTGGAGGGCCTGGAGGAGATGGCGGCGGCGTGCAACGACTTGTGGAGGTCGGGGGCGCTGGGGGAGAGCCTGAACTTCCGGCGGGCGAGCTGAGCTTCCCGGCCCGCCCCGTCCAGCCCGTCCGGCGCTTGAGGACGAGGCGCGAAGCGCCGATTCGGCGGAGGCTGTCCCACCCGCACGGGACACCCGCCCAGCGGGGCCCGGGGGCGCGGCCCCCGGTTACGGGAAGGGGCGGGGCTGGGGAACGCCCCGCGCGGCGCCCCCGCCGTACAACGCCTGAGCCACCCGCAGCACCAACGCATCCGCATGCCGCGCAGCCACCACCTGCACCCCCACCGGCAACCCGTCCCCATCCACCCCGCAGGGCACCGTCGCAGCGGGCTGCTGCGTCAGGTTGAACGGATAGGTGAACGGCGTCCACCCCGTCCACCGCCGCAGCCCCGACCTCCCCGGCACCTCGACCCCCGCCTCGAACGCGGTGACCGGCAACGCGGGCGTCACCAACAGGTCGTACGTCTCATGGAAGACCCCCATCCGCCGCCCCAGAGCCATCCGCACATCCACCGCCGCCAGATAGTCGAGCGCACTGAACCGCGCCCCCTGCGCACAGATCTCCCGAAGCCCCGGATCGATCAACTCCCGCCGCCCGGGCGGCAGCTGCTGCACGACCCGGGCCGCCCCGCTGAACCACAGCGTGTGGAAGGCCTCCACCGGATCGGTGAAATCGGGATCGGCCTCCTCGACGTACGCACCGAGTGAGGCGAGCTTCCCCACCGCTTCCCGCACGGCCGCCGCGACGGCGGGCCGCACCGCGACCTGCCCGCCGAGCGAGGGCGAGTAGGCGACCCGCAACCCCCGCACCCCACCGTCGAGCCCGTCCCGGAAGCTCCCCGGCGCCGGCCCGAGGTGCGACCAGTCCCGCGCGTCCGGCGCGGAGATCACGTCCAGCATCAGAGCCGCGTCCGCCGCGTCCCGCGTCATCGGCCCGACGTGCGCGAGCGTCCCGAACGCCGACGCCGGATACAGCGGCACCCTGCCGTACGTCGGCTTGAACCCGAAGATCCCGCAGAACGCCGCCGGGATCCGCACCGAGCCGCCCCCGTCCGTGCCCAGCGAAAGCGGCCCCGCGCCGAGCGCCACGGCCGCCGCGCTGCCGCCGCTGGAGCCGCCCGCGGTGCGCGAGGGGTCGTAGGGATTGCGCGTGACGCCGTGCCGAGGGCTGTCCGTCACGCCCTTCCAGCCGAACTCCGGAGTCGTCGTCTTGCCGACGAACACCGCGCCGTGCTCGCGCAGCCGCGCCACCGAGGGCGCGTCCTCGTCCCAACGCCCCTCCTCCGACACGGACTTGGAGCCACGGAAGGTCGGCGCGCCGCGCTGCAGCAGGATGTCCTTCACCGTCACCGGCACCCCGTCGACGAGCCCGGCGGGCTCACCGCGCCGCCACCGCTCCGCGCTCTCGTCGGCCGCCGCGAGCGCCCCCTCGGGGTCCAGACGTACGAACGCGTTGACGACCGGCTGGATCTCCTCGGCCCTGCGCAGCACCGCACGGGTGACATCCACGGGGCTGAATTCGCCCTTGCGGTAGCCATCGACGAGTTGTACGGCGGTGAGGTCCGTGAGCTCGGTCATGCGTGCTCCTCAACGAGACGGGGGCGAGGCAGGGCGGGGCGGGCGTGCGCCGAGAGAGGCCGGGCGCCGGTCGGACGGTGCCCGTCGAGGGCGCCGAACGATCAGTGCCCAGGGACATACCCACGTTTCTTGTCGACCACGTTCGTCAGCGGCCGACCCGCCTCCCACTGGCCGAACAACGTCACGAACTGCGCGCCGAGTTCGTCCCGCCAGCCGACCGTGTCACCGCTCATGTGCGGCGAGACGATCAGGCCCGGAGCACTCCACAGCGGGCTGTCCGCGGGCAGCGGCTCCCGCTCGAAGACGTCGAGCGCGGCCCCCGCGATCCACCGCTTCGACAGCGCGGCGGCGAGGTCGTCCTCGACCACGAGCTGGCCCCGGCCCACGTTGATGAAGTGCGCCGACGGCTGCATGACCCCGAAGCGGCGCACGTCGAACATGCCGCGCGTGTCGTCCGTCAGGGGTGCCGCGCACACCACCCAGTCGGCGCGCGCGAGCAGCCGGTTGAGGTCGTCCGGGCCGTGCACCCCGGCGCGCGGGGCCCGCCCGACCAGGGCCGACGCGATGCCGAGCGCCTTCAGGGTGCGGGCGACGGCGCGGCCGATCGGCCCCGAACCCACCACGCACGCGCGCGTGCCCGCGATCCGCCGGCTCTCGCGGTGCAGCCAGGTCCGCTCCCGCTGGAGGTCGAGGGTGCGCGGCAGGTCCTTGGCCATGGCGAGCACGAGCGCGGCCACGTACTCGGCGATCGGCTCGTCGAAGACGCCCCGCGCGTTGGTCACCACCGCGTCGGACGTGGCGAGTTCGGGGCACATCAGATGGTCGACGCCCGCGCTCGCCGTGTGCACCCACGCGGGCCGCGGCCCGTCACCGGGCCAGGCGCGCCGCACCGCGTGCGAGAGGAAGTCCCACACCAGGAGCACATCGGCGTCCGGGAGCCGGTCCGCGAGGGTGTCCTCGTCGGCGTGCAGCACCCGGGCGCGCCCGGTGAGGGAGCCGAGGCGGGGCGGGGGTGCGGGGGAGGGGGCGTCCAGTACGAGAACGGTGGGGGGAGTGGGAGCAGCCGGAGCAGAGGGGGCGGAGGGAGCAGAGGGGGCGGAGCGGGGCGTGGGAGCCGCAGCGGCTGCCGGGACGGAGGGGGGCGTGAGGGGCTCACCGGGCCCCGTGCCCCGCGCCTCGGTGCTCCGGGGCACGCCCTCACCGGGCGTCGTGCTTCCGGAAGCCCCGCCGTCGGAGCCCCCGCTTCCGACACGCGCGGCGCTCCCGGAGCCACCGCTTTCGGACATGGCAGAGAAACCGTTTCGCAACGAGAGCCCGCTTCCCTGGGAGAGCGTCAGGACGACACCGCAGCGTCCCGGCGGCCGACGTTCTCAGCCGTCTGAGATGTGCGGATTGACCACGCTGGCACCCCAACCTACCTTCGTCAACAGAAGCAGTTCAGCTCAGGCACCACAGGGACGAGCACGCTGCGTGTCTCCTCCCTCGCGCACGGTGTGCTCGCCGCACACGCACCCCCGTCCCGACGTCCCGGCGCGTCGCGCGCCGCCAAGCTCCACTTTCCGGCCCCCGGCCGGCCCTGTCCCTGCACGCACGAACTTAGGGCCTGCTCATGGACGTCACTTCGTTCTCCACCCTCGGCGGACCACACCCTCAGCGCGGTGTCGGTGTCGTCGCACCCTTCGACTTCGCCCTCGACCGGGAGCTGTGGCGCTGGGTCCCGGACGAGGTCTCCCTGCATCTGACGCGCACGCCGTACGTGCCCGTCGAAGTCAGCCTCGACCTGGCCCGCCTGGTCAGCGAGCACGAGACCCTGGCCGAGGCGGTGCGCGCGCTCACCGCCGCCGAACCGGAAGTCCTCGCCTACGCCTGCACGTCGGGCAGTTTCGTCGGCGGCATCGCGGGCGAGCGGGCGATGTGCGAGGCCATGTCGCGCGAGGGGTCGGTCGCCTCCGTGACGACGTCGGGCGCCCTGCTCGAAGCGCTCGACGAGCTGGACGCGCGGCGGATCGCCCTGGTCACGCCCTACACCTGGTCGGTGACCCAGTCCCTGGAGGAGTATCTGGCGGAGGCGGGCGTCTCGGTGGTGGGCCGCGCCTATCTCGGCCTCACCCGGCACATCTGGAAGGTGCCCTACCGCGACGTGGCCGACATGGCGCGGCAGGCGGCGTCAGGGCCCGTCGACGCGCTGTTCATCAGCTGTACGAACCTGCCCACGTACGACGTCATCCCGCAGCTGGAGGCCGAGCTGCGGATGCCGGTGATCTCGGCGAACCAGGTCACGATGTGGTCGTCCCTGCGCAGGCTGGGTACGCGAGCGGTGGGGCCCTACCAAGCGCTGGTCAACGCGGGCGCGCGGCCGGGCACCGCGGACTTCGGTGCCCTCGACGCGCTCGCCGAGCCACCGGTGTCACCCGCGGTGCCGCCGGGCGCGGCGCCCTCGGACGGCCTGCCCGACCCGCCCGGGGGTCCAGCGGGCTCCGCGGAACCCACCGGGCCCGCAGGACCGACCGCCGAAGGAGGCTGGACTTGACCGCACTCGGATTCCTCTACCCCGGACACTCGGCCGAGGACGACTACCCCCGCATGGAACAACTCCTCGACTCGGACATCCGGCTGCACGTCGTGCACACGGACATCGGCGAGGACGCCCACCGCGTGGACGCGCTCCTGGAGATGGGCTCGGCCGCGCGGCTCACCGCCGGTGTCGAGGAGCTGCGGCTGACCGGCGCGGAGGCGGTGGTGTGGGCCTGCACCAGCGGAAGCTTCGTCTTCGGCTGGGACGGGGCGCACGACCAGGTCCGCGCGCTCGCCCGGTCCGCCGGGCTGCCCGCGTCCTCCACGTCCTTCGCCTTCGCCCACGCGGTACGCGAACTCGGCGCCGAGCGCGTCGCCGTCGCCGCGACCTATCCCGAGGACGTGGCCCTCCACTTCTCCGCCTTCCTCAAGGCGGCGGGGGCCGAGGTCGTCGCCTTGCGGGGCAGCGGCATCATCACCGCCGCGGAGGTCGGCACCTGGGGGTGGGACGAGGTCCTCGCCCTCGCCCGCGCGGGCGACCACCCCGACGCGGACGTCGTCCTCCTGCCCGACACCGCGCTCCACACGGCCGCCCACATCCAGCCCCTCGAAGCGGCCCTCGGCAAGCCGGTCCTCACCGCCAACCAGGTCACCCTCTGGGAAGCCCTCCGCCTGACCTCCCGCCGAGTCAACGCCCCCCACCTCGGCGCCCTCTTCACGAAGGAGCCCATCGTCCAGATCCGCGACCAGTAGCCCGGCCGGGGCGCGCACCGGCTTGCCCGACAGCCCCGGCACCCTCAGCCCCGCCGGGGTCACCCCCATATCGGCGCTCCGCGCCTCGTCCTCAAACGCCGGACAGGCTCTCTCCCACCCACCCGCCCCAACCTGCACCCTGCTGGCCAACAGCCCGGCACCTTCAGCCCCGAAACGGCGCACGCCGCAGCGCCTCGCCGGCCCACCCCGCAGCACCTTTCCACTCCGCGGCACCTTTCCAGCCCGCCCCGGCTGTATTTCAGCCCGTCCGGCGTTTGAGGACGAGGCGCGGAGCGCCGATAGCGGGGGAGGACTGTCCCACCCGCCACGGGACACCTGCCTACGGGGTCCAGGGGCGGAGCCCCGGTTTCGGGAAAGGGGCGGGACTGGGGCGTCCCATGCGGGAATAAACGGAGACACCCTCCTGTTCGACCCTGCGTACCGCAAAGACGCAGGCGAAGACCAGGAGGCCCCGGTGACAGTGGAGCAGAGCGGCGACGAGGGAATCCGTGCCCCCCGGCACGGCGACGCCCCGACCCCCCTGTCCGTACTCGACCTGGTGACCGTGGGCGCGGGCCGCACCGCGACCGACGCCCTGCGCACCAGCGTCGCCCTGGCCAAGCTGGCCGAGTCCCGCGGCTACCACCGCCACTGGGTGGCCGAGCACCACTCGATGCCGGGAGTGGCCTCCTCCTCCCCGGCGGTGATCCTCGCCCACCTGGCAGCCCACACGACCCGCATCCGCCTCGGCTCGGGCGGCGTCATGCTGCCCAACCACGCCCCCCTGGTCATCGCGGAGCAGTTCGGCACCCTGGAGGCCCTGGCCCCGGGCCGCGTCGACCTGGGCCTCGGCCGCGCCCCGGGCACGGACGGCGCCACAGCCGCGGCCCTGCGCCGCACGGAGCGGCTGAACGAGGGCGCCGACGACTTCCCCCAGCAGCTCGCGGAGCTGACCCGCTTCCTGGACGACGACTTCCCCGACGGCCACCCCTACGCCCGCATCCACGCGGTCCCGGGCCCCGTCCAGTCCACCTCCCCGGGCGGCGTGCAGTCCCCGCACCGCCCGCCCGTCTGGCTGCTCGGCTCGTCCGGCTTCAGCGCCCGCCTCGCGGGCGGCCTCGGCCTGCCCTTCGCCTTCGCGCACCACTTCTCCGCGCAGAACACGATCCCGGCCCTGGACCTGTACCGCGAGTCGTTCCGCCCGTCCGCCGTCCTCGACGCCCCGTACGCCCTCATCGGCGTCTCGGCGCTCGCGACGGACGACGAGAAGGAGGCCCGCCGTCAGGTGATGGCCGCCGCCCTGAACATGGTCCGCCTGCGCACCGGCCGCCCCGGCCTGGTGCCGACGCCGGAGGAGGCGGAGGCGCACCGGTTCACGGAGATGGAGCGGGACTTCATCGACAGCTGGAACTCCAACGTCGTCCACGGCACCGCCGACCAGGTCCGCACCGGCCTCGACGACCTCGCCAAGCGCACCGGCGCCGACGAGCTGATGCTCACGGCCAACGCGCACAGCGGCGACGTACGCCTGCGCAGCTACGAACTCGTCGCGGACGCCTACGGACTGCCGAACCCCGCCTGACCGCGGCCCGCGCACCACAAAGGGTGCCGCCCCCGACGGGGGTGGGGGCGGCACCCGCACTCCCGTCACCCAACTCCCGTCACCGGCCCGCCCCTTGGCGTGTGCCCCGCGACCACCCCCAAGCCCCCATGTCCCACCCGCTTCCCTAACCTGTCGCCATGGACATGGACACCCGACTGCTGCGCTGCTTCACCGCCGTCGCCCAGGAGGGCGACCTCGCGCGTGCCGCCGACCGCCTCTTCCTGTCGGCGCCCGCACTGACCCGGCAGCTCAGGCGCCTGGAGACGCAGTTGGGGACGGAGTTGTTCACGCGGTCGCGCGCCGGGATGGCCCTGACGGACGCGGGCGCGGCGCTCGCCGCCACCGCGCCCGCGGTGCTCGACGCCTGGGAAGCGGCGCTGTGCTCCACGCGGGGCGCGGCGGCGCGCGCGGACCGCGTCCTGCGGGTGGGCTTCGTGACCGACGGGGCGGAGGGGCTCGGGCGCCGGAGCGTCGCCGAGTTCGCGCGCCGCAGACCCGGCTGGCGGGTGCGCCTGACGCAGGCCGCGCCGGACGACCCGACGGGGGGCCTGGCCGCGGGCACCGTCGACGCGGCGCTGCTGCGGCTGCCGTTCCCCGGCCAGGAGGCCCTGGACGTCGAGGTGTTGCTGACCGAGCCGCGCCGCGTCGCGCTGCCGGCCGGGCACCGCCTTGCCGCGTACGAGGAGGTCGACTTCGCCGAACTCCTCGACGAGCCCTTCGTCGCGGCCCCGCCGGAGTCCGGCTGGTGGCGCGACTACTGGCTGGCGGCGGACGAACGCGACGGCCGCCCGGCGAAGGTCGGCGCCGTCGCCCGTACCGTCGAGGAGTGGCTGACCGCCATAGCCGACGGCGAGGGCGTCTCCCTCGCCTCGGCGGCGACGGCCCGCGCCTGCCGCCGCCCCGGCGTGGTCTACCGTCCGGTGCGCGGCGTCAGCCCGGCCCGGGTCGGCGTGGCCCACGCCCCGGGCGCCCAAGTCCCGCAGGAGGTGCGGGACTTCGTACAGGCGTGCCTCGCCGCGCGCGACGAGCCGGAGGCGGGGGAGTGACCGGGGGCTCAGGTGTCCCGCGACCCGAGAAGTACGGAGATACGATCCGCCCCCACCGGCCGTGAGTACAGCCACCCCTGCCCGGTGTCGCACCCGATCCTGCGCAGCCGCTCCGCCTGCCCGGACGTCTCCACGCACTCCGCGGTGACGGTGAGCCCGAGGCGGTGGGCGAGTTGGACGAGGGCCTCGACGATCACCTCGTCGGCGGGGTTGATGTGCGCGGACACCGCGCCGTACTCGCCCTCGTCGTACTGGAATCCGCGCACGAAGGAGCCGTCCAGCTTCAGGACCGACACCGGGAGGCGGCTGAGGTAGGCGAGGTTGGAGTAGCCGGTGCCGAAGTCGTCGATGGCGATGCGGACGCCCATGTCGCTGAGCGCCTGCAGGGCCTGCAACGGCCGGCCCGCGGAGCCCATGACGGCGGATTCGGTCAGCTCCAGTTGCAGCAGTCCCGCCGGGAGACCGGTCTCCGCCAGGATCTCGGCCACGTCCGCCACCAGGTCGGAGTCCCACACCTGGCGCACGGCGACGTTGACGCTCACGAACAGCGGCTCCCGGCCGGGGTGTTCGAGCTGCCAGCGCCGGGCCTGGAGACACGCGGTCCGCAGCACCCAGCGGCCGAGCGGCACGATCGAGCCGTCTTCTTCAGCAAGTCCGATGAACCGATTCGGCGTGAGCAACCCGAACTGCGGGTGATTCCACCGAACGAGTGCCTCGACGCCGCGCACGTCGCCGCCCTCCAGGCCCACCAACGGCTGGTAGTCCAGGACGAATTCGCCGCGCTCGACGGCGGGGCGCAGCGAACTGGCGAGCGCCTGGCGGGTCATGCGGTGGGCGTTGCGCTCGGGGTCGAACAGGGTCCAGCGGGCCTTGCCGTCGGCCTTCGCCCAGTACAGCGTGGTGTCGGCGGCCTGCATCAGACCGGTGGTCGTGGTGCCCGCGGCGCGCCGCTCGACGACGCCGATGGAGGCCGAAACGGAGAGCCGCTGCCCGGACAGGTCGAAGGGTTCCTGGAGGGTCCGCAGGACCGTCTCGGCGAGTTCGGTGAGCTGGTCGGTGCCGGTGGAGTCCTCCACGAGCAGCGCGAACTCGTCGCCGCCGAGCCGGGCGACGAGCGGCGCCGACGCCCTGCCGTATCCGGCGCGGTCGGCGAGGGCGGTCAGTCGCTCGGCGACGGCGGCGAGCAGCCGGTCGCCGACGCGATGGCCGAGCGTGTCGTTGACCGCCTTGAATCCGTCGAGGTCCAGATAGCAGAGCCCGATCCGGCCGGTGCTCGTGTCGTCGTACGCCCCCGCCTCAAGGGCTGTGGCCAGGCGCTCGAAGAACAGCGCGCGGTTGGGCAGCCGGGTCACCGGGTCGTGCATCTGCAGATGCCGCAGCCGGGCCTGCAGGTCACGGCGCGCGCTGATGTCGGCGGCGGCGAGCAGGACGGTGCCCGCGCCGCGCCGTTCGGTCCCGCCGGGCAGCGGCGACGCGGTGATCTGGGTCCACAGCGAGTGCCCCTCGGGGTGTTTGAGGCGGCGGGTGCAGCGGAGCTTGGCCTGCCGGCCGCGGAGCACCTCGCGGTACGCGTGCCAGGTGCGGGCGTCGGACGCGAGGTCCACCAGGTCGGCGGCGACCCGCCCGGTGAGGTCGGCGGCATCGGCGCCGAGCAGTTCGGCCAGCGCTTCGTTGGCGCTGACGACCAGGCCCTCGCGGTCCACGACGGCGAGGGCCAGGGGGGCCGCTGCGAAGGCGGCGCGGTAGTCGGCGGCGTACTGGGCGAGGGGCCCGGTCGGGCCCGATTGGTGACGCTCCGTGACGGCAGGCCGGGCACGGCCGGGGTCTGCGACCGCTGTGGCGGTCGGCCCTTGTGAGGTTCCGTTCACCGCTTGCTCCCGCAGTGCAATTGATGTCGAGCAGGTCGATGGGCCCCGAATCCTGGCGGGTCTGGGGAGGCGGTCGGCCGTTTGGGGGGCGGCCGACGGGGCCGGGAAAGTGTGCCGATCATAGAGGCAGGCCGACGGCCCGTTCCAGCCGTACCACGCCCCGCGCGGGCCCCCAAGGCGACCGGCAGATCGTTTCTGCTCGGCCCTGTACAGGCTTCTTTGCCGCTCGACCGCTTGTGACAGCCGGTGAGCGGCCGGAGTGTCGCATCCTGGCCGATCCTCACTCGACCGGGTCAGACAAACAGGGCGAAGTGCGACAAACCATCACAGGGTGGGTGAGGTGTCTCGCATTCCGCACCCGGAGGTCGATGTGGAGCGTCAGCTCCCCCCTTGGATGCTCACCCGTGAAGGGGAGAGGCCGCGGCTGCGCACCGCGGGCATTCTCTTCACCTGCCTGACCGCTCTCGCCGCCACTTCGCTGGTCGCCGGCCCGGCGATCGCCCACGGCGACGCGGGCCCGTGCGCCCTGCGGCGCACGCCCGCGCACCACTCGGAAGGCCTCGACACCTGGAACGGCGCCTATCCGCGCCCCTCCCGCGCCCTCGACGCCGTCATGGTCTTCCTCTCTTTCCCGGACTCCCCGCCGCTGACGACACCGCGGGAGCTGGCCGCCGACTACTTCCCGGCCACGAGCGACTTCTTCGAGCAAGCCTCCTACGGGAGGTTCCGGCTGCGCGCCCACCCGCAACACGAATGGGTGGAAATGCCGGAAGATTCCACGATGTACGCCATAGAGCGGGACTGGGACCCGCAGCACCGCGCGTCCTACCTCCGGGACGCGGTGGCCGCGGCCGATCCGCGCGTGGACTTCTCCGCGTACGACATCGTGTACTTCGTCGCCGATCCGGACGCGCCCGGCGTGAACTCGGACGCCACGAAGGTCGTGAACTTCGACCGTCCGATGCGGGCCGACGGCACCAGCATCCGCCGCATCGTCACCGTCTTCGAGCGCCATCCGCCGGACCGCAACGTCCTCGCCCACGAGACCGGCCACGTCTTCGACCTGCCCGACCTCTATCACCGGCCCACCGACGGCGACGGCGACTGGGACACCCACGTCGGCGACTGGGACGTCATGGGCAGCCAGTTCGGTCTCGCTCCTGAGCTGTTCGGCTGGCACAAGTGGAAGCTCGGCTGGCTGGGGCCCCGCCAGGTCGTCTGCGTGGACGGCGGTCCGCGGCGCCTCACCCTCGACCCGCTCGCGGCCCAGCCCGTTCCCGGTGGCGTGGGCGCCACCAAGCTCGCCGTGATCCGCACGGGCCGGGGCAGCGCCGTCGCCGTCGAGGCGCGGGGTGCCGTGGGCAACGACCGGGGTACGTGCAGCGAGGGCGTCCTCGCCTATCACGTCCGCAACGAGACGGCGTCGGGGCGGGGCCCCGTCGAGGTCATCGACGCCCACCCCGGCTCGGAGGCGTGCGACACCGAGTCCGTCTACCCGCCGTTGGCCGACGCGCCTGTGCGGGTGGGGGAGGCCTTCACGGTTCCTGGGGAGCGGATCCGCATCGAGGTCGAGGACAGGACTCCGTCGGGTGCCTGGACCGTCAAGATCACCCCCACGTGACGGCGAAGCCCCCACAACGCGCGGCGAAGCCGCGCAAAAATGACGGCAGCGGATCATGTCCACGCTTTTTGTGGACATGATCCGCTGCCGGTGTCGTGCGCCGCCAGGGACTCGAACCCCGGACCCGCTGATTAAGAGTCAGCTGCTCTAACCAACTGAGCTAGCGGCGCCTGCTGACGTCGTAGACCTTAGCATCCTGATCGCCGCGAGGAAAAATCGATATACGCACCGCGGATCCGGCTGCGGCGCGGGCCGCGCGGACGCATGCCCAGAGCACTACGTCGGGGCCGGGGAGCCAGGGCCTGCGGGTGTCGGGGGCCACCAGCCAGCGGGATCCGAGCCTGTCGTCGGGTGCGGGTGCGGGTGCGGGTGCGGGTGCGGGTGCGGTGTCTGTGTTGTGGCTCGCCGTGAGCGGGGGCACTGTCACCGCGTCGCCTGCGCCGTGGCAGAGCAGGGAAGGGACCGCGGGGCCCCACTCCTCCCACTCCAGGAGCGACGGGAGGCGGCGGGCCGTGCCCGGCGCCGTGAACAGCAGCATCCGGCCGCGGTACGTCGCCACCGGGCCCGAGCCCGGACCCTCGTGCCATAACCGGTCCACCATCCGCCGCCCGAACACCGCGGGCACGCTGACCACGTCGAAGACCGTTCCGCAGGACAGGACGGCCGGGGTGGTGGGGCGGGCGCGCCAGTCGGCGAGCGCTCGGTGCGGATACGTTTCGGCGGAGGTGAGCCAGGTCGCGCCCGCGGGGGTGACGTCGCAGGCGTTGGTGGGGGGTCCGGACGCCCTGTGGGTGTGGGGGGCGAGGGTGAGGGGGGAGTTGCTCATGTCGATACATCTACCGGGTGTGAGCGGGCACTCTCTTAGAGTTGCCGGAATCCGGGACAGTGGCCGGGGGTGTGGGGTACCTTGCCCCACCGGCATATGCCATTGGATCTTGTTGCTCAGTGGGTCCGGTGGTTCAGTGGGTCCGGTGGTTCAGTGGGGCCCGGGTTCCGTCGTGGAGTCCGTCGTGCCGGTCGTGCCTGTCGGGCTCGAGCCCGATGCCTCGGGGGCGCCGCGCAGGAGTTCGCGGCCGAACTCGATCATCTTCTGTGCGTAGTCCTCGGTCCACTCGGCGCGTTCCGCGATGTCGGCCGGGGTGAGGCGGTCGAAGCGGCGCGGGTCGGCGAGCTGGGCGGCGGCGAGGGCCTGGAACTCGATGGAGCGGTCGGTCGCGGCGCGGAAGGCCAGGGTCAACTCGGTGGACCGGGCGAGGAGTTCGCGGGGGTCGTCGATGGACTCCAGGTCGAAGAAGTGCTCGGGGTCGGCGGTGGCTTCCGCGGGCTCGAAGAGGAGCGGTGCGGGGCGCATGCGCTGGCTGGACCGGGGCCGCGAGGGCTCCGCCATGTCGTTTTCCTCTCGTCGTACGCCGCGTGGCCGCATCCATTGTCCCTCCCCGTGCAAGAGGTCCGCGCGCCGCGCGGTGGGTGGTGTGGTCCTTCGCCCTCGCTCCGGTGGGTGGGTGCGGGGCCGCGCCGGTATGTCCGTGCTCGCGTGTGTGGCCTGGTACGCGTTGTGTGTACGTCCCTCGTGGTCGTCCGAGCTGCGCGCGGACATACCGGCACGTCCCCTCCCGTTCGGTTCGCGGCTTTCGGGTCCGGTGGGGGTTCCCCGTCCGGCTTTCGGTTCGGCGGGGGTGCGGCCGCTTCCGGCTGCCGTCCCACCCTGTGGGCAGCTGGGCCGCCAGGGGCGGCACGGGTGGGCACAGCCCCGGCCGACGGTGACCATGATGCCGACGGTGGGGTACGGACCCGGGCCGAGGGTGACTGTGATGTGGGGGAAAGGGTGCGCGCCGGGCGTGGTGTGGGGCTACGGCCAGGGGATCTGGTGGGACGCGAGGCGCGAGAGGATTGCGTGGTTGGCCTCCCAGCCGTCGGGGAACTTGACGGTGACGCCCAGTTGGACCGGCTCCGTGGACGGGTGGTCGTCCAGGAGGGCGTCAACTCCCGCCCGGCACACCACGATGCACGCGTGCCGATGTCGGGATGTCAGCACGCACAGGCGCCCCGTCTCCAGATGGAAGGCCGTGGCGTCCGGCCGGCCGGAGAGTGGATGGAGCACGACGGTCACGTCGAACTCCCGGCCCTGGAGGCGGTTGGCCGTGTCGACGGTCACGTCCACGACCCCGAGTGCGGCGAGCGCGCCGCGTACGGCTGCCGCCTGGTCCCGATGCGCCGTCCCGACGGCGATCCGGTCGGCCGTGAGGGGGACGGGCTCGGGCGCCCGCTCGGACGTCGCCGCCCCGCCCCGGTCGAGCAGCCGCCGCACCACGAGGGCGACGGCCCGCACCGCCTCGGGGTCCGTGCGCGGGGTGTTCCGGGCGGGCAGTTCGAGCAGGCCCCACCCGGAGAGAGCCGCTTCGTCGATGACCCGGTCGGGGCCCGAGCCGTCGGACGGTACGGCGAAATGGAGGGCACGGTCGGCGTGCTCCGTGCCGCTGCGGAAGGGCGTGAAAGGGTAGAACGCGTCGGAGACCAGCGGCGCGGCCGACGCGGGCAGCCGCCACGACACGGGCAGCCGATGCTGCGGCAGCCCGGGATTGTGGGCGAGCAGCGTCGTCACCGCGCTGGCCGACGGGTCGTACGCGAGCCCCGCCCACTGCTCGGCCTCGGCGATGGCGAAGGGGTCCAACTGCCCCGGGTCGCCCACGAACAGGGCCCGCTCGAAGAGCCCGGCGACGGCGAGGAGGGCGTCCGACCGCATTTGGTACGCCTCGTCGACGATGGCGTGCCGCCACGGCTCGACGCCCTTGACGTGCCCCCACTTCGCGGCGGTGGACACGACGACGTCGAGCCCGGCGAGGTCGCCGGCCTTCGCGGACTTGCGTACGTTCGCGAGGGCGTCGAGGGCCTTGTCGTACGGGTCGGGGTCGCTGCTGTGCAGCCGCCCGACCGGCAGTTCGGGGTTCTTCTCGGCGAGGCGCAGGACGAGGTCGTCGACCTGGGCGTTGGTCTGGGCGACGACCATCAGGGGGCGTCCGGCCGCGGCCAGTTCGAGGGCGGCGCGGACCACGAGGGTGGACTTCCCGGCGCCGGGAGGGGAGTCGACGACGACGCCCCGGTGCGCCCCGTGCAGCGTGTCGCGCAGGATCGCGTCGGTGGCACGGGCGGCCTCCGCCCCGGGGTCGAAGGGGGCCGTGCTCGCTTCGAGGGGGGCCGGGCTCACAGGATGTCCTCCGCTGTCACGGGGTCGGGCCGTTCGACGGCGGGGGTCGTACCGACGGGCGCCGTCTGCGGGGGACCGCCGTGCGTCCACGGGGTGTCCTCCGGGTCCGGCAGGCGCGGCCCGCCCCGCTGCTCGTGCTCGAAGAGCGTCCAGCACAAGCGGTCGCCCACCTCCGGCACGGAACCGGGGTCGGGCTCCTTGCCGCGGCCCATCTTGTCCAGCAGGCGCAGGACGAGGCCGCCGTCAGGCGTGTGGGCGACGAACTGGAAGGACTGGGGCTTGCCCGCGAGGGAGCGGTAGGCCTTCACGCCCTCGTCGAGCTGGGGGCGGTCGGGGGTGCGGACGGTGACGAGGGGGCGCGGCCGTGGCGAGCGGCCCTCGCTGTACGCCATGACGACCTCGGTGACCTCCCCGGCGAACGCCTCGCCCGCGAGCCGCCGCCCGGCCATCACCAGGGGGTCGTCCAGGGCCTCCTGGGCGTCGAGCCTGGCCTGCTCGCGCTCCCGGGTGGCCAGCTTGTTCGCGGCGGTGACCGCGTCGTCCACGCGGGGCTGCGGCGGCTCACCGGCGGCGACGCGGTCGCGGTGCCCGGTGAACGACCAGCGGTCGCCGCGCCACCGGTCGACGGCGCTCGGCGCCTCGGGCAGCGTGCACAGCGCGTCCAGGCCGCGCCACACCGCGTCCCACGTGGGCCGGGTGCGGCTGGCCACGAGGGCGTCGATCTCGCGCTCGGCGGCACCGAGCGAGGCGAGCAGGGCGTCCGCCTCGACGCCGTCCGCGGCGGCGGCCAGCGCGGTGCGGGCCCGGTCGTGGCGCTCGATGGCCGGGGCGAGGAGCTGGTTGTCGAACGCCGGGTCCGTGGCGGGTCCTGCGGGCGGGCACAGCAACTGCCCGTCACCGTCCCTGGCCAGCTCCGCCCGGAGCGCCGCGTCCGCCCCCGACGTCCCCTCCGGCGCCTCGATCCACGCGAGCAGCGCGCCCAGGTGCTGCTCCTCCAGGGAGGACTGGCCGGTGGCCCAGTGCCGGGACAGCAGGTCGGTCATGGCGAGAAGCAGCGACGAGCCGGGCACCCGGGAGCGCTCGCCGTAGTGCGTGAGCCAGCGCCCGAGCAGCGGCACGCGCGGGGGCGCGGGATACGGCGCGTCCGGATCCTGCTCGGCGGTCCGCCGGAACCGCATGGACCGGCCGAGCAGCCGGACGAACTCGATGCCCGCGCGGCTCGGCACGATCAGCTGCGGGGCGTCCGCGCACAGCTCCACCTCGACCTTGACGCGCTTGCCGGTCTCCGGGTCGGCCTCGGTGCGCTCGGCGGCCTCGACGTCGTCCGCGTACGACTCGACGTACGGCAGCAGGATCTCGGCGAGCCGGGACAGGAACGCGAAGCGCAGGTCGCGGTCGCGGGGCTGGGCCACCGTGAGCAGCAGGGGGGACGTGCGCTCCGTGCCGATCAGGGCGCCGAGCGGGGCGCCCGTCTCGCCGGCGGTGATGAGCGGCACGAAGACCAGGGGGCGCTCGGACAGGTGCCGGTGCCGGACGGTCGCCCTGGGCTTGGCGCGGCCTGTGGTGGCGGCGTCGAGCCGGGCCAGGTTGTCGATCAGGGACAACGCACACCTCCGGCGAGCGCCTCCGCGCGCAGGGCGCCCGCGCGGCGCAGTGCCGCGACCGCCGGGTCGTCGGCGTCGCCCGCCTCGCCCCGGGCCGCGGCGAGGGCCTCGTCGATGGTGGCCAGCGTGCCGAGGTCGGCACGCAGGGAGCGGCCGAGCGAGGTCAGCTCGCCCGCCGCGCGGGCCCGGTCGCGGCAGTGGAAGGCCAGCTCGCAGGCGGCCAGGCACTCAGGGGCGTACGTCGCGGGGACCGCGTCGACCGCGGTGGCGAGCTCGGCGGCGGGCCGCGTCACGTCGAACGTCGTGCCGGGCGCGAGCGAGGCCGCGATGTCCTCGACGCGGGTCAGGCGGGACAGCTGGCGGCGGGTGACGGCGAGCTGCTTGCGGACGTCCACGGCGGACGCCGCCGGCAGGTTCGAGAAGTCCTTGGGGCAGACGAGGAGCGCGCGGTGGCGCACCTCGGGCGCGGGGTCGAGGCGGCGCGCGACCTCCTCCAGGGCGAGGACGTACACCGCGGCCTGGCGTGCCGCCGCGCCCACCTTCGCCGCGTCCGCCGCGCCGTCGATCATGGGGAAGGACTTGATCTCGACGACCGTCCAGGTCCCGTCCGGGGCGACGACCACGGCGTCCGGCTCCAGGAAGGCGGGCGTGCCCGCGACGTCCAGGGCCAGCATCGGGTGGTCGAGCAGCGTCCAGGTCCCGGCGGCCGAGGCCTCGTCCAGGGCCAGCTCCGTGCGGGCCGCGCGGCCCGCGGGTCCGGCCGCCGTGAGGTCCGGCACACTCGCCGCGCCGGGCTCCGGCTCGGGGCCGCCGCCCAGGCACGCGTGCGTGAGACGCAGCAGCTCCGTGCCGCCGTCGGCCTTCACACGGGCCTCGAAGGCGTGCCCTCGCATGAACGCGAACTGCGACTGCCCGAAGCCCGAGGGCGAGCCGAGCGCCTCGGCGAGCGCCGCCTTGGGCACGCCCGCGCCGTCCAGGAGCGCGCGCCGCCCGCAGCCCGGGTTCGCCGCGAGGGCGGCCAGGGCGCGGGCGTCCAGGGACTGCGGCGGTACGTCAGGTCCGCGCAGCTCCGCGAGCCGGTGTCTGAGCGCCGTCCCCGGTGTCCGCGGCGCGGCCCGCGGGTCGGGCGCCCTTGTTCCCGCGGGGCTTGCCGCCCGGCTTGGCGGCGGGCTTGCCGCCCGGATCGGTCCCGAGCTTGCGCTGATGGGGAATTCGCTCACCCGCCGAAGTCTGGCATCCGGCACTGACAATCGAGGAGTCAGTGGCGGACGAGGCGTCGGTGGCGTCGGTGGGTGCCTTGTCGCGTCCCGCGGCGCGGGTGGCGACGGCGGTCGCGAGGACCGGCCGCAGCCGGGCCTTGACCCGGGCCGCGCCGCGCTGCACCGGCCGGACGAGCAGCAGGCCGAGCCCCATCACGGCCGCGCCCGCGACAGCGTCGAGGAAGTAGTGGTTGGCGGTGCCCATGACGACGATGGTGGTGAGCAGCGGATAGGCGATGGCGATGGCCTTCACCAGGGGCGTGCGGCCGTACCGCCACAGCATCACGCCGCACCAGAGCGACCAGCCGACGTGCAGGCTGGGCATCGCCGCGTACTGGTTGGTCATGCCGCCGAGCCCGCGCGGGGCGCTGGCCTGGCCGCCCCACCAGCCCCAGTCGCTGTACTGCGCCATCGTGTCGACGAAGCCGTGCTTGGCGTCGAGGAGCCGCGGCGGGCAGGTCGGCATCAGCGTGAAGCCGACCAGGCCGATGAGCGTGGACACCATCAGCCAGGTGCGGGCGGCGGCGTAGTGCACGGCCCTGCTGCGGAACAGCCAGATCAGCACCAGCGGTGTGACCAGGTAGTGCAGCGAGGCGTACCAGAAGTCCGCCGGGACGCCGATGGAGGTGTGGGCCGTGAAGAGCCGGTTGAGCGGATGCTCCAGGTTCAGGTTCACGGCCTTCTCGATGCGGAGGAGGTCGAGGCCGTGCCCCACGGCGGTCGAGACGTCCCCGCGCGCGAGCAGCCGCCCGGCGGAGTAGGCCCCGTACACCAGGAGGATCAGCGGCAGCTCCGTCCACCAGCGCGGGCGCAGTGGGGTCGTCAGGCCCTCGGATATGCCGCGGCTGCCGGCGCCCTTTGCCTCGGTCTGCGGCATCCGGTGGGTCCCCCATCTCATTCGCGCTGTTCCCGCTCTGTTCTCGCGGCGTACGGCCGCTGGGTCACTTTACGGCGTACGCGAAGGCCGATGAGCCATCCCCCTGTGCCTCAAAGACGCAGAGATCGCCGCCCGGGTTGCGCCTTTGCGGTGTGAGTGATGATGGAAGGAACGGACAGGTGACTGTCCCTTTTTGTCCTTGCATGTCCTTGTAGAAAGGCTTCTCATGGCACCGCGCATCCTGCTGGCCCGGCACGGACAGACCGAGTGGTCGCTGTCCGGAAAGCACACCGGCAGGACGGACATCCCGCTCCTCGAAGAGGGCAGGCGCGGCGCGAAACTCCTGGGCCAGCGGCTGCACCGGGCGCCCTACGACGGCCTCCCCGGAGTCGAGGTGCGCACCAGCCCGCTGTCCCGCGCGCGTGAGACGTGCGAGCTCGCCGGGTTCGGCGACCGGGCCGCCGAGTGGGACGCGCTGATGGAGTTCGACTACGGGGCGTACGACGGACTGACGCCCGCCGACATCCAGGCCCTGCGCCCCGGGTGGTTCATCTGGCGGGACGGCGTCCCGGACGGCGAGACGCTGGCGCAGGTGTCCGCGCGCGCCGACGAGGTCGTCGCCTGGGCCCGCGAGGCCGACCGGGACGTCCTCGTCTTCGCCCACGGCCACATCCTGCGCGTGATCGGCGCCCGCTGGCTCGGCTACGACATCGAGTTCGCGTCCCGCATCCGCCTCAACCCGACGTCCCTCTCGGTCCTGGGCTGGGCCTATGGCGAGCCCGCCCTGGAGTCCTGGAACGAGACCGGCCACCTCGCCGGATGACCGTCACTCACGCGCGCGTGGACGCTGCCGTCACGCACGCGCGCGTGCCGCGTGCTGCTCCAGGAAGCCCGTCACCTCGGTGGCACGCCGGTGCGGAAGGAGCAGCCGGGCGGTGGTCGCGAGCATGCACGCGATCCGCGACGACTGGACCTCGTCCAGGAGGGCGAGGACCCGCAGGCCCGCCGCCGCGGCCTCGTCCGGGCGGCCCGCGCGGGCCAGGTCGTCGGCGAGCTCGGCGGTGTACAGCGCGATGTTGCGCGTGAACTCCGGCGTCTGCTCCGCCGCCACGCCCGCCGCGCGCTGTGCGTGCCGGGCCGCGCGCTCCCACTGCCCGAGCGCCGACCAGCACTGCGCCTCCAGGCCGGCCAGCTCCGCGGCGCCGTAGAAGGTCATCCACTCCGGGTCGGTCTCGGCCGGGCCGCGGTCGAACAGGGCGTGCGCGCGGGTGAGCGCCTGGCGGCAGCCGGTGTGGTCGCCGAGCCCGGCCCAGCCGCCCGCCTCGCGCAGTGCGAGCAGGGAGAGGAACCGGGGCGACTCCAGGCGCCGCGCGGCCCGCGCCGCGGCCTGCGCCGCCCGCACCGCCTCCCGGGGTCGGCCCGCGTCCCTGGCCAGGAACGCCGTGTTGCAGAACGCGTGCGCCTCCAGGGCGGGGTCCCCGGCCATCCGGGCCGTCGCGAGGGCCTCCGCGTAGTGCGAGCGGGCGTCGTCGAAGCGGCCGGAGTCGTGCGCGAGCCAGCCGACGGAGATGGCGAGCTCGCCCGCGCCGGAGTACAGCCGGGCGGTCGCCGCCTGCCCGCCCTGCCGGGTGGTGCCCGCGTCGAGCAGGGCGTAGGCGGTGCGCAGCGGGGCGGCCGCCCGCTGGTAGAGGCCGTCGGCGCCGTGCCGGTCGTCGAGCAGGCGGATCTCGCGGACGGCCTCCTCGACGGCGTTCACCTCGTGCTCGTCCGCCGCGCGGAACCGGCGCGGCTCGCGGGCGCGGGCCTCGGCGGCGCCCGGCGGGAGCCCGACGGCGCCCAGGGAGGCGACGGCCACGGTGGCCGTGCCGCTGGTCATGAATGCGCGACGCCGCACGTCGCTCTCCTCGGTGCTGAAGGTGTTGTCGCTGTCACTGGCACGCGGGTACCTCGGGTCGTGGTCGTCATGCGGGCCGCCGGTGGCCTCCCCGCGCGCGTCCCCGGCGGCCCGCGCCCCCCGGCCCCGGACGGCCGCGCGCGGCGCGAAGCCCAGGTCCGTCAGCGTCCGGCCGGGGAACATGTGCAGGAACACCCGTTCGTACGCGTAGTTGGGGCACCGGATCTCACCCGCCTCCACGCGGCCGACGTACCGCGCGTCGCAGCTGACCCGCTCGCCGATCTCGCGCGCGGCCCGCCGCACCGCCGCCGCGAACTCGCCCGGGGAGCGCTGCCCGCGCAGCTGCCGGAACGCGACGTTCGGACGCGGAGGCGGAGTTGACGATGCCGATGACGACGACGCCATGCCGGATCCTCTCGCTGGAGACCGTGCTGGACCGTGGCACGCCGACCCGCGCCGTCGGCCGCCGGTACGCCGGTCGGCGCCGACCGGCGCCGACCGGTGCGAACGTGTTCCGGCTCGGTCCGGCATGTTCCGGCTTGTCCCGGCGGAGCATGAACGTACCGGCTGTGAACCGGCCACCACGCGGAGTTTGGCTACAAACCGGATATCTCACCCGTGATCTGCCATGAACTGCCATCCTTTGCGGCGGCGTGGCGCCGTAGCCGTTGACGCGTCGGCGCGTTGAACCATGCGGAGAGGGAGCGACGCCGCTTCCGCCCTGGCGAGGAGGTTCCCTTGTTGGAGTTCGGCATGGAGAACAGTGAATCCGGGGGCGCGCTGACGACGGCCGGGCATCGGCCGAGCCAGGACCGCAGCGCGGGACCCGGCGGTGGCCTTGACGGTTACAGGGACTCCGACGGTCACGAGGAGTGCGATCTCGTGACCGTTCCCGCGCGTCAGGGGCTTGAGGCCGTCGACATCCTGCGCCGGGGCTCCGGCGAGGAGGCCGTGGGGCCCGTTCTGCATGACGGCGGGTGCGACACCCTGGGGTTTCTCGTGCCGCCCGGCACGGCGGACGGGTGGGACCTGCCTGGGAGCGCTTGTACGCAGACCTTCGGTCGGGGGATTGCCCTTGCCCGCGACCCGGATCCGGTGCCCGCTCCGCCCGTCGCCGGGACGGGGTGGCTCGTGCCGCCCGGGGAGACGGACCCCGTGACCGATCCCGCTGTGCTGCGGGCCGCGCTGGGGGAGGCCGCTCGCATGATCGAGGCCGCGGACAACTGCCGTTGAGGGGCGGCGTGGGTATAGGGGGCTGCGCCCCTTGCCCCGCCTTTTGCCGCTGCGCGGCTCGTCCTCAAGCGCCGGACGGGCTGTCATCGTCCCGCCTCGAACTCGGCCGTCGGGCGGGTGTTCGGTTCGGCGTTGATAATGGGGGTGTGGCACGGAATCGGCGGGGACGGTCGGCGCGGGAAGCACTCGTCGAGGAAGTTGACGGAGGGCTTGCCGAGCTGATGCCCGACCGGGAGCGGGCCCGGGGGTGGACCCTGCTCGTCGACGGCGCGCCGCAGTCGCACGTCGATCTCGACGACCCCGCGCACCTCGACTTCGAGTACCAGCGCCGGATCGGCCACATCATCGACCTCGTCGCCCCGCCCGGACGGCCCCTGCACGTGCTGCACCTCGGCGGCGGCGCCCTCACCCTCGCCCGGTACGTCGCCGCGACCCGGCCCCGCTCCACCCAGCAGGTCGTCGAGCGCGACACCGCCCTCGTCCAACTCGTCCGCCGCGCCCTGCCCCTCGACCCCGGCGCCCGCATACGCATACGCGGCACCGACGCCCGCGAAGGGCTCGCGAAGACCCCCGACGGCTGGGCCGACCTCGTCATAGCCGACGTGTTCAGCGGCGCCCGCACCCCCGCCCACCTCACCACCGCCGAATTCCTCGGCGACGTCCGCAGGGCCCTGAAACCCACCGGCTGGTACGCCGCCAACCTCGCCGACGGCCCCCCGCTCGCCTATCTGCGCGGCCAACTCGCCACCGCCGCCACCGTCTTCCCCGAACTCGCCCTCGTCGCCGACCCCGCCGTCCTGCGCGGCAGACGCTTCGGCAACGCCGTGCTCCTCGGCGCCGGACACCCCCTGCCCATCGCCGAACTCACCCGGCGCAGCGCCGGTGACCCGCACCCGGCCCGGGTCGAACACGGGCCCGCGCTCGGCGCCTTCAGCGGCGGCGCGGCGGTCGTCAGGGACGCGGGCGCGGTGGCCTCGCCCGCGCCGCCGTCGTCGGTGTTCCGCTGACGGCCGGAATCCGTTACGTACACCGGAGTTCAGTACGTATTGATGTCCACCCTCGGCGCGTGGTCGTGCCACGTGCAGAACACCGAGACGCGGTCCGCGCCCGAGGTGTACTCCACCCGGATCCACGTCGGCGCCTTCCACACCTGCATCGACCAGCCCGCCGCCGGTGACGCCGACACGAGCGTCGCGGAGGACCTGCCCAGGTCGAAGACGACGCGGCCGCCCTCGGTGGTGTAGCCCTTGACGCTGCCGGACCGGGGCGGCGAGGCGGAGTTCTCGGGCCGGTCGCCCCGCGGGTGGTCCGGGGAAGGGCGTTGCGGGCTCTTCGTGCCGCGATCCGGGGTCTTCGTCGGGTCGGGGTGCTTCGACCCGGACGGCTCGCCGGACTTCTCCGGCGGGCTCGGGGTCGGCTCCGGGCGGTGCGTGGACGACGACCGCGGCAGCGCCGACCGGTCGCCGGACACCAGGGGCAGCGCGCGCGGCGGATCGTACGCCGTGCCCGCCATCACCGTGCGCACGCCCCACCACGACAGCGTGACCGCCGCGCCCGTGGCGAGCGACCACGCGATGGTGTGTACGAGACCTCTGCGCATCGCGGGCCATAGTGCACCACCCGCCGTGCCCAGGGCCAGGAGGCACCCGTGTCCCCCGAATGGCGTACGGTGCCGCCCATGGCAAGTGTGCTCGTCGTCGAGGACGACCAGTTCGTACGCTCGGCCCTCATCCGGCATCTCACCGACGCCTCCCACACGGTACGGAGCGTCGGCACCGCCCTGGAGGCGCTGCGCGAGGTCGCGCATTTCCGGTTCGACCTGGTCATCCTGGACCTCGGGCTGCCCGACCTCGACGGGGCCGAGGCGCTGAAGATGCTGCGCGGCATCACCGACGTACCCGTCATCATCGCGACCGCGCGCGACGACGAGGCGGAGATCGTGCGGCTCCTCAACGACGGCGCCGACGACTATCTGACCAAGCCGTTCTCCGTCGAGCACCTGTCCGCGCGCATGGCCGCCGTGCTGCGGCGCTCCCGCGGCTCCGGATCCGGCAACGGCGAGGCGACCCCCCGGCCCGTGCTCCAGGTCGGCGGCCTCACCGTCGACCCGCTGCGCCGCCAGGCCCAGCTGGACGGCGCCCGGCTCGACCTGACCCGGCGGGAGTTCGACCTGCTCGCCTTCCTCGCCGGGCGGCCCGGCGTCGTCGTACCGCGCAAGGAACTCCTCGCCGAGGTCTGGCAGCAGAGCTACGGCGACGACCAGACCATCGACGTCCATCTGTCCTGGCTGCGCAGGAAATTGGGTGAAACCGCCGCCAACCCCCGCTATCTGCACACCCTGCGGGGCGTCGGAGTGAAGCTGGAGCCACCGCTGTGACCCGCGCCCGGCGGGCGGGAGCCGCGCCGTGAGGTGGGCGCTCGTGCGGGTGTGCCTGGCCGTCACCACGATGGTCGTGGCCGCGTTCGCCATCCCGCTGGGCCTCGTCATCCAGGAGATGGCCCGCGACCGCGCCTTCTCGGCCGCCGAACGGCACGCCGCGGGCATGGGCCCGACCCTCTCCATCACCACCGACCGCACCCAGCTCGACCGGGCCGTCGCCAGCTCCGAGGCCGGCGGCGACGGGCGGATGGCTGTGCACGTGCCCGCCGTCGGCGAGCAGCCGCCGCTCAGGATCGGCGAACGCCGCGCCGCCGCCCGCGACGTGGCCGCCACCCGGGCCGAGGGGCGGGCCAGGACCACGGACGTGCCCGGCGGCTCCGCGCTGCTCCAGCCCTTCGGCCTCAGCTCGGGCGAGATCGCCGTGGTCGAGATCTTCGTGCCGGAGAGCGAGGTCAGCAACGGCGTGACCACGGCGTGGCTGGTCCTCGCGGGCGTCGGCGTGGCGCTCATCATCGGATCTGTCGCGGTCGCCGACCGCCTCGGCGTCCGCATGGTCCAGCCCGCCCGGCGGCTCGTGGGCGCCGCGCACGACCTCGGCGAGGGCAAGCTCGCCGCGCGGGTGCCGGAGGACGGGCCGACCGAACTGCGGCTCGCCGCCGTGGCGTTCAACTCCATGGCCGACCAGGTCGTCCAGCTCCTCGCCAACGAGCGGGAACTGGCGGCCGACCTCTCCCACCGCCTGCGCACCCCCCTGACCGTGCTGCGCCTCAACGCCGCCTCGCTGGGCGAAGGCCCCGCCGCCGAGCAGACCCGCGTCGCCGTCGAACGCCTCGAACGCGAGGTCGACACCATCATCCGTACGGCACGGGACGCGAAGCCGCAGACGGCGGCCGGCGTGCACATCGGGCCCGGCGCCGGGTGCGACGCCGCCGAGGTGATCCGCGAACGCATGGAGTTCTGGTCGGCGCTCGCCGAGGACGAGGGGCGCGAGGCGCGGGTCGCCGGGGTGGAGCAGCCGGTGTGGATCCCGGTGGCCCGGGCGGACCTGGTCGCCGTGGTGGACGCCCTGCTCGGCAACGTCTTCCGGCACACGCGGGAGGGCGCGGCCTTCGCCGTGGACGTGCACAGCGGGGAGGACGCGGTGATCGTGCTCGTCTCCGACGCGGGAGGCGGGATCGCCGACCCGCGGGCGGCGCTGGCCCGGGGCAACTCGGGCGCGTCGTCGGGCTCGACCGGCCTCGGCCTCGACATCGTCCGCCGCCTCGCGGAGTCCACCGGTGGGGATGTGCGCATCGGCCGCTCGGTCCTCGGCGGTACGGAGGTGCGCCTCTGGATCCAGCGGGATCCGCGTCGGCCCGCGGCCGGGGGGCGGGGGCGGCGGGGGGCCGTGCGGAGGCGGAGGCGGGTGCGGGCGGAGCAGGGGGCGAGGTCCGGGTCGGACTGACGTCTCCCGGCCGCGGCCTGACCTTTCCCGGCCGCGGCGCCTGACCTTTCCCGGCCTCGGCCTCGGGCCTTGATCCCGGTCCGGGGCGGACCAACCTTTCCCGACCCCGATCCCACTCTTAAGCCAACCCTAAGATCGCCAACCTCGGTCCGGGAAGCCCCTTTTGTCGCCTCAGGCGGGACTAACGTGCGAGCGGTCCCACCCCCCCCCGCACCCCCGAAGAGGCAGGCCCCATGAGCACCCACCGTCGCAGGATCACCGGCAGGCAGAAGGCGATCGGCGTCGTCGTCACGGCGGCCGTCGTCGGTGGCGGTGCCTTCCTGTTGTCCGGCACGGCCCAGGCGGCCTCCGTCGGTGCCGCGTACAGCAGGACCAGCGACTGGTCGGGCGGTTACACCGCGCAGTACGTCGTCAGGAACAGCTCCGGCGAGGCCAAGGCCGACTGGACCCTGGAGTTCGACCTGCCCGCGGGCGCGAAGCTCAGCTCGCTGTGGAACGCCGAGCACAAGGTCGACGGGCGCCGCGTCACCGTCACCCCGCCCAAGTGGGACAAGGAGCTGGCGCCCGGCGAGTCCCTGACGGTCGGCTTCGTCGTGTCCGGCGCCGCGGACCCGGTCAAGTGCCTGATCAACGACGCCAAGTGCGCGGCCGACGACGGGGCGGCCCCGCAGCCCTCCGGCCGCCCCACCGAGAAGCCCACCCAGGACCCGACCGGGAAGCCCACGGACAAGCCCACCGCCAAGCCGACGAAGCCGACGAAGCCGACGGGCAAGCCCACCCCGACCCCCACCCCGAGCGAGGGCACCGGAACCAAGGGCGCCGCCAAGTTCGCCCCCTTCGTCGACACCTCCCTCGCCCCGGCCTACGACCTCCTCGACACCGCCGCGAAGACCGGCGTGAAGGAGTTCAACCTGGCCTTCGTCACCTCCGGCGGCGGCTGCGAACCCCTGTGGGGCGGCAGCACCGCGCTCGGCGACGACAAGGTCGCCGCCCAGATAGGTGATCTGCGCGCCAAGGGCGGTGACGTCCGCGTGTCCTTCGGTGGCGCGGCCGGCTCCGAACTCGGCCTGCGCTGCGACAGCGCGGGCGCGCTCGCCAAGGCGTACGGCAAGGTCATCGACACGTACAAGCTCACCAAGGTCGACTTCGACATCGAGGGCGCGGCCCTGCCCGACACCGCCGCCAACTCCCGCCGCGCGCAGGCCATCGCCGCCCTCCAGAAGGACCGCCCGGGGCTCGACGTGTCCTTCACGCTGCCGGTGATGCCCGAGGGCCTGACCCAGCCGGGCGTCGACCTGCTCGCCGACGCGAAGAAGAACGGCGTGAGGATCGGCGCCGTGAACATCATGGCCATGGACTACGGACCGGCCTACAGCGACGACATGGGCACCTACGCCACCCAGGCGGCGACCGCGACCCAGGCGCAGATCAAGGGCGTGCTCGGCCTGTCGGACGCACAGGCCTGGAAGACCGTCGCGGTCACCCCGATGATCGGCGTCAACGACGTCACCACGGAGATCTTCAAGGTCGACGACGCCACCCAGCTGGTGAAGTTCGCCCAGGACAAGGGAATCGGCTGGCTGTCGATGTGGTCGTCGACACGCGACAAGGCCTGCGCGGGCGGCGACAACTCCGTCCAGCCGACGTGCTCGTCGATCGCGCAGGACCCGCTGGCGTTCACGAAGGCGTTCGCCGCCTACAAGTAGCCACCGAGAAGCGGCCTCCCACAGCCACCGCATCCCCCCACACGCGCCCCGGCCGGCACCTTCCCCCCACCCGGCCGGGGCGCACCCCTTTTTGCCCGCCGGGTCACTCCTCGGCCGCGCGCAGCTCCCCGCTCGCCGCCACCTTCGCGTACCAGTGCGCGCTCGACTTCGGCGTCCGCTCCTGCGTCTCGTAGTCGACGTACACCGCCCCGAACCGCTTGCTGTAGCCGTACGCCCACTCGAAGTTGTCCATCAGAGACCAGAGGAAGTAACCGCGCACGTCGGCGCCCGCGAGGATCGCCTCGTGCACGGCGGCGAGGTGGCCGTGCAGATAGCGGATCCGGTCGGGGTCGTGGACCTGGCCGCCCGCGCCGGGCTTGTCGTCGTACGCCGCGCCGTTCTCCGTCACGAAAAGGGGAACCCCGGGGGCCTGAGCGGTGTACTCAAGGAGAAGGTCCTTCAGGCCGGTGGGGTCCACCGGCCAGTCCATGGCGGTGAGTTCACCGGGCGCCCGGTGGAAGGAGACGGAGTCGGCGCCCGGCCAGGGGGAGTGGTCGGCGGCGCCGTGCCCGTCGAGGCGCGGTCCGTCCGCGTGCGGTGCGGCCGACACGACAGCGGGGGAGTAGTAGTTGATGCCGAGGAAGTCCAGCGGCTGCCGGGCGGTGGCCAGGTCGCGGTCGCGCACGAAGGACCAGTCCGTGATCCGCGCGGTGTCGGCGAGCAGATCGTCGTCGTACGTCCCGCGGAGCATGGGACCGGTGAAGACGCGGTTGGCGAGCGCGTCGATGCGGCGCCGGGCGTCGAGATCCGCGGCGGACGGGGTCAGCGGGCGCACGGCGCTCGGGTTGAGGCAGACGCCGACCTGGGCGCGGGTCGGCAGCGCCGCGCGCAGCGCGCGGGCGCCCAGGCCGTGGGCGAGGTTGAGGTGATGCGCCGCGCGCAGGGCGGCCTCGGGGTCGGTGCGGCCGGGCGCGTGCACGCCCGAGCCATAGCCGAGGAACGCGCTGCACCAGGGCTCGTTGAGGGTCGCCCACAGCTCCACGCGGTCGCCGAGCGCCCCGGCGACGATGCCCGCGTACTCCTCGAAGCGGTAGGCGGTGTCCCGCTCCGGCCAGCCGCCGCCCGCCGGGGAGCCGCTGGGGAAGGCCGACTCCAGCTCCTGGGGCAGGTCCCAGTGGTAGAGCGTGACCATCGGCGTGATGCCGTGCGCCAGCAGCTCGTCGACGAGCGCCCGGTAGAAGTCGAGCCCGCGCTGCACGGCGGGCCCGCGCCCGGTCGGCTGCACCCGCGGCCACGACACCGAGAAGCGGTACGCGCCGATCCCGAGGTCGGCCATCAGCCGCACGTCGTCGCGCCACCGATGGAAGTGGTCGCAGGCCACGTCCCCGGTGTCCCCGCCGAGCACCTTGCCCGGCGTATGGCTGAAGGTGTCCCAGATCGACGGCGTCCTGCCGTCCTCCCGCACCGCCCCCTCGATCTGGTACGCGGCGGTGGCGGCGCCCCACACAAAGGAGGCCGGGAATCGCAGGTTCGCGTGGGTCATGGAAGCGCTCCCATGGGTCGTACGGAAAGGACAGGTGAGGGTGGGGCACGCGGGATATGGCGATCAGCCCTTGACGGCGCCCTGCATGATGCCGCCCACGATCTGCTTGCCGAACAGGACGAAGGCGATGAGCAGCGGCAGCGTGCCGAGCAGCGCGCCCGCCATGATCACGGACTGGTCGGGGATCTGGCCGCGGCCGAGCCCGGCGAGGGCCACCTGCACGGTGGGTTCGCCGCCCTGTGTCAGCGCGATGATGGGCCAGAAGAAGTCGTTCCAGGCCATGACGAAGGTCAGCATGCCGAGGACGGCCATGGCGGGCCGGGCCGCGGGGAACACCACGTGCCAGATCAGCCGCAGACTGCTGGCCCCGTCGACCCGGGCGGCCTCGATCACCTCGGTGGGCAGGGCCTCGATGAGGTACTGCCGCATGAAGAACACCCCGAAGGCGCTCACGAGCGTCGGCAGGATCACCGACTGCAGCTGATCGGTCCAGCCGAACTCCGCCACCATCATGAACAGCGGTACGACACTCAGCTGCGGCGGCACCATCATCGTGCCGATCACGAGCAGCAGCAGGAGCCCCCGGAAGCGGAACCGCAGCTTGGCGAAGGCGAAGCCCGCGAGGGTGGAGAAGAGCACGGTGCCCACGGTGATGGTGCCCGCCACCACCAGGGTGTTGAGCAGGGCCGTGCCCATGTTGGCGTCGGTCCAGGCGATCTCCAGGTTCTTGAAGAGGTTCCCGCCGAACCAGAAGGGCGGGGGCGTCTCGGCGAGCCGCGTGTTGTTGCGGGACGCGGCGATCGCCGTCCACACCAGGGGGAAGAGGGAGCCGACGGTGAACAGGATCAGTACGGCGTAGGCCAGCTTGCCGCCGTGCAGTTGGCGTCCGGCGCCGCGTTTCTTGAGGCTTGCCACGTCATCCCCTCACGCGCTTCTGCGGATCCAGCGGCTGATCGCCCAGTTGAGCAGGCCGATCAGGACGAGAATGAGGAACATGGTCCAGGCGATCGCCGAGGACCGGCCCAGGTGCTGGTTGAACCAGCCCTGTTCGTAGAGATAGAGACCGAGCGTCTGGAACTGGTGGTCGGAGCCGCCGGTGGGGCTCGCGCCCTGGCTGAAGAGCAGCGGCTCGCCGAAGAGCTGGGTCGCCCCGATCGTCGACACCACGCAGGTGAACAGGATCGTCGGCCGCAGCGAGGGAATCGTGACGTGCCGGAACTGCTGCCAGCGGCTCGCGCCGTCAAGCGCCGCCGACTCGTACAGATCGTTGGGGATGGCCTGCATCGCGGCCAGATAGATCAGCGCGTTGTAGCCGGTCCACCGCCAGATGACGATCGAGGACACGGCGAACTGCGCGGTCCAGTCGCCGTTCTGCCAGTCCACGGCGTCGACGCCGACGAGCCCGAGCGCCCAGTTGATCATGCCGTGGTCGGTGCGGCTGAACATCAGCACGAAGACGAGCGTCGCCGCGGCCACGGAGGTGGCGTAGGGGGTGAGGATCGCGACGCGGAAGAACATGGAGCCGCGCAGCCGGTAGTGCAGCAGATGGGCGAGGCCGAGGGCCATCAGGAGCTGCGGCACGGTCGAGATGAGGCCGATGGTGAAGGTGTTGCGCAGCGCGTTCCAGAAGAAGTCGTCCTCCAGGAGCCGCGAGAAGTTGCGCAGCCCCACCCACTCCATGTCCGTGGGCGTGCCCAGCTCCACCCGGTGCAGCGAGGCCCACCCCGTGTAGAGCAGCGGGAAGAGCCCGAAGGCGATGAAGAAGAGGAAGAACGGCGCGATGAGGGCGTAGGGACTCCACTTCATGTCCCAGCGGTAGCGGCGGCTGCGCCGGGCCCGGCGGCGCTCGGCCGCCGGGTCGGCGAGCAGCGCCACGGACCGCGCGCGGGGGGCCGCGCCCTCCTCCCCCGTGGAGGGCGCGGCGGTACGGGTGTCGCTCGGGATGTCGGTCACCGGATGATCACTGGTCCAGTGCGTTGTCGATCGTCTTCACTGCCTTGTCCCAGGCCCCGTCGGGAGACGTGCCCTTCTGGTCGACGCCGAGCATCCCGGTGTCGGCCAGGTACTGGGAGATGATCCCGTCCTTGGGGCCGATGGGCTGGACCGGCACGCCCTCGGCGGCCTTGGCGAAGATCTGTCCGACCGGGGCGTCGCCGAAGTAGGCGTTCTTGGCGTCCTTCACCTCGGGCAGGGTGTACGCGGCCTCGGCGCTCGGGAAGCTGGCCCGCTTGTCGAACAGCTTGGCCTGCTGCTTCGGTGCGGTCAGCCAGGCGACGAGCTTGGCGGCCTCCTCCTTGTTCTTGCCCGCCTCGGGCACGGTCAGGAAGGAGCCGCCCCAGTTGCTGGGCTTGGGCGCGGCGGCGACGTCCCACTGGTCCTCGCCCTTGTCGCCCGCCTTGTCCTTGATGTAGCCGAGCATCCAGGGCGGGCAGGTCACGGTGGCGAAGGAGGCGTTGGAGAAGGCCTGGTCCCAACTGGGCTGGAACTGCTGGAGCTTCGCGGTGAGCCCGGCCTCGGCGAACTCGGCCGCTAGGTCCCAGCCCTCCTTGACGCCCGCGCTGTCCTTGTAGACAAGATCGCCCTCGGCGTCGTAGAACTTCTCCTTGCCGGAGCCGTGCACGGCGGCCATCACGCCGGTGGCGCCGTCGACGAAGGCGGTGCCCTCGGGCGCCTTCTCCTTGAACCGCTTGCCCGCCTCCAGGTACTTGTTCCAGTCTCCGGCCCAGAGCTTGCCGACCTCCTCTCGGTCCGTGGGCAGCCCGGCCTTCTTGAAGAGGTCCTTGCGGTAGCAGATGCCGGTCGGCCCGATGTCGGTGCCGAGGCCGATGGTCTTGCCGTCGTCGGTGGTGCCCTGCTGCCACTTCCAGTCGAGGTAGGCGCCCTTGTCGACGCCCTTGGTCCTGCCGAGGTCCACCAGCTTGCCGGAGTGGGTGCCGGTCAGCTCGGCGATGTTGCCGACCTCGACGGCCTGGATGTCGGAGAGGCCGCTGCCGCTGCTGAGGTGGGTGAGCAGGGCGGGCCAGTAGTTCTCGTTGCGCTGTACGGAGTTCTGCTTGATGTCGATGTCCGGGTTGAGCTCCTCGTACTCCTCGTAGAGCCCGGCCTCCTGCAGGCCGAAGGCGCCGAACACCCCGACGGTCAGGGTTGTCTTGCCCTTTCCGCCCCCGCCGTCCCCGCCGCCCCCCGAGGAACCGCCGGGCTCGTCGGAGTCCTCCGCGCAGCCGGCGAGCAGTCCGGCGGCGAGAGCGGTGGCGGCCGCGAGGACCACGGCCGTGCGGGACGTTCGAGTCCTGTAGCGCATTGCGTCCTCCTGGTCCCAGACGTACCGAAAGCCGGTCAACTCTCGTATGAAATGTGCGAGTTGGTGGGAATTGGCTCGGACGGGACGTGCGGGTCATGTAAGAGCCGGGTAGGGTGGGAGCGCTCCCATGTGTGATGCCTTGAAGGTTCGCGGCTCGCCCGGGGGGTGTCAAGGCACCGGACGCCGGGAGTTGCGGGCCGTCGGCGCCGTCGCTGGTGGTCGTGGCCCTGCTGTTAGATTCGCGTCGTGGGGAGGCACTGATGGGGAGCGGTCAGCCCAGGGGGCGCGGCGGGGCACGGCCCACGCTGGAGGAGGTCGCCGCGCGGGCGGGGGTCGGGCGCGGCACGGTGTCCCGGGTGATCAACGGTTCGCCCCGGGTGAGCGAGCAGACGCGCGCGGCCGTCGAGGAGGCGGTCGCCGAGCTGGGTTATGTCCCGAACACGGCGGCCCGGGCGCTCGCCGCGAACCGCACGGACTCCATCGCCGTGGTCGTCCCCGAGCCGGAGTCCCGGTTCTTCGCCGAGCCGTACTTCTCGGACATCATCCACGGCGTGGGCACCGCGCTCGCGGACACGGACATGCAGCTCCTGCTGACGTTCGCGGGCGGCGACCGGGAGCGCCGCAGCCTCGCCCAATACCTGTCGGCGCACCGCGTGGACGGTGTCCTGCTCGTCTCGGTGCACGCCGACGACCCCCTGCCGGACCTGCTCCAGCAGCTCGACATCCCCGCCGTGATCAGCGGCCGCCGCTCGGCCGACGAGCCGCTGGCCTCGGTGGACTCCGACAACTTCGCGGGCGCCCGGGCGGCCGTCGACCACCTCCTGGAGCGGGGCCGCCGCACGATAGCCACGATCACGGGGCGCCTGGACGTGTACGGCGCCCAGCGCCGCCTCGACGGCTACCGCGACGCCCTCACCGAGGCGGGCCACCCCGTCGACGAGGCCCTGATAGCCCGCGGCGACTTCACCGAGGACGGCGGCCGCCGCGCCATGACGGAGCTCCTGGCCCGCCGCCCCGACCTGGACGCGGTCTTCGCGGGCTCGGACGTGATGGCGGCCGGCGCCCGCCAGATCCTGCGCGAGGAGGGCCGCCGCATACCGGACGACGTGGCCCTGGTCGGCTTCGACGACTCGGCCATCGCCCGCCACATGGACCCGCCCCTGACCAGCGTCCGCCAGCCCATCACGGAGATGGGCCGCACCATGACGGACGTCCTCCTCGCCGAGATAGCCGACACCCGCCCGGCAGCGGCCCGCCGCCTCGCCCGCCGCCAGATCGTGCTGCCTACGGAGCTGGTGCGCAGGGCTTCGTCCTGAGGGCCCGGGCCCCGTCCGTGCGGGCCCGAGGCCGACACGGCCTGACATGCGCGTTTCATCTCACGGAGAGATGCTTGACGTACCAGCCCCGCGCGCCATCTGGGGGCGCCATGTCAGGTCAGCGGCCTCCTGCCGCGTGGGAAGCGGATCGGGCGGGTGTTTCTCTACGTGGCGCTGATCGCTGTCGTCCTGGTGGCGATCTTGGTGGCGCTGGCGCTCACCCGCGACAGTGGCGATGAGTCGCCTCCCGGACGGGACCCTTCCCAGGGGCAGACCGCCCCGGCGGTGCCGGATGCGCGTGCCGACGTGCGGCTCACCAAGTGCTCGGTGGATCCGAGCACCCGCTGGCCCACCGCTGAGCTGCATATCACCAACCACAGCTCGAAGACGTCGGACTACTCGGTCGAGGTGGAGTTCGTCGGCGCCGACGGTGTACGTATCGCCCTAGGCCTGGTCGCGCGAGAGCGGCAAACAGAATCGGCCCCCAACCCGTTCCCGGGTCAGGGGCCGATCCTTCAGGGTGAGTGACGGGACTTGAACCCGCGGCCACCTGGACCACAACCAGGTGCTCTACCAACTGAGCTACACCCACCACGGGCCGGTCTTTGTCGTTCTTCCGACCGGCCGAGAAAAAGTGTACAGGGTCCGAAGGGGTGCTCGCGCACGCCTTTTACGGACCCCGTACACGGGGTGCCGGGGAGGGCTAATCCGCAGGCAGGACGTACTTCGCGGCGATCGACTTGGCGGTGTCGGAGTCCGGCCCGGGCTGCGGGACGAAGATCGCCTCGCGGTAGTAGCGCAGCTCCGCGATGGACTCGCGGATGTCGGCGAGGGCGCGGTGGTTGCCGTTCTTGTCCGGGCTGTTGAAGTACGCCCGCGGGTACCAGCGCCGGGCCAGCTCCTTGATGGAGGAGACGTCGACGATGCGGTAGTGCAGGAAGTCCTCGAGGGTCGGCATGTCCCGCAGCAGGAAGCCGCGGTCCGTGCCGACCGAGTTGCCGCACAGCGGGGCCTTGCGGGGCTCCTTCACGTGCTGCCGGATGTAGGAGAGGACCTGCTCCTCGGCGTCGGCCAGCGTGGTGCCGCCGGCCAGCTCGTCGAGGAGCCCCGAGGTGGTGTGCATCTGCCGCACCACCTCGGGCATGGTCTCCAGGGCCGCGTCCGGCGGGCGGATCACGATGTCCACACCTTCGCCGAGCACGTTCAGTTCCGAGTCGGTGACCAGTGCGGCCACCTCGATAAGTGCGTCATCCGTCAGCGAGAGCCCGGTCATCTCGCAGTCGATCCACACCATGCGATCGTTCATGCGCCCAACCCTACGGCGCGCTCCTCTGACCGGGCAGGGGAGTGCGGCCCGGCGCGTACGCGTCGGAGTGCGGCTTGCCCGGATCCATCGGCAGCGAAGCCGTGGCCCCGAGCGAGCTTGCGGCGGCCGTGCGCCGGGTCTGGGACGGGACGGGGCCCGGCGCCAGACCGGAATGTCCGCCCGGACCCGGCCCCGGTCCGTCCGCGGCGACCACCGAGGGTCCGGCGCTCACGGCGGCCGCCGCCGTGGCCGCGGAGGCGGCCGACGGTGCCGGGGGCGCCGACGCCGACTCCAGGGACCGCTCGTTCTGCGGCCGCCGCGCCCGGTACGCCGCGCGGTACGCCGCGGGCGAGGAGCCGAGCTGACGCCGGAAGTGTCCGCGCAGCGCGACCGGCGAGCGGAAGCCGCAGCGTCCGGCGACCTCGTCCACGGAGTAGTCGGAGGTCTCCAGGAGCCGCTGTGCCTGCAGCACCCGCTGGGTGATCAGCCACTGCAGGGGAGCGCTCCCGGTCAGCGAGCGGAACCGCCGGTCGAAGGTGCGCCTGCTCATATAGGCGCGGGCGGCCAGCGTCTCCACGTCGAACTGCTCGTGAAGGTGTTCGAGTGCCCAGGCGACGACCTCGGCGAGCGGGTCGGCGCCGATCTCCTCCGGCAGCGACCGGTCCAGATAGCGTTCCTGGCCACCGGCCCGGCGCGGCGGCACGACCAGCCTGCGGGCGAGCGCGCCCGCCGCCTCGTTGCCGTGGTCGGTGCGCACGATGTGCAGGCAGAGATCAATTCCGGCCGCGGTGCCGGCCGACGTCAGCACGTCGCCGTCGTCGACGAACAGCTCGCGCGGGTCGACATGCACGGACGGGTAGCGCTTGGCCAGCGTCGGCGCGTACATCCAGTGCGTCGTCGCCGGTCGGCCGTCCAGTAAACCGGCCGCGGCCAGGACGAACGCGCCGGTGCAGAGGCCGACGATGCGTGCGCCCTCCTCGTGCGCGCGGCGCAGCGCGTCGAGTGCCTCCAGCGGGGGCGGCGATGTGATCGAGCGCCAGGCCGGCACCACGACGGTGCCCGCCCGCGAGATCGCCTCCAGCCCGTGGGGCGCGGTCAGTTCCAGCCCGCCGGTGGTGCGCAGCGGCCCCTCTTCACCGGCGCACACGAGCAGCCGGTATCGGGGTACTCCCGCGTCCTGCCGGTCAATGCCGAACACGGAGAGAGGTATGGAACTCTCGAAAATGGGACCACCGCTGAAGAGCAGCACCGCGACGATCTCCCGACGTCGCCGCCCGGAGAGTTTCCGCGCCGCGGCTTCCTGCACGGCAGTGGAGTCGTGGCTCATGGTGCTAAGCCCCCCTCGGTCGTCGCGGCTCCCTGTTCTTGACGTGCTTTTTGGGCCTGTCGCTCCTGCACGTTTCCCCTCGGTCCTCCACCAGTCCCCCGCCGTACTACAGTCAAGATCGAATCTACTGCGTCACGTGACGCCGCTGTGACCAGTTCAGCACCCGGCGCATTGTCGACATGGCAACTTGGCGTGAAGCATTCGATCACGAAGCGTCGCACTCACGGGCCGCGCAGGGAAGTGCGCCTTGTGCCAGTGGCCGGTCAACGTAGGGTGCAGAGGCCTTCCCCGCTCCTTTCACCCCTGGTGAGACGTGGGTTGACCCCCCGTTCCGCCAGGGAATGCCGACGGCTGGGAAGTTGGCTGAAAACGTACGGGGGAGTGCGTGGGAATCAGTCAGTCCACCGGCGCATCCGGCCCCGGACGACGGCCGCCCCGGTGCGCCCCCGGAGCCTGTCGCTGGCGCCGTCCGCGCGTGCCCGCGCCCCGCTGCGCGCGGGCCCGCGCCGCCCCGCGCTCGGACTGCTGCAGCAGCACCCGGCACACCCCGGTCACGGCGGCGAGGCCCAGGGCCGCTCCGCCCGCGCCGGCCAGCGAGGTCCCGTACCCGACGAGGACCACCGGAACCAGGACGCAGGAGAAGGCCGCCCAGCGCACCACGTCGCTCGCCGATTCCTGCGGGGCGGGTGCCGGGGTCCTCGCGGGGCGTGGCGCGGGGACCGAGGGGGCCCGGCGCTCGCGCGCCCCCTCGGGTGCGCGGCGGCGGGTGGTGGCTGCGGCGACCGGGGCGGCGGTGGACGGTCCTGGCACGGCGTGCTCCCTGCGGCAGTGGTTTCGCACGGTGTGGCGGTGGCGGCGGATGTCTCCGAAAGAGTGGTTTCACGGGTTCAACGCGCGGCCGACCGGCCGGTCACTGGCCTGAAGGGAGCACGCGCGCGAACCGGGCGCAAACCGCCTGTACGGGGCAGCCGCCATTGCCATCCGAGCCGGGCTCATGCATGCTCCGGTGAACGCCGTGCGGCCTCCGTGAGGCCTTGGCGGGCCTTGTGCGGGCCCGCGGCGGCGCCCCGGGGCGGCAACACCGGGCGGGTCCCTGAGGGGCCCGGACGGGGCCCGCCGAGAGCTGGGCAGGAGAGGAGTGCGGCCGTACCCTTGGGGGTAAGGGGTTGGGAAGATGATTCCCGGACACACGTCCGGTGATGTGCGTCGTCACGGTGCCCGACCTGCGGTGACCCGCACACATCCGACACCTGCTGTACCTGCTCTTGTCACCCTGTTCCCTACCGCGCACGCAGACCGCGCACCCGAAAAAAGCCGACCCTCCCACAGAGGACTCCTTCGCCGAGACACCGATGGCCGGTCACGAATTCTCCGAACCCGCGAACCGCAAGCGGCAGGTCGCCGATCCGAGCGCGACCCCCCAAGCGGCGGAAGAACCACGCCACTCCTGCGATCCCGCCTTCCGGCACGGTGTCGTCGTCGGCTTCGACGGCTCGACATCCAGCGAGCGGGCCCTCGCCTACGCGATCGGGATGGCGCACCGATCCGGCTCCGGCCTGATCATCGTCCACGTCGCCAACCGGCTGCCCACCACCGTCTGGGCGGGCTGTGAACCCCCGGTCTTCGTCGACGTCCCCGACCACCGCACCGAGGTCCTCGGCCTCGAACTGGCCTGCGCCGAATATCTGTCGGAAGTGCCCTGGATCCTGGTCGAGCGCGGCGGCGACATCTGCCACGAACTCGAAGAGGTCGGCCGGGAGTACTCCGCGGACGCCATCGTCGTCGGCTCGACGCACGGGATCGTGGGGCGCATCTTCGGGTCGGTCGCGGGCCGGCTCGCGCGCCGTGCGCAACGCCCCGTCGTGGTGATCCCCTAGCCGCGCAACTCCCGTTCGTCCCAGGTGGGATGAGGGGCGCGAGGCGGCGGCCGCGCATCGGCGACGCATAAATCTACTCGCGCGTAGAGGTGGGTTGCTCCCTTGTGAAGGGTACATACCGCTTGTTGGGGCAGAACCACGGCCCACTGCCCGTGCGGCGGCGTCCGGACGTTCCCAGGCCGGCGCGCGCGGTGTATGCCCTGCAGGTCGGGGGGTGACGGCCGCCGACTGAGCAGGCGCGGGCCGGGGTAATGGGCGACCCCGGTCCCTCGAAGAACGGTCCCCTGTGCGCTGGTGGCACACACAGGGGACCGTTCATGGGCGCGGACTACTCCACCGTGACCGACTTCGCCAGGTTCCGCGGCTTGTCGATGTCCCGGCCCAGGGCCAACGCCGTGTGGTAGGCGAAGAGCTGGAGCGGGATGCCCATGAGGATCGGGTCCAGCTCGTCCTCGTTCTTCGGGACGACGATCGTGTGGTCGGCCTTCTCCTGCTCCCGGTGGGCGACCGCGAGGATCTTGCCGCTGCGGGCCTTGATCTCCTCCAGGGCCGCGCGGTTCTTCTCCAGGAGGTCGTCGTCGGGGACGATCGCGACCGTCGGCAGGGCGGGCTCGATGAGGGCGAGCGGGCCGTGCTTCAGCTCGGACGCGGGGTAGGCCTCGGCGTGGATGTAGGAGACCTCCTTGAGCTTCAGGGAGGCCTCGCGGGCCACCGGATAGCCGCGTACGCGCCCGATGAAGAGCATCGACTTGGCCTCGGCGAACTCCTGCGCCAGCTTCTTGATCTCGTCCTCGCGCTCCAGCATCTGCTCGATCTGCGCGGGCAGTTGCCGCAGACCCGCGATGATCCGCTTGCCGTCGGAGACCGACAGGTCGCGGATGCGGCCCAGGTGCAGGGCGAGCAGCCCGAAGGCGACGGTGGTGTTGGTGAAGCACTTGGTGGAGACGACGCAGACCTCCGGGCCCGCGTGCACGTACACGCCCGCGTCGGCCTCGCGGGCGATGGCGGAGCCGACGACGTTGACGACGCCGAAGACGCGGGCGCCCTTGCGCTTGAGCTCCTGCACGGCGGCGAGCACGTCGTAGGTCTCGCCGGACTGGGAGACGGCGACGTACAGGGTGTCGGGGTCGACGACCGCGTTGCGGTAGCGGAACTCGGACGCCGGCTCGGCGTCGGCGGGGATGCGGGCCAGCTCCTCGATCATCTGGGCGCCGATCATGCCCGCGTGGTAGGAGGTGCCGCAGCCGAGGATCTTCACGCGGCGCACCTTGCGGGCGTCGTGCGCGTCCAGGTTCAGGCCGCCGAGGTGCACGGTGGAGAAGCGGTCGTCGATGCGGCCGCGCAGGACGCGGTCCACGGCGTCGGCCTGCTCGAAGATCTCCTTGTGCATGTACGTGTCGTGGCCGCCCATGTCGTACGACTCGGCCTCCCACTCCACGGTGGTCGGCTCGGCCGAGGTGCGCGAGCCCTCGGTGGTGTACGTGCGGTAGTCGTCGGCCTTGATGGTGGCCATCTCGCCGTCGTCGAGGGTGACGACCTGGCGGGTGTGCGAGACCAGGGCGGCGACGTCGGAGGCGACGAACATCTCCTTCTCGCCGATGCCGAGGACGACCGGCGAGCCGTTGCGGGCGACCACGATGCGGTCGTTGAAGTCGGCGTGCAGGACGGCGATGCCGTACGTGCCCTCGATGTGGCGCAGCGCCTCGCGGACCCGGTCCTCCAGCTTCTCGGCCGTGGAGCGGGCGATGAGGTGGGTGAGGACCTCGGTGTCCGTCTCGGAGCGGAACTCGACGCCGTCGGCGATCAGCTTGGCGCGCAGGTCGGAGGCGTTGTCGATGATGCCGTTGTGGACGACGGCGACCTTGTTCTCGCCGTCCAGGTGGGGGTGGGCGTTCTCGTCGGAGGGCGCGCCGTGGGTGGCCCAGCGGGTGTGGGCGATGCCGGTGGTGCCGGTGAAGCGCTTGGGGACGCGGGCCTCCAGGTCGCGGACGCGGCCCTTGGCCTTGACCATCTTCAGGCCGGTGGCCTTCGGGCTGGTGATCACGACGCCCGCGGAGTCGTAGCCGCGGTACTCCAGGCGCTGCAGGCCTTCCAGGAGGAGCGGGGCGACGTCACGCTTACCGATGTATCCGACAATTCCGCACATAAAGGGTCCCCTCGGGTCAGGCGGTTCGTACGTGGAACGGACGGGTCTAGCCGTAGACCATGCGGCGCAGCTGTCTGAGCGTGAGCTCGGGCGGCGCGACCGCGCGGTACCGCAGGTCCGCCGCGATCCGCTCGAAGATCTCCGCGTTCACCAGGCCCTGACCCTGGAGTTCGCGGTGGCGGCGGCGGACGAACTGTTCGGCCGTCTCGTCGAAGTAGGCGAGCACGTCCTGGATCACCCGCAGGGCCTCACCGCGCTGGAGCGAGGTGGACCGGGTCAGGTGATCGACAAGTTCTTCGTGCACCCGTTGATCCTGGGGTACGAGGGGAGCTTTCGCAAGAATCCTGCCCGATATCGGGCAGGGAGGGCTTGGTCCGTACTTTTATCGGGTCCTGAAGGCGTTCACATCCGCTTCAGGACCGCCTGCTTGGCCGCCGCGAACTCGTCGTCCGTCAGGACCCCGCTCCGGTGCAGCTCGCCCAGCTCCCGCAGCCGCCGCAGCAGCGCGTCATGGCCGTCCTCGGCCGGGGCCGCGGGCGGCGCGGCCGCCGCCTCGGGGGCCGCCGGGTCCTGGGCGAGCGCCTTCGCGGGCGCGGCCGGGTGCGGCAGGCGGGCCTGCACGGCCGCCGCGACCAGCGCCATCAGGGGGTCCTTCTTGAAGCCCCACAGCTCGACCGAGTTCGGGTCGTACTTCGGCGGGGCCTTCGTGGGGGAGTTCTTCACCGTGAACCGCAGATAGCCGTTCTCCAGGCCGATGGCGGGCTGCCACTCCACGGCGGCCACGTCGGCCAGGGCGATGGAGCGGGTGCCGGAGGCCGCCTTGGCCTCCTCCGTCTTCCAGTTCCACTCCAGGCGGACGTTCTCCCCGTCGAAGCTCACCGTGGCGTCGCCCGCGGCGACCTGCAGCGGCACCGAGGGCCCCGGCAGCAGATAGCTCTCGCAGCCCTTCGCGGGCACCTGTTCCAGGAGGAGCGCGTTGCGCACCTCGTCGACCACGTACTCCGCGACGCCGTACCGGTCCGACTCCACCGTCAGCTGGTACGGATCGGAGGCGTCGGCGAGCTTGCCGCCCGTCGCCTGGAGCAGCGGGTCCGCGCCGTCGCGCAGCCGCAGCCGCAACCGGCCGCTCTTCTTGCCCTGTTCGAAGGCGATGCCCGCCAACGCCGCGAGGGGCAGCGTCAGTTCGCCGAGGGTCTTGCGCAGCAACGAGACGGCTTTGTCGCGGCCCGGTACGAGCCGCAGCGTCTCTCCGTCGAAGGTCCAGGTCCCGTCGCGCTGGATGATTTCCGCCATGAACTGATTCTCGCACCGCAGGCCAGGGCGGGTGGTCTACACCTTGACCCGGTCTGGGGTGCGCGGTACGCATGGTGACGGTTCGACTGCGTCACATCCGCGTTGCCCGGCGAAGGGACCCGCTTGTGAGACAGCACCGCAGAACTGCCTGTGTCATCGGATCACTCCTGCTGATCGCCGCCGCCGGCACGTCGTCGTCGGCGGCCACCTCCGGCTCGGCCGCCCCCGGCTCCGGCGCCGCGCGCGCCGAGCCCGTCCCGCTGGGCCGGATCGTGCCCGTGCCCCTGAAGGCCGAACCGGGCGGACCCGCCTTCGAGATCACCGCCAAGACCCGTATCCGCGTGGGCGACCGCCCCGAGGAGCGCCGCGTCGGCGAATACCTCGCGAGTGTCCTGCGCCCCTCCACCGGCTACCGCCTCCCCGTCACCGACCGCTCCGGCGGCGACGGCATCCGGCTGCGCCTGAGCGCCGAGCCGGCGAACAAGGCCCTCGGCAGCGAGGGCTACCGCCTGATCTCCAAGCGCGGCTCCCTCACCATCACGTCCTGGTCGCCCACCGGCCTCTTCCACGGCGTGCAGACCGTGCGGCAGCAACTGCCCGCCGCCGTCGAGAAGAAGACCAAGCAGCCGGGGCCGTGGCGGATCGCGGGCGGCACCATCAAGGACAAGCCGCGCTTCGCCTACCGCGGCTCGATGCTGGACGTCTCCCGGCACTTCTTCCCCGTCGACCACGTCAAGCGCTACATCGACCAGTTGGCGCTCTACAAGATGAACAAGCTGCATCTGCACCTGAGCGACGACCAGGGCTGGCGCATCGCCATCGACTCCTGGCCGCGCCTGGCCACCTACGGCGGCTCCACGCAGGTCGGCGGCGGACCCGGTGGCTACTACACCAAGGACCAGTACAAGGACATCGTCGCCTACGCCGCGTCCCGGGGTCTCCAGGTGATCCCGGAGATCGACATGCCGGGCCACACCAACGCCGCGCTCGCCTCGTACGCCGAACTGAACTGCGACGGCGTCGCGCCGCCGCTGTACACCGGCACGGCCGTCGGCTTCAGCTCGCTGTGCGTGAAGAAGGACGTGACGTACGAGTTCGTGGACGACGTCGTCCGGGAGCTGGCGGCGCTCACGCCCGGCGGGACCGTGCACATCGGCGGCGACGAGGCGCACTCCACGAGCCACGAGGACTTCGTGACGTTCATGGACAAGGTGCAGCCGATCGTCGGCAAGTACGGCAAGGGCGTGATGGGCTGGCACCAACTGGCGGGCGCCAACCCGGTCAAGGGCGCCGTCGCCCAGTACTGGGGCTACGACCGCACCGGCCAGGCCGAGCGCGACCAGGTCGTGAACGCGGCGAAGAACGGCACCAAGCTGGTCGTCTCCCCGGCCGACCGCGCCTACCTCGACATGAAGTACCACAAGGACACCCCGCTCGGCCTGTCCTGGGCCGGGTACGTCGAGGTGCAGCGCTCCTACGACTGGGACCCGGGCACGTATCTGCAAGGGGCCCCGGCCGACGCGGTCATCGGCGTCGAGGCGCCGCTGTGGACGGAGACCCTGTCGACGCCCGCGCAGCTGGACTACATGGCGTTCCCGCGCCTGCCCGGCATCGCCGAACTCGGCTGGTCGCCCGCGTCCACGCACGACTGGGACACGTACAGGAACCGGCTCGCCGAGCAGGCCCCGCGCTGGGACGCGCTCGGCATCGACTACTACAAGTCGCCGCAGGTGCCCTGGCCCGCGCAGTAGGACAGGGACACGGCTGAGCGGGGCTCCGCGGGACCGTCCGCGGAGCCCCGCCCGGTCAAGGGCCCTTCTGCTGGATCTCCGCGGCGTCCCTAGGCGATCGGGTTCTTCAGGGTCCCGATCAGCTGGAGGGCGCCCGCCGGGTCGGCGAGGTCCAGCATCTGCTCGTTGTCGCGCAGCTGGAGCCGGTTCAGGCAGGACAGCGCGAACTCGGGCGCGAACATGTCGTACTGCCGGAACTTGTCGGCCAGTTCGGGCATCGAGTGCTGGTAGTCGCGGACGCACTCGGCGACCGTGCGCCAGAAGACGTCCTCGTCGAGGCGGCCCTCGGTGGCGAGGCTCGCGGACAGGAAGCGGAAGAAGCAGTCGAAGACGTCCGTGAGGATCGACAGGAGTTTGCGGTCCTCGGGCACGTCCACGCGGATCCGCTCGACCTCGGGCGGAAGCACCGCCGTCGGGTCCATCACGGCGATCTCCTCGGCGATGTCCTTGAACAGGACCCGGTCGACGACACCGTCCTTCAGAACCATGATCACGTTCTCGCCGTGCGGCATGAACACCAGGTCGTAGGCGTAGAAGCAGTGCAGCAGCGGCGTCAGATAGGCGCGCAGATAGCGGCGCAGCCACTCGGCCGGTGCCAGGCCCGAGCGCTCCATGAGGGCGCCCGCGAAGGACGCGCCGTCGCGGTCGGTGTGCAGGAGCGACGCCATGGTGGCGAGCTGCTCGCCCTCGCCGAGGTCGGGCACCGGGCTCTCGCGCCACAGCGCGGCGAGCATCTTGCGGTACGGCGAGTAGCGGTCGGTGGCGGCCTCGTACTCCAGGTGCCGGTAGCCGACGGCGGCGCGCTCGCGGATGATGCCGAGGCCGGTGGAGCGAAGCACCTCGTCCGAGCGGACGAGACCGTACAGCCAGTCGTTGATCGCCGGGGTCGCCTTCATGTACGCGGCCGACAGCCCGCGCATGAAGCCCATGTTGATGACGGACAGGGCCGTCTTCACATAGTGCTTGGCCGGGGCGGAGGCGTTGAAGAACGTCCGGATCGACTGCTGGGCCAGATACTCGTCGTCGCCCTCGCCCAGACACACCAGACGCCGGTCGGCGACCTCGGCGGCGAAGGTCACGGAGAGCTTGTTCCACCACTGCCAGGGGTGGGCCGGGATCAGGAGGTAGTCGGCCGGGTCGAGGTCCTGGGCGCGCAGCACGGCGTCGAACCGGTCCAGGGTCTCCCGGCCCAGCTCGGCCCGCAGGAACGACTCGTACTCCAGGCCCTCGCCCGCGGTGAACGCGGCCCGGTCGCGCCGCGCCGCCAGCCAGATCAGCCGGACGGGACTCGCGGTCTCGGGGGCGTACGAGAGGTACTCGTGCACGCCGAAGCCGAGCCGTCCGTTGTTGGCGACGAAGCAGGGGTGGCCCTCCGTCATGCCGGTCTCGATCTCCTGGAAACCGGCGGTGGCGAGCTCGGCGGCGGAGATCTGCGGCTTGGTGAGTTTGAAGCAGGTGCCGGAGAGGGTGGAGGAGATCTCCTCCAGGTACACCGGCAGGACCTTGTCGCTCAGGCCGAGGGCGCCGCGCAGCTCGGTGAAGAACTCCAGGGCGTTCAGGGGCAGTTCGGTGCCGTCGCGGTGGCGGGTGATCGAGTCGGCGTCGACGCCCCAGTGGTCGAGGGCGAAGACGCGGGCGGCGAAGCGGTAGCGGGTCAGGCCGTCGTCGCTGCGCACCACGTACCGGCCCGCGCCGAGGTCCTCGGGGGTGAGCAGCCGCTCGTGCGCGAACTCGGCGAGTGCTTTGCGGATGAGGAGCCGGTTGGCCTCGGCCCAGCGCTCGGGGTTCAGATGGTCCACGGCCTCGGCCTGCGGGGACAGGCGGGTGCGGGGTGCGGCGGGCGTCAGGGTCATGTCCGTGCTCCAGAGACTGCGGTGGGGCGTGCCGCCACGGCGTGGCGGACCACGGCGGCCTCGTAACTCTCGCGGGTGCAGAAGCTGAGCAGCGCCCGCTTCTCCGGCTTGTCGATCTCACGCTCCGGCACGAAGCCGACCTCTTCGTTGAGGCGGTGCACGGCCGTGTTGGTGACGTCGGGCTCGACGACGACGCGGTGGGTGCGCGGGTCGGCGAACAGGTGCTCCATCACCGTGGAGAGGACGGCGCGGGTGAAGCCGTGCACGGGCCGGTCGGTGGGGGCGACCAGGAAGTGCATGCCGACGTCGCCGGGCTCGGGCTCGTACAGGCCGACCAGCTCGATGTGGCGGGGGTCGTAGCGCTCCATCAGGAACGCGGGCTCCCCGTCGTGCAGGCCGACGAACGCGTCGTGGTGCTCGGAGGCGGCGACGGCCATGTACTCGCGCTCGATGTCGTGCAGTTTCGCGCCCTGGAGCAGCCAGAACGCCGACTTGGGGTGGGTGACCCAGGAGTGCACCAGCTCGGCGTCCTCGAAGGGGTCGAGGGGGCGCATGGCGAGGGTGCCGACACCGCGCTCCCGGCTCGGCCTGCGTCTCATGCCGCTCGTGCCGCTCGTCCTGCCCGGTCCTGTCATCCAGCTCATACGGCGAACTCCTGGAAGGCGATGGACTTCTCGACCGGGTAGACCTCGCGGCCGAGCAGCTCACGGATGATGTACGCGTTGCGGTACGGGCCCATGCCGAGGTCGGGGCTGGTCATGGAGTGGGTGTGCACGCCGGCGTTCTGGAGGAAGACGCCTCGCCCGGTGGCGTCCACGGAGTAGTTGCGGGCCACGTCGAAGCGGCCGCGGCCGTCGAAGCGCAGGTGCTCGCGCAGCGGCTCCAGGAAGGCGGGGACGGCGTAGCGGTAGCCGGTGGCGAGGATCAGGCCCTCGGTCGTCATCTCGAAGTCCTTGCCCTGCTCCTCCTGGCGCAGGCCGAGGGTGTAGACGCCGTTGGTGTGCCGGGCTTTGTGCAGGCTCGTGTTGGTGAGCAGCCTGGTGGGCACGGGCCCGTCGAGGTTCTTCTGGTAGAGCAGGTCGAAGATGGCGTCGATCAACTCGCCGTCGATGCCCTTGAACAGGTTCTTCTGCTCGCTCTCCAGGCGGTAGCGGGTGTCCTCGGGCAGCGCGTGGAAGTAGTCGACGTACTCCGGAGAGGTCATCTCCAGGGTCAGTTTCGTGTACTCCAGCGGGAAGAAGCGCGGCGAGCGGGTCACCCAGTTGAGGCGGTAGCCGTGGGTGTCCATGTCGGCGAGCAGGTCGTGGTAGATCTCCGCGGCGCTCTGGCCGCTGCCGACGATCGTGAGGGAGTTCTTCTTCTGCAGCTCCTCCTTGTGCTCCAGGTAGCGGGAGTTGTGCAGGAAGTCGCCGCCGAGCCCGTCGCACGCCGCCGGTATGTGGGGCGGGGTGCCGGTGCCGAGGACGAGGTGGCGGGCGCGCAGGGTGTCGCCGGCGGACGTCGTCACCTCGTACACACCCTCTGTGTACGACACCCGGGTCACGGTGGTGCCGAAGCGGACGGAGGAGAGTTTCCCGGCGGCCCAGCGGCAGTAGTCGTTGTACTCCCGGCGCAGCGGATAGAAGTTCTCGCGGATGTAGAAGGAGTACAGCCGGCCCGATTCCTTCAGGAAGTTCAGGAAGGAGTACGGGGACGTGGGGTCGGCGAGCGTCACCAGGTCCGACATGAACGGCGTCTGCAGGTGGGCGCCGTCCAGGAACATGCCCGCGTGCCACTCGAAGTCCGGCTTGGACTCCAGGAACAGGCCGTTCAGGTCGTCGAGGGGCTCGGTGAGACAGGCCAGGCCGAGGTTGAAGGGCCCGAGGCCGATGCCGATGAAGTCGTACGTCGGCTGCGCTGCGCGGAGGTCAGCTGGCGCGGTCAAGGTTCTCTCCCAGGTACTGCTCGGCGTGGCCGGCTATCAGGTCGAGGACGGCGGCGATGTCGGCGGCCGTGGTCTCGGGGTTGAGCAGGGTGAACTTCAGGTACTGGCGGTCGCCCACCTTGGTGCCCGCGACCACGGCGGCGCCGGAGGCGAACAGGGCCTTGCGGGCGTACAGGTTGGCGCGGTCGATGGCCGCCGGGTCGCAGATCGCCGCCGGGATGTAGCGGAAGACGAGGGTGGACAGGCTCGGCTGGACGACCACGTCGAAGCGCGGGTCGGCGGCGAGCAGGTCGAAACCCTCGGCCGCCAGGTCGCAGACCTCGTCGAAGAGGTCACCGATGGCGTCGGCGCCCATCACGCGCAGCGTCATCCACAGTTTCAGCGCGTCGAAGCGGCGGGTCGTCTGCAGGGACTTGTCGACCTGGTTGGGGATGCGCTCGGCCGCCGCGCGCCGCGGGTTCAGATACTCCGCGTGGTACGTGGCGTGCCGCAGCGTCGCCGCGTCCCGGACGAGCAGCGCGGACGAACTGACCGGCTGGAAGAACGACTTGTGGTAGTCGACCGTGACGGAGTCGGCGCGCTCGATGCCGTCGAGCAGACCGCGGCGGGTGCGCGAGGCGAGCAGACCGCAGCCGTAGGCGGCGTCGACGTGCAGCCACGTCTCGTACTGCGCGCAGAGGTCGGCGATCTGCGGCAGCGGGTCGATGGAGCCGAAGTCGGTGGTGCCCGCGGTCGCGACGACGGCCATGGGGACGAGGCCCTCGCGGTCGAGACGGGCCAGCTCGCGGGCGAGCGCCACGGTCTGCATGCGCTTGTCGCGGTCGGTGGGGATCACGATCACGGCGTCCCGGCCGAGGCCCAGCATCTTCGCGGCCTTCTGGACGCTGAAGTGGCCGACCTCGGAGGCGAGGATGCGCAGCCGGTCGGGGGAGTCGGTCTTGGCCTCCTCGCGGGCGAGCAGCAGCGCCTGGAGGTTGGACTGGGTGCCGCCGGAGGTGAACACGCCGTCGGCGGCGGGCCCGAGGCCGATGCGCTCGGCGGTCCAGTCGATCAGGCGGCGCTCGATGAGGGTGCCGCCCGCGGACTGGTCCCAGGTGTCCAGGGAGGAGTTCACGGCGGTCAGGACGGCCTCGCCGAGCACGGCCGGGATGACGACCGGGCAGTTGAGGTGGGCCAGGTAGCGGGGGTGGTGGAAGTAGACGGCGTCGCGCAGGTACAGCTCGTCGAGTTCGTCGAGGGCGGCGCCGGTGTCGTGCAGCGGGGTGTCGAGGTCGACGGCCTCGACGCGGGGGGTGAGAGCGTCCGGGGAGACGCCGGTGAACGGGCGGGAGGTGGTGGCGATTCTGGCCGCCACCCGCTCGACTCCTTCGGTCACGGAGGCGCGGTACCGCTCCGTGGTGGTGTCATTGAGCAGGTGCGAGCGCATGAACTGTCCTCCAGGTGAGGGGACTTGGTCGCGCCCCTGGGACAGGGCACAGCAGGGAGGGCCGAGGGCGCGACATGGAACTTAGGTTAGCCTAACCTAAGTTCATCGCGACAGGGCCCTGAATCCCCTTCCGTCCCACAAGTCACCCGGAATTTCACGAGTCATCCACAAACCCGCAGGTCACAAACGCAGCGCCGCCCGCTGCGGGATGCAGCGGGCGGCGCTGGGCATGAATCAGCCCATCCGGCGTTTGAGGACGAGCAAGGCCGAAGGCCGCGACTCGACGGCGCGACAAGGCCGACGCGCACCAGGCCCCGGTCAGGCGACCTTCTTCGCCTTCTCGATGGCCTTCGCCAGATCCTCCAGGATCGGCGCGCACTTGGCGTACGAGAAGATCGGCTCGGTCACGCGCGGGACGACCTGCCCGGCCTTGACGGCGGGCAGCTTGCCCCACGTGGGCTTCTGCTTCGCCAGATCCGCCGGCTGCAGGGCCGACGTGCGGTTGTCCATCATGATCACGTCGGCCTTGTAGGTGTCGACGTTCTCCCAGGACAGGTTCTGGAACCAGCCCCCGCTCGCCTTCTTGGCCTTCTCCGGCGGCTCGACGATGTTCACGCCGAGCGCCTTGAAGTACTCCAGGTCGGCGGAGAGGTCGGAGCCGGAGACGTAGAAGATGTCCGCGCTCGCCGAGCCGACCAGGACCTTGATCTCCGGGCGGGACTTCGCGGCCTTGCGCAGCCGCTCCGCCGCGGCCTCGAAGCGCTTCTTCGCCGTGACGACCTTGTCGGACTTCACGTCCGCGCCGAGCGACTCGGCGAGGGCGAGGATGCGCTCCAGGGGCTTGGTCATCTGGCGGTCGTAGACGGAGATCCCGACGCTCGGGGCGAGCCCCAGGACCTTGTCCTTGGACTGCTCCGGGACGTACCAGAGCGTGCCCTTGTCGTCGAACATCGTGGAGATCAGCACGTCCGGCTGGAGGCCCACGTACTTCTCGATGTTGAACTGGTCCCAGGCGTTGCCGAGGATGGTCACCTTGCTGATGTCCATGTCACCGGCCTGGACGTCCGGCTTGCCGTCCTTGGTCTTGGTCGGGCCGAAAACACCCTTGACCTCGACGCCGTAGTCGTACAGCGCGGCCGCGACACCGGTGAACGCCACGATGTTCGCGGGCGTCGCGTCGGTCTTGGCCGTCTTGCCGCGGTCGTCCTTGAAGGACCAGGGACCGCCGTCCTTCGTGCCGCTGCCCGAGCCACCGCTCTTGTCCTTCTTCTCGTCCCCGCAGGCGGCGAGGACGGCGGTGAGCCCGAGGGCGCCGCCCGCGGCGAGGATGCCGCGGCGCGAGGGCGTGCGGAGGCTGTGCGACATGAGGTCTCTGCTTTCGTACGGGGCACTGGCCGGAAGTGGTGCTTAGGTTAACCTAACCTTCCTTCCGGTCCAGTGGTGCCCCGCCTCAGCCGGTGGCCTCCCGGGCCCTCAGCCGGCCAGACCCAGCTCCCGGGCGATCAGCATGCGCTGCACCTCGCTCGTGCCCTCGCCGATCTCCAGGATCTTGGAGTCCCGCCACATCCGCGCCACCGGGTACTCGTTCATGAAGCCGTACCCGCCGTGGATCTGCGTGGCCTCGCGCGCGTTGTCGACGGCCACCGTCGAGGAGTACAGCTTCGCCAGCGCCGCCTCCTTCTTGAACGACTCGCCGGAGACCAGCCGCGAGGCCGCGTCGCGCCAGGCGAGCCGCGCCGTGTGCGCCTTCATCTCCATGTCGGCGATCTTGAACTGGATGGCCTGGTTGGTGCCGATCGGCCGCCCGAACGCGTGCCGCTCCTTGGCGTACTTCACCGACTCGTCGACACAGCCCTGCGCGAGCCCCGTGCCGAGCGCCGCGATCGCGATCCGGCCCTCGTCCAGGATCCGCAGGAACTGCGCGTACCCGCGGCCGATCTCACCGAGGAGGTTCGCCCGCGGCACCCGCACGTCGGCGAACGACAGCTCCCGGGTGTCCGAGGCGTTCCAGCCGACCTTCGAGTACGGCGCCGCGACCGTGAAGCCCGGCGTGCCGGACGGCACGATGATCGAGGAGATCAGCGGCTTGCCCGCGTCCGTGCGCCCCGTCACGGCCGTCACCGTCACCAGGCCCGTGATGTCGGTCCCGGAGTTGGTGATGAAGCACTTCGTGCCGTTGATGACCCACTCGTCGGTCGCCTCGTCCAGGCGCGCCGTCGTGCGCGTACCGCCCGCGTCGGAGCCGCCGTCCGGCTCGGTCAGACCGAAGGCGCCCAGGATCTCGCCGGAGCAAAGGCGCGGCAGCCACTCCCGCTTCTGCTCCTCGGTGCCGAACAGGTGCAGCGGCATCGCGCCCAGGGAGACGCCCGCCTCCAGCGTGATCGCCACGGACGAGTCGACGCGCGCCAGCTCCTCCAGGGCGATGCCGAGCGCCAGGTAGTCGCCGCCCATGCCGCCGTACTCCTCGGGGAAGGGCAGCCCGAACAGGCCCATGCGGCCCATCTCGCGCACGATCTCGTACGGGAACTCGTGCCGCTCGTAGAGGTCGCCGATCTTCGGGGCGACCACGTCGTGCGCGAACGCCTCGACGGTGCGCCGGAGTTCCTCGTGCTCGGGGGAGAGGTGGTGGTCCATCGTTCTCACTGCTCCTGGTGGGAGAGGGCACGCACGGTGCGGGACGGGCTCGGTCGGCCCAGCTGGTCGGCCATCCACACGCTGGTGGCGGTGAGACGGCCCAGGTCGACCCCGGTCTCGATGCCGAGGCCGTGAAGCATCCACACGAGGTCTTCGGTGGCGAGGTTTCCGGTGGCGCTCTTGGCGAACGGGCAGCCGCCGAGGCCGCCCGCGGACGCGTCCACGGTGGTCACCCCGTGCTGCAGGGCCGCCAGGGTGTTGGCGAGCGCCTGGCCGTAGGTGTCGTGGAAGTGCACGCCGACGCGGTCCGTGGGCACGCCCTGTTCGTTGAGGGCGGCGAGCAGTTCCTGTACGTGGCCGGGGGTGGCCACGCCGATGGTGTCGCCGAGGCTCAGCTCGTCGCAGCCCATGTCGAGCAGCGCCTTGCAGACGCGGACGACCTGGGCGATCGGGACGGCGCCCTCCCAGGGGTCGCCGAAGCACATCGACAGATAGCCGCGCACGTGCACCTGGTCGTGCGCGTTCTCCGCCTCCTTCGCCCGCGCCACCACCGGCTCGAACATGGCGAGCGCCTCGTCCACCGTGCGGTTCAGGTTGGCCTTGGCGAAGGACTCGGTGGCGCTGGCGAACACGGCGACGCGGCGGGCGCCGAGGGCGAGGGCGCGGTCCAGGCCGCGGGCGTTCGGGACCAGGACGGGCAGGTGCACGCCCTTGGCCTGCGCGAGGTCGTCGAGGAGTGGGAACAGCTCTTCCGCGTCGGCCAGTTGGGGCACCCACTTGGGGTGCACGAAGCTGGTCGCCTCGATGGTGGTGAGGCCCGCTTCGGCCAGGCGGTGGACGAACTCCGCCTTCACCGCCGTGGGCACGGTCGCCTTCTCGTTCTGGAGGCCGTCCCGCGCGCCCACCTCGTGGATGCGGACGCGGGGCGGCAGGTCCTCGGTGGGGACGACCATCGGCAGGCCGCCGGGGGCTCGTGCGGTCATGACGCGTCCTCCTCCGCGGGGGTCACCACGGCCAGGACCTGGTCCATGGCGACCGTGGTGCCCGGGGTGACGTCCAGCTCGGTGACGGTGCCCGCGTGCGGCGCGGAGATGACGTGCTCCATCTTCATCGCCTCCACCACCAGCAGGCTCTGGCCCGCGGTCACCTCGTCGCCGGGGGCCACCTTGACGACGGTGACCGTGCCGGGCATGGGCGCCGTCAGCGCGTCCACGCCCGCGTGGGCGGCGCCGCTGAGGGCGGCTTCCACGGGGTCGTGGTCCCGCACGTCCCAGGCGTCGCCGTCCCGGCCGAGCCAGGTGCCGGTGCGGTGGAAGGTGTGGGTGCGGCCGTCGAGGTGGAGGGTGGTGCGCTGCGCGGAGGCTTCCCCAAGCCCGCCCCTTCCCGAAACCGGGGGCAGGCCCCCGGACCCCCCGAGGTCGACTTCGACCTCGCCGTCGGGGGAGAGCCGGGTACGTACGACGACCGGGTCGTGCCCGGGCACCCGCAGGTGGTGCACGGTCCACGCGGCTTCGCCGCCGAGCCGCCAGCCGTTGGGCACGGAGAACGGATCGCGCCACCGATCCAGCCCCTCCGGCGTTTGAGGAGCGGGGTCTGGGGCGGAGCCCCAGGATCGGGAAGGGGCGGGATTGGGGAAGGACCCCACGGCCCGCACCAGCGCGGCAGCCATGTAGACCTCGGCCGGGACGTCCGGGTCCACCAGACCCTCGGCCTCCCGCTCCACGAGCCCCGTGTCCAGCTCCCCGGCCACCACCGCCGGATGCGCCAACAGCCTCCGCAGGAACCCCGCGTTCGTCGGCACCCCCAGGGTGACCGTCTCCGCGAGCGCCCCGCGCAACTTGCGCAGCGCCGTCGCCCGGTCCGGCCCGTACGCGATGACCTTCGACAGCATCGGGTCGTACAGGCTCCCGACCTCCGTGCCCTCGCTGAGCCCGGAGTCGGTGCGCACCCCGTCGCCGGACGGCTCGTGCAGGGAGAGGACGGTCCCGCCGGACGGCAGGAAGCCGCGGGAGGGGTCTTCGGCGCAGAGGCGGGCCTCGACGGCGTGCCCGGTGAGCGTGATGTCGTCCTGCGCGAAGGGCAGCGGCTCGCCGGAGGCCACCCGGAGCTGCCATTCGACCAGGTCGAGACCGGTGATCAGCTCCGTGACGGGGTGCTCGACCTGGAGGCGGGTGTTCATCTCCATGAAGTAGTACGAGGCGGGGTCGTCGCCGGGCACGATGAACTCGACGGTGCCCGCGCCGACGTACCCGCAGGAGCGCGCGGCCTCCACGGCGGCGGCCCCCATCGCGGCGCGCGTCGCCTCGTCGAGGAGGACCGAAGGGGCCTCCTCGATGATCTTCTGGTGGCGCCGCTGGAGGGAGCACTCGCGCTCGCCGAGGTGCACCACGTTGCCGTGCGCGTCGGCGAGGACCTGGATCTCGATGTGCCGGGGCCGGTCCACCCACCGCTCGACGAGGAGGGTGTCGTCGCCGAAGGAGGCGCGGGCCTCGCGCCGGGCGGCGGCGATCTCGTCGCCGAGCAGGTCGGCGTCCCGCACGAGCCGCATGCCCTTGCCGCCGCCGCCCGCGGAGGGCTTCAGGAGCACGGGGGTGCCGATCTCCCGGGCGGCGTCGATGAGTTGGGCGTCGGTGAGGCCGCTGCCCGAGGAGCCGGGGACGACGGGCACCCCGGCCTTCCGTACGGTCTCCTTGGCGCGGATCTTGTCGCCCATCAGGTCGATGGCGGCGGCGGGCGGCCCGATGAAGGAGAGCCCGGCGTCCGCGCAGGCCGCCGCGAAGGCGGCGTTCTCGGCGAGGAAGCCGTAGCCGGGGTGGACGGCTTGGGCGCCGGACGCGGCGGCGGCGGCGAGGAGCCGCTCGGCCGACAGGTAGCTCTCGGCGGCGGGGGCGGGCCCGAGCCGCACCGCCGTGTCGGCCTCGCGGACGTGCCGGGCGTCGGCGTCGGCGTCGGAGAAGACGGCCACCGAGCGGACGCCGAGGGCCCGCAGCGTACGGATGACGCGGACGGCGATCTCGCCCCGGTTGGCCACAAGGACTGTGTCGAACATGCTCATGGGGTCTGGTCCCTCACATCCGGAAGACGCCGAAGCCGCGTTCGCCCAAGGGCGCCCCGGCACACGCGGTCAGAGCCAGGCCGAGCACCTGGCGGGTCTCCAACGGGTCGATGACGCCGTCGTCCCACAGCCGTGCCGTGGCGTAGTAGGCGTTGCCCTGCTCCTCGTACTGCGCGCGGACCGGAGCCTTGAAGGCGTCCTCGTCCTCGGTCGACCACTCCTCGCCGCGCGCCTGAAGCTGGTCGCGCTTGACGGTGGCGAGGACGGACGCCGCCTGCTCGCCGCCCATCACGGAGATCTTGGCGTTGGGCCACATCCACAGGAAGCGCGGCGAATAGGCCCGGCCGCACATGGAGTAGTTGCCCGCTCCGTAACTCCCGCCAACCACCACCGTCAGCTTCGGGACCCGGGTGCAGGCCACGGCCGTGACCATCTTCGCGCCGTGCTTGGCGATGCCCCCGGCCTCGTAGTCACGGCCGACCATGAAGCCGGAGATGTTCTGCAGGAACACCAGCGGGATGCCGCGCTGGTCGCACAGCTCGATGAAGTGGGCGCCCTTCTGGGCGGACTCCGAGAACAGGATGCCGTTGTTCGCGACGATGCCGACGGGGTGGCCGTGGATGTGCGCGAAGCCCGTCACCAGGGTCTGGCCGTACTCCGACTTGAACTCGGCGAAGCGCGAGCCGTCGACGACGCGGGCGATGACCTCGCGGACGTCGTAGGGCGTGCGGGAGTCCGTCGGCACCGCGCCGTACAGACCGAGCGGGTCGACCTTCGGCTCCTCGACCGGGCGGACCTCCCAGGGGATGCTGCCGCGCGCGGGGAGCGTGGAGACGATCGTGCGGACGATGCGCAGGGCGTGCGGGTCGTCCTCCGCGAGGTGGTCGGTGACGCCCGACACCCGGGAGTGGACCTCGCCGCCGCCCAGCTCCTCGGCCGTGACGACCTCGCCGGTGGCGGCCTTCACCAGGGGCGGGCCGCCGAGGAAGATCGTGCCCTGGTTGCGGACGATCACGGCCTCGTCGCTCATCGCGGGGACGTACGCCCCGCCGGCCGTGCAGGAGCCGAGGACCGCCGCGATCTGCGGGATGCCCGCGCCGGACATCCGCGCCTGGTTGTAGAAGATCCGCCCGAAGTGCTCGCGGTCGGGGAAGACCTCGTCCTGCATCGGCAGGAAGGCGCCGCCCGAGTCGACCAGGTAGAGGCAGGGGAGACGGTTCTCCAGCGCCACCTCCTGCGCCCGCAGGTGCTTCTTGACCGTCATCGGGTAGTACGTCCCGCCCTTGACGGTCGCGTCGTTGGCGACGATGACGCAGTCGCGCCCGCTGACCCGGCCGACGCCCGCGATGACGCCGGCCGCCGGGGCCGCGCCCTCGTACATCCCGTCGGCCGCGAGCGGGGCCAGTTCGAGGAAGGGCGAGCCGGGGTCGAGGAGGGCGTCCACGCGGTCGCGCGGCAGCAGCTTGCCGCGCGCCACGTGCCGCTGCCGGGCGCGCTCGCCGCCGCCGAGCCGGGCCGCCGCGAGTTTGCCGCGCAGCTCCTCGGCCAGGGCGCGGTGCGCCGTCTCGTTCGACCGCCAGGCTTCCGAGGCGGGGTCCGCCGCGCTCGCGAGGACTGGTGCCTGTTGCATCCGCTGTGCTCCCACTGTTAGTGAGCGTTAACGTATGCCGCTAAGGTTAACGACCGCTAACCGCGCTGTCTAGAATTGCTTCCATGGCCACCAGGACCGACGCCCCCACCCGCCGCGAACAGATCCTCAAGGAAGCCGCCAGGCTCTTCGCCGAGCGCGGCTTCCACGGCGTCGGCGTGGACGAGATAGGGGCCGCGGTCGGGATCAGCGGACCCGGCCTGTACCGCCACTTCGCGGGCAAGGACGCGATGCTCGCCGAGCTGCTCGTGGGGATCAGCGAGCAGCTGCTGCGGGGCGGCGAGCGCCGGGCCGCGGAGGCCGCGGGGTCGCCCGGCGCCGTGCTCGACTCGCTCATCGAGGGCCACATCGACTTCGCCCTCGACGACCGCCCGCTGATCACTCTCCACGACCGCGAGCTGGACCGCCTGCGGGACAGCGACCGCAAGCTGGTGCGCTCGCTCCAGCGGCGGTACGTGGAGCTGTGGGTTTCCGCGGTGCGGGACGTGTACCCGGCCCTCGCCGAGGCCGAGTCCCGCGCGTCCGTGCACGCGGTCTTCGGCCTCCTCAACTCGACCCCGCACCTCGGCCGCCCGGGCTCCCTCCCGGACCGCGAGGGAATGTCGGGACTGCTGAGCCGCCTGGCGCACGGAGCGCTGGCGGCAGCCGCAGCCGAGAACTGAGCGGCGGGACGACGAGAACCGGGCGGGGGGAAATGCAGCCCGTCCGGCGTTTGAGGACGAGTAGGCCGAAGGCCACGATCGACGGCGCCCCCGACCGACGGTCACGGATTGTGCCCTGGACGGTCACGCGAACCCACGGGTAACCTCGACCTGAGCAAGCGCTTAGCCAAGAACCGCTTGGCCGGATCCGTGACCCAGGGAGCTCAACCGTGCGGCGTACCGTCTTCAACGAGGACCACGAGGCATTCCGGGAGACCGTCCGGGCCTTCATCGAGGCCGAGGTCGTGCCCGTGTACGACGAGTGGTTCGCGGCCGGCCAGGCGCCGAGGGACTTCTACTACAAGCTCGCCGACCTCGGTGTCTTCGGCATCCGCGTCCCCGAGGAGTTCGGCGGCGCCGGCATCGACTCGCACAAGTTCGAGGCGGTCATGTACGAGGAGACGGCCCGCGCGGGCGTCTCCTTCGGCGGCTCCGGCGTCCACGTCCTGCTCGGCCTGCCGTACATCGAGATGCTCGCCACCGACGAGCAGAAGAAGCGCTTCCTGCCCAAGTTCGTCTCCGGCGAGGAGATGTGGGCGCTCGCCATGACCGAGCCCGGCACCGGCTCCGACGTCGCGGGCATGAAGACCACCGCGAAGCTCTCCGAGGACGGCACGCACTACGTCCTCAACGGCGCCAAGACCTTCATCACCGGCGGCGTGCACGCCGACCGCGTCATCGTCTGCGCCCGCACCGCCGCCCCGCGCGAGGACGACCGCCGCTTCGGCATCTCCCTGTTCGCCGTCGACACCAAGTCCGCGGGCTACTCCGTCGGCCGCAAGCTCGACAAGCTCGGCCTGAAGGTCTCCGACACCGCCGAGCTGGCCTTCGTCGACGTCCAGGTCCCCGTCGACGACCTGCTCGGCGAGGAGAACAAGGGCTTCGGCTACCTCGGCCACAACCTCGCCTCCGAGCGCTGGGGCATCGCGTTCGGCGCGTACGCGCAGGCCAAGGCCGCCGTGCGGTTCGCCAAGGAGTACGTCCAGGAGCGTGCCGTCTTCGGCAAGTCCGTCGCGTCCTTCCAGAACACCAAGTTCGAACTGGCCGCCTGCCAGGCCGAGGTGGACGCCGCCGAGGCCGTCGCCGACCGCGCCCTGGAGGCCCTGGACGCGGGCGAGCTGACCCCCGCCGAGGCCGCGTCCGCCAAGCTGTTCTGCACCGAGGTCGCGCACCGCGTCATCGACCGCTGCCTCCAGCTGCACGGCGGCTACGGCTTCATGAACGAGTACCCCATCGCCCGCCTGTACGCGGACAACCGCGTCAACCGCATCTACGGCGGCACCAGCGAGGTCATGAAGATGATCATCGCGAAGTCGATGGGTCTGTAACTCGCCGATGAGCGAGGAACTCGAAAGCCTGCTCGACCTCCTCGACCTGGAACGGGTCGAGGAGGACATCTTCCGCGGCGTCAGCCGGACGTCGCTCGTGCCGCGCGTCTTCGGCGGCCAGGTCGCCGCGCAGGCCCTGGTCGCCGCCGGGCGCACCGTCCCCGGCGACCGGGCCCCACACTCCCTCCACTCCTACTTCCTGCGCCCCGGCGACCCCGGCGCACCCATCGTCTACACCGTCGACCGCATCCGCGACGGGCGCTCCTTCACCACGCGCCGCGTCGTCGCCGTGCAGCACGGACAGCCGATCTTCCACCTCTCGGCGTCGTTCCAGGCGTACGAGGAAGGGCTCGACCACCAGGACGGGATGCCGCCCGCGCCCGACCCCGAGACGCTGCCCACCGCCGCCGAGTCGCTGCCCGGGTACGAGGACGTCCTCGGGCCCGACGTCGTGCGGCGGCTCCTCGAATCACGGGCCGCCGTCGACCTGCGGTACGTGGACGAGCCGCCGTTCGCCAGCGTGGGCGCGCCCCGGCAGGCGCGGTCCCAGGTGTGGTTCCGCACCAACGGCAAGCTCGGCGCGGAGCCCGCGGGCTCCCTCCTGCACCTGTGCCTCGCCACGTACGTCTCCGACATGACGCTCCTCGACTCCGTGCTGCTCGCCCACGGGCGCGGCGGCTGGGCCGTCGGGGACGTCGTCGGCGCGTCCTTGGACCACGCCATGTGGTTCCACCGGCCCTTCCGTGCGGACGAGTGGCTCCTCTACGACCAGGAGTCGCCGTCGTCGGGGGGCGGGCGCGGCCTCGGGCAGGGGCGGATCTGGACGAGGGACGGGAAGCTGGCCGTGACGGTGATCCAGGAGGGTGTGGTGCGGGTGCCCCGGGGCTGAGGTCCCGGGTGCCCCCGAGGGCGGGGGTCCTCCGGCCGCTCCACGGCCTGCCGTGCGCCACCCCATGTGTGCAATTCCGGCATACTGCCCCAACATGGGCGAACCAGCAGCCGAAAGCACCTTCACCGTCCTCGTCGCCGCCCTCGCCAACCTCGGCATCGCCGTCGCCAAGGCCGTCGCCGGTGTCGTCAGCGGGTCGAGCGCGATGCTGTCCGAGGCGGCGCACTCCGTGGCCGACACCGTCACGGAGCTGATGCTGCTCGTCTCGCTGAGGAGCGCGCGGCGCCCCGCCGACGAGGACCATCCGCTCGGCTACGGCGGCGCCCGCTACATCTGGGCACTGCTCGCCTCCGTCGCCACGTTCGTCGGCGGCGGCGTCTTCGCCGTGTACGACGGCGTCCACACCCTCACGCACGGCGAGGTACCGGGCGACCCGCTGGTCTCGTACCTCGTCCTCGGCGTCGCCCTCCTCCTGGAGGGCTACTCCCTGCGCACCGGCCTGAAGCAGGCCCGCGGCGAGGCCGACCGCTTCGGCGTGCACGTCAAGCACTATCTGCGGCACACGCCCGACACCGCCGTGAAGGCCGTCGTCATGGAGGACTCCGCCGCCCTCGTCGGCCTCGTGCTCGCCGCGGGCGGACTCCTCGGCGGCCAGCTCACCGGCTCCGGCGTCTGGGACGGCGTCGCGTCACTGTGCATCGGCGTGCTGCTCGTGTACGTGGCGTGGGTGCTGGGGCGTGCCAACGCGGAGCTGTTGATCGGGCGGCCGTTGCCCGCGCCCATGCGGGCCGCGGTGCGGGACTCACTTCTCGCGGACCCGCACGTGGTGGACGTCCTTGAGCTGACCACGTTGCTCCAGGGCCCCAAGGAGGCGCTGGTGGCCGCCAAGGTCAACTTCCGGGACGTGTCCACCGCCGCCGACATCGAGGTGGCCTGTGACCGGATGGCGCAGCGGATCCAGGCCCGCTTTCCCGCTGTAAGCCGGGTGTACTTGGACCCGACGCCGGGGCGCCGTTGATCGTGGCCCTCGGCCTGCTCGTCCTCAAGCGCCGGACAGGCTTTTCTATCCCAGCCCGGCCGAGTCCAGCAGGTAGGCCGTCATCGGGTCGTAGAACCTCGGGCTCGTCACGTGGTCGTCCAGTGGCACCGTGACCTGGACCGTTCCCTCCGCCTCGCCGATGAACAGGGCCGGGTCGTTGCAGTCCGCGTACCCGACGGAGTCGATGCCGCGCTGGCCCGCGCGGCCCGCCCAGCCGTGGTCGGCGACCACGAGGTCAGGCAGCGGGCGCTCCTCGCGAAGGAGCCCGTCCAGGATCGCGTTCATCGGCTCCGGCGAGTGGGTGTGCCACAGCGTCGCGCCGCGCTCCAGGACGGCCACGTCCGCGAACTGGAAGACGAAGCCCTCGTCGGCGGTGAGGCCCTCCGGGATGACGACGATCTCGCAGCCCGCGGCGCGCAGCGCGGCGGCCGTGGCGCGGTGCACGTCGAGGAGGCCCCCGGGGTGGCCGGTCGCGAACAGCACGCGCTCCTTGGCGGACGCGGCCTTGCGCAGCCGTCCCGCCATCCGCTCCAGGGCGTCGACGGTCAGCTCCGGGTCGATGGTGTCCTGACCCTGGCGGTACTCGGGGTCGTCGTTCACGCCGCAGCGCTCGGCCATCACCGCGAGCACGTCCTGCTCGTCGGTCCAGCGGTCGCCCAGCTCCAGGCCCAGCCAGTAGTGGCGGTCGCCGTTCGCGAGTTTGCGGTAGTGGGAGAGGTTGTTGTCGCGGGGCGTCGCGACATCGCCCGCGATGCGGGTGCGGACGAGATGATCGACGAGCGCGGCGCGGCTGGGTATCGGCATGCGTCCCATTGTGCCGTCGTCAACGACCCCGGCGCGGGCCGTCCCGCAGGCCGGACCTGTGCGGCGACTCACGTTCTGAGGGCGGGGTGAGGCGGAGGGGACTGTTCCGCGGGGTGCCGCCCCGGGCCGTGCGGTCGGCCCCCCGTTCAGCCCGTTCAGCCCGCTCCACCCGTACGCCCCAGCGCGAACCACAGCTCCATGCGGACGTCCGGGTCGTCCAGGTCCACGTCGAGCAGCGTCGCGCAGCGGGTGATGCGCTGGCGGACGGTGTTGCGGTGCACGGACAGGGCCGCGGCGGTGCGGTCCCAGCTGCCGTGCAGGGACAGCCAGGTGCGCAGGGTCTCGGCCAGGGGGCCGCCGTCGCCGAGCGGGGCGAGCAGGGTGCGCGCGTGCGCGTCGGCCTCGGCGGGCGCGACGAGCCCGGCCAGGCCGGTCTCGCGGTGCCGCACCAACGGCACCCGGGTCGCCTCCGCCCGGCGCAGGGCCCGCGCGGCCTGCGCGTCGGCGGCGGGCAGGGCCTCGGCCCCGGCGGGCGCGGAGACCCCGAGCGTCCAGCCGGTCTGCGGGGCGGGGTCCCGGTCGGGGGGCAGGAGCAGGCGTACGGGGCGGGGGTCGGCCGCCCTGCCCCCGTCCACCCCCCTCCCGTCGTCCGCCAGCACGCTGCCGAGGGCCGCCGCCAGGGACGCCGGGGTCGCCGGTGTCCGCTCGTGGTCGCCGCCGCGTACGCGGGCGTGGACGACGGTCCACCGTCCGGGGCCGAGCAGCGGCGCCACGTCCTCGGGGGCCGCGCCGAGAAGCAGCCGGACCAGCGCCGCCGACCGGGCCGACTCGGCCGCGCCCTGGTGCGGTGCGGTCAGCAGGGACAGGAGCACGGCGGCGACCCCGGCCAGCGTGTGGTCGCCCGGCTCCCGTTGCCGCGTGGCCACCCCGAGGGCGAGGCCGTGCGCCCCGGCGAGCGCGTACGCGGCGAGGTGGGTCCCGGCGACGGTGTCGGTGGCGGAGGCGGGCGCCGGACGCGGGGCCCGTTCCGCCTGCCCCCGCGCCGTGCTCCCGCCCGCACCCGTGCCCCGGCCCTCGTCCGAAGCCGTGCTCCCGCCCGGGTTCACCACCCCCGCAAGCCGCCCCAGCGCCGCCCCCGCCCCCTGCTCCGGCGGTGTGCCCGCGCTCTGTGTGGGCGTGCCGTCGGCCCCGTACAGCGCCGCGTACCCGCCGAGGCGGGCCGCCAGTTGGCGGAGCAGGGCCGGGACCGGGTCCGGGCGGGACGCGGCCGCCGCGAGGCCCTGCTGGGCCTGGGTGACGCGGCGGAGTTCGGCGTGCCGGGCCTCGGCCATGAGCTGCCAGACCGCGCGGGCGACGCCGCTGAAGGTCGTGCGCGGGGGCACTTCGAGGAGCGGCAGGCCGTGGCGTTCGCAGGCGTCGACCAGGGCCTCCGGCACGGTGTCGTGCACCGGGGCCACCCCGAAGCCGAGCGCGGCGCCGCCCGCCGCGACGATGCGCGCCGCGTACGCGTCGAGACGGTCGGCCGCGCTGTCCGCGTCCGCCGCGGGGACGTGCACACCGGCCGTGAGCAGCAGCTCGCCGCCCAGCAGGTACGGGTACGGGTCGGCCATCTCCGAGGTGTGCACCCAGTGCACGACGGCGCCGGTGCGCGCCGCGTCCGGGCCCGCGATCTGGTGCAGGCCCAGCTCCTCGTGGGCGAGCAGGGCGGTGAGGGGGACGGGCGGGGTGGGTGGTGCGGCCGGGAGGGTGTCCGGGGCGTCGGCCATGGATGGTTCCTCCACAAGCGGCTCGGAGAGTGTAGGAAACGTACACTTCAGCGTCGCTTTCCGGCCACCTAGGGTCGTGCCGACCGGGGCCTCGGGTACGGGCGGATGTCCCCGCGGCCGGTCACCGCAGCGAAACCGCAGCACTCCACCCGCACGACACGCCACCGACCCGAGCGCGCAAGGAGGCCCCCACATGGCCGTCGACTACACAGTGATCGTCGTCTACCTCGCCGGGATGCTGGCGATGGGCTGGTGGGGCATGCGCCGCGCCAAGTCCAAAGCTGAGTTCCTCGTCGCGGGGCGGCGCCTCGGGCCGTGGATGTACTCCGGCACGATGGCCGCGATCGTCCTCGGCGGCGCCTCCACCATCGGCGGCGTCGGCCTCGGCTACACCCACGGCCTGTCCGGCGCGTGGATGGTGTTCACCATCGGCCTCGGCCTGCTCGCCCTTTCGATCTTCTTCTCGGCCCGCATCGCCCGGCTGCGCGTCTACACCGTCTCCGAGATGCTCGACCTGCGCTACGGCGGCCGCGCCGGCGTCCTCTCCGGCGTCGTCATGTGGGCCTACACGCTGATGCTCGCGGTCACCTCGACCATCGCGTACGCCACCATCTTCGACGTCCTCTTCGACATGAACCGCACGCTCGCCATCGTCATCGGCGGCTCCATCGTCGTCGCCTACTCCACCCTCGGCGGCATGTGGTCCATCACGCTGACCGACATGGTGCAGTTCGTCGTCAAGACGGTGGGCGTGCTGCTGCTCCTGCTGCCCATCGCCGTCGTCAAGGCCGGCGGCTTCGGGGAGATGCGCGACAAGCTGCCCGACGAGTACTTCGCGCCGCTCGGCATCGGCGCCGAGACGATCTTCACGTACGTCCTGATCTACACCTTCGGCATGCTCATCGGGCAGGACATCTGGCAGCGCGTCTTCACCGCGCGCAGCGACAAGGTCGCGCGGTACGGGGGGACCGTCGCCGGGACGTACTGCCTCGTCTACGCCCTCGCCGGGGCCGTCATCGGGACCGCCGCGAAGGTCATGTACCCCAAGCTGCCCAGCGCGGACGCCGCCTTCGCCACCATCGTCAAGGACGAACTGCCCATGGGCGTGCGGGGGTTGGTGCTCGCCGCCGCCCTCGCCGCCGTCATGTCCACCTCGTCCGGGGCGCTCATCGCCTGCGCGACCGTCGCCAACAACGACATCTGGGCGCGGGTGCGGGGCGTTGTCCGCGCGGACTCGGGCGGGGGCGAGCCGCACGACGAGGTGAAGGGCAACCGGCTCTTCATCCTCGTCATGGGCGTCGCCGTCATCTGCGTCGCCATCGCCCTCAACGACGTCGTCCAGGCGCTGACCGTCGCCTACAACCTGCTGGTGGCCGGGCTGCTCGTGCCCATCCTGGGCGGGTTGCTGTGGCGGCGGGGGACCGGGGCGGGGGCGCTGGCCGCTGTGGTCGCCGGTGGGGTGTCCGTGGTCGGGCTCATGTGGTGGTACGGGATCCTCGCCAACGAGCCCATCTACTACGGGCTGCTGACCTCGCTCGTCGTGTACGTGGGCGTGTCCCTTGCCACGCCGCCGACCGATCCGGCGACGTTGGCCGCCTGGCGGGAGAGGGTCGCTGGGCGCAGCCCCGAGCCGACTGCGCCGGAGGCTTCGGTGACCGCATGAGAAGTCCCCGAACCACCCCTTCCCAGAAACCGGGGGCTGCCGCCCCCTGGACCCCCGCAGGGCCGATGCTCTGCGCGGGTGGGACAGCTCCCGCCGATCGGCGCTTCGCGCCTCGTCCTCAATCGCCGGACGGGCTAGAACCTTGCCGCACCGGCGAGATATATAGCCCCTCCGGCGTTTGAGGAGCGGGGGTCTGGGGGCGGAGCCCCCAGTTTCGGGAAAGGGGCGGGACTGGGGCGCACCCGCGAGGCCCGCGACCGCGCGACACTTGACCACGTACAACCAGCCATACCAGGAGGAACCCGACCATGAGCAGCAGCGTGACGAACGAACCCCGTGGACCTGTCGACTCCTCGCGCGTCCCGCGCTACGCGGGCCCCGCGACGTTCGCCAGGCTGCCCCGCCTCGACGAGGTCGGCACGACGGACATCGCCGTCGTCGGCGTCCCCTTCGACACGGGCGTGTCGTACCGCCCGGGCGCCCGCTTCGGCGGAAACGCGATCCGGGAGGCGTCCCGCCTCCTGCGGCCGTACAACCCGGCCCAGGACGCGTCCCCCTTCGCCCTGGCCCAGGTCGCCGACGCCGGCGACATCGCGGCGAACCCGTTCAACATCAACGAGGCCGTGGAGACGATCGAGGCGGCGGCCGACGACCTGCTCGCGACCGGCGCGCGCATGATGACGCTCGGCGGCGACCACACGATCGCGCTGCCCCTGCTGCGGTCGATGGCGAAGAAGCACGGCCCGGTCGCGCTGCTCCACTTCGACGCGCACCTGGACACGTGGGACACGTACTTCGGCGCGGAGTACACGCACGGCACCCCGTTCCGCCGGGCGGTGGAGGAGGGCATCCTCGACACCTCGGCGCTCAGCCACGTCGGCACCCGCGGCCCGCTGTACGGCCGCAAGGACCTCACCGACGACGAGAAGATGGGCTTCGGCATCGTCACGTCGTCGGACATCTACCGCCGCGGCGCCGACGAGGTGGCCGACCAGCTGCGCCAGCGCATCGGCGACCGCCCGCTGTACATCTCCATCGACATCGACTGCCTCGACCCGGCGCACGCCCCGGGCACGGGCACGCCGGAGGCCGGTGGCATGACGTCGCGGGAGCTCCTGGAGATCCTGCGCGGCCTCGCCTCCTGCAACCTCGTCTCCGCCGACGTCGTGGAGGTCGCCCCCGCCTACGACCACGCCGAGATCACGGCCGTGGCCGCCTCCCACACCGCGTACGAGCTGACGACGATCATGTCCCGGCAGATCGCGGGCGCCCGCGACGCCGCCATGATCCAGGAGATCGCCGCCCAGGGCACCGCGGAGGCCGCCCGGTGACCCACGACCACGACCTGGTCCTGCGCCCCACCGAGGCGCAGACCCGAGCCGCGCTGAACCCGCCCCCCGGCCGCAACGGCGGCGACCTGGTCGTCGAGACCCTCCAGGGCCTCGGCGCCACCACCGTCTTCGGCCTGCCGGGACAGCACGCGCTCGGCATGTTCGACGCGCTGCGCCGCTCGTCCCTGCGGTACGTGGGGCTGCGGGTGGAGAACAACACCGGCTTCGCCGCAGACGCGTACGGCCGGATCACCGGCGAGGTCGCGCCGCTGCTCCTGTCGACGGGGCCCGGCGCGCTCACCTCGCTCGCCGCGCTCCAGGAGGCCGCCGCCGGGTCGTCGCCGGTGCTCGCCATCGGCAGCCAGATCCCGGTCGCCGGGCTCGGCGGCGGGCGCCACGGCTATCTGCACGAACTGCGGGACCAGCAGGCCTCGTTCCGGGACGTGGTGAAGTCCGTGCACACCGTGCGGACCGCCTCGCAGATCCCCTCCGCCGTCGCGGCCGCCTGGCAGTCCGCGCTCACCGCGCCGCACGGCCCGGTGTGGGTGGAGATCCCCCAGGACGTGCTCCTCGCCGAGACCACGCTGCCGGTCGTCACGGCCGTCGACGCCACCCCGCACGAGGTCGTGCCCCGGCCCGAGCTCACCGCCGTGGCCGCCGACCTGCTCACCCGCGCCGAGCGGCCCGCGATCATCGCGGGCGGCGGTGTCGTGCGCGCCGACGCCTCCGGCAAGCTGCGCGCGCTCGCCGAGCGGCTGAACGCGCCCGTCGTCACGACCTTCGGCGGCAAGGGCGCCTTCCCCTGGGAGCACCCCCTCTCGCTCCAGTCGTGGCTGGAGGACCGGCACACCACCGACTTCCTTGAGGACGCCGACGTCCTGCTCGTCGTCGGCTCCGGGCTCGGTGAACTGTCGTCCAACTACCACACGTTCAAGCCGCGCGGCCGGGTCGTCCAGATCGAGGCCGACCTCGGCAAGCTGGAGTCCAACCACGCGGCGCTCGGCATCCACGCGGACGCCAGGATCGCCCTCTCGGCGCTCCTGGAGACCGTCGGGGAGCGGCCCGACCCGGCCGCGCCCGAGCGGGTGCGGCGCGTCCTCGCCGCCGTGCGCGAGCGGATCGACGGCCAGGAGCTGACCCTGGAACAGGACGTCCTCGCCGCCGTGCGGGCCGCGCTGCCGGACGAGTCGCCGTCCTTCTGGGACATGACGATCCTGGCCTACTGGGCCTGGTCCGCCTTCGACGCGCGGCGGCCGGGCACCATGCACTCCGCGCAGGGCGCGGGCGGCCTCGGCTACGGCTTCCCCGCCGCCCTCGGCGCCGCCGCGGCCGACCCGACGCGGCCCGTCCTCGCGGTCTCCGGCGACGGCGGCGCGATGTACTCGATCGCGGAGCTGGCCTCGGCCAGGCAGCACGGCCTCGACGTGACCTGGCTGATCGTCGACGACGGGGGCTACGGCATCCTGCGCGAGTACATGGCCGACGCCTTCGGCGAGGCCACCGGCACGGAGCTGGCCCGGCCCGACTTCGTGGCGCTCGCCGAGTCCTTCGGGGTGCCGGGCGTGCGGACCTCGCCGGAGCGGCTGCGGGACGACCTGGCGAAGGCGCTGGCCGAGCCGGGGCCCTCGGTCGTGGTGCTGCCCGCGGTGCTGCGGATGTTCGCGCCGACGCACCTGGGCTGAGATTTTTCGTTTCTCGTGCAACCTTTCACCGGGTCCGGTGAGTCAAGTGGAACGCGTGCGCCAGTGGCGTACGCGTGTCCGAACTACGGGGGGAACCTCCATGACTCACCGCATGTCCCGGCGTGCCCGCGTCCTGAGCGCGGGGGCGGCCGCCGCCGTCCTCGTGCCCGTCGCCGGGGTGGCCGCCGCCACCCCGGCCGCCGCCGCGACCGCCCAGGTCAAGTGCACCTCGTCGGCCCAGCCCGAGCTGGCCAAGAAGCTGACGAAGGACATCACGGCCGCCCTGAAGAACCGCAAGGGCACCATTGCCGTGGGCTTCCACGACAAGGCCACGAAGACCACCTGCACCCTGCGCGGCTCCACCGCGTTCGACTCGGCCAGCGTCGTCAAGGTCACCGTCCTCGCGACCCTGCTGTGGGACGCCAAGAAGACGAACCGGTACCTGACGACGCGCGAGTCGAACCTCGCCACCGCCATGATCACCAGATCCGACAACGACGCCACCAGCGCGCTGTGGCGCCAGCTCGGTGTCACCAAGGTCAAGAAGTTCCTGGCCGCGGCCAAGATGACGAAGACGGTGCCGGGTTCGGGTGGGTACTGGGGTCTCACCCGCATCAACGTCACCGACGAGCAGAAGCTGCTCTCCCTGATCACCGGCAAGAACGCCGTGCTCAGCGACAACGCCCGCGCGTACATCACGAAGCTGATGGGCAAGGTCGTACGCGACCAGCGCTGGGGCACCCCGGCGGGGGCGCCGTCCGGCACCTCCATCGCCGTCAAGAACGGGTGGCTGCCGCGGGCCACGCACGGCTGGCGCGTCCACTCCATCGGCGCGTTCAAGGGCCGCGGCCACGACTACACGATCTCCGTCCTCACGCACGGCAACAGCAACATGAACTACGGCGTGGACACCATCCAGCGGGTCTCCAAGGCCATCCACAAGGACCTGACCCCGATCAGCCAGGCCCCCGCGCGCTTCGCGCCGACGGACACCCCGAAGGAAGCGATGGTCCCGGCCCCGCAGTAGCCCTGAAACGCCGGACGGGCGATTTCAGCCCGTCGTGGGGGTCCCCCCTGCCCCTTAAGAGCTTGGGGGAGCTTGAGGACGAGGCGCGGAGCGCCGAAAGGGCAGGGGGAACGGGGGCGCAGCCCCCAGCTGTTTTGTTGCGGCGGGATGAAATCGGTGGACGCCCGCGTTGGGCCTCTCGGCAGGTCAGGTCGACGGGAGGCGGACAGTGGCGGAGCAGCCGGTGACACCGGGGCAGCCGGAGCGGCCAGCGCAGCCGGAGGGCCCCGCGCAAGGGTGGGCCAAGCGGCTGTGGGGGTATGCCTGGCGGCACCCCCTGGACGTCGTGCTCGCGCTCGGCTCCTCGCTGGGCGGCATGGCCGTCATGGCCCTGGTCCCCCTGTTCACGAAGATCGTCATCGACGACGTGATCGGCGACCACAGCCGGTCCATGGGCCCGTGGGCCGCCGCCCTCATAGGCGCCGCGCTCCTCGTGTACGTCTTCACGTACATCCGCCGCTACTACGGCGGCCGCCTCGCCCTCGACGTACAGCACGACCTGCGCACCGAGATGTACGACACGGTCACGCGCCTGGACGGCCGCCGCCAGGACGAGCTGTCCACGGGGCAGGTCGTCGGCCGCGCGACCAGCGACCTCCAGCTCATCCAGGGCCTGCTCTTCATGCTGCCGATGACCATCGGCAACGTCCTGCTGTTCGTGATGTCGCTGGTGATCATGGCGTGGCTTTCCCTGCCGCTGACCCTGGTCGCCCTCGCCGTCGCCCCCGCCCTGCTCTGGATCGCCCGCCGCAGCCGCACCAAGCTGCACCCCGCCACCTGGTACGCGCAGGCGCAGGCAGCGGCCGTCGCGGGCGTCGTCGACGGAGCCGTCGGCGGCGTACGCGTCGTGAAGGGCTTCGGGCAGGAGGAGCAGGAGACGGGGAAGCTCAGGGAGGTCGGCCGCCGCCTGTTCGCGGGCCGCCTGCGCACCATCCGCCTGAACTCCCGCTACACCCCGGCCCTGCAGTCCGTGCCCATGCTCGGCCAGGTCGCGATGCTGGCGCTCGGCGGCTGGCTCGCCGTCAAGGGCGAGATCACGCTCGGCACGTTCGTGGCGTTCTCCACCTACCTCGCCCAGCTCGTCGGCCCCGTGCGCATGCTCGCCATGGTCCTGACCGTCGCCCAGCAGGCCCGCGCGGGCGTCGAACGCGTCCTCGAGCTGATCGACACCGAGCCGACCATGAAGGACGGCGCGTTGGACCTGCCCGCGGACGCCCCGGCGACCGTCGAGTTCGACGACGTGTCGTTCGCGTACGAGGACGACCGCCCGGTCCTCGACGGCCTCAGCTTCGAGATCCGCCCCGGCGAGACCCTCGCCGTCGTCGGCTCGTCCGGCAGCGGCAAGTCGACGGTGTCCCTGCTGCTTCCCCGCTTCTACGACGTCTCGCGCGGCGCCGTCCTCATCGGCGGCCACGACGTGCGCGAGCTGACGCACGACTCGCTGCGCGCCGCCATCGGCCTGGTCCCCGAGGACTCCTTCCTCTTCTCCGACACCGTCCGCGCCAACATCGCCTACGGTCACCCCGGCGCCACCGACGAGGAGGTCGAGGCCGCCGCCCGCGCCGCCCAGGCCGACCGCTTCATCGCCGAGCTGCCCGAGGGCTACGCCACCAAGGTCGGCGAGCACGGCCTGACCCTCTCCGGCGGCCAGCGCCAGCGCGTCGCCCTGGCCCGCGCCATCCTCACCGACCCCCGCCTGCTCGTCCTCGACGACGCCACATCGGCGGTGGACGCCCGCGTCGAGCACGAGATCCACGAGGCCCTGAAACAGGTCATGGAGGGCCGCACCACCCTCCTCATCGCGCACCGCCGCTCCACCCTGAACCTCGCCGACCGCATCGCCGTCCTCGACGGCGGCCGCCTCGCCGACATCGGCACCCACGCCGAGCTCGAGCGCCGCTCGCCGCTGTACCGGCGCCTGCTCACCGACCCCGACGAGCTGGGCGGCGTCTCGCCCGGACACATCGCCCCGGCCGCGCCCGCCGAGGCCGTCGAGGACACCTCCGTGCGCGAGGAGCTGGACGCCGAGTTCGACGCCGAGCGCGGCATCACCCCGCGCCTGTGGGTCGGCGACCGCGAGCCCCGCGACACCGACGCGGGCGCGCTCGCCGGGACGCCCGCGACCCCCGAACTCCTCGCCCAGGTCGACGCCCTGCCGCCCGCCGACGACACCCCCGGCGTCGACGAGGCGCGGGCCGTCGCCGCCGAGGAGTCGTACGGACTGCGCAGACTCCTGCGCGGCTTCGGCGCGCCCCTCGCCCTGAGCCTGCTGCTCGTCGCCGTGGACGCCGGGGTGGGCCTGCTCCTGCCCGTCCTGATCCGGCACGGCATCGACGAGGGCGTCACCCAGCTCGCCCTCGGCGCCGTGTGGACCGCGTCCGCGCTCGCGCTCGTCGCCGTCGTCGTGCAGTGGGCGGCGCAGACCGGCGAGATCCGGATGACGGGCCGCACCGGCGAGCGGGTCCTGTACGCGCTGCGCCTGAAGATCTTCGCGCAGCTCCAGCGGCTCGGCCTCGACTACTACGAGCGGGAGCTGACCGGGCGCATCATGACCCGGATGACCACGGACGTGGACGCCCTCTCCACGTTCCTGCAGACCGGCCTGGTCACCGCGTTCGTCTCCGTCGTCACCTTCTTCGGCATCCTGGTCGCGCTCCTCGTCATCGACGTCCAGCTCGCCCTCGTCGTCTTCGCGACGCTGCCGCTCCTGGTCGTCGGCACGTTCTTCTTCCGGCGCTCCAGCGTCAAGGCGTACGAGCTGGCGCGCGAGCGGGTCTCGGTGGTCAACGCCGACCTCCAGGAGATGGTGTCGGGGCTGCGGATCGTGCAGGCCTTCCGGCGCGAGGGCACCGGCAGCGAGTCGTTCGCCGCACGCAGCGCCGACTACCGCGCGGCCCGCATCCGGGGCCAGTGGCTAATCTCGGTGTACTTCCCGTTCGTGCAGTTCCTGTCGTCCGTGGCCGTCGTGGCGGTCCTGATCGTGGGCGCGCACCGGGTCGACGCGGGCACGCTCACCACCGGTGCGCTCGTCGCCTACCTCCTCTACATCGACCTGTTCTTCGCGCCCGTGCAGCAGCTGTCCCAGGTCTTCGACGGCTACCAGCAGGCGACGGTCTCCCTCGGCCGCATCCAGGAGCTGCTCCAGGAGCCCACGTCCACCAAGTCCGCCGACGAACCCCTCGACGTGCTCTCCCTGCGCGGCGAGATCGCCTTCGAGGACGTCGACTTCGGCTACGGCGCGGCCGACGAGCCGGAGGCCGCGCTCAGCGGGGTCCGCCTGCACATCCCGGCCGGGCAGACCGTGGCCTTCGTCGGCGAGACCGGCGCGGGCAAGTCCACGCTGGTCAAGCTGGTCGCCCGGTTCTACGACCCGACGTCGGGCCGGGTCACGGTCGACGGCACCGACCTGCGCTCCCTGGACCTCACCTCGTACCGCCACCGGCTCGGCGTCGTCCCGCAGGAGGCCTATCTGTTCGCGGGCACGATCCGCGACGCCATCGCCTACGGCCGCCCCGACGCCACCGACGCGCAGGTCGAGGCGGCGGCGCGGGCCGTCGGCGCGCACGACATGATCGCCACGCTCGACGGCGGCTATCTGCACGAGGTCTCCGAGCGCGGCCGCAACCTGTCGGCAGGCCAGCGCCAGCTGATCGCGCTGGCCCGCGCCGAGCTCGTCGACCCCGACATCCTGCTCCTCGACGAGGCCACGGCCGCCCTCGACCTCGCCACCGAGGCCCAGGTCAACCAGGCCACCGACCGCATCGCGGGCAAGCGCACCACCCTGGTCGTGGCCCACCGCCTGACCACGGCCGCCCGCGCGGACCGCGTGATCGTGATGGACCACGGCCGGGTCGCCGAGGACGGCACCCACGACGAGCTGCTCGCGCGGGACGGGCGGTACGCGGAGCTGTGGCGGACGTTCGTCGGGGAGCCGGTGGGCGCCTGACCAGGCGGTTCCCCGCGGTTCGCGGGCGACAAAAATGATAGGTCGCATTCCGCAACCATCCGGTGCGGGTTCGGCGTCCGTACGTCAGTACGCTGATGCGGGGGTGTCGGGAGGGGCAGACGTGAAGAGTGGTCGGATACGGCGGAGCCTGGCCGCAGGCGCCGCCGCGCTCGTGGCCGCCGTCCTGGTGGCACTCGTGGGACCCGGCGCGGGCACCGCCGCCGCCGCGGGCCCCTGCCCCGGACACAAGGCCCGCACCCTCACCTTCAGCACCGGCAAGGTCGTGCTCTACAAGAAGCGCGGCTACGTCTGCGCCGTGACGTACGCCAAGAGCCCCGGCGCCCGCCAGAAGATGTCGATCAGCGTGCAGGCCCGCGGCAGCCGCCCCGTCCGCGACGCCGGCCGCTTCACCCGCCTCGCCGGCCCGGTCAAGGTGCACGCGGGCCACCGCTGCGTCTGGGTCAAGGGCTCCGTGGGCCGCGCGAAGGTCAGCTCGGGCTGGATCCTCTGCTGAACGCGGACTGGGCGGGACTGAGCGCGGACTGAGCACGGCCCGGCCCGAACCGGACCTTCCGCCGCCTCCGGGCGCGCCCGAGATGTCCGCTCACCGGACGCCCCTGTCCTCTCAGTGAATTTCCCTGAGTCCCGAATGTCCTCAATGTGCCCTGGTGTGCGCGCAGTTGCTCGGTTAGGTTCCGGTCAATCGCTGCGCCGACAGGGGAGGATGCATGCGCAAGACCCTCAGATGGGTGCTCTCGCTCGTGGTGCTCATAGGCACCGTGGGCTTCACCGGCGTCACGGCCACGGCGGCCACCGACGCCGAACAGGGCGCGCCCGCCGCCCAGAAGGACATCAAGGACCGGCTCCTGGCCATCAAGGGCATGAGCCTGATCGAGGAGAAGCCGTACGACGGCTACCGCTTCTTCGTCCTCAACTACACCCAGCCGGTCGACCACCGGCACCCCTCCAAGGGCACGTTCCAGCAGCGCATCACCGTGCTGCACAAGGACACCGCCCGCCCGACCGTCTTCTCGACCTCGGGCTACGGACTCAACACCAACCCGGGCCGCGCGGAACCCACCCGCGTCATCGACGGCAACCAGGTCTCCATGGAGTACCGCTTCTTCACGCCGTCCCGCCCCGCGCCCGCCGACTGGTCCAAGCTGAACATCTGGCAGGCCGCCACCGACCAGCACCGCATCTTCAAGGCCCTCAAGCCGATCTACGGCAAGAAGTGGCTGTCCACGGGCGCCTCCAAGGGCGGCATGACCGCCACCTACTTCGAGCGCTTCTACCCGCGTGACATGGACGGCGTCGTCGCCTACGTCGCCCCCAACGACGTCAACAACCGCGAGGACTCCGCGTACGACCGCTTCCTCGACACCGTCGGCACCAAGGAGTGCCGCGCCAAGATCGAGGCCGTGCAGCACGAGTCGCTTGTGCGGCGCGCGCCCATGAAGAAGCTGTACGCCGACTTCGCCGCCGCCAACAACCACACCTTCAAGACCATCGGCGGCATCGACAAGGCCTTCGAGGCCGTCGTGCTCGACGTCAACTGGGGCTTCTGGCAGTACCAGCAGTCCGCCACCGCCTGCGCCGACGTGCCCGTCGCCAAGACCGCCAGCGACGCCACGCTGTTCGGCTGGATCGACGAGGTCGGCGGCTGGGCCTCCTACACCGACCAGGGCCTCGAGTACTACACGCCGTACTACTACCAGGCCGGTACGCAGCTCGGTTCGCCCGACATCAAGCAGCCGTGGCTCAAGGGCCTCAGCCGCTACGGGTACCAGCCGCCGCGGAACTTCGTGCCCCGTGAGATCCCGATGACGTTCCAGAAGAACGCCATGAAGGACGTCGACCGCTGGGTCCGCCACCACTCGCACCGCATGCTGTTCGTGTACGGCGAGAACGACCCGTGGGGCGCCGAGCCGTTCAAGCCCGCGCGCGGGGCCAAGCACGACTCCTACGTCATGACCGCGCCCGGCGCCAACCACGGCGCCAACGTGGCCGGGCTCGCCGCCGCGGACAAGGCCAAGGCCACCGAGCGGATCCTCGCCTGGGCCGGCGTGCCCGCCGCGCAGGCCGCGGAGGCCAAGCCGTTGGCTCCCTACGACGCGAAGCTCGACCGTCGAGACCGGGACCGGCAGAACACGCTGAGGCCGTAGGCCTCGCGGGGCGCCCCAGTCCCGCCCCTTTCCCGAAACTGGGGGCTCCGCCCCCAGACCCCCGCTCCTCAAACGCCGGAGGGGCTATATATCTCGCCGCTGCGGCAGGATTTCAGCCCGTCCGGCGTTTGAGGACGAGGCGCGGAGCGCCGATAGGGGGGTCCGGGGGCGCAGCCCCCGGTTTCGGGAAGGGGCGGGGTTGGGGAGGCCCCCGGCAGGGCTACACCCCCACCCCGCACCCCACAGGCCGCCCCCCGCCAAGGGCCACGTACAACTCCGTGCCCGCAGGGCAGAGAGGGCGCGAGCGGACGGCCGCGGCCACGCGGTACTCGGGGGCCCGCCGCCCCGACCCGTCACAGGCGGTCTCACGGACCTGCCCCCGCCCGGCCTCGTGCACACAGTCCCCGACGACGGTACGAGGCCCACCCCCGGCCCCGGGATCCCCGGGATGCGGCGGCTCCAGATTGCGCATGCAGGCGTACCCCTGGGGCACCGCCCCGTCCCCGTCCTCGTCGACGGAGGGCCGGTTCGCACTGATGTGGAGGACGAAGTCGGTGCGCCCGGGACAGAGGGGCCCGTCGGCAAAGCGCCCCCCGTACCGGGCGATGACGCGCGCCGCGGCCCGCTCACTGCCGCAGGGCACCTCGGTGACGGACTCCCGCCCCCGGGAACCGCACTCGTCGGCACCGAGGAAGACGGCCCCGTGCCCGGACGCGGCGGACCCGGCGGGCGAGGTGTCGCCGGAGGGCCCGGAGCCGTCGGCGCCGGGGGACTTCTGACAGCCGGCCAGGGCGAGCGCGGCGGCGAGCAGCGCGCCGCCGCACACCGCCGCCGCTCCTGACACCCGCATGGCCGGACCCCCCGCCACGTACACCATGTGCACCCAGCGTGACCCCGCGCGGCGGGCGCACGCCAGGTGCGCGGGGGGCTTTGCGCACGTCGGCCCGGGCGGCGGGGGCGGGCTGCGTACGCCCGCTACGCCTGCGGGCCCGGGGTGGCGTAGGGCTCGTACGAGAGGCCGTGGCCGATGGGATACAGCACCTGCCCGGGGTCGTCCGGGCGCGGCACCGGCACGGGGAGGCGGCCGACGGGGCGGACGCGGCCCGCGAGGACGCGGGCGGCGGCGCGCAGTTCGACGTCCGTCCAGGAGTAGGCGGCGAGCGCGGCCCGTACGCCGGGCAGTCGGGTGACGTCGTGCGGGGTGCGGACGGAGACGGTGATGACGGGCGGGCCCTCGGGGGCGGAGGTGAGGGCCGTCACCAGGGCGTGCTGGCGGTCGCCGTCCGTGACGTCGTACGTCGTGACGATCACGGCGTCGTGGCCGGAAGCCGCCTCGGCGAGCGCCTTGTCGACGGCCTCGGGGGAGGGCTCGGTGCCGGTGCTCAACGCCGTCGCCGTGAAGCCGAGTTCGGTGAGGGCGGTGGCGAGGACCGTGGTGGGCGGTCCGGTGGTGCCCGAGGGGGAGACCGGGTCGGCGCCGAGGACGAGGAGGCGGCGGTGGGTCTCCGGGGACAGCGGGAGCAGGCCGTCCTCGTTGCGCAGCAGGGTCGTCGTGCGCTCGGCGATGCGGTCGGCGGCGGCGAGATGGGCGGCGCTGCCGACGGTGGCGTCCACCGCGTCCAGGGTCGTGTACGCCTGCTCGAACAGGCCGAGCTTCTGCTTGAGGCGCAGGATGCGCAGGACCGACTCGTCGATGCGGGCCTCGGTCAGTTCGCCGTCGCGGGCGGCCTGGAGCACGGCGTTCCAGGCGAGTTCGGGCTGCGGCGGGTGCAGCAGCTGGTCGACGCCCGCCTTGATGGCGAGGACGGCGACGCGGTCGTCGCCGTACTTGGTGCGCACCCCCTGCATGGAGAGCGAGTCGGTCACGATCACGCCCCGGTGGCCGAGCTGCTCGCGCAGGATGCCGGTGACGATGGGGTACGAGAGCGTCGCCGGATCCAGGGCCGGGTCGAGCGCGGGGACCACGATGTGGGCGGTCATCACGACGTCGATGCCGGTGGCGAGCGCGGCGCGGAACGGCGGGGCGTCCAGCTCCTCCCACTGCTCGCGGGTGTGGTGGATGTGCGGCAGCGCGGAGTGGCTGTCGGTCTCGGTGTCGCCGTGGCCGGGGAAGTGCTTCACGGCCGGGGCGACGCCCGCGTCCCGGTAGCCCTCGATCTGCGCGGTCACGGACGCGGCCACGGCGTCCGGGCCCGCGCCGAAGGACCGCACGCCGATGACCGGGTTGGCCGGGTTCACATTGACGTCGGCGGAGGGCGCGTAGTTCTGGAGGATGCCGAGCGCGCGCAGCTCGGCGCCCGCGATCCGGGCCGCCTCCCGGACGTCGTCGGCGGCGCCGCCCGCGCCGAGCGCCATCGCACCCGGAAGCAGCGTGGCGGGCGCGCCGATGCGGGCGACGACGCCGTGCTCCTGGTCCACGGAGAGCAGCAGCGGCACGCCCGGCGAGGTGTCGTGGGCGACCCGCTGCACGTCGTTGGAGAGCGTGGCGAGCTGGTGCGGGTCGCGGGTGTTGTGGGCCCAGCCGAAGTAGATGAGCCCGCCGGGGCGGTACTTGGCGACGGCTTCGGCGGCGGTGCGCACGCCGAGCTCCCGCTCGTTCAGCTCGATGTCGGCCGGGTCCGGGGCGCTCGCGTGGTGCCCGTACACATGCAGGACGAAGAGCTGGCCGACCTTCTCTTCGAGCGTCATGCGGGAGAGCAGGCCGCGCGCGTGGGCGTCGTGGTCGTCGGGGGTGTCCTGGCCGCTGGGGGTCAACTGGGAGTCGTGAGGCACCTGCCACGGATATCCCGTGGGGTGCGGCGGGTCAAGGGCGGTGCCGTCGTGGGACGGGGGAGGGGCCGCCACCGGTGCAAGGGAGGGGGCGCACCGGTGGCGGCGCGCTGCCGGCCACGGGCGGCGGAGAGGGTGGTCAGCGTTCGCAGCCAGCAGCGATGCCGACACCGCCTCGCGGAGACTCTCCGACAGCGTGTCAGTTGGACGACGGGGCGCGCGTCAGGGTTCCCGAACTGCCCCCGAACGCCCGAAGTTGGTGCGGATGGGAGAACGGGGTCAGCCGGTGCCGCCGGGCGGTCCTCCGGCCGCGGGCACCCACCGCTCCCGCAGCACCCGCACCGCCTCCGCGATCGCCGGGCGCCGCGCCGCCCCCGTCCGCCACAGCGCGTACAGCCTGCGCACCGGCAGCGGGTCCAGGCGCACCGCCGTGACGCCCGCGGGGAGCGGGCCGCGGCCGAGGCGCGGCACCACGGCGATGCCGAGTCCGGCCGCGACCAGCGCGATCAGGGTGGGGTTCTCCTCGGCGCGGTGCACGATGTCCGGCTCCGAGCCCGCCGCCCGCATCGTCCGCAGCAGCCAGTCGTGGCACACCCGCCCCGGCGGCTGCGAGATCCACCGCTCGCCCCGCAGCTCCTCGCGCCGCACCGCCGCCCGCCCGGCGAGCGCGTGCCCCGACGGGACCAGGAGGTCGCACAAGTCGTCGCCGATCACGGCCTGTTCGACGCCGGGCGGCGCGGGCAGCGGCGCGATGTCCCAGTCGTGCGCGACCGCCAGGTCGGCCGCGCCCTTGGCGACGAGGTCCACCGACAGATGCGGCTCGACCTCCGACAGGCGCGCGTCGAGCGCGGGGTGGCGGTGGGCGAGGTCCGCGAGCACCCCGGGCAGCAGGCCGCGCGCCGCCGACGCGAACGCCACCACCGTCAGGCGCCCGGCCGGGACGCCGCGGCGCTCCTCCAGGTCCGTCTCCGCCCGCTCCACGATCGCGAGCAGCTCCTGGGCCGCGTCGACGAGCCGCACCGCCTCCTCGGTCAGGGCCACGCCCCGGCCCCGCCGCTCCAGGAGCGTCGTGCGGGTCTCCCGCTCCAGCTTGGCGATCTGCTGGGACACGGCGGAGGCCGTGTAGCCGAGCGCTTCGGCGGCGGCGCCGATGGTGCCGTGGACGGACACGGCGTGCAGGGCGCGCAGCCTGGCGAGATCCAGCACGGGGTCACCTCGTCTCTCTCTGCGGCTCTCCGCTCACTGTGGCCCGCTACGCCATACCTAAGCAACGCTTCAGGCAATCATGAAGAAATTCGCGCTGGTGCTGAACACTCGGGTCGCGTGATCCTCGACGCATGCGCCCCACCCACATCCTTCTCGCCGTCCTGATCACCGCCGTCTGGGGCGTGAACTTCGTCGTCATCGAGGTAGGCCTCGACCACTTCCCGCCCCTCCTCTTCTCCGCCCTGCGCTTCCTCGTCGCGGCGCTGCCCGCCGTGTTCTTCGTCGGCCGCCCCAAGGTCGCCTGGAAGTGGCTGGTGGGCGTGGGCCTCGCGCTCGGCGTGGCCAAGTTCGGGCTGCTCTTCATCGGCATGGACGCGGGGATGCCGGCCGGACTGTCCTCGCTCGTGCTCCAGATCCAGGCCGTCTTCACCGCCCTCATCGCCTTCGCCGTGCTCGGCGAACGCCCGGCACGCATCCGGGTGGTGGGCATGGCCGTCGCCCTCGGGGGCATCGCGGTCGCTGCCGTCCACGAGGGCGCGTCCGGGCCGCTCACCGCCTTCGGCCTGACCGTCGCCGCGGCGGCCTGCTGGGGCGTGTCGAACGTCCTCACCCGCAAGGCCGCACCGCCGGACGCCCTGAACTTCATGGTGTGGGTGAGCACGGTGCCGATCCTGCCGCTGCTCGGCCTCTCACTGCTCTTCGAGGGCCCCTCGCGCGACCTCGACGCGCTGCGCTCGCTCGACTGGCAGGGCGTGGGGATCATCGTGTACGTCGCGTGGGTCACGACCGTGTTCGGCTTCGGCGTCTGGGGGTACCTGCTGCGCCGCCACCCGGCGTCGACGGTCGCCCCGTTCTCGCTCCTCGTGCCGGTCTTCGGGATGTCGTCGGCCGCCCTGTTCCTGGACGAGTCCGTGGGCGCGCTCCAGTGGTGCGCGGCGGCGCTCCTGGTGGGCGGGGTGGCGCTCGCCTCGCTCCCGCCCCGGCGCCGCACGCCCGCCACACCGCCCACCCCGGCGTCGTACGCTGACGAAGTGATCCCGGAACCCTCGTCCCGCGCATGACACCGCGCCCCGCGCGGCCCCTGCCCAAGGCCCTGCGCCCCGTCGACCTGGCCCGGATGGCGGGCGTCTCCACGCAGCTCGTCCGCGACTACGCCGACGCGGGCATCCTGCCCCCCACCCCCCGCACCCCCTCCGGCTACCGCCGCTTCGCCCCCGTCCACGGCCGCGCCCTGCTCGCCTACCGCGCCCTCGCCAAGGGCTTCGGCCCCGACACGGCCCGGGCCGTGATGCGGGCGGTGCACGCCGACGACGTACCGCTGGCGCTGGCCCTCCTTGACGCGGCCCACGCGGAGCTGCACGCGAGCAGGGAGGCGCTGCGGGTGACGGGGGAGGCGTTGGAGGCGGTGGCGCGGGAGGGGGCGGAGGTGACGGGTCCGGGGACCGCCCGGTCCGGGTCCGGGTCGGCGGCTGCCGGGTCCGGGTCCGGGTCGGCCGGGTCCGTGGCCGCCGTGGCCGCCGCGCCGTCCCGCGCGGACCTGACCGTCGGTGAGGTGGCCGCCCGCGTCGGTGTGCGGGCGTCGGCGCTGCGCGTCTGGGAGTCGGCGGGCCTGCTCGCGCCCGCGCGGGAGCGGGGCACGGGGTATCGCCGTTACGACGCCGCGGACGTCCGTGACGCCCGCATGATCAGCATGCTCCGCCAGGCCGGTTACGCCCTGCCCGCGATCCGCCCGGTCCTGGACGGCCTGCGCGAGACGGGCAGCAGCGAGGCGCTGCGCGCGGCCCTCGCCCGCCGCCAGGCAGAACTGACGCGCAGGTCACGGGCGATGCTGGCGGGGGCGGGGCTGCTGGACGGGTATGTGGGCGGGGCGGCGGCCGAGGAGACCTGAGCCGACCGGGACGTCGAAGTGGTCTGAGCCGGCGGGGACGTCGAAGAGTTCTGAGCCGACCGGGACGCGGAGCGGCCGACGAGGCCCGGGCGCCTCGCTCAGGCCGACTCCGTCAGCAGCCGCGCCAGCAACTCCCGCCCAGGGCCAAGGAGTTCGGGCAGCGGCGCCGCCTCCTCGTACCACCGCTTCTCGTACTCCCAGCACAGCCAGCCGTCCCAGCCCTTGCGGGTGAGGAGCTCCACGCACTCGGCGAGCGGGAGCACGCCCGCACCGAGGGGGAGCGGGGTGGTGTCGTCGACGCTCGCGATGTCCTTGACCTGGATGTAGCCGAGGAACGGGGACAGCGTGGCGTAGGTGTCGGCGACCTGTTCGCCGCCGAGCCAGGTGTGCATCAGGTCCCACAGGGCGCCGGCGTTGCGGTGGCCGACGGGGCCGAGGACGCGGGCCGCGGCGGCGCCGGTGCGGTGCGAGTCGTGGGTTTCCAGGAGGATGCGGACGCCGACGTCGGCGGCGTGCTCGGCGGCGGTGCCGAGGCGGCGCGCGGCGATGGCGTCGGCCTCATCGAGCTGCTCCTGGGACGGCTCGGCGCCGTCGGGGTATCCGCCCGGGGATCCGCCCGGGAAAACACGGATGTAGGGCGCCCCGAGGTCGCGGGCGAGGGCGAGCAGCGCCCGGATCTCGTCCAGGACGGGCTCGTCGTCGCCGGGCGCGGCGACGCGGGCGTACCCCGCGAGGCCGAGTACGTCGACGCCCGCGTCCTTGAACGCGGCGGCCACGTCGGCCCGTTCGGTGAGGCCGAGCCCCGGGTGGACGGGCTCCTCGGGGTGCGCGCGCAGCTCGACGCCGTGATAGCCGTGGGTGACGGCGAGGCGCAGCACGTCCGGGAGGGGCATGCCGGGTACACCGAGCGTGGAGAAGGCGAGTTTCATGGCCGGACTTCTTTCCCGATGAGGACTACGGAAACGCCCCTGGAGAGGGCCGAGGCGCCGAGCGCCCCGTAAGGGGCGCGGGGAGGCGGCATGGGGCGCGGGGTGCCGAGTGCCCCGTAAGGGGCGCGGGGAACTGCGCGACAAGCCACAACGAGCCCGCATTCGCGCGAACGGCGCAACCGAGCAGACGCGACAGCGGCGACCCGCGCCCGTCCGGGGGGGCACCCACCCCGGCCGGGGGCGCCCAACACCGCTAAAGGTCCCCGCCCTGAACCTGCAACCGCCAGTCCTGCCCCACCAGATCCGCCCCGAACGACCGATGAGCCTTCTCCGCCACGAGGACGAACCCGTGCCGCTGGTAGATGGGCCGGGCCGAACTGAGGACGTCGTTGGTCCAAAGGACCAGCTCCCGGTACCCCACGCTCCGCGCGAACTCCACGACCGCGCCGACCAGCCGGTCCCCGATGCCGAGCCCCCGCGCCTCCGGCTCGACGAGGAGCAGCCGCAGCCGCGCCGTGCCCGGCGCCTCGTCGCGTACGCACATCACGCACCCCACGGGACGCCCGTCCAGCTCGGCGATCCACACCCGCTCCAGGTACGGGTCGTGGTCCTCGGCGAAGTCGGCGACGATGCGGGCGACCAGGCCTTCGTAGTCGGCGTTCCATCCGTACTCGGCCGCGTAGAGGGCGCCGTTGCGCTGCACGATCCAGCCGAGTTCGCCCGCGCCGGGCTCGCGCAGGAGCACGTCGTCGGCGCGGGCCGGGCGGCGGGTGCTGTCCGACAGGATGGCGCGGACGGTCGCCATCGCGGCGGTGAGCCGCTCGCGCTCGGCGGCGGGCACCGTCGCGAGCAGCGAGCCGACGGCCTCCCGCGACCGCTCGTCGAGCAGCTCGGCGGCGGTGCGCCCGCGCGGCGTGAGCGTGACGCGCCGCCGCCGCGGATCCCGCTCCGACGGCGCCCGCTCGACGAGCCCGTCCTCCTCGAACTTGGCCAGGATGCGGCTCAAGTACCCGGCGTCCAGGGAGAGTTCACCGCGCAGGTCGGCGACGTCGGTGCGGGGTGAGTGGGCCAGTTCGTACAGCACCCGGGACTCGGTGAGGGTGTAGGGCGCGTACAGGTGGCGGCTGTAGTCGAGCGCGCCGATGAGATTGGTGTAGAAGCGGTTGAAGGACCGGATCTCTTGAACGCTCATACGCCGCCACCTCGCCGGGCCGAGAACCCTGGATGCTTGACTCAGTCAGAGATACGTCTCCGAGCATACGACGGGAACCGGCCAGGAGCCATGCCCCGACGTCACCTGTCCGCGCCCGCGCCCCCGGGCAGCGGCACGGAGACGACGTCGTACGTGGTGTCGGGCGTGGGCGGGGTGGTGAAGCGGGCGTTGACGAGATAGAGCCGGTCGCCGAAGCGCGCGGCGGTCGCGGGGATGTCGAAGCGGGGGTCGGTGAGGCGGTGGCGCAGCACGGCGGTGCGGGCGTCGGCGCCGAGGCGGAACCCGGTGACGAGGTTGAACCGGTTCTGCACCACGAACAACGTGCGCCCGACCCGCACCAGACCGTCACCGTTCGGCACGCCGTCCGCGCCCTCCAGGCGGATCTCGTCGGCGTGGCCGGTGCGCGGGTCGACCCGGTAGAGGCGGCCGACGGGCTGGCTGCTGACGACGATCAGCGCGCGCCCGTCGGGCGTGGACGTGATGCCGTTGGCGTTGAAGAGGCCGGGCTCCTGCTGCCAGTCCCCACCGAGCCGCACCCGCCGGACGTCCCCCTGGCCCCCGCGCCCGAGCGGCACGCCGTACAGCACCCGGTCGCTGGAATCCGTGAACCAGGCGCGGTGCGCCGCGAGGTGCACATCATTGATGAAGTGGCCGGTTTCCGGCGCCAGTTGATACGTGGCCACGATCGCGCCGGTCCGCAGATCGAGCACGCGCGCGCTACCGGCGGCACCTCCGGCGACGTACAGCAGCCCGTCCCGCCCCACCTTCATCCCGACGGCGGGCACCCCGGGCACGCCCGGATGCAGCAACTCGCCCCGCCCGGTGCGCAGATCGGCCCGGTACACGGCCCCGGTGCCGAGCGAGCCCAGATAGGCGTACGGCGCTCTCCCGATGGCGATGCCCTCGGGCCGGAACCCGTTGGGCAGCGGGAAGGTGGCGGGCCAATCACCACCCCCGGACGCCGCGCGCGCGGAGGCGGTGTCCGTACCCGCGGCGAGGGCGACCGCGGAGGCGACCGCACCGACGAGCACGGTGCGACGGGCCGGACCGGACAGCTCGGCCCCACGGGCCGAAGGGATCTGTGGGCTCATGGCTCAACTCTCCGTATCAACTGGAAGGGAGGAGACGAACTCCCCTTCAGCTTCGGCGAGCAGAGCCCACTTGGGTACCCGGAGTTCCCGCCGGTATCACGGGTTCACCGAGCGAACGGAATCAGGCTCTTCACGACCCGGACGGCTTGATCTCCCCCGCGAACACGATGATCTGGTCGATCAGACTCCGCCGCAGATGCACCACATCCGTCCCCGCGAGCCGCGGCCCCCCGTCCGGCGTCGTGAAGACCCACCGGTACCGGGCCCACTCGTCCGGCATGTCCACCGCCGAACACCGCACCATGGTCCCGGCCCCCGCCGGATGCCCCCGAAGATCAAGCACGAACCGCTCGACCTCCTCGATCCCCTCCCGCCGCCCGAGCGGCCCCCAGAAGACCACGTCCGAGGTCAGGGCCTGCGAGAGCAGAGTCGTCACCCGACTGTCGTCCGGAGCGTTGAAGGCGGAGATGAACGTGTCGATCGCGGACTGCGCGGCCTCTTCCTGCATGCATCAGTAGTACCAGCATTCGTCGGGGAACTCGCCCCCGCCGTCACGCCCCACGGGCTGTTTGAGACTTTTCGCGTTCTTGACATCGCTGACCTGGAACAATCCGCAAAAAGTCCCCAAAGCAACTTCAATGAAATGCTGGAACCCACGAGAGGGCGACGGCAGCAGCCTCGCCCCGACCGCGCCCGTGGGAGGCCCTCGTGAAGTTTCTGCTCGAAGTCGATGTCGACGACGCCGCCTCGGCGGAGGACGCCGCCCGGGAGCTGGGGCGCGTCCTCCGCTACTGGGCGGGGAGCCTGAAGTACTACGCCTTGGAGCCGGGGGCCGGTGAGGCCGTGCTCGACTCGGGGCACCGGGAGGTCGGGCGGTGGACGATCGTGGGGAGTTGAGGGGCCGTCCCGTCCGTGCTCCGGGGCGGGGGCGTCAGGCCCGGCGGGGGGCGCCCGTGGAGCCGCGGACCATCAGTTCGCCGTGGACCGTCGCGATGCCGCCGGGCGGCTCCTCCTCGCGGCCCATGGCGATGCGGCCGGCCCGGGCCCCCGCCTCGTACAGCGGAAGGCGGACCGTCGTCAGGGCGGGGACCGCGTCGATGCTGAAGGGGAGGTCGTCGAAGCCCGCCACCGAGACGTCCCCGGGGATGGAGAGGCCGCGGTCGCGCAGGGCGGCGCAGGCGCCCAGGGCCACCGTGTCGTTGGCGGCGACGACGGCCGTCAACTCCGGGGCGCGGCGCAGGAGTTCGAGGGTGGCGTCGTAGCCGGAGCGGCGGTCGTAGGGGCCGTGCAGGGTCAGGCGGGGATCGTCGGGGACGCCCGCCGCGGCCAGCGCCTCCTGGTGGCCCTCCAGGCGGTGGCGGGTGGTGGTGCGCTCCGTGGGGCCCGCGATGTAGCCGATGCGGCGGTGGCCGAGGCCGATGAGGTGGTCGGTGAGGCGTCGCCCGCCACCCCGGTTGTCGAAGGTCAGGGCCACCGCGTCCGGGGCCTCGTCGGCCGGCGGCCGCCCGCACAGCACCACCTGCGAGCCCGCCTCGCCGAGCCGTCGCAGCTTCCCGCCGATCGCCGCCGCGTGCGGGGCGTCCTCGATGGCGCCGCCGGTCACCACGACGGCCGCGGCCCGCTGGCGCTGGAGCAGGGTCAGATACGTCAGCTCGCGCTCGGGCGAGCCGCCGGTGTTGCAGACCACCGCCATCCGCTCGCCCCCGGCACGCCCGCCCGGTCCTGTGATCTCCGACTGGACCGCGCTCGCCATGATCCCGAAGAACGGGTCGGCGATGTCGTTGACGAGGATTCCGACCAGGTCCGAGGTCGCGGCGGCCAGCGAGCTCGCGGGACCGTTCAGGACGTAGTCCAGGTCGTCCACCGCACGCAGTACGCGCTCCCGCGTCGCCGCGGCGACGGGGTAGTTGCCGTTCAGTACGCGGGACACGGTGGCGGGGGACACCTGGGCGCGAGCCGCCACGTCCGCCAGGGTCACGGTCATCTGTTGGCCTCCGGTCTTGTACGAACCTTGTCCGGCAGGCTAGCTTCTCCCCAATAGAAAGCGCTTGCTACGCATGGAGTGCCGTACGGGACACAAGAACCTCACCGCCACCATCCGCCCTCACTGCCCCCCCGCCCACCGCCCCCCCCGCCCACCGGCCGCGCGCCCAGCGCCCCGCGCCTACGGAGGAAGCCACGTGACACGCGAGACGGTCCGCATCGCCATGAACGGCGTGACGGGACGCATGGGTCACCGCCAGCACCTGGTCCGCTCGATCCTCGCCCTGCGCGAGCAGGGCGGCCTCGACCTGGGCGACGGCACCCGGCTGTGGCCGGAGCCGGTCCTCGTGGGCCGCAGGGAGCACGCGCTGCGCGAGCTCGCCGAGCGGCACGGCCTCACGCACTGGTCCACCGACCTGGACGCCGTCCTCGCCGACCCCGCGGTCGACATCTACTTCGACGCGCAGGTCACCTCGGCCCGCGAGGAGGCGATCCGGAAGGCGCTCGCCGCGGGCAAGCACATCTACACCGAGAAGCCCTCCGCCACGTCCTTCGCCGCCGCCCTCGACCTGGCCCGGCGCGCCCGGGACGCAGGCGTCAAGCACGGCGTCGTCCAGGACAAGCTGTTCCTGCCGGGCCTGCGCAAGCTGAAGCGCCTGGTGGACGGCGGTTTCTTCGGGCAGATCCTGTCCGTGCGCGGCGAGTTCGGCTACTGGGTCTTCGAGGGCGACTGGCAGGAGGCCCAGCGCCCGTCGTGGAACTACCGCGCACAGGACGGCGGCGGCATCGTCGTCGACATGTTCCCGCACTGGGAGTACGTCCTGCACGAGCTGTTCGGCCGGGTGCGCTCCGTGCAGGCGCTCGCCGTCACGCACGTGCCGCAGCGCTGGGACGAGCGCGGCAAGCCGTACGACGCGACGGCGGACGACGCCGCGTACGGCGTCTTCGAGCTCGACGGGGGCGCCGTCGCGCAGATCAACTCGTCCTGGACGGTGCGGGTGCACCGCGACGAGCTGGTCGAGTTCCAGGTCGACGGCACCGAGGGCTCCGCCGTCGCGGGCCTGCGCGGCTGCCGCTTCCAGCACCGCGCGGCCACGCCCAAGCCGGTGTGGAACCCTGACCTGCCCGTCGCGCACTCCTTCCGCGACCAGTGGCAGGAGGTCCCCGACAACGAGGACTTCGACAACGGCTTCAAGGCGCAGTGGGAGCTGTTCCTGCGGCATGTGTACGCGGACGCGCCCTACCGCTGGGACCTGCTCGCGGGGGCGCGGGGCGTGCAGCTCGCGGAGCTGGGGCTGCGGTCGTCGGCGGAGGGACGCCGGATCGACGTACCGGAGATCGCGCTGTGAACGCGGCGCCCGTGCCTCCCGCGGCCCCCGCTGCCCCATCGGCCGCACCGGCCCCCTTGCGCTCCCGCACCGTCTACGCCGCCGCCCACGTCGTCGCCGACCCCCGCGCCGACGTGTCCCCGGACGACCCCGCCGCCGTCGACTGGGACGCCACCCTCGCCTTCCGCCGCCACCTGTGGGCGCACGGCCTGGGCGTCGCCGAGGCCATGGACACCGCGCAGCGCGGCATGGGCCTGGACTGGGCGGGCGCGGCCGAGCTGATCAGGCGCTCCGCCGCGGAGGCCCGGGCGGTCGGCGGCCGGATCGCGTGCGGTGTCGGCACGGACCAGCTGACCTCGCCCGCGGTGACCCTCACCGACGTACGGCACGCGTACGAGGAGCAGCTGGCGCTGGTGGAGGGGGTGGGCGCGCGGGCGATCCTGATGGCGTCGCGGGCCCTCGCGGCGACGGCCGAGGGACCGGACGACTACCTGAAGACGTACGCCGACCTGCTCCGGCAGGCCACCGCCCCGGTGATCCTGCACTGGCTCGGCCCCATGTTCGACCCGGCGCTCGCGGGCTACTGGGGCTCGGCCGACCTGGACGCGGCCACGGACACGTTCCTGGAGGTGATCGCCGCGCACCCCGGCAAGGTGGACGGCGTGAAGATCTCGCTCCTGGACGCGGACCGTGAGATCGCCCTGCGCCGCCGCCTCCCGGAGGGCGTGCGCTGCTACACGGGCGACGACTTCCACTATCCCGACCTGATCGCGGGCGACGACCAGGGCTTCAGTCACGCGCTGCTCGGCGTCTTCGACCCGCTCGCGCCGGTGGCGGCCCGAGCCGTACGCGCGCTGGACGCCGACGACCCCCAGACCTTCCACGAACTCCTCGACCCCACCGTCGAGTTGGCCCGCCATCTCTTCGCGCCGCCCACCCGCTTCTACAAGACGGGCGTGGTCCTCCTCGCCTGGCTCGCCGGGCACCAGGACCACTTCACGATGGTCGGCGGCCTCCAGTCGGCCCGCTCCCTGCCCCACCTCACCAGAGCGTACGAACTGGCCGCCGTCCTCTCCCTGTTCCCCGACCCGGACCTGGCCGCGTACCGCATGCGGACGCTCCAGGAGATCCACGGAGTCGCCCCATGACACCACCACCGCCCCGCGCCCCGGCCGACTTCAGCATCAACCAGATGACGGTGAAACAGCTCTCCCTGCCCGAACTGGTCACCGCCTGCGCCGACTTGGGCGTCCGTGGGGTCGGCCTGTGGCGGGAGCCGGTCCAGGAGTACGGGGTGGAGGAGGCCGCGAAGCTGGTGCGGGGTGCCGGTCTGACCGTCACCACGCTGTGCCGGGGCGGCTTCTTCACGGCCCGCGACCCCGCCGAACGGGCCCGCGCCCTCGCCGACAACCGCGCCGCCGTCGACGAGGCCGCCACCCTCGGCACCGACACCCTGGTCCTCGTCTCCGGCGGCCTCCCCGCCGGCGACCGGGACCGCGACCTGCCCGCGGCCCGCGAACGCGTCGCCGACGCCCTCACCGCACTCGCCCCGCACGCCGCAGCCCGCGGCGTCCGCCTCGCCGTCGAACCCCTCCACCCCATGTACGCCGCCGACCGCTGCGTCGTCTCCACCCTCACCCAGGCCCTCGACCTGGCCGAACGCTTCCCCGCCGACCAGGTCGGCGTCTGCGCCGACACGTATCACATCTGGTGGGACGACCAGGCCCCCACCGCCCTCACCCGCGCCGCCACCACCGGCCGCCTGCACGCCCTCCAACTCGCCGACTGGACCACCCCCCTGCCCCACGGCGTCCTCACCGGCCGCGGCCAACTCGGCGACGGCACCGTCGACTTCCGCTTCTGGCGCTCCCTGGCCGAGTCCGCAGGCTTCACCGGCCCGATCGAGGTCGAACTCTTCAACGACGGCCTGTGGGCGGAGGACGGGCGGGAGGTTCTGGGGGAGACGGTGCGGAGGTATCTGGAGCACGCCTGCTGACGGCGCGGGCCGGGGAGCCGGGCGCGGGTCCGGCCGGGCCGCTACTTCTTGCCGCCACCCAGAATGTTCCCCAGCAGATCCCCCAGGTCGAACCCGTCGCTCCGGCCGGTCGTGGGGGCCGCGCCCGGTGCCGTGCCGGAGGAGGGCGGTGCGGTGGTGCCGGGCCTGGTCTTCTGGGCGCGCTTCGTGAGGACCGCGAGGACCACCGGGATCAGGAGTTCCACGGCGCGGGTCACCGTCGCCACGGGGAGGCCGGTCTTCTTCGCGACCGCGTTCGCCACCGGGCGGCTCAGCTTGCCGAGCATGCCCGCCATGATGCCGCCGCCGAGCAGGCCGCCCAGGCCGCCGCCCAGCGTGGCCACGCCCTGGAGGGGGGCCTCCTCCGTGAAGGCCTGGCGCACCTCGGCCGCCTCCGCCGGGTCGGCCGCCTGCGCCTTGTCCTGAAGGGTGCCCGAGAGCGTCGAGACCGTCTGGCCCACGACGGCCTGCGCGCCGGCCGGGTCCGTGCCGAGCACGTCGGCGATCTCCTGGAGCCTGTCGTCGCCCAGCTCGTTCAGTACGTCCTGCTCGAATGAGGTGTCGTCGCCCATGGGCGAAACGCTACGTCCATGGGGGTTTGTCGGCACGCCGAAATCTTCCGGAGGAACTTGCCGAAGTCGTGCAACCCTTCCGCCACCACGCGTGTCGTACTGGGTGTCAGAAGCTCTGGAGGGGGGATCTGGGGGGATCCGCGGAGCAACTGACAAGGGGAGGGAAACCGAGGGGGCCCAGTCGACGGACAGGGCCCCCTCGAAACGTTCCCGGGCGTTCAGAGACGGGGCCGGCGCACACCTCGGCCGCCCGGCGGAACGGCCCGGCTCACGGAACAGCCCGGCTCAGAAGAAGACCCCGCACGTCAGCAGCACATTCGCGTACGGACTCGCCTCCCCCGTCCGCACCACCAGACGCGCCCCCGCCGACAGCCCCTTCAGCTCCTGATGCGGCACCAACCCCAGCGCCGCCCCCGGAAACCGCCGCTCCAACAACGCCGCCGTCCCCGGATTCGCCTCCCGCACCTCCCGCGCCGCCACCGCGCCCTCCACCACGAGCTCCGCGAGCAACCCGTCCACGACCTGCGCGAACGACGGCACCCCGGCGACGAACGCCAGATCCACCACCCGCGGCCCCGCCGGAATCGGCATCCCCGCGTCACACACCAGGACCCGGTCGCCATGCCCCAGCTCGGCCAGCGCACCCGACAGATGGCGGTTGAGTATCCCGGCCTTCCTCACAGCGCCGCCACCTCGGCACCCGACGGATACGACACCTGAGCCCCCGCCCGCGTCACCGCGAGCGCCCCCACCCTCGCCGCGTACCGCGCCGCCGACTCCAGGTCCGCGCCATCGCCGAGCCGCCACGCCAGAGCCGCCGTGAACGCGTCCCCGGCACCCGTCGTGTCCACGGCCGCCACCTTCACCGACGGCACCCGCGCCACCCCGTCCGGACCCGCCACAAGCGCGCCCTCGCCGCCGAGCGTCACCACCACCGACCTCGGGCCGAGCGCGAGCAGTCCCTTCGCCCACTCCTCCGGCGCGTCCGGCACGTCCGCCCCGGCGCCCGCAAGGATCACCCGCGCCTCGTGCTCGTTCACCACGAGCGGATCGCAGGCCGCGAGGACCTCCCCCGGCAGCGGCGCGGGCGGCGACGGATTCAGGACCAGACGCGTGCCCTCGGGCAGCACACGCACCACCTCCGCGACCGTGTCGAGCGGGATCTCCAACTGCACCGACACCACCCGGGCCGCCTCGAAGAGGCTCGCCGCGGCCCTCACGTCCGCAGGCGTAAGACGCGAGTTCGCGCCCGGCGCCACCACGATGCTGTTGTCGCCCGACGGGTCCACCGTGATCAGCGCGACCCCGGTCGGCGCACCGCCCACCAGGACCCCCACCGTGTCCACGCCCGCCGACCGCTGCGAGTCCAGGAGGAGACGGCCGTACGCGTCGTCGCCCACCCGGGCGAGCAGCGCCGTCCGCGCGCCGAGACGACCCGCCGCCACCGCCTGGTTCGCGCCCTTGCCGCCCGGATGGACGGCCAGGTCCGAGCCGAGGACCGTCTCACCGGCACCCGGCCGCCGCTCGACTGCGGTCACCAGGTCGGCGTTGGCCGAGCCCACGACCAGCAGGTCGTAGTCATGCATCGTGGTTCTGCCTTTCACTGTTCCCCGTCGTTCCCCGTGCTGTGCCGACACCCGTACGCGTACGGCGCCTCACTTGAACCGTGCCACGTTCTTCTCCGTGACCACCTTCACCGGCACCTTCACCACGGCGGCCGGCTCGTTGTCCTTCTTGTCGTCCGCCGCGCGGATCGCGTTGCGCACCGCGATCCGGCCGAGCTCCGCGGGCTGCTGCGCCACCGACGCGTACAACGTCCCCGCCTCGACCGCCTTCAGACCGTCGGGCGTGCCGTCGAAGCCGACCACCGACACGGACTCGCCCGCCTTGTCGCCGAGCGCCTTGACCGCGCCGAGCGCCATCTCGTCGTTCTCCGCGAAGACGCCGTCGACGCCCGGGTTGCCCTGGAGCAGGTTCGTCATGACGTCCAGGCCCTTGGTGCGGTCGAAGTCCGCGGGCTGCTTGGCGACGACCTTGATGCCGGGGAACGCCTTGATGCCCTCGGCGAAGCCCTGCCCGCGCTCCCGGCTCGCGGAGGTGCCCGCGGTGCCCTGGAGCACGACGACCTCGCCCTTCCCGCCGAGCTTGTCGGCGAGGGCCTTCGCGGCCTGCCTGCCGCCGGCGACGTTGTCGGAGGCCACGAGGGTGGCGACGTCGGCCTTGTTCACGCCGCGGTCGGCGGCGACGACGGGGATGTCCGCCTTGTTCGCGGCGCGCACGGCGGGGCCGACGGCGTCGGAGTCGACCGGGTTGACGATGACGGCCTTCATGCTCTCGCTGGTGAAGTTCTGGAGCTGGTTGGCCTGTTGGGACGCGTCGTTCTGCGCGTCCGTGACGGTCAGGTCCACGCCCGCCTTCTTGGCCTCCGCCTGCGCGCCCTCCTTCATCTGGACGAAGAAGGGGTTGTTGAGGGTGGAGAGGGACAGGCCGATCTTCGTCGACGTACCGGAGGAGCCGGAGTTGAAGAGGGACACCGCGGCGATCACGGCGGCCGCGACCACGGCCGCGAGCGTGTACTTGAGCGCGGCCGGGCCCTTGCGCCCGGACCCGGACGACGTGCTGCCGACGGCACCGCCGCCGCCCGCGCCCGCCCCGGCCTTCCTGCGCAGCGTGTCGAGGAGCACCGCGAGGGCGATCACGACGCCGATGACGACCTGCTGCCAGAACGCCGACACGGAAAGGAGGTTGAGGCCGTTGCGCAGCACCGCGAGGATCAGCGCGCCGATCAGCGTCCCGGACGCCTTGCCGACACCGCCCGCGAGGCTCGCGCCGCCGATGACGACCGCGGCGATCGCGTCCAGCTCGTAGCCCTGCGCGGCCTGCGGCTGCGCGGACACCAGACGGGACGCGAGGACGATGCCCGCGACGGCCGCGAACAGGCCCGACAGGGCGTAGATGACGATCTTCTGGCGCTGCACGCGCAGGCCGGAGAGGCGCGCGGCCTCTTCGTTGCCGCCGATCGCGTACATGGAGCGGCCGATGTACGTACGCGTCAGGATCAGCGCCGTGATCAGGCCCATCGCCACCATCACGATCACCGGCACCGGCAGCCAGCCGCCGAGGGTGTCACCGACCTTGGAGACCGACTCCGGGAAGGCGATGGGGGAGCCCTGCGAGATCACCAGGGACAGGCCGCGGCCGATCGACAGCATCGCGAGGGTCGCGATGAAGGGCGGCAGCTTCCCGTACGAGACGAGCACGCCGTTGACCAGACCGCAGGCGATGCCCGTGGCGACCGCGAGGAGCACCGCGATCCAGACGGGCACCCCCTCCTTCGTCGCCGACCAGGCGAGGACCGTCGCCGAGAGCGCCGCCACCGAGCCGACCGACAGGTCGATGCCCGCCGCGACGATGACGAAGGTGACGCCGAACGCGAGGATCGCCGTCACGGCCGCCTGCACGCCGACGTTGAGGAGGTTCTGCGTGGTCAGGAAGTCGCCGGAGAGCAGCGACATCGCGACCACCAGGACCACGAGGGCGCTGAGCGCGCCGTTGTCGAGCAGGACGCGGCGCAGGTCCAGGCCGCCGCCCGTGCCCGTCTTGTCGGGGCGGGTGTCAGTGGTTGCCACGGGAGTCCTCCTTCGCGTCCCCCGCAGGGGTGTTGTCGTGCTGGGTGTGCTGCTCGTGGGACGCGCCGACGGCGAGGGCCATCACCGCGTCCTGCGTCGCCTCGGCCGCGCCGAGTTCACCGGCGATCCGGCCCTGCGCCATGACCAGGACCCGGTCGCTCATCCCGAGGACCTCCGGCAGATCACTGGAGATCATCAGGACGGCGTGCCCGGCGGCCGTGAGTTCGTTGACGAGCTGGTAGATCTCGACCTTCGCGCCGACGTCGATGCCGCGCGTCGGCTCGTCGAGGATGAGGACCTTCGCCTGGGCGAGGAGCCACTTGCCGATGACGACCTTCTGCTGGTTGCCGCCGGAGAGGGTGCGCACGTGCTGGTGAAGTCCCGCCATGCGGACGCCCAGCCGGCCCGCGATCCGCTCGGCGGCGGCCCGCTGCCCGGCCCGGTCGACCAGGCCCGCGCGGGTCGCCGCCCGCAGCGTCACCAGGCCGAGGTTCTCCTCCACGGAGGCGTCGAGCACGAGCCCCTGGCCCTTGCGGTCCTCCGGCACGAGCCCGACCCCGGCGGTCATGGCGGCGTACACGTCGTGCCTGGGCAGCGCCCGGCCACCGACCTCCACCGTGCCCGTGTCGTACGGATCCGCCCCGAAGACGGCCCGCGCCACCTCCGTGCGCCCCGCCCCGACCAGACCGGCCACGCCGACGACCTCACCGGCGCGCACCTCGAAGCCGACGTCGTGGAAGACCCCGCCCCGGGTGAGCCCACGGACGCGCAGCAACGGAGCTTCCCCGTCCTCCTGTTGGGGCGCGTCGGCCCGCTCGCGCGGATACTGCTGCTCGATGGAGCGGCCCACCATGAGGCGTACGAGTTCGTCCTCGGGCGTCGACGCGGGCACCTGGCCCACGCTGCGGCCGTCCCGCAGGACGCTCACGCGGTCGCCGAGGGCGGCGATCTCCTCCAGGTGGTGGGTGATGAAGACGACGCCGACGCCGTCCGCACGCAGCCCTCGCACGATGCTGAAGAGCTTCTCCACCTCCTCGGAGGTGAGCACGGCCGTCGGCTCGTCCATGACGAGCACGCGCGCGTGCAGGCTGAGCGCCTTGGCGATCTCCACCATCTGGAGCCGGGCGATGCCGAGGTCGCGGCAGCGGGCGCGCGGCGACACGTCGACGCCCACGCGCGCGAGCAGCTCGGCCGCGTCGGCCTCCATCTTCCTGCGGTCGATGAGGCCGAAGCGGCGGGGCTGGCGGCCCAGGAAGATGTTCTCGGCGACCGTGAGGTCGGGGACGAGGTTGAACTCCTGGTAGATGGTGGCGATCCCGAGCCGCTCGGCGTCCTGCGCGCCGTGGATGCGGACCTCGTCGCCGCCGACGAGGATCCGGCCCGCGTCGGGCTGGTTGGCGCCGGAGAACATCTTGATGAGCGTGCTCTTGCCCGCCCCGTTCTCGCCGAGGAGTACGTGCACCTCCCCGCCGCGCAGGTCGAAGTCCACGCCGTCCAGGGCTACGACGCCGGGGAAGGCCTTGCGGATGCCCTCGACGCGCAGCAGTTCCGGTGCGTCCTGCACGGCGTCGCGCACCGGTGCGGGGCCAGTCATGCGTCACTCCTTCGGGTCGTGCCGGTCGTGCTGTCCATGGGGGCCTCGCCGCACGAACCGCGTACGACGAGGCGGGCGGGGAGCGTCACGGACTCCGGCGTCCGGCCCTCGATCAGGTCGGTGAGGGCCCGTACGGCGGCCCGGCCGAGGTCGCCCGTGGGCTGGGCGATCGCCGTGATCGGCGGATCGGTGTGCACGAACCAGGGGATGTCGTCGAACGCGGCGAGCGCGATGTCGTGCGGGATGCGCAGGCCGCGCGCGCGGATCGCGTCGAGCGCGCCGAGCGCCATCAAGTTGTCGGCGGCGAAGACGACTTCGGGCGGCTCGGGCAGCTCCAGGAACCGCTCGGTGGCGCGCCGCCCGCTCGCGGCCTGGAAGTCGCCCTGCCCGATGTAGGCGTCCGGCAGCTGGAGGCCGAAGTCGGCCAGCGCGTCCCGGAAGGCCGCCACGCGCTCGCTGCCGGTGGTCGTGGCCGCGGGCCCGGCGATGATGGCGAGCCTGCGGTGACCGAGGCCGTGCAGATGCGCGACCAGGTCCCGCACGGCCGCGCTGCCGTCGGCCCGCACGACGGGCACGTCGAGGCCGGGGATCCAGCGGTCGACGAACACCATCGGGGTGCCGGCCCGCGCCGCGTCCAGGACGAGCGGGGAGCCGCCGTCGGCGGGGGAGACGAGGAGGCCGTCGATGCGGCGGTCCAGGAGCGTGCGGATGTGGTGGTCCTGGAGCTCGGGCCGCTCGTCGGCGTTGCCGAAGATGATGCTGTAGCCGAGCGCGCGGGCCTCCTCCTCGACGGAGCGGGCCAGCTCGGTGAAGTACGGATTGAGCACGTCGCTGATGACCAGGCCGAGCGTGCGCGTCTGGTCCGTCCTGAGGGACCGGGCGAGCGCGTTGGGCCGGTAGCCGAGCGCGTCCACCGCGGCGAGCACGCGCTCCCGGGCGGCCGGACTCACGGACGCGTGCCCGTTCAGGACACGCGAGACCGTGGCCACGGAGACGCCCGCGCGGGCCGCGACGTCTTTGATGCCGACGCTTGCCACTGCCGATGCCACCTCCTCGTGGAATCGATTACACGAGGGATTGGAATCGATTACACGGCGCCTTGACAACCCCTTGACGTGTGGCCGAAACCAGACCGTGACTTTTGCTGGCGTGGGCGCCTTTCGCTGGCGGGGCGCCTTGAGGCCGACCTGAGCCCCGTCAGGGGCGCGGGGAACTGCGCGACCAGCCACAGCAAGAGCCGCAGACGCGTCTGCGGCTCTTCTCGCGCTGAGCGCGCAGTTCCCCGCGCCCCTACGGGGGCGCTGTCAGTGCCCGGCGATAGCGTCGGGGCATGTCGAGTGCCGCACAGCGGGGTACCGCTGGGGTCCCCGCGCCCCGGATGGCCGTCGTCGAGGGTGTTCTTGAGCGCATCACGTACGCCAATGAGGAGAACGGGTACACGGTCGCGCGCGTGGACACGGGGCGGGGTGGCGGGGATCTGCTGACCGTCGTCGGCGCGCTGCTCGGCGCGCAGGTCGGCGAGTCGCTGCGGATGGAGGGGCGTTGGGGCTCCCACCCGCAGTACGGCAAGCAGTTCACCGTGGAGAACTACACGACGGTCCTGCCGGCCACGATCCAGGGCATCCGGCGCTACCTCGGCTCCGGCCTCATCAAGGGCATCGGCCCGGTGATGGCCGACCGCATCACCACGCACTTCGGCGTGGACACCCTCGACGTCATCGAGACCGAGCCGAAGCGCCTCATCGAGGTCCCCGGGCTCGGCCCCAAGCGGACGAAGAAGATCGCCGCCGCGTGGGAGGAGCAGAAGGCCATCAAGGAGGTGATGGTCTTCCTCCAGGGCGTCGGCGTCTCCACGTCCATCGCCGTGCGGATCTACAAGAAGTACGAGGACGCCTCCATCTCGATGGTGCGGAATCAGCCGTACCGCCTGGCGGCCGACGTGTGGGGCATCGGCTTCCTCACCGCCGACCGCATCGCCCAGTCCGTCGGCATCCCGCACGACAGCCTGGAGCGCGTCAAGGCCGGTCTCCAGTACGCCCTTTCGCAGTCCACCGACCAGGGCAACTGCTTCCTGCCCGAGGAGCGCCTGATCGCCGACGCGGTCAAGCTCCTCCAGGTCGACACGGGCCTCGTCATCGACTGCCTGGCCGAGCTGGCGAAGGACCCCGAGGGGGTGGTCCGCGAATCCGTCCCGGGCCCGGACGGCGGCGACGACGTCACGGCTGTCTATCTGGTCCCCTTCCACCGCGCCGAGCTGTCCCTCGCGGGCCAGGTCCTGCGGCTCCTGCGGTCCCCGGAGGACCGGATGCCGGGCTTCGGGGACGTCGACTGGGCCAAGGCGCTCGGCTGGCTCAAGGGGCGCACGGGGGCCGAGCTCGCGCCCGAGCAGGAGGAGGCCGTCAAGCTCGCTCTGACCAGCAAGGTCGCCGTCCTCACCGGCGGGCCTGGCTGCGGCAAGTCCTTCACGGTCCGCTCGATCGTGGAGCTGGCCCGCGCCAAGAGGGCGAAGGTGCTGCTCGCCGCGCCCACGGGCCGCGCCGCCAAGCGCCTGGCCGAGCTGACCGGCGCCGAGGCCTCCACCGTCCACCGCCTCCTGGAGCTGAAGCCGGGCGGCGACGCGGCGTACGACAAGGACCGGCCCCTTGACGCCGACCTCGTGGTCGTCGACGAGGCCTCGATGCTCGACCTGCTCCTCGCCAACAAGCTGGTGAAGGCCGTCCCCCCGGGCGCCCACCTGCTCTTCGTGGGCGACGTGGACCAGCTGCCCAGCGTCGGCGCGGGCGAGGTCCTGCGGGACCTGCTCAGCGCGGACGGGCCCGTCCCCGCGGTCCGCCTCACCCGGGTCTTCCGCCAGGCGCAGCAGTCCGGGGTCGTCACCAACGCCCACCGCATCAACGCCGGGCAGCCGCCCCTCACCCAGGGCCTGAACGACTTCTTCCTGTTCGTCGAGGACGACACCGAGGAGGCCGGCCGGCTCACCGTCGACGTGGCCGCCCGCCGCCTGCCCGCGAAGTTCGGCCTCGACCCGCGCAGGGACGTGCAGGTCCTCGCCCCCATGCACCGGGGCCCGGCGGGCGCGGGTCACCTGAACGGCCTGCTCCAGCAGGCCATCACCCCCGGCCGCCCCGACCTGCCGGAGAAGCGCTTCGGCGGCCGCGTCTTCCGCGTCGGCGACAAGGTCACCCAGATCCGCAACAACTACGAGAAGGGCGCCAACGGCGTCTTCAACGGCACGGTCGGCGTGGTCACCGCCCTGGACGCCGACGAGCAGCGCCTGACCGTCCGCACGGACGAGGACGAGGAAGTTCCGTACGACTTCGACGAGCTCGACGAACTCGCCCATGCCTACGCGGTGACAATCCACCGTTCGCAGGGAAGTGAGTACCCAGCGGTGGTGATCCCGGTCACCACCGGCGCCTGGATGATGCTCCAGCGCAATCTGCTCTACACGGCCGTGACCCGCGCCAGGAAACTGGTCGTCCTGGTCGGTTCGCACAAGGCTCTGGGGCAGGCGGTCCGCACGGTCTCCGCGGGCCGCCGGTGGACGGCACTGGACCACCGGCTCGGGGTTCGCCGCGGCGGCTGAGGGTAGGCGTCAACGCATCGCCGACCTTTGATCGATCAAACGAGTCGGAAACGTCACACAGCACTTTCGGAACTGGGGCGAAGGGGGCAGGATGAGCAGGTTGGCGGCACTGAGTGCCGCCAATAGGCCCAATGGTCGACCCCGAGTGCACTCTCCAGGGCCAAATGGGGGATGGTAGAGACAGTCAGGGCACCTCGAAGAAGAGGCACAACGTCGGTGAGGGATGACGTGAGCGAGAACGCTAACAAGGCTGTAGTACTGCGGTACGGCGATGGCGAGTACACCTACCCGGTGATCGAGTCCACTGTCGGCGACAAGGGCTTCGATATCGGCAAGCTCCGCGCCCAGACCGGTCTGGTGACCCTGGACAGCGGCTATGGCAACACCGCCGCTTATAAATCCGCCATCACCTACCTCGACGGCGAGCAGGGCATCCTGCGCTACCGCGGCTACCCGATCGAGCAGCTCGCGGAGCGCTCCACCTTCACCGAGGTGGCGTACCTGCTGATCAACGGTGAGCTGCCGAAGGTCGACGAGCTCGCCACCTTCAAGAACGAGATCACCCAGCACACCCTGCTGCACGAGGACGTCAAGCGGTTCTACGACGGCTTCCCGCGCGACGCGCACCCGATGGCGATGCTGTCCTCCGTGGTCAGCGCGCTGTCGACGTTCTACCAGGACAGCCACAACCCGTTCGACGAGAAGCAGCGCCACCTCTCGACGATCCGGCTGCTCGCCAAGCTTCCGACGATCGCGGCGTACGCGTACAAGAAGTCGGTCGGCCACCCGGTGGTCTACCCGCGCAACGACCTCGGCTACGTCGAGAACTTCCTGCGCATGACGTTCTCGGTGCCCGCCGCCGAGTACGACCTGGACCCGGTCGTCGTCTCCGCGCTCGACAAGCTCCTGATCCTGCACGCGGACCACGAGCAGAACTGTTCGACCTCCACGGTCCGCCTGGTGGGCTCCTCGCAGGCGAACATGTTCGCCTCGATCTCCGCCGGCATCTCGGCCCTGTGGGGTCCGCTGCACGGCGGCGCCAACCAGTCCGTCCTGGAGATGCTGGAGGGCATCCAGGCGACCGGCGGCGACGTCGACACCTTCATCCGCAAGGTGAAGAACAAGGAAGACGGCGTGAAGCTCATGGGCTTCGGGCACCGCGTCTACAAGAACTTCGACCCCCGGGCGAAGATCATCAAGGCGGCGGCGCACGATGTCCTCTCGGCGCTCGGCAAGTCCGACGAGCTGCTCGACATCGCGCTGAAGCTGGAGGAGCACGCGCTGGCCGACGACTACTTCGTCGAGCGCAAGCTCTACCCCAACGTGGACTTCTACACCGGTCTGATCTACCGGGCCATGGGCTTCCCGACCGAGATGTTCACGGTGCTCTTCGCTCTGGGACGCCTCCCCGGCTGGATCGCCCAGTGGCACGAGATGATCAAGGAGCCCGGCTCGCGTATCGGACGGCCTCGCCAGATCTACACGGGAGAGGTCATCCGTGACTTCGTCCCGGTGGAGTCCCGCTAGCCTGCGGCCGCGGCTGACCTGAGCCCCGTAAGGGGCGCGGGGAACTGCGCGCTCAGCGCGCGAAAAGCCGCAGTCGCATCTGCCGGGATCTCGGCAGATGCGACTGCGGCTTTGCTGTGGCTGGTCGCGCAGTTCCCCGCGCCCCTTACGGGGCGCAGCCACCCCGTGCTGCTGACGGGGCGCAGCCACCCCGTGCTGCTGACGGGGCGCGCGTCGGCCTGACGGGCGCCCACTGGTCAAGGCGCCCCCGCCCATGAAAAACGCCCCGCCGTCGATCCCCCCACGGGTCGACGGTCGGGGCGCTTTCCTGTGCCCCGGTGCGGATTCCCCCCACGGGATCCGGCCGGGAGTTTGTGTGGTCTGCGTTCTGCCGGGACGCGTACGGAATCGGGAGGGCCGCTCAAAGCTCCCCGGTGCACGTGCCCCGGCCAACACATCCGGGACATCCCCCAAGATGTCCCCCGACGCCCGATGGATCCCCCAAGATCCCTCTGGTGTCGCCCTCTTAGACTCGCGAGCCCCCCTGATGGTTACGTTGCGATCGCTGTGATCTACGTCTCTTGCATATGCCATCGAACGCGCGCAAGGGGGCCCAAATGCGGATTTCTCGCCTGAGGTGAGAGTCCCGCGAAGACAGTGTGAAGGATCGCGAGGCTATGTGAAAGACCGCAAGCGGAGGCTGTTGGTGACGACGAACACGGAGGAGAACGCCATGGCCGCTCCGGCGATCATCGGGTTGAGCAGTCCGGCCGCCGCGAGGGGCAGCGCGGCGACGTTGTAGCCGAAGGCCCAGCAGAGGTTGCCCTTGATGGTGGCGAGGGTCCTGCGGGCCAGTCGGATGGCGTCGGCGGCCACCCGCAAGTCGCCCCGGACGAGGGTGAGATCGCCCGCCTCGATGGCCGCGTCGGTGCCCGTGCCCATGGCGAGCCCGAGGTCGGCCGTCGCAAGGGCCGCCGCGTCGTTCACGCCGTCGCCGACCATGGCGACGACCCGGCCCTCCTCCTGGAGGCGGCGCACCACGTCGGCCTTGTCCTCGGGCGGCACCTCGGCGTGCACGGCGTCGGGGGCGATGCCGACGGCCGCCGCGACCGCCTCGGCCACGGACCGGTTGTCGCCGGTCAGGAGGACCGGTTCGAGGCCGAGTTCCCGCAGCCGCCGTACGGCCTCCGGGCTGGTGTCCTTGACCGTGTCGGCGACCGCGAGCAGCCCCGAGGCCACCCCGTCCAGGGCGACGAGGACGGCGGTGCGGCCGGCGGCCTCGGCCCGCTCCCGGGCGGCGGCGAGGTCGGCGACGCCGGTCACGCCCGCGTCCGCGAGCAGCCGTTCGCGCCCGGCGAGCACCTCGCGCCCGTCCACCGTGCCGCGCACCCCGGCCCCGGGGACGTTCTCGAAGCGCGTCGGCACCGGCAGGGCGCCCGCGTCGAGCCCGAGCCGCTGGGCGGCGCCCGCCGCGACCGCACGCGCCACCGGGTGCTCGGAGGCGTGCTCCAGGGCGCCCGCGAGGCGCAGCAGCTCCTTCTCGTCGGTCGACTCGGCCGCGTACACGTCCTGGAGGGCCATGCGGCCGGTCGTCACCGTGCCGGTCTTGTCGAGCACGATCGTGTCGACGCGGCGGGTGGACTCCAGGACCTCGGGGCCCTTGATGAGGATGCCGAGCTGGGCGCCGCGGCCGGTGCCCACGAGCAGGGCGGTGGGCGTGGCGAGGCCGAGCGCGCACGGGCAGGCGATGATCAGTACGGCGACGGCGGCCGTGAACGCGGCGGCCGCGCCCACGCCGTTGCCCAGCCAGAAGCCGAGGGTGGCCACGGCGAGCGCGATGACGACGGGGACGAACACGGCGGCGACCCGGTCGGCGAGGCGCTGCACCTCGGCCTTGCCGCTCTGCGCGTCCTCGACGAGCCGGGCCATGCGGGCCAGTCGGGTGTCGGCGCCGACGCGGGTCGCCTCGACGACCAGGCGCCCGCCGGCGTTCACGGTCGCGCCGGTCACCGCGTCCCCGACCGTGACGTCGGCGGGCACGGACTCGCCGGTGAGCATCGAGACGTCGACGGCTGACGCGCCCTCGACGACCGTGCCGTCGGTGGCGACGGTCTCCCCGGGCCGGACGACGAAGCGGTCGCCGACGGCGAGCCGCCCCACCGGGATCCGCGTCTCCGTGCCGTCGGGGCCGAGCACGGACACGTCCTTGGCGCCCAGTTCGAGCAGCGCCCGCAGCGCCGCGCCCGCCTTCCGCTTGGAGCGGGCCTCCAGATAGCGGCCGAGCAGGATGAACGTGACGACGCCCGCGGCCACTTCGAGGTAGAGAGCCGACGAGCTGTCGCCGCGCCGAATCGTGAACTCGAAGCCGTGCCGCATCCCCGGCTCGCCCGCGGTGCCGAGGAACAGCGCCCACACCGACCAGCCGAACGCGGCGAGCGTGCCGAGCGACACCAGGGTGTCCATGGTGGCCGCGCCGTGCCGGGCGTTGGTGAGCGCCGCCTTGTGGAAGGGAAGGCCGCCCCACACGACGACCGGCGCGGCGAGCGTCAGGGACAGCCACTGCCAGTACTCGAACTGGAGCGAGGGCACCATCGCGAGCACCACGACGGGCAGCGCGAGGGCGGCGGACACGAGCAGGCGCTGCAGGAGCCGGTCGGCCTCGGTGAGGTCGGTGGTGACGGGCCGGTCGGCGGTGTCGTCGCCCGGTCCTGCGTCCGGCGGGGGCGGGACGATCTCGCGCGCCGTATAGCCGAGCTTCTCGACGGTGGCGACGAGTTGGCCGACCTCCACCCCGTCCGCGTAGGCGACCTTGGCCTTCTCGGTGGCGAGGTTGACCGACGCGGTCACGCCCTCGATCCGGTTCAGCTTCTTCTCGATGCGGGCCGAGCAGGAGGCGCAGGTCATTCCGCCGATGGCGAGTTCGACCTCGGAGGTGTTCATGGCGGCTCTTTCGCGGAAAGGCGCCGGGCCCCGCGGCCGTGGGTGGCGTGCCGCGGGGCCCGGAGGGGCGGGGTGGCGGTCAGGCCTTGCCGACGAGCTCGTAGCCGGCCTCGTCGACGGCCGCGCGGACCGCGTCCTCGTCCAGCGCGGTGGCGGAGACCACGGTCACCTTGCCGGTGGCCGCCACCGCCTGGACCGAGCTGACGCCCGCGAGCTCGCCGATCTCGCTGGACACGGCGCCCTCGCAGTGGCCGCACGTCATGCCCTTCACGTCGAACACCGTGGTGACGGAGTCGGTCTGCGAGGTCTGGGCGTTGGCGGTCATGTCGTTCTCCTCGGTGAAGGTGTGGACGTGGTGGACGTCTGCGCACGCGTGGGGTCCCGTTGGTTCCAGGGAACCCCTGACGTGCTTCACACTATACCCCTAGGGGGTACCAATCCAAGAGGGGGCACCGACCGGTCTCAGCCGTCCCTGCGGGTGCGGTTGCCGGGCCGCGACGCGACCCACGCGCGGATGGTGTCCGCGTACCAGTAGGGCTTGCCGCCCTCGACGTGGTCGGGCTCCGGCAGCAGACCGTGCTTGCGGTAGGAGCGCACGGTGTCGGGCTGGACCCGGATGTGCGCCGCGATGTCCTTGTACGACCAGAGCCTTCGGTCGGTCATGGTGGCTCCTCCCTGTGCGCGCCCAGGGCGGCCGGTACGGCCGACGGGGGAGCTGGGCACGGCACTGGCGATCACTCAGCCTGTGCCCCGTGAACGACGCAGAGTGACCACGCGGGCGCGTCTGTCGACTGGCTGTGACGCAAGACCCGCGTACACGGGACATGTGTGACAGGAAAGGGGTGTTTATGACGGAAGTGTCGCCCGTGAGGGGCGTGGGTGCGGGGCGTGTCGGGGGCGCGTGATGACGCGTAGTGGTGTCAGCGGCGGCGTCCGGCCTTCGCGAACACCGTCCGCTGCCCCGGCGGGCGCGGCGCGAGGACCAGGCTCGTCTGCTCGCCCGCGAGCCGCGCCGCGGACGGCGGCCCGCTGCGCGCCGGGAGCGGCGCGGCCCCGGCGAGCGCGAACCGGCGCGGGGTGCAGCCCGTCATCGCCTTGAACTCGCCGCTGAGGTGCGCCTGGTCGTAGAAGCCGCAGAGCGCCGCCGTCTCCGCCTGGCTGCGGCCCGCGGCGAGCAGCCGGCGCGCGTGCTGCAGGCGCAGGATCCGGCCCGCCGCCTTCGGGCCGACGCCGATCTGTTCGCGGAACCGGTTCTCCAGCTGCCGCACGCTCCAGCCGACCTCCTCCGCGATCCGCGCCACGGACGCCCGGCCCCGGCTGCGCACCAGCGCGTCCCAGGCCCGCACGATCCGCGGCGAGCACGGCGGCCCGTCCTCGGACCAGCGGGTGAGGACGTCGTCGAGGAAGCCGAAGCGGTCGCTCCAGCGGGGCAGCGCGCCGAGCGCCGACGCGAGGTCCCCGACCCGGTCCCAGCGGCCCCGCCCGGCCCCGGCGCCGAGCGCGTCCGGGTCCAGGGCGCGCTCGGCCAGCTCGTGCTGCTCCGTGGCGAGGAGCGTGAACGAGGCCCACGGCGTCAGCATCACCTCGACGCCCGCGAGCCGCCCGTCGTGCTCACCGATCACCGGCCGCGTGGTGAGTCCGGAGACCACCGAGACCAGGGACACCGGCGGGCGCGCGGAGCCCGTGAGGCCCCGGATGCGCAGCCGGTCACCGAAGCCGAGCATCAACGTGACGGCGCCGATGGGCACTTCGAGCCGCCGCCGGGGCGCGCCGAGGGCGAGCCGGAAGCCGCGATAGCTGATGACGCCGGGCCGCAGCCGGGGGTGCGGCCGCGCCAGGGCGACCTCCCAGAGACCGTCGGGCCCGTGCAGGGAGCGCACCGGGATGTGCGTACGCGCGTCGTGCCAGCGGCCACCGTCCATGCAGCCTCCCGCTAGTCGTCGGCGCGTCGGCGCCCACCGTACGACCAGCGTGCCCCCGTAAGGGGCGCGGGACTCTGCCGATATGCGGCTCCGCCGCGTAGGCGCGACCAGCCCCCACAGACCCGCAGGGAGAATCGCCGCCCATCAAAGCGAAGCGTCACGCTCCGCAGGAGCGCAGGAACGACCGCGTCCGCCGGGCGATCGGCAGGGGCTTGTCCGGCTCGCACGGGTACATGTCCTGCTCGACGATGGCGAAGAGGTCGACGTCCAGCTTCGCCGCCGCCGCGAGCACGGGTTCGAGCGCGGGCACCCCGGTCGGCGGCTCACACATCACGCCGCGCGCCACCGCGGGGCCGAACGGCATGTCCTGCGCCCGGACTTCGGCGAGCACTGCCGGATCGACCTGCTTCAGGTGCAGATAGCCGAGGCGCTCGCCGTACGTCTCGACGAGCTTGACGCTGTCGCCGCCGCAGTACGCGTAGTGCCCGGTGTCCAGGCACAGCGAGACCAGGTCGGGGTCCGTCCCGTCCAGGAAGCGGGTGACGTTCTCCTCGGTGTCGATGTGGGTGTCGGCGTGCGGGTGGACGACGATCGTCAGGCCGTAGCGCTCGCGCACCTCGTGGCCCAGGCGCTCGGTCTGGGTGGTCAGATGCCGCCACTGCTCCGGGGTGAGGGTGGAGTCCTCCAGGACCTCGCCGGTCTTGTCGTCCCGCCAGAAGGACGGGATGACGACCAGGTGCCGCGCGCCCATGGCCTTGGTCAGCTCCGCGATGGCGGAGACGTGGTCCCAGGTCTTCTCCCAGACGTCCGGGCCGTGGTGCAGGCCCGTGAAGACCGTCCCCGCGGACACCTTCAGGCCCCGGCGCTCCGTCTCGGCGGTCAGCCGCGCCGGGTCGGTCGGCAGATAGCCGTACGGGCCCAGCTCGATCCACTCGTAACCGGAGTCGGCGACCTCGTCCAGGAAGCGCGTCCAGGGGACCTGCTGGGGATCCTCGGGGAACCACACGCCCCACGAGTCGGGGGCCGAGCCGACGCGGATGCGGGACAAAGCCGACGATGGGGTCAAGGAGGTCTTCGCCATGGGCGTCAGCCTCCACGGCGGCCGAGAAGAGTGTCAAGGAGTAGTCCGAATGTAAGGACAAAATGTTGACAGGGTTCCTGGGACGGGATTAGACCTGGGGGAGGCGACAGGCTGCCTCCAGGAAGGGATGTGCAGGGTGAGCGATCCGAACACCGATCCGTACGACCCGTACGACGTCATCACGATGGGCCGGATCGGGGTGGACCTCTACCCCCTGCAGACCGGGGTGCCGCTCTCCGAGGTCACGACCTTCGGGAAGTTCCTCGGCGGCTCGGCCACGAACGTGGCGGTCGCGGCGGCCCGGCTCGGGCGGCGCGTGGGCGTCGTCACGCGGACGGGACAGGACCCCTTCGGCACGTATCTGCGCAAGCAGCTGCGGGAGTTCGGCGTCGACGACCGGTGGGTCGGCGAGGTCGCCGGTCTGCCCACGCCCGTGACGTTCTGCGAGATCTTCCCGCCCGACGACTTCCCGCTGTACTTCTACCGTCAGCCCAAGGCGCCCGACCTGGAGCTCGCCGCGGCCGACCTCGACCTCGACGCGATCGCCGAGGCCAGCATCTTCTGGATGACCGGGACCGGGCTGTGCGCGGAGCCGAGCCGGACGGCGACCGTCGCCGCGCTCGGGGCGCGCTCCGGCGGCATCACCGTCTTCGACCTCGACTGGCGGCCGATGTTCTGGAGCGATCCGGACGAGGCGCGGCCGCACTACGCCACCGCGCTGCGGCACGCGAGTGTCGCCGTCGGCAACGTGGACGAGGTGGAGATCGCCACGGGGGTGCGGGAGCCCCGGGCCGCGGCAGGGGCGCTGCTCGCGGCCGGGGTCGAGCTCGCCGTGGTCAAGCAGGGGCCCAAGGGGGTGCTCGCCATGAACCGCGAGGGGGATGTCGTCGAGGTGCCGCCGCTGCCCGTGACCGTTCTGAACGGGCTCGGGGCGGGGGACGCGTTCGGCGGGGCGCTGTGTCATGGGCTGCTCGCCGGATGGGAGTTGGAGCGGGTGATCCGGTACGCGAACGCGGCGGGGGCGATTGTCGCCTCTCGGCTGGAGTGTTCGTCGGCGATGCCGTACGCCGACGAGGTTGAAGCTGCGCTTGAGGCGGGAGCCGTCCTGTGAACCGGCGGGCAAGGCGGCAGCCACTGCTGTGGGCAATCGTGCCGCTGGGCGGCACGGGTGGGCACAGCCCACGGCCGAGGGTGCCGCTCGTACAACATGGCCTTGGTGCCGGTGAGGAGGCGGTCACGTGACCGCGGTGGACGTGGACGAGCTCGTGCGTACCCGGGTGCGGCACCCCGAGGCCATCGCCGAGGCCGCCGCCCGGCGCAAGCGGCGGGAGTTGGTCGGCGAGTCCGGGCGACTCATGATCATCGCGGCGGACCACCCTGCCCGGGGTGCCCTCGGCGTAGGGCAGGACCCCCTGGCCATGGCCGACCGCGCCGACCTCCTCGAACGGCTCTGCCTCGCGCTCTCGCGCCCCGGCGTGGACGGCGTCCTCGCCACCGCCGACATCCTCGACGACCTGCTCCTGCTCGGCGCCCTTGAGGACAAGGTCGTCATGGGCTCCATGAACCGGGGCGGCCTCGCCGGCGCCGCGTTCGAGCTGGACGACCGGTTCACCGGGCACCGGCCCGAGGACCTGGAGCGCCTCGGCTTCGACGCGGGCAAGCTGCTGCTCCGCGTCGACTACGCCGACCCCGGCTCCCTCACCACCCTGGAGGCCACCGCCCGCGCCGTGGACGCCATGGCCGCGCGCCGCCTGCCCGTCTTCGTCGAGCCGTTCCTGTGCCGCAGGTCCGACGACGGCGTGCTGCGCAACGACCTGAGCGCGGCGGCCGTCACCCGGTCCATCGCCATCGCCGCGGGACTCGGCGGCACCTCCGCGTACACCTGGCTGAAGGTCCCCGTCACCGAGAACCCCGACGACATGGCGCGCGTCATGGAGACCTCGACGCTGCCCGCCGTGCTGCTCGGCGGCGACCTCGCGGGCGACGCGGACGCCGCGTACGAGAAGTGGCGCGGCGCCCTGCGCCTGCCCACCGTGCAGGGCCTGGTCGCGGGCCGGACGCTGCTCTACCCGGCGGACGGCGATGTCGCGGGCGCCGTCGACACCGCGGTCGGCCTGCTGTAGCCGTGACGTACGCAATCAGGAGGAGCCCCGCATGACGTACGTACCAAAAGGAAGTGCGGCCGACGACACCTACGCCGTCGCCATCGACCCGAAAACCGCAGGGTGGACGCATGCCGGGCTGCGTGTCGTCGAGATTCCGGCCGGTGGGACGCACTCCTTCGCCACCGGTGAGAGTGAATGGATCGTGCTCCCGCTGACCGGCGGCTGTACGGTGCACGCGGAGGGCGAGATCATCGAACTCCTGGGCCGCGAGAGCGTGTTCAGCGGAGTCACCGACTTCGCTTACGTTCCCCGTGACGCCCACATCCAGATCGCCTCCGGCGTGGGAGGCCGCTTCGCCCTGGCAGGAGCGAAGTGCGAGCGCCGACTCCCCGCCCGCTACGGCCCCGCGCCGGAGGTCCCCGTCGAAGCGCGCGGCAGCGGAAGCTGCGCGCGCCAGGTCCGCAACTTCGCGTCCGCGGACGCCTTCGACTGCGACCGGCTGATCGCCGTGGAGGTGATCACGCCGGGCGGCAACTGGTCCTCGTACCCGCCGCACAAGCACGACGAGCACCGGCCCGGCGTCGAGTCGGTCCTCGAGGAGATCTACTACTTCGAGATCGAGGGCGAGCACGGCTTCGGCTACCAGCGGGTGTTCCCCTCCCGCGAGGGCGGCACGGACACGCTCGCCGAGGTGCGCTCCGGTGACGCGGTGCTCGTGCCCGACGGCTGGCACGGCCCGTCCATCGCCCAGCCGGGGCACACCATGTACTACCTGAACGTCATGGCGGGACCGGGGGACGAGCGGGAGTGGAAGATCTGCTTCCACCCCGACCACACGGAGGGTTACCGATGAGCGGTACGCAGGGGGGCACGCGCGGCGCGCCCGGCACGGTCCGGCTCACCACGGCGCAGGCCCTGGTGCGCTTCCTGGCGCGCCAGTTCACCGAGCGGGACGGCGAGCGCCGCCGCCTCGTCGGCGCGACCTGGGGCATCTTCGGGCACGGCAACGTGGCCGGACTCGGCCAGGCGCTCGTGGAGTACGGCGAGCAGATGCCGTTCCACCAGGGCCGCAACGAACAGTCCATGGTGCATGCCGCCGTGGGGTACGCCCGCCAGTGCGGGCGGCTCTCCACGCACGCCGTGACGACGTCCATCGGGCCCGGCGCCACCAACCTCGTCACCGGCGCCGCGCTCGCGACGGTCAACCACCTGCCGGTGCTCCTGCTGCCCGGCGACACCTTCGCGACCCGCCCCGCCGACCCCGTCCTCCAGCAGCTCGAAGTGCCGTACGCGGGCGACGTGTCCGTGAACGACTGCCTGCGGCCCGTCTCGAGGTACTTCGACCGGATCACCCGCCCCGAGGCGCTGATCCCGGCCGCGCTCCAGGCGATGCGGGTGCTCACCGACCCCGTGGACACGGGCGCGGTGACCCTCGCCCTGCCGCAGGACGTGCAGGCGGAAGGCTTCGACTGGCCGGAGGAGTTCTTCGTCGAGCGGGTGTGGTCCGTGCGCCGCCAGGCCCCCGACCCCGCCGAACTCGCCGCCGCCGCCCGCCTGGTGCGGGGCAGCGACCGGCCGCTGATCGTCGCGGGCGGCGGCGTCCACCACAGCGCCGCCGAGCAGGCGCTCGCCGACCTCGCCGACGCCACCGGCATCCCCGTCGCCTCCACCCAGGCCGGCAAGGGCTCGCTGCGCCACGACCACCCCGCCGACGTCGGCGGCATCGGCCACACCGGCACCGCGACCGCCGACGAACTGGCCCGCACCGCCGACCTGGTGATCGGCGTCGGCACCCGCTACACCGACTTCACCACCGCGTCCGGCACCCTCTTCACCGCCCCCGGCGTGCGCTTCCTCAACATCAACGTGGCCGCCTTCGACGCCCACAAGATGGCGGGCGCCACCGTCGTCGCCGACGCGCGCGCCGCCCTCGAAGGGCTGCGGGACATGCTGTCGGGCCATCGCGTCGACCCCGCGTACGCCGTGGAGTACGGCGACGACAAGGAGCGGTGGGAGCACCGCGTCGACGCGGCCTACGCGGCGGACGAGCCCGATGTGCGGCCCACCCAGGCACAGGTCCTCGGCCTGCTCGACGAGCTGGTCACCGACGCCGACGTGCTCGTCAACGCGGCCGGTTCGCTCCCCGGCGACCTGCACAAGCTGTGGCGGGCGCGCTCGCCCCGGCAGTACCACGTGGAGTACGGCTACTCCTGCATGGGCTACGAGATCCCGGCCGCGATCGGCGTCTCGCTCGCCTCGCCCGAGCGGCCCGTGTGGGCGCTCGTCGGCGACGGGACGTATCTGATGATGCCCACCGAGATCGTCACGGCCGTGCAGGAGAACATCCCGATCAAGGTCGTGATCCTGCAGAACCACGGGTACGCCTCCATCGGGGGCCTGTCGGAGTCCGTCGGCGGCGAGCGGTTCGGCACCGCCTACCGCCACCGGGCGCCCGACGGCACCTACACGGGCGACCCGCTGCCCGTCGACCTCGCCGCCAACGCGGCCTCGCTCGGACTGCCGGTGCGGCGCGCGAAGACCGTCCGCGACCTGCGCGAGGCCCTGCGCGAAGCGCGCGAAGCGGACGGCCCCACATGTGTCTACGTGGAGACGGAAACGGCAGACACAGTGTCGGGCCCGCCCCCCGCACAGGCGTGGTGGGATGTGCCCGTGGCCGAGACCGCGACCCGGGCGTCGGCGGTCAAGGCACGCGAGGAGTACGACCGGCACGTGTCCGCCCGGCGCCGCCATCTGTGAAGGGAAATCCCGGCATGACGAGCATGACGAAGACCGTCGACCACTGGATCGGCGGCAAGACCGTCGAGGGCGCGTCCGGTACGTACGGCCCCGTCACCGACCCGGCGACCGGCGCCGTGACGACCCGCGTCGCCTTCGCGTCGGTGGACGAGGTGGACGCGGCCGTGGCCGCCGCGAAGGCCGCGTACACGACCTGGGGCCAGTCCTCGCTCGCCCAGCGCACCTCGGTCCTCTTCAAGTTCCGGGCGCTGCTCGACGCGCACCGCGACGAGATCGCCGAGCTGATCACCGCCGAGCACGGCAAGGTGCACTCCGACGCCCTCGGTGAGGTCGCCCGCGGCCTGGAGGTCGTCGACCTGGCGTGCGGCATCAACGTACAGCTCAAGGGCGAGCTGTCCACGCAGGTCGCGAGCCGCGTGGACGTCTCCTCGATCCGCCAGCCGCTCGGCGTCGTCGCGGGCATCACGCCTTTCAACTTCCCCGCCATGGTGCCGATGTGGATGTTCCCGCTCGCCATCGCGTGCGGCAACACCTTCGTCCTGAAGCCCAGCGAGAAGGACCCCTCGGCGTCGATGCGCGTCGCGGAGCTGCTCGCCGAGGCGGGCCTGCCGGACGGCGTGTTCAACGTCGTGCACGGCGACAAGGTGGCCGTGGACCGCCTCCTCGAGCACCCGGACGTGGCCGCCGTGTCCTTCGTCGGCTCCACCCCGATCGCCCGCTACATCCACACCACCGCCTCCGCCCACGGCAAGCGCGTCCAGGCACTCGGCGGCGCCAAGAACCACATGCTGGTCCTCCCCGACGCCGACCTGGACGCGGCCGCCGACGCCGCCGTCTCGGCCGCGTACGGCTCGGCGGGCGAGCGCTGCATGGCGATCTCGGCGGTCGTGGCCGTCGGCGCGGTCGGCGACGACCTCGTCGCGAAGATCAAGGAGCGCGCCGAGAAGATCAAGATCGGCCCCGGCAACGACCCGGCCTCCGAGATGGGCCCGCTCATCACCGCCGCCCACCGCGACAAGGTGGCGTCGTACGTGACGGGCGCGGCGGCGCAGGGCAGCGAGGTCGTCCTGGACGGCACCGGCTACACCGTCGAGGGCCACGAGAACGGCCACTGGATCGGGCTCTCGCTGCTCGACCGGGTGCCGGTGACGGCGGACGCGTACAAGGACGAGATCTTCGGCCCGGTCCTTTGCGTGCTGCGCGTGGAGACGTACGAGGAGGGCCTCGCCCTCATCAACGCCTCGCCGTTCGGCAACGGCACCGCGATCTTCACCCGGGACGGCGGCGCCGCGCGCCGCTTCCAGCTGGAGGTGGAGGCGGGCATGGTCGGCGTGAACGTGCCGATCCCGGTGCCGGTGGGCTACCACTCCTTCGGCGGCTGGAAGGACTCGCTCTTCGGCGACCACCACATCTACGGCAACGACGGGACGCACTTCTACACCCGCGGCAAGGTCGTCACGACCCGCTGGCCGGACCCGTCGGACGCCCCGGCGGGGGTGGACCTGGGGTTCCCGCGTAACCACTGAGCGGTACGCAGCCCGAAGTGAAGCCGTCCGGACTCCGGACGGCTTCACTTGTTTTTCGGGGCTCGGGCTGCGGTTCTCGTACAGAGGGCACGAAACGGGTGACGGAGGCCATGGCGATAGTCGACCTTCGTATCGAAGGTCATAAGTGGAATCAGGAAGGTGAAATTCAGCTAGAGGTGCGAAAGGCTGGGATTCAACGGTGAGTTGATGGCTGGCTCGGGTGCGGATTCCGTAGGCAAACGGCCATTGACGTTCCCCTTACGCCGGGGTTTCCTGACGGCTCTGCCTCCCCCTTGGTACGAGCCGATCGGACAAGCCGTATGACCGAAACGCTTCACACGCCGCCGCCCGAGTCCGCGGTCATCGGGCCGGTCACCGCGCCCGCGCGGGAACCGGACAAGGCGCCCCGCCAGCTGAAGCGTTCCATCGGCGTCGTCGGCGGCACCCTGCTCACGCTGTCCTGCGTCACGCCCGCCTCCACGCTGTTCGTGGTCGTGCCCGACCTGTTCTCCTCGCTCGGCACCGCCACCGCCCTCACCATCGCCATCGGCGCGCTGCTGTGCGTGGGCGTGGCGTTCTGCTACTCGGAGCTGGGCACCCTCATCCCCAGCGCGGGCGGCGAGTACGCGATGGTGTCGACGATGGCCGGACGGCTCGCGGGCTGGCTCGTCTTCGTCCTCTCCCTGCTCGTCGTGATGATCGTGCCGCCCGTCATCGCCATGGGCACGGCCGACTACCTCGCGCCCGTCGTCCACCTCGACCCGTCCTACGCGGGCGCCGCCGTGATGCTCCTCGCCACCCTCGCGGGCCTGCTCGACCTGCGGGCCAACGCCTGGATCACCGGGATCTTCCTGGTCCTCGAGGTGGTCGCGGCGGGCGTGGTCGCGGTGCTCGGGTTCGCGCACACCGAGCGGGGGGTCTCCAGCCTCACCGACCTCAGCGTGGCGGCGGGCTCCGGCTCCGGCGACGGCACGAAGACCGTCACCGCGATGCTGATCGTCTCCGGGCTCGCCATCGCCCTCTTCGTCACCCAGGGCTTCTCCACCGCCGTCTACCTCTCCGAGGAGATGGAGAACCCGCGCAAGAACGTCGCCCGCACCGTCCTGCTCACCCTCGGCATCTCGGCGGTCGTGCTCCTCGTGCCGGTCGCCGCCATCACCATGGGCGCCCCGGACCTCGCCGCCCTCACCAGCGGCGACATCAGCGGCATGGTCGCCGCCTGGTCCAGCTCCGGCGTCGGCACCTTCATCAGCCTGTGCGTGGCCCTCGCCATCATCAACGCGGGCATCGTGATGGTCATCCAGAACTCCCGGGTCCTGTTCGCCTCCGCCCGGGACAAGGCGTGGCCCGCGCCCGTGAACAAGGTCCTCTCGCGGCTCGGCGGCCGCTTCGGCTCGCCCTGGGTCGCCACGCTCCTGGTGGGCGTGCCCGGCGCCGCGCTCTGCTTCGTCAACCTGGACACCCTCTACGGCGTGACCGGGGTCTCCGTGACGGGCATGTACCTGCTGGTCGCCGTGGCCGCGCTGCTCGCCCGGCGCGGGAGCCACCGGCACGCGCCCGCCTGGCGGATGCCGCTGTGGCCCGGGGTGCCGGTGGTGCTCGTCGCGGTGCTCGCGTACGTGCTGAGCCGGCAGGAGACGGCCTACCTGCTGTGGACCGGCGGGATCGTGGGCGTGGCGACGCTGTACTGGCTGCTCTATCTGCGCCCGCGCAGGGACAGCCGGTGGCTGGTGACGATCCCGGAGGACGTGCGGGAGTAGTGCCGGCCGGATCCGCTACGGCCGGGGCGTGCCGCCGGCCCGGGTGCCGAGGCGGGCCTGGAGTCCGTCGAGGATGATCCCGACGCCGAAGGTGATCTTCGTGGATGCCTGTGTGATGCGTGCCTGCGCCCCCGCCTCGATGCGGGCGCGCAGCCGCGGGAACTCCATGGCGATGCCGTTCGCCCACGCGACGACCTCCTTGACCCCCTCCTCCTCGTCGCCGCCCTCGCGGCGGATCCGCGCCCGCGTGGTGGCCGCGGCCGCGTCCTCGAGGGCGGTGCCGGTCACGAAGGTCAGAAGCGTGGCCACGGCCGCGTCGAGCTCCTCGTCGGCGAAGCCCGCGGTCTCGAAGATGCGGTAGCAGTGGTCCTGGCGGCGCGCCGTCTCCGTGCCGTAGATGATGTGGGAGCTGCTGGCGGGCATCAGCCACTGGTGCCGGGTGAGCATCGCGTACCACTCCTGCGCGAAGGCGGCGGCCGCGTCCCGCCAGCCGATCGCGTCCGGGTCGGGCAGGCCCACCTCGCCCCACACCTGGTCGCCCGCGAGCGCGATCAGCTTGTCCTTGCTGCCCACGTGCCAGTACATCGCGGTCGCTGCCGAGCCCAGGTGGCGGCCGAGGCGCCGCATGCTCAGACCGTCGACGCCCTCCGCGTCGAGCAGCTCGATCGCGGCCTGGACGATCTGGTCACGGTTCAACGTCTCGCGTGGCATGCGGTCAGGATAGCCCACCACTTGCACAGTGTTCAGGAAAGTTCGAGAAGCTCTTGCACGGTGTGCAAGTCGTCTTTTACAGTGTTCGAGCGCGGCGCTTGAACGCCGTAAAAGTCTGGCTTGAACGCCGTACGAGTCTGGAGTGATCGGGCATGACCAGGAACATCCCGCGGCCGGCCGGGGAACCGTCGGCGATCGAGGCCTCCGGGCTCGCCAAGTCCTACGGCGACAAGGTGGTGCTCGACGGCATCGACCTCGACATCCCGCGGGGCACCGTCTTCTCGCTGCTCGGACCGAACGGCGCGGGCAAGACCACCACCGTGCAGATCCTGTCGACGCTGATCACCGCCGACGCGGGGCGGGCACGGGTGGCGGGCCACGACCTCGCCGCCGACCCCGACGCCGTACGCCGCGCGATCGGCGTCACCGGGCAGTACGCGGCGGTGGACGCGCTCCTCACCGCCGAGGAGAACCTGCTGATGATGGCGGACCTGCTGCACCTGCCCCGGCGCGAGGGCGGGCGGCGCGCGGCCGAACTGCTCGGCCGCTTCGACCTGGCGGACGCCGCGAAGCAGCTGCCCGGCACCTTCTCCGGCGGCATGCGGCGCAAGCTCGACCTGGCGATGACACTGGTCGGCGACCCGAGCGTCATCTTCCTCGACGAGCCGACCACGGGCCTGGACCCGCGCAGCCGCCGCACCATGTGGGACAGCGTCCGCGAACTCGTCGCGAACGGCACCACCATCTTCCTCACCACGCAGTACCTCGAAGAGGCCGACCAGCTCGCCGACCGCATCGCCGTCCTCGACGGCGGCCGGATCGTCGCCGAGGGCACACCGGACGAGCTGAAGCGGCGCATCCCCGGCGGCCACATCCGCCTCGCGTTCGCGGACGCGGCGAGCATGGACGCCGCCGCCGACCGGCTCGCGCTCTCCACGGTCACCCGCGACGCCGAGGCGCTGACCCTCCAGATCCCCAGCGACGGCAGCATCCCCGCGCTGCGCGCCGTACTCGACGTCCTCGAGGGCGCCGGCATCCCCGCCGAGCACCTCGCCGTGCACACGCCCGACCTCGACGACGTGTTCCTGACGCTCACCGGCGGCACGGCCACCGGCTCCACCGCCCGCTTCCCGGGTGCCACCGCCGACTCCCCGAAGGAGCACGCCCGATGAGCGCCACCGCGCACCCCACTGGGCCCGCTGGCCCCGCCCGCTCGCACGCGCTGCGCGACTCCCTGACGATGCTGCGCCGCAACCTCAAGCGCGCCCGGCGCTATCCGTCCATGACGCTCTCGATCGTCGCCATGCCGATCCTCATGCTGCTGCTCTTCGTGTACGTCTTCGGCGGCGCGATCGGCGACGGCATGGCACTGCCGGGCGCGGGCGGCCGGGGCGAGTACACCAACTACGTCACCCCGGGGATCATCCTCATGGCGGTGACCGCGGGGGCCATCTCGACGGCCGTCTCGGTGTGCGGCGACATGACCGAGGGCATCGTCAACCGCTTCCGCACGATGGCCATCTCACGCGGCTCCGTCCTGACCGGGCACGTCGTCGGCAACGTCGTCCAGACCCTGGTCAGCCTGGCCCTGGTGATCGGTGTGGCGCTCGCGGTGGGGTTCCGGCCGAACGCGGGCCCTGCGGAGTGGGCCGCCGCCCTCGGCATCCTGGTGCTGCTCGCCTTCGCGCTGAGCTGGGTGTCGGCCGCCATGGGCCTGGGCGCCAGGACCGTCGAGGCGGCGAGCAACGCGCCCGCGCCGCTGACCTTCCTGCCGTTCCTCGGCTCCGCGGTCGTCACCCCCGACTCGATGCCGACGGGCCTGCGCTGGTTCGCCGAGTACCAGCCCTTCACGCCGATCAACGAGACCCTGCGCGGGCTGCTCCTCGGCACCGAGATCGGCACCAGCGGCGCCCAGGCCCTGGCCTGGATCGCGGGCCTGACCCTGGTCGGCTTCCTCTGGGCCCGCTCGGCCTTCGGCCGGGCGGTCAAGCACTGAGCGTCCGCCCGTGGGCGTGGGCGTGGGCCGGGGTGCACCCGGCCCCGTGCCGTCACGCCCGCCGCAGCCGCCGCTCCACCGCGTCCCAGTCCTCCGGGTCGACCGCCGCGGAAGGACCGGCGGCCAGCAGGTCCTGGTCCTTGAAGCCGCTGGACGTGGACACGCACACCACGGGCCCGTCCTCCGTGCGGCCGAGCTGCCGGAGCCCGGCGAGGCCCGCGGCGGCGGACAGCTCCGCCCACACCCCGTTGCGGGCCAGCTCCGCGCGGGCCGCGGCCATCTCCGCGTCGGTGACGAGGACAGCGCCCCCCTCGCTCTCCCGGAGGGCGACGACCCCGCGATACCCGCCGACGGGACAGGCGATGGCGTACGCGGCGGTGTCCCCGAGCGGGACGTGCGCCGCGGGCACCCCGTCCCGCACGGCCGCGGCGAGCGGCCCCCCGGCGGCCGGCTCGCACCCGTACAACCGCGGCACCGCCTCCGCGTGCCCGAGCCGCACAAGATCGGCGAACCCCTTCCAGAGGCCGAACAGCATCTCTCCGTAGCCGGTGGGCACGAACACCGCGCGCGGGACGGCGCCGAGGTCGGTGAAGATCTCGTAGGCGAGGGTCTTGTAGCCCTCGGGCCCGAAGCCGTGCCCGGTGTGCGCGGCGGGCGTGAGGTTGCTGACGGGGTGGTAGCCGGTCCGCTCGACGATCCGGCGGAGGAGCGGCCACCGCTGCGCGGCGGGCACCGGAAGCACGGCGGCCCCGTACCCGCGCAGGAAGGCGTCGACGGCGGGCGGCACCTCCGCCGACGTGACGACGGCGCACCGCAGCCCGGCCCGCGCCGCGTACGCCGCCGCCGACGCGCCGTGGTTGCCGGACGAGGCGACGACGACGCCCGCCGCGCCCGCGCCGACGGCCGCGCTCACCGTGACCCGGTTCAGCCGGTCCTTGTGGCTCCACGTCGGATTGCGGGACTCGTCCTTGATCCACACGTCGTCCGCGAGGGGCAGCAACGGAGTTCCGCCCTCCGCGAGCCCGGGGGCGTGCAGGGGCGGAAGCAGCGGCGCCCACCGCTCGTGCCCGCGCGGCCGCGCCCCGGCGGCCGCGAAGAAGTCGGCGGGCACCTTGTCGTAGGCGTAGTCGACCTCTACGGGGTACGCGACGGACTCCGTGCTCGTGACCGGGCAGCCCTCGGTGAGCGGCGGCCACAGCGGGAACAGGACGTCGGGGTCGCCGAGCGAGCGCTGGCCGACGGCCAGGGAGTCCGAGGGGGCGGTGAGCGGAGATGTCATGGGTCAACAGGGTAGGCGCCCCTGACAGTTGGACGGCAGGGGCCGCGCCCTACCGCGTCGGTGGTACGCCGGGGGGCCGCCGTACTTCCCGGGGAGGCATCCGGGTTCCGACCGGTGGGGGCATTGGTTGTCGGCGGGCCCCCGTACGGTTGACGCCATGGATCTACGACGGCCCAAGGCCGGAGCCTGGAAGGCCGCGCTGCGCGGGCCGCGGCGGCTGTTCGCCGCCGCGGCCGCCGTGGTGGTGCTCGCCGGGGCGGGTACGTGGACGGCGTTGGCGTCGGACGAGGGGCCCGGCGTGCGGCGCTCGGACCGGATGCTCGACATGGGCAGGGCCGCCGACGGCCAGCAGGTGCGGATCGACACGTCGTACTTCACGGCGGGCGACCCCGACACCAAGAGGCCCGCCGTCCTCATCGGCCACGGCTTCGGCGGCAGCAAGAGCGACGTGCGCGACCAGGCGGAGAAGCTGGCCCGCAAGGGCTACGCGGTCATGACCTGGTCCGCGCGCGGCTTCGGCAGGTCCACCGGACGGATCGGCCTGAACGACCCCAAGGGCGAGGTCGCCGACGTGTCCCGGCTCATCGACTGGCTGGCGACCCGCCCCGAGGTGCGCCTCGACAAGGCGGGCGACCCGCGCGTGGGCGTCACCGGCGCCTCGTACGGCGGCGCGGCGTCCCTGCTCGCCGCCGGGTACGACCAGCGGGTCGACGCCATCGCCCCGGTCATCACGTACTGGAACCTGGCGGACGCACTGTTCCCGCAGGGCGTGTTCAAGAAGCTGTGGGCCGGGATGTTCCTCAGCGCGGGCGGCGGCTGCGACCGGTTCGAGAAGCGGCTGTGCGAGATGTACGACCGGGTGGCGGTGGCCGGGAAGCCGGACGCGAAGGCGCGCGAGCTGCTGTCCGGGCGCAGCCCCTCGGCCGTCGGCGACCGCATCAAGGTGCCCGCGCTGATCGTGCAGGGCCAGACCGACTCGCTGTTCACGCTGAACCAGTCCGACGCCATGGCCCGGGCGATCCGCGGCAACCACGCCCCCGTCTCGGTCGATTGGATCGCGGGCGGGCACGACGGCGGCGACATGGAGACCGACCGGGTCGTGGGCCGCGTCGGCACGTGGTTCGACCGCTATCTGAAGGACGACAAGGGCGTCGACACCGGGCCCGCCTTCCGCGTCACGCGCACCGGCGGCATCGACTCCACGGACGGCGCCGCCACCCTGCGCGGCGCGAGCGGCGACCGCTACCCGGGCCTGGCGAGCGGCGTGCGCGAAGTGCCGCTCGCCGGGCGCCCGCAGACCTTCGACAACCCCGCGGGCGCGTCCCCGCCCGCCGTGTCCTCGCTGCCCGGCATCGGCTCGGCCGCCGGTGGCGGCGGCCGGGGCGGCGGCCTCGCCCAGCTCTCCTCGCTCGGCATCGGCGTCTCCCTCGACTTCCCCGGCCAGTACGCGGCGTTCGAGTCGAAGCCGGTCTCCGCGGACCTGCGCGTCACCGGCACGCCGACCGTGCGGGCGCACGTGAAGTCCGACAGCGAGGACACGGTCCTGTTCGGCAAGGTGTACGACGTCGGGCCCGGCGGCGACCAGCGGGTCCTGCCCGCCCAGCTCGTCGCCCCCGTGCGGGTGGCCGGCGCCGTCGACGGCGCGGACGTCGACCTGACGCTGCCCGCCGTCGACCACGAGCTGAAGAAGGGCCACCGGCTGCGCCTCGTGCTCGCCTCGACCGACCTCGGCTACGCCTCACCGGCCCGCCCCGCCGCGTACACGGTGTCGCTGAAGAGCGACCTGTCGGTCCCGACGGCCCCCGGCGTGGAGACCGCCGCCGCGCCGCTGCCCGCCTGGGTGTGGTGGCTGCCGATCACCGGCGCCGCGCTCGCGGTGGGCCTCCTCGTCCTCGGCCGCAGGCGCACCACGGCGCCCGCGCCCGACCCGGCGCTCGCCGAGGTCCCGCTCCAGATCACGGACCTGAGCAAGCGGTACGCGAAGTCCAGCGACCGGTACGCGGTCAAGGACCTGTCGTTCCGCGTCGAGAAGGGCCAGGTCCTCGGCCTCCTCGGGCCGAACGGCGCGGGCAAGACGACGACCCTGCGCATGCTCATGGGCCTCATCCGCCCCGACGCGGGCGAGATCCGCGTCTTCGGCCGCGCGATCAGGCCCGGCGCGCCCGTCCTGTCCCGGGTGGGCGCGTTCGTCGAGGGCGCCGGATTCCTGCCGCACCTGTCCGGCCGGGAGAACCTGGAGCTGTACTGGGCGGCGACCGGCCGCCCCGCCGAGGACGCCCACCTCGACGAGGCCCTGGAGATCGCCGGGCTCGGCGACGCCCTCGCCCGCGCCGTGCGGACGTACTCCCAGGGCATGCGGCAGCGCCTCGCCATCGCCCAGGCCATGCTCGGCCTGCCGGACCTGCTCATCCTCGACGAGCCGACCAACGGCCTCGACCCGCCCCAGATCCGCGAGATGCGCGAGGTGATGATCCGGTACGCCGACGGCGGGCGCACCGTCATCGTCTCCAGCCACCTCCTCGCCGAGGTCGAGCAGTCCTGCACGCACCTCGTCGTCATGGACCGCGGCCGCCTCGTCCAGGCGGGCCCCGTCGACGAGATCGTCGGCTCCGGGGACACGCTGCTCGTCGGCCTCGCCGCCGACGTCGCGGACCCGCTGGTGGAGAAGGTGGCGTCGCTGCCGGGCGTGGCGTCGGCGACGCGTGCCGACGGCGGGCTCCTGGTGCGCCTCGAAGGACTCGAAGGAGCACCCACCGGGGACGGCTCCCCGGCGTCCCGGCTGCTCGTCGAACTCGTGCGCCTGGAGGTCCCCGTCGAGTCCGTCGGGCCGCACCGCCGCCTGGAGGACGCGTTCCTGACCCTGATCGGAGGCACCGCATGACGGCGACCGAGAGCACACCGGACGCACCCGGCGCGGCTGCCGCCGTGGGCGTGGCGACCGCGGCCGACCCGGTCGCCGCAGCCCCCGGGGACGGCCCCGCCGAGCGCGCCACCGCGCCCGGATACCGCGCCGGGCGCACCCTGCCCCTGCGCGTCGAGGCGATCCGCCAGCTGAAGCGGCGGCGCACCCTGGTGATGGGCGGCATCCTCGCCCTGCTGCCGTTCGTGCTGTGGATCGCCTTCACCGTCGCCGGATCACCGGGCGGGCGGAACGACCAGGTCACCCTCATGGACACGGCCACGGCGTCCGGCGTGAACTTCGCCGCGACCTGCCTGTTCGTGTCCGCCGGGTTCCTGCTCGTGATCCCCGTCGCGCTGTTCTGCGGGGACACCGTCGCCTCCGAGGCGGGCTGGTCCAGCCTGCGCTATCTGCTCGCGGCGCCCGTGCCGCGCGCCCGGCTCCTGTGGTCCAAGCTCGCCGTGGCGCTCGGCCTGAGCGCCGCCGCGATGCTGCTGCTGCCGGTGGTCGCGCTCGCGGTCGGCGCGGCGGCGTACGGCTGGGGGCCGCTGGAGATCCCGACCGGTGGCACGCTCGACGCGGGCACGGCCGCCCAGCGGCTCGCGATCGTCGTGGCGTACGTCTTCGTGTCCCAACTGGTCACCGCGGGCCTCGCCTTCTGGCTGTCGACGAAGACCGACGCCCCCCTCGGCGCGGTCGGCGGCGCCGTCGGCCTCACCATCGCGGGGAACGTCCTGGACGCCGTGACGGCCCTCGGCAGCTGGCGCGACTTCCTGCCCGCGCACTGGCAGTTCGCCTGGGCGGACGTGTTCCAGCCGACCCCGGAGTGGGGCGGCATGATCCAGGGCTCGGCGATCTCGGTGACGTACGCCCTGGTGCTCTTCGCGCTCGCGTTCCGGGGGTTCTCGCGGAAGGACGTGGTGTCCTAGGAGCGGCCGGGCCACGGTAGCGGAGCGCTAAATTCCGCTCGCCGTGGCCGACTTGAGACCCTTCCGCAACGTACGGGACCGATCGTCCTCGGCCCCTCGGCCGTCACAGTCACGAACGCCGACGAGACGAACCGGGGGGCCGACCCATGCGACACACCCTGTCCGTACGCACACGGGCCCGTGGCCGCACCCGGGACCGCGAGCGCACCCGGGACCGCGAGCGCACCCGGGACCGCGAGCGCACCCGGGACCGCGAGCGCACCCGCACGCGAACCCGTCCACGTGACCGCCGCACCGCCCTGGCCGCCGCGCTCCTCGCGGGCGGCATGCTGCTCGCGGGATGCAGCGGCGGCGGGGACGACGGCGGCGACAAGCGCCGGGCGTCGAGCAAGGAACGCGGGGCCGACGCCGTGCCCGCGCCCGCACCGCCGCCCGACGGGGCGCAGGACTCGCGGCAGCGCGAGAACGGCCTGAGCCGCGACATCGCCCCGAGCCGCCCCGCCCCCGCCGACATGCGCTCCACCTTCGCCCTGGACGTGGACACCGCCTCGTACGGCTTCGCGCGCCGCACCCTGGACCAGGGCCGCCTTCCCGACCCGGCGGCGGTGCGCCCCGAGGAGTTCGTCAACAGCTTCCGGCAGGACTACCCGAAGCCCGACGGCGACGGCTTCTCCGTGAGCGTGGACGGCGCCCGCACCGGCGCCGACGGCTGGTCCCTGATGCGCGTCGGCCTCGCCACCCGCCCGGACGACGAGGACGACGAGGAGCGCCGCCGACCGCCCGCCGCGCTGACCTTCGTGATCGACATCTCCGGCTCCATGGCCGAGCCCGGCCGCCTCGACCTGGTCAGGAAGTCCCTCGGCGTGATGACCGACCGGCTGCGCGACGACGACTCGGTCGCCCTCGTGACCTTCAGCGACCGCGCCGAGACCGTGCTGCCCATGACCCGTCTCGGCGACAACCGCGACCGGGTGCACGCCGCCGTCGACGACCTGCGCCCCACCGCGTCCACGAACGTGGAGGCGGGCATCACCACCGGCTACGACACCGCGTCCCGGGGCCTGCGCGAAGGCGCCACCAACCGCGTCGTGCTGCTCTCCGACGCCCTCGCCAACACCGGCGACACCAGCGCCGACGGCATCCTGCGGCGCGTCGAGGACGCCCGCCGCGCGCACGGCATCACGCTGTTCGGCGTGGGTGTCGGCAGCGAGTACGGGGACGCCCTGATGGAGCGGCTCGCCGACCGGGGCGACGGCCACACCACGTACGTGGCGGACGAGGACGACGCCCGCGAGGTGTTCTGCGAGCGGCTGCCCGCGAACATCGACCTGCGCGCCCGCGACGCCAAGTCCCAGGTGACCTTCGACCCGGAGACCGTCGAGCGGTTCCGGCTCATCGGGTACGACAACCGGCGCGTCGCCGACGACGACTTCCGCGACGACCGCGTGGACGGCGGCGAGGTCGGGCCCGGGCACACGGTGACGGCCCTGTACGCCGTGCGCACCCGGCCCGGCGCGAGCGGTCCCGTGGCCACGGCGCGCGTCCGCTGGCTCGACCCCGGGAGCCGCGCCCCGCGCGAGGAGTCGGCCGACCTGCGCACCGGCGACCTGGACGGCACGCTGGACAAGGCCGAGCCGCGCTTCCAAGTCGCCGCGACCGCCGCCTACTTCGCCGACGGGCTGCGCGCGTACGACCGGTTCGCCGACGCCGAACCGCGGCGGGAGGGCGGGCAGGACGAGCCCGGCGGCTGGGGCGAGGACCACAGCACGGCCCCGCTGCCGGGCGCCCCGACGCCGGACCGCCTGGAGCAGTGGGCGCGCGCCCTCGCGTACACGACGGGCGACAAGGACGTGAGCGAGCTGGCGGAGAGCATCCGCGAGGCGAACGACCTGCGGGGCAGCGCCCCGTAGGGGGCGTGGGAACTGTGTGGGGCAGCGCCCCGTAGGGGCGCGGGGAACTGCGCGACCAGCCACGACAAAGTCGCAGACGCGTCCACTCAGCGACCCGGCAGACGCGCCTGCCGGAGCACCGAGCAGACGCGTCTGCGGCCTTCCCTCATTCCCGCCTTGGCGGCCCCCCGCGGCGGAGCCGTACGCCGAACCAAGCCCCGTGCCCCCTAGGGGGCACGGGTACCGCACAACTCCCGCTCCGCCCGCACCGGGTCGTTCGGGAAGCGAAACGCGGTCCGCTCCAGTGCACCGACCGCGTTGCGCAGGAAACGCCCCGGCGTGAGGGGGGCGCGCGTGGCGGCGCGCAGTTCGGCGAGCGGTCCGCAGGAGAGCGCGCGGCGGGCGGCGGCCACGCGGGCGGGGTCGAGCCCGGACGGCAGGTCGGCGGTGCCGCGGTCGGCGACGACCCACTCGTCGGGCAGCCACTTGTCGTGGCCCACGCGCGCGTGGTCGATGCGCTGGGAGTGGGCGGCCAGGGGGTAGGCCAGGCCGATGGGGTCGAGGGCGGCGCCGTCGAGGGGGACGACGGTGCCGTTGAGGCCGAGGGTGGCGTAGAAGCCGGTCACGGCGGGGGCGGCGGCGGCCACGCGGGTGCGCGAGAGGAACAGCGCCGCCTCGTGGCCGCGCCCGGCCGCGCGCACCTCGCGCGCGTAGGCGGCGTTCTCGCGGTAGCCGCCGAAGCTGTGGTGGACCGGGTGGGCGGCGGCGTTCTGCCGTACGTACACCCCGCGTTCGTCCGCGATGCCGCCGGGCCCGATCCGCCCCTCGTACCCGATCCGCAGCACGGCGGCGCACACCACGGCCCACACGCAGACGCCCGCGGCGGCAAGCGCCCACGCGCGCGTGGCGGGCACCAGGAACACCGGCAGGACCATCAGGAACAGCCCCGGCAGGAACATCCGGGCGTGCATGAAGTCGCCGCCGACCTTGATGACGTACGCCCAGCAGAGCGCCCCGGCGACGACGGGCGCGAGCGCCGGGGCGAGGGGCAGGCGCGCTCCGGCGCCCCCGGACAGCCGCGCGCGCCCCGACGGCAGCACGGCCGCGACCACGAACAGGGCGGGCACCCACAGCAGATAGGGCCCGGCGAAGTCGTCGAGGTAGCCGAGGCCGCGCCCCCACAGGCTCTGCGAGGCCTCCTTGGTGACGCCGGGCAGCGGCACCAGATGCCCGTAGTACCCGATCCGGAAGATCTCGTACGCGACGGGCAGCGCCCCCGCCGCCCCCGCGCCGGCGAGCGCGGCGCGCCGGGAGGGGCGCGCGCTCAGCCACTGCGCGCCCAGGAACACGGCGGAGACCAGCGCCAGATCGGGCCGTACGAGCGGGCCGAGTCCGATGACGAACGCGGTCGCGAGGGAGCGGGGCCGCGCGACGAGCAGCAGCCAGGCGCCGCCGAGCCAGCAGGTGGCGAGCCCCGTCTCCAGGCCGGAGGTGGCGAAGTCCCAGACGGGCGGCAGGGCGAGGGGCACCAGGACGCCGAGGGGGAGCAGCGCACGGCCGCCGCGCGCGCCGTCACCGCTGCCGTCCGCGCCCCCGTCGTACAGCCGGACCGCCCCCCATGCGGCGAGCGCGAACCCCGCCGCGGTCAGCAGCAGCCCGCCGTACACCGCGGCGCTCGCGACGTCCGCGCCCGGCAGCCCCGCGACCACGAGCAGCCACTGCCACAGCGTCCCGGTGGACGACTCGGCGCGCTCGCCCGCGTTGAACACGGGCCCGTGCCCGGCGAGGATCTGCCGGACCGTGCGGACGTAGATGTGCCCGTCGTCGGACATCCAGCGCCGCTGGTACCCGGCGACGAGGATCAGCAGGGCGGGCGTCAGACAGAGCGCCGCCCGCAGGTACGGCCGGGCGGCGGTGAGCCGGCCGCCCGGCCGCGCGGTGGCCGTCCCCGCGAGGGCGGTGAGGGCGCCCAGCGTGCCGCGGCGGCGGACTGGGGTGCGTGTAGAGGTCATGCAGCGTACTTCGGCGCAGGTCAGCCGGGTCTTGAGGTGCGTGTACGGGTACGGGTGGGCTACAGCCGCGTGTACAGGTGGAACAGGCCGTCGTCGCTCACGAACTCCGCCTGGAAGCCGCACTCCTTGAGGAGGGCGAGGCCCTGCTCCCGCGGGTAGGCGCGGTAGGTGCTGCGCTGGTGGGCCACGACGTCCCCGTCCGGCCGCCGGACGTAGTAGTCCTTGTCGTACCGGTCCTCGCCCGCGGGGCCTTCCGCCCGCCGGATCGTCTGCGCGTAGACGAGACCGCCCGGCAACTCGCGCTCGTAGTCGCGGTGGGCGGCCTGCTCGGCCAGGGCGAGGAGGCCGCCGGGCCGCAGCGAGGTGTGCACGTTCCGCAGCGCCTCGATGTTGTCCTCGTCGTCCGGGAAGTGGCTGCACAGCAGGAAGGCGTCCGCGTCGCCGCTGTCCGGGTCCGGCGTGTGGTACCAGATCCCGCCCACGGAGAAGGCGGCGTCGAAGGCCGACGGCAGGTCCATGTGCAGGACGTCCTGCCGTACGAAACGGGCCCGTTCGCCCACTCGGGCCCGCGCCCGGGCCAGCATGCTCTCGGTGTGGTCGATGCCGGTGATGTCCGGCGCGGGCGGCCCCTCGGGGTCGGCGTCCGCGAGCTCCAGGACCCGCTCGACGACCAGGCCGGTGCCGGTGCCGAGCTCCAGGAGGCGGGGGTGGTCCGGCAGGAGTGCGCGGAGGGTACGGGCGTAGGCGCCGTAGTCGTAGTAGCCCGAGGTCATGATCTGGTCGTAGTGGCTTGAGAGTTCCGTGTACGAGTTGACCATGGGCGGACCGTAGCGAGCGGGTGTGCCCGCGGCCAGGGGGCGTTTTGAGCCCCGCGGGTGGTCCGGAGTTCTTCTGCGCGAACCATTGAATTTCCCTTACGCGTCGGTAAGTTGACCCCAAAGTAAGTGTCGGGATCCGTCGCGCGAGCGCGCCACATCGCGCCCTCGCCGCACCTCGCACCCCCCCGCACCCGCACCGCACCCTCGCACCCCCCGCACCCGCACCGCACCCTCGCACCCCCCGCACCCGCGCCGAGCGAACGAACGGGAGCCGTCATGGGCGTACGCAAGGACCTGAAACAGGCGCGCCGCCGCACCGATCTGGCGGATCGAGCCAAGGTCGAGACCGTCAGGGACGAGCACGGCGTCGTACGGGAGGCCCGCACCCCCGCCCTCGCGGCGGCGGCCACCCGCGGCAGCGCCGCCGACATCCCCTTCACCAACGCCGCGGAGGCTCCGGAAGCCGTCGTCCTGCGCCGCAGGGAGGCGGGCCAGTGGCGCCCCGTCACGGCCTCCGCCTTCGCCCGCGAGGTCACCGCGGCCGCCAAGGGCCTGATCGCGTCCGGCCTCGAACCGGGCGGCCGGGTCGCCCTGATGTCCCGTACGCGCTACGAGTGGGCGGTGCTCGACTTCGCGATCTGGGCGGCGGGCGGCCAGACCGTGCCCGTCTACCCGACGTCGTCCGCCGACCAGATCGAGTGGATCGTGCGGGACTCCGGCGCCACGCTCCTCATCGCCGAGACCGCGGAGAACGCGGAGACGGCGCGCCGCGCGGTCGCCGGACACCCGGTGCCGCCGGCCGTGTCGGTCCTCGACGACGGCGCGGTCCTCGAACTGGCCGAGCGAGGCCACGAGGTGGGCGACGAGGAGGTCACCGCGCGCCGCGCGGCCCTCACGCCCGACTCCGTCGCGACCGTCTGCTACACCTCCGGCACCACCGGCAGACCCAAGGGCTGCGTCCTCACGCACGGCAATCTGCACGCCGAGGCCGCGAACACCGTCGAACTCATGTACCCGGTCTTCAAGGAGGTCACGGGCCAGACCGCGTCGACCCTGCTGTTCCTGCCGCTGGCCCACATCCTGGGCCGCTCCATCCAGATCGCGTGCATGCTCGCCCGCATCGAGCTGGGCCACTTCCCGAGCGTCAAACCGGACGAGCTGCGCCCCGAACTGCGCGCCTTCAGGCCGACGTTCGTCGTCGGCGTCCCGTACCTCTTCGAGCGGATCCACGACACCGGGCGCGCGACCGCCGAACGGATGGGCCGCGGCGCCTCCTTCGAGCGCGCGGACAACATCGCGGTGCGCTTCGCCGAGACCTACCTGGCCAAGTTCCAGGGCCGCGGCCGCGGCCCGTCCCCGGGCCTCTACCTCGGCTGGGCGCTGTACGAACTCCTCGTCTACCGGCGCGTCCGCAAGGAGGTCGGCGGCCGCCTCCGCTACGCGATCAGCGGCGGCTCGCCCCTCGACAAACGCCTCAACCTCTTCTTCTACGCCGCCGGGATCCTCATCTACGAGGGCTACGGCCTGACGGAGACCACCGCTGCCGCGACCATCGCGCCGCCGCTCGGCCCGCGTCCGGGCACCGTCGGCACACCCGTGCCCGGCACCGCGATCCGCATCGCGGACGACGGCGAGGTCCTCATCAAGGGCGGCATCGTCTTCAACTCGTACTGGAACAACAAGGAGGCCACCGACGCCGTCCTCGCGGACGACTGGCTGGCGACCGGGGACCTCGGGTCCCTCGACGACGACGGCCACCTCACCATCACCGGCCGCAAGAAGGACCTCATCGTCACCTCCGGAGGCAAGAACGTCTCACCCGCCGTCCTGGAGGACCGCCTGCGCGGCCGCCCCCTGGTCGGCCAGTGCCTCCTCGTCGGCGACAACCGCCCCTACGTGGCCGCGCTCATCACCCTCGAACCGGAAGCCGTCGCCCACTGGCTGTCCGTGCGCAAGCGCCCCAAGGACACACCCCTGTCCGAGCTGTGCCACGACCCGCAGCTGATCGCGGACCTGCAGAAGGCGGTCGACTACACCAACGAGGCGGTGTCGCGCGCGGAGTCCATCCGCCGCTTCGTGGTCGCCGAGGGCGAGTTCACCGAGGCGAACGGCCTGCTCACACCGTCCCTGAAGATCAAGAGGTCGGCGGTGGCGGCGGCGTACGCGAAGGAGATCGAGAAGCTGTACGACTAGCTCCGCGCTTGGCCGGGGCCGGCTGTGCGCCGGGCGCTACGAGTGGCTCTGCGCCCGGCGTCACAGTCCGGCCCGGCACCCCTTACCTCACAGGTAATTGCCGCGCACCCCCCGCCGAACGAGTCTGGAGTCGCCCGGAACAGGGCGGCGAGACGAGCGGGAGGAACCAGAAGATGACATCGGCGAACTACTCCGGCCCCTTCACGACGACCGACGCGACGAAGCCGGAACGCGGCACGACGAACCCGGAACGCGGCACGACGAACCCGCGCCACGAGGACTCCCTGGCCCGCCTGACCCTGAAGCTCGACGCGGCCGTCACGGGCCCCAACGGCCTCGCCTACCTGGCCCTGGCCCAGGTCCTCGACTCCTTCCTGGGCCTCGAGGCGACACTCCTCTACCCGGTCGGCGCCTTCCTCCTCCTCTACGCGGCAGCAGTCCAATTCACCGCGACCCGCCCCCGAATAGCCCGCCCCGCCCTCATGTCCATCATCACCGCGAACCTCCTCTGGACCGCCCTCAGCCTCACCCTCGCCGCCACGGACGCGCTCTCCACGACGACGGTGGGGACGGTGTGGATCGTCCTGCAAGGGCTGGTGGTGGGGGGACTCGCCGCGGTGCAGTGGGTGGCTTTGGGGAGGCTGCGGGGCCAGAACCCCTGACCAGCAAAAAGGCCCTCCCGGTGGGAGGGCCGAACCATGACGCAGAGGAGCGCCCCCGGCAGGACTCGAACCTGCGGCCAAGTGCTTAGAAGGCACCTGCTCTATCCACTGAGCTACGGGGGCCGGGTGGTGGCCGGTGGCCTGGAGCCCGGTGTGGGTGGTCCGTGGCCTTGCCGGGGGCCGTGGACCATGGACCGGGGACAAGGATAGGGCTCCTGGTGGCTTGTCCCTGGTGCTTCACCTCCGCCACGCGATGTGGAGGTTCGGTGAAGCGGTCCTGATAATCGCAGGCAGGTGCGAATCTCGCATCGCTTTTGGCGTCTGTCGCCCCGGGTGTTGTGCACTCGTTATGCCTGCGCCCCAGTCGTCCCTTCCGTCGCGGGTGTCCGATCGGCGCGCAGGGGTGCCCATATGCTTCAGAAAGGCGCCAAAATTGGGCATTCTTCGCATGTGGTGACCTTGGACGTACGGCCTCAACTGCTTGACGCACTCTCCGCCCTGCGTGAGCGTGTCGCCGCCGCACGCTTTCCGCTCCCCCTCGCGGGGGCGCCACGCGCGCGGGCCAACCGGGACGAGCTTCTCGCACAGCTCGACGACTATCTGGTGCCCCGGCTACGGGCCCCCGAAGCACCCTTGCTGGCCGTTGTGGGCGGCTCCACCGGCGCCGGCAAGTCCACGCTCGTGAACTCTCTGGTGGGCCGTCAGGTCAGCGAGGCGGGCGTCCTGCGGCCCACGACCCGCACGCCCGTCCTGGTGTGCCACCCGGAGGACCAGCACTGGTTCGCCGGGATGCGCGTCCTGCCGCACCTCACGCGCGCGTGGGCGCCCCGGCAGGGCGGCGCGGGCGACGACGGGGCGGGCAGGGGGGCCGGCGAGAACGAGCGCGTCCTGCGCGTCGAGACCGCCGACACCCTGCCCTGCGGCCTCGCCCTCCTCGACGCCCCCGACATCGACTCCCTCGTCGCCGACAACCGCGTGCTCGCCGCCGAGCTGATCTGCGCGGCCGACGTGTGGGTCATGGTGACCACGGCCTCCCGGTACGCCGACGCCGTGCCCTGGCACCTGCTGCGTACCGCCAAGGAACAGGACGCCACCCTCGTCACCGTCCTCGACCGCGTCCCCCACCAGGTCGTCGGCGAGGTGTCCCGGCAGTACGGCGCCCTCCTCGCCAAGGCCGGCCTCGGCGACGTACCCCGCTTCACCGTCCCCGAACTGCCCGAGTCCGCGGGCGGCGGCGGACTCCTGCCCGTCACCGCAGTGGAACCCCTGCGCAGCTGGCTCGCCCACCGCGCCCAGGAACCCGCCTCCCGTAGACAGGCCATCGAACGCACCGCCTACGGAGTGCTCGGTTCGCTGAACTCACGGATGCCGGAACTCGCCGGCGCCGTCGCCGCCCAGTACGCCGCCGCCCTGCGCCTCACGTCCGCCGTCGACGAGGCCTACGAGAGCGAGCACGCGCGCGTGCGTGCCCGCCTCCAGGCAGGCGCCGCGCTCGCCGGAGACGCCCTGAAGCGCTGGCGCGCCTACCCGCTCGACTGCGGCCCCGGAGAGCTCCTCGACGCCATCGCCGAGAGCCTCGAAGCGCTCCTGCTGTGCGCGGTCACCGCCGCCGACGAACACATCGACGACGCGTGGCGGCGCGAGCCCGCCGCCCGGGCCCCCGCGCTCGCCCGCAGCGGCGGACGCTACGAAAGGGCCCCCTACGAAGACGGCGACAGCCCCGAACACCGCATCGGCATGGCCGTCCGGCGCTGGCGGCGCGAACTGGAGGAGTACGCCGAGGAAGAGGTCCGCGGCCTCGACCGCGCCGACAAGAACACCCTGCCCGACGCCGAAGTCGTCGCCGCCCTCCTCGCCACCGCCCTGCTCGGTGGGCGGCGGGCACGCACCGCCGGAGAGACCCTGGCCGAGCGCATCGGCGCCCACGGGGCGCTGCGCCTGCGCGACCGCGGCGGCCGACTGCTCACCGACTACCTGGACAAGGTCCTCGGCACGGAGCGCGAGCGGCGCCTCGCCCCCCTCGACGCACTCGACGTCAACCCGGAACCCCAGGCCGAACTCATCGCCGCGCTGTCCGTACTGCAGAAGGAGAGGTGACCGCGGTGACCGCCGTCACGGGCCACACCGATCACACCGGCGATCTGGAACGCACGGAACACACGGAACGTACGGAAAGCGCTGACAGCGCAGACATCGTCGACAGTGCCGACATCGTTGACAGTGCTGACGGTACGGATGCCCCTGCACGCGGCGTCGACAGTGCCGAGAGCGCCCCGGGCGCGGGGCGTGCCGAACACGCCGGTCAGGGCGACGAAAACGGCGACCACGCGCGCGAGGACGACGGCGTCTGGGACGACGGGCTCATCGCGCGGCGCGTGGTGCCCGGCACGTCCCCGGCGAACGGGCACTCCAGGACGGTGGCCGAGGTGCTCGCCGGATCGGTGGCCTCCGGTTCGCCCTCGATCGCGTCCCCGGGGAGGCCGTCCGCGTACGGGGACGCAGCCGCGTACGACACCCGCACCCCGAGCGTCCCGTACGAGAACAGCGCCCCCGCGCAGGACACGACCGTCGTCTACGAAGGACCCCTGCGAGGGCGTCTCGACGCGCTGCGTGAGCTGATCGGCCTGTCCCGTACGCGGCTCGACAGCGCGACGCTCGCCGAGGCCGGGCGCGTGCTCGACGAAGCCGCGGCGCGGCGCCGACTCTCCGACCGGCACACCGTCGTCGCCCTCGCGGGCGCCACGGGCAGCGGCAAGTCGACCCTCTTCAACGCCCTGGCGGGCGTGATGATCTCAGAGACGGGCGTACGCAGACCGACCACCGCCGCACCCATCGGGTGCAGCTGGACGGACGGCGCCGCGGGGCTGCTCGACCGGCTCGGCATCCCCGGGAGGCTGCGCAGGCGGCCGCTCCAGGGGGCCGACGCGCAGACCCTCCAGGGCCTCGTCCTCGTGGACCTGCCCGACCACGACTCGGCCGCGGGGGACCACCGCGAGCACGTCGACCGGATCCTCGGGCTCGTCGACGCGGTCATCTGGGTCGTCGACCCCGAGAAGTACGCGGACGCGATGCTGCACGAGCGCTACCTGCGACCGCTCGCCGGGCACGCCGAGGTCATGTTCGTCGTGCTCAACCAGGTCGACCGGCTCCCCGGAGACGCCGCCGACCAGGTGCTCGACGATCTGCGGCGGCTCCTCGACGAGGACGGCATCGCGCTCGGCGAGCACGGCGAACCGGGCGCCACAGTGCTCGCGCTCTCCGCCCTCACCGGAGAGGGCGTCGGCGATCTGCGGGAGGCCCTCGGCCAGTTCACCCGCGAACGAGGAGCCGCAGCGCGGCGCATCGAGGCGGACCTGGACGCGGCGGCGGCACACCTGCGGCCGGTGTACGCGGCCGGGGCGGGGTCGGCGTCCGCGCGGGGCGCGATCGGGCTCAGCGAGGAGGCGCGCGAGGAGTTCTCCGAACGGCTCGGGGAGGCCGTCGGCGCGGCGGCGGCCGGCCAGGCCGCCGAGCGGGCCTGGCGCAGGCACGCGGGCCGGGCGTGCTCCTCGCCGTGGCTGCGGCTGTGGCGCTGGTACGAGGCGCAGCGCTTCCCGCACAGCACGGGCAGGCACGCCGTGGCGCCCCCCGCGGACGAGGAGTCGACGGCCCGCGCGCGCGTGGAGCACGCCGTGCGGACGGTCGCGGACGAGGCGGCCACCGGGCTGCCCACGCCGTGGGGGCAGGCCGTGCGGGAGGCGGCGGCGCGCGGGGCCCAAGGGCTGCCCGAGGCGCTCGACGAGCTGGCGCTGCGGGCGGCGCTGCCCGACGGGCGGCCGCCGCGGCCGGGCTGGTGGCCGGTGGCCGTCCTCGCGCAGGCGGCCATGACGCTGCTCCAAGTCGTCGGCGGGCTGTGGCTGGTGGGGCAGATCGTCGGCGTCGCGGAGCCGAACCTGGGCGTGCCGGTGCTCCTCATGGCCCTGGGCATCGTCGGCGGGCCGTGCGTGGAGTGGGCCAGCGGGATGGCGGCGCGCGGTCCGGCCCGCCGGTACGGCTTCGAGGCCGAGCGGCGACTGCGGGAGGCGGCAGCGGGGTGCGGGCGGGCGCGGGTGCTCGATCCGGTGGCGGCGGAGCTGTTGCGGTACCGGGAGGTGCGGGAGCAGTACGTGCGGGTGGCTCAGCGGGGGTGAGGGCGGGAGGGGACGCGGGCGAGGAAGGCCCAGCCCAGGGCCAGGGCTGGGCGGGGCGCTGGTCGGGCCCGGGGTCCGCGGTCCGGGCCCGAGGCGTGGGGCGTGCGGCGCGGGGCGCGAGGCCTGGGGCGTGAGGGAAGCGGAAGGGCCCCGTCGGGTGACGGAGTTGTCCACAACCGGCCGGTAGGACACAGGGCTCAGCGGGCTCGGTCCGGCCGGTGCAATCTGAGATCGCGGCAGCTCACCGACCACCGACGCCGGAGTGCGAAGGGGAGACGGAGGCGGGCGGCCGCGGACTCAGAGGTGGGCGTGCGGGACGGGCCCGCACGTGTGTGGACGTAGGGAGGGGTCGGCATGAACGACACGATGGTGACGGTGGTGGGGAACGTGGCGACGACGCCGGTGTTCAGGGAGCTGCCGTCCGGACCGGTGACACGCTTTCGGATCGCGGTCACGGCACGGCACTTCGACCGCTCGCGCAACGCGTGGGTGGACGGGCACACCAACTTCTTCACGGTGTGGGCCTGGCGGGCGCTCGGCGTCAATGTGCAGGGTTCGCTCGCGATCGGCGAACCGGTCATCGTTCAGGGCAGGTTGAGGGTGCGGGACGAGGAGCGGGGCGGGCAGCACTTCCGGTCGGTGGACATCGACGCCCAGTCCATCGGGCACGACCTCGCCCGCGGGACGTCCGCGTTCCGGCGTGCGCGCAGGTCGATGGACGCCGTGGCGAGGGAGCGAAGTACAGGGCCGGGGACGGAGGATGAGCCGGAGTTCGAGTTCGCCACACAGCCCGGGGCCCGGGACCGCGCGCACGCCCAGGCCCAGAAGGAGGCGCGGGCGCGGATGGGGCCCGGGGCGGAGCAGCGGACCAAGTCGGGGACGGATTCGGGCGGTGGACCGGAGGGCGCGGCGGAAGGCGTCCAGGATGCGGAGTTGGAGCGGGATCCGACCCCCGTCGGCTGACCCGCGCCGCACGGCCGGACAAACACCCGATCTAGCCACCGATCCCCTAACCGGAACCATGGATTTGTCGATATGCCCAGCTCAGAAGGGCGTTGTCGATAACAATTCCGATTCGGATCGGTTGCCTGACGGCGCTACTGGGAACGGCGATGCGTCGCTTCCTTAGGATGCCGGGCGTGGCTCCGTAAGGCGGTTGAGGCCTGAGCGGGGCGGTCGGCAGGTGAGTCTGCTCGGTTGAATCTGCTGGCGGGACCAGTCCCCCCATGTGAATTGGGTCCCGCTCGGAGGGGATTTCTGTGTTTTCTGCGTTGTCAGCGTGTCGGGCACTCAGGGCGTTCGCGATATCGCCCGCGCGCGGCCGCGGCGCGGCCCGCGTCGCCGCTGCGACGGTCGCGTCCGGCCTGGTCGTGGCCGGAGTGACGGTCACCGCGCCCGCGGCCGCCGCGGTGGACGCCCCGCAGCACCGGGGCGGGGCGAGCGCGACCCTCGGAGGCCTGAAGACGTACGGCCAGGCGGTCGTCCGCGAGGACGGCGAGAGCCAGAGAATCCCCGCGGGCCTCTTCGAGATGTCCGTGGACAACGGCGGCACCCTGCAGACGTACTGCATCGACCTGCACAACCCCACGCAGAAGGACGCGAAGTACCAGGAGACCCCCTGGAGCGGCACGTCCCTGAACGGCAACGCGCACGCGGGCAAGATCCGCTGGATCCTGCAGCACTCCTACCCCCGGGTGAACAACCTCGCCCAGCTCGCGCGGCAGTCGGGCGCGGGCACGCTCACCGAGAAGTCGGCCGCGGCCGGCACCCAGGTGGCGATCTGGCGGTACTCGGAGAGCCTGGGCAAGGGGAAGTCCCGCACGGCGGACAAGGCGAGCGGGCCGAGCACGGCGGGTGAAGCGGCGAAGCCGCGCAGGACCAGGGTCGAGGCCGTCGATCCGCGGGCCGAGAAGCTGGCGGACTACCTGGAGCGCAGCGCGCGCAACAGCCCCGAGCCGAAGGCGTCGCTGACGCTGGAGCCCGCGGCCGTCTCGGGGAACGCCGGCAAGCGCCTCGGCCCGGTGACCGTGCGGACCGACGCGGAGAGCGTGACCGTCACGCCGCCCGCGGACTCGGCGAGCGGCGTGAAGATCGTCGGCAAGGACGGCAAGAAGGTCAGGACGGCCCGTGACGGCAGCCGGCTGTTCTTCGACGTGCCGAAGGGCACGCCGGACGGTACCGCCGCGCTCGAGGTGCAGGCGGCGACGACCGTGCCGGTCGGGCGGGCCTTCACCTCCGAGACCCGCAGCCAGACACAGATACTCGCGGGCTCCAGCGAGTCCACGGTGTCCGCCGCGGCGACGGCGCACTGGGCGGAGAAGGGCGCGATACCCGCGCTGTCCGCGGAGAAGAACTGCGCCAAGAACGGCGTGGACATCACGGCGACCAACAAGGGGGACGCGGCGTTCACCTTCAGCCTGATGCGGTTCAAGCACACCATCAAGGCCGGTGAGCGGCGGACGGTGACGATACCGCTGCAGGAGGACCAGCCCTACGACTTCACGATCATGGGTCCCGGCGGGTTCGAGAAGCGGTTCAAGGGGGTGCTCGACTGCCGGACCGAGGGCAGCGCGGTCGCCGTCGGCGGCAAGGCACAGCCCGCGTCGGACCCGAGCCCCGCGTCGGCGGGCGGCACGAGCGGCGGGGGCGACCTCGCGGAGACCGGCGGGTCGAACGCGACACCGCTGATAGCCGCCATCGCGGTGGTGCTGGTCGTGGTCGGCGGCGGCGCGGTCTTCTTCCTGCGCAGGAAGAACCCGGCGGAGCCCACAGGTGCGAAGGAGTCCGAGGGCACGGCGGAGCCCAAGGCGGCGGCGGAGTCCAAGGGTGCGGCGGAATCTGCGGAGAAGGGTGCGTCCGAGGAGTGAGCGGGGCGTGGCGGCGGCCCGGAGGTGGGTGGCCGCCACGGGGGTCAGCCCTGCTGCAGCGCGGCAAGACCCTTCTGCAGGTCTTCGCTGTTCATCACCGGCTGGATCTCGATCTTCGCGCCGAGTCCCTCGAAGAGCGGCTCCGCGATCGTGGGCAGCAGTGAGCTGTCCTGCATGTCGAAGACGAAGGTGCAGCACCGCCCGCCCTCGCTGGGGCCGAAGTAGGCCGCCTCGGGCTTGAGCCGTTCCGCCAACGACTGCATGATCTTCGGCAGTGCGCCGCTCTTGAGTGCCTCATTCGAGATCTGGGTGTCCAGGTGCGCCCTCAGCATGACCCTCATCGCACGCGATCCTTCCGTCCACCGCGACCGGCGCGGTTCCGTCCGCGCTCGCTGAGACCCGGTGACGTCCCGATCAGCCTCTCCGTGAGTGATCAGGGCAGCAACATCTCGTCCTCCGTCTGTGTCGCAGTCTGCGATCAAGGGCGAGATCGGCAGCGACGGGCGGCGACAGCCGGTGACAGATCAACTACCGGCCCGATCCAGGGGCGGGCAGGTCACGGGCCCCGGACAGTACTGGTTTCCTCCGGGGGGTGGCTGTCAGGCAAGATGGGGTGTATCTGCCCACACACTGATTGCCGGACGGTTTCTCTTGGCTGAGTACATCTACACCATGCGCAAGACGCGCAAGGCGCACGGCGACAAGGTGATCCTCGATGACGTCACCTTGAACTTCCTGCCCGGCGCGAAGATCGGTGTCGTGGGTCCGAACGGTGCCGGTAAGTCCACGGTGCTCAAGATCATGGCGGGGCTCGAGCAGCCGTCGAACGGTGACGCGTTCCTGTCGCCCGGCTACACGGTCGGGATGCTCCTGCAGGAGCCGCCGCTGGACGAGTCCAAGACGGTCCTGGAGAACGTGCAGGACGGCGCCGCCGAGATCATGGGCAAGCTGAAGCGGTTCAACGAGGTCGCCGAGCTGATGGCGACCGACTACTCGGACGCGCTGATGGAGGAGATGGGCAAGCTCCAGGAGGACCTGGACCACGCAGGCGCGTGGGACCTGGACACCCAGCTGGAGCAGGCCATGGACGCCCTCGGCTGCCCGCCCGGCGACTGGCCCGTCACCAACCTCTCCGGTGGTGAGCGCCGCCGCGTCGCGCTCTGCAAGCTGCTCCTCGAGGCGCCCGACCTGCTGCTCCTCGACGAGCCCACCAACCACTTGGACGCCGAGTCCGTGCAGTGGCTGGAGCAGCACCTCGCGAAGTACCCCGGCACCGTCGTCGCCGTCACCCACGACCGGTACTTCCTGGACAACGTCGCCGAGTGGATCCTCGAGCTGGACCGCGGCCGCGCGCACCCCTACGAGGGCAACTACTCGACGTACCTGGACAAGAAGGCCACCCGCCTCAAGGTCGAGGGCCAGAAGGACGCCAAGCGTGCGAAGCGTCTGAAGGAAGAGCTCGAGTGGGTGCGGTCGAACGCCAAGGGGCGTCAGGCCAAGTCCAAGGCGCGCCTTTCGCGTTACGAGGAGATGGCCGCCGAGGCGGACAAGATGCGGAAGCTGGACTTCGAGGAGATCCAGATCCCGCCGGGCCCGCGCCTGGGCAACATCGTCGTCGAGGTGGAGAACCTCTCGAAGGCCTTCGGCGAGAAGGTCCTGATCGACGACCTGAGCTTCACGCTGCCGCGCAACGGCATCGTCGGCATCATCGGCCCGAACGGCGCCGGCAAGACCACGCTGTTCAAGATGATCCAGGGTCTGGAGATGCCGGACTCGGGCAGCATCAAGGTCGGCGACACCGTCAAGATCTCCTACGTCGACCAGGGCCGCGCCAACATCGACCCGAAGAAGACGCTGTGGGCGGTCGTCTCGGACGAGCTGGACTACATCAACGTGGGCCAGGTCGAGATGCCCTCGCGCGCGTACGTCTCCGCGTTCGGCTTCAAGGGCCCGGACCAGCAGAAGCCGGCGGGCGTGCTCTCCGGCGGTGAGCGCAACCGGCTGAACCTGGCGCTGACCCTCAAGCTGGGCGGCAACCTGCTGCTCCTCGACGAGCCCACCAACGACCTCGACGTCGAGACCCTGTCGTCCCTGGAGAACGCCCTCCTGGAGTTCCCGGGCTGTGCCGTGGTCGTCTCCCACGACCGGTGGTTCCTGGACCGCGTCGCCACGCACATCCTCGCCTACGAGGGCGATTCCAAGTGGTTCTGGTTCGAGGGCAACTTCGAGTCGTACGAGAAGAACAAGATCGAGCGGCTCGGTCCGGACGCGGCCCGTCCGCACCGCGCCACGTACAAGAAGCTCACGCGGGGCTGACATGGCGCGCCACATCTACAGCTGCCCCCTGCGGTGGTCGGACATGGATGCCTTCGGGCACGTCAACAACGCCGTCTTCCTGCGGTACTTGGAAGAGGCGCGGATCGACTTCATGTTCCGGCTCTCGTCCGACGACGGCGGACCGTCGTTCTCGGGCGGCTCCGTGGTGGCGCGCCACGAGATCGACTACCTGCGGCCGTTGGTGCACCGGCACGAGCCGGTCACCATCGAGTCGTGGGTGACGAAGATCGGGGCCGCGTCGCTGACGATCTCGTACGAGATAAAGGAGCCGGAGGCGGGCGGGCAGGTGTACGTGCGGGCGTCGACGATCGTCGTCCCGTTCGACCTGCGGGCCCAGCGGCCGCGGCGGATCACCGCCGAGGAGCGGGCCGTGCTCGAGGAGTACCGCCCCGAGGACACGGCGGGCGCGGCGGGTGGCCGGCGCGCGGGCGGTGCGGGGGCGCTTGTCGCATGACCGTGCGACTGGACTTCGTCGACGCCGGGGAGGCGGTGGATCTCACCGCCTTCCTGGCGCGGCTCGTCCACTACGACAAGGCGGCCGCGGTGCGGTTGCAGGCCGCGGGGGACACCCTCGCGGTGTTCGGGCGGCCGCCGTCGTTCGAGGTGCTCGCCATTCGTACGGCGCGCCTCGCGAAGCCGTACGAGTACGGGCTCGACACCTCGCTCGACGTGACCGTCTCCGCGGGGGAGTTCCTGGAGGCCGTGGCGGAGGCGGGCGAGTCCGTGGAGACCGCGGGGACGGCTGTGGTGCCGGACGCGGTGACCGGGCCGCCGTGGGCCGGGGTGTTGCCGCCCCGTGGAGGGTGGCAGCAGGTGGCCGGGCTGCCTTCGGCGGGGGATGTGCGGGGGCTCGTTCGAGACGCTGTCGTTGAATTTCGGGGGCGGGTCGAGGAGTTGGCGCCCGAGCGGCGGGTTCGGGCCGAGCTCGATCTTGTGGGGCGGGAGATCTGGTCCCGGTTCGTGCCGGGGACCGAACTGCCCGTGCGGGCCGCGCATGCCGCGCACGCTTTGGGGTTCTTGCGGGGGGACGCCTTGGACTTGCTGTCGGCTGGGCCGTGGTTGCGGCTGCGGACGCCCTTTGGGTCTATTGCTGTGCGCCAGGCCGGCGTCGGGGCGCTCACCGTCACGCCGACCTGACAGGTGCCGTCGGCCGGGGGAGTGGTTGCCCACAGCAGTTGAGGCTGCTGTGGGCCTTTTTGTGGTCAGCCGGGGGTGTTGACCATGGAGGCTGCCGCGTAGGTCAGGTAGTTCCAGAGGGTGCGGTCGTGTTCCTCGGAGAGGTCGAGGGTGTCGACGGCGGCGCGCATGTGCTTGAGCCAGGCGTCGTGGGCCTCCCGGTTGACCGTGAAGGGCGCGTGGCGCATGCGCAGGCGGGGGTGGCCGCGGTTGTCGCTGTAGGTGCGGGGGCCGCCCCAGTACTGCATCAGGAACAGGACGAGGCGTTCCTCGGCCGGGCCCAGGTCCTCCTCCGGGTACATCGGCCGGAGCAGCGGGTCCTGTGCGACTCCCTGGTAGAAGTGGTGCACCAGGCGCCTGAAGGTCTCCTCGCCGCCGACCTGTTCGTAGAAGGTCTGCTCCTGAAGCGTGCCGCGCGGGATCTCATTCACTCCTCCATGGTCTCAGACGCGACGGACGAGGACGGAAGGCTTAGGACCACTCGCATCGAGCGGCCCGGGGCAGCACAGTGGGGGTATGGGTGCGAGCGCTCCACTTGCTGACGAACCCGGGGGATCCGACCCCGTCCGGGCGGCCGAGGCACGGGCCGGCCTGGTGCGGGAGATCGAGGCCGGCGGGGCCTGGGACGACGACCCGGCCTGGCGGGAGGCGTTCCAGACGGTGCCGCGGCACCTGTTCGTGCCGTACTACTACGTGAGCACGGGCGGCGGGTACGAGCGGATGTGGGGCGAGGACCCCGACCCGGTGCGGCGGGGGCGATGGCTGCGCGGGGCGTACGCGGACGCGCCCCTTGCCACGCGGGTACGGGACGGGGAGCTGGTCTCGTCCAGCAGCCAGCCCTCGCTGATGGCGAAGATGCTCGTCGAGCTGGAGATCGGGGACGGGGCGCCGCACGACGTCCTGGAGATCGGCGCCGGTACGGGCTACAACGCGGCGCTGCTCGCGCACCGGCTCGGCGACGAGCACGTCACCACGATCGACCTCGACCCGGAGATCACCGAGTCCGCGCGGCGGCATCTGGCGGCCGCCGGGTACCGGCCGGTCGTCGCGACCGGCGACGGCGCCGCGGGCTGCCCGCGACGGGCACCCTTCGACCGGATCATCGCCACGTGCACGCTCAGCTCGGTGCCGCGCGCCTGGCTCGCGCAGTGCCGCCCCGGCGCGCGGGTCCTCGCGCCCCTCGCGACCGGCCTGATCGCGCTGCGGGTGACGGACGCCGAGCACGCGGAGGGGCGGTTCCTGCACACGCCCGCGTACTTCGTGCCGCTGCGCGGCGGCAGCGCGCCCGCGCGACCCGACCAGCACATCGGCGGGCTGCCCCGCCGGGCGCTGCAGAGCGAGCTGTTCCGGTTCCTGCTCGAACTCACGGCGGGCAGCCTCGACCCGCACGAGGCGCTCGCGCTGTGGCAGCGGGAGCGGCGGCCGGTGCGGGAACGGTTCGGGGTGACGATCAGCGGGCCGTACGCGTGGGCGTGGCTGGACGACCCGGAAGGGCCGTACGCCTGGCCGCTGTGACGGCGGCGGGCGTACGGCCCTTCGGTGGTGCGGGGGAGCCTTCCTGCGGGGTCAGTCCCGGCGGACGGTGATCGTCGTCCAGGCGCCGACGTGGACGCGGTCGCCGTCCTGGAGCGGGATCGGGACGAAGGGCTGGATGGGCTCCTCGCCGTTGTTGACCGTGGTGCCGTTGGTCGAGTTCTGGTCGACGACCGCCCAGCCGCCGTCAGGCTGCTGGACCAGGACCGCGTGCTGGTGCGATACGCCCGGGTCCTCCGGCGGCACCGACAGGTCGATGTCGGGGGTGTCGCCGGTGGAGTGGCGGCGGCGGCCGATCGTGATCTGGTTGCCGATCAGCGGACGCTGCTGCTCCGGGGAGTACGCGGGCAGGTTCAGGCCCGCGGCCTCGGGGCCGCTGCGCTGCATCATCGCCATGAAGTAGTCACGGTCGGGGCCGATGGTCGCGGTCCAGGAACCGGGGCCCGCCGGCTGGGGCGGACCGCCCTGGCCGGGGTAGCCCTGCGGGGGCTGCTGGGCCGGGGCGCCGGGGCCGCCGGGACCGCCCGGGCCGCCGGGGTGACCCTGGCCGGGTGCGGAGCCCGAGGGCGGGGAGAGGACCCAGTCGTCCCCGCCGCCGAAGGAGGGCGCGCCGGGGCCGCCGGGGCCCGCGCCGGGTCCACCGGGTCCGCCAGGTCCACCGGGGCCGCCCTGGCCGGGCGGAGGCGGCGGGCCCTGCGGGGCGCCCGTCTCCTGCGGGAACGCGGGGGGTGCGGGCGGACCCTGCTGCTGGAACGCCTGCGGGGCGCCGGGGCCGTTCGGGCCGCTTGGTCCACCGGGTCCACCGGGTCCGTTCGGTCCGGGCGCGGAGCCCGGGTCGCCGGGGGCGCCGCCGCCGTTGCCGAACGGCGGGATCGGCTCGGCGGGGCGGTTCATCTGCGAGGGCCGGGAGCCCTGGTAGCCGAACGGGTCCTGGCCGGGGCCGGGGGACTGCTGGCCGGTCGGGGAGGTGGTGCCGGGGCCGTTGGGGCCGCCGGGGCCACCCGGGCCGCCGGGAGCACCCGGACCGCCCGGTCCACCGGGGCCGCCCGGAGCGCCGGGGCCCGGCGGGGGCGGGGGAGGGCCCTGCTGGAACTGCTGGGAGGGGTTGGGGGCGCCAGGGGCACCCGGGCCGCCGGGACCGCCCGGGCCGGGCCCGCCCGGGCCGCCGTGCGCACCGGGACCGGGCCCACCGGGGCCGTCGAATCCACCGGGGCCGTCGAACCCGCCAGGTCGGCCGGGCCCACCGGGACCACCCGGACCGCCGGGGCCGTCGAACCCGCCAGGTCCGCCGGGACCACCCGGACCGCCCGGACCGCCCGGACCGCCGGGACCGTCGAACCCACCAGACCGGCCAGGACCACCGGGGCCACCAGGCCCGTCGAACCCGCCGGGTCGCCCAGGCCCACCGGGCCCACCGGGACCACCGGGACCATTGGGCTGTCCGGGACCCTGCGGCGGGTAGCCGTACCCACCGGGACCGCCAGGACCGCCAGGACCAGGTCCACCGGCACCGGGACCACCAGGCTGCCCCGGACCACCGTTCTGACCGGGACCACCAGGCTGCCCAGGACCTTGCGGCGGGTAGCCGTACCCACCGGGACCGCCGGGACCGCCGGGACCGCCGGGACCGGGCCCACCGGGACCAGGACCCCCGGGCTGGCCAGGGCCACCGGGCTGTCCCGGACCACCGGGCTGACCGGGACCCTGCTGCGGGTACCCGTATCCACCAGGACCGGAACCAGGACCACCGGCACCGGGCCCACGCCCACCAAAGCCAGGACCGCCGGGCCCGCCCGGACCACCGGGTCCCCCCGGGCCACCGGCACCGGGCCCACCAGGCCCAGGCGTCCCCGGCCCACCGGGCCGCCCGGCCCCGCCCGTGGGCAGCGGCGGATTAGGCGCGGCAGGCGTGTACGACGTCGCCGTACCCGTGAGGAAGTTCCACCGGCACTCCTCGCAGAACGGCGCGTTGGCCTCGCGGGGCGTGCGGCACTGCGGGCAGAGCTCGGGCTCGGGCCCGAGGTCCGGGACCGCGGAGAGGTGCGAGCGGCCGGGCTGGCCGGGGCCACCAGGACCACCGGGCTGACCGGGGCCGCCGGGGCCCTGCGGCTGGCCGTAGCCGGCGGCCGGGGGCGGTGGCGGAGGCGGCGGTGGTACGGCACCGGCCATGCGGTGACCGCAGACCTCGCACCAGTCGTCGGAACCCGACTGGTGTCCGTTCGGGCAGGTCGGCATGTCGGCGCTTCCCCCTCTCCTTCTCCGGCCCGTGGGCCGCGTGCACTGGCGTTCTTCCGGTACTGACAGGGCGTACGCGGGGCGTACTCGGCGTACGGGACGCCGACCGGACGCCGTGGGACGCCCTGCTACTTCTTCACGCGGACCGTTTTCGTCGAGCGCGTCTCGAGTGTCATCTCGTCGGCCTCGGCGACCCGCGCCTTCAATCGAACAGTACCTGTCGCGGCGTCGACCACGTCCACCACCTTGGAAAGGAGCTTGGCGGTGTCCGCGTTGCCGGAGGCGCTCGCGAGCTGAACGGCCCGGCCCAGTTTGGCCGTTGCTCCGTCGTAATCGCCCGATTTGCGGGCGTCGAGGCCCTGCTGGATGACCTGGGCCAGCTCCGCCTGGCCCGTGTAGTGCGCGACCTGCGGATTGATGGAGGTGGACGCCGCCATGTCGTCCGTCCAGACGGCCCGGACCAGGCCCTGGGACAGGGTCTGCACGGTGCCGTCGGCCGCCGGGACGACGAGCGAGACGCGGGCGGCGAGCATCTCCTGGCCGAGTTCGGCGCCGGGAACGCGTACACAGACGTGGTAGTCGCGGGACTCGTCGCCCCAGGAGCCGGTGGGATAGTCACCCGCACGGGGTCCCGCCTCGGTGCGGCGGTCGGTCAACTCCTCGACCGTGGGTGCCACTTGCTTCACGAACACGATCTCCACGCCCATGGGGGTCCACAGCCGCAGGCTGACGTCGGCGACCTCCTTGCCCATGGCCGACTCCATCATCTGCGTGAAGTCGGCGGCGAGGCCCGCGGGGTCGGCGACGATGTCGGCGGTGCCGAGCAGCGCCGAGGCGATGCCTGTGACCTCTTTCACTTCCCAGTCGGTGCCGACGCCGCGCGCGTCACAGGTGAAGCGGCCCGCGCAGGCGTCGAGGGAGGCACGCAGGTCCTCCGGTGACTCGTGTTCGTTGCGGCCGTCGGTGAGCAGGATGCCGTGTCTGATGGAGACGTCGGCGGAGGCGAGGAGGCGGTCGGCGAGGCGCAGCCAGGTGCCGATGGCGGTGCCGCCGCCCGCGCTGAGCTTGCGCAGCGCCTCCTTGGCCTGGGTGCGGGTCTGCGGGCCCGCGACGGCGAGGCGGCCGCCGCCGGGGTAGACCTCCGTGGCGACGTGGGTGCCGCCGACGACGGCGAAGTGCACGCCGTCGCGCAGGGCGTCGATCGCGGCGGCGGTGGCGTCGCGGGCGCCGCGCATCTTCGTCGGCGGGTAGTCCATGGAGCCGGAGCAGTCGACCATGATCGCGACCGCGGCGTCGGGGCCGTCGCCCACCGCGTACAGATGGGGCGCGCCGACCGCGGCGCCGATCGTGCCGCCGCCGGTCGAGGTGACCGTGGCGATCGCGTTGACCTCACGGCCGCCCTCGGGCAGGTACTCGTTCTGGTAGACGTCGACGGTGAACTGCGGAACGTTGGACTTGGAGAAATTGGCCATGGACGTTGCTCCCCCCTAGGACTTCTATCCACAGGACTTCTATCCACCGAGCTCGGATCTGCAGGCCCGCCGCGGTGCCCACGCGTGCGGGTGGTGCCGGTGCCGCGGGTGGTGCCGGTGTCGCGGGTGGCGCGAAAGGCGCCGGGAGACCGACCGGCCGGCCGCGCGGCGCGGTCCCCGTCCGCGCTAGGCCGATCCTGCCCCCTGCGGCGGGGCGGGGAACGGCAGGACGGCCACTGTTACGTTGTCGTGGCCCCCGCCGTCGAGCGCGTGGCCGACGAGCACCTGGGCGCTGTGCAGCGGCCGTCGGGCGGCGTCGAGGGGAACGGCGCGGGCCATCTCCTCGGCCGCCTCCGCGTAGTTCCACAGGCCGTCCGTGCACACCACCACCACACCCGGGCGGTCCGGCTTGAAGGAAGCGGTGTGCGGCTCCAGTTCGTACGCGTCGGCGCCGAGCCAGCCCGTGATGGCGTGCGCCCGCTCGTCCGCGTACGCCTCGGCCTCGCTCATCAGGCCCGCGGCGACCATCTGGGCGGCCCAGGAGTCGTCCTCGGTGAGGCGGGCGGCGGGGCCCGAGCGGTCGACCGGCACCCAGTAGACACGGCTGTCGCCGACCCAGCCGATGACGAGCAGGCCGCCCGCGACGACGGCGCCGACGAGGGTGCAGGCGGGCGCGTTCTGGTGCGGGCTGTGCTCGCGGGCGCCGGCGGGCTCGTCGGCGAGCGCGTTCACGGCCTCGGCGGCGGCGACGATCGCCTCGTGCATGGCCTGCTGCGGGTGGGTGCCGCGCGGCAGGGCGGCCCGCAGGGTGGCGTCGGCGGCGCGGGACGCGGCCATGGAGGCCTCGTCGGGGCGGGTGGCCGAGGAGACGCCGTCGCAGACGACGGCGATGACCGCGGGCGAGCCGTCGGGCAGCGCGGCCGCGGAGATCGCGAACGCGTCCTCGTTGCGGTGGTGGCGCAGGCCCCGGTCGCTGACGGCGGCGACCGCGTCGAGCTGCTGCTCCATGTGGTCGCGCTCGCGCGGCTGGGCGTGCCCGCAGTTCTCGCAGTAGCCGTCGGGGGCGACGTGCCCGGAGCGGCAGGCGACGCAGAGTTTCGTTCCTGCGGGCGGGGTGGGCGCCTCGGAGACGGCCGCGGGCTGCGGCGCGGGGGCCTGGGGCGCCGGGGCGGGCGCGGCGGGGGCCTGGGGCGTCTGGGGCGCCGGGGCCGCCGGCGGTACGGACCGGTCGGGCGTGGGCGCGCCGGTGCGCGGGTCGACGGCCGGAGCGGCGCCGGGGGGCGCGGGGGCGGGCAGGGGGTACTCGTCGGGCTCGGCGCCGGGCGTCCCCGCGGCGGTGCCGGGAGCGCCCGCGTCGCCGGAGTCCCCCAGCTCGGCGCCGGAGGAGTCCGTGCCGGGCAGGTCGGAGGACCGGTGCGTCGGGGCGGGGGTGTCGGAGCTGTCGACCTCGGGGGCCACGGGCCACGGACCGGAACCCGCACCGGGACCGGGACTCACGCCGGGACCAGCAGCCACGCCGGGACCAGCGCCCACACCGGGACCAGCACCCACGCCGGACCCGGACCCCACGCCCGAGCCGGTCGTGCCCTGCGGCGCCGAGCCCGGCACCGGAGGCATGCCGTTGATCGCGAGCGTGGGCCGGTCGTCCGGCGGCGCCGGGACCGCCGAGAGGTCGTAGCCGCACGCGCCGCAGAACAAGTCGCCCGTCTCCAGGGGCTCCTCGCAGCTCGGACACGTGGACAAGGCCGCCGGTTGGTGCATTTGCGCCATCTTCACACCCACGTCCGGGGGCGGAAACGGTTGGCCCGCTCCACCAGTTCGATCCTTTCCTCGCCACCCTGTGCGAGCCGGGCCAGGGTCCGGTACGACCGTTCCAGACCGAACCGGAGGCCCCGCTCGTCCAACTCGCTGCCGAGCAGGACGGTTCCCGTGGGCCCGTCGCCCGCGGCCACCGCGGACCCTGAGGGTGCCGAGGCGTGGCCGGAGTGGTGGCTACCGGAGAGTACCCAGTCGAGCGCCGTACCGAGGACTTCCGTCGAGAGGCGCTCCCTGCGCACCGCGTCGAGGCCGAAGCCCGCGAGCGCCTCGACCTGCCCGGCGGCGGCCGTCAGGTCGTCGAGGAACCGGGCTCCGGGCCCGGTCGCCGTGTCGAACGTCATACGCCGCCGCAGCCGCGCCCGCACCGCGGCGACGCGGGCCGCCGTGTAGTGGATGGACGACTCCGGCACGGACTCCAGCGTACGCACCGCCCCGCTCCGGTCGCCCGCGGCGAGCTGCACCCGGGCGAGCCCGAAGGCGGCGCTGACGTAGCTCGGGTCGGTCGCCCACACCAGGCGGTAGTACTCGGCGGCGTTGTCGAGCTGGCCGAGCACCTCCGCGCAGACGCCGAGGGCGAGCTTGGGCGCGGGCTCGCCCGGGAACGCGTCGTACACCGCGTCGAAGGAGAGCGCCGCGATCTCGTGGTCACCGTTGGTGAGGGAGGCGACGCCCCGGTACCAGATCACCCGCCAGTCGTCGGGGTGGTCGATCTCCAGGGACTCCAGGGTCTTGCCCGCCGCCGCGGGGTCGCCCATCGTGAGCAGCGCCCGCAGCTCGCGAAGCCGCAGCTCGGTGGAGTGCGCCGGGGCGGTCCCGAGCGCGGCGATCAGCTCGGCTCCCGAGGAGTCCACGAGCCCGGCGAGGAAACCGGCGTTGGCGTCGCCGGGGTCGACGCGGGGCACGGGCAGGGCGAGCGACGTCACGGGCGCGTCGAGGGCTCGCACCAGCGAAGCGGACGCGGTGCCTTCCCCCGTACCGCCGGGGCCGCCGTGACCGGTACCGCCGGGCAGCGCGCCGGCGCCACCACCGGACCCCTCCCCGAACGCCTCGAGCCCCAGCACGCTGTCCGCTCCGCCGCCGAGGATCCCGTCGTCCCCGGCGCCACCGGAAGCCCGCGCCACCGGACCCCGGGCCCCGAGCACCGACACCTCCCCGGCCAGCTCCGCGAACAACTCCGTGTCCGTGACCTTCACTTCGGGCCCGAACAGCGTGGAAAGCGCGGGCCGCGGCCGCCCGCTCTGCACCGCCACGACCTCCCGGAGGACGCCGGTCAGCTGCTCGGCCATCTCCTGGGCGGAGCCGAAGCGCCGCGCCGGGTCGGGGTCGGTGGCGCGTACGAGCAGCCGGTAGAACGACTCGTACGTCCGGAAGACCTCGATGTTGTCCGGGTCGGGCAGCGAGTCCACGAACACGTTCGTGTAGCCCTGGAAGTCGAAGGTCAGCACGGCCAGCGTGCGCGCGACCGTGTACAGGTCGGAGGCCACCGACGGGCCGACCTCGGCGACCTCCGGGGCCTGGTAGCCCACGGTGCCGTAGATCGCCGACTCGTCGTCGTCCATGCGGCGGACCGCGCCCATGTCGATGAGCTTGAGCTGGTCCTCGGTCTGGATGGCGTTGTCGACCTTGAAGTCGCAGTACAGCAGGTTGCGGCTGTGCAGATGGCCGAGGGCCTCCAGGGCCTCGATGCCGTACGCGCAGGCCTGCTCCACGGGCAGCGGATCGCGCTTGCCGGTGGGCGTGCGGCGGCCGTTGGCGATCTCCTTGAGGGACTTGCCGCCGACGTACTCCATGACGATGTAGCCGTCCATGGAGCCGGTGCGCTGGTCCAGGTGCTCGACGAAGTTGTAGATCCGCACGATGTTGGCGTGCTCGATCTCGGCGAGGAAGCGGCGCTCGGAGATCGCCGCGGCCATCGCGTCCTGGTCGCCGGTGTCGAGCAGGCCCTTGAGGACCACCCAGCGGTCGGACACCGCGCGGTCCACGGCGAGATACACCCAGCCGAGCCCGCCGTGCGCGAGACAGCCCACGACCTCGTACTGGCCGTGCACGATGTCGCCCTCGCTCAGCTTCGGCACGAACGAGTACGGATGCCCGCACTTGGTGCAGAAACCTTCCGTGCGGCCGGAGCGCTCACCGCGGGCGCGGCCCACCGGGGCGCCGCAGTCGGAGCGGGAGCAGAACCGCTTCCTCTCGGGCACCTCGGGGTTCTGCTGCACCGCGCCGCGCGGGTCCGGGCGCGGCACCTGTGGCACCGAGACCAGGCCGACGCCGAGCCTGCTGCGGGCGGAGGACGCCGCCGACGAGCCGGAGCTGCGCACCGACACCGACCGCGCCGACGTACCGCTCGACGTGGAGCGCGAGAGCCGGCCCGAGACCGAGCGGCGCGACGAGGACGACCGGGAGGAGCGGGTGCTGCCGCGGGTGCCGCGCGAACCGACACTGCCCGAGGCCCGCGAGCCCCGGGCGCTGCGCCCGCCGACCGTGATGCCCGTGGCCGGGGAGCCCACCATGCCGCTCGCGGACACGACCGGGGCGAGGCCGCAGGTGTCGCAGTACATCTCGCCGCCGCCCACGTCCTCGTACGAACCCGTGCACTTGGGCCGCTGGCACGGCTGCTGTCCGCCGTTCTCCTCGCTCATGCTTCCCCCCTCCGGTCGGTGGGCCCGCCCTGGTGCGGGACCCTCGGCGCCAGCGCGTCGGCCGCCGCCTGCTGATAGCGCAGCACCGCCTGCTCGGCCACGCGCAGGTCGCAGGGCGCGCTCCAGAGCATGCGGCGCGCCGCGTCGTACCGCTCGATGAGGACCGGGTCCTCCGCGAGGCCGTGCCGGGCGACCTTCGCCTTGTACGCGTCGAGGCGGCCGCGCAGCTCCGCGCGGACCGCGAGCGGCGCGGTGACCGCCGTCAACGACTCGCGGGCGCGCAGCAGTTCGTCCTCGGCCTTCTCCTCCAGGGACTCAAGGAGCGGCGAGAGGCGGTGCCACTGGGCGTTCCTGCGGTAGTCCGCGGCCATCGCCAGCTGCTCCTGGAGCGCGGTCGGCGGCCCGGACACGGCGGGCACCTCGGACGCGGCGATCTTCGCGAGCACCTCGCCGCGCGCGGAGCGGGCCTCGGCCAGCGTGCGGTCCGCGCGGGACAGCACGTCGCGCAGCCTGCCGAGGCGGGCCTCGGCGTCCTGGCGGACCGTGAGCACGGCGTCGATCTCGCGGCGCACGTCCTCCAGGGCGCGGGCCGCGTGGTCGTAGCGGTCGGTGTGCGGGCGGCCGCCGCCGGGGGCCGAACTGCCGCGCGTGGGCTGCCAGAACGCGAGCGGGTCGGACACCACCTGCTCGCGCAGCGCCGTCAGCTCCCGCGTGATGCGCTCCAGGTCGTCGCCCGAGGGGTGCTCGCCGGGACGCACGCCGACGGAGTGCGCGAGCTGGCGGGTGCGCTGGAGCTCGGCGGCGAGCAGGTCGATGCGGGCGGGCAGCGCGGACCAGACGGCGTCGGCGGCGACCACCATGTCCAGGGAGTGGGCGTACAGGTCGTTCATGCGCGCGACCAGCTCTTCGAGCGTGAACTGTTCGGTGAGCTTCGCGGGGCCCGTGATCGAGGGCGCCGCGCCGGACGACGAGCCGCCCGCGACGGTGACGCTCTGGCCGCGCAGCAGCCGGGTCAGTTCGAGCAGGTCGTCGCGGTTGGGCCAGCGCCTGCGCTCGCGCACCTCGCGGGCGGTGTTCAGGGCGCCCGCGTACGCGTCGAAGTACGTCCAGAGCAGCGTGATCCGGGCTTCCGTGCCGAGCCAGCGTTCGTGTGTGGTGCCGGTGAGCCGCGCGCCTTCGAGGAGGCGGCGGCCCGCGTGGTCCTGGAGGGCGAGGAGCGACGTCTCGATCGCCTCGTGCTCGGCGTCGAGCCGCACCAGCGCACGGTCCACCTCGTCCCGGTCCATGACAGGGCCGGGGGGTCCCGCGACGCTCATCGATCACCTCTCCGCTCTGCGTTCTTCGTGCGTTCTTCGTGTGCCTGGGGTCCCGCGGGTCAGTCCTTGTACTTCGGCTTCGGCGGGCCCGCCGAGTCGCCGAGGTCGTCCGCGAGCCACTTGTCGTAGGAGGCGCGCCAGCCGTCCTTGTCCTTGCGGAAGTCGTCGAGCACGTCGTTCACGCGCCGCACCAGGTCGTCCGCGTCCTTCTTCATCGCCACGCCGTAGTACTCCGTGGTGAACGGCTTGTCGCCCTTCAGCTCCACCGTCGGGTCCTGGGCGGCCTGGCCCGCGGCGAGCGCGCTGTCGGTGACCACCGCGTCCACCTCGCCGAGCTGGAGCCTTACCAGGCAGTCGAGTTGGTTCGGCACCGTGGTCCTGATGTCGGCACCGAAGCTGTTCTCCTTGAGCGCCGTCTCCGCCGTGGAGCCCGCGGCGGAGCAGACCTTCTTGCCCTTCAGGGTGTCGTTGTAGCCGGTGATGTCGGAGGTCTTCGGGGCGAGGACCTGCTGGCCGGTCTCGAAGTACGCGGTGGAGAACGCGACGTCCTTGATGCGGTCGCAGTTGACGGTCATCGTGCGCACGACCATGTCGACCTGGCCGCTCTGGATCGCGGGGATGCGCTGGTTGGTGGGGATCGCGCGGAACACCACGGCTTCGCGGTCGCCGAGCAGCCGCTCCGCGATCTCGCGCGCCAGGTCGATGTCGAAGCCCTCCAGCTTGCCGACGCCCTTGTTGGGGTCGCGGTAGCCCCAGCGGTAGCTGTTCTGGTCGACGCCGACGACGAGCTTCTTGACCTTGCGCTGCTTGATCTTCTCGATCGTCGGGCCGTCCTTGGTGTCGGGCCGCAGGCTGCGCTCGGGCGCCTCGCACTCGTCGGCGCGCGCGGGCGCGGCCTGCGTCAGCCGGTCCGCGTCGGCGGAACCGCCGCTGCCGCCCGGGCCGTTGTCGCCGCGCAGCTGCGGCAGCGCGAGGACCAGGGCGACCGCGAGGAGGCAGGCGAGCGCCATCGAGGCGACCCCGCCCCAGCCGCGCAGGGCCGCGAGGCCGCGGCGCGGGCGCGCCGCGCGCCGCGCCGTCGCGGCGTGCTGTTCCGTCTCGCCAGGTCGCGTACGCATCGTCCGCGCGCCCCCCATCACCGGTACTCCGAAAGCCTGCGGCCGATGCCGAGCACGGCGGCCGCCGCGCCGACGACCGCGAGCACGGCCGCGCCGATGGGCAGGCCCGTCATGGCGCCCTTGCCGTCCTCGGCGGCCCGCTTGAACTCCCGCTGCTCGTGCGCGAGCGCGACGTCGAGGGCCGCGTCCACGTTGTCGAAGGACTCGCCCGTCGGCCGGTCGCTCTTCGCGCCGATGACCTTGTCGAGCGCGCCCTCGTAGTCACCCGAGTCGTCGCTCGCGCGGGCCGACTTGTGGCGGTCCTTCCACTCGGTCACGTTCGCCGCGGCGGCCGCCACGGGGCGCTTGCCCGAGTCGTCGTCGGCCAGCTCCGCCGCCCGGCCGAGCAGCCCCTTGTCGCCCGCCTTCGCGCCCGCGAGGCGCGCCATCTGCCGCTGGTAGGCCACGTCGAACTTGTCCTTCGTGGCGTCGCCCACGACGACGGTCTCGGCGCCCCGGCTGACCAGCGTCAGGTTCTCGTTGCCCCGGGCCTTCAGGGAGCTGATGCGGGCGTCGTTCAGGACGTTCAGGGACTTCACGCCCCGGTCGTAGGACTCGTTCAGGCCGGAGCGGGCGAAGGTGTGTCCGGCGAGCAGCCACAGCAGCGCCACCGACGCGGCGGCCGTCGCGGCCACCAGGCCCGTGTTGAACACCCTGTTCGTCCGCCGGAAGGTGCGGTGCTGGGCCCAGCCGAGGGCGGCCAGGGCCACCACTCCGAAGGCGATCGCGAGCCAGGGATACGGCTTCGCGTCTCCGTAGTCAGCGGTCAGGCGCTCGTTCTCCGCCTTGTAGAGCTTCTCGGCGGCCGGGAGCATCTGGGTCTGCATCGTGTCGTTCGCGTACCGCAGATAGGCGCCGCCGAGCGGCAGGCCCTGGCGGTTGTTGGCGCGGGCCCGCTCGATCAGGGCCGTGTACTGGGGGAGGAGCTTGTTCAGCCGGCTCACCGATGCCGCCGACGAGGAGTCGGAGCCCGCGTTCGACGCGGCCGTCGCGAGCTTCTCGCTGGCCCGGTCGACGTCCCGCTGATAGCGCTCGCGGACCTTCGCGGGCTCCTGGCCGCCCGCCAGGAAGCCGCTCGACGCCGCCGTGTTGGCGTCCGCCAGGGAGCGGTAGATCGCGGCGGCGTCGTTGCTCAGGGGCTGGCTGCGGTTCAGGACGCGGTCCGCCGCGTCCGCGCGTGAGGTCGTCTGCCAGGCCGTGACCGCGCCGAACACCAGGACCAGGGCCGCGAGGACCGCGCCGATCGCGCGCAGCCTGCCCGGCTCCGTCGTCGCCGCCGCGCGCAGGCGGTCGACTCCCTCGGCCCACGCCGTGCTTCTTCCCGGCGTGGGCGTCTGGTGCGGTGGCCTTGCCGCGGGCTGCTGCTGCGGCAGTGGTGGGCTGGTGGGCGCGGGCGCGTGCGGTGGTGCCTGTGGTGGGTGTGTCACCTGACCTCGACCTCCCCCTTGGTCTTCGGACTGCCCTTTCTTCCGGGCCTCGGTGGCGGCGGAAGTGGTGCACGGCCGCAAGTATCGCCGTAGGGACTGACATCCGCACAGGGCTTGACTCGATCTTGTGCGGATTGGTGGGCCACCGGGCGTCTTTGAACACGCCTCGGGGGCGTGTTCGGTTCCCTGTACGAGCAGCGGGCCGGGGGCCTTGGGAGGCTGTCCTCGCCGAAGTCCCCTTCGGGTGGGACAGCCTCCGCCGATCGGCGCTCCGCGCCTCGTCCTCAAACACCGGACGGGCTGAAATCTCGCCGGGCCGGGGAGGGAGGGCTACTCGCCGGAGTTGTAGTGCCTCCGTACCCGCGCGTGCACCTCCGCCGGAGCGCCCACCTCGTCCAGGCCCAGCAGGATCGCGCCCAGGACCGGGCTCTCCGTCACCACGCGGGGGGTCGCCTTGGGGGCGCGTTCGGAGAGGAGGGTGCGGATGGTGTCGTCGAGGCGGGGGTGGCGGGCCGCCAGGACGCTGCCGCCCAGGAGGACCGGGGCCGCCTCGTCGAGGAGGTCGAGACGGGTGAGGGCGACCGTGGACATGGCGACGACCTCCTCGGCCATGCGGTCGACCAGGGAGAGGGCGACGGGGTCGCCGGTGGCCGCCGTCGCGAACAGGACGGGGGTCAGCTCGTGTTGGCGGGCGGGCTCGATGCGGCCGAGGTGCAGGGCCTCGATGAGGGCGTACATGGAGGGCAGGCCGAAGTGCGCGGGCAGGGCCGTCATGAGGTCGGTGGGGCCGCCCCTGCCGTCCTCCGCGCGGGCCGCGTGCCACAGCGCCTCCTGGGCGAGGTGGCCGCCGCCGCCCCAGTCGCCGGAGATCTTGCCGATCGCCGGGAAGCGGGCCGTGCGGCCGTCCGGCAGCATGCCCACGCAGTTGATGCCCGCGCCGCACACCACCGCGACCCCGCGCGGCTCGGCGTCCTCGACCAGGCCCGCCCTGAGGATCGCGAAGGTGTCGTTGCGCACGTCCACGCTGGTGCTCCAGCCGCGCCGCCGCAGCGCGGCCGCCAACTCCCGTTCCTCCACCGGGAGATCGGCGTTGGCCAGGCACGCGGAGACATGCCCGACCGAGGTCAGACCGGCCTCGCCGAGGGCGGCGGCGACCGCGTCGGCGAGGGTGTCCACGGCGGTCTCCACGCCGACCAGCGGGGGCTGGAAGCCGCCCCCGCGGGCCGCGCCGACGACCTCGCCGGCCGCCGTGACCACCGCGACGTCGGTCTTGCTGTTGCCCGCGTCGATGGCGAGCAGTGACGTGGACGCCGAAGGGCCCGCGCCGTGCGGTGTGCTCAGGCCCACGCCAGGTGCTCCCGGTTGTGTGCGACGAGATCGTCCGTGAGCTTCTCCGCGTACTCGTACTGACCCACCAGCGGGTGGGCGAGCAGCGCCTTGAAGACGCGGTCGCGGCCGCCGTGCAGGGCGGCGTGCAGCGACAGGTCCTCGTACGCGGTGACGTTCGCGATCAGGCCGGAGAAGAGGGGGTCGAGGGCGGGGACGGCCAGCGGGGTCGCGCCGGATCCGTCCACGGACGCCTGGACCTCGATCACCGCGTCGTCGGGGAGGAAGGGCAGCGTGCCGTTGTTGTGGGTGTTGACCACCTGGTACGGGCTGCCTCCGCCGCCCAGGAGCGACGCCGCCAGGTCCACGGCCGCCTCCGAGTAGAACGCGCCGCCCCGCTTGGCGAGCAGCTCCGGCTTCTCGTCCAGGGCCGGGTCGCCGTACATCTTCAGCAACTCGGCCTCCATCGCGGCCACTTCGGCGGCGCGGGAGGGCTTGGTGCGCAGTTCCCGTACGACCGCGTCGTGCTGGTAGTAGTAGCGCAGGTAGTAGGACGGGACGACGCCGAGGCGGTCGACGATCGTCTGCGGCATGTGCAGGTCCTCGGCGATGGCCTCGCCGTGCTCGGCGAGCAGCTTCGGCAGGACGTTCTCGCCGTCGGGGCCGCCAAGGCGCGCGCCCAGCTCCCACGTGAGGTGGTTGAGGCCGACGTGGTCCAGGTGCACCTGGGACGGGTCCACGCCCAGGTGCGCGGCGAACTTCCGCTGGAAGCCGATGGCGACGTTGCACAGGCCGACGGCCTTGTGGCCGGCCTGGAGCAGGGCGCGGGTGACGATGCCGACGGGGTTGGTGAAGTCGATGATCCACGCGTTCGGGTTGGTGCGGCGGACGCGCTCGGCGATGTCGAGGACGACGGGGACCGTGCGAAGCGCCTTGGCGAGGCCGCCCGCGCCGGTGGTCTCCTGGCCGACGCAGCCGCACTCCAGGGGCCACGTCTCGTCCTGCTGCCGCGCGGCCTGCCCGCCCACGCGGAGCTGGAGCAGCACCGCGTCGGCGTCGGCGACGCCCGCGTCCACGTCGGACGTGGTGACGATGCGGCCGGGGTGGCCCTGCTTGGCGAAGATGCGGCGGGCGAGGCCGCCGACCAGCTCCAGGCGGTCGGCCGCCGGGTCGACGAGGACGAGTTCCTCGATCGGCAGGGTGTCCCTCAACCGCGCGAATCCGTCGATGAGTTCGGGTGTGTAGGTCGAGCCTCCGCCGACCACTGCGAGCTTCATGTGCTGAATCAGCCCTTTACTCCGGTGAGGGTGACGCCTTCGACGAAGGCCTTCTGTGCGAAGAAGAAGACGACGATGACCGGAGCCATGACCAGCAGCGTCGCCGCCATGGTCATGTTCCAGTTCACCATGTGGGCGCTCTTGAAGGACTCCAGGCCGTAGCTGAGGGTCCAGGAGCCCGGGTCCTGCGCCGCGTAGATCTGTGGGCCGAAGTAGTCGTTCCAGCAGTAGAAGAACTGGAACAGCGCGATGGCCGCGATGCCCGGCTTGGCCATCGGCACGATGATCTTCAGCAGGGTCTTGACCTCGCCGCAGCCGTCCACGCGCGCCGACTCGATGTACTCCTTGGGGATCGTCAGGAGGAACTGGCGGAGCAGGAAGATCGAGTACGCGTCGCCGAACGCCATCGGGATGATCAGCGGCCACAGCGAGCCCGACAGATGGAACTGCTGCGCCCACACCAGGTACATCGGGATCACGATGACCTGCGGCGGCAGCATCATCGTCGAGATCACGAGCAGCATCGCCGTGCGGCGGCCGCGGAAGCGGAACTTGGCGAGCGCGTACGCCACGGGGATCGCCGAGCAGACCGTGAAGAGGGTGCCGAGCCCCGCGTACATCAGGGAGTTGCGCCACCAGGTGAGGAAGCCGTCCGTCTCGAAGACGGCCTTGTAGTTCTCCCAGTGCCAGGAGGACGGCCACAGCTCGCCGCTCATCGCCTGCGAGTCGCTCATCACGGACGTCAGGAAGACGAACACGAACGGCAGGATGAAGAGCAGCGCCACGGCGACGGCGACGCTGTGCACGGCTATCCAGTGCAGGATGCGCTTGCGGCGGGCGCGGGCGGCCTCCGGGCCGCGCGGCCGGACGGGCGTGGCGGAGGACTCCGCGGCGGGCGCGCTGAGTGTCGTGGAAGTCATCGGGGATCAGTCCTCCGCCGAGAGCAGACCGGAGCGCTTGCGCATCAGCAGCATCGTCACGGCCATGGCGATGACGAAGAGGACGAGCGAGAGGACGCACGCCGCACCGGTGTTGAAGTTCTGGAAGCCCATCTGGTAGACGAGCTGCGGGACCGTGAGGGTCGAGTGGTCGGGATAGCCGGGCTGGATCACCGATCCCGGCCCGATGGAGACACCGGAGGCGATCTTCCCCGCGACCAGGGCCTGCGTGTAGTACTGCATGGTCTGGACGACGCCCGTGACCACGGCGAACATCACGATCGGCGTGATGGACGGCCAGGTCACGTACCGGAACTTCGCCCAGGCGCCCGCGCCGTCGATCTCGGCCGCCTCGTACTGCTCCTTCGGTACGTCGAGCAGCGCCGCCATGAAGATCACCATCAGGTCGCCGATGCCCCACAGGGAGAGCATCACGAGCGACGGTTTCGACCACGTCGGATCGTTGAACCAGGTGGGCGCCGTGATGCCGATCTTGGAGAGCAGCTCGTTGACCGGACCCGTGCCCGGGTTCAGGAGGAAGACGAAGGCGACCGTGGCCGCCACCGGCGGGGCGAGATAGGGGATGTAGAAGGCGGTCCGGAAGAACCCGACCCCCGACTTGATCTTCGTGATGAGCAGGCCGAGCGAGAGCCCGAAGATCACCCGCAGCGCCACCATCACCACGACCAGCCACAGCGTGTTCCACAGCGCCGGGCCGAACAGCGGCATCTGCTCGAACACGTACCGCCAGTTCTTCAGGCCCACGAACGTGGGCTCCTTGATCTGGTTGTAGTGCATGAACGAGAAGTAGACGGTGGCGATCAGCGGGTACGCGAAGAAGACGCTGAAGCCGATCAGCCAGGGGGAGAGGAAGCCGAGGACGCGCAGTCTGCGGCGCGCCGGGCGGGAGAGTGTCAGGGCCATGGCGGGGCGCTCCTCAGTTCTCTGCCTGGAGGTTGTCGGCGTCGATCTGCTCGTCGAGCTTCTTCAGCGCCTCGCGCAGGTTCTTCTTGCCGCCGGCCTCGATCGAGTACGCGACGTCCGCGAGCGAGACGATGTACGAGCCGCCGTTCGTGGACTGCGGGAGTGCCGTGCTGTGCTCGTTCTCCAGGATCTTGAAGAAGGTGCGGAAGCGCTTGTCGGCGTCCAGGCGGGGCGACTTGAGGGCGGCGAAGGTGGACGGCACGTTGTGGATGTCGTTGGCCAGGTTCACGACCTGGTCCGTGTCCGCCGTCAGGAACCTGACCAGCTCCCAGGCGGCGTTCTGCTTCTTGCTGCTGTGCGCGATGCCGAGGACGGTGCCGGTGATGAACCCGCGGCCGTAGCTGTCGGCCTGGTCGTCGGGGACCGGCAGCGGTGCCACGCCCCAGTCGAACTTCGCCTTCTTCTCGTCCAGCATCAGCCCGCGCCACTCGCCGTCGAGGTGCATCGCCAGCTTGCCGGTGAGGAAGGCGTTCTGGCTCGACATCTCCTCGCCGAACGTGGCCCGGAACTTCTCCAGGTCGGCGTAGCCGCCCTGCGCCTTGATCAGCTCGTTGGTCGTCTTGAAGTAGTCGTACGTCTTGGGCTCGTCGGCGAGGTTCGACTTGCCGTCGGCGTCGAAGTACTTGGGGCCCCACTGTGCGAAGAGCCGGTCCGGGGCGTTCTGGTAGAGCCGGAAGTTCGGCATGAAGCCGACGCGTTTGTACGAGTCCTTGCCGCTGCGCACGGTCAGCTTCGCCGCGGCCTCCTTGAACTCCGACATGGTGCGCGGCGGCCGGGCGATGCCCGCCTCCTTGAAGGCGTCCTTGTTGTAGTACATGCCGAACGCGTCCGCGAGGAACGGCAGCGCGCACTGGGTGCCCTCGTAACTCGTGTAGTCGAGGAGGGTCTTGGGGAACGTCTTCTTCTTGTCGAGCCCGGTCTTCTTCATGAACGGGTCGAGGTTGACCCACATCCCGGAGTCGCAGTACTGGCCGACGTTGTTCGTCGTGAAGGACGACACCACGTCGGGGGCCTCGCCGCCGCCCGCCCTGAGGGCCTGGTTGATGGTCTCGTCGGTGACGTTCCCGATCGCCTTCACGTCGATGTTGCGGTGCAGCTTCTCGAACCGCTCGATGCTGGCGTTGATCGCCTTGACTTCACCGGGGGCCGACCAGCCGTGCCAGAACTTCAGCGTCACGGGCTTGGTCGGATCGTCGTCGGCGCTGCCGGTGCTCGGGTTGGCACAGCCGGCCAAGAGCAGTCCGACCGCGGTCAGGGCGGCGGGCACGCGGGTGCGTATGCGCCATCGCGGCATGGCGGACGTCCTTTGTGAGAGGCGGTGTTGGGGAGAGGGAGGGGGTGAGCGCGGGGGGTGAGGAGGGGGGTGACGAGGGGGGTGACGAGGGGGGTGGGTGTGCCGTGGGGTCAGGCGGTGTCGAAGACTGTGTCGCGGGCCTGGGTGAGGGCGGTGCGCAGGGCGCCGGTGAGGATCGGGTCGCCGTCCAGCTCGCTGATGCGCAGGTGCGGGCGCGGCAGCGCGAGGCCGGTCATCTCCTCCTTGACGCGCAGGCGCAGCTCCTCGCCGCCCGCTTGGGCCACCTGGCCGGACAGGACGACGAGTTCGGGGTCGACGACCGCCACGACCGCGGCGAGGCCGGTGGCGATGTGGCCGGCGAGTTCGTCGCGCGCGGCGGGGTCGGCGAGCGCCTCGGTGAGCGACCTGCCGCCCGCGCGCTCGCGGACCACGGCGCCGGAGACGAGGCTCTCGAAGCCGCCCCGGTAGGCGTCGGGCGTCGAATCCGGGCCGCCGCGAAGCAGCGGGGCGCCCGGCACCGGCATGTAGCCGATCTCGCCCGCGCCGCCGGTCGCGCCGCGCAGCAGCACACCGCCGAGCACGATCGCCGCGCCCACGCCCTCGTCCAGCCAGACGAGCACGAAGTTGTCGTTGTCCTGCGCCGCGCCCTCGTACTGCTCGGCGATGGCGGCGAGGTTCACGTCGTTCTCGATGGTCACCGGGGTGCCGAGGACCTCGGCCAACTCGGCCCGCAGGGTGCGCGAGTGCCAGCCGGGCAGGTGCGGGGCGTAGCGGAGCCGGCCGTCGTGCGGGTCGATGGCGCCGGGGGTGCCGATGACGGTGGCGCGCAGGTCGTGGTGGCCGAGCCCGGCCTTGGCGAGGGCGCCGTCCACGGCCTCCACGACCAGCTGGGCCGTGCGGTGGCGGACGTCCTCGGCGACCGGCTTCTCAGGGTAGGCCTCGATGCGCTGCCGGCCCACCTCCCGGCCGGTGATGTCGGCGACCAGGGCGGTGATGCCGGTGGGGTCCGCGGACAGGGCGGCGACGTGGCCGACGGCCGGGTCGATCTCGTACAGGACGGCGTTGGGGCCCGGGCGGCCGCTCTGGCGGCCGGTCGTGCGCACCAGGCCCGCGCTCTCCAGACGGCTCAGGAGCTGGGAGGTGGTCGGCTTGGACAGGCCGGTCAGCTCGCCGATGCGGGTGCGGGTGAGGGGGCCGTGGGCGGCGAGCAGGTCGAGCGCGGCGCGGTCGTTCATGGCGCGGAGCACGCGGGGCGTGCCTGGCACGCCGGGAGACCCATGGGATGGGGTGGTTCCAGCCATCGCTGACGACACCTGCCCTTCGGTGGCCCGCCTTCCTCGCTTCACTGTTAGGAAGGCTTCCTGTTTGATGCGAGGAACGTAAAGGCCCGTGAAGGGGCCGTCAAGAGAAAGCGCCCCCGAGGCAACCAAGTCGTTACCTGCGGGGGCGCGGGACGCCTGCGCTGTGCGGAGCCGGCCAGAGAGCACCCGTATCGGCCCGAACGGCCTTGTCCTCAAACGCCGGACGGGCTGATTTCCCTCCCCGCCTACTTCGACAGGTTCGGCGGCGGCGTTATCGGCGACGCCGCCAGGGACTGCGGGGACGTCGAGGAGGCGTACGCGGACGGGGCCGCCATGCCGGCCGTCGGGTCCGGGGCCTGGGCCACGCCGCCGTCCGGCAGCATCGGCAGGCCGCCCACCAGACGGATGCCCTCCGCGTCGAACGCCCGCTTGATGCGCCAGCGCAGCTCCCGCTCCACGCCGAGCGACTTGCCCGGCATCGTCTTCGCGGAGACCCGCACCACCATCTGCTCAAGGAGCACGCTGTCCAGGCCGAGCACCTCGACCGGGCCCCACAGCTGCTCGTTCCACGGCTCGTCCTTGCCGAGCCGCTCGCCGACCTCGCCGAGCACCCGCTTGACCTTGTCCAGGTCCTCGTCCGGGCGCACCGTCACATCGACACCGGCCGTCGACCAGCCCTGGGAGAGGTTGCCGATGCGCTTGACCTCGCCGTTGCGGACGTACCAGATCTCGCCGTCGTCGCCGCGCAGCTTGGTCACGCGCAGGCCCACCTCGATGACCTCGCCGGAGGCCACCCCGGCGTCGATGGAGTCACCGACGCCGTACTGGTCCTCCAGGATCATGAAGACGCCGGACAGGAAGTCCGTGACCAGGTTCCGGGCGCCGAAGCCGATCGCGACACCCGCGACACCCGCGGACGCGAGCAGCGGCGCCAGATTGATCTGGAACGTGCCGAGGATCATCAGCCCGGCCGTGCCGAGGATCAGGAACGACGCCACCGACCGCAGCACCGACCCGATGGCGTGCGAGCGCTGCCGCCGCCGCTCCACATTGACGAGCAGCCCGCCGAGCGCGGTGCCGTCCACGGCCTGCGCCGTGCGGTTCATGCGCTCTATCAGCTTGGTGATGGCGCGCCGCACGATCACGCGGAGCACCATGGCGATCACGAGGATCAGCAGGATGCGCAGGCCGATGGCGAGCCACGTCGACCAGTTCTCCTCCACCCAGCTGGCGGCGTTGGTCGCGCTCTCCTGGGCGTCGTCGAGCGTCACGGGTTTGCGCGTCGGCGTCGGTGTCGGGTCCGGGTCGGCTCCGGCGGCCGACAGGGCGGACAGGAACACGGCTGGTACCTCCAGGCATAGCGGCCTGCCCAGGAGATGCACCGGGCAGGCTCACCACACTAACGGGGCATGGTGTGGGGATCGTTGTCATGTTCGAAGGAGAGGCGGTGCTCACCAGCGCTGAAACGTGTCTCCGTCACAGGTGTGGTCGAAAACACTTCAGGGCCGTTACCGGCACATGCTGGCGCTACGACCAGGCATGAGGGGAGACTGGCTACAGATCGTCCCGGCGCGAGCCACGCGCCGCCGGCGTACAAGGAGGCATCCGTGCCGCATGTCCTGGTCCTCAACGCGTCGTACGAGCCGCTCGGCGTCGTACCGCTCCGCCGCGCGCTCGTCCTCGTCCTCGAGAACAAGGCACTCTGCCTCGAGGAGTCCGGCGCCTTCATGCACAGCGCGACCCGCACCATCCCCGCACCCAGCGTGGTCCGGCTCAAGCGCTTCGTGCGGGTCCCCTACAGGGGGCCCGTTCCACTGACCCGCCGTGCCCTGTTCGCCCGCGACGGCGGCCGGTGCATGTACTGCGGTGGCGTCGCAACCAGCGTCGACCACGTCATTCCGCGCAGCCGGGGCGGCCAGCACGCCTGGGACAACGTGGTGGCCTCGTGCCGCCGCTGCAATCACGTCAAGGCCGACCGGCACCTGCTGGAACTCGGCTGGCGCCTGCGGCACAAGCCCGCCCCGCCCACGGGCCTCGCCTGGCGCATCATCGGCACCGGGCATAGGGATCCGCGCTGGCTGCCGTACTTGCAGCCGTTCGGCGCGGACGACGCGATGGCCCGGATCGACGGCATTTCCGCCTAGGAACCGATCCGGGCCTTGTTGTACGTACGCGGTGCCGGGGGCGGGCTCAGCCCTCCGCCACCGCGTAGGCCGCGACCGACCACAGGGAGTATCCGAACCGGGTCGCCCGCCGCTCGCCGCGCACGCGCACGAAGCGGGTGTCCGGGGCGTCCATCCGCACGGACTCGCGGCCGCCCGCGCCCTCGCGCACGACGGCGGCGGTCCGCCAGGTCCTGCCGTCGGCCGACGTCTGGATCCGGTACCGGGCGGCGTACGCGTCCTGCCAGCGCAGCACCACCTGGCCCAGGCGCACCGGCTGGGCGAGTTCGACCTGCCACCACGCGTCGTCATCGGCGGGCGACGACCAGCGGGTCGTCGCGTCGCCGTCGTTCGCGGCCGACGCCGGGAAGTCCGCCGTCTCGTCACCCGACGACGTGGCCCGCGCGCCGCGCGCGAGATCGGGACCCCCGGCAGGCGGGAACGCCCGCACCGCCACGGTCCGCGTCCCGCCCGCGAACGTGACGGACATCTCGTACGTCCCCGCACGCGTGCCCCGGTCCACGCTCACGTCGAGCGGCACCCCGACCTCCGTGCCGCGCGGCACCGTCATCGCCCGCGGGGCCCGCACCCGCACCTCCCTCGGCGCCCGCACCGTCACCTCACCCCGTACGTCACCGGGCCGCCGCGGCGACAGCTTCACCGTGACCCGGCGCGGGCCGCCGCCGATCTCGACGTCCACGTCCGCCGGAGTCCGCCCGAGGCGCGCGACGGCCGTGTCGGCGAACCACGGCACGACGTGCCGCACGGTGCCGCCGTCGAGGACGACGCGGAGGGCGTCCGCGCGCAGGCCCCGCGGGAGGACGGGGCCGCGGGAGGCACCCGTCAGCTCCGTGCAGCCCGACGGGGTCAGGGACGCGAGGCGGCGCCAGCCCTCGCCGGGGACGTGGGCCTCCAGGGGGCCGCGGGTGCCGGGGTCGGCCAGGACCGTCACCCCGGCGAGCGGCCTGGCCCCTTGCCAGCGCGCGCCCGGCCCCGCCCCGACGTGCTCCCCGTCGAGCCCCGCCCACCTCTCGTACGCCTCCCGGGCCCGCTCCACGAACGGACCGAGAACCCCTTCCCCGACCGTGACCCGACCCCCGCCGTCTCCGTTCTCCTCCTCTTCCGAATCAGCACGTTGCGCGTACAGGGCGCGCGCGGCCCGCCACGCGCCCTCGCCGTCCCCGTGCGCCGCCGCACGCAGCATCCGGACGGCCGTACCGCCCGCCTCGCCGTGGCGCGCCAACCGCTCCGTCCACGGCCGCACCTCCGCCGCGAGGTCGCCGACGCCCTCCACCTCGCTGGCGGCCAGCAGCCCCGGCGTGTCCCGCAGCACCCGGAAGGCGTCGCCCAGTCCGCGCGCCGCCGCGTCGACACGGACCGGGTCGGCCGTCGTGCGCGCCTGCCAGAACTCCCGCAGCAGCGGCCGGAGATACGCCGACTCGGTGGCCCCGAGGACGGACGACGCGTCGTTCCCGGCGAGCGCCGCAAGCGCCGCGCGCGCCTTCGCGTCACCGCCCGCGAGATCGTCGATCGCGGCGTGCCAGGACTCCCGGGGACGGTAACCCCGGGGATTCCAGGCGAAGTCGGCGACCGTGAACAGCGGGATGCGGGACGCCACCGACTGCGCCATCGCGTGGCCGAGCAGCGCGGCCGACCCCTGCGCGACGGCGGGCTCACGACCCGCGTAAGGGCCCAGGAAGATCCGGTCCTGAGCGAAGTCGTTCACGGGGTAGTTGTCCGCCGTCACCAGCGGATGCTCCCCGAATGCCCGCCGCGCGCCCGCCAGTTCACGGCCCGTGATGGTGCGCGGCACGACGCCGACTCCCGTCCACGTCACCTCGACGGAGTCGTCGAGCGCGGCGGACAGGGCCGCGCGGTAGTCCGTGGCGCCGTCCTGGAAGTACTCGGTGGGCATGAGGGACAGGGGCGGGGCGCCCGGGTGGCGCGCGGAGAGGTGCCGCGCGACGGCGTTGGCCACGCGCGCCTGCGCACGCGCTGCGGCGCGCGACCCCGAACCGAACCCCTCCGCGTCCCGCTCGCAGCGCCACTCGCTGTAACTCACGTCCTGGAACTGCAGTTGGAACGCCCGCACGCCCAGCGCCCACATCGCGTCGACCTTCCGCTTCAGGGCGCGTACGTCGGCGTCCGACGACAGGCACATCGCCTGGCCGGGGGCCACGGCCCAGGCGAGCGTCACGTGGTTGCGGGCCGCCCGCGCGGCCAGGGCGCGGAACTCGGCGCGGCGCGGCGCCGGGTAGGGCTCGCGCCAGCGTGCCTGGCGGTACAGGTCGTCGCCCGGGGCGTACAGGTAGCGGTTCTGCTTCGTACGGCCCATGAAGTCCAGGTGGGCGAGGCGCTGATGGTGGGTCCACGGGGTGCCGTAGAAGCCCTCGGTGAGGCCGCGCACCGCTGTCGCGGGCCAGTCGCGGATGCGGACGCCCGGGATCGTGCGGGTCCTTGCGTCGGTGAGCTGGCGCAGGGTCTGGGCGGCGTGGAACAGGCCGTCCGGGCCCGCGCCGTCCAGCGCCACCGTGTCGCGGCCCTCGATCCGGCCCACGGCGAGGCGGTAGCCGCCCGGGGGGAGGTCGGCGTGGGGCTGCGCGCCGAGCGTGCGCAGCGCGTCTCTGGCGCCTGCGCCTCCTGCGTGCACCACCAGGTGGGAGGTCGGAGGGAGAGGGGTGCCCGCGGGGACCTCGGTGATCCGGCGGGCGCCTGCGGCGCGGAGCAGTGTGCGGAGCGCCTCTGCGGCGTGCGGGTCGGTGGGCTCGTCCGGTGCTCCCGTTACGAGGACCACGTCGTCGCCGACCGTGGCCGTGTTCCCCCGGCCTGTGGCCTCCTGGGCCTGCGGCCTCGGCCGGACGTCGGGCACGGGGGCCCCGCGGGGGGTCTCCGGGGTTGTCGGCGGGGGGCCTTCGGACGGTGGGGGCGGGGTGGCCAAGGCGGTCGGGGCGGGGGTGAGGGTGCCGGTGAGGGCCGCGAGGGCGAGGGTGGCTGCGGCTCTGCTGCGGCGTCGGTGCACGTGCTTCTCCCTTGCCGCTCGGCAGTTGTTCCGGTGGGGCGCCTGTTCTGGCGGGGCGCCTCGCTCGTTCCCGTCACTGTGCCCACTCGCGTGCTCACACAGGGTGCCGGAAGCCCATCACCGGGGTGGGGAGGGTGTCAATGCGGGGGCGGGGCGGGGGCGCCCCCGATCGGCGCTCCGCGCCTCGTCCTCAATCGCCGGACGGGCTCTCTCCCACCCACCCGCCCGAACTTGCACCGGCCTGCCCGACGGCCCGGCACCTTCAACCCGACCCGGGATATTTCAGCCCGTCCGGCGTTTGAGGACGAGGCGCGGAGCGCCGATTCGAGGGAGGACTGTCCCACCCGCCACGGGACGCCTGCCTACGGGGTCCAGGCGGAGCTCCGCAGGGCCGGTGTGACCACCGCCACGTTCCCCGGCCGTATGCGGATGCCCCCGACGGCAGTGGGTAGGGCTTCGGAACCGGCATCCGCGACCAAGGGAGCACCCCATGCCCGCCTCCGCGAACCTCCTCCTCTCCGCCCTGTCCAAACAGGTCTCGCACCCCGACTCCGGCCTCGACGGCTCCTGCTCCTGCGGCTGCCTGGAGCCGCCCCTGACCAGCGAGCCCCCGCTGGCCGACGCCTTCCCCCTGACCAGCGAGCCGTCCCTGATGGACGCCGCCCCGCTGACCAGCGAGCCCACCTCCACGGGCACGGCCGCGGGCCTGGACCCCATGGGCGTATAGATGACCCTTGCCCGGCTGGCCGCCCTGCACGGCGTGGCCACCTCCTACGCACCGTCCCCGGACCACACGGTCCAGACCCCGGAAGCCGCGGTCGTCGCGGCCCTCGCCGCGCTCGACGTCGACGCGAGCACACCGGAGGCGGTTCGGAACGCGGTGGCGGCACGCGAACAGGAGTTACGGGAGAGGCTGTTACCGCCCACAGTGGTGCTGTGGACCGACGAACAGCCCCCGGCCGAGGACACGCCCCCCGGACATGAGGGCGACGACGCACACCTCACGCCACGGGAGCCCCCACAGACGGCACAGGCGCCGCTGCCTCGACAGTCGCCGTCTCCGTCGCCACCGCAGGCCGAGAAGGCCCAGCAGGACCGACGAACCCAGCGGGCCCCACAGCCCCCACAGGCCTCGAAGGCACCGCTGCCGCAACAGCCTCCACAGGCCTCGAAGGCACCGCAGCCGCAGCAGCCCCCACAGCCGCAGCAGCCCCCGCAGCCACAACAGCCCCGACATCCCTCACCGCCTCCACCGCCCCCGCCGTCCCCCCACCTCCCAGACCCCCTCTCCTCCCTCCCCCCAGGCACCCGCCTCACCGTGGAGACGGAGCAGGGCGGCCGCCTCGTCCAGCTCGCCGGAGCGCCCGCCGCGCCCGGCGCCCCCGCAACCCCCCACCTCCCCCTGGGCGTTCACCGCCTCACCGCCACCACCCCCGACGGCCTGACCGCCCAGGCCCACCTCATCGTCGCCCCGCGCCGGGCCCCCGCGCCGCCGCCCCGTGCGTACGGGTTTCTCGTGCAGCTGTACTCGTTGCTGAGCCGCCACTCCTGGGGCATGGGGGACCTGGGTGACCTCGCGGAGCTGGCGGCGTGGGCGGGGCGGGTGTTGGGGGCGGGGTTCGTGCAGGTGAATCCGTTGCACGCGGCGGTGCCGAGGGCGCCGGGCGGTGCCGGGGACCCCTCGCCGTACCGCCCGTCGTCGCGCCGCTTCCCGGACCCCGTGCACCTGCGGGTCGAGGACGTCCCGGAGTTCGCCCGGCTGCGGGGCGAGGCGCGCGAGCGGGCGGGCGTCTTCGGGGAGCAGGGGGAGGCGCTGCGCCGAGCGGTCGTGAGCGAGGGCGGGCTGATCGACCGGGACGCCGTGTGGGAACTCAAGCACGCCGCACTGGAGTTGATCCGGGACGTGCCGCTCGGACCCGGCCGCTGCGCCGCGTACAGCGATTTCCTCGCCGAGCACGGCGAGGACCTGGAGGACCACGCGACATGGTGCGCGCTCGCCGAGCGGCACGGGCCGAACTGGCGCACCTGGCCCGAGCCCCTGCGGGACCCGGCGTCGCCCGAAACGGCCCGCGCCCGCACCGAGTTGATGGACCGCGTCGACTTCCACGAGCGCCTCGCCTGGCTCACGGACGAGCAGCTGGCCGCCGCGCAGCGGTCCGCGCGGGACGCCGGGATGGCCGTCGGCCTCATCCACGACCTGGCCGTCGGCGTGCACCCGGACGGCGCCGACGCCTGGGCGCGGCAGCGGTACTTCGCCGCGGGCATGTCGGTGGGAGCGCCCCCGGACGCCTTCAACGCGCGCGGCCAGGACTGGGGCCTGCCGCCGTGGCGCCCGGACCGGCTCGCCGAGTCCGGCTACGCCCCGTTCCGCGCCCTGCTGCGCGCGACGCTGCGGCATGCGGGCGCCGTCCGCGTCGACCACGTCATGGGTCTCTTCCGGCTCTGGTGGGTGCCGGACGGACGTACCCCCGCGGAGGGGACGTACGTCGGCTACGACGCCGAGGCCATGCTCGCCGTCCTCGTCCTGGAGGCGCACCGCGCGGGCGCGATCGTCATCGGCGAGGACCTCGGCACCGTGGAGCCGGGTGTGCGCGAGACGCTGCGCGCGCACGGGGTGCTCGGCACGTCCGTGCTGTGGTTCGAGCGGGACTGGGAGGGCACAGGACAGCCGCTGGCGCCCGCCGACTGGCGCGCCGACTGCCTGGCCACCGCCACCACCCACGACCTGCCGTCCACGGCCGCCCGCGTCACCGGCGCGCACGTGCGCCTGCGGCACGACCTGGGCCTGCTCACCCGCCCGCTGGCCGCCGAACGCGCCGAGGCCGCCGCCGACGTCCGCGACTGGCTCGGCCTGCTGTCCCGGCTCGGCCTGCTGCCGGGCGGTGCCGGGAACGAGGAGGACGAGGTCCGCGCCGTGCACCGGTTCCTGCTCGCGACACCCGCCCGTCTGGTCGGCGTCTGGCTTCCCGACACCGTCGGCGACCGCCGCCCGCAGAACCTGCCGGGCACCTGGGACCAGTACCCCAACTGGCGCCTGCCGATCGCCGACGCCGCGGGCCGCCCCGTCACCCTGGAGGACCTGGCCGCCACCCCGCGCCTGCACGCCCTCATGGAGGTGTTCCGCGCGTTCCGGACGCCGTGACCGCGCCCGCCGCGCACCCGGGTGCGGCGCCCGTACGGCACCCCGGGCGCGCGGGCCGCGCGACGGTTCGCTACGTTGGGCACCGTGGACAAGAAGAACGCCCTGCGCGCCGGTGCTCTGACGGCCGGTACGACGCTGATGATGCTGCTCATGTCGTCCCCCGCGCTCGCGCTCAACCGCGACGACGGCGACGACCCGGGCCCGGGCCTGAGCGTGATGGAGACGCTCGGCCTGTATGTCGCCGCGCCGATCGTGCTGTTCCTGGTGATCGCCGGTCTGGTCATGGTCGGCGACAAGTCCCGCAAGCAGCAGAAGCAGAGCTGACGACGCGGGTCCGCCGACCAGCCGTCTCCACGGCTGTCCGGTTCTGCCCATCTCCGCCGAGGGCGCCCTTCGGCCTCGTACCCAGACGACTTCCGACGTCTTCGTACGAGGCCGAAGGGCGCCCTCGGTGTTTCACGAACCCCCGGTGTTTCACGAACCCCCGGCGCCGCCCGCCGTCATGAGCCGTCGCCGGGCCCCGAGCCGGCGAGCAGCTTGCGCAGCAGCGCCGAGAGCTGCGCCGTCTCCTCCTCGTCGAGCCCCGCGGCCGTGAGCGCCGCGCGCTGCACCTCGACGCCCGCCACGACGGCCCGGTCGACCAGCTCCCTGCCCTCCTCGGTCAGCGTCACCTGCAGGCCACGCCGGTCGTGCGGGTCGGGGGAGCGGCGCAGCAGCCCGGCCCGCTCCAGCTTGTCCAGACGCCCCGTCATGCCGCCCGTCGTCAGCATCAGCGTCGAGGAGAGCTGGCGCGGCGAGAGCGTGTACGGCTCGCCGTGCCGGCGCAGCGTCGCGAGCACGTCGAACTCCCCGCGCGTGGTGCCGAGGCGGCGGTACGCCTGCTCGATGCGGTCGCCCATGGCCTGCGTGGTGCGGTAGACGCGGCCGAAGACCTCCATGGGCGTGGTCTCCAGGTCCGGCCGCACGACGGCCCACTGCTCGATGATCGCGTCGACGCCGTCGGGCGCGGCGGCGACCGCCGCTTCTCCGGAGTGCGTCGCGCTCTGGGAGGACATCACGTTGCTCGCGTTCATGGGGGAAGTATCCACGAGATACGGAAGCTTGCAAGCAAGTGGGTCAATACTGAGTTGCTTTCTTCCAAGTGGGTTGACGATAAGTAGCTTACGACTAAGCTACTTACGACTCAGCTTCCTCCGTGAGTCCCGCGAGCCCCTCAGTCCTGGGAGACGTCCGTCATGAAGCGCGCCACCGCCATCCTCCTCACCGCCTACGCCCCCCTCACCTGGGGCTCCACCTACGCCGTCACCACCGAGTTCCTGCCCGCGGACCGCCCCCTGTTCACGGCCCTGATGCGTGCCCTGCCCGCCGGGCTGCTGCTCCTCCTGCTCGCCAGACGCCTGCCGAGAGGGGAGTGGTGGTGGAAGTCGGCGGTCCTCGGCGCCCTCAACATCGGCGCCTTCTTCCCGCTCCTCTTCCTGTCCGCCTACCGCCTGCCCGGCGGCATGGCCGCGGTCGTCGGCTCCGTCGGCCCGCTGTTCGTCGCCGGACTCGCCGCCCTGCTCCTTGCCGACCGGCCGACCCCGCGCACCCTGCTCACCGCGGCCGCGGCGGCCCTCGGCGTCAGCCTGGTCGTCCTGAAGGCCACCGGGGCGCTGGACGCGGTCGGCCTGCTCGCGGCGGTGGGGTCGACGGCCTCGATGTCGACGGGCACGGTGCTCACCAAGCGCTGGGGCCGTCCGGACGGTGTCGGACCGCTCGCGCTCACGGCCTGGCAACTGACGGTCGGCGGCCTGCTGATCGCCCCCGTCGCGTTCCTGGTCGAGGGCGCGCCGCCCGCGCTCGACGGCCGGAACATCGCGGGCTACCTCTACCTGTCCCTCGCCGGCACGGCCGTCGCGTACTGGCTGTGGTTCCGCGGCATCGGCCGCCTCAGCGCCACCCAGGCCAGCCTCCTCGGCCCGCTGTCGCCGCTGACGGCCGCGGTCATCGGCTGGGCGGCGCTCGGCCAGTCGCTGACGGCGGTGCAGGTGGCGGGGATGGCGCTCGCGTTCGGGGCGACGGTGTTCGGCCAACTGCGCCCGCGGCCGAAGGCCGAGCCGGAGTCGCAGTCGCCGTCTCAGCCGAAGGTGCGGATCCCCGGGGTCCCCGCTCAGGAATCGTTCAGCTCAGCTTCAAAGAACGATCGGAAAGATTCGATGGACCTGAGCGGTTCCGGGCTGCGACGGTAGCTCAGCCGGCCCCGCAGCGGGGCCGGGCGAGCGCCCCGTACCGGGGAGAGAGGCAAGGAGATACCAGTGGCGAGCGTCCTGGAACTGGACCGGAGCAACGGCGGCGGCGACACGAGCGTGCGGGGCGCGGGAGGTGGACGTACCGCGGCCGCGGGGCTCGGCGTCGGACTCGCCCTCGCCGCGCTCGCGACCGTCGTCTGGTCGGGCAGCTTCGTCACCTCCCGCGCCCTCGCCGACAGCGTCCCGCCGATCCAGCACGCGTTCTGGCGCTGGATCGTCGCCATCGCGGCCGTCGCCCCGTTCGCGGCGCGGCAGACCTGGCGCCAACGGGCCCTGCTCCGCGAGCACTTCCGCTTCCTCCTCGCCGCCTCCTTCCTCGGCGTCGCCGTCTACAACACCCTGGTGAACCAGGCCGGAGTCACCACCACCGCGGGCAACATGGGCATGATCATGGCCGCGTCGCCCGTCCTGATGGCGGTGTACGAACGCCTCGGCGGTGCCCGGCTCGGCGCGCGGCGCGTCACGGGCATGCTCGTCGCCTGCGCCGGCGTCCTGCTCCTGGTCAGCGGCGGCTCCCTCGCCATGGACCTCGCGGTGGGCGACCTGTGGGTGATCGGCGGCGCCGTCGCCTTCGGCTCGTACAGCGCGCTCCTGCGCCGCAGGCCCGCCGAGATCGCCGGACTGCCCTTTCTCTTCAGCACCTTCGTCCTCGGCGCGCTGATGCTGCTGCCCGTCTTCCTCGTCAGCCTCGCCGTGCAGGGCGGCTTCGAACCGACGGCCGCGACCGTGTCCCCGCTCCTGTACGTCGGCGTCGTGTCCTCCGCGGTCGCCTTCTTCGCCTGGAACAAGGCCATCTCCGTCATCGGCGCGGCCCGCGCGGGCGTCGTCTACTACCTCCAGCCGGTGTGCGTGGCCCTGCTGTCCTTCGCCCTCCTCGGCGAGGGCATGGGGTGGCTCCAGGTGATGTGCATGGGGCTGATCCTCGGCGGCGTGGTGCTCGGGTCGGCGGGCGGGAAGTAGCGGCTGGTGCGCGGGTACGTTGACGCCATGACCGAGTGGGACATCAAGAAGCTGCAGATCCTGCGCACCCTCGACGAGCGCGGGACCGTCACCGCGACGGCGCGGGCCCTCCTGATGACCCCCTCCGCCGTGTCGCAGCAGCTCTCCAACCTCGCCAAGCAGGTCGGCGTGCCGCTCCTTGAAGCCCACGGTCGCCGGGTGCGGCTCACCGGCGCCGCCCGGCTCCTGCTCGTCCACGCCGACGCCGTCCTCGCCCAACTGGAGCGGGCCGACGCGGAGTTGGCGGCCTATGCCAAGGGGGAGGCCGGGGAGGTGCGGGTCGGGGCCTTCTCCACCGCCGTGCCCGCGCTCGTGGTGCCCGCCGTACGGGCCCTGCGGGTGGCGCACCCCGGGATCTCGGTGCGGGTGCGGGAGGCCGAGGCGGGGGCCGCCTACGAACTCCTCGCCGCCGGGGACGTCGATCTCGCCCTGTCCCTCGCCGCGCAGGCGCCCCGGGGGCGGGACGGGCGTTTCACCCGCGTCACCCTCCTCGCCGACCCGCTCGACGTCGCGCTCCCCCTCGACCATCCGCTCGCCCGCGCCGACGCCCTGCGCCTCGCCGACCTCGCCGACGAGCCGTGGATCTTCGGCGGCTCGGGTCCCTGGTCCGAGATCACGCGGGCCGCGTGCGAGGCGTCGGGCTTCGTGCCCGAGCAGGCGCACAGCGCGGCCGGGTGGGAGGCGATTCTGGCGATGGTGGGGGCGGGGATGGGGGTGGCGCTCGTGCCACGGATGGCCGGAGCCTTCGGGAGGGGTGAGGTGGTGATGCGGGAGCCGGCGGAGCGACCGCATCGGCATGTGGTGGCCGCGGTACGGCGCGGGGCGGAGGGATCCCCGGCGGTGAGCCATGTCCTGGCGGCGCTGCGTGGGGCTACGTCCCCTTGAAGTAAGGGGCACCCTAGTCCTGGGCTGTGCCCACCCGTTCCGCCCTCTGGGCGGCCCAGTTGCCCACAGCGAGGTGCGGCAACTACTCGCCCGCAGACGCCAGGCGGGCTCGGCCACAGAGGCCGGCCATGGGGCGGGCAGGGGCCGTCGTCGAGGGCGAGGTCGCCCGGGGCGGTCGCGGCCGTGGTAGGGGGTGACGGGTGGGCGGGTGGGAGATGTCCCTACCGGGGGGCCGGTGCCGGGGGCGGGCGCGACCAGCCCGCCCCCGGCGTCCGTGAACCGCCCGGCCAGGGCTACGCGTCGGCGGCCTGCGCCCGCAGCGCGCGTTCGACGCCCGCACGGGACTCCGTGATCAGACGGTGCAGCGCCGCCGTCGGCTCCGCGGCCCCGATCCACGCGTCCGTCGCGTCGATCGTCTCCTGGGACACCTGGACGGCCGGGTACAGGCCGACCACGACCTGCTGGGCCATCTCGTGGGACCGGGACTCCCAGACGGACTTCACGGCGTCGAAGAACTTCTGCGTGTAGGGGGCGAGGAGCTCCCGCTGATCGGTCTGGACGAAGCCGGAGATCACCGCCTCCTGCACGGCGTTGGGCAGCTTGTCCGACTCGACGACGGACGCCCACGCCGCGGCCTTGGCCTCGGCGGTGGGCCGCGCGGCCCGCGCCGCGGCGGCGTGCCGCTCACCCGCGGCGGTCCTGTCGCGCTCGGCCTCGGCGGCGATCCCCGCCTCGTCGAGCCGCCCGGTCGCGGCGAGCCGCGCCACGAACGCCCACCGCAGCTCGGTGTCGACGGCCAGGCCCTCGATGGACTCCGAGCCGTCGAGCAGGCCCTCCAGGAGCGCGAGGTCGGACTCCGTGCGGGCGGTCGCGGCGAACGCGCGCGCCCACGCCAGCTGGTGGTCCCCGCCCGGCTCGGCCGCCCGCAGGTGCTCCAGGGTCGCCTCGGTCCACCGCGTGAGCGCGGCCTCGCGGCCCGCCGGGGCGGCGTACAGGTCGAGCGCCAGCTTCACCTGCCGGTGCAGCGACTGCACGACGCCGATGTCGGACTCCTTGCCGATGCCGGACAGGACGAGGGAGAGGTAGTCCCGCGTCGGCAGCTCGGCGTCACGCGTCATGTCCCAGGCGGAGGCCCAGCACAGCGCCCGCGGCAGCGAGGCCTCGAAGTCGCCCAGGTGCTCGGTGACGAAGGCCAGGGACTCGGTGTCGAGCCGGACCTTGGCGTACGACAGGTCGTCGTCGTTGAGCAGGATCACGGCGGGCCGGTGCTTGCCCACCAGGGCGTCCACCGCGGTCAGTTCGCCGTCGACGTCCAGTTCGACGCGGTCCGTGCGCAGCAGCTTGCCGGACTCGTCGTCCAGGTCGTAGAAGCCGATCGCGATCCGGTGCGGACGCAGCGTCGGCTCGCCCTTGGCGCCCTCGGGCAGCGCGGGGGCCTCCTGCTTGACGGCGAAGGACGTGATGACGCCCTGCGTGTCGACGTCCACGACGGGGCGCAGCACGTTGATGCCGGCCGTCTCCAGCCACTTCTTCGACCAGGTCTTCAGGTCACGCCCGCTGGTCTCCTCCAGGGCGCCGAGCAGGTCGGACAGGCGCGTGTTGCCGAACGCGTGCTGCTTGAAGTACGCCTGCACGCCGCTGAAGAACGCGTCCATGCCGACGTACGCGACGAGCTGCTTGAGGACACTCGCTCCCTTGGCGTACGTGATGCCGTCGAAGTTGACGAGCACGTCGTCCAGATCGCGGATGTCCGCCATGATCGGGTGCGTGGACGGCAGCTGGTCCTGCCGGTACGCCCAGGTCTTCATGGAGTTCGCGAACGTGGTCCAGGAGTGCGGCCACTTCGACCCGGGCGCGTACGCCTGGCAGGCCGCCTCGGCGAACGTCGCGAACGACTCGTTCAGCCACAGGTCGTTCCACCACTCCATGGTCACGAGGTCGCCGAACCACATGTGCGCCAGCTCGTGCAGGATCGTCGCGGCCCGCACCTCGTACGCCGCGTCCGTCACCTTGGAGCGGAACACGTACTGGTCGCGGATCGTCACCGCGCCCGCGTTCTCCATCGCGCCCGCGTTGAACTCCGGCACGAACAGCTGGTCGTACTTGGCGAACGGGTAGGCGTAGTCGAACTTCTCCTGGAACCAGTCGAAGCCCTGTCGGGTGACGTCGAAGATCGCGGCCGCGTCCAGGAACTCCGCGAGCGAGGGGCGGCAGTAGATGCCGAGCGGGACGGACTGCCCGTCCTTCTCGTACACGCTGTGCACCGAGTGGTACGGGCCGACGATGAGCGCCGTCACGTACGTGGACAGGCGCGGCGTCGGCGCGAAGGTCCAGACGTCGTCCTTGGGCTCCGGCGTCGGCGAGTTCGAGATCACGGTCCAGCCGGACGGCGCCTTCACGGTGAACTGGAAGGTGGCCTTCAGGTCGGGCTGCTCGAAGGAGGCGAACACGCGGCGCGCGTCCGGGACCTCGAACTGGGTGTACAGGTACGCCTGCTGGTCGACCGGATCGACGAAGCGGTGCAGGCCCTCGCCGGTGTTGGTGTACTCGCAGTCCGCGACGACCTTCAGCTCGTTGGCGCCCTGCGCCAGGTGCCGCAGCGCGATGCGGGAGTCCCGGAAGACCGCGCCGATCTCCAGCGCGTGCCCGTTCAGGACGACCTCGTGGACGGCCGGGGCGATCAGATCGATGAAGGTCTCGGCGTTCGCCTCGGCGGAGTCGAAACGCACCGTGGTCACCGACCGGTACGTCCCGCCCTCCTGCGCTCCGGAGAGGTCGAGATCGATCTCGTACGAGTCAACGGTGAGCAGCTTCGCCCGCTGCTGCGCCTCTTCGCGGGTCAGATTGGTGCCGGGCACGCGGTCATCTCCTCGGTACGACTTGCGAACTTTTTGCGATGTTTCCCGCCATCCTTCCATGTGCCGTCGCCGCCCGCTCCGGGCCATTGTTCTCAGGTCGCGCGGCCGTTAGCATCCGCGCGTCGGCTCAGGTCAAGGAGCGGCCTGAAGCGGGCTGAAACGGTCGGGAGCAGATGCTTATGGCAAGGGGTGCACGCGGTGCGCAGGGCCCGCGCGGGCCGCGGCGGTCACGGAGCCGGGCACGGTTACGCGGCGCGCCCGTCGTCGCGCTGCTGCTGTGCGCCCTCGCGGGCTGCGGCTCGTCGGACGGGTCGGGCGGCTCGGGCGGCTCGGACGGCGCTGACGGCAAGGGCCCGGAGAAGACCCGGATCACCGTCGGCACCATGCCCGTCGCCGACACCGCGCCCCTGGAGATGGCCCAGCGCAAGGGCTTCTTCAAGGCCGAGGGGCTGACCGTGCGCACCACCACGCTCAGCGGCGGCGCGGAGTCCGTCAGCCGGCTGCGGGCGGGCGCCCTCGACATCTCCTTCGGCAACTACGTCTCGTACTTCCTCGCCCACGCCAACAAGGCCATCGACGTCCGCATCGTCTCCGACGCCTTCCAGTCCGCGCCCCGCACGCACGCGGTCCTGGTCCCCAAGGACTCGCCGGTCAAGTCCCTGAAGGACCTCCAGGACAAGAAGATCGGCGTCAACACCAAGCGGAACATCAGCGCCCTCCTCGTCAAGAAGGCCGGCAAGGCCGAGGGCGCGACCTTCGACGACGACAAGAACTTCGCCGAGGTCGACATGCCGAACATGGAGACCGCCCTGAAGTCCGGCAGTGTCGACGCCGTGCAGGCCGTCGAGCCGTTCGTCTCCGCGATCGAGCGGTCCGGCGCAGGGCGCGTCGTCGCCGACCTCGGCAAGCCGCCGACCGCGGGCTTCCCCATCGCCGGGTACGCGGCCACGGCGTCCTTCGCCGAGGACAACCCGAAGACGGTCGCCGCCTTCCAGCGCGCCATGGCCCGCGCCCAGCGCCAGGCCGCCAACCGGTCGGCCGTCGTCGACACCCTCCCGGAGTACACGAAGATCACCGCCGACCAGGCCGCCCAGCTGAACCTCGGCGGCTACCCCGCGGCGCTGGACCCGGCACGGCTCGGACGCGTGGTCACCCTGATGCGGGAGTTCGGCTACCTGAAGCGGGACCTCGACGTGGAGCCGCTGCTCGTGCGTGCGGGGCCGTGAGGGTGGTCACGGGGTGCGTGGCGAGGGGGGCGCGGGGGGCGATGCGGTGAAACGGGACGCGCGCTCCGGCCCGGGCCTCGGCCCGGGATCAGGGGCGCGCGCTCGCACGCGCGCCGGTGCGCGCTCCGGGGGCCTGGTCGAGCGCAGGTCCGGGCGGGTCCTGCTGGGGGCGCTCGGCCTCTGCGGCGCCTTCCTCCTCGTCGAACTCGTCGCCCGCAGCGGTGCGTTCGACGACCAGGCCCTGCCGCCCGCCTCCTCCGTCCTCGCCCGCGCCGCCGAGATGGCCGCCGACGACGGGTTCCTCGACGACCTCTGGACCACCGTCTCCGCCTGGCTCGGCGGGCTCGCCCTCGCCGTCGCCCTCGCCGTGCCCGCCGGGCTCCTGCTCGGCTCCCTGCCCCGCCTGCGCGCCGCCGCCCTCGCCGTCGTCGAGCTGGCCCGCCCCATCCCCTCCGTCGCCCTCATCCCGCTCGCCATCCTCGTCTTCGTCGAGCCCGACCGGGTGGAGCGGTCCCTGGTCTGCTACGCCGCGCTGTGGCCCATCCTCCTCAACACCCTGTACGGGCTCCGCGACGTCGACCCCGTCGCCAAGGAGACCCTGCGGTCCTTCGGGTTCGGGCCGCTCTCCGTGGTGTGGCGGGTCTCGCTGCCGAGTGCGGGGCCCTTCGTCCTCACGGGGGTGCGGGTCGCCGCGTCCGTGGGGTTGATCGTGGCGGTCAGTGCGGAGTTGCGGGCCGGCGGTGAGGGGGGACTCGGCGTCTATCTGCTCGACTCGCAGTCCGGGGGCGGGCGGCCGGATCTGATGGTGGCGGGGGCGTGTTGGGCGGGGGTTCTTGGGGTTGTGGCCAACGCGGGGTTGGTGGGGTTGGGAAGGGTGATGTTTCCCCAAGCCCGCCCCTTCCCGAAACCGGGGGCTGCGCCCCCGGACCCCCGCCATCGGCGCTTCGCGCCTCGTCCTCAATCGCCGGACGGGCTTGATAAGGCTGGGGCGGGGCGATGAGTGCGGGTGGTGGCGTTCGCGGACGCATGGGGCGCCCCGGTGCCGGGCGGGTGGTGCGGGTCGGTCTCGGGGTGCTCGCCCGGGGGTGGCTGCTCGTACTCCTCGTACTCGTATGGGAGTTGGCCGCTCGGCGGGCCGAGGACCTGTACTTTCCGCCGCCCACGCGGATCGTGCGGACCATGCGGGAACTGTGGTGGTCCGGGCCGCCCTCGCGGCTGTGGCTGAGTGACCTCGCCGTCGACGACTTCGCGCCGAGCCTCAGTCATCTGCTGCTCGGCTGGGCCGTCGCGGGGGCCGTCGGGATCGCCGTGGGCGTCGGGATCGGGCTTTCGCGGGTGGCCTTCCACGTGCTTGACCCGGTGCTGCAGTTCGGGCGCGCCGTGCCGCCGCCCACGCTCATCCCGTTCTTCATGGTCGCCTTCGGGCTCGGCACGTCCATGCAGCTGGCGGCCATCGTCTTCGGCGTCGTGTGGCCGGTGCTCCTGAACACCGCCGACGGCGTGCGCTCCGTCGAGCCGCTGCAGCTCGACACCGCCCGGGTGCTCGGCCTCGGACGCCTCGCGCGGCTCTGGTACGTCGTCCTGCCGGGGGCCGCGCCGAAGATCTTCGCGGGGCTCCGGGTGGCGCTCGGATTCGCGCTGATCCTCATGGTCATCGCCGAGCTGATGGGGTCCGGTGAGGGCATCGGCTCCCGGCTCAACGCCGCCGAGCGGGAGTTCAGGCCGGACCGGCTGTGGGCCGGGATCGTGCTGCTCGGCGGCATCGGCTGCGTACTGAACGGACTCTTCCTGCTCGTCGAGCGCAGGGCCCTGGCCTGGCACCGGGGCGCACGGCGGACGGGCACCTAGACCACCCGGCCCCCGCGGGGCGGCGGACCGGCCGCGATCCACGGGGGCGCACGGGGAACGCGAGGGCCTCACGGACCCTCACATCACTTAGACCGCAAGGCAGTTGGCAACAGGGGGACAGGGGGAACAGGGGATGCTGGAGATCGCTGGGCTCAGTCATCGCTACGCCGACGGGCACCGGGCCGTCGAAGGGATCGAACTGCACGTCGCCAGCGGCGAGTTGGTGAGCATCGTCGGGCCGTCGGGCTGCGGCAAGTCCACACTGCTCCGGTGCGTCGCGGGGCTGCAGCGGCCGAGCGAGGGCCGCGTCGCCGTCGGCGGCCGGGACGTCGACGGCGTACCGGACGACCTCGCCGTCGTCTTCCAGGACTACACGCGCTCGCTCTTCCCGTGGCTGACCGTCCGCGACAACGTCGCGCTGCCGCTGCGCCGCCGCGGCCTCGCCCGCGCCGAGCGCCGCGCCCGCGCGGAGGAGGCCCTCGCCCAGGTCGGCCTCGACGGCACCGCGGGCCGGTACCCGTGGCAGCTCTCCGGCGGCATGCAGCAGCGCGTCGCCATCGCCCGCGCGCTCGCCTACCGGCCCGCGCTGCTCCTGATGGACGAGCCGTTCGGCTCCGTCGACGCCCAGACCCGGGAGGATTTGGAGGACCTGCTGCTCGCGGTGCGCGGGGGCGGGGGCGGCGGGTCGGGCGGGGGGTCGGGCGGGGGGTCGGAGGGCGGCCGCGACGGGCGCGGGATGACCATCCTGCTCGTCACCCACGACATCGACGAGAGCGTGTACGTCGGCGACCGCGTCGTCGTCCTCACCGGCGCCCCCGGCCGCGTCCACAGCGAGCTGCGCGTCGAACTTCCCGCGCCGCGCGACCAGATCGGCACCCGCGGCCTGCCCGAGTTCGTGAAGCTGCGGGCCGAGGTCGGGCGGGCGGTGCGGCGGCCATGAGCGCCATGAACGCCGCGAACGCCGACGTGCTCGTCGCGGGCGCGGGCATCGGCGGGCTCACGGCGGCGCTGAGCCTGCACGCGGCGGGGATCGGCGTGCGGGTCGTCGAGCCCGTGCAGGTCCTCAGGCCCGTCGGCGTCGGCATCAACCTGCTGCCGCACGCCGTCCGCGAACTCACCGAACTCGGCCTCGGCGAGCAACTGGCCGCGACCGGCGTGGCGACCGCCCAGATGGTCCACTACGACCGGCACGGCAACCGCATCTGGGGCGAGCCGCGCGGCCACGCCCTCGGCTACCACTGGCCGCAGTACTCCATCCACCGCGGCGCCCTGCAGATGATCCTCCTCCAAGCGGTGCGCGAACGCCTCGGCGAACGGGCCGTCGTCACCGGCACGTCGTTCGTGCGGTGCGCCGAGACGGAGGGGCCGCTCCTGCGCGTCATCCTGCGGGACCTGGCGCGCGGGCGGGAGCACGCCGTGCGGGTCCGGGCCCTCATCGGCGCCGACGGGCTCTACTCGACCGTCCGCGCCCGGCTGCACCCCGGGGAGGGGCCGCCGCTGTGGAACGGCATCCGGATGTGGCGCGGCGTCGCCGAGTGGGACCCCGTCCTCGGCGGCCGCACCGTCGCCATCGCGGGCAGCAACGCGCACGCCAAGCTGGTCGTCTACCCCATCTCGGGCGAGGCCGAGCGGCGGGGGCGCGCGCTGCTCAACTGGGTCGCCGAGGTGCGGTTCCCCGTCGAGCACGGGGCGATCTCCGGGGCCGCCGACTGGAACCGGACCGGGCGGCTCTCCGACGTCCTTCCCTACTTCGCCGGGTGGCGGATCGGGGACCTCGACGTGCCCGCGCTCTTCGCCGCTACCCGGCGCATCCTGGAGTACCCGATGGTCGACCGGGAGCCGCTGCCGCGGTGGGGGCGCGGGCCCGTCACCCTCCTCGGTGACGCCGCCCACCCGATGTACCCCGTCGGGTCCAACGGTGGGTCGCAGGCCGTCCTCGACGCGCGGGTGCTCGCGCGCAGCCTCGCCGTCAACGAGCCCGACCGGGTGGCCGGGCTCCGGGCCTACGAGGAGGTCCGGCGGGAGGCCACGGCCGCGCTCGTCCTCGCCAACCGGCGCATGCCCGCCGACCGGCTCCTCCAAGTCGTCGCCGAGCGCGCCCCCGAGGGGTTCGACCGGGTCGAGGACGTCCTCACCCCCGAGGAGCTGGCCGAGCTCGACGCGGCGTACCGGTGGACGACGGGGACGGATGTGGCGGAGCTGAACGGGAGGGGGTCGTGGGGGGTGTAGTCCTTGCCGGGGGCTCCCCAGTCCCACCCCTTCTCCGATCCCGGGGCTCCGCCCCTGGACCCCGTAGGCAGTCGTCCGGCGGCGGCTGGGCCAGCCCTCCCCCGAATCGGCGCTCCGCGCCTCGTCCTCAAACGCCGGACGGGCTGAAAACTGCCCCGAGGCGAACTGAAAGGCGCCGCGGAGCGGGCTGAATGGTGACGGACGGGCTGGATAGGGCAGGGGCGGGCTGGATGGGGGCGGACGGGCTGGATGGGGATGGGGCGGGCTGGATGGGGGCGGACGGGCTGGATGGGGATGGGGCGGGCTGGATGGGGATGGGTGGGCTGGATGGGGATGGGGCGGGCTGGATGGGGATGGGTGGGCTGGATGGGGATGGGGCGGGCTGAAATGTGCCGGGCGGGCCGGAGAGGTGCGGCGGGGCTGGCCGGAGAGGTGCTGTCGGGCGGGCGGGAGGGGTGTCGCGGGGCGGGCGGGCCTGACGGTGCCGACTGCCTGGCCGCAGTAATGGTGGGGGCGGGTGGGTGGGAGAGAGCCCGTCCGGCGTTTGAGGACGAGGCGCGGAGCGCCGATTCGGGGGTGCCCCCGGCGGGGCTGAGGGTGCCGGGCTGCCGGGCAGGCCGGTGCGAGTTCGGGCGGGCGGGTGGGAGAGAGCCCGTCCGGGGGGAGGTAGGCGTCCGGAAACCGCCAGCCGGGGCGCAGCGCGGGGGTGAACCTGGGGGCATGAGCACAGCATTCGCCCCGCGCCCCCTCACCCCCGACACCCTCAAGCAACTCCGCGAGAAGGACGACGCCGGCCGCCCCTGCGTACCGTTCACCGACCCGGAGGGCGGCGACCCCCTCCGCTGCTGCCTGCGCCCCGCCCGGCAGGGCGAACGCATAGCCCTGGTCGCGTACGCCCCCCTGCGCCGCTGGGCGGCGGAAACCGGCGCGGACCCGGGCGCGTACGACGAGCAGGGCCCGGTGTTCATCCACGCGGACCCCTGCGAGGGCCCGGCCCCGACCCCGCCGGAGTACCCGTACGTCCGCCCGGGCGCCCTGCGCACGTTCCGCCGCTACGACGCCGCCGGCAACATCGTCGGCGGCCGCCTCGTGGAGACCCCCGAGGACACCACGGCGGCCTTCGACGAGGCCCTCACGGAGGCCTTCGCCGACCCCCAGGTCGCCCTGGTGCACGTCCGCGCCGTGGAGTACGGCTGCTTCCACTTCGAGGTCAGGCGCCCCGCCTGAGCCGCGGGCGATCAGGCGGCCGACGCCTCCCCGTCGGCCGCCCCCGCCCCGGCCACCGCCCGCGCGAACGCCCGCACCCGCTCCGTCTCCCCGTCCCGGTGCCACACCAGGCCGAGCACGGAGTCCGGCACCCCCTCCACCGGCACGAACACCACGTCCCGCCGCCCGTGGTACTCCGCCGTCGGACGGCACAGCAGCATCGCGCCCCGGTCGGCCGCCACCAGCGTCAGCCCCTCCTGGAGGGTGCGCACGGCGGGCGCGGGCACGGCCGACGGCGCCTGCGCCTCGCGCCAGTACCCGGGAGCGGGCGCCGCCGCCGAGATCAGGGGCACGTCGGCGAGCTCGGCCGCGGCAAGGGACGTACGGGACGCGAACGGATGCCGTACCGACACCGCGACCGTCTGCTGCTGCCGTGAGAAGAGCGGGCCGAGCACCAGCTCGGGCTCCGCCACCGGAAGCAGCACGATCGCCGCGTCCACATCACCCTGGCGCACCGCCCCGAAGGGGTCCGCGAACGGCACCTCCACGATCTCCGTCACACACCCCGGATGCCGCTTCTGGAACGTCGTGATCGCCTCCATCAGACGCGCGTCCGCCGTCCCCTGGAAGCCGATCCTGATCCGGCCCGCCACCCCCCGTGCCGACTCCCGCGCCCGCCCCACCACGTCCGCCAACTCCGCGTACGCGGGCCGCAGTTCCGCGTGGAAACGCTCGCCGAGCGGGGTCAGCCGCACCCGGCGGCTAGTACGCTCCACGAGGCGTGCGCCGATGCGCTGCTCCAGTGCGGCGAGCAGCTGGCTGACCCGGCTCTGCGAGACGTAGAGCCGCTCACCCGCCCGGCCGAAGTGCAGTTCCTCGGCCAGCGCCAGGAAACACTCCAGCTCCCGGACCTCGAGCCCACTCATACGCGTTCGCCCCGTCCCTCGATCGATGAGCCACGCTCATTCAAGGATGAGAGGTCCGACGTTGTTCCCGGTGACCGCTCGGGCGTTGTCTTGTCCTCATGAAAACCGTGACTGAAACCGCGCCGGTCCCCACCGGACGACGGTCCCTGCCGCTGTCCGTCGTCGCCGTCGCGGCCGCCACCTTCTCCGTCGTCACCACGGAAATGCTCCCCGTGGGACTGCTCACCTCCCTGTCCGACGGGCTGCACGTCAGCGACGGCACCGCCGGGCTCACCGTCACCCTGCCCGGCCTCGTCGCGGCCCTCGCCGCCCTGCTCCTGCCCGTCGCCGCCCGCCGCGCGGACCGGCGCGCGGTGCTGTGCGGGCTGATGCTGCTGCTCGGCGCCGTGAACCTGCTGTCCGCGCTCGCGCCGACCTTCGCGGTGCTGCTCGGCGCCCGCATCGTCGTCGGCCTGTGCATCGGCGGCGTCTGGGCCGTCGCCGCCTCCCTCGCCGTCCGGCTGGTGCGCACCGAGTCCATCGGGCGGGCCACCGCCGTGATCTTCAGCGGGATAGCCGTGGCGTCGGTGCTCGGCGTGCCCGCGGGCACCTTCCTCGGTGAACTCGCGGGCTGGCGCTGGGCGTTCGGCGCCGTGGCCGTGCTCGGTGTCGCCGTCGCCGTGCTGCTCGCCGTCGTCCTGCCGCCGCTGCCGCCCGCCGAGCCGGTGCGGCTCGGCGTCTTCCCGGAGCTGCTGCGGATGCCGCGGCTGCGGATCGGCCTGATCGCGGTGGCGCTGCTCGTCGTCGGCCACTTCACCGCGTACACCTATGTGCGACCCGTCCTGGAGCGGGTGCCGGACCTCGGCGCGGGCCTCGTCAGCGGGCTGCTGCTCGTCTACGGCGTCGCCGGGATCGCCGGGAACTTCCTCGGCGGCTCCCTCGCCGCCCGCGACCCGCGCCGCGCGCTCCTGCTGATCTCGGCGGCGCTCGGCGCCGTGATGCTCCTGCTGGTCCCCGCCGGGGGCTCGCTCGTCGCCTCGGTGGTGCTCCTGGTCGCGTGGGGCCTCGCCTACGGAGGCGTGTCGGTGTCCTCGCAGAACTGGGTGATGGCGGCCGCGCCGGGAGCGCGGGAAGCGGCGTCCGCGCTGTTCGCGGGGGTGTTCAACGTGGCCATCGCGGTCGGCGCGCTGACCGGGGGCCGGGTCGCCGACGGGATCGGCGTGAGCGACGTCCTGCTGGTCGGCGGCGGGCTCGCGGTGGTGGCGCTGGGGGTGGTGGCCGTTGCCCGGAACGGCAAGGAGTGACGCCACGGAACGGCACCGCGCCCGCACGGACCTGGTCGGGGTCCGTACGGGCGCGGTGGTGTCCCGGGCCTGAGGTCGTCAGGTCACGGGGCCAGGCAACCCGTGCCGGGGACCTCGGCGGGCACGCCGGGGCTGGCGAGGTCGACGAGACCGGTGACTTCCGTGACGGCACAGTCGACGGTGGCTACGGGGTCCGGTACGGCGCTCGCCGGGGCGGCGAGCGCTCCGGCGAGGGCGAGGGTTCCGACGGCCATGGCGGCCACGGCGGTGATACGGCGCATGAACTTCCCTTGTGTGGTGCGGTCGGTGCACCGAGGTACTGCCCGGACCCGCCCGGGACGCATGCGCCGTTTCACTCATCCGTGGGTGATGAAACGATCCCCTGCGACCAGCGTGTTTACCGGTCGCCCAGCCGATCCGGCGGCGCCGGAACCCGCCGGGTCAGGAACCCGAGAGCTCCGCCGCCACCAGCTCCGCGATCTGCACCGCGTTCAGCGCGGCGCCCTTGCGGAGGTTGTCGTCGGAGATGAAGAACGCGAGGCCGTTCTCGACGGTCTCGTCGCCGCGGATGCGGCCCACGAAGGACTCGTCGCGGCCCGCGGCGACCAGCGGCGTCGGCACGTCGGTGAGGACGACGCCCTCCGCGCCCGCGAGGACCTCGGTGGCGCGCTCGGGGGACAGCGGCCGCGCGAAGCGGGCGTTGACCTGGAGGGAGTGGCCGGTGAAGACGGGCACGCGGACACAGGTGCCGGAGACCTTGAGCTCCGGGATCTCCAGGATCTTGCGGGACTCGTGGCGGAGCTTCTGCTCCTCGTCGGTCTCGTTCAGACCGTCGTCGACGATCGAGCCCGCCATCGGAAGGACGTTGTACGCGATCGGCGCGACGTACTTGTCGGGCTCGGGGAACTCCGCCTGGTCGCCGCCGTGCGTCAGCTTCGGCGCGTCGTCGCCGACCTTCTTGACCTGCTCGAACAGCTCCTCGACGCCCGCGAGCCCGGAGCCGGACACCGCCTGGTAGGTGGCGACGACCAGCGACGTCAGCTCCGCCTCCAGGTGCAGCGGCTTCAGGACCGGCATCGCGGCCATCGTCGTGCAGTTCGGGTTCGCGATGATGCCCTTGGGGCGGTCCGCGATGGCGTGCGGGTTCACCTCGGAGACGACCAGCGGCACCTCGGGGTGGCGGCGCCAGGCGGAGGAGTTGTCGATCACCACGGCGCCCTGGGAGGCGACCTTCTCGGCGAGTGCCTTGGAGGTGGCGCCGCCCGCGGAGAACAGGACGATGTCCAGGCCCGTGTAGTCGGCCGTCGAGGCGTCCTCGACCGTCACCCCGTCCAGGACCGAGCCGGCCGAGCGGGCCGAGGCGAACAGGCGCAGCTCGTCGAGCGGGAACTCACGCTCGACGAGGATCTTGCGCATGACCGTGCCGACCTGACCGGTGGCTCCGACGATTCCGACCTTCACAGGGGTCCCTCCGTAGTTGCGTGCCTGGCTGCGGCAGTCTCCTGCCCGGGCGTGCGGCCGTCCGACCAGGGGTGCTGCCGCCGCTCCATGATGCGTCTGTCCACGGCCGCTTTGTCCAATCCATTGTCCGAGGTGCGGGACGCCACATCCGCGCGAACGTTTCGGCCCGCTCCGGCGTCCTAGGGGAGACGCGGGAACGCGCGCGACGAGGGGGAGGGCCATTGCTGCGCAGAATCACGCGCCGCGGACCACACGGGCAGGGGGGATCAGGCGCCCCGGAGGCCGCCGACCCGCTCGACCCGGCCCAGGAGGACCGGGTCCGGGCGGTCCTCTCGCTCGGCGGGGTCCCGCACGGGGAACTGCAGGACGGGGTGCAGCAGGTCAGGCTGCGGCTCCTGGAGCGGGCGGCGAAGGGGGAGCAGGCGCCGCGGGACGTGTCCGCGTGGGCCGCGGTGGTCGCCTCGAACTGGGCGATGGACTTCCACCGCGCCCGGCGCCGCCAGGAGCGGCTCGGCGAACGGCTCGCCGCGCTGCGCCCCGCGGAGGCCGGTGCGGACGGCGCCGAGTCGCGGGTCCTCGCGCTGGCCGTGGCGCAGGGCCTCGACGCGCTGCCGGACAGCCAGCGGCAGGTCGTCGTGCTGCGCTTCTACGCCGATCTGCCGGTCCGGGACATCGCGGCCGAGCTGGGCATCCCGGAGGGCACGGTCAAGAGCAGGCTGCACGCGGCCGTACGGATGCTGCGGACGCGGCTGCACGAGGGAGAGGTGGTGTGACCGTGGCGCACGAGGAGAGTGACGACGCCGTCGACGCGCTGGCGCTGGCGGTCACGGACACACCGGTGCCGGACGCCGTGCGCGGCGACGAGCGGTTCATGGCCGAGCACGCGGCGGCCGTCGCCGACGTCGAGGCGCTGCGTGAGCAGCTGCGGATCGTGGGGGACACGCTGGCGCGGGGGCCACAGGCCCCGGACGGGCCCGCGCCCGCGCTGCCGCCCGCCACCCCCTTCCGGCAGCCCGGCGCCGCCCGCCGCCGCGCCGTCCTCGCCCTCGCGGCCGCGCTCGCCGCCGGAATGCTGGGCGGCCTCGTCTGGCTCGGGGCGAACGCCGGGACCGGGGACGGCGACATGGCGGGCGGCGACGCGAAGCACAGGGCGCCGAACCTCTCCGCGGGAGAGTCGGCCCCGGACGCCTCGCGGGCCCCGGACGAGGCGCAGGACGACGCGGACGGCTCCGGGGAAAGCCGGTCGCGCGAGGGCTACGTGGCCTGCGCGCGGCTCATCGTCGAGGGCACCGTGCACCGCGTCGATGCGCTGCCCGGCGGCACCCGGGACCGGATCACGTTCGACGTGTCCCGCTACTTCAAGCCCGCCGAGGGCAAGCGGAGGATCACGTTCGTGATGTCCGTCGACACAGACGTGGACCCGCGGCTGCGGGCGGGCGACCGGGCGCTGATCGGGATCCCTGAGGGCGGGTCCATGCCCGACCTGTGGACGACGGGGAAGGGGATCGCCACGGACCGCGCGTGGATCGAGAAGGCGCTGCCGGGGGCGCGCGGGATGAAGTGCTGAGCGGTGCCGCGCGGACTGAACCGCTGAGCGGTGCCGCGCGGACCGGCGTGCTGAAGCGGCGCCGCGCGGGCTGCCGTGTCGGCGCGCGGGCTTCCGTGTCGGTCGGAACGTTCCGGAGTACTGAGTTCCGGTGACAACTGCGTGAAGGCGCGGTTGCGAACCCGGCGAATCCCCTGAACTGCGGTTTCGCCGGGCTAACGTCCTTCCACCGCTCGCCGTTGATCACCGCCGCACGCCGGTCTCGTACCCGACAAGGACCGACCGCGTGCCCGACCACGGAGGTCACCGGCGCCGACTCCCGACCACGCAAGGAAGGACCTCCGTGCGCGCACCCCGCAGCCGGACCACGGCCGCTCTCGTCTCCGCGGCCGTCGCCGCCCCCCTTCTGCTCGCCGCCGCCCCGGCGGGCGCCCAGGACGCGCCCCGCGGCGCCGAGCGTCACTCGACGCAGTCCGCGCAGGCGAAGAAGCTCGCCAAGAAGCTGGTGCAGAAGTCCACCGGCAAGAGCGCCTACCGCCACCTGGAGAAGTTCCAGGAGATAGCCGACGCCAACGGCGGCAACCGCGCCGCCGGCACCAAGGGCCACAAGGCGTCCACGAAGTACGTGTACGACCGCCTGAAGAAGGCCGGTTACAAGGTCTCGTACCAGGACTTCACGTTCTACGAGTCCAAGACGCTGCGCGAGAGCGCCGCCGTGCTCTCGCCCGACGCGCGCAAGCTGACCGCCCTGGCGTTCGACTTCAGCAAGGCCACGCCCGAGGGCGGCATCCAGGCGCCCCTCGCCGCCGCCCGCGTCGACGACACCCCGGGCTGCGAGGCCGACGACTACACGTCCGACACCTTCACCGGCAAGATCGCCCTGGTGAAGCGCGGCACCTGCACCTTCGCCGAGAAGGAGGCCGCCGCGGCCAAGGCGGGCGCCATCGGCCTCGTCCTGTACAACCACTCCGGCGACCAGCCCGTGAAGGGCAACCTGGAGGTCCCGGCGAACGCCCACATCCCGGCCGTCGGCATCACCAAGGCCGAGGGCGAGAAGCTGGCCGCCGACCTCGCCAAGGGCGAGGTCAAGGTCTCCGTGGACGTCGCCACCGAGGCCGTCCCGCACAAGACCCGCAACGTCGTCGCCGAGACCCGCGGCGGCCGCGCCGACCGCGTCGTCGGCCTCGGCGCGCACCTGGACTCCGTGCCCGAGGGCCCCGGCATCAACGACAACGGCTCCGGCTCCGCCGGTCTGATCGAGGTCGCCGAGAAGCTCGCCAAGGAGACCAAGGGCGGCAAGAAGCTGACCAACAAGGTCCGCTTCGCCTGGTGGTCGGCCGAGGAGCTGGGCCTGCTCGGCTCCGACCACTACGTCAAGTCGCTGTCGGCGAAGCAGAAGAAGAACATCAAGCTGTACCTGAACTTCGACATGATCGCCTCGCCGAACGCGGCGGAGCTGGTCTACGACGGCGACGACTCCGACAAGGTCGGCGCGGGCGCGGGCCCGGCCGGTTCCGCCCAGATCGAGAAGCTCATCAACGGCTTCCTCGACAAGAAGAAGGTCCCGCACTGGGGCACCGACTTCGACGGCCGCTCCGACTACGGGGCGTTCATCGCCAACGGCATCCCGGCGGGCGGCACCTTCACCGGCGCCGAGGGCCTGAAGACCGAGGAGCAGGCGGCGAAGGCGGGCGGCAAGGCCGGTCAGCCGTACGACCCTAACTACCACGGCGCGGGCGACGACCTGAAGAACATCAGCCGCAAGGCGTTCGCGACGAACATCGACGTCATCGCGCACGCGGTGGGCACCTACGCCCACGACCTCAGCTCCCTGAAGAAGTGAACTCCGGCTTCCTGAAGGGCCGGAAGGGCTGGATGGGCTGATCGCGGTCCGGACAGCCGAACGGGGGCGGGCACTCGGTGCCCGCCCCCGTTCTCATGCGCTCTCAGCGTTACGGGGTGACCTTCTCCACCGTCACGCTGCCCGTGCCCGCGACGGTCCCGCGCGCGTTCAGGAGGCTGACCTCACCGAACAGGACGCGGCCCGCGGCGGCGGGCCCGCTCGCGACGACCTCGGCGGAGACGTCCGCCGACGCCCCGTTCGCGAGCTCGACCTTCTTCGTCTCGTCGACCTTGATCTGGCCGAGCGAGGGGGAGAAGAACACGTCACGGTAGTCGTACGCGGTCGAGCCCGACGGGATGGAGTAGCCCGCGACCTCGATGGTGTACTTGCCCGCTGCGGGCTTGGTCAGGCTCACCGACTCCTCGGAGTCGCCGTCCGCCGAACTGGCGACCGGCACGCCGTCCTTGAGGACCGCGAGGTCCAGGTCGGCGGCGGCGTCGGCGGTGGAGCCGATCGCCACGTCGAGCCGCTCGGCGCCCGCGGGCACCTCGACCGTCGTGGTCTGCTTCTCACCCTGCTTGATGGTGGGACGCGCGGTGGCGGCCGAGCCGAGCGTGCCGCCCTTCAGCTTGCCCGCGACGGCGGCGTAGTTGTTCGTCGCCTTCCAGGTGACGGGCGCGGCCTGACCGGACTTGGCCTCCGCGAGCTTCTGCGGCGCGGGCGCGAAGGACACGCCGAGCGCGGCGACGCTCACCTTGTACGGGTTGTCGAGCAGCGGCGACGTACGGCGCGACTCGATCTCGATCTCCCAGACGCCCGGCGTCGGGTTCGCGTACGAACGCAGGTCGGGGCGGCAGGTGTTGTCCGGGTTCGGGAAGTCCGGGTAGCAGACGAGCGAGGACGTCGACTCGACCGGGACGCCGTACGGGTGGATGGAGATGAACCGCGTCTGGCTCTTGTCCTTCAGACCGCTGAGCGCGACCTCAAGGGTCTTCGCGCCCTTCGGCACCGTCACGAAGAGGGACTTGGTGCCGTTGCGCTGCACCGAGCTGGTCGACGAGGTGGTGAAGGAGGGCTTGGCGAGGTCCTTGGCCACGACGACCGTCGTCATGATCTGGTGGTCGATGCCGCGGGTGCGCTTGTCGTTCACGGTGAGCACGGCGCTGGAGAGGCCGTACGACTCCGGCTTGGCCTGCACCTTCACGGTCACGGCCGTGTTCAGGGGCAGCAGCACGTCGTCGTCGCCGACCAGGCGGAACGTCTTGCCGTGGTTGTTGGCGAAGGCCAGCTTGTGCATGACGGGACGGGACGGGCCCGTCGTCCGCTTGATGGTGACGCTGTACGTCTTCTTCTGGCCCTTCTTCAGGCCGCCCTCACGGTCGTACAGGCCGGTGCCGGGCTTCTTCAGCTCCTGCTCCAGGGCCGTGTCGACGGGCGCCTTGACCGTGTACTCATGGGCCTTGGCGCCGCCCTTGATCGCGCTCCAGGCGTCCACGACGTCGATCAGGCCGGTGCCCTGCGCGTAGGCCTGCACGCCCGGGATGCGGTGGGCGGTCGAGGTCAGCGCGGTGCGCAGCTTCGCCGGGGTCAGGTCGACGCGCTGCTGCTTGGCGGCGCTGAGCAGGAGCGCGGAGGCGCCCGCGGCCTGCGGCGACGCCATCGACGTGCCCTGCAGCATCGAGTAGCCGGCGGGCAGCTGGTAGCCGGCCTCGGCGGCGGGGCCGCCCGGCAGCCAGGTCTGCGTGGTGTTGATGGCCGAGCCCGGCGCGGTCACCAGGGGCTGGAAGCCGCCGTCCTCACGCGGGCCGCGCGAGGAGAAGTTGAACATGGCGTTCTTCTTCGTCACCTCGGAGCCGTAGTTGGCGGCCCAGGTCTCCTTGGAGACCGAGGCGCCCACGGAGACGACGTGGTCGGCGAGGGAGGGGTCGCCGATGGTGTTGGCGCCGGGGCCCGAGTTGCCCGCCGAGATGACGAGCTGCACGCCGTAGGTGTCGATGAGGCGCTTGTACAGCTCGGCGCGCGCGTTGTTGCCGTCGTTGAGCGCGGGCAGGCCGCCGATCGACATGTTGACGATGTCGACGCCGCGCTTCGTCACGAGGTCGATCATGCCCTCGGTGAGCGCGACGTTGGTGCAGCCGCCGGTCCAGGTGCAGGCGCGCGAGGACACCAGCTTGGCGCCGGGGGCGGCGCCGTTCATCTTGCCGCCGAACAGCTTGTTGGCGGCCGTGATGCCCGCGACGTGCGTGCCGTGCTCGGACTCGATGAGGCCGATGTTCACGAAGTCGGCCTTCTTGCCGACCCAGTCGCCGCCGTAGGGGTCCGTCGGCACGTCCTTGCGGATCTCCACGACGAACGGCACGCGCTCGACGACGTCGGTCGCCGGGTTGTCCTTGCCGAAGTAGCCGACCTGGTGGTTCTTGCCGTACGGCTTCATCGGCGCGTCGTCGCCGAAGTCCTTGTTGTCGTTCAGGTCGACGCGGACGGTCCCGGCGGCCGGGTCGTACAGGACGCCCCAGGTGTCCGTCGTGTCCCCGTCCCGGTTCAGGTCGCCCTTGGCGTCGCCGCCGGTCGTCGCGGCCTCGCGGAAGCGGCTGATCTGGTACGAGCCCGCGGGGGCCTTCCAGGAGTCGCCGTCGAAGGTGAACGTGGGCCCGGACACCGGGTTGGTCATGCGGCGCCAGGTCGCGTCGGCGTCGACGATCGGGTCGGTCGCCGTCACCCAGTCGGTGATCTTGCGCTCGCCGGTCGTGGTCTTCTGCAGCGCCGGGTGGCCGAGGTCGACGCCCGAGTCGAGGATGCCGATGGTGATGCCGCGGCCGTCCGCCTTCGGGTTCTTCTTCACGAAGTCGACGGCGCCCGTCTCGAAGGACGGGTTGTACGGGTTCTTGGCGGGCGTGTTCTTGTCCGGCGCCGGGTAGGCGGCCCGGCCCTGCGCGGACTTCGCGCCCTTGGTGTTGCCGGGCCGCGGGTCGTCCAGCTCGATCTCGTGCCGCAGGTCGATGGCGTGCACGGAGGAGAGCTTCGAGGCGGCCTTGATGGCGGCGTCGGCGCGCGCGGTCGGGACGGCGGCGCGGACGTAGCCGAGCTTGTCGTAGGTGCGGCCGACGGAGCCGCCCTTGACGGCGTCCAGCTCCTTGGCGACCTCCTCGGTCGCGCCGGGCTTCGTGGCGACCATCATCGTGACGGTCTTCTCGCCCTCCGCCTTGGCGTCGGCGAGCAGTTCGGCGTCCTGGGCGCCGAGCTTCGCGGCGGCGTCCTTGGGCGCGGGGGCGGCCGGGGCGGGGGAGGGCCCGTCGGCGGCGAGGGCGAGCGGGAGCGGGGCCGCCGCGCAGAGTGCGGCGGCCACGCCTATCGCGGTGGCGAGGCGGGCGGTGCGTCTGGCGCGGTCGCCGCGTCTCGCGCCCTGGGGCGCGTGGTGTGGATCGAGGGTCATCAGCATCCCTGTACGTAAAGATCGGCTGGTCGAGCCGATACAGCGAGGGTCCGGAATACGGGGCCGGATGACCGCTCAGCCTTACGTAAGGGGTGCCTGTTTGGGGAGAGTTGCCCGGGGCCGGAATGGCCCGATGGCGTACTTCCGCCATACGCCATCGGGAACAAGGCGCACCATAACGGGACTTGACGCCCGCGTGAACGCGAGCGAACGCCCCACGCGGTCGCGGCTAGCTGTCCCGCGACCGCGCGTAGTGACGGGACGCCTTCGCGCGGTTGCCGCACACCGCCATCGAGCACCAGCGCCGGGTGCCGTTCCGTGAGGTGTCGAAGAAGTGCAGGACACACGCCTCGTGGGCGCAGCCGCGGATCCGGTCGGGGGCGGTGGTGAGCAGCTCCAGATAGTCCCGCGCGGCCAGCCAGGCCGGCCCCCACGACGGGTCCGCGAACTCGGCCTCCTCGCCCGGCCCCTCCGGCGTCAGCGTCGCCCGCACGCGGCCGTGCGCGAGCACCGCGTCGACCCGGGCCACGGCGTCCGGGGCCCCGCCCGGCTTCCCCGGCAGGTCGACGACCCCGGCGAGGGCGTCCCGGGCGCGCAGGAGCCGCTCCAGGGTGCGCCGGTCGGCGGCGAACCGCCCGTCGAGCCCGTGCGCCCCGAGCCAGACGGTCAGCCCCTCGACGTCCGTGAGCCCGCCGGTGCCGGCGAGCAGGTCCGCGCGTCCCCCGTCGTGGACCCACCGGGTGTTGAGCAGGTCCAGGGAGAGGGGTTCGCCGGTGAGGGGGCGGGGGTCGGGCGGGGTGGCGGCGGGCATCGGTGCTCCCTTCAGTGCTAACCAGTCAAGGGTACGTGACCGGTTGACCTCCGCGATCTATAACCTCTAATCTGGATGTAGACGGTTAGCCCGCACGGGTGGGCCACCCCTGTCGAAAGGCGGCACGATGCCTCCGCACGCCCCGCGCACGGGCCACATCGGCCTGAGCGTCACCGACCTCGACCGCTCCCTCGCCTTCTACCGGGACGTGATCGGCCTCGAAGTGATCACCGAGGGCAAGGAGGAGGGCCGCCGCTTCGCCTTCCTCGGCCACGGCGGCGCGCTCACCCTCACGCTCTGGCAGCAGGCGGAGGCCCCCTTCGAGCGCGGCCCCGCGGGCCTGCACCACCTCGCCTTCGAGGTCGACACGATCGACCGGGTCCGGGCGCACGAGGCGGAGCTGCGGGCGTACGGAGTGGAGTTCGCCTACGACGGCGTCGTGCCGCACGGCGAGGGCGCCGCGTCCGGCGGGATCTTCTTCCACGACCCGGACGGCATCCGCCTGGAGATCTACGCCCCGACCGGCGCCGAGTCCGCGCAGGCGCCCGTGGCGGCGGCGCCGACCTGCGGCTTCTTCTAGGGCTTGTCCGACGGGTCGGACAGGCCCCGGACCGACCCTCGACTTCTTCGAGAAGGACGACCCCGTGGACACCACGTACACCCCACCCGACCCCTACCACCCGGGCTCGCGCGCCGTGCAGGACCGCGTCGGCGTCCGCGAACTCGCCGACCACGTCGGCCGGTCCATCGGCCCCGGCATCCGGCCGGTCGCCGCCGCGTTCCTCGAACTCCAGCCGATGCTGGTGATCGGCGCGGCGGATCCGGTGAGCGGGCGGGTGTGGGCGTCGCCGCTCACCGGCGAGCCCGGATTCCTGCGGGCCACGGGGCCGCGCCAGCTGTCGGTGGCGGGCGGCCCCGTGCCGGGGGACCCGCTCGCCGCCGCCCTTGCGGTGCCCGGCACCCCCGTCGGCACCCTCGCCCTCGACCCGCGCACCCGGCGCCGGATGCGGCTCAACGGCCGGTCCCGGCCGACCCCGCGCGGCCTGGCCGTCGAGGCCGACCAGGTCTTCTCGAACTGCCCCAAGTACCTGCAACAGCGCCGCCTCCTGGGCGCCGCCCGCCCTCCCGCGCCCCGCCCCCGCACCACCCGGGGCACCGCCCTCACCCCCGCGCAGCAGGACGCGGTCGCGGCCGCCGACACCTTCTTCCTCGCCACCGTCCACGAACACGGCGCCGACGCGACCCACCGCGGCGGCAACCCCGGCTTCGTACGCGTCCTCTCCGCCCGCGAGCTGGAGTGGCCCGACTACCCCGGCAACGCGATGTTCCTGACGCTCGGCAACCTCGCCCGCGACCCCCGCGCGGGCCTGCTCTTCCTGGACTGGACGACGGGCACCGCACTCCACCTCACGGGCACCGCCCGCACCCGCTACGCCCCCGACGGCACCCGCACCGTCCGCCTCACCCTCATCGAAACCCACGAGACCACGGCCGCCTCCCCCTGGACCTGGTCCGCCCCCGTCCTCTCACCCGCCAACCCACCACTCCGGTAACAGGACGTGCCTAACCCCTGAACGCGGTCTAACGTCGGCCCGTGCACAAGGAACTGCGGGTGGCGGCCTACGCCGTATGCGTACGCGACGGGTCCGTGCTGCTCGCCCGCTGGGTCGCGGGCGACGGCAGCAAGCGGTGGACGCTGCCCGGGGGCGGCATGGACCACGGAGAGGATCCGTACGACACGGTGATCCGGGAGGCCGACGAGGAGACCGGCTACACCGTCGAACCCGTCGCGCTCCTCGGTGTCGACTCGCTGCGCCGCCGCTACCCGAGACGTCTCGGCGCGGTCGCGGACTTCCACGGCGTACGCATCGTCTACGAGGCCCGGGTCACCGGCGGCTCCCTCCGCCACGAGACCTCGGGCTCGACGGACCTGGCGGCGTGGCACCCCTTGGACGACGTCGCCGCGCTGGACCGCGTGAGCCTGGTCGACGTCGGCCTCACCCTCTGGCGCACCCGCCCGGCGGACGGGCATGTGCCGTAGCCGGGGGCTCCCCAATCCCACCCCTTCCCGAACTGGGGGCTCCGCCCCCAGACCCCCGCTCCTCAAACGCCGGAGGGGCTGAAAATTACCCGCCGCAGGGGCCTGAAACGCACCCGCCGGACGGGCTGAACCCCGCGCATTCCCAGCCCGCCCCGGCAACTATCCAGCCCGTCCGGCGTTTGAGGACGAGGCGCGGAGCGCCGATTCGGGGGAGGACCGGCCGACCCGCACGGGACACCCACCCCCGGGGCCCAGGGGCGCAGCCCCGGTTACGGGAAGGGGCGGGCTTGGGGAGCCCCCGGCAGGGCCCCCTACCCCGGCAAGTGAACGCAGAGCAACCACCACCCCACCCCCCAACGAGCACCGCGTGCACACGCAAAGTGTGCCCTGATCCACTTACGGTGATCGGCGCCACCCGTTGTGGCGACGTTAACGCGCAGGCCACCCCCACTGCCAACGATCCAGTACGAGCGGGAAGTCCACCGGCGAGGACCGCCGGGGACCCCCGCGACCACTGCCGACGCGTTCGCACTCGGGGAGACCGCGCCATGTCGCGCATACGCTCTGTCGCCACCACGGCGGCCACCGCCACCGCCTCCGCCACCACGTCCGCCGTCTCCACAGTGAACCGCCGCGCGCTCCTCGCGGCGACCGGCGCCGTCTCCCTCTCCGCGGGCATCGGATACGCCCTGGGCCCGGGAGCGGGCTCGGGCAAGGCCGCCCCGGCGGCGGCCGCGGCCCCGGTCCCGATGTCCCGCAGGGCCCCGTCGGCCCCACTGGCCCCGTACCGCTCGGGCACGACCCTGGCGACGGTCTCGGCGCCCCGCGGCACCTCCGGCTACCGCCGCCTCGCCGACGGCCCGGCCTGGGACCGCGTCGTGCGGGCCGACCTGGCCGCGGCCAAGCCGGGCCGCGAGTCGCGCCGCACCCCGCTGGCCGCGTTCGTCCAGTTCACCGACCTGCACCTGGTGGACGTACAACACCCGCTGCGCTACGAGTACCTGCGGGCGCAGACGGCCAGCGCCTGGCGTCCGCAGGAGGCGCTGTCCGTCGCCGGGGCCGTCTCGCTGGTCGAGCAGGTCAACGGCCTGCGCGGCGCACCCGCCACCGGCGCGCCCCTGCACTTCGTGATGACGACGGGCGACAACACGGACAACAACTCCCGCAACGAGCTGGACTGGTTCCTGAAGGTGATGAGCGGCGGCCGTGTCACCCCCAACTCCGGCGACCCACGCCGCTACGAGGGCGTGCAGGACAGCGGCCTGAAGCTCTACTGGCACCCGGACGACGCCCTGCGCGACGCCGACAAGGGTGTCGGCTTCCCCCGCCTGCACGGCTTCCTCGACGCCGCGATCCGCGAGGTCAACAGCCCGGGCCTGAACCTGCCGTGGTACTCCACGGTCGGCAACCACGACGGCCTCCCCGGCGGCTGCTACGCCCCCGGCGACTCGTACTTCACCGAGTTCGCCGTCGGCGGCAGGAAGCTGATGTCCCTCGACGAGGCGCGCGGCGCGGCCCTGTGGAAGAACGTCAAGAAGGGCAACGACCCGAAGGGCGCCGTCTTCAAGGAAGTGATGAAGTCCGAGGCGCGGCGCATGCGTTCGGTGACTCCGGACGAGTCCCGCGCCCCCTTCACGCCCGCCGAGTACGTCAAGGCCCACCTGGACCCGGCGCACCGGGGCCGCGGCCCGGTCGGCCACGGCTACACCCAGGAGAACCTGGCCGAGCGCACCCAGTACTACTCCTTCCGCATCACCGACGACGTCCTCGGCATCAGCCTGGACACCACCGACCCCGGGGGCCACTACGAGGGCTCCCTCGGCACGGCTCAGCTGCGCTGGCTGGAGCGGCGGTTGAAGGAGGTGGAGAAGAGCGGCGACGCCTCGTACGTCATCGTCTTCAGCCACCACACCAGCAAGTCCATGCGGAACCTGCGCACCGACCCGGGCCGCCCGCGCGAGTCCCGGCACGGCGGCGACGAGGTCGCGGCGCTCCTCGGACGGCACCGCTCGGTGCTCGCCTGGGTGAACGGCCACAGCCACAAGAACGCCATCACCCCGCACCGCACCGAGCACGGCGCGTTCTGGGAGGTCTCCACCGCGTCCCACATCGACTTCCCGCAGCTCGCCCGGGTCATCGAGCTGGTCGACAACCACGACGGGACGCTCTCCCTCTTCACCACCCTCATCGAGTCCGCCGCCCCGCACCGCACCGACTTCGCCGACCTGTCCCAGACGGGCCTCGCCGCGCTGTACCGGGAGCTGTCGTTCAACGCCCCCGGCGCGAAGACCACCCTCGGCGGCGACCCCGGCGACCGCAACACGGAACTCGTCCTGCGCAAGGGCTGACCCCGGCGCCGGCACCCGCCGCCCTCCGGGTTCGAACACCGCGCCGTCCGCGTCACGGGCCCCGGCTCCGCTGCGCTACGGTCTCGGCCTGGAGAAGGGACGACGCATGTCAGTACGCAAGCGGTTCATGGGGGTGGCCGCGGTCGTGACGGTGGCGGGCGTCCTCGCGGCACCCGCCGTGTCGGCCGCACCCGGCGCACCCGCCGCGTCCGCGCGGCCCGGCGCTCCCGGCGCGGACCACGGCCACCGCGCCACCCAGCGGGCCCTGGACCGGGCCGTCACCGCGGGCGTCCCCGGCGTCACCGGCCAGGCCGTCGACACGTACGGGACCTGGAACGGCACCGCGGGCCTCGGCGACCTGAACGCCCGGACGCCGCGCGGCGCGTACGACCACTTCCGCGTCGGCAGCGTCACGAAGACGTTCGTCGCCGTGGTGCTGCTCCAGCTCGCGGCGGAGGGCAGGCTCGACCTCGACGACACCGTGGGGGAGTGGCTGCCCGGCGTGGTCCGGGGCAACGGTCACGACGGCGACAGGATCACCGTCCGCCAACTCCTCAACCACACCAGCGGCATCCACGACTACCTCGCCGACCCCCGCTTCCAACGCGTCTACTTCACCCCCGGGTTCATGAAGCACCGCTTCGACACCCGGACGCCCGAGCACTGGGTAGGCATGGCGATGAGCCACCGGCCGCAGTTCCGCCCCGGCACGGCCTGGGGCTACTCCAACACCAACTACCTGCTCGCCGGGATGATCGTGGAGCGGGCCACGGGCCACTCCTACGCCGACGAGATCCGCGCCCGCGTCATCGAGCCCCTCGGCCTGCGCCACACCTCCGTGCCCGGCACCAGGACGACCCTGCCGCCGCCCGGCTCCCGCGCGTACTCCAAGCTGTTCGCCGACCCGTCCTCGCGGTCCACGACGTACGACGTGACGGAGCTGAACCCGTCCGAGGCGGGCGCGGCGGGCGAGATGATCTCCAGCTCGGCGGACCTCAACCGCTTCTACCGGGCGCTCCTCGGCGGACGGCTGCTGCCGGACGAGCAGCTCGCCCAGATGAAGGAGACGGTCCCGGCGAAGGACCTGGGCCCCGGCGTCGGCTACGGCCTGGGCCTGATGCGCGTGCGCCTCTCCTGCGGGACGGCGGTGTGGGGGCACGGCGGCGGCATCCAGGGCTCCCGGTCCGAGGCGATGGCCACCGGCGACGGGCGCCGCGCGCTCGCGGTCAACTTCAACGGCGACTGGACGGGGGATCTGAAGCCGGTGGTCGAGGCGGAGTTCTGCGGCGAGTAGGCGGCGCGGGCCGCTGTTCACGGCGGTCCATGCGTGCGTCGCGGAGCGCCCCGGGCACGCGTACGGGGGCGAAACCCCGCCGTCCAGGGTTCCGCCCCCGCACTCCCCTCCTGCGGGTCCGCCGTGGCCTGCCTATCTGGGCAGCACCACGACATACGCCGCAGGATCCCGGTCGGCCGCCGCCATCAGCGCCGTGCGCACGACCGTGGCCTGCTGCTCCGCCGTGTCCCGCAGCTTCTTCGGGGTGACGTGGACGACGGTGATGCCGAGGTGCTCCAAGTGCTCGCGCTTACGGGCGTACTCGGACCATTCCCCCAGCTCTCGCCCCCGCTCGACCAGGGGGGAGCCGAGGCCGTCCTCGCCCTGGCGCGGCGCCCGCGTGTCCAGCTCCACGGCGACGGAGTGCTCGGGCCAGTAGGCGTCGACGCCGCCCAGATGCGGGCCGCCCGGCAGCCGCAGGTCGACGTTCCACAGCGGGTCGGGCAGACCGAAGTCCCGTACCAGCGCGTAGAGCCGGTCCTCCGCGAGGGCCCGGCCCTCGGCCAGGAGCGAGTCCACCGCGTCCACCACGTGCGGCCGGGCGAGCAGCCGGGCGTTGTTCAACTCCCGTACGACCGCCGCCGGTTCGCAGTGGCCGCCGCGCACCGCCTCGGTGAGCAGCCGTCGCACCGCGCCCGCCTCGGCGAGCTGCGCCACGGCGTCGGCGAGCGCGCGCGGCACGGGGGCGACGGGAAGTCCGGTGATCTGCTGGGGAGTCGGCAGGCTGCTGGCGCGGACGAGGCGGGCGCAGCCGGTGGAGCGCAGCCGCCGGGTGCGGGGCACGAGGACGTCGATGCGGTCCAGGGAGAGCAGCGGCGGCGCGGAGGAGAAGCGGTGCAGCGCGAGCGCGGCGAGCCCGGTGATCATCGCGTCCGCGTACGCGGCGTGCGGCTCGCCCGCGCCGGGCTGCGCGGGCACCGACCTGGCCTCCTTGGCCGGCGGGCGGCCGCTGTACAGGAGCACGCCGTGCAGCCGCTCCTCGCTGGTGGGCGGTCCGGGGTGGAGCAGGTAGACGCCGGGCAGGAACTGCTGCCAGGGGCCGCCGGGGCGGCAGTGCGCGCTGGTGTCGGCGCCGGAGACGCCGTGCTCGCGCAGTTGCGCGGAGCTCATGACGCGGCGCTGGACGGCGGTGAGGTGGCGCAGGGGGCGGGGGGAGAGCGGGGTGTTGTGGTTCATGACGGGGCCTTTCCCGCCCCCGGACGGCCCGCTAACCGCTGTTACCGTCCCGTCGACAAAACCGGACAACCCCGTCCTAAAGTACGGGCGTTCGAGAGCCGAAAATGGCCGGTTCGGTGTCCGCGCCGGTGGTTCGGGGGGCGCGCGGGGTGAGGTGAGGCCCTCTTGTGGGCGGCGGACACCGTTGTCATACTCGGCGCGATGTTTGGCATGGACGCGACGTAATTCGGGCCAACCCTGAGGCGCGCCCGTGCCGGGCACCGGTAACTCCCGATGACCGCCCCCCACTTGAGCGGTCCATCCCCCCATGGAGGTACTGCGTGAACACCCAACGAGCGAGCAGGCGACGTCTGGCCATCACCGGAGTCGGGGTCGCCGCGCTGATCGCCGGCACCCTGACGATGGCGAACGCCAGCGCGGCGGCACCGGCCCCCACGCCGGACACCCTCACCGCGACCGCGGCGGGCAAGCTCGCGAACTCCCTCTCCACCGACCTCAAGAGCGACCTGGCGGGCACCCACTACGACGCCGCCGCCAAGAAGCTCGTCGCCGGCGTGCTCGACGAAGCTGCCGCCGACGAGGCCCGCGCGGCCGGCGCCGAGGCCAGGATCGTCAAGAACTCACGGGCCGAGCTGGACTCCGCGCAGAAGGCCCTGGGCGCCGACGCCGTCCCGGGCACCTCACGCGCCGTCGACCCGGTCGCCAACAAGGTCGTCGTCACCGCCGACAGCACGGTCAAGGGCGCGGCCCTGAACAAGCTGCGCGCGGACGTCGCCGCCCAGGACGGCAAGGCCGTGCTCAAGCGCACCGCGGGCAAGTTCCAGCCCCTCATCCGCGGCGGCGACGCCATCTACAGCTCCAGCGGGCGCTGCTCGCTCGGCTTCAACGTGGTGAAGAACGGCCAGCCGTACTTCCTCACCGCCGGACACTGCGCCGCCCTCGCCGGCACCACCTGGTCCGAGACCCAGGGCGGCTCGGCCATCGGCACCGTCGAGGACTACGGCTTCCCCGGCCGTGACGACGCCATCGTGAAGTACACCGCCAACACGGCGCACCCGAGCGAGGTCAACCTCTACAACGGCAGCGCCCAGCAGATCACCGGCGCCCGCACGGCCGTCGTCGGCGAACAGGTGCAGCGCAGCGGCAGCACCACCAGACTGCACGGCGGCACGGTCCGGGCCCTGAACGTCTCCGTCACCTACCCGCAGGGCACCGTCAACGGCCTCATCCAGACCAACGTCTGCGCGGAGCCCGGCGACAGCGGCGGCGCCATGTTCGCCGGCACCAGCGCCCTCGGCCTCACCTCCGGCGGCAGCGGCAACTGCTCCAGCGGCGGCCAGACGTTCTTCGCCCCGGTCACCGACGCGCTCTCCCGCTACGGGGCGCAGATCGGCTGACTCACCCGCCCCGCTGGGCCAGGGCCCGGCCCGCGCGGGGACCTGACGCACAGCGCGAACACGTCCCGGGGCGCCGGGGCACGCAGCACGCGTGCCCCGGCACTTCCCGTGGGACAGCTCAGCCCGCGGCCCCGTCGCAGGCCTGGGCCCGAAGCGACCGCGCCAGGTCGTCCGTGGCCTCCAGGACCAGGCGGCGCAGCGCGGGCGGCGCCTGCTCGTGCCCGGTGAGCCACGCGTCCGCCGCGTCGAGCGTCTCCTGGCTGTCCTGGAAGTGCGGGAAGAGCCCCCGCACCACATCCATGCCGATCTGGATGGACCGCTCCGCCCACACCCGCTCGATGACGTCGAAGTACTTCGGCGCGTACGCAGCGGTCAGCTCGCGCTGCGAGGGCTGCTGGAACCCCGCGATCGTCGCCTCCACCAGGGCGTTGGACAGCGCGTCCGACTCCACCACGGCGGCCCACGCCTGCGCCTTCACCGCCGCCGAGGGCCGCGCGGCCAGGCAGCGGACCTGATGCCGCTTGCCGGACGCCGTGTCGTCGCGGGCCAGCTCGGCCGCGAGCGCCTGCTCGTCCGCCGCGCCGCTCACCGCGAGCGCGCCGAGGAACGCCCAGCGCAGCTCCTGGTCCACATCAAGGCCGTCGATCTTGGCCGTGCCGTCGAGGAGCCCCTGGAGCAGCTGCAGATCGGCCGCCGACGACGCCACCGACGCGAAGAACCGCGCCCACGTCAGCTGGTGCTGGCTGCCCGGCTCGGCCACGCGCAGCTCCCGCAGGGCGCCCTCGGCGAGCGCGCGGCCGCCCTCCTCGCGCCAGCTGGGCGCGGCGTAGTGCGTGCGGGCGGTGTTCGCCCAGGCGTGCAGCATCTGCAGGACGCCGATGTCGGACTCCTGCCCGGCGAAGCGCAGGACCAGGCCGATGAAGTCGCGCGCGGGCATGAGGCCGTCCCGCGTGAGGCTCCACAGCGCCGACCAGCACAGGGCGCGGGCCAGCGGGTCCGTGATGTCCCCGAGGTGGTCGCGGAGCGTGGCGAGCGACGTCTCGTCGAAGCGGATCTTGCAGTACGTCAGGTCGTCGTCGTTGACCAGGACCAGCTCCGGCGCCTCGGCCCCGGCGAGCTCGGCGACCGTGGTCCGGGGGCCCTCGACGTCCGCCTCGGCGCGGGCGTACCGCACGAGGTCGCCCGCCTCGCGGCGGTACAGGCCCACCGCCACGCGGTGCGGGCGCAGTTCGGAGGTGCCCTTCGGCGGAGCCGACTGATGAGCGGGGCCTGCGGCCTCCTGGACCACGGCCAGCTCCGTGATGCGGCCCTCCGCGTTCAGGGTCACCTGCGGCGTCAGGGAGTTGACGCCGGCCGTCTGCAGCCACGCCCGCGACCAGGCCGTCATGTCCCGGCCGCTGGTCTCCTCCAGGACGGAGAGCAGGTCGCCGAGGCGGGTGTTGCCGTACGCGTGCCGCTTGAAGTAGCGCCGGGCGCCCTCCAGGAAGGCGTCACGCCCGGCGTAGGCCACGAGCTGCTTGAGCACCGAGGCGCCCTTGGCGTACGTGATCCCGTCGAAGTTGAGCTTGGCGTCCTCCAGGTCGCGGATGTCGGCCGTGACGGGGTGGGTGGAGGGGAGCTGGTCCGCGCGGTACGCCCAGGCCTTGCGGTTGTTGGCGAAGGTGATCCAACCGCTGGTGAAGCGTGTCGCCTCGACCATCGAGAAGGAGCCCATGAAGTCGGCGAAGGACTCCTTCAGCCACAGGTCGTCCCACCACCGCATGGTGACGAGGTCGCCGAACCACATGTGCGCCATCTCGTGCAGGATGACGTTGGCCCGGCGCTCGTAGGACGCCTGGGTCACCTTGCCGCGGAAGATGAACTCCTCGCGGAACGTGACACAGCCCGGGTTCTCCATCGCCCCGAGGTTGTACTCCGGGACGAAGGCCTGGTCGTACTTCCCGAAGGGGTACGGGTAGTCGAAGTGGTCGTGGAAGAAGTCCAGGCCCTGCTTGGTGACGAGGAAGACGTCGTCCGCGTCGAAGTGCTTGGCGAGGCCCTTGCGGCACATCGCGCCGAGCGGGATCTCCAGGCGGGTGCCGTCCTCGAAGACGCGCTCGTAGGAGTCGGTCACGTAGTGATACGGGCCCGCGACGACCGCCGTGATGTACGTCGAGATCGGCTTGGTCTCGGCGAACCGCCAGACACCGTCGGTCAGTTCACCGACCCCGTTGCTCCACACCGTCCAGCCTTCGGGCGCCTGCGCGGAGAAGCGGAACGGAGCCTTCAGATCGGGCTGCTCGAAGTTGGCGAAGACCCGGCGGGAGTCCGCGGGCTCGTACTGCGTGTAGAGATAGACCTCGCCGTCCTCAGGGTCGACGAAGCGGTGCATGCCCTCGCCGGTGCGGCTGTAGGCGCACTGGGCGTCCACCACCAGCTCGTTCTCCTCGCGGAGGTCCTCGAGCGTGATGCGGGAGCCGTCGAACACCTCGGAGGGGTCCAGGTCCTTGCCGTTGAGGGACACGGCCGTCACGCTCGGCGCGATCAGGTCCGCGAAGCTCGCGGCGCCCGGCTCGGCGCACCGGAAGCGCAGCGTCGTCACCGAACGGAACGTGCGCGGCGCCCCTGCGTCGCCGTCGCTGTCGCCCACCGCCGAGCGCAGGTCGAGGAAGACCTCGTACCCCTCGACGGACAACAGCGCGGCCCGCTCCTGGGCCTCGTCGCGGGACAGATTCTCACCGGGCACGGGCTGCACTCCCTTGTGGCTCGCGTATGGCTCGCACGACTCGTCCGAACGTCTCTGATCCTCGCATGCGCCCAGTTCGGCGGACATCCGGGAATGCCCTGGCACAGCCCCGATGTTCCCCGGCCAGATCCTCGAACGGATTCCTTAGGGAGAGACATGTCTGTGAACGCTGGGAACGCCGCGAGCGGCAAGACCCCGGTCGACTTCTGGTTCGACCCGTCGTGCCCCTGGGCCTGGATGACATCGCGCTGGGTCCTTGAGGTGGAGAAGGTCCGCGACATCGAGGTCCGCTGGCACCTGATGAGCCTCGGCGTCCTGAACGAGGACAAGCTGGACGAGCTGCCCGAGGAGTACCGCGACTTCCTCACGAACCACGCCTGGGGCCCGGTCCGTGTCGTCATCGCCGCTCAGCAGGAGCACGGCGCCGGCGTCCTCGGCGACCTCTACACCGCGCTCGGCACCCGCATCCACAACCAGGGCGAGGGCCCCACCAAGGAGGCCGTCGCGGGCGCCCTGAAGGACGTGAACCTGCCCGACTCGCTCCTCGACCACTGGGACGCCACGCCCTACGAGGCCGAGCTGCGCGCCTCCCACAACGAGGGCATCGAGAAGGTCGGCCAGGAGGTCGGCACCCCCGTCATCGCCGTCCCCGGCACCGACGGCGAGCAGGTCGCCTTCTTCGGCCCGGTCGTCACCCCCGCCCCCAAGGGCGAGGCCGCGGCCCGCCTCTGGGACGGCACCCTCCTGGTGGCGTCGACCCCGGGCTTCTACGAGATCAAGCGCACGCGCACGCAGGGCCCCATTTTCGACTGATGTGTGAGCCGGCACCGGACATGCCGAAAGGCCCCCTACGAGTCACGTCCTCGTAGGGGGCCTTTCGTCCATCCGCCTGCCGTCATGAAGGTTGAGAAGACGATCACGAGGCAGGACGTGCGGCGTGGCCCGAGGGCCTCAAGCCGGGATCAGGGAGCCAGCAGCAGGCTGTTCACGCGCTGCTTGGCGGCCTCGTAGCGCTTGGCCACGTCCTGCCAGTTCACGACCTCCCACATGGCCTCGATGAAGTCCACCTTCTGGTTCTTGTACTGCAGGTAGAAGGCGTGCTCCCAGGCGTCGAAGACCAGGATCGGGGTCGAGCCCTGGCCGACGTTGCCCTGGTGGTCGTAGATCTGCTCGACGATCAGGCGGTTGCTGAGCGGCTCGTAGGCGAGCACGCCCCAGCCCGAACCCTGGGTCGTCGCGGAGGCCTTGGTCAGCTGGGCCTTGAACTTGGCGAAGGAGCCGAAGGACTCGGTGATGGCGTCCGCGAGCTCACCGACGCCGTCGGCGGCCGTGGGCTCACCGCCGCCGCCGTCCTTCGGGCTGTTCATGTTGTGCCAGTAGATGCTGTGCAGGATGTGCCCGGAGAGGTGGAAGGCCAGGTTCTTCTCCAGGCCGTTGATGGCGCCCCACGACTCCTTGTCGCGGGCCTCCGCCAGCTGCTCCAGGGTGTCGTTCGCGCCCTTGACGTACGCGGCGTGGTGCTTGTCGTGGTGCAGCTCGATGATCTGCGGGTTGATCACCGGCTCCAGCGCCGCGTAGTCGTACGGAAGTTCAGGAAGCGTGTAAATGGCCATGAGAGAGCCCTCCGACGTGCTCTGCGTGCTTGCCGCGCCGTGTCGCGCGGCGCCGCCTCGCACCTCTTTATTGCGACCTATGTGCAAGTGCAGGCTAGCAGCAGGAGTACGGTGAAGTTGATCAGCCCTTCGTCCTAGGCCCGGAGACCGGTGCCCGTGCCGCGGACGGCAGAAGGCCCCGCTCCACAGGGGGGAGCGGGGCCTTCGGGTGCTGTCGGCCGGGGTCAGGGGCGCGGCGCGCCGGCGTCCCGGTTCTCCATGGCCTTCTGGCGGGCGTAGCCGACGGCCATGAGGATCAGGGTCAGTCCGCCCGAGTAGAAGAGCTGGGTGCGGGTCTCGGACTCGCGGGCCATGAGGACGAACACCGTCGCCATGCCGGCGAGCGCCACATAGGTGAGCCAGGGGAAGAGCCACATCTTCACGACCAGCTTCTCCGGCGACTCGCGCTCCAGCTTCTTCCGCAGCCTCAGCTGCGCCATCGCGATGAAGAACCACACCACGAGGATGATCGCGCCGATGGTGTTCAGGAGCCACTGGAAGATGTCGTCGGGCCGCCAGTAGCTGAGCAGCACGCACAGGAAGCCGAAGGCCGACGAGGTCAGGACGGCGATGCGGGGCACGCCGTCGAACATCCGGCCGAGAGCCTTGGGGCCCTGGCCGCGCTGCACCAGCGAGTTGGCCATGCGGGACGCGCCGTAGATGTTGGCGTTCATCGCGGAGAGCAGGGCGATGAGGACGACGACGTTCATGATCTGGCCCGCGCCGTCGATGCCGAGGTGGTCGAGCGTGGCGACGTAGGGGCCCTTCGCCGCGACCTCCTCCTTCGTCCACGGCAGCAGCGTCACGACGACGGCCATCGAGCCGACGTAGAAGAGGGCGATCCGCCACATCGCCGTGCGGACGGCCTTGGCCACGCCCTGCACGGGATGCTCGGACTCGGCCGCCGCGATGGTGACGGTCTCCAGGCCTCCGTACGCGAACACGGAGGCGAGCAGTCCGACGATCAGGCCGTCCACGCCGTTGGGCATGAAGCCGCCCTGCCCGGTGAGGTTGGTCATGCCGGGCGCCTCGGTGTCGGGGAGCCAGCCGAAGATCGCGAGCACGCCGATGCCGAGGAAGAGGACGATCGCGCCGACCTTCAGGGCGGCGAACCAGAACTCGAACTCGCCGAAGTTCTTCACGGCCGCGAGGTTCGTGGCGCAGAACGCCAGCATGAACAGGGCGACCCAGGCCCACTCCGGGACCCCCGGCACCCACCCGTGCACGATCTTCGCGGCGCCGATGCCCTCCAGGCCGACGGCCACGCACAGCAGGAACCAGAACGACCAGCCCGCGGTGAACCCGGCCCACGGGCCCATCGCGCGCTCGGCGTGCACGGAGAAGGAGCCGGACGCCGGGTTGGCGGCGGCCATCTCGCCCAGCATGCGCATGACGAGCATGACCAGGGCGCCGGAGATCGTGTACGCCAGGATGATCGAGGGGCCGGCCGCGGCGATGGCGGTGCCGGAGCCCACGAAGAGCCCGGCGCCGATCACGCCGCCGAGGGCGATCATCGACAGGTGGCGCTGCTTGAGTCCGTGACCGAGCGGTGCGTCGGTCTGGGGTGGTGCGTCCTGCAAGGACGTCCGAGACATGGGCGTGCCCTGTTCAGTAGCAGAGACGGGGGGTGGCGAGCGAAGTGGGCCACAGTCTGAGTGCGCGTACCGCTCACAGGGAACAGGTGACCGGTATACGGACACGACGCTCACACATGGTGAAGATTTGTTCACATAATGAACACATAAGTGTCATGCGTGTGAGCGCTGCCGCCACTCCCGCACCCACGCCACCGCGATCACCAGCGCCGTCGCGCCCGCCGACCACAGCAGTTGCGGCCGCGCCCCGTCGTCCCGGAGCATCAGCACGATCACCACGGCCATCGCCGCGAGCGCCGCCCACGTCAGCCAGGGGAAGAACCACATGCGCAGGGTCAGGCGCTTGGGCGCCTCGCGCTCGATGCGGCGCCGCAGCCGCAGCTGCGAGAGCGCGATCAGCGCCCAGACGAAGAGGAGCGCCGCACCGACCGAGTTGAGCATGTAGAGGAAGACGGACTCGGGCCACTTCAGATTCAGCAGGACGGACACGAAGCCGAACGCCACCGAGGCGAGCACCGCCCGGCGCGGCACCCCGCCGCCCGACACCCGAAGCAGCGCCTTCGGCGCCTCGCCGCGCTCGGCGAGCGAGAAGATCATGCGCGAGGAGCCGTACAGATTGGCGTTCAGGGACGACAGGAGCGCCACGAACACCACGATGTTCATGAGGGTCCCGGCCGACGGGACGCCGATGGAGTCCAGGACCGTGACATACGGGCTCAGACCCGCCTGCTGCGCCGTCCACGGCAGCACCGTCACGATGACGAGCATCGAGCCGACATAGAAGAAGAGGATGCGGTACACCGCGCTGCGCACCGCCCGCGCCACCGAGCGCACCGGGTCGTCGGACTCCGCCGCCGCGATCGTCACGATCTCCAGACCGCCGAAGGCGAAGAGCACCACGACCACGCCGGAGACCACCCCGTCCCAGCCGTGCGGCAGGAAACCGCCGTCGCCGGTGAGATGCGTGAAGCCGACCGGATCGGTGTCGGGCAGCACCCCGAAGATCGCGAGCAGCCCGAGCACGAGGAACGCGCCGATCGCGAAGACCTTCAGGGCGGCGAACCAGAACTCGAACTCGCCGAAGTTCTTCACGGCCGCGAGGTTGGCGCCGGTGAAGAACACCATGAAGACGAGCACCCAGGTCCACTGCGGCACCCCCGGCACCCACTCGTTCGCGATCCGGGCCGCGCCCGTCGCCTCCACCGCGAGCACCACGACGAGCAGGAACCAGTACAGCCACCCCACCGAGAACCCGGCCCACCGCCCGAGCGCCCGCTCCGCGTGCACGGAGAACGCGCCGGACGCGGGCATCGCGGCGGACATCTCGCCGAGCATCCGCATCACGCACATCGCGAGCGCGCCCGCGATCAGATAGGAGAGGACGATCCCGGGTCCCGCGACCGCGATCCCGGCCCCCGAACCGACGAAGAGCCCGGCGCCGATGACGCCGCCGAGGCCGAGCATGGTGAGGTGGCGCTGCTTGAGGCCGCCGCCGAGGGGCTCGGGCCCCGCGTCCGTGGCGGCGGGCGCGTCGACCGCCGTCGCTCCTGCGGGAGGCACCGCCGACCGGGACGGCAAGGAGTCGTGCTTCACGTGTCGTCGGCTCTCGTGCTCAAGGAGTGCGGTGGGACGGACTCAAGGGGTTTGGCGGGAATCTACAGTGTCACCGCTGGACGTCCCGGGAAGCAACCGAGGCCCCTGCGGCACTGACCTCAGTGACGAGCGTCACGCCGAACCAGGTGTGCCCCGGGTTCTTTGTGCGAAGCCCACCAACTCCGGGCCGGTGCCTTTGTCACCGGCACCCCCTGATACGCCGCCCCCGCCGGGGATAGGGTCACAGCGTCCCGCTCTTCCCCGAGCTCTCGGCTTCGTTCGAGCAGGGGAGACCCCCACTTCCCCTGGCCCAGAATCACGGAGTCCCGATGAGCACAGCCGCCATATCCCGTCCGGGTCAGGTCCTGGCCGACCTGATCCCCGCCACCCGCCTGCGCGATGTGACCCTGGTCCTCGGCGGCGCCGCCCTCACCGGCATCGCGGCCCAGATCGCCGTCCCGGTCCCCGGCTCCCCGGTCCCGGTCACGGGCCAGACCTTCGCGGCCCTGCTCGTCGGCACCTCGCTCGGCGCCTACCGCGGCGCGGCCTCGCTCGCGGTGTACGCGCTCGTCGGCATGGCGGGCATGCCCTGGTTCGCGCAGGGCAAGGCGGGCATGGGCATGCCGAGCCTCGGCTACGTCTTCGGCATGCTGCTCGCCGCGATGGTCGTGGGCGCCCTCGCCCGCCGCGGCGCCGACCGGAGCATGGCGCGCATGGCCGGGACGATGGTCCTCGGCTCCGCGATCATCTACGCCGTCGGCGTGCCGTACCTGGCCGCCTCGACCGGCATGTCGCTCACCGAGGCGGTCGCGGCCGGACTCACGCCGTTCCTGATCGGCGACGCGCTCAAGGCGGCGCTCGCGATGGGCGCGGTGCCGCTGGCGTGGAAGTACCTCAACGAGAAGCGCTGAGACATCACCTACGTCTGACATGCGGGCCGGTGCCGTGCGGGCACCGGCCCGTCGACGTCAACGGACGTTGTAGTTCCGCCTGAAGAGGTTCGCCGGGTCGTACGTGACCTTCAGCCCGGCGAGCCTCTGGTGCGTCCCGGCGTCGTACAGCCCCTCGGGCCGGTCGCCGCCGGCGAAGGTGAAGTTCAGGGACCGCCCGAGGACTTGGGGCGCCACCTCCCCGAACGCGCCCGCGTACAGCTTCCGCAGGGTCTCGCGGTCGGCGCCGTCCGTGTCCTCGGTGCCGTCGGCGCCGCTCACGGGTGACACGATCCGCAGCAGCCAGTGGGCGTCCCGGTGCGGCACGGCGTTCGCGGCGGGCCGGGCGAGGGCGCCGCCCAGGTGGTTGAGCTGCACCACGTGCATGCGGTCGGCGGCGGGCCCGGTGAGCGCGAGGATCCGCTCCAGGGCGTCGCCGTCCAGGGCGTCCAGCATCCGGCTCTCGCCGTAGTAGGCGTGCGGGAAGTCGGGGTCGCTGTGGATGGTGTGGCTCTCGGTGTACGGGAGTTCGCGCAGGGAGTCCTCGTACGCGGGCCCGATCGCGCGCAGCGGCGCCACGAGCCGCTCGCCCTCCGCCGCGGTGCCCGTGTACGCGACGCGCACCGTCACCAGATAGCGGCCCCGCAGCGCCTCCGGCACCATCGGCAGATCCGGGCAGACAAGCGCCGCGAGCGACGAGGTGACCTCGTCGGGCACCGTCTCGGTCCAGGCCGTGTAGGCGCGCAGGACCGCCCCCGGGTCGACCTCGCGCCCGTCGAAGGCGAGCGCGCCCCCGTACAGCCGCGTCACGGGGACCAGGCCGATCTCCAGGGCCGTCACGATGCCGAGGTTCGCGCCGCCGCCGAGCAGCCCCCAGAACAGCTCCGGCTCGCTCTCGGCCGTCACGTGCCGCACGGCACCGTCGGCCGTGACCACGTCCAGGGACCGCACGTGGTCGGCCGCGTACCCGAACTCCCGCGCCAGGACGCCGAGTCCGCCGCCCAGCGTGTACGACACCGCGCCCACGGACGGCGCCGAGCCGTTCAGGGGCGCGAGGCCGTGCTCCGCCGCGGCCGCGACGACCTGCCCCCAGCGGACCCCGGCGCCGACCCGCGCGGTGCGGGCCGCCGGGTCCACGGCGACCTCGTCCAGGCGGCGGGTGCTGATGAGGACGCCGCCCGCCGACGCGTCCGGCAGGCCGTGGCCGGTCGCCTGCACCCCGATGGGCAGGCCCGCGTCGGCGGCGTACGTCACGGCCGCGACGACGTCGTCGGTGCCGGTGACCGCGAAGACGATGTCGGGGCGCTGGGCGTATCCCGTCTGGAAACCGGCGAGTTCGTCGTCGTACGCGGCGTCGCCGGGGCGGAGGACGAGTCGCCGGTCGGTGAGGGCGCTGAGGTCCACGGGTCTCTCCCTGCTTCGATCTCTGCTGTCGGGGACACCCTGGACGAAAAACTTGACATCGTCCGTCATGTATTACGGCAGTGAAAAGCGGGACGTCCGCGGAGCAGCAGTAGCCACTGCCGCTCCCGCGGACGCCCCGCACAGGGCGTCGGGACCTGTCAGGCCTCGGTGAGCTCCTCGTCCGAGCGGGGCCGGACCTTCTCGCGGACCAGCGAGAAGCCGAGCACGAGGGCCGCCACGAGCAGCGAGAGCACCATCTGCTTGCGCCCGGCGTCGTCGTACAGCATGTAGACGATCACGAACGAGATCATCCCGATGGTGACCCAGGTCAGATACGGGAACAGCCACATCTTCACGACCAGCTTCTCCGGCTGCTCGCGCAGGATGATGCCGCGCATCTTCAGCTGCGTGAAGCAGATGACGAGCCACACGAACAGCGCGACGGCGCCGGAGGAGTTCAGCAGGAAGTCGAAGACGGTCTCCGGCCACTGGTAGTTGAACCAGACGGCGGCGAAGCCGAAGACGACCGAGCCGAGGATGGCCGCGCGCGGCACGCCGTTGGAGTCGGTGCGCGCGAAGGCCTTCGGCGCGTCCCCCCGCCGGCCGAGCGAGAACGCCATGCGGGAGGCCGTGTAGAGGCCGGAGTTGAGGCAGGAGAGCACCGCGGTGAGCACGATCACGTTCATCACCTGACCGGCGTGCGGAATGCCGATCGAGTTCAGCGCGGCGACGTACGACCCGTGCTTCTCGATGGACTTGTCGTCCCAGGGCAGCAGCGTCACGACCACGAAGATCGAACCGAGGTAGAAGACGCCGATGCGCCAGATGACGCTGTTCGTGGCCTTGGTGACGGCGCGCTGCGGGTCCTCCGACTCACCGGCGGCGAGCGTGACGATCTCCGAGCCCATGAAGGAGAAGACCACCATCAGGACACCCGTGAGGATGGCGCCCGCCCCGTTCGGCATGAAGCCGCCCGCGTCCGTCAGATGCGCGAAGCCCTCACCCGGGTTGTCCGAGCCCGGCAGCACGCCGAACACGGCGAGCAGGCCGATGAGTACGAACGCGCCGATCGCGACGACCTTGATGCCGGCGAACCAGAACTCGAACTCGCCGTAGGAGCCGACCGAGACCAGGTTCGTGGCGGTGAGCACCACCATCACGATGAGCGCCCAGCCCCACTGCGGGATCGCGGGTATCCACCCTTCCAGGATCACGGCGCCCGCGGTGGCCTCCACCGCGAGCACGACGACCCAGAAGAACCAGTACAGCCAGCCGATGGAGAAGCCCGCCCAGCGGCCGAGCGCCTGGTCGGCGTAGGCGGAGAAGGAGCCCGACGTCGGCCGGGCCGCGGCCATCTCGCCGAGCATCCGCATCACGAGCACGACCATGGTGCCGACGAGGGCGTACGAGACGAGGATCGCCGGGCCCGCGGCCTTGATGCCGGAGGCGGAACCGACGAAGAGACCCGCGCCGATCACGCCACCGATGGCGATCATGGACAGGTGACGGTTCTTGAGGCCGGCCTGCAGGCCGTCGCCGCCGCCGTTCCCACCGCCCGGCTGCGAATTGCCGGGTCCTTCGTCGGTGCTGTCTTCCTTCGCAAGGGACGGTTGCGAGGTCATAGGCAGATCCTTTGGTTCGCGGGGACAAGCCTCCGCATTAAAAGCGCAGCGGCGGACGGGACGAAAGGCCCGTCTCCGGATCGTTGTATTCCGCGGAATCCTGAGTGAACGAGCGCTTACGCTCGATGACCGGACAGGGGCATTGGCCTGCACCAATCGGTGGTCGGACGGGGTGCCCGGCCGCCCCACGGCAGCTGCCCGCCCCCGTGCGTGCCACACTTCGGCCATGCGCGTGTACCTCGGCTCGGATCATGCCGGCTACGAACTCAAGAACCACCTCGTCGAATGGCTCAAGGCGCACGGGCACGAGCCCGTCGACTGCGGGCCCCACATCTACGACGCCCAGGACGACTACCCCCCCTTCTGCCTCCGCGCCGCGGAGAAGACCGCCGCGGACCCCGAGGCCCTCGGCATCGTCATCGGCGGCTCCGGGAACGGGGAGCAGATCGCCGCGAACAAGGTGAAGGGGGTGCGGGCCGCTCTCGCGTGGAGTGAGCAGACCGCTGCGCTCGGGCGTGAGCACAATGACGCCAACGTGATCTCGATCGGTGGGCGGATGCACACCCAGGACGAGGCCACGAAGTTCGTCGAGATCTTCCTGGCCACGCCGTACTCCGGTGAGTCCCGTCACACCCGCCGCATCGAGATGCTCTCCCACTACGAGACCACCGGCGAACTCCCGCCCATCCCGCCCCACCACCCCCAGGCCTGAGGCGGGCCGGCCTTCGCGGGGCGCCCCAGTCCCGCCCCTTTCCCGAAACTGGGGCTCCGCCCCAGACCCCGCTCCTCAATCGCCGGAGGGGCTGGATTTTCCAGCCCGTCCGGCGATTGAGGACGAGGCGCGGAGCGCCGATAGCGGGGGTCTGGGGGCGCAGCCCCCGGTTTCGGGAAGGGGCGGGCTTGGGGAAGCCCCCGGCAGGGCCCGCCCCACCCACCCCCCGCAAGAAGGAGAACCCGTGCCGGAAGGGCACACGATCCACCGCCTCGCGGCCGACCACCGGGACCGTTTCCAGGGCCGGAAGACGACCGCGAGCAGCCCGCAGGGCAAGTTCTCCGACAGCGCGGCCCTGGTGACGGGCAGCCCCCTGGACACGGCGGAAGCCCACGGCAAGCACCTCTTCCTGGGCTTCAAGGACACCGGCTGGATCCACATCCACCTGGGTCTCTTCGGCAAGGTCACCCTCGGCGACGCCCCCGCGCCCCCACCCACGGACACCGTCCGCCTCCGCCTGACGAACAGCGCCGCGTACATGGACCTCCGCGGCCCGACGACCTGCGCCCTGATCACGGACGAGGAGAAGCAGGCGATACACGCCCGCCTGGGCCCGGACCCGCTGCGCCCGCAGGGCGAGGGCAACGACCCGGAGACGGCCTGGCGCCGGATCTCCCGCAGCCGCACCACGATCGCCGCGCTCCTCCTGGACCAGAAGGTCGTCGCGGGCGTGGGCAACGTCTACCGCGCCGAGGTCCTGTTCCGGCACGGCATCGACCCGTACGCGCCCGGCAAGGACCTCACGTACGCCCAATGGACCGCGATCTGGGCGGACTTGGTGGATCTGATGCGCGAGGGCGTCCGGCACAATCGCATCGACACGGTCCGGCCCGAGCACACGCCGGAGGCGATGGGCCGCCCGCCGCGCGTGGACGACCACGGCGGCGAGGTGTACGTGTACCGCAGGGCCCGGCAGGCCTGCCACATCTGTGGCGGCGAGATCCGCACCGCCGATCTCGCCGCCCGCAACCTCTTCTGGTGCCCGACCTGCCAGCCCCGGGGCAACCGCCCGTAACCGGCACCGAGCCACCGGCCGCGACAAGGAACAGGCTCCGGCCGTGACGAGAAAAAGGTTCCACCCGCCGTGTTCGACGATCTGAGCGCGCCCTTCGCCCTGGCCGCGGTCCTGGCGTTCTTCGTCCTCTACTTCCTCCCCGCGTTGCTCGCCTTCTGGCGGGACGCGGAGAACCGCTGGCTCGTCCTGGCCGTGAACGTCCTCTTCGGCGCCAGCGTCCTCGGCTGGTTCTTCGCGCTGTACCTGGCGACCCGCAAGCCGAAGGCGCCCCACGGGGCGCGGGCGGGCGGCGTCGGCTAGAAGCCGTGCGACAGCCACGGCGCGACGGCCGAGCCGAACGCGAGGCCCGCCTCCGCCACCGCGCCCTGGCGCAGCTCCCGGACCCGGCCCGCCGCGGCGAGCTGGGTGAGCGGGACGCCGCCCAGGTAGAGGGAGCCCAACTCGCGGACGGAGAGGGCGAGGTCGGCCGGGGTGTCGTCGTCGGCGCGCTTGCAGGAGGCGCCCTTGGTGTCGCCGGTCAGGCGCCAACGGCCCTGGTTCCAGGGGCAGAAGGCGTCCTCGACGTCGAGGACGACATCCACCGGCGCCTGGTACGTACGCGCTTCGAGGGCGGCGCCGACGTCCACCAGGCGTACGTACAGCGACTCCCGGGTCCGCAGGTCGCAGCGGCGCACATTCGTGACGAGCTGCGCGACCGGGTCGTCCACCGGCCGGTTCAGGGCCAGGACCGTCGACGTCAGGTCGATGTCGAACAGGAAGCGCCACAGCGCGGCGTACGCCGCCGGGTCGAGGGCCTCCACGTCCTGCACCTTGACCGTGCCCTTGGGGCCCTGGGCGTCCCACTCGGGCTTGACGGCGTAGAACGCGAACCCGACGACCTCGCCGTCGCGCTCGGCGAGCACACACTGCTGCGGTGACGCGCCGTTGCGGTCGGCCGGCGGGTCCAGGGTGATCAGGCGCTCCCAGCCGGGCCGCCGCGCCATCAGACCGGGGCGGCCGGGCACCCGCCGCGCGTACACCGCCTCACAGGCGGGCAGGGCCTTGGCGGGCGTCTCGTAGCGAAGGCGTACGTCGTCGGTGCCCGGCGGGACGGTCAGGCCCACCCGGGTCGTGTCGATCTCCATGCGGTGGTGGAACGAACCCGCCCCGTACCCGAACCGGCCGTAGATCTCCGGCTCCGACGCCGTCAGGACCGCGACGGCCTCGCCGCGCTCGCGGACGTCGTCCAGCTGGCGCCGCATCATCGCCGTGAGCAGGCCGCGCCGCCGGTGCGTGGCCGCGACGCCCACCATCGTCACGCCCGCCGTGTCCACCAGGGCGCCGCCCGGCACCGACATGCGGAAGCTGAAGGCGCCCGCCGTGCCGACGCAGGTCTCGCCGTCCCAGGCGCCGATCGAGCGCTCGCACTCGGTGAGGTCGCGCCACAGATCGCGCTCCTCCGGGGCCTCGGCCACACCACCGAAAGCGACGTCCAGCGTTTTGTACCACTGCTCCCAGTCGCCCTGGCTCAACTCCCGCAAGTCTGCTGTCATATGCCATGCCTACCAGGGCTCCAAGGGCGCGGCGAATTGTTTTCCGCGTACCGGAACGCGCGTGTGGACGCTGGGTGTGGAGATACGGGCGAGGTGCCCCTGAAGGGGGACAAGAGGTACCTCCCGTGCGAAGTGCCTGGCCCGGTGGATAGGGTCCACGAGCAATGGCGGTACGACGAGAAGGGCGCGAGCGGCGCGAGCAGCGTGCGCGGCGTGCCGAAGCGGATACGTTCCCGGCCCGCATGAAGAAGCGGCTGCACCGGGCGCGCATAGGGCTGCGCAAATCCGGTGTCGACTACTTCCGGGGCGACGGGTCCGACTGGGTGGCGCTCGCCGCGCTCCTCTTGACCGTCCCTGTCATCACCGCGTGCACGATCGTCAACCCGGTGTGGTTCTCGCCCGCCGCGCTCGTGCTGCCCATCGTCGCGGGCGGACTGCTCCTGCGGCCCTCCAGCCTCCTCGGTCTGTACGCCGCCTCCGCGGCCGCCCTCATCGTGGAGTCCGTACAGCTCGGCCCCTACACGGAAGGGCCCGCCCGGGTCACCCCCGGCACCGTCCTCGCCGTCGCCGCCTGCGGCTTCTTCGGGCTCCTCATCGCCCAGTTCCGCAGCCGCGTCGGGGTGCCCTGGCGGGGCGGCGGGACCATGCTCTTCGACCTGCGCGAGCGGATCCGGGTGCAGAGCAAGCTCCCGAAGCTGCCGCGCGGCTGGCACCGCGAGATGGCCCTGCGGCCCGCCGGGGGCCAGTCCTTCTCCGGCGACTTCGTCGTCGCCGCCCGCACCAACGGCGGGCGCACCCTCGAAGTCGTCCTCACCGACGTCTCCGGCAAGGGCATGGACGCCGGGTCGCGGGCGCTGCTCCTGTCCGGCGCCTTCGGCGGCCTCCTCGGGTCGCTGCCGCCGCACGCCTTCCTGCCCGCCGCCAACGGGTACCTCCTGCGCCAGGACTGGGACGAGGGCTTCGCCACCTCCATCCACCTCGTCCTCGACCTGGAGACCGGCGACTACGAACTCCTCTCCGCCGGGCATCTGCCCGCCCTCCAGCTCAGCGCCGGGACCGGGCGCTGGGAGGAGAAGTCCGGCGAAGGGCCCCTCCTCGGTGTCTACGACGGCGCCCAGTTCGACCCCGTCAAGGGGTCCCTGCGGCCCGGCGACGTCCTCATGCTCTTCACCGACGGCATCGTCGAGGCGGCCGACCGCGACATCGCCGAAGGCATCGACCGCCTCACCGGCGAGGCCGACCGCTACGTCCCCGGCGGCTTCCACGGGGCCGCGTGGCACCTCATCGAGGCGGTCGCGAAGGACGTCAACGATGATCGGGCGCTGTTGTTGATCTGCCGCGACACGTGAGCTGGCCGGGGGCCTCGGGGGACTCCCGTGCGGGTGGGCCGGGGTCGCCCCCGATATCGGCGCTCCGCGCCTCGTCCTCAAGCGCCGGACGGGCTCTCTCCCACCCACCCGCCCCGACTCGCGCCGGCCTGGCCGACAGCCCGGCACCGTCAGCCCTGCCGGGGTCGCCCCCGATATCGGCGCTCCGCGCCTCGTCCTCAAGCGCCGGACGGGCTCTCTCCCACCCGCCCGCCCCCGCCATTGCTTCGGCTGTGCAGTAGCGCGGCACCTTCAACCCCGAAACGGCTCACCCCCGCAGCGCCTCTCCGGCCCACCCCGCACATTGCAGCCCACCCCGGCCCTGTCCAGCCCGTCCGGCACCATCCAGCCTGCCCCGGTACATCTCAGCCCGTCCGGCGTTTGAGGACGAGGCGCGGAGCGCCGATTCGGGGGAGGGCCGGCCCGCCCGCCGTGGGACGTCTGGCTACGGGGTCCGGGGCGGAGCCACGGTTTCGGGAAGGGGCGGGGTCGGGGAGCCCCCGGCAGGCGCGTCACCAGGCACGACGTCCCAAGGTGGGGGAAACCCCACCCCATACTCGGCGGGACGCCTCATGGTCGCGGACACCCCGCACTCCGTACGTTCGATGCATCGACCACGCACGAACGACGGAAGGCCACGCCATGGGGCTGCGCAAGAAGAAGCGGCAGCAGCGAAACGAGTCCGCCCCGATCCACCCCGCGGACGCGGACCCCACGACGTCGCCCTGGGCCGTCGAGCTGCGCGCGGTGCGCCGCCAGTACGGCCGCGGCTCCGGCGCCGTACACGCCCTGCGGGGCGTGGACCTGGCCCTGCCGCGAGGCAGCTTCACGGCGGTGATGGGCCCGTCGGGCTCGGGCAAGTCCACGTTCCTGCAGTGCGCGGCGGGCCTCGACCGCCCGACGGACGGCAGCGTCCGCCTCGGCGGCACGGAGATCACGGGAATGAGCGAGAACAAGCTGACGGCCCTGCGCCGCACCCGCCTGGGCTTCGTGTTCCAGGCGTTCAACCTGCTCCCGTCGCTCACGGTCGAACAGAACGTCCTGCTCCCGATGCGCCTCGCGGGCCACCGCCCGGACCGCCGCAGGGCGGCCGAGATGCTGACCCGGGTGGGCCTCGGCGACAAGGGCGGGCGCCGCCCCGGCCAGCTCTCCGGCGGCCAGCAGCAGCGCGTGGCCATCGCCCGCGCCCTGGTGACGTCCCCGGACGTGATCTTCGCGGACGAGCCGACCGGCGCCCTGGACACGACCACGGCGGGCGAGATCCTGCACCTGCTGCGCTCGGCCGTGGACGGCATGAACGCCACGGTGGTCATGGTCACGCACGACCCGGCCGCGGCGGCGCACGCCGACCGCACCCTGTTCCTCGCGGACGGCGCCATCGTCGACCACGTGGAGGGCGCCTCGGCGGCAGGCATCGCGGACCGGATGACGGCGCTGACGAGGGCCGCGGCCCCCGCGTTCGCGGGAGTGGCGGCGTGAGCTTCGTACCCAACGGACTGGCCCGCGCGGCCGTCCGCTTCAAGCCGGCCGCCTTCGTGGGGACGTTCGTCGCCCTCGCGATGGCCGCCTTCATCGTGTCCGCGTGCGGCATCCTTCTGGAGACCGGCCTGCGCGCCTCCGTACCACCGGTGCGCTACGCCGACGCGCCCGTGGTGGCCGCCGCCGACCAGAAGTCCCACTTCGAGACCGGCAGCGGCGAGGACCGCAGCGACAACGGCGCGCCGGTCACCGACCGCGCCCGCCTCGCCGACTCACTGGTGGCGAAGGCGGCGTCGGCGCCCGGCGCGCGTACGGCCGTCGCCGACGTCACCTTCCCCGTCAAACAGGGCGACAAGGAACTGACCGCGCACGGCTGGGGCTCCACCGCCTTCACCGGCGAGACGCTCTCGGCGGGCCGCGCGCCCGGCACCGGGGACGTGGTGCTCACGGGCACCGGCGCCCGCGTCGGCGAGCGCGTCACGCTCACCACGGCGGACGGCCCGCGGGACTTCCGGGTCTCCGGGGTCAGCGGCGGCAACGGCGGTCAGGCACCGACCGCCTGGTTCACGGACGCCGAGGCCGTCCAGCTCTCCGGACACCCCGGCCGCGTCGACGCCATCGCCGTGCTGCCCAAGGACGGCGTCACCGACGCCACGCTGAAGTCCCAGGTCACCAAGGCGCTCGGCGACAAGGCCGAGGTGCACACCGGCGACGGCCGCGGCGGCGCCGAGGACCCGGGCCTCACCGAGGCCGAGGAACTCCTCACGGGCCTCGGCGGCTCCTTCGGCGGCATCGCCGCGATGGTCGCCGTGTTCACTGCGGCCGCCACCGTCGCCCTCTCCGTGGGTCAGCGCGCCCGCGAGTTCGCGCTCCTTCGCGCCATCGGGACGACGCCGCGCCAGATCCGCCGCACGGTCGCCACGGAGACTCTCCTGGTGGCCCCGCTCGCGGGCGCCGTCGGCTGCCTGCCGGGCATCGCCCTGGCGAGCTGGTGGTTCGGGCAGCTGAAGGACAGGGACGCGGTCCCGCAGGCCGTCGACCTGTCGGTGTCGTTCATCCCCATGGCCGCCGCCGTCGGCACGGCCGTCCTCACCGCCCTGTTCGCCGGGATGATGGCCGCGCGCCGCCCGGCCCGCATCAAGCCGGGCCAGGCCCTGAGCGAGGCCTCCGTGGAGCGGCTGCGGCCGGGCTGGGTGCGCACGCCCCTCGGCGTCGCGGCGGCCGTCGGCGGCGTGGTCCTCTCGGGCGTCGCCGCCAACACCTCCGGCGACGACGCGGCGAACGCGGCGCTCGGCGTCGTGATGCTCTTCATGCTCGCGGTGGCGCTGCTCGGGCCGCTGGTGGCGCGGGCCTGCGCGGGCCTGTTCGGCCTGCCGCTGCGCGGCGCGGGCGCCTCCGCGTCGCTCGCCGCGGCCAACTCCCGCAGCAACGCACGCCGGATGGCCTCCGCGATCACGCCCATCGTGCTCGCGATGGCGTTCGCGTCCACCCTCGTCTTCATGCACACCTCCGAGAACAAGGTGGCGGAGAACCAGCAGCGCGACGGCATCACGGCGGACCACATCGTGGCGTCGCCGACGGGCTTCGACGCGTCGACGGTGCGCAAGGCCACCGGACCCGGCGGCGGCTCCGCGGTCGGCCTCCTGAAGACCTCCGTGCTGCTGCCGATGGGCTCGGGCGGCGACCGCTATCTGCAGTCGGCGAGCACGCAGGCCGTCACCGGCACCGCCGCGAACCTCGCCAAGGTGCAGGACCTGAACGTCGAGTCCGGCCGCATCGACCTCGGCAAGGGCAAGGTCGCCCTGGACGCGAACCTTGCGGGCAACGCCCACCTGAAGGTCGGCGACCGCGTCGAACTGCGGCTGCCCGACGGCACGAAGACCCGGCCCGAGGTCGTCGCGACGTACGAGCGCGGGCTCGGCCTGTCCCAAGTGACCCTGGGCGGAGCCGAGATGAAGCGGCACGTCACGTCGGCGTTCGACACCGAGATCTGGGCGAAGGGCTCCTCCGCTGCGGCGCTGAAGCATCTGGAGTCCCAGGGCACGGTCCTGGAGCGCGACGACTACACCACCGCCCAGTCCAAGGACCGCGCCGTGCAGGCCTGGGCGAACACCACCATGGCGGCCGTCCTCGGCGGCTTCGCGGCCGTCGCCGCCGCCAACACCCTGGTCATGACGGTCCTCGACCGGCGGCGCGAGCTGGGCACGCTGCGGCTCATCGGCTCCACCCGGCGCCAGGTCCTGCGGATGGTGCGCTGGGAGGCGCTGCTCGTGACCTGCGCGGGCGTCGTCATCGGCACCGCCATCGCGCTGGCCACGCTGGTCCCGATGATGAAGGGCCTGACCGGTGAGGGCCCCTACATCCCGCCGCTCCTGTACGCGGCCTTCGCCGGGTCGGCCGTGGTGCTCGGCCTGGTGGCGACGGCGGTGCCCGCGCGGGCGGCGCTGGGATCCTCGACATGACGCTCGCTAGGGTCGTCGGCATGACGCTGATGACCCTGGCCGAGGTGGAGGCGGTGGCCCGGCGGGCGCACGCCGGGCAGACCGACAAGGCGGGGCGGCCCTACGCCGAGCACCTGGCGGCGGTTGCCGAGGGGACGCGGGCGCGGGGCGGCTCGCCGGCGCAGATCGCGGCGGCGTGGCTGCACGACGCGATCGAGGACGACGCGCTGACGCCGGACTGGCTGGACGCGGCCGCCCTGGCCCCGGCCACGAAGGCCATCGTGCGCGCCCTCACCAAGCGGCCCGGCGAGCCCCCGGAGGCGTACGCCGCCCGGATCCGCGCGACCCCCGGCGCCGTCCTGGTCAAGGAGGCCGACCTGGCCCACAACGCGGATCCGGGCCGTCTCGCCGTACTGGACGAGACGACCCGGACCCGCCTCACGGCGAAGTACGCGCACATGCGGGCGCTGCTGGCCCCGGCCTGACGGCCGAGGGGAGCGTCAGCGGGAGGAACCCCGCTCGTCAGCGGGAGGACCCCCGCTCGCGGGCCAGCGCGGCCGCGTCGCGTCGGAAGGCCCACTCCATCTTGGGCTCCATGGCGAAGCGGAACATCCGCTGCACCGGTGGCGTGCACAGGAGCGTCACCACGGCGCCCGCGATCACCGTCACGATCACCTCGCCGGCGGGCTGGTACAGCCACGGGTTGGCGTCGAACCAGTCCCAGAACCGGGATCCCTTGGCGAGGAAGCCGTGCAGCAGATAGCCGTACAACGTTCCCGCGCCGAGCACCGTGAACCACATCTTCCGGCGCGGCACCCAGGCGAAGAAGCACGCCGTGAGCAGCACCGAGCAGCCGAACAGGGCCAGCGTCATGACCACGCCGACCCACCACGGGACGCCGAGTTCCTGGGCGCTGTCGCGCCGGTAGAACCACACGGACGTCATCTTCGGGGCGGCCCAGTAGGCGAGCGCCACCGCGCACGCGAAGATCGGCACCGAAAGGAGGCGCACCTCGCGGCGGCGCACCAGCTGGAAGTGCTCGGGCTTGATGAAGAGGCCGAGCACGAAGAACGGCATGAACTGCAGGACCCGCTGGAGGTCGAGGTCGTCGCCGATGTCGGGCGAGACCACGGCGAGCACGGCGATGGCCAGGGCGAGCGGCACCGGCCAGCGCACGATCTTCCACAGCGGAGTGGTCAGCCGCCACACGAACAGAGCGATGAGGAACCAGGTCAGGTACCAGGGGTCGAGCAGGCTGATCGGCTGCGTCGGATCGTCGTCGGCCCACCGCTTGAAGAAGGTGTACGCGACCTCGAAGATCACGTACGGCACGGCGATGCCGGTCACGAGCCGCTTGAGCCGGTCGGGGCGCATGTCGAAGCTGCGCGAGAAGTAGCCGGAGATCAGGATGAACGCCGGCATGTGGAAGGTGTAGACGGTCATGTACAGCGCTTCGGCACTGCGGCTGTGATCCGTCAGGGGCTCCCACGCGTGGGCCATCGCGACCAGCACGATCGCGAGGTACTTGGCGTTGTCGAAGAACGCGTCGCGCTGCTTGGCGGGCTTGCCGGCGCCGTCGGCGGGGCGGGCGGTGGCGGGCACCGCGCGGGCGGGGGAGGGGTGGGGGGTTCGGTACGTGGGGGCCGTCGGGGCCGTGGGGGGAACGGTCGGGGCGGAGTGGCGGCCGGCCTGGCGGGGGGTGGCCGTGGCCGCGGCGGACTCAGGGGCGCGGGGGCCCGGCATTCCGGAGACCGGCTCCTGGCCGGCGGACTGCAGGGGAGGCAGCGGCGCCCGGTGCCGCCCGTGCGGCTGAGCGGAGTTCGTCACAGGCCCTCCCACCAGGAGCTCGGTGAGACGATCCGGGACCGCACTGCGCCTGCGGGGGTCATGGCAGCGTGGAACATCTGAGGCACCCTAGCGTCGCCCCGGTGTTCCCGTAAAACCCTCAACTCATTCATCCCGTTCATCGCTCCGTGTTCCTGCCGTTTTCCCGACGTGTCTTCTGTCTCGTTTCCGGCGCCACGCCCGCCGGTTGTTCATCGACACCGTTCATCACATCCATCGGAACGCCGCCCAGGCGTCATCGGACTTTTCCTTATCGGTGGCGCGGGTACCCGCGTTGCAGGATGGCTAACTGTCCGATAGGTCAGCATTCACACCGCTTAAATCGTGCATAACGCCCGCGGGCGACTCTGGTGAAATGTCCGGTTGATCGGTGCGTGGCGGGTTATGGCGCCTCGTGCGATGTGCTCTCGGCAACAATTCGAATTCCTGTGAACTGCTTGTGCGTACGCGGCCGGGCACGCGGTGCCGGAAGATGCCGCGCCGACGTCCCTGCGGTGACCGGCCATGGAAACGATCAAGTCGAAATTCGCCGTCCGGTGGACGCGTCGAATTCCCGTACGCATGGCCCTGGTTGGCGCCCGCCGCGAGTGTCCGGGGCCCTTCCGGCACCCGCGGAACACCCGCACCACTGGTCAAGGCTTGGCCGACGATGTGTCACCGGCCGCATGGCGAGGTGCTGTTGGTGGCACGATGGTTCTGGCGGGGGAGTGCGGGGTCGTACCCCCCGGGCGGGAGAGCGACCGACCTAGGGTGTGATCTGTGTGGCCATTTCGCTGTCAGTGGTGCTGCTGTTGGCGATCGTCCTTGTCATGATGGTGCGTCAGGGAAACATCAAGGTATGGCCCGCCATCGTCGCGGCGCTCTTCGGCTTCGTGCTCGCCTCCACGGGAATGGCCGACGACATCCAGGAACTCCTCGACTCGCTGGCCGAGACCATCGGGGACATACAGTTCTGACGGTGCGCGGCGGACGGGGGTCCTGATCGGATGGCGCTACGGGAAACCGATCCACCACGGATCGGCGGCTATCCGGTCGAGGACCGGCTCGGCTCCGGCGGAATGGGCGTCGTCTACCTCGCCCGCTCCGCCTCCGGCCGCCGTCTCGCGGTCAAGGTCGTGCACGGGCAGTACGCCGACGACCCCGAGTTCCGCGCCCGCTTCCGCCGCGAGGTGGCGGCCGCGCGTCAGGTCAGCGGCGCGTTCACGGCGCCCGTCGTGGACGCCGACGCCGACGCCGCGAGCCCCTGGATGGCCACGCTCTACATCCCCGGCGAGAACCTGGGCACCCACGTCCGCCGCGAGGGCCCGCTGCCCCCGGACCGCCTCCTGGAACTCGCCGCCGGTCTCACCGAGGCCCTCCGCGACATCCACCGCGTGGGCGTCGTCCACCGCGACCTGAAACCGGCCAACGTGATGCTGGCCGAGGACGGCCCCCGCGTCATCGACTTCGGCGTCTCCCGCGCCGCCGAGGCCCTCGCGGGCGACCCCCTCACCCAGACCGGCCGCGTCATGGGCACCCCGCCGTACATGTCCCCGGAACAACTCACGTCCCCCCGCGACGTGGGCCCCGCCTCCGACATCTTCTCCCTCGGCTCCGTCCTCACCTACGCGGCCACGGGCCGGGGGCCTTTCGACTCCCCCTCCCCCTACGAGACCGCGACCGGCGTCGTCGAATCCACCCCCGAACTCACCGACGTCCCCACCGAGTTGCGCCCCTTCGTCACCCAGTGCCTGGCCAAGCACCCGAAGGAACGCCCCACACCGGACGAGCTGTTGGCGTTGCTGCGGGGGGAACCGGTTCCGCGCCGACCGCAGACGCCGGACGCGGCCCTCGCGCCCCGGTCCCGCAAGCGCCGAAGACTCCTGTTCGCGGCGTCGGTGGGCGGTCTGTCGCTCGCGGTGCTCGGGGCCTGGACGGGCGTCCGCCTGCTCGACGGCGACACGCCGTCCAGCGACCTTCCGGCCGGGTGGCGGTCCTGGCAGGCCAGGGTCGAGCTGGCGCCGGAGAGCATGGCCTCCACGTCCTTCACGCGCTGCGTCGCCGCACGCGGAGGGCTGGTGTGCGCGGGTGACGACGTCCAGGCCGCGCGCTTCTCGCTGACCACCGGGAAGGTGGGGTGGAAGCAGCCCGTCAACGGCACGGAACCGGAAGGAATGTGGAGCGGCCTCGGCAACATCATCGGCACGTCGGCCGACCGCCGACAGGTGTACGTCTACCGGAGCCACGAGACCGAGAAGTCCGCGGACACCGTCGTCGCCCGGTACGAGATCCAGGCCCGCGACGTGCGCACCGGCAAGCTGCGGTGGAAGCACACCACCACGCACGGCGAGAGCGCCCTGGCCCCGGATCCGGCTCCCGACATCGGGGGCGCGGTGGCCACGAAGCACGGCATCCTCACGCTCACCGGCGCCGAGAACAGCGCCTACGCCCTCCTCGTCCCCGGCCGCGACAAGCCTGTCTGGCAGCGCAAGCTGCCCGCTGACCAGGGCTGCAACGTGCGCGCGTTCGGCGGGCGGGGCTACCTGGTCTGCGTGCCCCCGGGGCCGGACGGCGCCGCCGTCACGACCCGCGTCTCACCCGTCGATCCGCGCGACGGCAGGCCGCTGTGGACCGCCGAGGCCCGCGGCGAGCTGTACTTCGTCGGCCGGGCGGGCGACGGCCTCGTGTTCGTCCGCGAACCCCAGGGGAAGAAGCGGCAGCACCACTCCGTCGTCGTGGTCGAGCCGTCCTCCCGCCGTGCCCACACCGTGCGCCTGTCCCACCCCCAGGGCGCGGACACGCGCCTCCACCTCGCGGGCGGCACGCTCTACTTCGTCTCCGACAACGGCAGCGTCGGCGCCTTCGACCCGGGCACGGGCCGCAGGCTGTGGAGCCGCACGTCCTCCGTGGACTTCCCCGGCCCGCCCCTGGCCGCCGGCTCCCGCCTCTACATCGCCTCCCCGACCGGTCGGCTCGCGGCCCTGGACCGCTCCAGCGGCGAGGAGATCTGGGCCCGCTCCGGCCGCCGCCTGCCCCCGGGAGAGTTCGACCACGACCCCAAGGGGGGCGGGGCGCCCCTGACCCTCGTGGGCGACGCCCTCTACGTCCCCTACGGCGTCCGCTCCGTCTACAGCGTCGACGTACGAAACCCCTGACCGAAGCGCCCCGGCGCACGAAAAAGCCTCCGGCCCGGGCGCAGGGGCGAACCTGCACACCGGGCCGGAGGCCACAGAGCGGGCGACGGGAATCGAACCCGCGTAGCTAGTTTGGAAGACTAGGGCTCTACCATTGAGCTACGCCCGCACAGCTCGCGCAGCGACCCCTCGCAGGTCAGCGTGCGCGGCACGGACAGCATCGTAGCGGGTCGAGGCGGTGCGCCGCACACCCCCATTCACTCCCGTTCGCGCGGGCGCCGCACTGCCTGCGGGCATGTACCCTACGTGTCGCACCGACGGGGTGTGGCGCAGCTTGGTAGCGCGTCCGCTTTGGGAGCGGAAGGCCGTGGGTTCAAATCCCGCCACCCCGACCAGCTGGTTCCCCCGCATCCGGTGGCCTGTTACCCGGTGGGGACCGAACTCCGTACGGCCCCGGCGGTCCGCTGACCAAGATCGCATTGTGGGTCGGCTCCCGCGTGCCGTTACTATGCAAGCTGCGTGCCCGTGTGTCTCTCAACCGGGCAGAATCCAAGAAGTCAGCCCACAAGGAGACCGAACCGTGAAGAGCGCCGTGGAGACCCTGAACCCGACCCGGGTTCGGCTCACTGTCGAGGTGCCCTTCGAGGAGCTCAAGGACAGCCTCGACGCGGCGTACAAGAAGATCAACCAGCAGGTCACGGTGAAGGGCTTCCGCAAGGGCAAGATCCCGGCCCGCGTCATCGACCAGCGGTTCGGCCGCGGTGCGGTGCTCGAGGAGGCCGTCAACGACGCCCTCCCGAAGTTCTACACCGAGGCGGTCAACGAGGCCGAGCTCAACGTCCTGGGCCAGCCCGAGGTGGACATCACCGAGCTGAAGGACAACGAGACCCTCAACTTCACCGCTGAGGTCGACATCCGTCCGGCCATCGAGATCCCGGACTACTCCGGCATCGAGGTCGAGGTCGACGCCGTCGAGATCGCCGACGAGGACGTCGACAAGGCCGTCGAGGAGCTGCGCGAGCGCTTCGCCTCCACGTCCCCGGTCGAGCGTGCCGCCGAGGACGGCGACGTCGTGACGATCGACCTGGAGGCCAAGGTCGAGGGCGAGGTCCTGGAGGACGGCGTCGCGTCCGGCGTCTCCTACACGATCGGCTCCGGCGAGCTGCTCGAGGGCATCGACGAGGCCGTGAAGGGCCTGGAGGCCGGTGGCGAAGCCACCTTCACCTCCGAGCTCAAGGGCGGCTCGGCCGCCGGCAAGGAGTCCGAGGTCACCGTCAAGGTCACCCAGGTCGCCAAGCGCGAACTGCCGGAGCTGGACGACGACTTCGCGCAGCTGGCGTCGGAGTTCGACACCCTCGACGAGCTGAAGGCCGACAGCCGCAAGCGCCTGGAGACGGCCCGCCAGTTCGACCAGGCCACCCAGGCCCAGGAGCGCGTCCTGGAGAAGCTCCTGGAGATCGTCGAGGTCCCCGTCCCCGAGAAGCTGCTCGAGGACGAGATCCGCACCCGCAAGCACAACCTGGAGCACCACCAGCTCGGCCAGATGGGCCTCGACCTCGCGAAGTACCTGGAGATCCAGGGCAAGACCGAGGAAGAGTTCGACGCCGAGACCCGTGAGCAGGCGGTCAAGGGCATCAAGACGCAGTTCGTCCTCGACGAGCTCGTCAACAAGGAGAAGCTGAACGTGAACCAGGAGGAGCTCACCGAGCACCTCATGCGTCGCGCGCAGTCCTCCGGCATGAGCCCCGACCAGTTCGCCCAGGCCGTCGTCGAGGGTGGCCAGGTGCCGATGCTCGTCGGCGAGGTCGCCCGCGGCAAGGCGCTCGCGGTCGTGGTCGAGGCCGCGACGGTCAAGGACACCAACGGCGAGGTCGTCGACCTCGACGACGAGGACGAGGCTGCCGCCGAGTCCACCGAGGCCGCCGAAGCCCCGGCCGAGGCCGCCGCCGAGTCCACCGAGGACGAGCCCAAGGCCTGATCCCCGGGATCTCCTGTACGCCCCGAAGGCCCCCGCGACGCGTTCCGACGCGTTGCGGGGGCCTTCGGCGTACCCCCGGCTGCTTCCCCCGGTCCCCGCCGCTGCGCGGCGCGGACCGCCCCACCCACCCACCCACCCGAAACTGTCGAACCAGGGTGCCCCCCGGGCCCCCGGAACGTTGTGGGCTGCGGGGCTGCGGGGCTGCGGGGCTGCGGGGCTGCGGGGCTGCGGGGCTGCGGGGCTGCGGGGCTGCGGGGCTGCGGGGCTGCGGCGGGGGTGGGTCGGTGGTCACCCGAAATGGTGGGGGTGGGGGGCGGCTGTGCCGTGGGGTGGCGGGGTGGGGCATCGGGTGGCTGGAACTGGTGGGTGGGGAGGCCGCGGGGCAGGGGGAGTGGGGCGTTGTGGGGCGGGGGTGCGGTGTCCTCGGGTGGTGGCGGCCAGGGCCGGCCTGCGCGGGCAGGTGGCTGCCCCCTTGCCCCATCGCCCCATCGCCCCCCACGGCTGTGGGACCAGCCCCTTGCTCCCATGGCCCACCGTGGGGTGCCCCGGCGAGGGCGGGTCGCGCCGGCCCGGGGCGGCGGCCCGGGGCGGGCTGACCCTGCGGGCGGAGGCTTGTTTGTGCTGTCCTGGGTGATGCCTCTGGAGGGGGTCGGGGAGCCCTCGGGAGCGCCCCGGGGACGGCGGTCACGGGTGGGCGGGTGGGAGAACCCGCCGCGGAGCGGCGGGGCCGGCTGCCGCCCCCTCAAGGCGCCCCCGCCAGACCTTGCGCTGCCAGCGAACAGTTCAGGAACCGGGATGGCGTTGTCCCACCTGCGCGTTAGGGTCCATGAATACGGGGGCAGTGGAGCCCTTGCCCCCGGGACGAAGATGCGAGACGGCCGGAGCCGTCAGAGACGAGCAGGTGGATACGTGACGAATCTGATGCCTTACGCAGCCGGTGAGCCGTCCATCGGTGGTGGCCTCGGCGACCATGTGTACAACCGACTGCTCGGCGAGCGCATCGTCTTCCTCGGCCAGCAGGTCGACGACGACATCGCGAACAAGATCACGGCGCAGATGCTCCTCCTCGCGGCCGACCCGTCGAAGGACATCTACCTCTACATCAACAGCCCCGGCGGCTCGGTGACCGCCGGCATGGCGATCTACGACACCATGCAGTACATCCCGAACGACGTGGTGACCATCGGCATGGGCATGGCCGCCTCCATGGGCCAGTTCCTGCTCACCGGCGGCACCGCCGGCAAGCGCTTCGCCCTGCCGCACACGGACATCCTGATGCACCAGGGCTCCGCCGGCATCGGCGGCACCGCATCGGACGTCAAGATCCAGGCCGAGTACCTGCTGCGCACCAAGCAGCGCATGGCCGAGATCACCGCCCGCCACTCCGGCCAGACGGTCGAGGCGATCATCCGCGACGGTGACCGCGACCGCTGGTTCACCACCGAGGAGGCCAAGGAGTACGGCCTCATCGACGAGATCATCAGCGCCGCTTCGGGTGTTCCGGGCGGCGGCGGCACGGGGGCCTGACCAGGCACCCCCGGGCCCCCGGCAGCGGCCACCGCGAAGCGGCGGCCGCCGGGAGCGGCCCCAGCCGACCAAGCCCACGCTCACACCAGGACGGAACGCCTCAGATGAACACCTTCCCCGTCAGCGGCCAGGCCTCGGGCCTGCACACCGGCCCGCAGGTGGACAACCGCTATGTGATCCCGCGCTTCGTCGAGCGCACCTCGCAGGGCGTGCGCGAGTACGACCCGTACGCGAAGCTCTTCGAAGAGCGCGTGATCTTCCTCGGCGTCCAGATCGACGACGCCTCCGCCAACGACGTCATGGCGCAGCTCCTGTGCCTGGAGTCGATGGACCCCGACCGGGACATCTCGGTCTACATCAACAGCCCGGGCGGCTCCTTCACGGCGCTCACCGCGATCTACGACACGATGCAGTTCGTGAAGCCCGACATCCAGACGGTCTGCATGGGCCAGGCGTCCTCCGCGGCCGCCGTGCTCCTCGCCGCGGGCACGCCGGGCAAGCGCATGGCCCTGCCGAACGCCCGTGTGCTGATCCACCAGCCGTCCGGCGGCACCGGCCGTGAGCAGCTCTCCGACCTGGAGATCGCGGCCAACGAGATCCTCCGGATGCGTACGCAGCTCGAGGAGATGCTGGCCAAGCACTCCACGACGCCGATCGAGAAGATCCGCGACGACATCGAGCGCGACAAGATCCTCACCGCCGAGGACGCGCTGGCGTACGGCCTGATCGACCAGATCATCTCCACCCGGAAGATGAACAACTCCTCGGTTCTCTGAAGTCTCGTCCGAGCCCCGGGCGAGCCACCTGCCGGCCTCGCCCGGGGCGTCGCAGCACCATCCGCCCACCCCTCGACGCGGCCCATGCGGAAGCGAACCGCGCCAAGGGGGGCCCGAACGGGGGGCCAGGCAAGGTACCGTCGGATACAAGGCACCAGGAGCCGCTGGACCAACGGCGTCTCCCAGGCGAAGGGGAAGCACACCGTGGCACGCATCGGTGACGGCGGCGATCTGCTCAAGTGCTCGTTCTGCGGAAAGAGTCAGAAGCAGGTCAAGAAGCTCATCGCAGGCCCCGGCGTGTACATCTGCGATGAGTGCATCGATCTCTGTAACGAGATCATCGAGGAAGAACTCGCCGAGACGAGCGAGGTCCGCTGGGAGGAACTGCCCAAGCCCCGCGAGATCTACGAGTTCCTCGAGGGGTACGTGGTCGGTCAGGAGCCCGCCAAGAAGGCGCTCTCCGTCGCCGTCTACAACCACTACAAGCGCGTCCAGGCCGGGGAGAACGGCGGCGCTCAGGGCCGCGAGGACGCCATCGAGCTCGCGAAGTCCAACATCCTGCTGCTCGGCCCCACCGGCTCCGGCAAGACCCTGCTCGCGCAGACGCTCGCCCGCATGCTGAACGTCCCCTTCGCCATCGCGGACGCGACGGCGCTCACGGAGGCGGGCTATGTCGGCGAGGACGTCGAGAACATCCTCCTGAAGCTCATCCAGGCCGCCGACTACGACGTCAAGAAGGCCGAGACGGGCATCATCTACATCGACGAGATCGACAAGGTCGCCCGGAAGAGCGAAAACCCGTCGATCACGCGCGACGTATCGGGTGAGGGCGTCCAGCAGGCCCTGTTGAAGATCCTGGAGGGCACGACGGCCTCCGTCCCGCCGCAGGGCGGCCGCAAGCACCCGCACCAGGAGTTCATCCAGATCGACACGACGAACGTGCTGTTCATCGTGGGCGGTGCGTTCGCGGGCCTGGAGAAGATCATCGAGTCGCGGGCGGGTGCCAAGGGCATCGGCTTCGGCGCGACCATCCGCTCCAAGCGGGAGCTGGAGGAGAAGGACCAGTTCGAGGACATCATGCCGGAGGACCTGGTGAAGTTCGGGATGATCCCCGAGTTCATCGGCCGGCTGCCCGTCATCACCTCGGTCCACAACCTCGACCGCGAGGCGCTCCTCCAGATCCTGGTCGAGCCGCGCAACGCCCTCGTCAAGCAGTACCAGCGCCTCTTCGAACTCGACGGCGTGGAGCTGGACTTCGAGCGCGCGGCCCTGGAGGCCATCGCCGACCAGGCGATCCTGCGCCAGACCGGCGCGCGCGGCCTGCGCGCCATCATGGAGGAAGTCCTCCAGTCGGTGATGTACGAGGTGCCGTCCCGCAAGGACGTGGCCCGCGTCGTCATCACGGCGGACGTCGTCCACTCGAACGTGAACCCGACGCTGGTGCCGCGCGACGTGCGGGGCTCCGGGGCGGGCGAGCAGAAGTCCGCGTAACGCTCGCGCTGTTCGTACGCGGAGGGGGCGTCCGGTGAGTTCGGCTCACCGGACGCCCCCTCTTTTTTCGGATGGGCACCGTGCGCCCCGTGTGCGTATCCGCAGACTCCGTCCTCTACTTGACGGCCACGCGGACCTCGGCGCGCAGCCTGGCCGTGGTGGCGGCCGCCTCATCGAGGGACACGTCCTTGCCCGCCTTGGTGGCGCGGGTGTCCATCGGCATGACGACGGCGGCGGTGCTGCGGTCGGCCCAGGCGCACACGGGAGCACGGAGCACCCGCCGCTCCTCGGGTGCGGCGGCGGAGCTCCCCTCCGTCCGCGTCTCCTGACACTTCACGACCACGCCGTCCGCGCTGAAGTCCTCGGGCCGGCCCACCATCGTGCTCTTCTCGCCGCCCTTGCCCGGCTTCCTCGCCTTGGCCGCGAGGTCCGCGAACAGCGCGTCGACGGTCTTCCCCGGCGCGGCGACCGTCCCGTACGCACCGGTGAACTGGATCAGCCCCGCACTGAGCGCCTTGGCCCCCCTGCCGGATCCGTACACCGCCTGAACCGTCTTCGCACCGCGCACCCCGAAGCCGGCGGGGTGCTCCATGGCGGCCGAGGTGATGCCCTCCACCTGCTCGTACTTCCCCAACACCGCCTGCGGCGCGATCAACTTGTACGGCCCGCCGGCCGCGCCGACACTCCCGCGCCCACCCGAGTCGTCGCCGTCACCGAAGCCGACGTACGCGCCGACTCCGAGCAGAGCGACGACGCCGATCCCGGCGACGGCGGCCACGGCCTTCCTGCTGCCCACTTCCGATCCTCCCCCTGAGGCATGCGAAGGGCCCGGCCGCAGCGACCGGGCCCTTGCTGGTGTCCGTACGGACGGATGACGGATCAGAGCTTGACGCGCGTGTCCTTGCGGAGCTTCGCGGTCTTCTCCGCGGCGTCCTCCAGGTCGGCGCTCTTGCCCGCCATGGCGTTGGCCACGTCCACGGTCACGGTGAAGCCGATGGTGCTCTTGTCGCCCCAGATGCAGACGGCCGCGGACACCTCCTTGGGTGCCGAGGCGTCGGACGACCCGCTGGTGTCGGCCTTCATCTCCTGGCACTTCATGATCGCGCCGTCGAGGTCGGACGGGTTGTACGACTTCGGGTCGCCGACGACCTTCGCCTTGGTCGTGCCGCTGCCCTGTTCCTTCTTGGCGTTGGCGAACATCTTGTCCACGACGCTCTCCGGGTCGTCGATCTCGCCGTACACGCCGCCGAAGTTCATGGACTTGAGCGCCAGCGGGTTGTTCGTGTCCCCGGACTGGTAGTCCGCCCCGACGTCCTTGGCGTCCTTCACCCCGGCCTTCTCGGCCTTGTCGGTGTTGATGCCGCCGAAGCCGCCGCCGGAGCCGGCCTTCTTCTTGAACGCACCGTCGATGACGGTCTCGGGCGTGGTCAGCTTGTGCGGGCCGTCGTCCTTGACCGTGCCGGAGCTGCTGTCGCTGCCGCCGAGGACGAAGTAGGCGCCGACGCCGATGGCGGCGACGACCGCGACCGCGCCGATGATCATGCCCGTCTTCTTGCCGCCGCCACCGCCGGGCGGGGGCGGGACCTGGCCGTAGGGGGCCTGCGGCTGCTGCCCGTACGGGCCCGGCTGCTGCGGCTGGCCGTACGGCTGCTGCGGCGGGACGCCCTGCGGGGCCTGCTGGGGGTAGCCGTAGCCGGGCTGCTGGGGCTGCTGCTGCGGATAGCCGTAACCGGGGCCCTGGGGGCCCGGCTGCTGGCCGTAGGGGCCTGGCTGCTGCGGCTGGCCGCCGCCGTAGGGGCCGGGCTGCTGTCCGCCGTACGGACCCGGCTGGTTGTGGCTCATGTGTGGGGTTCCCCCTTCGTGATGCGGTGCTGCGCGCACCATCGTGACGGAAGCGGGCCCCGGCCGCGACGGCCGGGGCCCTTGCCGGTGCGCGACGCGCGCCTCGGCGTCAGCGCTTGACGCGGACTTCCTTGCGGAACTTGGCCGTCTTCTCGGCGGCCTCGTCCAGGTCGGCGGCCTTGCCGCCCATGGCGCTCGCCACGTCCGCGGTGACCACGACGCCGATCGTGCTGTTGTCGCCCCAGATGCAGGTCGCCATCGACATCTCCTTCGGCGCCTCCGTGCTGCCGGTCGAGGAGCCCATGGCGTACTTCATCTCCTGGCACTTCATCATCGCGCCGTCGAGGTCGGACGGGTTGTACGACTTCGGGCTGCCGACGATCGTGACCTTGCGGCCGGTGCTGCCGCTGTCGCTCTTCTCGGACTTCTCCTTGGCCGAGGAGAACATCTTGTCGACGACCGCCTCGGGGTCCTCGATGTCGCCGTAGACGCCGTTCAGCTGGAGGATCTTCTGCCCGAGGGGGTTCTCCTGGGTGCCCGCCATGTACTGGGCCTTGACCTCGGTGGGGTTCTTCACCCCGTACTCCTCGGCCTTCGCGATCTCGTCGGACGACATGTCGCTGCCGGAGTCGCTGTCCGGCTTCTTGTTGTAGTCCGAGAGAACCGTCGCGGGCGTGGTCAGCTTGTGCGGGCCGTCGTCCTTGACCGTGCCGGAGTCGCTGTCGCTGCCGCCGAGGACGAAGTAGGCGCCGACGCCGATGGCGGCGACGACCGCGACCGCGCCGATGATCATGCCCGTCTTCTTGCCGCCGCCACCGCCGGGCGGGGGCGGGACCTGGCCGTAGGGGGCCTGGGGCTGCTGCCCGTAGGGGCCGGGCTGCTGGGGCTGGCCGTACGGGGGCTGCTGCGGCGGTACGCCCTGCGGCGGCTGCTGGGGGTAGCCGTAACCGGGCTGCTGGGGCGGCTGCTGGGGGTAGCCATAGCCGGGCTGAGGGGCCTGCTGCGGCTGGCCGTAGGGGCCAGGCTGCTGCGGCTGGCCGCCGTACGGCCCGGGCTGCTGCGGCTGCTGCCCGCCGTACGGGCCCGGCTGGTTGTAGCTCATTACTGGGGTTCCCCTCGAACGCCTGAGCGCGCCCATATTTTCCCGCGCGCTTATGTGTTCCCAACATCCTCACCGACGCGAGGACCCCCGTGGGCCCCGGGGAGCCAACCGTTACTGAAGATTCTGGTTTCGGGACCAGTCTGTGACACCCCTAAACTGGGCGCGTGACCGAGAACGCTCAGCAGCAGCCCCCAGCGACCGTCCCCGAACTCCCGACGCAGTACGCGCCGTCCGAGGTAGAAGGGGCGCTGTACGAGCGCTGGGTGGAGCGCGGTTACTTCGACGCCGACGCGAGCAGCGAGAAGCCCCCGTACACCGTCGTCATCCCGCCGCCGAACGTGACCGGCAGCCTGCACCTGGGCCACGCCTTCGAGCACACCCTCATCGACGCCCTGACCCGCCGCAAGCGCATGCAGGGGTATGAGGTGCTGTGGCAGCCCGGCATGGACCACGCGGGCATCGCCACCCAGAACGTCGTCGAGCGTGAGCTCGGCAAGGAGGGCAAGTCCCGCCACGACCTCGGCCGGGAGGCCTTCGTCGAGCGCGTCTGGAAGTGGAAGGGCGAGTCCGGCGGGCAGATCAGCGGCCAGATGCGCCGCCTCGGCGACGGCGTCGCCTGGTCCCGCGAGCGCTTCACCATGGACGAGGGCCTCTCCAAGGCCGTCCAGACGATCTTCAAGCGGCTCTACGAGGACGAGCTGATCTACCGCGCCGAGCGCATCATCAACTGGTGCCCCCGCTGTCTGACGGCGATCTCCGACATCGAGGTCGAGTACCAGGACGACGACGGCGAGCTCGTCTCGATGACGTACGGCGAGGGCGACGAGACCATCGTCGTCGCCACCACCCGCGCCGAGACGATGCTCGGTGACACCGCCGTCGCCGTGCACCCCGACGACGAGCGGTACCAGCACCTCGTCGGCAAGCTCATCAAGCTCCCGCTCACCGACCGCTCCATCCCGGTCGTCGCCGACACGCACGTCGACCCCGAGTTCGGCACCGGCGCCGTCAAGGTGACGCCCGCCCACGACCCGAACGACTTCGAGATCGGCCAGCGCCACTCCCTGCCGAACATCGCGGTGATGGACGAGCACGCCATCATCACCGTCCCCGGCCCCTTCCAGGGCCTGGACCGCCTTGAGGCCCGCTCCGCCATCGTCGGCGCGCTGCGCGCCGAGGGCCGCATCGTCGCCGAGAAGCGGCCGTACTCCCACTCGGTCGGCCACTGCTCGCGCTGCAAGACCACCGTCGAGCCGCGCCTGTCCATGCAGTGGTGGGTCAAGGTCGGCCCGCTCGCCAAGGCCGCCGGTGACGCGGTCCGCGACGGCCAGGTCAAGATCCACCCGCAGGAGATGGAGAAGCGCTACTTCGACTGGGTCGACAACCTCCACGACTGGTGCATCTCGCGCCAGCTCTGGTGGGGCCACCGCATCCCCGTCTGGTACGGCCCGAACGGCGAGATCGTCTGCGTCGGCCCCGACGAGGAGCCGCCCACCGGCGAGGGCTGGACGCAGGACACGGACGTCCTCGACACCTGGTTCTCGTCCGGCCTGTGGCCGTTCTCCACCCTCGGCTGGCCCGAGAAGACCGACAGCCTCGCGAAGTTCTATCCGAACTCCGTCCTGGTCACCGGCTACGACATCCTCTTCTTCTGGGTCGCCCGGATGATGATGTTCGGCCTGTACGCGATGGACGGCACCCCGCCGTTCCACACCGTCGCCCTGCACGGCATGGTCCGCGACCAGTTCGGCAAGAAGATGTCGAAGTCCTTCGGGAACGCGGTCAACCCGCTGGACTGGATGGACAAGTACGGCTCCGACGCGCTCCGCTTCACCCTGGCCCGCGGCGCCAACCCGGGCGTCGACGTGCCGATCGGCGAGGACTGGGTGCAGGGCTCCCGGAACTTCGCCAACAAGATCTGGAACGCCACGCGCTTCGCGCTGATGAACGGCGCGACGGTCGAGGGCCCGCTGCCCGACGCGTCCGAGATGTCCGCCACCGACCGCTGGATCCTCTCCCGCCTGAACACGGTGGTCGCCGAGGTCGACGCGTTCTACGAGGACTACCAGTTCGCGAAGCTCTCCGACGCCCTCTTCCACTTCGCGTGGGACGAGGTCTTCGACTGGTACGTGGAGCTGTCCAAGACCACGTTCATGGCGGGCGGCCCGGCCGCCGAGGTCAGCAAGCGCGTCCTCGGCGAGGTCCTGGACGTCACGCTGCGCCTCCTGCACCCGGTCGTGCCGTTCGTGACGGAGACGCTGTGGACGACGCTCACCGGCGGCGAGTCCGTGGTCGTCGCCGCGTGGCCCAAGGCTGTGTCTGTTCCTGGTGCTGACGCACCGGGCGGTTTCCGGGACGCGGGCGCCGAGAAGGAGATCCTCTCCCTCCAGGACCTCGTCACCGAGGTCCGCCGGTTCCGCGCCGACCAGGGCCTCCAGCCCGGCCAGAAGGTCCCGGCCCGCCTCACCCTGGACGGCACGCCGTTCGCCCCGCACGAGGCCGCGATCCGCCAGCTCCTCCGCCTCCAGCCCGAGGGCGAGTCCTTCGCGGCGACGGCGACCCTGCCGGTCGCGGGCGCGAGCGTCGCCCTCGACCTGTCCGGCACGATCGACGTGGCGGCGGAGCGCAAGCGCCTCGCCAAGGACCTCGCGGCCGCCGAGAAGGAGAAGGCCCAGGCCACGGCCAAGCTCGGCAACGAGGCGTTCCTCGCCAAGGCGCCGGACAACGTCGTGGACAAGATCCGCGGCCGCCTCGCCAAGGCCGAGGAGGACATCGCGCGCCTCCAGACGCAGCTGGACAACCTCCCGGCCGCGTAAGGCACTTCAGGCAGACACGAGGGCGCCCGGAACCGAACGGTTCCGGGCGCCCTCGTGTCCGTACCCCCGCCGGTCAGGCCTCCGTCGCCACCGGACCCGTGCCCACGGACTCCGCGTTGCGCCGCGTCTTCGCCCAGCCGTTGCGGCCCCGCAGCAGCCGCAGGAACCCGCGCGCCGACACGATGAACACGTGGTACGCGTACAGCCACAGGGCGAGCCCCCACAGCAGGCCGGTGAGGCGGGAGCGGTCCGGGGCGAAGTCCCGGCGGTAGAGCGGGCCCCAGGCCACGAACGGCAGCACCGACAGGGCGCACAGGACCAGGATCAGCGGCCAGTTGCCGAGGAACGCGTCCCGCATCGAGCCGCCCGCGACGACCGCGGCGAGCAGGATCACGCTCAGGATGAGCGTCGCCACGTGCGCGAGGGGCTGCATGAACGTGTACAGAGTCTCCAGGACGCCGCGGCCCGAGTAGTGCCGGGAGCCGACGATGCGGGGCGCGTAGCGCACGCACTGCAGGTTGCCCTGGGCCCAGCGGGTGCGCTGGGTGAGGAAGCGCCGGGCGCGCGGCAGGCCCTCCTGCGAGACGTAGGTGTCGGCGATGTGGGCGACGCGGTAGCCGCCGAGGATCATGTGCAGGCCCAGCTCGTAGTCCTCCAGGAGCGCGTCGCGCTGCCACGGGCGGCGCTCGGCGGCGGCGATCCGGTCGAGCGCGGTGAGCCGGGTGAACTGGCCGTTGCCGCCGAGCCCCACGGAACCGGTGCGGCCGCGCAGCAACTGCATCCCCGCGTTGGACACCGCGAACTCCATGTCCTGCATCCGCACGAGCAGCCGCGCGAAGACGTTGGCGACCCGCCCGTGCTCCGCCAGCGGACGCCGCTCGGTGACATTGCGCATCCGTACGCTGACCTGCACCCCGCCGGTCTCCGGGTCACCGAAGCCGGTGTCGCCGCTGACCCGCGCGAGCGCGTCGGGGGCGAGGCGCCCGTCGGCGTCGACGACGCACACGACGGCCCGCGAGCGGTCGGCGGCCGCGGGCAGGAAGTCGTTCAGGGCCGCGTACGCCGAGTTGAGGGCCGCGCCCTTGCCGATACGGGCGTCGGGGCGGCGGCGCGAGACCAGGTGGACGTGGCCGTCACCGTCGGCCAGCGCGGTCACGACGGCCGCGGTGGTGTCGTCGCTGTCGTCGTCGACCACCCACACGTGCGCGGCCGGGAAGTCCGTGCGCAGCTGGGTGACGGTCGCGCCGATCACGGTCTCCTCGTCGCGGCACGGCACGAAGAAGTGCCAGTCGAAGGCCGAGGGGTCACCGTCCGGCGTGGGCTTGCGGCGCGTGTAGGCGTGCCGGGCCCCGGCCCAGTAGAGGAGGAAACAGGCGAGGAGGAAGAAGGGCAGGGCGTAGAGGAGGTAGTGGGGGGTGAGCACGGGGTCCTCGGGGGGGTGTTGTGGGGGGCGTACGACGAGGGGCCGATCCGTCCCGGCGAGCGGGGACTCTTGAGCCCGTCCGGCGATTGAGGACGAGGCCCGGAGGGCCGAAGAGGCAGGGGGGAGGGGGCGCAGCCCCCATGGGGAGCGGTCAGGCGGCGACGGAGAGCTGCTGGGGCCGCCGCCCCGAGGCAACCGCGCCGAGGAGGGCCACGATCCGCTGGGAGGCGAGCCCGTCCCCGAACGGCGAGGGCGCGTCCGTCAAGCGCCGCAGGCCGACCTCGCCCTCGGCGAGCCGCCGCCGGACGGCACGGCCGATGCCCCGCCCGGGGCCGACCAGCTCGGCGAAGCCGGACGCCATGGCCTCGGGCCGCTCCGTGGAGCGCCGCACCACGACGAGCGGGCGCCCGAGCACGGTGGTCTCCTCCTGGACACCCCCCGAGTCGGAGACGAGCACGGCCGCGTGCCGGGCGAGCGCGAGGAACTCCCCGTACCCGAGCGGCGGAAGGACAGTGAGCGCGGCCAGCAGGTGCCCGAGCCCGGCGGCCTCCAGACGGGCCTTCGTACGGGGGTGGACGGCGAAGAGCACCGGCAGCTCGGCGGCAAGGTCCGCCAGCTCGCCGAGGATGGCGCGCAGCGCGTCCGGGTCGTCGGTGTTCTCGGGCCGGTGCACGGTGGCGAGGAGATAGCGGTCGGCGGTGACGCCGTGCGCGGCGAGCAGCGCGGCGCGCTCGTCCTCGGCGGGCAGGTGCTCCCGTACGGCCTCGACGACGGTGTTGCCCGTGACGGCGACGCGTCCGGCGGGGACGCCCTCGGCGCGCAGCAGGTCCCGGTTGTCCTCGGTCGCCGCGCACAGCACGTCCGCGAGCTGGTCGATGACGACCCGGTTGTGCTCCTCGGGCATCGCGCGGTCGTGGCTGCGCAGGCCCGCCTCGACGTGCACCAGGGGGATGCCGCGGGAGTTCGCCGCGAGGGCCCCGGCCAGGGAGGCGTTCGTGTCGCCCTGCACCACCACGGCCAGCGGGGGCTCGGCCGCGAACAGCGCGTCGAGCTGGGTGAGGGCGGCGGAGATCTGTACGGCGCGGGGCTTGCCGCCGACGCCTTCGAGGAGGGTCGGCTCGGGCAGGCCCAGCTCTGTCAGGAAGCGGCCCGAGAGGTCGGCGTCGTAGTGCTGGCCCGTGTGGACCAGGTGCGCGGCGGGGCCGAGGAGACGGACCAGGTGGGCGAGCTTGACCAGCTCGGGGCGGGTGCCGAGGACGATGGCCACGGAGCGGTGGGGGAGTGAGGGCGTGGGCAGCTGGGTCACCGGGGCGGCGGGCGTCACGGGGGCTCCTGGCAGGTGCGGGGTGCGGTGCGGACTTTCAGGAGCGTGGGGGGTGTGGGTTGCCGGGGTGGGGTGTCCTCGGTTGCTCCACGGTTGCGAGCCTTCGGCCGAGGCTGGTTCAGGGCTTAGGCCCTGGCCCATGGGTCCCGGGCGGGTGGGACTTATGGCCCTTGGGGCCCTGCCGGGGGCTCCCCGTGCCCGCCCCTTCCCGGCTGTGACAATTTGCGGCTCCGCCGCGCGGGGGCTCCGCCCCGGACCCCGTATCGGCGCTTCGCGCCTCGTCCTCAAGCGCCGGACGGGCTTGAATCCCGGTACCGGTAGCCCAGGCCCCGCACCGACTCCAAGGGGTCCTCGTTGTCCCCGACCGCCAGCTTTCTGCGGAGGCGCAGCACCGCGAACTTCACGCGTTCGCGGCCCGTCGCGTCGGGGTCGTCCCAGACGAGGTCGAGGAGCTGTTCGGTGGTGACGACGCGGCCGCGGTTGCGGACGAGGACTTCGAGGAGGCGGTACTCGATGGCGCTGAGGCGGGTCTCGTGGCCCTGCCAGACGGCCGAACGGCGTTCGGGGACGAGGCGGAGGCCCGCTTCGACGTAGTCGCCGCGCCACTGCTCGGGGTTGCTGCGGCGCAGGAGCGCCTCGACGCGGGCGAGGAGCTCCAGGTGGTCGAAGGGTTTGCACAGGTAGTCGTCGGCGCCGGAGCGCAGGCCGCGGACCCGTTCGGCGGGGCTGGTGCGGCCGGACAGGATGAGGACGGGCAGGTCGGTGAGGTCGCGGGTGCGGTCGAGGACCTCCCAGCCGTCGAGGCCGGGCAGGACCAGGTCGAGGACCATCAGGGCGGGCCGCCGGGCGAAGAGGAGCCGCAGCGCGGCCTGGCCGTCGTCGGCGGTCACGACCTCGTACCCGGCGCGGGTGAACAGGACCCGCAGCGCGAGCCCGAGGTCGGGGTCGTCCTCGACGAGCAGCAGACAGGTCATGCCGGGCCGCTCCCGGGCGGTCCCGCGGCGGGCAGCCGCACCTCGACGGCGGTGCCGTGGCCCTCGGAGCTGTGCAGGGTGACGGTGCCCGCGTGCAGCCGTACCGCGTCGCGCACGACGCTGAGGCCGAGACCGGTGCCGGGGTAGGGGCCGCGGCGGGCGTTGGGGGCGCGCACGAACTCGGTGAAGACCTCCTCGTGGAACTCCTTGGGGATGCCGATGCCGTCGTCGCGCACGGTGAACTCCCAGCCGGGGGAGTCGGCGGAGTCGTCTTCGGACAGGCGTCCGGTGACGGTGACGGCGCCGCCCGCGGGGGTGAACTTCACGGCGTTGTCGAGCAGCGCGGCGAGGGCCCGCTCCAGCTGGTCGGCGTCGGCGACGAGCGGGGGGCGGGCGGCGGGCAGGTCGAGGCCGACGAAGACGCCGCCGCGGGTGGCCAGGGGGGTGGCGTCGGCGACGAGGCGGGCCAGGAGGGGGCCGGGGTCGAGCGGGGCGTAGGCGGGCGGGGCGGCGCCGGCGGCCTGGGCGTAGCGGTGCAGGAGGCCGTCGGCCATGTCGTGCATGCGCTGGGCGCCGCGCCGGATGGTGTCGACGTACTCGCGTTGGGCGACGGTGAGGGTGCCCGCGGCGGGGTCGGCGAGGAGTTCGCAGAAGGTGAGCACGGTGGCGAGCGGGGTGCGCAGCTCGTGCGAGGTGCGGGCGGCGAACTCGGCGCGGTCGCGGGCCAGTTCGCCGAGGGAGTCGATGTGCCGGTGCAGGTCGTCCTCGTACCGGAGCTGGTCGGTGATGTCCTCGACCAGCCACAGGACGCCGAGGCGGGTGTCGCCCGCGTCGATCGGCTGGCGGCTGCGGCGCAGGGTGCGGCCGTCGGTCAGGCGCAGCTCCGCCTTGCGCACGAACTGGCCGCGCAGCGCGCCCGCCTTCGCGACGTCCACGTCCGGGAGCTGGTGCGCCATCGCCTCGGCGATGGGCTCCGCCGACGCGCCCGTCGACAGGTCGACGCCCTCGATCCCGCACACCGTCGCGAACTGCGGATTGGCCGCGACGACCCGGCCGTCCTCGCCGACGAGCAGCGCGCCGAGCGGGATCGCGCGCAGCACCGCGTCGCTGTACGGGGCGTGCAGGCCGCGCGGCTCAGCCGTCATGCGGCGGGCTCGGCCACCGGCAGCCCCACCGGTGCCGGGCCCGGTCCGGGCGCGAGGCCGAGGCGCTCCAGCTCGGCGTCCGCGAGCGCGTCGAGCACGCGCGGGTCGGCGCTGCGCCAGCCCTCGGCGAGGCTGCCGGGGGTGGCGTCCGCGAGGCCGGGGGTGTCCGCGAGGGCGGCGGCGGTCGCGGCCACCTCGTCCAGGGGGCGGAGCAGGGAGCGCAGGGCGAGGAGTTCGCGGCCGTCGTCGGACTCGGCGAGGTCCCGGGCGGCGGCGGCCTGCCGGACCCAGCGCAGGCGGCGCGGCAGCCAGCGGGCGAGGACCAGGCCGACCGGCACCAGGAGCAGGGCGACCGCGCTCACCACGAGCCCGGCGCGCATCGTCACCGGGTCGATGTCGTCGACGACGCCCACCACGGAGCGCAGCGCGGCGCCGACGTCGTCGCCGACGAGGGGCAGGCGTGCGGCGGGCGAGCCGGAGGAGGCGACGCCCGAGTCCGGCCCCGGGCGGGTGAGCAGGACGGCGAGGCGGTACGCGACGACCGCGGCGGCGGTCCAGGCCGCGGTCCACAGCAGGACCGCGGCGTCACCGGCGAGCTGGCGGGTCCGTCGACCCGGATTCTGGGCATACCACATGGTCCGATTGGAACTCCGGTACGCGCGGCGGCGCGTCAGCCGCGCCGTGGGTACACCCGAATCGCCGGGTGCCCCGGGCCTCTGTCCGGTGGTCCGATGGCCCGTGGCGGCGGTGCGGGGCGTGCCGCCGGGGGACATCAAGGCCAAAAGTCCGATGTGTCGCGGACGAGAGTCCAGGGATGATGGAAGGGCTATGTACGACCTGCCCGCCGCCGAGGCGCTACGCAAGGCGGCGGCCGCGGCCCGTCGCCTCGCTCGGCGTTGCGCCCGCGAACCGCGGGCTCTGGACGTGCTCACCGCCCTCGCCTGCCTCGCCCTGATGGCCCTCGACGTCCCGGGCCTCGCGGCCGAGGACAACTCCCTCAACGGCGTCATGGCGGCCGTCGTCCTCGCGGCGGGCGCGTCGTCGCTGCTGCTGCGGAGGGTCACGCCCTGGGTGCCCTTCCTCGTCGCGCTGGTGCTGCTCGGGTGGCTGCACGAGCTGACGCTCGCGCAGTTCGCGCTCTACTCGCTGGGGCGGTACCGGGGGCGGCTCGCCGGGGCCGTGGGGGTCGTCGGGTACGTCTCGTTCGCGTACGTGATGTTCACGCTGCCCGGTTGGCCGGTGCACCGCGGGGACACCCTCAGCGAATTCCTCAGCCTGGTCGTGCCGATCGGGGCGCTCGCGGCGGGCGTCGGGGTCGCCGCCAACCGGCAGGACCTGGTGCGGGAGCTCCAGGCGCAGCGGGCCGCGACGCAGGCCCTCGAAGCCGTCCAGCAGGAGCGGCTGCGGATCGCGCGGGACGTCCACGACTTCGTCGGGCGCGAGCTGACGCTCCTGAGCGTGCGCTCGCAGGTCCTCGGCCGGCGGGCCGGGGCGACGCCGTACGCGGCCGGGTTCGACGAGCTGTCGGAGACCGCGCGGTCGGCGCACCGGATGCTCAACGAGATCATCGTCCAGCGCGGCGTGGACGGGGCGCCGACGCCCGGCCTGGAGGCCCTGCCCGAGCTCGCCGCCGCGAGCGGGCGCGCGGGCAGTCCCGTGGAGCTGCTCGTCGACGGCGCCGCGTACCGGCTCTCGCCGCTGCGGCAGGCCGCGGTGCACCGGGTGGTGCAGGAGTGCCTCACGAACGCGGCGAAGCATGCGCCCGGGGAGGTGGTCGAGGTGCGGGTGCGGGTGGCCGGGGGCCGCCTTCGGGTGGGGGTGCGCAACGCCTTGCCGGCGGGGGTGGGTGGGGTGGCCGGGTCGGCCGGATCAGCTGGGTCCGCCGGGTCTGTCGGGGCCTCGCCGGGGGCCGGGCGTGGGGATGCCGGGCTTTCGGGTGGTGGGTTCTCGGGGGCCTCGGGTGCCGGGATTTCTGGTGCCGGTGTCGGCGTCGGTGTCGGTGCCGCGGGGGTTGCGCCCGTGTCGGCCGGGATCGGGACCGTCGGGATGGCGGAGCGGGTCCGTGCGGTGGGTGGGACGTTCACTGCGGGGCCTCGTGCGGGTGCGTACGTGGTGGAGGCCGACCTCCCCACCGGCGACCTCGGCTGAGCCCCGTCCGGGGTGGCCCCCGAATCGGCGCTCCGCGCCTCGTCCTCAAGCGCCGGACGGGCTCTCTCCCACCCGCCCGCCCGGACTCGCACCGGCCTGCCCGAAAGCCCGGCACCCTCAGCCCCGCAGGGGGCACCCCCGTATCGGCGCTCCGCGCCTCGTCCTCAAGCGCCGGACGGGCTGAAACCTTCGCCCGCCCGGCCTTGGCCTCGCCCACCAACCCTCAGGAGGCCTCACCCACCAGCCCCCAGCAGGCCTCGGACTCGCCCCCCCGGCAGGGGCACCTCCGCCGCGAGCATCTGTGCGCGCAGCGCCGAAAGGGCGGGTGGGTGGGGGAAAGCCCGTCCGGCGATTGAGGACGAGCGCGGAGCGCGATCGGCGGCCACCCCGGCCCACGGGGCACCCCCGTCCCCGCCCCGGCCGGAGGCCTACGCCGCGGACATCACCCGCTCGAGCCCGTCGAAGTCCTCGACACACTTCCCGCAGCCCAGCGCCACGCTGTCCAGGGGATCGTCGGCGACGAAGACGGGGATGCCGGTGGCGGAGGCGAGGCGGAGGTCGAGGCCGGGCAGGAGCGCGCCGCCGCCGGTGAGGACGATGCCGTGCTCCATGACGTCGCCGGACAGCTCCGGCGGGCACTCCTCCAGGGTGGCGCGCACGGCCGCGATGATCGCCTCGACGGGCTCGTCGAGCGCGGCCCGCACCTCCCGCACGGTCAGCTCCACCGTCTTGGGCAGCCCCCCGACCTTCTCCCGCCCCCGCACGGTGAACGTCCGCTCCTCGAAGTCCTCCGCGCCGGGCACGGGCCACGCCGACCCGATGGCGACCTTGACGTCCTCGGCGGTCCGCTCGCCGACGAGGAGCGAGTGCTCCCGGCGTACGTAGTCCGTGATGGCCGTGTCGAGCCGGTCCCCGCCGACCCGCAGGGACTGCGCCGTCACGATCCCGCCGAGGGAGATGACGGCGACCTCGGAGGTGCCCCCGCCGATGTCCACGATCATCGACCCGCGCGGCTCCGCCACCGGCAGGCCCGCCCCGATCGCCGCCGCCATCGGCTCCTCGACGAGGTGCACGGCGCGCGCCCCGGCCCGCTGCGAGGCGTGCACGATGGCGCGCCGCTCGACCTGCGTGACGCCGCTCGGCACGCAGATCACCATGCGCGTACGCGGCCTGCGCCCGGGCACGGCCTTGCGCACGAAGTGCCGGATCATCTCCTCGGCGGCTTCGAAGTCGCTGATCACGCCGTCCTTGAGGGGCCGGATCGCGGTGATGGAGCCCGGGGTGCGCCCGATGGTCTCCTTGGCCTCCGTCCCGACGGCCAGCGCGTGGCGCGCGCCCGCCTTGACGGCGACCACGGACGGCTCGTTGAGCACGATGCCCTGACCGCGTACGTAGAGAAGGGTGTTGGCCGTGCCGAGGTCGATGCCTATGTCCATGATCGCCAAGTTTGCCCGGCGGGAAGGGGACACGGAGGGACCAAGGTCCCGAATCGGACGGGCCGAAGGTCCTGAGGGGCCCGGGCACCCCTGCGGAGCCCGTGCGGAGCCCGTGCGGGACCGGTCCCGACGGCCGCTGTCAGCACTCCTCCGTAGACTGGCGTACGTGAGCGACCTCCCTCCGAACGACAGCCAGCGCGACGACGACGAGTTCGACCGACTCGTCGGGGCCGAGACCGAGCGCGATCCCGACCTCGCCGTCATCGAGGCGGGCAGCCGCACCCTGCGCACCCAGGCGGGCCCGCCCGAGAGCGACGTCCCGGCCCGCCCCGCCGACCCCGAGGTCGACAGGGCCCTGCGCGAGGTCGAGCAGGAGCTCATGGCCCGCTGGCCCGAGACCAAGCTGGACCCGTCCCTGCGGCGCATCGCCCTGCTCATGGACGTCCTCGGCGAGCCCCAGCGGGCGTACCCCTCGATCCACATCACGGGGACGAACGGCAAGACGTCCACGGCCCGCATGATCGAGGCCCTCCTCGGCGCCTTCGAACTGCGCACCGGGCGGTACACATCCCCCCACGTCCAGTCGATCACCGAGCGCATCAGCCTGGACGGCGCCCCCATCAGCGCCGAGCGCTTCATCGAGGCGTACGAGGACATCAAGCCGTACGTGGAGATGGTCGACGCCAAGGAGGAGCACTGGCTCTCCTTCTTCGAGGTCATGACCGGCATGGCGTACGCCGCCTTCGCGGACGCCCCCGTCGACGTCGCCGTCGTCGAGGTCGGCATGGGCGGCACCTGGGACGCGACGAACGTCATCGACGCCTCCGTCGCCGTCGTCACCCCCATCGACCTGGACCACACCGACCGCCTCGGCACCACGGCCGCCGAGATCGCCGTCGAGAAGTCCGGCATCATCAAGCCCGACGCCACGGTCATCATGGCCCAGCAGCCCGTCGAGGCCGCCCAGGTGCTCCTGAAGAAGGCCGTCGAGGTGGACGCGACGGTCGCCCGCGCGGGCCTGGAGTTCGGCGTCGTGAACCGCCAGATCGCCGTCGGCGGCCAGCTGCTCACCCTGCGCGGCCTCGGCGGGGAGTACGAAGAGGTGTTCCTGCCCCTGCACGGCGAGCACCAGGCGCACAACGCCGCGGTGGCCCTCGCCGCCGTGGAGGCGTTCTTCGGCATCGGCGCCCAGCACGCCCGCCCGCTGGACATCGAGACCGTCCGCAAGGCCTTCACCACGGTCTCCTCGCCCGGCCGCCTCGAAGTCGTCCGGCGCTCGCCCACCGTCGTCCTGGACGCCGCGCACAACCCGGCGGGCGCCCGCGCCGCGGCCGGGGCCATCGGCGAGGTCTTCGACTTCAGCCGCCTGATCGGCGTGGTCGGCGTCAGCGACGGCAAGAACGCCCGCGGCATCCTGGAAGCCTTCGAGCCGATCTTCGCCGAGGTCGTCATCACCCAGAACTCCAGCCACCGCGCCCAGGACGTCGACGAGCTCGCCGGGCTCGCCGTCGAGGTCTTCGGCGAGGACCGGGTGCAGGTCGAGCCGCGCCTCCCGGACGCCCTGGAGGCCGCGATCACCCTGGCCGAGGAGGAGGGGGAGTTCGCCGGCGGCGGCGTCCTCGTCACCGGCTCCGTCATCACCGTCGGCGAGGCCCGACTGCTCCTGGGGAGGGGCTGACAGCTGTGCGTACGCTCTGTTCGTCGACGCTGATCGGCGAGTTCTTCGTCATCGGTTTCGCCGGTCTCGTCGCCATGAAGGACCCGGACCTGGAGATGAGCACGGTCTGGACGGTCTGCGGCATCGCCATGGGCCTCTCCGTGCTGCTGTGCGGCATGGTCACCCGGCCCGGTGGTGTCCAGCTCGGCTGGGCGCTGCAGATCGCCCTGATCGCCAGCGGCGTCGTGGTCCCGATGATGTTCTTCATGGGCGCGATGTTCGCCGCCCTGTGGTGGGCGTCCGTGCACTTCGGCCGGAAGATCGACGAGGCCAAGGCCCGGTTCGCGGCGATGGCGGAGGGGGACGGCGCGGAGGCGGCACCGGCGGGCGGGGCGGCGGCGCAGCCGTAGCGGCCGCTGTCGGTGCTGGGTGCTTCACCGATGGTGGCACCCGGGCCGTTCTCCGCGAGAGCGGAGGTGAGCCGCCCGACGCCGTTCGGCGTGGCCTGATCGGTGATCAGGTCCGGGTGCCACTCGCTCGGCGGAGCCTTGTAATCTCGGGTTTCCCGCACCCGCATGCCGCAAGGAGCCGCACCCATGACCCAGCGCACCCTCGTCCTCCTCAAGCCGGACGCCGTCCGCCGCTCGCTGGTCGGCGAGATCGTCGGGCGCATCGAGCGCAAGGCCGACTGGAAGATCACCGCGCTGGAGCTGCGCACCCTCGACCGCGCCACCCTGGAGCAGCACTACGCCGAGCACGTCGGCCGCCCCTTCTACGAGCCGCTCGTCGAGTTCATGCTGTCCGGCCCCGTCGTCGCCCTCGTGGTCGAGGGCGAGCGGGTCATCGAGGGCGTGCGCGCCCTCGCCGGGCCCACCGACCCGATCGCCGCCGCCCCCGGCTCCATCCGCGGCGACTTCGGCGTGATCGTGCGCGAGAACCTGATCCACGCCTCCGACTCCGCGGAGTCCGCCGAGCGCGAGCTGAAGATCTTCTTCCCGGCCGCCGTCTGAGCGGTCGCCGAAGGCGCCGCGCGCGCGGCCGCCGACGGCGTCAGGAATCCCCCGGTACTCCATCAGGATTCCTTGACGCGGCCGTGGACACGCGGCCGACAAAACAGCCCCTGACGGGCCGGGAGCAAGCGAGGGACGGCCGGAGGAATCCGGCCGTCCCTTGGCATATGCGGCCCGATTGGGGGAACCCGTGCCCCTGATGGCACGTCTCCAGAAGCGGGGCGGCTCATCATCTGCTGACAATGGCGCAGACCCTCGCGCCGTGTCCGTGCGGGCGAGACTACGATGGAAGCCTCCACGCCACTCAGCACCCACCTCGCCTACCTAACAAGCCATCACACGCTCCACTAGGGAAGGCCAGACGCATCCTCATGGGGAACAACATGTCGTTCATCGGCCGTGACATGGCTGTCGACCTCGGGACCGCCAACACGCTGGTGTACGTCAGGGGTCGGGGGATCGTGCTCAACGAACCGTCCGTCGTCGCGATCAACACCAACACCGGCGGCATCCTCGCGGTCGGCGCAGAAGCGAAGAAGATGATCGGGCGCACGCCCGGCAACATCGTCGCGGTGCGCCCGCTGAAGGACGGCGTCATCGCCGACTTCGAGATCACCGAGCGGATGCTGCGCTACTTCATCCTGAAGATCCACAAGCGCCGCTATCTGGCCCGCCCGCGCGTCGTGGTCTGTGTGCCCTCCGGCATCACCGGCGTCGAGCGCCGCGCGGTCATCGAGGCCTCCTCGCAGGCCGGCGCCCGCCAGGTGCACATCATCGAGGAGCCCATGGCCGCGGCCATCGGCTCCGGTCTGCCGGTCCACGAGGCCACCGGCAACATGGTGGTCGACATCGGCGGCGGCACCACCGAGGTCGCCGTCATCTCCCTCGGCGGAATCGTCACGGCACAGTCCATCCGGGTGGCCGGCGACGAGCTGGACAACGCGATCATCCAGCACATCAAGAAGGAGTACTCCCTCCTCCTCGGCGAGCGCACCGCCGAGCAGATCAAGATCACCATCGGCTCCGCGTACGACATGGACGCCGACGAGCACACCGAGATCCGCGGCCGCGACCTGGTCTCCGGCCTGCCCAAGACCGTCGTCATCTCCGCCGCCGAGGTCCGCAAGGCCATCGAGGAGCCCGTCAACGCCATCGTCGACGCGGTCAAGACGACCCTCGACAAGTGCCCGCCCGAGCTCTCCGGCGACGTCATGGACCGCGGCATCGTCCTGACCGGCGGCGGCGCCCTGCTCCGCGGCCTCGACGAGCGCCTGCGCCGCGAGACCGGCATGCCCATCCACATCGCCGAGGACCCGCTGGACAGCGTGGCGCTCGGCTCCGGCAAGTGTGTCGAGGAGTTCGAGGCCCTCCAGCAGGTCCTCGACGCCCAGCCGCGCAGATGATGTGACACGACGAGTTCCGCCGTACGAGTGCCTGCCACCTCGTGCGGCGGATCGTTGATATAGACGCAACACTGAGAGAACCCACAATTCCGCGAGCACTCGCCTGCTCGCGGTTTCATAGATTTCTGTTCAGTAGATTTCCGTTCTGTTCAGTAGATCTCCGACGATTCCTACTTGAGGAAGGCACGGCCGCCGCACGTGAGGGACACACGAGAGAGCCGGCTGCTCCTGGTGCTGCTGATCGCCATCGCGTTCGCTCTGATCACGGTGGACATCCGCGGCGGCGAGGACTCGCCGGTCGACGGTGCCCGCCAGGCCGCCGCCACGGTCTTCGGCCCCGTCGAGGACGGCATGTCCTCCGCCGTAGACCCGATCGGCAACGCCATCGGAGCGGTCCGCGACTCCGGCGACCGGCACGACCGCATCGCCGAACTGGAGCGCCAGAACGCCGCGTTGAAGGCCAAACTCGGCAGCGACGACCGCAACCGCAGCCGCGTCGCCCAGCTCGACTCGATGCTGAAGAAAGCCGGCGCCGGACAGTACGGCATCAAGGGCGCGGAGGTCATCGGCATAGGAGCGGCCCAGGGCTTCTCCTGGACCGTCACCATCGACGCCGGCGCGGGCGACGGCCTGAAGCGCGACATGACGGTGCTCAACGGCGACGGCCTGGTCGGCCGCGTCACCACCGTCGGCCCCTCCACCGCCACCGTGCTGCTCGCCAACGATCCCGACTTCACCGTCGGCACCCGCATGGAGAAGACCGACGAGCTCGGCTTCGCCTCCGGCCAGGGCGACCGCCCGCTGCGGGTCCAGCTCCTCAACGGCAAGGCCAAGGTCAAGAAGGGCGACCGCCTGGTGACCTTCGGCTCCCAGGCCGACAAGCCGTTCGTGCCGGGCGTCCCCGTCGGCGAGGTCGTCCGCGTCGACCCCTCCGGCGGCGACCTCACCCGCAACGTCTTCGTCCGCCCCTACGTCGGCTTCACCAAGCTCGACGTCGTCGGCGTCGTCGTCGAGGCCCCCCGCGAGGACCCCCGCGACACGGTCCTGCCGCCCAAGCCCGCCAAGCCGAAACCCGCACCCACGGTGACGGTCACGGCCACGCCGTCCGGGGACGCCCCGGCCGACGGCGCAGACAACGGCAACGAGCAGTAGGAGCACTGACACCCCCATGCGCTTCAACCGGATCCTGCTCTCCAGCACCCTCGTCGTCGTCGCCCTCGTCATCCAGGTCAGCGTCCTCGCCCGGCTCCAGCTGCCCGGCGCCGTGCCCGACCTGGTGCTGCTCACCGTCCTCGCCCTGGCCCTCGTCTACGGCCACACCGGCGGCGCCCTGATCGGCTTCGGCGCGGGCCTGCTCACCGACCTCGCCCCGCCCGCCGACCACGCCGCCGGGCGCTACGCCCTGGTCCTGTGCGTCATCGGCTATCTGGCAGGCCTCGCCAAGCCCGAGACCGGCCGGCTGCGCTCGGCCAGCGGCCCGCTCGTCGTCGTGGTCAGCGCCGCCGTCGGCTCCACCCTCCTGTACGCGGGCGTCGGCGCCCTCGTCGGCGACGACGCGGCCCGCCATGTCGGCCTCGGCGGACTGCTCTTCACGGCCGCGCTGTACGACCTGCTGCTCGCGCCGTTCACCATCCCGCTGATCATCGCGCTCGCCCGGCGCGCCGAGAACGACCCGCTCGGCGAGACCGGCGCCAACGCCAAGGCCGCCGACGTCTCCTCCGGCTGGCTCTCCTCCGGCACCGGCCTGAGCATCGGCAACCAGCGCGGCAGCGGACTGCGCATGAAGGCGGCCAAGGCCCGGGTGGCCCGCGCCGGACGCATCAAGGGGGTCAAGCGCCTGTGAGCGCAAGCACACCGACGTACGGAAGGGACACAAGGGGAGGGGTGCGGCAGTGACCAACATTCCGGAGACCGGACGCACCCCGCGCGTCCAGGTCCGCCTCGTCATCATCCAGATCCTCGTCGTCTCGCTGCTCCTCACCCTCGGCGGCCGCCTGTGGTACCTCCAGGTCCGCAACGGCGCCGAGTACGCCGAGGAGGCCTCCGGCAACCACGTCCAGCAGGTCGTCCAGCCCGCCGTGCGCGGCGCGATCCTCGACGCCCGCGGCGTGCCCATCGCCGACAACCAGACCCGCCTCGTCGTCTCCGCGTCCCGCACGGACCTGATGAAGATGAAGGACGACGGCAAGGGCGTCCTCGACAAGCTCGCCGGGGTCCTCGACATGGCCCCCAAGGACGTCGCCGACAAGGTCCGCCTCTGCGACTCCAAGACGCCCCAGCCCTGCTGGAACGGCTCGCCCTACCAGCCCATCCCGATCACCGACGAGGCCACGCCCAAGCAGGCCCTGCAGATCCGGGAGCGCTCCGAGGACTTCCCCGGCATCACCGCCGAGCCCACCGCCGTGCGCCGCTACCCCGCGCCCGGAAAGTCCAACACCGCGCAGGTCCTCGGCTACCTCTCGCCCGTCACCGACGACGAGATCAACAAGGCCAAGGACAGCGAATCGCCCTATCTGCGCTCCGACCAGGTCGGCCGCTCCGGCCTGGAGCGCACCTACGACAAGCAGCTGCGCGGCAAGGCCGGCGTCACCCGCTACGAGGTCGACAACCTCGGCCGGGTGATAGGGAAGGCCGACTCCGACCGGGCCCAGCCCGGCTCGAACGTCGTCACCAGCATCGACGCGCGCGTCCAGGCCGTGTCCGAGTACTGGCTGAACGACGCGATGAAGAAGGCCCGCGACGAGTTCGACGACAACACCGGCGAGAACTACAAGGCCGACGCGGGCGCCGTCGTCGTCATGGAGAACAAGACCGGCCGCATCGTCTCCATGGCCTCCAACCCCCACTACGACCCGAACGCCTGGGTCGGCGGCATCTCCGGCAAGGACTACGCCCGCCTCACCGGCAAGAAGTCCAACTACCCGCTGCTCAACCGGGCCATCCAGGGCCAGGCCGCCCCCGGCTCGATCTTCAAGGTCATCCCGACCACCGCCGCCGTCAACGCGGGCTACGAGTTCAACGGCCGCTACCCCTGCCCCAGCTCGTACTCGATCGGCGGCCAGGTCTTCAAGAACTTCGAGTCCCAGGGCCACGGCTCCATCTCCCTCGGCCAGGCCCTGGAGGTGTCCTGCGACACCGTCTACTACAAGCTGTCGCACGACGAGTGGCGCAAGGACGGCGGCAACAAGCCGAAGAAGGACCCCAAGGACTGGTTCTACAAGACCGCCCACCAGTTCGGCCTCGGCAAGGAGACCGGCGTCGACCTGCCCAACGAGGTCACCGGACGCGTCCCCGACCGCCAGTGGAAGAAGGACTACTGGGGCGCCAACAAGGACGCCTGGTGCAAGCAGGGCAAGAAGGACGGCGAGTACGCCGAGCGCATCGCGTACGAGAACTGCCTCGAAGGCATGAAGATGCGCGCCGGTGACTCCGTCAACTACTCCATCGGCCAGGGCGACACCCTCGTCACGCCGATCCAGATGGCCACCATCTACTCGGCCATCGCCAACGGCGGCACCATGTACAACCCCACCGTCGGCAAGGCGATCATCAGCGGCGACGGCAAGCACGTCGAGGAGATCAAGCCCAAGGCCCACGGCAAGCTGCCCATGGACGCGGCGCTGCGCAAGGACATAGACGGTGCCCTCGCGGACGTCGCGACCAAGGGCACCGCCGCCTGGCGCTTCGGCGGCTGGCCCCAGGACAAGATCCCGATGCACGCCAAGACGGGTACCGCCGAGGTCTACGGCAAGCAGACGACGTCGTGGTTCGCGACGTACACCAAGGACTACTCGATCGTGATGACGATCTCCCAGGGCGGCACCGGATCCGGTGCCTCAGGTCCCGCCGTCCGCAAGATCTACGACGCCATCTACGGCCTGGACGACAGCGGCAACCAGGACCTGAAGAAGGCCCTGCTGCCCGAGCCGCAGAAGTCCCTGCCCAAGATCGAGCCCGACGGCTCCATCGACGCCCCGAAGATCAAGCCGTTCAAGCCCGGCAAGCCCAAGCCGCCGAACGAGGAGACCCAACTGGCCGGCCCCCCGGCCACCGGGAGGCGTGACTAGTTGATGACCGGCACCGGTGGCTTCTCCGTCTCGGGCTACGGCCCCGAGCGCTCCACGCTGTCCCGCCTCCTGGCCCGCGACTCGATACTGCGCAGGCTCGACTGGGTGATGCTGCTCGCCGCCCTCGCGCTCTCCGTGATCGGCTCCGCGCTCGTCTACTCGGCGACCCGCAACCGCACGGAACTCGTCGGCGACGACCCGTACTCCTTCCTGATCAAGCACGTCATCAACATCGGCATCGGCCTCGCCCTGATGATCGCCACGGTCTGGCTCGGCCACCGCAACCTGCGCACGGCCGTGCCGATCCTCTACGGCGTCTCGGTCTTCCTGATCCTGCTGGTCCTCACCCCGCTCGGCGCCACCATCAACGGCGCCCACGCGTGGATCGTCATCGCGGGCCAGTCGCTCCAGCCCTCCGAGTTCTGCAAGATCACCATCATCCTGGGCATGGCGATGATGCTCGCCGCCCGCGTCGACGCGGGCGACAAGGAGCACCCCGACCACCGCACCGTCGTGCAGGCCCTCGGCCTCGCCGCCGTCCCGGTCATGATCATCATGCTGATGCCCGACCTCGGCTCGGTCATGGTCATAGTGATGATCGTGCTCGGCGTCCTGCTCGCCTCCGGCGCCTCCAACCGCTGGATCTTCGGCCTGATCGGCGCGGGCGCGCTCGGCGGCGTCGCCATATGGCAGCTGCACGTCCTCGACGACTACCAGATCGCCCGCTTCGCCGCCTTCGCCAACCCCGCGCTCGACCCGGCGGGCGTCGGCTACAACACCAACCAGGCCCGCATCGCCATCGGCTCCGGCGGCCTCACCGGCACCGGCCTCACCAACGGCACCCAGACCACCGGCCAGTTCGTCCCCGAGCAGCAGACGGACTTCGTCTTCACGGTCGCCGGCGAGGAACTGGGCTTCGTCGGCGCGGGCGCCATCCTGCTCCTCCTCGGCGTCGTCCTGTGGCGCGCCTGCCGCATCGCCCGCGAGACGACCGAGCTGTACGGCACGGTCGTCGCCGCCGGGATCATCGCCTGGTTCGCCTTCCAGGCCTTCGAGAACATCGGCATGACGCTCGGCATCATGCCGGTCGCCGGTCTGCCCCTGCCGTTCGTCTCGTACGGAGGCACATCCATGTTCGCGGTCTGGCTCGCCGTGGGCCTGCTCCAGTCGATCAAGGTGGAAAGACCGCTGTCGGCGTAGCGCCGGGGTCTGCCCAAGTCGGCCGATCGCGTCTAGATTCGGTTCATGGCGGACACGAAGCGCGAACGCGAGATCGAGCGGAAGTACGACGCCGAAGCCCCCGGCGGGCTCCCCGACCTCAGGGGAGTCGCCGGGGTGGCCGACGTCATCGACAAGGGCGTCGCCGACCTGGACGCGGTGTACTACGACACCGCCGACCAGCGCCTCGCCGCGGCCTCCGTCACGCTGCGCCGCCGCACCGGCGGCCACGACGCCGGCTGGCACCTGAAACTGCCCGTGCCCGAGATCGAGGGCGCCCGCGACGAGGTCCACGCCCCCCTGTCCGACGAGGTGCCCCGCGCCCTGCTCGGCCTGGTCCGCTCCCGCGTCCGTGAGGCCGACCTCACCCCCGTCGTCCGCCTCCGCTCGGCCCGCGACCTGCGCCACCTCGTCGACGCCGACGGCACCCTCCTCGCCGAGGTCAGCATCGACGGCGTCCGCGCCGACCGCCTCGACGGCGCCACGGCCACAGCCTCCTGGACGGAGATCGAGGTCGAACTGGCCCCGAACGGCGACCCCCACCTCTTGGACAAGGTGGAGAAGAAGCTGCGCAAGGCGGGCGTACAGAGGTCGACGTCCACGTCGAAGCTGGCACGGGCCCTGGGCGAGACGGCGGGGAGTGAGACCGCTCCCGCCGCGGTGCGGCCCCCGGCCGACCTGGACCCCGACACCGCGGGCGCCCAAGTCCTCACGTACCTCCGCGAGCAGCGCAACGCTCTGGTCGACCTGGACCCCGCAGTCCGCCAGGACCTCCCCGACTCCGTCCACCAGATGCGCGTGGCCACCCGCCGCACCCGCAGCGCCTTCAAGACGTACCGAAAGATCCTCGACCGCACGGTCACCGACCCGATCGGCGAGGAGCTGAAGTGGCTGGCCGCCGAGCTGGGCGTGGACCGCGACCGCGAGGTCCTCACGGAGCGCCTCACGGCGGCGATCGCGGCGGTCCCGAGGACCCTCCTCCTTGGCCCCGTCCGCGGCCGCCTGAAGATCTGGAAGGTCGCGGGCCGCGCGGGCTCCCGCCGCAGGACGGTCGCCGTCCTGGACAGCAAGCGCTACCTCGCGCTCCTTGACAGCCTGGACGCCCTCCTGGCCGACCCCCCGCTCCGCAAGGCCGCACGGACCCCCGCGGCACAGGCCCTGCCGGCGGCGGTCCTGAAGGACTACGACCGCCTGGCGACCCGCGTGGACCACGCCCTGGCCCTGGACCCGGGCACGGACAGGGACCTGGCGATGCACGAGGCCCGCAAGGCCGCGAAGCGCGCCCGGTACGCGGGCGAGGCGGCCACCCCGGCCCTCGGCAAGCCCGCGGCCACCTTCGCCAAGCGCATGAAGGCCGTGCAGAAGGTGCTCGGCGACCACCAGGACTCGGTGGTGGCCCGCGAGGCCCTGCGCGACCTGGCGATCCAGGCGCACGCGGCGGGGGAGTCCGTGTTCGTGTGGGGCCTGCTGTACGGCCGCGAGGAGGCGGCAGCGGCGGCACGGGAGCGGGAGCTGGTGGGCGTGTGGGAGCGCGCGTCGCGGCCGAAGGCACGGGCGGCGCTCGGCGGCTAGGGCCGGGCGCGGGGGTCGGCCGTTCGAGGTACGGGGCGGGGTCCGGGCCACGTTAGGCTTGAGGGTCACCCCTGTCAGCTCACGAAGGTCCAGCGATGTCTGTCGAGTCGGTTTTCCCGCAGCTCGAAGCCCTGCTCCCGCATGTGCAGAAGCCGATCCAGTACGTGGGCGGTGAGCTCAACTCCACCGTCAAGCCCTGGGACGACTGCGATGTCCGCTGGGCGCTCATGTACCCGGACGCGTACGAGGTCGGTCTGCCCAACCAGGGCGTCATGATCCTCTACGAGGTCCTGAACGAGCGCGACGGCGTCCTCGCCGAGCGCACGTACAGCGTCTGGCCGGACCTCGAAGAGCTGATGCGCGAGCACAAGGTCCCCCAGTTCACGGTGGACTCGCACCGGCCCGTGGGCGCCTTCGACGTGTTCGGCCTGTCCTTCTCCACGGAGCTGGGCTACACGAACATGCTGACCGCCCTCGACCTCGCGGGCATCCCGCTGGAGTCCAAGGACCGCGGCATCGACGACCCGATCGTGCTCGCGGGCGGCCACGCCGCGTTCAACCCCGAGCCGATCGCCGAGTTCATCGACGCGGCGATCATCGGCGACGGCGAGCAGGCCGTGCTCGACATGACGGAGATCATCCGCGCCTGGAAGGCCGAGGGCCGCCCCGGCGGCCGCGAGGAGGTCCTGTTCCGCCTCGCCAGGACCGGCAGCGTGTACATCCCGGCGTTCTACGACGTGGAGTACCTGCCGGACGGCCGCATTGGCCGTGTCGTACCGAACAAGTCGGGCGTGCCGTGGCGCGTGTCCAAGCACACGGTCATGGACCTCGACGAGTGGCCCTACCCGAAGCAGCCCCTGGTGCCGCTCGCCGAGACGGTGCACGAGCGCATGTCGGTGGAGATCTTCCGCGGCTGCACGCGCGGCTGCCGCTTCTGCCAGGCGGGCATGATCACCCGCCCGGTGCGCGAGCGCTCCATCACGGGCATCGGTGAGATGGTCGAGAAGGGCCTGAAGGCCACCGGCTTCGAGGAGGTGGGCCTGCTCTCGCTGTCCTCCGCCGACCACACGGAGATCGCGGACGTCGCCAAGGGCCTCGCCGACCGGTACGAGGAGGACAAGATCGGCCTGTCCCTCCCCTCCACCCGCGTGGACGCCTTCAACGTCGACCTCGCCAACGAGCTGACCCGCAACGGCCGCCGCTCCGGCCTCACCTTCGCCCCCGAGGGCGGCAGTGAGCGCATGCGCAAGGTCATCAACAAGATGGTCTCCGAAGAGGACCTGATCCGCACCGTCGCCACCGCCTACGGCAACGGCTGGCGCCAGGTGAAGCTGTACTTCATGTGCGGTCTGCCCACCGAGACCGACGAGGACGTCCTGCAGATCGCCGACATGGCGATGAACGTCATCCAGAAGGGCCGCGAGGTCTCCGGCTCCAACGACATCCGCTGCACGGTCTCCATCGGCGGCTTCGTGCCCAAGCCGCACACGCCCTTCCAGTGGGCCCCGCAGCTCTCCGCCGCGGAGACCGACGCCCGCCTGGAGAAGCTCCGCGACAAGATCCGCGGCGACAAGAAGTACGGCCGCTCCATCGGCTTCCGCTACCACGACGGCAAGCCCGGCATCGTCGAGGGCCTGCTCTCCCGCGGCGACCGCCGCCTCGCCGCCGTCATCCGAGCCGTCTACGAGGACGGCGGCCGCTTCGACGGCTGGCGCGAGCACTTCAGCTACGAACGCTGGATGCGGTGCGCCGACAAGACGCTGCCCGATGTGGGTCTCGACGTCGACTGGTACACCACCCGTGAGCGCACCTACGAAGAGGTGCTGCCCTGGGACCACCTGGACTCCGGCCTCGACAAGGACTGGCTCTGGGAGGACTGGCAGGACGCGCTCGACGAGACCGAGGTCGACGACTGCCGCTGGACGCCGTGCTTCGACTGCGGGGTGTGCCCGGCCATGCAGACGGAGATCCAAGTGGGGCCGACGGGCAAGAAGTTGCTGCCGCTCTCGGTGAAGACGCCCGCCGCGAAGTGAGACCCCCCGGCGCCGTGGGCGCGGCGCCGGATGCTGGCTAAAGTCATCTCATAACCGCTGGTTGGAGGGCCGGCCGGCGGTTGTGGGAGAGGTCGGCGTCCTGGGGAGGGCCTGCACGCATGAGTCGTCGCTCAAGTGGTCTTGTCGGTGTCTGGGCCGAGGTCCAGCGGCAGCAGCAACGCCAGCTGGAGGCCGACGCCCGCAGGCGCCGGGAACAGGAGCGGCAGGCCCGTGCCGAGCAGCGCCGGATGGAGCGGGACTACCGCGAGTACCGCCAGGCGGAGGCCCGGCGCCGGACCCAGGAACTCGACGCGCGCGTGGAGGCCCTGCAGGGCCTGTTAGCGGCCGGCTGCCGTGCCCCCGCCTTCCGCGCCGAGGCCCTGACGCGGACCGAGGACGTACTGCCGTTCTCGCCCGGACAGCTCGCGGTGCCGGTGCCCATGCCCGACCCGAACCTCTATCAGGCACAGGGCGGTTGGATGCCCGGCCGCCGCGCCCAGGCGCAGGCGGAGGCGCGGGCCCGCTACGAACACGACTGGCGGGCGGCGCAGGCCGCGGAGGCCCAGCGGCAGCGCCGACTGGCGGAGCTGCGGCGCCAGTACGACGCGTGGGTCACCGGCCACCTGGCGGAGGTGCGCCGCCACAACGCGGGCATCGCCGAGGCCGCGGCGGGCGTCAGGAGCGGTGACGCGGAAGCCGTCGTCGAGTACTTCACCGCCGCCCTGTACGCCTCGACGGCCTGGCCCGAGGGCTTTCCCCGGCAGGTCGCCGCGGCCTACGACCCGGCCTCGCGCCAGCTGGTGCTCGACTGGGAACTCCCCGGCCAGGACGTCGTCCCCGAGGCGAAGTCGGTGCGCTACCTGATCAACGCCGACGAGGACAAGGAAGCCCCGCGCCCGGTGACCCAGCGCCGGTCGCTGTACCGGGGCGTCATCGCCCAGTGCGTGCTCCTGGTGCTGCACGACCTGTTCGCGGCCGACCAGCACGGCGCCCTGGAATCCGTGGCGCTGAACGGGTTCGTCGACGACCACGACCCGGCGACCGGCGTACGGACCCATATCTTCCTCGCGTCGGTCATGGCCTCCCGCGGCCCCTTCGCCGAGCTCCGCCTGGAGCAGGTGGACCCGGTCAGCTGCCTGACCGACGGCCTCAGGGGCCAGTTGGCGGCGCGGCCCGACCAGCTCTCGCCGGTGCGGCCCGCGCGCAGACCGGACGACGTGGGCCAGCACATCGCGAGCCACGGCGGCGCCGGGGCGGGCGACGAGCCGGACCTGCGGGAGATGGATCCGATCGTGTTCGAGTCCCTGGTCGCCGAGCTGTTCCGGGCCATGGGCATGCAGGCCGTGATGACGCAGCGCTCGAACGACGGCGGCGTGGACGTCGACGCCCTCGACCCCACCCCGATCCGCGGCGGCAAGATCGTCGTCCAGGTGAAGCGCTACCGCAACACCGTCCCGCCGACCGCCGTCCGCGACCTCTACGGCACCGTGCAGGACTGCGGCGCCAACAAGGGCGTCCTGGTCACCACGTCGGGCTTCGGCCCCGGCTCGTACACCTTCGCCAACGGCAAGCCCCTGGAGCTGATATCGGGCCCCGAGCTGGTCGACCTGCTGCACCGGCACGGGCTCTCCGGCCGTCTCGGGGACCGCGCGGGCGCGGCGCCCGCGCCCGCCCCGGCGCCCGCGCCCCGGCAGGACGACGCCGGCGACTACAACGTCCTCGGCATGTCCTGGTCCGGCAGCGTCGTCGTGGACGTCTGCGCGCTGGTCTGCGCGGGCAACCGCGTCCTGAGCGACGACCACTTCGTGTTCTTCAACAACTCCCGGACCCCGGACGGTTCGGTGCGCGCGGAGCCCGCGAGCCCACCGGACAAGGCAGCGGTGCGGGTCGCCTTCGAGTCGCTGCCCGCGGCCGCCGACCGGCTCGCGCTCGTCGCCGCGATCGACCCCGAGGCCAACCCGCACGCCGACCTGTCGGGCTTCACCGACGCCCGCATCCGGCTCCTCGACCCGTCCCTCACCGAGCTCGGCACGCTCGACGTCTCCGAGGGCCGCGCGGGCGAGACCGCCCTGGTCCTCGGCTCGTTCCGGCGCAGAGCGGGCGGCGACTGGGACTTCGTGCTCGGCGGCAAGGGCTACACCGGCGGCCTGGAACAGCTCCTGCCCGACTACGGCATCGCCGTCGAGTAGACCGGGTGCCCGAGCAGACCGCCGAAATCGGGAGCCGCGACGGCCCCGCGTGCGTCTAGCACCACATGGACCTGGAGAAACGGCCCGCGACACCTCCCGTGGAGCGGGCCGCGCAGCACCCGGCGGCCCCCGCGCCGCAGCCCGCACCGAGGCGGCCTCCCGCACAGGCGGAGGGCTGTCTCGTGGTGGCCATCAGACTGCCGGTGCGGATCGTGGCGCTCGTCGTCGTGCTGCCGGTGCGCCTGGTGTGGGACGCGCTCGTGGTGGCCGGACGGTTCCTGCTCGACACCGCGCTGCGTCCCGTCGGCCGCGCGCTCGCCTGGCTGGGGCGCACCCTCGTGCTGCGGCCCCTCGGCGCGCTGTGGACGTACGTCCTCGCTCCGGTCGGCCGAGGTCTCGCGGCGGCCGGCCTGTTCCTCGGCAAGTGCCTGTTCGTCTGGCCCTGGGTGGGGCTTTGGCGGTACGTGGCCGTGCCGGTCGGCCTCGGCCTCGGCCGGCTGCTTCACATGCTGCTCGTCGTGCCCGCGGTGTGGCTGTACCGGTACGTCCTGACGCCCGTCGGGCACGCGCTCGCCTGGGCCGCGCGGGGTGTCGGCGCCGGAGCGTCGGCCGTCGGGCGCGGGGTGCGGTGGCTGCTGCGGACACTGTTCGTGGTGCCCGCCGTGTGGACGTACGCCCGGGTGCTCACGCCGATCGGGCACGGCATCGCCTGGGTGGCGCTCGGGGTCGCCGCCGGGGTCGTGTGGCTCGCGCGGGTCGCGGGGGCCGGGGTCATGTGGCTCCTTCGGGGCATCGGGTTCGTCCTCTGGACGCTGCTGCGGTGGCTCTTCGTGGTGCCGGCCGTGGCGGTGTGGCGGTGGGTGCTCGCGCCGGTCGGGCGGGGCGCCGCCGTCGTGGGGCGCGAGATCGGGGACGCGCTCGGGCACGCGTGGCGGGTCGCCGGGCATCTGTCGCGGGCCGTGTGGCGGTTCCTCGGGCAGCTCCTTCGGTGGATCTTCGTGAGCCCCGCGCGCCGGGTGTACCGGAGCGTCCTCACCCCGGCCGGGCACGCCGTCCGCGACCTGGTGTGGCGCCCCGCCGCCGCGGCGGTACGGGCCGCGGGACGCACCACGAGGCAGGCGCTCGGATCCGTGCGCGACAGCGTGCGCGCGGCCCGCGCCGACGTCCGGCGGCTGCTCCTCGGCGCGCCCCGTGAGAAGGTGCCCGTCACACAGGGCCCCGAGGCCGAAGGAAACCTGCGCACGTGAAGCGCGTATTCTGAGGCTGAGGGTCCGGTGTGAGACGTCCCCGCAGCCGCAGGGACGATCCGGACCACGACACACGGCAGCGCAAGCCCGGACGCCCTCCCCACCGAAGCGGGGACGGCGGCACGGGCCGCGTACACGAGGAGAAGTTCCCCTGGGCAAGCGACAGCCCGAAGGCCCGCCGCCCGCACCCGCGGTGCAGCGCATCCGACTGCGCTACACCAAGCGCGGCCGCCTCCGGTTCACCAGCCACCGTGACTTCCAGCGCGCCTTCGAGCGGGCGCTGCGCCGCGCCGAGGTGCCCATGGCGTACTCGGCCGGCTTCACCCCGCACCCGAAGGTGTCGTACGCCAATGCCGCACCCACCGGCACGGGCAGCGAGGCCGAGTATCTGGAGATCGCCCTCACCGAGCACCGCGACCCGCGCACCCTGTGGGCGCTGCTCGACGAGTCACTGCCCGAAGGACTCGACATCACCGACGCCGTCGAGGCCCGCACATCGGGGCTCGCCGACCGGCTCACCGCCTCCGTGTGGGAGCTGCGTCTGGACGGCGTGGAGCCCGAGGCGGCCGAGCGCGCCGCCGCCGCCTTCCGCGCCGCCGAGACCGTCGAGGTCCAGCGCCGCACGAAGAACGGCATGCGGACCTTCGACGCCCGCGCGGCCGTCGTCAGTCTCGACGGACTCGGTCCGGAGGCGCTCGCCTCCCGCGCCGATAGGCCGAGCGACAAGCCCTGTGCGATACTGCGGCTGGTTGTACGGCACGTGACACCTGCCGTCCGACCCGACGACGTCCTGTCCGGTCTCCGAGCTGTGGCCGACCTGGCGCCGCCGGTCCCCGCAGCGGTGACCAGGCTGGCGCAGGGGCTTTTCGATGAAGAGACCGGCACGGTGACCGACCCGCTCGCGCCCGACCGCGAGGCAGACATGGCCGCCCCGGCCGATCGTCCCGATCGTTCAGGGGACGCCGCACCTGCCGCCGCGACGGCGCCGGAGTAGGGACGGTCCCGCGCAGGGGCGTTCGCCGAGAACACCGCAGCGCCGCCCTCGTACTCGGGAGCCACCTGGGTCGGGCGGCGCACTGACCAGAAGACTTTCGCCAGGCCGTCCGCACCAAGGGGCGTACGGAACCGGCGAGACAAGACACAGAGAGCTCCCGTGCGGCGCCCACGCCCCCGGATGGCGGCCCCGCGCAGCAAGCGAGAGCCGCGGACATGTCCGGTACAGGCGCGGCGCCCGGGAGCGTGACGGGAGAACCGCCCGCATGCTTGAGCCGAACGACCCCACTGAGGGTTCGAACAACAACAGCACACCCAGCGACACCCTGCCCCCGCGCCGCAGGCGCCGGGCCGCGTCGCGTCCCGCGGGACCGCCCGCGGGCACCACCACGGACGCCGGGCCGGCCATACCGGCCACCCCCGCCACCGCCGTGGACAGCGCTCCCGCCGCCGCGACCGACGTCGACGACGAGGCCGAGGCCCTGGCGGAGACGGACGAGGACGCCGAGGCCGGCGTCGTCGAGGCCGCCGAAGCTGCCGAGGCCGCCGAAGCCGCGCCCGCCGTGGAAGAGGCCGCCCCCGCTCGCACGCGCCGCCGCGCCACCCGCCGCGCCTCCGCGCCCGCCGGTGCCCGCAGTCCGCCGCGTCGGCCGCCCCGGCCGCCGCCGACGCCGCGCCCGCCGCCGAGGAGCCCGCCGTGGCAGAGCCCGCCGCCGAAGAGGCCGCCCCCGCCCGTACGCGTCGCCGTGCCACCCGCGGCGCCTCCGCGCCCGCCGGTGCCCCGCAGGCGGCCGAGGCGGAGCAGCCGTCGGCCGCCGTCGCCGAGAGCCCGGCCGCAGCCGACGCCGCGCCCGCCGAGGCCCCCGAGGCCGACGCCGCGCCGCGTCGCACCCGTCGTCGGGCCACGCGCACGGTCTCCGCGCCCGCCGCCGATGCGCAGGCCGCCCCGGCCACGGAGCCCGCCACCATCACGGACGAGCCCGCCAAGGCCCCGGAAGCCGCCGAGGCCGACGCCGCGCCGCGTCGCACCCGCCGTCGGGCCACGCGCACCGTGTCCGCCCCGGCCGCCGATGCGCAGGCCGCCCCGGCCACGGAGTCCGCCGAGACCGCCGAGACCGCCGAGACCGCCGAGACCGCCGAAGCCGCGGCACCGAAGGCCGCCGAGGCCACTGAGGCCACCGAGGCCACCAAGGCCACCAAGGCCACCGAGGATGCTGTCGAGGCCCCGGCCGACGACGCCGCTCCGCGCCGCGCCCGCCGCCGTGCCACCCGCGCCGCCGCCCCCGCGGCCGACGCCCGGCCCGCCGAGGCCCCGGCCGCCGACGACACCCCGGCCGAGGCGCCGGAGCAGGCCGATGCCGCCCCGCGTGGCCGCATCGCCCGTGCGGCCGAGGCCGCCGAGCAGGCCGACGCGGACACCCCGCGCGGCCGCACCCGCCGCCGCGCCACCCGCAAGGCCGCCGCCGGATTCACCGCGCCCGCTGCGGCGGGGCGCGCTCCGACGACGACAACGACCGCCGTCCGGCGCGGCCCGCCGTGGCCGTGTTCCAGGCGCCCGTCTTCGCCGAGCCGATGTTCCAGACCCCGGAGCGCGCCGCTGCCGCTGCCGCCGCCGAGGCCGCCGAGCAGCCCGTCGAGGCCGCGCCCGCGCCCGCCGCCGAGGAGGAGACGGGGCCGCGCCGCCGTCGCCGCCGCCGTGCCGCGGACGAGCAGCCCGCCGTGCCCGTCGCGGCGGAGCCCGAGGGGACCGTCGAGGCCGAGCCCGCCGAGGCGGAGGCCGACGTCGACACCGAAGGCGCCGACGAGGCCGCCGACGGCGAGGACGCCGGTGAGCGCCACGGCCGTCGCCGCCGCCGCGGTGGCCGCCGCCGCCGTCGTGGCGAGTCCGCCGACGCCGACGGCGCCGAGCAGTCGGACGACGCCGAGCGCTCCGACGAGTCCGGCGAGTCCGGCGAGTCCGACGACACCGACGACTCGGACGAGGCCGCCGCCGAGCGGTCCGACGACGACTCCGACGACGCCGAGGCTTCCGGTGGCTCCGGCTCCAGCAGCAGCCGTCGCCGCCGTCGCCGTCGCCGTCGCGCCGGTGACTCCAGCGAGGCCGAGCCGGGCGACGGCGACCCGGAGCGCACGGTCGTCAAGGTCCGCGAGCCGCGCAAGAAGGGCGACGACTCGCCCTCGGACGAGGTGCAGTCCATCAAGGGCTCGACCCGTCTGGAGGCCAAGAAGCAGCGCCGCCGCGAGGGCCGCGAGCAGGGCCGCCGCCGGGTGCCGATCATCACCGAGGCCGAGTTCCTGGCCCGCCGCGAGGCGGTCAACCGGGAGATGATCGTCCGTCAGAACGGCGACCGCACCCAGATCGGCGTCCTCGAGGACAACATCCTCGTCGAGCACTACGTCAACAAGGAACAGTCGACCTCGTACGTCGGCAACGTCTACCTGGGCAAGGTGCAGAACGTCCTGCCGTCGATGGAGGCCGCCTTCATCGACATCGGCAAGGGCCGCAACGCCGTCCTGTACGCCGGCGAGGTCAACTTCGAGGCGCTCGGCATGGCCAACGGGCCGCGCCGCATCGAGTCCGCCCTGAAGTCGGGCCAGTCCGTCCTCGTCCAGGTCACCAAGGACCCGATCGGCCACAAGGGCGCCCGCCTGACCAGCCAGGTCTCGCTGCCCGGCCGCTACCTGGTCTACGTGCCCGAGGGCTCGATGACCGGCATCAGCCGCAAGCTGCCCGACACCGAGCGCGCGCGTCTGAAGACCATCCTCAAGAAGATCGTCCCCGAGGACGCGGGCGTCATCGTGCGCACCGCCGCCGAGGGCGCGAGCGAGGACGAGCTGCGCCGTGACGTCGAGCGGCTGCAGGCGCAGTGGGAGGACATCCTCAAGAAGTCGAAGATGACCACCACCAGCTCGCCGAGCCTGCTCTACGGCGAGCCGGACATGACCGTCCGCGTGGTCCGCGACATCTTCAACGAGGACTTCTCGAAGGTCATCATCAGCGGCGACGAGGCCTGGGAGACCATCCACGGCTACGTCTCGCACGTCGCCCCCGACCTCGCCGACCGCCTCTCGCGGTGGACGTCCGAGGTGGACGTCTTCGCGACGTACCGGATCGACGAGCAGCTCGCCAAGGCCCTCGACCGCAAGGTGTGGCTGCCCTCCGGCGGCTCCCTCGTGATCGACAAGACCGAGGCCATGGTCGTCATCGACGTCAACACCGGCAAGTTCACCGGTCAGGGCGGCAACCTCGAAGAGACCGTGACGAGGAACAACCTCGAGGCGGCCGAGGAGATCGTGCGCCAGCTGCGCCTGCGCGACCTCGGCGGCATCGTCGTCATCGACTTCATCGACATGGTCCTCGAGTCCAACCGGGACCTGGTCCTGCGCCGGATGCTGGAGTGCCTGGGCCGGGACCGGACCAAGCACCAGGTCGCCGAGGTCACCTCGCTCGGTCTCGTGCAGATGACCCGCAAGCGGGTCGGCCAGGGCCTCCTGGAGTCGTTCTCCGAGACCTGTGTGCACTGCAACGGCCGCGGCCTCATCGTGCACATGGACCAGGCGACCACCGCCGGTGGCGGCGGCAAGCGCAAGAAGCGCGGCCGCGGCGGCGCCGACCAGGGCGCCGGCCACGACCACACGCACGAGGGCGTCGAGTCCGGTGCCGAGGCCGTCGAGACGGCGGCCGAGGTCGCCGCCGAGGTCGCCGAGCCGGTGGCGCTGCCCGAGCCCGCGTTCGTCCCCGACGAGGAGCTGTACAGCAGCCCGGCCGAGGCCGAGGCCGCCGCTTCCCGCGGCCGTTCGCGGCGCCGTGCCACGCGGCGGGCGTCCGCTCCCGCGGGCGCGCCGAAGTCGGAGACGGCCGAGGTCGAGGCGCCCGAGAGCGCCGTGCAGGCGGAGCAGCCCGAGCAGGCCGAGAAGGCCACGAAGCCCGGGCGTGCGGCCAAGGCCGACAAGGCGGGGCGCGCCGAGAAGAAGGCCAAGTCCCGTGCGGGCAGGGCCAAGGCGGAGCCCGTCGAGTCGGGTGCCGAGGCCGCTGAGGTCGCGGAGGCCCCGGCCGCCGAGGTCGCTGAGGTCGTCGAGGCCCCCGCCGCCGAGGCTCCCGTCGAGGACGACGCGGCTCCCAAGGGGCGTACGCGGCGTCGGGCGACCCGCAAGGCGACGGCTCCGGCCGGTTCGCCGAAGGCGGCGGCCGACAGCGGTGAGGTGATCATCGCGGAGGCGGCCAAGCCGGAGCCGGTCGTCGAGGCCCCGGTCGCCGAGCCGGTCGCGCAGGCCGAGCCGGTCGCGGAGGCAGCCCCCGAGGCCCCCGCGCGCCCGCGCCGCCGTGCCGTGCGCAAGGCCACCGCGCCGACCGCGTCCGAGGAGACGGCCGTCCTGGTCGTCCCCGCGGCGGACAAGCCGTCCGAGGCGGCCGCCGAGCAGGCGCCGGAGGCTCCCGCAGCCGACGCCGAGGAAGCAGCCGCTCCGGCCGCCAAGAAGGCGGCGCGCAAGACGGCCAAGAAGGCCACCGCCAAGAAGGCCGCGACGAAGAAGACCGCGGCCAAGAAGACGACGGCGAAGAAGACGGCCGCCAAGAAGACGACGGCCAAGAAGGCGGCGAAGACCACCAAGAAGGCCGCGGCCGCCGAGCAGTCGGGCGCCACGGTCACCGCCCCGGCCGACGCCGGCTGAGGTCGGCTGAGACCGGCTGAGACCGGTCCGACGCGCGTCCGGCCGTGACACGGCCGGACGCACCGGCTGACGTCGTGGGGCGTCACCGCAGCAACGGTGCCCCCGGCACGGCGAGTTCGCCGTGCCGGGGGCACCGGCGCGTCCGCGCGCAGGGTGCCGGGTCGGCGCCCTCAATGCGGCGTTTTCACCCCCCACTTGGATCGTCGAGGCTTTGCCTGTAAGACTCATGCGGTTTGTTGTCGTGAAGAGTTGACGAAGAGTCGACCGTGAGGACGGGACACCGGCGTGCCGTGGGGAGACCGCGCGCCGGGTCAGGGGAGGGATGCACCATGGCGCAGCTGCGCCTCAGAGGCACGGGCCGCCACCGCGCCGTGAAACAGGTCAAGGGCGGACGGCAGGCGGCGGCGCTCGCCACCGTGCTCTCGGCGGCGAGCCTGCAGGCCACGGGCATCGCCGGGGCCGCGCCCGCCGAAGGACCCACCGGCACGACACCCACCTGGACCGAGGGCCCGGTCTTCAACGACCCGCTCGGCACGGACGAGGCACAGCACGCGATCCGCACCCGCCTGATCCAGCTCACCGACGCGGCCGTGCCCGGCTCGACCATCAAGGTCGCCGTCTACCACGTGTGGGAGGCCCCGGTCGTCGACGCGCTCCTGAACGCCCGCGCGCGCGGCGTCAACGTACAGATCCTGCTCGACTCCACGAGCCGCACGGACCGCCCGGACAACCCCTCGTACGCGAAGCTCGCGACCTCCCTCGGCACGAACAGCGCCAAGCCGTCGTTCGTCGCGCTGTGCCCCACGGACAAGTCCTGCCTGGGCGACCCGCGCCACGGCAAGTCGATCATGCACAACAAGTTCTGGCTGTTCTCCGAGGTCAAGGGCGCCCGTGACGTCGTCGTACAGACCACGTCGAACTCCACGCCGTCGGCGCACACCAAGTTCTTCAACGACGCGCTGCTGCTCCCCGACAACCCGACGATGTACGACGCGTTCGCCGACTACTTCGACGACATGGTCCGCAAGGACTGGCGGCACTGGGACTACCGCACGGTCAGCAACGGCCTCTACAAGGCGTACTTCTTCCCGCGCGAGGGCACGGTCAACGAGACCGACACCATCTACTCGGTCCTCAACAACGTCGCGTGCAGCTACAAGGACGCGAACGGTGTGAAGCGCCAGACCAAGGTCCGCGCCTCCATCTTCAAGATCACGCGCAAGCAGATCGCCGAGAAGCTGGTCTCCCTGAAGAAGGCGGGCTGCGCGGTGGACCTGGTGTACGCCGAGACGGACTCCGCCAAGAGCCAGGGCGGCACCCCCGGCACCTGGGAGGCCCTGCACAAGCCCGGCGGCCCCTCGCTGCGCTGCTACAACGACGACCGGGACCCGCTCGTGCCCGGCCAGAAGCTGACCACGCCGTACATCATCCACAGCAAGTACGTCCTCATCGACGGCGTGTACGACGGCAAGCGGAACAAGGTCTCCTTCACCGGCTCGCAGAACTACACGGCGCCCGCGCTGCGCGAGAACGACGAGGTCATCGTGAAGGTCGACGACGACTCGGTGCACGACACCTACCGCAGGCACTTCGACCGGGTGAAGAAGGTGGCCTGGCCGGGGACCAGCGACAAGACCGATCTGTGCCGGGGTGTGAAGCCGCTGCCGCCGGACGGCGAGAAGCCCACCCGGTAGGGCGGCGGGGGCCCGGTTTGACCCGTCCGGGCGAGCCCCGTAACCTTGACCGTCGGCGTGTTCGTATGCACGCCCAACCCCTGTAAACCTCATTCCTCCCGGACGTCGCACGGAATTCCGCGTGACATCGGGGAGAGGCCGTTCGCGCCATCGGCGCGGGGCGGCTGGACTGCGGGGGTCCCGTTCCGAGCGAGAGAGAGATCCGCGTGTACGCCATCGTGCGCAGCGGTGGTCGCCAGCACAAGGTTGCTGTCGACGACATCGTTGAGGTTGACAAGATTTCCACCGCCAAGGTTGGCGACACGGTCGAGCTCTCGACCCTGCTCGTTGTCGACGGCGACGCCGTGACCAGCGACCCGTGGGTCCTGGCCGGCATCAAGGTCACCGCCGAGGTCGTGGACCACCACAAGGGTGCCAAGATCGACATCCTTCGGTACAAGAACAAGACCGGCTACCGCCGTCGGCAGGGTCACCGCCAGCAGTACACGGCGATCAAGATCACCGGCATCCCCACGGCTGCGAAGTAAGGGACTGAGACAAGATGGCACACAAGAAGGGCGCATCGTCCACTCGGAACGGGCGCGATTCCAATGCTCAGCGGCTCGGTGTGAAGCGCTTCGGCGGTCAGACCGTCAACGCCGGTGAGATCCTGGTCCGCCAGCGCGGCACCCACTTCCACCCGGGCACGGGCGTCGGCCGCGGCAAGGACGACACCCTGTTCGCGCTGGACGCCGGTGCGGTGGAGTTCGGTACCCACCGCGGCCGCAAGGTCGTGAACATCGTTCCGGTCGCCTGATCACTCAGGTTCCGTAGAACACAGTTCTTCGCGAGGGCGGACCTCGACTTCTCGTGCTCCTGGGAGTGCGGGAAGCGGGTCCGCCCTTCGTGTGTTACAGGTATGACATTCCCGCACGTTTCTGGAGGCACTGAACCATGACCACCTTCGTGGACCGCGTCGAGCTGCATGTCGCCGCGGGTAGCGGGGGCCACGGCTGTGCCTCCGTCCACCGTGAGAAGTTCAAGCCGCTCGGCGGCCCCGACGGCGGCAACGGCGGCCGGGGCGGCGACGTCATCCTGGTCGTCGACCAGTCCGTGACCACGCTGCTCGACTACCACCACAGCCCGCACCGCAAGGCCACCAACGGCAAGCCCGGCGAGGGCGGCAACCGCTCCGGCAAGGACGGCCAGGACCTGGTCCTGCCGGTGCCGGACGGCACCGTCGTCCTCGACAAGCAGGGCAACGTCCTCGCGGACCTCGTCGGCCACGGCACCACGTACGTGGCCGCGCAGGGCGGCCGCGGCGGCCTCGGCAACGCGGCGCTCGCCTCCGCCCGCCGCAAGGCGCCCGGCTTCGCGCTGCTCGGTGAGCCCGGTACGGGCGGCGATGTCGTCCTGGAGCTCAAGACGGTCGCGGACGTCGCGCTCGTCGGCTACCCGAGCGCGGGCAAGTCCTCGCTGATCTCGGTGCTCAGCGCCGCCAAGCCGAAGATCGCGGACTACCCGTTCACGACGCTCGTGCCCAACCTCGGCGTCGTCACCGCTGGCTCCACCGTCTACACCATCGCCGACGTGCCCGGCCTCATCCCCGGCGCCAGCCAGGGCCGCGGCCTCGGCCTCGAGTTCCTGCGCCACGTCGAGCGGTGCAGCGTCCTCGTGCACGTCCTGGACACCGCCACCCTGGAGTCCGACCGCGACCCCGTCTCCGACCTCGACGTCATCGAGGCGGAGCTGCGGGAGTACGGCGCGGGCCTGGAGAACCGGCCGCGTCTGGTCGTCCTCAACAAGGTCGACATCCCCGACGGGCAGGACCTGGCCGACCTGGTGCGGCCCGACCTGGAGGAGCGCGGCTACCGCGTCTTCGAGGTGTCCGCGGTCGCCCACAAGGGCCTCAAGGAGCTGTCCTTCGCGCTCGCCGAGTTCGTCGCCGAGGCGCGGGCTGCCAAGCCCAAGGAAGAGGCCACGCGCATCGTCATCCGGCCCAAGGCCGTCGACGACGCCGGCTTCACCGTCACCCGCGAGGAGGACGAGGGCGAGGCCGTGTACCGCGTACGCGGCGAGAAGCCGGAGCGCTGGGTGCGCCAGACCGACTTCAACAACGACGAGGCCGTCGGCTACCTCGCGGACCGGCTCAACCGCCTCGGCGTCGAGGACGAGCTGATGAAGGCCGGGGCCCGCGCGGGCGACGGCGTGGCCATCGGCCCCGAGGACAACGCGGTCGTCTTCGACTGGGAGCCCTCGATGTCCGCGGGCGCGGAGATGCTCGGACGGCGTGGCGAGGACCACCGCTTCGAGGCGCCCCGCCCGGCCGCGCAGCGCCGCAGGGACCGCGACGCGGAGCGGGACGAGGCGGAGCGGGCCTACGACGACTTCGAGCCGTTCTAGGCCGGAGGCCCTGGGCGGGGGCGGCTGCCCCCGGCCCGCTGCTGTCGGACCCGCCTTGCCGCCTGCCCCCGGCGGCAGCCCTCCCCGCCGCTCCGCGGCGGGGGTCTCCCACCCGCCCGCCCGTGACTCTCGGCCCCGTCTCACCGCGGGGGCCCGTGGCTCTCGGCCCCGTCTCACCGCCGGGGGCAGTGCCGGGGGCCCCGTGCGAGGGCGGCATCCGCTGTCCCGTCGCTTCGCGCCGGGACCTCTCCCACCCGCCCGCCCGTGGCTCTCGGCCCCGTCTCACCGCGGGGGCCCGTGACTCTCGGCCCCGTCTCACCGCCGGGAGCGGTGCCGGGGGCCCCGTGCGAGGGCGGCATCCGCTGTCCCGTCGCTTCGCGCCCGGAACTCTCCCACCCCCGCCCGTCACGGTCAGACCCGCCTCGCCGCCGAAGCACGACCCTCGGCTGACGACGAAGGGCCCCGGAGCAAACTGCTCCGGGGCCCTTCGCTGCTTCTACGGTGAGGCGGGTTCGACCGTCACGGGCGGGCGGGTGGGAGGAGCCCCGAAGGGGCTCAACGGCTGCCGCCCCCGGCCGCTACGCGGACTCCAGCTCCTCCGTCGGGTCCGCGTCCATCGCGGCCTCCGCCGCGTCCACCGTGTCCGTGGACTCGTCGCGCTGGGCCGGGATCTCCGCCTCCTGGCGGGCCGCGGCGCGGGCGCGGCGGGCGTCGGACTTGGCGGACAGGGCCAGGGCCGCCGCGTTGAAGCGGACGATGGAGGGCGGGTCGGACGGGCCGAGGAGGTGCTCCTTCAGCTCGGCGCGGGCCTCCGCGTACGCGTCCTTCTCCGGGGTGCGCACGGCCTCCAGGAGGGCGGGCACGCCGTCCGCCTCGGGCGCGAGGACGGTCGCGGCGCGCACCGTCGGGAAGCCCGAGCGGAAGTCCGCCTCGCTCATCCCGGAGGTGTTGGCCACCGCGTACGGCTTCTCGCTGCTCAGCCAGTCCGAGACGACCGAGGAGACATCGCTGATCAGAAGGTCGGCCTGGTTGAAGCAGGAGAAGATCGCCGGGCGGGACTCGGTGACGATCTGGTGCTCCCACTCGGGCAGCGAGGCCCAGTACGCCGACTCCCACGCCGCGGTCGCCTCCGCGATCGCGGCCCGGCTGTCGCCGTCGGGCGCGCCCTGGAGCATCATCCGCTCCTGCTCGTCCACGCTCTTGCGGAACTTCTTGGCGGTGAGCAGGCTCAGCGCGTCCGTGCGGGCGGCGAGCTCGGCCGCGGCCTCGAGGCCGGGGCGGGCGCCGGAACGCTTCGCGGCGGCGTCGCGGATCATGGCCTTGATGCGCTCGTTGGCGGCGCCCGCGGCCGGGTTCTGCGAGCCGGTCATCGGGTGCGGCTTGTAGATGAGGCGCACGGCCGGGTCGGCGAGCAGGTGCCGGACGATGTTCTCGCCGGCGAGGACGACCGAGGTGTTGCCGGGGTTGCCGTCCCAGCCCTCCCAGGTCGGGGCGTACAGGACGGTGGTGTACGCGCCCGTGGGCGGGCCCGCGTACGGCCGGATCGGCGAGAGCTGGGGGCGGCCGACCTCGACCACGTCCTTGTCCTCGACGCCGATGTCGGCGAGCTGGTAACGGTCGCGCGCCGCGGGGCCCGCGACCCACACCTCGTCGTACGCCTTCGCGTACGGGTTGCAGGACGACAGCTTGTCGCTCTCGCCGTGGTTGATGAAGGCGTGCTTGAGCGAGGGGATGCGCAGGACCTGGGAGGTCTTCGCGGCGTTCGCCGGGTGCAGCATCATCTTCAGCGTCGACGTCTCCAGGGAGAACATCGTGGCGACCTTCGGGAAGCAGATGATCGGCACGTCCGTGGAGTCGATCTTCTGGACCATGAAGCGCTCACGCAGCACGATCAGCGGGTTGCCGTCGAGCTGGGAGAGCGTGGACAGCCACATGTTCGCCTGGTACGCGGACGTGGTGCCGCCGGAGAAGTACATGGCGACCGTCGGCTGGTACCGGGCCAGCCACTGGTCGAGCCACTCCATGACGGCCTGGTCGCTCTTCGCCCGCTTCTTGGGCAGCATCCAGGTCGCCAGGTACGCGGCGCCGCCGCCCATGAGGACGACGGAGACGCCGAGCCCGGCGCCGCCCCAGTACGCGTCGGTGGTGGCCGCGGTGAGCAGCAGGCCGACCGTCGCGGGCACCGAGAACGTGAGCAGGCGGCGGGCCTGCTGGCGGGCCAGGATGCGCGGCGGCGCGGCGCTCAGGTGCAGCGCGGAGGCGTCGATGTTGCGCGTGACGATCGGCAGCGTACGGGCGCGGCGGACCATGACGGCGACGGCCTGGCAGAAGAAGTGCAGGGCGTAGAACGCGAGCAGCGTGACGGTCAGCGGCGACTGCTCGGCCAGCGGCTCGATGCCGTCGATGCGCAGCAGGCCGACGAGGACCAGCATGTCGCGCAGGAGCTGCCGGACGGTGACATCGAAGCGGATCTTGCTCAGGAGGGAGAGCAGACCCGGCTGCTTGTACTGCAGATAGATGTCGAGCGCGAGGTTCGCCGCCGCCGCGGCGACGAACACCGGGACGTACGGGACGAGCGCGGAAACGAGCTGTGCCGTGAAGAGCGCGACCATCGACAGCAGGGCGGTGAGCTGTACGACGCGGCGGCGGGGGGCGAGTCCGGCGGAGGGCACGGGCTTGGGCTCCTGGCGGGGGGCGTTACGGACGGAGGGAGGGCGGTGCGGGGCGTGCGGGGCTGTGCGGGGTCCGACAAGTGCGGACAACACCCATCCGGATAAGTGGTCGACACTCATCCGGATTAGTGGAAGACCCCTGACCGTATGACGCTCGGTGCCTCGGTAGCAATCTTCCGTGACGCTAATCACCGGATAAAGGGGCAAAGGTAATGGAACTCGGAGGCCTGAATCGGGCCTCTTGACGACTTAGGGCCCCTGTACTTCCGTACGCCGGTCCGGTCGGCGAAACGCGCGGGCGCTCCCGCCGCGTCCTCACGTACATTGCTGGTCCACAGCACATGGGGACCATTGGGGATGTACGTGACAAGGGCCGTGACAGGGGCAAGGGGACGGACGGACGTCGCGGGGGCCCACCGGGTCGTCGTGAAGGTGGGCTCTTCGTCCCTGACCACCGCTTCGGGCGGGCTCGACGCGGACCGCGTGGACGCGCTCGTCGACGTGCTCGCGAAGAGCCGGAGCGGAGGAGAGCGCGAGATCGTGCTCGTCTCCTCCGGCGCCATCGCCGCCGGCCTCGCCCCCCTCGGCCTGCGCCGCCGCCCCAAGGACCTGGCCCGCCAGCAGGCCGCCGCCAGCGTCGGCCAGGGCCTCCTCGTCGCCCGCTACACCGCCTCCTTCGCGCGCTACGGCGTCCGCGTCGGCCAGGTCCTGCTCACCACCGACGACACCAGCCGCCGCGCTCACCACCGCAACGCCTCCCGCACCCTCGACAAGCTCCTCGCCATGGGCGCCCTGCCCGTCGTCAACGAGAACGACACGGTCGCCACGGACGAGATCCGCTTCGGCGACAACGACCGCCTCGCCGCCCTCGTCGCCCACCTGGTCCGCGCCGACCTCCTGGTGCTCCTGTCGGACGTCGACGGCCTGTACGACGGCGACCCGGCCGCCCCCGGCACCGCCCGCATCGCCGAGGTCGCGGGCCCCGCCGACATCGAGCACGTCAAGATCGGCAGCGCGGGCAAGGCGGGCGTCGGCACCGGCGGCATGGTCACCAAGGTCGAGGCCGCCCGGATCGCCGCCGCCGCCGGCATCCCCGTCGTCCTCACCTCCGCCAGCCAGGCCGCCGACGCCCTCGCGGGCCGCGACACCGGCACCTACTTCCACCCCACCGGACGCCGCTCCGCGGACCGCCTCCTGTGGCTCCAGCACGCCTCCGCGCCCCGCGGCTCCCTCACGCTCGACGACGGGGCGGTCCGGGCGGTCGTCGAGGGCCGCAAGTCGCTCCTGCCCGCGGGGATCGCCGCGGTCGAGGGCGAGTTCATCGCGGGCGACCCCGTCGAGCTGCGCGACACCGCGGGCCGCGCCGTCGCCCGCGGCCTGGTGAACTTCGACGCCAAGGAACTGCCGCGCCTCTTCGGCCGCTCCACCCGCGAGCTCGCCCGCGAACTCGGCCCCGCCTACGAACGCGAAGTGGTGCACCGCGACGACCTGGTGGTCCTGCACCCCTGAACCATCCCGGGGCCGTGCACCACCACCCCGACGGGCCGTGCACCATCCACCCCGCCCGACGGTGCATCCCTAGTCCCGGCCGCCTCGGCGACACCAGCGCAAATCAGGCCGAAAACAGGCGCGAACGCCGGGTCACGGCTGGCTCGCCCGAGGTGAAACTCCGCAAAACCGCCCCGCGGGACCGCTTGTCCTGCTCAACTTTGTTGCAAGGCAGTTCCGCACGACCGCTGCATATCCGCACCACCACTGGTTGAAGGAGGCCGTCGTGAGACGAGTGCGCCCAGGGGCGGCGTCCCGCGGGTCGGCTGAGCGCGCGCTGACGAGCGTCGCCGCGGGGGCGGCGTACGGCGGCGACGCGGCCGAGGGCCACGACCGGGAGGCACGCGAGCACCAGGCGCGGGACGGCGACGGCGGCGAGCCCGCCGACGCACCCCGCCTCTGGCACGTCACGCTGAGCGTCTCCGGAGCCAAGGCCCCCCTCCAGGAGGTCCGCCGCGGCCTGGAACAGCTCGCCCACGACCACCCCTTCCTGCTCACCAGCCGCTACGCCCAGGACCACGCGGAGATCCGCTACTGGGAAGAGGCCCGTGACCTGCACGACGCCGCCGCGGTCGCGCTGCGCCTGTGGGGCGAGCACCGGCAGAGCGCACAGCTGCCGCCGTGGGAGATCGTCGGCCTCGAAGTCATCGACCGCGACACGTATCACCACCGGATCGCGGAGGGGTACGGGCCCCTGCCCGCGACCCCCGTCGGCGTCCACCCCTTTTAGTGCGCCTGAACCGGCGCCGCTCTCGCGGACGTGGTCGGTCGCCGTTGTGGTTGCTCAATTGATGGTTGCTGTTCGTGCGTGGGGCAGACACGTGGCACCAGGAAGCGCGTGTCAATTCCAGCCATCTCCGTCCGGCGCCCGCCGGCCCGCCCCGGCGGCCACCCCGCCCGGTCCCGCCCCACGTCTCGTACTGCGGAACAGCGTCTGGACGCCCTCCGACGCGCCGTTACGCTGCCCTCATGACCGCGCTCTCGCCCTACGACAACATGTCCCCGGTCGCCCAGGCCGCCTACCGGTCCCGCGCCGCCGCGGCCACCCTCGCGCCGCTGCCGCGCGCCGAGAAGGACGACGCGCTGCTCGCCATCGCCGACGCCCTCGAAGTGCGCACCGCGGAGATCGTGGCAGCCAACGCCAAGGACATCGCGAAGGCCCGCGAGGCCGGCACCAGCGAGGCGATCGTCGACCGCCTCACCCTCACCCCCGAACGCGTCCGCGCCATCGCCGCCGACGTCCGCCACGTCGTCGCCCTGCCCGACCCCGTCGGCGAGGTCGTCCGCGGCTCCACGCTGCCCAACGGCATCGACCTGCGCCAGGTCCGCGTCCCCCTCGGCGTCGTCGGCATCATCTACGAGGCCCGCCCGAACGTCACCGTCGACGCCGCCGCGCTCTGCCTGAAGTCCGGCAACGCGGTGCTCCTGCGCGGCTCCTCCTCCGCGTACGAGTCCAACACCGCCCTCGTCCGCGTCCTGCGCGACGCCGTGCACGGCGCCGGACTGCCCGCCGACGCCGTCCAGCTCGTCCCCGGCGAGAGCCGCGAGTCCGTCCGCGAACTGATGCGCGCCCGCGGCCTCGTCGACGTCCTCATCCCGCGCGGTGGCGCCTCCCTGATCAGGACCGTCGTCGAGGAGTCCACGGTCCCCGTCATCGAGACCGGCACCGGCAACTGCCACGTCTATGTCGACGCGCACGCCGACCTCGACATGGCCGTCGACATCCTGATCAACTCCAAGGCCCAGCGCGTCAGCGTCTGCAACGCCGCCGAGACCCTCCTCGTCCACGCCGACATCGCCGACGCCTTCCTGCCCCGCGCCCTCGACGCCCTCGCCGACGCCGGCGTCACCGTCCACGCCGACGAACGCGTCCAGACGTACGCCCCCGGCTCCAAGGCCACCGTCGTCCCCGCGACCACCGAGGACTGGGAGACCGAGTACCTCTCGTACGACATCGCCGCCGCCGTCGTCGACTCCCTCGAACAGGCCGTCGAGCACATCAGGCTGTGGACCTCCGGGCACACCGAGGCCATCGTCACCACCTCGCAGCAGGCCGCGCGCCGCTTCACCCAGCTCGTGGACTCCACCACGGTCGCCGTGAACGCCTCCACGCGGTTCACCGACGGCGGCCAGTTCGGCTTCGGCGCCGAGATCGGCATCTCCACGCAGAAGCTGCACGCCCGCGGCCCCATGGGGCTCCCCGAGCTCACCTCCACCAAGTACATCGTGACCGGCGACGGCCACGTCCGGTGACCGTCGCGCGCGGCGCGCGTCACGTCGCGTGACCGCCGCGGGGTAGTGGGGCGTCGAGGGTCACAACCCCCGAATCGCCTCTGCGTCTGCCCAAATTGCCCCGTCCAGGTCTACGCTGGACGGGTGCCGGAGGACGTGGGGGGTTCGCCGTTTCCCGACGGCTGGGAACCCGACGACGACCGCGACCACGGGGGTGCGGACGAAGAGTTCGCCTCCGTGGTCTTCGACGAGGATTTCGTGCGCGCCGCCGAGATCCATGAACCCACCGCGGTGGAGCGGCTGCTCGCCGCCGCCCAGGCACGCGCCGAGGCGTCCGAGGCCGAGGCCCGCAGGGGCCGCGCCCGCCGCCGCGGACCCCACGGCTCGGGACCCGACGACGACAGCGACGACCACCCCTACGAGGGCTACGGAAGCGGCGAGTTCGGCCGCGACGGCGACCCCGGCGACCCCGACTACTACGACGACTACGACGACCTCGGCGACCCGGAGTTCCTCGAGGACCGCCGCGGGCGCTACGGCCGCCGCGGCCCCAAGGTCCGCTGGCACCGCCCGGTGGCCTGGATGCTCGCCCTCCTCCTCGGCATAGGCATGGTGGCCTTCGCCTTCGCCGCGGTGTACCGGGGCGCGTCGTCCGGCCGCCAGGACCGCATACCCCCGCCCGCCACCACCGAGGTCGAACAGAACGCGGGCCCCGGCGACGCCGCAAGCCCCTCCGCGTCGGCGGAGTTCGGCCAGTCCCCGGTCCCCGCCGAGCCCCGCACCCCCTGAACGCCGGGCGCATCCGCCCAGGCCGCACCCACCACGACCGCCCGCGCACGCCGGTGCTCCCAACTGGGCAGCATGCGTGAGGAGTTGTCAGAAGTTGTCGTGTACCAGGGCGTTTACCTGAGAGCCCGGAGACCTACCCTGAAGGTATGGGCGGGCCAGGAGAACCACCTGCGGGGACACCCGAGGGCGCTCCCGGTGGTGAGGACGAGTACCGATCCGTCGTCTTCGACGAGTCGTTCGTGCGCGCTGCGCGACTGCAGGAGTTCTCCGCGCGGGAACGCATGGGCGACCACGCGCGCGCCGTGCGCCGCAGGCCCACCCCCCACCGCCGCCTCTCCCGCCAGGTCGTCGTCCTCGTCGTCCTCATCGCCGTCGCCTTCGGCACCGCGATCTACATGGGCGTACGCCACCCGTACGGCACCCCGGCGGCCAAACGCCCCGACCCCCTGCGGATGACCGTCATACCGCTCGCCCCCCAGGGCCGCGTGCCCGGCTCCGCGAAGATCCCCGACCTGTTCGCCAAGAGCCCCGCGGCACAGTTCCGCGTCGGCGCGGGCGGCATCAACCTGCCCGCCGCCCGCCGCACCGACCACTTCTCCGAGGGCCAGGTCGTCTCCGCGCTCGCCACCGCCAAGGACTACCTCGTGCAGTCCTCGCTCGACCCCGAGGTGCTCATGGGGCGCGCCGTGCGCCCCGCCCGCATCCTGCTCGACCCCGGCCAGCTCGACCAGTTCGACCGCAGCTTCAGGCACCCCGCGGCCGACGGACGGCACGCCCCCACCGGCTGGCTCGTCCGCTTCGACCGGGCCCGGACGGCGCTCGCCGACCCCGGCGTGCGCGTCCAGGGCAGCCTGCGCGCCTCCGAGACCGACAAGGACACCCTCGAGGTCGCCTCGGACCACACCTTCGTCTACGCGCTGCGCCCGGCCCGCGCGGACGCCCGCGCACCGGCCTCGCTGTTCACCGTCCGGCGCGAGCTGCACTTCCGCTTCGACCGCGACGACCTGCGCATGCACCAGGCAGAGCTGCTCACGTCCTCCGTCCAGGCCGGGCCGCTCGCCTGCGCCGCCGACACCACCCGGCAGCTGCGGCCGCTGCTCGCGGGCGAGAAGGCGAAGGCGGGCGGCCCCGCGGGCACCGACCCCTATGCGACGGGAGACGCCACGGCGCTGTGCGGGACCCTCGCGGGAGCCGCCCAGCCTTCGCTGTGAGCACGGCCCGGCCTACCGGCGGGGCGCTGTCGGACGGTTGGTTGCCGGACGGTTGGTTGGGGGACGGCGGTCGGGCTAGTTGTCGGACGGGCGGTCCGACGAGCCGTTGGACGCGGAGCCGCCGTCACCGCCGCCGCTGCCCTGACCGCTCTGCCCACTTTGGCCGCCCTGCCCGGTGAACTTCCCGCGCAGCTTGCCGCCCAGGTCGCCCGCGCCGCCCGCGATGTCGTTGACCAGCTTCATCAGCGGGTCCTTGCTCGTGCGGACGTTCTCCGCGTACGACGAAGCGGACTGGCGGAAGGAGTCGCTGACCGACGTGTCCTTGTCCTCCTCGCGGCGCGGGTAGTGGCCGTCCATGATCCGCTGGTAGTCGCGGGTCGCGGCCCACTTCTTCAGCTCGGCGGCACGCACGGTGGTGAAGGGGTGCGAACGCGGCAGCACGTTCAGGATCTTCAGGACGGAGTCGCGCAGGTCGCCGCCCGCCTCGTACTCCTCGGCCTGCTCCAGGAACGCGTCCACGTTCATCTCGTGCAGGTGGTTGCCGCCCGCGATCTTCATCAGGCCGCGCATCGACGCCTGCAGGTCCTGGCCGACGAGCAGGCCCGCGCGGTCCGCGGACAGCTCGGACTTGCGGAACCACTCGCGCAGCGCCGTCACGATCGCCATGATCGCGACATTGCCCAGCGGGATCCACGCGACCTTCAGGGCGAGGTTGGTGAGGAACAGCAGGATCGTGCGGTACACGGAGTGACCGGAGAGGGCGTGGCCCACCTCGTGGCCCACCACCGCGCGCATCTCCTCCTCGTCGAGCAGCTCGACCAGGCCCGTCGTCACGACGATGATCGGCTCGTCCAGGCCGATGCACATGGCGTTCGGCTTGGGGTCCTGCTGGACGTACATCGCGGGGACCTTCTCCAGGTCCAGGATGTAACAGGCGTCCCGCAGCATCGTGTGCAGGTGCGCGAACTGGGCGTCGGACACCCGCACCGAGTCCGAGAGGAACAGCAGGCGCAGGCTGCGCTCGGGCAGCAGCCCGCTGAGGGCCTTGAAGACCGTGTCGAAGCCGCTCAGCTTGCGCAGGGCCACCAGGGCCGAGCGGTCCGCCGGGTGCTCGTACGCCCGCGAGGAGATACCGGGGAAGCGCCTGCGCTGCCGGCTCGGCACGTTCTCCTGTCCGTCCCCCGCGCCGTTGTGGTTGCCGTCGGTCATGCCGCATCCCCCATGTCTTGTCCTCATTCCTGCCCCCGAGGTGGGGCCCAGCCTAGGCGGAGATACCGTGACAGGGCAGCACACAGAAGGAGTCATCCGCCATGGAGCACATCTCCGCAGCACAATCCCTCGACCTGGCCGCCGAGGCGGCCGAGAAGCAGGGCCCGGGCAACCTGCTCCGTGTCGTGCTGATCGTGATGGTGGTGGGCTGCGTCCTGGTGGCGTGGCTGCTGCTGCGGGGCTATCGACAGGGGAACGCGCAGGGGTCCGCGGATGGTTCCCGGGACGCCGCGGACGGTTCCCGGGACGCCGACGACGGCTCCCGCGACAGCCGGGGGAGCGACGGCGAGGACCGCGAGCGCGCCGACGCCGACGGCCGCGACGCCTGACGCCACGTACCGCAACGGCGGAGTCGGCGTGTTCGGCGGCCGGGCGCCCGCATACGATGGCCCCCAAGTCTTTACCCCGATCCCATAACGGATAGGTCCTGCTGACGATGATCCTCCACAGCACCGCCGCCCAGCTGGTCACTCTCGCCTCCGAGGGCGGCGAGCACACCGACGAGCACGCGAGCATCAGCCCCTACGTCACCGGCGGCGGCGCCTTCGTCGTGCTGCTCCTGCTGCTCTGGATCACCACCCGCTTCAACCGCGACCGCTGAGCCGTCGCCGCCGGGCCCCGGACGGCTGAGACCTGGGCCTGTCGGCGGGGCCGGTAGTGTCTGCACGCATGGGAGAGCAGGACATGCCTACCGGCCCGCAGGGCGGCCCGGGCTCAGGACCGGCCAGCACCGCCAAGCGCCGACTCGGCGTCATGGGCGGAACGTTCGACCCGATCCACCACGGACACCTGGTGGCGGCCAGTGAGGTCGCCGCGCAGTTCCACCTCGACGAGGTCGTGTTCGTGCCGACCGGGCAGCCGTGGCAGAAGAGCGACAAGAAGGTCTCGCCGGCCGAGGACCGCTATCTGATGACGGTCATCGCGACCGCCGAGAACCCGCAGTTCTCGGTCAGCCGCATCGACATCGACCGCGGCGGCGCCACGTACACCACGGACACCCTGCGCGACCTGCGCCGTCTCAACCCCGAGACCGACCTCTTCTTCATCACGGGCGCCGACGCGCTCGGCCAGATCCTCACCTGGCGCGACACCGAAGAGCTGTTCTCGCTGGCGCACTTCATCGGCGTCACCCGGCCCGGCCACACCCTGGCCGACCCCGGCCTGCCCGAGGGCGGCGTCTCCTTCGTGGAGGTACCGGCCCTGGCGATCTCGTCCACGGACTGCCGTACGCGAGTCGCCAAGGGGGACCCCGTCTGGTACCTGGTACCCGACGGCGTGGTGCGTTATATCGACAAGCGCGAGCTGTACCGCGGCGACTGAGCCGAGAGGGGCACCGGTGAACGACCGACAGTACGACCCCTACGCGGGCCAGGACCCGTACGCGGGTCAGTACGCGGGTGACGCGGCGGACCAGTACGAGGTCGTCGGGTACGACGAGTACGGGCGGCCGGTGTACCAACTGGTGCAACAGCAGCCCCAGGTGCCCCCGCAGGCGGCGCCCGGCTATGACACGTACGCCCCGCAGCAGCAGCCGCAGGGGTACGGCTACGACCCGTACGCGGCGGAGGGCTCGACCGGGCAGCAGGCGGCGGTGCCGCCGTCGGCGTACGACACCCGGGAGCAGACCGGGTGGGTTCCGCAGCAGCAGTCGTACCAGCCCCAGGCGCAGCAGCAGCCACAGCAGCCGCAGCAGTCGGCGTATCAACAGCCGTCGTACGCACAGCAGTCCCCGCAGCCGTCCCCACAGCAGACCCCACAGCCTTCCCCGGAGCAGGAAGCCGGGCCGGAGCGGCCGCACGAGGGCGGCGAAGCGCCCGAGTACCGCACCGAGCAGTTCTCGTTCATAGAGGAGCCGGACGAGGAATCCGAAGACGTCATCGACTGGCTCAAGTTCACCGAGAGCCGCACCGAGCGCCGCGAGGAGGCCAAGCGGCGCGGGCGCTCGCGCGTGGTCGCCCTGGTCGCCGTGCTCGCGCTGGCGGTCGTCGGCGGCGCCGGCTATCTGTGGTCCGCGGGCAAGCTGCCCGGCGGCTCGGACGAGAAGTCCGGCGGGCAGGCCGCCGCCGGCCCCCAGAAGCGCGACGTGATCGTCGTCCACCTGCACAACACCAAGGGCGGCGGCACCTCCACGGCACTGCTCGTGAACAACACCACCACCAAGCGCGGCAGCACCGTCCTGCTCCCCGACTCCCTGGCCCTGACCGGCGACGACGGCAGCGCGACGACGCTCGCCAAGTCCGTCGAGGACGACGGCTCGACCGGCACCCGCGAGGAGATCGACACCGCACTCGGCACCCACGTCGAGGGCACCTGGCGCCTGGACACCCCCTACCTCAACAACCTCGTCGAACTCGTCGGCAACATCGACATCGACACCAACGCCGACGTCCCCGACCCGAAGGCGAAGAAGAAGGGCGAGGCGCCGCTCGTCAAGAAGGGCGAGCAGCAGACCCTCAGCGGGCCGATGGCCGTCGCCTACGCCACCTACCGCGCCTCCGGCGAGGCCGAGACCGCGCAGCTCACCCGGTTCGGGCAGGTCATGCAGGGCGTGCTGCGCAAGCTGTCGTCCGACCCGCAGGCCGCGACCGTCACCGTGCAGTCGCTCGCGCAGATCCTCGACCCGTCGCTGAAGGAGAAGGACCTCGGCACGTTCCTCGCCAAGCTCGCCGACCGCGCCAAGGGCGGCGACTACGCCACCGCGCTCCTCCCCGTCCAGGACGACGGGACGCTGACCGAGAAGGCCAGCACCAGCGTGGTCAAGGACGTGCTCGGCGGCGCCGTGAAGAGCCCCGAGCAGGGCGCGGCCGTCCGGGTCGGCGTGCGCAACGCCACCGGCGACAAGGACTCCACGGAGAAGGCCCGCATCGCACTGGTCAATGGCGGCTACACCTTCGTCGACGGCGGCTCCGCCAGCTCGGCGGCATCGTCGCAGGTCACCTACGCCGACGCGGGCAAGAAGGCGGAGGCGCAGGAGGTCGCCAAGACCCTCGGCCTGCCCACCGGCGCGGTCACCAAGGGCAAGACGGCCCCGAACGCGGACGTGTCTGTGGTGCTCGGCGGGGACTACTAGGCGCGGTCCCGGAGTGGTCGAAACAATCTTCTGGGGACCCATGGGCGGTCCGTGAGACCCTTGACGGGTATTGCCCATCTGAAGGAAAGCTCTCTTGTGACCGCCACGGACCGCTCCACCGAGCTCATCACCGTCGCCGCCCAGGCGGCCGCCGACAAGCTCGCGCACGACATCATCGCGTACGACGTCAGCGACGTGCTGTCGATCACGGACGCCTTCCTGCTCGCCTCCGCGCCCAACGACCGCCAGGTCAAGTCGATCGTCGACGAGATCGAGGAGCGCCTCAACAAGGAGCTCGGCGCCAAGCCGGTGCGCCGCGAGGGCGACCGCGAGGCCCGCTGGGTCCTCCTCGACTACGTCGACATCGTCGTGCACGTCCAGCACAGCGAGGAGCGCGTCTTCTACGCCCTCGAGCGCCTGTGGAAGGACTGCCCCGAGATCGAGCTGCCCGCCGAGGCCAAGGCCACCCGCGGCAAGGCCGCCGAGTACGCCGACCGGCAGCAGGCCGCCGAGGAGGCCGGAGCCCTGCGCGAGCTGGGCGGTGAGCTGCGGTGAGCAACCGCGGCTGCCGGATCATCCTGTGGCGGCACGGCCAGACCGCCTGGAACCTGGAGCGCCGCTTCCAGGGCACCACGGACATCGAGCTGACCGACGTCGGCCTCGGCCAGGCCCGGCGCGCCGCCCGGCTGCTCGCCTCCCTGAAGCCGGACGCGATCATCGCGTCCGACCTCAGGCGGGCCGCGGCCACCGCCGCCGAGCTGGCCGCCGTCACGGGCCTCGACGTCACGCACGACGAGGCCCTGCGCGAGACCTACGCCGGGGCCTGGCAGGGCCTGACCCACGACGAGATCATCGCCCGGCACGGCGAGCAGTACGCCGCGTGGAAGCGCGGCGAGCCGGTGCGCCGCGGCGGCGGTGAGCTGGAGACCGAGGTGGCCGACCGCGCCGCCCCGGTCGTGCTGCGGCACGCGGAGAAGCTGCCCGACAACGGCACGCTGGTCGTCGCCAGCCACGGCGGCACCATCCGCACCACCATCGGCCGCCTCCTCGGCCTGGAGCCGCACCACTGGGAGGGCCTGGGCGGGCTCTCCAACTGCTGCTGGTCGGTCCTCGGCCAGGGCGCGCGCGGCTGGCGCCTGCTCGAGCACAACGCGGGCACGCTGCCCGAGCCGGTGCTCGGAGACGACGACTAGCCTCCGGCGTGTCCCGGCGGAAGCCCAGGTCACCGGGGTCGGGGACCGGATTTCACATTCGGGCAGGTCGCAGGCTAAAGTTCTTCTTGTTCGCCCGCCGAGCGGGAAGAACGCAAGGGGCTATAGCTCAGTTGGTAGAGCGCCTGCATGGCATGCAGGAGGTCAGGAGTTCAATTCTCCTTAGCTCCACTCACACGAGAAGCGGCGTGTGCTCACGGGAAACGTGAGCCGCGTCGCTTTCGTCATGTCCGGTGCCCGTTGCTCACGCGCGCCCGCTGCTCACGCGTCGTCGCGGCGCAGCCCGCGCAGCCTGGCCGTCCGCTCCTTCGTCTCCTCGTCGTCCGGCGTGTACGCCACGATGCGGCAGTCCGGCATGCCGTTGATCGACAGCGACACCGACGTCATCCGCAGCTCACCGACCGCCTCGTGCCAGAACGTCTTCACCCGCGGCCCCGGCGGCACCACATAGCCGCTCGCCCACATCCGCGCGAACTCCGGGCTGGCCAGGGACAGTTCCCGGATGAAGTTCTCCCACGCGGGCTCGCCCACATGCCGGCCGTACTCCCCGCGCAGCGTCGCCACCATCACCGGCAGCTCCGAGTCCCTGAAGACCAGCGGACAGTGCTTCTCCGGCACGACGAACAGCGTCCACAGCACGTTCTCCACGCCTATCGCCTCGATCGGCGGGACCAGGAAGAGGTCTCTGTAGGCGGGGTTGGTGGCGAGGATGTCGTACCGCGTGTTGTAGACCACCGCCGGGTGCGGGTCCAGGGCGTCGATGATGCCCTGCACCTCCGGGCCCACGCTCCGCACGGCCGCCTCGTGCCGCGCGGCGTACGGCACCTCCGCCAGGTCGTACAGGTGCTCGCGCTCCGCCGTGTCCAGGCGCAGCGTGCGCGCGACGGCGTCCAGGACCTGGGCGGAGGCGTTGATGGGGCGGCCCTGCTCCAGCCACGTGTACCACGTCACACCGACGCCGGAGAGCTGGGCGACCTCCTCGCGGCGCAGGCCCGGCGTGCGGCGCCGGGGGCCCGGCGGCATGCCCACGTCGGCCGGGGTGACCCGGGCTCTGCGGCCCCGCAGGAACGCGGCCAGCTCGAGGCGCCGCCGGGAGGGCGCGCGGGTGGACGGCACCGCGCGAGGTGTCCCCGTCATGTCCATCGTCGTCACGTCCCCCATCGTGCGTCCCCGTCACCGACCTTGCCAGGTGCTGTCAGTACCAGCATCGGCGGGCTCTCACTACCTGTACCCGCCCGCGGCCACGCTCGGGGGCATGACCACTACGACCCCACCCGCGGCGACCTCCGCCCCAACTCCTGGATCCAGTAAAGCCCCCGGCACTGACATCCGCCCCGGACGGCTCCTCGCGGCCGTGCTCACCGCCCAGTTCATGGCGCTGCTCGACGTGTTCATCGTCAACGTCGCCGCGCCCACGATCCGCGAGGAACTGCACGCGTCCGGCGCCGGGCTGCAACTCGTCATCGCCGGTTACACCATCACGTACGCCGTCCTGCTGATCACCGGCGCGCGCCTCGGCGAACGGCTCGGCCACCGCCGGGTCTACCTCGTCGGGCTCGCCGTCTTCACGGCCGCGTCGCTCGCCTGCGGGCTGAGCCAGAGCACCGGCCAGCTGATCGCGTTCCGGCTCCTGCAGGGCGCGGGCTCCGCCGTCCTCATCCCGCAGGTGCTCAGCCTCATCCAGCGGAACTTCACCGGCGAGGCCCGGATGAAGGCGCTCGGCGCGTACTCGGCGGTCCTCGCCACCGGCGCCGCCGCCGGGCAGGTCGTCGGCGGCGTCCTCGTCAGCGCCGACCTGTTCGGCACCGGCTGGCGCCCGGTGTTCCTGGTGAACGTGCCGGTCGGCGTGGCCCTGCTGTTCGTCGCCGCCCGCGTGCTGCCCCGCGACGACCGCGGTGACGCGGGCCGGGCGCGCGGGCTCGACCTGCCAGGACTCGTGCTGCTCGGCTCCGCCGTCTCGGCGTTCACGGTGCCCCTGGTCCTCGGCGAGCAGGAGGGCTGGCCGCTGTGGACGTGGGTGTCCCTCGGCACCGCCGTCGTGCTCTTCGCGCTGTTCTGCCGGTACGAGGCGCGGCTCGCCCGGCGCGGCGGGGCGCCGCTGATCTCGCCGCGGGTCCTGAGGGTGCCGGGCATGGGCCTCGCCGTGTTCCGGCTCGCCGCGGTGATGGCGGTCAACTCCGGGTTCCTGTTCGTGCTGTCCCTGCACGTGCAGGGCGGCCTCGGCTACAGCGCGCTGCGCGCGGGCCTGACGTTCGCCCCGTCCGCGATCGTCTTCGGAGTCGTCGGTCTGACGTGGCGCAAGTGGCCCGCGGCCCTGCAACGGGCACTGATCCCGGGCGGGTTCGCCCTCGCGGCCCTGTCGTGCGTCGCCGTGGGCCTGCTGCTGCGGGACGGCGGCGACGGCGGTCTTTGGCTGTACGTGGCGTTCGTGGGCGGCGGCCTTGGGCTCGCGCTCGGCTTCAGCCCGACCCTCACGCGCGCCCTCGCGACCGTACGGCCCGAGGACGCGGCGGACGCCAGTGGTTTCCTGGCCACCGTCACCCAGCTCGGACAGCTCACCGGAGTCGCCGTCTTCGGCGCGATTTTCCTCGCCCGGATTGAGTCACAGGGGGCTCCTGGGGCGTATTCATCGGCGGACGCGCTCCTGGTGAGCTTCTACGCGCTCGCCGCGGCGGCCGCCCTGGGGGCCGTGTCCGGACTGGTACGTATGCGTCGCTGACCGTCTCGCCGTGGTCGTGGCAGAATCGACGGGGCCGGAAGGGGACTGCACCAAAGCGCCGACGGTGACCCGACGGGAGGGAGAGCGCGATGCCTGCGAGCATCCTCGAAGAGGCCGGGGGCCTCTTCGAAGTGGCGGACATACAGGTCGGCGATGCCACGCTCCTCCACTGCCCTTCCTGCGGTTCGGCCCACGTGGCTCAAGTCCTCGGTGACAACGGCGGAGTCAGTTACGTGTGCACCGCCTGCGGCCACAGCTGGAGCTGATCGATGGGTGCACACAGGCGTAAATGCGACTGGTGCGGCAGCGGTACGCCGATCGTCCGCGACATGGAGCCGGTCAACCCGGACTACCAGTACTGGTGCGAGGAGTGCGCGCGGGCGCTGATCATAAAGGGCGACCCCATCGAGACGTACCGCGAACTCGAAGGGGAGCCGATCTACGGCCGCCTGCTCGACGAGCACTGCACCCTCAAGCGCTTCTACTCGTTCGCCACCGCCTGAGGCGTCCCCGAGCCCCTGAGCCCCCGCCCGAGCCCTCCGCGGGGCCGCCCCGACCCCGCGCGCGGCTTTCCCGGTCCGAGCGCGGGTACCCCAGAGCGACGGCCGCGGCGACCGCCAGGAAGCCGACAGCGGCCAGCGGATAGACCGCCGACAGCGTCATCTCGCCAAAGTTCTGGGCGAGTTCAGGCCGCCCGGGGCGGTGCGGCACCCACCACAGCGCGTACGAGCAGAACACCAGCGCGAGGCCCCCGGCCGCCGCCCACCGCCCCCGGCCGCCCCACCGCGCCGCACGCGTCCACAGCAGCACCGCCATCGGCACGCACCACACCCAGTGGTGCGACCACGACACCGGGCTCACGAGCAGCGCGGTCGCCGCACAGGCGACCGCGCCCCAGGCCCGCTCCCCGCGTGCCGCCGCGGCCACCGCCACGGCGAGCCCCGCCACGCAGACCACCGCCGCCACGGCCGCCCACCAGACGCCCGGCTCCGGGGTGTGCAGCAGCCGCGCGAGCACCCCGCGCACCGACTGGTTCGCGGTGTTCTCCGCCCGCCCCGCCCGGCCCGCCTCGAAGACCACCCGGGTCCAGAAGTTCCGGGAGTCGTCCGGCAGTACCACGGCCGCGACGAGCGTCGCCCCCAGGAACGCGGCGGCCGCCACGCACGCGTGCCGCACGGCGGGCCGCCACACACCCCCGCGTACGCCCGCCACGGCACCCACCAGGAGCAGGAAGACCGCGAACAGGCCGGGCGTCAGCTTGACCGCCGCGGCCAACCCGATGCCCACCCCCGCCCACCGGTGATCGGGGCGCCGCGTAAGCCCCCACAGCACCAGCACGGCGAGCAGCAGATTCACCTGCCCGTAGCGCAGCGTCGTCCACACCGGCTCCGCCCAGACAGCGACCGCCGACACCCACAGAGCCGTCTCCACGCGCGTGTGCCGCCACGCCCCCGCGAGGCGCAGGGACAGCCGCACGACGGCGAACAGGAGCAGCAGGTTCGCCAGCGTGGCGAGCGGCCGCAGGTCCACCGGATCCAGCAGCGTCAGCGGAGTGAACAGCAACGCCGCGAACGGCGGGTACGTCATGGGCAGGTCGTACTCGGTGGCGCGCAGCGCGTACAGGTCGGCGCCCGCGCGCGCGGCCTGGCCCTCCGCGCGGTAGACCCACAGGTCGATCATCGAGACGTCGGCCGCTCGCTGCGCGGCCCAGAAGGAGACGAAGGAGAGCAGACAGACCCCGGCGGCCAGGGGGACCCGGCGGCGTATGACAGCGGTGGCGATCACGGACACGAGGCCGGACCGTAGTGACCTCGGGTGTCCGGGACGGAAACGATTTGGTGGACCCCGGGGGTGACCGTGTAATGTTTGCGGAGCCGCCGGGGAAACCGGGCGGAGCAGCAACAAGGGGCTATAGCTCAGTTGGTAGAGCGCCTGCATGGCATGCAGGAGGTCAGGAGTTCAATTCTCCTTAGCTCCACAGTGAATGAGCGGGCCACCCGGATCGGGTGGCCCGCTTTTTCGTGTTCCCGGGGCTTGTACGGAGAGGGCCGGCCCGGCATGTGCGGAGAGCACTCGGGCCTCTACGGGGAGAACCCCCGGGGCACACACCCCAGGTCCTCCCCGTAGAGAACGTTCAGCGCGTCATCGCCGTCATCGCCGTCCTCGCCGTCCTCGCCGTCCTCACCGCCCGCTGCCGAGCGCCCTGCGCCCGCGGCCCCGAGGCAGCATCGGCAGGCCCGGCGACGGCGCCTGCGCCGGGATCGCCGCGGGGGCCTCCTCGATGCGCAGGGCCAGCGCGGGGCAGCGGCGCACCGCGCGCTGGGCGCGCGCTTCGGAGTAGCGCGGCACGGCGGCCTCCGCGACCGCGGGGAAGCCGTCCGGGCCCAGCTGGATCAGCTCGGGCACGATGTCCGCGCACAGGCCGTGGCCCTGGCACAGCGTCCAGTCGACGGCGAGCTTGCGGCCGCTCGACCCCTGCCCCTGAGGGCTGTCGTCCTGGAGCGGCAGAACGCCCTCCACGGGACGCCCGCACCCGTCGCCGAGGACGTGCGCGGCGAGATCGTCCGTGAACGCCGCGATCGTCGACTCCAGGAACGCCGCCGAACCGTCCGGATGCTTGCACGCACCCCTCCGCTTCACCGCCCGCGTCACCTCGCGCAGCGCCTCCAGAGCGGTGGGCCCGCCACCGTCCAGGACGTCGGCGAGGCCCCGCGCGGCGGCCGGGAGCCCCAGATAGCAGGGCCCGCACTGACCGGCGCTCTCCGCGGCCAGCCAGTTCGCCACGTGCAGGGCCTCGCCCAGCGGACACGTGCCCGGGCCGAGCGGCAGGATCGCGCCCGCGCCGAGCGCGCCCCCGCAGGCCTCCAGGGACGCCCTGGACACGACCGCGTCGTGCGCGGTGACCGCGTCCAGCCACTTGCCGTGATACCCGCCCGTGAGGACGCCCTGCGGCAGCGGGGGAGCACCGGCGAGCTGCAGAACGTACCGGAGGGGCACGCCCGTCGGGGCCTCCACGACCATCGGCCGGGCGACGGCTCCGGAGAGGGTCAGAAGCACCGTGCCCGGTTCGTCGCGCAGTCCGGTGCGCCGGTAGCGCTCCGCGCCGATGCGGGCGGCGACCGCCAGCTGCGCGAAGGTCTCCGCGTTCGACAGGAGCGTCGGCGCGCCGCCCACACCGGAGTCGGACGTGCGCACCTTGCGCCCCGGAGGCAGCGGCGGCCCGCCGTCGGCGGAGCGCACCAGGGCCGAGGACTCACCGGTGACCATGCGCACGGGATTGCGCTGCACGCGCGCGCGGAGGATCGATCCGCGCCGGTTGCTCAGTCCGCGCTCGGCGAGCGCCGCCTGCATCGAGGCCTCCGTGGAGTCCCGGGTCACGCCGACGACGAGCGTGCGCGCGCCCAGCGCCTCGGCGGCGAGCAGCGCGCCGTCCAGGATGAGGTGCGGGGCGCGGTTGATCAGCACGGTGTCCTTGCGGCACGCCGGCTCGTCCTCGCTGCCGTTGATGACGACCACGGGCCGCACACCCCGCCGGATCGCGGCCTCGGCGACCGCCCGCAGCTTCTTGGCGAACGGGAAGCCCGCGCCGCCGCGGCCGCGCAGCGAGATCTGCTCGGCCAGCGTGGCGAGCTGTTCGCCCGCGATGGGTTCCAGGGGGCCGTGCACCTTCAGGTGCATGGCCAGGTCGAGCCGCTCGACCAGATCGAAGCCCGACGTCAGCAGCGGAAGCCCGACGACGCGGACTTCGGGGACGTCGGGCAGTGACGCGTTCACTTGCTGCCTCCGGTGGACGCGTTCCAGGGTTCGCCGGTGCTGGGCGCCTGGAAGGGGCCGGTGAGCTGTTGGGTGGCGGGGCCGTCGTCGTGGACGGGGTCGGGCACGGGCAGGGGATCGTGCACGGGCGGGTGGTAGGCGGGCTGAGGGCCGGTGTCGTACGAGGTGCCGTACGGGTCGGTGTCCCCGGAGCCGAAACCCCTGTCTCCGTAGTCGTGCTGTGTGTCCTGGAAGTCGCGGCGGCCGCCACTGCCCGCCGGCCCGTAACCGATGTCTACGGAGTCGTAGCCGTCGTCCAAGGAGTCGTACGGCAACGGTGCCGAGGGTGCTTCGGCCGGAGGGGGCGGGGAGGGGGCCGGCCAGCGGGGGGTCATGGTGGGCAGGACCTCGGTCGGCTGGAGGTCCAGGGGCAGCGCGGAGTCGGGGTCGGAGGGGGCGGCCAGCGCGCGGTAGGCGGCGGCGATGCCGACGACCGGGGGCTGGTCGGCCGCGGGGGCGGCGCGGCCCGACGCGGTGCCGGGCAGCGGTGCGGACGCGGTGTCACGGGTGGGCGCGGGGGCCTCGCGGCGGCGGGCGCGCTCGGGCGCGGGCCGGGCGTCGGGTTCGAGGAGGGCGAAGATGCGGGCGGCCACCTTGCGCTTGACCGGACGCGGCGCCGCGCGCAGCGCCACCGCCCCGGCCACGGCGATCAGGCACAGGCAGTACAGGACCACCACCCACGGCTTCGGCGGGCGGCCCGCGTACAGGCCGTGGATCAGGGCCGCGCACCAGGCCGGGTAGGCCAGCATGTGCAGCGCGCGCCACCGGGAGGCGACCTGGACCGGTGAGGCGAAGGCGCTGCGCAGGGCGCCGGTGACGCTGGTGGTGATCATCAGGAGCCCGGCGAGCGAGCCCAGGCCGATGAGCCCGTCGCCGCCCGTGAAGCCGAGCCCGAAGGGCACCAGGGCGCCCACGAAGGACACATGGTCCAGGGCGAGCTTCACGGTGCCGTGCAGCAGCAGGAAGCCCACGGACGCGACCGCCGTGGCCCGGTGCACGGCCTGGGCGAGCAGTCGCTGGCGCGAGCGCAGGAAGAGCCGGTCGGAGGCGACCAGGCCCCACATCACCGACGCCGTCAGGGCCACCAGCGACAGGACGCCGGTGGTGAAGTCCAGTGCGGCGCGGAAGTCGTCGCCGCCCGCGAACACGAGCAGGGGTATCAGCAGCAGCGCGGCCGTGGTGACGACGCCGCGGGCCGCTCTGCCCGGCGCGCGGAAGGGGGAGAACGCCGGTGCCGCGTCCGGTGCGGGCGGCGGGAAGGGCGCGGACGCCGGGGCGGAACGCCGTGGCGAGGGGGAGCGCCGCGGCGGTGTTGCCGGTGCCGCGGGGCCTGTGCGGCTGTTGCGGTGCGGGTTCAGAGGGTTCATGGGGGCGACTCCGAAATGGTTCGGTCGCCGCATGCTAAGTCGAGCCATACCGATGGGTACGTGGTTTGAGTTATTGCGTTGTTATCAAAGCGCGACTCGATCTTGGTGTTGCCCCGATAGTGGGCGGTACGCGGAGTAATCCTTGGCCATGGGTGGGGTGTCGGGGGTGCCGGGGATACGGACAAAGCGCGTGGCCCGGCTCCGGAGCGCTGCGGTACCCTGACGCCATGCGTGCCGTACGCCTTCTGCTTAGCGGGCCGCGCTGATCAGTCCCGACCGCCCAGTGAGCGCGGTCGGAATCGGCGCGGCGTCCCCTCCTGTGCGAGGGGCATTTTTATTTGGCCGTCCGGCCATTTCCGCAGGCAGAGACGATCGATGGAGCTTTGAGGACCATGAGCGAGACGAATTCCTCCGCCACTGCTGAGGGCGCGGCCGGCGCGGGAGGCGCCCCCGCCGCCGAGGCAGCCGCCCCGCACCGCTACACGGCCGCCCTGGCAGCCGAGATCGAGGCACGCTGGCAGGACTTCTGGGACGCGAACGGCACGTACGAGGCGCCCAACCCGAGCGGCGACCTGGCCGGCGACCCGGCCCTCGTCGCACGCCCCAAGAAGTTCATCATGGACATGTTCCCGTACCCCTCGGGTGCGGGCCTGCACGTCGGCCACCCCCTGGGCTACATCGCCACCGACGTCTTCGCCCGCTTCCAGCGCATGACGGGCCACAACGTCCTGCACTCCCTGGGCTTCGACGCCTTCGGCCTGCCCGCCGAGCAGTACGCCGTGCAGACCGGCACGCACCCGCGCGTGTCCACCGAAGCCAACATCGAGAACATGAAGGCACAGCTGCGCGCCCTGGGCCTGGGCCACGACAAGCGCCGCTCCTTCGCGACGATCGACCCGGACTACTACAAGTGGACCCAGTGGATCTTCCTGCAGATCTTCAACTCCTGGTACGACGACGAGGCGAGGAAGGCCCGCCCCATCGCCGACCTGATCGCCCAGTTCGACAGCGGTGAACGCGCCGTACCGGACTCCACGCGCGCGTGGCACGCCCTGGACGCCAAGGAGCGCGCCGACGTCCTGAGCGGCTTCCGCCTGGCGTACGCCTCCGACGCCCCCGTCAACTGGTGCCCGGGCCTGGGCACCGTCCTGGCGAACGAGGAAGTCACCGCCGACGGCCGCTCCGAGCGCGGCAACTTCCCCGTCTTCAAGGCCAAGCTGCGCCAGTGGAACATGCGCATCACCGCCTACGCCGACCGCCTCCTGGACGACCTGGACGCGCTGGACTGGCCCGAGGCCATCAAGCTGCAGCAGCGCAACTGGATCGGCCGCTCCGAAGGCGCGCGCGTCGACTTCCCCGTCGGCTCTGTCGGCTCCGTAGACGACGCCATCACCGTCTTCACCACCCGCCAGGACACCCTGTTCGGCGCCACCTACATGGTCCTGGCGCCCGAGCACGAGCTGGTCGACACCATCGTCCCCGCCGCCTGGCCCGAGGGCACCCACGACGTCTGGACGGGCGGCCACGCCACCCCCGCCGAAGCCGTCGCCAAGTACCGCGCCTTCGCCGCCGCCAAGTCCGACGTCGAGCGCCAGGCCGACGCCAAGGAGAAGACCGGCGTCTTCACCGGCGCGTACGCGACGAACCCCGTCAGCGGCGAGCAGGTCCCGGTCTTCATCGCCGACTACGTCCTGATGGGCTACGGCACCGGCGCGATCATGGCCGTCCCCGCGCACGACTCCCGCGACTTCGCCTTCGCGCGCGCCTTCGAGCTGCCGATGCGCTGCGTCGTCGAGCCCTCGGACGATCGCGGCACCGACCCGTCCACATGGGACGACTCCTTCGACTCCTACGAAGCGAAGATCATCAACTCCGCCGGGGCCGACGTCACCCTGGACGGCCTGGTGGTCGTCGAGGCCAAGGCGCGCATCACGGAGTGGCTGGAGCGCAAGGGCATCGGCCGGGGCACCGTCAACTTCCGCCTGCGCGACTGGCTGTTCAGCCGCCAGCGCTACTGGGGCGAGCCCTTCCCGATCGTCTACGACGAGGACGGCGTGGCCCACTCGCTGCCCGAGTCCATGCTGCCCCTGGAGCTGCCGGAGGTCGACGACTACAGCCCGCGCACCTTCGACCCGGACGACGCGCACACCTCTCCGGAGACCCCGCTGTCCCGCAACGAGGACTGGGTCGACGTCACCCTGGACCTGGGCGACGGCACCGGACCTCGCCGCTACCGCCGCGAGACCAACACCATGCCCAACTGGGCCGGTTCGTGCTGGTACGAACTGCGCTACCTGGACCCGCGCAACAGCGAGCAGCTGGTCGCCCCCGACGCCGAGCGCTACTGGATGGGCCCCCGCGAGGGTCAGCCCACCGGCGGCGTCGACCTCTACGTAGGCGGCGCCGAGCACGCCGTGCTGCACCTGCTGTACGCCCGCTTCTGGTCGAAGGTCCTGTTCGACCTGGGCCACATCTCGTCCGCCGAACCGTTCCACAAGCTGTTCAACCAGGGCATGATCCAGGCCTACGTCTACCGCGACAGCCGCGGCTTCCCGGTCCCCGCCGCCGAGGTCGAGGAGCGCGACGGCACGTTCTTCTTCGAGGGCGAACCGGTCAAGCGCGAACTGGGCAAGATGGGCAAGTCCCTGAAGAACGCCGTCACTCCGGACGAGATCTGCGAGGAGTACGGCGCCGACACGCTGCGCCTGTACGAGATGGCGATGGGCCCCCTGGACGTCTCACGCCCCTGGGACACCCGCGCCGTCGTCGGCCAGTACCGGCTGCTGCAGCGCATGTGGCGCCTGATCGTCGACGAGGCCACCGGCGAGGTGACCGTCACCGACGCCGAGCCCGACGAGGACACCCTGCGGGCGCTGCACAAGGCGATCGACGGCGTGCGCCAGGACCTGGACGGCATGCGGTTCAACACCGCCATCGCCAAGATCACCGAGCTGAACAACCACCTGACCAAGGCCGCGGGCCCCGTGTCGCGGTCCGTCGCCGAGCGCCTGGTGCTGCTGGTCGCCCCGCTGGCCCCGCACATCGCCGAGGAGCTGTGGCGCAAGCTGGGCCGCACCGAATCGGTCGTCCACCAGGACTTCCCGGTCGCCGACCCCGCGTACGTCGTCGACGAGACCGTGACCTGCGTCGTGCAGATCAAGGGCAAGGTCAAGGCCCGCCTGGAGGTCCCGCCGACCATCTCCGACGAGGAGCTGGAGAAGGCGGCCCTGGGCGACGAGCGCGTGGTCGCCGCGCTGGCCGGCGCGGGCATCCGCAAGGTCATCGTGCGGGCGCCGAAGCTGGTGAACATCGTTCCCGCGTGAGACACGATGCGGTCCGGTCGGGGTGACCGGTCCGGCATGGCCGGCGGGGGGGGGGGGGCCCCGGGGGGCCCCCCCCCCCCCCGCCGGGGGGGGGGGGGGGGGGGGGGGCGGGTGGGGGGGGGGGGGGGGGGGGGGGGGGGGGGGGGGGGGGGGGGGGGGGGGGGGGGGGGGGGGGG
>NZ_CP173704.1:1595000-4062096 GCF_045070545.1 Streptomyces sp. RK9 | reverse complement strand
CTCCCCCCGTCTCAGTCGCCGCAGCGCTCCCGGAGGGAGTGCAGGTGCGCGCTGGACTTGCGGGCGAACGCGTAGGACTCGGCCGGGTTGTCGTGCTCGGCCTGCCAGTGGTGGTAGCGGCGCCCGTTGTGGGTGCGGGCGGTCACCTTGGACAGGAACCTCTTGTAGTCGATGTCGCCGTCACCGACGTCCGACATGCGGTAGCCGTCCCGGGTGGAGTCGTCCCGGACGCCGTCCTTGACGTGGAACAGCGGATAGCGGTGCGGTCGCTTGAGGACGTAGTCCAGCGGGTCGAAGGGCCGCGGGGTGCCGTCCGCCTGCTTACCGAAGCGGAACTGCGCGGAGTACGCCCAGTAGATGTCCATCTCCAGGAACACGTGGTCCGGGTCGGTCTCGGCGAGCAGCACGTCGTAGAGGCGCACGCTCGGCTTGTCCGTGGCGAAGGAGAACTCCTCGGCGTGGTTGTGCTGGTAGAACTTCATCCCCCGCGCGCGTGCCGCTTCCCCGTACGTGTTGAAGTCCTCCGCGGCCCGCTTCCACCCGTCGACGGTCGAGCCGTAGCGGAAGGGCCCCGACGCGGTGCCGATGTGCTTGAGGCCGAGCGCCTCGGCGTCGTCGAGGACCTTGGTGAGGTTCTGCGCGAACGTGTACGCGTTCGGGTTGCCGTTGTCGTAGTAGCCGACGTGGCTGCCGATCGGGTTCAGTCCGTGGTCGTGGGCCAACCGCTTGAGCTGCGCGAGCGTGATGGGGCCCGCGGAGCCCTGGGTGTATCCGGCGAATTCGATCTCGTCGTAGCCGTAGCGCTCCAACTCGCGGAAGACGGTGGCGAATCCGGCGGTGGAGACCCGGTCGCGGAGGCTGTAGAGCTGGATGCCGAGGCGGCCGGGCGGCAGGACGGGGCGGCCCCGGCCCTTGCCCCGCGCCGCCGGGGCGGGCTCGGCCGCGGCCGCGGGTGCCGTGGCGGCGACGGCGCCGACGAGCGCGGCCGCGGTGGTGCCCGCGGCGACGCCGAGCATGCCGCGTCGGCTGAGTCTGTGGGCGAGCTCGGGGTCGTCCGGGGTGTGCTTGCGGCTCATGCGGTGTCTCCCTGGCTGGATTCGGGTTCAGGGGGTGGGTTCAGGGGTGGTGCAGGGGTCGGGGGCCGACCGCGGATCGAGGGCTGATCAGGGATCAGTTCGAATGACGGATCAGGGTGAGGTCGGGGGCGGACCCTGATGGCGTGGTCCGCGCCCTCTGGTTCAGTGGAGACAGATCGCTCAAGCCAGGCCGGCGAGGCGCAGCAGGAGCGATTTCACATCGGTGGCCGCGACGCGGCCGGTGACGGCGTGGGGGGTGGAGCACAGGATGAGCGGCCCGGAGTCCAGGTCATCGCTCGTGGGGAGGCGGCCGTGGCTGCCGCGAATAGGTGAGGGGTCCAGGGGCACGACCGCCATGCGATAGCGCATGCCGAGCTTCTTGCGGGCTAGGGCGCCCGCGGCCTTGAGGCGGACGTAGGGGTCCTGGGGGTCCATGAACAGCTCGACGGGGTCGTAGCCGGGCTTGCGGTGGATCTCGACGAGCTGCGCGAAGTCGGGCGCGCGGGCGTCGTCGAGCCAGTAGTAGTACGTGAACCAGGCGTCCGGCTCGGCGATGGCGACGAGCTCGCCGGAGCGCGGGTGGTCGAGGTGGTGGGTCTTCTTGCCCTCGTCGTCGAGGAGCTGCTCGATGCCGGGCAGGTCGGCGAGGGCGGCGCGGGTGGCCTCCAGGTCCTCGGGCCGCCGGACGTAGACGTGGGCGATCTGGTGGTCGGCGACGGCGAAGGCGCGGGACGCCATCGGGTCGAGGTACTCCATGCCGTCCTGCGTGTGCACGTCCAGCAGGCCGGCGCGGCGCAGGGCGCGGTTGATGTCGACGGGTCGGCTGACCCGGGTGATGCCGTACTCGGACAGGGCGACGACGGTGCGGCCCTCTGCCCGGGCCTGGTCCAGGAGCGGGGCCAGGGCCGCGTCGAGGTCGGCGGCGGCCTGGTGGGAGCGCGGGTCGTCGGGGCCGAAGCGCTGCAGGTCGTAGTCGAGGTGAGGGAGGTAGCACAGGGCCAGGTCGGGCCGGCGGGTGGTGAGGATGTGGCGGGTGGCGTCGACGATCCAGCGGCTGGAGACGATGTCCGCGCCCGGGCCCCAGAAGTGGAAGAGGGGGAAGGTGCCGAGCTTCTCGGTGAGTTCGTCGTGCAGGGCCGGGGGCCTGGTGTAGCAGTCGGGTTCCTTGCGCCCGTCGGCGTAGTAGACGGGGCGGGGGGTGACGGTGAAGTCGGTGTCGGCGCCCATCGCGTACCACCAGCAGATGTTGGCGACGGTGTAGCCGGGGTGCGCGCGGCGGGCGGCGTCCCACAGCTTGTCGCCGGAGACCAGGCCGTTGTGCTGGCGCCACAGCAGGACGTCGCCGAGCTCGCGGAAGTACCAGCCGTTGCCGACGATGCCGTGCTCGGCGGGCATGGTGCCGGTGAGGAAGGTCGACTGGGCGGCGCAGGTGACGGCGGGTAGGACGGTGCCCAGGGCCGCGCGGGAGCCGGACCGGGCGAGGGCCGCGAGGTGCGGCATGTGGTCGAGCAGATGGGGGGTGAGGCCGACGACGTCGAGGACGAGCAGCGGGTTCGGCTGTGCCGGAGCGGGAGGGGTCATGGCAGTTCCTTCAGGCCGAGCTCGGTCAGCAGGTCGCGGGCGAGGGTGAGTTCGGCGGCGATGCCGTCGGCGAGCTGGGGGCGGGCGCGGGGGCGCAGCTCGGGCGGGAGGGCCTGCCAGGTGTAGGTCTCGACTTCGAGGTGGCGGGTGCGGGGGTGCGGTCCCCCGACGAGCCGGGCGAGCGTGTCCTTGAGGACCGGGAGCGTGGAGGTGAGGGGCGCGGCGGGGGGCGCGTGCAGGGGGACGTGGAAGTGGGCGCGCCAGGGCGCCGAGTCGGGCAGGGCGTGGCGGGTGAGGGCCTCGCCGAGGTCGTCGGTGCCGCGCAGGGTGGTGGCGACGAGGGTCCCACCGGTGGCGGCCCCGCCGGGCTCGTGGGGCAGGGTGCGGGTCTGGTGCAGGAAGCGGGGTTCGTCGAAGGCGGCGAGGGCCGCGCGGACGTCCGGCAGGTGCGGGTGTTCGGCGTGCAGGGCGGCGGAGAGCTGGGACTTGACGACGGGGATGTCGGCGGCGGCGAGGGCGTCGAGCGCGGTCCCCGGATCTTCGAAGGAGGTGGCGAGATGACAGGTGTCGACGCAGATGCCGATGCGGTCGTGGCCGATCGCGGTGAGGGGGGCGATGGCGTCGCCGGTGGTCTCCACGGTGCAGCCGGGCTCGGGTTCGAGGCCGACGCGGATGGACTTGCCGGTCAGCTCGGCGAGGGCGTCCAGGCGTTGGGCGAGCGCGACGAGGGCGGTGCGGGCCTCGTCAGCGCGGGTGGCGTCGAAGGTGGTGCGCCAGGCGAGCGGAAGGGTGGAGATGGTGCCTTCGGTGACGTCGTCCGGCAGCAGCTGGGCGAGGACGCGGGCCAGGGCGGTGGTGTGGGCGAGGCGTTCGGGGTCGGCCCAGTCCGGTTTGTAGACGCGGTACTTGACCTCTTCGGCGCCGAACCCTTCATAGGGGAAGCCGTTGAGGGTGACGACCTCCAGGCCGCGCCGGTCGAGCTCGGCCCGCAGTCCGCGCAGCGCGGCCGGGTCGGTGACCAAGGCGTGGGCGGCGTCCTTGGCGAGCCACAGGCCGATGCCGATGCGGTCGCGGCCGAGGCGCTTGCGGACGGGCTCGCAGTGGTCGCGCAGCTGGGCGAGGACGCCGTCGAGGGTCTCGGCGGGGTGGACGTTCGTGCAGTACGCGAGGTGAACGGTGGACCCGTCGGGGTGGCGGAAGCGCATGGCTCACGCACCGCCGCGCAGGATGGAGTTGCCCTCGTGGGTGGCCTCGGTGTCCGTGACGTCGAGGGCGAGGCGGCCGCTGAGCCCGTAGAAGGCCACGGGGTTGCGCCACAGCACGTGGTCGACGGTGTCCTCGTCGAATCCGGCCGCCAGCATGGCGTCGCCGACCTTGCGGGTCTTGAGCGGATCGCTCTTTCCCCAGTCGGCGGCCGAGTTCACAAGGACCTGCTCGGGTCCGTACTCCCGCAGGATCGCCACCATCCGGTCCTCGTCCATCTTGGTGTCCGGATAGACGGAGAAGCCGAGCCAGCAACCCGCGTCCTTGGCTTCCTTGACGGTGGTCTCGTTGAGGTGGTCGATCAGGACCCGTTCCAGGGGCAGCGCGGACTCCTGGACGACGTCGAGGGTGCGGCGCAGGCCCGCCAGCTTGTCGCGGTGCGGGGTGTGCACGAGAGCGGGCAGTTCGTGGTCGGCGGCGAGCTGCAGCTGGGTGGCGAGGGCGGTGTCCTCGGCCGGGGTCATGGAGTCGTAGCCGATCTCACCGACGGCGACGACGTTGTCCTTGACGAGATAGCGCGGCAGCAGGTCGAGGACCGGCGTGCACCGCGGGTCGTTCGCCTCCTTGGGATTGAGCGCGATCGTGCAGTGGTGGGCGATGCCGTACTGGGCGGCGCGGAAGGGTTCCCAGCCCAGGAGGGAGTCGAAGTAGTCGACGAAGGAGGCGGGCGAGGTGCGGGGCTGGCCGAGCCAGAACGCGGGCTCGACGACGGCGCGGACCCCGGCGGCGTGCATCGCCTCGTAGTCGTCGGTGGTGCGGGAGGTCATGTGGATGTGGGGGTCGAAGATGCGCATCAGTACTCCAGGTCCTCGCCGGTGGACGTCGAAGGGGGCGCGAAGGGGGCGGGGGCCGCCGGCCGGCCGGGGCTGGTGGCCGACGGGTGGTCGGGGTCCGCAGTCGCCGGGTGGTCGGGACTCGTGGCGCGGTCGCCTGGGCCCGTGGTGGCCGAGGGATGGGCGTCGGTCGCCGTCGGCGGGTCGGTCAGGGCCAGGACGCGGTACAGATCTCCGGGGACGGTGCGGCCGGCGGCGGTGCGTTCGGCGGCGTAGTCGCCGAGCATGCGGGCCAGTTCGGTGTCGGCCCGGGCACGGTGGGCGAGACCGGCGACGGCGTCGACGGGGACGCCGGTGAACAGGCACTTGAGGACGGCGTGACGCCAGTCGTGCGGGGCCAGGTGCTCGGCGGCGTACGGGCCGAGGGCGACGGCGACGAGCCGGGTGTCGTTGGTGCGCAGCGCGTCCTCGACCAGCGGCAGCGCCTCGGGCCCCGGCACCAGGTGCGGCAGGGCGGCCAGGACGGCGCGGCGTTCGGTCGCGGTGCCCTGTTCGTAGAGCCGGGCGAGGGTGGCGGTGTCCGCGCGTGCGGCGTGCAGGAGGACCAGTCGGGCGGTGTCGGCGTGCTCGGGCCCGCAGCGGCGGCCCGCTTCGGCGAAGCGGAGCTCCCAGCTGGGAGTGGGGCCGGACGCGGAGAGGTGGGCGGCCGGGCGGGGGCGCGCCGGGGTGGCCTCGGCGGAGGTTGCTTGGGCCGAGGGCGTCTGAGCTGAGGGCGCCGGGGTCGGCATGGCTTGGGTCGAGGCGGTCTGGACCGGGACGGCCTGGACGGGGGTGGTCTCCACGGGGGTGGCTGGTGTGGCGGTGTTGCCGGAGCGGCTCGCGACCGCTGCGGTGACGGCCTGGTCGAGCCAGGTGCGGGCGGCGTCGCCGAGGGCGGCGTCGAGGTGGGAGCGGAGGTCGGCTACCGCAGGGAGGCCGGTCGTGAGGGTCCGTGGACTGTGGCTCACGTGGTTCCTCCTGGTGACGCGGCCTCGCGGACGGCGGGACCGGCGGCGGCGATCCGGTCGGCCCGGCGCAGGAACTCAAGGGAACGGGAGGCGAGTTCGGGGCCCGCGTGGGAGTGGCGGGGCAGTTCGACGACGGTCAGGCCCTGGTAGCCGGTGGCGGCGAGGGCACGCAGGACGGGCGGGAAGTCGATCTCGCCGTCACCGAACGGGAGGTGTTCGTGGACGCCGCGGCGCATGTCCTCGATCTGGACGTGCCGGAGCCAGGGCGCGGCGGCGCGCACGCAGTCGGCGGGTGACTCGGCTTCGAGGCACTGGCAGTGGCCGATGTCGAGGGTCAGGCCCAGCGGCTCGGGGTCGCCGAGCAACTGACGGAGGTGGTGGAAGTCGGCGAGTGTGGCGAGCAGATGGCCGGGTTCGGGCTCGATGGCGAGCGGTACTCCGGCGCCGGACGCCGCGGCGAGGACAGGGGCGAGGGCGTCAGTGAGGCGCTGCCAGGCGGTGGCGTCGTCGGTGCCGTCGGGGGTGATGCCGCTGAAGAAATGGACGGCGTGGGCGTCCAGGTCCGTGGCGACCTGGACGGCGCGGACGAGCAGGCGTACGCGGTCGGCGCGGCGCTGGGGGTCGGGGTCGAGGAGGGAGGGGCCGTGTTTGTGGCGCGGGTCGAGGACATAGCGGGCACCCGTCTCGACGGTGACGGTCAGGCCGAGCCGGTTGAGGCGCCGGGCCACGCGGCGGGTACGGGCAGCCAGGTCGGGCGCGAGGGGGTCCAGGTGCATGTGGTCGAGGGTCAGTCCGACTCCGGCGTAGCCGAGGTCGGCGAGGAGGCCGAGGGCGTCGTCGAGCCGCAGGTCGGTGAGCCCGTTGGTGCCGTAGCCGAACCGGGGTCGCACGGGTGCGCCCGCCGTCCCGCCCGCGAACGTGCCGTCGCCCGCGCTCACGTCACACTCACCTTGCGGGCGAACCGGCGGGCCAGCGGGGCCAGGGCCGCCGTGAACAAGGCCGTGCCGAGGGCACCGGAGCGGGCAGCGAGGGCAGCCTGGAGCGGGATCAGGGCACGGATGCCGCCGCCGACGGCGCGTTGGGTCAAGGGAGGTGAGGGGTTCAGGGCGGCGTGGAGGTAGGGGCGGGCGGCCGTGGTGGCGTAGGCCGTGCCCAGGGCGAGGGTGGTGCTCGCCCGGACGGCGGCCGCGGTGCCCGGGAGCCGGGAGTTTGTGCCCCAGAGGCCGAAGGTGGCGCCCCGGAGGCGGAAGTCGGCGCCCGGGAGGCCGGAGGTGGTGCCCGGCGGGCCGGCGGCGGCTGCGGTCCGCCGGCCTGCCGGGGGGTGCGAGGTGTACGCCACGGCGTGCCCGAGGGCGAGGGTCGTGGCGAGGGCGCCCAACGGGGCTCCGGTGGAACCGCCCTGGGTCTCGTGCCGGGACACCGTGGTCACGGCGAGCGTGTGGGCGGCGAGGGTGGCCGCGGCGGGCAGGGCGGCGATGGCCGCTCCCGCGGGGCCGGGACGGTGGGGGTGCGTGTGGCGGCCAGGGAGGTGGGTGTCGGTGCGGTGAGGGCCGGTGCGGTGGAGTGCGGTGGGGTGCGATGCGGTGCGGTGGGGTGCGGTCGAGAGGGGGGTTCGGCTTGCGCTGACGGCTGCCTCGGGTCTGGTGGAGTGGGGCGCGCCGGACGTGATGGGGCGGGTCGCCGAGGGCTCGGCGGACCGGGCTGGCCCGGGTGACGCCTCGCGGACCGCCCCGGGTGCAGTCTTGCGGGTCGTCCCCGGTGAGGCCTTGCGGGTCGTCCCGGGTGAGGCCTTGCGGGTCGTCCCGGGTGCGGTGTTCGCGGCCGCCGGCGCGGCGCCGGAGTCCCCGGCCGAGGACGGACGTGCGCGCCTGTCCGACCGGGCTCTCGCCCCCGTTGCGGTGGCCGTGGCCCCCAGGAGCAGGTCGAGGCCCCGGGCCGCCGCCATGGCCACGGGTCCGGCGGGGGTGCGCTTGAGGCCCAGGTCGTAGGCCCAGACCGTACCGGCGAGGGCGGTGGCGGTGGCCAGGGCGGGGCGGCCCGCGCGGGAGGCCAGGGCGAGGCCGCCCGCGGTGAGCGCGACGGCGGCGGTGAAGGCAGCGGTGGGTGTGACGCGGCCCGAGGGGATGGGGCGGTGGGGCCGGTCGACGGCGTCTTCGTCGCGGTCGGCCCAGTCGTTCAGGGCCATCCCGGCCTCGTACAGACAGACGGAGGAACCGATGGCGAGGAAGGTGCCCCGGCCGGGGCGCAGGCCGGTGGCGGCGGCGCCTGCGAGGGCGTCACCGGGGACGGTGAACAGGGCGGGCAGGCGCAGGAGTTCGGCCCAGGCGCGGAGGTTCATGAGACCTCCTCGGGTCGGGTGGAAGGGGGTGACTGGGGTGGCTGGGGTGCGGGCGGCCGTGGCGGTGCGGCGGCGGGCGCGGTGACGGAGGCCGACGCGAGCACGAAGGTCGACGCGGGCGCGGGGACCGACGCAAGCACGGGGGCCAACCCGGGCGCGGGGACCACCCCGGGTGCAGGTGCCAACCCGGGCGCGGGGACCGACCCGGGCGCAGGTGCCAACCCGGGCGCGGGGACCGACCCGGGCGCAGGGACCGACCCGGGCGCAGGGTGAGGCGGCCGATGCGGGACCGGGCGCCGGGCGTTCACGTGGTCTCCCGGAGGCGGTCGGCGAAGGCGAGGAGTGCGAGGTGCTGGTCGGGCAGCGCGGAGGTGGCGCCGGGGTCGGGATCCTTGAAGTAGAAGGCGAGTTCGGGGCGTGGTCCGTCGAGTCCCGCTTCGTGGGCGCGGGCCAGGAGGCGGGCCAGGTCCAGGATCAGGGGCGCGGCGAGGGCCGAGTCGCAGCCCTGCCAGGTGGTCTGGAGGGTCATGCGGGTGCCGAGGAAGCCGTCGAACGCGATGTGGTCCCAGGCGGTCTTCCAGTCGCCGAGGGCGGGGACGTCGTCGATGTGGACCTCGCCCTCGGGGACGGTGCCGAGGGTGTCGGCGAGGACGCGTTCCTTGCCGGCGTTCTTGGCGGCGGCCGCGGCGGGGTCGGCGAGGGCGGCGCCGTCGCCGCCGCCGAGGAGGTTGGTGCCGGACCAGGCGCGGACGGCCAGGGCGCGCTGGGCGAACATCGGGCCGAGCACGGACCGCAGCAGGGTCTGCCCGGTCTTGCCGTCCCGCCCGGCGAAGGGCAGCCCGGAGGCGGCGGCCAGGTCGGCGAGGGCGGGGTGGTGCAGGCCGGTAGAGGGGGTGAAGTTGACGTAGGGGGCACCGGCGCGGAGCGCGGCGGCGGCGTAGAGGGAGCTGGGTGGCAGCCGGTCGGCGGAGCTGGGGGGTGGTTCGGCTGAGGCGGGCGTCGATCCGGACGAGCCCGGCCCCGGTGCGGGGGCGGTGGGGGCCGACCCGGCAGAAGCGAACGCCGAGTCGCCCGGCCCCGGCCCGCCCGGCCCCGGCCTCAAGCTCGCGTCCGAGCTCGACCTCAAGCCCGAGTCCGAGTCCGAGCTCGACCCCGCCGAAGCAGACCCCACCCCGGTCGCGCCCACCGCCGGTCCACCCGGCACCACCGCCGGTTCCGTCGAGGCCACGTTGATGACGACCACGCGGGCCAGCCCGTGGCGTTGGGCGAAGTCGCGGATCTCCTCGGCGAAGGCGGTGATCAGTTCGTCGTCGGTGCGGGAGTCGCCGGGGAGGGGCCCGCCCGTGCGGATCTCGGCGTCGGCGGCGGCCAGTTCGGCGTGCACGGCGGCGGGGAGGCCGTGGGGCAGGACGCCTCCGGCGGCGAGGTGTTCGGCGCGTTTGGGCAGCGGGCACTCCATGGTGTCGTGCCCGCCGAAGACGAGGGAGGACAACGTCGGCAGTCCGGTGCCGGAGAAGGGAGGTGTCTCGGTGACCAGGCCGGTGGGCGGGTGCAGCCCCGCCGACATCGCCGCGCAGCCCGCGATGGCTGTCGTCGCGACGGAGCCGCGCGCTCCGATCAGCCACACCCCGGTCGGGCCCGGGCCGTCGGAAGCGGCCGGGCGCACGCCGGCAGACCTGGCAGACCTGGCAGACCTCGCAGAACTGGCAGAACTGGCAGAACTGGCAGAGCTGGCAGAGCTGGCAGAACTGGCAGAGCTGGCAGAAGGGGACTCGGTGGACACGGCTGCCTCCTGTCGTCGGACACGTACGGTCGTCACCCGCGCCGCGCGGACCGGGGCCCACGCCCTGCGGTACTTCACCCGCGCCGCGCGGACCGGGACCCGCGCCTCGCGGTACCTCACCCGCACCACGCGGACGGGCATCCGCGCCCTGCGGCACCTCACCCGCACCACACGGGCCGAACTCCACACCAAGCAGACCGAACCCCACGCCGCACGGATCGAACTCCACGCCCCACAAGGCGAGTTCCACGCCGGACGATGCGGACTCCGCCCCTCACGCGACGAGCTCCGCACCACGCGGCACATCCCCCGCACCACGCGGGTCGAACCCCACGCCGCACAAAGCGAACGCGAACCCCACGCGACACGGCGCGAACACCACGCGAACCGGCGCGAACTCCACGCCGCGCGAAGCGGACCCCACCACACGCAGACCGACCTCCACGCCGCGCGAAGCGAACCCCGCCCCGCGCCCTGCGAGGTGGGCAAGACGGTGGGCGGAGGTCCGGCGTCCTCCGCCCACCGCCGTCTAGTGGCTGCCCACCTCCCTGGTGGTGGGCAGGTCCGGACCGCTGGGGAGCCCCTTGCCGGAGGGAGCCGCCGTGCCGGAGGGGAGCTCCTTGATCCGGATGTCGCGGAACGCGACCTGGTCGTCGGCGCCGTGGTTCTGGATGCCGATGTGGCCGTCGCGCAGGCTCCGCGCCGGGTCGGTGTTGGTGAAGTCGTTGATCTTCACGCCGTTGAGCCAGATCTGCAGGTGCTCGCCCTCGACGCGGAGTTCGTAGGTGTTCCACTGTCCCGGCGGGTTCAGGGCCCGGTCGCGGGCGGCGAGGTCGGCGGACTTGAAGCCGTAGACCGAGCCGGTGGTCTTCTCGGGGACGTCGGTGGCGTCGATCTGGATCTCGTAGCCGTTGTTGACTGCGGTCCAGGGGTCGTCGGAGGGCGGGAAGCCCACGAAGATCCCGGAGTTGTCGTCCTTGTCGGCGCCGGAGATCCTCCAGTCGAGCTTCAGGGAGTACGAGCCGAACTGCTGGGGTTCGTACCAGAGCAGGCCCATGCCGCCGACGGAGGTGATGGTGCCGTCGTCCTTCCGCTCGAAGGAGCCGGGCCCGGCCTGCTTCCAGCGGGCGAGGGACGCCGCGGTGCCGTCGAAGAGCGGGGTGTAGCCCTGTTCGGGACGGCAGTCGGCCTGGGCGGCGCCGACGGCGTAGCGGATGCCGCCGAGGAGGTGCCGCCGGAAGGCGGGGTCGGCGTAGGACTCCTTGGTGTGGCCGCCGCCGGTGTAGAAGGAGCGGCCGGGGGTGCCGTCGACGGAGCCCTGGCACCAGGCGATGGGGTGGTCGCCGCCCATGGTGCCGCCGCTGTAGGACGACTCGTCGAGGGAGGCGAGGACGCGGGCCCGGTCGCGCGGGTTGGCGCGGTAGTTGTACCACTCGTCGGTGCGGTGCAAGACCGCGCCGAGGTGGGCGGTGGCCGGGTGGGCATGGTCCTCGACCTTGATCTTCGCGGGCTGGATCGCGGGGTGGGACTGGAAGTAGGCGCCCGCGAGGCGGCCGTAGAAGGGCCAGTCGTACTCGGTGTCGGCGGCGGCGTGTACGCCGACGTAGCCGCCGCCCGCGCGGATGTAGCGCTCGAAGGCGGACTGCTGTTTGCCGTTCAGGACGTCGCCGGTGGTGGAGAGCCAGATGACGGCGTCGTAGCGGGCGAGGTTCTTGGTGGTGAAGGCGCCCGCGTTCTCGGTCGCGTCGACGGTGAAGCCGTGTGCGGCGCCGAGGTCCTTGACGGCGGCGATGCCGTCGGGGATGGAGTCGTGGCGGAATCCGGCCGTCTTGGAGAAGACCAGGACCCGTTCGCCCGCCTTCTTCCGGTCGCCGTCCGGGCGGGCGGAGTCCGAGTCGGACGCCGCCGGGCCCGACACACAGCCGATGAGCAGGGCGGCGGCCGCCGTCGCGGTGATCAGACGTGCTGGTGCGCGCATGGGGTGCCCCCTTTCTCAGCTCGTGGTGATGATGAAGTCGTCGACGTCGTAGAGCGCGCCCGTGCCCTCGCCCTTGAAGACGAGGAAGAGCGTCGTGGTCCCCGCGGGTGCTCCGGAGAGGCCGGTCGACACGTCGGTGTACGTCTCCCACGACCCGGTGGGGTCGACCTTCGCGCTGCCGAGGAGCGTGCCGTCGGCGGATCCGGCGCGTACTTCGAGGGTGCCGCCGGATCCGGCGGAGGCGACGCGGGCGGTCAGCTTCGTGGCGTTGGAGAGGACGTAGGGCTTGAAGGAGATCCAGTCGCCGTTGTGGATGTCGCCGACGGTCTTGCCGCCGTGGGCGGGGGTGTGGCCGACGACGGAGACGCCCTTGGAGTCGCCGTAGTGCTCGCCCTGGCGGTGCTTGGGCTGGACGACGTTCTGGTCGTGGGTGGTGAGCGCGGGCTGGCCGTTCGCGCCCTTGTCGGTGTACTCGGCGTCGAAGACCCCGAAGATGTTGGCGTTCGGGTCGTGCTCGCCGTCGGCCGTCGTCTGCAGGGTGCCCTCGCAGCCGTCGGCGGAGGTCACGGGGTGGCCGTGGCTGTCATGGCCGAGGATGTGGGTGACCTTGACCTTGGAGCAGTCGATCGTGCCGTCCTCCGGGTCGGTCACGGTCACCTTGAAGGGCACCTTGTCGCCGAAGGTGAACAGCTGCCCGTCCTCGGGGAGTTCCAGCTTCACGGTGGGCGCGGTGTTGCCGACGGTGACGTGCGCACTGGCGGTGCCGGTGCGGCCCGAGGGGTCCTTGGCGGTGACGGTCGCGGTGTAGACGCCGTTCTGGGTGTACGTGTGCGAGGGGTTCTGCTCCGTGGACTTCCCGCCGTCGCCGAAGTCCCACGAGTAGGTCAGCGCGTCGCCGTCGGTGTCCGTCGCCTTCGCGGTGAACTTGGTGGCGAGCGGGGCCTGGCCGCTGGTCACGGACGCCTCGGCCTCGACGACCGGCGAGTGGCCGCCGGTGGCGTTCTCGATGCGGTAGAGGGCGGAGTGCTCGTCGCCGTTGAAGAAGCCGGTGCCGTAGTCCAGGACGTACAGGGCGCCGTCGGGGCCGAACTCCATGTCCATCACCTGGGTGCCCTTCCAGGGGAAGGCGTTGATGGACTTCACGGTGCCGTCGGTGCCCTGGTCGATGCGCTTGATCCAGCGGCGTCCGAACTCACCGGCGAAGTAGCTCCCGTCGTAGGCCTGCGGGAACTTGACGGGCGAGTCGAGCTGCGCGTCGTAGCGGTAGACGGGGCCGCCCATCGGCGACTCCGAGCCGGTGCCGAACTCGGGGACCGACCCGCCGTCGTAGGGGATCCAGGCGGGCTGCGCCGGCGGCAGCGCGGTGCGGCCGGTGTTGTGCGGCGAGGTGTTCTTCGGCGCGGCGCAGTCGAAGGCCGAGCCGGAGGCGCCGGTGGCGAAGTCGTAGTCGATGTACGGCTCGTTCTTGCCGGTGCAGTACGGCCAGCCGAAGTTGCCGGGCTTGGTGACGCGGGCGAACTCGACCTGTCCGGAAGGGCCGCGCTTGGGGTCGGCCTTGCCCGCGTCGGGGCCGTAGTCGCCGACGTAGACGATGCCGGTGGGCTTGTCGACGCTCATCCGGAAGGGGTTGCGGAAGCCCATCGCGTAGATCTCGGGGCGGGTCTTCTTGGTGCCCTTCTTGAAGAGGTTCCCGCTGGGCACGGAGTACGAGCCGTCCCCCCGCACCTTGATGCGCAGGATCTTGCCGCGCAGGTCGTTGGTGTTCCCGGCGGAGCGCTGGGCGTCGTAGGCGGGGTTGCGGGTGGCCCGCTCGTCGATGGGGGTGTAGCCGTCGGAGGCGAAGGGGTTGGAGTCGTCGCCGGTCGAGAGGTAGAGGTTGCCCTGCTTGTCGAAGTCGATGTCGCCGCCGACGTGGCAGCAGATGCCGCGGCTCGCGGGGACGTCGAGGACCTTCTTCTCGCTCTTGGTGTCCAGGGTGCCGTCGGCCTTCAGGACGAAGCGGGAGAGCCGGTTGACGCCGTCGAACTTCTTGAAGTCGGCCGCGGTGCCGTCGTTGGGGGCATCACCAGCGGGGGTGCTCAGGGGCGGGGCGTAGTAGAAGTAGACGGCCCTGTTCTTCTTGAAGCCCGGGTCGACGCCGACGCCCTGGAGGCCTTCTTCGTCGTGGCTGTAGACGGGTATCTTCCCGGCGACCTTGGTCTGGCCTGCGGCGTCGGTCAGGCGGACGGTGCCGTCGCGGGAGGTGTGCAGGACGGAGCGGTCGGGGAGCACGGCGAGCGTCATCGGCTCGCCCATCTCCGGCTCGCCCTTGGCGAGGGTGACCTGCTGGAAGTCCTCGGCCTTCGGCTCGGCCCGCGGCTGCGGCTCCGGCTGGGCGCCCGCGTGGGGCGCGGCGAAGGTGAGGGTGGCGGCGGTGAGCAGGGTTCCGGTGAGCAGGGCGAGGCCTCTGCGGTTGCGTGGGCGGAGTCTGTGCACGGGGTCCTCCGGTCGGGGGCCGTTCGCTGTGGGGGTGCGGGTGTGGCGCCCGGGATGCGCCGTCACCCCGGGAGGGGTCTATGTCCTGTACACATCAGGGACGGTAGCCAGGTTTGTCCTCGGCGAAAAGCCTTCGCACAGCCCTTTGGTTGGACTTTTTCCCGCGCGTGGACAAACTCGCTTCCGGGCAGGCCGGTGCACCGCGGAGCCCGGCGGCCGGGCTCCGCGGTCCCCCGTGGTCGGCTACTTCTCGCCGCCGAACGCCGCGTCGAACGACGCCGTCGGAGGCTCGAAGTCGTACGCCTTCACATGCCGCAGGGCCTCAGGAGCGCCCTGCAGCCGGTCCATCCCGGCGTCCTCCCACTCCACCGAGACCGGCCCGTCGTAGCCGATCGAGCGCAGCATCCGGAACACGTCCTCCCAGGGGACGTCCCCGTGCCCCGTGGAGACGAAGTCCCAGCCGCGCCGCGGATCGCCCCAGGGCAGATGGGAGCCGAGCCTGCCGCTGCGGCCGTCGAGGCGCTTGCGGGCCTCCTTGCAGTCGACGTGGTAGATCCGGTCCCGGAAGTCGTAGAGGAAGCCGACCGGGTCGAGGTCCTGCCACACGAAGTGGGAGGGGTCGAAGTTGAGGCCGAAGGCCGGGCGGTGGCCGATGGCGTCGAGGGCCTTGTGCGTCGTCCAGTAGTCGTACGCGATCTCCGAGGGGTGGACCTCGTGCGCGAAGCGGACGCCCTCGGCGTCGAAGACGTCCAGGATCGGGTTCCAGCGCTCCGCGAAGTCCTCGTAGCCACGCTCGATCATCGACTCCGGGGCGGGCGGGAACATCGCCACCAGATGCCAGATCGCCGAGCCCGTGAAGCCGACGACGGTGTCCACGCCGAACTTCGCCGCGGCCCGCGCGGTGTCCGCCATCTCGGCCGCCGCCCGCCGCCGCACGCCCTCGGCGTCGCCGTCGCCCCAGATGCGGGACGGCAGGATCGCCTGATGGCGCTCGTCGATGATCGCGTCGCAGACCGCCTGGCCGACCAGGTGGTTGGAGATGGCCCAGCACTTCAGGCCGTACTTGTCGAGCAGGGCGTGCCGCCCGTCGACGTACGAAGGGTCGGCGAGGGCCTTGTCGACCTCGAAGTGGTCGCCCCAGCAGGCGAGTTCGAGGCCGTCGTAGCCGAAGTCGCGGGCCAGGGTGCAGACCTCCTCCAGGGGCAGGTCCGCCCACTGGCCGGTGAAGAGCGTGAACGAGCGGGGCATCGGCGAGCCTCCTCAGACGAGGTTGACGCTGGCGTTGACAGGGGCGGGCGTGGGCGTGGGGCCGCTCACGGGGGTGTACACGGCGTTCTTCTCGGCGCTCTCCTCGACGGCCGCGAGGACCCGCTGCACCGAGAGGCCGTCCGCGAAGGAGGGCGCGGGCGCGGTGCCCGATGCGATGGCGTGCAGCAGGTCGCGGGCCTGGTGCACGAAGGTGTGCTCGTAGCCGAGCCCGTGTCCCGGCGGCCACCAGGCCTCCAGGTAGGGGTGGCCTGGTTCGGTGACGAGGATGCGGCGGAAGCCGGCGGACGCGGCGGGTTCGGTGTGGTCGTGGAAGGAGAGTTCGTTCAGGCGCTCCAGGTCGAAGGCCAGCGAGCCCGCGGAGCCGTTGAGTTCGAGCCGCAGGGCGTTCTTGCGGCCGGTGGCGAACCGGGTCGCCTCGAAGGTGGCGAGGGCGCCGGAGGGGAAGCGTGCCGTGAAGACGGCGGCGTCGTCGACGGTGACCTCACCGGACCTGGCCCCGGACCCGCCGTCTGCCCGTGCCCCGGCGGCCGGATCCGCCCCGGGATCGGCTCCCGGGTCGGCCCCGGTGCCCGCCGCCGTGATCCCGGTGGAGGACCCCTCGGGCAGCGGCCGTTCGCGTACGAAGGTCTCGGTCAGCGCCGAGACGCCCGCGACGGCCTCGCCCGTGAGGAACTGCGCGAGGTCCACGATGTGCGCGCCGAGGTCGCCGAGCGCGCCGGACCCCGCGCGGTCCTTCTGCAGCCGCCAGGTCAGCGGGAAGGCGGGGTCGACCAGCCAGTCCTGGAGGTAGGTGAGACGGACGTGCCGCAGCGTGCCGAGGCGCCCTTCGGCGACCATCCGGCGGGCGAGGGCGAGGGCGGGCACGCGGCGGTAGTTGAAGCCGACCATCGCCACCTGGCCGCGTGCGGCGGCCCGTTCGGCGGCGGCGGCCATCGCCTCGGCCTCCTCGACGGTGTTGGCGAGCGGCTTCTCGCACAGCACGTGCTTGCCCGCGTCGAGCGCGGCGATGGCGATCTCCGCGTGGCTGTCGCCCGGCGTGCAGATGTCGACGACGTCGACGTCGTCGCGGGCGATCAGGGCGCGCCAGTCGGTCTCGGCGGCGGCCCAGCCGAGCCGGTCGGCGGCGGCGCGCACGGCGGCGCCGTCGCGCCCGCACACGGCGGCGAGCCGCGCGCCCAGGGGCAGGTCGAAGACGTGGCCGACGGTCCGCCAGCCCTGGGAGTGGGCGGCGCCCATGAAGGCGTAGCCGACCATGCCGACGCCGACCCGGCGCTGCCCCACGTCCACCCGACCGTGCCCGGCATCCGCCCCGGGACCGGCCTCGTGCTCCGTCTCACTCATGCGGTAACTCCTCCTCGTCGACGCGTCGACTCAACTCGGCGCTCAGTTCCCGGCGTCCGGCACGGGAGTCCCCGCGTCCGGCACGGGAGCGCTCCCGTGCCGGATGCCGGCCGGGCAGCGTCACTTGAAGCCGGTGGACATGTACTGGTCGACGTTGTCCTTGTCGACGACGGCCGAGTAGAGCGTCAGGGAGGCCGGGATCTCGAACTCGGCCATGCCGCTGACGCCCTTGCCCTGGCCGAGCGCCCGCGCCAGGTCGATCGCGGACGCCGCCATCGTCGGCGGGTACAGGACGGTGGCTTTGAGCACGCCCCGGTCCTGCTTGATCTCCTGGAACGCGGACAGCGCGCCCGCGCCGCCGACCATCAGGAAGTCGTCGCGCCCGGCCTGCTTGATCGCCCGCAGCGCGCCCACGCCCTGGTCGTCGTCGTGGTTCCACAGGGCGTCGAAGTTCTTCTGCGCCTGAAGGAGCTGCGACATCTTCGACTGCCCGGACTCGACGGTGAACTCGGCGGCCTGCCGGGCGACCTTCTCGATGTTCGAGTAGTTCTTCAGGGCGTCGTCGAAGCCCTTGGTGCGCTGCTTGGTCAGCTCCAGGTTGTCCAGGCCGGCCAGCTCGACGACCTTGGCGTTCTTCTTGCCCTTGAGCTTCTCGCCGATGTAGTGCCCGGCGTTCAGGCCCATGCCGTAGTTGTCGCCGCCGATCCAGCAGCGGTACGCCTGCGCGGACGCGAAGATCCGGTCGAGGTTGACGACGGGGATCCCGGCCTTCATGGCCTTGAGGCCGACCTGGGTGAGGGCCTTGCCGTCGGCGGGCAGGATGACGAGGACGTCGACCTTCTTGTTGATGAGGGTCTCGACCTGGCCGATCTGCGCGGCCGTGTCGTTGGAGCCCTCGGTGGCCTCCAGGGTGACGTCCTTGTACTTCTTCGCCCGCGACTTGGCGTTGTCGTTGATGGCGTTCAGCCAGCCGTGGTCGGCCTGCGGCCCCGCGAAGCCGATGGTGACCTTCTTGCCGGGCTTGTCGTCGGCGACGGCCTGGTTGTTGTCGGACGGCGAGTCGTCGTCCTTGGACTCGTTGCTGGTGCAGCCGGTGAGCACGGCACCGGCCGACACGGCGGCCGCTCCGAAGAGCAGTCCTCTGCGGCTCGCGAGATCTGGCATGACAGTGAACCCCTTACGTGGTAGCCGTACGCCGCTGGACGAGGACCGCGGCCACGATGATCGCGCCCTTGGCGATCTGCTGGACGGCGGTCTCCAGGTTGTTGAGCGCGAAGATGTTCTGGATCGTGATGAAGATCAGGACGCCGAGCACGGAGCCCGTGATGGTGCCCCGGCCCCCGCTCAGCAGCGTGCCGCCGATGATCGCGGCGGCGATGGCGTCCAGCTCGTACAGATTGCCGTTGGTGTTCTGGCCCGAGCCCGCGAGCACGATCAGCAGGAACGCCGCGATGCCGCAGCACAGCCCGGAGAGGAGGTAGAGGTAGAGCCGCTGCCGCCGGACGTCGATGCCCGCGAGCCGCGCCGCCTCGGCGTTGCCGCCGACGGCCACCGAACGGCGGCCGAACGTGGTCCGGTTCAGCAGCAGCCAGCCGACCACCGTCACGGCCGCGAAGACCATCACGAGCGGCGGGATGCCGAGCACGTAGGAGTCGCGCTCGCCGAGCTTCAGGACGCTGTCGACGGTGACCATCTGCGTCTTGCCGTCGGTGATCTCCAGGGCCAGGCCGCGGCCCGATGCGAGCATGGCGAGGGTGGCGATGAACGGCACCATGCGCCCGTACGCGATGAGCAGGCCGTTCACGAGACCGCACCCGAGTCCGACGACGACGGCCGTGAAGAGGATGCCCGCGAAGCCGTACTCCTGGGTGGCGACCGTCGTGGCCCACACCGACGCGAGCGCCACGATCGCGCCGACCGACAGGTCGATGCCACCGGAGATGATCACGAAGGTCATGCCGACGGTGACCACGCCGATGACGGATGCCTGGGTGAGGACGAGCTGCAGGTTGTCGGTGTCGAGGAACGCGTCGGGCTCCGTGACACCGCCGATCACGACGAGGGCGGCGAGCACACCGAGCAGCGAAAGGGTGCGCACGTCGACATGGGTGACGAGGGACCGCCACGGGCTCTTGTGGTCGTCCGCCGGCGGGCTCTTCTCGGTGACGGGCCGGGCGGGCGATGCGGGCTGCGTCATGACGCCGGGCTTCCTTCCGTGGTGGCGGGGCCGTGGGGGCCCTCGGTGAGGGTCGGTCCTGGCGTGCTCGACGCCAGGACGAGGTCGAGCACGCGGTGTTCGTCGAGGTCGTGCGCGGGGGCGGTGTGGACGACCCGGCCCTCGCGCAGGACGAGGACGCGGTCGGCGAGGCCGAGGACCTCCGGCACCTCGCTGGACACGAGGAGGACGGCGAGGCCCTCGTCGGCGAGCCGCCGGATGACGGTGTACAGCTCGGCGCGGGCGCCGACGTCGACGCCGCGGGTCGGCTCGTCGAGGAGCAGGACGCGGCAGCCGCGCAGCAGCCACCGGGCGAGGACCGCCTTCTGCTGGTTGCCGCCGGAGAGGGTGCGCACGGGCACCGAGGGGTTGTCGGGCCGCAGCGACAGCTCACGCGTCGCGGTGCGGGCGGCCTCGCGCTCCTTGGACCGGTCCAGCCAACCCCCGTACGAGAACCGGGACATGGAGGACACGGACACATTGCGGGTGACCGACTCCAGCATGAGCAGGCCCTGGGCCTTGCGCTCCTCGGGGGCCAGGCCGAGCCCGGCACGCACGGCGGCGCGGACGCTCCCGGGCCGCAACAGCCGCCCGTCGACCCGGACGTGACCACTCGTCGGCTTGCGGGCGCCGTAGATGGTCTCCAGGATCTCCGAGCGTCCGGAGCCGACGAGCCCGGCGAGGCCGACGATCTCGCCGGGCCGCAGTTCGAGGTCCAGAGGCGCGAACTCGCCGTCGCGGGCGAGGCCTTGGACCACGAGCACGGGATCGGGCCGCGGGGTTCCCTCCTGATCGCGCCGCGCCCGCTCCGGGAAGACGTACTCGACGTTGCGGCCCGTCATCAGCGCGATGACCTCGCGCGTCGGTGTCTCCTTGGCGGGCAGGCCGACGGCGACGGCGCGGCCGTCCTTGAGGACGGTGACGCGGTCGCCGATGCGGCGGATCTCCTCCAGGCGGTGCGAGATGTAGACGACGGCGACGCCGTCGGCCGTCAGGTCGCCCACGATGCGGAAGAGGTTGTCGACCTCGTCGGGGTCGAGGGCGGCGGACGGTTCGTCCATGACGATGAGCCGTACCTCGTGGGAGAGCGCGCGGGCCATCGACACGATCTGCTGCTGGGCGGCGGACAGGTCCCCGACGAGCCGCGCCGGGTCGATCTCGCTGTGCCCGAGGCGCCTGAGCAGTGCGGCGGTCGAGGCGCGTGCGTCCCGGCCGCGGACCACGAAACCGGCGGCGGTCGGCTCGTGCCCGAGGTAGACGTTCTCGGCCACGGACAGGCCCTCCACCAGGTCGAGTTCCTGGTAGATGGTGGCGATGCCGAGGCGCATGGCGGCGATCGGCGAGCGCAGGGTGACCTCGTCGCCGCGCCAGACGATGGTGCCGTCGTCCGGCTGGTGGGCGCCCGCGAGGACCTTGATGAGCGTGGACTTGCCGGCGCCGTTCTGGCCGAGCAGGCAGTGCACCTCACCGGCCTGGACATGCAGGTCGACGCCGTCGAGCGCGCGGACGCCCGGGAACGACTTGGTGATGCCGGACATGGTGAGCAGGGGTGGTTCTGGTGCCATGACGGTTCCCTCGGGGGGTGCGGCCGGTTTCAGGGCAGAGCAGGGCGAAGCGGAGGGTGGTGGGAGGGGGCTGGCGGAGCTGAGGGAGCTGAAGGAGCCGGTGAAAAAGGGCAGGCCGATCTTGTAAAGAGCATGACAATATTGATCAAGGCGCCGCGGTCCGGCGCTCGCGCGTACGGGCGTCCGGGGCCGCTAGGCCGGGGAGAACAGGTGGTCGCTGATGAGGCGGGCGCCGCCGATGACTCCGGCGGTGGGGCCCAGTTCACCGAGGACGATGGGGAGGTTGCCGGTCGCGAGGGGCAGCGACTGGCGGTAGACCTGGGTGCGGATCGCGGCGAGCAGCGTGTGGCCGAGGCCGGTGACGCCGCCGCCGATCACCACGAGACCGGGGTTGAAGAAGCTGACGAGGCCCGCGATGACCTGGCCGGTGCGGTTGCCGCCGGCGCGGATCAGGTCGAGGGCGGTGGCGTCACCTGCGGCGGCGGCCGCGGCGACGTCGACGGCGGTGAGCGCGCCGGAGTTCTCGAATCGGGTGCAGAGCTCCGGTGAACTCCCCTGGTGGGCGGCGTCCTCGGCGTCGCGGGCGAGCGCGGCGCCGCTGAAGTACGCCTCCAGGCAGCCCTTGTTGCCGCAGGCGCACGGGCGGCCGTCCGGCTCGACCTGGATGTGGCCGATGTCGCCCGCGCTGCCCGTCGTGCCGCGGTAGACCTCGCCGCCGACGACGATGCCGCAGCCGATGCCCGTGCCGATCTTGACGCACAGGAAGTCGGCCACGGAGCGGGCGACGCCCGCGTGCTGCTCGCCCATCGCCATCAGGTTCACGTCGTTGTCGACCATCACCGGGCAGCCGAGGTCCTGGCTGAGCGCCTCCCGCACGGGGAAGCCGTCCCAGCCGGGCATGATCGGCGGTGCGACCGGGACGCCCTCGGGGAAGCGGACGGGGCCCGGTACGCCGATGCCGGCGCCGTCGAATCCCTCCGCGAGCCCGGAGGCGCGCAACTTGGCCGCCATGGCGAGGACTTGCTCGAAGACCGCGACCGGGCCCTCGCGTACGTCCATGGGCTGGTTGATGTGGCCGAGTACCTCCAGCTCGGCGTTGGTGACGGCGACGTCGACCGAGGTCGCGCCGATGTCCACGCCGAGGAAGCGGAGGGCCGGGGCCAGGCGGATGTTGTGGGAGCGGCGGCCGCCTCGGGACGCCGCGAGGCCGTCGGCGACCACGAGTCCTGTCTCCAGGAGGCGGTCCACCTCCACGGCCAGTTTGGACCGGGAGAGGTCGACCTGGTCGCCCAGTTGGGCGCGGGAGTTGGGCCCTCCGTCGCGCAGCAGCCGCAGTAGCCGCGCCTGGTGCGCGTTGGCGGGTCGAGCCGTCATACGTCTCACGCGCCCCTCCCCGCCTGTTCGGCCGAATCCCGTGTGTGTTCGTTGGGCTTTCGAGGGGAACGTAGCAGCGGTTGCCGGGGCTGGGAAGAAGTTGCGTACGAATTCCCTCCGACTTTCTCCAGTCCGAGGACAAAGGGGGGTGGGTGGCCTCGCGGGGCGCCCCAGTCCCACCCCTTCACCGAAACCGGGGCTCCGCCCCTGGACCCCAGGGATGGGTGTCCCGTGCGGGTAGGCCAGTCCTCCCCCGAATCGGCGCTCCGCGCCTCGTCCTCAAACGCCGGACGGGCTGAAAACCACTGCCCCGGGGCGGGCCGGAAAGGTGCCGCGGGGTGAGCCGTTTCGGGGCCGAAGGTGCCGGGCTGCTGCACAGCCGAAGCAATGGTGGGGGCGGGCGGGTGGGAAAGAGCCCGTCCGGCGCTTGAGGACGAGGCGCGAAGCGCCGATCAGGGGCGACCCCCGCGGGGCTGAAGGTGCCGGGCTGTCGGGCAAGCCCGTGCAAGCTCGGGCGGGCGGGTGGGAGAGAGCCTGTCCGGCGTTTGAGGACGAGGCGCGGAGCGCCGATACGGGGTGCCCCCGGCGGGGCTGAGGGTGCCGGGCTTTCGGGCAGGCCGGTGCAAGTCCGGGCGGGCGGGTGGGAGAGAGCCTGTCCGGCGCTTGAGGACGAGGCGCGGAGCGCCGATTCGGGGGTGACCCCGGCGGGGCCGAGGGTGCCGGGCTGGTGCTCGGCTGGGCCGAGGTCGGGCGGGTGGGTGGGAGAGAGGCCGGCGCAGGTGAAACGCCCGGTCAGGGCTTCTCGCGGTCGTGGTACGTCTTCCGCGTATGCTCCGTGTGCGCCCGCATGACCTCCGTCGCCCCCGCCTCGTCCCGCGCGGCGATCGCCGCGATGAGCGCGCGGTGCTCGATCCAGGACTGCTTGCCCCGCTGCCGGGCCACCGGCGTGTAGTACCAGCGGACACGCCGGTCGACCTGGGCGGCCAGCTCGGCGAGGACGACGTTCCCGGCCAGTTCCATCACCTTGGCGTGGAACGCGGCGTTCGTGGCGACGACGAGGTCCACGTCGCCGTCCGCGACGGCCGCCTCCCCCTTGGCGCACAGCTCCTCGAGCGCGGCGATCCCGGCCGACCCGGCGTTCGCGGCGGCGAGCCGCGCGGCCTCGGCCTCCAAGAGGGTGCGGACGGTGAGGAGTTGGTCGGCCTCCTCCTCCGTCGGCTCGTGCACGAACGCCCCCTGCGCGGGCCGCAGGTCCACCCACCCCTCGGTGTTCAGCCGCTGCAGCGCCTCACGCACGGGCTGCCTGGACACGCCCAGGTGTCCGGCGAGTTCGCTCTCGACGAGGTGCTGGCCGGGGCGCAGGGCGCGGGTGGTGATGAGTTCGAGCAGCGCCTCGTACACCCGCTCGCGCAGCGGGCCCGGCCGCTCCAACTTGGGCACTGTCCCCTGCGGCAGTCCTGCGGACAACATCCCGGCCCCCTCTTGGACGACGTCGAGCCACGTCAAGCCAAACAGATTGGCTTTTGTCTACAGTTTACCGAGCACAAGGGCCAGCACCAGGGGCAGTTGGACGCGTCACAACGGCCGACCGCCTCCCGGCACGGCGACAGCGCACCTCACGGACAGCGCACGACCTGCCCCGCGTACGACAGGTTCCCCCCGAACCCGAACAGCAGCACCGGATCCCCCTTGGAGATCTCACCCCGCTCGACCAGCTTGGACAGGGCGAGCGGCACCGACGCGGCCGAGGTGTTGCCGGAGTCCACGACGTCCCGGGCGACGACCGCGTTGACCGCGCCGATCCGGTCGGCGAGCGGCTCGACGATGCGCAGGTTGGCCTGGTGCAGGACGACCGCAGCGAGGTCGGCCGGGGCCAGACCGGCCCGTTCGCAGGCCGCGCGGGCCAGCGGCGGCAGCCGCGTGGTGGCCCAGCGGTAGACGCTCTGCCCCTCCTGCGCGAACCGCGGCGGCGTCCCCTCGATGCGCACCGCGTGCCCCATCTCCGGCACCGAGCCCCACAGGACCGGACCGATCCCGGGCTCCTCCCCCTCCGCGCACGGCTCGACGACGGCCGCGCCCGCGCCGTCGCCGACGAGCACGCACGTCGTGCGGTCGGTCCAGTCCGTGACGGCGGACATCTTGTCGGCGCCGATGACCAGGGCCCGGGTCGCCGCCCCCGCCCGTACGGCGTGGTCGGCGGTGGCGAGCGCGTGCGTGAAGCCCGCGCAGACGACGTTGACGTCCATCGCGGCGGGCGAGACGAGGCCGAGGCGGGCGGCGACCCGCGCGGCCATGTTCGGCGAGCGGTCGATGGCCGTGGACGTGGCGACGACGACCAGGTCCACGGACGACGGCGCGCTGCCCGCGGAGGCGAGCGCCTTGGCGGCGGCGTGCGCGGCGAGCTCGTCGACCGGCTCCTCCGGGCCGCCGATGTGGCGGGTGCGGATGCCCACCCGGGAGCGGATCCACTCGTCGCTGGTGTCGACCATGCCCGTCAAGTCGTCGTTCGTGAGGATCTTGGCGGGCTGGTAGTGGCCGACGGCGGCGATGCGTGAGCCGGGCATGGGCGGATCCCCTCGTGGTGCAGGCAGTGCGGGACGTACGGGAAGTGCGTGACCGTCCAGTCTGCTCAGCGACTCACGGGTAACAGGTGACGTAATGCGACAGGAAAGGGGCGCCCGCTTTGGATGCTTCGCCACATCGTGTCACCCGGTGAAGAGCTGTTTGGCCTTGTGTACGAGCTCGTAGACGCCGTACGCGAGGGGCAGCCCGACCCACAGCCAGGCCCCGACGATCAGCGGGCGGCGGCGCGGCAGGTCCCGGTCACTTGCCTGCGGCTGAATCGGCGGCGTCGGTGGCGTCGGCTGTGTCGGCGGCCTCGGCGTCATCGGACAGCTCCTTCGGGGCGGAGAGGTGGTGGCGGGGGTGCACGGGACGTACCAGCTCATTGGCCACGAACCCGATGACGAGCAGACCGATCATGATGGACAGGGAGAGGCCGTAGAGGCCGGGGCCGTGTTTGCCCGCCTCCTCCTGGCGGTCGGCCACCCAGTTCACGATCAGCGGGCCGAGCACCCCGGCGAGCGACCAGGCGGTGAGCAGCCTGCCGTGGATCGCGCCGACCTGATAGGTGCCGAAGAGGTCCTTCAGGTACGCCGGGATCGTCGCGAAGCCGCCGCCGTAGAAGGAGAGGATGACCAGCGCGCAGACGATGAACAGGGGCTTGGAGTCGTCGCCGAAGCGGGCGATGAGGAAGTACATGAGCGCGCCCGCGCCCAGGTAGAGGCGGTAGACGTTCTTGCGGCCGACGAGGTCGGACGCGGACGACCAGCCGATGCGGCCCGCCATGTTCGCCGCCGAGAGCAGCGCGACGAAGCCCGCGGCGGCGGACGCGGAGACGGGCGTGGAGGTGTCCGCGAAGAAGTCGGTGATCATCGGCGCGGCCTTCTCCAGGATGCCGATCCCCGCGGTCACGTTCATGCACAGGACCACCCACAGGCACCAGAACTGCGGGGTGCGGATCGCCTGCCTCGCCGACACCTGCGGCCCTGCGGGGGCCGGGCGCGCGGCGGAGCCGCCCGGGGACACGGCCCCGCTCCCCGCGGAGACGTTCGGCACCCGCACCAGCAGCACACCCAGGGTCATGAAGACGGCGTACGACAACCCGTGGACGAGGAACGCGAGCGCGATGCCGGAGGAGTCGTCGCCGAACGTCTCCAGCATCTGCGCCGACCACGGCGAGGCGATCAGCGCGCCGCCGCCGAACCCCATGATCGCGATGCCGGTGGCCATGCCGGGCCGGTCGGGGAACCACTTGATGAGCGTGGACACCGGGGAGATGTAGCCGATGCCGAGCCCGATGCCGCCGACGAAGCCGTAGCCGAAGACGATCAGCCAGTACTGGCTGGTCGCGGCGCCGAGCGCGGCGATCAGGAAGCCGGAGGAGAAGCAGACGAGCGCGACGGACATCGCCCAGCGCGGCCCGTTGCGCTCCACGAGGGTGCCGCCGAACGCGGCGGACAGGCCGAGCATGACGATGCCGAGCTGGAACGGCAGCGCGCTCTGGGTGCCGCTCAGGTCGAGCGCGGACTCCAGGGGCGGTTTGAACACACTCCAGGCGTAGGCCTGGCCGATCGAGAGATGCACCGACAGGGCTGCGGGCGGCACGAGCCAGCGGCTCCAGCCGGGTGGCGCTACGGGGGGCCTCATGATCCCGAACGGTAGGAATCCAGGAGGCCGTTGGGAAGGGGGCGGACCGGGATTGGTCGACGGTATGCAATGTTCGGGTGCGCTGTTTGGGTGCGCTCTGAGTGCGGTGGGTGTTCTGTGCGGATGAGTCGCCCGGGTACGCGGACCGGCTACGGGCCGGTCTCCCCGTCCTCCCGGCCGACCGCCACCGCCGCGTCCCCGCAGCCGGACGCCCCCTCCGCAAGGGCCGCCCGGCGCAAGTGCTCGGCCAGTGCCCGCGTGGCCGCCGACGCGGACCCGTCCCTGACGCCCCACGCCAGCAGGTGGTGGCGGCGCGCCCAGGGCTCACGGAGCGCGGACACGGCGAGGGGAAGGCGGGGGTCGACGGCGCGGCGGGGCACGACGGCGAGCCCGACGCCCGCGGCGGCGAGGGAGACGAGGACGTCGAGGTCGGACGCGGTGGTGCGGTGGCGTACGACCGGCGCGTGCGGGCCGAGGTGGCTCTCGATCCAGCGGCGCAGCGAGGAGCCCGCGTCGAGGCCGACGAGCGGGTGCTCGGCGACCTCGCCGTAGGTCAGCCCGGCCCGCCCCGCGAGCACCCCGCCCGCCTGGCCGATGACCACCAGCGAGTCGTCCCCGAGGGGTTCGGTGACCAGGCCGCAGTCGCGGGCCTCGTCGTCGACCACGACGCCCAGGTCCGCCTTGCCGTCGGCCAGGCGCCGCAGGGTCTGCGGGGTGCGGTGCTCGGACACCGTGACGTCGACGTCCGGGTGGGCGCCGAGGAACGTGACGAGGGCCTGCGGGACGAGCCGGTAGCGGGCGGAGCCGCCGCAGAGCAGGGTCAGCGCGGCGGCCGGGGCCCGGGTGTAGCCGGCGACGGCGCTGTCGAGCCGGGCCGTCTGGACCAGGACCTCGCGGGCGTGCCGGGCCAGGGTCGCGCCCGCCGGGGTGGGCCGCACGCCCCGTCTGCCGCGGATCAGGAGCGGCACCCCGGCGTGGTGTTCGAGGGCGCGCACCCGGGCGCTGGCCGAGGGCAGGCTGAGGTGCACACGCCGTGCGCCCGCCGTGATGGAGCCCTCCGTCACGATGCCGAGGAAGAGCCGCAGGTCGTCCAGGTCGTAGCGCACCCGATTCAGCCTATGTCAGGGCCTGAGGCTGGGTACGCGGATCGCGCATTGTGGGTGTACCGCTCGGGGGTCGATGCTCGGCAGATGTCCGAGACGCTGTGGGTCCTGCTCGCCGGGTTCGCCGCCGGTGGCCTGAACGCGCTCGGCGGCGGGGGCACGTTCGTGGCACTGCCCGCGCTGGTCGCGGCCGGGGTGCCGCCCGTGACGGCGAACGCGTCCTCGACCGTCGCGCTGGTGCCGGGCGCGGTGGCGGGCGCCTGGGTCTACCGGCGTGAACTCGGCCCGGTCGGCGCGGTGTCCACGCGGGCCCTCACCGGCGTGAGCGCGCTCGGCGGCGGCATCGGCGCCGGACTGCTGCTCACGCTGCCCGCGGCGTCGTTCGAGGCGGCGGTGCCGTGGCTGCTCGCCTTCGCCACGGTGCTCCTGGTCTGCGGTCGCCGTGTCATCAGCGCCTTGAGCAGGGGCCCGGGAGGCCCGGTCGCCCTGGGGCCCCGGGCCGTCCTTGCCGCGCAGTTCGCCCTCGCGGTGTACGGCGGATACTTCGGCGGAGCCGTAGGCATCATGATGCTGGCCCTGTGGAGCGTCGGCCTGGGACTCGACGCCGCGGCGGGCAACCCGATGCGGATCGCGCAGGTCGCCGCGGTGTACCTGACGGCGGCGGCGCTGTTCCTCGTGGCCTCGGACGCCCTGGACACCCCGCTGGTCCTCGGCGCCCTCCTGACGGGCGCGGTGGCCGGCGGCTTCGGGGGCGCCCATCTGGCCCGCCGTCTCCCGGCGCGGGTGCTGCGCGCCGTCGTGCTGACCACGGCGGTGACGATGACGGTCCTGTACTTCGTCCGGGGGTGACGCGATGAGCACGGGTGACCCGGCGGCCGCCGCACCGTGGGCGGAGGCGGCGCGCGCCCGCGTGGCCCTGGCCTACGAGGCCTGCGAACTGTCCGAACTCGCCCGCGCCGCCGTCGCCGTCGGCCCGGACGAGCTGCGCGGGGACGGCACGTCGACGGCCCCCGGCAGCGCGCTGGCCGACGCGGTCCACCTCCTCGCGGCGGCGCACCGGTTGCTGGCGGCCGCCGCCGTGTACGAGCGGGCCGCCGGGGCGGACTGGCAGGTGGTCGGCGCCGCGCTGAACGTGTCGGCGGGGGCGGCCCGGCAGCGTTTCGTGGCGGCCGAGGCCCGCTTCCGCGAGGGGCCGCGCTCCCCCGGCGACGCGTGCGACGCGACAGGCACAGCCGTCGGCGAGCCGGACGGGTGGCGGTCGTACCTGCTCAGGGAGCCGCTGGAGGCCGCGCGTGACCTCGACGACTGGGTCCTGCGGCACCAGGACGGCGACGGCGACCTCGGGGACGCGCCGGTGTCCGGCCCGCTGCTGCGCCCCACGCCCCCCAGCGGCCCGTAAAGCCGCGAAAACACGAAGGGCAAGGAGCGAAACGTCTCCTTGCCACTCTCAAGGTATAGCGCACGAGGGGGCTTGCAGCAAGGCCCAGGTCATGCCGCACAATGACCGACCCAGGCCAGGACCTGCGGAAATCAAGAGTTCGCGAAGTACCTATGCATGTGTTTGCTTCATGGGGGGTTTCATGTTTGACGTGATCATCACCGGCGGCGGTCCGACCGGTCTGATGCTGGCCGCCGAGCTGCGCCTGCACGACGTGCGGGTGGTCGTCCTGGAGAAGGAGGCGGAGCCGACCGAGCAGTCCCGCGCGCAGGGGCTGCATGTGCGCAGCATCGAGCTGATGGACCAGCGCGGCCTCCTCGAGAAGTTCCTGCCGCTCGGGAAGCAGTTCACGGTCGGCGGCTTCTTCGCGGGTCTCGGTGCGTCGTGGCCCGAGGACCTCGACACGGCGCACTCGTACGTCCTCGGCATCCCGCAGGAGATCACCGAGCGGCTCCTCACCGAGCGCGCCGTCGAGTCGGGCGTCGAGATCCGGCGCGGCTGCCAGGTGGTGGCGCTGAGCCAGGACGAGGACGGGGTGGAGGTCGAGCTCGCCGACGGCACGCGGCTGCGCTCGCGGTATCTGGTGGGCTGCGACGGCGGGCGCAGCACCGTGCGCAAGCTGCTCGGCGTCGACTTCCCCGGGGAGCCCGCGCGGGTCGAGACGCTGCTCGGCGCGATGGAGCTCGGCGTGTCGCAGGAGACGCTGATGGAGGTGGTGGCCGAGGTCCGCAAGACCCAGCAGCGGTTCGGCGCCATGCCCATGGGGGACGGTGTCTACCGCGTGATCGTGCCCGCCGACGGGGTGTCCGAGGACCGGACGACCCCGCCGACCCTGGAGGAGTTCAAGCAGCAGCTGCGGGCGTTCGCGGGGACCGATCTGGGCGTGCACTCGCCGCGCTGGCTGTCCCGCTTCGGCGACGCGACGCGGCAGGCCGAGCGCTACCGGGTCGGCCGGGCGCTGCTCGCGGGCGACGCGGCGCACATCCACCCGCCGACCGGCGGGCAGGGCCTCAACCTCGGCATCCAGGACGCGGTCAACCTCGGCTGGAAGCTGGCCGCCGCCGTGCGCGGCTGGGCGCCCGAGGGGCTGCTCGACAGTTACCACGCCGAACGGCACCCGGTGGCCGCGGACGTCCTCGACAACACCCGCGCGCAGATCCACCTGATGTCCGACGACCCGGGCGCGCTCGCGGTGCGCCGGCTGCTCGCGGAGCTGACGGGCTTCGACAACGTGAACCGGCGCCTGATCGAGAAGATCACCGCGATCGGGATCCGCTACGACTTCGGCGACGGGCACGAGTTGCTCGGACGGCGGCTGCGGGACGTGGAGTTGAAGCGCGGCCGGCTGTACGGGCTCATGCACGGCGGCCGCGGGCTGCTGCTCGACCAGACCGGCGGCCTTTCGGTGGCGGGCTGGGCGGACCGGGTCGACCACGTCGTCGACACGAGTGAGGAACTGGACGTGCCCGCCGTGCTGGTGCGGCCGGACGGACACGTGGCGTGGGTCGGCGAGGACCAGCGGGAGCTGGAGGGCGCGCTGCCCAAGTGGTTCGGGGCCGCAGTGAACTGACGCACACGCCGACTGACCCACCGCGAACCGACGTACACACGAACTCACGCTCGGTCGGGCGAGAGAGGGCTCGCCCGACCCCTTGCTGCCCCAACTTCCATACTGTAGACAATATTCCATCTACCGTGTGTGGCTTCTCGGCCGCCCACGACCAGCGCAGCCTGAGAGCGCTGCCGGTCCGTCGGAACCCTCAACCGAACGGAGCGCCCCATCGTGAAAGTCGCAGTCCTGGGCGCCGGTGCCATCGGCGCCTACGTCGGAGCCGCCCTGCACCGCGCGGGAGCGGACGTCCATCTCGTGGCCCGCGGACCGCACTTGGCGGCCATGCGGCAGCACGGCGTACGCGTGCTCAGCCCGCGCGGTGACTTCACCGCGCGGGTCCACGCCACCGCCGAACCGGCCGACATCGGCCCCGTCGACTTCGTCTTCCTCGGCCTCAAGGCCACTTCGTACGCGGCGTGCGGGCCGCTCATCGCACCCCTGTTGCACGACCGGACGGCCGTGGTCGCCGCCCAGAACGGCATCCCCTGGTGGTACTTCCACCGGCACGGCGGGCCGCACGACGGGCACCGCCTTCAGAGCGTGGACCCGGGCGGCGCCGTCAGCGCGGTGCTCGCCCCGCACCGGGCCGTCGGCTGCGTGGTGTACGCGGCGACGGAGCTCGCCGAGCCGGGCGTCGTACGGCACTTGGAAGGCACCCGCTTCTCCGTCGGCGAGCCGGACCGCACCCGGTCGGCGCGCTGCCTCGACTTCAGCGCGGCGATGCGCGCGGGCGGCCTGAAGTGCCCGGTGGAGCCGGACGTGCGCGCCGACATCTGGATCAAGCTGCTCGGCAACATCTCCTTCAACCCGATCAGCGCCCTCGCCCGCGCCACCATGCGCGAGATGTGTCTGCACGGCGGCACCCGCCGCGTCATCGAGATCATGATGGCCGAGACCCTGGCCGTCGCCGCGGCCCTCGGCTGCCGGCCGGACATCTCCATCGAGCGGCGGCTCGCGGGCGCCGAGCGCGTCGGCGACCACCGCACCTCCACGCTCCAGGACCTGGAGCGCGGCAAGCCCCTCGAACTCGACGTGCTGCTCGCCGCCGTCGTGGAACTCGCGGAGATCACCGGTGTGCGCGTGCCCACCCTGCGCACCGTGCACGCCCTCTCGGACCTGCTCGCCCACGGCATGAGGAGCGCCGTAGCGTGACCAAGCCAGACCGCACCCGAACCCGGCAGGACCGTGCCGGGGGCAGCCGCGGGCGCGACCGCGCCCCCAAGTCGTACACCCGCCTGACCCAGCCCCTCGTCCGCGACCGCCGCGACGGGCCGCTGCGCCCCGCCACCTGGGACGAGGCCCTGGCCCGTGCCGCCGACGGCTTCCGGCGCGCCCGCGCGGACCACGGCCCCGACGCCTTCGCGATGCTGTCCTGCGCCCGCGCCACCAATGAGATGAACTACGTGGCGCAGAAGTTCACCCGCGTCGTCATGGGCACCAACAACGTCGACTCCTGCAACCGCACCTGTCACGCCCCGAGCGTCGCGGGCCTGTCGGCCGCGTTCGGCTCCGGCGGCGGCACCTCGTCGTACGCGGAGGTCGAGGACACCGACCTCATCGTGATGTGGGGCTCCAACGCCCGCTTCGCGCACCCGATCTTCTTCCAGCACGTCCTGAAGGGCATCCGGAGCGGGGCCCGGATGTACGCCGTCGACCCGCGCCGCACCTCCACCGCCGAGTGGGCGGAGAGCTGGCTCGGCCCGAACGTGGGCACCGACATCGCCCTCGCGCACGCCGTCGGCCGCGAGATCATCCACGCGGGCCTGCACAACACGCTCTTCGTCGAGCGCGCCACGTCCGGCTTCGCGGAGTACGCCGCGCTCGTCGAGCCGTGGACGCTCACGCTCGCCGAGAAGGTGACGGGCGTGCCCGCGGCCGCGATCCGCGACCTCGCGCACGCGTACGCCACCGCCGAGCGCGCCCAGCTGTGCTGGACGCTCGGCATCACCGAGCACCACAACGGCACCGACAACGTCCGGGCGCTCATCAACCTGGCGCTGCTCACCGGGCACGTCGGCCGCTACGGCGCCGGGGTGCAGCCGCTGCGCGGGCAGAACAACGTGCAGGGCGGCGGCGACATGGGCGCCATCCCCAACCGCCTGCCCGGCTTCCAGGACATCCTCGACGACGGCCACCGGCAGAAGTTCGAACGGGCCTGGGACACCGTCATCCAGCCGCGCCACGGCATGACGCTCACCGACATGTTCGAGGCCATGGAGAGCGGCGAGCTGCGGGCGGTGTACTGCATCGGCGAGAACCCCGCCCAGTCCGAGGCCGACAGCGAGCAGGCCGCGCGGCGGCTCGCCGCCCTCGACCATCTGGTGGTCCAGGACATCTTCCTGACGAAGACCGCCGAGATGGCCGACGTGGTCCTTCCCGCCACCGCCGCGTGGGCGGAGACCGACGGCACCACCACCAACAGCGAACGGCGGGTGCAGCGGGTGCGGGCCGCGCTCACGCCGCCCGGCGCGGCCCGCGAGGACATCGACATCATCTGCGAGGTCGCCGCCCGCCTCGGCCACGACTGGAAGTTCGCCGACTCCCAGGCCGTCTGGGACGAGCTGCGGTCCCTCTCGCCCGACCACTTCGGCATGACGTACGACCGTCTCGACGAGCACCACGGCCTCCAGTGGCCCTGCCCCGATCTCGACCGGCTGCCCTCCAGCTTCCTGCACGGGCGGCTGTGGGAGGCCGACCCCGACCTGCGCGGGCCGCGCGCCCCCTTCGGGCTCGTGCACGACGACCCGCCCGTCGACCTCACCGACGAGTCGTTCCCGCTGCGGCTCACCACGGGGCGGCGCCTCGACTCCTACAACACCGGTGTGCAGAGCGGGAGTTTCGCCTCCCCGCTGCGGCGCGGCGAGTACGTCGAGCTGTGCCCCGAGGACGCCGAGCGGTACGGGGTCGTGGTCGGCGAGGAGGTGCGGGTGTCCTCGCGGCGCGGGGCCGTCGTCGCGCCGGTGTGGGTCGACCCCGGTCTGCGGCCCGGGCTCGCCTTCATGACCATGCACTTTCCCGACGAGGTGGACACCAACCAGCTGACCATCGAGGCCAACTGCCCGATCGCGGGGACCGCCGAGTTCAAGGCGTCCGCGATCCGCATCGAGAAGCTGGCCGCCGTGGGCGGCGAGCACCTGTGACTCTGACTGTGGGGAGTTGACGGTACGTGGACCTGCGCTTCGGCGACAGCAAACCGACCGACGAGGAACGGGACGCGGTGGACGCGCTCCTCGGGCCGCCCGAGTCGGCCTGGGAGGGCGCCGACGACCGCTCCGACGCGGACCTGCGGTGGGCCAGGGGCGGGCGGGCCGCCCGGGGGCGGCGGGATCTGCTCCTGCCCGGGCTGCACGCGCTCAACGACCGCGTGGGGTGGATCAGTGAGGGCGGCCTCGACTACCTGTGCCGACGGCTCACCGTGCCGCCCGCCGAGGCGTACGGCGTCGCCACCTTCTACTCCATGTTCTCGCTGAGGCCTCGGGAGCGGACCGTGGTGCGGGTCTGTACGGATCTGGCGTGTGCGGTGCGCGGCGCTGTGCCTTCGGCGGAGCGGGGCGGCGGTGTCGACGGGGTGACCGTCGAGGACAGCCCGTGCCTGGGCTTGTGCGAGCGGGCACCTGCGGTGCTGACGATGCGGGCGGGGGGCCCTGCGGGGCTTTCCCCGATCCCGCCCCTTCCCGAAACCGGGGGCTCCGCCCCCGGACCCCCGGATCGGCGCTCCGCGCCTCGTCCTCAAACGCCGGACGGGCTGAATGCTTCCCGGAACGTCACAGTTCCGGCCCGCCCCGGCGAAATTCCAGCCCGTCCGGCGTTCGAGGACGAGGCCGAAGGCCGATCGGCGGCGGACCGTCCCACGGAAAGAGCCGTCCCCCAAGCAGGCGGCCCCGACCTGATCCTCCTGCGCCGCATAGGCCTCGTCGACCCGTCCTCCCTGGACGACTACCGCGCGCACGGCGGCTACACGGCCCTGCGCCGAGCCTTCGCCCTGGGCCCGGCGGCCGTGATCCGCGAGGTCACGGACGCGGGCCTGGTGGGCCGGGGCGGCGCCGCCTTCCCGACGGGACGGAAGTGGCAGGCGACGGCGGCACAGCCGGACCACCCGCACTACCTGGTGTGCAACGCGGACGAGTCGGAGCCGGGCACGTTCAAGGACCGCGTGCTGATGGAGGGCGACCCGTACGCGCTGGTGGAGTCGATGACGATCGCGGCGTACGCGGTGGGCGCGAGGCACGGCTACCTGTACCTGCGCGGCGAGTACCCACGCGCCCTGCACACCCTGGAACACGCCCTCACCCAGGCCCGCGCCCGCGGCCTCCTCGGCGAGAACATCCTCGGCCAGGGCTTCTCCTTCGACATCGAGATCCGCCGCGGCGCGGGCGCGTACATCTGCGGCGAGGAGACCGCGCTGTTCAACTCGATCGAGGGCTACCGGGGCGAGCCCCGCTCCAAGCCGCCGTTCCCCGTGGAGAAGGGCCTGTTCGGCAAGCCCACGGCCGAGAACAACGTCGAGACGCTCGTGAACGTCCTGCCGATCCTGACCATGGGAGCGGCGGCGTACGCGGCGATCGGCACGGCCGAGTCCACGGGCCCCAAGCTGTTCTGCGTCTCGGGAGCCGTGACCCGCCCGGGGCTGTACGAGCTGCCGTTCGGCGCGACCCTCGGCGATCTGCTCGGCCTCGCGGGCACGCCGGACAACCTGCGGGCGATCCTGCTGGGCGGCGCGGCGGGCGGCTTCGTGCGGCCGGACGAGCTGGACATCCCGCTGACGTTCGAGGGCACGCGGGAGGCGGGGACGACCCTCGGCTCCGGGGTCGTGCTCGCGATCGACGACTCCGTGCCGCTGCCCCGGCTGCTGTTGCGCGTCGCCGAGTTCTTCCGCGACGAGTCGTGCGGCCAGTGTGTGCCCTGCCGGGTCGGCACGGTCCGGCAGGAGGAGGCGCTGCACCGCATCGCCGACCGCACGGGCGCGGCCGCGGCCGCCGACATCGCGCTCCTGCGGGACGTCGGGCAGGCCATGCGGGACGCCTCGATCTGCGGCCTGGGCCAGACCGCGTGGAACGCCGTGGAATCCGCCATCGACCGCTTGGGGGCGTACGAATGACCGCCATCCCGCTGCAACCGCCGCGCCGTCTGGTCGAGTTCACGCTCGACGGCGAGCCCGTGCGCGTACCGGAGGGCGGCACGGTCCTCGACGCCTGCCGGGCCGCGGGCAAGGACGTGCCGACGCTGTGCGAGGGCGACACGTTGAAGCCGAAGAACGCCTGCCGGGTGTGTGTCGTGGAGGTCGAGGGCGCGCGGACGCTCGCCCCGGCCTGTTCGCGGCGCGCCGAGCCCGGGATGGAGGTGCGCACGGACACCGAGCGGACCCGGCACAGCCGCCGCCTCGTCCTCGAACTCCTCGCGTCGTCGGTCGACTTGTCGACCACGCCGCGCGCGGCCGAGTGGCTGAAGGAGTACGGGGCGAAGCCCGACCGGTTCGGCCCGGACGCGGCGCGCCTGAATGAGGAACCCAAGGTCGACAACGATCTGTACGTGCGCGACTACGACAAGTGCATCCTCTGCTACAAGTGCGTGGACGCGTGCGGCGAGCAGTGGCAGAACAGCTTCGCGATCTCCGTCGTGGGGCGCGGCTTCGACGCCCGCATCGCCGTCGAGCACGACGCGCCGCTGACCGACTCGGCGTGCGTGTACTGCGGCAACTGCGTGGAGGTGTGCCCGACGGGCGCCCTCAGCTTCAAGAGCGAGTTCGACATGCGCGCCGCCGGGACCTGGGACGAGGCCGCACAGACGGAGACGACCACCGTGTGCGCGTACTGCGGAGTCGGCTGCAACCTCACCCTGCACGTGCAGGACAATGAAATCGTGAAGGTCACCTCGCCGCACGACAGCCCGGTGACCCACGGCAACCTCTGCATCAAGGGCCGCTTCGGCTACCAGCACGTACAGAACCGGGACTGATCGACATGGGACGAGTCACGGAACGCCGCCGCGTCATCCGCATCCGCGACGGCGCGGTCAGCGAGCGGCCGGACACGCTCGTCGCCGAGGAACCCCTTGAGATACGTCTCAACGGCAAGCCGCTCGCCATCACCATGCGCACGCCCGGCGACGACTTCGCGCTCGCCGCCGGGTTCCTCGTCAGCGAGGGCGTGCTCGGGGCCGCGGACGAGCTGCGGAACATCGTGTACTGCGCGGGGGCGACGGCGGACGGGTCCAATACGTACAACGTGGTCGACGTGTCGACCGCTCCCGGTGTCGTCGTTCCGGACATCACGCTGGAGCGCAACGTCTATACGACCTCGTCCTGCGGGCTGTGCGGCAAGGCCAGCCTGGACGCGGTCCGCACCACGGCCCGCTGGGCCATCGACGACGCCCCCGGGGGGCTCGGCGCTCCCCCGGTCCGGCTGACGCCCGAGCTGCTCGCCCGCCTCCCCGACCGGCTGCGCGCGGCCCAGCGGGTCTTCGACCGGACCGGGGGGCTGCACGCGGCGGCCCTGTTCACCGAGGACGGCGAGCCGATCGACGTGCGCGAGGACGTGGGCCGTCACAACGCCGTCGACAAGCTGGTGGGGCGGGCCCTGCAGGACGGCCGTCTGCCGCTGTCCCGCACCGTCCTGATGGTGTCGGGGCGTGCCTCCTTCGAGTTGGCGCAGAAGGCCGTGATGGCGGGCATCCCGGTGCTCGCGGCGGTGTCCGCGCCGTCGTCGCTCGCCGTCGACCTCGCCGCCGAGACCGGCCTGACCCTGGTCGGCTTCCTGCGCGGCTCCTCCATGAACGTGTACGCGGGCGAGCACCGCCTGGCCCTGCGGACCGCGGCCGCCCGGACCTGACCGGCGCTCCCGCCGCGACACGGCGACGGGGTCCCGGCCCGGCGGGGAGCGCCCCCTGCGCCGGCCGGGCCCCAGCGCCGACCCCGCCCCCGGCGCCCGGGTTCATCCGTCGACCCGCGCGACCCTCTCCAGCATGTCCAGGAACGCCTCGCGCTCGGCAGCCGACAGGGGCCCGAGCAGGTCGGCGTTGGCGGCCCGCGCCGCCGTGGCGCACCGGCGCAGCAGGGCGCGCCCGTCGGCGGTGAGCGTGACGGCGTTCTTGCGGCGGTCCTTGGGGTCGGGCGTGCGCTCCACGAGTCCGGCCCCTTGCAGGTCGTTCAGGACGCCGACGAGGTCCTTGGGGTCGAGCTGGATGCCCCGGCCGAGGTCGGCCTGCGCCACCGGGCCGAGGTCGGCGACGGCGGCGAGCACGACGTGGTGCCACATCTTCATGCCCTCGGCGGCGAGCGCGTCGGCGACCAGGGCGCGGCCACGGGCGGCGGCCCGGCCGAGCAGCCAGCTGGGGAGGGTGCGGATGGCGGAGGGCGCGGTGGGGGCGGGGGGCGCGGGGGACGCGGCGGGGGTGGTCGGCGCGGTCGGCGTGCGCCTCGGCTGGGTTGCGGGCATGGCGTGAGCCTATCCAAGAATCGTTGGACTTCCCCATGAGTTTCTGATTACCGTTGGGGCTCCCAACGATCCCCGGCGCTTCCCAGGGATCCCCGACCAGCGCGTGGAGGTGCGGATGCGTCGCGTCCGGTACGAACGGCAAGGCGGCCCCGAGGTCCTGTTCGTCGAGGAGGCGCCGATCCCCGAGCCCGGCTCGGGCGAACTACTCGCCCGGGTCGCGGCCGTCGGCGTGACCCTGCCCGTCGTCCGCAAGGTGCGCGAGTCCGCCGAGCCCGTCCCCCTCGGCGGCGAGATCGCGGGCGAGGTGGTCCGCACGGGGGACGGCGTGACCGGCTTCGCGGCCGGCGACCGGGTCACGGGCCTGGTCTTCGGGCACGGCTACGCGGACTACGCCCTGCTGCACACAGCGATGGCCTCCCCCGTGCCGGACGGCGCGAGCGCGGTCGACGCCGTGACCCTGGTCCGCAGCGGACTCGTCGCCCGCGGAGCCCTGGAGGCCGCCCGCCCCGTCGCGGGCGAGACCGCGCTGATCACGGCGGCGGCGAGCGGCGTCGGCCACCTGGCCGTGCGCCTGGCGAAGCTGCGCGGCGCCGGGCGCGTCGTCGGCGCCGTCTCGGACCCCGCGAAGGCCGACTTCGTGCGCGGCGCCGGCGCCGACGACGTCGTCCGCTACGACGCGGCGGACTGGGGCGGGCCCGCCGACTACTGCCTGGACGGCGTGGGCGGTGAGCTGCTCGGCCCGGCCGTCGCCGCGCTCGCGCCGCACGGCAGGCTGGTGGCGTACAGCTCGGGCGGTGGCGCCCTGTCGGCCTACGATCTCCTCGTCGGGGCCAAGTCGGTGACGGGCTTTCAGATGGGCCTGATCGCGCGGGGGCGGCCGGAGCTGTACGAGGAGTGGCGCCGGGACCTGTGGCGGCTCTTCCACTCGGGTGAGCTGCGGCCCGCCGTGCACGCCCGGTTCGACCTGACGGACGCGGCCGCGGCACACGCGGCAATCGAGTCGCGCGTCAACACCGGAAAAGTCGTACTTACCCCGTAATCTTGCGACATCCGCGCCCGGCGCCCCGCCGGGATTCCGTTACGCGCACGCTTCTTGTGTTGCTCCAAGGCCCCCAAGTAGCTTCAGTGACGCGCACGTTGGACGTGGGATGTCCGAATGTCCGGTCGACATGAAGGGCCCGCACCATGCCGTCGAGACTCCGTGTACGCCTCAGATCCCCCTGGTCCCCCTGGTCCCCCCGGTCCCCCCAGCTCCTGCGGTCCCCCAGGCGGCGTACCGTCGCCGCGCTGACCGCCACCGCGCTCGCCGCCCTCGCGCTGCCGCCCGCGCTCGGCGGCGCGGCCAGTGCGGCGGCCGGGGCGAAGGCTCCGTTCGAGCAGCAGATCCTGTTCAAGGCTTCCCAGGATCCCGGCTACTCGTGCTTCCGGATACCAGCGATCGTGAAGACGACGAAGGGAACGCTGCTCGCCTTCGCCGAGGGACGCGTCAACGACTGCAGCGACGCCGGTGACATCGACCTGGTCCTCAAGCGCAGCCACGACGGCGGCCGGACCTGGGGACCGATGCGGGTCATCAACGAGGGCGGCGGCGACACGCACGGCAACCCCGCGCCCGTCGTCGACCGCGAGACGGGCCGCATCGTGCTCGCCGAGACGTACAACCGGGGCCGCACGGACGGCAAGAACTGCGAGGTGCCGTGCGAGCGCACGCCCCATCTGCAGTACAGCGACGACGACGGCCAGACCTGGTCGAAGCCGCGCGACCTGAGCGACGAGATCCTGCCCGACTCCTGGAACTCCTGGTACGCCACCGGTCCCGTGCACGGCATCCAGCTCAGCCGCGGCCGGCACAAGGGCCGCCTGGTCCTGACCGTCAACGCCGAGTCGTGGAACGGCAGCCGCGTCACCGAGAACCACGCCTCGCTGGTCGTCAGCGACGACGGCGGCGACAGCTGGCGGATCGGCGCGACCGACTCGTACCCGATCTCCGCGAGCGACGGCACCTTCCGGCAGAAGCCGTCGGAGATGACCCTCGCGGAGCGCGCGGACGGCACGATCTACGTGTCCGGGCGCGAGCAGGACGGCACCGACCTCGGCCACCGCGACCACGTCGTCAGCCGTGACGGCGGCGAGAGCTTCTCCGGCTCCTTCGAGGCGAGCCCCGACCTGTACACCCCGCAGGTGCAGGGCTCCACGCTCCGGTTCGGCGGCAGGCTGCTGCTCGCCGCCCCCGGCGACCCCGACCGGCGCCGCACCATGACGATCCGCTCCTCCTACGACGGCGGCCGCACCTGGGACAGCTTCGACCGCTCCACCGTCGTCACCACCGACTGGTCCGGCTACTCGGACATGGTGGCCGTCGACGACGAGCGGGTGGGCCTGATGTACGAGGGCGGCGCGGTCGACGCCCGCGACGAGATCCGCTTCGCCCGCTTCACCGAGGAGTGGCTGAAGCCGCGCCGCGGCCCCGACCCGCGCACCAGCGACTGGGCGCCGGGCGCTCCGGACGCGACCGTGCTCGGCGGCGCCCGTCCCACGGAGGGCGTGTTCGGCGGCCGGGCGCTCGCCTTCGACGGGGTCGACGACGCCGTGCGGCTGCCCTACAGCCCCCGGCTCCCGCTGCACAGCCGGGACTTCACGGCCACGCTGTGGTTCCGCTACTCGGCGACGAGCGGTGAGCAGCCACTGCTCTGGATGGGCGGGGTCGGCACCGGCCAGCCGCAGGTGTGGCTGCGCGGGGAGCCCGCGAACAACCGCGTCACGGGCCTCATCACCACCCGCGACGGCGGCAGCCCGCCCCGCTCGGTGTCCCTGAGCACCGAGGGCGCGTACAACGACGGCCAGTGGCACCACATCGCGCTGCGCCGCGGCGGCGGGGAGCTGTCCCTGTTCCTCGACGGCAACCGGCTCTCCCGGCCCGACGTCCCGGGCAGCGTCAGCCGCAACTCGCCGTTCGGCGTGCACATCGGCCAGCGCATGGACAGCCGGGCCCACTTCACCGGCGCCATCGACCAAGTGGGCGTGTTCGAGCGGGCGCTGAGCGACGAGGAGGTGACGCGGCTCGGCTCGGACCGGGCCCCGTCGTCCGCTGTGAAGTGGAACACCGTGACCTGGCTGCCCATGGACCGGGTGCGTCCGGGGAACTAGCGTCCCCGGGGTGTCCGCAGCCACAGAGCCGTACGCGGCGCCGTCCACCACGGGCGGGCCGCCGCCGGGCCGGGGCGCGCGCAGGACCTGGATCGTCCTGCTGCTCGCCCTGGCCTGCGCCGCCGTGCTCCTGACCGCTCTCCCGGACGGCAAGGACGACCGGGAGAGCGGTCCGGCGTGCGCGGCCACCACCGTCGCATCGGCCGCGCCCGAGCGTGCCCTCACCCGCGCGTTCGCCTCGTACGGCGACGACGGCGCCCGCACCGACGACTGGACGGGCGGCGACGGCACGCACTCGGTGAAGCTGCCGGACGGGCGGGTGCTCTGGCTGTTCTCCGACACCTTCCTCGGGCAGGTGCACGCGCCGCCGAACCCGCAGGGGCAGCCGCACGCGTGGCGCGACACGAGCGCCCCGATGGTGCGCAACTCCGGTGTGGTGACAGACCGTTCGGGCGCCCTGGAGCGCACGCTCGGCACCCCGATGTTCGCCGATCCGGCGCCGGGGCAGTGGCGCTGGCCGGTCGCCGCGAAGGTCGAGCCGCGCTCGCCCGGAGCCGACGAGGACGTCCTGCGGGTGCTCCTGTGGACCCGCGCGACGGGCACGGGCCCGTGGATCTACGGGGTGCCCGCCGCCACGGAGGTCGCCACGCTGTCCCTGCCGGACCTGCGGGTCGAGAACATCACGCAGATCTCCGACCAGCGGGACGTCGCCGACCCCGAGAAGCGGGTCCTCTACGGCACGACGACCGTCGACGACGGCGAGTGGACGTACGTCTTCGGCGGCACCGACGCGCAGGCCGCCGCCCGCCCCTCCTCGCACGCCTACGTCGCCCGCGTCCGGCACGGCGGCCTCGCCGACCCCACCGCCTGGGAGTACTGGGACGGCCGGGACTGGACCCGCACGGGCAAGCCGCGCCCCGTGCTCGGCGACGGCGACCACAAGGGCGTGGGCAGCGCCTTCACCGTCGTCCGCACCCAGGGGACGTACGTCCTGCTCACCATGGCCGCGGGCACCGAGGGCCTGACGAACGTCACGTCGTACTGGTCGTGCTCCCCCACCGGACCCTGGCACGGGCCCGCCAAGGCGTTCGCGCCGCCGCTGCCGAAGGACAGCGCGGGCGCCGGGGGCAGCGGAAGCGGCGCGGGCGCCCCGGGCACGGCCGCCGCCGCGCCCTACAACCCGCAGGCCCACCCGGCCGTCAGCGGCGACGGGCGGCTCGTGCTGAGCTACGACGTCAACTGGCTGGACCCGGCCGCGGCGAACGCGCAGGCGCACATCAACCGGAACGTGGAGCTGTACCGGCCGCGGTTCGTGACGCTGCGCTTCCAGCGCGAGAGCTGACCGCGCCGGGCCCGGCGCCCCCCGTGGCCACCTCGCGCGCCTCCGCCGTCTCCAGGTCGTGGGAGCGGCGCTTGGCGATCACCGCGCAGACCATGAGCTGCATCTGGTGGAACAGCATCAGCGGCAGGACCGCGAGCGAGGCCTCGGCGCCGAACAGGACGCTCGCCATGGGCAGCCCGGCGGCCAGCGACTTCTTGGACCCGGCGAACTGGATCGCGATCCGGTCGGCCCGCCCGAACCCGAGCTTCTTCGCGCCGTACCAGGTCAGCGAGAGCATCACGGCGAGCAGCACCGCCTCGACGCCGAGCAGCGCGCCGAGCCGGGCCGGGGTGACCTGGTTCCAGACGCCCTCCACCATGCCCTGGCTGAACGCGGTGTAGACGACGAGCAGGATCGAGCCCCGGTCGACGAAGGAGAGCACCTTCTTGTTGCGGGTGAGGAAACCTCCGACCCAGCGCCGCAGGAACTGGCCTGCCAGGAACGGCACGAGCAGTTGCAGCACGATCTTCAGGAGCGAGTCCGCGGAGAACCCGCCCGCGCTGTGCCCGAGCAGCCAGGCCGCGAGCAGCGGGGTGAGCACGATGCCCGCGAGCGAGGAGAACGAGCCCGCGCAGATCGCCGCGGGGACGTTGCCGCGCGCCATCGACGTGAAGGCGATGGACGACTGGATCGTCGAGGGCACGAGCGTCAGGAACAGCAGGCCGCTGTAGAGCGCGGGCGTCAGGACGTACGGCACGAGCCCCTTGGCGGCGAGGCCGAGCAGCGGGAAGACCGCGAACGTGCAGAGCAGCACGGTGAGGTGGAGCCGCCAGTGGCGCAGGCCGTCCATCGCCTCACGGGTGGACAGGCGGGCGCCGTACAGGAAGAAGAGGAACGCGACGGCGGCGGTCGAGGCGCCCGACGCGACATCGGCGGCGGTGCCGCGGGCGGGCAGGAGCGCGGCGAGTCCCACGGTGCCGAGCAGAGCCGCAATGTACGGGTCGATCGGCATCCAGGACGGCCAGGACGGGCGTTTCACAGTGCTCCATGCGCTCGGGTCCGCACGGGGCGGTGCGGCCTCCGTGCTCTTCGTCGTACGCCCCGCCCGCTCGGGGCGGCACGTGCCCTCTCCATGCTCCTCCTCCCCGCCGCGATCGGGAATCCCACATACCACTCTGACTGTCATCACGTTCCGCGATAACCTGAGGAGCGTGTACGACCCCGCTCAGCTCCGTACGTTCCTCGCGGTGGCCCAGACCTTGAGCTTCACGCAGGCCGCGCGCCGCCTCGGTCTGCGCCAGTCGACGGTGAGCCAGCACGTGCGGCGCCTGGAGGAGGCGACGGGGCGGCCGCTGTTCACGCGCGACACCCACAGCGTGGAGCTGACGGAGGCCGGTGAGGCGATGCTCGGCTTCGCCCGCCGCATCCTGGAGGTGCACGAGCAGGCCGCCGCGTACTTCACCGGGGCGCGCCCCGGCGGGCGGCTGCGCTTCGGCGCGTCGGAGGACTTCGTCCTGACCCGGCTCACCGACATCCTGGAGTCCTTCCGGCGCGGCCACCCCGAGGTCGACCTGGAGCTGACCGTCGAGCTGTCCGGCACGCTGCACGAGCGCCTCGACGCGGGCAAGCTCGACCTGGTCCTCGCCAAGCGCAGACCCGAGGACCCGCGCGGTGAACTGGTCTGGCACGACGACCTGGTGTGGATCGGCGCGCCCCGGCTCCGCCTCGACCCGGACCTGCCGGTCCCCCTCATCGTGTACCCGCCGCCGGGCATCACCCGCGCCCTCGCCATGGAGGCCCTGGAGCGCAGCGGCCGCCCCTGGCGCGTGGCCTGCACCAGCGGCAGCCTCAACGGCCTGGTGGCCGCGGCCCGCGCGGGCCTCGGCGTGATGGCGCACTCGCGCGGCCTGATCCCCCCGGGCCTGGCCGGACTCCCGGACCGGGCGGGCCTGCCGGAACTGGGTTCGGTGGACTTCGTGCTGCGGCACGGGGAGCGCGGGGCCGCGCGCGGTGACCGGCGTGGGCAGGGCGCCGCCAGCGCGGCGGACGCGCTGGCGGCGGCGATTCTGGCCGGTGGGGACCGGCTGCAGCGCGGACCAGGTTGAGCGGCTCCGGTCCGCTGCGGGCGCGTCGTGGCTGGTCGCGCGGTTCCCCGCGCCCCTACGGGGCGCTCAACGCCCCGGGCGGTACGTCAACTGCTTCACCCGCCGCAGGAACGGCGCCGTCTCCACATGCTGGACCCCGTCCAACTTCCCCAGCCTGCCGCTGATGTAGCCGTAGAGGCCGGCCGTGTCGCGGGCGACCGCCGTCGCGACGAGATTCGAGGGCCCCGCCGTCGCCGAAGCGAAGGCGATCTCGAAGTGACCGGCGAGCGCCTCCCCCACGGAGTGCAGCGCACCCGGCGCGGCGGTGATCCACAGGATCGCGGCCGTGTGGAAGCCGAGCATCTCCGGGCTGTACTCGACGTCGACGAAGACACCCCCCGCGTCCAGGAGCGCCGCGAGCCTCCGCTTCACGGCGGACTCGGACAGCCCGGTGGCACGCTGGAGCTGGGGGTACGTGGCGCGCCCGTCCGCTTCGAGGGCCTTCACCAGGGCCTCGTCCTCGGGCGCGATCCGGGCCGGACCCCGGCCGGGCCGCGGGTGGTCCGGGGTGAGCGCGGCCCGCTGCTCCTCGGTGAGCGGCGCGAGTTTCCCGAGCCAGCCGCGCGGGCCCCCGAAGAAGCTGTGCAGGAGCTGGTGCGCGCGGATCTCGACGATGCTCGGGGTGCGCGGCAGCTTGCCGAGCAGCAGGTCCTCGCGGTCGCCGGGGGTGCGCGGCCGGGTCAGGCAGACCACCTCGGTGCCGCCGGAGGTGAGTCCCACCCAGAACGTGTCGGGGCGCCGCGCCAGGGCGCCCGCGATGGTGGTGGCGCCGTCGGGGGCGCAGCGCAGCCGCAGGATCCAGTGGTCGCGGCCCAGGCGTTCGGCGTTGCGCATGCCGACCACGCGCAGGCCGCCGTCGGCGGTGAGCCGTCGGTAACGGCGGGCGACGGTCTGGTCGGAGACGCCGAGGACCTTCGCGATCTTGCTGAAGGACGCCCGGCCGTCGGTCTCCAGGGCCTGGAGCAGCTTCATGTCCAGCTCGTCCGCGCCGTCCGGGGTGTGGCTTTCCATCGGCTGGGGCCTCCCTGATGTCGGATTCGGACGCGACGCGGCCGACGGCCACCGCGATCGTCCGGCTCTGACGGATCGTACGACGTCGAACGAAGCACCTCACACAATCGCTGGGAGAACGAAGATGCGCACATGGGGGCCGCTGACCGCGGTGTGCCTGGGCACATTCATGCTGTTGCTGGACGTGACGATCGTGGTGGTGGCGCTGCCCGACATGGCGCGGGCGCTGGACGCGTCGCTGAGCGATCTGCAGTGGGTGATCGACGGCTACGCGCTCGCCCTCGCCGCGCTGCTGCTCGGGGTCGGCGCCGCCGCCGACGTCCTGGGGCGGCGGCGGATACAGATCGCGGGCACCGTCGTGTTCGCGCTGGCGTCGCTGGGCTGCGGGCTCGCGTCGAACGCGGAGGTCCTGGTGGCGGCCCGCGCGGTGCAGGGGCTCGGCGCGGCGGCGATGTTCGCGACGACACTGCCGCTGCTCGGGGCCGCCTACCAGGGCAAGCAGCGCTCGGTGGCGCTCGGCGTGTGGGGCGCGGTCAGCGGGGGCGCCGCCGCGCTCGGGCCGATCGTCGGCGGGCTGCTCACGGAGGGGCCCGGCTGGCGGTGGATCTTCTTCGTGAACCTGCCGGTGAGCGTGGCCGCGGTGTGGCTGACGCTGCGCTGGGTGCCCAAGCCGGCGCGGGCGGGGCAGCCGGGGCAGGCAGGACAGGCGACGGGGGCCGCGGCGCGGCGCGTGGACTGGGCGGGCACGGTCACCTTCGCGCTGTTCGCGGGGGCGCTGACGTACGGCGCGGTGCGGGCGTCGGCCGAGGGCTGGACGTCGGCGCGCACCGGCGTGACCTTCGCCGTCGCGGCGCTCGCGCTGCTCGCGTTCGTGGCCGTCGAACGCCGCGTCACGCACCCGCTGATCGACCTGCGGCTGCTGCGCAAGCCCGCGTTCACCGGCGTCCTGATCGGCGCGATCGGCTACAACGCGGCCGCGTTCGGCGTCATCCCCTACCTGTCGATCTGGCTGCAGACGGTGCTCGGCATGAGCCCGGTGCGCGGCAGCCTGGTCCTGCTCCCGCTCGCGGCGACGTCGTTCGTGGTGGCCGCGATCAGTGGCCGGCTGCTGCACGGAGCGCCCGCGCGGTACGTCATCGGCATCGGGCTGGTCCTCATCGGCGCGGGCGGCCTGGCGATGGCGGTGCTCGACGCCGGTTCCTCGTGGAGCGCCCTGGTGCCGGGGCTGACCCTGGCGGGCATCGGGACGGGCCTGGTCGCGCCGGGGCTCGCGGGGGCGGCGCTCGCCGCGGTGCCGCCGAAGGACGCGGGCATGGCAGGCGGTGCGGTCAACACGTTCCGGCAGCTCGGGTACGCCCTCGGCGTCGCGGTGTTCGGCACGGTCCTCACCTCCCGGATGCAGGACTCGATCGGGCAGGACGCGGCGCACACGGCCGCCGGGGGCGGGGCGTCCGCGCTCGCCGGGCAGGTGTCCGCGCACGACGTGCGGGAGGCCTTCGCCGCCGGGCTCAACGGGGCGTCCCTGACGGCCGGTGCGGTGGGGGTCGCGGCGGGTCTCGCGGTGCTCCTGATGGTCCGGACCAAACCCGGGTCCGGCGCAGGTCAGGCCCCGTCGACGACCCCGGAGCCGGCGCCCGTGAAGCAGCTCCAGGGGTAATCGCCCGGTACAGATTCGGTGGAGATTGCGCCACCGAAACTTACTCAGCCGTAAGTAATCTGTCCCGCCCTTACCCTTGTGGCCGCATTTCACCGGCTGACCTGTGACGATCGTGCGCCTATGGGCGCTTCCCACCCCCCTCCCGCAAGGGATCGGGGTGGGGTACCGTCACCGGCGCTGTGCGGAGCGCCACAAGGAGCACCATTGCGCGAGTTCACGAACCCTCCCATGGCGTCGGCGCCACGGGTGGGCGGTCTTGCCGACGCCGTGTTCGACCATGCCCTTGAGGATCCGGTCCGCGTCGTCCTCGGCCGCAAGCGCGACGGGCTCTGGCAGGACGTGACGTCCGCGGAGTTCCGGGACGAGGTCCTCGCGCTCGCCAAGGGACTGCTCGCGCAGGGCGTGCGGTTCGGCGACCGGGTCGCCATCATGTGCCGCACCCGCTACGAGTGGACGCTGTTCGACTTCGCCCTGTGGACCGTGGGCGCGCAGGTCGTGCCCGTGTATCCGACGTCGTCGGCCGAGCAGGTCTTCTGGATGCTGCACGACGCGCAGGTGTCGGCGGCGATGGTCGAGCACGAGGACCACGCCATGACCATCGGCTCGGTCGTCGACCGGCTGCCCCAGCTGCGCCGTCTGTGGCAGCTCGACGGCGACGCGGTACGCGAACTCTCCGAGGCCGGGCGGGACCTGGACGACGAGGTGGTGCACCGCCATCGCCGCGCGGTCACGCCGGACTCCGTGGCCACCGTGATCTACACCTCCGGCACCACGGGCCGCCCCAAGGGCTGCGTCCTGACCCACGCGAACTTCATGTTCGAGGTGGACACGCTCGTCGAGCGCTGGGAGCCGGTGTTCCGCGCGAAGCGCGGCGACGAGCCGTCCACCTTGCTGTTCCTGCCGCTCGCGCACGTCTTCGGCCGCATGGTGCAGGTCGCCGCGGTGCGCGCCCGCGTCAAGTTCGGCCACCAGCCGAGCCTGAACGCCGCCGCCCTGATCCCCGACTTCGCCGCGTTCCGGCCGACGTTCATCCTGGCCGTGCCGTACATCTTCGAGAAGGTCTTCAACGCCGCGCGCCGCAAGGCCGACCGGGAGGGGAAGGCGGGCCCGTTCGACAAGGCGGTGGAGGCGGCGGTGCGGTACGCCGACGCGATGGAGGCCAAGGCCTTCGGCACCGGGCCCGGCCCCTCGACGGCGCTGCGCATGCAGCACCAGGTCTTCGACAAGCTCGTCTACGCCAAGGTCCGTGACGCCATGGGCGGCCGGGTGCGGCACGCGATGTCCGGCGGCTCCGCGATGGACCGGCGCCTCGGCCTGTTCTTCGCGGGCGCGGGCGTGCAGGTCTTCGAGGGGTACGGCCTGACCGAGTCGACGGCCGCCGCGACCGCCAACCCGCCCGAGCGGACCCGCTACGGCACGGTCGGCCAGGCGATCCCCGGCACCACCGTGCACATCGCCGAGGACGGCGAGGTGTGGCTGCGCGGCGGCCATGTCTTCCAGGGCTACCTCAACGACCCCAAGGCCACCGACGCGACCCTGCACGACGGCTGGCTCGCCACCGGCGACCTGGGCACCCTGGACGACGACGGCTACCTGACCATCACCGGGCGCAAGAAGGAGATCCTGGTGACCTCCGGCGGCAAGAGCGTGTCGCCCGCGCAGCTGGAGGAACGCGTCCGCGACCACCCCCTGGTCGCCCAGTGCATCGTCGTCGGCAACGACCGCCCCTACATCGCCGCCCTCGTCACCCTCGACGCGGAAGCCGTCGAGCACTGGCTCTCCATGCGCAACAAACCCCCGATGCCCCCCGGTGACCTGGTCCGCGACCCCGACCTGGAGACCGAGGTGCGGCGCGCCGTGGTGGCCGCCAACACCCTGGTCTCCCAGGCCGAGTCGATCCGCACCTTCCGGATCCTCGCCCACCAGTTCACCGAGGAGCACGGCCTCCTGACGCCCTCGCTGAAGCTCAAGCGCAAGGCCATCGAGCAGGCGTACGCGGACGAGGTCGAGGCGCTCTACCACACCTGACCCGTGCCGCACGCGGTGCGGGACATCAGCCGCAGTCCTGGCTCGACCCGCTCTGGCTGATCCGCAGGGCGCCGCCGCCGGTGTCGGCGCTGTCGCGGACGCAGTAGCCCCGGGTCTTCTGGAAGACGAGGTCGGCGGGGCTCGACGAGCCGCGCTGTGCGGTGAAGGCGGTGAAGCGGATGCCGGTGCTCTCGTTGGCGATGACGGCGGGCCGTCCGTCGTCCGACGCGAAGCGGACCTCGCTGTCGACGAACGTGACGCGGTCGGCGCGGCGGATGTACCAGCCGTAGGCGGGCCGGGTGCCGATGCTCTTCGGGTTGTAGTCGGTGGACTTGTTGCTGGGGACGCCGGTGGACATGGCGCCGTTGCCGCCGGGCACCGTGAGGTCGACGTCGGTGAAGGTGACGTCCTTGATGCGGCTCTGCCCGGACTCGCCCCACAGCGTCGGCGAGAAGGACGGGCTCGCGCCGGTCGCCTTGATGTCGGTGTACGTGACGTCGCTGATCGAGCCGACGCCCGGGTTGTTGCCGCAGCGTTTGCGGTTGCCGATCTTCTGCATGATCGGTGAGCGCACGCCGGTCATGGTGATGTCCTTGTAGTGGACGTCGGAGATCTTCGAGCCGTCCATGGACACCATGCCGAGTCCGGACTTCTCCGAGCCCTCGATCCTGATCCGCTCGAAGCGGTAGTCGGTGAAGTCGCCGCAGGTCTCGGAGCCGAACATGAGGGCGTTGCAGCATCCGGCGGAGAGGTAGGAGTCGCTCACGCGCACCCGGCCGTTGGACAGCTTCGCGCCGAGGGCGTAGTCGCTCTTGAACGCGAGCGCGTCGTCGTTGGCGTCCAGGTGGGCGTTGGTGATGGTCACGTCGGTGGTGTTGATGACGTTCCAGCCGTCGCGGTCCATCGCGGTGTCGATGGTGAGCCGGTCGGAGACGACGTCGTCGCAGCCGTTGATGAGCGCCGCGAAGTGGCCGCCCTCGCGCAGCGTGAGCCCGTCGCCGATGCGCAGGCCCTTGCAGCGCGTCAGCGAGATGATCTTGTCGGCCTCGCCGGACTTCGGGTCGCCGGTGATCAGGGCGCCGTCGCCGTCGATGACGCCCTCGCCGACGAACGCGATGTCGCTGAGGCGGTCGCCGTGGATCATGGCGTTGTGGAAGTGGCTGTGGCCGTAGTCCTGGTAGTCGTCCCACTCGTTGGGCTCGGGCGGGTCGTAGTCGTCGGCGCCGTTGCCGGAGAGCGTGGCGCCCTTGTCGATCTGGAGGGTCACCCCGCTCTTCATGTGCAGGGTGTTCTTGGACTCGTACGTCGCCCTGCCGTCCCCGGGCAGGCGCACGGTGCCGCCGCCCGCGGCGGCGGCCGCGTCCACGGCCTTCTGGAGGGCGGGGGTGTCGTTGCTCGATCCGTCGCCCTTGGCACCGTAGTCACGGACGTTGAACTCGGCCGCGGGCAAGGGCTGTCGCGGTACGGACGATCGGGCCGTGCCGGTCGCTCCTTCGTGGACCTGCGTGGCTCCGGCGGGCTGCCCGTCGAAGACCGCGAGCACCGCGAGCGCGGCGAGGCCCGCGGCCAGGGCTCCGGTGCGTGTGCGTGATCTGCTCGTCGATCTGCTCATGTCCCGTCCCCTCGCTGTGCGTCGGCGGCCCGGGGCCCGTGCGGCCCCGGGCCGTTCTCGCCCCGGCCGGGCCGACGGTGACCGCCCGCCCCCACGGCGTGCGGCCACCGCCCGCCCGGCCGGTGGTCGTGCGGCCGGCCGGGGTCGCTCCGGCTAGCCGATGGTCACGCGGAAGATCTTGTCCGCGCCGTCCGGCTGCCCGCCGTTGCCGTCCGCGTTGGTCGTGGACAGCCACAGCGCCTTCGCGCCCGGCACGGTGGTCACCGAGCGCAGCCGGCCGTACTGGCCGACGTAGAAGGCCTTGGCCGTGCCGACGTTCTCGTTGTCGGCGTTGATGGGGATGCGCCACATGCGCTGGCCCTTGAGGGCCGCCATGTAGACCGCGCCGTCGACGATCGCCACCCCGCTCGGGGAGGCCTCGGCGACGCCCCACGTCTTCTTCGGGTTGGTCATCCCGGCGACGTTGCAGTTGCCCTCGCAGGTGGGCCAGCCGTAGTTCTTGCCGGGCTTGATGAGGTTCAGCTCGTCCCTGGTGGCATCGCCCAGCTCGGCCTCCCACAGGCGGCCCTGCGGGTCGAAGGCGATGCCCTGCGGGTTGCGGTGGCCGAGGCTGTAGACGTGGTTGTCGAAGGGGTTGCCGGGGGCGGGCTTGCCGTCCCGGGTCATCCGCAGGATCTTGCCGTTCAGCGAGTTCTTGTCCTGCGCGAGCGGCTTGGACTGGGCGTCGCCGGTGGTGGCGTACAGATAGCCGTCGGGGCCGAAGGCGAGGCGGCCGCCGTTGTGGTACCTGGCCTTCTTGATGCCCTTGAGCAGCACGGTGTAGCCGCTGAGGGAGGAGCCGTCGTACGTCATGCGCGCGACGCGGTTGCCCTCGGACGAGGTGTGCATGAAGTACACGTAGTGGTTCGTCGCCCACTGGGGGTCCACGGCGACGCCCATGAGGCCGCCCTCGCCGCCCGTCGTCTGGGACTCGGGCACCGTGCCGACCTGCTTCTTCGTCGCGCCGTCGGCCGAGATCGACCAGACCCGGAAGTCGTCGCGCTCGGTGACGAGCGCGGACTTGCCGTCGGGGAGCCAGGACGTGCCCCAGGGTATGGTCCAGCCGCTGGAGACGGTCTTGATGTCGGTGGGCTCGCCCGCGGGCGCGGCCGGGGCGGCCGACACCGACGGGACGTACACCACGAGCCCCGCCGTCAGCGCGGCCGTCGCGGCGAGCGCCGCCTTCCGGGCCAGACGGCTTCTGCTCCTGCTGTCGTGCACGAGAACCTCCATGGGGGGATTGCGGATGTGGGGGGTGCAGCTGTGCGGGGTTGGCGGGGGTGTCAACCCCCGTACTGGGCAACGATCTTGGTGAATTCGTAGGGCTGCTGGCTGATGCCGCTGCACGAGTCGCCCGGTGACCCGCCGCCCGCGCAGGACCGGTCGCGGTTGACGGCCCAGAAGGCGAAGCGCGCGATGTGGTGCTGGCGCGCGTAGCCGAGGATCTTCTTGAAGTCGGCGGTGGTGACGGTCTCCCCGGCGACGTCCGTCCTGCCGTTCATGGACGAGACGCCGATGCGCCGGTAGGCGTCGGTGTCGCTGTAGCCGTAGGCACTCTTGACGGTGGCCTTCAGGCCTTCGAGCGCGCTCACCGAGGCGTCGCCCATGGTGCCGCTGTGGCCGTCGAAGTCGAACGGCATGATCACCCAGGCGTCGGCGGCGAGCCCGGCCCTGGCGCCGCGCTGGATGAGGTCCTTGCCGGTGGCGTCGGGCCCGCTGGGAGTGGTGCCGAGGGTGACGTAGGTGACGATGCCCGGGTTCTTCTGCTCCACGATCTTCAGCGCGTCCACGACGCGCTGGCGGACGGTGGGGTTGTTGAACTCGGTGTTCTCGATGTCGACGTCGAAGGCCTTCACCTTGTAGGCGTCGATGACCTTTTGGTACGCGGCGGCGAGCGCGGTGGCACTGGAGCACTTCTCGCCGAGCTTGGCGCCGCTCCAGCCGCCGACGGACACGACGATGTCGCCGCCCGCCGCCCGGATGGACCTGATGGCGGACTCGTCGGAGCCGCCCTTGAGCGGCCTGCTGCCGTCCCAGGCCGGGTTGCAGCCGCCGTCGGACAGGACGAACGCGAGCGTGAACCACTTCACGCCGGTCGCGGCCATCACGTCGGTGGGCTTCTGCGGGTTGCCCCAGCCCAGGTACTCGTAGGGGGCGGCGTGAATGGTGCCCGCGGCGCGGGGCGCGGCGGCGGCCAGGGGAGCGGACCCGGCCCGGGGAGCGGCCGCGGTCGCGGGCAGTTGGGACAGTCCGAGGACTGCGGCGAGGGCGAGTCCGCCCAGGCCCAGGAGTCGGCGCACGAGGATTCCCTTCAGGTGGTGCACACGAGTCGGCCGGTTCACACGAGTTGGTAGCCGCGCATGCCCGTCAGGAGCATGTACGTGTTCTGCAGCGAGCCCGAACTGTCGCCGAGGGAGCGGTAGATGCCCCACTTGGGCCGCACCCGGTCGGCAAGGAAGGTGTCGACGCCGGACTTCGACTTGTCGACGACGGTCGTGCCGCCGCTCTTGAGGATCCAGCGCACGGACCCCGACGAGCCGTCGCCGATCTTGATCTGGAAGTCGACGTCGGTCCACTTGTCGTGCAGCGGCGCCAGATCGGTGCGGCCGACGAGGATGTCCTGCTCGAAGATCTTCAGCTCGATGGTCTGCTTGCCGTCGACCCGGCGCAGCGACTGCACGACGATCGGCGCGCTGCCCGCGCCGGGCTGCTTCATCTGCATGATGTGCGTGAAGCTCGTCGTCGCCTTCAGCGAGCTCGGTATGAACATGCGGTACGTGACCCGCCAGGTCTGGCCCTTCTGCCACTTCAGGAACGAGTCGCCGGTGCGCAGCCCCGTGACCTCGTGGCGCTGCCGGTCGGTGCTGGTGTCGCGGTCGACGGTGTGCATCTGGAAGCGGAAGTTGTCGCCCTCGGCGAAGATGTGCGGCTTCGCGGCGGGATGGGAGTTCGCGCGGTCGTCCTCCAGGGTCTCGAAGGCGCGCAGGCCGACGTCGCGGGCGGACGGCGACCAGCGCAGCTGCCAGTCCACGGCGGGCGCGGCGGCGGCCGGCGCGAGTCCCGCCGCGGTGGCGGCCGCGCCCGCGCCGGTGCCGAGCGCGGCGGCCAGCAGGGCTCTGCGGGAGGGGGTCATGAGGGGCTCACCTCTTCTTCCTGAGTTGCTCGTTCATGATCAGAAAGGCCCCGAGGCCGTGGAAGTCGTTGGTCTGCCGGGGCCGGGCGATGTAGAAGGCGTAGTCGCCGACGTTGGTGCCGATGGAGATGTCCGTGAGGTCGGTCAGACCGTCGGAGCCGAGCGAGATCTTCTTCAGGACGCCCGCGTGGCCGCGGCGCGCGACGCTCCGGTACGAGGGCGCGACGTAGCCCTTCTCGGCGGCGCGCGACAAGGCGAAGGTGAACATGCTGGAGCAGGACGTCTCGGTCCAGTTGCCGCTCTCCGTCCCCTTGTCGACGACCTGGAACCAGCGTCCGGTCGCCGGGTCCTGGGCCCGTGCGATTCCTGCCGCCAACTTCCGTACGTGGCCGAGCAGTTCGGGCCTCCCTGGGTCGCTGCGCGGGGTGGCGTCCAGAACGTTCACGGCGGCCATGGAGTACCAGCCGATCGCCCGGCACCACTGCTCCGGCGCCCGCCCGGTGTCCTTGTCGGCCCAGGTCGCGGTGCGCGACTCGTCGTAGGCGTGCTGGAACAGACCGTTGTCCGCCTGGAGATGGCGCGCGTACACGTTCAGCTGCTCCACGGCCTCGCGGTCGGTGTACGTCTCGTCGTCGAACTCCTTGCCGTACTCCACGAGGAACGGCGTGACCATGTAGACGCCGTCCGACCAGAGTTGGTGCGCGCGGCTCGCGGTGTCGGCGTGCCAGAAGCCGCCGTCCTCGGTGCGCGGGTAGGTCTTCAGGCGGTCGCGGATCTTGCGGGCGGCGACGCGGTAGCGGTCGTCGCCGGTCTCGTGGTGCAGGATCACCAGGAGCCGCCCGGCCTGGATGCTGTCGAGGTTGTTGAACTTCTGCCCGATGTTCCCCTCACTGTCGACGAAGCGGTCGACGTAGCTCTTGATGTACGTCAAGTAGCGCTCGTCGTGGGTGCGTCGGTACGTCTGGTACTGGCCGAAGAGGTAGAGGCCGACGGGGTAGGACCAGCCGCCGATGGCGGCGGGCGTGAACCGGGTCGTCGTCGACTCGACCATCGCGACGGACCAGTCGGTGCCCTGGGGACGCGCGGCGGGCGCCCGGTCGGCGGCGGGCGCGCCGTCGGCCGACGCGGGGGCCGTCTGCGCGGTCAGGGCGGCGCACCCGGCGAGCAGTGCGGCGAGGACGGCGCGGGCCGCCCTGCGGTGCGGCCTCGCGGGTGGTGTGCCGGGGCCGGGCGGAGCGGACGCGGCGGGCTCCGGTCGGGCCGGTGTCGGTGAGGTGGGTGAGCCGGGGCGGCGCATCAGGTTCCTCCCTCGCGGTAGGCGTAGCCGGGGTGGTCCGGTGCGGGCCCGCGCGCCGCGTCGACCAGGGCGCGCACCACGCCGTGGTCGGGTGAGCGGTGGCAGGCGGGGTCGGTGCGGGCGGCGTCGCCGGTCAGGGCGTGGGCCTGGCAGCGGCAGCCGCCGAAGTCGACGGTGCGCAGCTCGCAGGAGCGGCAGGGCTCGCGCATCCAGTCCTCGCCGCGGTAGCGGGTGAACGCGGGCGACTCCCGCCAGATCCAGTCGAGCGGCCGGTCCCGTACGTTCGGGGCGTCCGCGCCGAGCAGGTCCGCCGCGGCCGGGCAGGGCAGCACCGTGCCGTCCGGCGCGACGGTCAGGGACACCGCGCCCCAGCCGCCCATGCACGGCTTCGCGGTGGCGTCCACGTAGTCGGGCGCGACCCACACCAGCTCCATCCGGTCGCCGAGCCGGACCCGCCAGCGCTCCAGGGTCACCCGGGCACGGGCCACCTGCTCCGGGTCCGGCAGGAGCGCGCCGCGGTTGCGCAGCGCCCAGCCGTAGAACTGGGTGTTCGCCAGCTCGATCCGGTCGGCGCCCCAGGCCAGGCCCAGCTCCACGAGGGCGTCGAGGGAGTCCAGGTTGGCGCGGTGCAGGACGGCGTTCAGGCCGAGCGGAAGGCCGGCCTCGCGGACGAGGCGGGCGGCGCGCTCCTTGGCGTGGGTGGCGCGGGCCCCGGCGATGAGGTCGGCGCGGGCGGGGTCGGCGTGCTGCACGGACAGCTGGACGCTGCGCAGGCCCGCGTCGACGAGCCCGACGAGGCGCGCCTCGTGCAGGCCGACCCCGCTGGTGACGAGCTGGGTGTGGATGCCCGCCGCGTCCGCCGCCGCCACGATGTCGCGCAGATCGCGGCGCAGCAGCGGCTCGCCGCCCGACAGATGCGTCTGGACGACGCCCAGGTCAGCGGCCTGCCGCAGCACGTCGGCCCACTCGTCGCCGGACAGTTCGGCTGACCGACTGTTCAGTTTGACCGGGTTGGAGCAATACGCGCAGCGGAGCGGGCAGCCGTGGGTCAGCTCGGCGAGGAGGGCCCAGGGCGGTTCGGGCGCGGGGCTCATCGCAACCACCTCTGCGCACGCAACCGGCCGAGGAACACCGGGACTTCGGCGCCGACCGGCGCGCCCGGGTGGCGCCGCTCCAGCTCCGCGACGATCCCGGCCACGTCCCGCTCCCCGTCGCACAGCGCCACGATGCTCGCGGCCGCGCCCCGAAGGACCACGACGCGCTCGGGCAGCAGGAGCAGGTCGGCGCCGCGCACCCGGTCGCGGCGCAGGACGACGGAGCGGGCGAGGACGGGTCGCCAGTCGGGGGGCACTGGCTCGGGGGCGACGCCGGGGCCGACGGCCGCCGGACCGACCGCGCCCGGGCGGTCGGGGTCCGGACGGACGGCGCCCGGGCTGCCCGCGGCCGGACCGCCCGCGCCGCCCAGGTCGTCGGCGACCGGCGCACCTCCGTCCACCAAGGCCTCACGCATCACCGACCCCCTCCCCCGCACCCGCACCCGCACCCGCACCCGCACCGTAAGCCCCGCCTGTGGCCCCGCCGGGCGACCCGCCGGACACCTCATCGGAAGCCCCGTCGACCGCGTCGAGCAGCGCCCACAGCACATCGCACTTGAAGGCGAGCGCCGCCACGGCCCGCTCCTGCTCCTCGCGGGTGCGGGCCCAGGAGCGCACCAGGCCGAGGGCCTCCTGTCCGTCCCTGCCGCCCTGGCCGACCCGGCCCCGGAAGTAGGTGAGGCCCTCGGTGTCGATCCACGGGTAGTGCCGCTCGAAAGCGGCGATGCGGGTGCGCATGAGGTCGGGCGCGGACAACTCGGTCAGCGAGGCGGCGACGGCGTCGAGTGCGGGCCGCAGCCGGCAGAAGTTGACGTATCCGTCGACGGCGAGGCGCACCCCGGGCAGCACTCGGGAGGTGTCCCACAGCTCCTCGCGAGGGATCCCCGCGGCCTCGCCGAGGCGCAGCCACCGCTCGATGCCGCCCTCGCCGGGGCGCTCCCCGTCGTGGTCCCTGATCCGCCGCGACCAGCCGCGGCGCAGCGCGGGGTCGTCGAACTTGGCGAGGATCAGGGCGTCCTTGACGGGGATGTGCCGCTGGTAGTGGAAGCGGTTGGCGATCCAGCGGCGCAACTCGGCCCGGGTCAGGGTGCCTTCGTGCATGCGGACGTTGAAGGGGTGGCGGTCGTGGTAGCGGGCGGCGGAGACGGCGCGCAGCCGCTCGGTGAGTTCGTCGGGCGTCCAGGAATCCCGGTCGGCTCCTGTCCTGGACTCCGCGTCGGTCTTGACGGTCGTGGTCACAGCTCGATCACCATCCGGTCCTGCGCGACTTCGAGCCCCCAGTCGGCGAGTTGCTTGTGCTGTTCGGCGCTCGGGTCGCCGAGCGGGTTGGTGTTGTTGAGGTGCGTGTACAGGCACCGTCCGGGCAGCCCGGCGAGCCGGTGGGCGGTGCCGCGGGGTCCGGCGATGGGCAGATGGCCCATGCCGGTGGCCGTGCGGTCGCTGAATCCGGCCCGTCGGGGTTCCTCCTCGTCCCAGAAGGTGCCGTCGACGAGGACGACGTCCGCCTCGCGGGCGGCCTCCTCGAAGGCGTCGGTCCAGGCGGCGAGCGCCGGGGCGTACAGGACGGTGCGGCCCGTCCCGGTGTCGTGCAGGCGCAGGGCGACGGACCAGGCGGCGTCGCGTGGGCCGAGGCCCTCGGCGTAGCGCGGCCGCTTGGCCGAAACCCGCACCGCGGCGACCCGCACTGCTGAATGGTCGTTCAGTTGCCGCCCCGCCCCCGTGAGTTCGTGCCAGCGCGTGGAGGTGTACGGGCCGAGCACGGCGCCGAGTCCGAGGCGGTCCCGGACGGCGCCGAGCACGGGCGCGGTGGCGAGCACGTCGACGCCGTCGCGGGCCTCCCGCAGCCGGGCGATGCCGAGGGTGTGGTCGAGTTCGGCGTCGGTGAGGACGACGCCGGCGAGCGGGGAGAGCCGGGTGTCGGCGGCCGGACCCGCCTCGGGGAGCAGGCCGGGGCAGGCCTCGATCTGCTCGCCGATGTCGGGGGTGGCGTTGATGACGTACCAGCGGCCGGGGCTCGCGCGCAGGGCGAGCGAGGCGTGCAGGCGGCGGCGTTCCGGGTGGGCGCGTGCCCCGGCACAGCCGGGGCACGCGCAGTTCCACTGGGGGAGTCCGCCGCCCGCCGCGGTGCCGAGCACCTGGAGCAGCATCGGGCGGGTCTACCGGTCGGCGAGGCGGTACGCGGTGACCTCGAGCGAGGTCTCCACGACCGTGTACTCGGGGGTCTGCCAGCCGGTGGGCCCGGTCTCGGGAGAGCCCGAGGTGACCTCCGACGTCTCCATCTCGTGAGTGTTCATCTGCGTGTGCCTACCTTCCTGAAAAGTGGGGGTTCAGGAGTCGCTGGGACGACGTGCCACGCATGTGCCTATGGTGTTCACATGGATGGCCTGCGTTCAGTGACGTGCAACAGAGTTGCGTCATGGCGGGACGCGGTCAATGGTTCGGACCGATAAGGTCGGAGCTATATCTAGCCATTCTCGGGGCGCCGGACAGCGGGAACGCCACGCCAGGAATGCGGTCCGGGTCCTGATCGTTGACCATGGATGTACCACCCGACGACGTATAAGGATCGAGAGCTCGTGAGCAAGGTCCCCCCGATCATCCTGAACAACGGCATCGAGATGCCGCAGCTGGGCTTCGGTGTCTGGCAGGTGCCGGACGACGAGGCGGAGCGGGCCGTGGCGACGGCCCTGGAGTCCGGGTACCGCAGCATCGACACGGCGGCCGTCTACGAGAACGAAGTGGGCACCGGCAAGGGCATCGCCGCCTCCGGAATCGACCGCGACAAGCTCTTCGTCACGACGAAGCTCTGGAACGACAGCCAGGGGTACGATTCGACGCTGCGCGCGTTCGACGCCTCCCTGGAGAAGCTGGGCCTGGACTACGTCGATCTGTATCTGATCCACTGGCCGATGCCGTCCGCGGACACCTACATCGACACGTACAAGGCCTTCGAGAAGATCCTCGCCGACGGCCGCGCCAAGTCCATCGGCGTCTCCAACTTCCTTCCGGAGCACCTGGACCGTCTCATCGACGCCACGTCGGTGATCCCGGTCGTGAACCAGATCGAGCTGCACCCGCACCTCCAGCAGCGCGCATCCCGTGCCTACCACGGCGAGCAGGGCATCGCCACGGAGGCCTGGTCGCCGCTCGGCCAGGGCAAGGGCCTCCTGGAGGTCCCGGCGATCATCGCCATCGCCCAGAAGCACGGGCGCACGCCCGCGCAGATCGTGCTCCGCTGGCACATCCAGCTCGGGAACGTGGTCATCCCCAAGTCGGTGACCCCCTCCCGCATCAAGGAGAACATCGACGTGTTCGGCTTCGAGCTGGACCCGGAGGACATGGCGGCGATCAGCGCCCTGAACGAGGACCGGCGGCTCGGGCCCGACCCGGCGGAGATGTAGTCCTGGCCGTCCTGACGGACAGGTGAGCCCTGTGGACCACCTGCGCCGGCCGTTCAGCGGCGGCGCAGGTGGTCCAGCTCTTCCCGGATCCGCACGGTCTCCGGATGGTCGGCGCCCAGCGCGGGGGCTACGTGCTCAGCGGCCCACTCCAGCAGAGCGACCGCCTGCCAGACGTCGCCCACGGTGGCGCAGTGGTTCACGGTCCTGCGGTACGTCAGGACCGCGCTTGGGGTGTCACCCGCCTCCGCGTACAGCCAGGCGACGCGGCGGACCGCGGCGAGTGTGTCGGGGTGCAGCTCGCCCTGCGCGCCGCGCCGCAGCTCCAGCGCCTGCGTGTACGCGTCGAGGGCCAGGTCCTGCTCGTCGGCGTCCAGGTGCACGCGGGCCAGTGCCTCCAGGGTCGCCACGCTGTCGGGGTGCTGCCTGCCCAGCGCCGCCGTCCTGAGGTTCAGAACCGCCTCGTACAGCACCACCGCGCCCCCGATGTCTCCGACCTCGCGCAGGGCGCCCGCGAGCCGGTCGTACGACGGCCAGGTGTCGACGTGCCCGTCCCCCAGCGATCTGATCTGGGCGTCGAGGACGCGTTCGTGCAGCCCGATGGCTCTGGCCCAGGCCCCGGAGGAGCTGTGCGCCTCGGCGAGGAGTGCCACCGTACGCAGGGTCTCCGGGTGGTCGTCGCCCAGCTCGGCGGTACGGACGGCCAGCGTCTCCTCGTACAGTGCGATCGCGCGCTGCCAGTTCGCCGCCCGCGCGTGCACCGCCGCGAGCCGGTCCCGCAGGGTCAGGGTCTCCGGGTGCGTCGTGCCGCGCACCGCCGTGCTCTGCGCCAGCGCCTCCTCGTACGCCTCGATCGCCCAGGGCAGGAGGCGCTCGGAGCCCTCGTGCACGTACGCCAGATCGCTCATGGCCCTGATGGTCCGCGGGTGGTCGTCGCCGAAGACGCGTCGGCAGGCGGCCAGCGTCGACTCCGCCGTGCTCTGCGCCCGCGCGTGGTCGCCCGCCCTGTGGGCGGCGGCGGACAGCTTGCCGCGCACGTCGATCGTGAGGGGGTGCTCGTCGCCCAGCATCCTGCGGCACTCGGCCAGGGTGTCCTCGTATATGGACACCGCGCCCTGCGCGTTGTCCGCCAGCCGGCTGTCCGCGAGGCCCGCGCGTGCGGCCAGCGCGTACTGGTCGTCCTGCGGGTACCTCTCCGTGCTCAGCCGGAACACCACGTCGAACTGCTGCCGGGCCTCCGTCACGAACCCCACTTCCAGGTACGTCGCCGCGAGTTCGAGGCGGAGCGCCAGGGTCTTGCTCTGCCCCGCACCCAGCACCCGGCCCAGCTCGAGGACCGTGCTCTCGTACAGCGCGACGGCCCGGTGCGCCTGTCCCGCCGTGCGATACGCGCCCGCGAGCCTCCCGGCCGCGTCGAGGGTCATGGGCGCTCTCTCCCCGGACGTCCTGTCCAGGCTCTCGACCGCTCGCTCCAACATGCTGACGGCCTGGTCCGGGTGGCCTTGGGTGAGGACGAATCCCGCCGCCTCCCTGATGAGGTAGGCGAGCAGCTCGGTGTCCTCCTCCGAGGGGACGCGTGCCACCAACTCCAGGATGTGCGGCAGGAGTTCGCGCCAGCGGATCCAGGTGGCGGGAGCGTCCGAATTGCGCGGCAGGGCATCCGCGAGGCAGGCGGCCGCCTCGTCCCTGGCTTCGCGGACGGCCTCGCGGCCCCGGGACGGGGTGGAGTCGTCCGGCGCACGAACGACGGACTGGACCCACGGGTGTATCCGGACTGCCCCCTCGTCGAGATCGACGAGGCCGTTCATCTCCATGAGCCGCAGGGCTCTGTCAAGGCCCAGGGGGCTCGCCATGCGGGACAGGACCGCGTGCGGGACGGGCTCGGGCGCCAGCCAGGCGAGCACGTTCAGGATCCGCGCCCCCAAGGGGTCTTGGAACGCGTGCACCAACTGACGCAGGAGGGAACGCTCGCTGCGGCCCACATGACGGCCGATCAGCCTCCGGTACTCCGAGACGGACACCCTCATACGGGCGATGTTCGCGGCGGCCTGCACCAGTGCGGCCGGATGGCAGTGGAGCTCCTTGCAGAGGGCCGCCGCGCCGTCAAGCACCACCCCCGCGCCCGCCCGGATCGTCAACAACGAGACGGCCTCAGGGAGTTGGAGCGCACCGAGCGGCATCACGGTCAGGACGGCGACCTGGCCCGCGAAGAGCGTCGGTTCCCATCCGGACGCGATCCGCGTGGTCACCAGGACTCGTCCGCTGGAGCCGAGTCGGGACAGGAGCGCCCGTACGTCGTCAGGGTCGCGCACGTCGTCGAGAACGAGCACCCAGTCCGCGTGCGAGGCCAGCCACCTCACAGCCCATTCGATGCCCGCGCTCCGGGGCAACGCGCCCACGACAGGCGGGTTCAGTGCGAGAGCCATCGCGAGCAGACCCTCGTCGATGTCCTCCCGCGAGCCCGCACGTACCCACCACCGGGAGCCCTCCAGGCAGCCCCCCACCCACGTCGCCGCGAGCTCCGTCTTGCCCACGCCCGCCATCCCGTGGACGACGACCACACGCAGCCTGTCGGACGAGGCGTCGGCGCGGAAGAAGTCCGCCTCCAGGCGCTGGAGTTCGTTCGCACGGCCGACGAACGACTGGCTTCGCAGCGGGATGTTGGACACCACCGGACAGGCGGGCGGGAGCGGCACGGCGGCCGACTCCTCTTCCGCCGCGGACGCCTCTTCCACCACCGGCCGCTCCACCACCGGTATCGCCCGCCCCCGCAAGAACCCCAGCGCCTCCTCACTCACCAACGCGAACGGCTCCCCCGCCACCCCGAGCCCCCGGCTCCCCGCCCCCTCGGCCACCGCCACCACCGCCTGGAACGCCCGGGTCGCCGAGCCCGCCCGGGACTCGATCTCCGCACCGATGCGGCCGAGGAGTTCGGCGACGGCCAGGGACTCGGGGCGCGGCAGGGTCTGGAGGAGGGCGCTGCGGGCTCCCGGGACGAAGTCGTAGAGGCCGCGGGCCGGGTCGACGGGCTCCAGGAGGCCGCTCAGGAGCACTTCGGCGAGGTCGCTGGGCCGGGAGCCGGGGGTGACGCGCTGCTGGATGAGGCGCATGACCGGCAGGGCGGGGACGGAGAGGGCGACGTGGGCCGCGAGGTCGGCGGCCGTGGGTGAGGCGGCCGACTGGAAGCGGAGGATGCGTTCGGTGATCGGCAGGTCGCCCTCGTCGGCGACGGGTTGTTCCTGCGGGCGGGAGTCGCCGGTGACGTACGTGACGGCGGTGTCGCGGGGGTGGTCGCCCTGGGCCATGAGGAGTCCGGCCCAGTCGGCGAGCCACTCGGGGGCGAGTTCCAGGACGGGGACCGGGACGGCTCCGGCGGGGCGGCGGGTGTGGCCGTCGTGCGGGGTGAAGCGGAGGGCCGTGTTGGGGGCGCCCGCGCGGGAGGCGATGGCGCGGCCGGGGACCGCGGGGGCCGCGGTGCGCCGCCAGAGGCGTTCGGGGAGCGGCTGGAGGAGGGCGGTGGGGCCGCGTCCGGCCCACAGGTGCAGGGCGGGGCCCGCGCGGCCGCCCCACCAGTGCGGGCCCGAGCAGTCGCTGAGGACGAGGACGACCTGACGTCCCGTCGGGTCGATGACGGCCGCGGGGGCGATGGCGGGGCCGTGGGGCGAGGAGCGCACGCCGACGCGCGTCCCGGTGTCGGCGAGGTGCCAGACGCGTACGTCACGGAACGCGCCGGTGCGCTGCATGGCCTCGCGCAACTCCCGCACGAGGGGCCGCCACACCGCCATCGCCGGGCCGGTGTCGACGACGAGGGCGAGGCTGAAGAGGCGGTCGGTGGCGGGCACGAGGACCGGGGCCCACGGGAGCGAGCCGGGGTGTTCCGCGGCGCGCGCGGCCGTCGCCGCCTCGTCGAGGACGCGGCGGCGCCGGTCGGGGACGCGCTGCTTCAGGGGGCGCAGGGCGCGTTGGACGGCCAGCTCGTGGCGCAGGGCCTGCGGGGCGGGTACGAGGACGTCGTCGGCGTCGGCGCCGGGGTGGGCGCGGCCGCGCGGGAGGTGGAGGGCGGCTCGGGGGGTGCGGGGCGCGCTGTCGGTGGTGGTCGCGTCGGCGTCGGCGGTCGCGTGGGCGTCCGCTGGGGCCGGTTCGGGGCCGTCGTGGCCGGGGGCGCCGCCTTCGCAGGCGCCGGGGCCCTCGGCTCCCCCGGCTCCCGGGCCGTGACCGCCGGGACGCCCGAGCGTGGAAGCACCGCCGGGCGCGCTCCCCTCGCCGAGCGGCGACAGGGACCCGCCGCCGGCACTCTCCTCGTCCGGCGGCAGCCGCTCCGCGAGCCACAGCATCTCGGCGAGGTCCAGCGGCGTGACCGGTGGCCCGAGGGCGGTAAGGAGGCCCCGCAGCCGGTCAAGCGTCATCGGACCGCGCCGCTTCGGCGGTCAGGAACGGCATCACCTGGTCCGCCAGCTTCGCGACGCTCTCGGGAGGCTCCGTGAGGGCCGCGTGGTGGCACATGTAGATGGCGTTGAGGAGCTGGTCGTTGGCGAGCAGGCCGCCGCTGCGCCGGTCGAAGAACCGCTGGATGACGTCCTCGATCCCGGCCGGGAGCGCGCCGTCCGCGTCCGCGACGACGGGGTCGAGGTGCTCGCGGACGATGGCGGTCAGCTCGTCGAGGGTCGCGGGCTGCTTGAGGTCCACGGTGACGCAGCGGCGCAGGAACGCGGGCGGGAACTCGCGTTCGCCGTTGCTCGTCATGACGACGAGGGGGAAGGCACGGCAGGTGACGGTGCCGTCGCGGATCTCCACCCGGTCCTTGGTGCTGTCGGCCGTCATGACGCGGGCGGTGGGTGCCGCGCGGCGGGCCAGCTCGACGAGTTCGTAGGAGCCCTTCTCGAAGATGGTGAGCAGGTCGTTGGGCAGGTCGATGTCGCTCTTGTCGATCTCGTCGACGAGCAGGACGCGGGGCCGGGCGAACGGCAGCAGGGCGGTGCCGAGGGGGCCGAGGCGGAGGTAGTCGCCGATGTCGTCGCCCGCCGGGCCGTCGCCCGCCCCGGCGCTCGCCGCTCCGCCGCCGTCCGCCCCGCCGCTCCTCGCGTCGCCCGCCCCGTCGCCGCCCGTTCCGCCGTGGCGTGCGCGTTCGGCGGCGTAGAGGCGGGTCAGGGGGTCGTACGCGTAGAGGCCGTCGCGGAGCGTGACGCGGCTGGTGATCGGCCAGTGCAGGACCTTGCCGAGGCCCAGTTCGTGGGCGACGGCGTAGGCGAGGGAGGACTTGCCGGTGCCGGGGGCGCCGGTGACCAGGAGCGGCCTGCGGAGGTAGAGGGCGGCGTTGACCTGGCGGACGGCGTCGGCGCTCGGGCGGTAGCTGACGGCCGCGTGCTGGTTGCCGGAGTCGCCGGGCGGGACGGACAGGGGCGGGCCGCCCTTGAAGGTGCGCCAGGGCGGCGGGGCGGGGAGGCGTGTGATGCCGTCGTGCGGGGTGCGGGTGCCGGAGTAGATCTGCCAGGAGGTCGGGGGGCTCGCGGCAGGCGGTGGGTCGGACGAGGCCGGCGTCGGCGGCGGCATCGGCATCTCAGGCGCTCCCTTTGTTCCCCATCGGGCTCCCCATGGCGTTCCCCATGGCCAGCGGTGGATCAGGCATGCGCTCCGGGTCGTCCCAGAACAGCGTCAGGCGGTGCCCGCAGTGATCGGCGTACCCCTTGTGCGGGGACCGCGCCTCCTTGCGCAGCTTCATGACTTCCAGCGGCAGTCGGTCGGGCTCCAGGGTGGCGACGGCCTCGGTGAGCCGGTCCAGGAACGCCTTGGGCGCGCACGCCGTGTGGCCGTCGTCGGCGCAGTCGTGCCGCCGCCACAGCATGATGGGCACGCCGGTGTCGAGGGCGGCCGAGAGCCAGTCGTCGACGGGCCGGGCGGCGTAGGCGAGGGCGCACAGGTCGTCGTCGGCGTCGAGCCAGCCGTAGAACTGCTCGTAGCCGTAGGACAGTCCGCAGTCGACGGGCTCGGGCCGGGTCTCGCCGCGGGCCCGGACGGTCGCCCAGCGCTTGCGGGTGAGCCGGGAGACGGTCAGCGGCTTCAGGCGCTCCACGTGCCGGACGACGACGGGCACGGTGCGCATGGGGCGGGGCCTCGCGGCGCCCGGCTCGCGGATGTGCCACTCCTCGTACGGCTCGCTCATCAGCCCGGGCGGCACGACGAACTCCAGCATCCAGTCGAACTCGTGGATCCTGCCGACCTGTTCGGCGAGCAGCGCCTCGACCCGGGCCTGCAGGTGCTGGCGGCGGATCCGCACGGGCCCGGCCCGCCCGACCGGCACGCCGTCGACGACGGTGCACACGGACAGCTCCAGGCTGCCGCCGCGGGTCATGGGCTCGGCGCGGAACATGACGGAGCCTGCGGGAGGCGGCGCCTCGGCCGGAGCGCACCCACCCGGCCCTTCGCCCGGCCCTTCGCCCGCCCCTCGGCCCGGCCCTCCGTGCGGCGCACCGTGGAACCCGGCGTGGAAACCCCCGTGCAGCCCCCCGTGCAGCCCCGCACCGGGCTCCCCCTCCCCCGCCCCGGGCGTCCACCGCCGCGTCCAGGCCGCGACGCCCGGCCCGCTGCCGCCCGGCGACCACCGCCCGACCTCCCCGAGGAGCCGGGCGAGCCGGTCCTCGCCGGTCAGCTCCTCGGCGACGTACCGGATCGCCTGCCACACGGACCGCAGGGGCGGCGGATCGCGCCGCAGCGTGGGAAAGGCCCGCCGCACCGCCAACTCCAGGACGCCCGCCTCGACTTCGACGCCCTCGAAGAGGGCGCGCAGCTCGCGGCGCGGTGCGGTCGGCAGCCAGTCGAGGGGCAGCAGGTCGTCCAGGCCCTCCCAGTGGCGGCGGATGACGTCGAGGGAGAGCATCCGGCCCAGATAGCCCTCCTGGTCGCCGGCGAGGACCGCGTCGGTGACGATGCCGACGACCTGGCAGGACTCGATGTCGTACACGGCGGCTCCGCTGAACCCCTCGTCCAGGCGCTGGAGATGGGCCTGCTCGACGTCCATCTCCAGCCATTCGCTGCTCAGTTGCCGGTCCTCGCTGGTGCGCAGCGTGACGTGGGTGCCGTTCTCCTCGTGCCCGCGGGGGAAGCCGAGGGCGCGCAGCGCGTACGCGGTGTGTCCCGCGCGCGGCCGCAGCGTGCCGAGCGGTGCGAACACGCAGGCCGGTACGCGCAAGGGTTCGTCGAGCGTGAGCACCGCGATGTCGCCGGTGTCGCCGATGCGCTCCCAGTCGCCGGACCAGGACACGGTGGCCCGCAGTCCGTCGGCGCGGCCGGGCAGCGACACGCGGATCTCGCGCAGTCCGTCGACGACGTGGGCGCAGGTGATCAGCCGGGTGCTGTCGACGAGCACGCCCGCGCCCAGCGGCGCACCGCCGACCGCGCCGATGCGGGCACGCCAGTGCATGTCCGCCATTATTCGCCTTGCGCGCCCTCGCGGGACCAGGTCAGTGTGACGGTCAAGTGCCCCTCGGCGGCGGTCTTGGCGATGACGGCTCCCGCGGCGGCGCTCAGCTTGACCCCGAACTCCAGGGAGATCTCATCGGGGTCGAGCGCCTGCGTGCGGAAGGTCCGCAGGGCGGAGAGCGCGGCGCCGCGCACGTTGTCGAGCGCCGACTCGAACCGGCCCTCCACGTCGTGGATCTCGCCGTTGCCGTCCCGCCGCGCCACGGACTTGTACCCCGGGTCCCTGGAGTCCACCTCCACGACGACGGGCCCCTCGTCCGACTCCCACCGCATCAGCTCGTTCGCCATGCACGCCCCCCTGGGTCAGGTGTCCCGTTCCCTTCCCCCCACCATCCCTCAACACGACCGCCGATACTCCAGAAGTGGGCAGATACGCCCCCTCTCCCACTCTATTCAACTTTGACTAGAATGGCGCGCATGGCCGAGAAAACCATCCCGCTCCTGCCCTGCGTCACCGTCCAGCCGATCGTCGACTTCTACACCGCCCTGGGGTTCGAGACGACCTACCTCCAGAAGAGTCCGTACGCGTACGCCGTCGTCGAACGCGGCACCGTGGAGCTGCAGTTCTTCGGCATGAAGCAGTACGACCCGGCCGGGTCGATCTCCGGCTGCTACATCCTCACGGACGACGTGGACTCCCTGCACACCGCGTTCCGCGCGGGGCTCAAGGCCGCGTACGGGAAGATCCCGAGCCGGGGGCTGCCGCGCATCGGACCGCTGAAGGACATGTCGTACGGAGTGCGGCAGTTCCTGATGACCGACCCGGCGGGGAACAGCATCCGCGTCGGCCAGCAGATCAGCGAGGACCAGGCGCACCGGCCCGCGCCGAAGGAGACCTTCGCGCGGGCCCTGCACCTCGCGGACGTCTTCGTCGACTCCAAGGAGGACCTCGCGGGCGCCGCCAAGGTCATCGACCGCGCCCTCGCCCTGACCGACGAACGGCCCACGCCCGCGCAGCACCTGCGGCTCCTGGTGCTGCGCGGCGACATCGCCCAGCGGCTCGGCGAGGACGCGTTCGCGGGGCGGCTCCTGGAGCAGGCCGCCGGGGTCGAGCTGACGGAGGCGGAGCGGGCGGAGGTGCGGGACGCGTTGGTGCGGTTGGAGGAGTTGCGGGGGTGACACCCGGGGGGTGAGGGGCGGGGTGTCCCCGGTAGCCCTCACCCCCAGGGTCACCCGCCCTCCGGGGGCCTCACGCCTCCCGGACCGCCACGTGCACCGTGTGCGCCGTCAGCAGGAACAGGTCGGCGCGCCGGTGCAGGCTCTCGGGGTCCTGCGGGTCGAGGAGGCGGTCGAGAGTGGCGCGGTCGTCGGCGTCGAGGACCGGGTCGTCGGCGCCCTCGGCGAAGTCGCGGTAACGGCCGAAGGTGGTGACGACGTGGTCCCGGGCCGCGTCGTCGAGCGGCGCGGGCAGGTCGACGAGGAAGCTGCGCGTCGCCACATGCCGCAGGCCGGCCGCCGTGAGCAGCGCGGCCCAGTCCTCCGTCGCCTCCTTCGCGCCCGGCAGGTCGGCCCGCATCCGCGCGAACCACTCCTCGTTGGCCGCGTCCAGGCGGGCCTGGAGGCCGGGCCGGCCGATGCCGAAGTCGCGCGGGAGACTGCGCGGCGCGAGGCCCCCTTCGAGGATCGCGAGCGTGCCGCCCGGCGCGAGCCGGTCCGCGAGCGCCGTCAGCGCGGCCACCTGGTCGCCCACGTGGTGCACGGAACGGGCCGCCCAGATGAGGTCGGCGGGCGGCACCTCGCCCAGGCCGTCGGGGAGTTCCGCTCGGTGCGTGCGCACCCGGTCCGCGAGGCCGAGGCGCGCCGCGCGCTCCACGGTGCGCGCGAGCAGCGCCTCCTCGGGGTCCGCCGCGATCACCTGCGCCTCCGGGAACACCTCGGCGAACAGACAGGTGACGACGCCCGGGCCGCTGCCCGCGTCGACGATCAGGGACGGGTCGACGGCGGCCGGAGCCTGGTCGACCGGAACCTCGTCGGCGGAGGCCGCGTCGGCAGGGCCTCCGACGGCGGCGGGGCGGCCGCCCTCGTGTCCCGCGCGCAGGTCGCGCAGCCAGGCCGCCACCTCGCGGTACACGGGGGCCGTGACCTCCGCGTTCTGTTCAAGCACGGGCGCCATGACGGCCCAGTCGATGTCGGTGTGCCCGTGGCCGTGCCCATGGCCATGACCGTGGCCGCCCCCGTGGCTGTGCCCCTCACCGTGCCCGTGGCCGCCGTCGTGACCGCCGCCGCGCCCGGCCCCGTGCCCCTGCTCCCCGTCCGCCCCGTGCGCCGCACCCTCGTGCTCTGCCACCGTCACCGCCGCCTCTCCTGCGCTCTCAGCGCTGCCGCGCCCGTTCGTGGTTACGTCGCCAGCCTGCGCCCTCTCCAACGGATACGGCCAGCCGTGTTGCCGTTTCGGCAAAGAGGTGGGGCCGGGGTGACGGCTGTCCCCGGGCGCCTGTGCCCGACCCCGGAGGGAAGGCGTGCGGGCCTTGTCGGCGCCCGGCCCTTCAGCCCAGCGGCTTGCGGAACGCCCGGAGTGCGAACTCCGGGTCGGGGCGCCGGACTTCCTGGTCCGGGAGCTCCGTGAGGCGGCGCGCGAAGCGGTCCGCAAGGGCGCCGTCCGGCGGGACACTCGTGAACCAGCCCCGGCGCAGGTCCTCGACCGTGCTGCGAGGGCTGCGGCCCTGCCCGTGGCCCCGGAAGCGGGCCCCGCCCGCCCGGGTGAGGCCGTACGCGGCCGCGTACTGCTCGACGCGGGCCGCCCCGTCCACCGGCGACCGGACGGGGCGGCCCGCGAGCGCCGCGTCGATGTCGCTGCCCACGTTGTGCGAGGCGGCCTTGTCCACGGTGGTGACGAGGACCCCGCCGGGCCGGAGCACCCGCGCGCACTCCCCGACGACGGCCGCCGCCTCGTCCGGGTCGGACAGCAGGTGCAGCAGCCACACCGCGGTCGCCGCGTCGAACGTGCCGTCGCCAAACGGCAGCCGCCTGCTGTCCCCGAGCACGACGGCACCGGGCACCCGGTCGGCCGCCATCCGGGCCATGCCGTACGCCGCGTCCACGCCCACCACCCGCAGCCCCGGCTCCGCCGCGAGGCGCCGCGTCACCAGGCCCGTGCCGCAGGCCACGTCGAGCAGCGGGCCCGTCCCCGGCGGCAGCAGCGAGAGCACCGCGTCGGCGGCGGCCACGGCCCGTGGCTCACCCCCGCGCGACGCGTCGTACCGCACCGCCTCCTTGCCGTAGTCGAGCATCAGGCACCCGCTCCGCACCTCGCGCGGCCCCTGCCGGGCCCCGGGCCCGGCGGACGGCTCCCCGCCGGCCGCGAACCGGGCGGGCGCCGCATGGCCGTGACGGCCCCCGGCGCCGCGGCCCGGGCCGCCCCGGCCCCACGGCCCCGACCACCCCGGACGACCGCCGCACGACGGCGCGAGGAAGCCCCCCAGGAGGAAGCGGCACGCCCCCTGTCCCGGCGGCCCGCGCCGTCCCGCCCCGCCCCGTCGCGTCCCGCATCATTCCGCTCCGTGGCCCGTCGCCAGCGCCTCGACCCTGCGGGCCAGTTCGAAGTCGAGGTCGGTGAGTGCGCCGCCCGCGCTGTGGGTGTTCACGGCGAGGGTCACGGTGTTGTAGCCGAGGGTCAGCTCGGCGTGGTGGCCGAGTTCCTCCTGGACCTGGGAGACGTGCACGACGAACGCGGTCGCCGCGAAGTGCGAGGGAAGGCCGTAGGCGCGGGTGAGCTTCACCTCGGCGGCGGAGTCGTCGGCCGCCGCGGGGGCCGATGTGAGCGACCAGCCGGGAAGCTCGGCGAGCCGGTCCTCGATCTCCTTCTGCGACAGCGGTTCGAGAGGCATGACCGCGCTCCTTCCTGCGTTTGTGCGGGTGTGGACCCTGTCGTGAAAGCGTGCCACAGCACCTGCCGGGCGGAGCGCCGACGGCACGCCCCTTCGGGTCACGGCCGCACACATCCGGCCGCGGCGACACCGCCCCCGCCCCGCCCGGCGGGCCCTCAGCGCCGGGCGCACTCCCCCGCCAAGTCGTCCGCCACCGCCGCGATCACCGCGCGCCCCTCGGTCAACCGCACCCACTCCTCCGGCAGTTCGTGGTCGCCGCGCAGCGCCCCGAGAAGGTTGCCGCAGACGGACCCGGTGGAGTCGCTGTCGCCCGAGTGGTTCACGGCGAGGAGCAGCGCGTCCTCGACGCCGTGGCAGGCGAGGGCGGCGTACACGCCGATGGCCAGGGCCTCCTCGGCGACCCAGCCCTCGCCCAGGGACGCGACGCGCTCCGCGCTCGGCTCCCCCGCGGCGGCCAGGTCGACGGCGGCGGTCAGGGCCGTGGACGTCTCCTCGTGCCCGGCGTACCGGGCGAGCAGCCGCAGGGCGCGCAGGACGGCGCCCTCCAGGGAGTCGCCCTCGACGAGGCGCGCGACGACAGCGGCGAGCGCGCCCGCCGCGTAGTAGCCCGTCGGGTGACCGTGCGTGATCTGGGCGCAGCGCGCGGCGAGTTCGAAGGCGCGGTCGGCGGGTGCGCGCGTGAGGCCGAAGGGCGCCGAGCGCATCACGGTGCCGCACCCCTTGGACTCGGGGTTGACGCGGCCGTGCGGGCCGAGCTCCAGGGCGGGGTCGGGCGCGTATCCCTGCGCCGCTCCGCTCAGGCAGGCGTTGCCGGGGGCCCGCCGGGCGTACAGCCAGGCCTGGGAGCTGAGGTCGGCGGGGTGCGGGGGTCCCTGCGGGGTGTCCGCAGGGTCGGCGCCGGGCTTCGGCCGGGGCGCGGGGCCCGGCTTGTGCTGGGTGTCCAGCCAGCGCAGATACGCCTGCTGCACCAGCCTCGGCGCCGCGCCCCCGATGCCCTTGCGGCGCTCGCGTGCGTGCGCGGTCCGCAGGGCCTCGGCGGTGAACAGCGTCATCTGGGTGTCGTCGCTGATCCGGCTGACGCCCGTCGCGTCGACCACCGGTGCCCGCAGTCCGCGCGGGCCGTGCGCGGCGCGGATGGCGTCGAGGGAGCTGAACTCGACCGCGTACCCGAGCGCGTCACCGACCGCGCCGCCGAGCAGACAGCCCCGCACCCGGGCCCGGTACGCGGCGGTGGCCTCCCACGGCAGCGGGTCCCACGGATTCGTCATGCGCTCCTCCTCGATTACCGTCTTTGCCATGCCAACTGTCGCGCCTCGCCGCCGGAACAGTGAAGTCGGCCCCCAGAACACCCGGGCCGCCCGTGCCAAGGGCCCACGCGCCGCCGCGCCGTCCGGTGCGGCCGAGCCGTCCGAGGTGGGCGCTCTGCTGCGCGCCTGGCGCGAGGAGCGGCGCGTCAGCCAGCTGGATCTCGCCCTGCGCGCGGACTCCTCCGCGCGCCACATCAGCTTCGTGGAGACGGGCCGCGCCAAGCCCAGCGAGGACTTCGTCCTGAAGCTCGCCGAGCACCTGGACGTGCCCGTGCGCGAACGCAACGCGCTGCTGCTCGCCGCCGGGTACGCGCCCCGCTTCAAGCAGACGCCCCTGGACGACCCGTCGATGGCCACGCTGCGCGCCGGTCTCGAACAGCTTCTGCAGGGCTACGAGCCGTATCCGGCGCTGGTCGTCGACGCCACGTACCAGGTGGTCGCCGCCAACAGCGGCATCGCGATGCTCCTCGACGGAATCCCCGAGGACCTGCTCGCACAGCCCCCGAACGCGATGCGGCTCGTCCTGCACCCGCGCGGCCTCGCCCCGAGGATCCGCAATCTGCGGGAGTGGCGCGAGCATCTGCTGCACCAGATGGGGCGGCAGATCGCCCTGCACCGGTCGGCGGAGCTGAAGGCGCTGTACGACGAGGTGGCGGCGTACCCCGTGGCCGATCCCGGCGAGGACGCGGCCGCCGACGGGCAGGTGGCGCCCTTCGCGCTGCCGCTCAGGATCGAGCACGAGGGCCGGACGCTGTCCTTCGTGTCGTCGATCTCCACGTTCAACACGCCGATGGACGTGACCGTCGCCGAGCTGGCCATCGAGACCCTGCTTCCGGCCGACCCGGCGACGGTCAAGTACCTCCAGTCGAAGGCGTAGCCGGGGCGCCCTCAGGTCCGGGGCGGCTGCCCGGGCTCGCCGCCGCCCGCCCCCGGGCCACCGCTCTGCCCCGTCCCGTCGTCCGCCCGCTTCCCGCCCTCCGGTTCGTCCTCCACGATCTCCGCCTCGACGACACCCTCGTCGCCCTTGGCCCCGGCCCCGCCGTCGCCCTGCGGCGGAGCGTCCTGCGGGCCGCCGCCGCTCTCCGGACCGGCCTGGCCGCCCTGGTTCGCCTGCGCGGCCGCGTACATGGCCTGCCCCATCCGCTGGCTGACGGCGGCGAGCTTCTCCGCCGCCGCCCGGATGGCGAGGGTGTCGTCGCCGGTGAGCAGGGGCCTCAACTCGGCCGCCGCGGCCTCCACTTCGGCCTTGGTGGCGGCGGGGATGCGCCCGTCCTCGCCGCCGTTGTCCCGCAGGAACCGCTCGGTCTGGTAGAGGAGCTGCTCGGCCTGGTTGCGGGTCTCGGCGGCCTCGCGGCGCTTCCTGTCCTCCTCGGCGTGCGCCTCCGCCTCCCGGACCATGCGGTCGATGTCGTCCTTGGGCAGCGCCGAGCCGCCGGTGACGGTCATGCGCTGCTCGCGCCCGGTGGCCTCGTCCTTCGCGGAGACGTGCATGATGCCGTTGGCGTCGATGTCGAAGGTGACCTCGATCTTCGGCACGCCCCGGGGTGCGGGCGGCAGGCCGGTGAGGTCGAAGACGCCGAGCTTCTTGTTGTACGCGGCGATCTCGCGCTCGCCCTGGAAGACCTGGATGCCGACCGACGGCTGGTTGTCCTCGGCGGTGGAGAAGGTCTCCGAACGCCGGGTGGGGATGGTGGTGTTGCGCTCGATGAGCTTGGTCATGATGCCGCCCTTGGTCTCGATGCCGAGGGACAGCGGTGTCACGTCGAGCAGCAGGACGTCCTTCACGTCGCCGCGGATCACGCCCGCCTGGAGGGTCGCACCGAGGGCCACGACCTCGTCGGGGTTGACGCCCTTGTGCGGGTCCCTGCCGGTGAGCTCCCTGACCAGGTCGCCGACGGCGGGCATCCGCGTGGAGCCGCCGACGAGGATGACGTGGTCGACGGCGGCGAGCTCGACGCCCGCGTCCTTGACGGCCTGGTCGAAGGGGCGCCTGCAGCGGTCGAGGAGGTCGGCGGTCAGCTCCTGGAACTGGGCCCGGGTGAGCTTCTCGGCGAGGTGCAGGGGGCCGTCCGCGGACGCGGTGACGTAGGGCAGGTTGATGTCGGTCTCGCTGGACGAGGACAGCTCGATCTTCGCCTTCTCGGCGCCTTCGCGCAGGCGCTGCAGGGCCATCTTGTCCTTGCCGAGGTCGATGCCGTACGCGTTCTTGAACTGGCGCACGAGGTGCTCGACGACCCGCTGGTCCCAGTCGTCGCCGCCGAGCTGGGTGTCGCCGTTGGTGGCCTTGACCTCGATGACGCCGTCGCCCATCTCCAGGAGCGACACGTCGAAGGTGCCGCCGCCGAGGTCGAAGACGAGGACGGTCTGGTCGTCGCCCTTGTCGAGGCCGTAGGCGAGGGCGGCGGCCGTCGGCTCGTTGATGATCCGCAGGACCTTCAGCCCTGCGATCTCCCCGGCCTCCTTGGTGGCCTGGCGCTGGGCGTCGTCGAAGTACGCGGGCACGGTGATCACCGCGTCGGTGACGTCCTCGCCGAGGTAGGACTCGGCGTCCCGCTTGAGTTTCTGCAGCACGCGGGCCGACAGCTCCTGGGCGGTGTAGCGGGTGCCGTCGATGGTGGCGCCGGAGCCGCTCTCCGGGAAGCGCCAGCTCCCGTCGCCCATGTGGCGTTTGACGGAGCGGGCGGTGCGCTCCACGTTGGTGACCGCCTGGCGCTTGGCGACCTCGCCGACGAGGACGTCGCCGCTCTTGGCGAAGGCGACGACCGACGGGGTGGTGCGGGCTCCCTCCGCGTTCGCGATGACGGTTGGCTCGCCGCCCTCCAGGACGGCCACCACCGAGTTCGTCGTCCCGAGATCGATCCCGACCGCACGTGCCATGTCCAACAACCCCTTCCGACGCGGCGCTACTTCGCCCTCCAGCACAAAACTTGAGCGGGCCATTGTCAATGCCGCGTACGGGGGCGGGGTGTGCGGGTGGGCCGCTGCGCGCGGCGCCGGGGGCCGGACATGGCGAAGCCGCCGACCGATGGCTCCGGTCGGCGGCTTCGCCGCGGTGGTGCGGGGCTCAGGCCAGCTTGGCCGAGAGCGTGATCGTCGTGCCGGTGAGCGCCTGGCTGACCGGGCAGTTGGCCTTGGCGTCCTCGGCGGCCGAGGTGAAGGCGGCCTCGTCGAGCCCGGGCACCTCGCCCTCGACGGTGAGGTGGATGCCGGTGATGCCGGTGCCCGGCTGGAAGGTCACGTCGGCGGACGTGACGAGCTTGGTGGGCGGGGTGCCCGCGCCGGTGAGGCCGTGGGAGAGAGCCATGGAGAAGCAGCTCGAGTGCGCGGCGGCGATGAGCTCCTCGGGGCTGGTCTTGCCGTTCGCCTGCTCGGCGCGGGACGGCCAGGAGACGGCCTGCTGCCCGATGCCCGAGGAGTCGAAGGTCACGGTGCCGGAGCCCTCGGTCAGGCTGCCTTCCCAGACCGTGTGTGCGGAGCGCGTGGTAGCCACGATGCCAAATCCCTTCGGTGAAGTTCCTTGGGGTCCATCCGATCACACTCCGGGGCCGGTCCGCGCGTCGGGCGGCCGTGCGCGGCCGAGGGAGGGAGGGGCCGGTTCGGGTCCACCCCGGGCGTCCCGGCCGCGCCATGCAACGCGATGACCTCAACCGTGCGTCTGAAGAGGTGAGTTGGGGCGCACGACCGAGCGCCCCGGCCAGGACGCGACGATCGCGAGGGACACGTTGCACCATCACACCGAGGAAACGACGGCGACACCAGGGGCGGGCGGGACGCCCCGGCGGCGAAGAGCGTACGCGGCGACGGTCGCCGCGGCGACGGCCGTGGCGCTGGCGGCGGGTCTGACCGGCCCGGCGACGGCGGACGCGGGCCCCGCGCCGGACGGCCGGGGCACCGGCACGGCCGCCACCGACCGGGGCCAGGGCCCGACCGCCGCGCGGCCGGGCTCGGGGCACCGCCTCACCCTGGTCACCGGCGACCGCGTCACCGTGGACGCCGAGGGGCGGCTCACCGGCTTCCGGCCCGCGAAGGGGCGCGAGCACATCCCCGTGCGCACCCGCACCTTCGCCGGGCACACGCTGGTCCTGCCGTACGACGCGCAGCGGCTCATCACCGCGGGCAAGGTCGACCAGCGCCTGTTCGACGTCACGGAGCTGAGCCGGAAGGCGAACCGCGCGGCCCAGCGGAACGGCCTGAAGCTCATCGTCGGCTACCGGGGCACCGCGGCCCGCGACGCCCGCGCCGGGGTGCGCGCGGCCGGTGACACCACGGTCCGCCGCTCCTTCACCTCGCTGAACGCGGACGCCGTGACGACGCCGGAGCGGGACGCGGCGGCGCTGTGGAAGGCGCTCACCGACGAGCGGGGCGGAGCGACCTCCGGGGTCGACCGGCTGTGGCTGGACGGCACCCGCCGGGTGAGCCTGGACAAGAGTGTGCAGCAGATCGGCGTGCCGAAGGCGTGGGAGGCCGGGTACGACGGCAAGGGCGTCAAGATCGCCATCCTGGACACCGGTGTCGACGCGACCCACCCCGACCTGAAGGAACAGGTGATCGGGGACAAGAACTTCACGCCGTCGCCGGACAGCAAGGACCGGTACGGGCACGGCACTCACGTGGCGTCCATCGCGGCGGGCACCGGCGCCAAGAACGCCGCTTACAAGGGTGTGGCGCCCGGCGCCGAGCTCCTGAACGGCAAGGTCCTCGGGGACGACGGCCGGGGCAGCGACTCGGGGATCATCGCGGGCATCGACTGGGCGGCCGCGCAGGGCGCCGACATCGTGAACATGAGCCTCGGCGGGGGCGACACGCCCGGCGTCGACCCGATGGAGGCCGCGATCAACAAGGTCTCCGCCGAGAAGGGCATCCTGTTCGCCGTCGCGGCGGGCAACGCCGGTGATCCGGGGTCCGTCAACTCCCCGGGCAGCGCGGAGGCGGCGCTGACCGTGGGCGCGGTCGACGACCACGACAAGCTCGCGGACTTCTCCAGCCAAGGGCCGCGCGCCGGTGACGGCGCGGTCAAGCCCGACGTGACCGCGCCCGGCGTCGACATCACGGCCGCCGCGGCCCCCGGCAGCGCGATCGAGAAGGAGGTCGGCCAGAAGCCCGAGGGCTATCTGACGATCTCCGGCACGTCGATGGCGACCCCGCACGCCGCGGGCGCCGCCGCCCTCCTCAAGCAGCAGCACCCCGACTGGAAGCAGCCCGAACTGAAGGGCGCCCTCACCGCGTCCACCAAGGCCGGCAAGTACACGCCCTTCCAGCAGGGTTCGGGCCGCATCGCCGTCGACCGGGCCGTCAAGCAGACCGTGTACGCCGACCCGGTGTCCCTCAACTACGGCACCCAGCTGTGGCCGCACACCGACGACAAGCCCGTCACCAAGAAGGTGACCTACAAGAACCGCGGCACGCAGGACGTCACCCTCGACCTGACCGTCTCGGCCCTCGACCCGAAGGGGCGTCCGGCGCCCGCGGGGTTCTTCACGCTCGGCGCGAAGAAGGTCACCGTCCCGGCGGGCGGGACGGCCGCTGTCGACCTGACCACCAACACGCGCCTCGGCGGGACGGTCGACGGCGCCTACTCCGCGTACGTGGTGGCGAACGGCGGCGGCCAGAGCGTCCGCACGGCCGCGGCGGTGCGGCGCGAGGTCGAGTCGTACGACGTGACGCTGAAGTCGATCGGCCGTGACGGGCGGCCCGCGCGGCACCACGAGACGATGCTGTCGGCGATCACCGGCGCGGACACCGGCACGAACCTCTTCCCGTACGACCCGTCCGGGACCGTCAAGGTCCGGGTGGCCAAGGGGAGTTACCTCCTGGACTCCGCGGTCTACGTCGACCCGCAGAACGGGGACAAGGGCGTCGACTGGCTGGTCCGGCCCAAGCTGACCGTCGACAAGAAGACGACGGTCACGCTCGACGCCCGCAAGGCCAGGCCGGTCGACATCACCGTCCCGGACCGGAGCGCGAAGCTCGCCTTCATGGACGCGCGCTACATCTACGAGGGCTACGAGATGGGCGCCCTGCGCGTCAGCGCCTTCCAGAGCATGCGCACCGCGCACCTCGGCCCCGCGGTGCCGACCGGCCTCGGCCAGCAGTGGCTCGGCACCTGGCGCAAGGGCGCCGACACCGCGTACGAGATGCTCCTCGGCGGCAAGGTGACCAAGCTCGCCACCGGCTACGTCAAGCACCTCAAGCCCGCCGACTTCGCGACCGTGAAGGTGCGGATGGGTGCGTCGTCGGCGGACAAGACGGGCAGCCTGAGCGCGGCGGGATATCTCCCGGAGGCGGGCGGCATCTCCATGATCCCGCCGGTGCAGAAGTTGCCGCGCACCAAGACGCTGCACCTGTCGGCACTCGGCAAGGTGACCTGGGACCTCGGCTTCGAGCAGTACGGCGGCGTCGACGAGGAGGGCAACCCGCTGATCGAGAGCTACTACCGGTTCCCGGAGCCGCGCGCCTTCAAGGCGGGGCGCAGCTATCAGGAGTCGTTCGGCGTCGGCGTGTTCGGACCGCGCGTCGGCTCGGGCGCGGGCGTGTTCCGCGACGGCTCGAAGCTGTACGGCGACCTGCCGCTGTTCGCCGACGGGAAGGGCAACATCGGCTGGACCGATCTGACGTCGGCGAAGACGGAGCTGTACCGCGACGGCACGAGGATCGGCGCCAACGAGGACCCGCTCTCGGGCGAGGACGGGGCCTTCCAGGTTCCGGACACGGATGCCGAATACCGGCTGACCACTTCCGTCAGGCGCTCGGCGTCCCTCTCGGCGGCGTCCACCCGCGTCGACGCCTCCTGGACGTTCCGCTCCGAGCGGGGCGGCCCGAGGGTACTCCCGGTGTCCACCGCCCGGTTCGCGCCCGTGCTCGACCTGACCAGCCGGGCGCCCGCGGGCGAGAAGCAGCGGATGCCGGTGACCGTGCAGGGCGCGGCGGCCGGGGCGAACCTGAAGTCGCTGCACGTCTACGCCAGTTACGACAGCGGCAGGACCTGGAAGGAGCTGAAGGTCACCGACGGCCGCGTCACCGTGAAGAACCCCGCCGCGGGCAAGGCCGTCTCCTTCCGCGCCAAGATCGCCGACAGGAAGGGCAACAAGTCGACCTTGGCGGTCCACGACGCGTACTACGGCAAGTAGCACCAAGGGTGTTCGAGAGGGCCGCGCTGGTGCGCGGGGTGCGGTACGAACAGTGAGGCACCGTCGCGCGTTCCGTGCCGTGCGCCGATCCCCCTCGGACACCCGGTTCTGTACCACCCCACGCGCCCCCGCCACCGGGGCGCGTGGGGCACGCGGCATGGGCGGTACGCGGTACCTATGGCCGGAATGGCAACTGGGCAAGGCCCCCACGCGGTGACACTTTTAGGCCCCCTCGACCGTGCGGACTCAGCCACGTGACGGCTGCGCGGCGCAGGCGCCCGGGCACATCGGGGAGATCACTCAGGGGGTTAGGCATGCGCATGATCTACACGGACCGGGGTCCGTCGCCGCTCGAGCCCGACAAGCCCGGCGCCGCCGGTGACCGGGACTCGACGTTCCACTGGTGGGGCGCGTTCAGCATCGAGAAGTTCGCCACCGCGTCGCCGCTGTTCTACACCCACGAGGACGCCACCGGCTGGCTGGCGTACCTCCAGCAGTTCTACGACCGGAACTTCTGGTTCGCCGACGGGGGCGTGCAGGTCTGGGCGTACGAGGAGACGTACGACAACTGGCAGGACCGCTACGGCATGGACGCGGTGTGCGCCGTGTACCACTCGGGCCACGGCGACATGGACGGCAACGGCGTCTTCCACGCGCCCATGGGCGCGGCCTGGGACGGGCGCACCACGGCGACCTCCAACCGGATGGCGCTCGGCAACGAGAAGTGCCGGTACATCTTCTGGTCGACCTGCTTCTCGCTGCGGGTCCTCGCCGGGCACTCCCCGATCCGCACCTGGGCCGGGCCGAACCTCGGCTTCCGGATGCTCTTCGGCTTCGAGACCACCAGCATCGACCACCCGGACTACGGCCGGAAGTTCTGGGACAAGTGGCGGTCCGGGCAGACGTACTGCGACGCCTGGCTGAACGCGAGCTGGGACATCCACAAGGGCCAGGCCCCGTCCGTGTGCGCGGTCGGCGCCACCCAGGCCGAGGCCGTGAACCGGCTCAACACGGAACGGAACTTCTACCGTGACGCCGTGCCGGACAACTGGTACGCGTGGCGCTGGTACAACGCCCGCGAGTCGCTCGCCGAGCAGCTCACCGCCGCCCCGGACAACCCGCAGGTGATCCAGCTCGCGCCGCGCGACCCCAGCTCCGAGCTGGCCGCGGCGGGACGGATCGCGAGCTTCCCGACGGCGGCCCTCGAAGAGGTGCAGGTCGAGCGGCAGGGCGTGCTCAGCGCCACCTCCGGCGACCGCGTCGCGTCCACGGGCCCGCACGCGGTGCGCTGGGTGCGGCTCGCCGAGCCCAACCACCGCAACACCACGGCGCTGCCCACCGACCGCGCCGTCGAGCTGGCACGCGCCTTCGCCGAGCAGCACGCCGACGGCGCCGAACTGGTCGTCGACAGCGTGCACGACCTGATGCAGAACTCCGGCACCAAGGACGGCTCGGAGATCGGCGCGCCGGTGTCGCTGCAGACCCACGTCACGTTCCGGCAGGCCTTCGACGGCGTCCCGGTCATCACTCCGGACCGCGGTGTGATCCGGGTCGGCCTCGACAACGACGGCACGGTCGTGCAGGCGCAGCTGTCGACGCGCACGGCGACGGGCACGACGCGCGAGGCCGGCGCCCTCGTGACGCCTCCCGGCGCCGGGGGCGCCGAGGCACCGGCCGTGCGGGATCCGCAGGAGGCGCTCGCCGCGGCCCAGGAGCGGCTGCTCGCCGAGCTGGCGGTCCGGGGCACGCCCGAGGACGGCGACTACCCGGCGGCGGTCGGGCGCGCGCAGCGGCCCGAGATCAGGGACGTGCCCGGCACGCTCCAGGTCGGCTACGAGGTCGAGGGCAACGAGGCGTACCTCGCGGCCCGCAAGCTCGTCGAGATCGGTCCGCGGGACAGCGGCTACCGGACGCAGCGCTGGGTGATCGCGCCGCTGGCGAGGTAGCGGGGAGAGTGCGCTAACGGGTGGCGGTCCGCTGCTTGCGGGCCGCCATCCACGCGTACACGAGGACTCCCACGAAGAGGAACAGCACGCCCTGGTAGACGGCCGCGTACCCGGCGCCCGCGACCAGCCACATCGAGAAGCCGAACGCGAGCGCGGCGAGGACCGCGTCGCGCACGAGGCGGCCCCGGTGCACGCGCTCGCCCTGCCCGGAGGCGAGGAAGTAGATCTGCGCGGCGGTGGCGAGGAGGTACGGCACGGTGGCGGTGAACGTGGTGACGAGCACGAGGACCTCGAAGACGCCCGCCGAACCGGCCGTGTAGTTGTAGACCGTCAGGAGCGAGGCGAGGACGACGGTGACGAGGACGCCGACGGTCGGCACACCGCGCCGCTTGCGGGCGAACGCGCTCGGGAAGAGGCCGTCGCGCGCGGCGGCGTACGGCGTCTGGGCGCTCAGAAGCGTCCACCCGTTGAGGGCGCCGACCATCGACACGAGCGCGGCGAGCGCCACGGCCGTACCGCCCCAGGAGCCGCCGAACATGACGTTCACGGCGTCCGAGAACGGCGCCGTGGACGCCACCAGCTTGTCGTGCGCGACGGTCCCGAACACGGCGAGGGTGCCGAGGAGGTAGACGAGGGCGGCGCCGAGGGTGCCGAGGACGGTGGCGCGTCCGACGTTGCGCCGGGGGTCGCGCACCTCACCGGCGCTGACGGCGGCGGACTCCACGCCGAGGTACGAGAAGAGCAGGATCGCGGCGGACGCCGACACCGCGCCGACGGGGCTCTCGTCGCCCGCCCGGAACGGCCCGAGGTTCGCGCTGTCGAAGAAGAACAGACCACCGAACGCGACGAGCAGCAGCGGCAGGAACTTCAGGACGGTGGCGATCAGTTGGACGGCGCCGACATAGCGGGTCCCGGCGAAGTTGGCGAGCGCGGGCAGCAGTTGCAGCGTCAGCGCGGCGAGGCACGCCGACCACTTGTGGTCCGCCACCGGTATCAGCACGTCGAGATAGCCGACGGCGGCGACGGCGAGCGCCGCGTTCGACACCCACGTCGTGATCCAGTACGACCAGGCGGCGAGGAACCCCGCGAAGTCGCCGAACGCGGCCCGCGCGTACACGTACGGCCCGCCGGTGCGCGGGTCACGGCTCGCGAGCCGCCCGAAGACCAGCGCCAGGCAGATCGCGCCCGCCGTGAGGACGGCGAACGCGACGAGGCTGATGGTGCCGAACGGCGCGACGGACGCGGGCAGCAGGAAGATGCCGCCGCCGATGATGTTCCCCATCACGAGGCAGGTGGCGACGGGAAGCCCGAAGCGGCGGGCGTGCTTGTCGCTCTCTGCCGGAAGTTCCCCCAGGTCAGGGGCCGGAGCCGACGAGGAAACGGTTCCGGTGTCGTGCATGGGGTGGTGCGCCTCTCGTTGTGCCGTGCGCCCGGGATCGCCGGGGGCCCGCCCATGGTCGGGCACGGCACACGCTCCGCAAAATCAAGAGGTTTTGTCCTGTACGGCGTGGTCGGCGGCCGGAAAAGCTGTGGGCGGCGGGGCTTGGCGGAGGCAATCGTCCGCAGCGGCGACAGGGCCGCTGACCTGGGCGGCATCGGCTTCCGCCACCGTGGCCCGCACCCGCGCCCCGTGCCCGCACTCCTCCTCCCGCCAGCGCCGCAGCACGGCGTGCACGGCCTCGGCGCCGACGAGTTCACCGCCGTCCGGGGCGGCCGGGGACAGCGCGAGCGGGGACAGCAGGAACGGGCGGGACTGGGCGCCGCCGAGCCCGCCGTGGGAGCCGATCTGCTCCTCGAAGGCGAGGACTTCGCCGTCCTCGGGGTCGTACCAGGAGTTGACCATGATGTCGGCGGTGTGCGGGAAGGAGTCGGTGCGGCGCACGGCGTCGGCGGCGCCGGGCCCGAAGTCGTCGAGGGGGCCGGGGCCGCCGGAGCCGCCGGAGCCGTCCTCGTCGAGGCGCAGCTCCGCGCCGCGCGCGCCGAGGACGAGCGGCCCGTGCTCGGCGCTGCGGACGAGCAGGAAGCCGACGCCGGGGTGGTTGGCGAGGGTCGGCAGGAGCGCCGGGTGGCGGCGGTCGATCTCCTCGCGGGTCATGCGGTGGGGCACGTCGGGGAACGACACGAGGCCGAGGTTGCCGGAGGCGAGGACGATCGGCTCGGCGCGGCGGCCGGGACGGTGCTCGCCCGCGCCCTCCTCGACGGGACGGCGCAGCGCGGCACGGACCGCCGAACGGGCCTCGGCACCGCTGTGCGTACGCCCCGCCCTGCGGGGCACGGGCAGCCCGCACCCGGCCCGCACCAGGTCGGCGAGGGACAGGCCGTAGCGGGCGCGGAAGGTCTCGCCGGGGCTCTGGCCGTGGTCGGACAGCAGCACGATGCGGTAGAGCCGGGGCGCGTGGTCGGCGACCTGCTCGATCAGGGCGAGGGAGCGGTCCAGGCGGCGCAGGACCCGCTCGGCGTCGCCGCTGGTGGGGCCCGAGTGGTGGGCGACCTCGTCGTACGCGACGAGGTCGGCGTAGACGGCGGCGCGCCCGGCGAGCATGTCGCCGATGACGGCGGCGACGACGACGTCGCGCTCCACGACGGTGGCGAAGGCCCGGATGAAGGGGTAGAGCCCGCCACGGCTCACTCGGGGCCGTCGTTTGCACAGCCGGGCCCGGGTGGACTCGCCGATCTCGCGGCCGACCTCGGCGACGAAGGAGAGGGCGGTGCGGACCGCGTTCGCGGGGTCGGAGAAGTACGCGAAGTACCCGGCGCGGGAGCGGTTCCGCTTGCCGCGCCGCGCCGCCATCGAAAGGACGAGGGCGAGCTGGTCGGCGCCCCCGCTGAACAGGTTCCCGCGGCTCGCCCCGTCCTCGGCGAGCAGCCCCCGGTCACCGGTGCGGGCGACGGCACGGCGCTGCAGCTCCACGGCGGAGGCCGGGCGGTTGGACACCATGACCTCACCGGTGTCCTTCTCGTACCAGCGGAAGGCGGGAACGTCGAAGTTGCTGCCGTGCAGGATGGCGAGCTGGCTGGCCCCGGTCTGACTGGACCAGTCGGTGCGCCAGGGGGTGAGGCGGTGGGTGGGGGGTGGGGCGGGGGTGAGGTCGCGGGGCGGTCTTGTGCCGGTGAGGCTGCCGGTGCCGGTGAGGCTCTCGTTCCCGGCTTTCGTCTCTCTCTCGCTCTCGCTCTCGCTCTCGCCGAGCCAGCGGGCGACGGTGGGCATGAGGCCCTTGCGGACGGCGTCCTGGAGGACGTCGTGGCCGACGCCGTCGAGCTGGAGGAAGAGGATGCCCGGGGTGCTGGGGCCGTGGGCGCCGTGGGCACGGCGGCGTCTTCGGTCGGCGAGGCGGTACAGGCGGCGGCGGTAGGCGTCGTCGTCGCGGACAGCGAGGGCGCCGCCGGTCGCGGAGGCGACGGCCGACATCACGGCGGCGACGACCACGGCCGTCTCGGCGTTCGCGTCGCCGCGGCCGTCGGGGATGAGGCGCAGGGCGAGCAGGAGCAGGGAGCCGTTGAGGAAGAAGTTGAGCAGGCCGAGGACCAGGGCGGGTACGAGGAGCAGCGCGCGTACGAGCAGCGGCCACACCAGGGCCGACAGGAGGCCGAAGGCGCCCGCGCCGAGGGCCGCGGTGATCGCGATGCGGGTGGCGCTGTCGCCGTCGTCCGACTGGAGCTTGAAGTCCGGGAGGATGCCGGCGAGGGCGAGCATCGTGACCGTGCTCACCGCCCACACGGCGATCACGCGCCACAGTGCGCGTCCCACTGCCCGCCATCGCCCATCGCGCACCGCGTCTGCCCACCCTCACGTGCATTGACCTTGCCCCCAGCGTGTCACAGGCCGTGGGCCTCGACCGGACTCACCTGGCCGTGCCCGCCGGGCTGCGGCAGCCGTCCCCGCCGCTGCGCGGCGGTTCTCCCCACCCGCCCGCCCGTGACTGTGGTCCCCGGGGCACCCCCGGCGGCAACCCCCCGCCGCTGCGCGGCGTAACCCCACCCACCCACCCGTAACTGTCGGACCCGCCATGCCCCGGGCCCCCCGAGCCCCTGGGCCCCTCGGGGCGAAGCAGGGCAGGAGCAGCCGTTGCTCGGTCCAGTGACGAGTCGGTGCGCTGCACCGGACCCGCCGCGAGCCACGGGGTTGAGGAAGCAGGGGGTGCCGCCGGGGCGGCACGGGGCAGGGCGGGATGCCTGGGCGGGGTGGTGGGTGGGAGTAGCAGGTCGGCGGGGGTGGGCGGGTGTTGGGGGGTGGGGGGTGCGGTGTCAAGAGTGGCTGTGGGAGGGGCAATGTGCACGGTGGGTGGGCAGGGTGGCGGGGTTGGGGGGCGGGAGCCGAGGGACCGGCGCTGAGAGGACAGGGCTCAGGGGCCGGAGCTGAGGGCCTCAGGGGTGGGGAGGGCTGGAGCTGAGGGACCGGAGCTCAGGGATTGGGGCCATGGGGCCGGGGCTCAGGCGCGGGGGCTCAGTCGCCGTGGCTCAGGGGCCGGGGCTCGGGGACCGTGGCTCGGGGACCGGCGGCGCAGAGGGACCCGGGATCGGGACCGGAGCTGAGGGACCGGGGCTCGGGTCCGGCGCTGAGGGGCCAGGGCTCGGGTCCGGCGCTGAGGGACCCGGGATCGGGACCGGCGCTGAGGGACCCGGGATCGGGACCGGCGCTGAGGGGCCAGGGATCGGGACCGGCGCTGAGGGACCCGGGGCTCAGGCGCCGGCGCTGAGGGACCCGGGGCTCAGGCGCCGGCGCTGAGGGGCCGGGGCTCAGGCGCCGGCGCTGAGGGGCCGGGGCTCAGGCGCCGGCGCTGAGGGGCCGAGGGCTCGGCGAGCGGGCGAGGGCTCGGCGCGGGGCGACTCGGGGATCACAGTCACGGGCGGGCGGGGTGACCGCCGACGGGCACCCGGGGACCACCGTCACGGGCGGGCGGGTGGGGAGAGCCGCCGCGAAGCGGCGGGGAGGGGTGCCGCCGAGGGGGCGACCCGGGGACCACAGCAACGGGCGGGCGGGGTGGCCGCCGACGGGCGCCCGGGGACCACCGTCACGGGCGGGTGGGTGGGGAGAGCCGCCGCGGAGCGGGGGCGGGGGTTGCCGCCGAGGGGGCGCGGGGACGGCGGGCGTCGCCGGTCGGGGTGGCCGTCGAGGGTTGGTCGGGGACGGCAGTCACGGGTGGGCGGGTGGGGGAAACCGCCGCGGAGCGGTGGGGAGGGTTGCCGTGCGGCGACCGAGGGGGTGGTCCGGTGGAGGCCCAGGGGCCCGGGTCAGCAGCCGTCGTACCCAGCCGTCGGCATGGACAGACGCCGGTGCACCCGCGCCTTCATCCCCGAGTCGTACGCCGGCTCGGCGAACCCCGCGGTCTCGATCCGCACCCCCCGCCGAGCGCACTCCGCGGTGAACTCGTCGGCGGACCGCAGGGCGAGTTCGAGCACCCGGCGGCAGGGGACGACGAAGAGGTCGACGAGCCCGGCGTCGACGTCGCCCCACAGGACGGCGTGGTCGGCGCGCAGGCCACGGACGACGAGCTCACGGGTCACCACGTACCCCTGGGCGGCAGCCCACTTCGCGCACATGGCGTGCTGGCTGCGTGAGTCCACGAGGAAGGGGTCGGCGTCCAGCTCCTCCAGGGGCGTCAGGCTGGCGATCGCGGCGACCCGCACCGCGCGGGCGGTGCTCCCCCCGCCGGCATCTCCCATGGCGTCCCCTCACCTCTGGCGTCAGCCGACGACACTACTCCTGGCCGTAGGCTCGGAGACAGTCACACGAAGGAGGAACGGGTGCGGGCCGACGTCACGGTCACCTGGTGGGGCCATGCCACGTGCACGGTGGAGGACTCGGGCACCCGCGTGCTGACCGATCCGCTGTTCGTGCGCCGTCTCGCGCACCTGCGCCGGCGCAGAGGGGCGCTCCCGCCCGCGCACGCCGCCGTCGCGGACGTCGTCCTCCTGTCGCACCTGCACGCCGACCATCTGCACGTGCCGTCCCTGGCCCGCCTGGCCCCGGGCACGCGCGTCCTGGTCCCGCGCGGCGCTCCCCGCTCCGTACCGGGCCTGCGCAAGCTGTCGCACCTGCGCTTCACGGAGGTCGCCCCGGGCGACGAGGTGCCCGTGGAGAGCAAGAGCGGCGGCGGTGTCGTCGTACGCGTCGTGCCCGCCCTCCACGACGGCCGCCGCCTCCCCCTCGGCCCGCACCGCTCCCCCGCCCTGGGCTATGTCGTCGAGGGCCGCGCCCGCACGTACTTCGCGGGCGACACGGGCCTGTTCGACGCGATGGCCGACGAGGTGGGCCCCGTCGACGTGGCGCTGCTTCCCGTCGGCGGCTGGGGCCCCTACCTCGGCCACGGCCATCTGGATCCGGCCCGCGCCGCCGAGGCCCTGGCGCGGATCGCGCCGCGCAGCGCGGTGCCGGTGCACTACGGCACGTACTGGCCGATCGGCATGGACGCGGTGCGGCCGCACGAATTCCACGGCCCCGGCGACGAGTTCGTGCGCCAGGCGGCCCGCCGCGCGCCGGACGTCGCCGTGCACCGGCTCGGGCACGGCGAGTCCGTACGGCCGGAGGTCGCCCGATGATCCTGGCCGCCGCGGCGACGGTGACGCCGGAGTCCACGCAGCAGGCGGTGGGCTATCCGTCGCTGTTCCTGCTGGTGGTGCTCGGCGCGCTGGTGCCGGTGGTGCCGACGGGCGCGCTGGTGAGTTCGGCGGCGGTGGTGGCCTTCCACCAGACCGACACGTCGCCGTTCGCGCTGCTCATCGTGTTCGGGGTGGCGTCGCTCGCGGCGTTCGCCGGGGACATGGGCCTGTACTGGCTCGGGCAGCGGGGCATGCGGTCGAGGAACGGCTCGCGCTGGCTGGAGGCCATCCGGGACCGGGCCCCGGAGGAGCGGCTCGCCCAGGCCCAGGACAAGCTCCAGGACCACGGCGTGCTGGTGCTCGTCCTGTCGCGCCTGGTCCCCGCGGGCCGCCTCCCGGTGATGCTGGCCTGCCTCCTGGCGAAGCTGCCGCTGCGCCGGTTCGCCCGCGGCAATCTCCCGGCCTGCCTGGCCTGGGCCGTGACGTACCAGCTCATCGGCATTCTCGGCGGCTCGCTGTTCAGGGAGCCGTGGCAGGGCGTGGCCCTGGCCGTCGGCCTCACGGTCGTCATCAGCCTGGCCCCGACGGCGTGGCGCCGCCTCCGCGGGGCCCGCTCGACGGCCACCTGAACACACCGGCACCTCGGCCGCCGCGGCCACCTCACCCGCCTCGGCCACCTCAGCCGCCTCAGTCAGGAAGCACCCGGGACCCGCCCACCGGCAGATCCCACAGCTCCCCCCGCCCCCTCCCGGCCGCCGCCCAGGCGTCCCGCACCCGCGCCAGCGGCTCGAGGACCGGCTCCGCCGACAGCAGGAACGTCCCCCAGTGCATCGGCGCCATCCGCCGCGCCCCGACGTCCAGCGCGGCCCGCACCGCCTCCTCCGGGTCGCAGTGCACGTCCCGCAGCCACCAGCGCGGCTCGTACGCCCCGATGGGAAGCAGCGCCAGGTCGATCCCGGGGTAGCGCTCCCCGATCCGCTCGAACCAGTGCCCGTACCCCGTGTCCCCGGCGAAGTACACCCGCTGCCCGTCCGCGTCCGTGAGCACCCAGCCGCCCCACAGGCTCCGGCAGGTGTCCCGCAGCCCTCGCTTGGACCAGTGGTGCGCCGGTACGAAGTCGAAGCGGACCCCGCCGAGTTCGGCGCCCTCCCACCAGTCGAGCTCGACGACCCGGGTGAAGCGGCGGCGCGTGAACCACCGGGCGAGACCCGCGGGGACGAGGACGGGGGTGTCGCGCGGGAGCCTTCTGAGGGTGGGCGCGTCCAGGTGGTCGTAGTGGTTGTGGCTGATGACCACGGCGTCGACGCGGGGCAGCGCGCTCCAGGGGACGCCGACGGGCGTGACCCGGGCGGGGGTGCCGAGGATCCTGTGGGACCAGACGGGGTCGGTGAGGACGGTGAGGCCACCGACGCGCAGCACCCAGCTGGCGTGCCCGGCCCAGGTCACCGCGACCGTGCGGGAGTCGACGCGGGGCAGCGGACCCGGTTCGTACGGCAGCCGCGGAATGTCGGCGAGCGCAGCGAGCGGCGGCCTGAGCGCCCCCTCGCGAGCGAACCGCGCGAACGCCCGAAGGCCGGGCAGCGGCGCGGTGAGCCGATCGGCGAAGGACTTGGGCCACAGCCGGACGGTGCCGGGGGTACGGGGCGCGACCGGGAAGGCCCCGGTCCGGACGGCCCGCGCGCCCCGCGCCTGCGACCCGCCTCGTACGTCCTGCGCGACCCGTGTCTCCGACCGGCCCCCGCCGCCGTCGAGCCCGCCCCCGCCGTCCTGCGCCTCCCGGCCCCGTCCTACCGGCTGTGTCTGCTCCGTCTGTTCGCTGTCCCGTGGCTGCTGCTGCGTCTGCTGCGTCACCGAGGAGGCTCCCATCGCTGTGCTTCGGCACGGAGGTCGTCGAAGGCCGCTGCGAACGAGGTCAACGCTCGTTCCACATGCGGTAGTTCCAGGGGGTCGGGGGCGCCGAGCGCGGCCATCCGCTCGTCCGGGTCCGTGCCGAGGAACGGCCCCGTGGAGAGGCGGACGCGCAGTGCGGCGATGTCGTCGCCGAAGCGGTGGCCGCCGGGGGCGGGCATGCCGAGACGGTCGCCCAGGAAGTCCTCCAGGTCCTGCGCGTCGCCCACCCCGCGCGCGGCCAGCTCGGAGCGCAGCGGCCCGAGGTCGGCGTACAGGTGCCGCCCCGCGCTCGGCGGCCGGGCGAAGCCGCCCGCCGCGACCACCGCCTGCCGCAGGGCGACGGCCACGCGCGCGTGCAGCCTCGTCGCGGCGGTCAGGCGGGCGGTGATCTCGTCCGGCTCCCCCAGGGCGTACGCGGCCGCGGCGGCGACCGGCGCGGCCGGGGACGCGCCGAGCGCGGTGAGGACGTCGAGGACGCGGGCGCGCAGGGCCGCCGCGGGGCCGCCCGCCGGGAACCGGGCGACGGCGGCGGGCAGCGCGGGCGGCAGGAAGGCGCCGGACAGGTCGCAGACGACGGTGACCCGTTCGGGGGCCATCTCTGCGGGGCCGACCAGGACGGTCTCGTGGGGGCGGTGCAGGGTGTCGCGCCAGGTCTCGTCGCTGACGATGTGCAGGCCCTCGCCCGCCGCGGCCTCGACGGCCTCGTGCACGACCTCCGGAGGCGGCACCGTGGCTGTCGGGTCGTCGGCGACCGACATCACGAGCAGGCGCGGCGAGCCGCCCTCGGCGCGGACGCGGCGGACGGTTTCGAGGAGGGCGTACGGGTCGGGCACGCCGCCGCACTCGGCGGGCGTCGGCACGTGGTACACCGACCGGCCGAGGAGGCGTACCTGGGGCTCCCACCAGGCGGCGCACGGGCGGGGCAGGAGGACGTCGCCGCCGACGGCCGCGGTGAGCGCGAGCAGCAGCGGCGCGGCTCCGGGCGCGGCGGCCACGTGGTCGCGCTCGGCGGGCAGGCCGCGCCGGGTCCAGTAGCCGCAGGCCGCGTCCAGGAGCGGCGGGCCGCCGCCGGGCGGCTGCGCGTGCGAGCGGCCCGCGGCGGACGCGAGGACGGCGGTCAGCTCCGCGAGGACCGGGAGCCCCGGCTCCGGCAGAGGCGGGCCGTACCGGACGCGGCCGCGGCCCTCGTGGTCCGTCCGCCGCATGGGTACCTCCGTGCGCTCCCGTGACCTCTCGTGTGCCGTCGGGTGTCTGCGTACCCACGGCGGCGCCGCTCCACCTTCCGGTGGTCGGCCACTTGACCCGACCGGGAGTCAGCGGGCGGACGTCCGGTCGCGGCGCAGCCGGTGCACGGCGGCGCCCAGGGCCCCGCTGACCAGCAGGCCGCCCGCGGCGAGCGCCGCCGGCGAGTCGGTGAAGCCGCCGTCACGGCCGGCGTGGACGCCGTGGGCGGCGGGGGCCGTACGGGTGGGGGTGGGAGTGGGCCGGTGCGTGGGGGTGTGGGCGGTACGGGTGACGGTGAACGTCGCCTTCCACCGGCCGTCGTCGTGGCAGGCGCCGTCCACGGCCCACTGCGACTCGGGGCCGACGGCGTTCGGGCCGCCGCCCTCGAAGGACCCGGCTGCGGCGATGCGGGCTGTGCCCTGGTAGGCGACCCCGGCGCCGCCGCCGTTCGCGCTGTCGTCACGGTTCACGCCGTCGTCACGCGCGGCGCCGGGCCCGTTCGCGGCGCCGTCCCCCTTCGCGGCGCCGTCCCCGTTCTCGGCGTCCCCCCTGATCCCGACCTCGTCCCCCGCCCCTGCCCCCGTATCGGCTCCGGTCCCCATGTCCGTCCCCGTCCCGGTGTCGGACTCCTCGCCGGGCATCGTCCCGAGGTCGGGCTCCAGGCCGGGCCCGGTGTCGGGTTCGAGTCCCTGCGGGTCGGTGAGGCCGTACGGGTCGGCCTGCTCGTGCTGCCGTTCGTCCGGGAGCCCCTGGCCGGTCTGGACGCGGTGGAGCTGGACGCTGCCCTGCTCGAAGGCCTGGGAACTCGCGGTCATGGTCTGCGGGGGTGTGCCGCCGGTGTCGGGGCAGGACACGGAGACGGTGATCTGTTCGCCGGGGGCGAGGTGCTTGGGGGTCACTTCGGCGGTGGCGTCTCCCGCGTACGCGGACGGGGCGGCGGCGAGGGTGCAGAGGGCGGCCGTGGTCAGGGTCAGGGCGAGGTGCGGGACGGAAGTGCGCATGAGGTCATTCGAGCGTGGGGGTGCGTCATCCGCGCGGTGTGGCCTCCGGCCGGGTGACCGCGGGCCCGGCCCGCCGGCTCACTCGGCCAGTGCCGTCAGCTCGTCCTCAAGACCCCTGCCCCGCGTCTGGACCAGCGCCGCCGCCACTTCGGCGAGTTTGCGGTTGGACTGCTGGGAGATGCGGCGCAGAAGGGTGAAGGCGCGGTCGGCGTCGCAGGTCACGATGTGCATGATGATGCCGCACGCCTGGTCGACGACGGGGCGCGTGCGCAGCGCCTCGCCCAGGTGGTCGAGCTCGGTGAGCGCGGCGCGGTAGTGCCGGTCGCGGACCAGGCCCGCCGCCGCGAGGTCGCCGAGCGCCTGCGCGGGGCCGCAGCCCGCGTCGTCCAGGGTGCCGGGGCGGAAGCTGAACAGCGTGAGGGTGAGGGTGAGCCCCGAGCGCCGGAAGGGCAGCGTGACACTCGCGCGGACCCCGGAGTCCAGGGCGAGCGCGCGGTACTCCGGCCACCGGTCGTCGTGCAGCAGGTCCCCCGCGTCCACCGGCGCGCCCCGCTCCTCAGCCGCGGGGATCGGCCCGTCGCCGGAGCGCAGCTGCGCCGAGACCAGGCCCGACAGGTCGGGGTGGGTGACGGCGGCCGGATGCACCTGGCCGCCCTCGGTGACGGTCGCGCCCGCGCCGCAGCACTCCGTGGTGCAGCGCAGCGCCTGTTCGGCCAGTTCCGAAAGCCTGCGCGCGGGCAGGGTGGATTCCGGCCCGTCCGTTCCGGGCAGCATCGGCATCGTGACGCGCCTCCTCGTCTGCGCTTCTCCTGTTCTTCTCCTGTTTTCGAGTTCCCGGGGACTCCCCCGGAAAACGGCCCCAGGCGCTACGTTCATGGCATGGCGGACACCGACCGTTTCGGCGAGGACCTGGCGGACTTCGTGCGCCGGGTCGCGGAGTTGAAGACATCACGCACGGTCCCCTCCGGTGACCTGCGCACCATGCTCGACGCGGCCCTGTTCGAGCTCGACCACGTGGCGGAGCGGCTGTGGCCCGGATACGAGCGGCTGACCGCGGACGGCACGGCGGTGGGCACGACGCCCGTGCGGGACGAACAGCGCCTGCTGCGCGCCGTCTTCCAGCGGTTCCCGCTGCCGGTCGCGCTGGTCGACGGCGAGACGGTGGTGCGGCGCCTGAACACCGCGGCGGCGGATCTCACGGGCCTGCGCGGCGGGTACGCGACGGGGCGGCCGCTCGCCGGATTCCTGACGCCGTCCGACCGGACCGCGTTCCGCTCGCAGGCCGCCGCGGTGGCGCGCAGGGAGGGCGACCGCAGCCTGACGGTCCGGTTGCAGCACCAGCCGGGGATCCCGGTGCGGGCGACGCTGACCGCGCTGCACCCCGGCAACGAGCCCCGCACGGTCGTCCTCGTCGTCCTGCAGCCGCCGAGCACCCGGGACCCCCTGCCGCGCAGCGTACGGGGACGCGTCCCCGACCTCGCCGAGGCGACCCGCAACGCCGAACTCCTGGAACTGACCGACGCCATGACGGTCGCGCTGCTCACCACGCAGGCCGGGGACCCCGGCCGGGTGCTCGCCCGGGTCCCCGAGGTGCTGCACGGCCGGTTCGCCGACTGGGTGATCGCCGACGAGGGCGCCGAGCGGCCGCGGCGGCGCACGGTCCTTGGCCCCGAGGGCGGACCGGTCGCCGACGTGCTCGCGCAGGATCCGGCCGACTGCCCGCTGGTCATGGAGACGGCGCGCTGCGGGGCGCCGACGCTCCAGGTGCGGCCGGATCCGCCGGACAGCTTCGGCCGGGACGCGAGCGGCGCCCCGGTCCTGGTGCGCGCGCACGTCACGTCCCTGCTGTGCGTGCCGATCGCGCCGGGCCCCGGCGGTCCGGTCGAGGGGGTGCTCAGCCTGTTCAGGACCGGCGCGCGCCTCGCGTTCTCGATGGCGGAGGCGCGCGCCGTGGATGTGATGTCCCGGCACATCGCCCTGGCTATGCGGCGCTCGGGGTGACCCGGGCGGCGCGGGCCCGCTCCTCGTGCCGGGCGGCGGCCGTGTGGTGGGTGGCCTCGCGCAGGACCTCCTCGCGCATCCGCCCGCAGCAGCGGCTGATCAGACGCGACACGTGCATCTGGGAGATGCCCAGGTGCTCGGCGATGCGGCTCTGCGTCATGTCACGGAAGAACCGCAGGTAGAGGATGGTGCGTTCGCGTTCAGGGAGTTGGGCGAGGCGGGGTTTGACGGCCTCGCGGTCGACGACGACGTCGAGCGCCGGGTCGGGGCCGCCGAGGGTGTCCCGCAGGGCGTAGCCGTCGTCGCTGCCGGGGAGTTCGGCGTCCAGGGACAGCGCGGTGAAGCTGTCGAGCGCTTCGAGTCCGGTCGCCGCGTCCTCCTCGCTCATCCCGGCGCGCTCGGCGATCTCGGCGACGCTGGGGTGGCGTCCGGGGGTGGTCTGGGTCAGGTCCTGGCAGGCGAACCGCACGCGGTTGCGCAGGTCCTGGACCCGGCGGGGCACGTGCAGCGTCCACATGTGGTCGCGGAAGTGGCGCTTGATCTCGCCGGTGACGGTCGGCACGGCGTAGCTCTCGAAGGCGTTGCCGCGCTCGGGGTCGTAGCGGTCGACGGCCTTGACCAGGCCGAGGGCGGCGACCTGACGGAGGTCGTCGAGGGCTTCGCCGCGGTTGCGGAAGCGGCCCGCGAGGCGTTCGGCCATGGGCAGCCAGGCCCGGACGAGTTCTTCGCGCAGGGCGTCGCGCTCGGGTCCGTGGGGCAGTTCGCACAGCCGCCGGAAGGCCGCGGCGGTGTCGGGGGCGTCGTCGTGCGGGTGCCGCTTGGACCGCGGCCGCTGCGGACGCGGAGGCTGGGCGTGCGAGGACTCGGGGTGCGGGGTCTTGGAGTGCGCGGGACGGACCGCCCCGTGGTGACGGGTCGTGTCCTGGAATCGTGCTGCATCGGGTCGCATGATGCGTGCAACTCCCTGTGAGCCGGTGCCTGGTGTGGACGGTCACCGTGGGAGGGCGTGCGCCGACAGCACCTGGGCACACCCGGGCGAGCGCAACCGCTCCCACGGACGTGCCTCCGGTCCGAAGCACTGCCCTTCCGCCTGCCCCGGGCGCCGCGGGGCAAACGCCCGCCCGGGCACACCGGAGCCGCACCGTCCGAAGGGAGGCCGCCTCCGTATCCTCTGCGTCAGGCCGCCGACCAGCAGAGGAGGACACGTGGGGCTGATGCTGTACCCGGCGGGCGCGGACGCCGAAAGTCCCGATGTCTCCTGGTCGTACACCGGCTTCTCAATGTTCCGGAAGTGGCTGGCGCGGACCGAGGGTCTCGCGCCGGACGCGATGAGCGGCTTCGGCGGCACCCGCCCCTGGAGCGACACCGCGACCCCGCTCGCGCCGCTGCTCGACCACGCCGACGACGACGGCCCCGACCTCACCCCTGGCCGGTGCGCCGCGATGCTGCCGCGCCTGCGGGAGATCGCGGCGCGGTACGAGGGCGACACGGACCCCGCGCACCGGCGGCGCGTGGACGACGTACGCGAACTGATCGCCGTCCTGGAGCACTGCGTCACGCACGACGTCGGCCTCGTCTTCGGCTGACGCCGCGCCCGGACTCGCCGGGCTCCCAGGTCCCTGCAACCCCGATGTGAGAACCCCCGCCGGATGGGCACCCGGACGGCGGTGGCTCGGACCGCGAGGACGGACGGACCGGAAAGAGGGGCTCAGCACCATGGAGCGGACGGAGCGGTACGTGAGGGACGTCATGACACCGGGAGTGGCGGCGGTCAGGCCCGACGCGTCGCTGGTGGAGGCCGCGCAGCTGATGCGCGCCGAGGGCATCGGCGGTGTCGTCGTGACGGGCGGCGGTCAGGTCCTCGGGGTGCTCACCGACCGGGACATCACTCTGCGTGCCGTGGCCGACGGCGCCGACCCGCTGACGGTCAGCGCGCAGTCCGTGTGCACGCCGGACCCCGTGGTGGTGGCGCCCGACGACGCGGTGTCGGAGGCCGTCGGCCTGATGCGGGCGCACGCGGTGCGCCGGCTGCCGGTCGTCGAGGACGGCAGGCCCGTGGGCATGGTGTGCATCGGTGACCTGGCGGCCGAGCGGGGCGGCTGGGACGGGCGTTAGGCGGGGGCGGGCGCCGGGGGCTCAGCGGGCAGGGGCGTCAGGGGGTGCGGCCCAGGAGGTTCAGGAGCGCCGTCTGGGCGTCCGCTCCCGGCGGGGGCTGCACGGCCGGGGCGAACAGGCCGCTCTTGCTCAACTCGGCCGCGTACGGCGTCACTTCGCTCACGGCGTCGGCGACGAGGTCGTCCGGAAGCCGCTCGTCGGCGCCGATGGCCCGGGACAGGTCCCAGGTGTGCACGACGAGGTCGGTGACCATCTGGGCGCAGTAGTCGGTCGCGGGTGTCGCGCCGTACGAGAGGTGCACGGCGCGGTCCAGGGCGCCGGGCTCGCCGAACGCGGTGCGGGCCGCGTCGGCCGCGGTGTCCCAGGAGGCGACCGGGTCGGGGCCGAGGACGTCGCCGTCGAAGGCGTCGCCGACGGCCTCGATGGTGGCGCCGTCGCGGACCAGCGGCGGGACCCACAGCTGCTCGACGACGAGGTGGCCGACGAGGTCCCGCACCGTCCACCCTTCGCAGGGCGTCGGCGCGTCCCACTGGTCGGCGCGGACGGCGTGCACCCGGTCGGTGAACAGGTCGACGGCCCGGCCGTGGCGCCGCAGCAGGGGGGTGGTGTCGGTCGCGCTCATGCCGCCTCCGGTCGCTCTCCGGTGCGCGGCACAGCTGTGCGCGCACGCACCTCCGAGTGTGGCCCCGGCGGGCGGACCGGGCAGCGGGAGGCGGCCGGAAGGCCGGAAAAGGAGGCCGGGAGTGGCGGGCCCGATGGCACCGCGTGGGTGCCGAGGGGGAGCGACCGGGCCCGCTGGTCCGAGCCGGCCCGGCGGACTGCGCCGGGCCGGAAGCACCGGGGTTCCGTCCACGGCCGACGCCCCGGAAGCAGGCTAGGGCTCCCGCGACGGCGACCGGTCCTACCGGCACCAGCGACACCCTAGGCGGGCGCTCCGGAGCCGACGATCCGCTCGACGCGCCGGGTGTCCGAATAACGCACTACGACACGCCGTTCCGTGTCACGGACCACGCCGCACCACCCCACGCGCGGCCGCACACCAGCCACCCACGCACCACGCACCCGCGCAACTCACCGGCACACCCAGTCACCCGCGCGCCTCACCCACGCAGCGTCTGCGACGGCAGCTCCCCGAAGCGCGCCCGGTACTGCTCGGCGAACCGCCCGAGGTGCGTGAAGCCCCAGCGGTGGGCGACCGCGCTCACGCACTGCTCGTCGGGCACGGCCGCGCGCAGTTCGTCCCGCACGCGCTGCAGCCGCACGGCGCGTACGTACGCCATCGGGGACATCCCCACATAGCGGCGGAAGGCCTCCTGGAGCCAGCGCACCCCGACCCGGGCCTCGGCGGCGAGGGTCGCCGCGGTGAAGGGGTGCTCGGGCCGCTGCTGCACGGCGTCCATGGCGCGCTTGACCGGCGCGGGCCGCAACCGGGCGACGGGGTCGGCGAGTTGGTCGCGGTAGCGGTGTCCGGCGGCGAGCAGGAAGCCGTTCAGGAGCGCCTCCTGGAGGGGGGCGGCGACGAGGGACCCGCTCAGCGTCGCGGACTCGTCGAGGAGGTCGTCCGCGACCGCGCGGACCAGGCGGGTCCAGCTCCGGCCGGGCCCCTGGCCGGTGTCGAAACCCGGGTCCAGCGGCACCGGGCCGCGGGTGGGCCGGTCGAGCAGCGTCTCCAGGCTCTCCTCCAGGGCCACCCGGTCCAGCTTCACGGCGAGCACCCGGCAGTCGCCCGACCAGCGGTCGACGACGGTGTCGCCGCACGGCTGGTAGACGGCGGCGCTGTCGGGCGTGGTGAGCGTGCTCTCGGCGGAGCCCTGGCGCCAGGCCATGTGGCCGCTCAGCGGGATGTTGACGTGGTACGCCCCGAGTTCCCCGAGACGCACCCGCACATCGGTGTTGCAGGTCAGGCCCCCGACGGTGATCGCGCCGAGGTGCCCGATGGTGAACTCGGCCCGGAAGGACCGCTGCCGGTCCAGCACGTCCAGGAAGTTGCTGTAGTAGGCAGCCGCCAACACCTCCCGGGCCTCGTCCACATCACTGGTCCGAAAGGGCGTCCTGACAGCCACGGTCTCTCCAACTGCGCAGCGTACGGCGTGGTTTCACCACGCTACCCGGCGCGCTAGCGGACCCGTTCCACTCTTTGCTCGTCCCATACGGCCTCCGGGGTCTCCCGGACGCGGCCGTCGGCGCCGAAGACCAGGTACCGGTCGAAGGAACGGGCGAACCAGCGGTCGTGGGTCACGGCGAGCACCGTGCCCTCGTACGCCTCCAGGCCCTCCTGCAGTGCCTCGGCCGACTCCAGGTCGAGGTTGTCGGTGGGCTCGTCGAGCAGCAGGACGGTGGCGCCCTCCAGCTCCAGGAGCAGGATCTGGAAGCGGGCCTGCTGGCCGCCGGAGAGCTTCTCGAAGCGCTGCTCGGCCTGCCCGGTGAGTTCGTAGCGGCGCAGCCGGGACATCGCCGCGCCCCTGTCCTTGGCGTGCTCGCGCCACAGGATGTCGAGGAGGGTGCGGCCGATCAGCTCCGGGTGGGCGTGGGTCTGCGCGAAGTGTCCCGGCACGACGCGCGCGCCGAGCTTCCACTCCCCCGTGTGGGCCACCGGGTTGTCGTGTGGGCCGAGGTTCCCCGCGAGGAGGCGCAGGAAGTGCGACTTGCCGGAGCCGTTGGAGCCGAGGACGGCGACGCGCTCGCCGTAGAAGACCTCCAGGTCGAAGGGTTTCATCAGGCCCGTCAGTTCGAGGTTCTTGCAGGTGACGGCGCGCACGCCGGTGCGGCCGCCGTGCAGGCGCATGGTGATCTCCTGCTTGCGCGGCGGCTCGGGCGGCGGTCCCGCCTCCTCGAACTTGCGCAGCCTGGTCTTCGCCGCCTGGTAGCGCGATGCCATCTCGTCGCTGCGCTTGGCGTACTGCTGCATGTCCAGGACGAGCTTCTTGAGCTGGGCGTGCTTCTCGTCCCACCGGCGGCGCAGCTCCTCGAAACGCTCGAAGCGCTCCTGGCGCGCCTCGTGGTACGTCGCGAAGCCCGCGCCGTGCACCCACACCTCCGAGCCGCCGGGGCTCGGCTCCACGCTGACGATCTTCTCGGCGGAGCGGGCCAGGAGCTCCCGGTCGTGGCTGACGAACAGAACGGTCTTGCGGGTCTCCTTCAGGCGCTGTTCCAGCCAGCGCTTGCCGGGGACGTCCAGGTAGTTGTCGGGTTCGTCCAGGAGCAGCACCTCGTCGGTGCCGCGCAGCAGCGCTTCGAGGACCAGGCGCTTCTGCTCGCCGCCGGAGAGCGTGCGCACCTCACGCCACTGGGCCTTGTCGTACGGCACGCCGAGGGCCGCCGTCGTACAGATGTCCCACAGCGTCTCGGCCTCGTACCCGCGGGCCTCCGCCCAGTCGGAGAGCGCCTGCGCGTACCGGAGCTGGGCCGCCTCGTCGTCGACCGTCATGATCGCGTGCTCGGCGCGGTCGACGGCACGGGCGGCCTCGCGGATGCGGGGCTGCGCCACGGACACCAGGAGGTCGCGCACGGTGGTGCCGTCGCGGACCGAGCCGACGAACTGGGGCATCACGCCGAGCCCGCCGCTCACCGTCACGCCGCCGCCGTGCGGCTGCAGCTCCCCCGCGATGAGCCGGAGCAGTGTCGTCTTGCCCGCGCCGTTCGCCCCGACGAGCGCCACTACCGCGCCCTCGCCCACCCGGAACGAGACGTCACCGAGCAGCGCTCGCCCGTCCGGCAGGTAGTACTCGAGGTGCGCGGCTTCCAGATGTCCCATGGGGGCGATTGTCCGGGGCGCCGTTCGGTGGCGGCAAACGGATTGTTCGGGAGGGGGCGAGGGCGGGGCGGCGGAGCGGATTCCCGGGGGCGGGGGTGCCCGGGCCGTCAGGACGGCGTCAGAGGGCCTCGGCGGGTCGATCCGTTGCAGAACGCCGACGTGGGGTACGCGACCCGTATGACCTCAGATGCCGACCGCACCCTGTCCCCGGCCCGCGGCCCCAGGAGCCGGATGATCGCCCTGGACCGCCGGGTCTTCGACGCCGTGGCCGCCCGGCACTGGCCTGGCGCCGACCGGCTCCTGCCGCGGCTGAGCCACGCCGCGAACCACGGACGGCTGTGGTTCGCCACCGCGGGCGCCATCGCCGCGACCCGGGGCCCCCGGGCCAAGCGGGCCGCCGTCCGCGGCGTGGCCTCCCTCGCGCTGGCGTCCGCGACGATCAACACGCTCGGCAAGCGCTCGGTGCGGCGGACCCGGCCCGCCCTGGACACCGTGCCGCTCGTGCGCAGGCTGAAGCGGCAGCCCATCACCACGTCCTTCCCCTCGGGGCACGCCGCGTCCGCGGCGGCCTTCGCGGTGGGTGTGGCCCTGGAGTCGCCCCGGCTCGGCGCGGCCGTCGCCCCGCTCGCGGGCGCCGTCGCGCTGTCCCGCGTCTACACGGGCGTGCACTTCCCGAGCGACGTCCTCGCCGGTGCCGCCCTGGGCGCCGGTGCCGCGTTCGCCGTACGCGGCCTGGTGCCGACCCGGTCCCAGCTGCCGCTGCCCGGCCGCCCGCGCGCCGAGGCCCCCGCGCTGCCCGGCGGGCGCGGCCTCGTCGTGGTCGCCAACAGCGGCGCGAAGACCTCCGAGCGGGTGCGTGAGCTGCTCGACGTCCTGCCGCACGCCGAGGTGGTGACGTGCGCGCCCGACGGCCTGGTGGCCGAGCTGGAGAAGGCGGCGGCCCGTGCCCGCGCCCTCGGGGTGTGCGGCGGCGACGGCACGGTCAACGCGGCCGCGTCGGTGGCCCTGCGGCACGGCGTGCCGCTGGCGGTCCTGCCCGGCGGCACGCTCAACCACTTCGCGTACGACCTGGGCGTCGAGGGGCCGCGGGAGCTGGCGCGGGCCGTGGAGGTGGGCGACGCGGTCGCGGTGGACGTCGGCCGCTTCCGGTCCCACACCGGCTCCGGGCACTTCCTCAACACGTTCAGCCTCGGCGTCTACCCCCAGCTGGTGCGCGAGCGGGAGCGGTGGTCGCCCCGGATCGGCGGCTGGCCCGCGGGCGTGCTCGCCGCGGCCCGGGTCCTGCGCTCCGACCAGCACCCGCTGCGCGCCGAGATCGGCGGCACCGAGCGGGCCCTGTGGCTGCTCTTCGCCGGGAACTGCGCGTACAACCGCCTGGGCCCCGCGCCCACGCGGCGCTTCGACCTCGCCGACGGCCTCCTGGACGTGCGCGTCGTGCACGGCGGCCGCAGGCCAGGATCCCGGCTGCTCGCGGCGGCGCTGACGGCTCCCCTGGAGCGCTCCCCCGTGCAGACCACGGCCCGCCCGCGCCGACTGCGCATCGACGGTCTCGCACCCGGCACGCAGATCGCCTACGACGGTGAACTCACCTCGGCCGAGGGCGAGTTGCTGCTCGACAAACTGCCGGAGGCGCTCGCGGTGTACCGGCCTTCGCTGGCGACGTGACCCGCGCGGCCGCCGAGCGCCGTCGACCGTGAGCCGCACGCCCGACTGACCACATAGCGAGACGGGGGTCTCATCATTCGGCATGACCGGCCTACAGTGCGGTCATGTCAGCACCCCAGCGGCAGCATGCCGAGACCGCCGTCTACACACACGGCCACCACGAGTCCGTCCTGCGCTCCCACACCTGGCGCACGGCCGCCAACTCGGCGTCCTACCTCCTCGATTCACTCCGGCCGCACCTGCGGATCCTGGACGTCGGATGCGGCCCGGGCACCATCACCGCCGACCTGGCCGCACTGGTCCCCGACGGGCACGTCACCGCCGTCGACCACGCGCCCGGCATCCTGGACCAGGCGCGCGCCACGGCCGCCGGCCGCGGCCTGGACAACGTGTCGTTCGCCGTCGCCGACGTGCACGCCCTCGACCACGCCGACGACACCTTCGACGTCGTGCACGCCCACCAGGTGCTCCAGCACGTCGGCGATCCGGTGCGGGCGCTGCGCGAGATGCGCCGGGTGTGCCGCCCGGGCGGGATCGTCGCGGTGCGCGACAGCGACTACGAGGCGATGACCTGGCATCCGCACGTGGCGGGCCTGGACGACTGGCTCGACCTGTACCGGCGGGTCGCCCGCGCCAACGGCGGCGAGCCCGACGCCGGGCGGCGCCTCAAGTCCTGGGCGCTGGCGGCCGGGTTCACCGACATCACGGCGTCGGCGGGCACCTGGTGCTACAGCACGCCCGAGGAGCGGGCCTGGTGGAGCGGGCTGTGGGCGGACCGCACGGTGGCGTCCGCGTACGCGGAGCGCGCGACGGCGGGCGGGCACGCGGACCAGGAGGAGCTCGCCGCGATCGCGGCGGCCTGGCGGGAGTGGGGGCAGGCCGAGGACGGCTGGTTCACGGTGCTGCACGGGGAGTTGCTGTGCCGCGTCTGAGGTGAGCCGCCGAGGCCGGAGGGGGCGCAGGCGGCGGGGTCCGTTCCGGGGCTTCCGGGGCGGGGGCTTCCGGGGCGGGCTGCGGGATCACTCCCGGGGCAGCAGGGGGCCCAGGGGGCCGAGGTCCAGGTTCAGGTCCTCGGGCCGCAGCCCGTAGCGCTCGCGGAGCCGCGTCATGCGGTCCTCCAGGAGCATCAACGTCATGCCGACCCGCTCCTCCTGATCCTCCGTCAGCTCGCCGGACTCGAAGCGGCGGACGGCCTGGCGCTCCATCAGCTCCCGCAGCAGCTCGACGACGGTCAGGACGAGGGCGACGAGGTCGCGCTCCACGGTGTCCGGTTCCAGGTCCAGCTTCATGAGGCCTCCCGCTCGATGTCCCTCTTCATGACGCCTCCCGCTCGATCGCCTCCGGTCCCGCCCGCCGCCCGCCCGGGTCCCCGCCGCCCTCCCCGGCCGCAGGCCACGGCGAGGGCACCTGGGCGTTGACCGCGCTGATCAGTGCCTTCAGGTCGATGCGGACGAGGTCGACGTCCGCGATGCGCAGGGTGATGTCGCCCGTGATGACCACGCCACCGGCGAGCAGCCGGTCGAGCACGTCGACGAGCGCGATCTCCCGTCGCGCGAACGGCTCGGCGAAGCCGGGCCCGGCGCGGTCGGCGCGGTCGGCCGGCGCGCTCACGGCGTCCCGCCCGCGTCCTGACGCGCCGCGCCCTCCCCGCCGTGCGGTTCCTCACGCGGGTCGGGGTCGTCCGTGAAGGAGTACGCCGCCCACGGTCCGGTCACCTCCACGCGCAGCCCCGGCCGGGTGCCCTCCGTGCGGCCGATGAGCTCGAGGAACTCCTCGGACCACGTACGCGGCACCAGATAGGCGGAGTTGAGGATGTTCCGTCCTGATCCGGCGTCGGTCAGCGGCCCGCTCTGCGCGGGGTGCAGCCGCGCGTCGGCCGCGTACCGGCTGAGCTCGTCGTGCAGGCGCCGCGCGAACACGTCGGCCCGCGCGAGCGCCTCCTCGCGTGCGGCGTTCCCGGCCCGGCGGCGGCGCAGATAGTCCCGCCCCGACGTCGGCGCCCGCGAGGACGGCGAGGCGGCGGACCTGCCCCCGCCCCCGTCCGTGCTCTCGCCCCCGGCCCCGTCACCGGTCGTGGCACCCAGCCACACCTTCACGCCCCACTCCACATGGCCGTCGATCCGGTCCAGGATCCGGTGCAGGCGCTCGGACTCGTCCTCCAGCATGGCGCGTACGCCGCTGTCGTCGTGGAAGACCGTGGCGAGCCGCAGCGGCAGCGGACAGGTCACCGTCGCGAGGGCGGCGACGACGTTCTGGTGGGCGCGGGCCGTCTCCGCGAGCCAGCGCAGGTCCTCCAGGCGCGCGCGCAGCGGCTCCCGGCCGAAGTCCCGTTCGGGTACGGGGCTGACGACGGCCACCAGGCCCTCGTGGGTGAGCTGGCGCGGCGGCGCGCCGCCCACGCCGGTGAGGTCGGCGTGCAGCGGCGCGGCCGGCGGACGGCACACGGCGTACACATAGCGCAGGTCATCGTTCACGTTCACGTTCTCCTCGGCCGTCTTGCCCCGTGCCGTCGTCCGCCGTCGCGGCGCCGCGGTCGAGGGCGCCGCGGCCCTCCGCCCCCGTGCCCGCCTCCAACTGCTCGACACGGCGCCGCAGTTCCTCGTTCTCCCGCGCGAGCGCGGTCCGGCGCGCACCGCTGGACAGCGCCGGATCGTCCTCCCACCAGTCGATGCCCATTTCCTTGGCGCGCTCCACGGAGGCGACGACGAGGCGGAGCTTGATGGTGAGGAGTTCGATGTCGAGCAGGTTGATCCGGATGTCCCCCGCGATGACGATGCCCTTGTCCAGGACGCGTTCGAGGATGTCGGCGAGGTTCGCGCCGCCCTGCGGGTAGGGCTCGGACAACCGGCTCGCGGTGGTCATCGGCGGTTCCGGCCGCCGTCGGCGGCGACCAGTTCGTCATCGGCGTCCTCGTCGGCCACGTCCTCGCCGTCGTCGGCCGCCTCCGGGTCCACGTCGGCCCGGCCCTCGGCCTCGTCTTCCTCCTCCGTGCCCTCCCCCTCTTCCTCGGCGAGCGCGTCCTCGTCGGCCTCCTCGTACGCCCCCTCCTCGTCGTCCTCGTCCTCGTACGCCCCCTCGTACCCGTCCTGGTCGTCCTGGTCGTCCTGGTCGTCCCGGTCGCCGTCCTCGTACGCGCCCTCGTCGTCGGCGCCTTCCTCGTCCGCGACCGCCTCCTCGTGGCCGCGCACCACCTCGCCGTCGCGGATCTCGCCGCGCCAGCCGTCGCTCGCCTCGCCGCGCATGGAGATGTGCCGGGCGAAGTGCTTGAGGTCGAGGCGGACCCGGCGGCCCTGGGCGCGCCAGATGTTGCCGGTCTTCTCGAACAGGCCCTTCGGGTAGTACTCGACGACGAGCAGGACGCGGGTCAGCTGTTCGCCGAGCGGGTGGAAGGTGACCACGCCCTTCGTGGTGCCCTTCGCCCCCTCCGACGTCCAGGAGATCCGCTGGTCCGGCACCTGCTCGGTGACGTGGGCCTTCCAGCTGCGGCTCGAGAGGAAGATCTTGAGCTGCCAGTCGGAGTCCGTGTCGCCCGCCGCGCTCGCGCTCTTGACGCCCTTGGCGTACGTGGAGAACTCCTGGAACTGCGTCCACTGGTCGTAGGCCTCGCGCACCGGCACGCCGACGTCGACGTACTCCAGGATGACGGTGGGCTTCTGGCCGCCCCCGCCCTTCTTGCGGCGTCCGGTGAGGTTCTTCACGGCTCCCTTGACGGAGTCCTTGAGGTGGCTGCCGCCCAGCTCCAGGGCGCCGCGCAGCGGGCCCTTGCCCTGGGCGAGCTTGCGGCCGCCTTCGAGGGCGAGCTTGCCGAAGCCGGGGCTGCGGCCGTCGGCGATGTCGTTGAGCTTGACGGTGGTCTCGCCGAGCTTGCGGCCGACGCCGATCAGGGCGCGCTCGGCCTGCGCCATCGCGTAGGCCTTGGCCTCGTCCTTCAGGCGGTCCGCCGCCGGGCTGTTGGCGGCGGACCGCAGCATGTTGGGGGCCTTCGACCGGCCGCCGTTTTCGGTGGCCTCGGTGTCCTCGCGGGTCTGCTCGCGGGTGTCAGTCATCGCTGCCTCCCCGGGCCCGGGTGGTCTTCTTCGCGGTGCGCCGCTGCGAGCCGCGCGCGCTGTCCGTGCCGCGCGCTTCCTGCGTCTTGCGGGCCGGGCCCTTCTTGCGCTCGCCCCGGGCAGCCGACGTGGCCTTCTTGGTCGCCGAACCGGTCTTGCGGGCACCGGACTTCGCCGCCCCACCCGCGTTCTTGCCCGCGTCCTTGCCCGCGTCCCTGGCCTTGTCGGACGCCTCGTCCGCGCCGGGCACGGCATCCGTGGCCCCGGAGAGCCGGTCGCGCACGTCGAGGGTGCGGTCGTGCAGCCGGTCGGCGATGCCTTCGAGCTGCCGGTCGAGCAGCGACCCTGTCGCCGCCTTGCCGACGCCCCGCAGGTCCTGCTTCAGCTGGTCGCCGATCTCCTTGAACTGCGGGTTGTTCTCCAGTTGCCGGGTCACCGCACCGACGAGCGCGCCGGGGCTGAGCTGAAGCCTGCGGCCCGCCACCATCGTGCCCACGGCGAAGGCGAGTTTCGCCTTCTTCGTGCGTCCGAGAAGGTACCCCGCGCCCACGGCGAGGCCCACTGCCAGTCGATTCATGACGTTCCTGTCCTCACTGCCCTGACGGTGCCGGCGGTTGGCCGTCCGTCCCTGCCACGCCGCCGACGGGTCCGTGGCCGAGACGGGCGAGGAGTTCGTCCTCGCGGCGGTCGAATTCGTCCTCGTCGATCTCGCCGGCGTCCAACCGCTCGGTGAGAAGGGTGAGTTCCTGGGTGATGGCCGAGGGGTCGTAGTACTGCCGCTCCGCCTCCGTGACCACCTGCCGGAGCACCCAGAGGGTGCCCCGGGCCGGGGCCAGCGGCAGGGCGAGCAGTTCACCGATGAGTCCCATGGCCGGGCCTCACCGCCCCGGGCCGACGCCCGCGGCGTCGTCGGCGGGCCGCGCCGGGCCCGGGTCGACGAAGCTGTAGGGGGGCAGCGGGCCGTGCACGCGCAGCTCCAGGTGGGGCTGGTCGCGGCGCAGCTCCTCGACGGCGGCGACGAATGCGTCGGCGCTGTCGCGGTTCACCAGGAACGACACGTTGGCGAGCCAGCCGGTGCCCTCGGGCCCGACGCTCACGGAGTCGGCGCACGGCTCCAGGGCGCGCAGCACCTCGGCGCCGTCCCCGGCCTCGCGGGCCCGCACGGCCGCGGTGATCTGCTCGCCGAGGTGCAGCTTCTGTTCGTAACTGCCGCCGCCCGCGCGCCGATTGGCCTCGACCATGGTGCGCAGCTCGGGGCTCTCGGCGAGCACCTGGTGCAGGACGGCCTGTTCGTCGTGGGCGGCCTTCACGTTGTACTCGGCCTTGCCTTCGAGGGCGCGCAGCCGCTCCGCGTAGTGCTCGGCCCGTTCGGCGAGCACCGCGACGACGGCGTCGTCGTCCTGCGCGATGCTGCCGAAGCGCATCGGCAGGACGGGGCCGCCCGCGCCCGCCTCGTCCAGGACGCTCTGGTGCGCGAGCAGGTCGCGCCGCTTGGGCCGCAGGTCCTCGGGGCTGTCGGAGACGAGCGCGGCGAGGTCGCCGTGGCGCACGGTGCGCACCTTGTGCGCGGGGTCACCGATGCCGCCCATGCCTTCGGGAAGCGCCGGGTGCGTGGTGGCGGCGATGCCGTAGATGTACGTGGTCACTCCTGCTCCTCCTTCCGGCCGCGGGACGGTGCGCGCCGGGCGCGCGGCTTGGCGGGCTCCTCCTCGCCGCGGCCCTCGTCACGGGCCTGCTTGAACGCGTCGGAGATGGTCTCCGCGGCGCCGGAGAGCGCGCCCTTGGACTTGCCGCGCGCGCCGGACTCGGTGATCTCGCCGACGAGGTCGGGCAGGCCGGGGCTCTTGCGGGGGCCCGCCTCCAGGTCGAGGCGGTTGCAGGCCTCGGCGAACCGCAGATAGGTGTCGACGCTCGCGACCACGACCCGCACGTCGATCTTGAGGATCTCGATGCCGACGAGCGAGACACGGACGAAGGCGTCGATCACGAGCCCGCGGTCCAGGATGAGTTCGATGACGTCGTACAGGCCGCTGGTGCCGCCTGCGCCGCCGGATTGCTGTGCCGGGACGACGGTCATGCCGACCGGTCCTCCTTGCGTCGGGGATGTCTGATGTCTGGGGGTTGTCGGGCCGGGGATCCGGTGACGCCGGGCCCGGCAGGGGGATCGGGGCGCTCGGGCGCGCCGCGGGCGTCCGGGGCGGGTCGCCGCCGTCCGGTGGGGCGGGGGTCAGCCGCCGCCCGGCCGGGGCGGGTCGGCCCGCCCTCGTTCGTAACGCCGCACGCGCCGGTACCCGGTCAGGTCGCCCTGCGGGTCGAGGGTCACGGTGTAGGTCGCGAGCAGGCTCATCGTGTCCGGCACGCGGACCAGTTCGAGCACCTCGACGGCCAGGTCCCAGCCCTCTTCGGTCCGTTCGAAGGACGACACGGACTCGACGGTCTGGCCGGTGAGTTCCGCCAGTTGCTCACGCGCGCAGCGCAGCACGGCGACGGGTCCGGGCAGGCCATCGGTGTCGGCCTCGGTCTGGTTCTGGTTCTGGTTCTTGTTCTGGTTCGTGTTCGCGCTCTGCTTTCTCGACGTCTGGGTCATGACCACCTCCTGGTCCGAGTGACCCTGTGGGCGCGGGCCAAACGCCGTCCGCCCTCACTCCTCCCCGGTCCGCTCGGCGGCGGCGTCCCGCGTCCGCCCCGGCGCCCCCGCCACCCGCGCGGTCTCCGGCGACGCCGTGTCCAGCGGCACCGACCAGGACCGGACCAGGCCCAACTGCACGCCCTGGCGCGGGAGTACGGCGTCCAGGAGCCAGTCCGCGGCGACCCGGACCCGGTTGCCGGGCATCGCCGCCAGGTGGTAGCCGCGGGTGACGGCCCCGGCGAGGGGGCCGGACAGCGGGACGCCCAGCGGGTTGGCGGCGCCGCTGACGCCGCCGAGGTCGACGGTGAAGCCGAGGTCGTGGTGGCGGTAGGAGCGCCGCCGGCCGAGGCCGAGGGAGGCGGCGACGTTGTGGCCCGCGGTCTTGCCCTGCCGCCAGGCGTGCTGCGCGGTCATCGCCGTGTACTGCCCCTTCTCGGTCAGGTCGGGCACGGCCGCCGCGTCGCCGCACGCGAACACCTCGGGGTGGTCCGGCACGTTCAGGAACGGGTCGACGAGGAGCCGTCCCCGCTCCAGGGCGCTGCCGATCCCGGCGACGAGCGGGTCGGGCCGCACGCCCACGCACCACAGCAGGGTGCGCGTGGGCAGGTGGTCGCCGTCGGAGAGGAGCACGCCCTCGCGGGTCGCCTCCTTCACGGACGTCTGTGTGCGGACCTCCACGCCGCGCCGCCGCAGCACCCGGTCCGCGGTGGCGGAGAGCCGCCGGTCGAGCTCCGGCAGGACCCGCGGGGCGATGTCGAGCAGCACCCAGCGCGGCTCGATGCCGGTCCGCAGCGGCTGCCGCCGCACCAGGGAGCGGGTGAACAGCTCGCCGTGCGCGGCGACTTCGACGCCCGTGTAGCCGGCGCCCACCACGACGAACGTGCAGCGCGCCCGGCACGCCGACGGGTCGTCCGATGCCGCGGCCAGCTCGATCTGCCGCGTCACGTGGTCGCGCAGGTACAGGGCCTCGGGAAGCCCGCGGAAGCCGTGCGCGTGCTCGGCGACCCCGGGCACGGGCAGCAGCTTGTTGACGCTGCCGACGGCGAGGACCAGGCGGTCGTAGGAGAGTTCGCCGTCCTGGCCCTCCGGGTCGGCGTAGTGCACGGTCCGCCGCGTCAGGTCGATGTGGTCGGCCTCGCCGAGCACGAGGCGTACGTGGCGCAGTGCGCCGGTGAGCGACACGGTGACGCGGCGCGGTTCGAGCACGCCCGCGGCGACCTGGGGAAGCAGCGGCAGGTACAGGAAGTAGTCGGTGGGGTTGAGCAGGGTGATGTCGGTCTTGCCGCGGGTCAGCCGCGACAGGGTGCGGGCGGCCTGGAACCCCGCGAAGCCCGCGCCGACGATGACGACGTGCGGTCGGACGGCGGTTCGGCTCACAGTGTGCCTCCTGCGTGGTCCGGTACGTCCGGTGTGTTCCGGCGGACCTCCCGCGTGCCCTGGCCCGGCCGCGGTGAAACGCCCGCCGTTTGCCGTCGCGCCCCCCGGTTACCCGGCCCGCACACCAGAGTGAAGGGCGTGTGCCCCATGGCCGAGTCCGGATACGTCAGCGTGGAGCCGCCCATGATGTCGGCGTACACGATCCCGGCGGACGCCCCGGAGGCCGACGGCACGTTCGCGTGGGACACCACCACGATCGTCGTCGCGGAGGTCTCCGCGGGCGACGCGACCGGCACCGGCTGGACCTACGCGCCCGCCGCCACCGTCGACCTCGTACGGGAACAGCTCTCGCCCGTCCTCGCGGGCCGCGACGCCCTCGACATCCCCGCCGCGCACGACGCGCTCACCAAAGCGGTGCGCGACACCGGCCGCGAGGGGCTCGCCGCCCGCGCGATCTCGGCCCTCGACATCGCCCTGTGGGACCTCAAGGCCCGCCTCTTCGAGGTCCCCCTGGTCCGGCTGCTCGGCGCGGCCCGCGACGACGTGCCGGTCTACGGCAGCGGCGGCTTCACCACGTACCACGACACGCATCTGGCGGCCCAGCTCAACGGCTGGGTGCACGGCCAGCGGATTCCGCGCGTCAAGATCAAGGTCGGCGAGGGCTGGGGGCGGGCCGCGGCGCGCGATCTGTCGCGGGTGCGCCGGGCCCGCGATGTCATCGGGCGGCAGGCCGAGTTGTACGTCGACGCGGGCGGCGCGTACACGCGCAAGCAGGCGGTGCGGATCGGCCGGGTGCTCGCCGAGCACGGCGTGGGCTGGTTCGAGGAGCCGGTGTCCGCCGAGGACCTGCGGGGGCTCGCGCTGGTGCGCGACGCCCTCGTCTGCGACGTGGCGGCGGGCGGCTACGGGCACGGCCTCCCCTACTTCGCCCGGATGATCCCCGCCGTCGACTGCCTCCAGGCCGACGCCACCCGCTGCGGCGGCCTCACCGCGTGGCTGCGCGCCGCCGCGCTCGCCGAGGCCCACGGCCTTGAGGTGTCGGCGCGCGGCGCCCCGCACGCGCACGCGGCGGTCGCGGCGTGCGTGCCGAACCTGCGGCACGTCGAGTGGTTCCACGACCACGTCCGGGTCGAGTCGATCGTCTTCGACGGCGTCCTGGACCCGACCGGCGGCACGGTCCGCCCGGGCGGCGGCACCGGCCACGGGCTGCTCCTGCGCACGCCGGACGTGGAGGAGTACCGGGTCGCGTGAGGTCGCGCGCGGTCCGTCGGCGGCGGGGAATATCGGTCGCGCGAGGCGGTGGGGCGCGGGCATGCTCGGCGGTCATGGACGCGATGAGGGACACGGGGCCGGGCGGGGACGAGACGACGGCCGGTGGGGGCGCGGGGGCGGACCCGGCGCACGCCGGCGGGGCCGACGCGGGGCCGGGCATCGGGCCGGGCCCCGGTCCGGACGTCGCGCTGATCGGAGGGCGTTCGGGGGTGGGGAAGTCGTCCGTCGGCTGGGAGGTCGCGGCCCAGCTGGCGGCCGCGGACGTCGGGCACGCCCTGATCGAGGGCGATTTCCTGGACGCGGTCCACCCCGCCCCGGCGGGAGACCCGCACCGCTCCCGGCTCACCTGCCGCAACCTCGCCGCCCTCTGGGCGAACTACGCCGACCTGGGCTGCCGCCGCCTCGTCTACACGAACACGGCGAGCGTCCTGCCCTCCGAGGAGTGGCTGTTCACCGAGGCCATCGACCACCCCCGGCTCGTCCGGATCCTGCTCACGGCGACCGACGCCACCGCCGAAGAGCGCCTCACGAAGCGCGAGACGGGCTCCGAGCTGGAACGCCACCTGCGGCGCAGCGCGTTCATGTCCCGGCACCTGGAGGAGCTGGTGCCGCCGGACACCCACCGTGTGCCGACGGACGGCCGGACGGTGGGCGACATCGCGGCGGAGGTGATCAGGCGGGCGGGTTGGGCGGCCTGAGGGGCGCGTGGGACGGCGGGACCGTCGGGAAGTCGGCGGTGCCGCCGGTGGGGGCGGGCGGGGTCGTCGGGGGTGTGGGCTCCGCGGGGGCCGCCGGCCGCGCCGGGGTCACGGGCTGTGCCGGGGTCGGCGCGGTCGCCGGGGTGTTCGGGGCCGCCGCCGAGGGTTTCACCGCCGCCGGGGTCCCGGTCGGCGCGGGCGCCTCGGGGACCGCCGGAGCACCGGGAGCGGCGGCGGCCGCGCGGGCCACCGGAGCAGCCGCGGGGGCCTTGCGCGCCCCGGGTGCCTTCCCCGGTGACCGGGCCGCGTTGCGCATCACGACGGCGGCCACGGCGAGCAGCGCGGTCACGATCAGCGCGGCCGCCCATCCCGGCAGGCCGAGGGCGATGACCAGGCCGAGGGTGAGCGCGGCGGCGGCGCCCGCGTACAGGGCGGCGGCACCGGAGGACGCGTAAAGGGCGGCCTTGCGGCGCTGCTTGCGCGCCACCCCGGAGACCTCCGTGCGCAGTTCCTCGCGCAACTCGTGGCGCAGCTCCTCGCGCAGCGACTGCCGCACCGTCTGCCGCAGGGACTCGTCCACCGCGTCGCGGACGACCTGCGACAGGGCGTCGCCCAGGGTCCTGTCGGTCAGCGGTGTGTTCTTGTCCTGGACCGGCATGTTCCCGTCCTTCCTTTCCGAAGCGGTCGGGGCGGACGAGTACCCGGCGTCCGCGTCGCGTAACGGCGGCGGGTCGCCGGTGCCCGAGAACCGGAAACGATCTCGTGTCCGCGCGGCGCCAACTAGGCTCGTCCCCATGGAGATCCTGGGAACCGTGCTGCGCGTCTGCGTCAGCGACTTGGAGGCGTCCGTCACGTTCTACGAACGGCTGACGGGCAGCACCGCGATGCGTTTCGAGCGGGGTGGCGTCGCCGTCGCCTCGGTCGGCTGCTTTCTGCTCATGAGCGGCCCCGAGGCGGAGTTGGAGGTGCTGCGCAAGGTCGCGGCGACCATCGCCGTCAAGGACGTCGACGAGGCCCTCGCGACCCTCACCGCCTCCGGCGCGCACATCGTCGCGGGCCCCGTGCCCACCCCCGCGGGACGCAACCTCATCGCGATGCACCCCGACGGCGCGGTCTTCGAGTACGTCGACCGGAACGCCCCCGCCCCCCACTGACCCCCGCTGCCCCCACCCGCACCCACGAGCACCCGCCCGTCACCCCCGCCCCGGCACCGCACCGGGGCGGACCAGGGCGGACCGGGACGGCGTGGGCACGGAGGCGGGCCGACGCGCGCCAGCAGCGGCCGAAGCGCCCGGATCACCGCACGGGCACCCTCACGGCCGCATCCGGAAGTCGTACCTCTCCGGCAGGGGCTCGTCCGACACCGCCGCCCACACCTCGCCCATGACCTCGTCGGCTTCCCGGAGGTCGGCCACCTCGAAGCCCTCGTCGAAGATGGCGCGGGCGGCGCGGAGTTCGCCCTCCGCGAGGAGCAACTGGGCCTCGATCAGCCGGAATCGGCCCGTCTGACGCGTGTGCGCGTGCAGGCGGTCCCAGACGCTCCGCGCCGCCTCCGCGCGCCCCGCGGCCACGAGGGCGCCGATGGCCTCCCGGCCGAGGGCGGCGGTCGCCGCGGACCACACCACGCCGTCGTCGCGGCGCTCGGCACACAGGTCGTCGAAGGCCTCGGCGTACCGGTCGGCGGCGCGCTCCACATGTCCCGACTCCTGGTCGGCGACGGCGAGGCAGCGCAGCAACGGCCAACGCGACGGGGCGAGTTCCAGGCCGCGCTCCCAGCTGCGCACCGCCTGGGCCAGGTCACCGGCGTGCCACTGGGCGACGCCGAGGTGGTACTCGGCGTGCGGCCGCGCGGGTGCGGTCTCCAGCATGTCCCGCCAGTGCGGGGCGACCAGGGTGGGCCCGGGCGGCCCGACCCTGCGGGGCTCCGGCACCGCCCCGCTGTGCAGCAGCTCCAGCCACGGCTCCTGTTCGGGGCCGAGCGTGGCCTCGGCGAAGGGCGTGCCGGGCAGCTTGTACTGCCCGCGCAGGACTTCGAGGGCGCCCCACCCCGACCCGACGGCGAGGGTCTCCTCCGGCTCGGCGTCGGCGCGGGGCCGCCACTGGTCGTAGGCGGCGTCCACGGCCGCGGCGGGCAGCGCCTGTTCGAGCCGTGCCTGGGCCTCGCCGCGCGCGGCCGCCCAGTCGGCGCCGTGCACGACGTCCGGGTCGGCGGTGAGCGGCCCGTACGACTCCAGCCATGCGAACTCGCTCTCGGCGTCGAGGCGTACGTGCTCCAGCTGGGTGCGCGCGAGCCCGGCCTGGATCTCGGCGTAGCCGCCGGTGCCGGGCTCGGTGAGCCACCGCTGCCAGCGGCGCCCGCCCGTGCCGGTGCCCCACACGAAGAGCTTGCGGCCGCGCAGCGTCGGCGTGGAGGTCTGCGCGAGGCCGTGCCCGTCCTCGTCGAGGGCGGCGATCCAGCGGCGCGCCCCGTCCGGGACGTCGTAGAAGTAGTCGGCGGGGAACTCGGCGCGCGGCGGCCGGGTGCGGTCCACGCCGTCGTGCTCGGGCACCGGCACCTTCCGCAGGGTGCGCGCGTAGCCGTAGTGCCAGGCCTCGTCGGCGGGGGCGAGGACCCTGCGCTCCTCGGGCACGGCGATGTTGGACCACCAGTAGACGGGCACGGGCCGCTCGTGGGGGTTGCGGATCCGCACGCCGACGTGCAGGAAGTCGGAGTCCTCCGGCAGCCACAGGTCGACCTGGAAGGGGATGTCGCGCAGCCGCTCCCACTCCCACAGGCGCACCATCTCGCCGCCGTCGGGCGCGGTCAGGCGCGCGGCGTGCAGGGGCGCGCAGGACAGGGCGGTGTGGCCGGTGGCGCCGATGTTCCACTCGATGCCGCCGGAGTACCAGGCGCCGTTGAGCGCGAAGTCGGCGGGCTGGAACACCGGGTTGCGGTAGAGGAGTTCACGGCCGGTCGGCTTGTGGAAGAGGGAGTGGATCCGGCCGCCGAGGCCGGGCAGGACCGTGACGCGCAGCCGGGTGTTCTCGATGACGAGGGTGTCGAAGGACGTGGCGGTCCGCTCGCGGCCGTAGCCGTCGCGGACGCGCGCGGGCAGCACCGACCGGAGCGGTTCGTAGCCGAGCTGCCGCGCCATGTCGCGCGGCAGCCCCCGCAGGTCCCTGTCGTCGAGGCCGTGCGCCGCGTCGAGCGGCTTGAGCGGCGGCAGCGGGTTCTCCGGCCCCAACTCGGCGGCCGGCAGGGTCGTGGTGTCGCGTCGCACGGTCGTCGCCAAGGCATCCTCCTCAGTTCGAGGACGCTGTGCGCCCCCGGTCCTCCGTCGACCATGGAACACGCTCGGCCCCGCTCCGGCCAGGGCTTTCGCCGGTCAGGTTCGCGCACGGATCCCGCTCGGAGGGGGTCAGGACTCCGCGAAGGCCGCCACGACCACGTCGGTGAGGACGTCGCCCGCGGTGCCGTCCGGGTCCAGGTCGGGGTCGTAGATCGTGACGTTGAGGCCGATGCAGCGCGGGGAGCGCACCAACGGGCGCAGGAGCGCGAGGAGTTCGTCGGGGTGCAGGCCGTCCGCGTCGGGGCTGTCGACGGCCGGCATCACGGCGGGGTCGAGGACGTCGGCGTCGAGGTGCACCCAGAAGCCCTCCAGGGTGTCGTGCTCCAGGCTGAGGACGGCGGAGCGGGCCACGTCGTCGGCGCCCCACTGGCGCAGTTCGCCGACGGTGACGGTGGCTATGCCGAGCTCGCCGAGCTCCGACCGGTCCTCGTCCTCGTCGCGCATCCCGAAGAGCCGTACGTCCTCGTCGCGCAGATAGGGGCTCAGCCCTTCGATGTCGGAGAGGTCGCGCTGGCCGCGGCCGGTGGCGAGGGCCAGCTCCTCGCCGCCCGCGGCGCCGACGCGGTCGGAGTTGCCCGGGTGGCGGAAGTCCGCGGAGGCGTCGATCGCGGCGAGGCCGAAGCGTCCGATCCGGCGCAGCGCGAGGGACGCGCCGAGCTGGATGGAGCAGTCGCCGCCGAGGACGACGGGCAGGTCACCGGCGCGCACATGCCGCTCGATGCGGTCGGCGAGCTTCGGGGTGTAGGCGGCGATGGCGGCGGCGTTGAAGACGCCGTCGCCCTCCTTCCAGTCGCCGCGGTCGTAGCGCGGCGGTACGACGACGCCGCCCTCCACGGCGTCGAGGCGGCGCAGGATGCCGCGCTCGCGCAGCGCTCCGGCGAGCTTGTAGCAGCCGGGGACGGTGCCCGGGGCGGGCGGACGCAGGCCCAGGTTGGAGGGCGCGTCGATGATCACAACAGTTCGCATGCCGCTCATCCTCCGTGACCCGAGCGGCTGCTTTCAATGGCCTCCGGCCGCCGTCATCTCCGTCATCTCCGTGGTGAGGGCCCACCTCTGGTGGTCGCGCCAGCCGCCGTCGATGAACAGGAAGCGGGGGGAGAACCCTTCGAGGCGGAAGCCCGCGCGGCGGGCGAGCGCGATGGAGGCGGTGTTGCGGGGCTGGACGTTGATCTCCAGGCGGTGCAGGCGCAGCTCCCCGAAGGCGTGGCCCACGACGAGCCCGAGCGCCTCCCCCATGAGCCCGCGCCCCGCCGCGTGCGCGAACGCGCCGTAGCCGAGGGCCCCGCACCGGAAGCCGCCCTCGACGATGTTGTTGATGTTGATGAACCCCGCGAGGGCGCCGTCGGCCCGGTCGTACACGAGGAAGCCGGCCTTGGTGGGGTCCTCGATGAGCACGCGCGCGTACGCCGCGTAGGTCTCGTCCGTCGTCGGCGGGAACAGCCAGGGCCGGTGCAGCGCACCGCTCTCCCTGGCCCGGGCGGTGAACTCGGCGGCGTCCTCGTACGTGTAGGGGCGTATGCCCACGCGGGGGCCTTCGGCGAGCGCGGCGGGACGGGTGTGCGGCATCCGGCCACGCTACCCGGCGGCCGGTGGCGGCAGCGCCCCCGGTCGCGCCCGCCCGCGGGCCGCGCCCCGGCGGGCCGTCACTTGCGGCGGCTGACGAAGAACGCCCCGCACAGGGCGCCGATCAGGCCGGTGCCGAGCAGCGCCATCCACAGCGGCACGGTGACTTCCGGGATCAGGAGCCGGATCTTGGTGCTGCGGGTGTTCTCGAAGATGAAGACGAGCGTGAGGAGGGCGATCAACGCGACGGTCACTCTGCCGGGCGTCATCAGCGCGCCCACGCCGCCCTTCGAGGGGCTCGTGGAGCCGCCCGTGGAGCTCTTGGGGCTCATGTCTGGACCCTTCCGTTCCGTCGGAGCGTCGGCCGCTCCCCCGGGTCCAGGATGGGCAGTGGCACGGGATCCCGCGCGGTGGGTGTCGCCGGGGGCGGGACGAGGTGGGCCGTTCGGGTGACGTCAGGCCGTGCGCTCCCCCAGCGCCGGTGTGTCCAGGCGCAGCGTCCCCGTCTCCGCGTCCAGCTCCCCCGGCACCCCGAACGGGATCGTCAGCGCCCCCTCGCAGTGGCCGAACCCGAACTCCTCCACGACCGGCACGCCGAGGCCCCCGAGCCGGTCGCGCAGGACCGCGCGCACGGCGTCGTAGGGGCCGCACTCCTCCCAGGAGCCGAGGGCGACGCCCGTGACGCCGTCGAGTTGTCCGGCGCGCAGGAGCTGGGTGAGGTACCGGTCGAGCCGGTAGGGCTCCTCGCCGATGTCCTCCAGGAACAGCAGCCCGCCCCGCGCCGGCAGCCGCGTCCCCGGCACCCCGAGGTCCGCGGCGAGCAGCGACAGACAGCCGCCGAAGGTGACCCCGCGGGCCCGGCCGCCGACGAGGGGCAGCCCGGGCGAGTCGATGACCTGGACCGCCTCCGGCTCGAAGAGGGTGAGCCGCAGGTGTTCCTGGGCGCGGGCGTTCTTCAGGAAGTCGGACGCGGCCACCATCGGCCCGTGCAGGGTGACGACGCCGAGGCGCCGCGCGATCGCCTCGTGCAGCGTGGTGATGTCGCTGAACCCGAGGAACACCTTGGGCGGGAAGGCGCGCAGGGCGTTCCAGTCGATCAGCTCCACCATCCGCGCGGCGCCGTAGCCGCCGCGCGCGCAGAGGACGCCCGCCACCGACGGATCGCGCCAGGCCCGCTCCAGGTCCCTGGCCCGGTCGGCGTCCTCGCCCGCGAGGTAGTCGAACTCCCGGTGCACGTCGAGGACGTGGGGCGCGACGACGGGCTCCAGGTCCCAGCCGCGCAGGATGTCGAGGCCCGCTTCGAGCCGGTGCTCGGGCACGGGCCCGCTGGGCGCGACGACGGCGACGCGGTCGCCGGGGACGAGGCGGGGCGGCCGGACCAGGGGCGGCAGGGCGACCGAGGGCGCGGGCGGGGGTGCGGGCGGCGGCACGGTCAGCCTCGGACCGGCCACGGTCTCCTTGGCCACGGGCTGCTCGGACAAGGGCTCCTCGGATCCGCTCACTTGGCGAGCTCCAGCGTGGGCGTGCCGCCCGCCGGGTCGAGGCGGAACACCTGCGCGTACAGGGAGAGTTCGGCCTCCAGGGCCCTGATCATGGTGTCCGCGCGCCGGAACCCGTGCCCCTCGCCCTCGAAGGCGATGTACGCGTGCGGCACCCCGCGCCGCTGCATCCGTTCGAGCAGCAGCTCGCACTGCGCGGGCAGGCAGACCACGTCGTCGAGGCCCTGGAGCAGCAGGAACGGCGCGGTGATGCGCTCGGCGTGCCGGGCGGGCGAGCGTTCCTCGTAGCGGCCGGGCACCTCGGCGTAGGGGCCGACCAGCGTCTCCAGATAGCGCGACTCGAAGTCGTGGGTCTGGCCGTCCTGCCAGGAGGCGAGGTCCAGGACGGGGTAGATGATGGTGCCGCAGGCGTACACGTCGGTCGTGGTCAGGGAGGCCGCCGCGGTCCAGCCGCCCGCGCTGCCGCCGCGGATCGCGAGCCGCGCCCGGTCGGCGGTGCCCTCGTCGGCGAGGGCGAGCGCCACGGCCGCGCAGTCGTCGACGTCGGCGATGCCCCACTGCTCGCGCAGCCGGTTGCGGTAGGCCCTGCCGTACCCCGTGGAGCCGCTGTAGTTGACCTCGGCGACGCCTATGCCGCGCGACGTGAAGTAGGCGATGGCCAGGTCGAGGACGAGGGGGGCGCGGGTGGTGGGGCCGCCGTGCGCCCACACCACGTAGGGCGGCAGTTCGTCGCCGGGGGCGACGTGGCCGGGATGGTGCGGCGGGTAGATGTGGGCGTGGATCTCGCGTCCTGCGGGGCCGAGGAAGGTGCGGATCTGGGGTTCGGGGTAGTACGTCGGGTCGACCGGGTCGTCGTGCGCGGCGCCGATGACGCGGGCCCTGCCGGTGCGGGTGTCCAGCTCCACGACCTCGTAGGCGCTGCGGGGGCTGGCGGCGATGCCCGCGACGCGGGTGCCGTGGACGGCGAGCGAGGCGGACCACTCCGACCAGGGGCCCGCCGCGTCGACGACCTCGCCGGTCTCCGGGTCGAGGACGCCGAGCGCGGTGGCGCCGGTGCCGTGCACGACGGCGACAAGACCGCTGTCCAGGGGCGCGAACCAGCTGAGGCCGAGCTGCCACAGGGGCCCGCCGAACTCCTCCTCGCGCGGACAGAGCGCGCTCGCCGTGCCCTCGGGCTCCGCGCGGTACAGGTTCCACCAGCCGGAGCGGTCGCTGGCGTACAACAGCCGCCCGTCCGGCCCCCAGTCGGCCTGCGCGATCGACTCCTCCGGGCCGCCCGCGAGCACCCGGGCGCCCGCGAAGGCGCCGTCCACGACGTCGGCGACCAGGAGTTCCGTGCCGTCCCACGGCATCCGCGGGTGGTCCCAGGCCAGCCAGGCGGCCCGGGTGCCGTCCGGGGAGAGCCGCGGCCCGGTGACGAAGCGGTGCCGCCCGTCGGACAGTTCGCGCAGCGCCGACCGGTCCTCGGCGGCCGAGCCGTCCAGGGGGACGGCGACCACCACGCGCCGCACGTCGGTGGGCGCGTCGCCGGTGAACTCCTCCAGGACGCACCACACCTCGCCGCGGTCCGCGTGGACGCGCGGGTCGGCGAAGCGCAGGCCGCCGCCGACGCCGGACAGCGGGGTCAGGGGTCTGGGCTCGACCTCGGGGGCGTCGGGCTCGTGGGCGTACAGGCGCTGGTCGGTGAAGTCGGCGAACACCACCAGCGGCCCGCGCGGATCACCGGGCCGCGCGGCGGCGGCCCAGGGCAGGCCGCCGTACTCGATGACGCGGCTGCGGACGTTCCACGGCGCGGGCAGCACCGACTCCTCGGACCCGTCCGGGCGACGCCGCACCAGCGCCCGCCGCCCGCCCTCGGTGGGCCGTGGCTCGGTCCACCAGACCTCGTCCCCCACGAAGCCGACGAAGGCGGGGTGGCCGTCGTGGGCCGCGGCGAGCGCGGCGTCGATCGGGGACCGCCACGAGCCGTACGGCGTGGTCTTCGCCATGTCGTTCATCTCCCCCAAAGGTCGGTCAGGCCGTGCGCAGGAAGCGGTCGAGCACCCAGGTGCCGAAGTGCAGCGCCTCGACCGGCACCCGCTCGTCCACTCCGTGGAAGAGGGCCTGATAGTCGAAGCCCTCCGGCGTCCGCAGCGGCGAGAAGCCGTAGCCGCGGATGCCGAGCCGCGAGAACTGCTTGGCGTCCGTGCCTCCCGACATGCAGTACGGAAGGACGCGGCCCTCCGGCGCGAACTCCTCGACGGCCGCCCGCATCCTGGCGTACGTGGGGGTGTCCACCGGCGCCTGCAGCGCCACCTCCCGGTGGTGGAACTCCCAGTCGACGTCCGGTCCGGTGAGCAGGTCAAGGGTGGCGCGGAACTCTTCCTCGCCGCCCGGCACATATCGGCCGTCCACATAGGCCGTGGCCTCACCCGGGACCACGTTGACCTTGTACCCGGACTGGAGCATGGTCGGGTTGGCGCTGTTGCGCACCGTCGGCTCGACGAGGGCGGCGGTGGGGCCGAGCTTCTCCATGAACGCGTCGACGTCGAAGCCGGGGGCGTCCGGGTCGGCCTCCAGGCCGTAGAGCCCGGCGAGTTCGACCAGGGCCGCCCGCACCGTCGGGGTGATCCTGACCGGCCAGCGGTGCTCCCCGATGCGGGTGACGGCCGCGGCGAGCCTGCTGACGGCGTTGGCGCGGTTCACCTTGGAGCCGTGGCCCGCGGTGCCGCGCGCGGTGAGCTTGAGCCAGCCGGTGCCGCGCTCGCCCGCCGCGATCGGGTAGAGCTGGTTGCCCCGGCCGTCGTGGAACGTGAACGCCCCGGACTCGCTGATGCCCTCCGTGCAGCCCTCGAACAGGTCCGCGTGCTCGTCGGCGAGGTACCCGGAGCCGTCGAGGGCGCTGGCCTCCTCGTCGGCGGTGAACGCGATCACGATGTCCCGGCGCGGCGCCACGCCCGTGCGCGCCCAGCCGCGGACGGCCGCGAGGATCATCGCGTCCATGTTCTTCATGTCGATGGCGCCGCGCCCCCACACGTCGCCGTCGACGATCTCGCCCGAAAAAGGGTGCACGCGCCAGTCGGCGGCCTCGGCCGGGACGACGTCCAGGTGCCCGTGGACGAGCAGCGCGTCCGCCGACGGGTCGGTGCCCTCGATCCGGGCGACGACGTTCGTGCGGCCCGGCGTGCGCTCCAGGAGCGTGGGCTCGAGGCCCGCCCCGGCCAGCTGCTCGGCGACGTACTCGGCGGCGGGGCGCTCGCGGCAGGCGCCGTCGCCCCGGTTGGTGGTGTCGATGCGGATGAGGTCGGAGGTGAACCGGACGACCTCGTCCAGTGCTTGCGGGTCGACCTGCTCAGCCATACTGCTCCTCGACAGCGGCGGAGGCGATCGTGGTGACCGCCTTGAACGTGCGGATGCCTTCGTACATGGTGTCGCTCGTGTAGGCGACCTTCCGTTCCGCCACGCGCCGCACGCCGGGAACCACCGTCGCGGCCATCGACAGGTGTTCCGCGTCGAACTCGACCTCCACGGTGTGCGGGCCGCCCACCACCGGCTCGTGCCGCACGGCGAGGGCCGCCGCGTCCTTGGCGGCGGCCCTGATGTCGGCGGCGGTGCGCGCGGGGGTGCGGCACACCGCCGCGTACCGCGACACGTGGTCCTTGACCGCGACCTTCAGCGCGCCGGGGGCGTAGCCGAGTGCGTCCTCGCAGGCCAGGTCGTCGCCGGTGACGAGGACCACCGGGACGCCGTGCTCCGCGACGACATGCGAGTTCAGCAGGCCCTCGCTGGCGCGCACGCCGTCGACCCACACGCCGGTGATCTGGTTGGCCAGATAGGTGTGCGCGAGGACGCCCTCCATGCCCGCGCCCGCGTGGTATCCGATGAACGCGATCCCGTCCACGTCACCGTGCTGGACGCCTTCGACCATGGACAGCGACTTGTGCCTTCCCGTGAGCATCTCGGCCCGCTCGTCGAGCTGTTCGAGGAGCAGGTTGCGCATGGTCCAGTGCGCCTCGTTGACGATCACCTCGTCGGCGCCGCCGTCGAAGAACCCGAGCACGGCGGCGTTCACGTCCGAGGTGAACATCGACCTGCACCGCTCCCACTGCGGCGTGCCCGGCAGCACGTCGGCGGGCCAGGTGACGCCGGTGGCGCCCTCCATGTCGGCGCTGATGAGGATTTTCATGAGCTCCAGCCTTGGGTGCGTGGCGGTACGTGGGAGGCGTGGGCGCGGGGAGCGGCATCAGCACCGCTCACCCGGCCCGTGGGCACCGCCGGTCCGAGGTAAAGATCTTCACACGGCGTCACGCTACGCGGTACGGAACGCCCCGGCCTAGACCTCTCCCCCGAGCCCGCCGCTCAGGCCGTCACACGGGCTGCTGCTGGGTGAGGCAGTTGGATGCCGCCGCCGGGCGCGGACGGCGGCGGCCGGGCGCGTGCGGCGGGTGTCAGCGGCGGGCACAAGCAGCAGGAGTGGGCCGACTGAATTTTCAGCCACGACTCTGGAGCGCGTTGTCGCTGCCGACGGGACGCACCCGGGCGCTACTTCCGCAGCAGCAGCGCCAGTTCGGCGTCGATGGCGCCGCGCATCAGGTCCCGCGCGTGATCGAGGCGCATCCCGCCACTGAGCCAGCGCACGCTGAGCCCTTCGAGCAGCGCCGTGAGCCGTTCACCGGCCGCGGCCAGGGCGGGCGCCGGGGCCGTCGGCTGCACCCGGCCGAGCAGGACGGCGACCTCCTGCACCCACACCAGCGTGGCCCGGGCCAGGTCCTCGCGCAGGACCTCGTCGAAGACGGCACTCGCCCGCAGTTCGCCCCAGGCGGAGCTGTTCTCCCTGACCTCGCAGGTGTCCTGGAGTTCCAGGAGGAGGACCTCCTCCAGTTCCTCGCGCGGCGCGAGGGGTGCCGCCTCGGGGTCGCGGCCGGTGGTGTAGCGCTCGGCGCGGTCGTTGATGAACTCCAGGGTGCGGCGCAGGATCCCGGTGCGGTCCTTGAAGTGGTAGTAGATCAGCCCGGTGGAGACGCCCGCCTCGGCGGCGAGTTCTTCGACGCGCAGGCCGCGGACTCCGCGACGGGCGATCAGCCGTGCGGCGGCTTCGAGGATCTGGGTGGTGCGAGGCGCCATGGGTCCGAACCCTACCGGGCCGGTTCGGGCCCGGTGATCTCGGCCGACGGGCGGGGCCGGGGCCCATGCGAGCCGCACGGACCCCGGCCCCGTGCCCACCACCTGTCTCTTTGACTGAATTTTCAGTCCATGCCAGAGTGACAGCGCGGCCACGGCGACGGGGCCGCACCCCCTGGCGCAGCGCGTCACCCGGCCGCTCCCGGTACGGCACCGCCGTCCGCGCCGCGCTCGTCGAGCGCCCCACCTAGGCGACGGCTAGCTTGTGACCATCACGATGATCGGAGTTCACCGTGTCCCGCCTCACCCCCCACGCCCGCCTCGCCCCGGCCTCCCCCCTCGCCTCGATGCGCCCCTCCCGCCGCTCCGCCCTGCGCGCGCTCGCCGGTATCGGCGCCGTCGTCCTCGGCTCCGCGGCCTGCGGGCCCGGCGGATCCGGCGAGACGAAGGCCGCGGGCACCGCCGGCGCGGACACCGAGGCCGAGGGGCGGCGCCTGGGCGCCGAATGGGAGAGCCACGCGCGCACCTTCATGTCGTGGCCCGCCCTGGAGTCGGTGTGGGAGGAGGACCTGCCCTACGTACGGGAGGACATCGCCCGCATCGCGCGGGCCATCGGCGAGTACGAGTACGTGGTGATGATGGCCCGGCCCGACCAGGTCAAGGCCGCCCAGCGGGCGTGCGGGCGCGACGTCGAGGTCATCCCCCTGGCCGTCGACGACCTGTGGGCGCGTGACACGGTCCCGGTGTTCGTGGAGGAGGACGGCGAGGTCGTCGGCGTCGACTTCAACTTCAACGGGTGGGGGAACAAGCAGGAGCACACCAACGACGGCCGGGTCGGCCGCACGCTCCTGTCGAAGTACGACATCCCCCGTGAGAAGGCGCCCCTGGTCTCCGAGGGCGGCTCCTTCGAGACCGACGGCGAGGGCACGCTCCTGATCACGGAGAGCTCGATCGTCAACGACAACCGCAACCGCGGCAAGAGCCGTGACCGGATCGAGGCCGAGCTCAAGGAGACCCTGGGCGTCGAGAAGGTGATCTGGCTCGCGGGCGTGCGCGGCGAGGACATCACCGACGCGCACGTGGACAGCCTCGTCCGGTTCACCGCGCCCGGCGTGGTGCTCCTGGACCGGGCGTTCCCCGGCATGCCCGCCGACTCCTGGTCCCGCTCCGCCGACCAGGCGAAGTCCGTGCTCAGCAAGGCCACCGACGCCAAGGGCCGCCGCTTCGAGATCATCGACCTGCCGCAGCCCGACCTGGACCGGATCACCGGCGAGGGCGACGACTTCGTGTCGACCTACGCCAACTTCTACGTCGCCAACGACTCCGTGTTCATGCCGCGGTTCGGCGACCGCAAGGCCGACAAGCGCGCCAAGAGCATCCTCCAGGAGCACTTCCCCAAGCGCGACATCGTGCAGGTCGAGATCGACACCATCGCCTCCGGCGGCGGTGGCATCCACTGCGCCACGCACGACCAGCCCGGCGAGCCGGTCGACTGACCGTCCGTCCCACCCTCTGGAGCGGCTGTGGTCATCCGACGCCTCCCCCCGTCCCGCCGCAGGACTCTGCTCTCAGGGCTCGTCCTGCTCGCCGTGGCGGCGGCCGTCGCCTTCGGGGTGTGGCTCCAGTTCGGCGAACGGCACGCCCTGGACACCCGCTACCGCGCGGGCGACCCGGCACCCGACCGGGTGGACATCGAGGCGTCGGTCCAGCGGGTCGACGCGGCGGGCCGTGAACTGGTCCTGCGGCTCCTGGTGACCCCGCGCGGCGACCTGGCGGAGGCCGGCGGGATCTCCCCCGCCGAGACCCTCACGCTCCAGACGGCGGCCTCGACGCGCGGGGACCTCACCTTCCCGGCCCACAGCCGGATCTCGACCGTGGACGTGCCCGTCACCCTGACGGCGGGATCCATCACGGACTATCCGTTCGACGCCTACGACGCCGCCCTGGAGTTCGGCGCCGTGCGGGGCGGCGAGGCCGTCCCGGTCCGGATGACGCTGTCCAACAACGACGCGCTGTTCGCGACCTCGGTCGAGGCGTCCGACGAGGACGGGGTCGCGGTGTTCGACCTGGGCCTGGAGCGCTCCACCAGCGTGCTCATCTTCGCGGTGTTCATGATGGCCGCCATGTGGGCGCTCGCCGTCGCCGTCCTCATCGGGGCGTGGTTCCTGCTGAGCAGGAAGAAGGGCCTGACGTGGCCCGCGCTCGGCTGGATGGCGGCGACGCTCTTCGCCCTCGCGGCCTTCCGCAACACCGCACCGGGCGCGCCGCCCATCGGCTCCCTGCTCGACTACATCGCGTTCCTCTGGGCGGAGACGGTCGTCGCGTTCTGCGTGATCACCGTGGTGGTCATGGGCATGCGCGCGGAGGCCCGGCTCCCGGAGTCGCCCACTCCTGCGTGAGCGGGCGCCGCTGCCAGGGCCCCGGCGCCAGGAGGTGGTCCCGCGCTAGGAGGTGGCCCCGGTGCGGCCCACGACCAGCCACTTCGAGGGCAGTTCGATGCGGGTGCCGTCCGCTCTGTACTCGGTCGTGGTCAGCGGCAGCGAACCGGCGGCCAGCACCGTCAGACCCGCCGAGCGCACCAGCTCCGGGACGGCGGCGTCGGCCACCTCGCCCGGCGCGATGCCGTGCGCGAACACGGGCGCCAGCTTGGGCGGCGGGCCCCCGGCGCCCTGCACCAGGTCGCGCAGCACGGGCCCGGCGGCCTCGGCAAGATCGACCAGGCAGGCCCGGCCGCGCTCCCCGGTCAGGGCGGCGACGGAGTCGATGAGCGGCTGCCGGTCGGCGGGCTCGCACTGGTGCAGTACGCCGCGCATGTAGACGTTGGTGTCGCCGAGTTCGGCGTGCAGTTGCTCGGCCGTGCTCTTGTCGGCCGCGTCGAGCTGGCGGAACTCGGCCTGGCCCGCGGGGTCCGCGTGCCGGGCGTGGTCGACGGCGGCGGCCGCGAGGTCGACGCCGAGGACGCGCGGGAAGCGGTCGGCGAGGAAGCGGGTCTGGGTGCCGTTGCCGCAGCCGAGGTCCACCATGGGCAGGTCGGGCGCCGTCAGGTGGGGTTCGAACAGGGCCAGGTGGATGCCCGCGGTGAGGGCGGGTTCGGAGTCCCAGAAGACGCCGCCCGGCTCCGGCGGTGCCTCGCTCCAGAAGCCCTCCCAGGCCTCCTGATACCGACTGGTGACGCCCATGCCAGCTCCCCGGGGTGCGACAAGCGCCGCCGAACGCGGCGACAAGATCGGTCTACCGCTCGGGGCGGCGCCCGACAAGCCGCACGCGCACACCTTCACGGCGCTTTCGAGGCGCGTTCCCCCCGCGTGCGCCCGCACACGGCCCCGCGACCCGGGCGCGCGGACCCCGGCGCGGCCCTGCGCGCGTCCCGACCGCGCGGTCCGGCGGTCCTGCGACCCGGCGCGCGCGGCTACCGGCGCGGCGACGACAGCTCGAACCACACGGTCTTGCCCGTGCTCGTCCGGCTGGTGCCCCACTCCTTGGCGAGGCTGGTGACGATGCGCAGGCCGCGCCCGAACTCGTCGGCGGGGCCCGCGCTGAGCAGCGTCGGCAGGGTCGCGTCGTCGTCCTCGACCTCGCACAGGAGCCGGTCGGAGCGGACCAGGCGCAGGCCGATGCGGCCGCCGTGCGCGTGCCGCACGGCGTTGGTGACCAGTTCGCTGGCCAGGAGCACGGCGGTGTCGCTGATGGCGTCGAGGCCCCAGCTGCGCAGTTGGCCGCGGACCAGGTCGCGGGCCCTGCTGACCTCGCTGGGGTCGGGCGCGAGCCGCCAGTGCCCGACGTCGGCGGAGGCCACGCCGTTCAGCCGGGCCATCAGCAGGGCGACGTCGTCCTTGCGGCCGCCGCGGCCCGCTTCCGAGAAGGTCGCGGCGAGGGCGCGGATGATCGTGTCGCAGGCGTCGTCCATGGCGGCGGCGGGGTGGGCGGCCGACTCGACGAGGGTGGCGAGGCCCACGCCGATGTCCTCGCCGCGCACCTCGACCAGGCCGTCGGTGCACATCAACAGGCGGTCGCCGGGCGCGACCCGGACCCGCACCGACTCGAACGGCACGCCGCCGACGCCGATGGGCGCGCCGGTGGGCAGGTCGAGCAGTTCGCTGCGGCCGTCGAGGGCGCGCACCAGGACGGGCGGGATGTGGCCGGCGTTGGCGAGCTGGAGCTCACCGGCGATCGGGTCGTACACCGCGTACAGGCAGGTCGCCAGGTAGTGCTCGCCGAGCCGCTGGGCGAGGTCGTCGAGGTTGCGCAGGAGCTGGGCGGGCGGCAGGTCGAGGGCGGCCATGGTCTGCACGGCCGTGCGCAACTGGCCCATCATGGCGGCGGAGTTCAGGCCGTGTCCCATGACGTCGCCGACGACGAGGGCGGTGCGGGCGCCGGGGAGTTTGACGGAGTCGAACCAGTCGCCGCCGACGCGCCCGAGCAGGGTGCCCGGGAGGTAGCGGGTGGCGATGTCGCAGCCGGACATCCGGGGCTGGATCTGCGGCAGCATGCTGTCCTGGAGGGTGTCGGCGACCGACTCCTGGTACGTGTACATGCGGGCGTTGTCCAGGACGAGCCCGGCGCGGGCGGCCAGTTCGGCGCCGGTGACGCGGTCCATGTCGTTGAAGACGGGCCGCTCGCGGTGGCGCAGCAGGATCATGAAGCCGAGGACGACGTTGCGCGCCTTCAGGGGCACCACCAGCATCGAGCGGTGGTTGATCAGCGGCCGGATGTCGCGCTTCTCGAACTGGGAGGCGATGGCGTTGCCCATCTCCTCGGTGATGCGCGGTACGAGGACGGGGTCGCCCGACGTCATGCACTGGAAGAACGGGGTGTGCGCGGGGAACGGCATGGACTCGCCGACGGGCACGACGTCGTCCCAGCGGCCCGGCTCGTCCGTGTGCTCCACGGCGACGCGGTGCCACAGGGTGGTCTCGTCGGGCGGGCCCTCGGGGAAGCCCTCGCCCGCGACGACCTGCTCGCGCAGATAGGTGCCGGCGACGTCGGTGAAGCGCGGCACGACGGCCTTGCTGACCTCGACGATGGTGCGGGACAGGTCGAGTGAGGTGCCGATGCGCCCGCTGACCTCGTTCAGGAACTCCAGGCGCTCGCGGACCGCCGCGTATTCGAGGTCCTCGCCGTCGTCGGTGTCCGCCGCGGGCGGGGGCGCCTGTCCGGCGGCGGCGGCCGCCTCGGCGCGCTGTCTGCGGGCCCGGCGCTCGGCGCGGCGCGGGACGCCCCAGTCGGGGGTGACGGGCACGCGGTCGTGCTGGCTGAACTCCAGGACGGGATAGCCCAGTTCGAGGACCTGGGCGGCGATGCGGGCGCTCTCGCCGACGCTCATGCTCGGCAGGATCTCGGGGAGGCGGCGCGCGAGTTCGTCGGCTCCGGGGAAGTCGGTGTGCAGCGCGAACCCGGGCGCTATGCGCTCCACCCGGTCGGTGTCCGGGTCGCCCGCGACGGCGAGGCGGGTGGCGTCGGCGGCGAGCACGAGCAGCCGCTCCGGGCCGGGGCCGACGAGCGGGTAGGCCCACCACAGGACGTCGATGCGCTCGCGCCCGGGGGTCGGCGCGGTCAGGCGGGCGCGGCCGGCGGCGGGGTAGGAGAGCCGTCCGTCCAGGGAGCTGCCGAGGTCGGGGCCGAGCGCGTCGTACTCCCCGTGGGCGCCGCCGTCCCGCGGCAGGGCGCCGGAGACGGGCAGCAGGTCACCGGCCGGGTGGCCGACGGCTTCCTCCCGCGCGTACCCGAACAGGCGCCGTGCGCCGGTGCTCCAGTGGGAGACGAGGCCGTCGCCGTCCACGACGACCACGGCGAGGGGGACGCGGCCGGACATGCCGCCGCGGGTCACCGGCTCGCCGTCCGGGATCTCACGCTCCATGGCCTCGGCTCCTTCCCTCGGCACGGCAAGATCTGCAACGCCCCCAACCACCGTACGGCCGCATCGGGTTGCGGTGCGGCGCCTTCGGCGAATTGGCCCGCGGAGGGGGCGCCTCCGGAGCACTGGCCGGGCCCGCGGGGGCACGCGAGCACCGGCCGGACCCGCGCGGGCATCCGCTCAGTCCTCGTGGCCCAGTTGGAGATCCCGCTCCGTGCGCCCGCCGCCCGCGACCTGGAGCACCGTGGCGACCGGCGGGTAGCCGGCGGCGATCACGGTGTACTCGCCGGAGGACAGGTCGACGAAGCGGAACGTGCCGTCGGAGCCCGTGGTCAGAGTGTCGACGACGTTGCCCGCCGCGTCGAGGAGCGTGACGCGGGCGTCCTCCACGGGCCGCCCGCCACCGGCCCGCACGGTGCCGCGCAGCACCGCTCCCCCGGCCAGCTCGATGTCCTGGCGGGTCTCGCGGGACGCCTGCACGCTGACCGGCAGGGCCGCCGGGCGGAACGCGGGCGCGCTGGCGGCCAGCGTGTACTCCCCCGCGACCAGCTCCGTGATCGCGTACGCGCCCTCGCGGCCGCTGCGGGCGGTGGCGACGACGTCGCCGCGGACGTCGGTGAGGGTGACGGCGGCGTCCCTGACGGGCGAGCCGTCGGCGGTGCGCACGCTCCCGGCGAGGCGGCCCGCGCCGCCGAGGACCACGTCGAGCTCCACGGGGCGCTCGCCGACGGTGACGGTGACGGCCTGCGGCTGGTGACCGCCCGCCGCGGCGATCAGGACGAACGATCCGGCGCCGGGGGTGGCGAGCGCGTACCGTCCGTCGTCGCCGCTGGCGCCGCGCCCGATCTGCTGGCCCGCGATGTCGATGAGGGTCAGGGCGGCGCGCGGCACGACGGTGCCGTCGGGGTGCTGCACGGTGCCGCAGACGGGCACTCCGGCGGCGTACGGGGTGCGGGCCCCGGGGACGGCGGCCTGCTCGCCGAGGGGGGCGGGCGGGGTTTTCGAGGACACGGCGCTGGACACGAGGGGGGTCTCCTTGAGGAAGAAGGCGAGCAGCAGGCCGAGGACGAGGACCGGGACCAGATAGAGGAAGATCCGCGGCATCGCCTCGGCGTACGCCTGGATGTAGCCCTCGCGCAGCGGGGCGGGCATGGCGTGGACGAGCTGGGGGGTGATCGATTCGGCGTCCGGCAGGTCGGCGCCCGCGGGCAGGCTCTCGGCGAGGGCGTCGGTGAGGCGGTCGGCGAAGAGCGTGCCGAAGACGGCGGCGCCCACGCTGCCGCCGATCTGCCGGAAGTAGTTGTTGGCGCTGGTCGCGGTGCCGAGGTCGGCGGGCGGCGCGGCGTTCTGCACGGCGAGGATCAGGACGGGCATGACGAGGCCGACGCCGGCGCCGAGGACGGCCATCCAGATGCTGTAGTGCAGCCGGGGTGTGTCCGCCTCGAGCCGGGAGAGCAGGAACATGCCGACCACGGAGAGGGCGCCGCCGAGGATGGGGTAGATCCGGTAGCGCCCGGTGTGGCTGATGAGTTGACCGGCGATGATGGAGGCGCCGACGACGCCGCCCATCATCGGCAGCATCAGGAGGCCGGACTCCGTGGCGCTCGCGCCGTCGACCATCTGCAGGAACGTCGGCAGGTAACTGGCCGCTCCGAAGAGGGCGATGCCGACGACGAGCCCCACGAGACCCGTGATGTTGAAGACGGAGTCACGGAAGAGGCGCAGAGGGATGATCGGTTCTGCCGCGAACCGCTCGGCGACGAGGAAGAGCACGGTCGACACGACCGCCCCGGCGGCGAGCCCGAGGATGACGCGCGATCCCCAGGCGTGCTCCGTGCCGCCCCAACTGGTCAGGAGCACAAGGCAGGTGGAGGCGGCGACGAGCAGGAGCGCGCCGAGCACGTCGAGCCTGCCCCGGGCCGCGGGCTTGGGCAGCTTCAGGACGAGCGCGACCACGAGCAGGGTGACCAGGCCGAACGGCACGTTGAAGTAGAAGCACCAGCGCCAGGAGACGTGGTCGGTGAAGAAGCCGCCGAGGAGCGGCCCGGCGACGGAGGCCAGGCCGAAGGAGGCGCCGATGAGGCCCATGTAGCGGGCCCGCGCGCGGGGCGGCACGATGTCGGCGATGATCGCCTGGACGCCGACCATGAGGCCGCCCGCGCCGACGCCCTGGAGCGCGCGGAAGGCGATGAGCTGGTCCATGGTCCGGGACCAGCCCGCGAGCGCGGAGCCGATGACGAAGACGACGATGGCGAACTGGAAGACGCCCTTGCGTCCGAAGAGGTCGCCGAGCTTGCCGTAGATGGGCAGGCCGACGGTGGCGGTCAGCAGGTACGCGGTGATCGCCCAGGACATCTTGTCCAGGCCGTGCAGCTCGCCCACGATCTTCGGCAGGGCGGTGGCGACGATCATCTGCTCCAGCGCGGCGAGCAGCAGCGCGAGCATGAGGCCGACGAAGACCATCCGCACCCGGGCGGGGCTGAGGCCGTGCGGGGGCGTGCCGGTGGCGTCCTGGGGCGATGGCGGCTCCTGTGCCCCGCCCTGGTCCGCGGCGGCCGCGGGGGGCGGTGCCACCGCCCGTTCGCCGTGTCCGGCGCCCATCACCAGCGTCGTACCGCCCACTTGCTGCTCCCCTCGTCGCGCCTGCGCCGCCCATTTCTCGCATTACGCGACAACTGTGAGCAAGCGCGACGAGTTGGCCGCGGGCGCGCACCGGCGCGTGTAAGCGCCGGTGGGAGCCCTACGGCGTACAACCGGGCCGTCGGCGAAAACCACTCGAAACGGTGAGCGCGGCAACAACCCCGATGGGCTACGGGAGTTGGCGGGGCTCGACGCCCGCGCAGCCCCGACCGGCCCGGTGGGCCTACTTCTCGACCTCCGCGGCGAGCTTGTCGAGCACGGCGTCGTAGATCCGCGCGAGACCCTTGGGGGCGAAGGTCTTCTCGAAGAAGCCGCCGATGCCGCCCGCGCCGTTCCACACGGAGGTGACGACCACGCGCGAGGAGCCCTCGCCCGCGGGGGTCACGCGCCAGGTGGTGACCATGGACGAGTTGCGGTCCTTCTCGACGAGTTCGCCGTCGGTGGGCTCGCTCACCTCGAGCAGGCAGTCGCGGATCCGCTTGCTGGTGGCCTGGAGCTTCCAGTGGACGAGGGTGCCCTCGCCGTCGCCGCCCTCGCGCACCTCGTACTCGCTGAAGTGCTCCGAGAGGATCTTCGCGCGCGTGCCGCTGTAGTCGGCCAGTGCATCGAAGACGTCCTCCGGCCGCGCCGCGATGATCCGCTCCGTGGTCGCCTCGACCTGCGCCATTGCACTTCCTCCAGCAGTTGGGTGTCTCAGGGGTTGAGCGGTCAGCCAACCACCCCGCGCACCGGCGCCCCAAATCGGGTCCGGGCCACGTTCGCACGATCAAGGGAACATGTGTTCTATTCTGTGGCCAGTGCTACCTAGGAGGCTCCATGCGCTGGGAGAATCTGTCCGACGGGCCGCGAGGGGGCGCCGCGGACGCCGCCCTGTTCGGCGCCGACGCCGTGACCACCCGGACCTTCGACACCCCCGAGTTCCGCGGGATCACCTTCCACGAGGTGCGGGCCAAGTCGATCGTGAACCGGGTGCCGGGGGCGTCCCGCATGCCCTTCGAGTGGACGGTCAATCCCTACCGGGGCTGCACGCACGCGTGCGTGTACTGCTTCGCCCGCAAGACCCACTCCTATCTGGACCTGGACACGGGCCTGGACTTCGACAGCCAGATCGTGGTGAAGGTCAACGCCCCCGAGCTGCTCCGCCGGCACCTGTCGTCCGCGCGCTGGGGCGGCGAGCACATCGCGATGGGCACGAACGTGGACTGCTACCAGCGCGCGGAGGGGCGGTACGCGCTGATGCCGGGCATCATCGCGGCCCTCCGCGACCACGCCAACCCGTTCTCGATCCTCACCAAGGGCACGCTGATCCTGCGCGACCTCGACCTGCTGCGGCAGGCCGCCGCCGTCACCGACGTCGGCATCTCGGTGTCCGTGGGCTTCCTCGACGAGCACCTGTGGCGCACGGTCGAGCCGGGCACCCCGGCCCCCGGGCGGCGCCTGGAGGTCGTGCGCACCCTGAGCGGGCACGGCATCGAGTGCGGGGTCCTGATGGCCCCGGTGATCCCGTTCCTCGGCGACCACCCGGACCAGCTGCGCGCCACGGTGCGGGCGATCGCGGCGGCCGGGGCGACGTCGGTGACACCCCTGACGCTGCACCTGCGGCCCGGCGCGCGCGAGTGGTTCATGGCCTGGCTCGCCCACCACCACCCGCATCTGGTGCGGCGGTACGAGCGCCTGTACGCGGACGGCGCGTACGCCCCGAAGTGGTACCAGCGCCGCATCACCCGCCAGGTGCACGACCTGGCGCGGGAGTTCGGCATCGGCCCGTCCCGCGCGGGCGCGGCGCGCCGCATACCCGAGCCGCGGGAGACGGCACCCGCCCCCGGCGCCACCCAGCTCACGCTGCTCTGATCCGGGCTGGGCCATCGGCGGCCTTCGTCATGCTCCTTTCAGGTAGTTCGCCCGGAGAACCGCCGCTTCCCGGCGGCGTTTCCGGGACGATGCCGCGGGGGCCGTGGGCCTCGCGGCCCCGAACCCTCCGCTCTGGGAGGCTCGATGAGAGCAACCGCCGTCTCGCTGTGCGGCGCCGCCGCGCTGGTGACCGGTCTCGTCGTGGCGGTGCCGTCCGCCGCGGGCACCGACACCCGGGCCGTGCCGCGCACCGCGCACACCCCGCACCCCCTCACGTGGAAGAAGTGCGCCACCAAGGACCACCCGAAGCTCCAGTGCGCGTCCCTGAAGGTCCCGCTGGACCACGACCACCCGCACGGCGAGCAGATCACGCTCGCCCTGTCCCGGATCGCGCACACCGCGAAGCGCTACCAGGGCCCGCTCCTGGTGAACCCCGGCGGCCCCGGCGGCAGCGGTCTGACCATGGCCGGCTTCGTCGCCAAGACGCTCCCGGCGAAGGTCGCCGCGGGCTATGACGTCATCGGCTTCGACCCCCGCGGCGTCGGCAGGAGCAAGCCCGCCCTGACCTGCCGCCCCGGCCACTTCAAGCCCGTACGGCCCGCCACGGTGCCGCACACGGCCGCCCTGGAGAAGGCCAACCTGAACCGCGCACGCGCCTTCGCCGCGGCGTGCGGCAAGAAGTACGCGGACGTCCTGCCGTTCATCGACACGGTGAGCGCGGTCAAGGACATGGACGCGATCCGCGCGGCACTCGGCGCCCACAAGATCAACTACTTCGGGTACTCGTACGGCACCTACCTGGGCGCCGTGTACGGGAAGCTGTTCCCCGACCGGGTGCGCCGCATGGCGTTGGACTCCGTGGTCGACCCGCACAACGTCTGGTACGACGCGAACCTCACCCAGGACCACGCCTTCGACAGCCGCCACAAGGCCTTCATGGCCTGGGTCGCGAAGCACCACAAGCAGTACCGGCTCGGCAAGGACCCGGCGAAGATCGAGGCCAGGTGGTACGCCATGCGCGCCGCCCTCGCCAAGAAGCCGGCCGGAAGGAAGGTCGGCGCCGCCGAGCTGGAGGACACCTTCATGCCGGGCGCCTACTTCAACGGCTACTGGCCGTTCCTGGCGGAGGCGTTCTCCTCGTACGCGCGCACCAAGGACACCGACCTCCTGGTCGAGGCGTACGAGAACTTCGGCGCCGTGGACGCCGCGGGCGACAACAGCTACTCGGTGTACACCTCCGTGGGGTGCAGGGACGCGGCCTGGCCGCGCGACTGGGCGCAGTGGCGCCGCGACAACTGGCGGACGCACGCCAAGGCGCCGTTCATGACCTGGAACAACGCCTGGTACAACGCCCCGTGCGCGTTCTGGCCGGTGCGGTCGCTGCACCACCCCGACGTCACCAACACGTCGCTCCCGCCGGTGCTGCTGTTCCAGGCCACCGACGACGCGGCCACGCCGTACGAGGGCGCGATCACGATGCACCGCAAGCTGCGCGGATCGAGCCTGGTGGTGGAGCAGGGCGGCGGCAACCACGGCATCACGCTGAGCGGGAACGCCTGTCTGGACCGGCATCTGGCGGCGTACCTGACGGACGGAAAGGTGCCGCACAGCGGCGGTGAGGTCGACGCGGTGTGCAAGCCGCTGCCCGACCCGAAGCCGAAGGGCGCGGCGCGCGCCGGCGCGACCAGGGGCGAAGCGGCCGGCAGCGGCGCGGAACTCCACCGGATGCTCGGCTTCCGTAGCTGACACACGGCCGCCCGCAGCTGCGCACGCGGTCGTCCGCGGCTGACACGCGGTCGTCCGCGGCCGGGACGCGGGCGCCGGACTCCGCCGGGGGCGCTGTCACCGCCATGGTCCACCATGGTCACCATGAGCCGACTGACACACATCAGCGCCCCCGACGGGGTCGCGCCCGCGACCGCCTACACCCATGTGGTGTCCGGCACGGGCCGCCTCGTCGCGGTCTCCGGTCAACTCGCCCTGGACGAGGAGGGCGAGCTGGTCGGCGCGGGGGACGCGGCGGCGCAGGCCCGTCAGGTCTTCGAGAACCTGCGGCGCTGTCTGGCGGCCGCGGGCGCCGACTTCGACGACGTGATCAAGCTGACGTACTTCGTCACGGACGTGGCGCACATGCCCGCGGTCCGCGCCGCCCGCGACGCCTTCCTCGACCCGGCCCGGCTGCCCGCCGCGTCGGCGGTGCAGGTGGCGGCCCTGATGGGGCCGGAGTTCCTGATGGAGATAGAGGCGCTCGCGGTGGTGCCGGAGGAGCGCGCGACGGGCGCCTAGCGACGCCTCGGCGCCCGGCGGCTCCCGGACCCCCCTGGCCCCGCCCCGGGCTCCTAGCCGGGCCCGGCCCCCTCGCCCAGGAGCAACAGCGCGCTCTGCCCCGCGAGGTCCTCCGCGTGCGCGGGCAGCTCCTGGCCGCGGCGCAGCTGGCGGCGGACGATCGTCAGGGGCAGGTCGATCACGGCGAGCGCGACCCGGTCGGCGGCGGGCCCGGCCTCCGCGCCCAGCTCCGCGCACAGCCCCGCCACGGCCTCGCCCACCCGCCGGTGCCCCGCCTCCGCCCGCAGGACGCTCGGCGCGGGCCAGTCGTCCTGGGCGAACTCGGCGGCGCCGTACAGGAGCAGGGCCGCGGCGCGCGGGTGCGCCCTGCTCCACGCGACCACATGGACGGCCGCCGCCCGGGCCGCCGCGCGCGGATCACCGGCGCCCGACCCCAGCGCCGCGAACCACCCCTCCTGGAAGCCCTCGACGGTCCGCAGCCACACCTCCGCGAGCAGCGCCGGACGCCCCGGGAACCGGTGGTACACCGAACCGCTGGGCGCGCCGACCGCCTTGGCCACGGCCGCCATCGTGACCGCGGACGGGCCCGCGTCCGCGACCAGTTCGACGGCGGCGTCGAGAAAGCGGCTCACGTCGTACCGGGGTGGTCTCGCCATGTATTGGAGAGTACCCTCCAATTAAATAGAGAGGTCCCTCCAAAACACGCTTGGAGTCATCATGGCCGTCCTCAACGTCCACGAACGCGTCCTGCCCGTCGAGCCGGGCGCGGTCGGCGCGCTCGTCGACGCCCTCGCCACCGCGGACGACCCGCTGTGGCCCACGGCGGACTGGCCGCCCATGCGGCTCGACCGGGGGCTCGCGCCCGGCTCGCGCGGCGGCCACGGCCCGGTCAGGTACACCGTGGCGGCGTACGCGCCCCGGCAGTGGGTGCGGTTCGCCTTCACAGGACCGCGCGGCTTCGACGGGTTCCACGAGTACACGGTGCACCCCCTGGACGACGGCAGCGGGCACACGGTCCTGCGCCACACCCTGACGATGCGCGCCCGCGGCGCGGCCCGGCTGACCTGGCCGCTGGCGTACCGCGCCTTCCACGACGCCTGCCTCGAGGACAGCCTCGACCGGGCGGAGCACGCCCTGACCGGCACGGTCCGCCGCCCCGCCCGCTGGAGCCCCTATGTGCGCCTCCTGCGCCGCCTCACGCCCGACCGGCCCTCGTGACCCTTCATGACCCCTGCGCCCGCACCGACACCCGGGCCAGCGCCGCCGCCGCGGCCGCCGCGAGGCGCGGGTGCGCGCAGGCGGCCGTGAGCACCGGTATGGCCCGCGCGTCCCCGAGCGCCCCGAGGCCCTCGACGCAGGCCAGCGCGACCTTGCCGTAAGGGTCGTTGGGAGTGAGGCGGCGCTGGAGAGTGACGATCAGGGCGGGCGCCGACTCCGGGGCGCGCAGTTCCGTGAGGAGCCGCACCGGGTGCAGGGCGTAGGCGACCCGCAGTTCGTTCGTGGCCAGCGCCGCGGCCGCGCGGGCCGTGCGCCGGTCGCCGAGCCGCGCGAGGGCGTACGCGGCGGCGGCGCAGCGGGGCGGATCTCGGTGGTTCAGGAGCAGCACCAGCGACTCGAAGGCCCGCCTGTCCCCCAGGACCCCCAGCCTGACCGCCGCCAACTCCCGCGCCCACAAAGGCTGTCCGGCCGCGAGCAGCACCCCCGCGAGCTCGTCCGCGGTATGGGTGGCCAGCAGTCTCTCGTACGCGTCCAGCGCTCCCGACGCCGCCGCCTCGCGTCGTAAGCGATCCGTCACCGTCCGCAACTCCGCATCCATGCGCCGAGCCTAGTCGCGACGGACGTCACAGACACCGGGGGCTGGCGCGCTCGTTACTCGCGGGTTAATCTCATGTGAGCGGGGCACACTCCCCGCGTGGAGTTCGTTCGCAGTTCTCGCACTTCGCATTGCAGCTCCTGACGGCCTGGTGACGCAGCCGTCTTGAGTGTTGTCGGTTCGGTACGCACGTACCGCAGGACGGCGTGGCCACGGGACAGGGCCTGCCGGTTCCCCTCTCGCGCAACCTCCTTACGCCGTACGCCACTTCACGCCCGCTCGCGCGGCCGCCACGCACGCTCGCGTGGCCCGTGTCCGGTGCGCCCCCGCCACGCGCCGTGCGCGTGTGCCCCTCAGTCGTCACTCACTTCCTGGAGTCCACCCATGGACGCTCCCTTCAGCACGGTCGCCGTCGTCGGTCTCGGCACGATGGGCACCGGCATCGCCGAGGTCCTCGCCCACGCGGGCCGCGAGGTCATCGGCATCGACATCAGCGAACAGGCCACGGCCCACGCCGTCGCCGCCCTGGAGGCCTCCACCGCGCGTGCCGTGCGCCGCGAACGGATCACCGAGGGCGAGCGCGAGGACATCCTCGCCCGCTTCCGCGCCTTCACCGACCTGCGGGCGGCGGCCGACGCCGATCTGGTGATCGAGGTCGCCCCCGAGTCGTACGAGGTCAAGCAGCAGATCTTCCGTGAGCTCGACGGCATCGTGCGCCCCGACACGGTCCTCGCCACCGGCACGAACGCGCTGTCGGTGACCCGGCTCGCCGCCGAATCCGCGCATCCGGAGCGGGTGTTGGGCCTGCACTTCTTCAACCCGGCACCGGCCATGAAGCTCGTCGAGGTCGTCTCGTCGGTGCTCACCGCGCCGGCCGCCGTGGCGGCGGTGACCGAGCTCGCCTGCGCGCTCGGCAAGGAGCCCGTCGCCGTCGGCGACCGCCCCGGCTTCGTCGCCGACGGGCTGCTCTTCGGCTACCTCAACCAGGCCGCGGCGATGTACGAGGCCAAGTACGCGAGCCGGGAGGACATCGACGCGGCGATGCGGCTCGGCTGCGGCCTGCCGATGGGGCCGCTCGCGCTGCTCGACCTGATCGGCGTCGACACCGCCCGCACCGTCCTCGACGCCATGTACGCCGAGTCGCAGGACCGGCTGCACGCGCCCGCGCCGATCCTCAAGCAGCTCAGTGAGGCGGGCCTGACGGGGCGCAAGTCGGGCCGTGGCTTCTACACCTACGCGGCGTCCGGCAGCGACGAGGTGGTGCGGGACGCGGCGACCCCCCTGGAGGGCACCCGGCAGGCGCGCGGGCGCGAGGTCCGCTCCGTCGGCGTGGCCGGTTCCGGCACCATGGCGTCCGGGATCGCGGAGGTCTTCGCGAAGGCCGGCTACGACGTGGTGCTCGTCGCCCGCAGCGAGGAGAAGGCCGCCGCGGCCAGGGCCCGGGTCGCCAAGTCCCTCTCGCGCTCCGTCGACAAGGGGCGCCTCACGTCCGAGGCGGCGGCGAAGACCCTGGACCGGATCACGCCGAGCGGGACCTACGACGCGTTCGCCGACGTCGATCTCGCCCTGGAGGCGGTCGCCGAGGACCTGGAGGTCAAGCAGCAGCTGTTCGCGACGCTCGACAAGGTCTGCAAGCCCGGCGCCGTCCTCGCCACCACCACGTCCTCGCTGCCCGTGGCGGCCTGCGCCCGCGCCACCACACGGCCCGGCGACGTGATCGGCCTGCACTTCTTCAACCCGGCGCCGGCCATGAAGCTCGTCGAGGTCGTGCGCACCGTCCTGACCGAGGACGACGTGCACGCCACCGCCCGCGAGGTGTGCGCGTCGATCAAGAAGCACCCGGTGGACTGCGGCGACCGGGCCGGCTTCATCGTGAACGCGCTCCTGTTCCCGTATCTGAACAACGCGATCAAGATGGTCCAGGAGCACTATGCGTCCCTCGACGACATCGACGCGGCCATGAAGCTGGGCGGCGGCTACCCGATGGGGCCCTTCGAGCTCCTCGACGTCGTCGGCCTGGACGTCTCGCTCGCCATCGAGAAGGTGCTGCACCGCGAGTTCCGCGAGCCCGGGCTCGCCCCCGCGCCGCTCCTGGAACACCTGGTGGCCGCGGGCTGCCTCGGCCGCAAGACGGGCCGGGGTTTCCGCGAATATGCCCGGCGCTGACCGGCGCGCGGACCCCGGGGCCAGAGCACACGAGGCGGTGCGCGCCGAGCGCGCGGACTGGGGCGGGCTGCTCGAACCAGCGGGCAGCCCCGTCCCACAGGCGCACTCAGCTGCGCACATGCAGTACGTTCGGGGCATGCCCAAGGCCGCCAAGTCCTCACGTACGACAGCTACGCCCGACGCTCCGGAGAGCGCCGCGGGCAGCCGCGCCGCCGCACAACGGCTCAAGATGCGCCGCGAGCTGGCGGCCGCCGCCATGGAACTCTTCGCGTCCAAGGGCTACGAGGCGACGACGGTCGACGAGATCGCCGCCGCGGCCGGGGTGGCCCGCCGGACCTTCTTCCGCCACTTCCGGTCCAAGGAAGAGGCGATCTTCCCCGACCACGACGACACCCTGATCCGCGCGGAGGCCGTGCTCAACGCGGCGCCCGCGCACGAGCACCCGCTCGACACGGTGTGCCGCGGGATCAAGGAAGTCATGAAGATGTACGCCGCGTCGCCCGCCGTCTCCGTGGAGCGGTACCGGCTGACGCGGGAGGTGCCGACGCTGCGCGAGCGCGAGATCGCCTCCGTGGCGCGGTACGAGCGGCTGTTCACGCGCTATCTGCTCGGGCACTTCGACGAGCACGCGCACCATCACGGCAACGACGATCCGCTGCTCGCGGAGGTCGCCGCGTCCGCCGTCGTCACGGCCCACAACCACGTCCTGCGGCGCTGGTTGCGGGCCGGGGGCCAGGGGGACGTGGAGGGGCAGCTGGACCACGCCTTCGGGATCGTGCGGCGGACCTTCGGCACGGGGATCCCTGCCGGGCGGGACACGGTGCCCTCCTCGGCGGCGGCCACCGTCTCCGACGGGGGTGAGGTGCTCGTCACCGTCGCCCGCACGGACGCGCCCCTCGACGAGGTCATGCGGACCATCGAGAAGGCCTTGCGCAGCCGGACCTGACCTCCCTATGGGGCTTCGCCCCTCTCCCCCTCTTCGGCCCTTCGGGCCTCGTCCTCAAACGCCGGACGGGCTGACCATCTACCGGCAGGTAGTCAGCCCGTCCGGCTTTTGCATGCCCTCTGACCTGCAATGATCGATCATCGCTCAGATGAACCCCCTCGGTGACAACTGAGAGAAATTGTTGGCACTGAGTGTCTTGCCGACTGGCACGCGGTGTCATACGTTGATGTTGTCCGGGCGGCCGACGGGTGGAGAACTTCCCCCACCGGCTGTCCCCGCGAGCCACTGGCGAGCGCGCCCGGACGCCTGCGTCACAGGCACCCCGCGCCCCACCAGGGCGCCGCCACAGCACCACCTCCGCCGAACCGACGGCACCACCCGCTTTCCAGCACCACCCCGACGTACCCCTCAGAGCGCTCCCCCTCGAAGCGCCCTTCGCCGGAGGCAACCCATGCAGGAAATCCTGGACGCGATCCAATCGCAGGACACCTCGGCCGCCGACTTCGCCGCGCTGCCGCTGCCCGAGTCCTACCGCGCGGTGACCGTGCACAAGGACGAGACCGAGCTGTTCGCAGGGCTCGCGACGCGCGACAAGGACCCGCGCAAGTCGCTGCACCTGGACGAGGTGCCGGTGCCCGAACTCGGCCCGGGCGAGGCCCTGGTGGCCGTGATGGCCTCGTCCGTGAACTACAACTCCGTGTGGACGTCCATCTTCGAGCCGCTGTCGACCTTCGGGTTCCTGGAGCGGTACGGCAAGTTGAGCGACCTCACCAAGCGCCACGACCTGCCGTACCACATCATCGGCTCCGACCTCGCGGGCGTCGTTCTGCGTACCGGACCCGGCGTGAACGCCTGGCACCCCGGTGACGAGGTCGTCGCACACTGCCTGTCCGTGGAGCTGGAGTCCTCCGACGGCCACAACGACACGATGCTCGACCCCGAGCAGCGCATCTGGGGCTTCGAGACCAACTTCGGCGGCCTCGCGGAGATCGCCCTGGTGAAGTCCAACCAGCTGATGCCGAAGCCGGACCACTTGAGCTGGGAGGAGGCGGCGGCGCCGGGCCTGGTGAACTCCACCGCGTACCGCCAGCTCGTCTCCCGCAACGGCGCCGGCATGAAGCAGGGCGACAACGTCCTGATCTGGGGCGCGAGCGGTGGACTCGGGTCGTACGCCACGCAGTTCGCGCTGGCCGGCGGCGCCAACCCCATCTGCGTGGTGAGCAGCCCGCAGAAGGCGGAGATCTGCCGCGCGATGGGCGCGGAGGCGATCATCGACCGCAACGCCGAGGGTTACAAGTTCTGGAAGGACGAGCGCACCCAGGACCCCAAGGAGTGGAAGCGCTTCGGCAAGCGCATCCGCGAGTTCACCGGCGGCGAGGACATCGACATCGTCTTCGAGCACCCCGGCCGCGAGACCTTCGGCGCCAGCGTCTACGTCACGCGCAAGGGCGGCACCATCACCACCTGCGCGTCCACCTCGGGCTACATGCACGAGTACGACAACCGCTACCTGTGGATGTCCCTGAAGCGCATCATCGGATCGCACTTCGCCAACTACCGCGAGGCCTGGGAGGCCAACCGGCTGATCGCCAAGGGCAAGATCCACCCGACGCTCTCCAAGGTGTACTCCCTGGAGGACACCGGGCAGGCCGCCTACGACGTGCACCGGAACCTGCACCAGGGCAAGGTCGGCGTCCTCGCGCTCGCGCCCGAGGAGGGACTCGGCGTGCGCGACGCGGAGAAGCGGGCCCTGCACCTCGACGCCATCAACCGCTTCCGCAACATCTGAGGGGCGAGGGCCCATACATGACTGAGCGCCAGAAAGACCGGCCGTGGCTGATGCGCACCTACGCCGGTCACTCCACGGCCGAGGCGTCGAACGAGCTGTACCGGCGCAACCTCGCCAAGGGCCAGACCGGCCTTTCGGTCGCCTTCGACCTGCCGACGCAGACCGGCTACGACCCGGACCACATCCTCGCGCGCGGGGAGGTGGGCCGGGTCGGCGTCCCGGTGTCCCATCTCGGCGACATGCGGCGGCTGTTCCAGGACATCCCCCTGGAGCAGATGAACACCTCCATGACGATCAACGCGACCGCCATGTGGCTGCTCGCGCTGTACCAGGTCGTCGCCGAGGAGCAGGGCGTCGACATCACCCAGCTCCAGGGGACGACGCAGAACGACATCGTCAAGGAGTACCTGTCGCGCGGCACCCACGTGTTCCCGCCGGGGCCGAGCCTGCGGCTGACCACCGACATGATCACGTACACGGTGGCCAACATCCCGAAGTGGAACCCGATCAACATCTGCAGCTACCACCTGCAGGAGGCCGGGGCCACGCCGGTGCAGGAGGTCGCGTACGCGATGAGCACGGCCATCGCGGTGCTCGACGCGGTGCGCGCCTCCGGGCAGGTGCCCGAGGAGAAGTTCGGCGACGTGGTCGCGCGGATCTCGTTTTTCGTGAACGCCGGGGTGCGGTTCATCGAGGAGATGTGCAAGATGCGGGCCTTCGGCCGCATCTGGGACCGGGTCGCGCGCGAGCGGTACGGCATCAGCAACCCCAAGCAGCGCCGCTTCCGCTACGGCGTGCAGGTCAACTCGCTCGGCCTGACCGAGGCACAGCCGGAGAACAACGTCCAGCGGATCGTCCTGGAGATGCTCGCCGTCACGCTGTCCAAGGACGCACGCGCGCGTGCCGTGCAGCTGCCCGCCTGGAACGAGGCGCTCGGCCTGCCCCGCCCCTGGGACCAGCAGTGGTCGCTGCGCATCCAGCAGGTCCTGGCGCACGAGAGCGACCTGCTTGAGTACGAGGACATCTTCGCGGGCTCCCATGTGATCGAGGCCAAGGTGGATGCCCTGGTCGAGGAGTCCCTCGCCGAGATGGACCGCATCGAGCAGATGGGCGGCGCGATGGCCGCCGTCGAGTCGGGCTATCTCAAGGCGCAGCTGGTGTCCTCGCACGCCGAGCGCCGGGCGCGGATCGAGGCCGGCGAGGACAAGATCATCGGCGTGAACGTCTTCGAGACGACGGAGCCGAACCCGCTCACCGCCGACCTGGACACGGCGATCATGACGGTGGACCCGGCGGTCGAGGCGCGCGTCGTGGACGCCATCGGCGCCTGGCGCACCACCCGGCAGGAGTCGTCGGACCGGCAGGGCCTCGGCGACCCGTTCCACTTCCCGACCGTCCAGCAGGCACTCGACCGGCTCAAGGAGGTCGCGGCCGGGACCGGCAACCTGATGGAGGCCACCCTGGAGTGCGCGCGCTCCGGTGTCACGACCGGCGAGTGGGCGGGCGCGCTGCGGGAGGTCTTCGGGGAGTTCCGGGCGCCGACGGGCGTGTCCGGGGCGCCGGTGGCGGTCACCGCGGAGGCGGGCACGCCGCTCGCCCTGGTCCGCGAGAAGGTCGAGAAGACGTCCGCCGACCTCGGCAGCGGCAAGCTGCGCTTCCTGGTCGGCAAGCCGGGCCTTGACGGGCACTCCAACGGCGCCGAGCAGATCGCGGTGCGCGCGCGTGACGCCGGGTTCGAGGTCGTCTACCAGGGCATCCGGCTGACCCCCGAGCAGATCGTGGACGCCGCCCTCGCGGAGGACGTGCACGCGGTGGGCCTGTCGATCCTCTCCGGCTCGCACGCCCAGCTCGTGCCGGACGTCCTGACGCGCCTGCGCGCGGCGGGCGCGCACGACATTCCCGTCATCGCCGGGGGCATCATCCCCACCAGCGACGCCGAGGACCTGAAGGCGGCGGGTGTGGCCGCCGTGTTCACCCCCAAGGACTTCGGCATCACGGAGATCATCGGCCGTATCGTCGACGAGATCCGGAAAGCGAACCACCTCGACCCCCTGGAGGTCCCCGCATGACCCCGTCCCAGACGCAGCCCGGCGCCGTGAACCGGCTCCGCCCGCGCCGCTCCTGCCTGGCCGTGCCGGGCTCGAACCCGCGCTTCCTGGAGAAGGCCCAGGGCCTGCCCGCCGACCAGGTGTTCCTCGACCTGGAGGACGCCTGCGCGCCGCTCGCCAAGCCGGAGGCGCGGCACACCATCGTCAAGTTCCTCAACGAGGGCGACTGGACGGGCAAGACCAGGGTCGTGCGCGTGAACGACTGGACGACGGAGTGGACGTACCGCGACGTCGTCACCGTCGTCGAGGGCGCGGGGCCGAACCTGGACTGCATCATGCTGCCCAAGGTCCAGGACGCCCAGCAGGTGGTGGCCCTGGACCTGCTGCTCACGCAGATCGAGAAGACCATGGGCTTCGAGGTCGGCAAGATCGGCATCGAGGTGCAGATCGAGAACGCCCAGGGCCTCAACAACGTCAACGAGATCGCGACGGCCTCCCAGCGCGTCGAGACGATCATCTTCGGCCCGGCCGACTTCATGGCGTCGATCAACATGAAGTCGCTGGTCGTGGGCGAGCAGCCGCCCGGCTACCCGGCGGACGCCTACCACTACATCCTGATGAAGATCCTGATGGCCGCCCGCGCCAACAACCTCCAGGCGATCGACGGCCCCTACCTGCAGATCCGCAACATCGACGGCTACCGCGAGGTCGCGCAGCGCGCCGCCGCCCTCGGCTTCGACGGCAAGTGGGTGCTGCACCCGGGCCAGGTCGAGGCGTCCAACGAGATCTTCTCGCCGTCCCAGGAGGACTACGACCACGCCGAGCTGATCCTGGACGCGTACGACTACTACACGTCCGAGGCGGGCGGCAAGAAGGGCTCCGCGATGCTCGGCGACGAGATGATCGACGAGGCCAGCCGCAAGATGGCGCTCGTCATCTCCGGCAAGGGCCGGGCCGCGGGCATGCAGCGCACCAGCACGTTCGAGGCACCGGAGGCGTAGGGATCATGCAATTCGGCCGCACCTACGAGGAGTTCGAAGTCGGCGCCGTGTACAAGCACTGGCCCGGCAAGACGGTCACCGAGTACGACGACCACCTCTTCTGTCTGCTCACCATGAACCATCACCCGCTGCACATGGACAGCAACTACGCGGAAGCGACGACGGACTTCGGCAAGAACGTCGTCGTCGGCAACTACATCTACTCGCTGCTGCTCGGCATGTCCGTGCCTGACGTCTCCGGCAAGGCGATCGCGAACCTGGAGGTCGAGTCGCTCAAGCACGTGGCGCCGACGTTCCACGGGGACACGATCTACGGCGAGACGACCGTCCTGGACAAGACGCCGTCGAGGTCCAAGTCGGACCGCGGCATCGTGTACGTGGAGACCAAGGGCTACAAGCAGGACGGCACGCTGGTCTGCGTGTTCCGCCGCAAGGTGATGGTGCCCACCGAGACGTACATCAAGGAGCGCGGCGGCGAGCAGCCGGCTCGCCCGGAGCCGAAGAGCCAGGAGAAGTAGCCATGACCCGACTCGCCCAGACCGCCGGGCTCACCGACGTCCAGCGGGAAATCCTGACCACCGTCAGGGAATTCGTCGACAAAGAGATCATCCCGGTCGCGACGGAGCTGGAACACCGCGACGAGTACCCGCAGGCGATCGTGGACGGCCTCAAGGAATTGGGCCTGTTCGGCCTGATGATCCCGGAGGAGTACGGGGGCCTCGGCGAGTCCCTGCTCACCTACGCGCTGTGCGTGGAGGAGATAGCGCGCGGCTGGATGTCGGTGTCCGGCATCATCAACACCCACTTCATCGTGGCGTACATGCTCAAGCAGCACGGCACGCAGGAGCAGAAGGACCACTTCCTGCCGCGGATGGCGACGGGCGAGGTGCGGGGCGCGTTCTCGATGTCGGAGCCCGCGCTCGGCTCGGACGTGTCGGCGATCACGTCGAAGGCGGTCAAGGACGGCGAGGACTACGTCCTGAACGGTCAGAAGATGTGGCTGACCAACGGGGGCTCGTCAACCTTGGTCGCCGTACTCGTCAGAAGTGACGAAGGACACCCTGAGGGCACGGCCCCCCACAAGTCGATGACGACCTTCCTGGTGGAGAAGGAACCGGGCTTCGGCGAGGTCCGCCCGGGCCTCACCATCCCCGGGAAGATCGACAAGATGGGTTACAAGGGTGTCGACACCACCGAACTGATCATGGATGGCCTGCGCATTCCGGCCAATCGCGTGCTCGGCGGACAGACCGGCCGCGGCTTTTACCAAATGATGGACGGCGTCGAGGTCGGCCGCGTGAATGTGGCCGCGCGTGGTTGCGGGGTCGCGCAGCGTGCCTTCGAACTGGGTGTCTCCTATGCCCAGCAACGTCACACTTTCGGAAAGCCGATCGCCCAGCACCAGGCGATTCAGTTCAAGCTGGCCGAGATGGCTACCAAGGTCGAGGCCGCCCATGCGATGATGGTGAACGCAGCACGCAAAAAGGACTCCGGGGAGCGAAACGACCTCGAAGCCGGAATGGCGAAGTATCTGGCGTCCGAATACTGCAAGGAAGTCGTAGAGGACGCGTTCAGGATTCACGGTGGCTACGGCTTCTCGAAGGAGTACGAGATCGAGCGTCTCTACCGTGAGGCACCGATGTTGCTCATCGGTGAAGGTACCGCCGAGATCCAGAAAATGATCATTGGCCGACGACTCCTCGAAGAGTATCGATTCCAGGGATAAATGTCCGACTTGGGGTGATTCCTTCGAGATTTATTCGAGAAGAAGATCACACCCTGTCAGCACGCTCCGGCGGCCGACTCGGCTTCCTGGCTTGCCCAGTTGTGGCTCGCAACCGATACGATCCCGGGAAAGCCGCCGTCCCCCCGTATGCAGTGCGGCATCATCCGCTACGAAGGTCATCCATGCCCCACAGCCAAACCTCTGCACCTCGCGACAGCCTGGCCGGCGTACGCCTCGCGCGCGGAGCATCGCCGTGGCTCCTGCCGACCGTCGCCACCGCGGCACTCAGCCTGGCCAAGGCCCGCCGCAAGCCCCGGTCGACGGTTGCGGCGGCGGTCGCCGTGCCCGCGACCGCCCTCGCGGCCGGAATGCTGTGGTTCTTCCGCGACCCCGAGCGTGAGATCACCCAGGGCCGGGTGATCTCCCCGGCCGACGGCGTGGTGCAGAGCATCATGCCGTGGAAGGACGGACGCACCCGCGTCGCGATCTTCATGAGCCCGTTGAACGTCCACGTCAACCGCGCGCCCCTCGCGGGCACGGTGACCTCCGTGGAGCACATCCCCGGCGGGTTCGTCCCGGCGTTCAACAAGGAGAGCGAGAACAACGAGCGCGTTGTCTGGCACTTCGACACCGAGCTCGGCGACATCGAGATGATCCAGATCGCGGGCGCGGTCGCGCGCCGCATCGTGCCGTACGTGCCGCAGGGCACGAAGGTGGAGCAGGGCGAGCGGATCGGCCTGATCCGCTTCGGCTCGCGCGTCGACATCTACCTGCCCGAGGGCGTCGAGGTGGATGTCGAAGTGGGTCAGAAGACCGTGGCTGGGGTGACTCGCATTGACCGTGACTGATCCGGAGACACAGGCGGGCTGGGTGCCCGAGGCCGCGGACGCGGACGACGCCGAAGAGGACATGCCGCTGTCGCTGCGCCTCTCGATAGCGGACACCCTCACGCTCGGCAACGCCACGTGCGGCTTCATGGCGGTGTACTTCACCACCACCGGCATCCTCATCCCGCACCTGTCGGGCGACGAGTCGGGCATGGCCCGCAACAGCGCCGCCACCGCGGTGATCCTGATGCTGTGCGCGGCGGTCTTCGACCTCTTCGACGGCCTCGTGGCCCGCAAGCTGCGGTCGTCGCCGATGGGCGCGGAGCTGGACAACCTCTCCGACCTGATCAGCTTCGGGCTCGCGCCCGCGTACTTCGTGCTCGTGTACGGCATGGTCGCCAGGGACGCGCACGAGCGGGTCGCCGCGGTGGGCGCCATCGTGGTGCTCCTGGCGGTGGTGCTGCGGCTTGCGAGATTCTCCTGCGTGACGCTGCCGGACGGCACGTTCCAGGGCATGCCCTCGCCCTTCGGGGCGCTGACGGTGGTCTCGATCGTGCTCCTGGAGCTGCCCTTCGTGGCCACGCTCCTCGCGATCATCGGCACGGCCTGGCTGATGGTGAGCCGGGTCGAGTACCCGAAGCCGCGGGGGCCGCTCGCGGTCGCCATGCTCGCCTGGATCGTCTCCGCGATGGGGTTGCTGGCCGCCTGGGCCTTCGACGCGCCCGGTGGGCAGCTGCTGCTCCAGACCGGATGCGCGCTGCAGCTCGTCCTCGGTGCGGTGATCCCGCTGTTCGCCACGGCTCGCCGGGTGAACAACTTCCGGGACAACCGGCGTGAGGCTCGGGCGACGCAGTTGCCGTAGCGGCGCTTGTACGTAGTTCTGAGGGGCCCGAACCAGCCGGTTCGGGCCCCTCAGGCGTCGATGGACGTCGGAGTCACAGTGCCCGTCGGACGGGGCTGTGCCCACCCGTCCCGCCCTGCGGGACGATTGCCCACGGAGTGGAAGGCAGGCCAGGCTCAGGTCAAGAAGTCCGTGGCGATCTTGGCCGAGAGGCGTTCCAGGAGGGGGCCCGCCTCGGCCACGCAGCGGGACACGTCGGGCTCGATGTCGGTCAGGGCGTAGGCCCGGCGGATCCCGGCGGTGCCGAGCGCCGTGGGGGCCAGCGCGAGCCGCCCGCAGACGGCGACGACGTCGATCCCCGCGGCCCGGGCCGCGGCCGCCACCCCGGCGGGAGCCTTCCCGTGCAGGGTCTGCTCGTCGAGGGACCCCTCCCCCGTGATGACGAGGCTCGCCCCGGCGAGCGCGGGCGCGAAGCCGAGGACGTCCAGCATGACGTCGATGCCCGGCCGGAACGACGCCCCGAGGCCGACCAGCGCGCCGAAGCCGATGCCGCCCGCCGCACCGGCGCCCGGCGCGTCCGCGTGCTCCAGGGCCCGTGGCCCCGCGTCCCGCGCCAGGACCCGCGCGAAGTGCGCGAGTGCGGCGTCGAGGGCGGCGACGTCGTCCGGCGTGGCGCCCTTCTGCGGCCCGTACACCGCGGGCGCGCCCTTGGGGCCCGTCAGCGGGTTGTCGACGTCGCTGGCGAGCACGATGTCGACGTCCGCGAGGCGCGGGTCGAGGCCGGACAGATCGGCCGAGGCCAGCTCCCGCAGCGGGCCGCCGCCGGGCCCGACGGGCTCGCCCGCCGCGTCCAGGAACCGCGCGCCGAGCGCCGCCAGCATGCCCGCGCCACCGTCCGTCGTCGCGCTGCCGCCGACCCCGAAGACGATGGTGCGCGCGCCCGCGTCGAGCGCCGCGCGGATCAGCTCGCCGCTGCCGTACGTCGTCGCCGTGAGCGGCGCGAACGTGCCCGCGGGCAGCAGCTGCAGGCCGGAGGCCTCGGCCATCTCCACGACCGCCGTGCCCTCGCGCAGCGCGTACGCCGCCACCACCTCGGCGCCGAGCGGCCCGGTGACCCGTGCCTCTCGGCGTTCGAAACCGGCCGCCACGGCCGCGTCGACCGTGCCGTCCCCGCCGTCGGCCACGGGCAGCGCCCGCACCGCGAGGTCCGGCAGCACGCTGTGCAGGCCCGCCGTCACGCGCTCGGCGACCTGCACGGCCGTGAGGGACCCCTTGAACTTGTCCGCGGCGATGAGCACATGGCCCCGGCCCGTGCCCCCGGCGCCCTGTGCCGCGCCGACTCCCGCCGTCTCTGCAGCGTCCGCCACCTTGCATTCCCCTTGCTCTTGGGCCTTGCTCGCGTCAAGGCAGTCGCGCCGCTGCGACCATAACCGCAGGAGGGGGCCGCTGCCCATGGCCGACCGGGTCGGGGATTGATCCACTGCCCCGAGATTTCCGCTCATGTCGGGGCAAAGCGGTGCGGGAGTCGGACAGGGGATGATCGATCATCCCCCGTTCCGGGTCGGCGGCGCGCCGCGCGCCCCCGCCTTCGGGTAGACCGGACGCATGACGTCGACGGCATCGGACATCCCGCTCGCGGACCGCGTCCACGGCGGCTGGCTCGGCCGGGTCGCGGGGAACATGCTCGGCAAGCCCGTCGAGCGCGGCGACCACTGGACGCGCGACCGCATCGACCGCTATCTGCGGCTCACCGACGCGCTGCCCCTCACCGACTACCTGCCCGCGCCGCCGGAGGGCGCGGTGGGCTTCGAGCTGCGCCCGGAGTGGCCCGCCTGCGTGCGCGGCCGCGTCGACGGCAGCTGCCGCGACGACGACGTGGACTACGCGATCCTCGGCCTGGAGCTCCTGGAGTCGCACGGGTTCGGCTTCAGCACCGAGCAGGTGGGCGAGCTGTGGCTGCTGCGGCTGCCCTATCTCCAGACGTACACGGCCGAGCGCGCCGCGTACCGCAATCTCGCGAACGGGCTCAAGCCGCCGCTGACAGCGACGTACGACAATCCGTACCAGGAGTTCATCGGAGCGCTGATCCGCGCCGACGTCTTCGGCTGGACCTGTCCGGGCGACCCGCGCCGGGCGGCGGCCCTCGCCCGCAGGGACGCGGTGCTCTCGCATTCGGGCAACGGCGTGTACGCGGCGATGTGGGCGGCGGCGCTGGTCGCGGCCGCGTTCACGGCGGCCGGGCCACGGGACGCGCTCGACGCCGCGCTCACCGTGATCCCGGCGGGCTGCCGGTTCGCGCGGACGGTGCGCCGCGTGATGTCGCTGTACGAGGCGTCGCTGAGCTGGGAGGAGACCCTGGCGACGGCGGAGGGCGAGACGGCGGGGCTCGGCTGGATCCACGCCGTGCCGAACGCCGCCGTCCTCACGGCCGGGCTGCTGTACGGCGAAGGGGACTTCACGCGCACCATCGCGCTGACCGTGCGCGGCGGCCTGGACACCGACTCGAACGGGGCGACGGCGGGGTCGGTCGCGGGGGTGCTGTGCGGGGCCGCGGCCGTTCCGGCGCAGTGGCGCGATCCGCTGCGGGACCGGGTGCGCAGCGCGGTGTTCGGCTACGACGGGGCGCGGATCAGCGAACTGGCGGAGCGGACCGTGCGGTTGGCGGAGCAGGGGACCAAGGCGGCGGGGGCCGGGGTCGCCAGGGGCGCGGCCCGGCCCCCGGACGTGGAGGAGTAACGCGAAGCCCTGCCGTCGGCGGGCGGTGATCGGCACAATGTGCTCATGCCCGAGTACCTGGAACTCGACCTGTCCGGCGCCGCGTTGCGCGTGCGGCTCGCCGACGTGGGCGAAGCGCCGCCTGCCCCAGTCTCCGACGAGGGCGGTCTGCCCGCCGAGTTCGGTGTGCCGGGCCCGGTGTCCAGCGGGGGCGGCCGGGCCGCCGCGCTGGCCGCCGACACCCTGCGGGCGACGCTGCGGCCGCTCGGGCCGCTCCTCGACCAGGTGCACGCGTCGGTGGCCGGGGCGGAGCACCCGCCGGACGAGTTCGGTGTCGAGTTCGGCGTCGAGGTGGGCAAGGACCTCAAGCTCGGCATCGTCGGGGTGAAGGGGACGGCCACGATGACGGTGTCGGCGACGTGGCGGCGTCCGCCGGAGACGGGACGTACGGGGGCGGAGGAGCCGTCGGGCGCGGGCGGCGAGGGCGAGGGCTGAGCGTGGCCGGGTGGCAGGGTGCGACGGCGGGGGCGCCGCCGGTCGTCGCCGTGCTCGCGCGGGCGGACGACGCGGCCGTCGGCGCGGCCGCCCTGTTGTCCGCGCACCGCGTCCTGACCTGCGCGCACGTCGTCAACGAAGCGCTCGGTCTCGCGCCCCTGAGCGAGGCGCGGCCCGTCGAGGACGTGCTGCAAGTGGCGTTCGAGCGGCGGACGGTGCGGATCAAGGCGCAGATCGAGGTGTGGCTGCCACCGCGCCCGGGCGGGGGTGCGGCGTGGCAGGGCGACCTGTGCGTGCTCGCGCTGAGCGAGCCCGCGCCGCCCGGGACGGCACCGGTCGCCTGGACGGAGATGGCGCAGGGGCAGCGGCTGCGGGCCTGGCACGGCTGCGGTGATCCGATCACGTTCGCGGACGCGCGCCTGAAGCTGCTCGACGACCGGCTCGGCTACCTCGACGGGGAGCTGTCGGGCGCCCCGATCGGCCCCGGCTTCAGCGGCGGTCCGCTGTGGACGGAGTGCGGGACGGGCGCGACGGGTCTGGTCGTGGGGCGGCTCGCGCACGGCGGGCCGGCGGCCGGGGGCGACGCGGGCCGCGGGGTGCGTGCCGAGCAGACGGTGCGGCGCACCTGGGCGGTGCCGTGGCAGGCGATCCGTGACCAGCTGTACGCCGCCGGGGCCGCCGTCGTCGTCGAGTCCTGCCGGGCCGCGCGGACGCCGGTGCCCGACGACCCGGTCGCCGCCGAACTCGTGGCCACGCTCCGGTCGTTGCTGGGCGACCCCGCCGCGCGCGCCGACCACGTCCGCAGGCTCCACGCCGAGCTGGGCCGCGCCACCGCGCACGGCGCGCCCGCCCCGGCCGTCGAGGACCTGGCCGCTGACCTGCTCGCCACGCCGCGGGCGCTGCCCACGCTCAGCGAGTCCCTGGTGACGGCGGGGCCGTACGGCGCGCGGCCCGAGCAGTTGGCGCCGCTGCTCGCCCTCGGCCGGGCCGTCGGCGGGGCCGGGCTGCTGTCGATGGCCGAGTTCGCTTCCCTGGAGCGGGCGTTGGGTGAGGTCGTGGCCGCCGACGCGACGCTGCCCGCGCGGGCGGCGCGGGAGGCCCTGCGGTTCACGCCGTTGCCGCAGCCGCTGTGCGCGGCGCGGCTGCGCGGGACCGACCTGGCGACGGTGATCGGGCAACTGGAGGGCTATCACGACCCGGTGCCGGTCGCGGACTCGCCGCCCGTGCCCCCGCTCGTGCACTTCGTGGAGTTCGTCGCGGCCGCTGCCGACACGGGTCCCGGTGACGCGCTGCGCCGCTGGAGCGAGCGGGTGTGCGCCCGGCTCGGCGTGCACGAGGCGGCCCGCGACCAGCGCCGCGCGGACGCCGCGCGCTGGACGGCGTCCCGGGCCGAGCCCGTCGTCCGGCTCCTCGTGGAACTCACCCAGGACGGCCCGCGGGAGCCGGAGCGCTACCGCTGCCGCCTGTGGCAGCGGCTCGTGGACGGCGGCATGCGCCGCGTGGAGACCGGTACGAGCGAGGCGACGCTGACGCCGCAGCAGGTGGGCGCCCTGATCCGGGAGGCCGCCGAACTGTCCGCCCCGGCCGGCGCCCCGCTCACCGTGGACGTCGCCGTGGACCGCACGGGCCTGCACCTGCCCGTCGACGAGTGGGACGCGGGCAGCCCCAACGAGTTCGTGCCGAGCCTGCCCCTCGGCGTCTGCTACCCGCTGACGCTGCGCTGCCCGGAGATGAGCCGCCGGGTGCCGCGGCGCGAGGCCGAGCACCGCCGCCGCTGGGCCGACGGCCACGGCCGCCCCCTGGTCGTCGACGGCACGCACGCCGACGCCCGGCAGGTCGCCGCCCTCCTGACGGTCGGCCACCACGACGCCAACCAGGTCGTCCTGCACGGCCCGCCCGCCCTGCGCGGCCAACTCCTCGAGGTCTGCCTCGCGCTCGGCGTCCCGGTGGTGCTGTGGGACCGCGACGCCCACGGCGACGGCGACGCGGACCGCCTGGCCCCGCTCACCCCCACCGGGCTCCTGCACCGCCTCCCCGACCGCGTACGCGAGTTCCGCGGCCAGGCACTCGCCGCCACCCCCGCGACCGGCCCCTCCGGCCGCCCGTCCCTGGTCTGGGAGGAACCGTCCGCCTGGCAGGACCCGGCGACGTGGGAGCCCACCACCTGGGAGGCCCCCCGCACCACGCTGACCGACCCCGACGCGGACCCGGCCCCGGCCCCGGAGAGCCACGGCCCTGTAGCGAGTACGAACCCGAACCCCGCCCCCGGCCGAGAAGCAGGAACCGTATGACAGAGCAGTGGGATCAGGAGCAGGTGGGCGCGTCCGGCGGCTCAGGGGCATCCGGCGGCGCCGGCTCCTCCGGCGATTCCGGCTCACCCGGGGACTGGCGGCTGTTCCGTGGTGACGGCCGGACCCGCCACGTGGCCTTCCCGGAGGCGCCGCCGTGGCGCCGGTTCACCCCGGCGCCCGGCGCCGACGCGGGCGCGGCCGACGTCGACGGCACGGGCACGCGGGCGCACCGCCCGTACCTCATCGGGCCCGACGAGTCGGAGATCGTCAACGCCGCGCTGCTGCTGCGCCGCCCCCTGCTCGTCACCGGCCACCCCGGCACCGGCAAGTCCTCGCTCGCGCACGCCATCGCGCACGAGCTGAGCCTCGGCCGCGTCCTGACCTGGCCGGTCAACAGCCGCTCGACGCTGCGCGACGCGCTGTACGGGTACGACGCGATCGGGCGGCTGCGGGAGTCCAACCTGCGCAGGGAGCGGGAGGAGTGGTCCGGCGGCGCGCCGACCGGGCCAGGTGTGCCCGGCCCCGACATCGGTTCCTTCGTCCGGCTCGGCCCCCTCGGCACCGCACTCGTCCCGGGTGAGCGCCCCCGCGTCCTGCTCGTCGACGAGCTCGACAAGGGGGACGTGGACCTGCCGAACGACCTGCTCACCGTCTTCGAGGAGGGCGAGTTCGAGATCCCCGAGCTGGCGCGGCTGCCGGAGGAGGAGTCGCGGGTGGCCGTGTTCACGACGGACCCGCAGGTCCGGGCGCCCGTGGTGCGCGGCCGGGTGCGCTGCTCCCAGTTTCCCGTCGTCGTGATCACCAGCAACGGCGAACGCGAGTTCCCGCCCGCGTTCCTGCGCCGCTGCGTCCGCCTGGACCTGGCGGAGCCGGACGAGCAGCGGCTGCGCGACATCGTCGGGGCGCACCTGGGCGACGAGGCCCTGGTCGGCGTCGACGACCTGCTGCGGACGTTCCTCGCGCGGCGCGCCCCCGGCGAGCTGGCGACGGACCAGCTCCTCAACGCGGTGTTCCTGCGCAAGGGCGGCGTGGACCTGCCGCCCGGCGCCCTCCTGGACGCCGTACTGCACCGGCTCGGCGGGGCGGTGTAGGGCGGATGGGGGCGGGGCCGCCGGACGACGAGCGGGATGCCGCGCGGGAGGACGAGGCCGTCCCCGTGGCGGAGCCGCTGCCTGATCTCGGCCTGCCGCCCGGACACCCCTGGAGCGAGCTGCGGGTGCTCGGGCAGCACCGGCCGGACGAGCCGCAACGGACGACGGACGCGCCTGAGGGCGACGGCGCGGGTCAGGGGTGGTACGCCCCGGAGACCATGCCCGTCGGGGATGTTCCGGACGTCGTCATCGCCCAGTACGCCCCACAGCCGTCGCCCCCGCCCTCACCCCCGCCCTCGCAGCCCCTCCGCGACGTCCTCGCCACCCTCTCCGCCAGCGGCCTCGACCTCTCCCGCGAGGAGCTGCTCGACGCCCTGTGGCTGGCGGACCGGCTGCCCTCGGACGCGTCGGCGCCGCTGGCCCGGGCGACCGGACTCGCACCTCCGCGACTGCCCCCGCACGACATCGACGTCCTGGACGACCTCGACGCCCCGATCGACGCCCCGCCCACCGACATCGAAACCGACACCGACGCGGCCGACTTCGGCCCGGCCCCCGGGACCGCGACCAGGGAACCGACGCTGTTCCCCGGGTCCGCCCGTCCGCCGCTGCACCCGCCGTCCTTCACGTCCGCCCGTGGCGCGCCCACCCTCGACGCCCGCACCACGACGCGCGCCGTCACACCGCTGTACGCCGACGCCTCCGCGCCCGGCCTCACCCCGCGCGCGTCCCGCGCCCTGCCCGTCCGCACCCCCGGCACCACGGCACTGGGCGCACGCCAGCTCCAACTCGGGCGTGCGCTGCGGCCGTTGAAGCAGAGCCGGCCGGACCGGCGGCTGTGGGAGCTGGACGAGATCGCGAGTGCCGACGCGGCGGCCGAGAGCGGGCTCGCGGACGCCGTGCTGCGCCCCGGCCGCGCGCGCTGGCTCGACCTGGCTCTGCTCGTGGACGACGGCGTGTCGATGCTGCTCTGGCAGCGGCTCGCCGCCGAGACCCGTCGACTCCTCGAACGCAGTGGAGCGTTCCGCACGGTACGGGTCCTCGGCCTCGACACCCGCGCCGCCGCCGCGCCCCTGCTCGGCCGCGCCTACCACCCCGGCACGGCCGTCCTGTCCCCCGCCACCGTCACCGACCCCGGCGGCAACACCCTGGTCCTCGTCGTCAGCGACGGCGTCGGCGCGGCCTGGCGCGACGGCCGGATGCGGGTGGCGCTCAAGCAGTGGGCGCGGTGCGGCCCTACGGCCGTCCTGCACGCCCTGCCGGAGCACCTGTGGGACGGCTCCGGGCTGCGCGCCGAGCGCTGGCAGGTCACCACACGGCGGCGCGGCGCGCCCAACCTCACCTGGGACGTGGCCGATCCGGTCCTTCCACCGGACCTCGCGGTGTTCGACGGCGACCCGGTTCCCGTGCTCGCGCCGGAGCCGGACGCGGTGGGGGCGTGGGCGGCGCTGGTGGCATCGCCGGGCACGAGTGCGGTGTTGCCGCTTCTGGCAGGGCCGGACGCGGGGGTGGCGCCGCGCCCGCTCCGTACGAGCCCTTCCGCCAGGGGCAGCGGGGTCGCCGGGGGCGGCGGGAGGTCCGGAGCCGCCCCACACCTCGCGCACGCCGACCACACGCAGAGCCCCGACGACGCCGCCAAGGCCGTCCTCCGCTTCCGTGCCGCGGCGTCCCCGCAGGCGTACCGCCTCGCCGCCCAACTGGCCGCGCTCGCACCGCTGTCGGTACCGGTGATGCGGCTGACACAGGACGCACTCGGCGCCGAGATGACGACGGGTCATCTGGCGGAGGTGTTCCTCAGCGGACTGATGCGCCGCACCGCGGACTCGGCCGGACTCCCGCCGCAGCACCGGGCGTTCGACTTCACCGACGCGGCCCGCGGCCTGCTCCTGACCGCGGCGCCGACCCCGGATCTGGTACGGACCGGCCGCGAGGTGAGCCGACGGCTCGCCGAACTCGCGGGCCGCTCCCCGGACTTCCCCTCCTGGATGGCCCACCCGGCGGGCACGGCGTGGGCGGACGCGGGGGCGCGGCCGTTCGGGTGGGTGGACGAGCGGCTGCTGCGGCGGCTGGGGGTGGGCGGCCACCGGCGGTCGCTGACCGGCGGTGACGGCGGCGCGCCGCAGGTGGCACCCCACCCGCCGTCCGCCGCGGCCCCTTGGACCTCCGGGCCCCCCGAGGTGCCCGCGTACGTCGACGAGCCCGGCTCGGACTGGCACTCGCTGATGCCGGGGAGCCCGCGCTGGGCGGGCCCCTGGCAACTGTTCGCCCGGCATCTCATGGCGCGTACGACAAGTGGCCTTTTCCTCGGCCGGCTGCTCGGCACGGGCAGCGTCGCCTCGGTGCGCCTCACCCGGCCCGGGTCGGTCGCACGAGCGTCGCTGCCCCGCCAGGTGGCGGCACTGCGCGCCCTGAACGGCAGGCACGCCCCGCTCCTGACGGAGGTCGACCCGGCCGACGAGCCCGCGTGGCTCGCGACGGGCGTCATCTGGGAGGGCGACCGCCCCGCGCCCGACCTGCTGCGCCACACGAGCACGTCGGGACGCTACGACGACCCCGTCGCATTCGCCAGGCTCGGGCAGCAGTTGGCGGACGCCCTCGCGGGGGCCCACGCGGCCGGCATCGCCCACGGTGACCTCGTGGCGGCGCGGGTCCTGATCGCGGACGGCGACGTGTACGTGACGGGGTGGTGCGTCGAGGAGCACCCGGACGGGTTCGCGCACGACATCAGCCAGTTGGCCTCGGTGCTGGCGTCGGTGATGGGTGAGGGCCTGCCGCTCGCGTTCCACGACTTGCTCCGGCTGTGCGGGAGCCCGCTGATGTACCAGAGGCCGTCGGCGGCCGAAGTCGCCGCCCGGTTCGAGGAGTTCGCCCGCACCCACTCCCAGGGGGCCGTGCTCGGCGCCACCATCGGACACACGGCTACGGGCGCCGAACTCGTTCTGGACCTCGACCGCATGGGCCCGCACGGCGGCATCCAGGGACACAACGAAGACGCGATTGCGATCCTGGACTCGCTCGTCCTCGGCATCGCCGCCCACCACACCCCCGCCGACGTGCAGATCGTCCTGGTGGGCGACGACCCGACCCGGCTCCTGCGCCGACGGACGAGGGACCTGCCCCATGTCGTGCTCGCGCGCGACACCGCGGACACGACCCGGGCACTGACCATGGAGCTGCGGCGCCGTCGGGCACTCGTCAACAAGTCACGGGCCACGGGCACACCGCCGCCCACCCTGTCCCGCCTGGTCGCCGTCCTCGACCGGGAACTCGACGGGGTGTCGAACCTCTGGCCGGAGGGGCCGCATCCCGAACTCGGCATGCACGTCATTTCCCTGACCTACCATCATGTCTACGTCGACTCGGGCTTCACCATCGACGTCACCTTCAGACGCCAGCTCACCAACCCGCCGTGCGACGGCATCCTCTGGCACCACGGCGAGGCCACCCCCTTCACCGTCCTGCCCGCCCCACCCCTGACCCCGTTCTCCGAGACACCCCCGGCCCCCGCCCCCACCGTCGACCGCACCCGCCAGGCCCAGCTCGTCGTGGAACACCGCAACGCCGTCGCCGTCGGCCGCGCCGGGCGCCCCGAGAACGCGCTCGCGGACCTGACGCGCGTCGCCGAGAACCAGCGCCTGCTGCTCGGCCCCGACCATCCGGAGACCCTGGACAGCGCGTACGAACTCTCTATCGTGTACGCGCAGTTGGGCCGGTACGAGGACGCCCTCACCCTGTGCGCGGACACCGCCGGACGCCGGACGCGCGCCCTCGGCGCACGGGACGTCCACACCCTCGTCGCCCACCAGCAGTGCGCGTTCTTGCTCGGCCGGCTCGGCCGCCACGGAGAGTCGTACTCCGCCTACCGTGCCGTCCTGTCGTCCTGGAACACCACCGTCGGCCCGTACCACCCCGGCACGCTCCTGTGCCGCCACAACCTGGCCGTCGCCCTGATCCTGCTCGGCCGATACGGGGAGGCCGCCGAGGAGGCCCGCGCGGCGTACAGCGGCCGCGCCCTGGTGCACGGCCCCGACCACCCGGACACCCTCGCCAGCGGACACGAACTCGCCGTCGCCCTGCGGGGAGCGAGGCGCGACGCCGACGCCCTCGCCGTGGCGACGGACGTGCACATGGCCCGCGCGCGCGTGCTCGGCCCCGACCACCCGGACACCTTGGCCACCCTCGGGCTGCTCACGCCACCGAAGCGCCCCGGCGGGTGATCCACCGCCGCTACGCTTCCTGCCGTGACCACTCTCGACTACGCCACGTACATCGCGGGCCTCCCCCGCGTCCTCGCCGGAGCCGCAAGCGTCATCCGCGACCGCGCCGGACGCGTCCTGCTCGTGGAGCCCAACTACCGCGAGGGCTGGGCCCTTCCGGGCGGCACCGTCGAGTCGGACGACGGCGAGAGTCCGCGCCAGGGCGCGCGCCGCGAGACCGTCGAGGAGATCGGCCTGGACATCGCGCCGGGCGGGCTGCTCGCCGTGGACTGGGTGCCCGGCACGTCGGCACGGCCTCCGCTGGTGGCCTTCCTGTACGACGGCGGGGTGCTCGCCGACGAGCGGTTCGAGGAGATCCGGCTCCAGGAGGAGGAACTGCTCTCGTGGCGCCTCGCCACCCGCGAGGAGCTGCCGACGTACCTCCCGGCTCCGCTCGCGGGCCGGGTCATCGCCGCGCTCGACGCACTGGACGCGGGGACGGGCGCGGTGGAGCTGGAGAACGGGCGCAGGATCGGCTGACCCGGGCCTGTCCTCGGCCTTGGCCCCGCCCGGAAGAGCACCGGCCCGGGCAAGCGCCCGTCAGAAGAGCACCGATCCGCTCTCGAAGGCGAGGAGCCGCTGCTTGCGGTCGAGGCCGCCGCCGTAGCCGGTGAGGCCGCCGTTCGCGCCGATGACGCGGTGGCAGGGGACGATGACGCCGATGGGGTTCTTGCCGTTGGCGAGGCCGACGGCACGGGACGCGGCGGGGTTGCCGAGTTCCGCGGCCAGCTCGCCGTACGTACGGGTCTCGCCGTAGGGGATCTCCAGGAGCTGCTGCCACACCGAGCGCTGGAACGGGGTGCCGTCCAGGCGCAGCGGCAGGTCGAACTCCTTCAGTTCGGCGGCGAAGTAGGCCGCCAGCTGCTCCGTCACCGGGCCGAAGGGGGACGGGTCGCGGTCGCCGAAGGTCTCCTCGGCGGGGCGGTGGCGCTGCTCGGTCATGTAGAGGCCGCTGAGGGTGCCGTCGGTGGCGACGAGGGTGAGCGGCCCGTAGGGGCTGTCGACGACGGTGTGCTGTCGGTGCATGGGTCACGTCCCGTTCGGGTCCCGGCGGTGCGGGAAGCTGGTGGAAGCCGCTATGCGGGGAGGTAGTTGATGGCGTGGTCCTCGGTGGCCCACAGGTACTGGACGGCGTAGGCGCGCCAGGGGCGCCAGGCGGCGGCGCGCGCGGTGAGGGCGGCGGGGGTGTGCGGCAGGCCGAGCGCCTGGGCGGCGCGCCGGATGCCGAGGTCGGAGGGCAGGAACGCGTCCGGGTCGCCGAGGGCCCGCATCGCGATGACCTCCGTGGTCCAGGGGCCGAAGCCGGGAAGGACGGTGAGCTGGGCGCGGGCGCGCTCCCAGTCGTTCTCGACGCCCAGCTGGAGGGTGCCGTCGGCGAGGTGGCGCACCAGGGTCAGCAGGGTGGTGCGGCGGCTGCGGGGCAGCGCGAGCGACTCCGGGTCGAGGTCCGCGAGGGCCTCCGGTGCGGGGAAGAGGTGGGTGAGGCCGCCCTCGGGGTCGTCGACGGTCTCGCCGTGGGCGGTGACGAGGCGTGCGGCGTGGGTGCGGGCCGCGGCCGTGGACACCTGCTGCCCGAGGACGGCGCGCACGGCGAACTCGGCCTCGTCCACGGTCCGCGGCACCCGCCGCCCCGGCGCCTTCGCGACGAGGGGCGCGAGCAGCGGGTCGTCGGCCAGTTGACCGTCCACGGCGACGGGGTCGGCGTCCAGGTCGAGCATGCGGCGGCAGCGGCTGATGGCGAGAGCGAGGTCGCGCGGGTCGGTGAGGGTGAGACGGCAGCCGATGTGGTCGGGGTGCGGGGTGAGGGCCACGATGCCGTGTCCGTAGGGCAGGCGCAGGGTGCGGCGGTAGGCGCCGTCGCGCCACTCCTCCACGCCGGGCACGGCGGTGGCGACGAGGTGCCCGAAGAGGTTGTCGGGGTGGAGGGGGGCGCGGAAGGGGAGGCGGAGGGAGATGGTGGCGGGGGCGCCGGCGGAGGCGTCGGTACGGGCGGCGCCTCCGACACTGGCTGTGGCACCGGCGGCCGCCCCCCTGCCCCCGGGCCTCTTCGCCGCCCGCGCCCGGAGTTCCCCCGGGGCGAGCGCGAAGACCTCGCGGACCGTGTCGTTGAACGTACGGATCGAGGAGAAGCCCGCGCCGAAGGCGATCTGTGCCATGGGCAGGGCGGTGGTCTCGATGAGCAGCCGGGCGGTCTGGGCGCGCTGGGCGCGGGCGAGGGCGAGCGGGCCCGCGCCCAGTTCGGCGAGGAGCTGCCGCTCGACCTGGCGGGTGCTGTAGCCGAGGCGGGTGGCGAGGCCGGGGACGCCCTCGCGGTCGACGATGCCGTCGCCGATGAGGCGCATGGCGCGGGCGACGAGGTCGGCCCGCTGGTTCCACTCGGGCGAGCCGGGGCTGCTGTCGGGGCGGCAGCGCTTGCAGGCGCGGAATCCGGCCTGCTGGCACGCGGCGGCACTCGGGTAGAAGCTCATGTTCTCGGGCTTGGGCGGCACGACCGGGCAGCTGGGGCGGCAGTAGATGCGGGTCGTCAGGACGGCGGTGAAGAACCACCCGTCGAAGCGGGCGTCCTTGGACTGCACGGCCCGCACACAGCGCTCGAAGTCCCCGTACGTCCTTGCGGGCGCGGCTGCCGTCCCTGCGGGCGCGGCTGCGCGGGCGGGGGCGGGGGCGGGGGCCGCGGGGTCCTGTGCGGCGGGGGCCGCGGGGTCCTGTGCGGGGTCGGGGCGGCCGGTGCGGCGCGTCCCGGCGGGGCGAGGGCGGTCGGCGTTCCCTGCCCCCGTCGGACCGGAGCGGCCCGTGCCGTCCGCCCCCGTCGCCGGGCGCGCGCCGGGCGCCGCCGTGGCCTCGGACGGGTCGGCGGCTGCTGTGGCGGCGGTGGCCTCGGGGTCACGGGATGCGGTGCGCGTCACGGTCGGCATGGCTCAAGCATCGGGCATCCCCGCCCCCCGGGGCTGGCGAGAATCCGACATCAGCCTTCCGCGGCCAGGGCCTCCTCGAACGCCCGGTACGCGACCTCGTCGAACAGGACGAACCGCACCTCGTCGAAGCACCACCCCACCGACCCCGCCCCACCTGAGCCCTCTTCACCGAAGCCCGCCCCACCCGACCCCACCCCGAACGAGCCCGGCCCCTGCCCCTCCACGCCGGCCGCCAAGGCCCCCCGCACCGCCCCCACCGCGATCCGTGCCGCGTCGTCCAGCGGCCAGCGGTACACCCCCGTCGAGATCGCCGGGAAGGCCACCGTACGGGCGCCGAGCCCGGCCGCGACCCGCAGTGACTCGCGGTAACAGGAGGCGAGCAGGGCCGAGCGGTCCTCCGTGGGGGACCACACCGGGCCCACCGTGTGAATGACATGGGCCGCGTCCAGGCGCCCGGCCGTCGTCGCCACGGCCTGGCCGGTCGGCAGTCCCTTGCCGTAGCGCGAGGCCCGCAGGCGGCGGCAGTCGGCGAGGATGTCGGGGCCGCCGTGCCGGTGGACGGCGCCGTCGACGCCTCCGCCGCCGAGCAGCGAGGAGTTCGCCGCGTTCACGAGGGCGTCGGCGCGCTGCCGGGTGATGTCGCCCTGGACCAGGGTGACGCGGGCGCTCACGCGGGCTCCCGCAGTCTCTTCCAGACGGCCTTCGCGGCGTTGTGTCCCGACATGCCGTGCACACCGGGCCCGGGCGGGGTCGCCGACGAGCAGATGAAGACGGCGGGGTGCCGGGTGCGGTACGGCTGCGCGGTGAGCCGGGGCCGCAGCAGGAGCTGGAGTCCGCTGGCGGCGCCGCAGGCGATGTCGCCGCCGACGTAGTTGGCGTTGCGGGCGGCGAGCTGTGGCGGCCCCGCCGTGGCGCGGGCGAGGACGCGGTCGCGGAAACCGGGCGCGAAGCGTTCCAGCTGCCGCTCGACGGCGTCGGTGAGGTCGCCCTGCCAGCCGTTCGGGACGTGTCCGTACGCCCAGAAGACCTCCTTGCCCGCGGGCGCCCGGGACGGGTCGACGACGCCGGGCTGCACCGTGATCAGGAACGGCGCGTCCGGCGCCCGGCCCTCGCGGGACGCGGCCCGCAGCGCGGCGCCGATCTCGCGGCTGCTCGCGCCGACCTGGACGGTGCCCGCGGCGCGCGCCTCGGGCGCGGCCCACGGCACGGGCCCGTCGAGCGCGTAGTCGATCTTGAAGGCGGCGGCGCCGTACCGGAAGTCGTCGTAGTAGCGGCCGAGTCCGGCGATCCGGGCGAGCGCGGCGGGCGAGGTGTCGAAGACGTACGCGCGGGCGGGCGGCAGGTCGTCGAGCCGCTTGACCTCGTAGTCGGTGTGGATGATGCCGCCGAGGTCGGTGAGGTACGTGGCGAGCGCGTCGGAGATGGACTGGGAGCCGCCGCGGGCCAGCGGCCAGCCGCGGGCGTGCGCGGCGAGGGCGAAGACCATGCCGACGCCGCCCGTCGCAAGGCCGCCGAGCGGCGCGATGACGTGGGCGACGAGCCCGGAGAACAGCGCCCGCGCGGGCTCGTCGCGAAAGCGCCGCATCAGCCACGTCGACGGCGGCAGGCCCACGAGCCCGAACCGGGCGAGCAGCGCCGGGTCGCGGGGCAGCGCGGTCAGCGGCAGCGACATGAAGTCCCGCAGCAGGGTGTCCCAGTGGGGCAGGAAGGGCTCGACGAGCCTGCGGTACGCCCCCGCGTCGCGCGGCCCGAAGGAGGCGGCGGTCTCGGCGACGGAGCGCGCGAGGACGGCGGCGCGGCCGTCGAGGAGGGGGTGGGCCATGGGCAGCTCGGGCTGGAGCCACTCCAGGCCGTACCGCTCCAGGGGCATGGCGCGGAACGCGGGTGAGTTGATGCCGAGCGGGTGCGCCGCCGAGCACGGGTCGTGCCGGAAGCCGGGGAGGGTCAGCTCCTCGGTGCGGGCCCCGCCCCCGACGGTGCCGCGGGCCTCGAAGACGGCCACGGAGAAGCCGCGGCGGGCCAGCTCCACGGCAGCGGTCAGACCGTTCGGTCCCGCCCCCACGACGACGGCATCGAGCATCGACGGCACCTTCGGACTCCTTCGTCAGCCGATGGCCAGTGCCGCCCAGGATATGCCGGAGCGCGGGCGCTTCCCGGGCCCTGACGGCCTGTGGCAGCACGCGGGTCGGCCCTCGCCGTCACGGACGGCCGCGTCCGCCCCGCTCAGGCCCCGTCCCGCTCCGGCGCCGGGCCCCTCAGGCCTGCTCAGGCCCCGCCCGCGAGCACCCCCGCCACCCGGCGGGCCGTGGCCTCGTCGCGGGCCGCCGTGAACGGCAGGGCGTTGCCGCCGGTGATGGCGAAGGGCACGCCTTCGCGGGTGCGGTGGGCGCCGCCCGCCTCCTCCACCAGGAGCAGTCCAGCGGCGTGGTCCCAGGCCAGCTCCCAGCTGAAGGCGACGGCGTCGAGGGCGCCGCGGGCGATGGCCAGATACTCCAGGCCCGCCGAGCCGCAGGGGCGCGCGGCGAACCCGTCGGCGGTGAGGCCGAGCAGGGCGCGCTTCTGGTCGTCGGTGGTGAAGTCCGGGTGGGACGTGGCGACCGTCAGGGGGCGTCCCGGCTCCGGGGAACCGGCGCGCAGGCGCGTGCCGTTCAGCGTGGCGCCCTTGCCGCGGACCGCCGTCGCGAACTCGTCGAGCGCGGGTGCGTACGTCCACGAGGCCAGCACGACGCCGTCCAGGGCGAGGGCGACGAGCGTGCAGAAACCGGGGTCTCCGTGGACGAACTGGCGTGTCCCGTCGACGGGATCGACGATCCAGACCGGTGCGTCGCCCGCTATCGCGTCGTACCTCGCGGGGTCGGCGTGGACCGCCTCCTCGCCGACGACGACCGAGCCGGGAAGGAGGGCCGTCAGCTCTCGGGTCAGGTGTTCCTCCGCGAGCCGGTCGGCGACGGTCACCAGGTCGTGCGGGCCGCTCTTCTGGACGACGTCGCCCTCGGCGAGCTGGCGGAACCTCGGGGTGATCTCCGCCGCCGCGGCCTCGCGGACCACGCGCTCCACGTCAGCGGTCTGCCGTGCGAGAAAGTCGTCGATGCTTTCCTTGATTGCCTGTGTTTCGATCATGCCTCCATGAGAGCACGTACCACTGACAACGCGGACTCCCGGGGTGAACAGTGGGTGGAATCGGGATGAAAAGGAGTTCCTGGGGCGACTCAGGGCGACTGAGGACCGCCCGACGCTCACCCCGGCACCTGTCCCGGCGCCCGCCCCGGCGTCAGCCGCCCCCGCCCCGGCCTCACCGCCCGACCGCGTACCCCTGCATCCCCCGCGGATTCGCCGCCGCCGAGAGCACCCCGGTCCGCGGGTCCCGCGCCACCGCGCACAGCCGCCCCTCCGACCAGGGGCCGCCCACGGTCACGTCGTGGCCGCGGCGCCGCAGCTCCGCCACGACCTCCGGGTCGGTGCGGGACTCCACGACGAGGCTGCCCGGCCGCATCCCGCGGGGGTAGAACGACTCGGGGAAGGACTCGGTGTGCCAGTTGGGGGCGTCGACGGCGCCCTGCAGGTCGAGCCCGCCGCGCACCGGCGCGCGCAGCGCCACCGACAGGAAGAAGTGCACCTGCCACTGGTCCTGCTGGTCCCCGCCCGGCGTGCCGAAGGCCATGACGGGCACGCCGTCCTTGAGGGCGAGCGACGGCGTCAGGGTCGTGCGGGGGCGGCGGCCGGGGGTGAGCGAGTTGGGCAGGCCCTCCTCCAGCCAGGTCATCTGCAGCCGGGTGCCGAGCGGGAAGCCGAGTTCCGGCACGACGGGGTTGGACTGGAGCCAGCCGCCGGACGGCGTCGCCGCGACCATGTTCCCCCAGCGGTCGACGACGTCCAGATGACAGGTGTCGCCCCGGGTCCCGCCGTCCGGCGCCACGGCCGGCTCACCGTCCCGCGCGACGGTCGGCTCACCGGCCCCCGCCACCGTCGGCTCCCCCGCCCCCACCGCGCCCCCGCGCGCGACGCCCGCCCCCGAGGCGACGGCCCGCGCGTGCGCGGACAGCCTCGGCTCCCGGCCGCCGGGCCGCCCGGGCCGCAGCTCGTGGGATGCCCGCTCGCCGATCAGCTCGCGGCGCCGGGCGTTGTAGGTGTACGAGAGCAGTTCGGCGACCGGCACCTCGGCGGCGTCCCCGTACCAGGCCTCCCGGTCGGCCATGGCGAGCTTGCAGCCCTCGACGAGCAGATGCGTGTAGTCGGCCGAGCCGTGTGCGGGCAATTCATCAGGAAGCAGGGCGAGTTGCTGGAGGAAGGCGGGGCCCTGGCTCCAGGGGCCGGCCTTGCAGAGGGTCCAGCCGTTCCAGTCGTGGCTGACCGGGTCCTCGTACGTGGCCGACCAGTCGGCGAGGTCGGCGGCCGTGAGGGTGCCGGTGTGGCGCTTGCCGCTGGTGTCCAGGGTGGGCCGCGCGGACTGGCGGACCAGGGCCTCGGCGATGAAGCCGGTGCGCCACACCTGGCGGGCGGCGTCGATCTGCGCGTCCCTGTCGGCGCCGCCCGCGGCCTCGGCCTCGGCGAGGAGCCGCCGCCAGGTGGCGGCCAGGCGCGGGTTGCGCAGGAGTTCGCCGGGGGCGGGCGGGGTGCCGCCGGGGAGGTAGACCTCGGCCGACGACGTCCACTCGGTCTCGAAGAGGTCCCGTACGGTCTCGACGGTCTGCGTGACGCGTTCCACGGGCGGGTGGCCGTCCTCGGCGTACCCGATGGCGTACTTCAGGACCTCGGCGAGCGGCTTGGTGCCGTGGTCACGCAGGAGCAGCATCCACGCGTCGAAGGCGCCGGGCACGGCGGCGGCGAGGGGGCCGGTGCCGGGGACGAGGTCGAGGCCGAGGGCGTCCCGGTAGTGGGCGACGCTCGCCCCGGCGGGCGCGACGCCCTGACCGCACAGGACGCGCACGTCGCCGCCCGCGGGGGCGATGATGATCGGCACCTCGCCCGCGGGCCCGTTCAGATGCGGCTCGACCACATGCAGCACGAAGCCCGCCGCGACGGCGGCGTCGTAGGCGTTGCCGCCGTCCTCCAGGACGGCCATCGCGGACTGCGAGGCGAGCCAGTGGGTGGACGACACCATGCCGAAGGTGCCCTGGAGCGTGGGGCGCGTCGTGAACATGCCCGCAGGCTAGGCCCTGTCGGCGTGGTGCCGTCCGGCGGCTCCCGTCCCACCTCCCTCCGGCGCCCCGGCGGGGGCGGGGATCAGGCCGTACGTCTGCGCGCGCAGGACGGTGGTGACCCGGTCGCGGGTGCCGAGCTTCCGGTAGATGCTCTGGATGTGCTTCTGCACGGTGTGCACCGAGATGCCGAGGCGGCGGCCGATGACGGCCGCGGTGAGGGCGTCGGCGAGCAGACTGAGGACGGTCAGTTCGCGCGGCGTGAGATCGCCGCCGGGCACCTGCTCGTCGGCGTCCTGGCCGCCCTCCGTCTCGGCCGCGCCTGCGCCGTCGTCCCCGCCGTCGTCCCCGCGGCCCTCCGGGGACGCGGCCGCCGCGCGCCAGCGGCTGAGGAGTTCCGCCTGCTCGTCGACGCTCGCGAGCAGCGGCTGGATGCGGCGCGCGTAGGCGAGGTGGGTGTCGGTGAAGTCCGTCCCGGAGCGGCAGATCAGGAAGTAGCGGCGCGTCCCCGACCCGTCGGGCAGCGGAAGCACCAGGAGGTGGTCCGTGCCGAGGCGGTTCTGCAGCAGCCGCGCCAACTCGCTGTCGCGCCACTGCTGTTCGCCGAGGATGTCCGCGGCGGTCCGCGGCGACCGGTCGCCGGACGAGCCGTAGTGGTCCGCGAAGGGACAGCTGAGGCGGATGCGCTCCCTGAGGTGATCGTCGATACGGTGCCCGGCGGCGCCGTCCGCGGCCCAGGAGCGGACCGGGCCCCCGTCGCCCGTCCGTTCCGCCTGGGTCAGGAACAGGAACTCACCGCCGCAGGCGTTCAATAACTCCGAGACCACCGGCGGCCAGAGCCGTCCGGGGTCCGGTTCCCTGAGCGCCACGATCGCCAGGTCGAGCATGCGCTGATAGTGGCGTACGGATATAGCGGACATAACTAACACTGCGTCTCCCCGTAATTTTTATTGCGCCCTTAACGCGTTCCCCGAGTGTCGATACGCACTTTTACCCATACCACTGGGCGCCTAAGGTGAGCGAGTCTGGAGCTGCCTCACCGGTGCCGGGCACACGTATCCAGCCCGCCGGGTGGGTGAATCACGCTGCGGTGAAAGGGAAGAGCCACCCCCCACCAGGGAACTTCCCGTCCGGGTGGGGAGTTGCCCGCCCGGTTCCGCGACATCGCGCAATTCGAGGGCCGCCTGTCCTGTCGACAGGACAGGAAAAACTTTCAGTCTATCGCCCAGAAATGCGCCTCACTAAGAAGAACGACATCTGCTCATGACGCACGACAGATGACATCGGCCACCATTCAGGCAACGGACGCCCATGGTGTGCCAAACGCCCCTGAGGGAGAGTCTCTTGCACCCCACGTCTGTCGCCTCCCACACCCCCACCCACAACGAACGAGGCGTCATCGCCGAGCACTACTACGCCCTGCAGAGCCTGCGTGCCATCGAGGACGCCCGCGAGGAGGCGACCGCCGATCCGGTCACTCCGCAGGCGCTGCTCGTGGGTCTCTACCAGTCGGCCGAGATCGCTCTGCACAACCTCACGGACCTCCTCGACCGCGCCGATGGCCATCTGGAAAGGCTGGATGTCGACCGTTGCGTGACGGCTTTGCACTGGGTGCGCAGCTTCCACCGCGTCCTGGTGCGCCTGAGCGTCGCCGCGCTGCGCGTGAGCGGCGGCATGTCGGACGACGCGCCCCGCTGGGACGTCGAGGCGACCCCCGCGTTCGCCGAGTTCACCCCGGCCCTGCGCCGCTTCGACCAGCGGCTCACCGCGCTCGCCGGGCAGGGCCTGGTCGACGTGAAGGGCGTGATCGCCGAACGCGGCCTTGAGGACCAGTGGTTCGGCGTCCTGCACTGCGTGCGCGTCGCCAACCACGACGCCCGGGTGTGGAGTTCGAATCTGGCGAAGGCCGCGCACCCCGCGCCGGGCGTCGCCCCGGAGGAGCTGCTCGCCAGCGACCGGCTGCACCACGCCGTCCACGAGCACCACCTGGAGGGTGACACGTATTTCACCCAATTCCGGGCACTTCACCAGATCCCCGAACTTCTCGTACGGGAGATCAACGACCGTATCGAGTCGGCCATCCGCAGCGCCCGCGCCGGTGACGTCGCGACCGCCGTCGACGCCCTGGACGGCGCCGCCGAGCTGTTCGACCCGGTCGAGGTGTGCCTGCCGCCGATCGTCGACAACCTCAGCACCCACGACTACCACCAGATCCGCGAGAACCTCGGTCTGACGAGCGGCAGCCACTCGGTCAGCATGCGGTTCCACCTGTTCACCGACCTGTACGAGCAGTTCGGCGCGGAGCTGGCGCGGCTGCGGGCCGAGGGCTGCGCCGACCCGCTGCTCCCCCGGCTCGAACGGCACGGCGTGGGCCTTCGGGTGTTCATCTTCGCCTGGCGCGACATGCATCTGCACCTGCCGCGCAACAACCTCGGCGGCATGGAGACCAAGTCGCTCACCGGCGCCCCCGACGCCATCCGCACGGTCCGCAAGATGCGGGACAACGCGGCGCAGGGCGACCCCCTGGAGCGGCACGACATCGCCGCGCACGTCCCGTCCAGCTCGGCGGGGCCGCTGATCGGCTACCTCGACGGCCCGGACTCCTCCGACGGGATGCTGCTCGCCGCGACGGGCGCGTCCACGCAGGTCAACTTCCGTGACGTGCAGGAGCGGCGCGAGTTCTTCTCCCAGCCGTGCCCGTTCTCCAGGCCGCCGCGCCGGGTCGTCTAGCGCGTCGTCCGCCGCCGACCGGCCGCCCGTGACCCGCCGCGGTCACGGGCGGCACGGGCCGTTCCCGGCGCCCTGACCCGCCCCCCCCACGCACACCGTTCGTCCTTCTGGAGCTGTCGTGTCCCACCTTCAGGAATCCTCCCCCTCCGAACTCGGCGCGGGCGACCCCCGCGCGTTCGCCACGTTCCCCGCCCTGTTCCAGGAGCGGGTGACGGCGACACCGGACGCGCCCGCCGTCGAATCGGGCGAAGTCTCCTGGACGTACGCGGAGCTGAACGCCCGCGCGAACCGGATCGCGCACTGGCTCATCGGGCGGGGCGTGGGACCGGAACGCCTGGTCGGGGTGTCGCTGCCGCGGTCCGCCGAGCAGGTGGCCGTGCTCCTGGGGATCATGAAGGCCGGTGGCGCCTATCTGCCGATCGACGCGGACTATCCGGGCGAGCGCGTGCGGTACATGGCGGCGGACGCGGCTCCCGCGCTCGTCCTCACCACCCGGGCCACGGCCGGGGGCCTGGCCGCGGACCTGTCGGCGGGCCGGGCGTGCCCGGACGTCGTGGCGGTGGACGAGCCCGCCCTCGTCCGCGCGTGGGCGCGGCACCCGGACAGCGACCCCGTCGACACGGACCGCGCCGCCCCGCTCGACCCCGCCCACCCCGCGTACGTCATCTACACGTCGGGCTCCACGGGCCGCCCCAAGGGTGTCACCGTCACCCACACCGGTCTGGCCGCCCTGCGCGCCGTCCACACCGCCCGGTTCGAGCTCGCGCCGGGCTCCCGCGTGCTGCAGTGCGCCTCGCCCAGTTTCGACGTGTCGGTCTGGGACCTGATCATGGGCCTCACGACGGGCGTCACCCTGGTCCTGCCGCAGCAGCCGCGCCTGGTCGGCGACGAACTGGCCGCCGCCCTGGCCGACCGGCGGATCACCCATGTCTCGCTGCCGCCGTCCGTCGTCAACACGCTGCCCGCCGACGCACCCCGGACCCTCACGGGGCTGCGCGTCCTGTCCCTCGCCGGTGAGGCCTGCCCGCCCGACCTGATCGCCCGCTGGGCCCCCGGCCGCCTCGTCATGAACGCCTACGGCCCCACGGAGACCACCTGCGCGGCCACCGTGGCCCGTCTGCTCCCCGCCCCCCGCGTCCCCATCGGCACCGCCGTCCCCGGCACCCGCCTGCACGTCCTCGACGACCGTCTCGTCCCCGTCGCCGCGGGCTCCCCGGGCGAGTTGTACGTGGCGGGTCCCGGCGTGGCCCGCGGCTATCTGGGCCGCCCCGGTACCACCGCCGACCGGTTCGTCGCCGACCCCTTCGGCGCGCCCGGCGAGCGCATGTACCGCACGGGTGACCTGGTCCGGCAGGCCGACGACGGCCAGCTCGAGTATCTGGGCCGCACCGACGACCAGATCAAGATCCGCGGGCTGCGGATCGAGGTCGGCGAGATCGAGGCCACGCTGGCCTCGCACCCCCGGGTCTCCCAGGCCGTCGTCATCGCCCACGAAGGCCGGGACAGCGGACGGCAGTTGGTCGGGTACGCGGTCCCGGCCGACGCCGCCGTCGACGCCGTGGCGGCCGGTGGCTCGCGCGCGGGCGGCGGCACCGGCTATCTGGATCTCAGCTCGGGGTTCGCGACGGGAGAGCTGCGGACGTTCCTGGCCCGGCGGTTGCCGGACTTCATGGTGCCGGCGACGGTGATGGTGCTTGACCGGCTGCCGTTGACGACGAACGGCAAGGTCGACAAGAAGGCGTTGCCGGAGCCGGAGTTCAAGGGCAGTGCCTATCGTGCGCCGCGCACGGTGGAGGAGGAGGTCCTGGCGGGCGCGTTCGCCGCTGTCCTGGGTCTGGACCGGGTCGGGATCGACGACGACTTCTTCGCGGTGGGCGGGGACAGCATCCAGTCCATCCAGGTCGTCTCCCGGGCCCGCGCGGAGGGTCTGGAGATCAGCGCGCGGGAGGTCTTCGAGTCCCGGACCGTGGCCCGTCTGGCCGAGGCCGCCGTCGCCAACAAACTCTCCGGCGCGGTCACCGTGCTGGAGGAGTTGGAGGGTGGGGGTGTCGGGTGGATGCCGCTGCTGCCCGTCGCGCGGTTGCTGCGGGGGTGGGGGCCGGGGTTCGACCGGTTCTTGCAGGCGATGGTCCTGGACCTGCCCGCCGGGATCAGTGAGCAGCAGTTGGTGGGGGTGCTGGGTGCGGTCATCGACCGGCATGACCTGCTGCGGGCGAAGCTGGTGGAGGACGGTGGGGGTGGTCTGGAGGTCGCTCCGGCCGGATCCGTCGACGTCGCGGGACTCCTTAAGCGGGTGGAGTGCGACGGGGTGTGGGAGAGCGAGGCCTGGCACGCCGCGCTGATGGCCGAACTGGAGGCCGTTGCGGCCTCGTTGGACCCCAGGGCGGGGGTCATTGCGAAGTTCGTGTGGTTCGCCCCCACCGGCGACACCCCCGGGCGGCTTCTGGTCGCCTTGCATCATCTGGTGGTGGACGGGGTGTCCTGGCGCATCCTGATGCCCGACCTCGCTGTGGCCTGGGAGCAGGTTCGTGACGGGCGCACCCCGGAGCTGCCCGCGGTGGCGACGTCGATGCGGCGCTGGGCGCACGCCCTGGCCGAGGAGGCCACCAGCGACAAGCGCACGGCCGAACTCGCCCTGTGGCAGCAGATCGTGGACGGCCCCGACCCGGTCCTGGGCGCACGCCGGCTCGACCCGGCCGTCGATGTCATCGCGACCCTGACCGAGACCCGCGTCCAGCTCCCGACACAGGTCACCGAAGCCCTCCTGACCACCGTCCCGGCCGCGTTCCACGGTGAGGTCAACGACGGCCTCCTGGCCGGTCTCGCCCTCGCGCTGGCCAAGTGGCGCCAGACCCGGGGCACGGAGGAGTCGTCCGCGCTGATCCGTCTGGAGGGCCACGGCCGTGAGGAGGCAGCGGCTCCGGGGGCGGATCTCTCCGAGACGGTGGGCTGGTTCACCAGCGTCTTCCCCGTTCGCCTCGACCTGGCAGGCGCCGACCTCGACGACGCGATCAACGGCGGCCCGGCCGCCGCGCGTGTGCTGAAGGCGGTCAAGGAGCAGCTGCGGGCGATCCCCGACAAGGGCATCGGCTACGGCCTGCTGCGCCACCTCAACCCCCACACCGCGCAGGTCCTTGCCGCGCACGGCCACGGCCAGGTCGGCTTCAACTACCTCGGCCGCTTCTCCACCCACACCGACATGCCCGCCCACGCCCAGAACCTCGGCTTCACCCAAGTCCCGGGCATCACTGGACTCGACGCCCTGGACGCGGCACAGGACCAGGCGATGCCCGCGCTCATGGAGGTGGACATCAACGCCTCCGTCACCGACACCCCCGAAGGCCCCCAGCTCGGCGCCCTGTTCACCGCGCCCTCCGGCATCCTCACCCACGCCGAAGTACAAGAACTCGCCGACCTGTGGTGCACCGCCCTCGAAGGTCTCGCCCGGCACGCCGCCCAGTCCGGCGCCGGTGGCCTCACGCCGTCCGACATCCCCCTCGTCCACGCCACCCAGGCCGACATCGAGGCCTGGGAAGAGCAGTTCCCCGGCCTGACCGACGTATGGCCGACCTCCCCCCTCCAGTCCGGCCTGCTCTTCCACACGGCGATGGCGGCCGAGGCGGGCGCGTCGTTCGACGCGTACCAGGTGCAGTACGTGCTGCACCTCTCCGGGCGGATCGACCCGGCGCGGATGCGCGCCGCCGGGCAAGCCGTGCTCGACCGCCACCCCGCCCTGCGCACCGCCTTCGTCAACGGCGCCGACGGCGGCAATCTCGTGCAACTCGTCGTGGACGGCGTGGACTTGCCGTGGCAGGAGGCCGACCTCGGCGACGACGAGGCCGTGGAGGACTTCCTCGCCGAGGACCTGAAGCGCCACTTCGACCCGCTCCGACCGCCGATGCTGCGGCTCGCCCTCGCCCGCCGGGACGAGGAGCGGCACGACCTGGTCCTGACGGCTCACCACGCGCTGTTCGACGGCTGGTCGCTGCCCCTGCTCGTCCAGGACCTGCTGCGGTGTTACGCCGACGACGGCGCCGCCCCGGCGCAGCCGCCCGCACGGACGTACCGGGACTACCTCGCCTGGCTCGCCCAGCAGGACCCCGAGGTCTCCGCCGAGGCCTGGCGCGCCGAACTGGACGGCGTCGACGAGCCGACCCTGCTGGCCCCCGGCGTCCGGGCCGGAGCCGACAGTGCCGGGATCGCCCAGGTCTCCGTACCGCTGTCCGCGCCGCAGGCCCAGGAGCTCGCGCGGCGTGCCGCCGAGGCGGGCGTCACCCTCAACACCGTGGTGCAGGGCGCCTGGGGCATCCTGCTCAGCCAGCTGACGAACCGTCAGGACGTACTGCTGTCCGCCACCGTGGCGGGGCGGCCGCCCGCCATGCCGGGGGTGGACTCCGTCGTCGGGATGTTCCTCAACACCCTTCCCGTACGGGTCCGTTGCAGCCCGGGCGACAGCATCGGCGACCTCCTGACCGGCCTCCAGGAGCGGCAGGCCGCCCTCCTGGACCACCACCACTACGGCCTCACCGACATCCACGAGGCGACCGGTCTGAAGGCGCTGTTCGACACCATCGTCGGCTTCGAGTCCTTCCCGATGGACCGGGCGGGCATCGCCGAGGCGAGCGCGGCGGCCGGGATCGCCGTCACCGGCATCCGCGCGTTCACCGCGAGCCACTACCCCGTGACCGTCCTCGTCTACCCGGACGGCCCGCACCCGCGCCTCGACGTGCAGTACCAGCGGAGCGTCTTCGACCGGGACACCGCCGACGACCTCGCCGCCCGCTTCGCCCGCGTCCTTCGGCAGTTCGCGGCGGACCCCGCCCTGCCGGTCGCCGCCGTGGACATCCTGGAGCCCGCCGAGCGCCGCCGGATGCTGGAGCGCGCCCACGCCGCCGCCGAGCCGGTGCCCGACACCACGGTGCCGGGGCTCGTGACGCGGCAGACGGCCCTTACACCCGACGCGGTGGCGGTGGCCTGCGCAGACGTGACGTACACGTACCGGGAACTGGAGACGCGGGCGGACCGGATCGCGCGGGAGCTGATAGCGCGGGGCGCGGGCCCGGAGGCCGTCGTGGGCCTCGCCCTGCCGCGCTCCGCGGACCTCGTCGTCGGCATGCTCGCCGTCCTCAAGTCCGGCGCCGGATACCTTCCCATCGACCCCACGTACCCGAGCCACCGCCTGGACTTCGTGCTCGCACAGGCCCGGCCGCGGCTGATCCTGACCGACACCGCGACCGCCGGGGCGCTGCCCGCATCCGACGTGCCGCAGCTGCGCCTGGACGAGCTGACCCTGGACGGCGCACCGGCGACGCCGGTCACCGACGCCGACCGGAGCGCGCCGCTCGAACCCGACCACATGGCGTACGTGATGTACACGTCCGGTTCGACCGGCACCCCCAAGGGTGTCGTCATCACGCACTCCAACGTCGTCAACGGCGTGACACAGCTGGCCGCGCGGGTGGGCGGCGGCGCGGGCGTGCGGATGCTCGCGGGCACCTCGGTGAACTTCGACGTGTCGGTGTTCGAGACGTTCACGACGCTGGCCACCGGCGGCACCGTCGAGGTCGTCCGGGACGCGCTGGCGCTGGTCGAGCCCGGCGCGCCGGAGGTCGGCGTGGTCAGCACCGTGCCGTCGGTGTTCGCCGAGATGGCCGACCGGATCGCCGAGAGGGCGGGCGGGGACGCCTCCGCCGGTCCTGGAACGGGCGGGTGCACCCCCGGCTCCGGGCCGGACACACTGGTGTTCGCCGGTGAAGCGCTGCCCGCGTCCCTGGTGCGCCGGGTGCGCGATGCCATGCCGGGTGTGACGGTCGTGAACGCCTATGGCCAGAGTGAGACCTTCTACGCCACCGTCTTCGCGCTCGCCGCCGACACCGAGTGGCAGGGCGTGGGCAGCACCCCGATCGGCACACCGCTCGGGAACATGCGCACCTACGTCCTCGGGCCGACCCTCACGCCCGTCCCGCCGGGTGTGGTGGGCGAGTTGTACGTGGCGGGGAACATCGGCCGCGGCTACCACGGCCGGGCCGCGCTCACCGCGGACCGGTTCGTGGCCGACCCCTACGGTCCGGCCGGTGGCCGCATGTACCGCACGGGCGACCTGGCCCGCTGGAACGCCGACGGGCAGCTGGAGTACCGGGGGCGGAGCGACGCGCAGGTCAAGGTGCGCGGCTTCCGCATCGAGCCGGCCGAGGTCGAGGCGGCCCTCACGGCCCACCCGGAGGTGGCGCAGGCGGTCGTGGTCGCCCGCGACGACGGCGGTCCCGCGGGGCGGCGCCTGGTGGCGTACGTGGTCCCGGACGGCGGGGCCGGGGGCGGCACGGCGGCTGCGGACGGCGGCACGGCGGGCACGGGTGGAGGAACGGCGGGCGCGGGCGGCGGCGTGGCGGGGCTGCGGGACTTCGTGGCGGGCCGGCTGCCCGGGCACCTCGTGCCGTCGGCGTTCGTGACCCTGGAGCGGCTGCCGCTGGCCCCGAACGGGAAGGTGGACCGGGGCGCGCTGCCGGAGCCCGAGTTCGCCGGGAACGGGTACCGGGCGCCCCGCACCCCGCGCGAGGAGGCGCTGTGCGCCCTGTTCGCGGAGGTCCTCGGTGTCCGCCGGGCCGGGATCGACGACGACTTCTTCGACCTGGGCGGGCACTCGCTGCTCGCCACCAAGCTCATCAGCCGCATCCGCGCGGTGCTCGGCGCCGAGGTGGCCCTGCGCACCCTCTTCGCGCACCCGTCGGTGGCCGGTCTCGCCCCGGCGCTCGCGGACGGGCCGGGCGCGCGGGTGCCGCTGGTGCCCGCCGCGCGGCGGCCGGAGCGGCTGCCGCTGTCGTTCGCCCAGCAGGGCCTGTGGTTCCTCGACAAGCTCCAGGGCCCGTCGGCGACGTACAACATGCCGTACGTGCTGCACCTCACCGGCGCGCTCGACGTCCCGGCCCTGGAGTCGGCGCTCGGCGACCTCGTCGCCCGCCACGAGCCGCTGCGCACCCTCTGCCCGACGACCGGCGGCAAGCCGCACCAGCACGTCCTCGACCCGAGCGAGGCGACGGTCGAACTACGGGTGCGGGAGGTCGCCGAGGACGACCTCGACGCGGCGGTCGCCGGGGCGGCACGGCACGCCTTCGACCTGGCGGGCGAAGTGCCGCTGCGGGCCCACCTGTTCACGCTCGGCGCGGAACGGGCGGCGCTGGTGCTCGTGTTCCATCACATCGCCGTCGACGGCTGGTCCCTGGCGCCGCTCACCCGGGACCTCACCGCCGCCTACACCGCCCGGCTCGCGGGTGCCGCGCCCGACTGGCCGCCGCTGCCGGTGCGGTACGCCGACCACACCCTGTGGCAGCACGAACTCCTCGGCGCCCCGGACGACCCCGACAGCCTCCTCAGCGGCCGGCACGCCTACTGGGAGGAGCAGTTGGCGGACCTGCCCGAGCAGATCACCCTGCCCGGCGACCGGCCGCGCCCGGCCGCGCTCGCCCACACCGGCGACACGGCCACGTTCGCCCTCGACGCCGAGCTGCACCGCGGGCTCGTCGACCTCGCCCGGTCCTCGGGCGCCACGGTCCACATGGTGCTCCAGGCCGCGACGGCCGCGCTCCTCACCCGCCTCGGCGCCGGTACGGACATCGCCGTCGGCAGCGGCAGCGCGGGCCGCGCCGACGACCAACTCACCGATGTCGTCGGCATGTTCGTCAACACGCTCGTGCTGCGCACGGACACCTCCGGCAACCCGGCGTTCACGGACCTCCTCGCCCAGGTGCGGGAGACGAGCCTCGCCGCGTACGCCCACGAGGTGCCCTTCGAGACCCTCGTGGAGCGGCTGAACCCGCGCCGCTCCACGTCCCGGCACCCGCTGTTCCAGGTCGCGCTCACGCTGCAGAACAACGAGGAGGCCCGGTTCGAGCTGCCGGGGCTGCGGGTGCGCGCCGAGACCGTCGGCACGGGGACGTCCCGCTACGACCTGCTGCTGAGCGTGGCGGAGGAGTTCGCGGGGGCGGGGGGCTCGGGGGCCTCGGGTGCCTCCGGGGCTTCGGGCGGCTCCGGCCGTGGTGGTACGCCCGCCGGGGTCGCCGTGGAGGTCGAGTACTCGACGGAGCTGTTCGACGCGGCGACCGTCGAGGCGTTCCTCGATCGGTGGCGGCGGCTCCTGACGGCCGTGGTCGCCGACCCCGGGGTGCGCGTCGGCGCGGTCGACCTGCTCACCGAGGCGGAGCGGCGGCTGCTGCTCGCGCCCGCCGAGGAGGTGCCGTACTTCGAGGCGGCGGCCTCCGACGCGGTGGTCTCCGGTGCGGCGGTCCCGGAGGCGGCGGCCCTCGGCGCCACGACACTGGCGGAGCTGTTCGAGGCCCGGGTCCTGGCCCACCCGGACGGCCCGGCGGCCGTCGACGGCGAACACTCGTGTTCGTACGTGGAGTTGAACGAGCGCGCCAACCGGATCGCGCACTGGCTCATCGGCCGGGGCATCGGCCCCGAGCAGGTGGTCGCGGTCCTCCTGCCCCGCTCCTGCGAGCAACTGGCCGCCGTCCTCGGCATCGCCAAGGCGGGCGCCACGCACCTGCCGATCGACCCCACGTACCCGGCCGACCGCATCGCCTTCCTCGCCGAGGACGCGCGGCCCGCCCTGGTCCTCACCGACGCGGCCACGGCGGACGGCCTCCCGCCCGAGCTGCGCGACGCCCTCGACGGTGCGGAGGGACCCGGCGGCCTCGGCGCATCCGGCGACCTCAGCGCCCATGGACCCGGTGACCTCGGCGGCCTCGTCGCAGTCGACGCGCCCGACATCCGCGCGGCCTGGCGCCAAGCACCCACCACCGACCCCACGGACGCCGACCGCACCGCACCTCTCACCCCCGCGCACGCCGCGTACCTCATCTACACGTCGGGCTCCACGGGCCGCCCGAAGGGCGTCGTCGCCACCCACACCGGCCTCGCCGGGCTCGGCGCCGCGCTGGCCGAACGCGCCCGGGTGACGTCCGACAGCCGTGTCCTCCAGCTGTCCTCGGTCAGCTTCGACGCGTCCGTCCTCGAATACGCGATGGCGTTCCGCTCCGGCGCCACCCTGGTCGTTCCCGCACAACCACGGCTGGTGGGCCAGGAGTTGATGCGCGAGCTGGCCGAGCAGCGGATCACGCACGCCTTCATCCCGCCCTCCGTCCTCGCCACCCTGCCGCCCGAGGCCCCGGCCGCCCTCACCGATCTGCGCGACCTCGTCGTGGGCGCGGAGGCCTGCCCGCCGGACCTGGTGGCCCGCTGGTCGCCGGGGCGGCGCCTCCTCAACGGCTACGGGCCGACCGAGATCACCGCCCTCGCCACCATCAGCCGCCCCATGACGGGCGCCCGCGTCCCCATCGGCCTGCCGCTCCCCCGCACCCGCCTGCACGTCCTGGACGAGCACCTCGCGCTCACCCCGCCCGGCACCCCCGGCGAGCTGTACGTCGAGGGCGCCGGCCTCGCCCGCGGCTACCTCGGCCGCCCCGCCCTCACCGCCGACCGGTTCGTCGCCAACCCCCACGGCGCCCCCGGCTCCCGCCTCTACCGCACCGGCGACCTGGTCCGCCGCGCCGCCGACGGCCAGCTCGAATACCTCGGCCGCACCGACGACCAGGTCAAGGTCCGCGGCATCCGCATCGAACCCGGCGAGATCCAGGCCGCGTTGACCGCGCACCCCGGCGTGGCCCAGGCGGTCGTGACCGTCCGGGAGGGCAACGGGAGCCGTCACCTCGTGGGCCATGTCGTGCCGGTGGGCTCGTCGGCGCCCGTGGAGTCCGACGCGTTCAGCGACTTGGACGTCGATCTGGCCACCGTCGTCTCGGCGCGTGAGCTGCGCCGCTTCCTCGCCGCGCGGCTGCCGGAGTTCATGGTGCCCGCGGTGTTCGTGGTCCTCGACCGGCTGCCGCTGACACCGAACGGCAAGGTCGACCATCGGGCCCTGCCGGAGCCGGAGTTCACCGGTGGCGACTACCGCGCGCCGCGCTCGGCGGCGGAGCAGGTGCTCGCCGGGGCCTTCGCCGAGGTCCTGGGGCTCGGCCGGGTCGGTGTCGACGACGACTTCTTCGCCGTCGGCGGCGACTCCATCCGCTCCATCCAGGTCGTCTCCCGGGCCCGCGCCCAGGGCGTGGAGATCACGCCGAGGCAGATCTTCGAGTGCCGGACGGTGGCCGAGCTGGCCGTCGCGGCGGCACCCGAGGGCCCGGGCGCCGACACGGCTCTGCCGGTCCTGGAGGAGCTGGAGGGCGGCGGTGTCGGCTGGATGCCGCTCCTGCCCGTCGCCCGCCACCTGACCGCCGAACTCGGCTCCCACATCGGCCGGTTCTCGCAGTCCAGCGTCCTGGACCTGCCCGCAGGCATCGACGAGGCGGGCCTCGTGGCGACCCTGCGTGCCGTCGTCGACCACCACGACGTGCTGCGCTCGCGCTTCATGTCCGAGTCCGAGGGGGCGGAGGGCGGCCTCGAGGTTGCCGCGCCCGGTTCGGTGGACGTGGCGCCCCTTGTGCACCGGGTGGAGTGCGACGGCGACTGGGACCCGGCCACGTGGCAGCAGACAGCGGAGGCCGAACTCGACGCCGCCACCGGCCGGTTGGACCCGGCGGCCGGGGTGATGGCGCAGTTCGTGTGGTTCGACACCGCGGGTGCCGAGACCACGGGTGCCGAGACCACGGGTGCCGAGACGCCCGGGCGGCTCATCGTCGTCCTGCACCACCTGGTCGTGGACGGTGTGTCCTGGCGCATCCTGGTGCCGGACCTGGCCGCGGCCTGGGAGCAGGTCAAGGCGGGCAGGACACCGCAGCTCGCGCCGGTCGCGACATCGCTGCGCCGCTGGTCGCACGCCCTGAAGGACGAGGCGAACAGCGAGACCCGCACCGCCGAACTCCCGCTCTGGCAGCGCGTGTTGGACGGCCCGGACCCCGACCTGGGCGCGCGCCCCTTCGACAGCAGCGTGGACACCGCAGCCACCGTGGACCACCTCTGGGTGGAGCTGCCGGTGGCGGTGACGGATTCGCTCCTGACGACCGTCCCGGCCGCGTTCCACGGCGGCGTCAACGACGGCCTGCTCGCCGCGCTCGCCCTCGCGGTCTCGCGCTGGCGGGACGAGCGGGGAGTGGCGGAGTCCTCCACGCTGATCCGCCTGGAGGGCCACGGCCGCGAGGAGTACGTCGCTCCGGGCGCGGACGTGTCGCGCACGCTGGGCTGGTTCACGAGCATGTTCCCGGTACGTCTCGACGTCGCCGGGCACGACGTGGCCGAGGCGTTCGCGGGCGGCCGGGCCGCGGGATCCGTGGTCAAGGCGGTCAAGGAGCAGCTGCTCGCCGTGCCGGACAAGGGCATCGGCTTCGGGCTCCTGCGCTACCTCAACCCGGACACGGCTCGCGCCCTCGAAGGGCGTCCGACAGGGCAGATCGCGTTCAACTACCTGGGCCGGTTCTCCGCCGACGACATGCCCGAGGAACTGCGCGGCCTGGGCTGGAGCATCGCCCCCGACACGGACGCGCTCATCGCCGACCCCGACGCGGAGATGCCCGCCCTCGCCACGGTCGAGCTGAACGCGTACGTCACCGACGGCGCGGGCGGCCCCCGCCTGAGTGCCCGGTTCGGCTTCCCGGCCGGGCTGCTCGCCGAGGGCGAGGTGCGCCGTCTGGCGGACCTGTGGCGCGAGGCCCTGGACGGCCTCACCCGCCACGCCGCGACCCCGGACGCCGGCGGCCTCACGCCGTCCGACGTGCCGCTCGTCAGCGTCGGCCAGTCCGACATCGAGGCCTGGGAGGCCGCACACCCCGGCCTCACGGACGTTTGGCCGCTGACCCCGATGCAGTCGGGTCTGCTCTACCACAGCGCGCTCGGCGCCGACGAGCACGACGCCTACCAGGTCCGCCTGGTGCTCCACCTGTCCGGACAGGTCGATCCGGAACGCATGCGCGCGGCGGGGCAGGCCCTGCTCGACCGGTACGCCAACCTGCGGGCCGCGTTCGTCACCGACGCGCGCGGCGAGCAGGTCCAGCTCATCGTGGACGGCGTCCAACTCCCTTGGACCGAGGCCGACTTCAGCGACCTCCCCGCACGCGAGCGCGAGGCCGCCCTCGAAGGGCTGCTCGCCGAGGACCAGGTCACCCACTTCGACCCGGCCTCCGCACCCCTGCTGCGGATGTGCCTGGTCAAGATGGACGACAACCTCTCCGAGCTGGTCTTCAGCGCCCACCACGTGCTGTACGACGGCTGGTCCTTCCCCATGCTCATCCAGGACCTGCTGCGCCTGTACGGCTCCCACGGCGACGCCACAGACCTGCCGCGCGTGCGCAGCTACCGGGAGTTCCTGGCCTGGCTCTCGCAGCAGGACCGGGGCGAGGCGGCCCGGGCCTGGGCGCAGGAGATGGACGGCGTCGAGGAGCCCACTCTGCTCGCCCCGGGCGCCCCCGACACCCCCGGCCGCTCCGAGCCCGGCACGGTCGAGGTGCCGTTGCCCACGGAGGACGCCCGCACGCTGTCGCGGCGCGCCTCGGAGCTGGGCATCACCCTCAACACCCTCGTACAGGGCGCCTGGGCGCTCACCCTCGGCCAGCTGACGGGCCGTCAGGACGTCACCTTCGGCGCCACCGTCTCCGGACGGCCGCCATCCGTCACCGGCGTCGACACCATGGTCGGGCTCTTCATCAACACCCTGCCCGTCCGCGTCACGGCCGAGCCCGGCCAGACCCTCGCCCAGCTCCTCACCGGACTCCAGGACCGCCAGGCCGCGCTCCTCGACCACCAGCACCACAGCCTGTCGGACATCCAGCAGGCCGTCGGCCTGGACTCCCTGTTCGACACGATGGTCGGGTTCGACTCCTATCCGATCGACACCGTCTCCCTCGCCGACGCGTACTCGGCGGCGGGTGTCGCGGTGACGGGCCTCGGCGCGGTGAGCGGCACGCACTACCCGCTGACGGTGGTGGCCGACGCCGAGCCCCGGCTTCGGCTGCTCCTCCAGTACCAGCACCACGTGTTCGACCGTGCCGCCGTGGTCTCCGTCGCCGAGCGGTTCGCCCGGGTCCTGCGGCAGCTCGCCGAGGACCCGCAGCTGCCGGTGGGGCGCCTGGACACGCTGTCGCCCGCCGAGCGGGAGCAGGTCCTGCACGCGTTCAACGACACCGGCCCTTCCGTACCGGAGTCGACGCTGCCGCGGCTGTTCGAGCGGCAGGTGGCGGCCACGCCGGACGCGGTCGCCGTCACGCACCGCGGCACGTCGTGGACGTACCGGACGCTCGACGAGCGCGCGAACCGCGTCGCCCACTGGCTGCTCGCCCAGGGCGCCGGACCCGGCCGGATCATCGGGACCGCCCTGCCCCGCTCGGCCGAGCTGATCGCGGTGCTCCTCGGCATCGCCAAGGCAGGCGCCGCCCATCTGCCCGTCGACCCCGACTACCCGGCCGACCGCATCGCCCAGGTCATCGGCGACGCCCGCCCGGCCCTCACCCTCACCACCCTCGCCACCGCACCCCGCCTGCCCGATGACCTGCCCACGCGGGTCGTCGCCGTGGACGCCCCGGACGTGCGGGCGGCGTGGGAGCGGGCGGCCACGACGAGCCCCGGCGACGCCGACCGCGGCGCGCCCCTCACCACCGCCCACACCGCGTACGTCATCCACACGTCGGGCTCGACGGGGCGGCCGAAGGGCGTCGCCGTCCCCCACGCCGGGCTCGCGGGCCTCGGCACGGCCCTGGCCGCGCGGGCGCGGGTCAGCCCGGGCAGCAGGGTCCTGCAACTGGCGTCCGCCGCCTTCGACGCCTCGATCCTGGAGTGCACGATGGCGCTGTGCGGGGGCGCCGCCCTCGTCGTACCCGAGCAACCGCGCCTCGCGGGCGAGGAGTTGGCCAGGTGTCTGGCCGAGCACCGGATCACGCACGCCTTCATCCCGCCCTCGGTCCTCGCCACCCTGCCCGCCGACGCCCCGGGCACCCTCACCGGACTGCGGGGGCTCCTGGTCGGCGCCGAGGCCTGCCCGCCGGACCTCGCCGCGCGCTGGGCGCCGGGACGGCGGCTCCTGAACGTCTACGGCCCCACCGAGGCCACGTCGGTGACGACCCTCAGCGAGCCCCTGACCGGGGAGCGCGCCCCCATCGGCACGCCCCTGCCCCACGCCCGCCTGTACGTGCTCGACCCGTGGCTGGCCCTCACCCCGCCGGGGGCGCCCGGCGAGCTGTACATCGAGGGACCCGGCCTCGCCCACGGCTACCTCGGCCAACCCGCCCTCACCGCCGCCCGGTTCACCGCCAACCCCTACGGACCGCCTGGCTCGCGCCTCTACCGCACCGGCGACCTCGTCCGGCTCGGCTCCGACGGCCAGCTCGAATACCTCGGCCGCACCGACGACCAGGTCAAGGTCCGGGGCTTCCGCATCGAACCCGGCGAGATCCAGGCCGTCCTCACCGCCCAAACCGCAGTGTCGCAAGCTGTGGTGACGACACGTCATGACGACGCCGGTGAGCTGCGGCTCGTCGCGTACGTCGTGCCCGCCCCTTCGGCGGAGCTGTCCGTGCCCGCGCTGCGGGACACGCTGGCGGAGCGGCTTCCGGCCCCGATGGTCCCGTCGGCGTTCGTCACGCTCGACGCGATCCCGCTGACGGTCGGCGGCAAGGTGGACCGGCGTGCGCTGCCCGCGCCCGAGCGGGCCGTGGGCGGTGCGGGGCGGGCGCCGCGGTCGCCGCGCGAGGAGACGTTGTGCGCGCTGTTCGCGGACGTCCTGGACGCGTCGGCGGTGACCGTCGACGACGGCTTCTTCGACCTCGGCGGGCACTCGCTGCTCGCCACGAAGCTCATCAGCCGCATCCGGACGGCCCTCGGCGTCGAGGTGACGCTGCGGACGCTGTTCACGCACCCCACCGTCGCGGGGCTCGCCGCCGCGCTGGGCGACGGCGGCCCGTCCGTGACACAGGCGCCGCTGGTGCGCGCCGACCGGCGGCCCGAGCGGCTTCCGCTGTCGTTCGCGCAGCGCCGCCTGTGGTTCCTGCACCGCCTCGAAGGCCCTTCGGCGACGTACAACATGCCGTTCGTCCTGCGTCTCGGCGGGGCGCTCGACGTCGCGGCGCTGGAGTCGGCGGTGTGCGACGTCGTCGCCCGGCACGAGACGCTGCGCACGGTGTTCCCGATGGCCGACGGCAAGCCGTACCAGCAGGTCCTCGACCCGCGTGCGGCGCGGCCTCCGCTGCGGGTGCGGCGGGTGACGGACGCGGAGCTGCCGGGCGCGCTCGACGAGTCCGCGCGGTACGCCTTCGACCTGTCCGCCGAGATCCCGGTGCGGGCCTGGCTGTTCGAGGTCGGCCCGGACGAGCACGTCCTGACCGTGGTGGTGCATCACATCGCGGGCGACGGCTGGTCGCTCGCGCCGTTCGCACGGGACCTCGCCGCCGCCTACACCGCGCGGCGCGCGGGGGACGCGCCGGCCTGGGAGCCGCTGCCGGTGCAGTACGCCGACTACACGCTGTGGCAGCACGACCTCCTCGGCGACGCCGACGACCCGGGCAGCCGTTTCAGCGAGCAGTACGCGTACTGGGCGCGGCAGCTCGGCGGCCTGCCCGAGCAGGTCACCCTGCCCGCCGACCGGCCCCGCCCCGCCGCCCTGTCCAGCCGCGGCGACCTGGTCCGGCTCTCCCTGGACGCCGACCTCCACCAAGGCGTCACCGACCTGGCGCGCGGCGCCGGGGCCACGCCGTTCATGGTGCTCCAGGCCGCGATGGCCGCGCTGCTCACACGTCTCGGCGCGGGCACGGACATCCCCATCGGCAGCGGCGTCGCCGGACGCACCGACGAGAACCTGAAGGACCTGATCGGTCTGTTCGTGAACACGCTGGTGCTGCGCACGGACACCTCCGGGGACCCGGCGTTCGCCGACCTGCTCGCGCGGGTCCGCGAGACGAGCCTCGCGGCCTACTCCCACCAGGACATTCCCTTCGAAGGCCTGGTGGAGCGGCTCAACCCGCAGCGCTCCCCCTCCCACCACCCGCTGTTCCAGATCGTCCTGGTCCTGCAGAACAACGAGGAGGCGCGGTTCGACCTGCCGGGCCTTCAGGTGCGCACCGTGACCACCGGCACCGGCACGTCCCGCTACGACGTGCTGCTCAGCCTCTCCGAGACCTTCCGCGACCGGACCACGCCCGCCGGGGTCACCGTCGACGTCGAGTACTCCACGGACCTCTTCGACCCCGCCACCATCGAGGTGTTCGTCGCGCGCTGGGAGCGGCTGCTGCGGGCCGTCGTGGCCGATCCCGGGCTGCGGATCGGCGCCGCCGACCTGCTCACCGGCGCCGAGCGCGCGGAGCTGCTCGCGGCGCCGGAGCGGGCCGACGCGGACGTCGCCCCGGCGACCCTGCCGGAGCTGTTCGAGGCCGCGGTGCGGGCCACGCCCTCGGCCACGGCCGTGGAGTCGGGCAAACTCCTGTGGTCCTACGCGGAGTTGAACGAGCGGGCCAACCGGATCGCGCACTGGCTCATCGGGCAGGGCATCGGCCCGGAGGACCTGGTGGGCGTGGCCGTGCCCCGCTCGTGCGAGCAGGTCGCGGCCGTCCTCGGCGTCACCAAGGCGGGCGCCGCCCACCTCCCGGTCGACCCGGAGTACCCGGCGGACCGCGTCGCGCACCTCGTCGGGGACGCGCGGCCCGCGCTCGTCCTCACCACCCGCGAGACCGCCCGCCGCCTGCCCGCCGACCTGTCCGCGCGCCTGACCGCCGTGGACGCCCCGGAGACGCTCGCGGCCTGGGCGCGGTCCGCCGCGACCGACCCCACCGACACCGACCGCACCGCCGCGCTCACGCCCGCCCACCCGGCGTACGTCATCTACACCTCGGGCTCCACCGGCCGCCCCAAGGGCGTCACCCTCACCCACGCGGGCCTCGCCCCGCTGCGCGCCACCCAGCTGCGGGACCTGGCGCCGGGCCCGGGCGCCCGGGTGCTCCAGGCGGCGTCGACGGGCTTCGACGTGGCGGCGTGGGACCTGCTCATGAGCCTGACGACCGGCGCGACGCTGATCCTGCCGCCGCAACCGCGCCTGGTCGGCGACGAGTTGGCGCGGGCCCTGGCGGGCCGCCGCGTCACGCATGTCACGCTGCCGCCGTCCGTCGTCGCCACGCTGCCCGCCGACGCCCCCGAGACGCTGGGCGGGCTGCGGGTCCTGACGGTGGCCGGCGAGGCGTGCCCGCCGGAGCTCGCGGCCCGCTGGGCGCCGGGACGCCGCCTCATGAACGGCTACGGGCCCACGGAGGTCACCTGCGACGCCACCATGGCGCGGCTCACCTCCGGCCCCCGGGTGCCCATCGGCACCGCCGCCGTCGGCACCCGCCTGTACGTCCTCGACGAGCGCCTCGGCCTCACCCCGCCCGGCGTCCCGGGCGAGCTGTACGTGGCGGGTCCCGGCCTCGCGCGCGGCTATCTGGGGCGGGCCGCGCTGACGGCGGACCGGTTCGTCGCCGACCCGTACGGGCCCGCGGGCTCCCGCATGTACCGCACGGGCGACCTGGTCCGGCGGGCCGCCGACGGGCAGTTGGAGTACCTGGGCCGCGGCGACGAGCAGCTCAAGATCCGCGGGTTCCGGGTCGAGCCCGGGGAGGTCCAGGCGGCCCTCACCGACCAGCCCGGCGTGGCCCGCGCCGTCGTCACCACCCACGACACGGAGGCCGGGGACCGGCGGCTGGTCGCGTACGTGGTGCCCGCCACCGACGACGACACCGGCGAGCGGCACGTCGCGCAGTGGCGGAACGTCTACGACGCCGTGTACGGCGAGGCGCCCGACGTGCCGCTCGGCACCGACTTCCACGGCTGGAACAGCACGTACACGGGCCGTCCGCTGCCAATCGAGGAGATGCGGGAGTGGCGCGACGCCACCGTCGCCCTCATCCGTGAGCACCGGCCGCGGCACGTCCTGGAGATCGGCGCGGGTTCGGGGCTGCTCCTCGGGCCGCTGGCGCCGGACGTGGAGTCGTACTGGGCGACGGACCTGTCCGCCGCGTCCGTGGACCGGCTGGCCGCGCTGACCGGGCACTGGGACCACGTGCGCGTGCGCCACCAGCCCGCGCACGACTTCACGGGGCTGCCCGCAGGGCACTTCGACACGATCGTCCTGAACTCGGTGGCCCAGTACTTCCCCGGCCACCCCTATCTGACGCGCGTCCTCGACCGGGCCGTCGCGCACCTCGCGCCCGGCGGCCGCGTCGTCGTCGGCGACATCCGCCACCACGGGCTGCTCCCGGCCCTGCAGACCGCCGCGCACGCCCCGCGCGACGGCATCACGACGACGCCGGGCCTCTACGACGCGGTGCAGCGCTCCGTGCTCACCGAGGAGGAACTCCTCGTCCACCCCGGCTACTTCACCGACTACGCGCACCGCAACCCGGACACCACCGGCGTCGACATCCGCCTCAAGCAGGCCACCGCGCACAACGAACTGAGCCGCCACCGCTACGACGCCGTCCTGCACACCGCACCCCGCCCGGCCGACCTCACCACCGCCCCCACCCTCTCCTGGCCCGGCGACGGCGACCCCGCCGACCCCGCCGCCACCCTGTCCGGACTCACCGCCGCCGCCGACGGACCGCTGCGCGTCACCGGCATCCCCAACGCGCGCCTCACCCGCGAAGTCGCCGCCCACCGGGCCGCGTCGGGCCACACGCCGCTGGAGCACATCCGGCACCTCCTCGCCCACGCCGACACGACGGCCGTCGACCCCGAGGACGTGCACCGCTGGGCGCGGGAGCGGGGCCGCACGGTCCGCACCACGTGGAGCGGGCACGCCCTGGACGCCTTCGACGCGCTGATCCTGCCGCCGGGCGCCGACGGAGCGCACGTCGGCACGTACGCCGGCACCGCACCGCCCGCGGCGCCCGCCAACTCCCCGGCGGGCACGGCGGCGACCGCGGACCTGCTCACCGCCGTGCGGCGGAGCCTGAAGGAGCGGCTGCCCGCGCCGATGGTGCCGTCGGCGCTCGTCCCCGTCACGGAGGTGCCCCTCACCCCCAACGGGAAGATCAACTACCGGGCGCTGCCGAGCCCCGACCACCGCTCCGCCGGGGACGGCAGGGCGCCGCGCACACCCCGCGAGGAGATCCTGTGCGCCCTGTTCGCCGAGGCCCTGGCGCTGCCCGCGCCCGTCACCGTCGACGACGACTTCTTCGATCTGGGCGGGCACTCGCTGCTCGCCACCAAGCTCATCAGCCGCATCCGGACGGCCCTCGGCGCCGAGCTGCCGCTGCGGCTGCTCTTCGCCCACCCCACGGTCGCCAGGCTCGCCCCGCACCTGGACACGGCCGCGCGGGCGCAGACCCCGCTGGCGCCCGCGGTGCGGCAACCCGAGCGGCTCCCGCTGTCGTTCGCCCAGCAACGCCTTTGGTTCCTGCACCAGTTGGAGGGCCCGTCGCCGACGTACAACATGCCGTTCGTCCTGCATCTGACCGGTGACCTCGACGTCGAGGCCCTGACGGCGGCGCTCGGCGACGTCGTGGCGCGCCACGAGACGCTGCGCACGGTCTTCCCGGTCACCGACGGCAAGCCCCACCAGCACGTCCTCGACCCGCGGGAGGCGCCGCTCGACCTGCCCGTGCGGCGGGTCCGCGAGGACGAGCTGCCGGCGGCCGTCGCGGCCGCCGCGCGGCACGCCTTCTCCCTGACCGACGAACCGCCGCTGCGAGCCTGCCTGTTCACGCTCACCCCGACGCGGTCGGTGCTCGTGCTCGTGCTCCATCACATCGCCGCCGACGGCTGGTCGCTGACCCCGCTCACCCGGGACCTCACCACCGCGTACACCGCGCGGCGCGCGGGCGGCGCGCCGGACTGGGTGCCGCTGCCGGTGCAGTACGCCGACTACACGCTGTGGCAGCACGACCTCCTCGGCGACGCCGACGACCCGGACAGCCGCTACGGCAGGCAGCACGCCTACTGGGCCGACCGGCTCGCCGAGCTGCCCGAGCAGGTCACCCTGCCCGCCGACCGGCCGCGCCCGGCGAACCCCGCCCACACCGGCGCGTTCACCCGGTTCACCGTGGACGCACGCCTGCACCAGCGGGTCACGGAGCTGGCCAGGGCCGCGGGCGCCACCGTGCAGATGGTGTTCCAGGCCGCGATGGCGGCGCTCCTGAGCCGGCTCGGAGCGGGCGACGACATCGCGATCGGCACGCCCATCGCGGGGCGCACCGACGCGGGTCTCGACGACCTCGTCGGGTTCTTCGTGAACACGCTGGTGCTGCGCACGGACACCTCGGGCAACCCGGCGTTCACGGACCTCCTCGCGCAGGTGCGGGAGGCGAGCCTCGCCGCGTACACCCACCAGGACGTGCCGTTCGAGAGCCTCGTGGAGAAGCTGAACCCGCGTCGCTCGGCGTCCCGGCATCCGCTGTTCCAGGTCGCGCTCGCCCTGCAGAACAACGAGCAGGCCCACTTCGACCTGCCGGGCCTGCGGGTGCGCACGGAGGGCGCGGCGACCGGCACGTCCCGGTACGACCTGCTGCTCACCCTGTCCGAGCGGTTCGAGGGCCGGGCGACGCCCGCGGGTCTGGTGATCGGTGTCGAGTACTCCACGGAGCTGTTCGACGCGGCGACCGTGGAGGCGTTCGTGGACCGCTGGCGACGGCTCCTCGCCGCCGTGGCCGCCGACCCCGCGCTGCGGATCGGCGACGCCGACCTGCTCACCACGGCGGAGCGCGACCGGCTCCTGGCTCCCGCGGAGCTGCCGGACGAGGCCGCGGTGGAACCCGTGACGCTGCCCGCGCTGTTCCGGGCCAGGGTCCGTGCGACGCCGGACGCGCCGGCGGTCGTGGAGGGGGCGCGCACCTGGTCGTACGGGGAGTTGAACGAGCGGGCCAACCGGATCGCGCACTGGCTCATCGGGCAGGGCGTCCGCCCGGAGCAGCCCGTGGGCGTGGCCCTGCCCCGCTCCGGCGAGCAGATCGCCGCCGTCCTCGGCATCACCAAGGCGGGCGCCGCCCATCTGCCCGTCGACCCGTCCTACCCCGCCGACCGCATCACCTTCCTGACCGCCGACGCCCGCCCCGCGCTCGTCCTCACCGACCGTTCCACGGCCCGGGACCTGCCCGCGGAGCTGCCCGCGCCCCTGGTCCACCTCGACGCGCCCGAGGTGCGCGACGCCCTGGCGCGGGCCCGGGACACCGACCCCACGGACGCCGACCGGACGACGCCTCTCACTCCGGCGCACCTGGCGTACGTCATCCACACGTCGGGGTCGACGGGGCGGCCGAAGGGCGTCGCGGCCACGCACGCGGGCCTCGCGGGGCTCGGTGCGGCGCTCGCCGTGCGGGCCGGGGTCACCGCCGACAGCCGGGTGCTCCAGCTGTCGTCCGCGAGCTTCGACGCGTCGGTCCTCGAATACACGATGGCCTTCCGCGCCGGGGCCGCTCTCGTCGTGCCGGATCAACCCCGGCTTGCGGGCCAGGAGTTGGCCGATGCCCTGGCCGAGCACCGGATCACGCACGCCTTCGTCCCGCCCTCGGTCCTCGCCACCCTGCCCGCCGACGCCCCGCGCGCCCTCACCGGGCTGCGGACGCTCATGGTCGGCGCCGAGGCCTGCCCGTCCGATCTGGTCGACCGGTGGGCGCCGGGACGGCGGCTCCTCAACGGCTACGGCCCCACCGAGACGACGGCGCTCGCCACGATCAGCCGCCCCATGGCGGACGGCCGCGCCCCCATCGGCGTACCGCTGCCGCACACCCGCGCACACGTCCTCGACGAGCGCCTCGGCCTCACCCCGCCCGGCACCCCCGGCGAGCTGTACATCGAGGGCCCCGCTCTCGCCCGCGGCTACCTCGGCCAACCCGCCCTCACCGCGAGCCGGTTCACCGCCAACCCCTACGGACCTCCGGGGTCCCGTCTCTACCGCACCGGCGACCTCGTCCGGCTCGGCGCCGACGGCCAGCTCGAATACCTCGGCCGCACCGACGACCAGGTCAAGATCCGGGGCTTCCGCATCGAACCCGGCGAGATCCAGGCCGCCCTCACCGCCCAACCCTCCGTCTCCCAAGCGGTGGTGACGACTCGTCAGTCCGATAAGGACGACCTGCGTCTGATCGCGTACGTCGTGCCCGCCGTTCCCGGCGAGCTGCCCCTGCCCGAGCTGCGCACGGCTCTCCAGGAGCAACTTCCCGCGCATCTGGTCCCGTCCGCGATCGTCCCGCTCGACGCCGTCCCGCTCACCCCGAACGGGAAGGTCGACCGGCGCGCCCTGCCCGCGCCCGGGCTCCCCGCGACGACCGGCGGGCGGGCGCCGCGGTCACCGCGCGAGGAGATCCTGTGCACGCTGTTCGCCGAGGTCCTCGGCATCGGCGAGGTCGGCGTCGACGACAGCTTCTTCGACCTGGGCGGCCACTCGCTGCTCGCCACGACCCTCATCAGCCGCATCCGCACGACCCTCGGCGCCGAGGTGCCGCTGCGCGTCGTCTTCGTGCACGCGACGGCCGCCCGGCTCGCCGCCCACCTCGACGACGCCACGGACGGCGACAACTCCCTGGACGTCCTGCTGCCGCTGCGCACCGGCGGGGACCTGCCGCCGTTGTTCTGTGTGCACCAGGGCGGCGGCGACAGCTGGAGCTACGCCAACCTGCTGCCGCTGCTCAGCGCCGACTTCCCCGTCTACGGCCTGCAGTCGCGGCTGCTTCGGCACCCCGACGACGTGCCCGCGAGCATCGACGAGATCGCGGCGGACTGCGTCGAGCAGATGCGGCGCGTCCAGCCCACGGGCCCGTACCACCTGCTCGGGCACTCCTTCGGCGGCATCGTCTCGCACGCCATGGCCGCGCTCCTTGAGCGGTCCGGCGAGCGCGTCGAGGTCATCGTCTCGCTGGACAGCGAACCCGCGCGCCCGGTCCCGGACCACGAGCTGGAGCGCATGGACGACACCGGACGCATCTACGCCACGCTGCTCGAACTGATGGGCGCCGACCCGGAGACCGACCGCCTCACCTACGAGCAGTTCACGGAGGCGGCGCGGACCACCGGCACGGCGCTCGGCTCGCTGTCGGAGGAGGAGGTGGCGGCCCTGGTGCGGCGGACCCGGCACTTCGTGCGCCTGGCCGGGCAGCACCGGCACGAACGGGTCTCCACCGACATGCTCCTGTTCGCGGCCACCGACCGGGAACCGCCGCTCGTCACGGCGGAGATGTGGCAGGGGTACGTCGACGGGGACATCACCCGGCACCTCGTCCGCTCCAAGCACCACACCCTCGTACGGCCGGACGTCCTGCGGTCGGTCGTGCCGCTCGTCGAGGAACGGCTGCGGCGGTCGGCCGGGGCCCCAGGCGGGCCGCGGTCCGCGTGAGCGCCGCCGTCAGCGGCTACGCCGCGTGCTCCCCGAACGGGCTCTCGCTGTCGCCCAGGCAGGCGGCCACGAGTTCGTCCAGGCAGATACGCTCCGCGCCCGGCGGCACGACCTCGTGGGCGGTGGCGAGGAAGGCGGTGACGTCGGCGGCGGCGATGTGCAGCACGCCGTGGGAGCGGCCCGCGGGGCCCGGCATGCCGAACAGCTCGATGCGCACGCCCGGCCCGCGGCCCTGGTCCGCGGTCGGCTCGACGCGCACGTCGCCCTCACCGGCCGGGCCCCGGCAGCCGTCGCCGAGGAGCTGGCGGTCCAGACGCCAGCGCGTCACCTCACCGCCCTCGCAGTGGAACGTCATGGTGACCGCGAAGGGATCGGCGGCCGCGTAGGCGAGCTCGGCGGAGAGGGGGGCCCGGCCGCCGGGTGTGTCGGCGGTCTCCAGTTCCATGAACACCGTCACTCTGACCTCGGCCTCCACGGCGTGCCTCCAGGGGGTTGGGGGGGTGGTGGGAACCCGTATGCCCCGACGGGCTCGGGGAATGCGGGGAAAACACTTGATGGGTGACATGTAACAACTGACCGATGACGACGAACAGCTGACAGATGACAGCTGACGCACTCTGTTGGTTCTTTTCCTTGATCAATAGGCTGAGCCGGCCAGGCAGTCGCCCTCCGAAGGAGCACCGTGTCCACTGCTCAGCCCATACCGGACATTCTCTCGCCCGAGTTCGCGGCCGATCCTTACCCTGTCTATCGCGCCCTGCGGGAACAAGCCCCCCTGCTGTGGCACGAGCCCACCAAAAGCTACCTCGTCTCCCGCTACGAGGACGTGGCCCGCGTCTTCAAGGACAAGGAGGCGCAGTTCACCACGGAGAACTACGACTGGCAGCTCGAACCCGTGCACGGCCGGACGATACTCCAGCTCAGCGGCCGTGAACACGCGGTGCGCCGGGCCCTGGTCGCCCCGGCCTTCCGCGGCAGCGAGCTGCGGGACGTGTTCCTGCCGGTCATCCGGCGCAACTCCGAGGAGCTGATCGACGCCTTCCGCGACCGCGGCTCCGCCGACCTGGTGGCCGACTACGCCACCCGCTTCCCGGTGAACGTGATCGCCGACATGCTCGGCCTGGACAAGGCCGACCACGCGCGGTTCCACGGCTGGTACACGACCGTCATCGCGTTCCTGGGGAATCTGGCGGGCGACCCCGAGGTGGCGGCGGCGGGCGAGCGGACCCGGGTGGAGTTCGCCGAGTACATGTTCCCGGTCATCACCGAGCGCAGGAAGAACCCGGGGACCGACCTGCTCTCGGCGCTGTGCGCCGCCGAGGTCGACGGCGTGCGGATGAGCGACGAGGACATCAAGGCGTTCTGCAGCCTGCTGCTCGCCGCGGGCGGCGAGACCACCGACAAGGCCATCGCCGGGATCTTCGCGAACCTGCTCACGCACCCCGACCAGCTCGCCGCCGTGCGCGCCGACCGCACCCTGATCGACCGGGCGTTCGCGGAGACCTTGCGCCACAGCCCGCCCGTCCACATGATCATGCGGCAGAGCGCGGTCGACGTGGCGGTGGCCGGCGGCACCATTCCGGCGGGCGCCACCGTGACCTGCCTCATCGGCTCCGCCAACCGGGACGGCGAGCGCTACCGCGAACCGGACCGCTTCGACATCTTCCGGGACGACCTGACGGCCACCAACGCCTTCTCCGCGGCGGCCGACCACCTCGCGTTCGCCCTCGGCCGGCACTTCTGCGTGGGCGCGCTGCTCGCCCGCGCCGAGGTGGAGACGGGCGTCAACCAACTCCTGGACGCCATGCCGGACATCCGGCTCGCCGACGGCTTCGTACCGTCGGAGCAGGGCGTGTTCACGCGGGGCCCCGCCGCCCTGCCCGTGGAGTTCACGCCCGTGAAGCGCTGAGCGCCGTCCCGCCGCGTGCGGCGCGGAGCCTCTCCGCGCCGCCGCCGTCACTGTGCCACGGGCGTGAACTGCACCGGCAGCGCCGTGAGTCCACGCATCCAGATGGAGGGCCGCCAGGTCAGCTCCGCCGGGTCGACGGCGAGCACCAGGTCCGGAAGGCGCTCAAGGAGCGTCTCGACCGCGGTGCGGGCGATGACGTCGGCGAGCAGCGGCGCCGGGTAGGGGCAGCGGTGTTCGCCGTTGCTGAAGGACAGGTGCGCGGAGTTCTCCGAGCCCACCTGCGCGCCCGGCCAGATCTGCGGGTCGGCGTTGGCGGCGGCGAGGCCGAGGACCAGGCAGTCGCCGGCGCGGATGCGGCGCCCGCCGAGCTGGGTGTCGCGGACCGCCCAGCGGCCGATGAAGTTCTGGGTGGGCGTGTCGAGCCACAGGACCTCGTTGAGCGCCTGGCTGACGCTGAGGCGGCCGCCGGAGACGTTCAGGGCGAACCGCTCGTCGGTCAGGAGCAGCCGCAGGGCGTTGCAGATCCAGTTCGCGGTGGGCTGCTGGGCGGCGGCGATGACGGAGATCAGGTCCTGGACGATCTCCTCGTCGGAGAGGCCCGCCGGGTGCTCCAGCATGCGCGAGGTGACATCGGCCCCCGGGTTCTGCCGCCGCTCCTTGACCAGGTGGTGGACGCGCTCGCCGACCCGGATGTACGCGGCCACGGGGTCGTCGCCCTCAGCGGCGTCCAGGGACATCCGCAGGTCCTCGACGAGGGCCTCGGTGTCGGCGGCGCCGGGCGGCATGCCGACCATGTGGACGGCGGCGCGCATGGCGAGCGGGTGGGTGTAGACGCTCATCAGCTCGGCGCTGCCGCGGCCGGAGAAGGACGCGATCAGCTGGTCGGCGATGTAGGCGCACTCGCGGCCGAGTTCGAACTGGTCGACGCTCTCCAGGGCCTCGGTGATGACGCCCGCGCGGCGGCGGTGTTCGGCGCCCTCGGTGAACAGGACGGAGGGCTGGTAGCCCACGAACGGCATCAGGGGCCAGTCGGCGGGGATGTTGTCCCACTGGTTCCAGCGCCGTGAGTCGCGGGCGAACAGCTCGTCGTGCGCGGTGACGTAGGAGACCTCGGAGTAGCCGAGGACGAGCCAGGCGGGCACGCCGCCGTCGAGCAGGACGGGCGCGACCGAGCCGTGCTTGCTGCGCAGGCTGCGGTACAGGTCGAAGGGCGTCTGCTGGTACTCGAGGCCGCTCAGGGGCACCGCGTCGGGGTGGGCGGTGTGGGCGGGGCAGCCGGGCGGCGGGGTGTTCGGCGCGGCCGCGGGTCCACTCGCTTCGGTCATGCTGTCAGTTCCCGTTCCCGTGCCAGGTGGTGGAGGTGGTCGACGAGCGTGATCAGCACGTCCTTGCCGGACGAGCGGACCCGGGCGTCGCAGTCGATGAGGGGGACGTGGTCCGGCAGCGCGAGCGCGGTGCGGATGTCCTCCAGGGAGTGGCGCGCGGTGTCGTCGTCGAAGCGGTTCACGGCGACGACGAAGGGCGTGCCGTGGTGTTCGAGCCGGTCGATGGCGTACCAGGACTCGTCCATCCTGCGGGTGTCCACGAGCACCACCGCGCCGAGCGTCCCGGAGAAGAGCCGGTCCCACAGGAACCAGAAGCGTTTCTGGCCGGGGGCGCCGAACAGATAGAGCACCAGGCGGTCGTTGAGGCTGATGCGGCCGAAGTCGAAGGCGACGGTGGTGGTGTTCTTGCCGCTCGACTCGGGCATCCGGTCGACTCCGGCGCCCGCCTGCGTCATCACCTCCTCGGTGTTGAGGGGGCGGATCTCGCTGACGGAGCGGACGAGGGTGGTCTTGCCGACGCCGAAGCCGCCCACCACGACGATCTTCAGGCCGTTTTCGGCCGTGTCGCGCAGCGGTGTCCGGGACGACGGCAGCTCAGAGGTTGCGGAGCCCATGGAGCACCTCCGTGAGAAGAGCGGAATCGGGCAGCGCGGCGGAGGCCGCCACGCGGGGGTGACGAGGGGTGATGCGGCCGGTCGCCAGCAGGTCCTCCAGGAGGATGCGGACGACCGTGATGGGCAGCGAGAGCTCCGCGGCGATCTCGACGACGGCCGTGGGGTGGCGGCACAGTTCGAGGATGCGCGCGTGCTCCGACTGCTGGCCGACGGACGGCTCGCACTCGGCGACGATCAGCGTGACCAGGTCGAAGGAGCTGCCGTCGGAGCGGCTGCGGCCTCCGGTGACCGTGTAGAGCCGGTCGGGTTCGCCCACGTCGACGGGCCTGCGCGTCACGAGGCCGTGCTCCCGGGGCTCCCGGGCCGGGCACTCCCCTCGGCGCGCGGCTCGGCCCGCAGGTGCTCGCCTATCTGGGACACGAGCTGGCTCATCTGGTGGCCCACCACACCGGGGTCGGCGTCCTCGTCGGCGATGACGGCGAGGTGCGCGCCCTGTCCGGCCTCGACGACGAAGAGCAGTCCGCCGTGGAACTCGGTCATGGAGTGCCGTACGCCGCCGGTGCCGTCGCCGAACTCCATGGAGGCGCCCTGGGCGAGCGCCTGGATGCCGGAGCAGATCGCGGAGAGCTGGTCGGCCTGGTCGAGGCTGAGGCCCGGGCTCCAGCAGAGCTTGAGGCCGTCCCGGGACAGCACGAGGGCGTGCCGGGTGCCGGGGGTGCCGTCGAGGAGGGTGTCCAGAAGCCAGTTCAGGCTGTTGTCGGTGGTCTGCATGGTGAATTCGGGCGATCACCGGGTGCGCGAACGCCCGTGCCTCCCTTTCGGTGCGGGGCGGGGGTGGGGAAGGTGAGAACGGTGGGGCGCGTCGTCGCGGACCCGTGGGGCGGTGCGGGGCGCCGGGTGCGGGCCCGGCACCGGGGACGCGGTCCGGGCGGACCGGCCCAGGCCGCCGCGGGGGCCGGTCACTCGGCCCGCGGCGGCTCGCTCTCGCGGGCGGGCCGCGGGGTTCGCTCTCCCCGGTCGCCCGCGGTGGCTCGCTCTCTCCCGGCGGCCCGCCGGGCGCGGTGGAAGGCGCCGAACCGGGCGCCGAGGTCGCGCGGCGGGCGCGCCGCGGCCGGGTCCGCGCCGTCCGTGCCGGGGGTGGTGCCGGGGGTGCCCGGGTCGGTGTGCCCGTGGGCGTCGGGGGCGCCGGGGGTGGTGGCGCGGCCTCCCGGGGTGGTGTCGGGGCCGCTCCGCGCGGCCTCCCGGGCGGCGGAGTTGGCTGCCTGGCGCTGCTGGAGTTCGGCGTGCGCGGCGGCCATGGTGCGGCCGGGCCGTCGCATCGGCAGGCCGCCGAGGGTGGCGCCCCTGCCGTCGGTGCCGTCGGCGCCGATGCCCCGGCCGTCCGTACCGCCGCCATGCGGGCCGCCGGTCGCGATGCCCCGGCCGCCCGTGCCGTGGCCCGAGGCCCGCCCGTACTCGTCGGCCCCGTCGGCGGCGCGCTCGCGCACGGCGGTGTGCTCGGGCGCCTCGGCCCGCTCGCCGGGGGCGCCGCCGAGGCCGGCGTCGGCGGGGGCGGTGCGGGGTGCCGCGGGGATGCCCGCGGGGTCATCGGCGGCGGGGCGCGGCGCGGGCACGCCTTCCGCTCCGGTCACGGCTCCCGTGCCGGTGCCGGGCAGCGCGGGGGCGTCGAGCGCGGGGGCGCGTTCCGGCTGCGGCTGCTGGGCGATCAGCTGCGGGGGCAGCAGGACGACGACGCCGGTGCCGCCGCGCGCGGAGGGGCGGAAGCTGACGTTGATGCCGTACTTCACGGCGAGCCCGCCGACGACGGCGAGCCCGAGCCGGGTGCCCTGGAGGAGCGCGAGGTCGGTCATGCGCCCGGACACCGACTCCTCGGCCCGGCGCTGGGCGGCCTCGGACATCCTGAGGCCGCTGTCCTCGATGGTGATGACGATGCCGGTGCGGGACTCCTCCACGTACACGTGGACCTCGTCGGTGGGTGGCGAGAAGTTCGCGGCGTTGTCGGCGAGTTCGGCGAGCAGGTGCATCACGCCCTCGGCGGCGAAGCCGACGACGGCGACCCGGGTCGAGCAGTGCAGCCGCACCCGCTGGTAGGCGGCGATGCGGCCGACGGCGCCGCGCAGGATGGACTCCATCACGATGGGCTTGTTCCAGGCGCGGCTGGAGCGGCCGCCCATGAGCAGCGCGAGGCGGTCGGTCATGAGGCCGAGCTGCGAGGTGCTGTGGTCGAGCCTGAGCAGGTCGCCGAAGACCTCCTCGCCGTGCCGGTCCTGCATGTCCCGCAGGTCGGCGAGCATGCTCACGGACTTGGCCTGGACGCGGCTGAGAGCCTTGGCGCTCGCGGCCTGCGCGGCGGCCGCGCGCCGCTCGCTGAGGGCGAGTTCGCGCACGGCGGCCTCGGTCAGGGCGCGCAGCGCGGCGTCGTCGGGCCAGCGCGTGCCCGCGAGGGCGCGGTCGACGGAGGCGCCGGCGCGCAGGGTGGCGACCACGTCCGGGAGGGTCTCGCCGGCGAGGAGGCGGACGTCGTCGGTGATGCGGGCCAGGTCGTCGACGGCGCGGCGCTGGGTCGCGGCGGCGGTGGCGGCGCGCTGCTCGGCGTCGGCCAGCGCGCTCACGCACACCCGGAGGAGTTCGCGCTGGGAGGGCAGGGCGGGCGGCCGGGTCTGCCGAAGCACCTCGTCCGGGGCGACGCCCTCGCGCACGAGCCGTGCGACGCCGGGCAGGGTCACCTGCGCCAGGCCCATGTCCTCCGCGGTACGGGTGTCCAACTGGCTGCGTACGGAGAGCAGTTCGCCCTCGGCGTCGGCGGCCCGCGCGCGCAGCCTGTTCGCGGTCGCGAGGCCGACCAGGACGGCGGCGGTGAGCAGGATCCAGCCCCCGGCGGCCGCGGCGCCCACCCAGGCGCGGGCCTCGTCCGGGGCGAGGGCGGCGACGGCGGCGCCCGCCGCCGCGGCGGCTATGAGGAGACACACAGGCAGCGTGTATGCCGTTCGCCGGCTGCTCGGGGTGCGGTCCGGACGACGATCGGCGGGCTGTGTCATTCCGTGGTCCCTCGGTGTCGGCACGGGTGCGCGGGCCGTCGGCCCGCCCTCGACTGTGTGCCGCCGCGAGGGAAGTCCGCCTGGTGGCGCTGTCTTCCGACGGCACTTGTGGTGGTCATGCTAGTCACAAGATCGCACAGTGGAAGCGGGCATTCAGCTCCGGGGGGCCCTGTCCGGAAGGTTCGTCGCGAAAGGACTCATCGGGGCCGCGCGCGTGCTACCCCGCCCACAACCCGACTCCCCAGGCCGGGCGGTGACGCACCGTCGTACACGTACACACGTACGGTGCATGGGTCAGCCATCTATCGCGGACAGGAACCTTCCTGCGGCTGAAATCGCACCCCCAAGGTGTCGATTTCAAGCCAACCTGTCCTCGAGCGCGGCGCGTCCCGTGGCACGGAAGGACCCGGGCCGACTCACCTGCCGGTGCCGTCGGGCTCGTCCTTCTTCCAGGCCGTCGTCCCGATGCGGCCGGTGCTGCCGAGGTCGATGCCGCCGTCCGGCGTGACGGTCCGCGCCGGGGCACCGGGGGCGGGGACGACGCGCAGTCGCGGCGCGTGCACGGCGGGGTTCGCCAGGTCCGTGTGGGTGTTGCGCCACACCACGACCACGGTCGCCGACTCGCCGCGGCGCAGCGCCACGGGGTGCGGCCCGGGGTCGGGCACGCCGGTGGTGATCCTCCCGGCGCCCCGCAGGGTGCGTACGTCGAGGGGCGCCCCGTCGTCGCCGAGCGCGCGCAGGCCGGGGTAGCCGTCGAGCCGGTAGGTGCCGGTGCCGCAGTGCGTCAGGGTCAGCCGCATCGCGCGCAGGCCCATCGCGGCGTCGACGGGGCCGGGTTCGACGAGGGCGCCGCGCTTCCCGGAGCAGTCCCGGGAGGCCTGCCGGGGCTCGGGCGGAGGCGCGCCGTACGGGGGCGCGCTCTCGGCGCCGGTGGGGAGTTCGTCGGGGGTGACGCGGTAGGACGGGCCGCCGTGGGACGGGGTGGGGCCGGCGGCGGACGGGGGCAGTCCGCCCTTGCCCGCGACGCGGGTCGCGGCGCCGTCCGCGCCGTCCCGCCCTGATCCCTTCGACTGCCCGCACCCGGCGACGAGTATCGCGAGGGCGCAGAGGGCGGCGGCGCGGCGGGGCGAGAGGAGAGTCACACCGGGATCATGCCACGCGGCACCCGGCACCGCCCCGGCCCGACCACCGGCGCCCCACCGCCCACCCGCACCCCGGACCGGCTACGGCTCACCTCGCCCCGCCCCGACTCACCCCCGCCCCCGGCTACGACTCCCCCGCACCCACGCCCCCGCCCGGCCCCGCGTCCACGCCCCCGTCCCCCTCCACCCGCGCCCGCACCAGCCCCGACTCGTAGGCGAACACGACCAGTTGGGCCCGGTCCCGCGCGCCCAGCTTGGTCATCGCCCGGCTCACATGTGTCTTGGCCGTGAACGGGCTGATGACCATGTGCGCGGCGATCTCCTCGTTGGTGAGGCCGCGGGCCGCGAGGGCCGTCACCTCGCGTTCGCGGCGCGTGAGACCTTCGAGGCCCGGCGGGGTCGCGCGGTCCGGCGGCCGGGCCACGAACTCGCCGATCAGGCGCCGCGTCACGGCGGGCGAGAGCAGCGCGTCGCCGCGCGCCACGACCTCGATGGCCTGCAACAGGTCGGCGGGCTCGGTGTCCTTGAGCAGGAAGCCGCTGGCCCCGGCGCGCAGCGCCTCGAAGACGTACTCGTCGAGGCCGTAGTTGGTGAGGATGACGACGCGCACGTCCGCGAGGCGCGGGTCGGCGGCGATGCGACGGGTCGCCTCGATGCCCGTCATGACGGGCATCTGTACGTCGACGAGCGCGACGTCGGGCACCAACTCGCCGACGAGCGCCACGCCCTGGGCCCCGTCGGCGGCCTCGCCCACCACCTCGATCCCGTCCTCGGCGTCCATCAGCGCCCGGAACCCGGCCCGCATCAGGGCCTGGTCGTCGACGAGCACGACCCTGACGACCCCGTTCACGCGGTTCACCCGGCCGCCCCCACCGGCAGTTCGGCCCGCACCGAGAAGCCGCCCTCGTCCCGGGCCCCGGCGCGCAGCGCTCCCCCGAGCGCCTCGACCCGCTCGCGCATCCCGGTGAGCCCGACCCCCGGCGCCACGGGCAGGTCCGGGCGCGCGGCCCCGTCGTCGTCCACGCGGACCACCACCTGCCGCTCCCCGTAGTCGAGGTGGACGCCGACCTTCGCCGGGCCGCCCGCGTGCCGGGCCGCGTTGGTGAGGCACTCCTGGACGATGCGGTACACGCCCTGTTCCAGGGCCGCGGGCAGGGCCCGTTCGCGCCCGGTCACCGTCAGCTCGACGGGAAGACCGGCCGAGCGCGCGCGCTCGACGAGCAGGGCGGGGCTGCCGGTGGGCCCGTCGGTGCGCAGGACCTCCAGGGTGGCGCGCAGCTCCCGCATGGCCTCGCCGCTCGCCTCCTGGATGGCGAGCAGCGCGGGCGGCACCTCCTCGCCGCGCTTGCGCGCCAGGTGGACGGCGACGCCCGCCTGGAGCTTGACGATGGAGATCTGGTGGGTGAGGGAGTCGTGCAGTTCGCGGGCGATGCGCAGGCGCTCCTCGCCGGCCCGGCGCAGCGCCACCTCCTCGCGGGTCCGCTCGGCCTCCAGGGCGCGCTCCTCGGTCTGGCGCAGATACGCCTGCCAGGTCGTGGCCGCGATGCCGGTGGCGACGGCGCACACGAACCAGCCGGTGAGCAGCAGGGTCCGCTCGACGGCGCCGTCGCGGCCCGGGTCGGCGGCGAAGAACACGGCGAGGAAGGCGAGTCCGGTGCCCGTGGCGAGCAGCCGGTGTCCGCTGTGGGCGGCGGCGTGCACGGCGCCGAGGACGGGGAAGGCCGCCGCGGTGGCCGGTTCGGCGTGCAGGGCGAAGACGGCCATGGCGGCGGCGCTGACGAGGAGGACGGCGCGCGGCGCGCGCCGGTACTCGGCGAGGACGAGCGAGCCGACGCACACGAGGGCGTAGTCGACCGCGCCGGCACCGCCCTCGTACGCCGTCGCGCCCACGACGACCGCGGCGACGGTCGCGGCGAACGCCACGAGCATCGCCCTGACCTTGCGCTCGTCGAGGTGGTCACAGCCACCGGAGCCTTCGCGTTCCCCCAACATGTCCCGCACCCTAATCCGGCGCCCGGACAGGGACGTCCCCCCTGCGGACCGCTCCCGCGCTACTCCCGGCGCAGTAGTCGCGCGACCGCCCGGCCCCGTCGCCGTAGATCCAACTGCCTTCGCCGGTACGACGACCGGGGGCCGCCCGTGCGGCGACGATCGGCGGCACCGAACACCGCACGGCGCCACCCCATGGACGATCCCCGAGGCGAAGGAACCCCCATGACGACGCACACCCGCCCCGAAGCCCGCCCCAACGCCCGCCAGGAGGAGCTCTGGAACGGCCCCATCGGCCGGCACTGGGCCGAGCAGCAGGACCGCTACGACGCCATGAGCGGCGACCTCAACGGCCGCCTGTTCGCGGCCGCGCGGATCAGCGGCGGGGCCCGGGTCCTGGACATCGGCTGCGGCGCGGGCACCGTCACGCGGATCGCGGCGCGGCTCGCCGAGCCGAACGGGCACGCGGTCGGGGTCGACATCTCCGCGCCGCTCCTGGAGCGGGCACGGGCGCGCACCGCGGCCGAGGCGGTCACCAACGTCTCGTACGAACGGGGGGACGCCCAGACGCACACCTTTCCCGAGGGCCGCTTCGACGTGGCGATCAGCCGGGGCGGTGTGATGTTCTTCGCCGACCACGCGGCCGCGTTCCGCAACGTGGCCCGCGCGCTGCGGCCCGGTGGGCGCCTGGTGTTCGTGTGCCCGCAGCCCGCGAGCCCCGACATCGAGGAGTCCCACGCGCTCGGCCGGATCGCGGGCCTGCTCGGCGCCCAGGGGGCCGCCCCCTCCGCCGACCACACCGACGCCCGCGCCGCGATGGCCTCCCTCAGCGACCCCGCGCACATCCGCCGCTCCCTCGCCGCCTACGCGGACGTGACGGTGACGTCGCTGCCCGTCGAGACGTACTGGGGCCGCGACCCGGCCGACGCCGTCGACTTCCTCCTCTCCCGCACGCCCGACCGCGTGGTGCCGAGGGTCACCCGCAAGGCCCTGGAGGACACGCTCAGCCCGTACGCGGGCGGGCGCGGGGTGCGGATGATGGCGCGGGTGTGGCTGGTGACGGCGACCCGCCCGAACTGACGGGCCGCTGCCGACTTCCCCGCCACCGGGCCTACGAGTCCGCCGAGTTCGCCCCGGGCCTGGACCTCTTCGTCGGCGCCGACGACGTCCTGCTCGAACTGGCCCTCGCGGGCGCGGTCGACTGGATCGCCGGGTACCCGAACGTCTTCGCCGACGGCCGGCGCCGAGGGTCCGGACCCGCTTCTTCCCGCCCGCTCAGCTGCGAAAACAACGTGACATTGTACGCTGGTGATCCGCTCGGCCACGAAGGCGCGGGGCGCAGGCACGAAGGGATCACCACCGCCATGGGTCATCTGACGCAGCGCGACCTCATCACCACCCGCGAGCGCCTGCGCGACCAGGTGGCGAACGCGCTGCGCGCGGCCCTGATCTCCGGCGAGCTCAAGCCCGGCGAGGTCTACTCCGCGCCCGCGCTCGCCGAGGACTTCGGCGTCTCGGCGACGCCGGTGCGCGAGGCGATGCTGGACCTGGCCAGGGAGGGCATGGTCGAGCCGGTCCGCAACAAGGGCTTCCGCGTCACCGAGGTCAACGAGAAGGACCTCGACCAGTACACGGAGATCCGCACCCTGATCGAGGTCCCCACGGTCGGCCGGATCACGCGGACCGCCGCCCGCGAGGACCTGGAGGCGCTGCGCGAGGTGGCCGAGGAGATCGTGCGCGCCGCCCGCGCCCACGACCTCATCGGCTATCTGGAGTCGGACCGCCGCTTCCATCTGTCGCTGCTCGCCCTGTCGGGCAACGACCGGCTCGTGGAGGCCGTCGGCGACCTGCGCAAGCGCTCCCGGCTCTACGGCCTGACGGGCCTGGACGAGCGCGGCGAGCTGCTCCCTTCGGCCGAGGAGCACATCGAACTCCTCGACCTGATGCTGGCCGGTGACGCCAAGGGCGCCGAGAAGTGCATGACGCGCCACCTCGGGCACGTGCGGACCCTGTGGGCGAAGGGCCGCCAGCCCCAGGAGCCGGCCAAGCGCCCCCGCAGGGGCGGACTCGGCACCGCCCGCTGACCCCCGGCCCACCCGAGCCCCTTCACCACAGCCCTCTCGCCGGAGCCCCCCCCCCCCGCACCGGAGCGCCGACGCGTCGCACGGGCGACGCCACGGCCGCACCGCACCGCACAACACCCTCCCCCCACACCGCACATGACGCTGCGTCAATCTCTGCCCATGCCCGCACAGGCCTTCTCTGGCCATGTGATGTGTGCAATATTACATGTCACGCATCCTTCGTGGGCATGACACTTCAAGGGTTTCCGCAGTTCAGCGCCTCCCACCCTTGGTCGCCACGGTTCGCGCACCCCCACGGCCGTGCTCGGGCACGGCCGCCGACCGCCCGGAGGGCACTTTGAAACGCACCTCACGACCACAGAAGTCCCGCGCACCGAGAACTCCCCTGGCCCGGCTCCTGATATCGGCCCTCGCCATGTGCCTCGGCCTCGGCCTGGTCGCCTTCACCGGCCAGGGCGCCACGGCGGCCGCCGGGGCCGAGCCCCCCGCGCCCCGCCCCGGCACCGCCCCCTCCCCCGCCACCCCCACCTCGACCGAGGACCTGCGGGCCACCGAGGCCGAGCACGCGGCCAAGCCGACCAAGGACCCCTCGAAGCGCCCGCCCGCGCACACCGTCGAGCAGGCGCCCAAGGCCTCCCGCAGCGCCCCGAAGGCGGCCTGCAACGTCTCCGACTTCACCTCGAAGACCGGCAGTGCCCTGGTCAGGCAGATCAAGTCCTCGGAGACCGCCTGCGTCAACACGCTGTTCGGCGCGACCGGTTCGGACGCCAGGGCCCTGTTCCGCGAGGAGCAGATGGTGACGGTGGCCCGCGCGCTGCGCGACACGGCCGTCAACTACCCCGGGAACAACAGCGGTTCGATCACGCAGATCGTCCTCTACCTGCGCGCGGGCTACTACGTGCAGTGGGGCCAGCCGGACACCGTCGGCTCCTACGGCCCGGCGCTGAAGAGCGCGGTCCAGGGCGGCCTCGACGCGTTCTTCCGCTCGGCGCGCGCCTTCGACGTCACCTCGGCCAACGGCGAGACCCTCGCCGAGACGGTCACCCTGATCGACAGCTCGGGCGAGAACGCCCGCTTCCTGAACGTCGTCAAGCGGCTCCTCAACGACTACGACGCCTCCTACGACGCCCACTGGTGGATGGTCGCGGCGGTCAACAACACCTACACCGTGCTGTTCCGCGGCCACCAGGTGCCGGAGTTCGTGGCCGCCGTACAGGCCGACCGGAGCGTGCTCACCACCCTGCGGGACTTCGCCGTCACCCACGACGGCCTGCTCGGCACCGACAAGTCGTACCTCACCGCCAACGCCGGGCGCGAGCTGGGCCGCTTCCTGCGGCACGAGCAGTTCGGCGGCGTGGTGCCGCAGCTGGTCAAGCAGCTCCTCGACCGCAGCCGCATCACCGGCCGCACGGCCCAGCTGTGGGTCGGCCTCGCCGAGATGACGGACGCGTACGACAAGGACAACTGCTCGTACTACAACACCTGCGACCTGCAGAAGCGCGTGCGGGACGCCGTCCTGACGGTCAAGCACACCTGCGCCCCGAGCCTGCGGATCGTCGCCCAGCAGATGACGTCCACCGAGCTGGGCGCCGCCTGCTCCAGCCTGCTCGCCCAGGACTCCTACTTCCACGGCGTGGCCAAGGACAACGGCCCGGTCGCGAACGACAACAACACCACCCTCGAAGTCGTCGCGTTCGACTCCAGCAGCGACTACAAGACGTACGCGGGCATCGTCTTCGGCATCGACACCAACAACGGCGGCATGTACCTGGAGGGCAACCCGGCGCAGGCCGGCAACCTGCCCCGGTTCATCGCGTACGAGGCGGAGTGGCTGCGCCCCGACTTCCAGATCTGGAACCTCAACCACGAGTACACGCACTACCTCGACGGCCGCTTCAACATGTACGGCGACTTCGCGGAGGGCATGAAGACGCCGACCGTGATGTGGGTGGAGGGCTTCGCCGAGTACATCTCCTACTCGTACCGCGGTGTCACCTATGACGACGCGATCGAGCAGGCGGGCAAGAAGACGTACCGGCTCAGCACGCTCTTCGACACCACCTACGACAACGCCGACAGCACGCGCATCTACAACTGGGGCTACCTGGCCGTCCGTTACCTGATCCAGTCGCACCCCCAGGACGTGACGACCCTGCTCGGCCACTACCGCAAGGGCGACTGGGCGGCTGCCCGCACCCTGCTCACCAGCACCATCGGCACCCGCTACGACGCGGACTTCGCCAACTGGCTGGACAAGTGCGCCGCGGGCGACTGCGGCACCCGTCCGGGCGTCCGGGGCTGACGCTCCATCAGTCCCCCACGGGACGGCGCGCGGGCGGACAACGGCGTCCGCCCGCGCGCCGGTCTCACCCGTGCGGCTACCGCCCCAGCGCCGGGATGACCGTGCTGCCGTAGCCGTCGATGACCTTCTCGCGGGCGTCGTGCATCGCGTACACCGCGAACTGGTCGACCCCGAGGTCCCGCAACTGCTCCAGTTTCTCCTGGTGTTGAGCGGCGGTGCCGATGACGCAGAAGCGGTCCACGATCTCGTCGGGCACGAACGCGGTGTCCGGGTTGCCGGCGCGGCCGTGGTGGGCGTAGTCGTACCCCTCGCGGGCCTTGATGTAGTCGGTCAGCGCCTCGGGCACCAGGCCCGAGTGCTCCCCGTACTTGGCGACCAGGTCGGCCACGTGGTTGCCCACCATGCCGCCGAACCACCGGCACTCGTCCCGGGCGTGCGCCAGGGACTCCGGCGAGTCGTCGTCGGTGAGATAGGCGGGCGCCGCCACACAGATCTTCACGGCCGCCGGATCGCGTCCCGCCTCCACCGCCGCGGCCCGCACCGCCTTGACCATCCACTCCGTCAGGAACGGGTCGGCCAGCTGGAGGATGAACCCGTCGGCCTTCTGTCCGGCGAGCGCCAGGGCCCTCGGGCCGTACGCGGCCATCCACACCGGCAGCTTCCCGTCGCGCACCCACGGGATGCGCAGCGTCTGCCCGCCGACGTCGGCCTCCCGGCCCTCGGCGAGGTCACGGACCACGTCGATGCACTCGCCGAGGCGGGCCAGGGTGTTGGGCTTGCGGCCGGCGACGCGCATGGCCGAGTCGCCGCGACCGATGCCGCACACGGTGCGGTTGCCGTACATGTCGTTGAGCGTGGCGAACGTGGAGGCCGTGACCTCCCAGGTCCTGGTGCCCGGGTTGGTCACCATCGGGCCGACCGTCAGATGTTCGGTGTGCTCAAGGATCCGGCTGTAGATCACGAACGGCTCCTGCCACAGGACCGCCGAGTCGAACGTCCAGCCGTAGCGGAAACCGCGCTCCTCGGCGCGGCGCATCAGGTCGACCACGGCGGACGCGGGCGGGTCGGTCTGCAGGACAAGTCCGAAATCCACGAGGGACCTCCTTGCTGGTTCAGGTGAGTGAGCGGCGCGCGCGGCCGGTCAGCTCAGGTACTGGCAGGTGGCGCGCGGGGTGTAGAGGCCGTGCCCGGCGCGGCCGGTGAACTCCCGCTGGTCGATGACGAGTTCACCGCGCGAAAGGACCGTCTCGACGCGGCCGGTGACCTGCTTCCCCTCGTACGCGGAGTAGTCGACGTTCATGTGGTGGGTCTCGGCGGAGATCACCTGGGTCGCGGCGGGGTCGTAGACGACGACGTCCGCGTCGGCGCCGGGGGCGATGGTGCCCTTCTTCGGGTAGAGGCCGAACATGCGGGCCGGGGTGGCGCAGGCGATCTCGATCCAGCGGCGGCGGGTGATGTGCCCGTCGAGGACGGCCTGGTGCAGCAGGTCCATGCGGTTCTCGACGCCGGGCAGGCCGTTGGGGATCTTCGAGAAGTCGCCGCGGCCCAGCTCCTTCTGGCCGGTGAAGCAGAACGGGCAGTGGTCGGTGGAGACCACCTGGAGGTCGTTGGTCCTGAGGCCCCGCCAGAGCGCCGCCTGGTGCTCGCGGGGCCGAAGGGGCGTCGAGCAGACGTACTTGGCGCCCTCGAAGTCCGGCTCGGCGAGGTTGTCGGTGGACAGGAACAGATACTGCGGGCAGGTCTCCCCGAAGACGTCGAGACCCTTGTCCCGCGCGGCCGCCAGCTCCGCGACGGCCTCCTCGGCGGAGACGTGCACGACGTACAGCGGGGCGCCCGCGACCCGGGCGAGCTGGATGGCGCGGTGCGTGGCCTCGGCCTCCAGGAGGACCTTCCTGACCTCGCCGTGGTAGCGGGGGTCGGTCTCGCCGCGCTGGAGGGCCTGCTCGACGAGGACGTCGATGGCGATGCCGTTCTCGGCGTGCATCATGATCAGCCCACCGTTGGCGGCGGAGCGCTGCATGGCGCGCAGGATCTGCCCGTCGTCGCTGTAGAAGACGCCCGGGTAGGCCATGAAGAGCTTGAAGGAGGTGATGCCCTCCTCCACCAGTAGGTCCATCTCCTTGAGCGTCCGGTAGTTGACGTCGGAGAGGATCATGTGGAAGGCGTAGTCGATGGCGCACTTGCCGTCGGCCTTCGCGTACCAGGCGTCCAGGCCCTCGCGCAGCGACCGGCCGACGGTCTGGACGGCGAAGTCGACGATGGTGGTGGTGCCGCCCCAGGCGGCGGCGCGGGTGCCGCTCTCGAAGGAGTCCGACGCGAAGGTGCCGCCGAACGGCAGCTCCATGTGGGTGTGCGCGTCGACGCCGCCCGGGATGACGTACTTGTCGCTCGCGTCGATGACGCGGTCCGCGCTCCAGGCCTCGGCGGCCCGGGTGCCGCGCGCGGCGAGCGCCGCGATCCGGCCGTCCTCGATCAGGACGTCGGCGTGCAGCTCCTCGGCGGCGGTGATGACGAGGCCGCCGCGGATCAGGGTGCGGGTACTCATGGTGGTGCGCTCCCTTTCGTACGTACGGGGGTACGCGAAGTGCGGTGCGGTGCGCGGGCCCGGGGGGTGCCCGCCCACGGGGCGGGGCGCGGCCTAGACGCTCCGCAGGGCCCGCTCCAGGATCGCGGCGCCCTCCTCGGCCTCGGCGACGGTCAGCGACAGGGGCGGGGCGACGCGCAGCACGCTGGTGCTGTGCCCGCCGCCCTTGCCGATGAGCAGTCCGCCGTCGCGGGCCGCCTCCAGGACCGCCGCGGCCGCCTGCGGGTCGGCCTCGTCGGTGCCGGGCCTGACCAGCTCGATGCCGATCATCAGGCCCCGGCCGCGCACCTCGCGGACCACGGGGAGCTGGGCGCAGATGGCCCGCAGCCGCTCGATGAGCAGCCCGCCGACGCGGCGCGCGTTGCCCTGAAGGTCGTGCTCCAGGAGGTACGAGAGGTTGGCGAGGCCCGCGGCCATGGTGACGGGCGAGCCGCCGAAGGTGGAGATGGAGTTGGCGTCCAGGGAGTTCATGATCTCTGCGCGGCCGACGACGCCGCCGATGGACATGCCGTTGCCGATGCCCTTGGCGAAGGTGAGCAGGTCCGGCGGTCCGGCGGCGGCGTGCGCCTGCCAGCCCCAGAAGTGGTCGCCGGTGCGGCCCCAGCCGGTCTGCACCTCGTCCGCGATCCACAGGATGCCGTGCTCGGCGAGGACCTCGCGGAAGGCGGCGTACAGGCCGTCGGGCGGCGAGGTGAAGCCGCCGACGCCCTGGACCGGCTCGGCGATGAGCGCGGCGACGCCGCCGCGGGACTGGCCGAGCATGTCCCGCAGATCGGCGACGCACGCCGCGGTGAACTCGGCGTCACTGAGGGCCGCGTAGGGCCCGCGGGAGCGGACGCCGCCGTGGACGTACAGCGTCTGCAACGGCGACAGGCTCGTGGGCGACCAGGACTGGTTGCCGGTGATGCCGACCGTGGTGAAGGAGCGGCCGTGGTAGCTGTTGCGCATCGCCAGGATCTGGTTGGAGCGGCGGTGGGCGGTGGCGAGGAGCAGCGCCGTGTCGTTGGCCTCGGTGCCCGACGTCGTGAAGAACACGCGGGCGTCCGGGATGCCGGACAGGGCCGCGATCCGCTCGGCGAGGTCGACCATCGGGCGGTTCAGATAGAGCGTGGAGCTGTGGATGATCCGGCCGGCCTGCTCGGCGATCGCCTTGGTGACGTCGGGCAGCGCGTGCGCGGTCATGGTGGTGAGGATGCCGCCGAAGAAGTCGAGGTAGCGCCGTCCTGCGGCGTCCCAGACGTGGCGGCCCTCGCCGTGCGTCAGCTCGATCGGCTCGTCGTAGTAGAGCGCGAGCCAGTCCGGCAGGACGGCCCGGTGCCTTGCGTAGAGGTCCTTCACGGGTTGACCAGCCCTTCGTACGCGTCCGGGCGGCGGTCCCGGTAGAACGCCCACTGTTCGCGGACCTCGTCGATCAGGTCGAAGTCGAGGTCGCGCACGACGAGTTCCTCCGCCTTGTCGCTCGCCGTCTCGCCGACGAACTGCCCGCGCGGGTCCACGAAGTAACTCGTGCCGTAGAAGTCGTTGTCGCCGTACTCCTCCTGGCCGACGCGGTTGATCGCGGCGATGAAGTACTCGTTGGCGACGGCCGCCGCGGGCTGCTCCAGCTGCCACAGATAGGCGGAGAGACCGCGGGACGTGGCCGACGGGTTGTAGACGAGCTGGGCGCCGTTCAGGCCCAACTGGCGCCAGCCCTCGGGGAAGTGGCGGTCGTAGCAGATGTAGACGCCGACGCGGCCGACGGCGGTGTCGAAGACGGGCCAGCCGATGTTGCCCGGCCTGAAGTAGAACTTCTCCCAGAATCCCTTGACTTGGGGGATGTGGTGCTTGCGGTACTTGCCGAGATAGCTGCCGTCGGCGTCGATCACCGCGGCGGTGTTGTAGTAGAAACCGGCCTGCTCGACCTCGAAGACCGGCACGACGATCACCATGCCGGTCTCGCGCGCGAGGTCCTGCATCCGGCGCACCGTGGGCCCGTCCGGCACCGGCTCCGCCCAGCGGTAGTGCTCCTTCTCCTGGACCTGGCAGAAGTAAGGAGCGTTGAAGACCTCTTGGAAACCGATGACCTTGGCGCCCTGCCGAGCGGCTTCGCGGGCGTGTTCCTCATGCTTGGCGATCATGGATTCGGTGTCGCCTGTCCAGGTCGCCTGGACCAGTGCGGCGCGTACGACATTGGCCATGAGCTGCTCCTTCGACGGGACGTCAGAGAGCCTCTACGCCCGTAGACTTCTTGCGTAGACAGACGAACGTAAGCCCCATCGACGGCCTTGCCAAGACCATCGTCGTAACGCGGCGGAGTCGATCATGTTTCGCACCCGAGCGGGTGACGGACCCGCGCGGGCCACGGCGTGGCTCAGGTGGTGAAGCCCGCGACGCGCAAGGCGTGCACGAGGTCCCAGTGGCGCTCGTCCGACGCCGCCTTCGCGGCTTCGAGGAGCTGCGGGATGAGCCGGGGCGGGTCGGTGTGCGCGCAGGCCGCGACGTCCTCGGCGCTGCGGACCCGGACGAACGCGTCGAGCAGCGCCCTGGCCTCGCGGGTGCGCCCCGCGTCGGCCAGCGCGATCAGGGACTCGGCGATCTCCGGGGCGGGCCGGGCCACGCCCTGGCGCAGCAGCTTGCGGCAGTCCTCGGCACGGCCCGCGCCGGCGAGCGCGTCCGCGACGGCCACGAGCCGGCCGGGCGGCAGCGACGCGGCCTCCCACAGCAGGGTGGCCCAGTCGGCGGCGAGGCCCGCGTGGTGCAGTTCCTCGGCGAACAGCGGGAGCCTCGCCGCAGGCCATCCCGCCGCCTCGACGAGCACCCCGTGCGCCTCCCCGCTGCGGCCCTCGCCGCGCAGCCGGATCAGGGCCTTCACGGCGTCGACGGTGACGCGCTCGTCCGCGAGGTGCGCCTCGGCGGCGGCACGCGCCTCGGCCGCCTCGCGGTCACCGGCGGCCCGGTCCACGGGCCTGGACCGCCTCGGGGCGCGCGGCGCGGCGTCCATGGCCTGGGCGTAGCGCGCGCCGCGGGGCGTCCCCACGTCGTCGGACGCCCCGTCCGCCACGGGGACGACAGCGTCCCCGTAGGGCTCCACGCCGTCCGCCTCGTCCGCGTCGAGCCCGGCGAACCCCGCGAAGCGGGCGCCCCGGGGGCGGCGGCGGGGGTGGGACTGGGGCGGGACGCGGGGGGTGCGGCCGTTCGCGTCGGCCTGGGCGTGCTCGTCCGGGGCGGGGGCGGACTCGCCGGTGGGGGCGGGAAGGGGCGCGCCGGGCTCGTACTCGGCGGGGCGGGAGTCGTACGCGGAGCGGGCGTCGTACTCGGCGGGGCGGGAGTCGTACGCGGCCTGCCGGGCGTCCGGGGAACTGCCCGGCTCCGCCCCCGGCGGGGCCCCGTCCTGCCCCGGCCCCCCGAAGTCCACCCACTGCGGCGCGCTCGCCCGGTCGAGGCGGTCGATCCGCGCCCGCAGCTCCCCGCAGCGCGCGGCCGCGCGTTCGTGGTCGTCGCGCACCCACGCCAGGTCCAGGTGGATGCGGTCCACCTCGTCGGGGGTGGGGGCGACGGCGAGGGCCCGTGCCAGTTCGTGCTGCCGGTCCAGGGCGAACCGCTGCTCCTGGAGCATCAGGTCGAGCCGGTCGCTGAGGAGTTCGCGGGCGCCCGGCCGGTCGTCGTGGGCGGCCACCGACGCCGCGTGCAGGGCCCGCGCCCGTGCCGTCTCGGCGTGCGCGACGCCCACCCCCGCGTCGGCCGCGAGGTCGTGGAGCAGCGCCTGCACCACGTCCCAGGGCGGCACCTCGGCACCCTCGAGGCAGGCCCGCATGCCGTCGGGGTCACGGGCCAGGAACACCCCGCACCACCCGCCGTCCCGATCGAGCCGGGCCAGCAGGTCGTTCAAGTACTTTGCGAACTCCCGGATCTCGTCCGGGAGTTGTCCCACTGCCATGGTCGGGCACCGCCCCCTGGGAGACTGGAGTCTGCCGGTCCGGAAGATAACACCAGATGGGTTACGGGACGGCTACACGCGGTTTTCCGAAGGCTTCATTAATTACTTGGACGTGCGGCGACAGACGTGGTTAGTCTGCGCACATGTCCAGTCCCGAGGCGAACAGACGCTAGCCACCGGCGCTCCGGTGGCTGCTCCACGGACTCCTTGAGCTCCTGACCGGGTTCCGGAGTCCCTCGCTGCCGCGTGGCAGCGACACCGACGTCGTGCCACATCCCGGTACGACATCGTGTCGCTCCGCGGCCCTCCGCCACAGGATCGCCGCAGTGCCGTGGTCACGGACTGCTCTCTCCCCCTCTCCTTCCCCGCGCGGCAGCCGCGCGGCGCGAGCGCGGCCTTCGCCGCGCCGCCGAGGGCTGCCCGCGGGGCTCGTCGATCCTCTTTCAGTGGTTGCGGAGTCTCGCTGTGCCATTCGTCCTGTACCTGCTCGCTCTCGCCGTGTTCGCCCAGGGCACGTCCGAGTTCATGCTGTCCGGCCTGGTGTCGGACATCGCCGCCGACATGGGGGTGTCTGTCCCGGCCGCCGGTTCGCTGACCTCGGCGTTCGCCGTGGGAATGATCGTGGGGGCGCCGCTGATGGCGGTGTTGAGCCTGCGCTGGCCGCGCCGCCGCGCCCTCCTCGGCTTCCTGATCACGTTCCTGCTCGTGCACGTGGTCGGCGCCCTGACCACCAGCTACGCCGTCCTGCTCGGCACCCGCGTCGTCGGCGCGCTCGCGAACGCCGGTTTCCTCGCCGTGGCCCTCGCCACCGCCACGACCCTGGTCGCGCCGGACGCCAAGGGCCGGGCCACCTCCATCCTGCTCGGCGGCACCACGCTCGCCTGCGTCGTGGGCGTGCCGGGCGGCGCGCTGCTCGGCCAACTGTGGGGCTGGCGCGCCGCGTTCTGGGCGGTGGCACTGATCTCGGTGCCCGCCGTCGTCGCCGTCGCCAAGGCCGTACCGCCGCCCGCAGCCGTCTCCGCCACCCCGGCCACAACCGCCGCCCCGGCCGCACCCTCCGCCGCGCCCCCGTCCACGCCCGTCACCCCGCGCACCGGGGCCCGCGCGGAACTCCGCGCCCTGCGCTCCCCCGTGCTCCTGGTGACACTCCTGCTCGGCGCGCTCGTCAACGGCGCCACGTTCTGCGTCTTCACCTACCTGGAACCGCTGGCCACGCGCGTCTCCGGCATCGACGACGCGTGGATGCCCGGGCTGCTCGCCCTGTTCGGGCTCGGCTCGTCGGTCGGGGTCGCGCTCGGCGGGCGGCTCGCCGACACGCGGCCGCTGCCGCTCCTGGCGGGCGGCACGGTGGCGCTGCTCGCGGGCTGGGTGGCGTTCGCGCTCACGGCGGGCAGCCCGGTCGCGGCGGTCGTCCTCGCCTTCACCCAGGGGATGTTGTCGTTCGCGGTCGGCTCCACCCTGATCTCGCAGGCGCTGTACGCGGCGACGGAAGCGCCGACCCTCGCGGGCGGCTTCGCCACGGCCGCCTTCAACCTCGGCGCGGCGGTGGGCCCTTGGGCGGGCGGCCGGGCCATCGCGTCGGGGCTCGGCTACCGCTCCCCCGTGTGGGTCGGCGCCCTGTTCGTGGCACTGGCGCTCGCGACGGCGGGGGCGGCGCTGCTCGCGCGGAAGCGTCTCCAGCATCGCCAACACCTCCAGAAGCTCTAGCACCGCCGGCACCGCCGCCCCCGGAAGGTAACGCTCAACATTTAGTTGTGTCATTGTAATGATTACAGCAACACAACTACTTTCCGGGGGCGCTCATGACCCACCCCACCCCTCACGGCCGCTGGACGGTCCTTGCCGTCTGCTGCCTGAGCCTGTTGATCGTCAGCCTCGACGTCACCGCCCTGAACGTGGCCCTGCCGTCCATCCAGCAGGACCTCGACAGCTCGCTGTCCGGGCTCCAGTGGACGGTCGACGGCTACACCCTCGTGCTCGCGAGCCTGCTGATGTTCTCGGGCTCGCTCGCCGACCGCGTGGGCCGCCGACGCGTCTTCCAGGTCGGCCTGACGGTCTTCACCACGGCCTCGCTGCTGTGCAGCGCCGCTCCGGGCCTCGGCTGGCTGATCGCGGCACGCGTGCTCCAGGCGATCGGCGGCTCGATGCTCAACCCCGTGGCCCTGTCGATCATCAGCAATGTCTTCCCCGACTCCCGCGAACGCGCCCGCGCGATCGGCGTCTGGAGCGGCGTCGTCGGCATCAGCATGGCCGCGGGGCCCATCATCGGCGGCGCGCTCGTGGAGTCGGCCGGCTGGCGGGCGATCTTCTGGATCAACGTGCCCATCGGCCTGGCCGCGCTCGCCCTGACCCGGCGGTACGTGCCGGAGTCCCGCGCCGAGCGCCCCCGCCGCGCCGATCCGGTCGGGCAGGTCCTGGTCGTCGTCCTGCTCGCCACGGTGACGTACGCGATCATCGAGTCGCCGGTCAGGGGCTGGACGTCACCACTGGTCGCCGGGTGCGCGGGCGCGGCGCTGTGCGCGCTGCTCGGACTTCTGCGGTACGAGACCCGCCGCGTCGACCCCCTCATCGACCTGCGATTCTTCCGTTCCGTCCCCTTCGCGGGTGCCACCGTCATCGCCGTCGCCGCGTTCTTCTCGCTGGGCGGCTTCCTCTTCGTCAGCTCCCTGTACCTGCAGGACGTACGGCGGCTCGACGCGCTGCACGCCGGTCTGTTCCTGCTGCCCATGGCCCTCGCGGCGCTGATCGCCGCGCCGCTGTCCGGGCGGATCCTCGCGGCACGCGGGCCCCGCGTGCCGCTGGTGACGGCCGGGGCCGCGCTGTGCGCGAGCGCCGCCCTGCAGGCGCTCACCTACTCCGGACACCTCTCGGTGGCGCCGCTGTTCTGCGCCTACGCGCTGTTCGGGATCGGCTTCGGGATGGTGACCGCCCCCATCTCCCACACCGCCGTGTCCGCGATGCCGCGCTCGCAGTCCGGCGTGGCCGCCGCGGTGGCCTCGGCCTGCCGCCAGTTCGGCCAGTCGCTCGGCGTGGCGGTCACCGGCGCGCTCATGGCGACCGGCGCGCACAAGGGCACGGCGGCCTTCCTCCAGTCGAGCCGGACGGCCTGGTGGATCATCGCCGGGTGCGGCGGGGCGGTCCTGCTGCTGGGTACGCTCACCTCTGGCCGCTGGGCGCAGTCCACGGCCCGGCTCACCGCGGAGCGGCTGGCCGCCGAGGAGACAAGAACGACGGTGAGGACTTGACGGAACGCCCGGGCGACGACACGGACCGGCGGGTGGACGACCCCGGCGCGCAGCGGGACGACGCCACCGTGCAGGCGGCCACGCGGGCCTGGCAGGGCCTCAACACCCTCCTGATGGACCGCCACAACCGCCGCAAAGAGGTCGCCGAGGCGCTCGGCATGAGCTTCAGCCGCATCCGGGCCCTGCGCCGGATCGCCCCCGGCCCGCTCACCCTGCGGGAGTTGGCGCAGCGGCTCGGCGCCGACCCGCCGTACACCACCGTGATCGTCGACGACCTCGTGCGGCGCGGCTTCGCCGAGCGCGTCCCGCACCCCGTCGACCGGCGCGCCAAGCTGGTCCGACTCACCGCCGAGGGCGAGGCGGCCGCCGAGCGTGCCGTCGCGATCCTCTCCGCCCCGCCGGCCGACCTGCTCGCCCTGGGCCGCGAGGACATCGAGGCCCTCGACCGCGTGGTGGCGAAACTGCTCGGCTGACCTCAGACGGGAACCAGCGCGCAGGCCCGCGCCACCTCGTCCATCGAGAGCTCCAGGGCCACCGCGAGGGCCGCCACCGTGAAGAAGGCGGGCGTCGGCGCCCGGCCCGTCTCGATCTTGCGCAGCGTCTCCGCCGAGATCCCGGCGCACGCGGCGACCTCCACCATGCTCCGCTCACCGCGCGCCGCGCGCAGGAGCAGACCGAGCCGCTCGCCGCGTTCACGCTCTTCAGGGGTCAAGGGGGTGCGAACCATGTTCCCATCCTACCCCTGGACGCCATTTAAATACCGGTATAGTAATTGGCATGGTCGAACTCAAGACAGACACATCCATCGAAGCGATGCGGGAGGCCGGGCGCGTGGTCGCGCGCGCCCTGACGGCGGTGCGCGACGCGGCGGCCGTCGGCGTGGTGCTCCGGGACCTGGACGAGGTGGCGCACCAGGTCCTGAAGGACGCGGGCGCCACGTCACCGTTCCTGCACTACCACCCGGCGTTCGCCCCGGTCCCCTTCCCCGCGACGCTCATCACGTCGGTGAACGACGCGATCGTGCACGGCATCCCGGACGGCTATCGCCTGCGGGACGGCGACCTGGTCTCCGCGGACTTCGGCGCCAGCCTGAACGGCTGGGTGGGCGACTCGGCCATCAGCTTCGTCGTCGGCACCCCGCGCCCCGAGGACACGCTGCTCATCAAGACCGCCGAGCAGGCCCTGGAGGCCGGCATCGCCGCGGCCGTCGTGGGCAACCGCATCGGCGACATCGCGCACGCGGTCGGCACGGTCTGCCGGGACGGCGGGTACGGCATTCCGGACGGATTCGGCGGCCACGGCGTGGGCCGCAGCATGCACGAGGACCCCGGGGTGCCGAACGAGGGCCGCCCGGGCCGCGGCATGCCGCTGCGGCACGGCATGGTGCTCGCCATCGAGCCGATGCTGATCGCCGGTGGCAAGGACGGCTATCACGCCGCGCCGGACGGCTGGACCCTGCGCACGAACGACGGCAGCCGCGCGGCCCACGTGGAGCACACGGTGGCGATCACGGACGCGGGCCCGCGCATCCTCACGGCCCTGTGAGCCACGGGAGGCGGGCCCGAGCCGGACTACGACCTCGGCTTCACCACCATCGCGGACCCGCCTCCCCTGCGCTCCTTCTCGGCCGCCGCGAGCCACTGCCCGCCCGCGAGCCGCTGCACGCCGGTCGCGGCGCCGATCTCCGGGTTCTGCCGGAAGGAGTGCCCGATCGCCTCCAGCCTGCGCCGGGTCTCGCTGTTCCACAGGCCCGGTTCGAGCTCCGTCTGGGCGGCGTTGCGCTGGCTGGCGCGCGGCGCCGCGATGGCGTCGACCAGCGGCAGGCCCCGGTCGAGGAAGCCGGTCAGGGTCTGCAGGACGGTCGTGATGATGGTCGCGCCGCCGGGCGAGCCGAGGGCGACGACCGGCCGGTCCCGCTCGTCGAGGACGATGGTCGGCGAGAGCGACGAGCGCGGGCGCTTGCCGGGCCCCGGCAGGTTCGGGTCGTGCACGGCCGGGTTGGCGGGCGCGAAGGAGAAGTCGGTCAGCTCGTTGTTGAGCAGGAAGCCGCGCCCGGGCACGGTGATCCCGCTGCCGCCGGTCTGCTCGATGGTGAGGGTGTACGCGACGACGTTGCCCCATTTGTCGGCCGCCGTCAGATGCGTGGTGCTCTCCCCCTCGTACGTCGTCGGGGCCGCCTTGTCCCCGGCGCGGCAGGGCACCGGGTTGCGCGGGTCACCGGGTGCGAGCGGGCTCTTCAGGACGGCGTCGTCCTTGATCAGGCAGGCCCGGGAGTCCGCGTACTTCTGCGAGAGGAGCTCCTTCTTCGGTACGTCCTCGAAGGCCGGGTCGCCCACCCAGCGCCCCCGGTCGGCGAACGCGATGCGGCTGGCCTCGATGAAGCGGTGCAGATAGCGCGTGCGGGTGGCCTCGGAGAGGTCGGTGCGCTCCAGGATGTTCAGGGCCTCGCCGACGGTGGTGCCGCCGGAGGAGGACGGCGCCATGGAGTAGACGTCGAGGCCGCGGTAGGACGTCTTGGTGGGGGTGCGGCGCTTCACCGCGTAGTCGCGCAGGTCCTTCATGGACAGGTCGCCGGGGCGGGCGTTGCGCCCGGAGTCCGGGTCCACGGGCGGCTTGTTGACGGTGCGCACCAGATCGCGGCCGAGCTTGCCGTCGTACAGCGCGTCGACGCCCTTGTCCCCCAGCTCCGCGTACGTCCGCGCGAGGTCGGGGTTCTTGAACGTCGAGCCGACGACGGGCAGTTCCCCGCCGGGCAGGAACAGGCGGGCGGTGTCGGGGAAGTCCGCGAACCGCGCCTGGTTCGACGCGGTCTGGGAGCGGAAGGTCTCATCGACGGTGAAGCCGTGCCGCGCCAGGCGCTCGGCGGGCTTCAGGACCGTGCCGAGCGACCTGCTGCCCCAGGAGTCGAGCGCCTCCTGCCAGGTGGCGGGCGTGCCGGGGGTGCCCACGGCCAGGCCGCTGGTGACGGCGTCCGCGAACGGCAGCGGCTTGCCGTTCTCCAGGAAGAGCCCGGAGTCCGCGGTGCGCGGCGCGGTCTCACGGCCGTCGAGGGAGCGCACCGTGCGGGACTTCGCGTCGTAGTACACGAAGTAACCGCCGCCGCCGATGCCCGCGGAGTAGGGCTCGCTGACGCCGAGCGCCGCGGCCGTGGCGACCGCCGCGTCCACGGCGTTGCCGCCCTTCTTCAGGACCTCGATGCCGGCGGCGGACGCGTCCTGGTCGACGCTCGCCACCGCGCCGCCGTGGCCGACGGCCACGGGTGTCTTCTCCGGAGTCGTGGCACGCGAAGCGCCCGTTCCGGCCGTAGTGGCCGATGCCGGTCTTGCGCCGTGTTCGGCCGCGGTGGCCGATTCGGCGCTCGTGCCCGGTTGCGCTGAGCGCGAAGGCGAAGGGGGCGCCGCCGCACCGACCGTCACCAATACCCCGCCGACCGCACATAGCGTCAGATTCCGCACGAGACAGCGCCGCATTCGTACCTCCAGTCAACAGCCGTCTGCGCAGCGTAACTTCGGGCTCCGCGCCTGGCCATGGACTCTTCGAACGAGGCTCCGAATGGCCGCTAGCATGCGCCCCCATGACTGAAGACGTGCGCTATCTCGTCCTCGGCCTGGTCGCGGCCGTGCTCGGTGCCACCCTGGGCTGGCTCCTGCGTTCGCAGCTGTGGAAGCGCAGGCTCCGCCGCAAGCAGGCCTTCTTCGGGCTGCCCGCGAACGCCGAGTCGCTGCTCGTGGTCAACCGCGAGGCGAGCGGCCCGGAGCTGCTCGTGACCCGGCACGACGTGTTCTCGCTGCTCGAACTGGCCGCACTGATCAAGGAGTGCGGCGGGCACGCCCAGATCGTCGCGCACGACGCCGCCCAGCAGGGCTTCGGCGAGCGCACCGAGTTCTGCGTCGGCAACCCGGCGGTCCACCGCCGCATGGCCGCGCACATGCACTCGCTGCTGCCCGGCGTGCGCGTCAACACCGACCCGGAGCCGGGCCCGGACCGGGGCGCCTTCCAGATCGGCTCCGAGCGCTACCGCATGGAGGGCGGCAGGACCGAGTACGTCATCCTGGCCCGCCTCACCGCCGGGCAGGCGCCGGACGCGCGGCCCGTCTTCCTCTTCTGCGGCCAGCGCGCCATCACCAACCAGGCCGCGACCCGCTATCTGGCCCGCCACCACGAGCGCCTCGCCCGCAAGCACGGCAACCACTCCTTCGCGCTGCTCCTGAAGGTCGTGAACTCGCAGGCGTACGGACCGGACGTGGTCGAGCTCGTCGCGGACGTGACCCGCCCCGCCCAGGAGCCGATCCCGACCCCCGCCCCGACCGCGCGCAACTCCCACCGCGCCAAGTGAGCGGCCCCGCGGGCGGCGCGACGAGCGGCATCCGCGTGCGCGGCACGTGAGCACACCCCCACGGAACGTATGCCGCGAATAACGCCTCTATGACGTAGTCGGCAATTTCCGGGCGACGGGCAACCGAAGCGGACCACGCGCACTCTCACTCCGGGCAGGCCCTGAACATTCGCACGGAGGTACGTTTCCTTGAGGTCCCGGTCCCTGAGCCCGTCGTCCCGCCGACGCTCCATACGCCCCCGCCACGCCGCAGTCGCGGGCGTCGCGGCCCTGGCGGCCACCCTGTCCGCCTGCTCGGACGGCGGCTCCGGCTCCGACGACGCCAAGGCGGCCAAGCCGAAGGTCGCCGTGAACCTCTCCGGCGGCCAGGCCAAGGCGGGCGTCCCCGTCACGGTGAAGCTCACCACCAAGGACGCCAAGCTCAAGGACGTCGCGGTCGCCGACGCCGAGGGCACCAAGCTGGCGGGCAAGGTCTCGGCGGACGGCCGCAGCTGGACCTCGGCGCGCAAGGCCGCGCCCGGCACCAGCTACACCCTGCGGGCCACCACCGACGAGGGCGGCGAGGCGACGAAGTCCTTCAAGACGGCCCCGCCCGAGAAGGTCAACAAGGTCACGATCACGCCGGGCAGCAACCTCAAGACCGTCGGCGTGGCCCAGCCGCTCTCGATCGTCTTCGACCACCCGGTGAAGAACAAGGCCGAGGTGGAGAAGCACCTCAAGGTCACCACGTCCAACGACACCACCGGGTCCTGGGGCTGGATCAAGAACTACGACGGCAAGGACCGCGTCGACTGGCGGCCCGAGGAGTACTGGAAGTCGGGCACGAAGGTGAAGCTCGACGCCCAGCTCAACGGCGTCGACTCGGGCACGGACGGCGGCTGGTTCGTGCGCGACTACGACACCGCCGTCACCGTCGGCAAGAACCAGGTCGTCAAGGTGAACCTGGACAGCAAGACGGCGACCCTGACGCGGGACGGCAAGTCCGTCAAGCGGGTCCCGATGTCGGCCGGCACCCCCGGCGGCGAGAAGGCGTCCTGGGGCGGCACGTCGGTCCTGATGGCCAAGGAGGGCACGATCAACATGCGCTCCGAGACCGTCGGCCTCGGCGACGCCTACGACAAGATGGTCGACTACTCGATGCGGCTGACCTGGTCGGGCATGTACGCGCACGCCGCGCCCTGGAACGCCGCGTACTTCGGCAACACCAACCACAGCTCCGGTTGCGTCGGCATGAGCACCTCCGACGCCTCCTGGCTGTACGGCCAGGTCCAGGTCGGCGACCCGTTCGAGGTCACGGGCTCGGGCTCCAAGGGCACGCCGGACCCGGGCAACGGCTACGGCGAGTGGAACCTGTCGTGGGCGGACTGGCAGGCCAAGAGCGCGCTGAAGCAGACCTCTTGAGGTGACAGCCGCGTCAACAATCGTTACCGGGGCGTAACTTACCGACGGGTTACCCCCGGTAAAGAACCGCGGTTACCGTTCGGTCACTTTGCACTTTCAACAAGTGAGGAGTGACCCGTGCGAGACCCCCACCCGTCCCTGCGGTCCACTGCCGCAGGGACCGTCTCCGCCGCTCTGATCGCGGGCGCCGCCTTCGGGCTCGCCCCCGCTGCCCAGGCCGCGCCCGCCGAACGCCCCGCCGCGACGGCTGCGCCGAGCGTGCGGTTCGTCGACATCCCCGGTGACGGCGGCACCGTCCTGAAGGCCAACGTCGTCGCGCCCGCGGGCGCGACGACGGACAGCTCGTACCCCGCGATCGTGCTTCCCACCAGCTGGGCCATGCCGCAGATCGAATACATCGCGCAGGCCAAGAAGCTCGCCGCGGCCGGGTACGTCGTCGTCAGCTACAACTCCCGCGGCTTCTGGCAGTCCGGCGGCGAGATCGAGGTCGGCGGCCCCGAGGACATCGCCGACGCCTCCAAGGTCATCGACTGGACGCTGAAGAACACCCCCACCGACCCCGGCAAGGTCGGCATGGCGGGCGTCAGTTACGGCGCGGGCATCAGCCTGCTCGCCGCCGCCCACGACAAGCGCGTGAAGGCCGTCGGCGCGCTCAGCGGCTGGGGCGACCTCGTCGAGTCCATCTACAGCGGCCGCACCCAGCACGCCCAGGCGGGCGCCCTGCTGGGCGGCGCGGGCTACCTCACCGGACGCCCCAGCGCCGAACTGAAGCGCATCCTCAAGGACTTCCTCGGCTCGAACCTCGACAGCGAGGACGAGATGATCGCGTGGGGCAGCAAGCGCTCCCCCGCGACCTACCTGGACCGCCTCAACAAGAACGGCGCCGCGATCCTGCTCGCCAACGCCTGGGGCGACACCATCTTCCCGCCCAACCAGTACGCGAGCTTCTACGAGAAGCTGACGGGCCCCAAGCGCCTGGAGTTCCGCCCCGGCGACCACGCCACCGCCGAGGCCACCGGCCTGCTCGGCCTGCCCAACGACACCTGGACGACCACCAAGCGCTGGTTCGACCACTACCTCAAGGGCGAGAGGAACGGCATCGACAAGGAGCAGCCCGTCCAGCTCAAGTCGCGGTCCACGGGCGGATACGAGGGCTACGCGGACTGGAAGTCGGTCGGCGCGACCAGCAAGAAGATCGACCTCGCGGGCTCCACCACGATCCGCGCGAACGTCGACTCCGGGGCCAACGGCGGCATCGTGATGCTCTCCAACACCCTGGACCAGTTCCTGAAGTTGCCGCCGGTGGCGTCGATGCCGCTCCTTCCGCGCCGGTACGCGGCGGTCTGGCAGTCCGAGCGGGCGGAGCGGGAACAGCGGGTGCGCGGCACCGCCAAGCTGCACACGACGGTGACCAGCACCAAGGAGAGCGGAACCCTCGTCGCGTACCTCTACGACGTGGGCCCGCTCGGCCTCGGCAAGCTGGTCAGCAACGCGCCGTACACCTTCCACGGCAAGACCCCGGGCAAGCCGTTCGCCGTCGACCTGGAGCTGTTCTCCACGGCCTACGACGTCCCGGCGGGGCACCGGCTCGCCCTGGTCGTCGACACGGTCGACCCGCTCTATGTCGAGCACAACCCGTCCGGCGCGCAGCTGACCTTCTCCTCGCCCGGAACCGACCCGTCGTACGTGTCGGTCCCCCTGCGCGAGCAGTGATCTCCGGCTGCTGCCGGGCGGGCCTGGCCCTCCAGCTGCTGCTCCCGTCAGGGTCCTGGGGCCCTGGGGGGACCCCCGCCCGGCAGCAGCGTCCCTGGTTCAGCCGGGGCGACATCCACGGCCTCTGTCTTGGGACTGCGCTGCTGACGCTTGGACACCCAGTAGGCGAACCACGAAAGCAGCATGCACATCCCGATGTAGATCGGTGAGATCACCATGACCACGGGGATGAAAGGCAAATCGTAGTCGAGATTCGACGCGATGAGCTTCCCGGCATGGAGGAACTCCTCATAGGTGATCAGATAGCCGAGTGAGGTGTCCTTCAGGGCCACGACCAGCTGGCTGATGATGGCGGGCAGCATGGCCCGCACCGCCTGCGGCACCAGGACGTACGACATGACCTGGGTCTTTCTCATGCCAAGCGCGTAAGCGGCCTCCCTCTGGCCGCGCTCGACCGAGTTGACGCCGGAGCGGAACACCTCGGCGAGCACGGAACCGTTGTAGAGCGTGAGCCCGGCGACCAGCGCCGGCAGCGGCTGGACCTTCAGCGCCACGAAGACGAAGAAGATCATCACGAGCACGGGCATGGCCCGGAAGAACTCCACCAGGAGCGTGGCCACCCAGCGCACGGGCCGGTGGTCCGAGAGCCGCCCGGTGGCGAGCAGTCCGCCGAGGGCGAGCGAGAGCACGGCGGCGATGGCGAAGGCCTTCAGCGTGTTGCCGAGCCCGCGCAGGAGCAGTTCCTGGATGCCCTTGTACTCGAACGGCGTCCACTTGGTGGCGGTGAACTGGTCGGTGTCGAACAGCAGATACAGGATCCAGCCGACGAGCGCGACGATCAGGGCGGTGGAGAGGATGCCGTAGATCAGATGTCTGCGGCGGGTGCGCGGGCCCGGGATGTCGTAGAGCGCGGTGGCTTCGGGAGCGTGGGCGGTGGTGGTCATCGGGCGACTCCCCAGCGCTTCTCGAGGATGTTGAAGACGGCGCTGATGGCGAGGGTGATGATCAGGTAGCCGAGGGCGATCCAGACGAAGGTCCAGATGATGCTGTAGCCGAGTTCGCTGAGGGTCTTGTAGCTGCCGAGCAGTTCGGTGACGCTGAACGCCCCGGCGATCGCGGAGTTCTTGGCGAGCGCGATGAGCGTGGAGCCGACCGGCGGGATGACCGAGCGGAACGCCTGCGGGAGCACCACCGCGGACAGCGTCTGACGGAAGGTCATGCCGAGGCTGCGGGCCGCCTCGCCCTGGCCCTTGGGCACGGTGTTGATGCCCGAGCGCAGCGCCTCGCAGATGAACGCCGAGGTGTAGCAGCCGAGCGCGAGCACCGCGAACACCTTGAAGGGCAGCACGAGTCCGAACCGCGGCAGGCCGAGCAGCACCGCGAAGAACAGCAGCGTCAGCGGCGTGTTCCGCAGGACCGCCACCCACACCGCGCCGAACACCCGGAAAGAGCCGACGGGCGCCACCCGGAACGAGGCCATCACGAACCCGAGCGCGAGCGCGAGCAGCGAGGCGTACACGGTGAGTTCCACGGTGCCGAGGAAGCCGTCCCCGAAGGTGGAGAAGTTGTCTGTCAGTACGTCCACGACGCCTCCTCAGCTCGCCGGGTAGCGGTCGATGGCGGGCGGCTTCGGCGCCGGGACACCGGAGAGCCCGAGGGTCGCGTCGTACGCCTTCTTCCAGTCGCCGTTCTTCTCCCGGGCGGCGAGGGCATCGTCGATGGCGAACCGCAGTGTGGTGTCGCCGCGCGGCACACCGATGCCGTAGGGCTCCTTCGAGAACGGCTTGCCGACCAGCTTCAGTTCGTCGGGCACCTTGGCCGCGTACCCGATGAGGATCGCGTCGTCGGTGGTGACGGCGTCGACCTGATAGGTCAGCAGATTGTCGACACACACGGAGTACGTGTCGTACGCGACGAGCGTCGCCTTCGGGTAGTCCTGCTTGATGCGCTGGTACGGCGTGGAGCCCGCGGCGGAGCACACGCGCTTGCCGTTCAGGTCCTCGGGACCCTTGATGTCGTCCTCGTCGTGCCGCACGAGCAGGCCCTGTCCGGCCATGTAGTACGGCCCGGCGAAGCCGACGAGCCTCTTGCGGAGGTCGTTGATGGTGTAGGTGCCGACGTAGTAGTCGATCTGCCCGTTCTGCAGGGCCGTCTCGCGGTTGGCCGAGGCGATCGTCTTGAAGGAGATCTTCCCGGGGTCCAGGCCGAGGGAGGCCGAGACCATCTTGGCGATCTCGATGTCGAAGCCCGAGTACCTGCCGGTCGCCGGGTCCTTCTCGCCGAGGTAGGGCTGGTCCTCCTTGGCGCCCACGACGAAGCGGCCGCGGCTCTCGGCCTTCCGCCAGGTGCCGGACTTCGTCAGCTCGAAGCCCTTCGCCACCTGGTACTTCGGCAGCTCGCCGGCCGCGGGGCCCTTGGTCGGGGGGCTGCCCTCCTTGCCGCAGGCCGCGGTGGCGAGCGCGGTGAGGACGAGCGCGGCGAACAGACGTGTCGTACGGAGCATGCTCAGCCCCCCGTCAGTGCTTGAGGATCTTGGAGAGGAAGTCCTTGGCGCGCTCGCTCTCCGGGTGGGTGAAGAAGTCCTCGGGGGCCCGGTCCTCGACGATGCGGCCGTCGGCCATGAAGACCACGCGGTTGGCCGCCGAGCGGGCGAAGCCCATCTCGTGCGTGACGACGACCATGGTCATGCCGTCCCGGGCGAGCTGCTGCATGACCTCGAGGACCTCGTTGATCATCTCGGGGTCGAGGGCCGAGGTCGGCTCGTCGAAGAGCATCACCTTGGGGTCCATGGCGAGCGCGCGGGCGATGGCCACGCGCTGCTGCTGGCCGCCGGAGAGCTGCGCCGGGTACTTGTCGGCCTGCGAGGCGAGGCCCACGCGTTCGAGCAGCTCACGGGAGCGCCGGTCGGCCTCGTCCTTCTTGCGGCCCCTGACCTTCACCTGGCCCATGGAGACGTTCTGCAGCACGGTCTTGTGCGCGAAGAGATTGAACGACTGGAAGACCATGCCCACTTCGGAGCGGAGCCGCGCGAGTTCCTTGCCCTCCTCGGGCAGCGGCTGTCCGTCGAGCCGGATCCTGCCCGACTGGATGGTCTCAAGACGGTTGATCGTCCGGCAGAGCGTTGATTTTCCCGACCCCGAAGGGCCGATGACCACGACCACCTCCCCCTTGCCGACGGTGAGGTCGATGTCCTGGAGGACATGGAGCTCTCCGTAGTACTTGTTCACGTCACGCAGCTCGATCAACGGATCGACGGCCATGCCCAGACCTGCCCACTTTTCGCCGTGTCGGTCAGCGCAAACTATCCACGCGAAAACGGGACTTATTGGACGACACGCACTTATGGGCATTAACCGTATTTGAGGCTACGTTGCCTGGCGGCTACGTCTCGGACGCCTCCGCGTATACCTGAGACAACTCGGGGGTCCCCTGAACCGCCCAGTCGAGCCCCGCGGCGACCACGTCGATCTCCCGCCCGGACGCCAGGCGCACCACCGGCGTGCCGCCCGGCAGGACCTGCCAGACCGCGCCCGGCACGGTCCGCACGATCACCGTGCCCAGGTACAGGCCCGCGTCGTTGCCGAGCCAGGGCAGCGTCTCCGCGTCGTCGCGCCAGCGCGGCGGCAGCTGGTCGAGGGCGGCCAACGACGCCGGGGAGTCGTCGAGTTCCAGGCCGGCCGCGCCCGCCTGCGAACGCAGGAGTTCGCACTCGGACAGCAGTTCGCCCACACCGACCGGATCGTCCTCGAAGGCGGCCGCGAGCCTCAGGCCCGGCTCGCTCGGGTGCCGTTTGCGCCATTTGTCCAGGAACGGAATGTTCATGACCGGCCTCTCCGTGGGGTGCCCGGGGCGGCCTCCCCGGGTGGGCCGGGACGGCCGGACGGCGGATCCGCGCTCCAAGGAATGTATCTTGCGGCAGTTGATCTCGGAATGAGCGGAATCAGGCGAATCAGCGGCGGGTGAAGGCCAGGATCGTGGCCAGGTTCATCGGGCGGCGGGTGGAGAGGTAGAGGTAGGGCGCGGTGTGGTGCGGGCCCCGCAGCTCGACGCGCAGCGCGGTGGGGACGTAGGCGCGCAGCAGGAGCAGGGCGTAGGCGTTCGCCTTGTACGTGCGCCACTCGAAGGCCTCGCCCGCGTCGAGGATCTCCGTGCGTCCGAGGTCGTCGATCGGGATGACCCGGTCGCCCACGACGAGGGTGCCGGGCGTCACGACGATGCGGGCCGAGCCGTAGCGGTGGACCAGCGGCCCGAACACCCCGCCGACGAGGAGTACGCCGAACGCGGCGGCCACGGGCCCGAACGGCAGCAGCAGCCCGCCGAAGAGACAGCCCGCGAGCACGACGAGGAACCACCACACGGCCGGGACACTCAGGCGCTCATCGTAAAGGTGCATGCCGCCATCCTGGCACTGGCGCCCGGGCGGGGGTGAGGGGGCCGCCCCTGGCCGGGCGCGCGACCTCCGCCCCGGGCACGGGGTCACCCTCCGGCCGACGCACTCGGCCTTGGCCGGATCATGCGCCTGTGTCCATGCCGCGTTCATTGACGGGCCTCTGACTGCTCCTTAGTTTCATCACGCACCGTCCGTCGCCCCTTTCATCACGCACCACCTGTAGTCCGTTTCACCACGCACCACCTGTCGTCCGCCACCGCATGACGCACCGTCAGTCAGTCGTGCGGGTCGTGTCCGCCGTGCACCACGTCGTGGGAGGTCCGTCGTGCGAAGACGCATCTGGGGAGCCACCGCCGTACTCGCCCTGCTCACGGGCCTCGCGCCGGTGGCCGCCGCCGAGGCGGCACCGGGGGCCGAGCGGGCGTCCACCGCACCGACCACCCGGCCGCTCCCCCTGGAGCGGCTGTTCGACAACCGGGCCGTCAGCGACGACGCGCGCCCCGGCGACGCGGACTTCGACGGCGCCGGTGCCTCGCTGTCCGCGCGGGACCTGGCGGCGGCCGGCTGGACCCCCGGCCGGGTGCTCGGCGTCGACGGCGCCCGGGTCACCTGGCCGGACACGGCGGCGGGCGAGCCGGACAACGTACGGGCGGACGGGCAGGCGGTACGGGTGCGCGGGCGCGGTGACGCCCTCGCGTTCCTGGTCGCGGGCACGGGCGGCGACGCGAGCGGCACGGGCGGCGTGCGGTACCGGGACGGCTCGCGCGGCAGCTACCGTCTGACGGCCCCGGACTGGCGCGGCGGCCCCCTCGCCACCAAGTCCGTCGCCCTGCCCCATGTCAACACGCCCGGCGGCCAACTCACCGAGCGCGCCCGGCTGTACGTGGTCACGGTGCCGGTCGTCCGCGGGCGCGAGATCGCCTCCGTGACGCTGCCCAGGGACCCTGGCGGGGGCGCCGACCTGCATGTCTTCGCGCTGTCCGTCCGGGGCGGGACGACGGGGTGGACGGGCAGCTGGGCCGCCTCGACGGCCGGGTACGCCGCGGTGGGGCCCTGGCAGGACCGGACCGTGCGGCTCGTGGTGCACACCAGCGCCGGGGGGCCGCGGGTGCGGATCCGGCTCGACAACACCTTCGCGGGTACGCCGGTACGCATCGGGAGCGCCACGGTCGCCGTGCGGGCGGCGGGCGCAGGGGCCCGGGGGGAGCCGGTGGCGCTGCGGTTCGGGGGCCGGGCGGGCACCGAGATTCCCGCGGGGGCGCAGGTCTTCAGCGATCCGCTGCGGTTCGCGGTGCCGTCGGACGCGCATCTCCTCGTCAGCTTCCATCTGCCCGGCCCCGTGGCCGCCGCGCCCCTGCACAGCCAGGCCCTGCAGACCTCGTACGTCAGCGGGCCCGGCGACCACACGGCCGACGGGTCCGGGGCCGCGTACTCCTCGACCCTGCGGACCTGGCCGCTGCTCACCGGCGTCGACGTCGCCGGTGGGCCCGGGTCCGTGGTGCTGCTCGGCGACTCCATCACGGACGGCGTCGGCTCCACACCCGACACCGACCGGCGCTGGCCCGACGAGCTGGCGCGGCGCCTCCTCGCCCAGGGCCCCGGTTCCGGGGTGCCGCGCTACGGCGTCCTGAACCAGGGCATCTCCGCGAACCGCGTCCTCACCGACCGCTACCCCGGTGACGGCGTGTCCGCCGACACCGGTGGGGTCAGCGCCCTGCACCGCCTCGACCGGGACGTCTTCGCCCAGACCTCCGCGCGGACGCTCGTCGTCTTCGAGGGCGTCAACGACCTGCGGGCCGGGGCCGCCGCATCCGACGTCGTCGCGGGGCTGCGGGAGATCGCCCTGCGGGCGCGGGATCGGGGGGTGCGGGTGGTCGCCGCGACCGTCGTGCCGTGTGAGGGGGAGGCTCGGTGCACCGCCGCGGTGGACGCGGAGCGGGTGAAGGTCAACGCCTATCTCCGGGACGGCGGTGACTTCGATGCCGTCCTCGACTTCGACGCCGTGCTGCGTGATCCCGGGCGTCCCTCGCGGATGCTGCCCGCCTACGACAGCGGGGACCATCTCCATCCGGGGGATGCGGGGCTGGCGGCGCTGGGGCGGTCGGTACGGCTGAGCACGCTGGTGCCGTAGCCCTGGCGGGGGCTCCGCCCCCGGACCCCGTATCGGCGCTCCGCGCCTCGTCCTCAATCGCCGGACGGGCTCTCTCCCACCCACCCGCCCAACCTTGGACCTGCTGAGCAACAGCCCGGCACCTTCAGGCCGAGGCGGCACATTCCAGCCCGTCCGGCGTTTGAGGACGAGGCCGAAGGCCGATCGGCGGCGCCCCCGTCCTGCCCGAAGGGGCCCCCGCCCCCGGGGTCCAGGGGCGAAGCCCCGGTTTCGGGAAGGGGCGGGGTTGGGGAAAGCTCACAGGTCCAGGTCGACCACCACGGGCGCGTGGTCCGAGGCGCCCTTGCCCTTGCGTTCCTCACGGTCGACGTAGGAGTCGGACACCGCCTTGGTGAAGGGCTCGTTGGCGTAGACGAGGTCGATGCGCATGCCGTTGTTCTTGGGGAAGGCGAGCTGGCGGTAGTCCCAGTACGTGTACGGGCGGTCGTACTTGAGGGGGCGGGGGACGACGTCCGTGAGGCCGGTCTCGCGGAGGGCGGCGAGGGCACCGCGCTCGGCGGGCGTGACGTGGGTGGCGCCTTCGAAGAGGGCGGGGTCCCAGACGTCGTCGTCGGTCGGCGCGACGTTGAAGTCGCCGAGGACGGCGAAGGGCCGGGGCCCGGCCGCGTCCTCGGTGACGGCGACCTTGAGGGCGTCGAACCAGGCGAGCTTGTAGGCGTAGTGGGCGTGGTCGACCTCGCGGCCGTTGGGCACGTACACCGACCAGACGCGGGCCGGGCCGCAGGTGGCGGCGATGGCCCGGGGCTCCTGCGCGGCGTCGTAGTCGGGGCCGTCGGGCAGGCCCGTGGTGACGTCCTCGAGGCCGACGCGGGAGATCAGTGCGACGCCGTTCCACCGGCCCGTGGCGTTCACCGCGGACTCGTACCCCAGCTCGCGCAGGGCCTCGGCGGGGAACTGCTCCGCGGTGCACTTGGTCTCCTGGACGCACAGCACGTCCGTGCCGGTCTTCTCCAGCCAGGCCAGGAGCCGGGGCAGACGGGCGGTGATCGAGTTCACGTTCCAGGTCGCGATGCGCATGGGAAACAACCTACCCGCCACCACTGACAGCCCCGGATCGCCCGCCCCCGACACCACCGGCCCGCCCGCCCCGCCCCGTCACACCTCGGCCGACTCCCCCGGCGTCAGCCGCACGTGGTCCGTGCCGCCGAGCCGCCCGATGTGCCCGCCGTAGATCGGCAGCGCCAGGTCGGTGAGGAGGGCGTCGTGGATGTCGTGGGCGCGCCTCGGCTTGACCTCGCGTACGTAGTCGATGACTTCGGAGATCTTGTTCCAGGGGGCCATCACCGGGACCATCAGCGTGTCCACGGGGTGCTCGGGCACCGTGAAGGCGTCGCCGGGGTGGAAGACGGTGCCGTCGACGAGGTAGCCGACGTTGGTGACGCGCGGCAGGTCCGGGTGGATCACGGCGTGCAGCTCGCCGTGGACCTGGATGTCGAACCCGGCGGCCGTGAACGTGTCGCCGTGGCCGACGGTGTGCACCCGCCCGGGGAAGGCCGCCGCGAGCTGCTCGGCGACGGACGCGAGGGTCCACAGCTCGGTGGCCGGGTCGGCCTCCAGGGCGGCGCGCAGATGCCGCTCGTCGAAGTGGTCGGGGTGCTCGTGCGTGACCAGGAGGGCGTCGGCCCCGGTCGCGGCGTCGTCCTCGCTGAAGCCGCCGGGGTCGATGACGAGGAGGCGGCCGTCCTTCTCCAGGCGCACGCACGCGTGGGACTTCTTGGTGAGCTTGATGGGAGGGGTCGTCATGCCCCCATCCTGCCCCTCGGGGCCGGCCGGGGCGGCCCCGAGGGGGGTGTCCGGGCGGAGCGCGTGCCCGCTGCTCCTAGGGCGTGCCCGCTACTCCTGCGGTGTCGTCTCCTCGCGGATCACCTTCTGCGCGACCCGGAACGCGCTGTTCGCCGCCGGGACCCCGCAGTACACCGCGGCCTGCAGCAGCACTTCCTTGATCTCGGCCGGGGTGAGGCCGTTGCGGAGCGCGGCGCGGGTGTGGAACGCCAGCTCCTCCAGGTGACCGCCCGCGACGAGGGCGGTGAGGGTGACGCAGCTGCGGGTGCGGCGGTCCAGGCCCTGGCGGTTCCAGATCTCGCCCCAGGCGTAGCGGGTGACGAGGTCCTGGAAGTCCGCGGAGAACTCGTCGGCGGCGTCCATGGCCCGGTCGACGTGGGCGTCGCCGAGGACCTCACGGCGGACCTTCATGCCCTGGGCGTACGCGTCGGGGCGGGCGTCCCTCGCCACCGGCTGCTCGACCGCGGCGATCTCGGCGACGGGCGCGGCCGGGGGCGGGGCGAGCACGGGCTTGACCGGGGGCGCGGTGATGGCGTGCTGGCCGGTGGCGTGGGTGTCCGGGGCGGCCTGCCAGGCGCTGGAGAAGTGGCGTACGAGCAGGTCGGTGACCGCGGCGGGCTGTTCCACGGGGGCCAGGTGGGAGGCGCCGGGCACCACGGCGAGGCGGGCGTCGGGGATGCCCGCGACGAGGGTGCGGGCCTCGCCCTGCCCGGTCACCTGGTCCTCGGAGCCGACCAGGACGAGGGTGGGCACTCCTATGCTGGCCAGCTCCGCGCGGATGTCGAAGGCGGCGAGCGCCTCGCAGGCGGCGATGTAGCAGCCGGGGTCGGTGGTGCGCACCATCTGCACGGCCCAGTCGGTGATGGCGGGCTGGGCGGCGGCGAAGCCGGGGGTGAACCAGCGCTCCGGAGAGCTGCGGGCGATGGGGTCGAGGCCGTTGGTGCGGACGATCACTCCGCGCTGGCGGAACTCGTCGGCGGTGCCGAACCGGGGCGAGGTGGCGATGAGCGCGAGCGAGGCGACGCGGTGCGGGTTGCGCAGCGCCAGTTCGGCGCCGATGGCGCCGCCGAGCGCGCAGCCCGCGAACCCGAAGCGCTGCACGCCGAGCTCGTCGAGCGTGGCGAGCACGCGGCGGGCGAGTTCACCGACGGAGTCCACGGGGTGGGCGGGGGCACCGCCGTGTCCGGGCATGTCGAAGCGGATGACCCGCCAGCTCTTGCTCAGTTCCGGCACCTGCCGGTCCCACATGTGCCATGTGGTACCGAGGGAGGGGCCGAGGACCAGGACAGGGGCGTCTTCTGGCCCGTCAAAGCGGTATTGCAGGGCAGCAGTCTTCGTCTCACTCACCCGTTCACGCTCGCACATCTCACAAAATCCCACCGACGGGGGTGGCGGTCTCCACCAAACCACCGCAGGTTTCCGCGGCGGGCGCGCACGCGTGCTCCCGGACCTCGCCCCGGCCCGGCCCCCCGTCGGCAGGGGGGATCAGCGCAGTCCGGCGAAGAGGTCGTTCTCGGGCAGAGCCGTGCCGGTGGCGTCCTGGACGCGTACGAAGGTCTCCATGCCCATCAGCTCGCCGAAGCGCTCCTTGCCCATCTTGAGGAAGAAGATGTTCTCGCCCTGGCTGGCGTGCGCGGCCAGGGCGTCGAACTTCTGGTCGCTGAACGCGGTGGTGTCGACCCATGTGCGGATCTCGTCGTCGGGGAGTCCGATCTCGGCAAGGGCGGCGGCCTCGGCCGGGTCCGGCTCCGGCTGCGACTCCGGCGCGTTGTCGTCGAGCTCGCGCAGGACCTCCTCGAACCGCTGCATCGTGGAGTGGGGCATCGTCGTCCAGTAGACCTTCGGCGTCAGGTCGGTCATCTCCAGCGCCGCCATCGTGATGCGGTGGGCCTGGATGTGGTCGGGGTGGCCGTAGAAGCCGTTCTCGTCATAGGTGACTACCACATCGGGGCGGTAGTGCCGTATGAGGTCCGCGAGCCGGGCGGCGCCTTCCGCCACGGGCGTCTGCCAGAAGGATCCGGGGGCGTCGTTGCTCGGCCAGCCCATCATCCCGGAGTCGGCGTAGTCCAACGTCTCCAGATCGCTGACCTTCAGGACGTCACAGCTCTCCTGGAGCTCTCGCCTGCGCATCGCGACGACGGCCGCCGGATCGTGCCCGGGGTCGCCCGGCTTGGCGCCCTCCGCTCCGTCGCCGCAACCGCCGTCGGTACAGGTCACGAGAACCGTCCGGATGCCCTCCGCCGCGTACCGCGCGAGGATCCCTCCCGTTCCGGTGGCCTCGTCGTCGGGGTGGGCGTGCACAGCCATCAGCGTCAAGGGCCGGTCAGTCATGGAGCTTTCCTCCTGCGGGAGTACCTCGGTCCGGGCATGCGGCAGGACTGCCGCACATCCGGTGCAACAGCGCCGACAGGACCCGCTGTTCCTGACGGCGCCGGGCACACGGAAAACCCGGCGACGTCGACGATCGTCCCCGGGACACTGGTCGCCATGGATGAGGTCGAAGTCGTCGTCGCCCACTCCGAGCGCGCGACCCTGCGCGTCGGCGACGTGTTCCTGAAGGTGGACGCCGATCGGGCGCGCGTCGGCATGGAGGTCGAGGCCATGGCCCTGACCCCGGTCCCGACGCCGGAGGTCCTGTGGCACAAGCCGCCCGTGCTCGCCCTCGCCGCCCTCCCGGGGACGGCCATCGGCCGCCTCGGCGAGCCGTCGACCGCGTCACCGGCGGCCTGGGCCGCGGCGGGCGCCGCCCTCCGCACGCTGCACGACGCGCCCCCGCCGCCCCGGCCCGGCCGGGCGGGCCGGAGCGCCGACGAGCTGACGGCGGAGCTCGACGCCGAGTGCGGGTGGCTCGTGGCGCACGGCGTCCTGCCCGCCGACCTGGTCACCCGCAGCCGCCGGATCGCCGAGGCCGCGCTCCGCCCCTGGACCCCGGCGTTCACCCACGGCGACCTGCAGGTCGCCCATGTGTTCGTCGACGGCGACGAGGTCACGGGCATCCTCGACTGGTCCGAGGCGGGCCGGGGCGACGCCCTGTACGACCTCGCCACCGTGACGCTCGGACATCGGGAGCACCTCGGCGACGTGATCGCCGGCTACGGCACCGACGTCGACCTCGACCTCGACGTGATCCGCGCGTGGTGGGCGTTGCGCAGCCTGCTGGGCGTCCGCTGGCTGATCGAGCACGGCTTCGACCCGTCCACGCCGGGCTGTGAGGTCGACGTCCTCAAGTCCCTGAGTCGCTGAGCCCCTGAGTTCCTGAGTCCCTGAGTCCCTGATGTGAGGCTGCCGGGTCGGCCGCCCTGCCGGCCGGGCCGGCTCACCCCTCAGCCGGGTCGGCTCACCCCTTCAAGGTGTAGAAGTGGATGGGGGTGTTCGGCTCGAACCCGATCCGCGGGTACACGGGAGCCCCGGCCTCGGTCGCGTGCAACGTGGCGCGGGTCAGGCCGGTGGCGCGGGCGCCCTCGTGCAGCGCCTTGCGCGTCACGGCCTCGCCGTAGCCCCGGCGCTGCCAGTCCGGGTCGGTGGCGACGAAGGCGACGAAGAGCCGGCCCTCCGCCTCGACCGTCGCGGCGCACGCCACCGCGACGTCGCCCCGCATGGCCAGATAGGCGAACATCTCGCTCTTCCAGTACGCGGATCCGGCCATCCCGACGCGGCCCTCCTCCAGGGGGAACCCGTAGGCGCGGGACTGGAGGTCCGCGTAGGCCCGCAGGTGTTCGTCGGTGCGCACGCGCACGAACGTCAGGTCGGGGTGGACCGGGTCGGGGACGGGCAGCAGGTCTCCGGCCATGCCCGTGCCGGGGAAGGCGTGCTCGAAGCCGGCCCGCTCGGCCGCCGGGGCCAGCGCGGTGCGGGCCTCGTCGTCGAGCAGGTCCTCGAAGAGCCACAGGAAGCCCGGGTTCTTCTTCGCGCGCATGATGTCCGCCGCCTGGCCCAGGCGTTCCGCGACGAGTTCGGGGCCCGCTCCCTGGTCGGTCAGGGTGACGCAGTTCCAGAACGAGAACGGGGAGTCGGCCCAGCGGACGGCGATGCCGGGCAGGTCGCGCACGTCCGCGTCCGCGTCGCGGTCGAGCACCATGGCACGCCAGGCCACGGTGAGCTGTCGCACCGATTCGATGGATTCCGTGAGACCGGTCACCGTACTCCCCTGGGTCGTTGCGGTCGTTGCAGTCGTGGCGGCCCCCGCACGCGGTGTCGCCGTCATCAGATGATGCCCTCGAACTGCTTGTCCTCGCTGGGGGAACTGGAGCGGGGCACGTGGTAGGAACTGCGTCCGAAGCGTCGCCACACGGCGGCGATGAGGAAGGCCACCACGACGGCGACGGGGGTGTAGTTGAAGGTCGTAGCGGTGACCGGGCTGCTCTGCGGCAGCAGGAAGAGGATCGTGACCGCGCCGGCCCACAGCACCGCCACCCAGCCGATCGGCCGGCTCCAGCGGCCCAGGTTCCAGGGCCCCGGGGTGAACCGGTCGCGGTGGATCAGCCGCAGCAGCACCGGGATGGCGTAGGCCGAGGTGAAGCCCACGGCCGAGATGGCGGTCACCGCCGAGAACGCCGTCGAGGAGTACAGGGACGGCAGCGCGAGCACGAAGGCCACGACGACCGCGAGCCAGACCGCGTTGGCGGGGATGGCGGTGCGGGGGCTGACCTTCTTCCAGTGCCCGGATCCTGGCAGGGCGCCGTCCCGGGCGAAGGCGTAGATCATCCGGCTGGCGCTCGCGGTCACGGTGTAGCCGCACAGGAACTGGGCGACGATGATCACGAGAAGCAGCGCCTTGGCCGCCGCCTCGCCCAGCGCGTCGAGGAGGATCTGCGCCACCGGCACGCCGGTCGATCCGCCCAGGGTCGCGGCGTAGTCCTGGATGGCGAAGAGCAGCGTGAGCAGCAGGATGCCGCCGGCGATCCAGGACACCGCCACCGAGCGGAAGATCCCGCGGGCCGCGGCGACGGAGGCGTGGTTGGTCTCCTCGCTCAGGTGGGCCGAGGTGTCGTAGCCGGCCAGGGCGAAGACCGGAAGGAGCATGCCGATCAGGATCACGTAGATCGGGACGCCCCAGCCGGTGTTGTTGGTGAACTCGGTGAAGACGAAGCCGGCGGACTGGTGGTCGGAGGGCACGAACGCCAGGGAGCCGATGATGACGACGGCCCCGGCCAGGTGCCACCACGCGCTCACGGAGGTGAGGATGTTCATCAGGCGGGTGCCGAAGAGGTTCAGGACCGCGTGCAGCGCGAGGATGATCCCGTACAGGAGCAGCAGGGATTCCGGCGTCGGCTCGTAGCCGAACTGCAGGTTCATCCACGCGGCGGTGAACGTCGCGATGCCGTAGTCCTGGGCGGCGATGCCGCCGAGCAGGCCGAGGAGGTTGAGCCAGCCGGTGTACCAGCTCCAGCGCTCGCCGCCGAGCTGGCGGGCCATGTAGTACAGGCCGCCGCTGGTGGGGTAGCGGGAGGTTATCTCCGCCAGGGCGGCGGCCAGGCACAGCACCAGCGGGCCGACGGCGAGCCAGCCCCACATGATCACCGCGGGGCCGCCCGAGTTCAGACCGAACCCGAAGAGGAGCAGGGTCCCGGACATGATCGAGATGACCGAGAGGGAGGCGGAGAAGTTGCCGAAGGCGCCCATGCGACGGTGCAGTTGCTGGGTGTAGCCCAGCGATTGGAGGATGCGTGCGTCCTCCCCGTCGTCATGGACCGGGTTCGGCTGCTGGCGCCGTGCTCTTACCGATGTCATGGGTTCTCCGCACAGGGACTGTAAGAAGGGGTGCAGGCGGGATGACTGCCGGGCCGCCAGGGGGACGTGGCGGCGGTCACGGGTGTTCTCCCGTGGGCCGGGGATGGGATCTCAGGCAGGCGACACGGTCCTCCTCGAATGCCTTGCGCCACTGGTCCTCGGGATACCGGGCGTCGTACTGCCACGGCGCCGGAGTGGCGAAGTCGCCGATGGCGTCGAAGACTTCGGTCGCCCACCGGGCGAAACCGCCCCTCGCCAGGGCGTAGGCGAGGTAGTTCAGATCCAGCTGGGAGCTGGTGGCCGGATCGCACTTCCGGAACCAGCCCTCGAACGCCTGCGTGACGGCCCGGGTGATGTCCTCCCTGGTCCACAGCAGGTTCAGCATGACCTCGGCGCCCCGGTCCCGTCGCTCCCTGTGCTCCTGGACCCGGGCGTGGAGGGGCAGCAGGAGCAGGGGCGAGTCGGGCGGCGCGAAGGAGACCGTCCAGCGGGCGAAGTCCGTCGCGACGGCCTGGCGGCCCGCGGGGCCCGGGCGCGCCTGGAGGGCCTGGGACATGCGGTGCCAGGCCTCGCGGTTGAACTGGTCCCTTCGGTGCGCTTCCCCCAGCAGGCCCCAGGGCCCGCGGGGCAACAGGTACTCGTGGGGCGGCGGTGCCACGTCGTGCTCGGGGTGGAGTCCCGCCGTGTCCGTCTCGGCCAGGGCCAGACGGCAGATCCAGGGCACCGCGTCGTCGGGGTTGCCCTCGGCCGCGCGGTGGCACGCGTCCCGGGCCCGGGCCACGAGCTTCTCCAGGTCCTGGGCCTTGCGGTAGTCGCGCGCCCAGTTCCTGCGGTGGGCCTGCAGCACCCGTTCGGTGGCGACCCTGGCGTACATCACCCGGGCGGCGAGGCTCTCCGGTTCCTCCTTGAGCCACAGCTCCACGACGTTGGCCTGAGCCGCGACGATCCCGAGGACCTGGGTACGGGACGTCCACTGCGGCCAGTTGCCCGTCCGGGCGAGCACCTGCCGCATCTCCATCCAGTAGCCCGCCTGAATGTCCTGCACCGCCGCGTAGAGGTCTCTGTCGCGGCCGGCCGGGTTCGAACTCGCCATCAACGTCCCTCTCGGCCGGCCGGCCACAGGGCGGGCCGGCGGAGGCCGTGGGGCTGCTCGGGTCGTGCGTCGCGGCGGTCCGCCCGCTGGTCGCTGCCGTCAGCACTGGGCCTCGCCGAGTGACGTGAGCACGACACCAGACGGTGTGCGCTGGCGGTCATAGACAGAGGACCCCTCGGACAGTCGGGACGGAGCGGCACGGTGGCGCAGGGACAGCGGCGTGGGCTGACGAGCGGCGCGGAGACGACCGACGGCCCGTCAACTGGGCCGACGCCTTTCGCCCTTGGCTGGTAGCGCGTGCCTGACAGGTACTTAAGTGCCTGAAGGGGCGCATGACCAGAGAATTCCAAGATTCTTCTGTCGTGCAGAAGCTATTTTCAGCCATGCCGTTTCCGTACGTCGCCATCCGTGACGGAAGCCGTCGGCGGCAGCGCCCGGACGGTGCGCGCCACCACGGCCAGGACGCTCACGGCCCCGCGCGAACGGGCGTGCGAAACGGGACCGCCACCCCGAGCCGAAGCCCGAAGATCCCTCGCTGACCTGGCCATATTCCGTGCTCGGCACGGCTCACGGCCGCCCGCGCACGAGGGAAGCGCGGGTCGACCCACACCACGGACGGACGATTGAACACGAGTCAGCCGTACGGCCCGACGAGGGAGCACGACCGCTCGGCACGACCGCGCACCGCTCATCACGGGCCCGCCGGGGCCGACCGGACAACGCTTCCTCGCCACCCGTGGCGGCCGCCCGCCGGGCAGCGAAATCAAGCACAGGCATGGTCACTTCGGCGCGCCGCCGTGACACGATCTTCTTCCCGGACCCCGGTTCCGCACCGGCATACCGGGGCCACCCACCCGATGAGGGGCACTGTCAAGGCACATACGGGACAGGCGCGTCGCAGGCCGCGAGGGCGCGACAGGTGCCTGTTGGGGCACCACGTCCGGACACGCACGGGATGCGGAGTGACGATCTCCCGACGCGGAGTCATTCGGCCAGTTCGATGCGGTCGTCACGGTCCGTGATCATGCGCCGCCATAGGGGTAAGTACGAGGAGATCAGGGCGAAGCAGGCGAACAGCCGGGACCGGGGCGGTTTCACCCGGCAAGGGTGGCCTCGGCCTGCTCCCGCCAGTCCCCCGCCCGCCCTGCCAGGATCGCCTCGGCGTACGCCGTCTCGCCGAGGCGGGCGCGGGCCGCCGCGGTGATCCGGTCGACGTCGGGCAGCGAGCCGTCCGGTGTGCCCCGCACGCTGTCGCTCGCCGCGAGCAGCGCCACGGCCCGCTCGTGCCGCCCCTGACGCAGCGCGAGGTCCGCGACGCCGACCAGCACGTGCGCGAGCAGCGGCAGGTGGCCCAGCTTCACCGCCTCGCGGAAGGCCTCGGCGCGGTGGCCGCGGGCCTCCTCGACGTCCTCGGCGAGGTAGCCGTACAGGTCCTGGGTGATGACCAGCAGATATCCCCTGGTTCCGGTGACGCGCAGCGGCTGCGCCACGTCCAGTTGCGCGTACGCCTCGTCCCGCCGCCCGCGCCAGCGGGCCAGCTGCGCCTTCGCGAGGGCGAGCTCCGCCAGCGCGTCCGGCCAGGCGACCCGGTCCACGCAGGCCTGCGCGTCGGCCAGGGCTGCGTCACTGGCCGCCTCGTCGCCGAGCAGCCAGTACAGCTGGGCCTGGCGCGCCCGCAGGCCGATCGCGTCCTCGATCGCACCCAGCTCGGTCAGGGCCCTGATGCCCTGTTCGTAGTGCGCGCAGGCCTCCGTGAACGCGCCGCGCTGGGCGAGCCGGTCGGCCAGGGACATCAGCGCGAGGGACATCCCCCACCGGTCGCCGAGGGCGCGGAACTCGGCCAGGGCGATCTCCATGTCCCTGTCCGTGTCCGGCTCGACGCGGCCGACGGTGAGCCGCAGCCGGCTGCGGTTGAGCCGGGCCTGGGCGCGCACCCACGCGTCCTCGTCGGTGAGCATGGGCTCGAACGCGGCCAGGAACTCCAGCGGCTCCGCCAGCATCCGCTCCATCAGGTCGACCATGACCATCAGCGGGTGGCGGCTCGTGCCGCGCCGGGCGAAGCGGTACGCCTCGTGGATCCAGTCCTGCGCCGCGTACTGGTCGCCCTGGCCCGAGGTCAGGAACAGCGTCACGACGGCGTACGCCATGGCGCGCACGTCGTCGGGGACCGGGCCGTCCAGGGAGGCGGCGGCCACGCTCAGTTCGGTGCCCTCGGCCTTGCGGCCGCTCAGGAACCAGTACCAGCCCGCGGGTCCGACGAGCCGCATCGCCTCGTGGGCCCAGCCGTCCGCGACGGCGCCGCGCAGGGCGGCGTTGATGTTGTCGTGCTCGGCCTCCAGGACGGCCAGCCACTCCAGTTGCTCGGTCCTGCGCAGGTGCGGCTCGGCCGTCGCGGTGAGCTCCGTGAAGTACGCGAGGTGCGCGCGGCGGGCCGACTCGGTCTCCCCGGCCTCGGCCAGGCGGTGGGCCGCGTACTCCCTGATGGTGTCCAGCATCCGGTAGCGCGGCACGGCCGTGTCGTCGGCGAGCAGCAGGGACTTCTCGATCAGCGCGGTGAGCACGTCGAGGACCTGCTCCCCGTCCAGGGCCTCGCCCCCGCAGACCCGCTCGGCCGCGTCCGGCGTCGCCCCGCCGGAGAACACCGAGAGCCGCCTGAGCACGCTCCGCTCGGCCTCGGTGAGCAGGTCCCAGCTCCAGTCCACGACCGCGCGCAGGGTCTTGTGCCGGGGCAGCGCCGTGCGGCTGCCGCTGCTGAGCAGCCGGAAGCGGTCGTCGAGCCGCAGGGCGAGCTGCTCGACGGACATCGTGCGCAGCCGTGCCGCCGCCAGTTCGATGGCCAGCGGAATGCCGTCGAGGGCACGGCAGATCCGGGCCATGGCGGCCAGCGTCGGCTCGTCGAAGACGATGTCCTTGCGCACGGCGCCCGCCCGGTCCCGCAGCAGCAGCACCGCGGGCGACGCCCCGACCGCGGCCGGGTCCGCGCCCGTCCCGGGCAGGGCCAGCGGCTCCACCTGCCAGAGCGCCTCGCCGGTGATGCCGAGCGGCTCCCGGCTCGTGGCCAGGATGCGCAGGCCCCGGCACTCCCCGAGGAGCCGGTCGGCGAACGCGGCGGCCGCCTCGATCATGTGCTCGCAGTTGTCGAGGACGAGGAGGTGCGCGCGCTCCCGGACCGCCGCGACGAGCCGGTCCATGGAGTCCCCGCCGGGTCCGCCGCCCGCGTCCCCGCCCGCGCCGCCGCCGACCAGCGCCTGGTCGCGCAGGCCGATCGCGGTGAGCACGACCTGGGCCAGCTCCCCGCCCGCCCGCACCGCGGCCAGCTCGACCAGCCAGGCCCCGTCCTGCAGGTCCCCGAGCATCCGCCGCGCGGTCTCCGTGGCGAGGCGCGTCTTGCCGGAGCCGCCGGGCCCGGTGAGGGTGACGAGGCGGTGCTCGGTGATCAGGTCGGCGACCGCGGCGACGTCCTCGTCCTTGCCGACGAAGCTGGTCAGTCCGGCGCGCAGGTTCGTGCGGGGCTCGTGCGGCTGTGCGGGGCCGCCGCGAGCGCCCTGCGCGGGGCGCTCACCTCGGCCGGCCGGGTCGACGGGGTCGGCGCTGCTCGCGGCAGGGGAGGCATGGTCGGCGCGGGAGGCATCCTCCGGGCGGGACACGTACCCGGCTCGGGAGGCGAGCCCGGTGCGATCGGCATCCCCTGCGCGGGAGGCGTACTCGGCACCAGAGGCATGCCCCGCGCGTTCAGTGCCCCCGGCGCGCGTGGCGTGCTCCCCGTACTGTCGGCGAGCCCCGCCCGACCCCAGATCGCCCCGCAGCAACGCCGTATGCAGCGCCGAGAGTTCGGCCGAGGGTTCCACGCCCAGCGCCTCGACGAGCCGCTCGCGGAGCTTCTGATACGCCATCAGGGCCTCGCTGCCCCGCCCGGCCTCCGCGAGCGCCCGCATCAGCGCGGCGACGAGCCCTTCCCGCAGCGGGTGGGTCGCGACCAGCTCGGTCAGTTCGGAGACGAGGTCGGGGCCGCGGCCGAGGCGGATGTCCGCGTCCACCCGGTCCGCGAGCGCGGCGAGGCGGAGTTCGTCGAGACGGGTCGCCGCGGCGACGAAGGCGTCGCTGCCGTGCGGCGCGATGTCCGCGAGGGCCGCGCCGCGCCACAGCTCAAGGGCCGAGCGCAGCAGCTCCGCCCGCCGCGGCACGTCGTCGGCGGCACGCGCCCGGCCGAGCAGCTGCTCGAACCGGCTCACGTCCACGGCGTCGGGCGCGACGGCGAGGCGGTACCCCCCGGACACCGCGTCGACCGACTCCTCGGGCAGCACCCGGCGGAGCCGGGACACGAGCACCTGCAGGGCGTTCGCCTCGTCCGCGGGCGGCCGCTCCCCCCAGATCCAGTCCACGAGCCTCGTCCGCGTGACGACCCGGCCGGGTTCGAGGGCGAGCGCGCACAGCAGGGCGCGCAATCGGGTGCCCGGGACCTCCACCGCCACCCCGGCGGCGGTCCGGACCTCGAACGGCCCGAGCATCGTGATGTGCACCCGGCCATACTGCCGCACGGCCGCGACGCCTGACCAACCACTCGCGCGCAGGTCATGGCCGCCCTTGCGGCGGTCGCACGGGCCCGGCGCGCCACGGTGTTTCGGTGCGGCGTCCGCGGTGAGGATCACCGAATGACCCCGCACCTCGAATCCCCCACACCACAGGAACCTCTCCCGCCCCACCAGGCCCTCCCCCATCTCGACGCCGCCACGCTCGCCCGGCTCGTCCCGATGGGCGCCGCCGTCGACGCCGTCGAGGACGTGCTCGTGAGCGGCGGGCTCGACCCCGAGGCGGAACCCGCGCGGTCCGTCGTCGGCGTGACGGGCGGTCAGCTGCTGCTCATGCCGTCGTCGACGGCCTCGTACGCGGGCGTGAAGGTGGCGTCCGTGACCCCGGGCAACCCCGAGCGCGGGCTGCCCCGCATCCAGGGCCTCTACCTCCTGCTCGACGGCGCGACGCACCAGCCCCTCGCCCTGCTCGACGGCATCGCCCTCACCTCGCTGCGCACGCCCGCCGTGTCCGGCGCCGCGATCCGGCGCCTGGCCGCGCCGGAGGTCGGACGGCTGCTCGTGTTCGGGACGGGGCCGCAGGCGTGGGGGCATGTGGAGGCGGTACGGGCGGTGCGTCCGGGGCTCGCGCACGTGGACGTCGTCGGGCGTGACCAGGGGCGGGTGGCCGCGTTCGTGGAGCGGTGCCGGGCGGCGGGGCTCACGGCGGCGGCCGCGGTGCCGAAGGACGTCGCCCACGCCGACGTGGTGTGCTGCTGCACCACGGCGCGCGAGCCGCTGTTCGACAGCTCGCTGCTCGCCCCGCACGCGACGGTCGCCGCGGTCGGTTCGCACGAGCCGGACGCCCGCGAGGTCGACGAACGCCTCCTCGGCCGGGCCACGGTCGTCGCCGAGTCCCGGTCCGTGGCGATGCGGGAGTGCGGCGACATCGTGCAGGCGGTCGCCACCGCCGCGTTCGACCTGCGGCGCCTTCGCACCCTGCGCGAGCTGGCCCGCGGCGAGGTGCCCGTCGACGAGGCCCGCCCGCGCCTGTTCAAGTCGGCGGGCATGGCGTGGGAGGACCTGGCGGTGGCGGTGGCGGCGTACGAGGGGTGGCGGGGCGCCGACGCCTGAGCGCCCCGCCCACCCTCACGCCACCGTCACGGGGTGCCGCACCACCGCGTCGAACAGATACCCCTGGGTGTTGTGGACCGTCGTCGGCGGCTGGCTGCGCCCGGTCGTGTCCGTGGCCCGGGCGAGGAGTGTCGCGGGCCCCGGCGTGCGCGGCAGCCAGTCGGTGGACCAGCGCACCCAGGAGCCGCGCCGGGGCACGTCGTGGAGGCGGGCGCGGCGCCAGCTGCCGCCCTGGTCGGTGCTGATGTCGACGCGGGTGACGGCGCCGTCGCCCGACCACGAGCGGCCCGTCAGGCGGTGCCGGGCACCGGCCCGGAGCGTTGCGTTCCAGGGGAGTTCGAAGGCCGACTTCAGGGTCTGGCGGGTGAGCGGCGGTGAACCGTCGGCCGGGTGGTGCGCGCCGAACAGACGGTAGAAGTCGGTGTTCCAGGGCGAGTAGAGCGGCGTCGTCGCGACCTCGATGTCGCCGACCCACTTGATCGACGCGATGCCGATCCAGGAGGGCACGACGACGCGCACGGGGTGGCCGTGGTCGGGCGGCAGCGGCTCGCCGTTCATCTCGTACGCGAGGAGGACGTCGTCCAAAGCCTTGGCGAGCGGCAGCGGGCGGCGCACCCGGCCGAGGTCGGTGCCGTCCGCGGTGACGTAGTCGTCGTCGAGGCCCCGGGGCATGACGTCCACGGCGCTGCGCGCGAGGCCCGCCCGGCGCAGGACCTCGGCGAGGCGCACCCCGCGCCAGCGTGCCGTGCCGATGGCGCCGAGGGTCCAGGCCGTGCCCGACACCGCCTGGCCCTGCTGGCTCTGGAACAGGCTCCTGCCGTTGCCCGCGCACTCCACGAACGCCGTGCGCGTCGTCGCCGGCAGCTTCTTCAGGTCGGCGAGCGTGAACTCCCGCGCGCCGCCGGTGAGTCCGTCGCCCCACACGGTGAGCCGCCACGCGGCGGCGTCCAGGCGGGGCGTGGTGGTGTGGTTGCGGACGAAGAAGTGCGAGGCGGGGGTCAGATGGCCGGTGTCGGCGAGCGCGTCGAAGCGGGTCTCGGCGTTCGTGCCGCGCAGCGTGAACACGTCGTCGGGCAGCGGTTTGACGATGCCCGGCGCGGTCGCGGCCCGTGCGCGCGCCGCGGGCCAGGCGATCGGGGCGGCCGCCGCGAGGCCCGCGGCGGCGGCGAGCCGCAGCACGTCGCGGCGGGCCACCCCGTCGGCGCGGGCCTCGCCCGCGAGCCACTGCCGCAGTCGGCGGCGGTCGTACGCGGCTTCGGTGATCGGTTCCATGGGCGTCATGAGGGCAGCCTTCCGCGGTGGGCGTGACGGTGTGCGCGTGCGCGAAGTGCCGTACGCCGTCAGGGAAGCGAGCGCACGGGACGAGGAGCGACGTACCGAGGAGAACGAGAGAGGATCAACAACAGTCGCGCGACGGCAGTGCGCGGAGCCGGAGATCTCCGGTGGCACAGGTGCTGCGGCTGAGGACCATGCCGACATGCTACGAGGCCGTGACGGCAACCGTCACGGCCTCGGCCCGTTCGTGCGCGGAGCGGCTAGGGCGTCGTCGTCGAGACGACGTACACCATGGGGTGCTTCGGGTCGGAGCGGTTCACGACGATGTCCTGGGTGGGGGTGGGGTTCTTCATCTCGTGGGTGAGGCCCCACCAGGGCCCGGGGTCGGTGAACTCCCAGCCGACGACCTTGCGGTCGCGCTTGCTGATGGTGATGTCGTTCTTCTTCAGCGCGCTGACGCCCTTGCCGGTGCCGGTGGCCCTGAGGAACTTGTCGAGGCCCTCGTTGCTGGTGAGGAACTGGACGTACAGGCGGCTGGTGCGCCAGTTGTTGGTCTCGTAGTAGGCGACCTCTTCGGAGTACGGCGGGATCGGCACGTCGTAGAGGCGGCGCTGGACCTTGGAGGGCCAGCCCGCGGTGAGGCCGGTCGCGGAGTACTTCTTCTCCTTGTCGCGGCCGCTGTCGCGGCTCTGGTTCGCGGAGATGAGCAGGTACACCGCGGGGACGCCGATGAGCAGCACGATGATCGTCGCGGTGAGCCAGCGGCGGCGGAGCATGTGGCGGCGGTCTTCCGGAGGGTGCTGCTCCGCGTCACCCGGTCCGGGCGGGCCCGGCAGGTCCGGGGACGAGGGCTGGCGGGGCACGGTCATCTACTGGGTTCCCTGGGCGGTGCGGTCGTTGGAGCGGCGGGCCTCGGCGTAGCGCTCGTACCGCTCGTAGCGCTCGACGCGGCGGCGGTTGGCGCGGCGGAAGCGGCGGGCGACGAGGCGGGCCAGGTCGGCGGCGCCCACCATGCCGGCCTCGGGGCCGAGCTGGGCGCGGGCGATGCGGGCCTCGGGGCGGTAGCCGCGGCCGGTGAGGTGGCGGCGGAAGGCGTCCCTGGCCGGGCCGATGAGCAGGTCGTCGGCCGCGCTGACGCCGCCGCCGATGACGAAGCAGGACGGGTCGAGGGCCGCGGCGAGGTTGGCGATGCCGACGCCGAGCCACTGGCCGATGTCCTGGAGCAGCTCGACGCACATGGCGTCGCCCTCGCGGGCCAGCTCGGTGATGAGGGGTCCGGTGATGTCGGGGACGTTGCCCTTGACGCGCTCGATGATGCCGTACGCCACCGGGGAGTCCGCCGCCGCCAGCTCGCGGGCCTCGCGGACCAGGGCGTTGCCGGAGCTGTACTGCTCCCAGCAGCCGCGGTTGCCGCACGGGCAGCGGTGGCCGCCGGGGACGACCTGCATATGGCCGAATTCCCCGGCCACCCCGAACTTGCCGCGCTTGACCTGGCCGTCCTCCAGGATCGCGCCGCCGATGCCGGTGCCGAGCGTGATCATGACCAGGTGGTCCTCGCCGCGGGCCGCGCCGAAGCGCCACTCGGCCCACGCGGCGGTGTTCGCGTCGTTGTCGACGAGCACGGGCACCGCGAGGCGTCCTGAGATGCGGTCGCGCAGGGGTTCGTTCCGCCAGGACAGGTGCGGGGCGAACAGGACGCGGTTGCGGTCCGCGTCCACCCAGCCCGCGGCACCGATGCCGACGGCGTGCACGTCGTGCCGGTCGGACAGGTCCAGGACCAGCTCGACGATGGTGTCCTCGACCACCTTCGGGCTCTTGGACTTGTCCGGCGTCTCGGTGCGCAGCGTCTCCAGGATGTTGCCGTCGGCGTCCACGACGCCCGCCATCACCTTCGTGCCGCCGATGTCGATGCCGACGGTGGGGACGCGGGGCGCCGTCAGATGGGATCGGCGCTCACGCGTGCCCACGGTCCGCAGAACGGTGGCTCGTGCGGAGCCGCGGTGCGTGAGGTCGCGGTAGGTGCTCATCGGGCCGATTCTGCCTCACTCTCGCGGGGGCGCGCACAACGGGACCGGGGTGCTGGGCACACCCCGGTCGGCCCCGGGTGCTGAGGCGCCCCCGCCTTCCGGGTGTGGGCGGTCCGGGCTTCCTAAGGGGCGCGGGGAACTGCGCGCTCAGCCGAAGAAAAGCCGCAGACGCGTCTGCCGGGCTGCTGAGCAGATGCGTCTGCGGCCTTTTCGTGGCTGGTCGCGCAGTTCCCCGCGCCCCTTACGGGGCGCACCCACGCTTACGGGGCGCCGGCGCCAAGGTCAGGCTCTGGAGCCCGCTCAAGCTCGTGGCGGAGGTCGTCCAACTCGGATCCCCCGGCCATCTGGCGGGTCAGTTCGTCCAGGGTGATCTCGTCGCGGGTGTGGCTGCCGGACATCGCACCGCGCTTGAGGAGGACGAAGCGGTTGCCGACCAGGTACGCGTGGTGCGGGTTGTGGGTGATCAGGACCACGCCGAGGCCCGCGTCCCGGGCGGCGGCGACGTACTTGAGGACGACCCCGGACTGCTTCACGCCGAGCGCGGCGGTGGGCTCGTCCAGGACCAGGACCTTCGCGCCGAAGTACACGGCGCGGGCGATCGCCACGCACTGGCGCTCACCGCCGGAGAGCGTGCCGATCGGCTGGTCCACGTCGCGCAGGTCGATGCCCATGCGAAGGAGCTCCGCGTGCGTGGTGCGGCGCATCAGGTCGACGTCGAGGCGCTTGAACGGCCCCGTGCCCTTCGTCGGCTCGGAGCCGAGGAAGAAGTTCCGCCAGACCGGCATCAGCGGGACGACGGCCAGGTCCTGGTAGACGGTCGCGATGCCGCGGTCCAGGGCCTCACGGGGGCTGGCGAGCTTGGTCTCCTCGCCCTCGATGCGCAGGCTGCCCGCGTCGTGCTGGTGAAGGCCCGCGATGATCTTGATGAGGGTGGACTTGCCCGCGCCGTTGTCGCCGAGCACGCAGGAGATCTCCCCGGCGTGTACTTCGAGGGAGACGCCCTCCAGGGCCCGGATGTTGCCGTAGTACTTGCTGACGGCGTCGAGCTCGACCAGCGGCGTACGGTCCGCGGGGGCCGTCTCTTCCTCGGTCACGGCCTCAGTGGTCATTTCGTCGCCTCCGCGCGCTTGCGGACCCAGGCGTTCAGCAGGGTCGCGAGGAGCAGCATCGCTCCGAGGAAGAACTTGAACCAGTCCGGGTTCCACTCGGCGTACACGATGCCCTTGCTGGTCATGCCGAAGATCAGGGCGCCGACGGCGGCGCCGACCGCCGAGCCGTAGCCGCCGGTGATCAGGCAGCCGCCGATGACGGCCGCGATGATGTAGATCAGTTCGTTGCCGACGCCCTCGCCGGACTGCACGACGTCGTAGTTGAAGAGCAGGTGCTGGCCGGAGACCCAGGCGCCGAAGGCGACGCCCATGTACAGGCCGATCTTGGTCCGGCCGACCGGGACGCCGACCGCGCGGGCGGCGTGCTCGCCGCCGCCGACCGCGAAGATCCAGTTTCCGGCGCGGGTGCGCAGCAGGATCCAGGTGGCGACCGCGACCATCGCCAGCCACCACACGATGGTGATCTTGAAGTCGACGCCGCCGACGGTGATCGTGGAGGCGAAGACGTCCTTGGCGGACGAGAAGCCCTCCATGTCGGAGATCGACTTGGTGGAGACGGTGTCGCTGATCAGCTTGGTGAAGCCCAGGTTCGCGCCGGTCAGCATCAGGAACGTACCGAGCGTGATGATGAAGCTCGGCGGGTCCGTGCGGATCAGCATCACGCCGTTGAAGACGCCGATGGCGAGGGTGGCGAGCAGGGACACGCCCACGCCGACCCAGACGTTCGCCGTCATCTGGTAGCTGAACATCGACGAGATCAGCGCGGACGTCGTCACCATGACGCCCGCCGACAGGTCGAACTCGCCGCCGATCATCAGGAGCGCCACCGGCACCGCCATGATGCCGATCGTGGAGGCCGCGTACAGGACGGTGGCGAGGCTCGCCGCGCGCAGGAAGCTGTCGGCGACGACCGCGAAGAACAGGAACACCGCGAGGGCGCCCACGACCGAGCCCAGCTCGGGCCGCCCGAGGAACTTCTTCAGCGGCGAGGTCTTCAGGAGCCGCTCGTCGGCCACCGGCTTGCCCGGTGCGGGCGCGGTCGTGCTCATCGGGTCCCCCGCTTCGCGTAATCCTCCAGCTCGGCGGCCTGATCCTTGGTGATGATCTGCGGCCCGGTGAGGACCGGCTTGCCGCCGCCGAGCACGTCGGCGTTGTACTTGTACAGCCACAGCAGGTCCACGGCCTCGTAGCCCTGGAGGTAGGGCTGCTGGTCCACGGCGAAGCCGAGGGCGCCGGACTTCAGGCCCGCGGCGACCTTCTCGTTGAGGTCGAAGGTGTCGATCTCCGCCTTGCTGTCCGCGCCCTCCTTGGCCTTCACGGCCGTGTCCGCGAACGGCGCGCCGAGCGTGACGACGGCGTCGATGTCCTTGTCGGCCTGCAGCTTGGCCTCGATGGCGGACTGCACGTCGGGCATGTTGGTGCCCGTCACGTACAGGTTCTGCATCTTGCCCTTGAAGGTGGACTTGGCGCCGTCGCAGCGCTGCTCGTGGCCCACGTTGCCCTGCTCGTGCAGGATGCACAGGGCCTTCTTCTTGCCGCGCTTGGTCAGCTCCTCGCCGACGGCCTCGCCCGCGATCGTCTCGTCCTGGCCGATGTGGGCCAGGGCGCCGAACTCCTTGGACTCCTCCGAGCCGGAGTTCACCGTGATCACCGGGATGCCGGCCTTCTTGGCGCGGGCCACGGCGGCCTTCATCGCGTCCGGCTTGGCCAGCGTGACGATGATGCCGTCGACCTTCTTGTCGATGGCCGCGTCCACGAGCTGGGCCTGCTGCTGCGCCTCGTCGTCGTGCGAGTACAGGAAGTTGATGTTGTCCTTCACCGCGGCCTGCTTGGCGCCGTTCTGGACGATGTCCCAGAACGTGTCGCCGTCGCCCGAGTGCGTGATCATCGCGACGGTCCAGCGCGGTGTGTCCACCGCCGCCCTGCCCTGCGCCTGAGAGGCCTTGCGCGCGTCCTCGGCGCGCTTGCCCCCGGTGCTGCTGCAGCCCACGAGGGACGCCCCGAGCACCGCCGCAAGCACGGCACCCACCGCACGTACTCCAGTCCCAACCCTTGCCACGTCGCCGTGCCCTTCTTGCTTCTCTTGCTTTGCAGTGTTTGCAGTGCTTTTCGCAGTGCTCGCGGTCTCGCCGCCCAAGTATCGGTCACGCGGATCACCCGAGTGGTCATCGGGTACCGCGCGCGGTGTACTTCTCCAGCTTCGGCACATCCTTCTCGGTGACGACGGCGGGGCCGGTCAGGACCGGTTTGCCGCCGCCGAGGACGTTCGCGTTGGTCCGGTACAGCCACAGCTCGTCGATCGCGAGGTAGCCCTGGAGGTAGGGCTGCTGGTCGACGGCGAAGCCGACCTCGCCCGCCTTGAGGCGCTTGACCACCTCGGCGTTCAGGTCGAAGGTGTCGATCTCGGCCTTGCTGTCGGCGTCCTCCTTGGCCTTGACGGAGTACGCCGCGATCGGCGCGCCGAGCGTGACGACGGCGTCGATGTCCTTGGCCGCCTGGAGTTTCGCGCTGATGGACGACTGCGATCCGGGCGCGTCGGTGCCGTCGACGTTCAGGTTCTCGACCGTGCCGTCGAAGGTCTTCTTCACGCCCGCACAGCGCTGCTCCAGCGAGACGTTGCCCTGTTCGTGGATCACGCACAGGGCCTTCTTCCTGCCCCGCCTCGTCAGCTCGTCGCCGACCGCCTCGCCCGCCACCGACTCGTCCTGCCCGATGTGGCTCAGCGCGCCGAAGGGCGTGGAGAACTCGCCGCCCGAGTTGATCGTGACGACCGGGATGCCCGCCGCCTTCGCCTTGCCGAGCACGGTCCTCATCGCCTCCGGCTTGGCGAGCGTCACCACGATCCCGTCGACCTTCTTGTCGATCGCGGTCTGGACCAGCTCCGCCTGACCCTTGCCCTCCTTGTCGTTGGAGTACAGGAACTCGACGTTGTCCTTCTTGGCGGCCTCCTTGGCGCCGTTCTGGACGATGTCCCAGAAGGTGTCGCCCTCGCCGGAGTGCGTCACCATCGCGATCTTCAAACGCGGGGTGCCGGCCGCCTTCCCGCCGCCCCCGCCGTCCCCGTCCTCCTCGTCGCCCTTGCCTCCGGAACCGCTGCACCCGGCCGCGAGCGCGACGACCGCGATGAGGGCTGCTGCCGTGCGGGCTGTGCGCATGGTCCACCTCTTCTCCCGGCCGCCTCGTGCGGCTGGTGGGAGTTTTAGCCGTGCGCCCCGGCAGCGTCAATGACTTTGTCAGAACATTCTTACGGCCGCACGAGGAGCTGGAACTCGAAGGAGTACCGCGAGGCCCGGTAGATGTGCGAGCCGAACTCGACCGCCCGTCCGGTGTCGTCGAAGGTCGTCCGGCGCATCGTGAGCAGCGGCGCGCCCTCCGGCTCCGCGAGCAGGTCGGCCTCCTCCGCCCCGGCGGCGCGGGCGCCGACGGACTGACGGGCGCTGTGCAGCGTGATGCCCGCGGCCCGCATCAGGCGGTAGAGGCCGGTGGCCTCCAGGCGCTCGGTGTCGAGCGGCAGGAGCCCGGCCGGGATGTGGTTCCGGAGATACGCCATCGGCTCGCCGTGGGCGAGGCGCAGGCGCTCCACCAGGTGGATCTCGCTGCCCTCGGCCACCCCGAGGGCGGCGGCGGTCTCGGCGGTCGCGGGCTCGACGACGTTGCGCAGGACCCGGGTCTCGGGCCGCTGTCCGGCCGCCTCCAGGTCGTCGTAGAGGCTGCTCAGCTCCAGCGGGCGCTTGACCTGGCTGTGCACGACCTGGGTGCCGACGCCCCGGCGGCGCACCAGGAGGCCCTTGTCGACGAGGGACTGGATGGCCTGGCGGACGGTGGGCCGGGAGAGGCCGAGGCGGCCCGCGAGGTCGATCTCGTTGCCGAGGAGGCTGCCGGGCGTCAGGGCGCCGCGCTCGATCGCCGCCTCCAGCTGCTGCGACAGCTGGAAGTACAGCGGGACCGGGCTGCTGCGGTCGACGCCGAGGTGCAGGGCCACCGTGGGGTCCACGGCCGGTTTGGCGGCTTTGGCCGCGCCTTGATCGGTCACGGGGTGAGCGTAGTCCTGGGAGATGATGACGGGAAGTTCGGAAGTTCTGTTGTCAGGACAAACCATTGACAGGAGCGCGGGTGCCTGGCGAAGGTGTGCCCATGCGCATCGGACTGATCGGAACGGGACGTATCGGAACTTTCCACTCGGCGGCCCTGGTCGGCCATCCGGGGGTGGACTCGCTCGTCGTGGCGGACGTGGACACCGCACGGGCGGCGGACCTCGCGGCCCGGGTGGGCGCGGAGACGGCGCCCTCGGTGGACGCGCTCTTCGCGGCGGGGACGGCGGGCTCCGGGGTGGACGCCCTGGTCGTCACGGCGGCGACCTCGGCGCACGCGGAGCTGATCGGCAGGGCGGCGCGGGCCGGTCTGCCGGTGTTCTGCGAGAAGCCGATCGCCCTGGACCTGCCCGGCACCCTCGCCGCGCTCGTGGAGGTCGAGGCGGCGGGCACGGTGCTCCAGCTCGGCTTCCAGCGGCGCTTCGACGCCGGGTACGCGGCGGCCCGCGAGGCCGTGCGGGCCGGGCGCCTCGGCCGGCTGCACACGGTGCGGGCCATGACGTCGGACCCGGCGCCGCCGCCCGCCGCGTATCTGCCGCTCTCCGGCGGTCTGTACCGCGACTGCCTGGTGCACGACTTCGACATCCTGCGCTGGGTGACGGGCCGTGAGGTGGTGGAGGTGTACGCCGTCGGGTCCGACGCCGGACCCGCGATGTTCCGCGAGGCGGGCGACGTCGACACGGCCGCGGTGCTGCTCACCCTCGACGACGGCACCCTGGCCACGGCGACGGCGACGCGCTGCAACGGCGCGGGCTACGACGTCCGCATGGAACTCGCGGGCGAGGACGACCAGGTGACGGTCGGCGTCAACGACCGCACCCCGCTGACCTCGGCGGAGCCGGACGGCCCCGCCGCGCCGGACAAGCCGTGGCCCGGCTTCCTCGAGCGCTTCGCGCCCGCGTACGAGGCGGAGCTGGCCGCGTTCGTGGAGGTCGTGCGCGGTGAGCGGACGAACCCCTGCGACGGCCACGAGGCGCTGCACGCGCTGCGGATCGCGGAGGCGTGCGAGCGGTCGCGGGCCGAGCGGCGGCCGGTGCGGCTCACGGAGATCGACGGGGACTAGGGCCTGTCCGGTGCGACGGTGGGCCGGGCCACCGGACAGGCCCTGAGGCCGCGGGCCCCGGCGACGCCCGACGGCGGGCGCGGCTCAGCCAGGCGCTCAGGCCGACGTGGCGCGGACCGTGCCCTGGGCCAGCGCGCACAGCGACTCGGTGCCGTCGTCGGCTACGGCGAACAGGTCGCAGCGGACGACGGCCTGACGGCGGGTCGCCTCCGCCACCGTCGCGCGCGCCACCAGGCGGGCGCCGGTCGCGGGGCGTACGTACTGGATGGTGAAGCCGGACGTCAGGACCGCGGCGCCGAGCACGGTCCCGGCCGCGAACGTGATGCCGTTGTCGGCGGCGTACGCGAGGACGCCGCCGTGCACGAAGCCGTTCTGCTGGCGGAGTTCGTCGCGTACGGGGATCTCCAGCGTGGCCGCGCCGTCCCCGAACGCGGTGACCTCGGCGCCCACGAGGCGGCTGAAGGGCTGGGCGTCCAGGGTCTTGCGGGCCAGGGGGAGGTCGAGGGCGCCGGGGAGGTCGGGGGCGCCGGTGGAGTCGACGTCCCGCGCAGCGCCGTGCTCTTGGTCGTGTTCCGTCATGAGGTGACTTCTACCACCGGACGCCCAGATGGTGCCTGCTCCGCATGAGCATTCCCGGCTTCCACTCCCCCGGTGTGCCGTCCAGGGCGAGGTCCGGGCAGCGCTCCAGGAGCGAGCGGAGGGCGATCTTCCCCTCGATGCGGGCGAGCGGGGCGCCCAGGCAGAAGTGGATGCCGTGGCCGAAGGCCACGTGGCCCTGCGCGGCGCGGTGGATGTCGAAGTCGTCGGGGGCGGGGAAGCGGTCCGGGTCGCGGTCGGCCCCGGCGAGGGAGACGATGACGGCCGCGCCCGCCGGGATCACCGTGCCACCGATGTCGACGGGCTCGGCGGTGAAGCGGTACGTCGCGTTCGCCACCGGTCCCTCGTGGCGCAGGGTCTCCTCGACGGCGCCGTCCAGGAGGCTCATGTCGGCGCGCAGCTCGGCCAGCTGACCGGGGTGGGTGAGCAGCGCGTGCACGGCGTTGGCGATGAGGCTGACCGTCGTCTCGTGGCCCGCGACGAGCAGCAGGAAGGCCATCGCGCGCAGCTCACCCGCCGAGAGCCGGTCGCCGTCCTCCGCCGTCGTGCGGATCAGCGCGCCGAGCAGATCCTCATCCGCGGAGGCACGCTTCGCCTCGATCAACCCGTCGAGATAGGCGGCCATTTCCGCCAGGGCGCTGTCGCGCACCTCCACGGTCGGCGGGGCGACGCTGTCGTTCGACATCCTGCGGAACGCCGCGCGGTCCATGTCGGGAACGCCGAGGAGTTCGCAGATGACGGTGATGGGCAGGGGGAAGGCGAAGGCCTCGATCAGGTCGGCGCGGTCGCCCGCGGCGAGCATCGCGTCGAGGAGGCCGTCGGTGATCTCGTGGATGCGGGGGCGCAGGGCCTCGACACGGCGGGCGGTGAACTCGCGGGCGATGAGCTTGCGCAACCGCGTGTGCTGGGGCGGGTCCGCCATCAGCAGGTTGGTGCCGAGCGCTTCCTCCTCGGGGAGCTGAACGCCCGCGACGGCCGAGGACTTGGCGAGGCGGGGGTCGGCGAAGGCCGCCCTCGCCTCCTCGTACCCCACGATCAGATAGCAGTCCGCGCCGTCGTCCCGATGCGGGATGCGGACGCGGTGGACCGGCCCGCGGGCGCGGAGGTCGGCGTAGACGCTGTAGGGGTCGGTGGTGAATCGGGCGCCGTACGCCGCGAGGTCGACACGCTCCGCCATGCAGGCCCCCTTCGGTCTCCGTACCCCCTCAACGCGCGGGCGGACGGTCCGAGTTCCCCCCGGCTCACTCCTCGTTGAGCAGCCCCGCGTCATGGACGAGCAGCGCGATCTGCACCCGGTTGTTGAGGTCGAGCTTGGTCAGGACGCGGGAGACGTGGGCCTTCACCGTGGCCACGCTCAGGTACAGCTCGCCGGCGATGTCCGCGTTGGACGCCCCCTTGCCGACGGCGACGGCGACCTCACGCTCCCGGTCGCCGAGCACGTCGAGCCGGTCGAGGGCGCGCCGCCGCCGGTCGAGTTCGGGCCCGCCCCCGGCCACCTGCGAGATCAGCTGCTGCGTCACGCTGGGCGAGAGCACCGGCTCGCCCGCGGCCACCGCGCGTACCGCCGCCACGATCTCGGCGGGCGCGGTGTCCTTGAGGACGAAGCCGGCGGCACCGGCCCGCAGCGCCCGCAGGACCTGCTCGTCGGCGTGGAAGGTGGTGAGCACGACGACCTCGGGGGCGTCGGGCCGCTTGCGCAGGGCCTCGGTGGCGGCGAGCCCGTCCATCGTCGGCATCCGGATGTCCATCAGGACGACGTCGGGCCTGACCTCCGCGACGAGGGCCGCGACCTCGCTGCCGTCGCCCGCCTCCCCCACGATCTCGATGTCGTCGGCGCCGCCGAGCATGAAGGAAAGACCGGCGCGGACCAGCGGGTCGTCGTCGACGAGCAGCAGCCTGATCGGTGTCATGCGCCTACCGTAACCAGCCTCGCGGGCCCCCTCGGCACGCCCCGGCCCGCTCACGCCGGGAGCCTCAGGCGCAGCGGCCCGCAGCCGATGCGGTCGGCCTCGGCGGCGACGTAGCGCGGCGTGAGCCTGCGGATGTCCGCGGCCCGGCCGCCGTCGTCCGAACGGATCAGGAAGGTGACGTCGCCGGTCTGGCAGGAGGCCTGGTACAGCGCCATGTCCTCGCGCAGGAAGCCGCGCCCCCGCACCTGGTCCTTGGTGTCGCCCTCAGCCGTGATCCGGCGGCCGCCCTCGAAGGAGAACCCCTCGTAGAGCGCGGCGAGCCGGGAGTTCTCCACCGTCATCAGACGCAGCTTCGGATGCCCGAACAGGACGTCCCGGTCGCAGGTCCGCACGGGGCCGCCGCCGCTGCTCACCATGGGGCGGTCGTAGCGGCTGCTCTCGCGCGAGCCGGGCAGCCTGAGCCCCTTGACGCCGCAGAACGCGTCCGGCTTCTCGTCGAGGAACCGCGCGGGGGCGGCGAGGCGGTCCGTGGGGTCGGGGAGGTCGCTGTCGCAGCCCTGGTCGGCCATGTAGTGGTTGACGAGCTTGACGACGGCGCGGGCGAGCCGGGCGCGTTCGTCGGGGTCGACGGCGTCGCGGTACGTCGTCCAGCCCGCCTCCATGTCGACGACGAGCGGGCCGTCCCGGTCGGGGGTGCGGCCCACGCAGCCCTCCGGTACGGCGAGCCACGCGCGCGTGTCCGACACCATGCCGAGCAGCCCGCCGCCCAGGGGCGTCATCCGCGCGGACAGGTACTCGTCGGCCCACACGTCGCGGTCGCCGCCGAACCGGGTGTCGAGCCGGTGCAGTTGGGCGCGGACGCGGTGACCGCGCGGCGACCGCAGCTCGCACCGCCCCGAAGGTCCGTCCGACGCGATGCGGTCGTACCCGATGTCCATCTGGGAGTACTCGATGTCCCGCTTGCCGTGGAACAGGTCCGCCACGTCGTCCTCGTCGAGCGCGCCCCAGCAGGCCCGCTCCCGCTCGAACGGCCCCGCCTCGGCCTGCCAGGCCACGAGCGTCCCACCGAGCAGCGCCCCCGCGACCGCGGCGGCGACGGCCCGCCGCCGGTGCCCTCGGGTGAGCCGACGCAGACTGCGCCAGTGCCACCAGGGCGGCGGGGCGGCGGCGATGGCGGCGGCGACCACGCCGAGGGGCTTCTCGGCGGGGCCGGGGGGCGTGTCGTCGTCGGGCTCGCCCGCGGACCTGGGACGGGCGTCGCCACCGGATTCCTCCGCCGACCCCGACCGCACGCCGTCGCCGGGCTTCGCCACCGAACCGGAAGGCACAGCATCGCCGGGCTTCACCCCGCTCGCCCCGCCCTCGGCCGACCCCTCACCCACAGCGCCCTCGCCCTTCTCCGCCTGCTCGACCTGCTCGACCTGCTCGACCCGCTCAGCCGTCTCGGCCTTCTCACCCTTCTCACCCTTCTCCACGTCACTCATCGCCCGTTCCCCTCCGCGTCGGTGGTCGGCGCGACGGGTGCGCAGCCGAGGCGTCGTGCCACCGCGTTGGTGAACGTGGCGAAGTAGTCGGATGTGGACCCCGTCGGCGTGCCGAGGAGCAGGAATGCCGTCGGGCGGCCCGCGCAGTCGGCGCGTACGAAGCGACGGTCGGACGTGAAGTCACCGGTGCCGCGCCAGCCCTTGGCGGGTGCCTCGGTGCCGGCCGCGCCGTCGAGGAGTCGCGTGAGCCGGGGCTCGCGCACCATCACGGCGTCGAACAGGGGCTGGTCGCTGCGCTCGCCGAGCCGCAGCGAGCGGCCGATCCGCGCGGAGCAGGACTGCAGGTCCCGGGTGACCGCGCCGACCTGGTACTCCAGGCGCATCGCGGTCTCCTTGGTGAGGTCGGCGCGGACGTCGAGGCCGGGGATGCGGCAGACGGGGCCGCGGGAGAAGGTGTCCGCGCGTTCGGGCAGCTCGGGCAGCGCCGAGGTGACGCGCAGCGGCTCGGCTCCGGCGCAACCGGCGGCCTTCATCCCCTTGTTGGCGGCGGCGACGAGGAGTTCGGCGACGTCCTGGGAACCCCCGAGGTCGGGGACGTCGGGCACCTTGTCGTCGGCGGCCGCCTCCTCGTGGGCGTCGAGGGTGACGGCGGTCGGGCGTCCGTCGCGGGCGTCGCAGCGCTCGGGCAGGACGAGGATGCCGTGGTTGCCGTCGGCGGCGCCGGGCAGGCCGTCCGGCAGGGGCATCGCGCGGTCGGCGAGATAGCCGCCGAGCCAGCTGACGCGTTCGCCCGCGGACTTGGGCGGCGGGCCGTACCGCACGCGGACGGTGGTGCGCTGCCGGTCCTTGTCGCCGTCGCTGAACGTGTGGCTGGAAGCGACCGTGAGCTCGCACGCGCCGCGCGGCGAACCGGGCGTCGGCGCGGTCCCCGTGGACGTACGGCTGCGGCCGTCGTCGCCCTCGAAGCCCTCGTCGCCGAGGACACCGGGCCCGCTGTCCTGCTCCCAGGCGCCCCAGCAGTACTGGTCCCGGCCGTCGAAGGGCCAGGTGTCCGTGGCCCAGGTGCCGAGGCCGCCCGCGAGCAGCGCGACGGCGAGGCCGGTGGCGACGGCGCCGCGTCGTGTCCGGACGAACCGCCGTACCCGTGCGAGCCGTTGGGCGTCCGCGCCGTGCGTCCGGTCCGCCCCGCCGTCACCCGGTATGTCCCCCGGCGCACCGCCGGACGACCCCACTGGACTCTCCCCCGTCACGTTCTCCGCCCTCCGACTCTCCGTGGTGTGGCGGCTGATCGTACAGAAGGTGTGCGGAAGCGAAGTCACCAGGTCGTCAGGTCCACGACAGCCCCGCCATCAGACGGGCAGCAGGGCCGCCACCCCTGCGACAGCCCGGCCGTCAGGCCCAGGGCAGCCAGGCCTCCACCACGAAGCTCCCGCCGGGACCACCGCCGTGGGTGAGCCGGCCGCCCGCGAGCGCGGCGCGTTCGGTGAGGCCGATGAGGCCCTGCCCTGAGCCGGGCACCTGCGGCACCTCGCCGGGGGGCGGCGGATTGCGCACGGACAGGGTGAGGCCCTCGCCGGGCGCGCCCGCGACGACGACGGTGACCTCGGCGCCGGGCGCGTGCTTGCGGGCGTTGGTCAGGCCTTCCTGGGCGATCCGGTACGCGGTGCGGCCGACGGCGGCGGGCACGGTCTCCGGGTCGGGGACGCGCAGGTCGAGGACGACCTTCATGCCGGCTTCCCGGGACTCGGCGACGAGTGTGTCGAGGGCGGCGAGGGTGGGCTGGGGCCGCCCCGAGGCGTCCGCGTCGCCGCCGCGCAGGACGCCGATGACCTGCCGCAGGTCCTGCAGGGCCTCGTGCGCGCTCTCCCGGATGACCCCGGCCGCCCGCGCGACCTCCTCGCGGGGCGCGTCGGGCCGGAACTCCAGGGCGCCCGCGTGCACGCTGAGCAGGGTGAGGCGGTGGGCGAGGACGTCGTGCATCTCGCGGGCGATGGCCTCGCGGGCGAGCTGCTGGGCCTTCTCGGCGCGCAGCGCGGCCTCGTTCTCGGCGCGCCGGGCACGGTCGCGCAGGGCGAGCAGGAGCTGGCGCCGGGAGCGGACGAACATGCCCCAGGCGACGGTGGTCGCGGCGAACAGCGAGGTCAGGATGATGGAGAGGGCGTAGGGCAGGTCCGGGTCGGGCCGCCACCAGTAGAAGGGCAGCATCAGCACCACGGACGTGCCGACGACCCACGCGGAGTACTTCCAGGGCCGGTGCACGGCGAGCGTGAAATAGGCGACGACGGCCGCGCCGCCCGAGGTGTTCGACAGCAGCCCGATGCCGATCATCGCGATCGCGAGCCCCACCGGCCAGCGCCTGCGCAGCCACACGGCGGCGCAGGCGAGCGCGCCCAAGAGGTGGTCGAGCGCGGCCCAGCCCTCGGAGACTGCGGGGTTGTGCTGCACCTCGTCGCTGATGACCAGGCCGAGGAAGACGGCGAACAGGAAGCAGGCGAAGTCGACCATCCAGTCGCGCACGGTCCGCTTGTACCGCCCGGTCCTGCCGGTGGCCCGGTCCGGATCGAGCTCGGCGGCGACCGCCGAGGGCAGGAACCACTGCCTGCGGGCCACGGGCTCCGCCCCGGCCGCGACGTCTGGCGTGCCCACGGGCTCCGTACGACTCTTCACCCGACAAATCTACGCACCGTACGGCGCCGCACCCGGTCCCCGGACGTGATCATCGACGAAAGTCGGAGCGTCCGAGACTTTGGGCGCACGGGCCGGGCGCCGGTGTGCGCCTTGGGACCGGCGAGGCCCCGCCCCGCGGCCGATGTGTGCGCGGGGCCGCGGGACGAGGCTGTTGTGCCATGAAACAACTGCTGGAGTTTCTCGGTGTGATCCTGCTGATCCAGGGCGCGGTGGGCCTGCTGAACGAGCTCACCGGCTGGCTGGGCGGGTGGGGCGCGGTACAGCACCTGGCCTTCGTCGACGGCTACGAGCTGTACCTGAGCATCGCGATGATCGTCCTCGCGTGCGCGCTCTTCGCCGCGGCGGAGAGCCGCAGGTTCGGCTGAACCCGGGCGCGCGCCCCGGCCCGGCCGGGCCCCGCCCCACTCCGCACGTGCTCAGCAGCCGCGGTCGACGAGGTCGAACGAACGGTAGTGGTCGGCGGTGTAGTAGTCCTCCTGCTGGGACTCACCGGTGACGATGCGGCGCGCGCCCCGGTTCGGGGAGCCCGGCGTCTTGACGGTGTACTCGTGGTAGTAGCCGTTGTTCTGCTGGGGCAGGATGCCTTCCCTGTTCTGGAAGACGGTGCCGTCCTGCGGGTACGGGAACGGGCCGCCCCGCCCGATCAGTTCGAGCGTGTCGTGCGCCTGGGACGGCAGGTCGGAGTAGCAGATCTCGCCTACGGCGGCGGCCGGGAACCCGGCGGGCGCGACGGCGGCGACCGTGCGGGGGGCCGCGGTGTCCGCGGTGGCGGTGACGGAGCCGCCGACGAGCAGGGCGGCGGCGAGGGCAGTGACGCTGAGGATCCGTGGGGGGATTCGCATGCCCCCAGGATGACGCGCGTAGAGGTTGATGTGTCAACGTCAAGTACATCGAATTTTCCGGAAGTTAACCACCTCCCCGGGGCCCTCACGTTCACGGCCCCGCCCGCACACCACGTTCACCCCGCGGCCCATCACCCTTCGCACGGGTGACCCCCGGCGCCCCGGCATCCCTGTCCGTTTACCGCCAGCCGTCCCCCGTGCCCGCGGCTTTGATGGAACACGTCGAAGCGGTTGAACCCGCAAGTACTTCTCTCCACATCAAGGGGCATGGACATGTCTTCTCTGAACGGCAAGACGGCTCTGGTCACCGGCGGCAGCCGCGGGATCGGCGCGGCGACGGCCCTGCGGCTCGCCCAGGAGGGCGCCGACGTGGCCCTCACCTACGTCCAGGGCGAGGCCGCCGCCCGTGAGGTCGTCGCCAAGATCGAGTCGATGGGGCGGCGGGGGTTCGCGATCCGGGCCGACGCGGCCGACGCCGGGGACGCCGCGGGCGCCGTCGAGCGGGCCGCGGACGACCTCGGCGGCCTGGACATCCTCGTCAACAACGCCGGCGCCGGGGTGCTCGGGCCCGTCGGGGACCTCGCCCTCGCCGACGTCGACCGGGTGCTCGCCGTGAACGTGCGCGGGGTGTTCCTCGCGTCCCAGGCCGCGGCCGGGCTGATGCGGCGTGGTGGGCGCATCGTGTCCATCGGGTCCTGCATCGTGCAGCACGTGCCCGGGGCCGGGGGGACGTTGTACGCCACCAGCAAGGCCGCTCTCGTCGGGCTCACCAAGGCGCTCGCCCGCGAACTCGGTGAGCGCGGCATCACCGTGAACCTCGTCCACCCCGGGCCCATCGACACCGACATGAACCCCGCGGACGGGCCGCACGCCCCGGCGCAGGCCGCCGGGACGGCGCTCGGCCGCTATGGCTCCGCCGGGGAAGTCGCGTCCGCCGTGGCCTACTTGGCCGGGGAGGAGGCGTCGTACGTGACGGGGGCGGAGTGGGCTGTGGACGGGGGGCATGCGGCGTAGCGCCCTCGCGGGTGCGCCCCAGACCCGCCCCTTCTCCGAAACCGGGGGCTGCCGCCCCCTGGACCCCCGCTGTCGGCGCTCCGCGCCTCGTCCTCAAACGCCGGACGGGCTGAAATCAGCCCCTCCGGCGTTTGAGGAGCGGGGTCTGGGGCGGAGCCCCAGTTACGGGAAGGGGCGGGATTGGGGAGCCCCCGGCAAGGCCCCCGGCCTCAGCCCCCGAGCTCCCGGTGCCGCGCCGCCAACGCGTCCGCCCCGCCCGCCGTGGGCGCCCCGTACAGGCGGAGCCGCGAGATCCCCCCGTCGGGGAAGATGTCGACGCGGGCGTGCGTACCGACGGCCGCCGCGGGCAGCGCGAAGCGGTGGTTGGTGTCGGGCTGGAGCCGCGTACGCGGAAGGACCTCGACCCAGTCCCCGGACTCCCCGTCCCGGACGGACACGGAGGCCCACCCGGCGGAGTTCCCCTTGAGGTAGGCGGTGTCGATCTCGAGGGCGCGGACCTCGGACTGCGCCGCGAGGCGATAGCGGATCCAGTCGTGCCCCTGGTCCCGCCGCCGCCGCGTCTCCCACCCGTCGTCCATCTTCCGCGAACGGCCGGGCTGAATGGTGTTGGTGGCGGGCGAGTAGAACCGGTCGGAGGCGTCCTCGACCTGGCCGCCGTTCTCCAGGGCGACGACGTCGAAGGTGCCGAGGGCGGCGAGCCAGGCGGGATCGGCGACGACTTCGCCGTACACGCGAAGGCGGGCGATGCCCCCGTCGGGGTGCTGGTTGACGCGCAGGTGGGTGAAGCGCTGCGCTGTGTCCACGGCGAAGCCGTTCGCGGCGTGACCGCCGACAGCCGTACGCGGCACCAGGGTTGTCCACTTGACGCCGTCGGCGAGGAGCTCGTCGGGCGTGGGCGAGCCCTCGACGTTGGCGCCCTCGACGGACACGGCCTGCGGATAGTTGCCGCGGAAGTGCGCGGTGTCGACCACGATGCCGTGGATGACGCCGGGCGCGCCGAGCCGGACGAGCGCCCAGTCGTGGTCGTCGGCGGTGGGCCAGGGGTGCTCGGCGGAGGCACCGCGCCGCCGCCGGGTCTCCCAGCCGTCCATGACCTTGCCCTTGTGGCCGAAGTGCTCGGGGTCGAACTCGGCGTCGTTCGGGAGCAGCAGGTTCTCGCGCATGGCGAAGAACTCGTCGTTGGCGGCGATGACACCGGCCCCGAGCCGGCGGTCCGCGAGGTTGGCGTACTGGGTGAAGGGGAAGTCGGCGGTGCGGTAGTCGGCGTAGGGCTCGCCGCCGCCGTAGGGGCTCGCGTCGCCGGTGAAGCGGGGAATCGGTGTCGCCGTCACGGTGATCAGTTCTTCCTTTCCAGAAGTCGGCCCGCCGGCGCGCTGAACTCGCCGTCGGACACGATGCGTTGACCGCGCAGCCAGGTGGACTTCACGACACCGCTGAGGGTCTTGCCCGCGTAGGCGGTGACCCGGTTGCGGTGCTGGAGGCGCGCGGGGTCCACGGTGAAGGTCTCGTCGGGCGCGAGGACCGTGAAGTCGGCGTCGCGGCCGGCCTCGATGGCGCCCTTGCGGTCCAGGCCGACCAGCTCGGCGGTGCGCGTCGACATCCAGCGCACGACGTCCTCAAGGCCGTACCCGCGGGCCCGGGCCGCCGTCCACACGGCGGGCAGGCTCAGCTGGAGGCCGGAGATGCCGCCCCAGGCGGTGGCGAAGTCGGCCGTCTTGAGGTCGGCGGTGGACGGGGAGTGGTCGGTCACGACGCAGTCGATGGTGCCGTCGGCGAGCGCCTGCCACAGCAGGTCCTGGTTGGCGGCCTCGCGGATCGGCGGGCAGCACTTGAACTCGCTGGCCCCGTCGGGGACTTCCTCGGCGGTCAGGGTGAGGTAGTGCGGGCAGGTCTCGACGGTGAGGCGGACGCCCTCGCGCTTGGCGGCGGCGATCAGCGGCAGCGCGTCGGAGGACGACAGGTGCAGGATGTGGATGCGGGCGCCGATGCGCTTGGCGACGGCGATGAGGCCCTCGATCGCGGTGTCCTCGCTGACGCGCGGGCGCGAGTCGAGGAAGTCGGCGTACCGAGGACCGCTCCTGGCGGGGGCCGCGGCCAGCTCGTGCGGGTCCTCGGCGTGCACGATGAGCAGGCCGCCGAACCCGGCGATCTCTCCCATGGACACAGCCAGTTGATCCTGCGTCAGCTCGGGGAACTCATCGACGCCGGAGGGCGAGAGGAAGCACTTGAAGCCGAAGACGCCCGCGTCGTGCAGGGGCCGCAGGTCCTTGACGTTGTCGGGCAGCGCGCCGCCCCAGAAGCCGACGTCGATGTGCGCCTTGGCGGCCGCCACGTCCTTCTTCGTACGGAGGTTCGCGACCGTGGTCGTCGGCGGCAGCGAGTTCAGCGGCATGTCGACGAGGGTGGTGATGCCGCCGGCGGCCGCGGCGCGCGTGGCCGTCCAGAAGCCCTCCCATTCGGTGCGGCCCGGGTCGTTGACGTGGACGTGGGTGTCGACGAGGCCGGGCAGCAGCGCGTCGTCGCCGAAGTCCTCCACGCGGGCGTGCGTCGACACGGCGGCGTCATGTGCGCGCACCGCCACGATCGTGCCGTCCGAGACGACGACGGACGCGGCCCGCGTCCCTTCCGGGGTGATGACGCGCGTCGAGCGCAGCACCAGTTCCTCGCCGGACACCGCGGCCCCTCTCTGTTCGCCTGACCTGTTCGCTTGATCTGTTCGCCTGAGCGCCTGTGCGCCTCCACCGGCCTTCCGGCCAGCGGAATTCAACGTTCTGTTGAAGAAGTCTTCGCCTCGGGCCCTGATCCGTCAAGGGCCTATACGTTTCCACAAAGTGGAATTAGAATTCCGCAGACCAGAACGTAGCTATCTACAACGCGGACCGTCAAGGGAGGTCCCCGCTCGCCTCGAAGACCGGACAAACGCCCACTGACCGGCACTGACGTGACGGCCGCACCGGGGCTGTCCGGGAAAGTGCCCGGTAGGCTGCTGCCTTGCCTGCCCTCCCGTAAGGCCCCGAAAGGAACGCGCCGTGCCGACGTCTAGCGCCAGCACCACCGACGCCGCGAAGTCCCCCGCGAGCGGAGGCGTGCAGTCCCTCGAGCGCGCCTTCGACCTGCTCGAGCGCATGGCGGACGCGGGGGGCGAGGTCGGCCTGAGCGAGCTGTCCGCCAGCAGCGGGCTGCCGCTGCCCACGATCCACCGGCTGATGCGCACGCTCGTCGCCTGCGGCTACGTACGCCAGCAGCCCAACCGGCGCTACGCCCTCGGGCCGCGCCTCATCCGCCTCGGCGAGTCCGCGTCCCGGCTGCTCGGGACCTGGGCCCGGCCCTATCTCGCCCGCCTCGTCGAGGAGACCGGCGAGACCGCGAACATGGCGCTGCTCGACGGGGACGAGATCGTGTACGTCGCGCAGGTGCCGTCCAAGCACTCCATGCGCATGTTCACCGAGGTGGGGCGGCGGGTCCTGCCGCACTCCACCGGGGTCGGCAAGGCGCTGCTCGCGCACACCCCCGCGGAGGAGGTGCGGGCGCTGCTCGCCCGTACGGGCATGCCCGCCGCCACCGAGAAGACCATCACCACGGCCGACGGGTTTCTCGACGCGCTCGAGGAGGTGCGGCGGGCGGGGTACGCCGTCGACGACAACGAGCAGGAGATCGGGGTGCGGTGCCTCGCCGTGTCCGTGCCCGACTCCCCCACGGCGGCGGCCATCTCCATCTCCGGCCCCGCGGGCCGCGTCACCGAGGAAGCCACCGAGAAGATCGTCCCCGTCCTGCAGCAGGTGGCGGCCGAACTCTCCGAGGCCTTGGCCACGTCGACCGCGTCGGCCTGACCTTCGCGGGGCGCCCCAGTCCCACCCCTTCTCCGAAACCGGGGCTCCGCCCCTGGACCCCCGATCGGCGCTCCGCGCCTCGTCCTCAAACGCCGGACGGGCTGGAGACTTCGCCGATGTGAGCCAGAAGGTGCCGGGCTGTCGGTCTGCTGGTGCAGGTTTGGGCGGGTGGGTGGGAGAGAGCCCGTCCGGCGATTGAGGACGAGGCGCGGAGTGCCGATAGCGGGGGTGCGCCCGGCCCACCCGCACCAGAGGTCAGCGTCGACCGAGCCCGGAGGGCCGCAGGGCGCGCCGCAACCCCCGGACCACCATCACCGCACCCCCCGCATGCGCGTCCACATACCTCCGCACCCGCCCCCGCCCCCACCGCCGCCCACCCCGCGCCCCGATCACCAACAGATCCCCCGGCCGGGAGGCCACCCCGCACAGCACCGGCCCGGCGGGCCCCCGCAGGACCCGCCGCTCGACCGCACCCCCGGCCCACACCCCCGCGGGCACCCCGCCGAACACGGAGTCGAAGGCGGCGTCCAACCGCTGCCACGCGGCTCGCTCCCAGTGCCGTGCCCACTCCCGGTCGGGCCACCGCGCGTACAGCGCCTCGCCCTCCGGCGGCTCCCAGGCGAGGACGACGACGAGCCGCCGCCCACCCCACCGGGCCTCGCGCGCGGCGGCCCGCAGTGCCGCGAGGCTGGCCCGCGACCCGTCGGCCCCGCTGACCCCGACGACGACCCGCCCTTCCGTCTCCATGCCTGCCACCTCTTCGCTCTGCACTCCGGAGGGGGCCACAGCCGGGCCACATTGCTCCCGGCACCCCGTCGCCATCGAGTCTGTAGGCTGATTGGCCTGGACAGCAGGGCCAATACGCAGGAGTTGGCATGGCAGACGTACACACAGTGGTCCCTTCCCCGGACCGCCGCCTCGGCGGCACCCAGGTGGCGGCACTGGTGACCGGCACGGCCGGTGAGCGGCCTGGCTACCGGGCTTTGGCCCACACCGTCCGCACCCTCCTGCTCGACGGCCGGGTCCCCCTGCACACCCGGCTGCCCGCGGAACGCGAGCTCGCGTCGGCACTGGGTATCAGCCGGGCCACGGTCACGGCGGCGTACGACCTGCTGCGCGAGAGCGGGTTCGCGGCCAGCCGGCGGGGCGCCGGCACCTGGACGGAGCTGCCGGAGGGGCGGCGCCCGGCGAGCGTGGCCGCGTTCCCGGTGGGGGTGCCGGACGAGGGCGTCCTTGACCTCGCGGTGGCCGCGCCCCCGGCACCGGCGGGGCTCGGCGACGCGGTGGCGGCCGCCGCCGCGCTGCTCCCCGCGCACGCGCCGACCTCGGGCTACCACCCGTACGGGCTGCCGGAGTTGAGGGCGGCGGTGGCGGAGCGGTACACCCGGCGCGGGCTGCCGACGCTGCCCGGCCAGATCCTCGTCACCACGGGCGCCCAGCAGGCGATCTCCCTCGTCCTCGCCCTCCTCGGGCGGCCGGGCGACCGCGTCCTGGTGGAGAACCCCTCGTACCCGAACGCCCTGGACGCGGTCCGCCGCGCGGGGCTGCGCGCGGCGCCCGTGCCGGTGACGGACACGGGCTGGGACACGGCCCTGGTGGAGTCGACGCTGCGGCAGACGGCGCCACGGCTCGCCTATCTCGTACCGGACTTCCAGAACCCGACGGGCGCCCTGATGCCGCGCGAGCAGCGGCTGCGGATCCTGGAGACGGCGCGCGCCACGGGCACCTGGCTGCTGGTCGACGAGACGATCGCCGACATGGCCCTCGATGTGCCGCCGCCCGCGCCGTTCGCCGCGCACGGGGTGGCCGAACAGGTCGTCACCGTGGGCTCGTTGAGCAAGTCGTACTGGGGTGGCCTGCGGATCGGCTGGGTGCGGGCGGGCTCACGGCTGATCACGGAGCTGACCATGGCGCGGATCCCCGCGGACATGGCCACGCCGGTGCTCGACCAGTTGGTGGCGGCGCAGTTGCTGACCGGGCTCGACGAGGTGCTGCGCGAGCGGCGGGCGGCGCTGCGGGAGTCCCGCGCCGCACTCGCCGCCGCGCTCGGCCGCCATCTGCCCGACTGGCGCTGGCAGTTGCCGCCCGGCGGCCTGTCGCTCTGGGTCGACCTGGGCGCGCCCGTCGCCTCGTCCCTCGCGCGGGCGGCGCTCGGGCACGGCGTCCGGATCGAGGGCGGTTCGCGGTTCGGCGCCGACCCGGGCACCCATGAACACCGGCTGCGCGTCCCGTTCACGCTGGCGCCCCACCGGTACGAGGACGCGGCCGTCCGCCTGGCCGCGGCGCTCGGCGGCGAGGCGCGGCCGACGGTCGCGGAGCCGGACCGCGTGGACTGGGTGGCGTGACGCGGCGGGACCCGGCTGGGGGAACGGGGCACCGCCGCGCTCAGCGCGAGAGAGCCACCGCATCACCCCGGCTGCGGCGGCTCCCCGAACAGCTCGACGGCACCCCTGACACCCGTCAGCGCACCGGTCAGCGCACTGACCGAGCCGATCGAACTCGCGACAAGCAGCAGCGAACGCCGCAGCCTACGGGCCTCGGGCGCGCCGGCCGCGGCCATGGCGGCGAGAGCCGCTAATTCGTCCTCCGCTATCGCCCGGTCCGGGAACTCACCCGGATACGCGGCCAGTTCACGGCGCAGCCGGGACACGGCCGCCCGCAGCTCCGTCACCCGCGGATCCTCGAAGTTTCCCCTCACGGCTCTCTGGCCCACGCTCCGCAACACAGCTCTCCCCCTCGCACGTCGTTGTGCGCCTGTACGCGCGCGGGCCCGGGCGGACCCGCCGCGGCGGCCGGACACCGAAGGGGCGCGGGCGCGGGCCGATGAGGCCACAGCGCGACGCAGGCGTCACTTTCGGCCACGCCCCCGGCCGGAACAGGGTCCCCAGAACCCATGCGGTAAGCAAGAGTCATGACCGAATCACTGTCACCTTCCGCCCCCACCGCCCCCGTCGAGGTCGTCGGCCTGCTGTTGGCCGCGGGCGGCGGCCGGCGCCTCGGCGGGTGCCCGAAGGCCCTTCTGGAGCATCGCGGCGAGCTGTTCGTGGAGCGGGCGGCGGGGGCGCTGCGGGACGGCGGCTGCACCCGCGTGCACGTGGTGCTCGGCGCCACCGCCGATGTCGTACGGGAGCGGGCGGACCTGCCCGGGTACGTCCTGGTGGACAACCCGGACTGGCGCGAGGGCATGGGGTCCTCGCTGCGGGCGGGTCTCGCCTCGCTGCGGGAGACCGGGGCGGGGGCGGCGCTGGTGTGCCTGGTGGACCAGCCGGGCATCGGCGCGGCGGCGGTGGCCCGGGTGCGGGGCGCGTACCGCTCGCCGGGGACGCTCGCGGCGGCGACGTACGCGGGCGAGCGCGGCCACCCCGTGCTGTTCGGCGCGGACCACTGGGACGGCATCGCGGCGAGCGCGACGGGCGACCGGGGCGCGCGGGCCTACCTGAAGGAGCACGCCGGGGCGGTCACGGCCGTCGAGTGCGGGGACGTGGCCGAGCCGTCCGACATCGACACGTTCTCCGATCTGGAGCGGCTGGAGTGAGCTCGCCGTCCGGCTTGGAGAGCACGGCCCGAGCTGGTCAACTTGGAGTGACGGCCATGGCACTCAGCGCCATGTTCTGTCGACGAAGAGAATCTCGACGTCAACAAACCATTGAACTTCCACCATGAGGAAACTAGTATCCACTGCTCAGAAGCGCCCGACCCGGTGGACGGCGCCCGCAGCCGTATCTCGGCCCCGCGGCACCCAGTGCCGCGAGACCCGGCCCGGCGGCTGTCGGGGGCAGCGCACCGCCCGTGAAGCAAGCTCGCTGAAGGAAGTGACAGCTCATGTCCGCACCAGCGCCGTCACCGCTGGCCATCGTCGACGCCGAGCCCCTGCCCCGGCAGGAAGAGGTCCTCACCCCCGCGGCCCTCGCCTTCGTGGCCGAGCTGCACCGGAGGTTCACGCCCCGGCGTGAGACGCTCCTCGCCCGCCGCGCGGAGCGCCGCGCCGAGATCGCCCGCACCTCGACCCTGGACTTCCTCCCGGAGACCGCCGCGATCCGCGCGGACGACTCCTGGAAGGTGGCCCCCGCCCCGGCCGCCCTGAACGACCGCCGGGTGGAGATCACCGGCCCCACCGACCGCAAGATGACCATCAACGCGCTCAACTCCGGCGCGAAGGTCTGGCTCGCCGACTTCGAGGACGCCTCGGCTCCCACCTGGGAGAACGTGATCCTCGGCCAGCTGAACATGACCGACGCCTACGAGCGCCGCATCGACTTCACGGACGAGCGCACCGGCAAGTCGTACGCCCTGAAGGACGCGGCCGAGCTCGCGACCGTCGTGATGCGCCCGCGCGGCTGGCACCTGAACGAGCGGCACCTCACGGACGCGGACGGCACCCCGGTCCCGGGCGCCCTCGTCGACTTCGGCCTGTACTTCTTCCACAACGCCCAGCGCCTGATCGACCTCGGCAAGGGCCCGTACTTCTACCTCCCGAAGACCGAGTCGCACCTGGAGGCACGCCTCTGGAACGACATCTTCGTCTTCGCGCAGGACTACGTCGGCGTCCCGCAGGGCACCGTCCGCGCCACCGTCCTCATCGAGACCATCACGGCCGCGTACGAGATGGAGGAGATCCTCTACGAACTGCGCGACCACGCCTCCGGGCTGAACGCCGGACGCTGGGACTACCTCTTCTCCATCGTCAAGAACTTCCGTGACGGCGGCCAGAAGTTCGTCCTGCCGGACCGCAACCTGGTCACGATGACGGCCCCGTTCATGCGCGCCTACACCGAACTCCTCGTCCGCACCTGCCACAAGCGCGGCGCGCACGCCATCGGCGGCATGGCGGCCTTCATCCCGTCCCGCAAGGACGCCGAGGTCAACAAGGTCGCCTTCGAGAAGGTCCGCGCCGACAAGGACCGCGAGGCGGGCGACGGCTTCGACGGATCCTGGGTCGCCCACCCCGACCTGGTCCCGATCGCCCTGGAGTCCTTCGACAAGGTCCTCGGCGAGAAGCCGAACCAGAAGGACCGCCTGCGCGAGGACGTCTCCGTGGCCGCCGGCGACCTGATCGCCATCGACTCCCTCGACGCCAAGCCCACCTACGACGGCCTGGTCAACGCCGTGCAGGTCGGTATCCGCTACATCGAGGCCTGGTTGCGCGGCCTCGGCGCGGTCGCCATCTTCAACCTCATGGAGGACGCGGCCACCGCCGAGATCTCCCGGTCCCAGATCTGGCAGTGGATCAACGCGGGCGTGGTCTTCGCGGACGGTACGCCCGCGACGGCCGACCTGGCCCGCGAGGTCGCCGCCGCCGAACTGGCCGCGATCCGCGCCGAGATCGGCGAGGAGGCCTTCGCCGCCGGCAAGTGGCAGCAGGCCCACGACCTGCTGCTCCAGGTCTCCCTGGACGCCGACTACGCGGACTTCCTCACGCTGCCCGCGTACGAGCAGCTCCGCTGAGCCCACGCGCGCACGGCCGCAGCCCCCGGCACCCCTCGGTGCCGGGGGCTGCGGCGCGTCCGCCCGCTGTCCCGTCGACGGGCAGATCTTCGCCTCCGCCCGCCCCTGTGGCATAACATCCCCGCCCAGCACGGCAGTTGACGGGATGTTCGACACGGGTGCGACGGAGGACGGGCATGAAGCTGCGCAGACGACTGGTGGCCGCGGCGATATCGGTGGTGACGCTGACGACGCCGGCCGCGACCACCACCGCCACCGCCGCACCCCGTCAGGGGGAAGGCCCCGGCCACGAGGCGACCCGCAAGGCCATGGACGCCGTCGTCGCGGGCGGAGCGCCCGGCGTGACCGCGCGGGTCACCGGCGCGGACGGCGTCTGGAAGGCCGCGGCGGGCCTCGGCGACCTGGAGCGCGGCACCCCGCGCGGCGACCGGGACCACTACCGGGTCGGCTCCATCACCAAGACGTTCGTGGCCACCGTCGTGCTCCAACTGGAGGCCGAGGGCAAGCTGGACCTCGACGACACCGTGGGCTCCTGGCTGCCGGGCGTGGTCGAGGGCAACGGCCACGACGGCGACCGCGTCACCATCCGCCAGCTCCTCAACCACTCCAGCGGGATCTACGACGTCAACGCGGACCCGGAGTACGCGCGCAAGGTCTTCTCCAAGGACTTCCTGGAGCACCGCTACGACACCTGGACCCCGGCCCGGATGATCGCCATGGCGATGCGCCACGCACCGCACAACCAGCCCGGCGAGGGCGTGCTCTACTCCAAGACCAACTTCCTGCTCGCGGGCCTCATCATCGAGAAGGCCACGGGCCGCCCCTACGGCGACGAGATCCGCCGCCGCATCATCGACCCCCTCCACCTGCGCGGCACCCGCGTCCCCGGCACGTCCCCGACCCTCCCCCGCCCCAGCAGCCGCGCCTACGACCTGCTCTCCGGCGCCCCCGGCGGCCCCCTCCACGACACGACGGAACTCAACCCCTCGTACGCCGGAGCCGCCGGCGAGATGATCTCCAACGGCAAGGACCTGAACCGCTTCTACACCGCGCTCCTCACCGGCAAGCTCCTCCCGAAGCGCCAGCTGGACGCGATGAGGACGACCGTCCAGGTCCACCCCGACGTCCCCCACATCCGCTTCGGCCTCGGCATCGGCTCCTACCGCCTCTCCTGCGGCATCACCGTCTGGGGCCACACCGGCAGCGCACTCGGCTCCTCGTCGGTGGCGGTCACGTCGGCGGACGGCCGCCACACCCTGGCAGCCAACGCGAACGGCGACCGGTACACGTCGACGATGGCGCTGGTGGACGCGGAGTACTGCGGGACCTGACCTGCGGTGTGCGCCCGGGGCTCGATGCGGCTAGCGCTCCGAGTGCCCGAGGCTCCGCCCCGGCGCCACCACGTCCCGGACCAGGCGCTTCACCGCGGTCGGCTCCGGGAAGCCCTGTTCCCTGCGGTCCCAGACCACCGCGCCGTCGACGCGTACGACGAAGACGCCGCCCGTTCCCGGCTTCAGGGCCAGCTCGGTCAGTTCGGCCTCGAAGGTGGTGAGGAGTTCCTGGGCGAGCCAGGACGCGCGGGGCAGCCAGCGGCACTGGGTGCAGTACTCGATCTCCACGCGGTGGGGCCCGGGCGGGGGCGTCTCGGCGGGGCGGTCGCTCATGGGTACCTCTTCGCGGGGCGCGGGTCGGGCTTGCCGTGCAGGTTCGGGACGCGCTTGAGCCAGGTCGGGCGGGACGCCTCGGTGGCGCGGGCGCGGCGGACGTCCTCGGCGGCGAGTTCGGCGCGGGAGGGGAAGTCGGTGGGGAGCCAGGTCGCGGAGGCGCGGGCGCGGGCGGTGAGGTAGGTGACGTACGCGTCCCGCAGGGCGTCGGCCGTGGCGAAGCCGGGCTCGTCGGCGAGCCAGGCGTCCGGGACCTCGGCGACGATGTCGCGGAGGAGTTCCTCGGTGACGCGCGGGGCCAGCTCCGCGTCGGCGGCCGCGGTGTCCGGGCCGTAGCGGCCGAGCGCGTGCTGGCGGAAGTCGTAGGGCTTCTCGGCGGTGGCGAGGACGGTGGCCGCGTCCCAGCGGTGGTGGAAGACGAGGGCCGCGCCGTGGTCGATGAGCCACAGGCGCGGCTCGCGGGTGCCGAAGGTCGGCCAGACCATCAGGTTCGAGCTGTGCACGGTGCGGTCGACGTTCGCGGTGAGGGCGTCGAGCCACACGACCTTGCCCGCCTCCAGCGGGTCGACGTCCAGGTCGGTGTCGGGGGTGAAGTCGCGGGCTCCCGGCAGGTAGTCCATGCCCAGGTTCAGGCCCGCGCTGGCGCGCAGCAGGTCCTGCACCTCCTGGTGCGGTTCGTGCGCGCCGACGGCCGGGTCGAAGTGGGCGAGAACCAGCTCGGGCACGCGCAGGCCGAGGCGGCGCGCCAGCTCGCCGACGACGATCTCGGCGACCAGCGCCTTGCGGCCCTGCGCGGAGCCGGTGAACTTCAGGACGTAGGTCCCGAGGTCGTCGGCCTCGACGATCCCGGGCACGGAGCCGCCGGCCCGCAGGGGTTCCAGATACCGGACAGCCGTCACTTCTCGCAGCACACCAGCCACCCTAACCGGCGCCCGCAAGCCATTTTTGGAGCGGGCGGTCCTTGATCCATAAGATCCTCCGATGATCACTGGAAAGCGGTTCGCGGCGGGCCTCTGTGCCCTGTTCGCGGCCCTGAGCATGGGGCTCTCGCCCACGTCCGCGTTCGCGGACGACGAACCGGACGGCGCGGACGGCGGGTCCGGGCCCGTCCCGAAGGTCGAGTTGCTGCTCGACGCGAGCGGGTCGATGCGGGCCCGCGACATCGACGGCAAGAGCCGCATGGCCGCGGCGAAGCAGGCGTTCAACGAGGTGCTCGACGCCACCCCCGAGGACGTCGAGCTCGGCATCCGCACCCTCGGCGCCAACTACCGCGGGAACGACCGCAAGACGGGCTGCAAGGACACCGAGCAGCTCTACCCGGTGGGCCCCCTGGACCGCAGGGACGCCAAGACGGCGGTCGCCACGCTCGCGCCCACCGGCTGGACCCCGATCGGCCCGGCCCTCCTGAAGGCCGCCGACGACCTGAAGGGCGGCGAGGGCTCGCGCCGCATCGTCCTCATCAGCGACGGCGAGGACACCTGCCAGCCCCTGGACCCGTGCGAGGTGGCGCGGGACATCGCCGCCAAGGGCATCCACCTCACCATCGACACGCTCGGCCTGGTCCCGAACACCAAGATGCGCGCGCAGCTGAGCTGCATCGCCGAGGCCACCGGCGGTACGTACACCTCCATCCGGCACACCGACGAACTCACCGACCGGGTCGGCCAGTTGGTGGACCGGGCGGCCGACCCCGTCGTCACGCCCGTGGCGGTCGAGGGCGCCGACCGGTGCTCTGCCGCACCGCAGCTCAAGCCCGGCCTGTACACCGACCGCACCGGGTTCGGCGAGCACCGCTGGTACCGCGTGGACGTCGAGCCGGGGCAGGAGCTGCGCGCCTCGGTGAGCGTGGCGGCCGACCGGGCCGTGACCAACGACTACGGCGTGCTGATGCGGGCCGTCACCAAGCACGGCCGCGAGATCGTACGCGGCTCGGAGGCGGGCGACGGACGCACGGACGCGATCTCGACGGGCCTGCGCTACCCGAAGCCGGAGCAGGACTCCGACGACGCCGACGAGGCCGAGTCGGTGTGCCTCCAGGTGTCCCACTCCTACGCGCCCGCGTCCGGCGAGGCGGCGGCCGCCAAGGGAAAGCCCGGCCTGCCCGTCGAGCTGGCCGTGGACCTCGTGGACGCCCCGCACGACGCCTCCGACGTGGCGGCGTTCGGGCTCGGCCGCGGCTGGTGGCTGCTGGGCGCGCTGGTGCTGACCGGCTTCGTCGGCGGCTTGGTGTGGGGCTGGGTGGCGCGGTGGCGCGTCGCTGTCTGGAGGACTAGCTGATGCGTACGACACGTCTGCTGAAGACCCGTCTGCTGAAGACCCGTCTGGTGGCGGCCGCGGGCCTCGCGGGCCTGGCCGCGCTCCTCAGCGCCGCCCCGGCGCTCGCCGCCTCCGGCGATGACGACAAGGGCAAGGCCGACGCGGGCACGTCCTTCCGCACGGCCACGGAGATCGAGCAGGGCCACCGGGCCACGGCGAGCGCGTCGACCGGCGACTACCTGTACTGGTCGTTCCCGGCCGACGCGGGCCAGCGCCCCACCGTCAAGGCGACGGTGAAGCTCCCCGACGCGGCGCGCAGGGCCGAGGCCCGGTGGCGCGTCGACGTGTACGACGGCCTGAGGCGCCGTCAGTCCTGCATGTACGGCATGCAGTCGAGGCCCGCGGACGCGGCGACGGTCGACCTGGCCTGCGTCCTGCGCCCGGTCCGCGCCTGGTCGGACCCCTGGTCCAACGACCCCCTCCCGGGCACGTACTACATCCGCCTCACGGCGACGGGCCTGAGGACGGCCGACCTGGGCTCCCCCGTCACCGCCGAGGTCGAAGTGGCGTCGAAGGACATCGGCGGCGCGGCGGCGGTGGACGGCTCCCTGGCGAAGCCCTTGGTGCCGGGCGCCTCGGTCGACTCCGACGACACCGGCGACTCCAGTTCCCGAGCGTCCCTGTCGACGGCGGAACCGGAGGACGGCTGGGCGTCGGGCTGGTGGACGGACCGCTGGATCTGGACGGGCGCGGGCGGAGTGCTCGCGGCGCTGGCGGGAATCGGCGGCTACGCGTTGACGCGGGGCACCGGAAGGCCCCCATCGGCCGCCTGAGGGTTTTCAGCCCACCGGCCGCCTGAGGGTTTTCAGCCCACCGGTTGCCTGAGGGTTTTCAGCCCGTCCGGCGTTTGAGGACGAGGCGCGAAGCGCCGATTCGGGGGCGCCCCCGTCTCACCCGACGGGAACACCCACCCCCGGGTCCCAGGGGCGAAGCCCATGGTTTCGGGAAGGGGTGGGACTGGGGCGCCCCCGCGAGGGCACCCCACCTCACCCCTCCCGCAACACCTTCGCCAACACCCCTCCCCCCTCCACCACCACATCCCCACCCCGCACCGCGTCCCCCCACGCCAACTCGCCCCGCGCAAGGGCAACACACACATCCGCCCCCAGTACGACCCGCGCGTCAGCCTCGCCCTCCCCACCCCCATCGGCGTACACGGCCCGCCCCTCGGCCACGTCCCCGAGCCGCAGCAGGAACTCCCCTTCCTCAAGCCGCACTTGAACGACCCCGTGCCCACCGAGCGCCTCCAACCGCCCCCGCAGCGGCAGGGCGAACCAGTGCGCACGCACCGCGTCGGTGGGGGCGCGCTCACCGAGGTCGAAGGCCCCCCACTCCCCGAGCGCCGCAAGGACGGGCAGCAACGCCCGTCCGCGCGGGGTGAGTTCGTAGACGTACGCGGAAACGGGCGCGGCCATCCGCCGCCGCGAGGCGATCCCGCCCTGCTCCATGTCCTTGAGCCGCGAGGCGAGCACATCCGTGCTGACGCCGGGCAGATCGGCGTGCAGATCGGTGTACCGCCGGGGCCCGGCGAGCAGTTCGCGGACGATCAGCAGGGTCCAGCGGTCGCCGACGGCGTCGAGCGCGCGGGCGGCGGCACAGTACTGGTCGTAGCTTCGGCGTGATCGAGGTGGCATGCGTCGCAGTCTAGACAAGTTGTTGGACTTTCCAAGCGGCAGCTTGGTAAAACCAAGTAACGCACGCCACGGGAGGCACAGCACATGGAGTTCCGGCAGTCGAGCAAGCTCAGCGAGGTCTGTTACGAGATCCGGGGCCCGGTCATCGAGCACGCCAACGCCCTGGAGGAGGCGGGCCACAGCGTCCTGCGCCTGAACACCGGCAACCCCGCGCTCTTCGGCTTCGAGGCGCCCGAGGAGATCGTCCAGGACATGATCCGGATGCTGCCGGGCGCGCACGGCTACACGGACTCGCGCGGCGTCCTCTCCGCGCGCCGCGCCGTGGTCCAGCGCTACCAGGCGCTCGGCCTGGACGACATCGACGTGGACGACGTCTTCCTCGGCAACGGCGTGTCCGAGCTGGTGACGATGGCCGTACAGGCACTCCTGGAGGACGGCGACGAAGTCCTCGTCCCCGCACCGGACTTCCCGCTGTGGACGGCCGTGACGACCCTCTCCGGGGGCAAGGCCGTGCACTACCTGTGCGACGAGCAGGCCGACTGGTACCCGGACCTCGACGACCTGGCGTCGAAGATCACCGACCGCACCAAGGCCCTGGTGATCATCAACCCGAACAACCCGACGGGCGCGGTCTATCCGCGCGAGATCCTCCAAGGCATGCTCGACCTGGCCCGCCGCCACGGCCTGATGGTCTTCGCCGACGAGATCTACGACCAGATCCTGTACGACGACGCGGTGCACCACAGCGTCGCCGCCCTGGCCCCGGACCTGGTGGTCCTGACCTTCTGCGGCCTCTCCAAGACGTACCGGGTCGCGGGCTTCCGCTCCGGCTGGCTGGTGGTGACGGGCCCCAAGCAGCACGCGCGGAACTACCTGGAGGGCCTGACGATGCTGGCCTCCATGCGCCTGTGCCCCAACGCCCCCGCGCAGTACGCGATCCAGGCGGCCCTCGGCGGCCGCCAGTCCATCCACGACCTGACCGCGCCCGGCGGCAGGCTGTACGAACAGCGCGACCGGGCCTGGCAGAAGCTGAACGAGATCCCGGGCGTCTCCTGCGTGAAGCCGCGCGGCGCGCTCTACGCCTTCGCCCGCCTTGACCCGAAGGTGCACAAGATCCACGACGACGAGAAGTTCGTCCTGGACCTGCTGCTCCAGGAGAAGATCCAGGTGGTCCAGGGCACCGGCTTCAACTGGCCGCGTCCCGACCACTTCCGCATCCTCACCCTCCCGTACGCTGACGATCTGGACGCGGCGATCAGCCGCATCGGCCGCTTCCTGAGCGGCTACCGCCAGTAGCGAGCAGCCCCCAGGAGGAGCCTGCCGATGACCCTCTGCACCACCTGCCGCACAACGTCCCTCGTCCAGTTCGCCTCGCCGGACCTGGTCGCCAAGATCGTGTACGAGGGTCACGACGCCACGGACGACCCCGCCTGGCGGACGTCGGGCGCCGCCACGCTCGCGGACTACGGACGCTGGTGCAAGCACCTGTGCGGCATCACCTGCCTGCGGATGGCGCTCGGCCAGGACGCGCCGTCGCTGTTCGAGCTGCGCGACGGCGCGCTGAAGTACGGCGGGTACACGGAGGACGCCGACGGCACGATCCGGGGGCTGATCTACGCGCCGTTCGCCGAGTACGTACGCGACGTGCACGGCGTGGAGGCGACCGTGCACCGCCATCTCGCGCTCGACGAGATCCCGGCGCTCCTGGACGCGGGGCGCACGGTGATGGTGTCCGCGCACTTCGAGATCCGGCGCCCGGAGCGGCCCGCGCCGGGCAGGGGCGGGCATCTGGTCCTCATCACGGGGCGCACGGCGGACGGCGCACTGCACTTCCACAACCCCTCGGGCATCGACGCGCGCACCCGCACGGCCGAGCTGCCCATGTCTCAATTCGAGCCGTTCTTCGCAGGCCGGGGCGTATCGCTCGGCCCGCACCCGGACGCGCCGACCACGCACTGACAGGCGCTCATGACAGAACGTCACCCTCCCTGCCAGGATGGCGCGATGATGCATTCAGGCAGGGTCGCCGTCGTCGGCGGCAGCGTCGCGGGGTGCGCCATGGCCCTTGCGGCGCACCGTGGCGGAGCGGACGAGATCACGGTGTACGAGCGGGCGGGCGGCCGCCTCGCGGAGCGGGGCGTGGGCCTCGCCGTGCACAACTCCCGGTACGCGGAACTGGAGTCGGCCGGGTACATGGACGCCGACATGCCCTGGGTGCAGCTGGTCAGACGCCGCTGGTACGTACGGGACGAGCGGGCGTCGGGCCCGCTCGGGCACCCGATCGGCACGATGCCCTTCCCCTTCCGCACCTACAACTGGGGCCCGCTGTGGGGCGAGTTGCGGCGCCGGGTGCCCGAGTCCGTGGAGTTCCGCACCGCCACGTCGGTGGCGGCCGTGCGCACCGGGGCGGTCGGCGCCGAGGTGGACACGGCCGAGGGCACCGAGCGGTTCGACGTCGTGGTGGGCGCGGACGGCTACCGCTCCGTGGTGCGCGCCGCCGCCCACCCGGGCCTGCGCGCCGAGTACGCCGGCTATCTGGCCTGGCGCGGCGCCTACCCCGCCGGGCGCCTCGCCGACGCGCACCTGTGGGACGAGGAGGACTGCGTGTACGCGGTCTTCGACGGCGGGCACGTGATCATCTACCGGATCCCGGACGGCGTCGGCGGCCACCGCGTCAACTGGGTCCTGTACACCGCGCCGCCCCCGGGCCTGGACGCCGACCTGGGCTTCACCAGCCCCACGAGCCTGCCGCCCGGCGGCCTCACCGACGCGCTCGGCGCCCACCTCGCGCACGTGGCCGACGCGCTCCTGCCGCCGTACTGGGGCGCCGTGGTCCGCGCGACCCGGCCCGAGGAGCTGTTCCTCCAGCCCATGTACGACTTCACGGCGCCACGCTACGCCCTGGACCGGGTGCTCCTCGCGGGCGACGCGGCCACGGTCGCGCGGCCGCACACCGGCGCGGGCGCGGTGAAGGCGCTGCAGGACGCCACGGTCCTGGAGTCCGCCATCGCCACGGCGACGACCTGGCCGGAGGCCCTGGAGTCGTACGACACCGACCGCACGGTGGCGGGCCGCACGATGGTCGACCTGGGGCGGCGGCTCGGCCGGGCACTGGTCGAGCGGACCCCGCGCTGGCGCGATCTGGACCAGGCGGGCCTGGAGTCGTGGTGGAAGCAGGCGGACGGCTCGGGGGCGTTCGGGGGGCGCGAGCTGCGGCCCCGGTGAGGGCGGGCGGGCCGGAGCACCGAGGCCTGTCGGCGCTGCTCCGCTGCTCCGGCCCAGCCCCGCCCTGCCACCCGGACCTACGCGATCCGGGAACTACGGGAACTACGGGAACTACGGGATCCGGGAACTACGCACCGTTCCTGAAATGCTGGATGCCCCACGTGATGTGCCCGTCGCGCCCGGCGGCGACCCAGCGGGCGAGGCCGATCTTCATCTGCGTGAGGTAGTCGTGACTGACCTGGGCGGCCAGCCCTTCCGCCTCCTGGCGCTCGGTCTCCTCGAGGACGCGCGCGTAGTGCGTGATCAGTTGCTCGCGGTGCTCCTCGAACCCGCCCGGCGACGCGGTGAACCCGAGCCGGGCGAGCTCGCGCGCGTAGAAGCCGGGTGAGCCCATGTCGTCGAGGTGGATGCGGTCGAGGATCGGCTGCAGGACACCGGGCGGACAGTCGTCGACGGCCATCGGGTCGGTGAAGATGAGCTGCCCGCCGGGCCTGAGCACCCGGGAGATCTCCTCCAGGACCCGCACGCGGTTGCCGCTGTGCAGGAAGGCGTCCTGCGACCACACCACGTCGACCTGGTCGTCCGGGTAGGGGATGTCCTCGAAGGACCCGTCGACGACCTCGATCAGGCCGGAGAGACCACGGGAGTGGTTGAGCTCCTTGTGGCGCTGGTTCTCCACCTCGCTGAGGTTGAGGGCGAGCACGCGGCAGCCGTACGTCGACGCCAGGTACCGCGCGGAGCCGCCGTAGCCGGAGCCCAGGTCGAGGACCACGGACTCCTCGGTGAGGCCGAGCTTGCCCGCCATCCGCTCGACGGTGCGGCGGCTGGCGTCGGCGATGGGCTCGCCGGAGTGGTCGTACAGGCCGATGTGGATGTCCTCGCCGCCCCACACGCGGGCGTAGAAGTTGTCCGCGTCGGTGGAGTTGTAGTAGCTGCGGGCGACGCCGACCGCGCCGCTGTACCGCTCGTCCTGCTCGTCGTCCGCGCGGTACTCCTTCTCCGCGACGTGCACGAAGAAGTCGGGCTGCTCGCCCCGGTAGGTGTGCTGGAAGTCCCCGTACGTCTCGATGTTCTGGAACCCCACCTCCGACATGAGCCGCCGGGTGTAGTCCTTGCGCAGCGGGAACATGTTGAGGTGGTAGACGGAGTCGTCCGGGAAGCTGTACCGCATCCGCACGAGGCCCTCGTCGACGTACTCGGGCTCCACGGACACGTCTTCGCCGCAGTAGTAGTACGTGTGCTTGCTGGTGTAGCCGTCGTCGAGGATCGCGTCGTAGTTGCGCTGGTCGAGGACGAGGATGCCGTCGTGCTTGAGCATCGCGTAGAACTCGGCGAGCGCCCTGCGGCGGTCGCGCTCCGAGAACAGGTGGGTGAAGGAGTTGCCGAGGCACACGATGGCGTCGTACGCCCCGTGCACGTCCCGGTTGAGCCAGCGCCAGTCCGCCTGGACGACCCGCATCACGTGGCCGTCCTTCATGCCGTTGGAGAAGGCCGCCGACAGCATCTCCGCGCTGCCGTCCGCGCTGACCGTCTCGAACCCGGCGGCGAGCAGCTGCACGGAGTGGAAGCCGGTGCCGGTCGCGACGTCGAGCACGCTCTTCACGCCGCGTTTGCGCAGCAGATCGATGAAGAAGTCTCCTTCGCTCTGCGCCCTCCTCTCCCAGTCTATGAGCGAGTCCCATTTCTCCACGAAGCTGGGTACGTACTCCTCGGTGTAGTGGCCGGTTTCCCGTACTTCGACGGGGTTTTCGCCGAACTTCTGAGCCGGATGCACGATGAACACCCTTCGACTTCAATGGGGGATGGCCTGGGCACATCGCTATCCCAAGGCGGGTACCCCCATGCGTCCGCGCTTCGTATACATACGCTGGGCTGACAATTCGCCGACCGGAACAGGACCGTCAACGCCATGGGTGATCTTCTCCTCGTACGTCACGGCGAGACCGAATGGTCCATGTCAGGGCAGCACACCAGCTGGTCGGACATCCCTCTCACCGAGAACGGGCGGGCCCAGGCGCGGGCCGTCGCGCCGCTCCTCGGCAAGTACCGCGTTGACGCGGCCTTCACGAGCCCGCGCGTGCGCGCGCGTGAGACGGCCGAGCTGGCGGGGTTCGCCGATGCTCGTGTGGACCCCGATCTCTCCGAGTGGGACTACGGCGCGTACGAGGGCGTCACCACCGTCGAGATCCACCACAGCCGTCCCGACTGGTTCCTCTTCACGGACGGGGTCGCGCCCGGGCCCGTCGAGCATCCCGGCGAGACCCCCGCCCAAGTCGGCGAGCGGGCCGACCGGATGCTGGCGAAGGTCGACGCTGCCCTCGCCAACACCGAGGGCAGCGTCGTCCTCTTCGCCCACGGCCACTTCCTCCGCGTCCTCACCGCCCGCCGCCTCGGCTTCCCCCCTGCGGCGGGCGCCCACTTCCAACTCGCCACGGGCACCGTGAGCCGCCTCAGCTACGAACACGGCCGGCCGGTCCTGGCGACGTGGAACGTGCGGCCGTGAGCGCGGTGCGGGCCCTGCCGGGGGCTCCCCAATCCCGCCCCTTCTCCGAAACCGGGGCTCCGCCCCTGGACCCCGTAGCCGGTCGTCCCGTGGCGGGTGGGACAGTCCTCCCCCGCTATCGGCGCTCCGCGCCTCGTCCTCAAACGCCGGACGGGCTGAAATACAGCCGGGGCGGGCCGGAGAGGCGCTGCGGCGTGAGCCCGTTTCGGGGCTGAGGGTGCCGGTCTCCTGCCCAGCCGAAGCACTGGCGGGGGCGGGCGGGTGGGAGAAAGCCCGTCCGGCGCTTGAGGACGAGGCGCGGAGCGCCGATACCGGGGGTGCCCCCGGCAGGGCTGAAGGTGCCGGGCTGTCGGCCAGGCCGCTGCAAGTTCGGGCGGGCGGGTGGGAGAGAGCCCGTCCGGCGCTTGAGGACGAGGCGCGGAGCGCCGATACCGGGGGCGCCCCCGGCAGGGCAGAAGGTGCCGGGCTGCTGGCCCGGCCGGTGCAAGTGGGGGCGGGCGGGTGGGAGAGAGCCCGTCCGGCGCTTGAGGACGAGGCGCGAAGCGCCGATACCGGGGGCGGGCAGGAGCACCCGCACAGGCCGCCCGCCCCGGGCCGATGTCAGTGGCACGAGGCACTATCGGGGCATGGCCAAGCCCACCACACCCGCACAGCGCCGCGTCATCGCGGGGGCCGACCCGGTCACGGGCCGCCTGACCGGCACAGAGGCCCAGCTGACCGCCCTCGTGCGCCTCCAGCTGGCCTTCCGCCACCCCCGCCCCCCGCACGCGTACTTCCTGACCCCGGCAGGCCACCGCGTCCGGGAGGAGCCGGAGCAGGCCGTCCCGGAGACGGCCCCGGTGGAGCCGGTCCCGGGCGTCTTCGCGGCCCGCACGGGCACGGAGGACACCGAGGACACAGAAGGCGTGGCGGAAGGCCCCGCCCGGCAGCGCGAGGTGCGTGCCGCGTGGCTGGGCCTCGTCGAGATGCGCCGCATGACGAACGCGGACGCCGACCGGGACCGCCCCTGCGCCTGGGAGCGCACCCACCTGGTGCAGGCCGCCGCGATAGCCCTGGAGGCGGCGGGCCGCACCCCGGCGGGCCCAGGCCGCGAGGGCTACCGCGTGACGGCGACCCCGCAGCCGGACGCGGTGGCGGTGCGCGAGCCGACACCGGAGGGCGTCCGGGCCTGCGCGACGGCCCTGGAGCGGGCGGGCTGGCAGGTCAGCGAGCACAGCGAGCGGACAGCGGGCGGCACGGGCCGGTATGTCCTGGTGTCACCCCGGAGGGGATGAGTTTCGGCGATGGCCGGAATGCCGCACGCCGAGCGGGTGTTGGTGTTCAACCTGATGACATCCATTGAAGTTGAAGTAGTTGAAGTCGAAGACGTTGAAGACGTTGAAGACGTCGCAGAAGGGAAAGCCGTGTCGCAGCACTCGTCGCCCGAGCCGTTCTCCGTGGGCATCAGCGTCCGCGGGTACGAGACGGACTCGCAGGGGCACCTCAACCAGTCGGTGTACCTGCAGTACGCGGAGCACGCACGCTGGTCGGCCCTGCGGGCGGCCGGCATCGACCAGAGCGATCTCCTGGGGAAGGGGGTCGGCCCGGTCGCTCTGGAGAACACGGTGCGGTATCGCAGCGAGCTGCGGGCGGGCGACGAGGTCGAGGTGACGTGCCGGTTCGTGTGGGGTGAGCGCAAGACGTTCCGGATCGAGCAGACCCTCGTGCGGGCGGACGGCCAGGTGGCCGCGACGGTCTCCGGTCTGGGCGGTCTGCTCGACCTGAAGGAGCGCAGGATGGTCGAGGACCCGAAGGAGTACTTCAGGGCGCTGGCGTCGGACCCGCGCGTGCTCGGCCTCTGACACGTACGGGGACGCCGGACGCGTCAGTCGGCGGGCAGCTCCGCGAGGTCGGCCGCGTCGAGGCGCAGCGCGGCCGCCGCGACGTTCTCCTCCAGGTGGGCCGGGGACGACGTCCCGGGGATGGCGAGCATCGCCGGGGAGACGGACAGGGACCAGGCGAGGGTGACCTGCGCGGCCGTGACGCCGTGCCGGTCGGCGACGGCGCGCAGGCCCGCGAGGTGCGGGGCGCCCGCGCCGCCGAGGGGGAAGAACGGCACGTAGGCGATGCCCTGGCGGGCGCAGAGGGCGATCATCGCCTGTGCCTCCGGGTCGTGGTGGCCGGGGCTGAACCTGTTCTGGACGGCGGCGACGGGCGCGACGGCCCGGGCCTCGGCGAGCTGTGCTGGCGTGGCGTTGCTGACGCCTAGGTGTCGGATGAGGCCCTGTTCGCGGAGTTCGGCGAGGGCTTCGAAGCGGCCGTCGCCGGGCCCGTCCTCGCCGAGGAACCGCAGGTAGACGAGGTCGAGGTGGTCGACGCCGAGTTCGCGCAGGTTCCGGTGGACGTCGTCCTTGAGCTTGGCGGGCCCGGCGGCGCCGAGCCAGTTGTGGTCCGGGTCGCGGTCGGGGCCGACCTTCGTGGCGATGACCAGGTCGTCGGGGTAGGGGTGGAGGGCTTCGCGGATGAAGGTGTTGGCGGCGAGGTCCTTGTAGAAGTAGAAGGCGGCCGTGTCGATGTGGTTGACGCCGAGTTCGACGGCGCGGCGCAGTACGGCGCGGGCCGTGCGGGGGTCGCCCGCGGGGCCTTCCCAGGTGCGGCCCGGCAGCCGCATCGCGCCGAAGCCCATGCGGTGCACGGGGAGGTCACCGCCGAGGAGCCAGGTCCCGGCGGCGGAGGCGGGGCGCGTGGGGACGGCGGGGCCAGATGCGGGGGTGGCGGCGGTGGCTTCCGTGGCGGCGTGCGAGTCGTTCGTGTTCGGCATGGCCACATCCTGTGGGTGCCGGGGCGCGGGTGGGCGCGGGTGGCACGTTGTTGCCAGTTCGGGGAGGCTGTCCCGGTCGGGGCACGGGCCCACAGGGGCACAGGGGCACAGGGGCCACAGGGGCCACAGGGGCCACGGAGCACGCGGATATGGGGCACGGGGACATGACACACGAGGAGACGGCCGACTTCGTCACGTTGCGGGGCGAGGAAGAACTGGTGCGGCGCGCCGGTGACCTCTTCGCGTCGGCCCGCGAGGAGTTCCTGTGCGGCGCCGCCGACCTCGTCACCTGGTCGGGCGGGGTGAACGCCGCCTTCGCCTGCGGAAAGCGGCCGCCGCTGCGGACGGGGAGCGAGGGCGGGCTCGCGATGCGCAAGGTGTACACCAGGCGGGCCCTCGGCGACCCGCACTCGGAGCGGCGGCTCGCCGCCATCGCCGCGTCCGGCGCGCAGGTGCGGATCTCGGCCGCTCCGCTCGCCCGGGAGGCGATCGTCGTCGACCGGCGGGTGGCGGTTCTCGCGGGGTCCGAGGCGCGGGGTGCCCGCACGTACACGGTGGTGCGGGCGGCCGATGTCGTCGAGGGGATCCACTCGCTCCTGTACGCCACGTGGGAGGCCGCCGAGGATGTCGCCGAATGCCTCGGGGCGGCCGCGGTGCCCGCGCTGGACGCGGAGGCGCGGTCGGTGCTCGGGGCGTTGTCCGCCGGGCTCACCGACGAGGCCGCCGCCCGGCGGCTCGGGATGTCGTTGCGGACCTACCGGCGGCGGGTGGCCGGGCTCATGGCCGCGGTGGGGGCCACCTCGCGGTTTCAGGCGGGGGTGCGGGTGCGGGGGCGTTAGCCCCCGCGGGGCGGGCTGCGGCCGCGCACCGTGGGCCGATGGAGTGTCGGGCTTGAAAGCGTGGGGTGCGGGGCGGTGTTCCGGTCTTCGTCGGGCGCGGGTACGTCGGTGAGTGTGCCTGGTGGTTCTGCTCGCGGGGCTCGTCCATCCCCACCGCCACAGGTGGCCCTCGGCAGAATCCGCTCATTTGACCGCGCTTTGGAGCCACTTGCCGCTATGGCCGCTTTTTGCCTCTCCGTCCCCTGGAGCGAGCCCTGAGAGTGAGCCGGTGTACGACGACCGACGACCGACGACGACCGAAGGGGAAGTACATGTCCGACCTTCAGCTGCCGAGCGGGATCTACATCATCGGCGCGCACATCGGCTTCCGTACGGTTCTCACGCCCACCCCGCACTCCGTCAGCCACGGCCGCCCCGTCATCTCCGCGCCCGAGCTGATCCCGCCCATCGTCCAGGAATGGATCATCGAGCGCGCCGGTGAGCTCCTGCCGGGTCAGTACCACATCCGCCCCGCCCACGGCCCGTCCGACCAGTACCTGAACTACACCGACGAGGGCGCCTTCGTGCGGAACGGCTCCCCCGTGCCGTGGCGCATCCAGCCCACCCCGTACGGCATCCAGATCGTCTCGGACAAGGACCTCGTCCTGCGCACCGAGTACGTCGGCGCCCAGGTCAGGCTCGCCCCCGAGGACGACTCGCCCAACGAGGCCTGGACGCTGCACCAGCTCCGGTAGACACCCTCCGTCGGCCCCGGCCCCGCCCTCGCGCGCGGCCGGGGCCTTGCTGCGCTGCGTGAACGTATGTGCTGGCGTGGGGGTTCGCACCCGAAGCGCCACGGCACCCGCGGTGACCTGCGCTGTCGTCCTGCGGGAGCCAGAGAACTCGTACGCTGCGTAAGTGTACGGGTGCGAAATGTAGACAGTACGGGTAACTGTCCGTGAGCATGGGCGCGTTGGCGGGGAACGGTACGCAAGCGTCTGGGGAGACCCGTGATGTCGTCAAGCACGCCTGGCACGAACGAGCCCGAGCCGACCGATGGGCTCAAGGCCTTCGGCGCGGCCCTGAAGAGCTTCCGCAAGCGGGCCGGTTACACGCAGGAGGCGTTGGCCCCGGAGATCGGTTACTCGACGCACTTCATCGCGTCCATCGAGCAGGGCCGGCGGTTCCCGCCCTCACGGTTCGTCGATCAGGCCGAGGCCACGCTGGATGCGTTCGGGACGTTGCGGTTGGTGGTCAACCAGCTGACGCGGCAGCGGGGTCTGGCCGCGTGGTTCCGGCGGTGGGCCCAGCTGGAGCAGGAGGCGGTCAACCTCTATACGTACGAATGCCGTCTGATTCCCGGCCTCTTGCAGACGGAGGCCTACGTGCGGACGTTGTTCGGAGCCCGGGTCCCCTCGCTCTCGGACCAGGAACTGGAGGACCAGGTGAGTGCGCGCCTGGAACGACAGAAGCTGCTGCGCGAACGACCGAACACCGGCTTCAGCTTCATCATCGAGGAGCACGTCTTCCTGCGGCGAACGGGCGGATCAGATGTGACACGGGAACTCATCGATCACGTGCTGGAGGCGGCGGCGCCCCGCAACATCGAGGTGCAGATCATGCCGCTGTCACGGGGCGTTCACGGGGGCCTCGACGGCCCGATTCAGCTACTGGAGACGTCAGAGAACAAGTGGTTCGGATACTGCGAGGGACAGGAGACGGGCCAGTTCATCTCAGACCCGAAAGTGATCAGTACGCTCCAGACGCGGTATGCCAAACTGCGCTCACAGGCCCTCACGCCCGAGGATTCCGCAAACCTGTTGGAGCGACTGCGAGGAGCACCATGAGCACTACTCCCGAGCCAGCATGGTTCAAGAGCAGTTACAGCAGCGGAAGTTCCGGCGACTGCGTCGAGGTGGCCCCCGGCCCCGCCGTAGTCCACATCCGCGACTCCAAGAACCGCCAAGGCCCCCAACTCGCCCTGGAACCGGCCGCCTGGGCCGACTTCCTCACGTACGCGCGTACCCGACCCGGAGGCCGTGCGCGCTGAGGATCGGCGGGAGCGGCTGGAAGAACGTCGTGCCGCCGGACGAGCAGTTGCCGCTGCCGCCCACGGCGATGCCGAGCGCCGCGTCACCGGCGAAGCCGGGGCCGCCCGAGTCGCCGGGCTCGGCGCAGACGTTCGTGCGGATGAGGCCGTGCACGGTGCCCTCGGGGAAGGTGATCGAGGAGTTCAGGGACTGGATGGTCCCGCAGTGCATGCCGGTCGTGGGGCCCGTGCGGCAGATCTGCTGGCCGACGACGGGCTGCGGGGCGCGGTTGATGCGGATGATCTGGCTGCCGGCCCTGATCTCGCTGGGATAGGTCAGCGTGGTGTTGGTGTAGCGCACGAGGGCGTAGCTGCTGCGGGGGAAGACGACGGTCTCAGTGACGCCTACCGGGACGGTGAGGCGGGGGTCGGCGTACCACTGGGTGCCGACCGTGCCGCAGTGGCCGCCCATGATTCCGTAGAAGCGCGAGCCGTTGCTGACGTTGAAGGCGACCGGGCAGCGGCCGCTCGCGGAGTAGAGGACGTCGCCGCCGCGGACCGCTGTCGCGGTGGGGGCGGCGGGCGCGGCGGTGGCGGAAGGGGCGGCGAGCAGGCCGAGGGCCGCGAGGGCGGCGCACAGTAACTGAGCGATGATCAGGCGGAGTCTCATGGGGTCTCCTGTGGGGGTGGGGATGTGCGCTTCGTCGAGCGTGGGCATTGTTGCGGAGTCCGGCGGGCTCGTCACGGGTCGCGGCGCGGACCCGCCTCACCGGCTCCGGAGGCGGGCATACTGGCACCATGGGCACCGACCCGCTGGACGAATCGGACCTGACGAACGACGAGGCACAGCCCGAAGAGGCGAACGGGCAGAGTGCCGGTGAGCGACATCGGGCGGCCGACGCACGCGACGCCGCCGCCGACCAGCGGGAAAAAGCCGCCGACGCACGCGAAGTCACGGCCGACAGGCGGGAAACCGCCGCCAACAAGCGGGAGGCCGCCGCCGACCAGCGCGACGCCGCCGCCGACGCATGGCAGAACGGGCTCGCCGCGCACGAGAAGCGCCTGGACCTTCGCCGGCGCGCGGCGGGCGATCCGACTCCGAGCATCCGGAAGCGCTCGTACGAGCAGATCGGCCGGTCCCAGGCACTGCTCGCCTCCAGCCAGGAGCGCCTGAACCGCAGCGAGGCGGCCCTGCGCCGCGCGGACGCGGCGGACCTGCGGGAGCAGGACACCATCAACCGCGAGATGGCCGCCGGCGCCAAGGACATGGCAGCGAAGGGCCCTGTGCCGCTCAAGGCCCTGCAGGCCCGGGCGGACCTGCTGCGCGAGCGGGCCGTGGCGGCGACCGAGGCACTGGCCAGGACGGAGGACGCCCTGGCCGACGAGCACGGACAACGGCACCGGGCCCGGGATGCGGCCGGACACCGCCACCGCGCCGCCCAGGCCCGCACCGCGTCCGAAGCACTGCGCGCCACCACCGAACCGCCCGAGGACAAGGGCTAGCAGCACCTTCCCGCAGAGCCGCACGCGTCAGTACCCCCCACTCACCCCGGCATCGCCCTGACACGCACCGGCCGTCGCCCTGACTCGTTTTGAAGCACTCGCTTCAGAACGTGCTAGGGTCCGTCCGCCGATGTTTTGAAGCGACTGATTCAAAACATCGGCGCACGCACCCGTCACCACCAAGGAGGGACCTTCATGCCGCTCGCGGTCTATGTGTTGGCGCTCGGCATCTTCACCCAGGGGACGTCGGAGTTCATGCTGTCGGGACTGCTCCCCGGCATGTCCGACGACCTGGGCGTCTCCATCCCCGACGCCGGGCTGCTCATCTCGGCGTTCGCCATCGGCATGGTCGTCGGCGCGCCACTGCTCGCCGTGGCGACGCTGCGCTGGCCGCGCCGCACGGCGCTCGTGCTGCTCCAGGCCGTGTTCATCGCGGGGCACGTCGTGGGCGCGCTCGCGCCGGGGTACGGCGTCCTGTTCGCGACCCGGATCGTCAGCGCCCTCGCGTACGCCGGGTTCTGGGGCGTGGCCGTCGCCACCGCCGTGGCACTCGTGCCGAGCGAGGCCAAGAGCAAGGCGGTCGGGCTCGTCGCGGGCGGCCTGACGCTCGCGACCATCGTCGGCGTCCCCGCGGGCACCGTCCTCAGCCAGTCCGCGAGCTGGCGCGCCGCCTTCTGGGCGGTGGCCGCGGCGACCGCCGTCAGCCTGGCCGCGACCGTGTTCGCCGTGCCGGGCGGCCGGGGCGCGCGCGAGGCGCCGTCCGTGCGCGCCGAGCTGCGCGGCATGCGGCGGCCGCAACTGTGGCTCTCGTACGCCATCACCGGCTTCGCCTTCGGCGCGGTGATCGTCACCTTCTCCTACCTCGCCTCCCTGCTCACCGACGAGAGCGGACTGAGCGAGGGCTGGGTGCCCGCCGTGCTCGCGCTGTTCGGGGCGGGCGGCATGCTCGGCCTGCTCGTCGGCAGCCGCACCGCGCAGGCGCACGCCGTCGGCACGCTCGGGTGGGGGCTCGGCGGGCTCGCGGTGATCTCGGCGGCCCTCGCGCTCACCGCGCACACGGCCATCGCCGTCGTGCTCGCCCTCGTCTTCCTGCTCGGCATGGCGGGGTACGTGACCAACCCGGCGCTCCAGTCCCGGGTGTTCACCCTCGCCCCGGACGCGCCCACCCTCGTCGGCGCGACCAACACCGCCGCGTTCAACGTCGGCAACACCCTCGCCCCGATGCTCGGCGGCCTCACCATCGACGCCGGGTACGGGTACACGTCGGTGGCCTGGGTCGGGGCGGGGCTCGCGGTGCTCGGGTGCGCGGGGGCGCTGTGGGCGGGGCGGCTCGAACGGGGGACGGCTCGGGGTGCCGAGGGGGTGACGCACGCGGTCGGCCCGGCCGTCCCGGCAGCCGGCACCAGTTTTGAAAAGGTGTTCCAAAACCGGTAGGCTCCGGCCCATGGCCAGGCCACGACAGTTCGACGAGGACCGCGTCATCACCGCCGCCATGGAGACCTTCTGGCGCCACGGGTACGAGGGCACGTCCACCCGCGACCTGTGCGACAGCACGGGCCTCGGCCCGTCCAGCCTCTACAACACCTTCGGCGGCAAGCGCGAGCTGTACCTGCGCGCCCTCGACCGCTACTACGAGACGGTCACCGGCGCGCAGATCGAGCGGCTCCAAGGGCCCGGCACCGCCAAGGACCGGCTGCGCGCGATGATGCTGCATTCCGTCGACAGCGACCTCGACGCGGACGACGGACGCGGCTGCTTCGCCATCAACGCGGCGATCGAGCTCGCCGGGCTCGACGCGGACGTCAAGCGGGTCGTGCGGCGCAACTTCACGCGCGTCGAGGACGAGGTGCGCGCGGTCGTCGAGGAGGGCCAGGGCGCGGGCGAGATCCCGGCGGACCGCGACGCCCGTGCCCTGGCCCGGCTCGTCCAGAGCACGTACTACGGCCTGCGCGTGCTCGGCCGCGTACAGGACGACCGCGACGTGCTGCTCGCCACCGTGGACAACACCCTGGAGCGGCTTTGACCAGCGAGAACGCACACGAGGGCGCCGGGTCCCCGCCGCCGCGGACCGACCTCCTCGCCGCCATGGAGGACAACCTCGCCGCGCACGCCGGGCATCTGCACCGCAAGCTGCCCGGCGCCACCGTCACCGAGGCCGGTGACCTGTTCGTCGCCGACAGCGGCATCGACGACGACACCTTCAACATCGTCGCTGCCGCACGGTTCGCTCCGGAGACGGCGGACGCCCGCATCGCCGAGACCGTCGGACGCCTCGCCGCCACCGGGCGCACCTTCTCCTGGTGGGTCGGCGCGGCGTCCACGCCCGCCGACCTGGGCGACCGGCTCGCGGCGGCCGGGCTGCCCGCCTCCGAGACCGAGACCGGCATGTGGCTCGACCTCGGCGCCGCCCCGCCGCCCGCCCGTGCGCCGGGCCTGGAGATCCGGCCGGTGACGACGGCCGCCGAACTCGCCGCGTACGCCGCGATCCTCGCCGCCAACTGGGAGCCGCCCGCCGCGACGGTCCGCGCCTTCTACGCGGCCGTCGCCGAGGGCGCACTCGCCGTCGGCTGTCCGGCCCGCTACCTCGTCGGGTACGTCCGCGGGCGGCCCGTGTGCACGGCCGAGGTCTTCCTGCACGCGGGCGTCGCCGGGATCTACAACATCTCGACGCTCGCCGCCGACCGGCGCCGCGGCCACGGCGGCGCGATCACGCTGGCCGCGCTGCACGCGGCCCGCGACGCCGGGGCCACCACGGCGGTCCTCCAGGCGTCACCCGAGGGCGAGCCCGTCTACCGCAAGCTGGGCTTCGCCGCCCTCGGCCGCTTCACCGAGTACGCAGTTGCGTCGACGGCACGATCTGCTGCGGCTGGTTAGGGCTCGACCACAGCAGCTTCATGTGCGCCTCACCGGTGTTCTCCGCGTAGTCGACGCGGATGCTGTGGCGCTTGCCCGCCGTCAGCGGCACCTGCGCCTTGTCGACCTTCGGCTCGTGCGGGTTCCACGAGTCGATGACGAGCCTGCCGTCGATCCAGACCCGCACCACGTCGTCGGAGACCGTCGTCAGCGTGTACGTCTCCGTGCGGCGCGGCTCGATCGAGCCCGTCCAGCGGACGCCGAAGCGGTCCGACGGGATCGACGCGTCCGGTGAACCCCCGAACTTCCAGGCGTGGTTGACCGTCGGGTCGGTGCGGGTGACCTTCGGGGCGCCGGACAGCTCCGCGTTGTCGAAGATCTCCTGCTTGAGGCCCGTGCCCTTGCCGGGGCGTGCCGTGCGGCCGGGGTCCACGGTCAGCTCGATCACGGTGGCGGTCGGGTTCGTGGCGTCGCCGGAGGGCGTCAGGTCGTAGCCGTCGCCCGCCTTGGTGACGGTCACGTGCTGCCGACTGCCGAGCACCCGGGCCGACTTGACCCGGAAGTCGGTGCGGGCGGTGAGGTGCAGGGCGTTGCCCGCGCCGGGCCAGCGCGTGACCGCCGCGTACAGCTTGTTGCCCTTGCGGCTCACCGTGCCCCACTTCGGCTCCTCGACCAGGCCGCCGTAGCGCGCCCCGTACACCGCCTCGCCCTGGCCCGCCGTGCGCAGCCAGGTGCCCATCTCCTTGAGGCGGTCGACGGAGGGCCCGGGGATGCGGCCGCGCGCGTCGGGGCCGACGTTCAGGAGGTAGTTGCCGCTGCGGGACGTGGTGGCGAGCAGGTTGTGGACGAGGCTCGTGCCCGACTTCCAGTTCTGGTCGTAGCGGGCGAAGCCCCAGTTGTCGTTGAGCGTCATGCAGGACTCCCACAGCTGGCCGTCCACCGGGGCGTCGGGGATCTCCTGCTCGGGGGTGCCGTAGTCGCCGTCGGTGACGCGGCGCTTGCCGACCCGGTTGTTGATGACGAGGTCCGGGTCGAGACCGCGCAGGTACGACTCCAGGCGCTCGCCGTCCTTCGCGGTCCACGGGTTGTGCGGGTCCTCGGTGTCCCACTCGCCGTCGAACCACAGGAGGGCCGGGTCGTAGGTGTCGACCAGCTCCTTGAGCTGGGCGTACATGCGCTTCTCGTACTGCGGGAAGGTCACCGGGTCGGGGAAGTCCGGGTCGTGCCAGTCCCAGATCGAGTAGTAGAAGCCGAGCTTGACGCCCGCCTCGTCGGCGGCCTTCTTCAGCTCGGCGAGGATGTCGCGCCTCTTGTCGAACGCCGAATGGTCGCGCAGGTTCCAGGAGTTGACCTTCGTCGGCCACATCGCGTAGCCGTCGTGGTGTTTGGACGTGATGACGATGTACTTCATCCCCGCGTCCTTGGCCGCCCTCACCACGGCCTTCGCGTCGAAGTCCGCGGGGTCGAAGGTCTTGGCCTGCTGCTCGTACGCGTCCTTGGGGATCTTGCACTGGCGCTGGATCCACTCGGCGTTGCGGCAGACCGTGCCGTCGGGGCGCTGGTACTCGCCCTCCAGGTTCGAGTACGCGCCGAAGTGGATGAACATGCCGAAGCGGTCCTGGCGGAACCAGTTGGTGCGGTCGGCGGTGAAGGGGTCGTCGGCGGCGTGGTCGGTGCCGGGGCCCCCGGCGGGTCCGGGCGGGGCGGGGGCGCGGGGCGCGGGCGTGGCGGCGGCCGCCGGGAGGGCCGTGGCGGCGAGGGCCGCGGCGAGGAGCAGAGCGAGCGTGGGGACTCTTCTACGCATGTGCGGGCTCCTGTTCGTTGACGGAACGCTGGGGAACGTAGGAGCAGATACATCCGATGTCAATGCGAGGAACGAGACGTTCCTGGGGTTCAGTTGGGACGTACGGCACTCGCTGATCCGATGAATTCTGATGGTCCTTGGTGCAGTCGAACTGATCCCAGGAACATGTTTGGCGGCCCTGGATCTCGCGCTCGGGCGTGTGGCAGGCTCCTCCGAGTCCCCCCACCAGACCCGGAATTCAGGACTTCTCTGTGCGCCGAACACCTGCCGTTGTCACCTGCGTCGCCGCCGCGCTCTCCCTCGCGCTGACCGGATGCGGAGGTGACGGCAAGAAGAGGGACAAGGGCTCGTCGGGTTCGACGGCGTCCGTGGAACCGGCGGAGAAGACCCCCGGCAAGGGCGGCGGGAAGGACGGCGCCGAGAAGACCGCGTCGCCCACCCCGACCCGTACGGAGAAGGCGACCCCCACACCGACGCGCCCCGCCACCCCCACCGCCGCGGCCACCCCCACCCGGCCGCGCGCGAGCGCCCCCGCCGTCCCCCCGAAGAAGACCGCGCGCCCCGACGCCGCCGGGCCGCAGTCCGTGCAGGGCACCTGGTACCACGTGCGGCGCGGCACCGGCGGACGGCTGATCGTCCTGACCGTCAACGGCACCTCGATGAGCATGACGTCCGGCGGCAAGTCCTGCCCCGGCACCATCACATCGGCGATGGTGATCCGGGCGACCTGCATGGGCGAGTCGGCGGCCGGAACGGCCCGGCTCAGCGGCGGGCAGCTCACCTTCGCCTGGCCGGACGGCAGCGGCAACGACTACTTCCGGCGGACGCAGCCTGCGGCGTGAACCGGCGTCCGGCATCGGGCCGCGTGGATTGAACGGCGCACGACGGGGCGGTGAAGGACAGCGCAACCTCCGGCCCGAGGGTTACGCAGGGGTGCGGGGCCGGGCAAGAGTCACCTCGGTACTCGCTGCCCGCCCCGACCCACGGAGCCCCGCATGCCGCATCCGCCCCGCCGCCGTACCGTCCTGACCGCGTTCGCCGGCACGGCCGGTGCCGCCGTGGCCTGTTCGCCCGACTCGTCCCGGGGCGGCGCGGGCGGCCCGGCGCCCGGCACGTCGGTCCGTACGCGCACCGGGACCGGACCCGCCGCGGCGGCCGGCGCGGCCGCGCGGCGGCTGCTCCCCGACCATTGGGAGCAGATCGCGTTCAGGACGGTGCCGAGCGACGACGACGTCTTCCGCGTGTCCGGAAAGCGCGGTCACATCGTGGTGTCGGGACCCACCGCAGGTGTCCAACTCACCGGCCTGCGGCACTACTTGCAGCACACCGCGCACGCCTCGATCACCTGGGCCGGCGACCAGCTCGACCTGCCCGCGACGCTCCCCGCCCCCGCCGCCCCCGTCACCCGGCGCGCCGACGTCCCGCACCGCTTCGCGCTCAACGACACCAACGACGGCTATGTGAACGCCTACGCCGACTGGACCTACTGGGAGCGTGAACTCGACGTACTCGCCCTGCACGGTTACAACGAGGTCCTGGTGTACGCGGGGGCGGACGCGGTCTATCACCGGATGTTTCAGGAGTTCGGGTACGACGACGAGGAACTGCGGGCCTGGGTGCCGGGCCCCGCGCACCAGCCGTGGTGGCTGCTGCAGAACATGTCGTCCTTCCCGCACCCCGTGTCACGGCAGCTGCTCACCAAGCGCGCCCGCCTCGGCCGCCGCATCGCCGACCGGGCCCGCGACCTTGGCATGACGCCCGTGCTCCCCGGCTACTTCGGCACCGTCCCGCCCGGGTTCGCCGACCGCAACCCGGGGGCGCGGACCGTGCCGCAGGGCGACTGGGTGGGGTTCGCGCGGCCGGACTGGCTGGACCCGCGCACCGACGCGTTCGCGCGCGTGGCCGCCGCGTTCTACCGGGTGCAGGACGAGCTGTTCGGCCCGTCGACGATGTACAAGATGGATCTGCTGCACGAGGGCGGCAAGCCCGGTGACGTGCCGGTCGGCGAGGCCGCCAAGAGCGTCGAGAAGGCACTGCGGAAGGCCCACCCGGACGCCCTCTGGGTGATCCTGGGCTGGCAGCACAACCCGCCGAAGGCCCTCACGGACGCCGTCGACAAGTCCCGCATGCTCGTCGTCGACGGGCTCAGCGACCGCTTCCCGACGGTCACCGACCGCGAGTCCGACTGGGGTTCCACGCCGTACACCTTCGGCTCGATCTGGAACTTCGGCGGGCACACGGTCCTCGGCGCGAACACGCCGGACTGGGCGGAGCTCTACGAGAAGTGGCGCACCAAGGACGGCAGCACCCTGCGCGGCATCGCGCTGATGCCGGAGGCGGCCGACAACAACCCGGCTGCGTTCGCCCTTTTCTCCGAACTGCCCTGGCTGGATGGCGACTTGGACCTCAAGGCGTGGTTCGACGCGTGGTCCGTGTCCCGCTACGGAGCGGCCGATCCGCACGCGCGGGCCGCCTGGGACGTGCTGCGCCGCACCGTCTACGGCACCACGCGCGCCGACAAGTGGGCCGAGGGCGCCGACGGCCTGTTCGGCGCGCGCCCCGGGCTCGCGGTGACATCGGCGGCCTCCTGGTCGCCGAAGGCGCTGCGGTACGAGGCGGCGGACCTGGAGCCCGCGCTCGGTGAACTGCTCGCGGTGCGCCGGGAGTTGCGCGGGTCGTCGGCGTACCGCCGCGATCTGCTCGACGTGGCCCGGCAGGCCCTGTCCAACCGCAGCCGGGTGCTGCTCCCGCGCGTCAAGGACGCGTACGACCGGCGGGACACCGCCCGCTTCGAGCAGCTGACCCGCACCTGGCTCGGCCTGATCGACCTCCTGGACCGCCTCGTGGCCACCGACGCCCGGCATCTGCTCGGGCGCGCGATCGCCGACGCCCGGGGCTGGGGCGCCGACGCCCGCGAGAGGGACCGACTGGCGTACGACCAGCTGTCGCTGCTGACCGTGTGGGGCACCCGCGCCGGGGCCGACGCGGGCCTGAGGGACTACGCCAACCGGGAGTGGGCGGGCCTGGTCGGCGGGTTGTACCGGCTGCGCTGGAAAACGTACTTCGACGAGCTGCGCGCCGCGCTCGACGAGGGTCGCGCGCCGAAGGACATCGACTGGTTCGCCCTGGAGGACCGCTGGACCCGGCAGCCGGGCCGGCTCGCGGTCCGCCCCACCGGGGACACGTACGCGATCGCGAAGCAGGTGCGCGCCGCGCTCGCCGGGTCCGGGTGAGTCGCCGCGCCCGCGGACGGACGGAAGCAGGATTCCGCCGCGGGCGCGACCCCCTCACCAGGAACTGGTCAGTGCCTCACCCGGGCACGATCAGGGGCACTCCTTCCACTTCACGCGGTAGATGGTGCTGATGTCCCCGTCGGTGGAGTCCATCGTCATGAAGCTGGTCTTGGTGCGGTCCGAGGTGCCGAGGTCGACGCGCAGCTCGGTGTTGATGTTGAAGTTGCGCTGTTTGCCGCAGGGCGCCCAGACCAGCTGGGTGACCTCGGTCTCGTCGGTGGCCTGCCAGTTGTCGGCGACCGGGCCGTTGAAGGAGTGCGTCCTGGTTCCCGTGTCCGGGGAGCCCTGGAAGTAGTACGACGCCTTCTCGGTGCCCTTGGCGCCCCTCTCCAGTGCCGCGAAGCCGCGGTAGTCGGCGCTCGCGATCGCGTAGGTGAAGCCGTGGGGGACGTGAACGACCAGGCTGAGCTGGCAGTTCTTGCGGAACGCCGTGGGAGCGGAATTGCCGCCCGCTTGGGCGAGGTAGTCGCTGTAGGTGACGGTGAAGGCCGTGTTGTCCTCGGAGACGGCGACGGCGGCCGTCCCTCTCGGGCAACCCGAACCGTTCACGGTCGCGACGTCGATCACGATCTTGTCCGGCGGCGGGTCGGAGAAACCCGTCGGATCCTGCGCGGGCAGGCCCGCGCCGATCAGGGCGGCGAGAGCGCCCCCGGCGAGCAGTGCAACGGACATGGTTCTCCCAATTCTTGCTTCGGCCCACGGCGGCACGCGCGCAGGGCGCGGGGCACCGTGAGGTGGGGGATGTAGCGGTGCTGGGAGGAACTGACTCAGCCCTCGCACGGGGGCCACGAGCGGCCCGCGGGCGATGAGCGGAGGCTGAGGGTGATGGGATAGTACGGACCAGCGTGAGCAGCGACTAGGTCGATGTCCGGCCATGTATGGGCGACGTCGCGCGGCCGGTGAGGCAGGCGAGCAGTACACATCCGACGACTCTTGCTTGACGGGTATACGTCACCTCCAAACTCTGGTAGGAAACCTTCCTAACAGAACAGCGGAACGCTGAACTCCCCCACCTGGAGGACCCGTTGCACGCTCACCGCTCCCCCCACGGGCGCACCCCGCGACGTGCCGTGATCGGCCTGGTCGGCGCCACCCTGGTCGCCGGTTCCCTGGCCCTGACGCAGACCGCGGGCGCCGCCCCGGCCCCCGCGAGCGCCGCCCCCTCCGTCTCCGCCGCCGCCGGGCTCGACGACCCGGCGAAGAAGGAGATCGCGATGAAGCTGGTCTCCAGCGCGGAGAACTCCTCGCTCGACTGGAAGGCGCAGTACAGCTACATCGAGGACATCGACGACGGCCGCGGCTACACGGCGGGCATCATCGGCTTCTGTTCCGGCACCGGCGACATGCTCGACCTCGTCGAGCTGTACACCCAGCGCAAGCCCGGCAACGTCCTCGCGAAGTACCTGCCCGCGCTGCGCGAGGTCGACGGCAGCGACTCGCACGAGGGCCTGGACCCGAACTTCACCAAGGACTGGAAGAAGGCCGCGCGGGACTCGGCGTTCCAGAAGGCCCAGAACGACGAGCGCGACCGCGTCTACTTCAACCCGGCGGTCAAGCAGGGCAAGGCCGACGGCATCGGCACCCTCGGGCAGTTCGCCTACTACGACGCGATCGTCATGCACGGCGACGGCGGCGACAACACCAGCTTCAGCAACATACGCAAGCGCGCCCTCACCAAGGCCAAGCCCCCGGCGCAGGGCGGCGACGAGGTCACGTACCTGCACGCCTTCCTCGACGCCCGCGTCTGGGCGATGAAGCAGGAGGCGGCCCACGAGGACACCAGCCGCGTGGACACCGCGCAGCGCGTGTTCCTCAACAAGAAGAACCTGAACCTGAACCCGCCGCTCGACTGGAAGGTCTACGGCGACTCCTTCCACATCGGCGGGTAGCCGCCACCGGGCGCGGTGGCGGGGCACCGGTGGGGTGCCCGGCCACCGCGGCCGCCTCAGTGCACCCCGGCTGCGGAAGACCCCGCGGGTGAGGAAGGTGTGCGCTGTTCGGCGATCTCTCCGCCGGGCTCCATCGGGGCCGTGACCTCGTCGTCGTCGCCGCCCCTGCCGGTGTGGTTGAACAGCAGGTTCAGGACGACCGCGGCGACGCAGCCGGTGGAGATGCCGGAGTCCAGGATGATCTTCGCGGTCTCCGGGAACGCGTGGTAGAACTCCGGCGCGGAGATGGGGATCAGGCCCACCGCGAGGGAGACGGCGACGATCAGGACGTTGTTGTCCTTCTCCAGGCCCGCCTTCACGAGGGTCTGGATGCCGCTCGCGGCGACCGAGCCGAAGAGCACCACGCCCGCGCCGCCGAGCACGGGCCGCGGCACGACCGCGATGAGCGAGGCGGCCATCGGGCACAGGCCCATCAGGACCAGGAAGCCGCCGCCGGTCGCGACGACGTACCGGCTGCGGATCTTCGTCATCGCGACGAGGCCGATGTTCTGAGCGAAGGCGCTGCACATGAAGCCGTTGAAGAGCGGGCTGACGGCGGAGCCGAGGGTGTCGGCGCGCAGGCCCGCGGCGATGGTCTTCTCGTCGGCGGGGCGGTCCACGATCTCACCGAGGGCGAGCATGTCGGCCGTCGACTCGGTCATGGAGACGACCATGACGACACAGAGGGAGACGATCGCGGCGGCGGCGAACTGCGGGGCGCCGAAGTGGAACGGCGTCGGGAAGCCGACCACGTCCGCGTCGGCGACCGGGCCGAAGTCCGTGACGTCGAAGGGGATCGCGACGAGCGTGCCGATCACGAGGCCGAGCAGCACCGCGATCTGCTTCACGAAGCCGCGCGTGAAGCGGCGCAGGAGCAGCACGATCACGAGCGTGACGCCCGCGAGCGACAGGAACTTGGTCGAACCGTAGTCGTCGGCCGCCGGGTTCGGGCCCTGCATCCAGCCGAAGGCCACCGGCATCAGCGAGATGCCGATGAGGGTGATGACCGTGCCGGTCACCACGGGCGGGAAGAAGCGGACCATCTTGGAGAAGAACGGCGCCGCGACGAATCCGAGCAGGCCCGCGACGATCACCGCCCCGAAGATGATCGGCAGCGCGTCGTCCTTGTCCTTGGTGGAGTCGACGACGGCGAGCATGGGCGCGACACCGGCGAAGGTGACGCCGTTGACGAAGGGCAGCCGGGCACCGATGTTCCAGATGCCGAGCGTCTGCAGGAAGGTCGCGAGACCGGCGGTGAACAGACAGGCGCCGGTGAGGAAGGTGAGTTCCTTCGCCGACAGGCCGACGGCGGCGCCCACGATCAGGGGCGGCGCGACGACGCCCGCGTACATGGCGGCGACGTGCTGAAGGCCGGTGGTGGCCATCTTCAGGGCGGGGAGCTTCTCGTCGACGGGGTGCGGTCGCCCCTCCGTCGATGGTGTGCCGTCGGGGTGTGGGGGCCCTTCGGGCTGTGGGGTGGTGCCTTGCTTGGTGAACCTGGGCTTGGACGCCACTGCGGCTCCTCCGGTTGTTTTCCTGTGCCGGCTGCGGACCGGCACGCGCTTCTGGGAGGTGGTGCGTGATGCAAGGACTTGCTCGATATGCGGTTGTTGAAGCGCCCAGGTAGTGCTGACCGCCCCGGCGACGTGAAGCTTTGGGCCACGTTCCGGGGCGGCACTCGAGCAGCCCGCTCGGCTGCTCGAGTCCGGTCGGGGGCCGTCCCCCCCGACCGGAGATCCAGGGGTCAGCTCCCCGCGGCGATGCGCGCGAGTCGCTGCGCCTCGTCCCGCGCGGTGCGGGCGATGGCGTCCTCGTCGACGTGCAGCAGTCGTCCGTTCTCCACGACCGGCTCGCCGTTGACAAGGGAGAGGGTCACCGGCGCGGCCGCGCCGAAGACGATGGCGGTGACCGGGTCGGCGATCGAGGAGTGCCCGATGCCGTCGATCTTCCAGAGGACCAGGTCGGCGAGCTTGCCCGCCTCCAGGGAGCCGATCTGGCTCGCCCGGCCGAGGACCTGGGCACCGCCGTACGTCCCGAGGCGCAGGGCCTGACGGGCGTTCAGGGCGGCTTCCTTGTGGGCGCCCAGGCGGTTGATGAGGAGCGCGTTGCGCAGCTCGGTGTGCAGCTCGCCGGACTCGTTGGACGCGGTGCCGTCCACGCCGAGGCCGACGGGGACGCCCGCGGCGAGCATGTCGGGTACGCGGGCGATGCCGGCGGCGAGGCGGGCGTTGGAGGACGGGCAGTGGGCGACGCCGGTGCCGGTGCGCGCGAACGCCTCGATGTCGGAGTCGTTCATGTGGACGCAGTGCGCCATCCACACGTCCTCACCGAGCCAGCCGGTGGACGCGAAGTAGTCGGTCGGGCCGAGGCCGAACAGCTCGTGGCAGAACTTCTCCTCCTCGACGGTCTCGCTGCCGTGGGTGTGCAGCCGTACGCCGAGGCGGCGCGCCAACTCCGCGCCCTGCTTCATGAGTTCGGTGGATACGGAGAAGGGCGAGCAGGGGGCGACGGCCACCTGCGTCATGGCGCCGAAGGAGGCGTCGTGGTGCTTCTTGACGGTCTCCTCGGTGGCGGCGAGCGCGCCTTCGAGGGTCTCGACGGCGAAGTCCGGCGGCAGGCCGCCGTCCTTCTCGCTGCGGTCCATGGAGCCGCGCGCCAGGGTGAAGCGCACGCCCATCTCGCGGGCCGCCCCGATGATGGCGCCGGACAGGTCGCCGGAGCCCTTGGGGTAGACGTAGTGGTGGTCCATGGCGGTGGTGACGCCGCCGCGGGCCATCATGCCGAGGGAGCCCTGCGCGGCGGCGCGGACCATGTCCTCGTCGATGCGCGCCCACGTCGGGTACAGCGCCACCAGCCAGTTGAAGAGGTTGTGGTCGGTGGCGAGGCCCCGGGTGATCCACTGGTAGAAGTGGTGGTGCGTGTTCACCAGGCCGGGCGTGGCCAGGTGGCCGGTGCCGTCGACGCGGCGTACGACGTTCTCCAGGCCCTCGGGGGCCTTCCCGGCGCCGATCGACTCGATCGTGTTGCCCGCGACGACCACGTACCCCGAGGCGTACTCGGTGTCGTCGGCGTCCACCGTCGCGATGGCGCAGTTCTCGATGACGATGCGCGCTGCGGCGCCTTCGGGGGTTGCCGATGCTGCCATGGTGCTTCCTTCGGTGAGTGGCGATGTGGGCACGGCATGACCCTAGGAAGATTTGAGTGCCGCGGCGGTGCTGCCACGGGTGCCGAGGTGGTGGAAGAACAGGTTGAGCGAGACCGCGACGAGCGCGCCCGCGCTGATGCCGGAGCCGAGCACGGTCTGCGCCCAGGCGGGGAAGTCGGCGTAGAAGGTGGGCGCGGCGAGCGGGATGATGCCCGCCCCGAGCGACACGGCCACCAGGATGATGTTGGAGCTGTCGTCCAGGCCCGCCTCGGAGAGCGTACGGATGCCGCTGACCGCGATGGAGCCGAAGAGGACGATGCCCGCGCCGCCGAGCACCGGCATCGGTACGAGGCTGACGACCGCGCCGAGCGCGGGGAAGGCACCGAGCACGATGAGCGCTCCGCCCGCGACGGCGACGACGTAGCGGCTGCGGACCCGGGTCAGGGAGACGACGCCGACGTTCTGCGCGAAGGCGGAGGTCGGGAAACCGCCGAAGACGGGTCCCACGAGGGTGGCGATGCCGTCGGTGCGCAGGCCGCGCGTGATGGTCCTGCCGTCCGTCCTGCGTTCGCAGATCTCACCGAGGGCGAGCATGCCCGCGCTGGACTCGGTCATCAGGACGAGCATCACGATGCACAGGGACAGGATCGCGGCGGGCTGGAACTCGGGGGCGCCGAACGCGAACGGCTCGGGCACGGCGGCGACCGGCGCGGACCTCAGGGCGGCGAAGTCGGCCATCCCGAACGGGATCGCGGCGAGCGTGCCGATGAACAGGCCCATGAGCAGGGCGACTTGCTTGAGGAAGCCGCGGGCGAAGCGCTGGAAGAGCAGGATCACCACGAGCGTGAAGGCGGCGAGCGCGAGGAAGCGCATGTCGCCGAAGTCGGCGGCCTCCTTGTCGCCGCCCTGCGCCCAGGTGACGGGCACGGGCATCAGCGTCACGCCGATGAGCGTGATGACGACGCCGGTGACGAGCGGCGGGAAGAAGCGCAGGAGCCGGCCGAAGAAGGGTCCGACGGCCAGGCAGAAGACGCCCGCGACCATCACCGCGCCGTAGATCGCGGGGAGCTGGTGTCCCGTCGCGCTGTTCTCGGCGATGGCGAGGATGGGTGCGATGCCCGCCGAGGACGCGGCGTTCACGAACGGCAGGCGGTTGCCCACGACTCCTTTGACGCCGAGGGTCTGCAGGAGCGTGGCGAGGCCCGCGATGAGCAGGCTCGCCGCGATCAGCCGGGTCTGGGCGGCGGTGTCGAGACCGACGGCCTGGCCGATGATGAGCGGAGGGGTGACGACGCCCGCGTACATGGCGGCGATGTGCTGGAGCGCGGCGGGGACGAGCCGCGAGGGGTGGAGCTTCTCGTCCACGGGGTGGCACTCGTCCACCGTGGGACAGTGGGGAGTTGATTCCCCGTCAGGTATTGCGGGCTGTGCCATGGCTGTCGTTCCCTCCGGTGTGGCGCGCCCCGGCCGTCAGGTGCCGGGGCGCGCGTCCCGCGTCAGAGGTTGGTCATGTCGACCGGGATCCTCGCCTCGGTGCCTTCGCGCAGGATGGTGGCCTCGATGAGGCCGTAGGGGCGGTCGGCGGCGTAGTAGACCGCGCCGTCCTTGGCCTCGTTGTCCAGGCCGCAGAAGGACAGGTCCTGGCGGAAGTGGTGCTTGTTGGGCGCGGAGAAGCGGATCTCGTCGATCTCGCCGCGGTTGTTGAGGACCCGCGTGCCCATTTGGTACAGCGTCTGCTGGAGCGAGAGGGAGTAGGTCTCCACGAAGGCCTGCAGGATGTGCTTCTTGGCCTGCTCGTAGGACTTCTCCCAGTTCGGCATGCGCTGCTCGTCACTGGTCCAGTTGTGCCGCCACCACGTCGAGAGGGAGGTCGCCAGGATGCGGTCGTAGTCCTCCTTGAGCGTCGTGTACTTGTCCTTGATGTAGCCCCAGAACTCGGAGTTCGTGGAGTTCATCACGGTCAGGTCCTTCAGACCGCTCAGGACCTCGAACTCCGTGCCGTCGTAGGTGATCTGGGCGACCCGGATCTCCTGGCCCTTGCGCACGAAGGAGTGCTTGACCTCGTCGGCGCCGATGAACTGCGAGTTGGCGTCGGAGGCGGTGATGCGCTCCCAGGCGTACTCCTCGATGCGGATGCGCGCCCGGTGGATGGAGGGCTGGCTGTCCACGAAGTGCCGCGCGAGGTGGATGCCGTACTGCTCGGCGGACTCGATGCCGTATTCCTTGGCGAACGCGAAGCAGGTGTTCTTCGTCGTGTCCGTCGGCAGGCAGTTGGCGTTCGAGCCGCTGTAGTGCACGTCGTCCAGGTCGCCGGAGAGGGCGACGGAGACGTTGAGGTCCTTGATGTGGTGCGTGTCGCCGTCACGCGTGATCTTGACGACGCGGTTCTCGGCCTTGCCGTACTGGTTCTGCCCCAGGATCACCGGACGTGCCCGGCGGGAATCGTTGTTCATGTCTGCTAGCTCCCTCGGTAAACGGAGTAGCCGAACGGGTTGAGCAGCAGCGGTACGTGGTAGTGCTCGCCCGGCACGACGGCGAACGTGATCGCCACCTCGGGGAAGAACACACCGCTCGCACCGCTGTCCCGATTCGCGGGGGCGTCCTGCTGCGCCTCGGCCTTCTTGTCCTGCTTGCTCAGGAAGTACGGCTCGACGGCGAAGTCGAGACGTACGTGGGTGGTGCCCTCCGGCAGCGCCGGCAGGTCCTTGCAGCGCCCGTCCGCGTCGGTCGCCGAGCCGCCGAGCGCAGTCCAGTCGGTGCCGTCGCCGCCGCGGGCGGCGAGGGTGATGGCGACGCCCTCGGCGGGGCGGCCGACGCTGGTGTCCAGGATGTGCGTGGACACGGATGCGGTGGTGTCGGTGCTCATGCGCTCTCTTCTTCCAGGATGCGGGCCAGGCGGATGCGGTTGATCTTGCCGAGTTCGGTGCGGACGATCTCCCGCTCCTGCTCGGGCGAGTTGCCGATCCGGTCCCTGACCGCGTCCCGCATCTGCTCGCCGGTCCTGCCGGTGGCGCAGATGAGGAAGACGTGGCCGAACTTGTCCTGGTAGGCCAGGTTGAGGTCGAGCATCTCGGCCTTGAGCTCCGCGGACGCCCCGGCCATGCCCGCCTGCTCGCGGGACGAGGTCGGGTCTCCCGGCTTGGGGCGCCCGATGGGCGGGTGCCCCGCCATCGCCTCGGCCAGGTCGTCGGCGGTCAGCTCGGCCATGACGGCGTCGCTGGCCGCGTAGAGGGCGTCGGCGGTGGTGAAGGGGCGCTGGGCGAGCAGCTTGCTCCCCCAGGCCGAGGAGGCGCAGGCCTCGTGGAGCTCGGCGGTGGCCGCCGGCTCCGGCAGGGCGTTGAACCGGGCCAGGCCCGGTGTCGTACGGGAAGTCACGGGGTGCCTCCGTGGCCATGTGCTGGACGGGCTGCGGAACAGCTAAGACCTTCAACAACATCCCGTCAACAGTTTGTTGAAATCATTTGAACAAAGAAGCCGTCACCCCGCGATACGGGTGACGGCTCAGCTGCGCAGCGTGACGCCGCTCACACCCCGGCCGGGGGCGTGGCGCGCGGGGCTACTTGTCCTTCGCGGCGTTTTCCCTGTTCAGATAGTTGTAGACGGTGAAGCGGCTGACCCCGAGGGCGCCCGCCACGGTCTCCACGCCATGGCGCACGGAGAACGCGCCACGGGCCTCGAGTATCCGTACGACCTCCTGCTTGGCCTTGCGGTCGAGCTCCGCGAGGGGCTTGCCGCGCTTGCGCTCCAGGGCGAGCAGGATGTGGTCGAGGGAGTCGGCGAGCTGCGGCAGGCGCACCGCGAGCACGTCCTCGCCCTCCCAGGACAGGACCACGTCGTCCGGGCCCGCCTCGCCGGGCGGCAGCAGCACGCCGCCCATCGCGTCCACCAGCGGCTTGACGGCGGTCGCGAAGGGGTCGTCCCCGAAGGCGGTCACCGGGCGACCTCTCCCGGACGGGTCCGCTCGCCCGGCTCCGCGATCACATTGACCTGGAGCGAGACGCGGGTGGCGCCGGCGCCCAGAGACCGGCGCAGCATCGCGTCGACGGCTGTCAGGACCGCGTCGACGTCGCCCTCGGCGGTGTTGCCGAAGGGGCCGACGTCCACGGCGTCGAGGTCGGCGCCCTGGATGACGTCGCGGGCGGCCAGGGCATGGGGCGGCGCCTCGTCGAGGTCGAAGGGCTCGGTCGTGAACTCCACTCTCAATCGCACGGCGCCAACTTAACGCGGCGCCCCACCCGTCAGGCGGCTCCGTCCGACTTCTCGCGGGCGTCGAGCCCGGATTTACGGCGGAGCCTCTTGACAGCTTCCGCGAATCAGATGCAGTCTTCCATCAAGCAGAAATGAACTTCCGCAATACGGAAGGAGCGCGGAAAGCCCCATGGGATACTCCGACCAGCGCTTCAATGTGAACCTGTCGATCCTCTTCACCGAGCTCCCGCTCCTGGAGCGGCCCGCGGCGGCCGCGAAGGCCGGTTTCGGCGCGGTCGAGCTGTGGTGGCCCTGGGTCGACGCCCCCACCCCCGAGCGGTCCGAGCTCGACGCCCTGAAGAAGGCGATCGAGGACGCGGGCGTGCGCCTTGTGGGCCTGAACTTCTACGCCGGACAGCTGCCGGGCCCCGACCGCGGCGCCCTGTCGATCCCGGGCGAGGAGAGCGAGAAGTTCCGCGCGAACCTCGCGGTGGCGGCGGACTTCGCGCAGTCGCTCGGCTGCACGGCGCTGAACGCCCTGTACGGCAACCGCGTGGACGGCGTCGACCCGGCGGTCCAGGACGAACTCGCCCTGGAGAACCTGGTGTCGGCGGCCCGCGAGGCCGACCGCGTGGGCGCGATCCTGCTGATCGAGGCGCTCAACGCCCCCGAGTCGCCCAAGTGCCCCCTCGTGAGCGCGCCCAAGGCGATCGAGATCGTCGACAAGGTGAACGCCGCGACCGGCCTCGGCAACGCGAAGTTCCTCATGGACCTCTACCACCTGTCCATGAACGGCGAGGACCTGCCGTCGGTCATCGAGCAGTACGCCGACAGGACCGGGCACGTGCAGATCGCGGACAACCCCGGCCGCGGCGCCCCCGGCACCGGCTCGCTCCCGCTCGAAGGCCTCCTGGACCAGCTCAAGAAGGCCGGTTACGAGGGCTGGGTCGGCCTGGAGTACAAGGCCGCCGACGCCGCCGCTTCCTTCGAGTGGCTCCCCCGCGAGGCCCGCGCCGCGCGCTGAGCGCCACCTCACCGACGTAGAAAAGCTTTCAGAGAGGCACCCTCATGAGCACGCTTCCCAAGGTCGCCTGGATCGGTCTCGGCATCATGGGCTCCCCCATGTCCGAGAACCTGATCAAGGCGGGTTACTCCGTCACCGGCTTCACCCTGGAGCAGGACAAGCTGGACCGCCTCGCCGCGGCCGGCGGCACCGCCGCCGAGTCGATCGCCGAGGCCGTCGCGGACGCCGACGTCATCGTGACGATGGTGCCCGCGTCGCCGCAGGTCGAGGCCATCGCGTACGGCCCGGACGGCATCCTGGAGAACGCCAGGTCCGGCGCGCTGCTCGTCGACATGTCGTCGATCACGCCGCAGACCTCCGTCGACCTGGCCAAGGCCGCCAAGGACAAGGGCATCCGCGTCCTGGACGCCCCGGTGTCCGGTGGCGAGGCCGGTGCCATCGAGGCCGTGCTCTCCATCATGGTCGGCGGCGAGCAGGCCGACTTCGACGCCGCCAAGCCGCTCCTCGACGCGCTCGGCAAGACCATCGTGCTGTGCGGCCCGCACGGCTCCGGCCAGACGGTGAAGGCCGCGAACCAGCTGATCGTCGCCGTCAACATCCAGGCGTGCGCCGAGGCCGTGGTCTTCCTGGAGAAGTCGGGCGTGGACCTGTCCGCGGCCCTGGACGTGCTCAACGGCGGCCTCGCCGGTTCGACCGTCCTGACCCGCAAGAAGGACAACTTCCTGAACCGCGACTTCAAGCCGGGCTTCCGCATCGACCTGCACCACAAGGACATGGGCATCGTCACCGACGCCGCCCGCAACGTCGGCGCGGCCCTGCCCGTCGGCGCCGTGGTCGCCCAGCTCGTCGCCAGTCTGCGCGCGCAGGGCGACGGCGGCCTCGACCACTCCGCGCTGCTCCGCTCCGTCGAGCGCCTCTCCGGCGCCCGGCTCTGACCACGGGCCGAAGGCCGTAGAGCACCCCAGACTTCCGGGCCGCGGTGGCGTTGACACCTGTCCTGTCGCGCCCAGACGCCGCCGCGGCCCGGAACCCTCACCCTTCTCATCAACTTCAACAAACTGTTGACGCAGCAGCTCAGGGGTCCTTACGCTCCCCATCACGTCAGCAGCCACAGCACGGAAGGCCGACCCACCACCATGTCGCAGCGTGTGCTCACGACCGAGTCCGGCGCTCCTGTCGCCGACAACCAGAACTCCGCCTCCGCCGGTGTCGGCGGCCCGCTGCTCCTCCAGGACCAGCACCTGTTGGAGAAGCTCGCCCGCTTCAACCGCGAGCGGATCCCGGAGCGCGTCGTGCACGCCCGCGGCTCGGGCGCCTACGGCTACTTCGAGGTGACCGACGACGTCACCGCGTACACCTCCGCCGACTTCCTCGGCGCGGTGGGCAAGCGCACGGAGACCTTCCTGCGGTTCTCCACCGTGGCCGACAGCCTCGGCGGCGCGGACGCCGTCCGCGACCCGCGCGGCTTCGCGGTGAAGTTCTACACCGAGGAGGGCAACTACGACCTCGTCGGCAACAACACCCCGGTGTTCTTCATCAAGGACCCGATCAAGTTCCCCGACTTCATCCACTCGCAGAAGCGCGACCCGTTCACGGGCAAGCAGGAGCCGGACAACGTCTGGGACTTCTGGGCGCACGCCCCCGAGGCCACGCACCAGGTCACCTGGCTGATGGGCGACCGCGGCATCCCGGCGTCGTACCGCCACATGAACGGCTACGGCTCGCACACCTACCAGTGGACGAACGCCCAGGGCGAGGCCTTCTTCGTCAAGTACCACTTCAAGACGAACCAGGGCATCCGCTGCCTCTCCGCCGAGCAGGGCGCCGAGCTCGCCGGCAAGGACGCCAACTCCCACCAGACGGACCTGCTCCAGGCCATCGAGCGGGGCGTGAACCCGTCCTGGACCCTGCACGTGCAGATCATGCCCGCGGCCGACGCGGCGAACTACCGCTTCAACCCCTTCGACCTCACCAAGGTGTGGCCGCACAGCGACTACCCGCTGCAGCGCGTGGGCCGCCTGGTCCTCGACCGCAACCCCGACAACGTCTTCGCCGAGGTCGAGCAGTCCGCGTTCTCGCCGAACAACTTCGTGCCCGGCATCGGCCCCTCGCCCGACAAGATGCTCCAGGGCCGCCTGTTCGCGTACGCCGACGCGCACCGCTACCGCCTGGGCGTCAACCACACCCAGCTCGCCGTGAACGCCCCGAAGGCCGTCCCCGGGGGCGCCGACAACTACGGCCGCGACGGCCTCATGGCCACCAACGCCTACGGCCGCGACCGCAGGAACTACGAGCCGAACTCCTACGACGGCCCCACCGAGACCGGCAAGCCCCTGTCGGCCCCGCTCGCGGTCAACGGCCACACCGGCACGCACGAGGCCCCGGCCCACACCAAGGACGACGACTTCTACCAGGCGGGCGAGCTGTACCGGCTCATGTCGGCCGACGAGAAGTCCCGGCTCGTGGCGAACATCGCGGGCGGACTCTCGCAGGTCTCCCGCGACGACGTCGTCGAGAAGAACCTCGCCCACTTCCACGCCGCCGACGCCGACTACGGCAAGCGCGTCGAGGAGGCGGTCCGCGCCCTGCGCGACAGCTGAGGTTCGCGAACCCCAAGGCTGCGCGGGGGACTTGACGGGAGGTCGGTCCCCTGGCGCGGAGACCCGCACCGCCGTGGACCCGGATGAGGGGTGGTCCCACGGCGGGCGGGACGACGAGGACCGTGGCGGCTCGGTGCGAGCCAGTGCGGTGGTGAAGGTCTTCCGGCACGTCTTCGACCTGAGAAGGCGCCGCCCGGAGGCTGTCGCCCGCGCCGCCGCGGTCCCGGCACCTCACCCTTCTGCCTTGGCTTCCCCCCTGATTCCGCCCGGCGGCGCGTATGCATGTTCCGCCAGTCGCACGCCGTCGGGCGGCAGCAACTCCCGGAGCCCCGGGGCGCAGACGCGCTCCGGGGCTCCGGCGTGCGGAGCCGCCGGGGGCGGGGTCTGGGGTCGGTGGCCGGCCCGAGCCCTGAGCCCTCAGCCCTCAGCCCTCAGCCCTCAGCGCACCTTCTCCCCCGCCGCCAGCTTCGCGACCATCCGTTCCAGGCGCGCGGCCCGTCCGCGCTCCGTCCGCGCCGTCTGCAGTCGCAGGATCACCAGGAACCGGTCCGTCCTGCCGAGCCCTTCGTACGTCCGGGCGGCCCGGGGCTCGGCGGCCAGCGCGGCCGCGAGGTCGTCGGGCACGCTCGCCTCCGCCTGCGGGTCGTACGCGGCGTCCCAGCGGCCGTCCGCCTTCGCCGCCGCGATCTCGGCGAGGCCGCGCTCGCGCACCCGGCCCGCGGCGAGCAGCGCCTCCACGCGGTCGATGTTCCGCTTCGACCAGGTGCCGCGCGGGCGGCGCGGGGTGATCTTCTGCAGGAAGTACGTGTCGTCGTGGCGGCGGCGCTGGCCGTCGATCCACCCGAAGCACAGCTCCAGGTCGATCACCTCGTCCGTCGTCACGGAGGGCACGCCCGACGCCTTCTTGGCCAGCTTCAGCCAGATGCCGGGGCTGTCCTCGTGATGCGCCTCCAGCCACTCCTCCAGCGCGCCCGGGTCGGCGAACGTGCGCACCGGGAGCCCGTCGAACGTCTCCATGGCAGGACTCCCTCGATCCGTACGTATGTACCTCCCGCCACGGTATACGGCGCCCTCCCCCGTGCGGCGGAGACGGTCCGGCGTCCGGGCTGACGATCTCCTTGGGCGGGGGCGGAAGAGTAACTGTCATGACGACGACAGCAGTTCACGAGGCCGACATCCGCACCGGCGCGGGCAGCGACACGGGATGGGGCGTCGCCTCGGACACGGGCACCGAGCGTCCCGTCCCCCGGTGGGCCGAGCGCGTCGCCCACGCCATCCCGCTCGTGCTGCTCGCCCAGTGCGTGTGGCGGCTTCCCTTCGCCTTCGGGTTCGACATGGGTACCGGCACCGGGTCCATCGGCAGCCTGTGGATCTCGGTGCCGTACATCCTCACGCTGAGTCTGCTCACGGAGGCCCTCGCGCTGCTGAGCTTCGGGCTCGTGCGGGGCTGGGGCGAGGTCGTGCCCGCCTGGGTCCCGCGGCTCGGCGGGCGGCGGCTCAACCGCTGGGTCGCGGTGGTGCCCGCGACGCTCGGCGGCCTCGGCGCGACGGCCCTGTTCGGGCCCTTCACGCTGGGCGCACTCGGCCTCGGCGTCTCCTTCGGTGAGTACGACAGCGGCTTCTGGGAGTTCCTGTTCCGCGCCTGCGTCCTGCCGGTCGGCCTGTGGGGCCCGCTGGTCCTCGCCCTGACCGTCCACTACTTCGTACGACGCGGCCCGTCCGCCGCGCGGGCCGCGATCCCCGCCGTGAACACGTCCACGGAGAACGCGAACCGCGTGTCGGCGTCGTCCTGAGCCAGCTCCGCGAGCCGCGCGAGGTGCGGCAGCCCGTCGGCGTCGGCCGTACGCAGCCACGGCGGCGGGTGGGCCTGGAGGTCGGCCGGGTCGAGAGTGGCGTGCGGGCGGTCCCGGGGCCCGTCGTCGAACTCCACGAAGCCCACGACCAGGCGGATCGTCTCCATGCAGGCGCGGTAGGCGTCTGCCAGGGTGAGGCCGACCGCTTCGAAGAAGCCGATCAGGGCGTCCACGTTGCGGAGCATCACCGGGTGGGTCGCCAGGGTGATGTTCTCGCTCAGGGCCAGGGTGGCCATGCCGGGGTGGCGGCGGTAGTGGGCGCGCAGGTCGGCGCAGAAGGAGCGCAGGTCGGCCCGCCAGGCCTCCGAGGACGGGTCCAGGGCCGGTGGCCGCCAGGCCGCCTGGAACACCTCGGCGGCGACCGTGATCAGGTCGCGGCGGTCGTCGACGTAGTTGTACAAAGCGCGCGAGGAGACGCCCAGTTCGGCGGCGAGCGACCGCATCGTGAGGGCGGCGGGGCCGTGCCGCCCCAGGAACGCGAGAGCCGCCTCGCCGACGCCCTGCCGGGTCAGGGTCGCCCGGCCCTTGCGATGGGTGGGCCGCTGCCGTGTGGTGCCGCTCATCCCCCGAGGCTAACCGTCCACCCCCGCACCCTTGAACTTCACACACGTTGACTTTAAGGATCGGGCAGGCCAAGGTGGCCCGGGTAAGGCTTGCCTCACTCGACTTGGAGCCGTCGATGCCCCGTCTCTCCGGGCTCGCCATGGACCTCGGCCCGCTGCGCGAAAGCCGCGACTTCCGGCTGCTGTACGCGGGCTTCCTCGGCGCCCTGATCGGCACCCTGATGACCGGGGTCGCGGTGGCGGTGCAGGTGTACGACCTCACCGGCTCGTCCCTGCACATCGGGCTCGTCAGCCTCGCCCGCGCGCTGCCCATGGTCGTGGGCGTCCTCGTCGGGGGCGTCCTGGCCGACCGGATGGACCGCCGCGCCCTGATGATCGTCACACGCCTTCCGCTGGCCCTCGTCGCGGGCGCGCTCGCCGCCAACGCCCTCGCCCCGGAGCCCCAGTTGTGGCTGATCTACACGGCCACCGCCACGACGGGCCTGCTGGCGGGCCTCGGTGGGCCCGCCATGCTGGCCGCGATCCCGGCCCTCGCGGGCACCGGCCGACTCGCCGCCGCGGGCGCGCTGCTCTCCGGCTCCACCCAACTCGCCGCGCTCATCGGCCCCGCGGTGGGCGGCGCCCTGATCGCGGGCCCCGGACTCGCCGCGTGCTACGCCGTCGACGCGGCGGGCTTCCTGGTGTTCACGGCGGCGCTGTTCTTCGTCCGGCCGCTGCCGGCGCCCGCGGGCGGCGGCGCCTCCGGCAAGGGGATGCGGCAGGCGTTCGGCTCGCTCGCGGACGGGTTCCGCTTCGTCCGGCGGCACCGGCTCGTCCTCGGGCTGCTCCTGATCGACGCGGCGGCGATGGTCTTCACGATGCCGCAGGCGCTCTACCCGGCCCTGGCCGACGAGCGGTTCGGGGGCGGCGCGGCCGTCGTCGGCCTGCTCTACGCGGCGCCCGCGTGCGGAGCCCTGGTGGGCGCGGCGACCAGCGGCTGGACGGCCCGCGCGGGCGGGCACGCGCTGGTCGGCGCGGTCCTGCTGTGGGGCGCCGCCCTCGCCGGCTTCGGCGCCGGCTCCTGGCTGCCGCTCGCGCTGCTGCTCCTGGCCCTCGCGGGCTTCGGCGACCTGATCTCCGAGACGCTGCGCTCGGCCCTGCTCCAGCACGGCACCCCGGACGAACTGCGGGGCCGTGTCAGCGGGTTGTGGATGGCCCAGGCGACGGTGTCGCCCGCGCTCGGCAACGCGGCGGTCGGCTTCCTGGCCGAACTGACCAGCGCGGGCACGGCGGTGACGATCGGCGGCCTCGTCTGCGTCGGTGCCACGGTGACGGTGGCGGTGGCGTTCCCGTCGCTGCGGCGGGCGCGGCTCGGCTGCGACCCGGCGGACGGCGACGTACACGAGGACACCCGGGCGGACGGCGGGGGACGCGAGAAGGCCCCCGCGCCGGAGCCGAACTCCGGTGCGGGGGCCTCCTCTTGAGCGACCGGCACACCTCCGACCAGGTGACCGGTGCGCCGCGCCGTACTACGCCTTGAGCGTCTTGATGGAACTCGGCGCATGCCACGGCTCCGTGGCGATCTCCTCGAACTCGGTGACATCACTGATGTCCGCCGTCCGGCTCATGGAGATGTTGGTGATCCGCTCAAGGATCGCCTCGACGACGACCGGCACCCGGAACTCCTGCGCCAGCTTCTTGGCCTGCTCGAAGGCGGCACCGAGCTCAGCCGGATCGGTGACACGGATGGCCTTGCAGCCAAGCCCCTCGGCGACCTTGACGTGGTCGACGCCGTACACGCCGAGCTCCGGGGAGTTGAGGTTCTCGAACTCCAGGTTGACCTGGAAGTTGATGTCCAGGCCGATCTGGGCCTGCCGGATCAGGCCGAGGTAGGAGTTGTTGACGAGGACGTGGACGTAGGGGATGCGGTGCTGGGCGCCGACGGCCAGTTCCTCGATCATGAACTGGAAGTCGTAGTCGCCGGAGAGGGCGACGACCTGCGCGTCCGGGTCGGCCGTGGCGACACCGAGCGCGGCCGGAATGGTCCACCCGAGCGGCCCTGCCTGGCCGCAGTTGATCCAGTGCCGCGGCTTGTAGACGTGCAGCATCTGGGCGCCGGCGATCTGGGAGAGCCCGATGGTGGAGACGTACCGCGTCTCCGGACCGAAGGCCTTGTTCATCTCCTCGTACACGCGCTGCGGCTTGATCGGGATGTCGTCGAAGTGCGTGCGGCGCAGGAGCGTGGACTTGTGCTCCTGGCCCCGTGCGATCCAGGCGCCCCGGTCGGGCAGCTCACCCTCGGCCTTCAGCTCGCGCGCGACCTCGACGAAGAGCTCCAGGGCGGCCTTGGCGTCGGACGCGATGCCGTAGTCCGGCGCGAAGATCTTGCCGATCTGGGTCGGCTCGATGTCGACGTGCACGAACGTGCGGCCCTCGCGGTACACGTCCAGCTTGTAGCCGGTGTGCCGGTTGGCCCAGCGGTTGCCGATGCCGAGGACGAAGTCGGACTCCAGGAAGGTCGCGTTGCCGTAGCGGTGCGAGGTCTGCAGGCCGACCATGCCGGCGTTCAGCTCGTGGTCGTCGGGGATGGTGCCCCAGCCCATCAGGGTGGGGATGACCGGAGTGCCCGTCAGTTCGGCGAACTCCACCAGGAGTTCGGAGGCGTCGGCGTTGATGATGCCGCCGCCCGCGACGATCAGCGGCCGCTCGGAGTTCACGAGCATGCCGATGGCCTTCTCGATCTGGGCGCGGCTCGCGACCGGCTTGTAGACCGGCAGCGGCTGGTACGTCTCCGGGTCGAACTCGATCTCGGTGAGCTGGACGTCGATGGGCAGGTCGATGAGGACCGGTCCTGGACGGCCGGAGCGCATCAGGTGGAAGGCCTGCTGGAAGACGCCGGGGACCTGCGCGGCCTCCAGGACGGTGACAGCCATCTTCGTCACCGGCTTGGCGATGGAGGCGATGTCGACGGCCTGGAAGTCCTCTTTGTGGATCACGCTCGTGGGCGCCTGGCCCGTGATGCACAGGATCGGGATCGAGTCACCGATCGCGGAGTAGAGACCGGTGATCATGTCGGTGCCCGCGGGACCCGACGTACCGATGCAGACACCGATGTTGCCCGGGTGGGTGCGGGTGTACCCCTCGGCCATGTGCGAGGCGCCCTCGACGTGGCGGGCGAGCGTGTGATCGACGCCGCCGCCTTCCTTCAGCGCCTTGTAGAAGGGGTTGATCGCGGCCCCCGGCACACCGAACGCGTGGGTGACGCCCTCGCGCTTGAGGATCTCGACTGCCGCGCGGGCAGCGGTCATACGAGCCATTGAGTTCTCCTGCTTCGGCTGACGAAGCCACGGTCACCGTCGCGCCCCGCGATGAACCGTGCCTTCCGGTGCTGCTTCCGCGCCGTGGCCCGCCTCGCGACGTTTTCCACATTGCGGAAATTATGTTCTGCTATATGGAAGCAATGTAAGGGGGTGCGCCAGGGCCGTCAAGGGATTCCGGGGCAAGCGAGGCCCACGAGGGTGCGCCTGAAGCTCAAAATGGCGTATCGGCGCGGTCACCTTCCGTACGACGATGAGCTCCGTACGATGGGGAGCTTCGGCAGCGGACGGGCGGCGGAGCCAACGGGCGGCGGTGAGGGCCATGGCCAAGGACGATGTTCTGGTGCGGTGTCCGGTGTGCCGCCACGAACAGGCCTACGCTCCCCCGGCCTTCCCCTGTGTCTGCGGCAGGCCCGTCGTGCCCCCCGTCCGGCACGGCCCGGCCGTCCCGCTCACGCATCGCACCGGCGCGACCGCCTGGGTGACGGTGCGGTGCGCGGCCTGCGGGCGCACGGCGGACTGGCCCCGGCCGGAGCTGGGGTGCGCGTGCGGGACGGTGCTGCGGGTGGCGGTGGAGCCACACGAGTCACACGAGGCGCACGAGGCGCACGAGGCGCACGAGGGCGCCGCCGTGACCGAGGACCACAAGAGCGCCGACGACGACGCGGGCCACCCCTCCCTCACCCCGTCCCACATCCCGCTGCCCCGGACCGCGCCCACACCCCGGCCCGCCTTCCGCCCCCTGCCCGTCCGCAGCGCCGGGGACGCGGTGACCACGGCGGCCCTGTATCTGCGCTGGCTCGGCTACGAGGACGTGCGCGAGACGGGCCCCGACGAGGAGCGCCCGCCCTCGGGCACGCGGCTCGCGGCGCTCGGCGTGCTCGCACAGGTCGAGCCCGCCGTGCGGGAGACGTCGCTGAGGGACGTCGAGTGCGCCTGGCTGACCGCCATGGCGCACTCGGCGACATGTGTGTGCTTCGCGCTGTGCGACTTCACGCCCGCCGCCCGCGACCGCGCGGACGAGCTGGACGTGGCCCTGTTCCGCATCGACCTGTCGGGCACGCCGGAGCCCCTGAACGGCGCGGCGGACGAACTGGCGGCGACCGGCGCCTGACGCCTCGTACCGGAACGTGTCCGGCACGGACGCCCACGCGCCCCGGCGGACTCAGCCGAACCGCTCCCGCAGCTCGACCTTGCGCACCTTCCCCGACACCGTCATCGGGAAGCTCTCCAGGATCCGCAGCCCCGCCGGGACCTTGTAGTGGGCGAGCCTGCCCGCGCAGAAGCCCCGCAGCTCCTCCAGCGTCAGTGTCTCCTCGGGGTCGCGCAGGATGACGCAGGCCAGCGGCACCTCTCCGTACCGCTCGTCCGGCACCCCGACCACCTGTACGTCCGCGATCTTCGGGTGGGCGTACAGGAACTCCTCGATCTCGCGCGGGTAGACGTTCTCGCCGCCACGGATGATCATGTCCTTGATGCGGCCGACGATCTGGACGTACCCGTCCTCGCGCATCACCGCGAGGTCGCCCGTGTGCATCCAGCGCCCGGAGTCGATGACCTCGGCGGTGCGCTCCGGCTCCTGCCAGTAGCCGAGCATGACGCTGTACCCGCGCGTGCACAGCTCGCCGGACTCGCCGCGCGGCAGCGTCACCCCGCTCACCGGGTCGACGACCTTCACCTCGATGTGCGGCAGGACGCGGCCCACCGTGCCGGTGCGGCGCTCCAGGTCGTCGTCCATGCGGGTCTGGAGGGAGACGGGCGAGGTCTCGGTCATGCCGTAGCAGATGGACACCTCCGCCATGTGCATCTCGGCGACGACCCGCTTCATGACCTCGACGGGGCACGGCGACCCGGCCATGATGCCGGTGCGCAGCGACGACAGGTCGTACGTGGCGAAGTCGGCGAGGTTGAGTTCGGCGATGAACATCGTCGGCACGCCGTACAGCGAGGTGCAGCGCTCGCGCTCGACGGCGTGCAGGGTGGCCACGGGGTCGAACGCCGGCGCCGGGATCACGACGCAGGCGCCGTGCGAGGTGGCGCCGAGGTTTCCCATGACCATGCCGAAGCAGTGGTAGAAGGGCACGGGCAGGCACACCCGGTCCTGCTCGCCGTAGCCGATGGTGCGCCCCACCCAGTAGCCGTTGTTGAGGATGTTGTGGTGGGAGAGTGTGGCGCCCTTCGGGAAGCCGGTGGTGCCCGAGGTGTACTGGATGTTGACCGGGTCGTCGCAGCTCAACTCGGCCTCGCGGGCGGTGAGTTCGGCCGCATCGACGGACCGGCCCGCGACCAGGAGCGCGTCCCACGACGGGTCGGCGATGTAGTGCGCGGCCCGCAGGTCCGGACACGCGCCCCTGACCTCCTCGACCATCGCCCGGTAGTCGCTGGTCTTGTGCTCCTTGCTGGCGACGAGCAGTGAGACGCCCGACTGCTTGAGCACGTAGGCGAGTTCGTGCGCGCGGTACGCCGGGTTGATGGTCACCATGATCGCGCCTACGCGCGCGGTGGCGTACTGCACGAGCACCCACTCGGCGCAGCTGACCGCCCAGATGCCGACCCGGTCGCCCTTGCCGACGCCGGAGCCGATCAGGCCGAGCGCCAACTCCTCGACGGCGGCGCCGAATTCGGCGTACGTCCAGCGGGCACCTGCCGCGACGTCGACGAGCGCGTCCCGGTCCGGCCAGGCGGCGACGGCGCGGGCGAGGTTCTGCCCGATGGTGTCGCCGAGGAGGGGGGTCTTGCTGGTGCCGTGCGCGTACGAAAGCCCCGTGGCGCCGCCCGCGTCACCCGTCGTCGTGCTCACCGGAAGTCCTCCTCGCGGTACTCGGCGCCGGACCCCTTGGCCGTCGCCTCCCGCAGCTCGATGCGGCGGATCTTGCCCGACACGGTCTTGGGCAGCGCGCCGAACTCAAGGCGCCGCACCCGCTTGTACGGGGCGAGCACCGACCGGGAGTGCTCGAACAGCAACTTGGCTGTGTCCGGCCCCGGTTGATACCCCTCGGCGAGCACCACGTACGCCTTCGGCACGGCCAGGCGCACCGGGTCCGGGGCGGGCACGACCGCCGCCTCGGCCACCGCCTCGTGCTCCAGGAGCGCGCTCTCCAGCTCGAACGGCGAGATCTTGTAGTCGGACGCCTTGAAGACGTCGTCGGACCTGCCGACGTAGGTCAGATAGCCGTCGGCGCCGCGCGCGCCGATGTCGCCGGTGCGGTAGTAGCCGTCCGCCATGGCCTCGGCGGTGCGCTCCGGGTCGCCGTGGTAGCCCGTCATCAGGCCGACCGGACGCGCCGACAGGTCGAGCGCGATCTCGCCCTCGTCGGCGCCCGGCGCCCCGGTGACCGGGTCGAGCAGTTCGACGGCGAAGCCGGGCGTGGGGCGCCCCATCGAGCCGGGGCGCAGCTCCTGGCCGGGCGTGTTGGCGACCTGCACGGCGGTCTCGGTCTGCCCGAAGCCGTCCCGGATGGTGACCCCCCAGTCGCGCCGCACCTGCTCGATGACCTCGGGGTTCAGCGGCTCCCCCGCCGCGACGACCTCGCGCGGCGGCGTCCGCAGCTGGGTGAGGTCGGCCTGGATGAGCATCCGCCACACGGTGGGCGGCGCGCAGAAGCTGGTGACCCCCGCCCGGTCCATCTCCCGCATGAGGCGGCCCGCGTCGAAGCGCGTGTAGTGGTGGATGAAGACGGTCGCCTCCGCGTTCCACGGCGCGAACAGGTTCGACCAGGCGTGCTTGGCCCAGCCGGGCGAGGAGATGTTCAGATGCACGTCGCCGGGCTTGAGTCCGATCCAGTACATCGTCGCCAAGTGGCCCACGGGGTAGGACACATGGGTGTGCTCGACGAGCTTGGGCCGGGCCGTCGTGCCGGAGGTGAAGTACAGCATCAGGGGGTCGTCGGCGCGGGTGACGCCGTCGGGGGTGAAGTCGGCGGAGGCGGTGTCGACGCCGTCGTAGGGGATCCAGCCGTCGGCGGCCTGGCTGCCCTGCGCTTCCCGGGCCCCGACCACGATCCGGGTGTACTCCCCCGGCACGTCCGCGAACTTCGCGACGTCCTCGGCCCGCACCACCACGTGCCGGGCCCGGCCGCGCTCGATGCGGTCGCCGAGGTCGGCGGCGCCGAGCAGCGGCGTCGCCGGGATCACCACGGCCCGCAGCTTCATCGCGGCGAGCGCGACCTCCCACAGCTCGGCCTGGTTGCCCAGCATCACGACGATGCGGTCCCCGGCGCGGACGCCGAGCCCGCGCAGCCAGTTGGCGGCCCGCGCGGAGCGCCGCGCGAGCTCCGCGAACGAAAGCCGCGTCTCGTCACCGTCCTCCTCGACGATGTGCAGCGCCGTGCGGTCGTTGCCGTCGGCGATGACGTCGAACCAGTCGATCGCCCAGTTGAAGTGCGCGGGCCGGGGCCAGACGAAGCCCTCGTACGCGGCCCGGTAGTCCTCCCGGTGACGCAGCAGGAAGTCCCGCGCCGCACGGAACTCCTCCGTGCCGCCACCCGCTCCGGTCGCCGTCATCCGCACCCCTCGCATTCCGCTCGCATTCCACTTACTGCCGCTCGTCCGTACCATCGTGTAATTCGTGATGCAGGTCTCACTACCCCCGAACGGGGGTGGTGTCCCGCGGGGGCGGCGGACATCGCGATGCACATCAGGAGTCATCAGGGGCACGGGGGCCGGAAGCCGAGGGAGCGGGCGCGTGGGTGCTGCGGACGGCGGCGAGGCGGCGGACGTACGGGCCGCGCTGCTGCGACTGCGTCGCGGGACGGGCCTTCCTGTGGCCTTCGGCGGCCTCGTGACCGGCGCGGACGGCACCGCGCGGGTACGGATCGCCGAACTCAGCGGCACCGCCACACACTCCCTGAACGGCCTCGCGATCCATGTGGGCACCGGCCTCGGCGGCAAGGCGGTCGCCCTGGCCCGCCCCTGCGCCGTCTCGGACTACGGCGCGTCCCGGCAGATCAGCCACGAGTACGACACCGCCGTCGCCCTGGAGGGCCTGCGGGCGGTGCTCGCCGTGCCGCTGGTGGTACGCCGCCGGGTCCGCGGCCTGCTGTACGGCGCCCTGCGCACCGCGCAGCCCCTCGGCGACCGGGCGCTCGCGGCGGCCGTGGCGGCGGCCCGGGACCTCGAACAGGCCCTCGTCGTACGGGACGAGGCGGCCGCGATGCTGGCGGCGGCCCGGGAGGCGGCCGCGGAGATGCCCGCGCGGGGGTACGGCGCCGGGGACGCGGCGTGGGAGCGGGTGCGGGAGGCGCACGGGGCGCTGCGCGCACTGGCCGCGCGCATCGGTGATCCCGCGCTGCGGGCGGAACTGCTCGCGGTGTGCGGGACGCTGACGGACGCGGCCGCCGGCTCCCCCGCGCCGGACCCCGGCCCCGGCGTGCGGCTCGCCCCGCGCGAAGTGGACGTGCTGGCCTGCGTGGCCGGAGGCGTCACCAACGCGGCGGCCGCCGAACGTCTGGGCCTGCGCCCGGAGACGGTGAAGGGCTATCTGCGGTCGGCGATGCGCAAGCTCGGCGCGCACACGCGGTGGGAGGCGGTGGTGGCGGCGCGGCGGGCGGGGGTGCTGCCGTAGCGGCCGGGGCGGGTGCCACCGCAGGGCAAGGTGCTGTCGTGGCGGCCCGAGGGGACCCCGCGAGCCTTGGCCGATCGGCGTCCTCTGTGCCGATTCCGCCCCCGAACCCGGGCGACGCGGGGTTCAATGACGCGTACACGACCGTGCAGGACCGGCACGGTCCGCCGCGGGCCGCCCGGCGTGGACGACCACAGGGCACCCGCGTGCCGGAAGGCGCACAGCAGGGGGATGAGGCCCGCATGGTGTCCACCGACAGGTTCCTGGCGTTCACCGCGATGTCGGCGCTGGTGATCGTGATCCCGGGGCCGAGCGTCCTGTTCGTGGTGGGCCGCGCCCTGGCGCACGGCCGCCGCACCGCCGTGGCGACGGTCCTCGGCAACGTCGCGGGCTCGTACCTCATGATCGTGGCGGTCTCCTTCGGCCTCGGCTCGGTCCTGGAGCGCTCGGCCGCGGTGTTCCTGGCGGTGAAGCTCGCGGGCGCGGCGTACCTCGTGTTCCTCGGCGTCCAGGCGTTCCGGCACCGCAAGCAGATGAAGGCGGCGGCGATCGGCGCGGCGGGTGCGGGCGGGCGGCCCGCGCGCGGGGACGTGCGCACCGTCCTCGACGGCGTCCTCGTGGGCCTGACCAACCCGAAGGGCATCGTGTTCGCGGCGGCGGTGCTGCCCCAGTTCGTCGACCACGCGGCGGGCCACGTGCCCGCGCAGATGCTGCTGCTCGGCCTGGTCCCGATCGGCATCGGCCTGGTCACGGACACCCTGTGGGGCCTGACGGCGTCGGCGGCGCGCACCTGGTTCGCCCGGTCGGACCGCAGGCTGGCGATGATCGGTGGGGCGGGCGGCTGCACGATGATCGGCCTCGGGGTGACGGTGGCCCTGACGGGCAGAGCGGACTGAGCCAGCTGCTCCCCTCCCGCCCCTCCCGCCCCTCCCGCCCCTCCCGCTCACTTCGGGGCGACGACCCCGAACCCGATGTCGTACGAAGGCGCGTCCGCCGCGAGGAGCCGTGCCGTCAGCTCCCCCTCCGCCGCGACCTCCCCGCGCTGCGCCTGGGTGAGCTTCCCGAACGGCTCGACGGTGACCGTCACGGCACCGTCCTTGGCCTCCTCCAGACGCCACAGCCCGGCGAGGTACCCGTCCACCAGGAAGGTGCAGTGGGCCTGATTGCCCGTCCAGGTGCGGTCCTTGTGCGCGAGCGCCACGACGCGGGTGCGGTCGGCGTGGGACAGCAGGAGGTTGTCGTACTCGGGCAGGAAACGGGGCGGGGCCGGGGTCTCGGGGTCGGGTCGTGGCGCGTCGGGCAGGTCGAACAGCTCGACGCCGTGCTCGTCGCGGAACGTGCGGAGGCCGGGGCGCAGCCGCTCGAAGGCGTCGCGGAGCCGGGTGAGCCCGGCCCAGGTCTGCATGTCCTTGACGGAGGCGGGCCCGAAGGCGGCGAGGTAGCGCAGGACGGTGTCGTCGGGCGCGGGCGCCTCGGCGAGGGGGCGGCCGAGCCAGTGCTCGGCGGTGGTGAGGGCGACCTGCCCGCTGCGGCGCCACAGGCCGCGCGGGGTGACCTGGACGAGGGGAAGGCGGGCGCGGGCGGCGATGCCGAGGGACTGCGGGTCGGCGTCCGGCCAGTGGCGCAGCAGCTCGGCGCGGATCCGGGCGAGGGTGCGGGGCTCCTCCTCGACGTACGCCCGCGCGAGGGCGGCCAGCCGGTCCAGGTCCACGCCGTCCAGACCGCCCCGGAACATCCGCAGCTCACGGTCGATGGCGGCCTGGGTGAGCGGCCGCAGGGTGAGGAGGTCGTCGGCGGTGAGGGTGTGCACGGTGGACCGCATGGTGACGGCACGGACCGCGGCGCGCTCCGCCATCAGCCCGGAGAGCTCCATCGGGTCGAACTCCGCGAGACGGGCGGCGAGCGCGTAGTACGGCGGCTTCACGTTCTGCGCCTGCAGTCCGACGAGGTGGGCCAGGGCCGCGCCGGCGCCCATCGGGGCCCGCTCCAGGAGGAGCTGCCGGGCGAGGGTGGCGCGGTTGAGGGCCTGGCGGGTGAGGACGGGGGCGGCGGCCGGGGTCTTCGTCATGGTCCGCACGCTAGCGGGGCCCGCGGACAGACACGGTCCGCAAGAGGTGGGCCGCCGCCCCGCCGACATCCGTCGCACCCGCGCCATCTGCCGCATATATCCTGCTCCGGGCATGTCCGGAACAGATTCCACGCGTGCCGGGCCGAAGTCGGACGACCACGGGAAGGGCCGCCGGTGACTCCGGAGCGACGACCACACCGCCCGCAGCAGCCACGCAAGCACGCGTGGCGGCGGGCGTCCTCCCAGTCCGCGCAGGGCACACCGCCGCCCGCCGACACCACGAACCACCACCCGGAACGGGCCCCCGCGCCGGCGGCCCCTGCCGACCCGAGCGTCGTGGAGGCGGCGCTGTACCGCGACGGCGTCCGCGTCTCCTCCCCCGGCTCCCTCGCCGACACCTTCCGCGAGCTGCGCGCACAGCCCGACGGCATGGCGTGGATCGGCCTGGCCCGCCCCACGGAGCAGGAACTCCTCTCCCTGGCGGCCGAGTTCGACCTGCACGAGCTGGCGGTCGAGGACGCGATGGAGGCCCACCAGCGCCCCAAGCTGGAGCGGTACGGCGAGACGCTGTTCGTGGTCCTGCGCGCGGCCCGCTACCTGGACGCCCCCGAGGAGGTCGACTTCGGCGAGCTGCACGTGTTCGTCGGCGCGGACTTCGTCATCACGGTCCGGCACGGCGCGGCCCCCGACCTGTCGGCCGTACGCCGCCGCATGGAGAAGACCCCGGAACTCCTTCGCCTCGGCCCGGAGGCGGTCCTCTACGCCATCCTGGACGCGGTCGTCGACGGCTACGCCCCCGTCGTGTCCGGCGTCCAGAACGACATCGACGAGATCGAGACGGAGGTCTTCGGCGGCGACCCGACGGTCTCCCGCCGCATCTACGAACTCTCCCGCGAAGTGGTCGAGTTCCAGCGTGCGACCCGCCCCCTGGTGAGCATGCTGCACGCCCTCATGGCGGGCTTCGCGAAGTACGGCACGGACGAGGAACTCCAGCGCTACCTCCGCGACGTGGCCGACCACGTCACCCACACCAGCGAACGCGTCGACGGCTTCCGCCAGGCCCTCACCGACATCCTCACTGTCAACACCACGCTGGTCACACAGCAACAGAACGCGGAGATGCGGGCGCTGGCGGAGGCGGGCTTCGAACAGAACGAGGAGATCAAGAAGATCTCGTCGTGGGCGGCCATCCTCTTCGCCCCCACGCTGGTGGGAACGATCTACGGCATGAACTTCGAGACGATGCCGGAACTACGCTGGGCGATCGGCTATCCCTTCGCCATCGCCCTGATGGGCTGCGTATGCACAGGTCTGTACTTCATCTTCAAGCGTCGCGGATGGCTCTGAGAAATCAGTCCGCCGGAGGCAGGGGCGCCCCTGTGGTGGGCTCGCATCCCTTCCCCGCGGAACAACGTGACCGTCGGCGATCTCTTCCGTCCATGACCGACCGCGGTCACCTCATCACCCCACCGCTCGCTCCCTCGCGGTCGGATCCGGGGCTGCCCTTCGAGACGGGGGCGTGGTCTCGGACATAGACGGTGACGCGCGCCCCGTTGACCCGGGTTGTTCCGTGCGCGCGGAAGTGGCGCCGCAGGGTGCTCCTTTTCGCTTCCTCCTGCGGGTTGGCCCACGCGTGCGCACCCGCCGCGCGGACCACGACGATCCGGTCGAACTCCAGCATGCGTGCCGCTATTTCCTGGGCGGGAAGCTCGACACCTGCAAGTGTGTCCGTCGAAACGGGGTCCTGTGCCAGGGCGAGATCTGTCAGGAAACGGGTGTCCTCGGGGTTGGCCGCGGTCAAGATCCGGTGCTGACCGGCGAGATAGAGCAGCCCGTCGCCGGGACGGCCTTCCTTGCGTACGGTGGCGCCGATGGCGGTGGCGTCGTTGCTCCGGCTCTGGGGCGTCCTCAGCGAAAGGCTCGGCGGGACGAGCGCGGCCAGTACGGCAACCGCCGCGATCCACGCGATGCGGGAAGACCGCTGCCGCCGGTGGAACGAGTCCATCCAGGCACCCAGCAGCAACGCACCCCCGATGCTGCTGAAGAGCACGTACCGATCGACGAAGATGGGCTTGACCAGTGAGGCGATCAACAGCAGGAAGGTCGGAAGCACAAGAATCGGCACAGCCAGCGCGGCAAGCCGCACGGGCCCCCTCGCCCCCAGGGACGCTCGGGCACATGCCACGCCCAGGACCACCACGACCAGGACACCACGAAGCCGCACCGGTTCACCGATCCAGGACACCTGCCCCGACTGCCCCGCACTGTGGATCGCCAGCGGCAACAGCCCGGCCACGACGCCCGCGGCAGCCGCACTCCACGCCCTCAGCACCGCTCCTGGAACACGGGAGACGACCAGGGTGACGCCGTGTGCGACCAGGGCGAGGACCGCGAACTCATGGAACAGACAGGCCAGCAGCATGGTGGAGCCATAGACCACCCACCGCCACCGGGCGCGACGCTGGACGCTGACCACGAGCGCATAGGTGGCCCAGGCGACCAGGGCACAGACCATGGCGTACGAGCGGCCTTCCTGCGCGTACTTCTGCACCTGGGGAAGAAGCGCGAACACAAGTCCGGCCAGCAGCCCGGCACGGGGCCCCGCCAGGCGCAGCCCCAGCAGCCCGACTCCGCTCGCCGCCACGGACATGGCCAGCACCGACGGCAGCCGCAACGTCAGCAGCCCGCCGCCGAAGAGACCGAAGATCTCATGCATCACGGCGTAGTAGAGGGCATGGACCAGATCGGCGTGCTGGGCGGTGTGCCAGATCTGCGAAAGGTCGCGGTGCGCGAGCTGATACGTGACGGACTCGTCCCCCCACATGGTGTTCCGCCTGCGGATACCCCAGAGGCCCAGAGCGATGGTCAGCACCAGGGGCGCGACGACGACAACGGCTTTTGCCGGGCTCGCTGATGGTCGACGGGCGGGTACGGGAAGGGAAACCGTCCTGGCCACGGTGGGGACACGTTCATCAAGGGACATCGGCGACAGGGCCTTTCAGCAGCGGAGAAGACACCGCGCCAGCGTGCCGGGACCTCGTTGACCGGTTGCTGATCCAACCTGACCGGCCGATCAGGAAAGCGGCCCCGCGCTGTGCGACGCTGCACCCCATGCGCATCCTGGTGGTCGAAGACGAGGTGGACCTTGCCCATACCCTGCACACCGGTCTGACCGCCGAGGGCTACAGCGTCGACCTCGCCCATGACGGCCGACAGGGACTGTGGATGGCCCGGACCGGCGAATACGCCCTTGTCGTACTGGACTTGATGCTGCCCGGACTCAACGGCTACAAGGTCTGCGCCCAGCTGCGCCAGGAGGGCAACGCGACCCCCATCCTCGTACTCACCGCCAAGGACGGGGACTGGGACCAGGCAGAGGCCCTGGACACGGGGGCCGATGACTACCTGGCCAAACCCTTCTCCTACCTGGTGCTCGTCGCACGGCTGCGGGCCCTGGTCAGACGAGCCGCCACGGTCGCCCCGCCCGTCCTCGCGGTGGGCGACCTCTCGCTGGACGTCGCCGGCCGGGTCTGCCGCCGGGCCGGGGCCCGGGTGGACCTCACACCCCGCGAGTTCGCCGTGCTTGAGCTGCTGGCGCGCCGGGCGGGCCAGGCGGTCTCCAAAGCGGATCTGCTCTATCACGCGTGGCCCGACGAAGCATGGGACCCCAACCTGGTGGAGGCGCGCGTCAGCGCACTGCGCAAGAAGGTGGACGCCGCGTTCCACCGGCAGTCCTTGCAGACCGTACGGGGTACCGGCTACCGCCTTGTGGACGACCGTGAACGCGACTGAGCCGCGACGCCGCTGGTGGCCGCGTTCGGTACGGGCCCGCGCGGCCCTGGCCGCCGCGTCGACCGCCGCCGTCATCCTGGTCGGAATCGCTTGGTGGGTACACCGCGACGTCCAACGCCAGGGCACGCAGATCGCGCAGTTGCAGGCCGTGCAGCAGCTCAACACCGTCGTCGACCAGCTGAACGCGGGTGTGGTCCCCGTACGCAGAAGCATCGTGCCGTACGAGGTCGTCGCGACCGGCCGACGCACCGCTGTCGCCTACGGCGGAGGCATGGAGGACTTCGATCCCGGCACCCGCCATGTGCTGCCCGCCCCGACCGGGCAAGGGTCGCCCAATGTCGTCCGCCTGCCTGCGAACCGCGGCTACAACCCTGGGATCGCGAACAGTATGGCCGGCGGGACGTACCAGGCCATCTCTGCCGATATCAGCGCCGATGAACTGAGCAGCGACAAACTCTCCGCTCTGCGCGTCGCCGCCGACGCCAAGCTGCGGGTCTATGTGGTGGTGCTCCCGCACACAGCCGAGGCGATCACCAAGACCACCGACCGCCTGCTGCTGCGGGCCGGTCTCGTCAGCCTCGTACTGATCGCCGCCGTCACCTACTTCGCCGTCCGCATCGGGCTGCGGCCGGTCGAGACCATCCGCGTCCTCACCGCCTCGGTCACCGCGAGCAACCCCCGCGAACGCGTCACCGTCCCCGCCACGGGACACGAGATCACCGCCCTGGCCACCACCATCAACACCACCCTCCAACGCCTCGACAACGCCGCCGCCCAGCAACGCCGTTTCGTCGCGGACGCCGCGCACGAACTGCGCAGCCCCCTCACCACACTGCTGGCCAGCCTGGAGATCGCGCTCGCCTACCCGGAACGCACCGACTGGCCCGCCGCGGCCGCCACCGCCGCACGACAGACCCGCCGCCTCCAGGCCCTCGCCGAAGACCTGCTGCTCCTGGCCCGCCTCGACACCCGCGCCCCCACAGCCGACCCCGAAACCGTCGACCTGACAGCCCTCACCGCTCGGCTGACCGAGCAATACTCCCTCACCGCACGGCCGTTGACGCTCACCTGCGACAGCACCGCCCCCGCACACGCGCACGGAAACCCCGCCGCATACGAACGGCTGCTGCGCAACCTCATCGACAACGCCGCCCGCCACGCCGCACACCGCATCCAGATCACCGTCCGGAACCAGGACGACTGGGTCGTCCTCACGGTGCACGACGACGGACCGGGCGTGCCCGCCGAGGACGCCGAGCGCATCTTCGAACGCTTCGTCCGGCTCGACGACTCCCGCTCCCGCGACCACGGCGGCACCGGCCTGGGCCTCGCCATCGCACGCGACCTGGCCCACCGTCACCGAGGCACCCTCACCCTCACCCCCCGGACCCTCGGAGCATGCTTCCAGCTGCGCCTTCCCCGGGCCTCCGACCCGGTCGAGGATTGACGCGGCTCCTTGTGGTGAAGAGCCAGGCCTGCCGGTGCACGCGGCACATCCGGTGTCGCCTCGACGAACCAGTCCGCGTAGTGCGTGCCGTTCACGAACCCAGGCGGGAGTCGCAGGGCCTGGTCAGCTTCCCGTCACCGGGAAGTCCCGGCTTCGAAGCGAAGGTAGCGTTCGACGGACCGGGCGAGGACCTCGTTGCCCTGGGACGTGACGACCCGGTGCCACCAGGCGCCGTAGATGCGCTCGAAGCGGTAGCCGGCGAGGAGGTCGGCTGCCGCGCGGACCGCGTGCGGGCGCTCCGGGATGTGGTTGGCGTAGCTGTACATGAGGGTCACCCAGCGGTTGTCCGGGCAGACGTTGACCACGTCGCCCGTGAAGAGGGCCCCGTCGCCCGCGCTCCAGTGCAGGACCGCGCTGCCCGGGAAGTGCACGCCCGGGTTGATCAGGGTCACCTCGTCGGTGAGCTGGAGCGTGCGGCCGCTCCAGAACCGCACCGCCGGGTCCGGGCGGCCCACCCACTGCCGGTCGGCCTCGTGCAGGTGGACCGGGGCGTCGAAGGCGTGGGCCCACTCCACCATCGAGGAGTAGAAGTGGGGGTGGCTGATCGCGATGTGGTCGATGCCGCCGACCTCCTCGACGGCCCGCACCATCGCGTCGTCCAGGTACGGCACGCAGTCCCACAGCACGTTCCCGGCGGCGGTGCGCAGGAGCAGGGCGCGCTGGCCGATGGCGAACTGCGGGGTGACGCCGATGCCGAGGACGTCGGGCCCCTGCTCCTCGAAGAGGCCGCTGTGGCCCTCCTCGCGCAACCCGGCCAGATTCGTCCACTGCTGGCCGCCCCGGCCCACGTACTGCCGTTCGTCCAGGCAGACCGGGCAGTCCGGGCGCGCGGCGGCGTACTGGGTGCCGCAGGTGCGGCAGATGGGGGGTGCGGGGGTGGTGGTGTCAGTCACGGCTGCCTCCGGCGAGTTCGGTCAGGACGTACGGGCGGCTCGGGCGCCAGCCCAGTTCCTCGACGGCGCGCCGCCCCGACACCACCTGGTCGAGCGCGAGCGCCTCGGCGAACGGCTCCCCCAGCGCCTCGGCGGCCTCGGCCTGCGGCCACGGCTCGGCCCGGCCGGTGCCGCCCGCGGCGATGTCGGCGGCCGCCGCGAGCGCGACCGCGGGGACGGACTCCCAGGCCACGCCGTGCAGCAGGGCACCCGCGTGCGCCTTGGTCAGCGCGAGGGCGTACAGCTCGGCGAGGTCGTCGACGTGGACCATCGGCCAGCGGGTCGTGACCGGACCGACGTAGCGGCCCGCGCCGTGCTCCCGGGCCCAGCCGGTCATCAGGGCGGGGATGCCGCCGCCCCGGCCGTACGCGATGCCCGGGCGTATCACCACGGCCCGCACGTCGTCCGCGGCGGTGGCGAGCACCCGCTGCTCGATCCGCGGCCGGTAGCCGACGATCGCGATCGGGTCGGTGGCGGCGTCCTCGGCCAGCGGGGTGTCCCCGGTGGCGCCGAGCACCCACACGCCGCTGGTGTAGACGTACGCGCGGCCCGTGCCGCGCAGCGGCGCGACCAGCGCCTCCAGGGCGGCGGTGTCCACCGCCTCGTCGCCGGTCGGCGTGGCCAGGTTCACCACCGCGTCCACGTCGTCCGTCACCGCCGCGCGCAGCGACGACGGGTCGGCCAGATCGCCGACCCGCACCGGCGTGCCCGGCTGCGGCCCGGCCCCGTTCTTGACCAGGGGCACCACGTCGTGCCCCTCCCGCGTGAGTCGCGCCACCACCGCGGAACCGATGTATCCGGTGGCACCGAGGACCAGAACCTTCATCAAATCTCCCTAGTGGACGTGCTCGAACGGCAAGGCGGCTCGAACGGGAAGACAGTAGGAACCGCGTCCGGACCTGCGGATCCGTCGAATGACCTGGGTGTCGTACCGGCGTTCGTACGGGGCGGGGCAGGGGGTGGGCCTCAGCCCAGGTCGAGCGCTCCCAGTGCGGCCCGCGAGGCCACACCGAGCTTCGGGTAGGCGTTGGACAGGTGGTAGCCGACCGTGCGCGGGCTCAGGAACAGGCGCGCGCCGATGTCCCGGTTGCTCAGGCCCGTCGCCGCGAGCCGGACCACCCGCAGCTCCTGTGCGGTCAGCCGGCCGACGAGGTCCGTGCCCGTCGCCGGCGCGGCGGGGCCGGCTCCGGCGGCGCGCAGCTCCGTGCGGGCCCGGTCCGCCCAGGCGGCCGCCGGCATCCGCTCGAACGACGCGAGCGCCGTGGCCAGTTCCTCCCTGGCGGCGGCCCTGCGCTTCGCCCGGCGCAACCACTCCCCGTACAGGAGCCGGGTGCGTGCCTCCTCGAACGGGCGGCCGTCCCCCTCGTGGGCGGCGAGCGCCCGCTCGTAGAACTCCTCGGCCCCCGCGCCGTCGGCGGCGAGCAGGGCGCGGCAGCGCAGCTCCACCGCGCCCGCCCACGCGGTCCCGGTGGCCCCGGCCCAGTGCGTGAACCGGTCGGCGGCGCGCCGGGCTTCGGCGGTCCGGTCGGTGCGGACGGCGGCCTCCACCTGGTCGGGCAGGCTGTGCACGGAGACCATGAGGTGCCGCTGCGGGCCGCCGGTGAGGCCGGCGAAACGTTGCAGCGCCCGGTCGTAGCGGCCGAGCCCGAGGTCGAGCAGGCCGTGCGCCCTCGCCAGCCAGATCGGGATCGGGGCGACACCGAGGTACGGGTCCCGCCCCCCGGGCCCCCGCCCGCCGCCCGGCCGGTCCCCGCCCTCCGGTCCGTCGGCACCTGCCAGCCCCTCCGGACCACCGGGCTCCTCCCCTTGGAGCGCGGCAAGCACCACCAGGACACCGCTGAGCATCGTGGCGAGATGGCGCTGACCGGTGTCGCAGGCGATCTCCAGACCCTCGACCGCCGTCGTGTACGCGTCGCGGTGCCGCCCCAGGAACAGCCGCAGCCGCGCCAGGCGCAGCAGCACCCGCGGCAGCACCCCGACGGCGCCCTCCGCACGGCACTCCCGCTCCAGGGCGACGGCCTCGTCGTGCACGGTGCGGTACTCGCCGAGCAGCATGTCCCAGCCGTGCAGCCGCACCTGTTCGGCCAGGCTGCGCTCCTTCCGGGTCGCGACGACGTACGCGGCGAACTCCCGTACCGCCGCCGCCCCGCCCGCCGCATCACCCACCAGCGTGTCGAGCACCCCGGCCGCGCCCCGGTGCACGGGGTCCCCGCCGAAGTCCAGACCGGCCGTGCGCGCCCGGGTGTCCCTGGCCGCCGCGGCCGGGTCCGGGGCGTCCCAGGCCATGACGGCCGACTCGAACAGCAGCCACGCCCCCGTTGCCGGACTGCGCGCCGTCACCTCGGACGCCGCGTCGACGAGCAGCAGCCGCGCCGACTCCGCGCGGCCCTGCCCGTGTTCGAGCGCCGCCCGGACGCTGGCGAGCCTTGCGCGGGTCGGCGGGCTGCTCACCTGCCCCACCTCGTCGGCGAGCGCCCCCGCGAGCTCCACCTGTCCGGCCTCGGCCGCGGCGGCCGACGCGGCGGCGAGGCGCAGCGACCGGGCCTCCTGGTCCTCGGTGAGCCGTGCGGCCCGCCGGTAGGCGGCGGCGACCGCCGCCCGGCCGCCCCGTGCGCGGAACTGCTCGGCGCTGCGCTCCAGTTCGGCGGCGACCTCCTCGTCGTAGCCGACGGTCGCCGCCGCCAGGTGCCAGGCCCGGCGGCCCATGTCCCCGGCGGCGGGCGCCGCTTCGGCGAGCGCCCGGTGCGCGGCCGCGCGCTCGACGAGGACCGCTCCCTGGTAGGCGGCGGCCCGCGCCAGCGGATGCCGGAAGGCGATGCGGCGCCCGGACACCCGCACCAGGTCCGCCGCCTCCGCCGGGCCGAGGTCCCCGGCGGCCGCGCCCACCCGCTCTCCCGCCGCCAGCACGAGCGCCACGTCACCGGTGTCGTCCGCGGCGGCGACCGTCAGGAGCAGACGGGTCGGCGCGGGCAGCGCCCGGATCCGCTCGTCGAAGATCCGCCGCACCCGCCACGAGGCCGGAAGCACGGCGATCTCCCGCGCGTCCAGCGGCTCGCTCCCGTCCCGCTGGGCCCCCGTCAGCGCCCCCGCCAGCTCCACCAGGGCGAGCGGATTGCCCTGCGCGAGCCCGAGGATCCGGCTGCTCACGTCGGCGCGCAGGTCGGGCGCCCGGTCGACGAGGAGCGCCGCGCCCTCCGCGTCGGTCAGCGGCCCGAGGTGCAGCACCGGCAGGCCCGGCGCGGCGTCGAACACCACCGCGTCCTCGTGCGCGGCGAACACCATGGCCACCCGCCCCCGGCCGAGCCGACGGGCCGCGAAAAGCAGCGCGTCCACGGTCTCCAGGTCCAGCCACTGCGCGTCGTCGACCAGGACGACGACCGGACGTTCCCCGGACAGCTCGTCGAGCAGGCCGAGCGTCGCGGCCCCGACCAGGAAGCGGTCCCCCGCGGGCACGTCGTCCAGGGCGACCGCCCCGCGCAGTGCCCGCAACTGACGCTCCGGCAGGCTCCCGGCCCGGTCCACGGCGCCCCGCAGGAGCAGGTGCAGACCGGCGTACGGCAGCGCCGCCTCCGACTGGACACCCGTGCACCGCAGCAGCCGGGCTCCGTCCGCCGCCGCGGCGCACCGGTCGAGCAGCGCCGTCTTGCCCGACCCCGCCTCGCCGATGAGCACCACGGCGCCGCCCCTGCTCGCCCGGGCTCCCGCCAAGAGCCCGTCGAGGACCTGCTGTTCGTGGTCCCGGCCGCTGAGGCCGACGGGCACCCGGTCGACGGCGCCTGCCCGGTCCGCGTCGGTCATCGGTGCTCTCCCGTTCTTCGGCAGGCCGCCGGGCCCGACTCGTCCGGAGCCCCTTGTCGTGCGACCGGCTGAACCGGTTCCCGACCGGCGCCGAGCCTTCTGCGCATGCGATGTCCCCCCGTCATGCACCGCCCCCTCCTGACCGGTGCCTGCGGCTCCATGATCTCCCTGCGCGGAGGCATCGCCAACGTCGGGCGGCCCCTCCAGAACAGCCGGAGACCTCGCTGACGTGGGCGTCTTCAAGCGGACGGACCGGCTCCGACGGCCTCGCGCGGGGTGGGACGCAGGCAACTTCCCCTGTACGTCCGGTCAGTTGGGCGCCTGCACGCCGGAAGCGGTCGGGCGTCTGCACGTCCGGGCCGTTGGGCGTGACGCCCACGTCACCGGAGCACGACCGTGACCCCATGGGATTCGAGGAGTCGGACGATCTCCTCGAAGTACGTGAGCCCCTGCTCGGTGTCCCAGATGTCGTCCGCGAGAGCGTGGCGGGCGACGTCGGCGTCGTACCAGGTCAGGGTGAAGGGCGCGGCCACGCCGAAGCCGCCGTGCAGGCAGTCCTTGAAGGCGTTCCACTCCCGGCCGTAGTAGCCGCCGGGCCCCGCAAGGGCCTCGGCCAGGGCGCAGTGCAGGCCGGGGACGTCCGTCGCGTGCCTGCCGTCGAGGTGGTGGACGCCGCCCCTGCGGTCCGGGCCCTGTCCGCTCATGCCGGTGGCGGTCAGGTCGAGCCACGCGGATCGGCCCTCTGCATCGAGCGGTGCCCATTGGTTGCGGGTGGCCGGGGCGCCCTCGTACCAGGTCTCCCAGATCGGGCGGGCCGACCGGGGAGGCCGGTCGTCGCCGCCGTCGGTCAGCTCGATGTCGAGGAGGGTGCCGCCGAGCACCGACGGCCGGGCGGACTCCACGCCCAGGTACACGTGGTGGCGGTGCATCACCCGGCCGGTGCGGTCCAGGGCCCACAGCCCCACCCAGTCCCGCTCCCGCCCGCGCGGGCGGCGCAGGACGGCGAGCAAGGGTTCGGCGGGCTCGCAGCCGACGAGCGTCATCGGCGTGGGCGCGGGGTCGTCCCGCTCCACGAACAGCCCGTCCACGGCCAGGCAGTGACCGGCCGGCCCGAGCGTCCTCGCGGGCCCCGCGAACAACTTGAAGCGCGGTGCCGCAGGGAGGGTGTCCGACCAGGCGTGCTCCTCGTCCACGCCCGCTCCGACCACGACGTCCACCAGGGCCGGATCGTCACGGTTCGGTCGAGAGGTGAGGACGACGCAGTCGAGCAGCGACCACCACTGCCACGGCCGCTCCTCGTCCCACACCTCGACGCACACGTCGCCCAGCGAGGCGGTCGGCTTCCCGCCCGGCGCCAGCGCGTCGCGCAACGGCCCCTCGGGCGCGCATCCCCGCAGCGTCAGGACCTCGCGCGGCGGCGGCACCTCGTCCACGAACATGCCCTCGGCACCCGCGCACCGCCCCCAGAGCTCTTGCCGGTCCCCCTGGCCCTCCGCGGCCCCCTCGCTCTCGTGGACCAGGAGGTACTTCACCGGGAAGCCCCGCCCCCAAGCGGCATGATCCTCGCCCCGCACGCAACCCCCGAACACCTGAACGCCCTTCGGCGCCCACGATACGGCGCCGGTCGCGGGCCGCTTCGCGGCCCCTTCGGCCGGTCGCACCGCCCCCGAGCCCCCGGTACGTCAGTCCGCGTCGAGGAAGTCGCGGGTCAGCTCGACGAGCCCGGTGGGGTCGGCGAACCAGTCCATGTGGCCTTCGCCGCCGAGCTCCACGAGGCGGGCGCCGGGGATCGCGGCGGCCAGTTGCCGTGAACCTTCCATGGGGATCATGTTGTCGCCGCCGAGGCCCACGACCAGGGTGGGCGCCGTGATGCGGGGCAGGAGGTCGCGGATGTCCACGCGCGCGCCGAGGTCGATCTGGCGGCCGATGCCGGGCGGCGGCCACGCGTCCGCCAGCGACTGGGCGAGCCCTTCGTGGCCGAACCGGTCGAGGGCGGCGGCGCTGAAGCCGGTGAGCGCGGAGAACCTCTTGAACAACTCGCGGTCGGTGTCGAGGAGTTGGCGCCAGGTCTCGAAGTAGAAGCCGTCCCGCGGCCCGGTCGAGTGCGCCCAGCCGCCGACCAGCACGAGGCGCCGCACGAGCCCGGGCTCGGTCGCGGCCGCCGCCGCTGCGGCGACCGCCCCCAGGGAGAAGCCGAGCAGGTCGACCGGGCCCGGGACCGCGTCCCGCGTCGCCGCGACGACCTGGTCGGCGATCAGCTCGACGGTCAGGTCCGAGCCGTCGTCGGCGGTCTCTCCGCTGCCGCTGAAGTTGGGGCGCACGACCGTACGGTCCCGGCTGAAGTCCCCCACCACGTTGCCGAAGACCTTCTCGGCGTCGCCGCCGGTGCCGTGGACCAGGACGAGGCCGGGTCCCTGGCCGTCGACTTCGTAGTGGACCTGGGTGCTGCGGGTCGCGACGTAAGGCATGAAGATCACCACTCATATGGTCAGCGCTCGTTGAATGAGCACTAAGATAATGAGCGCTTGCCTGAACGTCAATTAAGTCAGCGCTCAGGTAAAGTGCGGGGAACGTCCCACGGGACGGTCGGTCGGCTCGGAGGTGCCCATGACGGACGCGGTGGACGCGGTGATCGAGCAGTGGGGCAGGGAGCGCCCCGACATCGACTTCTGGCCCGTCGGCATCGTCGGCAGACTCCTGCGCATCTCCCGCATGTGGGACAAGGAGATCAAGGACTTCCTCGCGGGCCACGACCTCGAACCCGGGGAGTTCGACGTGCTGTCCACCCTCCGACGCTCGGGCGCCCCCTACGAGCTGACCGCCGGCGCCTTCCTGAAGACGTCCCTCGTCACCACCGGTGCCATCACGCTGCGCGTCGACCGCATGCAGGGCAAGGGGCTCGTCGTCCGGACCCGCGCCGAGGGCGACCGGCGCTCCGTGAAGATCCGCCTCACCGACCACGGCCTCGACGTCATCGACCGCGTCCTGCCCCTGCACATCGCCAACGAGGCCCGCCTGCTCCAGGCCCTGGACCCCGAAGAGCGTGAGCGGTTCGCGGCCACGATGAGCACCGTCCTGGAGTCGTACGGGGACCTCCCGGCCTCCCCAGGGGCGGGCAAGTAGGACTGCCCCCTGCAGGGGAGCGGCCCGGCCCCCTCAGCGGGAAGCGGCCGGATCCCCCGTCGCCCGCCGCCGCCCGGGCCACATGTCGTCGTACGCCGCGTCCATGAACCGCGCCTGCGGCCCGCGCAGCGCGGCGGAGTCCGTCACCTCGCCCCGAGCCGCCTCGGTCAGACGGGACGCGTAGCGGAAGGCGGCCCCCCGCAAGGGCTCGCTCCCGGCCGCCAGATCGATCTCCGCCTGGGCGAGCCACAGGTCGTCGACGAGGCGGTCGAGCGCCGCGCCGTCGACCGTGCCGCCGCCGTCCGGGCGGGCGAGCGCCGCCTTCTCCAGCCGCGACGCGATCCCGAGGAACTTGAGGACCACGCCCTTCAACTCCGCGCGGTGCGCCGCCGATTCCTGCACTTCCACTTGGCGGTCGCTCGCCCGCGACACCAGGTACTGGCCGACGATCGTGCCGCCCGCGCCGAGCGCGACACCGGCCAGGGACAGCAGCGCCGGCCCCAAGGTTCCCCAAGATCCCATGGCGCGAGTCTCTCAACCCGGCCGCGACGGCCGTTCACGCATGCGGTACGCACGGGGCCGGGCCCGCGCCGCCCGTGCGTCCGCCGACCGGGCCGCCCCGTGGGCGCGCACCCTCACCTGAGCCGCCCGACGACCGTGCCCCTCACGGCCCGGTGCACGGCGCGTCGGCATAGGCTCCTCGGCATGGCACTGCGACCCGTGCAGGTGAACTTCAAGGCGCTCGACGACTCGGCGGTCGGGCGGTTCTGGGCCGAGGCGCTCGGCTGGGGTGTCTCCAGCGAGGCGCCGGGGGTGACCGATGTCGCGCCCGGCGGGGACTTCGTGTGGCCGGACGCGACCGCCGTCCGCGTCGACGTGGTGACCGTGCCGGAGGCGAAGACGGCGACGAAGAACCGGCTGCACATCGATCTGGCCAGCACCTCGGCGGCCCATCAGGAGGAGCTGGTAGCGCGCCTGGAGGCGCTCGGCGCGACGCCCGTCGACGTGGGCCAGGGCGAGGTGCCGTGGACGGTCCTCGCCGACCCGGAGGGCAATGAGTTCTGCGTCCTGGAACCCCGGGAGATCTACCGGGGCACCGGGCCGATCGCCGCGATCGTGGTCGACTGCGCGGACCCGCGGTCCATGGCCCGGTTCTGGGGCGAGGCGATCGACTGGACCGTGCACGAGGTCACCGACGAGCACGCCTCGCTGCGCTCCGCCCAGGGCGTCGGCCCGTATCTGGAGTTCCTGCGCTCCACCGACGGACGCACCGTGCCGGACCGTCTCCGCCTCGACCTGCTGCCGTACTCCGGCGACGACCAGGAGGCGGAGGCGGCCCGGCTGCGAGCCCTCGGCGCGACCGACATCGACCCCGGCCAGGGCGACGTCCCGTGGCGGTGCATGGCCGACCCGGACGGCCACGAGTTCCGCGTCCTCGGGACCCGCTGACCGTCACGGGAGGAGCGCGGCATGCGAGGAAGCGTGATCGCCGGGGGCCGGAACGTCGGCATGACCCGGGTGGGCGGCGGCAGGTGGCGCGTGACCCGGCCCTGGCCGCCCGCGCTGCGCCCCTTCCTGCACAGCTACGCCGGGTACTGGGAGGCGACGGTCTCGCCCTTCCGGGTCCGGCTCGTCCCCACGGGCCGCGCCGTCCTGGTGATCAGCCTGGGGGCGCCCTTCGCCCAGGTCCGCCGCCTGGACCAGGCGGGCCCCGCCGAGCACGTGGTGGGCTCGCTGATAGCGGGGCTGGAGGACGGGCCCCGGGTCCTCGACCACCCCGGCGGCCAGGAGGCGATCCGGATCGAGCTGACGCCGCTCGGCGCCTACCGTCTTTTCGCCATGCCGATGCGGGAGTTGACCAACCAGGTGGTCGAGCTCCCCCACGTCCTCGGCCCTCGGTCCGCAGAGCTGGTGGAGCGCCTCGCGGCGACCGGCGACTGGGGAGCCAGGTTCGACCTCCTCGACGCCGCGTTACTGGCCCGCCTCGATCGCGGCCCGGACCCCGCGCCCGAGGTGAGCCACGCCTGGCGCCTCCTCTCCCGCTCGGGCGGGGCCATGCCGATCGCCCGGATCACCGCCGAAGTGGGCTGGAGCCACAGCTACTTGGTCCGCCGCTTCACCCAGCAGATCGGCCTGACACCGAAGATGTCCGCCCGCGTCCTGCGCTTCCACCGCGCCGCGGGGCTGCTCGCCCGCGCGCAGGGCGACCTCGACGACGTGGCCGCCACCTGCGGTTTCTACGACCAGGCCCATCTGAACCGGGAGTTCCGCGCCCTCGCCGACGTCACCCCCGGCGCGATGGCCGCCGCGCGCCCGGCGGAGGGCGCGGTCCCGCTCTAGCGCCTGCGTCGCGCAGGTCATGGGCGCCTGTGCCGCGCAGGTCATATTTGTCCAAGCCAGCGCGCCCGTACGTCACTAAGGTCCCCGACTGTGATCTTCAGGCCACCGGCCTGGGTCAAGCACCGCGCGTACATCGAGCACGTCGCGTACGCCGACGCACCGCGCCATCACTTCAGGGGGACACCGATGTCGAATCCGAACCAGCCCGCGCGCCGCGGGCGCTGGGAGCGCTACAAGGTCACGGGCCCGTTCTCACCCCAGGACCTGGCAGGCCTGTGGGGAGCGATCGCAGGTGTCGTGCTCCTCGCCGTGCTCCTCGGCTGGGCGCTCGACATGAAGGGCGGTGTGGTGATCGTCGCCGCGATCCCGTTCATCTCCTCCTGGTTCGACTCCAAGCGCATCCTGTTCCAGTTCGACGCCGCCGGAGTGCGGGTCGGTCATGTGCTGCTGCCCTGGAACGACGTCACCCAGTTCGTCGTGGCCACGCCCCCGAACAGCGAGCACGCCCTGATCGGCGCCCGGCTGCGCGAGGGCGCGCGGCTGCCCGCCGGGGCCGAGGTCCCGCCGGCGCACCCGGCCATGCCGGCGCCGATGTACGTGGCCGTCCAGCGGCAGAAGCTCGACCTGGCCAAGATGGTCGCCAAGTCCCGCAAGTACGCCCCGGGCCACATCCAGATCGTGGTCGCCGAGCCGTCGGGGGAACGGGTCGCCTCCTGAAGCCGAGTCGCCTCCTGAAGCCAAGTCGCTTCCTGGAGCCGAGCACCACGGCTTCCCGCACACCATTTCCGGTACGGGGTCCCCGCCCGGACGAGCCGACTTAGGGCGGCTCGTCCGGGTCGTGGGTGATCAGGTCCCCCGGCTGGCACCGCAGGACCTCGCAGATCCGCGACAGGGTCGAGAAGCGGATGGCCTTGGCCCGGCCGTTCTTGAGCACGGACAGGTTGACGACGGTGATGCCGACCTGTGCGGACAACTCGGTCAGGGTCATGCCGCGCTCGGCGAGGATCCGGTCCAGGTGGATGCGGATCGCGTGGAGTTCCTCCTCGGGCATCAGATGGTCCCTTCGAGGTCCTCTCGCATCCGTACACCTTCCCGCATGATCTTGCCCATCACGACCGCGGCGAGACCTGCGAGGACCAGTTCGAGGGTCCCGGACATCTCGAGGCCCGAACCCGCGACCGGCGCCATGCTCCCGACGAGCCAGGAGCGCGACGAGCCGACCACGAGGCTGGCCAGCGGGGCGCCCGCGGTGACGACCCAGCCGAGCGTGGAGAGCCGTCGCGCGACCGTCTCGGTGAACGGCCCCTTGTCCACGACGGCGCCGAGGAGCCGGGAGAAGAGCAGCAGCACGACGGAGCCGAAGAGCAGCCAGGGCAATTCGCCCCCGAGGTCGGCGGCGCGCTGGCCCACGGAGGGGTCGTCCTGGCAGAGCCGGGTGCCGCTGCCGGTCGCCTCGACGCCCTTCTCGATCGGGAGGGAGTCCGGCGCCACCTCGGTGTTCGCCCAGAAGCCCGTCTCCACGCAGACCGCCCCGTCGTCGGCCATGTGTGTGATCCCCTTGCCGATGAAGGCGAGCCCACTCAGCACCGCGAGCAGAAGGGTCACCGAGGCCAGGGTCTTCGTGAGTCGCGTGTTCATCGCATCCCTCCCTATCGATTTTCGATATGGCCACGGTAGCGGGCCATATCGATAATCGACAAGTCGCGGCTGCGCGCCGCCCGCGGTCTAGCTCCCGGACCGGGCTCCGGCGGGGCTGTTCGCCGGGGCGAGGTGGTCGTCCGTGAAGCGCGGCACCTCGTCGTTCTCGTCCCGGTCGCCGTTCTTCTCGTGGATCCACTTGCCTGCGAGGGCCGGTATCCACGCCGAGTACTCGCTCTGGGTGAGGTCCTTGACCACCTGAGCGCCGCGCCGGTTGAGGTCGCCGGCGGGGAGGGGGAGGGTCGGGTCGATGCGCTCGGCCGGGGCGTCGGCCATCGTGGCGTCCCACACCTGGAGGGCGAAGGTCGTGCAGTTGCGGGCGGGGGTGCCGGCCCAGCCGCCGGTCAGGAGGTACTTCCAGCTCGGCAGGAGCGTGTACTTCTCGTCGACCTGCTTGCGCCGCGCGATCTCCCGGTCGAACGCGGCCTGCTGGGTGGCGCTGAGCGTCTTGCAGCGGGCGGCCCGGGGCGCGTACGCGCCGTCGCGGTCCTGCTTGCGGCTGGGCCGGTCCCACTCGACGAGGGGCTTGCCGGGCGCGTTGATGTCGTAGCCGGTGTAGTTGACGGACATGCCGTCCACCGGGCTGCCGTCGCCGTTGCGGCCGTCGGGGTCCTCGGGCTGGAAGGAGTACGTGTCGTAGCGGGCCGTGCCGCCCCCGGCGAGCTGACGCCGGAACGCGCCGTCGGAGTTGAAGTGCACCAGCCAGCTGTGGCCGAAGACGTGCTGGCTCACGTTGAGTTCGTACAGGAGCTTGTTCGTCTGCTCGCCGTAGGAGAGCTGTCCGTATTTGCTCTGGAAGTCGTCGGACTTCCAGAGCGCGTGGGCGCGGGTGCCCACGTCCCAGACGTAGCCGCCGGTGGTCTTGTCGGTGATCTCTGTGCTGTAGACGCAGAGCGTGTTCTCGGCGGGGGCGGCGCCGCGGTCGGCCGCGCGGGGCGCCGACGCCTCCGCGGCGGCGGCCGGGGAGGCGCAGAGCGCCGCGGCGAGAGCGGTCGCGGCGCAGTTCAGGGGAAGGAAATTACGCAAAGTCATGGCAAAGGTATACATCTGACGAGCCGTTCATGATCATCTCATGATCGATTTCGAGCCAGTGCCGAGGCCGCTCCCCCGCGCCGTGGGTTCAGCTCGCGCGGCGGGTGAGCGCGCGGCGCACCACCTTGGTGAGGACGGCCGGGTGGAACAGCAGCGTGGGCGGCGCCGACATGTTCAGTACGCGGACGAACCTGGCCCATACGTCCGGATCGGCCACGGCGAGCGCGAAGACGTGCTCGTTGTACCAGTGGGCGAAGCGGGCGGGAAGTGGCTGGTTGCCGGGGGCCCACATCAGGTCGGAGCTGCTGGCCATGGTCCACGGGACCTTGATGAGGCGCGCCGCGCCGCGCTGGTAGGCGCGGCTGAGTCCGTCGAGGCCGGAGGGGCCGCCCCGGCGGCGGCGCAGCAGGCGGCCGAGCAGTTCGGCTTCGAGCGCGCCGACGGTGAGGCCCTGTCCGTACACGGGGTTGAACACGCAGACCGCGTCGCCGAGCGCGATCAGGCGCTCGGGCCAGCGGGGGTTCTTGTGGTGCAGGCGCCACTCGTTGCCGGGGTTGGTGTAGCGGTGGATCTCGCCGCGCCGGGTGCCGCGCTTGATCTGTTCGGCGAGGCGCGGGTTGTCGAGGCTCTGCGCGAAGTCGAGGTAGCCCTCGTCGTCGGTGGGCGGCACGTGCTGGTCGAAGCCGAACAGGGAGCACATCCAGCGGTGGTGCTCCACGGCGAGGACCACCCCGCCGCGCGGGACGCCGGGCGCGAAGGCCATCTGGTACGCGACGTCGAAGTCCGGGCCTTCCCTGCGGTCCTGCGGCGGGCGTTCGTAGCACGCGGACGTGTAGGTGATCTTCGCCTTGATGACGGTCCTGGCGGACACCGGCAGCTTCGCGTCGGTGAGCCAGCGGTCGACGGAGGTGGCACGGCCCGACGCGTCCACGACCAGGTCGGCGGTGACCTCGACGGAGTCGTCGGTGCCCGCCGTGCGGTAGCGCACCCGGTCCAGGCGGCCGGGGACGCTCCCCGTCACCGTCTCGCAGTGCGTGGCCCCGAGCAGACGCACCGGCGTGAGCGCCGACACCCGCCGGCGCAGGCGCCGTTCGAGCTCGTCGCGGGTGAAGGTCTGGATGGACACCCCGACGGGGTCGCGCGGCGCGAAGCCGGTCGGGAGCAGGAAGCTGATCCGCTCGCCGTAGTCGAAGACGGGTGCGCCGAGGTCCGCGAGTTCGGCCCGCAGCCCGGGGAAGAGGCCCTCGAGGACCTCGCCGCCCTTCGCGAGCATCGCGTGCGCGTGGTAGCCCTGCGGGATGTGCGGGTGCACGCCCGTGTCCGGCCGCACCGGGTCGCGCTCCAGGACGAGCACGTCGGCGAAGTGGTCGGCGAGGACGCGCGCGGCGACGAGCCCGGCGTACCCACCACCGACGACGACGGCCCGCTCCCAGCGGGGTCCTGCCTGAGGGCTGCGCTTGTTCGTGGCCATGACCCGTCCCGTTCCTCTCGGCGCTCGGCTCAGATCTGGTGCCACTCCACCCTGCGCCACGGGGGCGATCAAGACCGACCGGGGAGCGCACGGAAGCACACGACGTCGCTTCGCCGTCCAACTCAGCGAACAGCAGAGGCTGTTCGGTGCGATGGACGGCGACTTCACGCGGCCGCTGGTGCGGTTGCTCAGGTCACGAGCCAGTGGCAGCTGGACACCCACCGGTGGGAGCTGATGGTGTTGTTGATGCGCACGCCGTTGGTGTAGACGTCCGTGGACTGGTCCAGGTCGTCGGCGTACTTCTCGCCGCGGGTGAGGCAGGCGTAGCCGCCGTTGTAGTGGGAGTGCTCGTAGAAGGCGACGATGTCGTAGGTGTCGGGGAAGCCGTTGTTCATGACCGAGCCGGCGCGGTCGTTGGCGTTGTAGACGTCGCCGCCCTCGTCCCAGTTCACGTCGTTGTCGGTGTCTTCCGCGATCATGCCGCCGTAGCAGTCCTTGGCGTCGAAGGCGCGGACGTTGCCGTCCGTCGGGTTGTCCAGGTAGATGCCGTTGCAGTTCGGGCCCGCGTGGGCGGTGGTCGTCGGGATCATGACGGCCAGGGCCGCGACTCCCAGTGTCACGGCGGCTGTTCGGGTTCCGGTTCGGCGCATGGCAGTTCGGCGCATGACGGTTCTGCTCCTTTGTGGTGTGGGTTTCTTGTGGTGTGCGGGTGGCGTCCGGGGGGGTGTGGTCACGTGGTGCCGACGATGTCCCGGGCGCGGGCCAGGGCCGCTCGTTGCAGGCGGCTGTGGGTGTGGATCTCGCGCTGGATCTTCGGTGGGAGCGCGGCGCGCAAGGCGTCCTCGGTCTGTAGGGCGACTTGGCGCAGGCGGGACTCGCGGGCGCAGCGGGCCTCCGTCACCGCGAGTCGGACCTCGGCGGTGAAGCGCGCGTCGGCGGGCAGCTTCGGGATGCGAGTGCGCAGCCGTTCGCGTGCCGCCGCCGGGGAGGCGAGGGTGTAGCCGTGGGTGCGGGCGCAGCGCGACCAAGAGGCGAGCGCGGCTCGGTAGGCGGGGGCCCGGGTGAGCTTCGCCGCGTACAGGGGCGTCAGGTTGGAGGCGGTCTTCTCGGCCGCGAACCACGTCCGGCGATCGCCGTAGAGACGTTTCTCGGCGCGCGCCGAACAGCCCCCCAGCTTGCTGGTGATCGTGGCGCCGGTCGGCAGGGTCACCTTCATCTCGGGCGCGTCCGCACCGCCGGTCAAGGCGTCGAGATAGGCGGTGCGGCGCGCGCCCGTCAGGGACTTGAGGTGAGCGAGGTTGGGATTCTCCCGCTTGGCCTCGGTGGCCTTCGCCTCGATCCTGCTGCCGTAGCCGTGCTCGCGCGCCCAGCGCGGATCGTCGAGCACCGGCCCGACGGGGCGGCTCTCCGCCACCGACAGGGGCAGCCACACCCGGTAGGGCAGGCCGCGCCCGGCCATGCAGTCCGCGATGAGGACCTGCTCCGCGTGGGCCAGGCGGTACCGCTCGGTGTCGCTCAGGCGGCGCGGCGCGTCGTCGCGGCCGCCCGTCGCGGCGGGCCCGTCGGCCCGGGATCCGCACGCGGCGAGCGATACGACGAGGAGTACGGCGGTGGCGAGGCCCACCGGGACACGTGGCGGACGGAACGAGGGCCCCCGGCGGCCCCGCGGCGCCGGGGACCCCGCCGTCAGCCGATCGTGACGAGGCACGCCGGCTTGCTCCCGGTTCCCGAGCAGGAGGCGTCGTCGAAGTCCGTGATCTTGGTCCAGACGCCCTTCTTCTTCGTCCCCTTGGACACGATCACCGGCGGAATCGTGGGCAGCGGAAGCATCATGTGCAGCGAGTACGAGTTCCGCTCGAACGTGAAGCCGTCGACGTCACCGCCGTCACCCGGGCCCCCGGCGTCCTGGCCGGGATCCAGCGGCTGCTGCTTGCACTTGAGGTTCTCGAAGTTCGCGCGGCGCGCGTCGGCCGTGTTGTTCCAGACGTCGCACCGATGCACGCGTCCCCTGCCGCTGAACGACGCGAACTCCATTTGCTTGTTGGTGCGGTTCACGACCTCGCCGTACGTCGCCGCCGGCGAGACCTCGCCCGGCGCCGACGACGCGCTGCCCGGCGTCAGCATCGCCGCGCTCGTCGCGAGCAGCAGCGGCAGTACGACGCCGGTGACCACTCGGCCCCTTGCCCTTGAAGTCTTTGGAGTCTTTGAAGTCCTTGAAGGCACAGCTGTATCCCCCGAATCCGTGAGTGACCGCCACCGGCCTTCCCGGCGACGACGGGACCGACTGTGCCGCCGGCCGGCACCGACCGGCCAGCGAGCGGGCGTCCCCACTCGGCCGGGGACGCCTCCCACCCACTTGACCTGCCGAGTCGGCCTCGTTCGGGGACGGGCGTGGGATGCTGTGCCCGAGCCGGAAGGCCGTCACGGGGGTGGGGGACTTGGCAGAGGTACGGGATGTCCGCGAGCTGGCCGGTGCGCTGACGGGGCTGAAACAGCGCAGCGGGCTCAGCTACCAGGAGTTGGGGCGGCGGGTCTTCACCAGCAGCTCCGCCCTGCACCGGTACTGCAGCGGCAAGGCGGTGCCGCGCGACTACGGACTCCTCGTGCGCATCGCCACCGAATGCGGCGCCGGTCCGGACGAGTTGAACGAACTGCTGCGGTACTGGCGGACCGCGACGGGCGAGGCACCGGCGACCGAGTCCGGCGCGGACCCCGCCCCAGGAACCCGCCCGCCTCCGCACCCGCCCACCCGCGTCCCGGAAGTCCGGCCCCCGCGCCGCCGCCCACCCGCACGGCACCTGGCACTCGCCCTCCTCCTGGCGATCGTCATCCTGGGCACCGCCGTCGCCAGCACCCCGGACGCGGGCGGCCCCCCGGACGTGCCGGTGCCCGCCGGGGCGACGAGCTGGTCCCAGGCGCCGCTCCCCGTCGATCCGGCGCTGTTCGGCGTGACCATGAACAGCTTCAGCGGGGCCATGCCCGCGTTCCGGGTGGGCGCGGTGCGGCTGTGGGACAGCGAGACACGCTGGGCCCAACTGGAGCCCCGGCGCGGCGAGTTCGACTGGTCCACGCTCGACCGGCTGCTCGGCGGCGCCGAACGCGCGGGCCTGCCCGCCCTGTTCGTCTTCGGCGCCACCCCGGCCTGGGCCGCCCCGGACGCCCGCAAGGCCGCGTACGGCGACGGCTCCCGCGCGGCACCGCCCGACGACCTCGACGACTGGGACGCCTTCGTACGGGCGCTGGTGCGGCACGCGGGCGGCCGTATCGACGCGTACGAACTGTGGGTCATGGGCAACCACGAGCACCACTACAACGGCAGCGTCCGGACGCTCGTGGAGATGACCCGCCGCGCGAGCCGCGTCATCCGGGAGCACGACAGGGACGCGACCGTCGTCTGCCCCTCCGTCACCGAGCTGTGGACGGCGTCGGCGCACCGCTTCCTGCTGCGGTTCGCCGAGCTCGGCGGCTATCAGTACTGCGACGCGGCCGGGGTCAAGCTCTACCAGCACCGGGTCACGGATCCGCCGGAGACCATGCTGGAGGCGGTGCGGAGCGTCGAGCGGACCTTCCAACGGGCGGGCTACCACCTGCCGTTGTGGAACACCGGCAGCACCCAGACCCTGCCCCTGAACGATCCGCTGCCCGAGGACCGGGCGGCCGAGCACGCGGTCCGCTTCTATCTGACGGGCCTGTACGCGCGCCAGGTGCGGCGCATGTACTTCTACGCCTGGGGCAACAGCAAGATCCCCGTCGTCCTCCAGGCCGAGGGCCAGCCGCCCGCGAAGGCCGGGCTGTACGTGGGCCGCCTCCAGCAGTGGCTGGCCCACGCCCGTGTCCGCGCCTGCGGGCACGGCGTGCAGATAGCCCTGCCCGAGAACGTCTGGCAGTGCGAGTTCCTGATCCCCGACGAGCACGGCACGCCGCGGCGGGCCCGCGTGCGCTGGACGCTGACGGGCACGGCGGACGTGCCGGTGGGCGGCGGGGCGACGTCCGTGCGGTACCTGGACGGGCGGGTCCGCGAGGTCGACGGCAGGGACAGCGAGCGGATCACGGAGCGGCCCCTGCTCATCGAGTACGGGTGAGGGCACGGGCCGTCCGGTACGGGTGCGGGCCGGGGACATCCCGTACGGGTGCGGGCGCGGACCCGCCGGACGCCCGGGGTGGGACTTTGAGGCACGCGACTCTGCCCCGCCGTCGTCCCCGGCGCGCGTGCGGCCCGCGCCGGGCGGGGAGCACGATCGGTCGCGGGACGGCGCGGGGCCGGCCCCGGCGGGCGGCAGCGGGGAGCACGAGCGTGATTCATGAGGTGGACGAGGTCCTCAGGGGCCTGCTGCGCGGCGGGGCGCTGGCCGGTTCCGGCATCGACGTGTCCTTCGACGTCCCCACCCGTGACTGGGCGGCCCGGCGCAACGCCCCGGTGATCAACGCCTACTTGTACGACATCCGCGAGGACTCCTCGCGACGGCAGCGCGGCCACTCCCCCGTGCGCGACGAGCGGGACGTCGTGGTGCGGCGCCGTCGCCCGCCGCGCTGGTTCCGGCTCTCGTACCTGGTGACGGCGTGGACGAAGACCCCGCAGGACGAGCACAGGCTGCTGTCCGCCGCCCTCGCGACGCTGCTGCCCCACGAGCTGCTGTCCCCCCGCGAACTCCCGGGCGCGCTCGGCCGCCTCGGCCTGACGGTGCCGGTGACGGTGGGCGGCACGCAGTCGGAGTCCCGCTCCCTCGCCGACATCTGGTCGGCGCTCGGCGGCGAGCTGAAGCCCTCCCTGGACGTCGTGGTGACGGCGCCCGTCCCTTCGGTCCCCGACTACGACGCCGGTCCCCCGGTCACCGAGGGCGCGGCGATCCGGATACGCGGCGTGGACGGCGGCCCGCCCCGGTCGGCCGAACGCGCCCACCGGCCCCACCAGGTGGCGGCGGGCCGTGCCGCGCAGGAGCAGGCGGTGGAAGGCGAGCGGGCGGGCGCCCGGCGTACGGAGGGGTCATGAGCGCCTCATTCGTGGAGGACCCCTCGTCCCTGGATTCCTCGTCCCCGGAGGCCCCTTCGTCCCTGGATCCCTCGTCCCCGGAGGACCCTGCACACGCCCTCCTCGCCCGCCTCGCCGACCTGCGCCGCACGGTGGCCGCCCTGGTCGAGCACCGCTCCACGGACGACCCCACCGCGCACGACCCGTTGCGCGGCCTGTACGTACCCGATGAGGCCGTGAGCCACCTCCTGAGCACCTGGCAGGAGGCCACGGACGACACAGACGACACGGACGGCACAGACGCCCCGCCAAGCGCCCTGGACCGGTGGCCGCACGGCGTCGACGACCGGCTCGCCCGGACGGCCGCCCGGACGCGGCTGACCGACCTGGACACGGCCGTCCTGCTCATCGCCGTCGCCCCCGACCTCGACCGCGCCTTCGAGCCGCTCTACGGCTACCTCAACGACGACGTGAGCCGCCGCCGCGCCACCGTGGGCCTCGCGCTCGACCTGTGCGGGGTGCCCGCGCACCTCGCGGCGGCCCGCGCCCGCTTCCATCCCTCGGCGCCGCTGCGCGCCCACGGCCTGCTGACCGTCGAGGACGCCGACCGGCCGCTGCTGTCCCGGGCGTTGCGCGTGCCCGACCGCCTGACCGCCCATCTCCTCGGCGACGACGCCCCGGACGCCGCGCTCCTCGGCGACCTGACCCCGATGCCGAAGCCGCCGCCCGCCGCCGGGCACGACGAGGCCTTCGCCGACCGGCTCGCCGCCCGGCTCGGCGAAGGACCGCTCACCGTCTACCTGCGGGAGCACCGCGAGGGCGACGCCCTGGCGACCCTCGCGGCGGCCCTGCCCGCGGCGGGCCTCGACGCGCTGCGCTGGTCCGGCGCCGCCGAGCACGTGCCCGAGCTGCTGCGCGAGGCACGGCTGAGCGGCCGGGCGGTCGTGGTGTGCGGCCTCCCCGACCGGCCGGGCCCGATGGTCGCGGAGTTGACCGCGGCCACCGACGTGACCGTGCTGCTCGCCGACCCCCGCCCGTACGACCCGCAGTGGTCCGCGCACGACCCGCTGGTGCTCCAGGCGCCCCGGCTCCCCGCGGGCGGAACGGCCGTGTGGCGCGCCGCGCTCGGGCCCGGCGCCGACGCCTTCGACCTGGCAGGGACCGTGGCGCCGTACCACCTCGGCGGCGACCGCGTGGGCCGGGCCGCCCGGGCCGCGGCGGCGCTCGCCGCCTTCGACGGGACGCCGCTCGGCGCCGCCCACGTCCGGCTCGCCGCCCGTCGGCAGTCGGCGTCGGGGCTCGAACAGCACGCACGCCGCATCGAGCCCGCGGTGGACTGGCGAGACCTGGTCCTGCCGGCCGGGCCACTCGCCCAGCTGCGGGAGCTCGCCCTGCGCGCCCGGCACCGCGACCGGGTCCTCGGCGACTGGCGCCTCAGCGCGGGCGGCGGTCGCGGGCGCGGTGTCCTCGGCCTGTTCGCGGGCGAGTCCGGGACCGGCAAGACGCTGTCCGCGGAGGTGATCGCCGCCGATCTGGGCGTCGACCTCTATGTGGTCCAGCTGTCCTCGATCGTGGACAAGTACGTCGGCGAGACCGAGAAGAACCTCGAACGGATCTTCACGGAGGCCGACCGCACGGACGCCGTCCTCCTCTTCGACGAGGCCGACGCCGTCTTCGGCAAGCGCTCGGAGGTCAAGGACTCCCACGACCGGTACGCCAACCTGGAGAGCGCCTACCTGTTGCAGCGCCTGGAGTCCTTCGACGGCATCGCCCTGCTCACCACCAACCTGCGGGCCAACATCGACGACGCGTTCACCCGCCGCCTCGACCTGGTGGTCGACTTCCCCTTCCCGGACGCCGAGCAGCGGCTCGCCCTGTGGCGGCACGGCCTCGCGCACGTGCCGCGTGTGGACGGCCTCGACACCGGGCCGCTCGCCCGGGACTTCGAGCTGTCCGGCGGGGCGATCCGCGGCGCGGTGGTCACCGCCGCGTACCTCGCGGCGGGCCGGGACGAGCCGGTGGGCGCGGACGATCTCCTTGAGGGCGCGCGCCGCGAGTACCGCAAGGCGGGGCGGCTCGTCCCGGGTGAGGCGAACTGGTGAGGGAGGGTCCGGCGGCGATCCAGGGAGGGTCCGGCGGCTCACCGGTGCCGGGGCGCACAGCGAAGGGCGCACAGCCAAGAGGGGCCGGTGACCCGGTCAACGGTCACCGACCCCTCGTCCCCTGTCACGCCCCATCCGTCACACGGTGAAGCGGACCGCCTCCAGCTGAAGGTTCAGCTCCATGGGGCTGCCGCCGTACGTCCACTTCCCGGGCTCGGTGCAGGACTGCCCCATCCACTGCTTGTCCTTCACGTACGCGTCGTGGCACACGGAGCCGTCGAAGACCTGCATGGTGTACCCCTGCATCGGGTTGATGTCCCCGTCGGTGCTGCCGAGGTACATGTTCTTCCCGTCGTCCGCCTTCTCCCACTCGTCGCCCTTGCGCCAGCCGTCGATGACATAGGCGCTGGCTCCGGTGACGCCGTTGGTCCTCGACACCGCGACGTTGAGGGCCTTGACGGCCTTGCCCGCGCCCACCGAGCCCGCCTCGGCGCCGTCGCACTCGGGCTTCTGCCAGCCGCCGTCCTCGACGTAGACGCGGTAGCAGATGTGGCGGCCCTCCTCGCGCTCGGCGAGCTTGCGCACGGCGGTGGCCGCGGTCACCTTGCGCGGCTTCTTCTCCTTCTCCGGCTCCTCTTCCCCGCCGCCCCCGCCGCCTCCGCCGCCCTTCTTCTCCTCCTCGTCGCCCCCGCCGGACTTCTCGGGCTTCTCGTCCGCCTTGTCGTCGGGCTTCGGGGGCGGGGTCTTGATCGGGGCGGAGGGCTTCGGCTCGGCGATGGCGCCCGCCTTCTCGGGCTTCTCCAGGGCCGCGCTCTTGACCTGCGGCTTGTACGTCAGCCAGATCATCAGGAACGCGATGGACAGCGCGAGGAGCAGCCCGAGCGTGGTGGCGAGCCAGCCCGGCAGGAACCCGCGCTGCACATAGGTGCCGTCGACCTCCATCGGCTCGGTCCCGGAGCGCCGCACGGTCAGCGCGTACGGCTGTTCCTGCTTGGAGCCGAACCAGATGATCTGCTTGGGCCGCAGCGTCGCCTTCACGAACGCGGCCCGGCCCGGCTCGATCTGGACGTTGCCCGGCTGCAGGTCGTACGACAGCTTGTCGCCGGTGTCGGAGCCGCTGAGCGAGGCGGTGACCTTGGTGTTGCCGAGGTTGTCCACGGCGAAGCGGGGCCGCCCGCGGAACCGGCCCTTCACGGTGGGCGGGACCAGTTCGGCGCGCACCTCGGTGAAGGGGGTGATGGTGAGGTTGCCCTCGGGGACGGTGACGGCGTCCGGGTGTTCCGTCGGGGAGATCCGCACCGCGTACGGGTTCGGCCCGGCGGTCGCGTCCGGGGTGCGCGGCGGGGCGAACGTCAGCTCCACCGTGCCGGTCGTCCCCGGGTAGAGCCGCAGCGACCGTGGCTCCACCGTGGTCCAGGGCGCGAGGGCGCCGACCGGTTCGAAGTGGTACTCGTCGACGATGTCACCGGTGTTGCGCACCCGCAGCCGCACCGTGGTGCTGCTGCCGGGGTCGACGGTCGCGGACGCTGGTTCCAGGGAGGTCCAAAGGCTCACGCCCACGACGCTAGGAGCGGCCGCGGATCATGTCACGAGGCAGCCGGGCAGACCCCGTTGCCCCGACGGGCGATCGCTCCGGCAGGCCGGGCAGTGCCGGGCGGGCCACCCTCGGGGGCAACCGGGTCTGCCCCCGGGGCCACCCCCGCGACCCTGTGCCGTACGCCGCGGCCCCGGCACCATGACGGCGACTCTCGCCGACGCCGGACGGCGACCCCCGTCGATGTTGGAGGCGCTGATGCGGCAGCGGCAGACCGACCACCGCGGTCACGAGCGACGGCAAGGACACGCCGACCGGCAGCACCGGTCGGCGGCGCGCTCCCCCTCGCCGCTGCCGCGCACCGCCGAGGGGATGACGCCCGCCGGTGTGCGCGCCATGAACGACGCGGCGGGCAACGGGGCCGTGAGCCGGGTCCTTTCCGTGCAGCGTGCGGGTGAGGGCAGCGGGTCGGGGAGGCGCTCCGGAAGGGGCGCGGCCTCGCGGCGGAACGCCGATGACGTCATGAAGGACATCAAGGCCGAGGTGGACGGGCCGCCGCTGGTGAGCTACGCCGCGCGGCGGCAGGGCCGGGCGCACGAGGAGTTCTGGATGCGTTTCCCTCGCTTCAAGAACGGCGAGGAGGCCGAGGAGACCCTGCACGAGACCAGTGCCCTGCTGTTCGACAGCATGAAGGGCGCCCAGGAGCGGGCCAGGCAGGACGATCCGGACCGCGACGCGGAGGACGCCAACAACCGCGAGGTCCAGGGCATGCTGATCAACGACAGGCTGCTGTTCGCCTCGAACTTCAACTCGTCGATCGACACCCTCGTGGGCCAGGGGCGGCAGGTGTACGGACACGAACCCTCCCTGCAGGAACTGCTCGCGTTCCAGCAGAGCCAGGAAGGGCGCAGCCACGGACTGCACGCCTACGAGGCGGCGAACCTCGAGACGAAGCTCGCGAGCTACCGCCGCAAGAACGCGGCGATCGTCACCGGGCAGCGTGGCGCGGGCGAGCAGGGGCGAGGACCGGACCCCACCGCCAAGGTGCTTCAGGCGCAGCTCGACGCCCCCGTCATCCTCGTGGACGTCGGGGACAGGAACCTGCACACCATGCTCACCAGTGACAAGTACGCGGGCCGGGTGTTCCTGCTCCGGTTCGCGGAGCTCGACCCCCGGCCGAAGATGATGGGCAAGAACAAGGGGCAGCCGAAGCAGGAGGAGTCGGTGCACGCGGAGCAGAAACTGCTCATCGCCCTGAGCCGCGCCGGCGTCGACCCCGGCCAGGCGGCATCGAAGCCCCTCGCCGTCATGGGGAAGTACCGGCCCTGCATGGGCTGCGCCGCGGCGTTGATGTACCACCGGAACCAGATGGGGTTCCGCAATCTGAGCTTCGACGAGAACTACGGGCACTACTTCCAGGGCTCCGTGAAATCCCTCAAGACGCACCTCACGCACATCATGGACGACGACTATCTCGCGTACATCAAGCAGATGGTGCACCGCGACGTCACGAGCACCCCGGCGATGGCGCACGAGGCGGCTCCGGCGGGAGCCGTACACCGCAACGGCGGCCCCTCGCTGAGGGTCCCCGGGCGGCTCGCGGCCCGCCAGGCCGACGTCACCCCGTCCGCCAGCGACGCCGAGTTCGAGGAGGACGGGACCTACACCCGCGTCTCGCGCCCGCTGCAGGACACCTGGACGGTGGACACCGCTCCCGGAGGCATCGGCAAGGGCACGGCGACGCACAAGGTCCCGCGCCGCAGGACCGACAAGCTCACCGAGGCCCAGGCGGACCAGCTCCACGGCCTCTGGAACGGCGCGGCCGGCGCCGACGCCACCAACGAGAGCCGCCGACAGGCGATCGAGCTGCTGTTCAACTACCACCGGTCCACCACGATGTCCCTCAAGCACCTCGGGGAGGCCGTCGACCTGTCCGAGAACAGGCTCGGGAGCTATCTCACCCGCTATGACCAGGAGGGCCACTGGACGCACACGCCGCAGCGGTCCAACAAGCCCGCGCGGGGTGCGGCGAGCACCACGACCGCCCGGAGCAGGAAGAAGGGCGCGGTCGAGAAGCAGTTCACCAAGGGGGTGCCGCTCGACAGGGCGGGCAAGGACACGATCAAGGCGGCCATTCGCGGCCTGTCGGGCTACGACTGGTGCCACGACTGGGAGCGGCGCCACGCGGGCAGGTCCAGCGGCGACCTGAACCCCACCAAGGCTCCCCTCGACCTCCTCGCCACGCTCGCCCGGCTGCGCCGCGACGGCAACTACAGCGTCTCGGACATGTCCGCGTACCTGCACACGGGCTCGAACGGGGACAATCTGCGGAAGGCCCTCAACCGCAAGGGCAAGGAGCGGCTCGCGCAGATCGAGGGCGACTCGGCCGCGGCCTCCTCGTCGCAGGCGGAGCAGTACGCCGCGCCTGCCCCCGCGCAGGCGGACTACACGGACCACTACGCAGCGGGCCCCTCCTCGCACACGGGCCACTACGGCGGCGAGAGCAGCGCGACAGGCGCGGGATACCCGTCCCAGGCGCCCGAAGTCCCGGGCTTCACCCTGCATATCGACCCGTTCGGGCAGGCGATCTACATCGAGGACGACACCGGCCACCACTACATCCGCGTCGGCGGCAGGATGGTCCGGTTCCAGACGAGCGTCGACGACGGGGACGTCCGGATGAGCAACTTCTGAGCGTCAGCCCTCGTCGTCCGTGTCGTGCCCGGCCGGCGCCGGACGGCCGGGCAGCGACAGGTCGGGCATCTCGCCCCGGGCGACCTTCTTGCCGTTCGACTCGGCCTGGAGCTCGAAGGGGTCGCCGGGGCTCGAAACCCTGACGCCGGTGCCGTCGTCGGTTCCCGCCACGGGCCCCAGCGCGTTCTGGAAGCGGTGGCCCAGCTCGTGGAACATCACCTCGTCGGGCAGGTTCGGCTCGGCGGCGACGATGTCGTTGCCGACGGTGTAGGCGAGGGCGCCGAACTCCCGGGCGGACTGCTGCGCTTCGGGGCCGTCGTGCTTGCGCATGTCACCGAAGTTCATGCCGTACGCCTGCTCCGCCCGGTCCCGGACGCGCGGCTCCAGCGGGGACCAGGGCGAGGCGAGGGCGGCGCCCAGGCCGACCTGCCGCTGCAGGAACGGCTGTTCGCCGGACGGCTCGGCCTGGCCGTGGCCGCAGCCGGGGCCGTGGGCGTGCCGCTCCTCCTCGACGGCCCGCGCCACGGCGGCGTTGCCCGCGAGGCGCTGGAGGCTCAGGATCCGCCCGGCCGTCGTGGCGGGGCCGGGCGCGCGGTGCGGCTTGGCCGGACCGGGGCGGTGAGCCCTGCCCTGGTCCCCGCCCTCCTTGGCCTGCGTTCCGTGTGCGTGCATGACGCTCCCTTCGGCGCGGGACAGAGCTGACCCACCACCCTTGACCGGCCGGTCCGGTCCGGACAGGTCCACGGGGGCACCCTCGCGGGCACACCCGCGGGCCCCGCGCCGGGGCGTGCGGACACCCGGAGCCGCGAACTGCCCCTGTGGGCACAGGAGTTGCCCCGCGCCCGGCACCTGAGGACGTTTCAGTGACGGGAGTGGCCCGCGAGGGTGGGAGGGTCCCGTCCCGTACCCGAGGAGAGCAGAGCATGCCGTCCTACCTGTCACCCGGCGTCTACGTCGAGGAGGTGGCCAGCGGCTCGCGCCCGATCGAGGGGGTGGGCACCTCGGTGGCGGCCTTCGTCGGGCTCGCGCCGGCCGGACCGCTGAACGAGCCGACGCTGGTGACGAATTGGACGCAGTACGTCACGTCCTTCGGCGACTTCACCGAGGGCTACTACCTCGCCCACTCGGTCTACGGCTTCTTCAACAACGGCGGCTCCGCCGCGTACGTGGTCCGTGTCGGCGGCTCCGCCGAGGGCGTGTCCGGCGACGGCGAGGCACCGGCCGCGGTGACCGGACCGGCCGCCGCCCCGGCGGCGCTGCCCGCCGCGGAGCCGAAGCAGCTCGGCACGTTCTCGGTGACGGCCACCGGGCAGGGCCGCGACGGCCGGCTGTCCGTGGAGGTCGCCGACCCCGAGGGCGAGGGCGCCGCCGACCGCTTCAAGCTGATCGTCAAGGACGGCGACAAGGCCGTCGAGACGTACGACGTGAGCGCCAAGAAGGGCAGCCGCTCCTATGTCGTCACCCAGGTCAAGGAGCGCTCCAAGCTCATCGCCGTGACGGAGGCCGCCGCGGCGGCGCAGCTCGCCCGTCCGGAGAACCAGACCGTGGCCCTGCCCGTGCCGCCCGCCCCGGCGGCCCCGCTGCCCGCGCCGACGGAGCGGGCCACGACCGGGCACGCGGGCCCCGCCGAGTACCTGGGCGACTCCGCGGACCGCACCGGCTTCGGCGGCCTGGAGGCCGTCGACGAGATCTCCATGGTGGCCGTGCCCGACCTGATGGCCGCCTACCAGCGGGGCACGATCGACCTGGAGGCCGTCAAGGCCGTCCAGCTCGGGCTCATCGCGCACTGCGAGCTGATGGGCGACCGGGTCGCGGTCATCGACCCGCCACCGGGCCTGAATGCCCGTCAGATCCGGGTGTGGCGGCAGGAGACGGCGGGCTACGACTCCAAGTACGCGGCCCTGTACTACCCCTGGCTGAAGTCCTTCGACCCGGCCTCAGGACAGTCCCGCATGGTCCCGCCGAGCGGCCACGTCGCCGGCATCTGGGCCCGCAACGACTCCGAGCGCGGGGTGCACAAGGCCCCCGCCAACGAGGTCGTGCGCGGCGCCGTCGACCTGGAGCTCCAGATCACCCGCGGCGAGCAGGACCTGCTCAACCCCATCGGCGTCAACTGCATCCGCGCCTTCCCCGGCCGCGGCATCCGCGTCTGGGGTGCCCGCACCCTCGCCTCCGACCCCGAGTGGCGCTACCTGAACATCCGCCGCTACTTCAACTACCTGGAGGAGTCGATCCTGATCGGCACCCAGTGGGTGGTGTTCGAGCCGAACGACCACGCGCTGTGGGCCCGCATCCGCCGCAACGTGTCGGCGTTCCTGGTCAACGAGTGGCGCGGCGGCGCGCTCTTCGGGCAGCGGCCCGAGGAGGCGTTCTACGTCAAGTGCGACGAGGAGACCAACCCGCCGGAGTCCGTCGACCTCGGCCGGGTCATCTGCGAGATCGGCATCGCGCCGGTCAAGCCCGCCGAGTTCGTGATCTTCCGGCTCTCCCAGTTCTCCAGCGGGAGCGGGGAGTTGGAGGAGTAGCCCGTCCTCATGAAGCGCCCATCGCGTAGCAGCGCCCGTCGTCAAGAAGCCTAGAAGGACAGCGAACACATGAGTCTGATGCAGGGTGACTCCCTCACGTCACACAACTTCGGTCTGCAGATCGACGGTGTGATGGTCGAGTATCTCGCGGAGGTCAGCGGCCTCACGCTCGAACAGGACGTCATCGTCCACCAGCAGAACTCCGCGCAGGGCAAGCCCGAGGTGAATCTGCTGCCGGGCGTGCAGAAGAACGGCCAGTGCACCGTGGTGCGCGGCATGACCCAGTCGTCGTCGTTCACGACCTGGATCAACGACTCGATCAACGGTCAGATGAGCACGGCCCGCAAGAACGCGTCCATCATCATGATGGACTACCAGGACAATCCGGTGAAACGGTACAACCTGCGCAACGCCTGGTGCAGCAAGGTCGACGCCAGCACCCTCAAGGCGGGCGAGGCCGCGGCCCTCACCGAGACCGTGACCATCGTCTTCGAAGAACTGGTCATCGAGTAATGCGGCGCACGGCAGCCGGTGCGCCGGGCGCGGGCACGGCCGCCGCGCCGCCGCAGCACCCTCAGACCGCGGCGGCGGGAGCGGATGCCCCCGTCCCGTCTCCCGCCGCCGCACCTTACGACCCGGCTCCCCGGGAACTGCGCACCGAGTTCCCCTTCCAACTGCCGCGCGGCTACGTCGACGAGTCCGGCACCGTGCACCGGGACGGCGTGATGCGCCTGTCCACGGCGCGGGACGAACTGGTCCCGCTGCGCGACGTGCGGGTCCAGGAGAACCCCGCGTACCTGTCGGTGGTGCTGCTCGGCCGCGTCATCACGCGCCTCGGCACGCTGCCGATGGTGCACGACGGGACCGTGGAGAGCATGTTCGCCTCCGACCTGGCGTTCCTCCAGGACTTCTACCGGCAGATCAACGCCGAGGGCCACACCCGCGCCGCGGTGGAGTGCCCGCACTGCTCCGAGCCGTTCGAGGTGGAACTCGGCGGGAGCCGCCTGGGGGAATCGTGACGTACGCGACCGACCGGCTGCACGAGGAGATCGCGTACGTTGCCTACCACTTCCACTGGAGCCTGGCGGCGATCCTGGACCTGGAGCACCACGACCGCCGCCGCTACGCGGACCAGATCGCGTCCTTCGTGACGCGCGCCGGGGCGGAGGGCTGAGCTGTGGGGTTCTTGGAACGGCTGCGGGGGCGGCTCGCGGGTGAGTCTCGGGGGGACGGGCGGGGGGTTGCCGCTGCCGAGGGGGCTGGGGCCTCCGGTGGCGGTGAGTCCGGTGGCGGTGAGTCCGGTGGCGGTGAGTCCGGTGGTTCTGGGCACGGTGGATCCGGGTCCGGCGGTTCCGGGTCCGGTAGTTCCGGGTCCGGTAGTTCTGGATACGGCGGCGCCGTGTCGGGCCCGGCGCCCGTGGCCGCGTGGCCGGGGCTCGCGCCGATTCAGCGTGCTGTGGACGACGGGCGGGCCGGGGTCTCGGACAGCGCCTTCGGCACGCGGCTGCCGACGTGGCAGAACCCGTCCTTCGCCGGGGCGTCGTCCCTCACCACGGTCCTCGGCACCGGCTCCGGCGGGCTGCTGTCGGGGGCGCTGACCGAGTCGGCGCGACCGGTGACGGGGCTCGAACGGCCTGCGGATTCCCTGCCGTTGGGGGGTTCGGGCGACGCGGCCGGGGCCGGAGTCGGGGTGACGGGTCGGCGGGTGCCTGTGGTGCCGTTGCGGGCGGTCCCGGGGGCGGGGGCTTCGGCCTCTGCGCCCACATCGGTGTCGGCGCCCGCTTCGGCCTCGGCACGGGCTGTGCCTGCGGTGCGGACGGCTGTGCAGACCGCGCGGGAGGTCGGCTCCGGTGGGCGTCCGGTGCCGGAGGCGTCTCCGCGCGGGGCGGCGGCTGCGCGTGGGGCGGCTTCCGTGGGCGGGGCGGCTTCCGTGGGCGGGGCGGCGTCGGTGGCCGGGGCGGCGTCTGTGCAGCGTGCCGCTTCCGGTGGGGTGGCCGTGCCGGAGGCGGCCGGCTCAGGGGTGGTTCCGGCTCCGGTGGGCGAGCCGTCGAGGACTGCGCCCGCATCGGTGCCGGTCGTACGAGCCGGTGTCGCGAGCCCGGCCTCCGCGCCCGCCCCGGCCCCGGCTCGCGGGGTCCGCGTGTCCCCCGTACCGGCTGCCACGCCCTCCGCCGCCCGGCCCCGCCCCCTGACGAAGGCGCCGACCGCGCCGACCACCGTGCAACGCCGCGCCCTGCCCGTCGCGCGGCGCGAACCCACGCCTGCGCGGGCCGTGAGCGGCGCGTCGGCCGGAGTGTCGGCGTCGCCCGAGGCATCGACGGCAGCCGGGGCGTCGGCCGACCCTGACGCCCCGGCACACCGCCCGACCCCGGCCGCCCCCACCACCACGACCACCGATCGGCAGCCCGTACAGCGAGCCGTGGACCAGAGCACGGGCACGGGCACGGGCACCGGAACCGACATCGGCACCGGCACCGGCACCGGCACCGGCACCCGGAACAGCCCCCGACCCCCGTCGGCTCCATCTCCTCCCGGCGAGCAGAGCGCCAAGTCACCCTCTGCAGACGCACGTTCAACACCACCCAGCGCCCCGGCACGACGTCCCGTCACCCCGACCACACAGCCGAAGTCCCTGCAAACGCACCCGAACCCGAAGCAGCCGTCGCCCACCCCGAACGGGCCGCCGCCCTCAGGCAGTTCACGCACGCCCGAACCCCCGCGCGGGCAGACACCCACCCCTGCCCGCAGCCGGGGTCCGGGACCCACCCCGACCGCACCCACAGCCCCGGCACAGAGCAAGGCAGCGGACAGCGCACCGGACGCATCACCGGCAGCGCCCCCGAGCAGGCCCTCGACCTCGCTCACCCCTAACTCCGCGCCGCCCTCGACTCCGCCCGCCACGCACATCCCGAGCGCCCCACGCACCGCGCTCCCCTCCGCCACACCACCGGCACGCCCACAGGTACAGCGAGCCCCGGCGCGCCCTGCCCCCACGACCTCGCCCGCTGCCGCGCCCAAGCCCACCCCCGCGGCCACCGGCCCCACCACCCCGCGCATCACGGGCGACAACGCCGACAAGCCCACCGCACCCCGCGAGTCGCCCCCGACGCCCACCTCGCCCCGCCGGTCGGCCCCCGCGCCCACCTCTCCCTCCGCCCCGCCGAACACACCACCTCCCGTGCAGCGCGCCGCCCGCACCACGTCGGGCGTCACCACGCCCACATCCCGGGGCGGCACCACCCCGGCCCCCGCGTCCCCTACGGACGACAAGGCACCCTCCACCACACCTCCGGGAACCCCGAATTCCCTCACGCCCGCGTCGAGTTCACCCCCCGCGCAGCCCACCGCCACCACCACCGCCAAGCCCCCGGCCGTGCAGCGCGCCGTCACCCGCAAGCCCCCGCGCTCCGGTCTCGGCGCCCCGATCACCTCCACCGCGACCCCCGCGCCGACCACCACACCCGGCACCGCCCCGGCACCGCTCTCCGCACCGGCACCCTCGGCATCGGCTCCCACCGAGCCGACCCCACCGCCCGGCCCCGCCGCGTCAACTCGCCCACCCCTCGCACCGGTTCCGGCCCCGGCACGTCCCCCCGTCAACCAGGCCACCCCGCCCACGCACCAGGTCCAGCGCGCCGCAGCACCTTCCACCACACCCCTGCGACGCCGAACCCCCCTCGGCGCACCCCTCCCCGCCGCCCCCGCGGAGACCACACCCCCCACCCCTTCTCCGAAGCCGTCCCGCGACGCCTCGCACCCCACCGGTGGCACACCCGCGCCGGTCCAGCGCAGCACCGCCCCGACGCCCAGCAGCCCCAGAAGCCCCAGCAGCCCCAGCAGCGCACCCTTCACCGCGCTCCCCCCGGCACCCCCCGGACGTACGGCCACGCCCGCCGCTCCCGGTGCGCCCTCCGCACCGCCCGCCGTCCAACGCGCCACCACCCCCGCGAAACCCGTCCACCTGCGCGCCCTGCCCCCTCCCGCCGACACCGCGCTCCCCCTCCCCGTGACGCCCCTCGCGCCGCCTCCGTCCCCCTCGCGGCAGCCCGCACGCCCGCGCCCCGTCGCGCCGGTCGCGCCCAGCGCGCCCGCCGGGACCGGCGCCGACGGGCCCACCGTGCAGCGGCTGCCCTTCCGGTCGCCGCTCAGGTCCAGCGCGACGGCCGCGCTCGCCGCCAGGGCCGCCGCGACGGTGTCCTCCACCCTCGGGCACCTCACCTCGCGGCGGGACGACGCCGACGTCCCGCCACCGCCCTACTCCCCGCCCGCCGGTCCCCCGCCGCCGTACTCCCCGCCGGGCAACGGGGGCTCGCCGCCGCCGTCCGGCCAGGTGGCAGCGGCAGCGGCGGCGCCGCCCGCGTACAGCCGGGTCCCGGACGGCACGTTCGACCCGAAGGACCTCACGGAGTTCCAGCTCGACGAGCTGACGCACCGGATGATCGGCCGCATCACGCGGCTGCTGCGGGCCGAACTCCGCATGGACCGCGAGCGGATCGGCAGGCTCCGCGACGACCGGCGGTGACGGCCCAGGCCACACAGACGCACGTACCCGCACGGCTGGACGAACGGCCCAGCAGTCACGACAGAAAGGCGCTCCCCGATGCCCCGCCAGGACCCGGGCTCCACCATCTGGTTCTCCCTCTCCATCGACGGCGAGAGCCTCGGCCGCTTCAACGGCTGTGACGGTCTCTCGTCCCAGGTCGAGGTCGAGCACCACCAGGAGGGCGGTAACAACGGCTTCGTGTGGCAACTGCCCTCCCGGGTCACCTTCTCCACGATCCGGCTGACCCGTCCGCTCACCCCGGACACCACGAAGGTCGCCAAGTGGATCTCGTCCGTGCAGACCGGGATCAAGCGGCCCACCGCCGAGATCACGGCGCTGCGCGCGGACGGGTCCGAGGTCGCCCGCTGGGGGCTCATCGACGTGCTGCCCGTCAGCTGGCAGGGCCCCACCCTCGACCCCGGCAGCCCGGCCGTCGCCACGGAGGTCCTGGAGATCGCCCACCACGGGTTCACGGACTAGGGCGTCGAGGAAGCAGGAGAGGAGCGGGGGACAAGCACATGCCCAAGAGCAAAGGCGCGGGCAAGAGCCTCGTGCGCGCCAGTCTCGCCATCCATGAGCCGCCCGTCGGCACCAGCACCACACCGGGGTCGCTCATGAGGACGTTCGACTTCGAGTTCAATCCGGCGCAGCTGACCATCGGCCGCCGCGCCCAGTGGACGGTGACGCCGACGGCGGCCGAACGGGACGGCGCCATACCGGAGTTCATGGGCGCCGAGCCGCGCGAGATGAGCGTGGAGGTGTTCCTCGACTCCTCCGCCAAGCCCACCGGCAAGACGGTCCTGAAGAAGGTGGAGGCGCTGCTCGACTGCTGCAGCGTGACGGCGAAGAGCAAGGACGCCGACCAGCCGTCGCCGCCGTGGGTGGTCCTCCAGTGGGGGTCGTTCGCCACCGCCCGGTTCACCGCGTACGTCAGCTCCGTGCAGGCCTCGTACACCCTGTTCAGCACCACGGGCGTCCCCATCCGGGCCACCTGTCAGCTGCAATTGCACGAGATCCCGGGCGAGCCCATGGGGCAGAACCCGACGTCGGGCGCGCTCACCGCGCAGCGCGTGCACCGGGTCGTCGCGGGCGACTCGCTGCAGTCCCTGGCCTGGCGCGAGTACGGCGACGCCACGGTGTGGCGGACCATCGCCGACGCCAACGGGATCGACGATCCGTCCCGTCTGACGACGGGCACCGAACTGGTGCTTCCCGCACCGCAGGAGGTGCGGCGCTGATGGCACAGACCGCGTTCTCCAGCGTCCTCGACGTCAGGATCGGCGGCGCCGAACTGCCCCGGAAGGTCGCCCTGATGCTCGTCGACGGCTGGGTCGACCAGGGCGCGGGGGTGCCGGCCGCGTTCCGCCTCACCTTCCGCGACCCCCACCACAAGGTCCTCGGCCTGCTCGGCGTCGAGTTCGGCACGAAGGTGGTGCTCACGCCGGTCGCGGACGGCAAGGGCACCGGCGATCCGCTGCTCACCGGCGAGGTCACCGCGCTCGAGGCCGACTACGACGGCACCGGCTCCTACACCGTCATCCGCGGCTACGACTACGGGCACCGCTTCCTGCGCCAGCGCCGCGTGGCCGCGTACACGAACGAGACGGCGTCCTCGATCGCCCGGCGCCTCGCCGGTCTCGCGGGGGTGCCGGTCGGCAGGATCGAATCGTCCGGCGGGCGCTACGAGTTCATCAGCCAGGCCAACGTCACCGACTGGGACTTCATCGCGCGGCTCGCGGACGAGAACAAGATGGTGATGTCCCTGGACGCGGACGGCAGGTTCAACTTCGTGAAGCCCAAGCCGTCGTCGGGCGCGCCCTCGCCGAAGACGGACAGCAAGAAGAGCACCTTCGTCCTGAAGGCGGGCGCCGACATCCTGCGGCTTCGGACCGCGGTGACCGCCGCCGACCAGGTCGACACGGTGCAGGCGCGTGGCTGGGACGTCGCCAACGCGCGGGAGATCGTGGGCACGTCGCGCTCCGCGCGGAACCCGAACTTCGCCATCGGCGCCACCCCGGGCGAGGCGGCGGGCGCGTTCAAGAAGGCCACGCTCGTGCAGACGTCGACGCCCTACGACAAGCCCGCCGAGGTCGACCACGCCGCCGACGCCCTCTTCGACGACGTGTCCTCGTCGTTCTCCGAGCTGGAGGTCGTCGTGCACGGCAACCCCAAGCTGCGCCCCGGCGTGCCCGTCGCGCTCGGCGACGTCGGCAAGCCCTTCGAGGGCAAGTACACGACGACGTCCGTCCGGCACGTGTTCGGCAACGGGCAGCGCTACGAGTCGTGGGTCACCGTCAGCGGCCGCCAGTGGCGTTCCCTGTACGGCCTCACCTCGGGCGGCTCCGACAGCGCGCCGAGGCTGCCCGGCGTGGCGAACGCCGTCGTCAGTGCCGTCGACACCAAGGACGAACAGGCCCGCGTGAAGCTGACGTTCCCGTGGCTCGACGACACGTACGAGAGCGACTGGACGCGCTCGGTGCAGCTCGGCGGGGAGCGCGGGGGCGGGATCTTCCCGCTGGACGTGGGCGACGAGGTCCTCGTCGGCTTCGACCGGGGCGCGCTCGACCACCCCTTCGTGATCGGCGGGCTCTACAACGGCAGGAACAAGCCGACCCGGGACAGCGCCCCGCTGTACTCCGGCGCGCGCAACCAGGCCAGCCGCCACACCATCGCCGACCGCACCGGCAACCGCGTCGACCTGCTCAGCCAGCGCGTGGGCAGTCACCAGGGCGTGCGGATCAGCACGGGCGACGGCAAGTTGAAGGTCCACCTGGACCGCGCCAAGACCGAGATCACGGTGGACAGCAAGGGGTCGGTCACGATCACGGGCAGCCGCTCGGTGTCCGTGCACGCGGGCACGGACCTGTCGCTGAGCGCCAAGGGCAACCTGTCCATCAAGAGCGGCGGGCTGCTCTCCCTGCGGGCGGGGAGCGCGGTCAACGTGAACGCGGGCGGCGGCGGGTTCCGGGTCAACACGTCCTTCTTCCAAGTGACGGCGACCGGCCTCGCGTCCCTCGTCGCGCCCGGCGGGGTCACGGTGAACACCGCTGGGGCGATGGCGCTCACGTCCGGCGCCACGATGGCCCTGACCTCGTCGAACATCGGGCTGAACGGCGCTGTCCTCGTCAACCGCAAACCGCTGCCGTTCTGATGACCACGCACCCGACCCCGCATCCCGGGAGAGGACCGGTGACTTCCTGATGGCCGAACAGTTCGTCGGCTCCGGCTGGGCGTTCCCGCTGCGCATCGGCCCCACCGGGGGCATCGCCCTGGTCAGCGGGGAGCGCGAGATCGAGGAGGCCATCCGGCTCGTCCTCGCCACCGCGCCGGGCGAGCGGCCGATGCGCCCCGAGTTCGGCTGCGCCATCCACGACCTGGTGTTCGCCCCCGTCAACGAGCAGACCGCGGGCCGCATCCAGCACGAGGTGTATCTGAGCCTGGACCGCTGGGAGCCGCGCATCGAGGTCCTCGAGGTGGAGGTCTCCGCGGGCGAGGACCAGAGCGTGCTCTTCATCGACGTCCGCTACGCGATCCGCGGCACCAACAACCCGCGCAGCCTCGTCTTCCCCTTCTACGTCATCCCCTCCCACGAGGACCCGGAGGCCCCGGGGACGTCCGGCGGCCCCGGCAACTCCCCGGAAAGCGACCACTGATGCCCCTGCACTCCCCCAACCTCGACGACCGCCGCTTCCAGCAGTTCGTCGACGACGCCAAGCGCTACATCCAGGAGCGGGCGCCGGAGTGGACCGACCACAACGTCTCCGACCCCGGCGTCACCCTGGTCGAGACGGTCGCCCACATGGCCGACCAGATCGTCTACCGCCTCAACCGGGTCCCGGAGAAGAACCATCTGGCCTTCCTCGACCTCGTCGGCATCACGCTGTTCCCGCCGGTCGCCGCGCGCACCGACGTCACGTTCTGGCTGTCCGCGCCGCGCGAGGAGACCGTGGCGGTGCCCGTCGGCACCGAGGTGACGACGCTGCGCACGGAGGCCGAGGACGCCGTCGTCTTCGCCACCGAGCGCGATCTGCGCATCGTCTCCTGCGCCCTGCGGCACCTGCTGACGCAGCCGCGGGGCGAGCCCGTCGCGGACCGCACCACCGAACTCGCCGAGGGCGGCGACGTCCTGTGCTTCACGGCGGCCCCGCGCCCCGGCGACTGTCTGCTGTTCGGCCTGACCGCGGCCGTCCCCGACTGCGCGGTCGCCCTCGAACTGGACAGCCGCGTCGACGGCGTCGGCGTCGACCCCCGGCAGCCGCCGCTGGTGTGGGAGGCCTGGACTGCGGACGGCTGGCGGCCGTGCGAGGTCCACCGCGACGGCACCGGCGGCCTGAACCGGCCCGGCGAGGTCGTCCTGCACGTGCCCGGCGGCCACGTCCTGTCCCGCAGCGGCGGCCACGAGGGCGGCTGGCTGCGCTGCCGCGTCACCGACCCGCTGCCCGGCCAGCCCTTCTACACCACGTCGCCGACCGTGCGCGCCGCCGACGTCTGCACGGTCGGCGGCACCACGCGCGTCGTGCACGCGGAGACGGTGTACGACGAGGCGCTCGGCGAGTCCAGCGGGCTGCCCGGGCAGCGGCTTCGGCTCGCGCACGCGCCGGTGGTCGGCGATGACCCGCCGGTGCTCCTGCAGACCGCCGAGCACGACGGCTGGGAGGACTGGCGGGTCGTCCCGCACTTCTCCGAGTCCCGCCCCGACGACCGGCACATCACCCTCGACGCGGCCACCGGCGACCTCGCCTTCGGCCCCGCCGTCCGCGAACCCGACGGCTCCCTGCGCCAGTACGGGATGGTCGCCCCCAAGGGCTCCGTCGTCCGCGCCCGCCGCTACCGCACCGGCGGCGGCAGGGCGGGCAACGTGGCCCGCGGCGCGATCAGCGTCCTGCGCACCTCCATCCCGTTCATCACCGAGGTCGTCAACCGCGAGGCCGCGCACGGCGGGGTCGACGGCGAGACCGTCGAGGAGGCGAAGGTCCGGGCCCCGATCACGCTGCGCGCCCAGGAGCGTGCCGTGACCCTGCGCGACTACGAGGAACTGGCCCGCCGCGCCGCCCCCGAGACCGCCCGCATCACCTGCCTGGAGGGCGCCACCGACGAGGTCGGCGCGTACGCGGTGCGGGTCCTCGTGGTGCCGCAGGCCGTGCCCGACCCCGGCGGCCGGCTGCGCTTCGAGCAACTCGTCCCCGGGGACGCGCTGCTCGACCGCGTCACCCGCCACCTCGACGAGCGTCGCCTCATCGGCACCCGGCTCGCCGTGGGCCCGCCCTACTACCAGGGCGTCACCGTGGTGGCCACGGTGCACGCCTTCCGCGGCGTGGAGACCGACCGGGTGCGCCGCGCGGCCCACGACGCGCTCTACCGCCACCTCGACCCGCTCACCGGGGGTGCCGACGGCCGCGGCTGGCCGTTCGGGCGCCCGGTCCAGGCGGGCGAGGTCTTCGCCGTGCTCCAGCGGGTGCCCGGCGTGGAGCTGGTCGACGAGGTCGTCCTGCACCCGGCCGACCCGCTCACCGGCAAGCGCGGCGACCCGACCGACCGCATCGACCTGGAGCCGACCGCGCTGGTCTTCTCCTTCGACCACCGCGTCCGCGTGATCGGGGACGCCGCATGACGACTCCGCCTCGCAGGGGAGGCCCGCGATGAGAGGTTCCGTCGACGGCCTCGGCTCCTCGGCGCCCATCGGCATGATGCTCCCCGCCGTCTTCGCCGACGACGATCTCGCGCAGCGCTTCGTCGGCGGGCTCGACGACGTCCTCGCGCCGATCCTGAACGTACTCGACTGCCTGGACGCCTACTTCGACCCGGCGCTCACCCCCATCGACTTCGCCCAGTGGCTGAGCACCTGGGTGGGTGCGGAGACCGACGGCACCGAACCCGAGCGGCGGCTGCGGGCCGCCGTGGCCGCGGCGGCCACCCTGCACCGCGTCCGCGGCACCCGGCGCGGCCTGTCCGAAGCGGTACGGCTCGCGTTCGGCGTCGAGCCGGAGATCACGGAGAGCGGGGGCGCCGCCTGGAGCGCACGCCCCCGCGGCCCCGTCCCCGGCACGCCACGCCCCCACCTCCACGTCACCCTGCGGCTGCCCGAGCCGACCCCGGCGGACACCCACCGCCTGGACACCCTCGTGGCCGCCGCCCGCCCCGCGCACATGCCCTACACCGTCACCGTGACGGCCGTCGAAAGGACCCAGCAGAGATGACCACGCAGAACTGCGCCGAGTGCGACACCCGCGCGGAACCCGGTCAGTCGTTCTGCGACTCCTGCGGGGCCGTGCTCCGCTGGGACGCGGCGGGGGCGCGGAGCGGGGCTTCGGGCGCTTCGGGGGCTTCGGGGGGCGGGGCCGTTTCGGGGTCCGCCTCCGGGGCGGGCTCGGGCTCGGTCTCCGGGGCGGGCTCGGGCTCGGTCTCCGGGGCGGGCTCGGGGTCCGCCTTCGGGCCGGGCTCGGGGTCCGCCTTCGGGCCGGGCTCGGGGTCCGCCTTCGGGCCGGGCTCGGGGTCCGTCTCCGGGGCAGGAGCTGGTGCAGGGGGCGGTGCAGGAGCCGGTGCGGCTTCGGCGGCGGGCTCGATGGCGGGGTCCGGCTCGGCCCCCGGATCCGGCTCGGCCCCCGGCTCCGGACCGGCCTCGCGCCCGGGCCCGGCCCCCGGCTCCAGGGCCGACACCGGCTGGGACGCCTTCTCCCGCCCCGAAGGCACCGGCCTCGGCCCGTCGGGCGCGACGAGGACGGCCGCCGCGCCCCACCCCGCCCCCGGTTCCCCGGACCTGACGGACACGGTCCCCAACCCCCCGGCGCAGCCCGCCCCGGACGGCTACCCCCCGGCGGCCCCCGTACAGCCCACGCCACCCGACGCGTACGGCTCGCCCGACGCGCACCGCCCACCCGACCCGTACTACTCGCCCGACGCACCGAACGCGTACCACGCACCAGGCGCACCCATACCCGACGACCGGGCCCGTTCCCTCCTCGTCCCCGTCTCGGACCCGGAGCCCGCCCGGCCCGCGCCGACCCCGGCCGTGGCCCCCGTCCTGCCCGGACGCCCGGACGCGGCCCGCCCCCAGGTGCGCGCCCCCGGCCCGCACCTGCAGGAGCCGTACGGCCCGGCCTGCCCGTGGTGCGCCACCCCGAACCGCCCCGACCGCCACTTCTGCGGCCGGTGCGCGATGCCGCTCGCGGAGAACGGGGCACGCCCCACCCCGCCCGGACATCTCCCGTGGTGGCGGCGCCTGTTCGGGCCGGGCAGCGACGAGGCGCCCTGGGCGGGCGAGCGGCCCCGGCTGCGCCGGGTGTTCGACCGGGTCGGCACCTGGGTCACCGCCGTCGTGGTCGTGACGCTGCTCATCCTCGGCGCGGTGTACATCCCCGACGGCTACAACGCCACGCGTGACCACTTCGCCAAGCGCGCCCCGGTCGAGCCGGACCAGATCAAGGCGTCCCGGGCGTACACGGGCCACCCCGCGAAGCTTGCGTTCGACAAGCTGAACAACACCTGGTGGGGGCCGGGGGTGGTGCAGTCGGGCCAGGGCGAGTGGATCGAGGTGGGGTTCGCGCGGCCGACGCGGCTGCTCGACCTCATCATCACGCCGGGGGTCTCGACCCGCGCCGACAAGCTCGACGAGTCGGCGCTGCCGCACCGCGTCAAGGCGACGATCACCAAGAACGACGGCAGCACGACGACCCGCGACCTCACCCTGGACCCGGGCGCGGGCGGCCAGCGCCGCGCCTTCCGCGTCGGCGAGGTCACCAAGGTCCGTTTCACGATCGAGTCGGCCCACGCCGCGTCCGCGAAGAAGCAGGTGGCCATCGCCGAGATCGAGATGTTCGGGCGCTCCGACGGCAGCAGGACCTGACCCCTCACCCGGCCCCCGGGGGCGCCTGACGTGGGAGTCCGCCCACGTCAGCCCCCTGGACACCCCAGCTATACACCCTGCGTATAGTTCCCGCATGCCTGCCATACACAAGATGCGGAAGCCCGCGACCAGGTTGCGCCCGCGCGCCGTCTTTCTCGGGCTGGCCACGCTCGCCGTGAGCGTGGCCCTGTCCGGCTGCACGAAGCTGGACACCGTGTCCCCGAGCACCGTCCGCAAGGACGCGGCGGACGCGAAGCCCGCCGATCAGGGCACGTTCGGGACCGTGGACTGCCGCAAGGCCAAGTGCATCGCGCTGACCTTCGACGCGGGGCCCAGCGAGAACACACCGCGGCTGCTGAAGATCCTCAAGGAGAAGGCCGTGCCCGCGACCTTCTTCACGCTCGGCAAGAACCACATCGTGAAGTACCCCGAGCTGGTCAAGCAGATGGACGCCGAGGGGCACGAGGTCGCGAGCCACACGTGGTCGCACAAGATCCTCACCAAGATCGACGCCAAGGAGGCGCGCGCCGAGCTGGAGCGCCCCAACAAGGCGATCGAGAAGCTCATAGGCAAGAAGCCGACGCTCATGCGCCCGCCGCAGGGCCGCACCAACGACACCGTCAACAAGCTCTCCCGCGAGCTCGGGCTCTCCGAGATCCTCTGGACGGTGACGGCCAAGGACTACACCACGAACGACTCCGCCCTCATAGAGAAGCGGGTCCTCGAGCAGTCCAGCCGCGACGGGATCATCCTGCTGCACGACATCTACAAGGGCACCGTGCCCGCCGTGCCCGGCATCATCGACGCGCTGAAGCAGCGCGGGTACGTGTTCGTGACCGTGCCGCAGCTGCTCGCGCCGGGCAAGGCGGAGCCGGGGAAGGTCTACCGCTAGGAGCCGTGGGCGGCGGGTGGCGAGGCAGGGCGCGGCAGCGGGTCCTGGGCGCGGGGAAGCGCCGTCACCACTCCACGTACAGCGCCTCCGGTGCCCGGTGTATCAGCGTCGGACGCATCCGCACCGGCGGCCCGTCCGAGGCGAGCCTGAGGCCCGGGAAGCGCCCCGTGAACAGCTCCAGGGTCACGCGCAGCTGCTCGCGGGCGAGCTGGGCGCCGGGGCAGCCGTGCGCGCCGAGGCCGAAGGCGACGTGCCGGGCGACCGGGGTGCGGGTGATGTCGAACACGTCGGGCCGTTCGTACCGCCCCGCGTCGCGCCCCGCCGAGCCGAAGCCGACCAGGACCTCGGCGCCCGCGGGGAGCTCGGTGCCCGCGAGGGTGACGGCGCGGGTGGTGACGCGGCGGAAGCCCTGGAGCGCGGTGTCGTAGCGGGCCGCCTCCTCGATGGCGGCCGGGATGCGCTCCGGTTCCTCGCACACCAGCTTCCACTGCGCGGGGTGGCGCAGCAGGTGCAGCAGGGTCGTGCCGATCAGCGCCGTGGTGGTCAGGTGCCCGGCGAGCAGGAAGTTGTGCAGGTGCGCGACCAGCTCGGCGCGCTGCCCGAGGGTCAGCGCGGGGCCCGCGCCGTCGGCCTCGGGGTCGGCCTCGTCGGGTTCCCCGTCGTCGGGGACGAGCGAGGTGACCATCTCGCTGCACAGGTCGTCGCGGGGCGCGGCGTGCCGGTCCTGTACGTAGCCCTCCAGGAGCCGTCGCAGCGCCACCGTGTCGTGGGCCGCCGCGATCTGCTCGTCCTCCGGGAGCGGCCGGAACAGCAGCTGTTCGGAGCTGTGGCCGCCGCGCACGACCACCGGCACGTCCTCGGGGTCGAAGCCGAGGACCCGCCCGATGACCTGCCCCGGCAGCCGCAGGGCGTACGCCTCCATCACGTCCACGCGCGGCCCGCCCCGCGCGCCGGGCCCCGCCGCCGCGAGCGCGTCGACCAGGGCCGTCGCCCGCTCGGTCACGTACGGCAGGACGGCGGCCACCCGGGCCGGTGAGAGGCCGCGGACGAGGGGTGCGCGCAGGCGCTGGTGCGCCGGGCCGTCGGCGGTGACGACGACGCGGCGGCGGGGGCCGCCGCTCCGGTCCTGGCCCTGGCTGAGGACGGCGAGGGCCGCGGGCGCGGGGACGGTGTCCGGGCGCACCGCGTTGGCCGACGAGAACACGTCCGGCCTGCGCAGCACCTCACGGACGTCGGCGTCCCTGGCGACCAGCCAGGCCTGCAGCTCGGGCACGTAGGTGAGCCCTTCGGCACGCCGGGCGCGCGCGTACAGCGGGTAGGGGTCGCGCATCAACTCGTCGAGCCTGGCGTGCTGTTGCCGCTCCATCCTCCTCATGGTGCCCGAGCCGCCGAGCCCCACGGAAGGGCGCGGGCACCCCGCGCGGGGCTCGCGCACCCCCGCGCACCGGCCCCGCGGGACCAGGGCTCCCACGGCCCCCGTCAGCCCCGCGGGACCCCCGCGTCCAGGGCGGGGGCGATGACGGCGAACGCCCCGTCCGTCAGGCCCGCCGGGTCCTCCTTGCCCTCGCTGCCGCTCCAGCGGTGCAGCACGGTGTCGAAGGCGTTCAGGGCCATCCCGGCGGCCAGGCGCGGGTACAGCCCGGTCGCGTCGTCGAGGCCCTCGCGGCGGGCCAGTTCCGCCGCCAGGTCGTCGCGCCACTGCGCCTGCCGCTCCAGGAAGCGGGCGAGCAGCGCGGGCGTCCCGAGGATCAGCCGGACCACGCGCAGTGCCCGCTCGGAGTGGTCGGCGCACTCGCCGAGGGGGACCCAGACGGCGTGCCGCAGCGCCTCGGAGGGCCGCTCCCCGGCGGGCCGGGCGGCCAGCTCGGCGCACATGCCGGTGCCCATGTCCGCGAGGAACTGGACGACGACGTCCTCCTTGGACGCGAAGTACCGGAAGAACGTCCGCTTGGAGACGCCGGCCGCGCCCACGATCTCGTCGACGGTGACGGCGTCGAACCCCTTCAGGGCGAGCAACTGCAGCGCCGCTTCGGTCAATTCGTCCGCGACGAGCTGACGCTTGCGCTCGGCCAGGCTGATTTCACGGCGAGAACTCACCCCGTCATGTTACATGCGATGCCTCGCATGGCACTCGATAGCGCGTTGACACTCGGTGTCATGCGAGGCAGCATGTGCCGCATGACGCAGCAGCAGAGCCAGCAGTACGGGCAGCGCGGGCAGCAGCAGACGGGGGAGGGCGGCTGGGACGCCGCCTCGATACCGGACCTGACCGGCCGGACGTACGTCGTCACCGGCGCCAACAGCGGCCTCGGCCTCGCGACCGCCCGCGCCCTCGCCCACCGGGGCGCGCACGTGGTCCTCGCGGTGCGGGACGAGGCGAAGGGCCACCGCGCCGCCGCCGACATCACCGCCGACCGGCCGGACGCGACCCTGGAGGTACGCCCCCTCGACCTGGCCGACCTCGACTCGGTGCGCGCCTTCGCCGCCGCCCTGCACGCCGACCGCACCGGCCTGGACGGCCTCGTCAACAACGCGGGCGTGATGGCCCCGCCCCGGACGCTCAGCGCGCAGGGCCACGAATTGCAGTTCGCCGCCAACCACTTGGGCCACTTCGCGCTCACAGGGCTACTGCTCGACCTGCTGGCGGCGACGCCGGACTCCCGTGTGGTCACGGTGACTTCCACCAACCACCGGCAGGGCCGCCTCGCCTTCGACGACCTCGCCGGCGAGCGGACGTACTCCCCCATGGCGTTCTACAACCAGTCCAAGCTGGCCAACGCCGTCTTCGGCCACGAGCTCCACCGCCGTCTGACCGAGGCGGCGAGCCCCGTCCGCAGCCTCCTCGCCCACCCCGGCTACACCGCCACCAACCTCCAGACGGCCGCCCCGACCGGCCTGGTCAAGTTCCTCTTCGGCCGCCTCCTCAAGCCCCTGGCCCAGTCCGCCGACCGGGGCGCCCTCCCCCAGCTCTACGCGGCCACGGCCCCGGAGGCCCAGGGCGGCGACTTCATCGGCCCCGACGGCCCGGCGGAACTGCGCGGCGCCCCCAAGCGGGTCCGCCTCTCCCCCGAAGCGACGAAACCCGAGACCGCGACCCGCCTCTGGACCTTGTCGGAGGACCTGACCGGGGTGCACTTCACGTTCCGGGGGCTGAGCCCGTCCGGCGATTGAGGACGAGCGCGCAGCGCGATGAACAGCAACCCCGTCCGGGGGCACCGACCGGGTCCGACCTCAGGCGACCGACCCGATCCGCCCGCCCACCTTCCGCGTTCCCTCATGGTGGATGGGCGTGTGCGCCCCGGTGAGCGAGACCCCGCTCCCACCCCGCCGCGAGGCGACGATCTCCGCGGCGATCGACAACGCCGTCTCCTCCGGCGTGCGCGCCCCGAGATCGAGCCCGATGGGTGAGCGGAGGCGGGCCAGCTCCAGCTCGGTGACGCCGACTTCCCGCAGGCGCCGGTTGCGGTCCTGGTGGGTGCGGCGCGAGCCCATGGCGCCGACGTAGGCCACCGGAAGCCGCAGCGCGAGCCGCAGCAGCGGCACGTCGAACTTGGCGTCGTGCGTGAGGACGCACAGGACGGTGCGGCCGTCGACGTCGGTGCGCTCCAGGTACTCGTGCGGCCACGCGACGACGATCTCGTCGGCGTCGGGGAAGCGGGCGGGCGTGGCGAAGACGGACCGGGCGTCGCAGACGGTGACGTGGTAGCCGAGGAACTTGCCGACGCGGACGAGGGCGGAGGCGAAGTCGATGGCCCCGAAGACGATCATCCGGGGCGGCGGTACGGAGGACTCGACGAGGACGGTCAGGGGCTGCCCGCAGCGCGAGCCGTCCGCGCCGATCGCGACGGTCCCGGTGCGGCCCGCGTCCAGGAGGGCACGTGCCTCGCCCGCCACGGTCCGGTCCAGCTCGGGGTGCCCGCCGAGGCCGCCCTCGTAGCGGACGGCGGCGTCCGGCGCGACCTCGTCCGGGGGCCCGTCGCCGTGCGCGGCCCCCTCGGCCCCGGTTCCGGCGTCCGCGCGGACGAGCAGGACCTGCCCCATCAGCTCGGCGGGGCCTTCGGTGATCCGGGCGACGGCGGCCGCCTCGCCCCGGGCCGCGGCGGCGAGGGCCGCGGCGTACACCGGCCGCGCGGGAGAGTCCGCGCGGACCGGCGCCACCATGATGTCGATGACTCCGCCGCAGGTCAGGCCCACGGCGAAGGCGTCGTCGTCGCTGTAGCCGAAGCGTTCGACGACGGTTTCGCCGTCGTCGAGCGCCTGTCGGCACAGCTCGTACACCGCTCCCTCCACACAGCCCCCGGAGACCGACCCGATCGCCGTGCCGTCGCTGTCGACGGCGAGGGCGGCACCGGGCTGCCGGGGCGCGCTCCCGCCGACGGCCACGACGGTGGCGACGGCGAAGTCACGTCCCTGCTCGACCCACCGGTTCAGCTCTTCGGCGATGTCCAGCATGTCGGTCTCCTCAAGGGCTCTGCGGAGCCTCCCCGAGAGGCTCCCCACGGTCGTGTGCGGGGCGGGCGGCGCCTCAGTGGACGCCCATCCAGCTTTCGATGGGGCTGAGGGCGAAGTACACGATGAAGATCAGGGTCAGGCCCCACATGAAGGCCCCGATCTCCCGTGCCTTGCCCTGCGCGATCTTGATGGCGACCCAGGAGATGACACCCGCCGCGACACCGGTGGTGATGGTGTACGTGAAGGGCATCAGGACCACGGTCAGGAACACCGGGATCGCGGTGGCGCGGTCGGCCCAGTCGACGTGCCGTGCGTTCATCATCATCATCGCTCCGATGACGACGAGCGCGGCGGACGCGACCTCCTGCGGGACGATCGCGGTCACGGGCGTGAAGAACAGGCAGGCCGCGAAGAACAGGCCGGTCACGACGGAGGCGAGGCCCGTACGGGCGCCTTCGCCGACGCCGGTCGCGGACTCGACGAAGACGGTCTGTCCTGAGCCGCCCGCCACGCCGCCGATGGCGCCGCCGGCGCCGTCGATGAACAGCGCCTTGGACAGGCCGGGCATGCGGCCCTTGTCGTCGGCCAGGTTGGCCTCCGTACCGACGCCGATGATCGTCGCCATCGCGTCGAAGAAGCCCGCGAGCACCAGGGTGAAGACGATCATGCCGACCGTCATCGCGCCGACCTCGCCCCAGCCGCCGAACTCGACGTCCCCGAAGAGCGAGAAGTCGGGCGTGGAGACCGCGCTGCCGTGCAGCTCGGGGGCGCCGTTGGCCCACTGCTTGGGGTTGATGACGTCCATCGCGTTCAGGGCGACGGCGACGACGGTGCCGGTGATGATGCCGATCAGGATGGCGCCGGGGGTGTTGCGGGCCTGCAGCATGAAGATCAGGAGCAGGGTGCCGGCGAAGAGCAGGACGGGCCAGCCCTGGAGCTCGCCGGCCGGGCCGAGGGTCAGCGGGGTGGCCTTGCCCTGGTGGACGAAGCCGCCCTTGACCAGGCCGATGATGGCGATGAACAGGCCGATGCCCATGGTGATGCCGTGCTTGAGCGCGAGCGGTATCGCGTTCATGATCATCTCGCGGAGCCCGGTGACGACCAGGAGCATGATCACCACGCCGTACATCACGCACATGCCCATGGCCTGCGGCCAGGTCATCTCGGGCGCGACCTGGGAGGCGATGACGCCGGACACGGAGAGCCCGGCGGCCAGGGCCAGCGGCACCTTGCCGACGAAGCCCATGAGCAGGGTGGTGACGGCCGCGGCGAAGGCCGTCGCGGTGATGAGGGCCTTCTGCCCCATCGTGTCGCCCGCCGCGTCCTTGCCGGACAGGATCAGCGGGTTGAGCAGGACGATGTACGCCATCGCCATGAAGGTGGTGATGCCGCCGCGCACCTCACGCGCGACCGTCGATCCTCTGAGGGATATGTGGAAGTACCGGTCGAGCCAAGACCGTCCCGCGGGGACGCGCGAGCCGGGGCCCGCGTCCTCCGCGGTGGTCTTGGGCTCCACTGATTGCTGGGTCATGGTGCCTACTCCCAAGGTTCACAGGGGCACCCGCAGAGCTGCGGGATTTGGGATGGTGCGTGGGCTGCACGACCCGGGGGACGGCCCGAGACGAACTTGAGGAGAGGGGGTCCGGGGGACGAGAGTCCCCCGGTTCCCCTTTTTCTGCTGACCCCGGAGGGTTTACGTGCCGGTGAGGTGTTCGGGACGTACCGGCGTCTTGTTGAGCTCCAGACCCGTGGCCGCGCGGATCGCCGCGAGGACGGCCGGGGTCGAGGAGAGGGTGGGGGCCTCGCCGATGCCGCGGACGCCGTAGGGCGCGTGCGGGTCGGCGAGCTCCAGGTAGTCGACCGGGATGGTCGGGGTGTCGAGGATGGTCGGGAGCAGGTAGTCCGTGAAGGAGGGGTTCTTCACCTTCGCGGTCTTCGGGTCGACGATGATCTCCTCCATCACCGCGACGCCCAGGCCCTGCGTGGTGCCGCCCTGGATCTGGCCGATGACGGAGAGCGGGTTGACCGCCTTGCCGACGTCCTGGGCGCAGGCCAGTTCGATGACCTTGACCAGGCCCAGCTCGGTGTCGACCTCGACGACCGCGCGGTGCGCGGCGAAGGCGTACTGGACGTGGCCGTTGCCCTGCCCGGTGCGCAGGTCGAAGGCCTCGGTGGGGCGGTGCCTGAACTCCTCCTCCACCTCCACGGCCTCGTCCTCCAGGACGTCCACGAGGCTGGCGAGGGCCTCGCCGCCGTCGGTGACGACCTTGCCGCCCTCCAGGAGGAGTTCGGCGCTCGCCCAGGCCGGGTGGTACGAGCCGAACTTGCGCCGGCCGATCTCCAGGACCTTCCCGCGGACGATCTCGCAGGAGTTCTTGATGGCGCCGCCGGTCATGTACGTCTGCCGGCCCGCGGAGGTCGATCCGGCCGAGCCCACCTGGGTGTCGGCGGGGGCGATGGTGACCTGCTGGACGCCGAGTTCGGTGCGGGCGATCTGCGCGTGGATGGTGACGCCGCCCTGGCCGACCTCGGCCGCCGCGGTGTGCACGGTGGCCACGGCCTCGCCGTTGATGACCTCGATGCGGATCTTCGCGGTCGAGTAGTCGTCGAAGCCCTCGGAGAAGCCGACGTTCTTGATGCCGACCGCGTAGCCGACGCCGCGGACGACGCCCTCGCCGTGCGTGGTGTTGGACAGACCGCCGGGCAGCGCGCGGACGTCGGCGCCCTCGCTGGACTCCCACTGGCGCTCGGGCGGCATGGGGCGGGCCTTGACCCGGCGAAGCAGCTCGGCGACGGGAGCGGGCGAGTCGACCGGCTGCCCGGTCGGCATGATCGTGCCCTGCTCCATCGCGTTCTTCTGCCGGAACTCCACCGGGTCCATGCCCAGCTTCGCCGCCAGCTTGTCCATCTGGGCCTCGTAGGCGAAGCACGCCTGGACCGCGCCGAAGCCGCGCATCGCCCCGCAGGGCGGGTTGTTGGTGTAGAGGCCGATCGCCTCGATGTCCACGTCGTCGATGACGTACGGGCCGACCGAGAGGGACGAGGCGTTGCCGACGACCGAGGGGGTCGAGGACATGTAGGCGCCGCCGTCCAGGACGATCTTGCACTTCATGTGCGTGATCTTGCCGTCCTTGGTGGCGCCGTGCTCGTAGTACAGCTTCGCCGGGTGCCGGTGGACGTGGCCGAAGAAGGACTCGTACCGGTTGTAGACCATCTTCACCGGCTTGCCGGTGCGCAGCGCGAGCACGGAGGCGAGGATCTGCATCGAGATGTCCTCGCGGCCGCCGAACGCGCCGCCGACCCCGGCCATCGTCATGCGCACCTTCTCCTCGGGCAGGCCGAGGCAGGGGGCGATCTGCTTGAGGTCGGAGTGCAGCCACTGGGTGGCGACGTACAGGTCGACGCCGCCGTCCTCGGCGGGCACCGCGAGGCCGGACTCCGGGCCGAGGAAGGCCTGGTCCTGCATGCCGAAGGTGTACTCGCCCTTGACGATCACGTCGGCCCTCTTGGCGGCCTCGGCGGCGTCGCCGCGGATGATCGGCTGGCGGTGCACGATGTTCGGGTGCGGGGCGTGCCCGGCGTGGTGGTCGCCGCGGTTCTCGTGGACCAGGACCGCGTCGGGGGCGGTCGCGGACGCCTCGTCCGTGATGACCGGCAGCTCGCGGTACTCGATCTTGATCTTCGCGGCGGCGCGGCGCGCGGTCTCCGGGTGGTCCGCGGCCACGAGGGCGATCGGCTCGCCGTGGTGGCGGACCTTGCCGTAGGCGAGGACGGGGGTGTCCTGGTACTCCATGCCGTAGTTCTTCGCGGCCGGCAGGTCGTCGGCCGTGAGGACGGCGTAGACGCCGGAGAGGGCCAGGGCCTCGGAGGTGTCGATGGACACGATCTCGGCGTGCGCGACCGTGGAGCGCAGGGCCTGGCCCCAGAGCATCTCCTCGTGCCACATGTCCGAGGAGTAGGCGAACTCGCCGGTGACCTTCAGGGTGCCGTCGGGGCGGAGCGTCGACTCGCCGACGCCGCCCTTCGTCTGGGAGCCCTGGGTGACGTTGGCGGGGATTCCGGTGGTGGTGCCAGCCATGATCAGACCGCCTCTCCCTGGCGGGCCGCAGCCAGGCGGACCGCGTCGAGGATCTTCTCGTAACCGGTGCAGCGGCAGAGGTTGCCGGAGAGCGCCTCGCGGATGTCCGCGTCCGACGGGGTGTCGTTGCGCTCCAGGAGCTCGTCGGCCGCGACCAGCAGACCGGGGGTGCAGAAGCCGCACTGGACGGCGCCCGCGTCGATGAACGCCTGCTGGATGGGGCTGAGTTCGGCGCCCTCGCCGGTCTGCGAGTCAGTGGCCCCGCCGGCAGAATGAGCGCGCCACTGCTGGGCGTCCTGGAGCGAGGTGCCGCAGGCGCCGGTGGCGCAGCCGCCGCCCGGGTGGGCGCTCTCGCGGTGCTTGGCGTAGTCGGCGAGGCCCTCGACGGTGGTGACCTCGCGGCCCTCCACCTGTCCGGCCGCGACCAGGCACGAACACACCGGCACGCCGTCGAGGCGGACCGTGCAGGAACCGCACTCGCCCTGCTCGCAGGCGTTCTTGGAGCCGGGCAGGCCCATGCGCTCGCGCAGCACGTAGAGGAGGGACTCGCCCTCCCAGACGTCGTCGGCTTCCTGGGGACGGCCGTTGACCGTGAAGTTGACACGCATTACGCGACTCCCTCCGTGCTGCGGCCCGTGCCGCGGTAGGACTCCCACGTCCAGCCGAGTGTGCGGCGGGCCATGATGCCGACGGCGTGGCGGCGGTAGCTCGCGGTGCCGCGGACGTCGTCGATGGGGTTGGCGGCGCCGGAGGCGAGCTCCGCGAACTGCTTGGCGACCGACGGGGTGATGATCTTCCTGTTGTCCCAGAAGCCGCCCTCTTCGAGCGCCGCGTTCAGGAACTCCTCGGCGGCCTTCGCCCGGATGGGCGTGGGGGCGGCCGAGCCGATGCCGGTGCGCACCGTGCGGGTCTCGGGGTGCAGCGCGATGCCGAAGGCGCACACGGCGATGACCATGGCGTTGCGCGTACCCACCTTGGAGTACTGCTGCGGGCCGTCGGCCTTCTTGATGTGCACGGCCCGGATCAGCTCGTCCGGGGCGAGGGCGTTGCGCTTCACGCCGGTGTAGAACTCGTCGATCGGGATCAGCCGGGAGCCGCGCACGGACTCCGCCTCGACCTCGCAGTCGGCGGCGAGCAGCGCCGGGTGGGCGTCGCCGGCCGGGGACGCGGTGCCGAGGTTGCCGCCGACGCCGCCGCGGTTGCGGATCTGCGGCGATGCCACCGTGTGCGAGGCGAGCGCGAGGCCGGGCAGCTCGGCGCGCAGGTTCTCCATGATGTCCGTGTACGGGACCGAGGCGCCGAGCCGCACGGTGTCCGCACCGACCTCCCACTCCCGCAGCTCACCGATGCGGTTGAGGTCCAGCAGGTACTCCGGACGACGGTGGTCGAAGTTGATCTCGACCATGACATCGGTGCCACCCGCAATCGGCACAGCGGTGGGGTGCTCGGCCTTCGCGGCGAGCGCTTCCTCCCAGCTGGCGGGGCGAAGGAAGTCCATGAGTGGCTCTCTCTTCGTGATCGTGCCTGGCGGCCGGGTCCCGCTGGGGAACCGGCCGGGGCTTGACTGTCTGACGAGCCGGGGCGAACGTTCCGGCCAAGGTTCCGGCCGAAGCGGTCCTTCGCCTCTCGACTACTCGTTCATGTGCTGTTAACGCGGAGTGGGGCAAGTACACCGCCCGGTCGTCCGATGGGGTCAGTCACCGAAACCATGAAGGAGTTGGCTGGCCAAGGCGCGAGTCTTGTAGATTCGTATGAAGAACGGCCCCCAGTAACCTCGCGGATTCCCTCTAGAAACCGCGGAGCCTTCGGGACTCACCGGCCCCCGGGTTCGTCCGGGGCTCCGGCCACACGTGAAATCGAGACAGATCGGCGGCGACGACACCATGCGGCTGCGCGCACTCCTTGACACCGACGCGCTGGGCCTCAGGCTGCTCGGCGGCGAGGACGAGCTGGACCGCACCGTGCGTGGCGTGATGACCACGGACCTGCGCGACCCCAGCCGCTACCTCGCGGGCGGCGAGCTGGTGCTCACCGGTCTCGCGTGGCGCAGAGACGCCTCGGACACCGAGCCTTTTGTACGTATTCTCGCAGCCGCCGGGGTCGCCGCCCTTGCCGCGGGCGAGGCGGAGCTGGGCTCCATCCCCGACGACCTGGTCGAGGCCTGCGCCCGGCACCGCCTGCCGCTGTTCGCGGTCAACGAGTCGGTGGCGTTCGCGACGATCACCGAACACGTCGTGCGCCAGGTGTCCGGCGAGCGCGCCGGCGACCTGGCGGCCGTCGTGGACCGCCACCGCCGCCTGATGACCTCGGGCCCCGCGGGCGGCGGCCCCGACGTGGTCCTCGACCTGCTCGGCACCGACCTGGACCTGCGGGCCTGGGTGCTCTCCCCCGCCGGACGGCCCATCGCCGGGGCGGGCACGGCGGGCCCGGCCCTGCCCGCGGCCGTCTGCGCGCGGCTCGCCGGGGAGCAGCTGGCCGCCGCGAGGACGGGGCGCAGAGGCCCGCACCGGGTGAGCGTGGACGGGGTCACGTACTCGCTGTTCCCCATTCGGTCCAGTGGCCGGGGTGCGGTCGGCGCGTCCCGGGACGTGCGCGAGACGGTCCTCTCGGACTGGCTGCTCGCCGTCGAGGCGGACGCGGGCGACTGGCCCGAGGAGCGGCTCGATCTGCTCCAGGGCGTCACCCAGCTGATCGCCGTGGAGCGGGACCGCAGGGACGCGGCGCGCACGGTGCGCCGCCGCCTCGCCCAGGAGGTCCTCGAACTGGTCCAGACGGGCGCGGCACCCGCCGAGATCGCGGCGCGCCTGCGGGTCGCGGCGCCGGTGCTGCTGCCCGGGCTCGGGACGGCGCCGCACTGGCAGGTCGTGGTGGCGCGGGTGGAGTGGGAAGCCGCGGTCGGCGCCGAAGGATCGGGCATCGAGGGCGGCCCGGTCGCCCAGTCCCTCCTGGAGGAGATCCTGGTCGACCCGACGGCGGCCGGGCCCGACCCGTCCGACCGGATCGCGGTGGCCCACACCGGCGACGAGGCCATCGCGCTGGTGCCGCTGCCCGCGCTGTCCGCCGATGTGGACGGCGCCGAGCCGGGGCTGCTCGCGGACTCGCTGCTCTCGGCCGTGCGGGAGCCGCTCTCGGCGGGTCTCGCGGACGACGGGCGGCTCACGATCGGCGTCAGCGCGTCCGTGCACTCGGCGGAGGGGCTGCGGGGCGCCCTGGAGGAGGCCCGGCACGCCCGCAGGGTCGCTGCGGCGCGGCCGGGCCGGGTGTGCGCGGCGGGCCACCAGGAGCTGGCCTCGCACGTGCTCCTTCTGCCCTTCGTGCCCGACGACGTGCGCCGCGCGTTCACCGCGCGCCTGCTCGACCCGCTGCGCGAGTACGACCGCAGGCACCGCGCCGAGCTGATCCCGACCCTGGAGGCGTTCCTCGACTGCGACGGCTCCTGGACGCGCTGCGCGACCCGGCTGCACCTGCACGTCAACACGCTGCGCTACCGGGTCGGGCGTATCGAGCAGTTGACGGGCCGTGACCTTTCCCGACTTGAGGACAAGCTGGACTTCTTCCTGGCCCTGCGCATGAGTTGAGGCCCTGGGGCGGATTCTCAGGGGCCGCGGGCGTCTCCGCGGCCCCGCGCCCTCCACCTGTCCCTCGGCTCTCGTTCCCCCTCGTTTGTGAAATCTTTCACCCATCCCCTTGGCCGAGCGCGCCGATCCGTGCTGAGATTCGCCCACGACTCAACAGCTCAATGGCGCGCTAGGGGAGGGCAACGTGGCGCATACCGCCATGTCTGGTACCGGAACGAATGCTCAGAACGATCCACTCCAGACCGCGGTATGGCGGCTGCGCTCGCGCGGTTGCTGGACCGACGCGGCGGCGCTGCTCGCCACCCGAGAGGGCGCGGACGTCGCCGTCCAGAGAACCTCGCTCCTCATCGAGCGCTGCCTGTTCACCGGCGAGGGCTGGGACGAGGCCGAGGACAGCCTGCGCACGGCGGAGGCGGTCGCCGACGATGACGACGCCCGCGGTGCCGCGGCCTGCGAGCGCGGCCAACTCGCGTACGCGGCCACGGTGTTGGGCGTACGGGACCGGGCCGACGAGGCCCGCACCGCGCTCGGCAGGGCGGCCGCGCTGCTGGCCCCCGGGTCCTCCGGGCGCCCCCTGCTCGACTTCCGCCGCGGCCTGATCGCCGAGCACATCGCGGACTCCCCGCAGGCGGCCCGCGCCGCCTACCGCCGCGCCCACGCCGGGGCCACCGCCCACGACGACCCGCTCCTGCTCTCCTTCACCTGGCGCCATCTGGCCGGACTCGCCCTGCGCGAGGGCGAGTTGGCCGACGCGCGGCACGGCTTCGCGGAGTCCCTGCGGCTGCGCGAGGAGCTGGGCTTCCTCGTCGGCACGGCCCCGGCGCTCGCCGCCCTCGCGGACGCGGAGCCCGAACCGGAGGCGTCCCGGCTCCGTGCCGAGGCGACCCGTCTTTTCCGGCTCCTCGGCGGGGTGCCGTCGTGGCTTGCGGCACAGCTGACGCCGCCCGCGCCGGCGGCCTGAGGCAGGGGCCGCGCGGCGGCCGGCGCGGGCGGCGTTCCCGTCCGGCGGGCCGCCGCCGGGTCAGACGTCGCCGCCCGTGAAGTGCTCGCGCACCAGGGACTGGACCACCGGCAGGTCGCGGGCGACCAGGGCGTCCAGGAGGGCCATGTGCTCGGCTGCGTCGGCCACGAGGTCGGCGCGGCGGCCCGCGACGGGGCCCGTCACCAGGGGCCACTGGGAGCGGCGGTGCAGGTCGTCGGCGACCTGGACGAGCTGCTGATTGCCGGAGAGGCCGAGCAGGGCGCCGTGGAAGGCCCGGTCCGCCTCGGCGTAGCGGGCCAGGTCGGCGCAGGCCGCGGCGGCCACGGTCGCCTCCGCCAGGGGGCGAAGGCGCGCCCAGGCCTCCGCGGGCACGCTGCGGGCGAGCCGCAGCATCACGGGCACCTCGATCAGCGCCCGCACCTCCGCCAGCTCCCCCAGCTCACGCGCCCCGCGCCGGGTGACCCGGAAGCCGCGGTTGGGGACCACCTCCACCGCGCCTTCGAGCGCGAGCTGCTGCATGGCCTCGCGCACGGGCGTCGCCGAGACCCCGAAGCGCTCGCCGAGGGCCGGGGCGGAGTACACCTCGCCCGGCGCGAGCTCGCCGCCGACCAGCGCGGCGCGCAGGGCGTCGAGCACCTGGCCGCGCACGGAGGTGCGCTGCATGGGCTTGCGCGGGGGCGGGACGCCGAGGCGGCGGGCCGGTATGTCCGGGACGGCGTCGTCGGTCCCGTCGGGGGCGCCGCCGCCAGAGCCGCCGTCGGGGCCGCCGTGGGTGTGCTCACCCCGCGCCGCCGCGTCCGCCTGCCCTGACCCCGACTGCCCCGACTGCCCCGCCTGCCCCGACTGTCCGCACGGCTCAAGCTGCCCGGACCGCTCAGGCTGCCCCGACTGCTCCGGCACGCGCCCGGCGGCGCGCATGGCGGTCACATCCGCCGTCCGCGCTCCCGCCCGCTCCACGCTTGCCTCCCGCACTTCCGCGCCCCGTCCGTCCGAAACGTACGAGAAGCACCATAGGCGGACACGACCGCAGTTGAAACCTCGATCATGTTGGGTAAGGTTAGGCTTACCTGCAATCGATCGATTGATTCGGTGGTCCCCGCGCATGTCCGTTCCCACCCTGGAAAGCGGCGCTCGACGTACGGAGCACGCTCAGAGCCCCGTCACCGCCGCCTACGCCCGCCTCACCGAGGTGTTCCCCGGGCTGCGCATCCAGGAGCTGGCCGAGGACGAACAGCCGCCGCGGGGCGGTGGCTGGGTGGGCGCGGCCGGGCTCGCGGAGGCCGGGGCCGCGTTCGAGGAGTTCCTCGCCTGGGACGACGCGCAGGTCGTCAAGGACTACGGCCAGCAGGCCCGCCCGGACGTCGTCGCCAGCTTCGGCCTGCACCGCTACGCCTGGCCCGCCACCCTGCTGTTCACGGTGCCGTGGTTCCTCCAGCGCCGGGTGCCGAGCTATCCGGTGGAGAACGTCTTCTTCCAGCGCGCCCTCGGCAAGATCGCCGTGCGCCCGGGCGGCTTCGTCTGTCTGCCGGACGACCCGGCGGCCACGCTGCCCGGCGCCCGGGTCGTGGCGGACGAGGAGGCGCTGCGCGCCGCGCTGCGGGCGGCGGTGGCGGAGCACATGGGGCCGCTGCTCGACGGCTTCGGACCGCGGATGCGGCGCCGGGGCCGGGCGCTGTGGGCCGTCGCCACGGACGAGATCGTCGAGGGCCTCTGGTACGTGGCCCACCTCCTCGGCGAGGAGCAGCGTGCCACGACCGAGCTGGAGCAGCTGCTCCCGGGCGCCACGAAGCCGTACGTCGGCACCGCCGCGTTCCGCGAACTCACCGGTCCGAACGGCGAGAAGCTGCCCACCCGGGACCGCGCGAGCTGCTGCATGTTCTACACCCTGCGGCCCGCCGACACCTGCGTCACGTGCCCCCGTATGTGCGACGCCGACCGCGTCGCCAGGCTGACGGCCGACGCCGCGAGCTGACCTCCCCGGCGGCCCCCGAACGCCGCCGCCGGGCCGCCCCCGCCCCGAACCACCCCTTCGTGCGCGTTTAATCGAACCCAATTCCAGCGCCTCCCGCGTGAGTTCGAGGTATTCGGCGCTCGGTACGGCCTTCACCACCCCCTTGGCGTCCTCTTGCCGCAAAACCGCCTTGGGCGCTGTGCGGGGTGGGCCACTATGGCGCCCGAACTCGCCCTACGCGACGCAAGGGACGCCAGATGAGACTGACCGACATATCGCTGGACTGGCTGCTGCCCGGCGGGATTCTGCTCCTGGGCATGGCAGTCGCGGTGGCGGTACTCGCGCGGGGCAGGAAGGCCCAGGCGAAGGTGGCCACCAGCGACGACTCGTGGGAGCGCAACGAGGAGCGCCGCAGGCGCAAGGAAGCCGTCTACGGCACCGCCTCCTACGTCCTCCTCTTCTGCTGCGCGGCGGTCGCCGCCGCCCTCTCCTTCCACGGACTTGTCGGCTTCGGCCGGCAGAATCTGAACCTCTCCGACGGCTGGGAGTACCTGGTCCCCTTCGGTCTCGACGGCGCCGCCATGTTCTGCTCCGTCCTCGCGGTGCGCGAGGCGAGCCACGGCGACGCGGCGCTCGGCTCGCGGCTCCTGGTGTGGACGTTCGCGGGGGCCGCCGCCTGGTTCAACTGGGTGCACGCGCCGCGCGGCATCGGGCACGCGGGTGCCCCGCAGTTCTTCGCCGGGATGTCGCTGTCCGCGGCCGTGCTCTTCGACCGGGCCCTGAAGCAGACCCGCAGGGCCGCGCTGCGCGAGCAGGGGCTCGTGCCGCGGCCGCTGCCGCAGATCCGCATCGTGCGGTGGCTGCGGGCGCCGCGGGAGACCTTCGGCGCGTGGTCGCTGATGCTGCTCGAAGGCGTACGCACCCTCGACGAGGCCGTCGAGGAGGTGCGTGAGGACCGGCGCGAGAAGGAGCAGGCGCGGACGCGGCGGCGGGACCAGGAGAAGCTGGAGCGGGCGCAGCTCAAGGCCATCAGCCGGGGGCATCGCGGGTACCACGGGCGCGGTGCGCGTCAGGTGGACGTCCAGGTCGGCTCCTCGGGCGGGTCCGCGCAGGTCGGCGCGGACCCTGCCATAGGTGCGCCGCCGCCATCGCCGCCGCCCCAGGACGAGCTTCCCGTACGGCACCGGCCCTCCCTTCAGGCCGTGCCGAGTGACCCGTCCGCTCCCGTCACCGTCGACCTCACCGCCGAGGACGACACCCAGACGTTGCCCCGGCTCGACTCCCTGGAGCAGAAGCTGAAGGATCTCGAGCAGCAGTTCGGGTGAAGCTCGGCCGCGGGCCCCGCGCTCGGACCGGCCGAGCAACAGCCCGGCACCCTCAGCCCCTCGCGGGTCACCCCCGATCGGCGCTCCGCGCCCCGTCCTCAAACGCCGGACGGGCTCTCTCCCACCCACCCGCCCCAGCCATTCACCAGCTTGGCAACAGCCCGGCACCCTCAGGCCCGCCCCAGGTGACCTTCCAAGCCCACATCGGCGACGCCTTCAGCCCGTCCGGCGCTTGAGGACGAGCGCGAAGCGCGACCGGGGGCAACCCCTTCCGGGCTGAAGGTGCCGGGCCGGTACAAGTTCGGGCGGGTGGGTGGGAGAGAGCCTGTCCGGCGATTGAGGACGAGGCGCGGAGCGCCGATTCGGGGGAGGACTGTCCCACCCGCCACGGAACACCCACCCCCGGAGCCCAGGGGCGCAGCGCGGGATCAGCCCGAGCCCGCGTCCAGCTCGAACCACACCACCTTGCCCACCCCGTGCACCCGCACCCCCCACGCGTCGGCGAGGGACTGGACGAGGAGCAGCCCACGCCCGTGGGTGTCCTCGGCGTCCTCGGGCACCCGGGGCCGCGGCCGACGGGCAACGAAGTCCCGGACCTCGACCCGCAGCCGCCCCGGCCCCACCGTGGCGGTGAGCACCGCGTCCCTGTCGGTGTGCACGAGCGCGTTGGTGACCAGCTCACTGGCAAGCAGCTCCGCCGTCTCGGCCCGCCCGGGCCGCCCCCAGTGCCGCAACAGCTCCCGCAACGCACCCCGCGCCTCCGGCACCGCCCGCAGATCGGCACGCCCGAGCCGCCGCCGCAGCTGCGCCCGCCCGGTCCCGGGCGCACCCCCGGCCGTATCGTCCCCACGCTGCGGAGCGGACGCCGCCACACCGACGGAGCCGACGGAACCGACCGACCCGACGGAATCGGTGGCAGCTCCTCCTCTTAGGTGTCTCGTCATGACCCCCGCCCACCCGTTGCCCACCATGACCAAGCCCCCCGACCGGTCTCCATCTCGAAATCTCGAACACGCTCACGGAATGCATTCCCGTCCCGTCAGGCCGCACTCATGTCCATTCGTCAATCAAAGGGACGGATGCGCCGATGGGTTGGGGGGAAGTGAAGCCGAGTACGCCCCGACCGTCCCCCGGTCGACCCCCGTGAGCGAGAACGCGAAGGAGCCGCCGTGCACGACGACCGACCGCTGGTGGAGGAGCGCCTGGAGCGCGCGCTGCGGCAGTTCATCAGGCCCGCCCAGTACGCGGCGCGGGTGCCCCTCGCCCTGTCCGTGTGGCACGCGCCGGGCGAGCCGGTGCCCGTGGCCGAGGCCCTCGCGGAGACGTATGAGCCGTTCACGGCCGGATCCGACTGGGGAAAGCCCTGGTCGACGAGCTGGTTCCGGCTGGAGGGCGAGGTGCCTCGGGAGTGGGAGGGGCGGCATGTGGAGGCGGTGATCGACCCCGGGTTCACCGGGGAGGGCCCGGGCTTCCAGGCGGAGGGCCTGGTGTACGACGCCTCGGGGGTGCCCTTGAAGGGCATTCACCCGCGCAACCGTCATGTGCCGGTGGCCTCCCGCGCGCGGGGCGGCGAGCCGGTGCGGCTACTGCTCGAAGCGGCGGCCAATCCGACCGTGCTGCACGACTTCGTACCGACCCCGCTCGGCGACATCCTGACGGCCGGCGATCGGCCCATCTACCGATTCGCGGCTGCCGACCTCGCCGTACTGGACGAGGACGTCTGGCAGCTGATTCTGGACATCGAGGTCCTCGACGAGCTGATGCGGGAACTGGACCCGGCCAGGCCGCGACGGCACGAGATCCTGCGGGCCGTCGAGGACATGCTCGACGCGCTCGACCTGCACGACGTGGCGGGGACCGCGGCCGCGGGCCGGGCCGCGCTGGCCGACGTGCTCTCGCGACCCGCCGCCGCGAGCGCCCACCGCGTATCGGCTGCCGGGCACGCGCATATCGACTCGGCGTGGCTGTGGCCGCTGCGCGAGACGGTGCGCAAGGCGTCCCGCACGTTCGCCAATGTGACGGCGCTCGCGCGTGACTATCCGGAGCTGGTGTTCGCGTGCTCGCAGGCGCAACAGTACGCGTGGGTGAAGGAGCACCAGCCGCACATCTGGGAACGCATCAAGAAGGCCGTCACGGACGGCAATTGGGCCCCGGTGGGGTCGATGTGGGTGGAGTCGGACGCCAACATGCCGGGCGGCGAGGCACTCGCGCGGCAGATCGTGCACGGCAAGCGGTTCTTCCAGGAGGAGTTCGGCGTCGACACGGAGGAGATCTGGCTGCCGGACTCCTTCGGGTACACGGCCGCGTTCCCGCAGCTGGCGAAGCTCGCGGGCGTACGGTGGTTCCTCACGCAGAAGTTGAGCTGGAACCAGTCCAACAAGATGCCGCACCACACCTTCTGGTGGGAGGGCATCGACGGGACGCGGGTCTTCACGCACTTCCCGCCGGTCGACACCTACAACTCCCAGCTGCACGGCACCGAACTCGCCCACGCGGAGCGGAACTTCGCCGACAAGGGCCGCGCGACCCGCTCCCTGGTGCCGTTCGGCTGGGGCGACGGCGGCGGCGGTCCGACCCGCGAGATGATGGAGCGGGCGCGCCGCCTGCGCTCCCTGGAGGGCTCGCCGCGCGTCGAGGTCGAGCGGCCCTCGGCGTTCTTCGCCGCGGCCGAGGAGGAGTACGGCGAGCGGGCACCCGTGTGGTCCGGGGAGCTGTATCTGGAGCTGCACCGGGCGACGTACACCTCGCAGGCGGCCACCAAGCGCGGCAACCGGCGCACCGAACACGCCCTGCGGGAAGCCGAGTTGTGGTGCGCGGCGGCCGCCGTGAAGGACGCGGCGTACGCCTATCCGTACGACGACCTGGACCGGCTGTGGAAGACGGTCCTGCTGCACCAGTTCCACGACATCCTGCCCGGCTCCTCCATCGCCTGGGTGCACCGCGAGGCCCGCGACACCTACGCGCGCGTCCTCGCCGAGCTGGACTCCCTCACCGCCGAGGCGGTGCGCCACCTCGGCGGCGGCGAGGCCTCCGTGCTCAACTCGTCGCCGTACGAACGCAGCGAGGTCGTCGAGCACGAGGGGCGGCTCGTGCACGTGCACGTCGGCGGCCTCGGCACCCGCGGGCTCGCGGAGGCGGCCGGGCAGGAGCGGGAGCCGGGGGCCGTCACCTCGGCGACCCGCACCGGACAGGAGATCGTGCTGTCCAACGAGCACCTGCGGGTCACCATCGACTCCGACGGGCTGCTCGCCTCCGTCCTCGACCGGGCCGCCGACCGCGAGGTCCTCGCCCCCGGCAGCCGCGGCAACCTCCTCCAGCTGCACCCCGACCACCCCACCCACTACGACGCGTGGGACCTCGACAAGCACTACCGCCACCGGCACACCGACCTCACCCGGGCCGAGTCCGTGGAGCTGGTCGAGGACGGGCCGCTGCGGGCCTCCGTGCGGGTCGTGCGGGTCTTCGGCGCCGGGTCGCGGATCACGCAGGAGCTGCGGCTCGCCGCGGGCAGCCGCCGTCTCGACGTCGTCACCGAGGTCGAGTGGCGCGAGTCGGAGAAGGTGCTCAAGGCCGCGTTCCCACTGGACGTGCAGGCCGAACGGTCCGCCGCGGAGATCCAGTTCGGGCATGTGCAGCGGCCCACGCACGCCAACACCTCCTGGGACGCGGCGCGCTTCGAGATCTGTGCGCACCGGTGGCTGCGGGTGGCCGAGGACGGGTACGGGGTCGCGGTGCTCAACGACTCCACGTACGGGCACGACGTGACCCGGGTCGCGCACGCCGAAGGGCTCGGGACGACCGTGCGGCTCACCCTCCTGCGGGCGCCGCACAGTCCCGACCCGGACACCGACGTCGGCACCCACCACTTCACCTACGCGCTGCTGCCCGGGGCCGAGACGGGGGACGCCGTCGCCGAGGGGCTCGCCCTCAATCTGCCTCTGCGGGTCGCCTCCGCGCCCGCTGTGGCGCCCCTCGTGCGGGTCGATCATCCCGGGGTGACCGTCGAGTCGGTCAAGCTCGCGGAGGATCGTAGTGGGGATGTGGTGGTGCGGCTGTACGAGTCCCGGGGTGGGCGGGCCCGGGCCGTCCTCACGACCTCGTTCCCCGTCACCCGGGCCGACGTCACCGACCTCCTGGAACGCCCCCTCCACCCCGCCGACACCTCCGGCGCGGGTCTCTCCCTCACCCTCCGCCCCTTCCAGATCCTCACCCTCCGCCTGCACCCGGCCTAACCCTCGCGGGGCGCCCCAGTCCCACCCCTTCTCCGATCCCAGGGCTCCGCCCCTGGACCCCGGGGGTGGGACTCCCCTCCGGGCCGGCCGAAGACACCCCCGAATCGGCGCTCCGCGCCTCGTCCTCAAACGCCGGACGGGCTGAAATACCCCGGGGCGGGCCGGAGAGGCGCTGCGGCGTGAGCCGTTTCGGGGCTGAAAGTGCCGGGCTGCTGCTCAGCCCAAGCAATGGCGGGGGCGGGCGGGTGGGAGAAAGCCCGTCCGGCGCTTGAGGACAAGGCGCGAAGCGCCGATTCGGGGGCGACCCACGGAGGGCCGAAGGTGCCGGGCTTTCGGGCAAGCCCGTGCAGGTTCGGGCGGGCGGGTGGGAGAAAGCCCGTCCGGCGCTTGAGGACGAGGCGCGAAGCGCCGATTCGGGGGCGATCCACGGAGGGCTGAAGGCGCCGGGCTTTCGGGCAAGCCCGTGCGAGTCCGGGCGGGCGGGCGGGAGAAGGCCCGTCCGGCGCTTGAGGACGAGGCGCGAAGCGCCGATTCGGGGGCGACCCACGGAGGGCTGAAGGTGCCGGGCTTTCGGGCAAGCCCGTGCAGGTTCGGGCGGGCGGGTGGGAGAAAGCCCGTCCGGCGCTTGAGGACGAGGCGCGAAGCGCCGATGCGGGGGTGAGACCGGCAGGGCTGGGGGCGCCGGGCTGTCGGGCAGGGTGGTGCGAGTTCAAGAGGGTGCGCGCCCGTTCAGGGGCGTGGCACGTTGCGGAGGTTGGAGCGGGCCAGCTGAACCATGCGTCCCACCCCACCGTCAAGGACGATCTTGCTGGCGGAGAGCGCGAACCCCGTGACCATCTCGGAGCTGATCTTGGGCGGGATCGACAGCGCGTTGGGGTCGGTGACGATGTCGACGAGGGCGGGCCCCTTGTGGGCGAAGGCGTCCTTGAGGGCACCCGCGAGCTGCTTGGGCTTCTCCACGCGCACGCCGTACGCCCCGGCGGCCCGAGCGACGGCGGCGAAGTCGGGGTTGTGGTTGGTGGTGCCGTACGAGGGCAGCCCAGCGACCAGCATCTCCAACTCCACCATCCCGAGCGAGGAGTTGTTGAAGAGGACGACCTTCACCGGCAGGTCGTACTGGACGAGGGTGAGGAAGTCCCCCATCAGCATGGAGAACCCACCGTCACCGGACATGGAGACGACCTGCCGCTCGCGGTCGACGAACTGGGCACCGATGGCCTGCGGCAGCGCGTTGGCCATGGAGCCGTGGCTGAAGGAGCCGATGATGCGCCGCTTGCCGTTCGGGGAGAGGTAGCGGGCGGCCCAGACGTTGCACATGCCGGTGTCGACGGTGAAGACGGCGTCGTCGGCGGCGAGGTCGTCGAGGACGGAGGCGACGTACTCCGGGTGGATGGGGATGTGCTTCTCGACCTTGCGGGTGTACGCCTTGATGACGCCTTCGAGCGCGTCGGCGTGCTTCTTCAGCATCTTGTCGAGGAACTTGCGGTTCGACTTCGGCGAGACGCGCGGCGTGAGACAGCGCAGCGTCTCACGCACGTCGCCCCAGACGGCGAGGTCCAGCTTCGAGCGCCGGCCCAGGTTCTCGGGGCGCACGTCGACCTGGGCGATCTTCACGTCGTCGGGCAGGAAGGCGTTGTACGGGAAGTCGGTGCCGAGCAGGATGAGGAGGTCGCACTCGTGGGTGGCCTCGTACGCGGCGCCGTAGCCGAGGAGCCCGCTCATGCCGACGTCGTACGGGTTGTCGTACTGGATCCACTCCTTGCCGCGCAGCGCGTGCCCCACCGGTGACTTGATCTTCTCGGCGAACGCCATCACCTCGGCGTGCGCGCCCGCCGTGCCGCTGCCGCAGAACAGCGTGACCCGGTCGGCCTCGTCGATCATCGCGGCGAGCTTGTCGATCTCGGTGTCGCCGGGCCGCACGGACGGCCGGGACGTCACGAGGGCGGTCTCGGCGGCCTTCTCCGGGGCGGGCTCGGAGGCGACGTCACCGGGCAGCGACACCACGCTGACGCCGGACCGGCCGACGGCGTGCTGGATGGCCGTCTGCACCAGGCGCGGCATCTGCTTGGGGCTGGAGATCAGCTCGCTGTAGTGGCTGCACTCGCGGAACAGCTGGTCGGGGTGGGTCTCCTGGAAGTAGCCGAGGCCGATCTCGGAGGACGGGATGTGGGAGGCCAGGGCGAGGACCGGCGCCATGGAGCGGTGCGCGTCGTAGAGGCCGTTGATGAGGTGCAGGTTGCCGGGGCCGCAGGAGCCCGCGCAGGCGGCGAGGGAGCCGGTGATCTGGGCCTCCGCGCCGGCCGCGAACGCCGCGGTCTCCTCGTGCCGGACCTGGATCCAGTCGATCGCCTTGGTGCGGCGGATCGCGTCGACGACGGGGTTCAGGCTGTCCCCGACGACTCCGTAGAGGCGTTTGACTCCGGCGCGTACGAGGATGTCGACGAACTGTTCGGCGACGTTCTGCTTGGCCATCTCTTCATGCACCCCTTCACTCTCGTTGGGTCCATGAATTCACAGCGGCGCCGCTCACGCCTCCCAAACGGCGGCAGCGGTGCGATCGTCCGCGTATCCCTTCACCCGCACCTGGGTGTCGGCGAGGAACGCGGCGAGTCCCGGCGGGCCGCCCTCGGCCCAGCGGCGGGTGAGATGGCGGGCCAGCTCCGGCTCGCCCCGCAGCGGCTCGGCGAGGCCGCCGCTGCACAGCAGCAGCGTGTCACCCGGGCGGGCGACGGAGGCCCGGAACCGGAACGGGTCGCGCGGCGGCGCGGGCGCGGGCTCGTACGGGCTCGGGGGCGTCGTGATGCCCAGGTCCATGGTGAGCCGGTCGCCGTCGGGGGTCTCGGCGGGCGGTGAGCCGAAGCCGACGACGGGCTCGCCCGCCGTGTCCGCCGTGCGGGGCTCTATGTCCTGCCACTCGCCGCCGCGCAGCCGGAACAGGCCGCCCGCGCCGACGCCGAAGAACACGCGGGTGCGGCACTCGGGGTCGGCGGGAAGCAGCAGGCAGCGCAGCGTCGCCGTGTACTCGTCGGGTTCCAGGCCGAGTTCGCTGGCGCGGGCGCGGAGCTTGCCGAGACTGCGGTCGGTGAGGCGGTGCAGGCCCGACTTGAGGTCGCCGCGGCGCGCGGCGCGGATGTCCTGGGCGAGACGGCTGTGGCTGCGGCCCACGGCACGGCCGATCCAGGCGCAGGCGTCGGCCGCGGCCCGGTGCGCGCCCGGCGTGGCGCGGGCGCCGGTGGCCATGGCGACCAGGACGAGGGCGTCCTCGCCGGCGCCGAAGCGGGCGGTGAGCAGCGCGTCGCGGCGCGGCTCGCCCCGGAACCGGGCCGAGTCGCCGCGCACGGACGCGGCCCGCAGGGTGCTCGTGCCGTACCGCGCGCCGTCGAGCACGGTGTCCGCGACCAGTTCGCCGAGGGCGTCCGGGTCGGCCACGGGCAGGCCCGTCGGCTCCGCCTCGTACGTGGGCGGCCCGTCCCCGACGTACGCGGGCACCCCGATCGGCACCTCCGTGTCACCCCGCGCCGCCCCGTCTCCGGCATCGGTCCCGCTCGTCGGACTCCCCTCGCTCGACACCCGCCCCTCGGCCGTCGAGGCCTCCGGGGGCTCGGCCCGCCGCCCCGAAGGGAACGTGACGGGCCCGACGGCGGCGACGGTGGCCGACCAGGGGGCGGGGGCGCGGTAGGCGGGCGGGTGCTGGGGGCGGTCGGGGGGCGGGCCTGAGGGCGGGGAGGCGGGTGGTGAGGGAGGCGTTGAGCGGGGTCTTGAGGGCAGTGCTGAGGGAGGTGGTGAGGCGGGGCGCTCAGGGGGTGCGGTGCGCCCGGAAGGGGGCGGAGGCTCGGCAGGCGCAGCGGGTGCGGGGGTGCCGAGGGGGGCGGGCGGGGGCGGGGGTGTCGCGGGTGGGGAGGGTGGGGAGGGTGGGGAGGGTGGGCTGGAGGTGGAGGTGGAGGTGCCTGCGGTCGCCGGGTGGCGGGGTGGTTCCGGAGCCGAGGGACGCGGTGGCTCCGGAACCGAGGGCCGGGGCGCCTCCGGAGCCGGGGGCCGGGGCGCCTCCGGGACCGCAGGCCGAGGTGGTTCCGGAGCCGCAGGCCGAGGTGGTTCCGGGACCGCGGGCCGGGGCGGCTGGGGTGGTTCCGGCGTGGGGCGGTGAGGTGGCCGTGGGGCCGATGAGGTCAACCAGCCCGGGAGATCCTCGCGTTGGTCGGGGGCGGCCCCGCGCTCGGCCGGGTCCGCGTCGCGCTGCCCGGGAACCCCCCGCGCCCCGGAGCCCCCGGCCTCGTGCGCGTCACGGCCGTCGGCGGCACCGGGCCCGACACCCGCCCCGCCGCCACCCTCAGCGCCCACGGCGCCCTCAGCGACCTCTGCACCTTCGTCCCCGTCAGCCACCGTGTCCGACGCCGAAGCGAAGCGGTCGTCCAGGGTGTCGGCGGCCTTGGCCGGGCCCGTGTCGTCCTTCGACTCGTCGTACAACTGGCCCCACCAGTCGTCCTCCTGGCCGGAACGGGCCCCGTGACCGGTGTGCCTCTCCCCCTGCTGGCTCATGCCCCTATTGTCCACCGCACAGGGCGTACGAAAACGGTGCATGAAGAAATTCCGGCCGTCACGGGCGGGGGTGGGCCGGGGTGGCGCGGAAAGCGCCGGGCGGCCCCACCCCCCACGGGAGGACCGCCCGACGCAGGGGGACACCTTGGCAGACCGGCGGGTGCTGCGGGGATGATGTTCGCGGCGGGTTTACGCCGTGGCCGCTTTCCGCCACGGCGACGCGGACCGCGCCAGGACGATCGGGAGGCCCGGCCTGCCCGGAACGCATCGGGGAGGGACGGCGCCGCATGCTGGCTGCGATAGGCCTGGACGAGACGCACGAGGCGGCGTACCGCGCGCTGGTGTCGGTGGGCGCCGCCGACGTGCCCGACCTGGCGCGCCGGCTCACCCTGGGCGAACCGGAGACCGAGCGGGCGCTGCGCCGCCTGGAGCGGCACGGCCTGGCCGCGCAGGCCTCGGGCCGGGCGGGCCGCTGGGTGGCCGCGCCGCCCGGGGTCGCCCTCGGCGCGCTGCTCACCCAGCACCGGCACGAGCTGGAGAAGGCCGAGCTGGCGGCGACGCTGCTCGCCGAGGAGTACCGCGCGCGGGCCGCCGAGCCCACCGTCCACGACCTGGTCGAGGTGGTGACCGGGGCCGCCGCCGTCTCCCAGCGCTTCCTCCAGCTCCAGCTCGGCGCGAGCCGTGAGGTGTGCGCCCTGGTGACGGGCAGGCCGGTGGCGGTCACGGGCGTGGAGAACGACGCGGAGGAGCAGGCCGCGAACCGGGGTGTGCGCTACCGCGTGGTCATCGAGCGCGAGGTCCTCGCCGCGCCCACGGGCCTCATGGAGGTCGCGGCGGCCATGCGGCGCGAGGAGCGGATCCGGGTCGCCGACCGCGTGCCGACGAAGCTGGTGGTCGCCGACGGCACCCTCGCGATGGTGCCGCTGACGTCGCGGACGGCGGAGCCCGCCGCGCTCGTGGTGCACGCGAGCGGCCTCCTGGAGTCCCTGACGGGCCTGTTCGAGGCGGTGTGGCGGACGGCGCTTCCGCTGCGCCTCGGCGAGGGCGACGCGGTGCGCGAGGCGGGCGCCGACGGACCGGACGGCACGGACCTGGAGGTCCTCTCGCTGCTCCTCGCCGGGATGACCGACGCCAGCGTCGCCAAGCAGCTCGACCTGGGCCTGCGGACCGTGCAGCGCCGGGTCAAGCGGCTGATGGAGCTGACCGGCGTGACGACCCGCCTCCAGCTCGGCTGGCACGCGTACGAGCGCGGCTGGGTGGCCCGCGAGGCGGCCGCGGGCCCCCTCGGGAGCGCCCCCCACTCGGACCCCCGGGACTGACCCCGACCTGCGGTTTCGTACCCGCTCCTGCACTCTGGGCAGATGGGAGCGTGGGAACTCCTGCTGGTCGGCGTGGTGATGCTGCTCGGCCTGTGCGGAGTGCTGGTGCCCGGCGTGCCGGGGTCCTGGCTCGTATGGGCCGGGACCGCGTGGTGGGCGCTGCAGGACCCGAAGGGGCTCGCCTGGGGCGTCCTCGTCGGCGCGACCCTGGTGCTCCTGTTGTCCCAGGCCGTGCGCTGGCAGCTGCCGCCGCGCCGCCTCCGGGAGTCCGGGGCGACCCACCGGATGGCCGTGTACGCGGGCGGGGGCGCCCTGCTCGGCTTCTGCGTGCTGCCGGTGGTCGGGGCGCTGCCGGGGTTCGTCGGCGGAATGTACCTGGCGGAGCGGATACGGCTCGGCGGGCGCGGGGAGGCCGTGACGGCGGTGCGGACGGCGCTGCGGGCCGGGGGGTGGAGCGTGTTCGTGGAGCTGTTCGCGTGCCTGCTGATCGTGGGGGCGTGGGTGGGGGCGGAGGTGTGGGGCGGCTGAGGTGGAGGGGTGTGGGGGTGTGGGGTGGCTGAGGTGGGGGCGGCCGGGTCCGGTTCGTTCAGCAGGCCGCCCGGGTCCGGCTCGCTCGGCAGGCTGCCCGGCTCCGGTTTTACATCCGATCTCTCCCTACTCATTGACGTACCCGTACGTCATCTCTAGCTTTCAGCGGCAGATACCTCCGATGACTCGGCCAGGAGGCCTCATGCCACGCCCGTCCAGAAGAGCCGTGCTCGCCACCGGACCCGCGCTCGGCGGGGCGGTGCTCGTCGGCGGACTGCCCGCGCGGGCCACGGCGGCCGCGCCGCGGGCGCGGGAACGCGCGGCCCCCGACCCCTGGCGCACCGTCCTCGACGACGCGGACATGGTCTGGCAACGGATGCCGAGGACCTGGTACGAGGGCCCGTTCCTGGGCAACGGCTTCCTCGGCTCCGGGATCTACGCCGAGCCCGGCCGCGAGACGGCGGCCGTCCGCTTCAACGTGCAGCACTCCGAAGTACAGGACCACCGCCCCGAGTTCGGCTCGCTCTTCGGCCTCGCCCGGCTGCCGATCGGCCACTTCACCCTGGAGCCCGTCGGGGCGATCACCGGCGTCGACTGGCGGCTGCGCCTGCGCGACGCCGAGCTGACGGGGACGCTCACCACGGACCGGGGCACGCTCCGCGTCCGCGCGCACGTGCACAGTTCGCGTGCGGTGCTCGCCGCGGAGGTGACGGCGAGCGCGGGCGAGCGCGGCTTCCGCTGGGTGTTCCACCCGGCGGAGGCGATCAGCCCGCGGGCCGCGTTCAAGCCGGTGCCGGCGGGCTACGAGGGCAATCCGCCCGCGCGGGTGGAGAGCCACGACGGGGTGTCGGCGGCCGTGCAGCCGCTGCTCGCGGGCGGGCAGCACGTCACCGCGTGGCGGGAGCGACGGCGGGGCGGGGCACGGACGTTGTACGTCCACGTGGCGCACTCGCACCCGCAGTCCACGGCCCGCGACCGGGCCCTGCGCGCGGTGCGGGCCGCCGCCCGGCTGCCGTACGACACGCTCGCCGCGCCGCACCGCTCCTGGTGGGACGCCTACTACCGCAAGAGCTTCCTGTCGCTGCCGGACGCCCGCATGCAGCGCTTCTACTGGATCCAGCTCTACAAGATCGCGGCGGCGGCCCGCCGCGACGCCCCGGTGATGGCGACCTGCGGCCCCTGGCTGGAGCCGACGCCATGGCCGAACACCTGGTGGAACCTGAACGTACAGCTGGAGTACTGGCTGATCCACGGCGCCAACCACCTCGAACTCGACGCCGTCACGCGGGCGTTGAGCGAGTTCCGGGACAACCTGGCCAAGGAGGTCGCCGCGCCCTACCGCACCGACTCCCTCGGCGTGCCCCGCACCACCGACACCCGTCTCGTCAACGGCGCCTCCGTCACGAACGGTGGCTACGGCGTGGGCATTCCGGGCCAGGACCCTCCGACCCCCGAGGTCGGCAACCTCACCTGGGCGCTGCACAACGTCTGGCTGAGCTACCGCCACACCATGGACACCGCGATCCTGCGCGACGTCCTCTTCCCGCTCCTGCGCGGCGCCGTGAACTACTACCTGCACTTCCTCCGGCCCGGCGCGGACGGCAAGTTGCACCTCCCGGCGACCTTCTCCCCGGAGTACGGCGGCAACAGCAGAGACTGCAACTACGACCTGATGCTCCTCACCTGGGGCTGCCGCACGCTCCTGAAGACGACCGAACTCCTGGGCTTGGACGACGAGTTGGCGCCGCGCTGGCGCGAGGTCCTGACGCGGCTCGTCGCGTACCCCACCGACGCGAACGGCTACATGATCGGCGCCGACATCCCCTACGCGAAGTCGCACCGCCACTACTCGCACCTCCTCGCGGTCTATCCGCTGTACGAGGTGACAGGCCGGGCGCCCGCCGAGAAGGCGCTGATCGAGAAGTCCCTCGCGCACTGGGTGGGCTTCGAAGGAGCCCTGCAGGGCTACACGTTCACGGGTGCCGCATCGATCTCGGCGCTGCTCGGCAAAGGCGAGGACGCCCTGAAGTACCTGGGGCAGCTGATGAGCCGCTTCGTCCAGGCGAACACCATGTACAAGGAGTCGGGCCCGGTCATCGAGACGCCGCTGTCGGCCGCGCAGTCGCTGCACGACATGGTGTGCCAGTCCTGGGGCGACGTCATCCGCGTCTTTCCCGCGCTGCCCGCCGCGTGGCCGGACCTGACGGTCCACGACTTCCGCACCCAGGGGGCGTTCCTGCTCAGCGCGGTGCGCGAGCGGGGGGCGACGCGGTGGGTGCGCCTGGTGAGCGAGGCGGGCGCGCCGTGCGTCGTGCGGCACGGCATCGCGGGTCCGGTCGAGGTGCGGGACGCGCGGGGGCGGCCGCTGCGCCACGAGGACGCGGGCGGCGGGGCGTTGCGCATCACGCTCGGCAAGGGCGGCTCCGCGCTGATCACGGCCCGGGGGGACCGTCCCGACCTGCGGATCAGGCCCGTCAAGCCGGTTGCCGACGCCCCGAGATGGGGGCTGCCCGCGAGCTGACGGGACGTCGGGACGGGGCGGGACGAGGCGTTGACACGAAGAGCCGAAACGACTTAGGTATGCCTTACCTAAGTCGAGGCTCGCTCGGGCGTGCCTCGTCCCTGACACCCAGAGAGGTGCCGTCCACCATGCCCACCCGCACTCACGTCCGCGCCTGCGTCACCGCGCTCGCCGCCGCCGCGCTCACCGCCGCCTTCGCCGGATCCGCCGCGGCGGCCGACGTCACGGCCAAGCGCACCATCACCGACGGCGGCAAAACGTACAACCTCCAGCTGACCGGCCCGGACACCGCGTCGGCCGCGGGCGCCAACGTCACGGTCTCGGGCACCGGTTACAACACCGCGCAGGGCGTGTACGTCAGCCTGTGCGCCGTCAGCGGGGCGCCCGGCGCCAACAAGCCGACGCCGTGCCTGGGCGGCCAGGACCAGTCCGGCACGACCGGCGCCTCGCACTGGGTGTCCAACGTCGGCGGCGGCACCGTGCCGAACAGCTCCCGCTTCGCCGCGGGCGGCAAATTCTCCGTGAAAATCCACGTGAAGGCCGACCTGGGCAACGGCCAGGTGTGCGGCGAGACCGTGGAGTGCGCGATCGTGACGCGCGCCGACCACTTCGACTCCGGCGACCGCAAGTACGACGTGCACATCCCGGTCACCTTCCAGTAGGCCGGACGGTCACACGATGAGACGCACCTCGCTGCTGGCCGCGTCGGCGCTGACGCTCGCCGGCCTCACCGCGGGCTTCGCGCCCGCGGGCCCCGCGGGCGCCGGTGCCGCCGACTCCGCCGACTCCGCCGAGGAGAAGGTGAGTTATCGGCGCACGGGCGACTTCACGACGGCCGGGAAACCGCTCGACGTCACGATCCACCCCGATGCGAAGAAGCTGTACGTCGGCTCCGACGACGACTCGGGGACGGCGGACGTCAATGAGATGGGGCTGTACGTGCTCGACCGGGCCAGCGGCGCGGTGCGCGGCCGGACCACGAAGGCGCCCGGCTCGAACGGCGTGCCGCGCGAGTCGGCCGTCCGCAAGATCGCCGCGCCGCTGCCGGGCGACGGCGTGGTCTTCCACTATCCGCTCAAGGGCCTCGGCACGGCCAAGGACGGCGACCAGGAGGCCAAGGGCGTCTGGCTCGCGGGCGCCAAGGTCACCGACGTCGGTCCCGGAGTCACGGACGGGACGACGCTGGTGGCCCAGGGCGCCGTCCTGACGGAGGTCGTGACGGCCACGGGGGAGGCCGAGCGGACGCTGACGCTGCCGGGCGCCGGACAGTTCGCCGTCGACATCGCGCGGAAAGCGGTGTGGTCGACGGACCTCGCGCAGAACAAGCTGTACCGGATCGACACCACCTCCTTCACCGTCACCAAGGCCGTCGAACTCCCCGTCACGGAAGGCACGGAGGGCTTCACGGCCGTCGACCCGGCGACCGGCTCGGTGTGGGTCGGACGGCAGGACAAGGTGATGGTGTTCGACGCCGAGGGCGCCGCGCGCGGCACCGTCGACGGCAAGGACCTGGCGCGGGACGTGGCCTTCGACGGCTCCCGGGCGTACGTCGCCCGGCAGGACGTCGGCGACCCGGGCGCACCCGACTACGACGGCCGGGGCTCCCTGACGGTCCTCGACACCGGCACCCTGAAGCCGGTCGCCGAGCCGGTGTCGCTGCCCGGCAACGAGGCCCAACTCGGCTACGCCGCCGTGGCGGTGGCGCCGGGCGGCGCCGAGGTGTTCGTGACCAGCCCGGCCCAGAACCGGATCACCCGGATCGAGCGGAACACCCCGCCGAAGGTCACCGCGTCGCCGACCGACGTGAGCGCCGACGACGGGGCCGAGGTCACGTTCACCGCGCGGGCCGACGGCACCCCCGAGCCCGCCGTGCGCTGGCAGCGGAGCACGGACGGCGGCCGTTCCTGGACCGCGGTCGAGGGCGCCACGAAACCCTCGTACACCTTCACCGCCCGCGCGCGCCTCGACGGACACCGCTACCGCGCCGAGTTCAGCAACGACGCCGGCACGGCGCACTCGGAGCCCGCCACCCTCGAGGTCCGCGCGAAACCGGGCGACGAGGGCTCGGCGACCGGCCCCCAGGGGCAGCGGCTCACCGTCACCCCGGTGAACGAACTCGCGCCCAAAAAACAGAAGTTGACTGTCACGGGCTCCGGCTACGACGAGAAGAAGGGCATCTACGCGGCCCTGTGCGTCGACAACGGCCCCGGCAAGACACCGACGCCCTGTGTGGGCGGCGCGGCCACGGACGGCGGCTCGAAGGCGTCGGCGTGGATCTCGAACAACCCGCCGCCGCACGGCGCGGACCTGGCCGTCCCCTACGGCAAGGACGGCTCGTTCAAGGTCGAGCTGACCGTCGACGCCAAGGACGGCTCGACGGACTGCCGCACCACGCGCTGCGTCCTCGCGACCCGCGCGGACCACACCCGGCCGGGCGACCGCTCGCAGGACGTCCGAGTGCCGGTGACCTTCGCCGACGGCGGCGGTGACGGCCCCGGGGACGGCGACGGCAACGGCGGTACGGACGACGGCGGGTCCGACGGTTCCGACGGGGGCGGCTCGGCGGGCGGCTCCGACTCCGGCGGGTCCGGGGGCTCCGAGGGCTCCGGCACGGCGGGCTCGGGCGGATCCGGCGGCTCTGTCGGCGGCACCGGCAACGCCGGGTCGGACGGCAGCCTCGCCTCCACCGGTCAGACCATCGGCGGCGCCGCGGCCCTCGCGGCGGCACTGACGGCGGCGGGCTGGTACGCGATGCGACGGGCCCGCCGGGGAACCGACGGCCTGGGCGGGACGGGGTGAACTCCCCCGGCCGTACCGAGAGAGCCGCGTACCGAAAGAGCCGTGCCGAGAGAGCCGTGCCGAGAGAGCGGCACCGACAGAGCTGAACTCCCCTTCCCCATAAGGAGTTCAGAACAGCAGGAGGGGGCCTTCGCACGTGCGGCGCGAAGGCCCCCTCTCGTCGTGCGGGCCCCTACGCCGTGAGGAGCCGCGCCTCCCCCACCCGCGCTCCCGCCGCTCCCGTACGCAGATGACGCACCGCGTACGAACGCCAGGGCCGCCACGCGTCCGACACCGGCTCGCCCGGCGGGGCCACGTCCGGGTCACCGAGGGCCCGGGTCCGGATGGCCGCGGCCGCCACCGCGTCCACACCGGCCACCGCGCGCAGCTGCCGCTCGGCGTCGTCGCGGTCGACGCCCGCGTCCAGGCGCACCGTGCCGTCGGCGAGGGCGGCCGCGAGCGGGAGCCGTCCGGCGACGGCCTCCGGCGCGGGGAAGACGTGGGTGAGCGTGCCGCACGGCGACGGCAGCGGGGTGCCGTGCTCGACGACGAGCCGCCGCGCCTCCTCCCGGCCGACGACCGCGCGCACCGCGAACTCCTCCGGGTCGGCCGCACCCGGCGAGCGCAGTCCGGGGCGGGCCCGGACGAGGGGGGCGAGCCGGGGGTCGGCGGAGAGCCGCTCGTCGACGGCGTACGGGTCGGCGTCCAGGTCGAAGAGGCCGCGCAGGCGCTGCACGGCGGTGGTCAGGTCGCGCAGGTCGGTGAGGTGGAGGCGAGCCTCCAGCCAGCCGCAGCGGTGGCTGTCGGAGCCCTTGCGGGCGTCGCGCTCCTCGACGGCGACGATCCCGGAGGCGTACGGCAGCCGCAGGGTGCGCCGGTACGTGCGGGCGCCGCGCTCCCCGCTGACGTCCTCGACGCCGGGCAGCGCCTCGTGGGCGAGCAGGTCGAAGACGGCGGCGGCCTGGTAGGGGCCGCGGTGGGCGAGGCGCAGCGGGATGCCCGCGGCGGGGGTGCCGCGGCCGCCGCCGCGCTTGGGCGCGGCGGCGCGCAGCCCGGTGGGCGTCAGCTCGTACACGGCGCGGATGGTGTCGTTGAACTGCCGGACGCTGGCGAATCCGGCGGCGAACGCGATCTCCGTGACCGGCAGGTCGGTGGTCTGGAGCAGCACGCGGGCGGTGTGCGCGCGCTGGGCGCGGGCGAGCGCGACCGGGCCCGCGCCCAGCTCGGCGGTGAGCTGGCGCTGGACCTGGCGGGCGCTGTACCCGAGCCGGACGGCGAGGCCGCCGACGCCCTCGCGGTCGACGACGCCGTCCCCGATCATCCGCATGGCCCGGCCGACCACGTCGGCGCGGACGTTCCACTCGGCGGAGCCGGGCACGGCGTCGGGGCGGCAGCGGCGGCAGGCCCGGAAGCCGTTGCTCTGCGCGGCGGCGGCCGTCGGGTAGTAGCGGACGTTCTGCCGCTTGGGCGTGACCGCCGGGCAGCTCGGCCGGCAGTAGATGCCGGTCGTCTCGACGGCGAAGAAGAACTCCCCGTCGAAACGGGCGTCACGGCTGCGGACGGCCTCGTACCTGGTGTCTTGATCGCTCACACGTCCAGTGTGCGGCGCGGCTGCCGCCGGGGCTAGCGGGAATCGGACGTCACGCTGGCGGCCCGGTACGTCGGCGCGCGCGGGCTTACGGGGCGCGTACCAGCGCCCCGTAAGGGGCGCGGGGAACTGCGCGACCAGCCCCCACCGCCCCGCGGCCAAAGAACCACCGCGCCCCGCCGCACATGCTCAGCGCAAGCGCCCCCGCTTCGCCTCCATGGCGGCCTTCCCCTCGGCCCCGCGCCGCTTCCACTCCCGGCGCATGTCCGCCCGGACCCTGGCATCGGTCTTGGCGACGATGCGCTGGTTCTCCCGGATCAACTTCCGGTAGCTGTCAAGGCGCCGCTCGGGGAGCGTGCCGTCCTCAAGGGCGGCGAGCACGGCGCAGCCCGGCTCCGCGACGTGCGCGCAGTCCTGGAAGCGGCACCCCTCGCCGAGCTCCTCGATCTCGGCGAAGACCTGGCCGACGCCGGTCCCCGCGTCGTACAGGCCGACGCCCCGCAGCCCCGGTGTGTCGATGAGGACACCGCCGCCGGGCAGGACGAGGAGGTTGCGGGTGGTGGTGGTGTGCCGCCCCTTGCCGTCGACGTCGCGGATCGCCTGGACGTCCATGACGTCGGCCCCGGCGAGCGCGTTGGCGAGGGTCGACTTGCCCGCGCCGGACTGCCCGAGGAGCACCGACGTACCGCCGGAGAGGACCGCGGCGAGGACGTCGACGCCGTCGCCGTCGGCGGCGCTGACGGTGAGGACCTGGACGCCGGGGGCGGTCGTCTCGACGTCCTCGACGAGGTACGACAGGGCGGTGGCGTCGGGCACGAGGTCGGCCTTGGTGAGGACGACGACGGGCTGGGCGCCGGACTCCCAGCCGAGCGCGAGGAACCGCTCGATGCGGCCGAGGTCGAGCTCGGCGGCCAGGGACACCGCGATGACGGCGTGGTCGACGTTGGCCGCGAGGATCTGCCCCTCGGACCGCTTGGAGGAGGTGGACCGCACGAACGAGGTGCGGCGCGGCAGGTAGGCCCGTACGTAGCGGGGGTCGCCGCCGGCCGGGTCGACGGCCGCCCAGTCGCCGGTGCAGATGACCTTCAGGGGGTCGTGCGGGGTGACGTACGTGGTGTCGGCACGGATGACGCCCTCCTCGGTGACGACCAGGTCGCAGCTGCCGCGGTCGACGCGGACGACGCGTCCGGGGAGCAGCCCCTGCGCCGCGTACGGGGCGAAGGCGGCGGCCCAGTCCTCGTCCCAGCCGTACGGCACGAGGGAGGACACCGCGGACTCGGAGAGAGCCGCGGAGACGGCGGCCGGGGAGGAACCGGAAGAAGCAGGGGAAGCAGAGGAAGAGCGGAAAGCGGAGGAAGACAAGGGGAACCCTTCACAGGGTGGCCCCGGCCCACGCGCCGGACGGGCGCGGCGAAGGACGAGAGAGGTCAGCCGGAGACCACGGAGGTGGTGTGGATGAACGTCTGGGTGCGGGCAGCACCGTTCGCAACGACAGCCATGAATCACACCTCCTGGGAACCTGCTCGGCCGACTGCGGCGGTCGCGCGTCGCTTCCGCCGAGGAACGCGTTGACTGTAGCTCCCGCCTCCCGCGGACCGCCACCTCTTTTTCCGCTTTTTCCGCCCACCCGATCCGCACCCCGCGCCACCCGAGGGCGAACCCAACCCGGCGACACCCAACTCCCCGTGCGCACAAGCGAGTTGGTCCACCGAACTGACGCGTTCCCACCCTGACAGACCCCCGCGGCGCCGTTATGCTGGTGGGCTCTCTCGGGCGGAGCACTTACGGGGGACGTATGACGACGCCTGAATCACCCGCCCCACCCGGCGTGGGCAGGGAACTGCCGGACCGCACCGCGACGCGGCGGCTGTGCGCCGGGGTCTACCTGGACCCCGGGTTCCGCGACGCCGTCCTGCACCGGGTCTACAACGCCCGCAAACGCCGGGTCGCACCGTCGTACGGCTACGACCTCGTGCCCGTGGTGACGCACGCGTGGCGTGCCTGGTGGCTGTCCACCGTCGGCGACGCCGTGCTGCTCACGCTGTGCTGCGCGGCGATCCTGCTGTACCCGCTCCCGGCGCTCCTCGCCGCCGTCGCCCTCTTCGACATCGGCCTGGTGGCCGCGCTGGTCACGTACGCCACGCGCTCGGTCCGGGCCCTGGGACACCGGTACACCGACGCCCCGGACCCGGACCCGGACACCGACGACGACGCGGACGCGGACACGGACACACCCCGGTGGCGCAGGACCCTCGGCTACGACCTCGTCGTCGCCGCCCTCGTCACCGTGGGCGTGGTCGCGGGCGTCAGGGGAAGCGCGGGCGACGGCGTGTTCCTCACGGCCGCCGCGATCGCCCTGACGCTCTGCGCCGTCCTCGCGGTCCTCGGCACCCTGCGCCAGCTCGCCGTGAACCGGCTGCGCGCCCACGGCACGGATCCGCGCCGCCCGCGCACCCGCGGCCGCCTCGCCGTGATCGAGAGCCAGCAGCGGCACCCCCTGGTCGTGTACTCGGGCGCGAGCCCGTTCGTCGGAAGCGGCAGCGGCCTGCGCACCTGGTCGTTCGCGCAGCGTCTGATCGAGGCCAAGCCGCTCGGCGTCGACAAGGACGTCGAGTTCGAGAAGAAGCCGTTCGCCACCCGGGAGTTGGTGGAGGAGCTGCGGCGCGCGATCACGGCCCTCGACACCGAGGAGGACCCCGAGACCCGCCTTCCGGGGCTGCGGGTGCTCGACTCCCTCTTCGTGGAGGGCCGTTACGCGCGCGACTACGCGGACGACCTGGAGCCCGCAGCCCGCGCCGGCCTCGTCGAGCGGATCCTGGACCGGCCGCAGGAGACGGCCCGGCACTATCTGACGTGCCAGGTGGAGTCCTGGGGCGGCGAGGTGGTGACCACCGTCTTCGTCCATGTGTCGCTGCAAGGGCGCACGATGTACATCGAGTTCAGCAGCCGGGCGCTCGCGCCGACCCGCCTCGCCTACCAGGTCGTCGACACCATCGGCGGGACGGGCACCCTGGCGACGCTGCGGGCGGCCGCGCTGCACGGCGGCCGCATCCGGGACATCGCGCTCGCGCCGCTGCGGCTGCTGCGGGCGCCGCTGCCCCTGCTCGGCGCCCTCGGCGCCGGGAGCGATGCCACCGTGGCGCAGCTCAAGCGGGGGCGGGACGTCGGCGCGGACTGCAGCGCGCGCGAACTGGCGGCGATCGGCGCGGACGAGAACTACTTCCAGACGTTCGACGTCGTGAAGCATCTGAAGATCATCGAGCAGCGGCTGCTCTCGACGGTCGGCGACTACCTGACCGAGCGGGGCGTGGACACCTCCGAGTTCCGGCGCCGCGCCACGGCCATCCTCAACAACGGGGTCATCAGCACCGGCAACAGCGGGATCATCCAGACCGGCTCGGGGGACATCGACGTATCGGGGGCCATGGGCGAGGGCACGAGTGTCGGCAAGTGATCCCGGGAGGGACGCCGTGGGGAACAACGGGGTCATCAGCACCGGCAACAGCGGGATCATCCAGACCGGCTCGGGGAGCATCACCGTCTCCGCCCAGAGCGCCGCCGACGCCGAGCCCCCGCCGGACCCCGCCCCCGAGACCTGGGACCTCGGCGTCGTCACCGTCCTCTCCGTGGAGACCCGCGCCCTCGTCGCCGCGCTCTCCCTGCGCGGCACGCAGCGCAAGACGGTCACCGCGCGCCGCGAGCGGTTCCGCGAGTTCCGCTGGGTCGACGCGGGCCGCCCGGTGCGGGTCGCCGTGACCCAGTCGCTGCACCCGGGCCAGCTGTCGGCGGGCAGCGCGGTGGCGGCCCTGCGCGCCGCGTACGCACCGCGCTTCCTCGCCCTCGTCGGCATCGCCGGCGCCGTCCACCCGGACCTGGGCCTGGGCGATGTCGTCGTGGCGCAGGAGGTCGTGCACTACGAACCCCGCAAGGTGACGCCCGAGGGGATCCGCAGGCGCGGCCGCAGCCACCCGGTGGCCGCCGAGGTGCAGCACGCCGTCAACGACTTCTTCACGGAGCACGACGAGCCCTGGCGGCTGCCCTGGGCCGGGGAGCACCGGGCGCTGCGCGGCCTCGTCGGCTCGGGCGAGGCCGTCCTCGCCGACACCGACGCGGCCGAGCGGGCCTATCTGCGCGCGTACAACGAGAAGGTCCTCGCGGTGGAGACGGAGGGCGCGGGCCTCGCCGAGGCCGTGTACGCGGGCCCCGCCCACGACCGCGCCCCCGAGCCCTGGCTGATGGTCCGTGGCATGTCGGACGCGGCGGGCCCCGACAAGGACGACCGCCATCACGCCGTCGCCGCCCGCAACGCCGCGGAGGTCTTCTGCGCCCTGCTCCCCCACCTGCTGTGAGGCCGGGCGCGAAGCCGCCGCGCCCCCGCCCGTGACACCGCACGCCCGCGACGACCCCGAACGGACGGAGGCAGGATGGCGGAGCCGGACGAGGTGACGCTCGGACGCGTACTCCTGACCGAGTACGAACAGCTGAAGGCGGAACAGACGGGGCGGATCCGGCTGCGCGACAACCTCCTGTACGCGATGCTCGCCGCCACGGCCGCCGTCATCGCCGCCACGATGCGCGCGGGCGACCACGCGGCGCTCCTGCTGCTGCTCCCGCCGATCACGCTGCTGCTCGGATGGACGTACCTCGTCAACGACGAGAAGATCTCCGCCATCGGCCGCCATGTGCGCACGACCCTCGCGCCGCGCCTTGCCGAAGTCCTCGACGTGGACGAGGAGATCCTCACCTGGGAGTCGGCCCACCGCGACGACCGGCGCCGGGGCTCGCGCAAGGCCCTGCAGCTCGCCGTGGACCTGCTGGCGTTCGCGGTCTCGCCGCTGGCAGCGCTGACCGCCTTCTGGGTCAACGGCCACCTCACCTGGCCGCTGCTCGCGGTCTCGGGCGCGGAGGCCGCCGCCGTCGGGGTCCTCGCCTGGCAGATCGTGGTGTACGCCGACCTCGGCCGGGGCTGAGGCCGGGCCCGCCGCGCCGTTCGGTCCAGATCACGCGCCAAGAATCCAACAACCTGCCGACGCAAAGAATTGAGACCGCACCTTCCGCGGGTTGTGATGGACCCATGGAACTTCCCCACCACGAGGACGTGTCCCCCGGCACCGGCGGTCTCGCACCCCGCGCGTGGTACGCGGGCTCGGACGCCGCCGTGCTCTCACTGAACGGGAGCTGGCGGTTCCGGCTCTCCCCCGGCGCCCACGGGCTCGACGAGTCGTTCGCCGCCGCCGGGTTCGACGCCGCGGCCTGGGACGAGGTCGTCGTGCCCGGGCACTGGGTCCTCCAGGGCCACGGCGCGCCCGTCTACACCAACCAGATGTATCCGTTCCCCGTCGACCCGCCGCGGGTGCCGACGGAGAACCCGACGGGCGACCATCTGCGCGGCTTCGACCTGCCCGGCGCCTGGCCCGCGGACGGGGACGCGGTGCTGCGGTTCGACGGGGTCGAGTCGTGTGCACGGGTGTGGCTGAACGGCACCCTGCTCGGGGACTTCAAGGGGTCGCGGCTCCCGCACGAGTTCGCGGTGGGGCACCTGCTGCGGCCGGAGGGCAACGTCCTCGCGGTGCGCGTGCACCAGTGGTCGTCGGGGTCGTACCTGGAGGACCAGGACCAGTGGTGGCTGCCCGGCGTCTTCCGGGACGTGACGCTCCTGCACCGGCCCGAGGGCGCGGCGCGGGACTTCTTCACGCACGCCTCGTACGACCACGAGGCGGGCACGGGCACGTTGCGCGTGGACTCCGACGTGCCGGGCCGCGTGACGGTGCCGGAGCTGGGCGTGGACGTCGCGACCGGGCAGAGCGTGACCGTGCCGGTCGAGCCGTGGTCGGCGGAGCGGCCCCGCCTGTACGACGCGGAGCTGGCCACGGCGGGCGAGCGGATTCCGCTGCGGGTGGGGTTCCGCACGGTCGCCCTCACCGACGGGCTGATCACCGTGAACGGGCGGCCGTTGCTGTTCCGGGGCGTCAACCGGCACGAGTTCCACCCGGAGAAGGGCCGCGCCCTCGACCTCGCCACGATGCGCGCCGACGTCCAGCTGATGAAGCAGCACAACATCAACGCCGTCCGCACCTCCCACTACCCGCCGCACCCCGCCTTCCTCGACCTCTGCGACGAGCTGGGCCTGTGGGTCATCGACGAGTGCGACCTGGAGACGCACGGCTTCACGATGCTGGGCTGGCGCGGCAACCCCGCCGACGACGACCGCTGGACCCCGGCCCTCCTCGACCGCGCCGCCCGCACCGTCGAGCGCGACAAGAACCATCCGTCGGTGATCATCTGGTCGCTCGGCAACGAGTGCGGCACGGGCAGGGGCCTGCGCGCCATGGCCGCCTGGATCCGCGACCGCGACCCGGACCGGCTCCTGCACTACGAGGGCGACCCGTCCTGCCAGGACACCGACATGTACGCGCGGATGTACGCCGACCACGCCGAGGTCGAACGCATCGGCCGGGGCGAGGACGAGGGACCCGAGGCGCGGCGCAGGCTGCCGTTCATCCTCTGCGAGTACGGGCACGCCATGGGCAACGGCCCCGGCGGCCTGCGCGAGTACCAGGACCTGTTCGAGCGGTACGAGCGGCTGCAGGGCGGCTTCGTCTGGGAGTGGATCGACCACGGCCTGAAGCACCCGGAGTTCGGGTACGCCTACGGCGGCGACTTCGGCGAGGAGCTGCACGACGGCAACTTCGTCTGCGACGGCCTGTGCTTCCCCGACCGGACGCCGTCCCCCGGGCTCCTCGACTACAAACAGGTGATCCAGCCGGTGCGGTTCACCTACGACCCGGTGTCCGGCACGGTGTCGGTGACCAACCTGTACGACTTCGCGGACCTGGCGGAGCTCGCGTTCGAGTGGACGTACCTCGCGGACGGCCCCGCGCACCCGGTGTCGGGCCCCCTCGACGTGCCGCCCGAGCTGGGCCCCGGCGAGAGCGTCGAGCTGAAGCTGCCCGACCCGCCGCAGGCCGCGAACGGCGCCGAGATCCGGCTGCACGTGTCGGCCATGGTGTGCGAGGAGACCAACTGGACCTCCCTCGACCACGTGGTGGCCCGCGCCGACTTCGCCGTCACGCCGCGCCCGCCCGTGCCCGTCGCCACCGGCGAACGCCCGCGCCGCAGCGGCTACGACGTGGCGCTCGGCCCCGGCCGCTTCGACGCCCGCACGGGCGACCTGCGCGCACTCGCCGACGTCACCCTGACCGCGGCCCCGCGCCTGGACGTGTGGCGGGTGCCCACCGACAACGACGACGGCGCGCCCTGGCAGCCCGACACGCGCTACGGCCCGCTCTGGCGCAAGCTGGGCCTCGACCGCATGCAACACCGCCTGGACGGCGTCGAGTCGGACGCCGACGGGCTCACCGTCCGCACCCGGGTCGCCCCGGCGGCGCGCGACCTGGCGCTGCGCACCGTCTACCGCTGGACGTCCGACGGCACGGCCCTGCGGCTCGCGGTGTCGGTGACGCCGGAGGGCGACTGGGAGGTGCCGCTGCCCCGGCTCGGGATCCGGCTCGGGCTTCCCGCCGTCCTGGGGTACGCGCACTGGTTCGGCGGCGGTCCCGGGGAGGCGTACCCGGACACGGGATCCGCCTCGTGCGTGAGCCGTTGGAACATGGACGTCGGCCGGATGCAGACGCCGTACGTCCGCCCGCAGGAGAACGGCGCCCGCGCCGACGTGCGCTGGGCCGAGCTGCGCGACGGCTTCGACGGCGCCGGGGTGCGGATCGTCGGCGAACCGGAGTTCTGGTTCTCGGCCCGGCGCTGGAGCGACGCGGAGCTCGACGCGGCGGCCCACCGCACGGACCTGAAGCCGGGTCCCACGGTGTGGGTGCACCTCGACCACGGGCAGCGCGGCATCGGCTCGCAGTCGTGCGGCCCCGGGGTCCTTCCGCAGCACGAACTCCGCGCGCAACCGGCGGAGTTCACCTTCACGTTCGCCATGACCGGACGGGGGCGTTGAGAGAACACTGAACGGGGCGGCGCGCCCCGCGGCCACGGGTTCCGGACCCTTCCTGACCCGGAGAAACCCGGTTACGGCCGCCTAGACTGGGAATGACGACGACCCACGCGCCGCCCTGGGGGGAGGGAACATCCCGTGTCACAGCAGCAGCTGGGCCGCAGCCCGGCCCGGCCGGATCCGGAGCCGCCGCCCCCGGGCGATTCGCGCCAGGGCCGGTTCGTGGGCTGGCTCGGCGGCTTCGGCTGCGTCGCCGCGGGGTACGCCGTGTTCCAGTCCCTGGTGGGCGTGTTGCCGCAGGAGCTGTCCACGGACGCCGCGCGGTACGGCATCGCGGGCGTCAGCGGCGTCGGCACGGCCCTCGCGGCCTGGCTCGCGGCGGCGCTGCTGCGCGCACGGGCGGGCACGGACGACGACGGCGCGCCGGCCGCGCCGCGCGCCCTCGGCACCGGCGCGGCCACGGGGTCCGCACACGCCCCCGGCCCCTTCCCGGCGCTCGCCGCCGCGACCCACCGCACCCTGCACGCCGAACTCGCCGTCCTCGACGACCCCGACCGCGGCCTGCTCAAGGGCTGGCCGCACGCCCTGGACGAGCAGACCCTGCCGGTGCGGCCCACGCCCACCGGCACCGCGTACGGACTGCACCTCGTCCTCGAACTCGGCGTGCAGGACGGCCGGTTGAACCCCTCGGAGCTGGTGGAGACGCTGTGGCGGCAGCGTCTTTCCGACGGCGGCTGGGCGGCCCGCTCCCAGGGGGCGGTGCCCAGGCCCGAGGTGACGGCGCTGGTCCTCGGCGCGCTCGCCCGCGCGGGCGCGGACCCGGCGCGGCTCGCGGACGAGGCGGCGCGCTGCGCGGCCCGCTTCACCGCGGACCTGGAACCGTCGGGACTCGCCCGCACGCACGTCGTGACGACGGTCCTGCGGGGCATGCTGCGCGCGGCGCCAGAATCCCCGGCCATCGCCCGGCTGCGGGACGAGCTGGTCGACCGGACCATCACCGACCCGGCCCGCGAGCACCGCCGCTGCTGGGGCCCGGCCCTGCGCGGGCCCGCCGCGCACACCACGCGGCCCTCGCCCGCGCACACCGCGCAGGCCGTCGTCGCCCTGGACCGCGCGGCCCGCGTGCTCGGCGAGGACGGCAACACCCGGGCCGCCCGCGAGGACGGCATCCGCTGGCTCCTGGCCTGCCCGATGCCGGGGCACGAGACGTGCGCGGACCTGCGCAACACGCAGGAGGAGGTGCGCCGCCCGCACCCGCAGGACTCCTGGCGCCAAGAGGTCCTGTTCGTACGGCACTTCACGGCCGCGTGGATGGTGCGGGCCCTGCTCACGCCCGGGGCCTGGGAGATCGCCGTGGCCGAGGACCGCGAGGAGGCGTGGCGGACGCTGCTCGCGGACGCGGTCGCCGGTGTGCTGCGCCAGCAGGACGAGGGCATCTGGAACTGGGACGGGCACGATCTCGGCCGTCCCCTGTGGATGACCTATCAGGGCCTTTCGGCGCTGCGGGCCCATGCCGTATGGATGTATCAGCCGGACCGCTGAGAGCCTGTCGTCGAACCGGCTCCGCGTCCCGGCGGGCGGGGTCGTGGAACGGACGGAAGGCGGAGTGACCGCATGGGTGGTCGGCACGTGCTGCGGGCCAGGCGGCTGATGGAGGGAGCCCTCGACGGGCTCGTCGGGCCCGTGGGCCTCGCCGGGCGGGACGGCCGCGACGGTCCCGACGGTCCGGACGAGGAGGAGCTGGTGCGGGCCGCGCGCGCGGTCGTCGCCGAACTGGGCTCCCCTGGGCGGCTCTCGGCGCTCGTGGCGGAGCTGGCGGCAGGCGTCGGCGACCCCTCGGGGTGCGCGCGGTTCTCGTACCGGCACGTCCTCGGCTTCGACAAGCTGCTGCTCGTCTCCGTCGGCACCCGGCACATGCTGCGCGCGCACGTCTGGCACCCCGGCTCGCACCGGGCGGGCCGTGAGGACATCCACAACCACCGTTCCGCGCTGGCCTCGTTCGTGGTGCGCGGCACCCTCGGCATGGAGCTGTACGAGACGGCGGGCGACGGCCCGCTGGCGGCGGCGCGCTACCGCGAGTCGCTGTCGGCGGAAGTCAGCGACTGGCTCCTGGAACCGGCAGGGCGGGCGAGGCTGCGCCTGACGCAGTCAGCCGAGTACGCGGCGGGCAGTGGCTACGCCCTTCCGTCGCACGCGCTGCACCGGGCGTGGTGCGCCTCGCCGGGTACGGCGGTGACGCTGTTCCTGGAGACGGGCTCGGACCGGCGGCGCCACACGGACGTGTTCACGGGCGACGTCCGGGACGGGCGGGCGCAGGCGTACGCGAAGGAGCCGCTGGAGGTGGCGGAGTATCTGGCGGAGCTGCGGGCGCTGGCCGAACTGATCGGCGGGAGCGAGGAGTTGGCGCGCTCGTAGGCGCCCGTCTGGCCTGGGATCGGTGGTGCTCGGGCCGACCGGGCCCGGGTGCCCGGGCTGTCAGCGGGTGCGCAGGCGGCTCAGCGCCTGGCCCACGATCTCGCGGTTGTAGTCGTCGATCTCGACCGTGTCCAGCTCGCCGGGAGCGAGCCAGCGATGGGCCTGGTCGGGGTGGGGCAGGGTCACGTCGAAGCTGAGCGGACGGACGAGGAAGTTGTCCTGCCAGTTCTTGACCTCGTGCCCTCGGTACTGGCTGACGAAGGAGGACTCGCCGACCTTGCGCACGACGTGGCCGAGCAGTCCGGTCTCCTCCTTCAGCTCGCGCAGCACGCCGTCGCGCGGGCTCTCGCCCGGCTCCAGCTTCCCGCAGGGCACCCCCCACACGCGTGGCAGGAACCGCTCCGTCTCACTGCGACGCACGAGCAGCACGCGGCCCCGGTGGGCCACGACGGCTGCCGCAAGATGGTTCTCGCCAGGGATAGCCATGACACCACCGTAGCGAGGAATCAGGGCCCGGGACAGCCATGGACGCCGTCCGCGCCCCGCCCGCGCGCCCCCGGCGTGTCCGATTCCTTCAAGACCCTCGCGGAGCGGCTGCCTACGCTTTCCGACATGAACAGCGACGACACCGCACAGAACACGAACACCCCGGACCCCGCGCCGCGTGTCACGCCCCGCCTCGACATGGTGGGGATCGTCACCTCCGACATGGCGGCGTCCCTCGCCTTCTACCGCAGGCTCGGCCTCGACTTCCCGCCCGGCGCCGAGGACCTGCCGCACGCCGAGGCCACCGTCCCCGGCGGCCCGCGCTTCGCCCTCGACAGCGAGGAGACGATCCGCTCCTTCTCCCCCGACTGGCAGCCGGCGGAAGGCGGCGGGCGCATCGGGCTCGCCTTCCACTGCGGTACGCCCGCGGGCGTGGACGCGGTGTACGAGGAGCTGACGGCCGCCGGGTACCGCTCGGAGCTGAAGCCGTTCGACGCCAAGTGGGGGCAGCGGTACGCGACGGTGCTCGACCCCGACGGCAACGGCGCCGACCTGTTCGCCCCGCTGCCGCGCTGACCGGCGGCCGCACGCTCCCCGTCAGCCGGAGCCGAGCAGCTCGGTCAGGCGCATGCCCGTCAACTCCTTGACGTCCCGGGCCAGATGGGCCTGGTCGGCGAAGCCCGCGGCGGCCGCCGTGTCCGCGTACGGCTGTCCGGCGCGGGCCAGGGCGAGCGCCCGCTGGAGCCGCAGGACGCGCGCGAGGGTCTTGGGGCCGTAGCCGAACGCGGGCAGGGAGCGGCGGTGCAGCTGCCGGGCGCCGAGGCCCGCGGCGTCGGCGGTCTCGGCGACGCCCCGGCCCGCGCTCAGCGAGCGGACGACCGCGATCAGGAGCGGGTCGGGTGGCGGCCGGTCGGCCGCCCGCTCCCCGGCTACGGCCTCGAGCGCGGCCACGGGGTCCTCGGCCCCGTCCACGCGCGCGGTGAGGCGGCGCACCTCGGCGGCGCCCCACAGGTCCGCCAACTCCACGCGCCGGTCGCGCAGTTCGTGGGCGGGGGCGCCGAGGATCGCGGGGGCCGTGCCGGGCGCGAAGCGGACGCCGACGTACCGGCCGGACTCCCGGACGCCGGGCAGATACGCGTGCGTGTCCGGCCCGGCGACGTAGAGCCTGCCCTCGGTCCACAGCAGGTCCATGCAGCCGTCGGGAAGGACCGGCGAGACGGCCGGGGCACCGGGGGCGGCGTCCGGTGCGGCCGTCTTGGTCCACACGACGGCGCCGGGCAGCACCAGGGAGGGCCGCTCGGCGTACGCGGGCACCACCGCCCCCTCGTGCCTGCCGCCGACCGCCATGACCCCAGGCTACGACGCGCCCGTGCGGTGTTCCTGGGGGCTGACGCCGTACTCCCGCTTGAAGGCGCTGGACAGGGCGAACGCGCTGCCGTAGCCGACCTTGCGCGCGATCGAGGCGATCGTCAGCTCGCTGTCGCGCAGCAGGTCGGCGGCGAGGGCGAGCCGCCAGCCGGTCAGATACGTCATCGGGGGCTCGCCGACGAGTTCGCTGAAGCGCCGGGCGAGCGCGGCCCGCGAGACGCCCGCCTTGGCGGCCAGCGAGGCGACTGTCCAGGGGTGCGCCGGGTCGTCCTGGAGGAGCCGCAGGACCGGGCCGACGACGGGGTCGCCCATGGCCACGTACCAGGCCGGGGCGGCCGCCTCCGGGCGTGAGAACCACGCCCGCAGGGCCGCGATGAGCAGCAGGTCGAGGAGGCGGTCGAGGACGACCTCCTGGCCGGGATCGTCCTTGTCGATCTCCTCCGCGAGGAACGGTGTGAGCGGGCAGTCCCACACGTCCGTCGGCAGGACGAGCAGCGGCGGCAGCGCGTCGAGGAGGCGTCCGGTGATCTCGCCGCGCATCTGGTACGTCCCGATCAGCATCTGGACGGGCCCGTCGGGCTGGCCCCAGCGGCGCAGGCCGAGGCGCGCGTAGTGGCCCTCCGGGGCGCCGTTCAGCGGGGCGCAGGACTGGCCGGGGCCGATCTCGCCGAAGGGCGGGGTGTCCTGGTCGCCCGCGACCAGGTAGGGGTCGGGGCCGCGGGCGATGGCCACGTCGCCGGGGCGGATCAGCCGGGGCGGCCGGTCGGGGTGCGGGGTGCCGTCCGCGTTCTCCGGGACGAGCCAGGCCTCACCGGCCACCATGATCATGACCGAGACGGGCGCCCCGTCGGCGATCCGGACCGACCAGGGCGGCTCGAAACACGCGCGCAGCATGAAGGCGCCGCGGGCGCGGGGGCCCTCAAGCAGACCTGCGAGTACGTCCATGGGGGCAGCGTAGACGCACGCGTATGCGCGTGAGCCCCTCACGGATGGCTCCCGTGCGGGCACCGGCGGTTGACTTCACCCATGACCACGAACGAGCAGAACACACAGCACACGCAGGGCACTCCGGCACCGCTGACGGTCCTCGTCACCGGGGCGACCGGGCGGGTCGGGAGCCGGGTCGCCGAGGCCGCGCGGGCCGCGGGGCACGAGGTGCGGTCCGCCTCGCGGTCCGGCGCGGTGCGGTTCGACTGGTACGACGCGTCGACGTGGGCGGACGCCCTGCGGGGCGCCGACGCCGCGTTCCTCGCGTACCAGCCCGACGTCGGCGCGCCCGGTGCCGCCGAGGCCGTCGGCGCGTTCGCCCGGCAGGCCGTCGAGTTGGGGGTGCGCCACCTCGTCCTCCTCTCGGCGCGCGGTGAGGACCAGGCGCACGCCACGGAGGACGCGCTCGCCGTGCCCGGGGCGCGGTGGACCGTCGTGCGGGCCAGCTGGTTCGCGCAGAACCTCAGCGAAGGGCCGCTGGCGGACGCCATGCGGGAGAGCGGGGAGCTGGCGTTCCCCGGGGGTGAGGTGCTCGAGCCCTTCATCGACGTGCGGGACATAGCGGACGTCGTCCTCGCCGTGCTCGGGGCGGGTGAGCGGTACGACGGGCGCGTCCTTGAGGTCAGTGGGGGGCGGCTGCTGTCCTTCCGGGACGCCGTCGCCGAGGTCTCTGCCGCCGTGGGGCGGGAATTCGGGTACGTGCCCGTGCCCGCCGCCGAATACGGTGCCGCTCTGCGTGAATTCGGCGTCCCCGACGCGGAGGTCGAATTCCTCATCGAGCTCTTCGAAACCAACCTCGACGGGCGCAATGCCCACATCTCCACCGGCGTCCAGGACATACTCGGCCGGGCCCCGAGGGAATTCTCGGCCTTCGTCCAGGAGGCCGCCACCGCGGCCACGTGGAAGTAGCGACGCCGACCACGGCCCGGGGCTGAGCCGGGGTCACCCCCGATGCGGCGCTCCGCGCCTCGTCCTCAAACGCCGGACGGGCTCTCTCCCACCCACCCGCCCCAGCCATTCACCGGCTCGGCAACGGCCCGGCACCCTCAGGCCCGCCCCAGGTGACCTTCCAAGCCCACATCGGCGACGCCTTCAGCCCGTCCGGCGCTTGAGGACGAGGCGCGGAGCGCCGATACGGGGGTGCCCCTTGCGGGCCTGAAGGTGCCGGGCCGTTGCTCAGCGGGATGCAGGTCTGGGCGGGTGGGCGGGAGAAAGCCCGTCCGGCGTTCGAGGACGAGGCGCGGAGCGCCGATCGGCGGAGGGATCGGCGCAGCTGAAGGTGGCGTCGGCCGGACGCCGGGAGGGGCTAGTCCGGGTCAGGGTGGTCCCCGTTGCGCTTCGAGTGGTGGGTGCGCAGGCGGGAGGAGACGTCGTCGGGGGGCAGGAAGCGGGACCAGCGCTCGGGGAACTCCGAGGGCATGTCGGGGTCGTCGGGATCCTCCGCGGCCCGCGCGGCGGCGGCCCGCGCGATCAGCTCCGCGGCCTTCGCCTCCCGCACCCGCTCATTGGCCTCACGGGCGGACGCGGTGGCGACGGACGGCCACACCCGGTCTATGGCGGCGTTGACGGCCGCCCCGACGAGCACGGCGAAGGCGGAGATCCCGATCCACAGGAGCACGGCGACGGGCGCGGCCAACGAGCCGTAGATCGTGGGCCCTTCCACGGTACTGGTGAGGTAGATGCGCAGCAGGAAGCTGCCGAGCACCCACATGCCGAGGGCGATGAGCGCCCCGGGCATGTCCTCCACCCAGGGCGACCGCACGGGCACGGACACGTGGTAGAGCGTGGTGAGGAAGATGATGGAGAGGAAGGTGACGACGGGCCAGTAGAGGATCTGGACGACCGTCGCCGAGCCGGGCACCAGCTTCACCACCGCGTCCGGCCCGGCCACCATCAGCGGCAGCGCGACGGACCCGATGACGAGGGCGACGAGGAAGAGCCCGAAGGCGAGGATCCGGGTCTTGACGATGCCCCGGGCGCCGTCGAGTCCGTACATGACGGTGATGGTGTCGATGAAGACGTTGACGGCGCGCGATCCCGACCAGAGGGCGAAGAGGAACCCTATGGAGATGACGTCGGGCCGCCCGACCTTCATCACGTCCTCGAGGATCGGCTGCGCGATCTCACGGACACCCTTGTCGGAGAGGATCGTCCGGGACGCTTCGAGGATGTTGTTCTCGACGCTGGTGATGGTGTCCGCGCCGGTCCACCGGTCGACGTACGCGAGCAGCCCGATGAGGCTGAGCAGCAGCGGCGGCACGGACAGCAGCGTGAAGAACGCCGCCTCCGCCGCGAGCCCGAGGACGCGGTACTCGATGCAGGAGTTGACGGTGTCCTTCAGCAGCAGCCAGGCGGTCCTGCGCTTGGAGACGTTGCGGTAGAGAGCGCGGGCCCGTTTCCAGCGACCGTGTGGCCGCCCGGGTGTTTCTTTTGCCTGGTGCACCTCCTTACCGTAGCGGCATGGCAGCCACCACCCACACAGTGACCAACCAGGCTCCGCCCCTGGTGGGATATGACGTCTTCACGTCCGACCGCGCTCTGGTGGAGGGGGTCGAACGGCATCTCGACCCGTCGCTCCTGGGGGCGAGTCGCGAGGAGCTCTCCGCCCTCGGCCGCACCGCGGGTTCCGTCCAGGCACAGGAGTGGGGGGTGCTCGCGAACGAGAATCCACCCGTTCTGCACACGCATGACCGGTATGGGAACCGGATCGACGAGGTCTCCTTCCATCCGTCCTGGCACCGGCTGCTCGGCAAGGCCGTCGGCGCGGGCCTGACGGCGGCGTGGAGCCGTCCCGGCGGGCATGTGCGGCGGGCGGCGGGTTTCCTGGTGTGGACGCAGACGGAGGGCGGGCACGGCTGCCCGGTGTCGATGACGCACGCGGCGGTGCCCGCGCTGCGCGCCGACCCCGCGCTCGCCGCCGAGTGGGAGCCGCGGCTGACCTCCACGGTGTACGACGAGGGGCTGCGGCCGGCCGCGCAGAAGGCGGGCGTGCTCTTCGGGATGGGCATGACGGAGAAGCAGGGCGGCAGCGACGTACGGGCCAATACGACGCGGGCGCGGGCGCTCGCCGAGGACGGGACGTACGAACTCGTCGGGCACAAGTGGTTCTGTTCCGCGCCGATGTCGGACGGCTTTCTCGTCCTCGCGCAGGCGGCGGAGGGACTCACTTGTTTTCTGGTGCCACGGATCCTCGACGACGGTGCGCGGAACGTATTCAACATTCAGCGTCTGAAGGACAAACTCGGGAACAAGTCGAACGCCTCCAGCGAGGTCGAATTCGACGGGACCTGGGCGCGCCGGGTCGGCGACGAGGGGCGCGGCGTCCGCACCATCATCGAGATGGTGGCGGCGACCCGGCTCGACTGCGTCATCGGCTCCGCGGCGCTGATGCGGCAGGCGGTGGCGCAGGCCGTGCACCACGCCACGTACCGGGAGGCGTTCGGCGGCAAGCTCGTCGACAAGCCGCTGATGCGCAACGTCCTCGCGGATCTGGCGGTGGAGTCGGAGGCGGCGACGACGCTCGCGCTGCGGCTCGCGGCCGCGTACGACGACGGGAGCGAGCGGGAGCGGGCGTTCCTGCGGCTCGCGGTGCCGGCCGCGAAGTACTGGGTGACGAAGCGGTGCACGCCGCTCGCGGGTGAGGCCCTGGAGTGCCTGGGCGGCAACGGGTACGTCGAGGAGTCGGGGATGCCGCGGCTCCTGCGCGAGGCGCCGCTGAACTCCATCTGGGAGGGCTCGGGCAACGTCCAGGCCCTCGACGTGCTGCGGGCGTTGCAGCGGGAGCCGCAGGCGCTCGCCGCGTTCCTGGAGGAGGTCGGCGCGGCGCGCGGGGCCGATCACCGCCTGGACGGCGCGATCAAGGACCTGCTCACGGAGCTGGCGGACCTGAGCGGCGTCGAGGCGCGGGCGCGGCGTCTGGTGGAGCGGATGGCCCTGGTGCTCCAGGGCTCGCTGCTGGTGCGGTACGCCCCGGCGGAGGTGGCCGACGTGTTCTGCGCGTCCCGGCTCGGCGGGGACTGGGGCGCGGCGTTCGGCACGCTGCCGCACAGCCTGAATCTGGGGGCGGTGGTGGAGCGGGCGGCCGTGGGGCTCTGAGTTTCACGCCCGACGGGCGCTGTCACGGGGGTGGTGCTGCGCCGACACGGCACCACCCCCGGTCTTCAGGCCCCGTCGGGACGGGCGCCGCACGGGGCGGCGCACGGCCAAGTTTCAAACACCGCACGACTGTTCGCCAGAGTTGCAGAGGGTTGCAACTCTGGACGGTGTGCGGGTCCGGGTTCGTACGACCTGGGTGAAGCATGTCCCTCGGCGCGCCAGGAAGGGCACGATGGATGGCGTGTCCCCCTCTGTCGGCGGGCTCGGGGAGCGGGAGGAACGGTGATGAACACGCACGCGAGTTTCGACCTCGAACGGCTGACGGCCGTGAAGACCGCGCAGGCCGCACGGCTCCTTCGGGAGGTGCGCGACGCCAGGATCGCCGGCGAGCAACCCCGGGTCGGGCCCCGGCCGGAGATAGGGGCGTCCTGGGACCGGATGCTGGCGAGCGGCGTCGACCCCGAACACGACTTCCGCTCGGGCGTGTTGAGCACGGACGAGGTGGAGCGGCGGCGGCAGGCGTCGCCGCTCAGAGATGTGCTTCCGGTGCTGCGCGAGGGGCTGCTGTCGGTCGCGGACGTCGCGCAGCACATCATGGTCGTCGCGGACGCCGAGGGGCGGCTGCTGTGGCGCGAGGGCAACAGGTCGGTGCTGCGGATGGCCGACGGGCACGGCTTCGAGATAGGCGCCGACTGGCGGGAGAGCATCGTCGGCACGAACGGCGTCGGCACCGCGCTGGTGGCCCGGCGCCCCGTGCAGGTCTTCTCCGCCGAGCACTTCGTCCGCACCCACCACCGCTGGACCTGCACGGGCGCGCCGATCAGCGACCCGAGGGACGGGCGGCTGCTCGGCGTGGTCGACATCAGCGGGCCGCTCGACACCATGCACCCGGCGACGCTCGCCCTGGTCTGCTCGGTCGCCAAGCTCGCCGAGGCGCGGCTGCGCGAGGCGCATCTGACGGCCCTGGACCGGCTGCGGTCGGTGGCCGCGCCGGTGCTCGCCCGGATGGACGGGCGGGCCGTCGCGGTGGACAGCCACGGCTGGACGGCGGCGGTCACGGGCATGCCGCCGGTGGACCGGCTCGCCCTGCCCAAGTCCCTCGCCGACGGCCGCTCCTGGCTGCCCGCGCTCGGCATGTGCACGGTGGCGCCGCTGCCCGGCGGCTGGCTGCTCCGGCTCGACGAGGAGGAGCGGGACGTGGCCGGGCCCGGGGCCGGGACGCGGGTGGTGGTGGACGTCGCGGGGCCGCACCGGTGGACGGTCGCCGTCACCGGCAGCGCGGACTGCTGGACCCATGAACTGTCGCCGCGGCACGCCGAGTTGCTGTACCTGCTCGCCGTGCACCGCTCGGGCCGCACCGCCGCGGGCCTCGCCGCTGACCTGTTCGGCGATCCGGCGCGCACGGTGACGGTCCGCGCGGAGCTGTCCCGCGTCCGGCGCTATCTGGGCGGCCTGCTCGCCCACCGCCCGTACCGCTTCCACGAGGACACGGACGTCCAGCTGCTGCTGCCCGAGGACCCCTCCCGGCTGCTCCCGCACTCCCTCGCCCCCGCGGTGCTGCGGGCGCGGGCGGCGGCCGAGCCTTGACGGGGGCGGGGCCCGCTGGGCCGACTTACACGAGTCATGCGGTCCGCGCGCGCCGCTCGGGCCCGCCGGTGGATCCGCCTTGGCCCCCCGGCGCCGCCCATGATTGCCTGACCGGCATGAACATCCCCGTCACCACCTGGTCCCTCGAACAGACCGCCCGCACCGATCTGCTCCCGGCCGCCGCCCCGGACGGCGACGTGCGCATCGTGCGGGCCGAGGTGCCCTCGCCCGAGTTCAGCCGCTTCCTGTACTCCGCCGTCGGCGGCGACATCACCTGGGTGGACCGGCTCTCCCTCAGTTACGCCCAGTGGCAGGAGCACCTGGCCCGTCCGGGCGTGGAGACGTGGGTGGCGTACGACAGGGGCACTCCCGCCGGGTACGTGGAGCTGGACCCGCAGGACGACGGCGTCGTCGAGATCCTCTACTTCGGCCTGATCCCGGCCTTCCGGGGGCGGCGGATCGGCGGGCACCTCCTCTCGTACGGGACGGCCCGCGCGTGGGACCTCGCGGAGCGGTGGCCCGAGCGGACGCCGACGAAGCGGGTGTGGGTCCATACGTGCAGCCTCGACGGGGACCATGCGATGGACAACTACCTGCGGCGGGGCTTCAAGCTCTTCCACACGGAGGTCTCGGAGCAGGCCGAGCAGGTCACCCCCGGCCCCTGGCCCGGATCGCACGCCTGACGCCCACCGTGTCACGGTGCCCCTCGGCCGACGGCACCCCCGGATCGGCGCTCCGCGCCTCGTCCTCAAACGCCGGACAGGCTGAGAATCCCTGGCTCACGCCGTCCGGCAGCCAAGAGCACACAGAGGGGGAATCAGCCCGTCCGGCGTGTGAGGACGAGGGGCGGAGCGCCGAAAAAGCGGGGGAGCGGGGGCGCAGCCCCCATGATTTGTCCAGGATACGGGACGTAGACGTCCAGGATACGGACAGAGGTGGACTGCGCCGAAAGACGCGTGCCACGCTTCCGTCATGTCTCGAGCTGGAACCGCCTTGGTGAGTCGACGCCACGTCGACCTCGGCCGCATGTCCAGCGCCATGTGTCCGGCGAGCTGAGAAACCCAGCACCGCCGCATTCCCCTTGTCTGACCCCATCCCCGCGCACCGCCGCGCCTTCTGCGCGAGTGTGCAGGTCAGAGCCGTTCTCAGCCCGCTGTGAAGGACATACACCCATGGCTGCCAACCCTGAAGACACCGCGACCGCCGCCCCCCGCGCGCCCCGGCGCAAGGCGAGCCGCCACCGTGGCGAGGGCCAGTGGGCTGTCGGTCACTTCACCCCGCTCAACGGAAACGAGCAGTTCAAGAAGGACGACGACGGTCTCAATGTGCGGACACGCATTGAGACGATCTACTCCAAGCGCGGTTTCGACTCCATCGACCCGAACGACCTGCGCGGCCGGATGCGCTGGTGGGGCCTGTACACCCAGCGCAAGCCCGGGATCGACGGCGGCAAGACCGCGATCCTGGAGCCGGAGGAGCTGGACGACGAGTACTTCATGCTGCGGGTGCGCATCGACGGCGGCCGCCTCACCACCGACCAGCTGCGCGTGATCGGCGAGATCTCGCAGGAGTTCGCGCGCGGCACCGCCGACATCACCGACCGGCAGAACATCCAGTACCACTGGATCCGCATCGAGGACATGCCGGAGATCTGGCGCCGCCTGGAGGGCGTGGGCCTGTCCACGACCGAGGCCTGCGGCGACACCCCGCGCGTCGTCCTCGGCTCCCCCGTCGCGGGCATCGCCGAGGACGAGATCATCGACGGCACGCCCGCCGTCGACGAGATCCAGCGCCGCATCGTCGGCAACCCGGCCTTCTCCAACCTGCCCCGCAAGTTCAAGTCCGCGATCTCCGGCTCGCCACTCCTGGACGTGGCGCACGAGATCAACGACATCGCGTTCGTCGGCGTCGTCCACCCCGACCTCGGCCCCGGCTTCGACCTGTGGGTCGGCGGCGGCCTGTCCACCAACCCCAAGATCGGCCAGCGCCTCGGCGCCTGGGTGCCCCTGGAGGACGTGGCGGACGTCTACGAGGGCGTCATCTCGATCTTCCGCGACTACGGCTACCGCCGCCTGCGCACCCGTGCCCGGCTGAAGTTCCTCGTCGCCGACTGGGGCGTGGCGAAGTTCCGCCAGGTCCTGGAGGACGAGTACCTGCTGCGCAAGCTGGCCGACGGCCCCGCCCCCGCCCAGCCGGTCCAGCGCTGGCGCGACCACGTCGGCGTGCACCGGCAGCAGGACGGCCGGTTCTACGTCGGCTTCGCCCCGCGCGTCGGCCGTGTCGACGGCACCGTACTGACGAAGATCGCCGACCTGGCCGCCGCGCACGGCTCGGGCCGGCTTCGGACCACCGTCGAGCAGAAGATGATCGTGCTCGACGTGACCGAGGACCAGGTCGACTCGCTGGTCGAGGGCCTGGAGTCGCTGGACCTCACGGTCCGCCCGTCCTCGTTCCGGCGCGGCACGATGGCCTGCACCGGCATCGAGTTCTGCAAGCTCGCGATCGTCGAGACGAAGGCGCGCGGCGCCTCCCTCATCGACGAACTGGAGCGCCGCATCCCGGAGTTCGACGAGCCCATCACCATCAACATCAACGGCTGCCCGAACGCCTGCGCCCGCATCCAGGTCGCCGACATCGGCCTCAAGGGCCAGCTGGTCCTCGACGACGACGGCAACCAGGTCGAGGGCTTCCAGGTGCACCTGGGCGGCGCGCTCGGCCTGGAGGCCGGGTTCGGCCGCAAGGTGCGCGGCCTGAAGGTCACGTCGGCCGAGCTGCCGGACTACGTGGAGCGCGTGCTCAAGCGGTTCCAGGCCGAGCGCGAGGACGGCGAGCGGTTCGCCACCTGGGCGGCCCGGGCCTCCGAGGAGGCCCTCTCATGAGCGAGCGTGCCGCCCCCTTCTACTGCCCCTACTGCGGCGACGAGGACCTGCGGCCCAGCGAGCAGGGCCACGGCGCGTGGGAATGCGCGGCGTGCAACCGCGCCTTCCAGTTGAAGTTCCTCGGTCTTCTGACCCGTGGGCTTCAGCGCAACGACCCTGGAGGGGAATCGATATGAGAGCCGCTCAGGAGCCCGACACAGCGGCCACCGCCGAGCTGCGGGCGCTCGCCGAGCAGGCCGGGCGCGACCTGGAGGACGCCTCCGCGCTCGACATCCTCCGCTGGGCCGCGGACACCTTCGGCGCGCGGTTCTGCGTGACGTCGTCGATGGAGGACGCCGTGGTCGCCCACCTCGCCGCGCGTGCCCGGCCCGGCGTGGACGTGGTGTTCCTCGACACCGGCTACCACTTCCCCGAGACCATCGGCACCCGTGACGCCGTCGAGGCCGTCATGGACGTCAACGTCATCACGCTCGTCCCTGAGCTGACCGTGGCCGAGCAGGACGCCGCGTACGGCCCCCGGCTGCACGAGCGCGACCCGGACCTGTGCTGCGCGATGCGCAAGGTCAAGCCCCTCGAGGAGGGCCTCGCCGGGTACGCCGCCTGGGCCACGGGCCTGCGCCGCGACGAGTCCCCGACCCGCGCGAACACGCCGGTCGTCGGCTGGGACGAGAAGCGGCGGAAGGTCAAGGTCTCGCCGATAGCCCGCTGGACGCAGGACGACGTGGACGCGTACGTCACCGAGCACGGCGTCCTCACCAATCCGCTGCTCATGGACGGCTACGGCTCCGTGGGCTGCGCGCCCTGCACCCGGCGCCTCCTCGACGGCGAGGACGCGCGCGCGGGACGCTGGGCGGGACGCGCCAAGACCGAATGCGGGCTGCACGGATGACGAACCCTCACACAGCGCAGCCGGCGACGACCGACCCCCGAAGTGTTCAGGAGACCCACGTGACCGGAGCCACCGTCTGGCTCACGGGCCTGCCCAGCGCGGGCAAGACCACCATCGCCCACGAGCTGGCGCGCATCCTGCGCGCCCAGGGCCACCGGGTCGAGGTCCTCGACGGCGACGAGATCCGCGAGTTCCTCTCGGCGGGCCTCGGCTTCAGCCGCGCGGACCGGGACACCAACGTCCAGCGCATCGGCTTCGTCGCCGAACTCCTCGCCCGCAACGGTGTGTTGGCGCTCGTCCCGGTGATCGCGCCGTTCACGGACAGCCGTGAGGCGGTCCGCAAGCGCCACCAGGCGGGCGGCACCGCCTACTTGGAGGTGCACGTGGCCACGCCGGTGGAGGTCTGCTCCGTACGGGACGTGAAGGGCCTGTACGCCAAGCAGGCCGCGGGCGAGATATCGGGGCTCACCGGCGTCGACGACCCGTACGAGGAGCCCGAGTCGCCCGATCTGCGGATCGAGTCCCAGGACCAGACCGTGCAGGAGTCCGCGGCAGCGGTTCACGCGCTGCTCAACGAAAGGGGTCTGGTGTGACGACCGCCGCGAGTGTTCATGAGGGAACCGGCAACTCCGGTGACGCCGACGGGAGTTCGGCGAGCGACAGCCCGTACGCGCTGTCGCACCTGGACGCCCTGGAGTCCGAGGCCGTGCACATCTTCCGCGAGGTCGCGGGCGAGTTCGAGCGGCCGGTGATCCTGTTCTCCGGCGGCAAGGACTCCATCGTCATGCTGCATCTGGCGCTGAAGGCCTTCGCCCCGGCGCCGGTCCCCTTCGCCCTCCTGCACGTCGACACCGGGCACAACTTCCCCGAGGTCATCGAGTACCGCGACCGGGTGGTGGCCGAGCACGGCCTCCGCCTGCACGTGGCGTCCGTGCAGGACTACATCGACCGCGGTGTCCTGCGCGAGCGCCCCGACGGCACCCGCAACCCGCTGCAGACGCTGCCGCTCACCGAGAAGATCCAGACCGAGCGGTTCGACGCGGTCTTCGGCGGCGGGCGGCGCGACGAGGAGAAGGCGCGCGCCAAGGAGCGGGTGTTCTCGCTGCGCGACGAGTTCTCGCAATGGGACCCGCGCCGCCAGCGCCCCGAGCTGTGGCAGCTCTACAACGGCCGGCACGCCCCCGGCGAGCACGTCCGGGTGTTCCCGCTGTCCAACTGGACCGAGCTGGACGTGTGGCAGTACATCGCCCGCGAGTCCATCGCGCTGCCGGAGATCTACTTCGCGCACGAGCGGGACGTCTTCAAGCGCTCCGGCATGTGGCTGACCGCGGGCGACTGGGGCGGGCCCAAGGACGGCGAGGACGTCGTGCGGCGCCAGGTGCGCTACCGCACGGTCGGCGACATGTCCTGCACCGGCGCCGTCGACTCCGACGCGACGACGCTCGCGGCCGTGATCACCGAGATCGCCGCGTCCCGGCTCACCGAGCGCGGCGCGACCCGCGCCGACGACAAGCTCTCCGAGGCCGCGATGGAAGACCGCAAGCGCGAGGGGTACTTCTAGCCATGACCAGCACCACCGATACCGCCGCCGGGGAACTCGCCGGTCTGTCCGCGACCACGCTGCTGCGGTTCGCCACCGCGGGCTCCGTCGACGACGGCAAGTCCACGCTCGTCGGGCGCCTGCTCCACGACTCCAAGTCGGTCCTCGCCGACCAGCTGGAGGCCGTCGAGCACGCCTCGCGCAGTCGCGGCGCCGAGGGCCCTGACCTGGCGCTGCTCACCGACGGCCTGCGGGCCGAGCGGGAACAGGGCATCACCATCGACGTGGCGTACCGCTACTTCGCCACGCCCCGGCGCCGCTTCATCCTCGCGGACACCCCGGGCCATGTGCAGTACACCCGCAACATGGTCACCGGCGCCTCCACGGCCGACCTGGCCGTGGTCCTCGTCGACGCCCGCAACGGCGTCATCGAGCAGACCCGCAGGCACGCCGCCGTCGCGGCCCTGCTCCGGGTGCCGCACGTGGTGCTCGCCGTGAACAAGATGGACCTGGTGGCGTACGCGGAGCCGGTGTTCGCGAAGATCGCGGAGGAGTTCACCGCGTACGCGGGCGAGTTGGGCGTCCCGGAGATCACCGCCATCCCGATCTCGGCGCTCGCCGGGGACAACGTGGTGGAGCCGTCGTCGAACATGGACTGGTACGGCGGCCCGACGGTCCTTGAGCACCTGGAGACCGTGCCCGTCAGCCACGACCTGACGAGCTGCCACGCGCGCCTGCCGGTGCAGTACGTGATCCGGCCGCAGACCGCCGAGCACCCGGACTACCGGGGGTACGCGGGCCAGATCGCCGCGGGCACCTTCCGGGTCGGCGAGTCGGTCACCGTGCTGCCCTCGGGCCGGACGTCGAAGGTCGCGGGCATCGACCTGCTCGGCAGGCCCGTGGACGTGGCGTGGACCCCGCAGTCCGTGACCGTGCTCCTGGAGGACGACATCGACGTCTCACGGGGCGATCTGATCGTCCCGAGCAGTGATACGCCGTCCACCAGCCAGGACATCGCGGCGACCGTCTGCCACGTCGCGGACACCCCGCTCGTGGTGGGCCAGCGGGTGCTGCTCAAGCACACCACCCGCACGGTCAAGGCGATCGTGAAGCAGATCCCGTCCCGGCTCACCCTGGACGACCTGTCCCAGCACCCGAACCCCGGGCAGCTCGTCGCCAACGACATCGGCCGGGTCCTGGTGCGCACCGCGGAGCCGCTCGCGATCGACGCGTACGCCGACTCGCGCCGCACCGGCTCCTTCCTGCTCATCGACCCGGCGGACGGCACGACGCTGGCCGCGGGCATGGCGGGCGAGGCCTTCGCCAAGGCAGAGGACGCCCATGGCGCGCCTGCGGACGACGAGGGCTGGGACTTCTGACATGACCTCCATCGACGTGTACGCGACGTTCGCCAAGGAAGGCGGGCGCGTGGGCAGCGGCGCGCTCGGCGCGGGGACGGGAGGGGTCGCCCGATGTGCGCGATGACGTACGCGCACCGCTCGCGCGCCCACACCCCCCGCCGTCCCTTCCGACGTAAACGAAGATCCGCCGACGTCCGCCCGGCCGCACCCTGACGGTGCCCGCGCCGGGCCAACGAGAGGAACACCTCCCGTGCCTGCCATCCGCTCTCCCCGTACGACCGCCCGCCGCCGGGCGCCACACCGCGGCCGCCTGGCCGCGCTGAGCGCGCTGCCGCTCCTCGCCCTCACCCTCTCCGCCTGCGGATACGGCTCGGACTCCGACTCGAACGACAGCGGCAAGGCCAAGATCGCGGCCGGTGCGAAGAAGATCGAGGGCCTGGACACGGTGAAGATCGGGTACTTCCCGAACCTCACGCACGGCACCGCGCTCGTCGGCGACCAGGAAGGCATCCTGCAGAAGGAGCTGGGCGGCACCAAGGCGACGTACGCGCAGTTCAACGCGGGCCCCTCGGAGATCGAGGCGCTGAACTCGAAGTCCATCGACATCGGCTGGATCGGCCCGTCCCCGGCCATCAACGGCTACACCAAGTCCCAGGGCAAGAACCTGCGCATCATCGGCGGTTCGGCGTCCGGCGGCGTGAAGCTCGTGGTGAACCCGGACAAGGTCAAGTCCCTCGACGACGTCAAGGGCAAGAAGATCGCGACCCCGCAGCTCGGCAACACCCAGGACGTGGCGTTCCTCAACTGGGTGAAGGAGAAGGGCTGGAAGGTCGACGCCGAGAGCGGCAAGGGCGACGTCTCCGTGGTCCGCACCGACAACAAGATCACCCCGGACGCGTACAAGTCCGGCTCGATCGACGGCGCCTGGGTGCCGGAGCCGACCGCGTCCAAGCTGGTCGCCGAGGGCGGCAAGGTGCTCCTCGACGAGTCCGACCTGTGGCCGGACAAGAAGTTCGTGATCACCAACATCATCGTGTCGCAGGACTTCCTGAAGAAGCACCCGAAGGTCGTCGAGGCGGTCCTGCGGGGCTCGGTGAAGACGAACCAGTTCATCAAGGAGAACCCGGAGAAGGCGAAGGCCGCGGCCAACGCCAAGCTGAAGCAGCTCTCCGGCAAGGCGCTGCCGCCCGAGGTCATCGACCCGGCGTGGAAGTCGATCCAGTTCATCGACGACCCGCTGGCCGCGACGCTCGACACCGAGGCCGACCACGCGGTCAAGGCGGGCCTGCTCGACAAGCCCGACCTGAACGGCATCTACGACCTGCGGCCGCTCGGCAAGGTCCTGAAGGCGGCGGGCAGGCCCGCGGTCGACGACGCCGGACTCGGCGTCAAGTAGGCGAAGAACAGAGCCGGTTCAGGGATCCCAGGAGGTGACGACCATGGCCACCACGCTCACCAAGACCACGCCCGCCAAGTCGGCGGCAGGCGCGGTCGGCGAGGCCGCGACGCTCGACGTCGCCGCGCGCATCGAGCACGTCTCGAAGTCCTTCGCCACTCCGGCGGGGCAGCAGCTCGTCCTCGACGACATCACGCTCGATGTCGCGCGCGGCGAGTTCGTCACCCTCCTGGGAGCCTCCGGGTGCGGCAAGTCGACGCTGCTGAACCTCGCGGCCGGGCTCGACCGGCCCACCGCGGGCACCATCGCCACGGACGGGCGGCCCGCCCTGATGTTCCAGGAACACGCGCTGTTCCCGTGGCTGACCGCGGGCAAGAACATCGAGCTCGCCCTCAGGCTGCGGGGCGTGCCGAAGGCCGAACGACGGCCTAGGGCCGAGGAGTTGCTCTCCCTGGTGCGTCTCCAGGGCGCCCACGGCAAGCGGGTGCACGAGCTGTCCGGCGGCATGCGCCAGCGCGTCGCGCTGGCCCGCGCGCTCGCCCAGGACAGTCAACTCCTGCTGATGGACGAGCCGTTCGCGGCCCTCGACGCCATCACCCGGGACGTGCTGCACGACGAGCTGATGCGTATCTGGCGCGAGACCGGCGTCTCGGTCCTGTTCGTCACGCACAACGTCCGCGAGGCGGTGCGGCTCGCCCAGCGCGTCGTGCTGCTCTCGTCGCGGCCCGGCCGGGTGGCGCGCGAGTGGCAGGTCGACATCGAGCAGCCGCGCCGCATCGAGGACGCGGCCGTGGCGGAGCTCTCCGTCGAGATCACCGAACAACTGCGTGGGGAGATCCGCCGCCATGGGCAGCACTGACACGACGACGCCCGCGAAATCCGGCGGCGCGGCGAAGGCGGAAGGACCGGCGGACGCGCACGACCTGGCCGGTCTGGAAGCGGGCCTCGACGCCCTGGACACGGTGCAGACGCGGCGCACCCCGCTGCGCGAGACCCTGGTCCAGAAGGTCCTGCCGCCGATCACCGCGGTCGTCCTCGTCCTCGTGGTGTGGCAGGTCCTGGTCTGGGCGAAGGTCACCGACAGCTACAAGCTGCCCGCACCGTCCGCGGTGTGGGACGAGGTCGAGGCCTCCTGGCGGCAGGGCACCCTGCTCGAGTACATCTGGACCAGCGTCGAGCGCGGCCTGTTCGGCTTCCTGATGGCCCTCGCCATCGGCACGCCGCTCGGCCTGATCGTGGCGCGGATCCGCTTCGTACGGGCGGCCATCGGCCCGATCCTGTCCGGCCTGCAGTCGCTGCCCTCGGTGGCGTGGGTGCCGCCGGCCGTGATCTGGCTGGGTCTCAACGACTCCATGATGTACGCGGTGATCCTGCTCGGCGCGGTGCCCTCCATCGCCAACGGCCTGGTCGCGGGCGTCGACCAGATCCCCCCGCTGGTCCTGCGGGCGGGGCGCACCCTCGGCGCGCAGGGGCTGCGCAGCGCCTGGCACATCGTCATGCCGGCCGCGCTGCCCGGCTATGTGGCGGGCCTGAAGCAGGGGTGGGCGTTCTCCTGGCGCTCCCTGATGGCCGCGGAGATCATCGCGCAGTCCCCCGACCTGGGCATCGGACTCGGCCAGCTCCTCGAAGCGGGCCGTACCAACAGCAGCATGTCCCAGGTCTTCCTCGCCATCCTGCTCATCCTGATCGTCGGCATCGCCATCGACCTGCTCATCTTCAGTCCCCTCGAGCGGTGGGTGCTGCGCAGCCGCGGCCTCCTGGTGAAGAGCTGATTCCGATGCGCCACACGTCCCGTCCCGTCCTTCTGGTCGTCGCCCACGGCAGCCGGGATCCCCGGCATGCCGCGAGCGTGCGGGCGCTGCTGCGCACGGTGCGGGGCCTGCGGCCCGGCCTCCGGGTGGAGGTGGGGTTCCTGGACTTCAACACCCCGTCCGTGCCGGCCGTCCTGAACTCCCTCGCCGAGGAAGGGGTACGCGATGTCGTCGCCCTGCCCCTGCTCCTCACCCGCGCCTTCCACGCGAAGGCCGACATCCCGGCGGTCCTCCGGGAGGCCCCGCCGGGGCTGCGGGTGCGGCAGGCGGGGGTGCTCGGCCCGTCACCCCTCCTCCTCACCGCGCTCGAGACGCGGTTGTACGAGGCGGGGCTCGACCCCGCCGACAAGCCCACGACCGGGGTCGTCCTGGCCTCGGCGGGCTCCACCGACCCGGAGGCGATCGCAGTGATCGCTGACATCGCGCGGGAGTGGCGGCACACCGGTTGGTGCGCCGTGCGGCCTGCGTTCGCCTCCGCGACTCTTCCCCGCACGGAACAGGCGGTGCGCCTGCTGCGGGATACGCCCGGGGTGCGCCAGGTCGCCGTCGCGCCGTACGTCCTGGCCCCCGGCTTCCTGCCCGACCGGATCGCCCGCGGCGCGGCCGAGGCCGACGTCCTGGCGGACGTCCTGGGAGACTCCCCGCTGGTCGCCCACGTCCTCCTGGACCGCTTCGACGCATGCCACCGCTTCGCGGCGGATCCCGCCCGCCCACCCACCCGTGCGGGGAACATCACGACACCGCCGCAGCCGACGTGGCACCCCCCACTACGGGCAGCAGTCTGACGAGCCCCGTAAGGGGCGCGGGGAACTGCGCGACCAGCCCCCACCGCCCCGCAGGCGACACCCTGGGCCCCGCAAGGGCCGCAGGACGCCCCGCCCCACCGACACAGAGCCCCGCAAGGGGCGCGGTCCACCCCTGACACACCGCCCAGCCCCGCAAGGGGCGCGGGGAACTGCGCGCCAAGCCCCCACCGCCCCGCGGTCGAAACCCAACCCCGTCCCACCCTGACCTGATCTTGCCCAGGCCCCCGGCCAGAAACCGCTTGCGGTGGCCCCCACCCCCCAATACCGTCTCGCGGATGACGTCCGAGCCGGTCTCCCCCGAACTGAGGTCCGAGCGCCTCGTGCTCTCCGCCTATGTCGCGTCCGACGAGTCGGACTTCGTGGCGCTGTTCCAGGACGAGGCCGTGGGCCGCTGGTTCGGCGACGGGATGCGCAGCGCGGAGGCGGACCGGGCGCTGTTCGCGCGGCTGTTCGGCATCGTGTACGCGGAGGCACGCTTCCCGGTGTGGGCGGTGCGGCACGAGGGCCGGTACGCGGGGCACGCGGAGATCAAGCCGTCGCCCGAGCCGTGGCTGGACGGACACGAGATCGTGTACGGGCTCTCCCGGAGCAGCTGGGGCCTCGGCCTCGGCACGGAGCTGGCGCGCCTGCTGACCGACCACGGCCACCGGACCCTGGGCCTCGCCGAGGTGCACGCCACCGTCGACGCGCTGAACACGCCGTCCATAGCCGTGCTGAAGCGGCTCGGCTTCACCCAGGGCCGCGAGGTGCGCGAGGACGACGGGAGCACGACGCTCCAGTTCACGTCGCGGGCCGCGGACTGGCCGACGTGACACCGACGTGCCCCCGACCTGACCCCGCACCGCGCCCCCGCGAGACCCTGCACCGCGTCCCCGCGAGCTACCCCTTCTCCACCAGCGCGACCAGCTCCCCCACCGCCATCGACCCCGCCTCCCTGCGCTCCCGCGCGAACGCGTTGGCGAGCCGCCGCAGCACGTCGTTCACCGGCGTCGGCACACCGTGCAGCCGGCCCAGGAGCGCGATCTCGCCGTTGAGGTAGTCGGCCTCGATGGTGCCGGTGCCGCGGCTGAGGCTCTGCCAGGAGGAGCCGCCGCCCCGGGGCACGCCGGGCAGCGGTTCGAGGACGACGCGCTCGCCGCGCGTCTCGCGCTGCTCCTGCTCGCCGACCGCGTCGATCCCCGCGGCGGCGAGCACGGCCTCGCCCTCGGCTCGGGCGCGCCGCACGAGGGCGCGGGCGTCCTCGTCGGTGAGGGGTCCGGTGAGGGCCTCGACGGCGTTGGCGAGGTTGCCGAGGAGCTTGCCGTACTTCCAGCGCATCACGTCCTCGACCACGGGCGCGAGCAGCTTGGCGCTCTCCAGGTCGGCGGCGACGCGGCGCGCGGTGTCGTCGGTGCCCGCCGGGTAGCGGCCGAGGTGCAGCATGCCCGTGTGCGGGGCACCGGCGGCGGAGACGGTGCCGGGCTCGACGTACGTGGCGGGCAGGTACACGCACATGCCGTACACGTGGCGGAAGCGGCGCAGCGCCATCCGCTCGCTCTCGACGCCGTTCTGCGCGCAGACCAGCGGCAGCGCCTCGGCGGCGGTCGTGCCGCCCGCGACGGGCCGTACGGCCCAGGCGTCGAGGGCGGCCTCGGCGTCCTGGGTCTTCACGGCGAGCACGAGCACGTCGTCGGCGCGCAGTTCGCCGAGGTCGGCCGGGTCCTGGACGACGGGGGGCCGGTGGGTGCGGGTCCCGTCGGGCGTCCTCAGGGTGAGCCCGCGCTCCCGCAGCGCCTCAAGGTGCGCGCCGCGCGCGACCAGGACGACCTCGTGCCCCGCCTCGGCGAGGCGTCCGCCGACGCTGCCGCCGATGGCCCCCGCTCCGATCATGATGTAGCGCATGGCCCGAGCCTGACACAGCGAACAGGTGAACGGTCAAGATCTTTCCGTATCTTGACCTTGCCCCAGGGGCAGACTTCAGGCTCCCGCCATGGACAGCGACTACCTGACCCAGAGCCCGTACACGGACCCCGGCCCCCACCTCGACGCCCTCGTCGGACCCGACCCGCTCCCCCGGGACCCGGCCGCGCTCGCCGCCCTCGTGCGGGGCGTCGTCCTGCACCGGGAGGAGGGCGCCCGGTTCGGCCACGCGGTGCCCGAGGAGCGCATGCGCGAGGACGCCGAGTCCCGGTACGCCGCCGAACTGCTGCGGATCATCGGCGAGCGCGGCACGACGCCCCTGGCCGAGCCCCGGCCGCCGGCGGAGCGGTTCGTGGGCACCTGCCGGGACTTCGCCCTGCTCCTGTGCTCGCTGCTGCGGGCGACCGGCACCCCGGCGCGGCTGCGGTGCGGCTACGGCACGTACTTCCAGGCGGGGTTCCACGACAACCACTGGGTGACCGAGTTCTGGACGGCCGGGCGCGGCTGGGTCCTCGCGGACGCGCAGCTCGTCGTGGAGGCCACGCTGGGCGGAGGTCTGTACGACATCGACTTCGACCCCATGGACGTACCGCGCGAGCAGTTCGTGGTGGGCGGTGAGGCGTGGCGGGCGTGCCGGGAGGGGCGGGCGGACCCGGACACGTTCGGCGTGAGCACGGTCCCGGAGATCAAGGGGCTCGGCCTGGTGCGGTCCGACGTGGTGGCGGACCTGGCGGCGCTCGGCGGCACGGAGGCGCTGCCGTGGGACGGCTGGGGCGTGATGGAGAAGGCCGAGGACGAGGTCACGGACGCGGACCTGGCGCTCATCGACGAGGTGGCCGCCGTGACCTCGGCCGCCGGGACGGCCGAGGACGCCCGGCGGCCGGACGCGGTGCGCCTGCTGCTCGCGGACCCGCGTCTGGCCGTCCCGGCCGAGGTCGTCTCGCACACCACCTACGGCGGACTGCGCGTCGTCAGTCTGCCGGGGGCGGCTCGGGGGTGAACGGGGTGCCCTGATGGAACCAGAGCAGCCAGCCGTCGTCGGTGCGCCGCCACAGTGAACTGCGGTGCACCAGACGGCCGTTGGTGTCGGTGTCGAAGGTCAGGTGCACCACGCCCTCGGCGACCTCGACGCCCCGCATGCGGGAGGTCGTGGTGGGGCGGCCGCCCGGCTCGGGCCGGGCGGTGAGCACCTCGACGATCGACTCGCGGTCCCAGCGGACGCCGGACGCGCCGAACTCGGTGAACTCCGGGTGCAGGAGCGCGCCGAACAGCGCGGGCGAGGACCGCACTTCGGGGTCGAGGAGGCGCAGCTCGTTCTCGATGGCGGCCTCGACCGCGGGCGAGCGGCCGGGCAGGTCGGGCAGTCCTTGCGTGGCGGACGTGTCAGGCATCGGTCAGCTCCACGAGCTTGGTGACGGTGTTCCAGTTGCGGCTGGTGGCGACGAGCCCCTTGGTGAGCGCCGGGCGCGCGAGGGCCTCGCCGAGCTTCGAGCGGCCGAGGCCGTCGGGGGCGTACAGATACAGGGCGCGGTCGCCGAGCCGGAACTCCTCCGGCAGGAAGGCCGCTTGGTCGAGGGCGGCGAACCGGGCGGCCACGACGGGCGCGGAGAAGTAGGTGACGTGCAGCTGCTTGCCCTGAAGGGTGTCGGCGGGGAAGGGGCAGGCGTCGGCCACGGCCCTCAGATACGCGGCGTCGCGCACCAGGACGTCGACGGTGAACCCGAATTCCCGCTCCAGCGCGTCGCTCACCTCGGCGGCCAGGCTCTCCTCGTCGCCGTGGTCCGCCGTGAAGACGGCGTTGCCGCTCTGCAGGTACGTCCCGACGCCGGTGTGGCCGAGCCCTTCGAGGAGCGCGCGCAGGCGTGCCATGGGCACCTTCCTGCTGCCGCCCACATTGATGCCGCGCAGCAGCGCCGCGTAGATCTTCGTCGCCATGCGCACACGATAAGGCGGCCGCCGTGCCCCGTGGGGGTGGGCACGACGACCGCCGGCTTCTTCAGGGCCGTGACTACTCGACGACCTTCAGGAGCTTGTTGGGGGTGCCCTCGCTGGGGTTGGAGATCTTGTCCGGCGTGGCACCGTCGGTCAGGGCCTTGGCGACGGCGTCGGGCGTGGCGTCCTTGTGCGCGCCCAGGTAGACGGCAGCGGCGCCGACGACGTGCGGGGTCGCCATCGAGGTGCCGGAGATCGTCTTGGTGGCGTCGTCGCCGGTGTTCCAGGCGGACGTGATGTCCGAGCCCGGGGCGTAGATGTCCACGACGGAGCCGAAGTTGGAGAAGTCCGACTGCTGGTCGTCCTTGGTCGAGGAGGCGACCGTGATGGCCTCCTTGACGCGGGACGGGGAGCCCTGGCCGGCGTCGCTGGACTCGTTGCCCGCGGCCACGCCGTAGGTGACGCCGGCGGCGATGGACTTCTTCACGGCCTCGTCCAGGGCCTCGTCGGCGCCGCCGCCGAGGCTCATGTTGGCGACGGAGGGGCCCTGGTGGTTCTTGGTGACCCAGTCGATGCCCGCGACGACCTGCTCGGTGGTGCCGGAGCCCTGGTCGTCCAGGACGCGGACGGCGACGATCTTGGCCTTCTTGGCGACGCCGTGCGCGTCACCGGCGATGGTGCCCGCGACGTGGGTGCCGTGGCCGTTGCCGTCGTCGGCGTTGTCGTCGTTGTCGACGGCGTCGAAGCCGGAGGTGGCGCGGCCGCCGAAGTCCTTGTGGCTGACGCGGACACCGGTGTCGATGACGTACGCGGTGACGCCCTCGCCCGCGGCGTCGGGGTAGGTGTACTTCTTGTCGCCGGCCGTGTCGGCCTGGTCGATGCGGTCCAGGCCCCACGACGGCGGGTTGTCCTGGGTGGCGTCGATCGAGAACTTCTTGCTCTGCACGACCTTGCCGACGGCCGGGTCGGCGGCGAGGCGCTTGGCCTCGGTCTCGGACAGGCTCTTGGCGGCGAAGCCGTTGACGGCCGAGGAGTAGTTGCGGCTGAGCTTGCCGCCGTACTCCTGGGCGAGGTCGGACTTGGCTTCCTTGTTCGCCTTCTCGTCGAGCAGCACGATGTAGCTGCCCTCGACGGCGCCCTTGGCGTCGGCGCCGTAGACCTTGCCCTCGGCGGGCGTCGACGCACCTGCGAATGATCCTGCGAAGACGGTCACGCCCACCGCGGTGGCGGCGGTGGCTATCGCGGCGGTGAGCTTCATCGTGCGAGCGCGCTTGTGAGTTGCCATGAAGAGGGGTCTCCTCGTGGTGCGTTGTGGGGGGATGTGGGGGGTTTCAAAGCCTTTTCTGCTGTGTGCAGCCATGGCTGCGGCGCCCTGGGAACTCCGAAAGAACTGAAGATCTTTGGGCGTTGGGACGAAACCTTGTCTGAATGACGGGCGCAGATCAATACCTTCATACGCCTGTGACTTGTTCAACAAGGTTCCGTAATAACAAAAAGGGTTCGCAGTGGCAGATCGGACACGACGGAACGTATACATCCGGCCGAGGGGGTCCCGCGCCCCGTCTCGCGCGGCTCTTCCCGAGTGGGTGTAGGTGCCAAGTCCCCGATAGATGTAGGGGGCTTGAGTGTCATGTCTCCTCCCACGGTCTCGCGGCGGTTCACCTGTCGGCACGATGAGGCGGCGCGCGTACCGCCCTAGCGTCGGGAAAAGGTGGTGGCAGGGTGCCGCCGCACGACGGGGGGCGGACTCCATCATGAGCAGCACAGGGACACCCGTGCGGGGCTTCGCCGCGCGGGCCGGTGGCTGGAGCGCGCGGCACCGCTGGGCAGCGGTCGGCATCTGGGTCCTGTTCGTCGTCCTGGCCATGGGCGTCGGCTCGGCCGTGGGCCGGGCGGAGGCGCCGGAGGGCGACCTGAAGGGCGAGACCAGCCAGGCACAGCGCATCACCGACGACGCCGGCGTCGAGGAGCCGACCGGCGAGACGGTGCTGGTGCAGACCCGCGGCGGCGATGGACCGAAGGCCACGGACCCGCGCTTCCGCGCCGCCGTCGACGACGTCGTCAAGGCGGTACGGGGCACCGGCGAGGCCTCGGCCGTCACCTCCCCCTACACGTCCGGCACGGTCTCCAAGGACGGCCGCAGCGCGCTCGTCCAGGTGGACCTGCGCGGCGACCCCGACGACTCCATGGACCGGGTCGAGCCGGTCCTGAAGGCCGTCGAGGGCGTGGCGGACCGGCACGAGGACGCGGGGCTGCGGATCGAGCAGATCGGCGGCGCCTCCATGGAGAAGACGTTCGACGACGCCTTCGGCAGCGACTTCAAGCAGGCCGAGTACTCCGCCGTGCCGGTGGCCTTCGGCATTCTCCTGATCGCGTTCGGCGCTCTGGTGGCGGCGCTGCTCCCGGTGCTGCTCGCGATATCCGCGATCGTGGCGACGATGGGCCTGATGGCCCTGGTGAGCCATGTGCAGCCGATGAGCGACGTGGCGAACTCGGTGATGCTGCTCGTCGGGCTCGCCGTGGGCGTCGACTACTGCCTGTTCTATCTGCGGCGCGAACGCGAGGAGCGGGAGAAGGGCCGGGACGCGCAGACGGCGCTGCGGATCGCGGCGGCGACCAGCGGCCGGGCCGTGGTGGTCTCCGGCATCACGGTGTGCGTGGCGATGGCGGGCATGCTCTTCACCGGCATCACCGACTTCGAGGCGATGGGTCTGGCCTCGCTGATGGTCGTCGCCGTGGCGATGGTCGGCTCGGTGACGGTGCTTCCCGCGCTGCTCTCGCTGCTGGGCGAGCGGGTCGAGAAGGGGCGCCTGCCGTTCCTGCGGCGCGGGGCGAAGGCCGGCCGGAAGGACGCGGGCGAGAGCAGGCTGTGGCGGACCGTGGTCGGCGGGGTGCTGCGGCGGCCGGTGCTGTGGACGGTGGTCGCGGCGGGCGCGCTCGCGGCGATCGCGCTGCCCGCGCTCGGCATGAAGACCCAGGAGCTGACCCTGGACCAGGAGTTCGGCGACTCGCTCCCGATCGTGGCGACGTACGAGCGCGTGAACGAGGCGTTCCCCGGCGGCGCCGAGCCCGCCGAGGTGGTCGTGAAGGCGGACGACATCGACGCGCCCGCCGTCACCGAGGCCATCGCCGACTTCCGCGAGCGGGCCGTCAGCTCCGGCGCGTCGAAGGGGCCGGTGGAGGTGGCCCTGCACAAGAAGGAGAACGTGGCCGTCCTGAGCGTGCCCCTGATCGGCGGCTCCGACCAGGACGAGGCGGCGAAGAGCCTGACGCTGATCCGCGACGAGGTGCGCCCGGCGACGCTCGGGAAGGTGGACGGCGTCGAGGCGCCCGTGACCGGACAGGTCGCCTCCTCCAAGGACTTCAACGAACAGATCAGCTCGTCCGTGCCGCCCGTGTTCGCCTTCGTGGTGGTCTTCGCCTTCCTCCTGATGCTGCTCTCCTTCCGCTCCCTCGCCGTCGCCGTCACCTCGATCCTGCTCAACCTCCTTTCGGTGGGCGCGGCCTACGGCATCCTCGTCATGGTCTTCCAGCACGGCTGGGGCGCGTCGCTCGTCGGCGCGGAGGGCGTGGGCGCGATCGTCGCGTGGCTGCCGCTGTTCCTGTTCGTGATCCTGTTCGGCCTGTCGATGGACTACCACGTGTTCGTGGTCTCCCGGATCCGGGAGGCGCGGCTCCAGGGGCGCAGCACACGGGACGCGATCGCGCACGGAGTCGTGACCACCGCGGGCGTGGTCACCAGCGCGGCCGTCATCATGGTGGCGGTGTTCGCGATCTTCGGGACGCTGTCCATGCAGTCGATGAAGCAGATGGGTGTCGGTCTGGCGGCCGCGGTCCTCATCGACGCGACCGTGATCCGCGGGGTGCTCCTGCCCGCCGTGATGGCGCTGCTCGGCGAGCGGAACTGGTATCTGCCGCGCTGGCTCGGCTGGCTGCCCGACCTCACCCACGACGATTCGGCGCCCGCCGGACTCACCCCGGCCGCGGAGCCCGAGGCGCCCCGTACGCCCACCGCGGCAGGAAGTACTGGGTGACGGGCCCCATCGCGAGCGCGTACAGCACCGTCCCCACCCCCACGCTCCCGCCGAGCAGCCAGCCCACGGCGAGCACGGCGACCTCGATCAGGGTGCGCACGAACCGGATGGAGCGTCCGGTCAGCGCGGCGAGGCCGGTCATCAGGCCGTCCCTCGGCCCCGGCCCGAAGCGGGCGCCCACGTAGACCGCCACGGACAGCCCGTTGGCGAGGATCCCCACGACGAGGAGGCCGATCCGGGTCCCGAGTCCCAGGTCCGCGGGGACGAGCCAGAGGCCGAGGTCCGACGCGTACGCCACCACGATCACGTTGGCGCCCGTGCCGAACCTCGGCCGCTGCCTGAGCGGGATCCACAGCAGCAGCACGAGCGCCCCGACCACGGCGCTGACGGTGCCGAAGCTCAGCGGGGTGTGACGCTCGACGCCCTGGTTCAGCACGCTCCAGGGGCTGACGCCGAGCCCGGCCCTGACCATGACGCCGATGCTCAGCCCGTACAGGGCGAGACCGAGGAGGAGTTGGGGCAGACGGCGGAGGGGGCGTTCGGTGAGGGGGAGGTAGGTGAGCGGGGGTGGGGGTGGAGTGCGGGGGCCGGTTCGGTCGATGCCACTGCTGCTGTCGATGCCACTGCTGCTGTCGCTGTCGGCGGTGTGCCGCATGCCGGGGTGCCTCCACAGGTGGTCGGACGACGCATCGGCCCGCGAGGCCGATGGCGGCGAGTCTGTAGAGTGATTGGCCCGTAATACATGGCCAATCCCGGGAGAATGGTATGGCGGAGCGGGAAGCGCGGGACCGGACCCTGGGAAGCCGCCAACTCGCCGCCCTGCTCCCGGACCCGGCGGGCGCGCGGCCCGCGTACCGGCATCTGGCGCGGGCGATCGGCGCGCTGATCCTCGACGGACGGATCGCCCTGCACGTCCGCCTCCCCGCCGAACGGGAGCTGGCCACCGCCCTCGACACCAGCAGGGCGACGATCACGGCTGTGTACGACCTGCTGCGCGAGGGCGGTTACGCGCGCAGCCGACAGGGCGCGGGTACGTGGACGGCGTTGCCGGAGGGCCGGGCGCCGCGCGGCGTCACCCGGCACCTGCGGCCCCACGACAGCGCGATCGACCTGGCGAGGGCCGCCCCCGCGCTGCCCGAGCAGGTCGTCGCCGACGCCCTCGCCGAGGTCACGCCCCGGCTCGCCGAGCACACCCGCACCCCCGGCTACCACCCCTACGGCCTGCCCGAGCTGCGGGCCGCCGTCGCCGAGCGGTTCACGCGGCGGGGCCTCGCCACCGTGCCGGACCAGATCCTGGTGACCTCCGGGGCGCAGCACGCGCTCACGCTCGTCCTGGGGCTGCTGTGCGGCCCCGGCGACCGCGTCCTGGTCGAGAACCCGTCGTACCCGAACGCCCTGGAGGCGATGCGCCGGGCCCGGCTGCGCACGGTGTCGGTGCCGGTGACCGACGCCGGCTGGGACGTCGGGATCCTGGAGTCGACGCTACGTCAGACGGTGCCGCGGCTCGCCTATCTGATCCCGGACTTCCACAATCCGACGGGCCGCCTGCTGCCTGCGGCGGACCGGGCGCGGGTGGTGCGGGCCGCGCACCGCTCGGGGACCTGGCTCGTCGTCGACGAGACCCTGGCCGAGCTGGCGCTCGACGTGCCCGCGCCCGCGCCGCTGGCCTCCTACGTCGGTCCCGGCGCGGGCGGCGATGTCGTCACCGTGGGCTCGATGAGCAAGACGCACTGGGGCGGCCTGCGCGTCGGCTGGCTGCGGGCGCCGTCGCGGCTCGTCACCGAACTGGCCGCGCAGCGGGTCGCCAACGACATGGGCGGCTCGGTCCTGGACCAGCTCCTGGCGCTCGTCCTGCTCGACCGCGCCGGGGAGTTGCTCGCGGACCGCCTGGACCGGCTCCGCGAGCAGCGCGCCGCGCTCGCCGCCGCGCTGGCCCAGCATCTGCCCCGGTGGACCTGGGAGCAGCCGTCCGGCGGCCTGTCCTTCTGGGTCGACCTCGGCGAGCCCGTGGCCTCGGCCCTCGCCGATCGCGCCCTCGGCTACGGAGTCCGGATCGAGGGCGGCGCCTGCTTCTCCCCCGACCCCGGCCTCTTCGAGCAGCGCCTGCGCATCCCCTACACCGCTCCCCCGGACACCCTCCGCGAGGCCGTCCACCGCATGGCCACGACGCTCACCGACGGCCTGCCACCGTCACCGGCGGACCGCCGGCCGCACTGGATCGCATGATCGCCGCAGCACGAAGCGCCCCGAAGGGGCGCGGGGAACTGCGCGACCAGCCACTGACGGCCCGCAGATTCCCCACCTCACATCCAGCGAAGCGCTTACGCGGCCGTCGCGACCTCGCGCTTCTCGAAGGAGTCCAGCGTCCGGGAGAAGTCCCGGGTGGAGAGCAGCAGCTTGTAGATGATGGCGAGTTCGAAGACCAGGAGCAGCGCGCCGGAGACGATCGTCGCGGGGATGACGACGTCGAACAGCGGGCCGATGATGAAGACGCCCATCTGGAACTCGATGCCGCTCACCAGGTGCGTACGGATGCGGTGCCGCAGCAGGAAGGACCGCGCCCGCAGGTACGCGGGGAACTTGCCCCGGAACTCCTGGTGCAGGTCGATGACCTGGGCCTTGCGGCGGGGTCCGGCGCCCGCGGGGGCGGGGTCGCCGGGGGAACCGGCGTCGGCGTAGGACTCGGCGCGGGAACCGGCGTCGGCGTACGACTCGGCGTGCGAACCGGCGTCGGCGTACGACTCGATCCGGGAGTCGGCGTCGTCGGCCGAGTGGACCTCGGAAGCGACGCCCTCCGCCTTGGCCCGCTCCAGGTCCTGCTCCACGTCCGCCTCGGGGTTGTCCCGCAGCAGATCCTCCATGAAGGCCAGCTCGGCGGCGTTCTCGGCGCGGCGGGCGGCCCGCACGCGTGCCTTGATCTGCTTGCGCATGGTGTGCCGGATCTTGAATATCTCCAGCGAGTTGATGTACCGGAGCGTGTCCAGGAACACCACGGCGACCGCGAGCCAGATGTAGGTCTCGTCGTGCGTGCGCGCGTACTGACCGCCCATCAGGGCGACCCCGCACACCATCACCCGGATCCGGTCGAAGACGAAGTCGAGCCAGGCGCCGAAGACGGAACCCTGCCCGGTGAGGCGGGCGACCTTCCCGTCCATGCAGTCAAGGACGAAGCTGAAGTGGTAGATCACCGCGCCGAGCACCAGCCACTGCCAGTCACCGAACGCGAAGAACACCGACGAGACGAGCCCGAGCACGAACGCGCCCCAGGTGATCTGGTTGGGCGTGATCCTCGTGTACCGCGCCGTCAGCCGCACGAGCGGCGTGGCGAGCGGGTCCACGAGGATCACCGTCCACCACGCGTCGCGCTTCTTCTGGGTGATGCGGCGTACCTCGGCGAGCGGTGGCACGTCGGGGCGAGCGGACTGTCGTGACATGGGTCAACTTCCTGGCGTTCGAATGAAGTTCATCTCACGCTAGGTAGCCGTTCACGGAAGGAACAAGCGCTTACGTACGCAACCTTTGGGCAGGGTTATCGGTCACACAGACATACCCGGTCCATGGCCAAGTCAGGATGGACCCGCGTTATGCGAGCGTTATCCAATGACTCGGCCGTTACCGAAAGGCGTCGCGGAGCGTTACGTCAGGCCCGGTCGGCACTCCCCACACTCATACCGAAGTGCCACCAACCCGCCTTGAAGTACCACCAAACGGTCACCGCTCCCCGCCCGCGGCCTTCACAGCGCCGCCACGCGCGGCCCGCACAATCTCCTCCTCGATCAGGTCGGCCGCCATCTTCGTGCCGCCCTCCCCCGCCATGCCGGCGCGCACCTCGTCGAGCCTGCGGGCGACTTCGGGGTCGGCCACCAGGTCGAGGACCGCCGCGCGCAGCGTCTTCGCGTCGGCCTCCTCCATGGGCAGGTGCCGGGCGACCCCGAGGCCCTGGAGCATGTCCGCGTTGCCGAACTGGTCGACGGCCTGCGGCACGGCCACCATCGGCGTCCCCGTGGCGAGGCCCTCCTGGCTGCCGCCCGCCCCGGCGTGCGTGATGAAGGCGTCGGCCTGCTTGAGGATCGCCAGCTGCGGCACCCAGCGGTGCACCTCGACGTTGGCGGGCACCTCGCCGAGGTCGGCGATGTCGACGTGCTTGCCGATCTGGAGCACCAGGTGCCAGCCGGGCAGGTCACCGAAGGCCTCGACACACGCACGGTAGAACCCCGGCTGCTTGGTGAACGCCGAGCCGAGCGACACGAGCACCACCTTCTCCGCGTCCGCCGGGCGCTGCCAGTCGCCCTGCGCGGCGCGGTCGCCCTGGCAGGCGCCGACGAAGGTGTGCACCCTCTCGTCGACCCGGTCGGCGTTCGGCTGCAGCGCCTTGGGGATCAGGACGAGCGAGCGCGGCGGGCGGCCGACGAACGGGTCGTGGTGCTGGGTGATCCCGTTCTCCGCGAGCCAGGCCGCGAAGCGCGCGAAGTACGCCCGGCCGCGCTCGGTCTCCCGCAGCGGCGCGTAGAGCGGTTCGCCGACCTCCTCCTCGTACCCCTCCCAGGCCACCAGGTTCGGCGAGAGGGAGATCTCGGGGACGCCCCAGCGGCGGGCGAGCACGCGCGCGGGGTAGGAGGTGATGTCGTGCAGGACGATGTCCGGCTCGTCGCCCTCGTACGCCGCGAGGAGCTGGGGCAGCGCGTTGACGGCGTCGTTCAGGAACGGCTCGATGTTGTCGATCAGGGTGTCGCCCCAGGCCTCCGGGTCGGCGTCGGGGCCCGGGAGCGTGGTGGTGTAGAGCACGGGTTCGGCCCCGGTCTCGGCGATCTTCTCCTCGAAGGCGTGCGGGATCGCGTACGTGACGCGGTGGCCGCGGGCGACGAGTTCCCGGATCACTTCGAGGCTCGGGTTCACGTGCCCGTGGGCGGCGATGGAGAACATGGCGACATGGGCACGCTGCGGTGTGGTCATGCCCCGAACCTTAAGCGAGACGATACGTCTCGTGCAACCCTTTTCCCGGCGTCAGGGCGCCTCCCCCTCCGGCGCCCCCGCGTTGTACCGCAGCAGATACTCCGCGAAGCGCTCCAGGTCCGGCCCGCTCCAGCCCGCGAGCCGCTCGCGGAACGCCACCCGGCGGCTGTCGGTGACCTGCTGGAGCAGCCCCGTGCCGCGCCCGGTCAGGTGCAGCACCTGCACGCGGTGGTCGTCCGGATCGAGGCGCCGCTCCACCAGGCCCGCCTTCTCCAGGGCCCCCACCTGCCTGCTGATCGTCGACTTGTCGAGCGTGTAGTACGCCGCGAGGTCCGTGGCCCGGCAGCCACCCCGGTCCTCCAGGTGGCTCAGGAGCGTGAAGGACACCAGGGAGAGCTCGGGGTGCATCCGGGCGGCACTGGCCCGCGCCCGCCGCGCGAACGCCGTCATCTCACGCTGGATGATCTCGATCGGCCCGCCTGGGCCCGGCTCGTTCTCGGCCACGGTTTCCGCCTCCTCCGCGAATGGTTGTACAGTACAACATTGAGTGTGAGTTGTATAAGCCAACTACCTGTCGAGCCTTCTGGGAGCGATCTGCATGACGGCCAACGCCCGCGGCCCCCTGGGCCCCCTCGGTCACGTACTCGTCCATCTCGTGACGCCCTTGCTGATGTGCCTGGGCATGGGCCTCGCCTATATGAGCGCCTTCGTCACGCCCGAGCCGCACCGGCTGCCGGTCGCGGTCGTCGGCACCGACGCCCGCGCCCACGACGTCGCCCGCTCCCTCGGCGCCGGTGCGGGCGACGCCCTCGACGTGCGGCCGCTCGCCTCCCGCGCGCAGGCCGTCGACGCGCTGAAGTCCCTCGACATCTCCGGCGCGTACGTCCCGGACGCCAAGGCCCCCGAGCTCCTGGTGGCCTCGGCGGGCTCCGACATGAGCGCGCTCGCCACGGAGAAGGTCTTCACGCCGCTCGCCGCGGCCGAGGGCGCTCCCCTGAAGGTCACCGACGTGGCCGCCCCCGTCGACGACGACCCGACCGGGCAGGGACTCTTCTTCCTCCTGGTCGCCGTGAGCATCGGCTCCTACGCCTCGGTCGCCGCGCTCGGCGCCGCGGGCGCGGGGCTGCGGATGCGGACGCGGGCCGCGCTCGCCGCCGGGGTCTCGCTCGCCGTGAGCGTGATCGGGGCGGCCCTCGCGGGGCCGGTGTTCCACCTCGCGCACCACGGGCTCGCCGGGGTGTGGGCGATGGCCTGGCTGTACTCGGCGGGCATCCTCTTCATCGGCCTCGGCCTGCACACGTTCCTGAAGCGCTGGACGACGCTCGCGATGATGGTCCTCTTCGTGATGCTCAACTTCACGTCGTCCGGCGGCCTGTTCCGGCCCGAGCTGCAGAACGGCTTCTACGGCTCGCTGCACTCCTTCTGGAACGGCGCGGGCTTCGTCGAGGGCGTCCGGGGCCAGTTGTACTTCGACGGCCTCGACCTCGGCCGGTCCGTCTGGACGCTGGTCGCGTGGCTGGCGGCGGGGCTCGCGCTCACGGCGGTGGCGGCGGTGCGGGAGCGCGGGCGGCGCGCGGCCGCGGCGGGCCTCGCGGTCGCGGCGGACGGGGAGGACGGGGAGGACGGGGAGGACAAGGCTGACAGGGCAGACGGGGAGGCCGCGGAGGAGGAGCTGGAGGAGTCGGTCGGCGTCTGAGCCGGTACGCGGGTACGGGAACCACAGGTGTGCGTGGCCCCCGTACCCGCGTACCGCGACCGTCAGCGCTGGTAGCGCTTCAGGACCAGGTTGCCGTCCTTCACCAGGCGTTCGCGCAGCTCGTCCAGGCCGATCGCGCCGCTGTAGTACTCCTGGAGCGCCGGGGTCGCGATCTTGTCCTTCCACTCCGGGTAGCCGCGCACGGACTGGGCGGGGGCGGGACGCAGGTGTCCCGCGAGGGCGGTCCCGGTCGCCCAGTCGTCCTTCCTGGTGCGCAGCGCCGGGTCCTTCAGGGCTTCCTTGCCGGTGGGCAGCATCCAGTCGCCACGCGCGAGCCGCACCATGTTCGCGGGCCGCAGGAAGAAGTCGATGAACTGGGCGGCCTCCTTCTTGTGCGGGCTGTCCTCGGCGACCGAGAGGGTCTGCGGGCTGACGCCCTGCGCGAGCCCGTCCGCCCCGGCGGGCGCGGGCAGGACCTGCCAGTCGAAGCCCTTGGGCGCCTGCTGGGAGATCTGCTGACGGTAGGAGAAGCCGAGCGGCACCATGGCGTACTTGCCGCCGAAGAAGCCGGGCAGCGTGTCCGAGCCGCCCATGCCGAGCGTGCTGCCCGACGCGCTGCCGTCCACGTTGACCTGGTCGTGGACGGTGCGCGGCATGACCTCGTCGGCCGTCTCGAAGCGGATCTCCGCCTTGCCGTCGGCGCGCCGGTGGAACAGCTTGCCGCCGGTCGACAGGGACAGGTTGAGCGTCGCCGACACCGGGTCCTTCAGGGGCCAGGCGACGCCGAACTTACCGTCGCCGTCGCCGAGTTCCTTTGTCACCGACCGGAACTCCGGCCAGCTCCACGGCTTCTCGGGCGTCGGGACGCGCACCCCGGACTCCTTCAGCCACTTCGCGTTGGCGATCAGGACGCGCGGCTCCTGGAGGAACGGCACTCCGTAGACCTTGCCGCCGAAGGTCGCCGTGTCCCAACTCGTCTTCGGGATGTCCGACTTCAGCCGCTGCGGCAGGAGGTCGCCGAGGTCCGCGAGATAGCCGCCGTAGGCGAAGTCCGCGAGGTCGTCGGACGCGTCGTGGATGATGTCCGGCGCCTCACCGCCCTCGAAGGAGGTGAGCAGCTGGTCGTGAATGCTGGTCCAACTGCCCTGGACGTACTCGACCTTGACGTCGGGGTGGGTGGCGTTCCACTCCTTCACCAGCTCCTTGTTGGCCTCGACGGACTCCTGCTGCCAGGCCAGGGACTGGAAGCGCAGCGTGATCCGGCCGTCCGACTCGCCGTCGCCGCCGTCGGAGCACCCGGCGAGCAGCAGGACGAGCGCGGCGGCCGCGGCGCCGCACCCGCGTACGCGTACCGTCATCAGCTCTTCACCGCCCCGGCCAGCATGCCGCCGGTGATCCGCTTCTGGATGATCGCGAAGACCACGAGCGAGGGGAGCGTCGCGAGGAACGCGGCGGCGGCGAGCGGGCCGAGGTCGGCCGCGCCCTCCGCGCCGAGGAAGTGCGTGAGGACGACCGGCAACGTCTGTTTCTCCGGGGTCTTGAGCAGGACGAGCGCGAAGAAGAACTCGTTCCACGCGGTGATGAACGCGAACAGGGCCGTCGCCACGATGCCCGGCGCGAGCAGCGGCGCGGTCACCGAGACCAGCGTGCGCAGCTTGCTCGCGCCGTCGACGGCGGCGGCCTCCTCCAGCTCGGTCGGCACGGCACGGACGTACCCGACGAGCATCCACAGGGCGAACGGCAGCGCCCACACCACGTACACCATGATCAGCCCGGGCAGCGAGTTGATCAGGTGCAGGTTCTTCAGGACCAGGAACAGCGGGATGATCACCAGGACGAACGGGAACGCCTGGCTGACCACGACCCAGCCGGTCGCGGCCCGCGCGAGCAGGGTGCGGTGGCGCGCCATGACGTACGCCATCGGGGTCGCGATGACGACGGCGACGACGGCCGCGCTCAGCGCCGCGACCAGGGAGTTGCCCGCCGCTTCGAGCAGCGGCTGTTCGTCGAAGGCCTGGCGGTAGTTGGCGAGGGTGGGGTCCTTCGGGATCCAGGTGGGGTGCAGGCTGCCCAGTTCGCGCGCCGGTTTGAAGGACGTGGAGATCAGCCACAGGAACGGGAAGGCGAGGAACACCAGATACGCGAGGAGCGCCAGGTACTGGCCCGCCCGCGCGGGCCTGCTGGTACGTCGGGTCACCGCTGGTCGCCCCCTCTCAGCCGGCCCACGAGATACACGGCGAGCAGCACCGAGATGAGCGCGACCATCACACAGCCCATCGCGGCCGCGTAGCCGAACTGGCCGTAGCGGAAGGCCTCTTCGTACGCGAACAGCATCGGAAGGCGGGTGCGCCCGCCGGGGCCGCCGTTGGTCAGCACGTAGACCAGGGCGAAGGAGTTGAAGTTCCAGATGAAGTTGAGCGCCGTGATCGCGAGGGCGATGGGCTTCAGGGCGGGCCAGGTGACGGTGCGGAAGCGGCGCCAGGCGCCCGCGCCGTCCATCTCGGCGGCCTCGTGGAGTTCGCGCGGCACGTTCTGCAGCCCGGCGAGCAGCGCGACGGTCGTCTGCGGCATGCCCGCCCAGACGCCGACGACGATGACGGCGGGCAGCGCGGTGCCGATGCCCGTCAACCAGTCGCGACCGTCCCCGAAGCCGAGATCGCGCAGGGTCTCGTTGAGGATTCCCGCATCAGGGTTGTAGACGAGGCGCCACATGATGCCGACGACGACCTCCGGCATCGCCCACGGGATGATCGCGAGCGAGCGGGCCAGCCAGCGCAGGCGCAGGTTCTGGCTGAGCAGGAGAGCGAGGCCGAGGGCCAGGACGAACTGCGGCACGGTCACGCCGACGGCCCACAGCAGGCCGATCCGGAACGAGTCCCAGAACAGGGTGTCGTGCAGCAGGTCCTGGAAGTTGAGGAGTCCGATCCACTCGGTGGGCTCGGTGCGGCCCGACTGGGAGTCGGTGAAGGCGAGGGAGATGCCGTAGAGCAGCGGGCCGACGCTGAGGACGAGGATCGGGAGCAGCGCGGGCAGGACCAGGAACCAGGCCCCGTGGTCCATCACCCGGGCGCGCGCCGCGCCCCTGCCCTCGCCCCCGTCGTCCCCGGTGCGTCTGCGACGGCCCCACCACCATCGGCCCCCGCCGGAGCCGCTGCTGCCGGACCGCTCGCTCGCGGTCGCCAATGTCACGGAATCGGCTCCTTTGGGCGGCTGATTGGGTTTTGGCCGCCCAGGCGGCCCCCGTCATCGTGCTGATGTGACCTTGATACGTCAAGCGACCGCGCACGCCGGAAGTCCGGTCTGGCCTGTGCGAATGCGAGACTTGCGCGGCGGCTGGAGACTTCCGGCCGTGGGCGAGGCACCGGGTGCGGGAGGCATGGGATGGACGAGGCACGGGCACGGGACGTACTGAACTCCGCGGGGCTCGCGGGCTCCGCCGGCGACCGCCCCGAGCTGATCGCTCTCGGCGAGAACGCGGTGTTCGCCGTGGGCGACCTCGTGGTGAAGGTCGGCCGGGACGCGCCGGAGCTCCTCGACCGGGCGCGGCGCGAGCTGGCCGTCGCCGAGTGGCTGCGGGCGTGCGGGGTACCGGCCGTGCGGGCCGCCGAGCCCAAGCCGTGGTTCGTCGCCGGGCATCCGCTGACCCTCTGGCACCGGCTGCCCCCGGCCGTGCGGCCCGCCGGGCCCGCCGATCTGGCCGAACTCCTGCGCCTCGTGCACGCGCTGCCCGCTCCCTCGTTCCGGCTGCCCCGGCGTGAGTTGCTCGGTGGGGTCGAGCGGTGGCTGCGGCTCGCCGGGCACGCGATCGACGCGGAGGACGCGGAGTATCTGCGGGCTCGGCGGGACGGGTTCGCGGCTGCCGTCGTCGCGCTCGTGCCGCACCTCACGCCCGGGCCCCTGCACGGGGACGCGCTGCCGCGCAACGTACTCGTCGGGCCCGAGGGGCCCGTCCTCGTGGACCTGGAGACCTTCTCCTCCGATCTGCGCGAGCACGATCTCGTCGTCATGGCGCTGTCCCGGGACCGGTACGGGCTCGGGGGCGAGGCCTATGACGAGTTCACCCGGGTCTACGGGTGGGACGTGCGGGAGTGGGAGGGGTGTTCCGTCCTGCGGGGGGCCCGGGAGACCGCGAGTTGCGCGTGGGTCGCGCAGCACGCTCCCGCCAACCCTCGGGCGTTGGCTGAATTCCGCCGCCGCGTGGGATCCCTCCGGGACGGGGACCCGACGGTGCGGTGGCATCCGTTCTAAGGGGCCGGGGTGTGCCGTTGCCCTGGGTCGGGGGGACTGCCGAATCGGCGCTCCGCGCCTCGTCCTCAATCGCCGGACGGGCTGAAATTCAGCCGGGGCGGGCCAAAGAGGTACCGCGAGGCTGATGGTGCCGGGCTGTTGCTCAGCAGAGTGCAGGTTTGGGCGGGTGGGTGGGAGAAAGCCCGTGCCACCCGCGCGGGGACCCGTCAGGCCGCCCGCAACGGCCACGTCCCGTCCACCACAGCGGCAGCGTCCCCCTTGCGGCGCAAGAAGTTCTGGAAGTCGGCCGCCCACTCCGCGTACCACCGGACCTGCTGGCGGTGGAGTTCGGCCACGCCGAGGTCGGCGACCTTGGTGTGGCGGGCGGCTATGGCGTGGGCGAGGCGGGCGGCGGCGAGGGCGTCGGCGGAGGCGTCGTGGGCGGAGTCGAGGACGATGCCGTACTCGGTGCAGACCGCGGCGAGGTTGCGCTTGCCGCGGCGGTACCGGTCGACGGAGCGGTCGATGGTGTACGGGTCGACGACGGGCGCGGGCTCCGCGCCGCCGAGCCGGTCCCGCAGGGACGGCAGCCCGTGCCGGCGCAGCTCGGCGGCGAGCAGGCTCAGGTCGAAGGCGGCGTTGTAGGCCACGACGGGGACGCCCGCCTGCCAGTACGACACCAGGACCGCGGCTATCGCGTCGGCGACCTCCGCGCCGGGGCGCCCCTCGGCGGCGGCCTTCTCGTCGGTGATCCCGTGCACGGCCACCGCGTCCTGCGGGATCGGCACGCCGGGGTCCGCGAGCCACTCGCGGCGACCCAGCTCCTGCCCGGCCCTGACCTCGATCACCGCCCCCGTGACGATGCGCGCCTGAAGCGGATCCGTGCCCGTCGTCTCCAGGTCGAAGCCGATCAGCAGCTCCTGGTGCCAGCCCATGGCCGCCCCCTTCGTCGTGGTGCTTTCCCCCAGTGGTCCCCACGATCCCATGCGCCACTGACAATCAGATGGCCGGATTCCGCTTCTCCCCGCGGGGCACCCCTCACGACACCGGCCGCGAGTCCGCCCACGCCGTCTCGAACTCCTCCCGGTAGGTCGCGAAGAGTCCGTGCTCGCCGTGATCGCCCGGCTTCACCACCCTGCCGCCGCCGCGCAGCACCAGCACGGGCACCTCCATGCCGCGGGTGCGGCGGAGGTAGGACTGGACGACCGCGATGCCGTCCGCCCCGTCCCCGTCGACCAGATAGGCCGTGAAGCGCGGCGTCTCGTCGAAGACCTGGATCTCGAAGGCGCCGGGGTCCCGCAGCCGGGACCGCACCCGCCGCATGTGCAGGATGTTCGTCTCGACGGAGCGGCTGAGCTCGCCCCGCTTGAGTCCGAGTTCCCGCTCGCGCCGCTTGACGGCGCTGCTCGCGGGGTTCAGGAAGAGCAGCCGCACCCGGCAGCCGGACTCGGCGAGCCGGATCAGACGGCGCCCGGAGAAGTTCTGGACCAGCAGGTTCAGGCCTATCCCGATGGCGTCGACGCGCCGGGCCTCGCCGAACAGGTCCTCGGCCGGGAACTGGCGGAGGAGCCGCACCCGGTCGGTGTGCACCCCGACCACGTCCGCGTACCGGTCCCCGACCAGCTCCTCGACGGCGTCGACGGGCAGGCGCCGCGCGGAGGGCGTGTCGGAGCCCGCGCCGAGGATCTCCAGGAGCCGGGCCGAGGCGCGTTCGGCCTGGGCCAGGACCGTCGGCGACAGGGCGCGGTTGCGGGAGACGACGTTGCGGGAGACCTCCAGCTCGTCCAGGGCGAGCTCGACCTCGCGCCGGTCGTCCAGATAGGGCTCGAAACACGGCCAGTGCTGCACCATCAGCTCCCGCAGCTGCGGCAGCGTCAGGAAGCTGAGGACGTTGTCGTCCGCGGGGTCGAGGAGATAGCCCTTGCGGCGGCTCACCTCGCGGACGGCGACCGCGCGCTGCACCCACTCCTGCCCCGCCGGGCCCGCCGCGGCGACGACCCAGTCGTCGGCGTGGACGGGTTCGTAGACGGGGCGCAGAACAGCGGCCACGACCGCGCGCAGCCGCTGTTCCACGAGGTTCAGCCAGATGTAGGCCCGCCCGGCCCGCTGCGCGCGCGTACGCACCTCGCGCCAGGCGTCGGCGCCCCAGTCCAGCTCGGGGCCGATCTGCGATGCCATGTCCACCGGACGTGCCAAGGACACGGCCGACGGCGGGACACTGGCGGAGCCCTCCTCGTGACCCTCGTCACCAGGGGGCAGTTCCCGCCCACCCGAGCTCACCCACGCACCGCCTTCCGCTCCCCCCGGACTCTCCCCAGTCAACGATCAAGGAAGGGTACTCCGGGAGCGGCGGGCGGTGCAGCCGGATGGAGCGGGCACTTTCCTCAATTGCCGATCGGGATCTGTCCGTTGTGGCCCGCGAGGTCCTGCGGCGTGAGCGGGTTCATGGCCGTGACGTCGCGCGGGGCCAGGGCGAAGCCCTGCCAGTGGACCGGCATGGGCTGCTGGTCCTCGTCCCGGGCGATGTGGTGGAAGCCGATGTTGACCCAGGTGATGGGGTGCTTGAGGGTCTCCCCGTTCGACCACTGGTCGACACTCTTCGGGTAGCCGTTCGGGCAGCCTATGTTGGCGCTCGCGTACTGCTCGCACTTCTTGTACTCGGTGAAGTACACGTCGTGCTTGGTGTAGGGCCGCCCGATGTGCTTGTTGCTGGCCCCGGGGACGATCTCGTACGAGCGCGGGTGCTTGTCCTTGTTCTTGCCCGTGGCGCTGACCACGCGCCACCAGCGCATGTCCTTGCGGTCGCCGGTGAGTTCCTTGGTGACGGGCGTGCGGGTCGTCTTCGTGGTCGGGCTGCCGCCGTTGGTGGACGGGGTGACCTTGGAGTCGTACTGCTCGACCTTGGCCTTCGGGGAGCCGTCGAGGCCGAAGTTCAGGCGCCAGAAGACGTTGTGCGAGTGGCTCTCGGCCTTGGCCTGGTCGCCCTTGCCGATGGGCCAGCCGCGGCTGTCGCCGCCGTCGAAGTCGAACGGCGAGAGGCTGCCGGTCGCGCCCACGTTGGAGGTGATGGTGCCGTCCGAGGAGAAGCGCCACTCGGTGATGTACTCGTACCAGGAGGCCTTGTTGACGGTGTAGACGAGCAGGTCCTTGCCCTGGGCGGTGTAGACCTTGCCGTTGCCGCCGGTGGACTGGTCGTGGGTGAGGCGGTACGCGTGCCCACGCGCGCGCGTGGTGGTGCACAGGCCCTTGACGTTGCCCCGGTCGGGCACCTTCACGGTCTTGATGGTGCCGCCGGGGCACTCGCCGGGCTTGAGGGCCTGCAGGGCCTGGCCGAAGTCGGTGTCGGTGACGTCCTGGAACTCGGCGTCGCCGTCGTCGTAGGGCACGTGGATCTGGGCGAGGCGGGCGCTGGTGAGGACCGGGATGGGCTTGGGCTCGCCCTTGGGCTGGTAGCTGATCTTGTCGAGGATCAGCCCGGAGTACGAGTTGTAGTGCCAGCACATCCGCCAGGTCGTACCGCCGTCGACGGTCTGCTCGATCTTGTAGGCGGCGCTGCAGTCGGCGGCCGCGGCGGGCGGGGCCTCGGGAGCGGCGGCGGCCGGTCCCGCGGGGCCCGCGGCGGCGAGGCCGGCCCCGATCAGCGCGGAGACCGCGAGGACCGTGCCGGCCCTCCTGCGGGCGCGCGAAAGTCTGTTGCCGTGAGAGGCGTCCATACGGAAGTGACTCCTTCAGGAGGAGAAGTGTGTGGGTGCCCTGCCCCGCCGTCCTGCGGGTGCGGGCGGTGGTCTGCCGGGCGGGTCAGCCCAGGCGGCCCACGTCACGCGAGCTGAGGTCCACGACGAAGGCGCGGGTGTCGATCCACGGGCCGCGCTTGACCTTCGCGACGACCTGGAAGCACCGGTGCTTGCCGCACTCGGAGAGCTCCGCGGGGATCTTCAGGTTCGTCTGCTTGCTGAAGATGAAGCCGCTCAGGTCGAGGTCGCCGGGCCCGGTGAGGTCCTTGCCGGTGGCCTTCTTGTAGTCCTGCTTCAGGCCCTTGCCGAGCGGGTCGGCGATCAGCAGCTGGGTGGCCTCGGTCAGCTCGTCCTTGGTGGGTGGCGGCTGCACGTTGTGCGCCGAGTTCGTGGACTCCACCTTGCCGGTCTCCAGATTGACCGTCTTGGTGATCGCCGCGTCCTTCTTGTAGTCGTAGTACACGATCTGCGCGCGGCGCGCGGCGTCGGCGCCCTCGGCGGGGTCGTTCTCCGCGAGGTTCGTGGAGAGCCGCTGCGGCCCGCGGTCGCCCTCCACGTCCCGTGCGCTGGTGCGCAGCCCGTTGCTGTCCAGGGCCGCCTTCTCGGCGCGCTCGGTCTCGGCGTCGGTCAGCGGGTCGCTGCCTATGCCTTTGTCGCCCTCCTCGGGCGCGTCCTCGACGACTCCCTCGGGCGCGATCGCGTCCTGTCGCGCCGAACCCGCCGCCGTGCTGCGGTCCCCCCTGTCACCCGCGCCGGCCCCCTCCGGCAGCGTGACGACGACCATCGCGGCGGTCGCGACGACGGCGAGGGCGCCGCCCGCCACGACCTTCCCCAGATGACGTCTGACTAGTTCGCCCATATCCTCCCCCTTTTTCTCCCGTACAGCCCCATTTTTAGGGCATGTCGAGTATGTGGTCAGTCGGTTAGACGGGCTCAACTCCCGGGCGGTTGCCCCACTTTCGAGCAGAGTCTGGGCGAACTCCGGTCATGAGGCGGGGGCGATCGTGGAAGAGTCATAGGCATGCAGGTCTGGCCTGGGCAGGCGTATCCACTCGGCGCCACGTACGACGGCGCCGGTACCAACTTCGCGGTCTTCTCCGAGGCCGCCGACAGATTGGAGCTGTGTCTGCTGCACGACGACGGCTCGGAGACCGCCGTCGAGCTGCGCGAATCCGACGCCTTCGTGCGCCACGCCTATCTGCCCGGGATCATGCCGGGCCAGCGGTACGGCTTTCGCGCGCACGGCCCGTTCGACCCCGCGCGCGGGCTGCGGCTCAACTCGGCGAAGCTGCTCCTCGACCCGTACGCGCACGCCGTGAGCGGCGCCGTCGGCTGGGGCGAGGAGGTGTACGGCTACCACTTCGGCTCCCCGGACGAGCGCAACGACCTGGACTCGGCGCCGCACATGATGACGTCGGTGGTGGTCAACCCGTACTTCGACTGGGGCGACGACCGCCCGCCGCGCACCCCGTACAACGAGACCGTCATCTACGAAGCCCACGTCAAGGGCCTCACGATGCTCCACCCCGAGCTGCCCGACGAGCTGCGCGGTACGTACGCGGCCCTCGCGCACCCGGCGGTCATCGAGCACCTGACGGCGCTCGGCGTCACCGCCCTGGAGCTGATGCCGGTCCACCAGTTCGTGAACGACCACCGGCTCGTGGACCTCGGCCTGAACAACTACTGGGGCTACAACACCATCGGCTTCTTCGCGCCCCACAACGCCTACGCCTCCTGGGGCGACCGGGGCGAGCAGGTCCTGGAGTTCAAGTCGGCGGTGCGGGCGCTGCACGCGGCCGGGATCGAGGTGATCCTGGACGTGGTCTACAACCACACGGCCGAGGGCAACCACCTGGGCCCCACGTTGTCCTTCCGGGGCCTGGACAACGCCTCGTACTACCGGCTCACCGACGATCCCCGCTACTACATGGACACCACGGGGACCGGCAACTCGCTCCTGATGCGCAACCCCCACGTCCTCCAGCTGATCATGGACTCGCTGCGGCACTGGGTCACCGAGATGCATGTGGACGGCTTCCGCTTCGACCTCGCGGCGACGCTCGCGCGGCAGTTCCACGAGGTGGACCGGCTCTCCTCGTTCTTCGACCTGGTGCAGCAGGACCCCGTGGTCAGCCAGGTGAAGCTGATCGCGGAGCCGTGGGACGTCGGCGAGGGCGGCTATCAGGTGGGCAACTTCCCGCCGCTGTGGACGGAGTGGAACGGCAAGTACCGCGACACGGTGCGGGACATGTGGCGCGGTGAGCCGCGCACGCTCGCGGAGTTCGCGTCCCGGCTCACCGGGTCCTCCGACCTGTACCAGGGCGACGGGCGGCGCCCCCTCGCCTCGATCAACTTCGTCACCTGCCACGACGGGTTCACGCTGCACGACCTGGTCGCGTACAACGACAAGCACAACGAAGCCAACGGCGAGGACAACCAGGACGGCGAGAGCCACAACCGGTCCTGGAACTGCGGCGTCGAGGGCGAGACCGACGACGCGGACGTCCTCGCGCTGCGCGCCCGCCAGATCCGCAACTTCGTCGCCACCCTGATGCTGTCCCAGGGCGTGCCGATGCTCAGCCACGGCGACGAGTTCGCCCGCACCCAGGGCGGCAACAACAACGCCTACTGCCAGGACAACGAGGTCGCGTGGGTGCGCTGGCCCGAGGGCGACAGCACGCTCCTGGAGTTCACACGCGCGATGACGTGGCTGCGCCGCGACCACGCCGTCCTGCGCAGGCGCCGGTTCTTCCACGGCCGTCCGGTCGAGGGCACGCACGACGAGCTGTCCGACATCTCCTGGTTCACGCCCGAGGGCGAGGAGATGACGCAGGACGACTGGGACGCGGCGCAGGCACGTGCCCTGACGGTGTTCCTCAACGGCAACGCGATCTCCGAGCCCGGGGAACGCGGGGAACGCATCACCGACGACTCGTTCCTGCTGATGTTCAACGCCTCCGCCGAAGCCCTCGACTTCGTGGTGCCGGTGAACCAGGGGGCGCAGTGGCAGGTGGTGGTGGACACCGCCCGTGAGGACGGTGTGCCGCCGGGGACGGGCGGGAAGGTGCGGGCGGGCGAGCGGGTCACGCTGGTCGACCGGAGCCTGGTGGTGCTGCAGCGGCCGGCCTGAGGGGCGTCCTCCCCGGCTCCGGCCGGCTCACCTGCCCGGGCGGGCGAGCAGCGCCACCACGAAGGCCACCGCCGCGGCCGCGCTGCCGAGCGCGAACGCGGCGCCCGCCCCGTGCGTCTCGGCGAGGCGCCCGGCGACCGCGAGCGTGACGGCCTGGCCGCCGACGAAGGCGCTCGCCGCGAACGTCATGCCCTCGGCGAGCCGCGCCTGCGGCACGGAGCGTTCGGTGAGGGCGAAGCCGGTGATGAGGTTCGGGGCGTACACGGCGCCGAAGACGGTCACGACGGCGTACAGGGCCGCCATGCTGTGCGTCCAAACCAGCGGCAGCGAGAGCAGCGCCGCGGCGGCCGTCGCCACCCGCCAGCGCGCGTGCAGCCCGAACCGGTCCGGCAGCGCGGCCGTCGCGAGCCCGGTGACGGCACTCATCACGCCCATCGCGGCGTAGACCAGGCCCGCCTGGCCGGACGCGCCGAGTTCCTCGGTGAGCGCGGTGATCCCGGCCCCGCAGGCGCCGAGCAGCACGCCGAGGAAGACCAGGCCGACCCGGACGACGTACACCTCGCGCGGCAGCGGCGGGCGGCCCCCGGGGGCGCTCCGCGCGGTCGGCCCGCCGGTGGGGACGGCGCGGGCCGTCGGGTGCAGCGCGAAGCCCGTGCCGCAGACGGCGACCAGGACGGCCGCGACCCCGAAGGCGTACGCGGGGTGGCCGGCCAGGGCCGCGAGGCCGACGAGGGCGGGGCCGAGGACGAAGGACAGCTCGTCCATCGTGGACTCCAGGGACAGCGCGGTGCCGACGAGCCGCACGTCCCCGCCCTCCTTCCGGACCAGGCGCACCACGCGGGCCCGGGCGAGCGGCCCGATCCCGGGCACGCTGGCGCCCGCCAGGACGCCCAGGAGGAGCAGCGCGAGGGTGGGCAGGCCCAGGAGCGCGCCGAGCGTGTACGCGGCCACACAGAGGGCGTTGAGCGCCGCGAACGCCAGGACCACGGGCCGCTGCCCGCGCCGGTCCGCGAGCCGGCCGACGAACGGGCCCGCGCTCACCTGCCCGAGCGCCAGCGCGCACGCGACGGCTCCCCCGGTCGCGATCGACCCGCTGGTCCGGCTGACCAGCAGCACGCTGCCGAACTGGATCACGGCCACGGGCAGCCGCCCCAGGAACGACACCACGGGGAGCGCGGCCCCGGTGACGGCGAGCACCTGCCGGTAGGCGTCGAGGGTGGCACCGCGGCCCCCGGACTCGCGCGCCCCGGACTCGCGCGCCCCGGACCTCCGCGCCCCGGACTCGCGCGCCCCGGCGTCACCCGCGGCGGCCTCGCCCGCCGTCGCCCGGTCCGGGGCCTCCGTCCCCTCGTCCCGTGCCGTGATCCCCCGCGTGCTCTCAGCCATCGTCGGACGCTAACCGCCGCCCGGTCCGCGTACGCATGCGTCGAAGGCACGAAAGGCGGTGAGGCGGGTACGTACGTTCGCATGACGTCTGCGCGCTCCGTCCCTGTGGTTCCGCCGCCGCCCACCGCCACGTACCGGCTTCAGGTGCAGCCGGACTTCCCGTTCGCGGCCGCCGCGCGGGCGGTGCCGTATCTGGCCTCGCTGGGGGTCTCGCACCTGCACCTGTCGCCCGTCCTCGAGGCGGTGCCGGGGTCGACGCACGGGTACGACGTCGTGGACCACGGGCGGGTGCGGGCGGAGCTGGGGGGTGAGGAGGGGCTGCGGGCGCTCGCGCGGACGGCTCGGGACGCCGGGCTCGGGCTCGTCGTGGACATCGTGCCGAACCACATGGCGGCGGTGCCGCGGCACAACCGGGCGCTGTGGGAGGTGCTTCGCGAGGGCCCGGACTCGCCGTACGCGCGCTGGTTCGACATCGACTGGGAGGCGGGCGGCGGCAAGGTGCTGCTGCCCGTGCTCGGGCGAAGGATCGGCCGGGAGCTGGAGCACCTGCGCGTGGAGGGCGGCGTGCTGCGCCACCACGACCAGGAGTTCCCGCTGCGGGCGGGCACGGAGGGGCTGCCGCTGCCGCGACTCCTCGACGCCCAGTGGTACCGCCTGGCCTGGTGGCGCCTCGCCCGCACGGAGATCAACTACCGGCGCTTCTTCACCATCTCGGACCTCGTCGCCGTCCGCGTGGAGGACCCGGAGGTGTTCGACGCCACGCACGCGACGGTGCTGCGGCTCCTGTCCGAGGGGGTCGTGGACGGCCTGCGCGTGGACCACCCCGACGGCCTCGCCGACCCCGGGGCGTACCTCCAGCGGCTGCACGAGGCGACGGGCGGGCGCTGGACGGCCGTCGAGAAGATCCTGGCCGACGGGGAGCCGCTGCCCGCCGCCTGGCCGGTGGCGGGCACCACGGGCTATGACGCCCTGCGGCACGTCGACGGGGTCCTCACGGACGAGGCGGGCGCCGCCGAACTCCTCGCCCGCTACCGCGCGTTCGCGGCGCCGCCCGCCGACCGCGGCGGGGACTGGACGGCGACGCTGCGGCGCGCCGCGTACAAGGTCGTCACGCGCGAGCTGGCCGCCGAGGTCGACCGCCTCACGCGCGAGGCGGCGGCGCTGTGCGCGACGGACCCCGCGCTGCGCGACCACGCGCCGTGGGCGCTGCGGACGGCGCTGCGGGAACTCCTCGTACGCCTTGAGGTCTACCGTCCGTACGCCACCGGGGGCGCCGATCCCGAGACGGTCCTGACGGCCGGGGCGGCGCGCGAGGCCAAGCGGGTGTTCGCCGTCCCCGAGGAGGCCGAGGCCGTGGACGCGGTGCGGGACCTGGTGCTCGGCAGGGCGCCGGGGGACGGGGCGCGCGCGGCGTTCCGGGCGCGGTTCGGGCAGACGGCCGCCGCGCTGCGGGCCAAGTCGGTGGAGGACACGGCGTTCTACCGGCACGCGCCGCTCCTGTCCGCGGCCGAGGTGGGCGGCGCGCCCGCACGGCCCGCCGTGGACGTGGCGGAGTTCCACGCGTACTGCGCGCGCGTGCAGCGCGACTGGCCGTACTCGGGCACCGTCCTGACGACGCACGACTCCAAGCGCAGCGCGGACGTGCGGGCGGCCGTGAGCGTGCTCTCGCAGGCGCCCGCGCGGTGGGCGGCACTGCTCACGGAGCTGACGCGCAGGACCGCGCGGGCCGGCGGCACGCGGGCACCCGACCCGCAACTGGCGTGGGCCGCCTGGCAGACGGCGTTCGGGTTCGCCCCATCGGCGCTCACGGCGGGGGCGGCGGCGCAGGCCGGGCCGTACGGTGAGCGGCTCCAAGGGGCGCTGTTGAAGCACGTCCGGGAGGCCGGGCTGCACACGAGCTGGACGGAGCCCGACGAGGCGTACGAGGGGGCGGTGACGGCGTTCCTCCAGGCCGGGCCGTGCGGGCCGCCGCTGCACGCGGTGACCGAGTTCGCCGCGGAACTGGCACCGCACGTGCGGGCCAACGTGCTCGCCGGGGCGCTGCTGCACCTGACGATGCCCGGGGTGCCCGACCTCTACCAGGGCACCGAGCGCGACTACCGGGCCCTGGTGGACCCGGACAACCGGCATCCCGTGGCGTTCGGCGATCCCCTCGACGCTTCCGGGGGCGCGCTCGACGGCTCGGCGGACTCCTTGGACCCGTCGTCTCCGGAGGGGGACCCAGCGCTACCGGAGAAGGGCGAGGGCGGCGCGCGGGACCTGTCCGCCGAGAAGCTGGCGGTGACCGTCGCGGCGCTGCGGCTGCGGGCACGGCGGCCGGAACTCTTCGGCGGCGCGGGCACGTACGAGCCGCTGGCCGCGACGGGCCCCGGCGCCGGGCACTGCCTCGCGCACACGCGCTCCGGGGGCGTCGTGGTGGCCGTGACGCGCCTGTCGCTGCGGCTCGCCGACGCGGGCGGCTGGGGGGACACCGCGCTGCCGCTGCCCGAGGGCGACTGGGCCGATCTGCTCGTACCGGGGCGGCGGTTCAGCGGGCACGCGCGCGTGGCGGACGTGTTCGCGGAACTGCCGGTGGCGCTCCTGGAACGCACGGGGGAAGCGCCGCGCACGGGACGGTGACGCGGCGGAGGCGTGCCCTTCTTGCGCGGGCCCTGGGGAGCCCGGGTCCGGAGTGCTTGACACCTGAACCGCCGCGTGGCGTACTGCGGATTGCGTCAGCGGACGGACCAGCGGGGGGTGAGTCAACTGGCGGAAAACCGCTATCCCACGGTTCCCGAACTCGTCCTGTCCGTTCGGGATCTTGCGGCCCACCGTCCCGAACTGAGCACGCTGCGCCGCGTCGGCACCTCACGCGGCGGCCGTCCCCTGCACCTGCTGTCCGTGGGCCACTCCCCCCACGCCGTCCTGGTGGTCGCGGGCGCCCACGCCAACGAGCCCACCGGCGGCTCGACCCTCCTCGCGCTCGCCGAACAGGCGGTGCGTACACGGGAGTTGCGGACGGACACCTCCTGGCACTTCCTGCTGTGCGCGGACCCGGACGGCGCCAGCCTGCACCGGACCCCGGCACCGCGCAGCCTCCTCGACTACCACCGGCACTTCTTCCGTCCGGCGGGCCCCGAGCAGCCCGAGTGGTCGCCCTCGGTGCTCCCGCCGGACCGGCTGCCGCCGGAGACCCGCGCCCTGACCGGCGTCATCGACGAACTGCGGCCCTTCCTGCAGGTGTCCCTGCACTGCACGGACCTCGGCGGCAGCTGGGTGCAGCTGACCCGGGACATCCCGGGGCTCGCCGAGCCGTTCGCCAAGTCGGCGGCCCGCCTCGGCATCCCGGTGGAGACGGGCGCGTCGGACGCGGCCGGGTGGCCGGTGTCCGGGCCGGGCGTGCACGTGCTGCCGGGCCCCGGGTCGGCGGCGGCGTACCCGAGCCTGCCGGAGGACGCCCGGCACACGACGTGGCACCACGCGCACCGCTACGGCGGTACGACCGCCATCGTGGAGGTGCCGATGTGGGCGAGCGACACGGTGGGCGACGTCGCGGCGCACCCGGCGCCGCGCACCGCGATGCGGACCTTCGCGTCCCGGCTGCGGCACGACGCGCGCCTGGTGGAGGAGGTGCTCAGGGACGCGCTGCCCCGGCTTCCGCGCGCGGAGGGGCCGCTGCTGCGGGCGGCCAAGTGGGCGCTCGGCCTGGTGCCGGGGCTCGCCGACGACTGGGGGCGGCTGCCGCCCGCGGGCACGTCGATGGCGTACATCGGGAGCGTCGACGCGTTCGGGCGGCGGCTGCCGCTGCGGGCGGCGGCGATGCTGCTCCGGGTGCTCGACAGCGCGGGTGACCGGGCGGCGCCGCGGCTCGACCGGCTGGTGACGCTGTGGAGCGAGACGTTCGCCGAGCGGTTCGGGGCGCGCTGGGTGCCGCTGGAGCACCAGGTGGAGCACCAGGCACGGACGGCGGTGGAGGCGGCGCGGCACGCGCGCGAGGCGCTGGGCTGAGAGGGCGTGGGCGGCTCGGGGGCGGGGATCGGGGGCGGCGGTCCCGGTCAGGCCGTCGCGAGGCAGAACGACAGGCTCCCGAAGGACACCTGGTCCCCGGCCTGCACGACGGCGGCGCCGATCACCCGGCGGCCGTTCACCGACGTGCCGTTGGTCGAGCCGAGGTCGCGCAGGACCCACATGCCTCCTTGCGCGGACAGTTCGGCGTGCAGCCGCGAGACCGTGTCGTGGCTGAGCCGCAGGCCGTTCGCCGGGTCGCGGCCGATCCGCAGCGGGTACGCCCCGGGCGCCGGGAGCAGCAGCTTGGGCAGCCGCTCGGACTGCCAGGCCCTGCGCAGCTTCACCGTGAACCCGGACACCGCGCCCACGGAGCCGAGCACCAGCTTCGACCAGCGGCCCTCGGTGCGCAGGTCGGCGGTGAGCGCCGCCAGTTCGTCCCGGCGCCGGGCGGCGAGGGCCAGCTCCATGCGCCGTACGAACGTGTCGTGCGAGAGCCGGCCGAGCGCCGCGCCCTCTCTGAGCACCTCCAGGGCCCGCTCCCGCTCGGCGTCGGTCAGCCGCACCGGGTTGGTACCGGACTCGGAGGGCAGCGAGGAAGGCGAGGTCACATCGACAATTGTCGGCCAGGCCACGGCGGGTGTCCAGAAAGGGCCGGGCAGGAGCCGGTCAGGAGCCGAGCGGCGCCCCACGACGCGCTCCCCCGCCGCGCGGCCCGAGCCGTGCGCACCGCGCGTGGGCCCCGACCCGGCCGCCCCCCGGCGGACCCACGTGGATCCCAACAGCCGTACGGGTTACGGCGGCTGGACCCGGGCGCCACCCCTTGGGTCAGAATGTGCAAATGGTGGCTGATCTTCCGCAAGTGGCGAACAGTTTCGTGGGCCGTGAGACCGATCTGGACCGCGTCGCCGCCGCGCTCGCAGCGCATCCCGTGACCACCGTCACCGGCATGGCGGGCGTGGGCAAGACCCGCCTGGCGCTGGAGAGCCTGCACCGGATCGCGGCGGACCGGCCGGGCGCGTTCGGCGAGACGTGCTGGGCCGACCTCGGCGGGCTCCCGCACGAGCGGCAGCTGCTCGCGACCCTCGCGCACGCCGCGGGGTTCGCCGACCACACCACGGGGGTGGCCCTGGACGCGCTCGTCACCTGGCTGTCCGGACGCCGCTTCCTGCTCGTCCTCGACTCCTGCGAGCACCTGATCGACGCGTGCGCCGACGTGGTCGGCGAACTCCTCGCGGCCTGCCCCGACCTGAGGATCCTCGCCACGAGCAGGCAGCGCGTCGGCTTACCCGGCGAGCGCGTCGTCCCGATCGCCCCGCTGCCCGCCGACGGCGACGCGCTCACCCTGTTCCTCGACCGGGCCCTGGTCGTGGCCCCCGCACTGAGCCTGCGCACCCCGCGCCAGACCGAGAGCGCCCGGGAGATCTGTGCGCTGCTCGACGGCATCCCCCTCGCCCTCGAACTGGCCGCGGCCCAGCTGATGCACACCACCCTCCACGAACTGAGCGAGCGGCTGAGTTCGGGTCGCGCCGGTCTCATGTCGCCGACCTGGCCCGCGCGGCACCGCTCGCTGCGCCTGGCCATCGGCTGGAGCCACGAGCTGTGCGAGCCACTGGAGCGGCTGCTCTGGGCCAGGCTCTCGGTGTTCCCCGGCTCCTTCGACAGCCGCGCGGCGCGGGGCGTGTGCGCGGGCGGGCCGCTGTCCGCGGCGGCCGTCGACACGGCGCTCGCGGGCCTCACCGCCAAGTCGGTGGCCGGCCGCGAGGACGACGACCGCTACCGGCTGCCGCGGACCGTGCGGGACTACGGCGCGATGTGGCTGGAGGAGCTCCAGGAGACCGAGGCGACGGCCGCACGCCACGCCGCGTACTTCCTGGACCGCGCCCGGTCCGCGGACCGGGGCTGGGCCGGGCCCGGGCAGGCGCTGTGGTACCGCAGGATCGGGGCCGCGCACATCGACCTGTGCGCGGCCCTCGACCACTTCTGCGACCACGATCCCCCCGCCGCCGTGGAACTCGCCGCCCTGGTCGGCTTCTTCTGGGTCTGCTGCGGGCATCTGCGCGAGGCGCGCGCGTATCTGGAGCAGGTGCTCGGCCTGAGTCCGGGGTTCAGCAGGGCGGGCGAGCGGGCGTGGTGGGCCCTCGGGGTCGTCAAGGCCCTCCAGGGCGACCTCGACGGGGCCGCGGCCATCGGCCGGCGGTGCGCGCGGGGCGCCGAGCGCCTCGACGACGCCGAGGCCGGGCTGGCCGCCGCCTATCTGATCGGCCTGGCCCACCTGCTGCGCGGGGAGCCGGAGCGGGCCGAGGAGGTGGCCGACGACGCCCTCGGGGTGGCGGGGGCGCCGCCCTTCACGTCCGCGTCGACGCTGCGCTGCCATCTGGTGCGGGTGTTCGCGCTCACCGCGCTCGGCAAGCTCGACCCGGCCCGCAAGGAGGCCGCCGCGCTGCGGGCGCTCTGCGCGGCGCACGGCGAGCGCTGGACGCGCGCGTACGCCGATCAGCAGCTCGCCCTGATCGCGCTGGCGCAGGGGCGGCCCGTGCCCGCGGCCGAGCACGCCCGCGCCATGCTGACCGGCATGCGCCACCTGGGCGACACGTTCGGCATCGCCCTCGGCATGGACGTCCTGGCCGCCGCTGCCGCCGCCCGCGGCCTCGGCGAACCCGCCGCCCTGGCCGCCGGGGCCGGGCAGACGTACTGGGCCGCCGTGGGGCACGCGCAGCGCGGCACCCCCGAACTGGGCGAGATGCGCCGCGCCTGCCGGGCGGAGGCCGTCGCGGCCATCGGCGAGTACGCGTTCCAGGTGGCGTTCCGCCGGGGCGCGGAGGGGGACCCGGACGCCGTGCTCCGCCTTGCGGTGTCGGGGCACCTGTTGGAGAAGGCGTGACCTGAAGGATCGTGGCGCCGACGGATCAGGAGCCGTACGGTCCGACGGGTCCGACGGGTCCGACGGGTCCGACGGGTCCGACGGGTATACGCAAGTCCATGGGCAAGGTCGACCGACGAGGGGACTGCCGGTGAGGTTCGAGGTGTGGGCGCCGCGCGCGGAGCGGGTGGATCTGGTCCTGGACGGCGGCGCGCGGGCGGCGGCGCGGGAGGAGGAGCGCCCGGGGTGGTGGGCGGTGGAGGCGGCGGCGGGCGACGGCACGCGCTACGGCTTCTCGCTGGACGGCGGCCCCGCGCTGCCCGACCCCCGTTCGGCGCGCCAGCCCGAGGGACCCGACGGACTGAGCGCGGTCGTGGACCACGACCGGTACGCGTGGCGGACGCCGTGGGCGGGGCGCGGCCTGCGCGCCGCGGTGCTCTACGAGCTGCACGTGGGCACGTACACCCCCGAAGGCACCCTGGACGCGGCCGCGGAGCGCCTCGATCACCTCGCCGGACTCGGCGTCACGCACGTCGAGTTGATGCCGCTGTGCCCCTTCCCCGGGCAGCACGGCTGGGGCTACGAGGGGGTGTCGCTGTGGGCCGTGCACGAGCCGTACGGCGGGCCGGAGGCGCTGAAACGGTTCGTCGACGCGGCGCACGCGCACGGGCTCGGCGTCGTCCTCGACGTGGTGCACAACCACCTGGGCCCGTCCGGCAACCATCTGCCCGCGTACGGGCCCTACTTCACGGACACCCACCAGACGCCGTGGGGCGCCGCGGTGAACCTGGACGCGCCCGGCTCGGACGAGGTGCGGGCGTATCTGGTGGGCAGCGCGCTCGCCTGGCTGCGGGAGTACCGGATCGACGGGCTGCGCCTGGACGCCGTGCACGCGCTGCGGGACACCCGCGCCCTGCACTTCCTGGAGGAGCTCGCGGCGGCCGTGGACGGCCTCGCGGACGAACTGGGCAGGCCGCTCGCCCTGGTCGGCGAGTCCGACCTGAACGACCCGCGCGTCATCACCCCGCGCGCGGCCGGCGGCCTCGGCCTGCACGCGCAGTGGAACGACGACTTCCACCACGCCCTGCACACCGCGCTGACCGGCGAGTCCCAGGGCTACTACGCGGACTTCGCGGCCGCTCCCCTGGCCGCGCTCGCCAAGACGATGACGCACGGCTTCTTCCACGACGGCACGTACTCGACGTTCCGTGGGCGCGGCCACGGGCGCCCGGTCGACCGCGCCCGCACGCCCGCGTACCGGCTGCTCGGCTACGCGCAGACGCACGACCAGATCGGCAACCGCGCGCAGGGGGACCGGCTCTCCGCCGCCCTGTCCCCCGGGCTGCTGGCGTGCGGGGCGGCGCTCGCGCTCACCGGCCCGTTCACGCCGGTGCTGTTCATGGGCGAGGAGTGGGCGGCCGGTACGCCCTGGCAGTTCTTCACCGACCACACCGACCCGGACCTCGCGGAGGCCGTGCGCCGGGGCAGACGGCGGGAGTTCGCCGCGCACGGCTGGGCGGAGGAGCAGATCCCGGACCCGCAGGACCCGGCGACCCGCGCGCGCTCCTGCCTCGACTGGTCGGAGCCGCGGCGCGAGCCGCACGCGCGCGTGCTCGCCTGGTACCGCGAGCTGATCGCGCTGCGCCACGCCCGCGCGGACCTGACGGACCCGGATCTGGCGGCGGTCCGGGTGGCGTACGAGGAGGCGGCGCGCTGGTTCGCGGTGCGGCGCGGGGATCTGCGGATCGCCGTGAACCTGTCCGGGGAGGAGGCCGCGGTCCCGCTGGGCGTGCCCCACGCGCGCGTGCTCGCCGCCTGGGACGCGGTCGAGGCACCGGGTGCGGACGGGGTGCTGCGGCTGCCGCCGGAGTCGTGCGCGGTGCTCGGCCTCGCCTAGGGGCGCGCGGACCCTTGACTTCAACGGCACGTGAACTTCTAGTCTGCGCCGGGACACAGGAGGAGATCGCATGGAACAGCGGTACCTGGGCGGGACCGGGCTGCGGGTGAGCGAGCTGTGCTTCGGCGCCATGATGTTCGGCGGTGGCGAGAGCGGCGCGGACGAGGCGACGGCGCACCGCATGCTGGACGCGTTCACGGCGGCGGGCGGCACGTTCGTCGACACGGCGGACGTGTACGGCGGCGGGGTCTCGGAGGAGGTGCTCGGCCGCTGGCTCAAGGGCCGCCGCCGCGACGACCTCGTCATCGCGACGAAGGTGTTCCTGCCGATGGGCGAGGGCCCGAACGCCCGCGGCCTCAGCCGCAAGCACATCCTGTCGGCCGTCGACGCGAGCCTGCGCCGCCTGGGCACCGACCACATCGACCTCTACCAGACGCACGTGTGGGACGCGCGCACGCCGCTGGAGGAGACGCTGTCCACCCTCGACGGCCTGGTGCGGGCGGGGAAGGTCCGCTATCTGGGCACGAGCAACGTCAGCCCGGCCCAGCTCCAGAAGACCCTCGACCTGTCCCGGGCGCGCGGCTGGGAGCCGTACGTCTGCCTCCAGCCGCGCTACAACCTGCTGGCCCGGGAGGCCGAGTGGGAACTCCTTCCGCTGAGCGCGGCGGAGGGCGTCGGCGTCATTCCCTACAGCCCGCTCCAGGCGGGCTGGCTCTCGGGGAAGTTCCGCCGGGGCATGGCGGCGCCGCCCGCGGGGGCCCGCGGCAGTGGCGCCTGGGAGGAGCGCGCCACCGAGGAGACCTGGCGGGTCGTGGACGCCGTGCTCGCCGTCGCCGAGGAGACCGGCCGCACGCCCGCGCAGGTGGCGCTGCGCTGGCTGCTCCAGCGCCCCGGCGTGACCGCGCCGATCGTGGGCGCCCGCTCGGTGGAGCAGCTGGCGGACAACCTGGGCGCGGCGGGCTGGACGCTGACGGCGGAGCAGGACCGGCGTCTGACGGAGGCGAGCGCGCGGCCGCTGCCGTATCCGTACGACCTCCTGGCGCACTTCACGGACGAGCGGCCGCACGGCTGAGCCGGGGCGCGCACGGCGCGGCCCGGGCCGTCAGTCGACGACGGCCAGTTCGCGCGCGGTGGTGTTGAGGCGGCGGCCGCCGTCCTCCGTGACCGTGACGATGTCCTCGATGCGGACGCCGAAGCGGCCCGGCAGGTAGATGCCGGGTTCCACGGAGAAGCACATGCCGGGGACGAGCGGCTGCCGCTCGCCCTCGATCATGTAGGGCGGCTCGTGCGTGGTGACGCCGATGCCGTGGCCGGTGCGGTGGATGAAGTACTCGCCGTACCCGGCCTCGGTGATCACCGCGCGCGCCACGCGGTCGACGTCCTGGCAGGCGATGCCGGGCTTCACGGCGCGGCAGGCGGCGTCCTGGGCCTCGCGGACCACGTCGTGGACGCGCTGCTCCTCGGCCGAGGGCTCGCCGACGTGCACGGTGCGCGAGGTGTCGGAGCCGTAGCCGTGCCGCAGGCCGCCGAAGTCGAGGACGACCATGTCGCCGCGCTCGATGACGCGGTCGCCGGCCTCGTGGTGCGGGCTGGCGCCGTTGGGCCCGGAGCCGACGACGGTGAAGTCGACCTGCTCGTGTCCGAACTGCCGCAGCAGGTCCGCGAGATCACCGGCGACGTCGGTCTCCTTGCGGCCCGCGAAGGCGACCTTCTGGATCTCCTCGTACGTGGCGTCGGCGGCGGCTCCGGCCGCGGTGAGCCGCTCCAGTTCGGCGGTGTCCTTGACGGCGCGGAGCATCGGCAGGGCCTCGGTGAGGGCGGCGTAGGAGCTGTCGGGCAACTGCCGCTGCAGGCCGAGGAGATGCAGGGCCCAGGCGTTGTCGCTCACGCCGAAGCGGCCGCGGGCGTCGAGCAGCGGCGCGGTCACGTCGTAGGGGTCCATGCCGTCGGTCCAGTCCCGCAGGGTCAGCGCGGGGGCGCCGGCCGCGCGGGCGGCGTCGGGGGCCTCCAGCTTCGGCACGACGAGGACCGGGTCCTGGCCCGGGGCGATGACGAGCAGGGTGAGGCGTTCGGTGTCGGCGGGCACGCGGTAGCCGGTGAGCCAGACCAGGTCGGGGCCGGGTGCGACGAGGACGCCCGCGAGGCCCGCGTCGGCGGCGGCGCGGGCGGCGCGGTCCATCCGGGCGCGGTAGTCGTCGGCGGTGAACGGCGCGGGCGTGACCGTGGTCATCGGGCCTCCTGGTCCGGGTGCGGGATCTCCCCCAGCATCCTGCACGGCCGCCGCGGGGGCCGCGAGTGGGTATCGCATCGGTGCTGGTGGCCGGGCACTGGGCCGGTGGGCCGGCCGGTGAGCCGGTGGCGGGCCACCGGGTCCGTGCCCCTGCCCCACGGCGCCGCGCCCTCTCAGCCCTCCACCGCGAGCCGCACGCCCAGCAGTACGAGCACCCCGCCGGACACCTGCTCCAGCCTGCGCCGCACGGCGGCCCGCGAGAGCACCGCCTTCATCCGGCCGACGAACCACACGTACAGGCCGTAGTAGCCCACCTCGTAGAGCGCCCACAGCGCGGCGAGGCCGATCATGAGCGGCAGTCGGGGCGCGCCCGACGGCACGAACTGCGGCAGGAAGGACATCGCGAAGACGGCCGCCTTCGGGTTGGCGAGGTTGAGCAGCAGCCCGCTCCGGTAGGCCGCCCAGGACGACTGCGCCTTGACCGGCGCGTCGGCGCCGTCGGCGGCGGCGGCGTCCTCGGAGCCCGCCTTCTTCTTGCGCGCGTTCCACAGCGTCTGGGCGCCGAAGACGAGCAGCACCGCGGCGCCGACGACGCGCATGATGTCGTACGCCAACTCCGATGCCGCGACCAGCGCGGTCAGGCCGAAGGCGGCGGCGAGACCCCAGACGAAGATGCCGGTCTCGTTGCCGAGGACCGTCATGAACCCGGCCCGGCGGCTGCGCAGCGACTGCTTGACGATCAGGACCGTGCTCGGCCCGGGCGAGGCGGCGATCAGCGTGCAGGCGCCGAGGAAGGCGACGAGGGTGGTCAGCATGGCGCCCATCATGGGTGGCCGGATCCGCGCCGTGCCACCGGTTTGCGATTGGCCGTTCCGACTTCGGCCCGACTAATGGTTAGATCCTCTCCAGCCATTAGATCATCTCGGTACGGAGGGGCGTACGACATGCTGGTACTGGCGCAGATCAGTGACCTTCACCTGGACGGGACGGCACGCGCGACGGAGCGGGCGGAGCGGGTGCTCGACCATCTGCGGGCGCTGCCCGGGCCGTTGGACGCGCTCCTGGTGACCGGCGACATCGCCGACCACGGCGAGGAGTCCGAGTACAAGGAGGCCGCCCGCCTGCTGTTCACCGACGCGCCCTGGCCGGTCCTGACCTGCCCCGGCAACCACGACGTGCGCGGCCCCTACCGGACGGCGCTGCTCGGCGAGGGCGCGCCCTCCGACGCGCCGGTGAACCGCGCCCACCGCGTCGGCGGCACCGAGATCCTGATGGTCGACTCCAGCCTGCCCGGCAGCGACGAGGGGCAGTTGGACGAGGAGACGTACGCGTGGCTGGAGGACCGGCTCTCCGGGCTCGACGACGGCACCCCGGTCCTGCTGTCCTTCCACCACCACCCCGTCCGGATGCACCACCCGCGCCTGGACACCTGGCGGCTGCGCGCACCGGAGCCGCTCGCGGCCCTGGTCGAGCGGCACCCCGAGATCGTGGGCCTGATCATCGGGCACGCGCACACCCCGGCGGCGACCACCTTCGCGGGGCGGCCCCTGATCGTCGGCCCCGGCGTGGTCTCCACGCTGCGGCTGCCGTGGGAGGGCGAGGGCCTGGTCGACCTGGACGCCCCCGTCGGGCTCGCCTTCCACGTCCTGGACGACGAGCGGCGGCTGACCACGCACTTCCGCACCCTCACGTGACCAGGCCGGGGCACACCCTCACGTGACCAGGCCGGGGCGCACCCTCACGTGACCAGGCCGGGCCGCGCCGTCAACACCTGGCGCACCCCGCTCGCATGACGGACCGTCAGCGTGACGTTCCTGCCCGGCCTGGCGCCCGCCACGGCCTTCGCCAGGTCACCGGCCGAGGCGACCCGGCTGCCGCCGAACGCGAGCAGGACGTCACCGCGCACGAGACCCGCCGCGTGCCCGGGGCCCGGCTGGTGCACCCCGACGAGCAGCGCGCCGCCTCCGCCCGGGGCGTCGACGGCCTCGACGCCGAGGGCGGGGCGCGGGGACCCCGGCCCGACGGCCGCGGCGCCCTTGCCGGCGGAGGCCGTGCCCGAGGTGGCCCTGCCCGAGGCGGTCTTCTTCGGGGACGCGTCCCGAGGCGCCTTCGGGGCCGGTTTCGGGGACGTGGCGTGGTCCGCCCCGGAAGGCGCCCCCGCCCCGGCCCCTGCCCCGGCTCCTGAGGCCGCCCCCGGCGCCGCGCCCATGGCGGCGCCCTGCTCGCCCGCCTGGCTCTGCATCTCCGCGAGCTTGCTCATGCCGATGACCGTGGCGCCCACGGTGCCGAGGCCGATGCCCGAGAGCAGCAGGACCGCGGCGCAGAACAGGCCGAAGAGGAGCGAGAAGAGCCGTCTGCCGCGGCGGCGGGCGGCGTGCGGACGGTGGCCCTTGCGGGGTGCGGCGGGGCGTCCGGGTTTCCCGGGCGCCTCGGACGCGGTGGCTGTGGGGGATGGTCGGCCGGGGTCGGGCTCGTCTCCCGGCAGCGGCTTGGGACGCAACGCGGTCTGTTCCATGGCTCGCCTCCGGCCACAGCCCTACCCGGCGTGACCCCGCGCGACGATTCACGAACGGGTGACGTCCAGGCGTGCGGCGAACACCTCGGCGGGGCCGTGCGGAGCCCCGGCGTACAACAGTTCGGTGCGGTGGACGACGCGCGGCTCGGTGAGCGGTACGGCGACGGTGCCGGGCGCGGCAGCGGCCGATTCCGGGAGCAGTACGAGGCCGTGTCCCGCGGCGGCGAGGGCGGTGAGGGTGCGGACGTCGGTGCCTTCGTAGCGCAGGGCGGGGCGGAAGCCGCCGCCGTGGGCCGCCCGCAGCTGGTCCAGGGGCAGGCCCGCGCCGGGCGCGTCCAGCCAGCGGGCGTCGGCCAGGTCGCCGAGGCGCAGGCCGGTGCGGTGGGCCAGCGGGTGTCCTGCGGGCAGCAGGACGCGGACGGGTTCCTCGCCGACGCCGCGGACGCCGAGCGGGGCCACGTCGGTCAGGCGCAGCGGGTCGCTGGGCGCGGCCAGGCCGTCGACGAGCCCGAGGGGTGCGGCGCCCGTCGCGACGGCCCCGGGGACGTCCGCGCGCGGCAGGACGCGCAGGGTGACGCCGGTCGGCGGGAGCGCCCGGAGCGTGCGGGGCGTCAGGGCCGTCGGCGCGGCGACGAGCGTGAGGGCCTCGTCGACCGCGCCCACCAGGGCCGCGACCTCCGCGCGTGCCGCGTCGATGCGCAGCAGGAGCGGGCCCGCGTGCTCCAGGAGGCGTTCGCCCGCGCGGGTGGGCGCGACGGGGCGGCGGGTCAGGAGCGGGGCGCCGAGGTCCTGTTCCAGGGCGGCGATGTGCTGGGAGACGGCGGACTGGGTGTAGCCGAGTTCGCGGGCGGCGGCGGAGAACGAGGCCAGGCGGGCGACGACGACGTACGTGCGCAGGAGGTGCGGGTCCATGCCGGTCAGGATCGCCCACGTGCATCAGCGTTGCTTATCGAGGGTGCAGATTTGATCGTTGGACGTGAACGGGCGGGGCCGCCGAGGATGAGGTCCATGACCGAAGCACCGGCCCCCGTGGCCCGTATCGCCCTGATCGCCGACCGTTCGCCGTCCGTCATCGCCCACACCCGCGTCCCGCTCCTGCTGTCCGCGCTCGCCGCCCGCGACGGGCTGCTCCTCGACGCCTACTGGATCCCGACGCCGGACGCCGAGGAGCCGGACGCGGTGCGCGGCTTCGACGCGGTGTGGGTGCTTCCGGGCAGTCCGTACCGCAGCGAGGCGGGCGCGCTGGCCGCGATCCGCACCGCCCGCGAGGACGGTGTGCCGTTCCTCGGCACGTGCGGCGGCTTCCAGCACGCGCTCCTGGAGTTCGCCCGGAACGCGTGCGGCCTGACCGGGGTCGCGCACGCCGAGAACGACCCGGACGCCGACGACCAGATGCTCACGCCCCTCGCCTGCTCGCTCGTCGGCCACGAGGGCGTGGTGCGGCTCGCGCCCGGCTCCCTCGCCGAGTCGCTGCTCGGCGCCGACCGCTCCCTGGAGCGCTTCCACTGCCTGTACGGCCCCGACGGCAGCGTCCACCTCCCCGTCCTGGAGTCCCACGGCCTGCGCTTCAGCGGCTGGGACGAGCAGGGCCAGGTGCGGGTCGCCGAACTTCCCGGCCACCCCTTCTTCCTGGCCTCGCTCTTCCAGCCGGAGCAGTACGGCGACGGGTCGCGCCCGCATCCGTTCGTGCGGGGGCTCGCCCGGGCGGCCGTGGCACACGCGGCGGGGGCACGGGAGCCGGAGGGGCAGGGAGCGCGGACCGCCTGAGCCCGCGTCCCCGCAGCACCCGCAGCCCCGCAGCACCCGCGCCGGGGTCGCTCGTGGAGTCGCCCTCAGTGGCCGCCCCCGTGGCCGCCGTCATGGCCGCCGTGCCCGCCGCCGTGGTCGAACTTCAGCGCCTCCTTAGGCATCACGACGAACGGCCGCATCATCCCCATGTCCTCGTGTTCGAGGAGGTGGCAGTGGTACATGAACCGGCCGTACGCCCCGTCGAACTTGCCGATGACGCGCAGGAGCTGGCCGCCGGGCACCCGGAAGACGTCCTTCCAGCCGCGCTCGTTGGGGGCGAGGGGGATCCTCGTGTCCGGGTCGTGGGCGATCGGGGCGCGGGTGCCGCCGACCGTCACGTCGAAGCCCGAGGCGTCGTACGCGTCGCGGCCGAGGAGCTGGAAGTCGGCCAGGTGGATGTGCATCGGGTGGGTCACGTTCGGGGCCACCGCGAGGTTCAGGAAGCTCCACTGTTCGTACGCGCCCTCGCCGATGGTGAAGCCGAGGCCGTCGTTGAACGTGCGGGCGATGCGGCGGTACGTCTTCAGCACGCCGTCCGGGCCGCGCAGTTGGATGATGCCGTCGGCCGGGATCCGGACGGACCCCGGGTCCTTCACCTCCACCATCTCCCACATCTCCGGGTGACCGCCGCCGCCCTTCGTGGCGGGCGGGGTGAGCACGACCAGGCGGTGGCCGTGCGGCACGCCGTGGCCGATGGCCCGGAAGGAGCCGGACAGGACCTCGGGCAGCCGGAACGTCTCCGGGGCGCCGCCGCCCCTGCCGACCCGGAACTCCATGACGTGCGGATAGGCCACGTCACCCGCCGGGTCGGGGACGCCGGGCGCGGCGTTCGGCCCCTTGTTGACCAGGCGGAGCCGCTTGCCCGCGAGCTTCCGGAAGTCCACGAGCAGGTCGAAGCGCTCGGCGGGCGCGACCGTCAGCGTGGGCAGGGCCGCGTCGAAGTCGACGGGCACGGGCCGGGGCAGCAGGCCGCCGTCGCTGCCGATCTGGTGCAGCACGCCCGGCACCGGTTCGTCGTCCTCGTCGACGAGTACCAGGTCGTACGTCCGGGCGTTCGACGCGTTCACCAGGCGGAGGCGGTACCAGCCCGGGGCCACCTCCGCGTACGGCCAGATGCGGCCGTTCACCGTGGTGTACGGGCCGGTGAAGGGCAGGGAGACCGGCTTGCCCGTCTCCGCGTTCTTCGGGTCGACGATCGTGGTCTTGTGCAGGAGGCGTCCGGTGAGGCGGCCGTCCTCGTCGGTGTCCAGGTTCCGGTCGGCGAGGAGCAGCGGGATCTCGCGCTTGCCGGAGGGGAGTTGGAGCGCGTCCTCCTCGTCGTCGCGGACCAGGTAGGTGCCGTAGAGCCCCGCGTACACGTTCCACCGGGTGATGTTCATGGCGTGGTCGTGGTACCACCACTGGACCGCCTGGTGGTCGTTCGGATACTCCGACAGCTGGGCGTCGCCGTACCCCACGGCGTTGTCCGCCCAGCCGTCGTTCCCGCCGCCCGTCTGCGCGCCGTGCACGTGCGTGACCGTCCAGGCGGGCAGCGCCGCCACGTCCTTGTTCGGCTCGACGCCGTCGCGGCCCGGGCGGGTGCTCGGCGGTGGCGACGTGCGCGGGGCCTCGACGGCCGTGACGGGGAACTCGCTGTCCTTGGGGACGCGGTTCGTCCAGGCGATCCGCACGCGCTCGCCGCGGCGCACCTCGATGGTGGGCCCCGGCACGCACCCCTCGTACCCCCACATGAGCGTCGGCGGGAGCTGTGGGTGCAGGCGCACCCAGGCGGGGCGGACAGCGATCTCCGTCTCCTCCAGGACGTCGCCGCCCGCCGGGCGCAGGACGGGCGGGACGGTCAACGGCGCCATGAACGGCGTCAGTTCGCGGGTCTCCAGGTCGCGCGCGGCGGCTTCGTCGCGCGTGGCGGCATCGCGGTCGACGTCCGCGTGTGCTCCGGTCCGCGTACCGGTCTGCGTGTCAGTCACGTCGGTCAAGGTCGAACACCCCCGTGTTCAGCTGTCTCCAGTGATGCGGCTGACTCGGCTGTTCTTCAGCCTTCACCCCAGAAGACTCACGGCATGCGGCGAAAGTTCCATGAATCCCGCATTCCGGAAAAAGGGCGCATGACGGGTGCATGGCAGATGCAGGGGAGTGCGTCGTGGGCGTCCTGAGGGGCGGCGGGCGGTGGTGCGGGTGAGGGCTCCCGGGCCTCCGGTGCGGGTGAGAGATCGCGGTTTCCCGGTGCGGGAGCGACCCGCGCCTCTAGGCTGCGGGTCCCGGGACCCGGGTCCGTACCCACCGCCGACCCCCGCCCCGGCCGCCGCCGTCGCCGCCGGAAGGAGAACGCGCCCCATGCCCGACGCCCTGCCGCTGCGCGCGGAGCTGCTGCTCGACCAGGAGGCACCGGAAGCCCTCGGCCAGGACCTCGCCGCGACGCTCGACGGCCTCGGCGTCCGCACGGCCCGCGTCCGCCGGGCCGTCGACCACCGCGGCGTCGGCGACCTCCCGTGGCTCGCCCTCGTCTCCCTGCCGCTCCAGGCCTTCCTCGGCGGCCTGGGCGCGGAGGCGGTGCGGGACGCGTACGCGTCGTTCAAGGACGTGGTGCGGCGCGCGGCGGGCCGGGGAGCCGCGGGCGACGGCGGGGCGCCGCGCCCCCTGGTGCTCCAGGACGACCGGAGCGGCCTGAGCGTCGTCCTGGAACCGGATCTGCCCGCCGAGGCGTATGAGCAGTTGCTGGGCCTCGACCTGACGAAGTTCCGGGTGGGGCCGCTGCACTACGATCGCCGACTCGGCCGCTGGCGCTCGGAGTTGGACGAGGCCGCGGGCTGAGCGACCGTCACCGGCTGCTGAACGGGGGCTTGTGGGAGTGGAGCCACGGACGGAGTCGGCAGTCGCCGACGGGGAGAGGGCTTGCGCGGAGCGGGCCGACGCGGAGCGGGCCGACGCGGAGAGCGCCTGCGCGGAGGGGGAGGCTCGCCTCGGTCGGCGGGGGGTCGGAGGCGCCGGTGCTGCCGTAGGTGCGGGTGCTGCCGCCGGTGCCGCCGAGCGGTCCTTTCGGCTCGCCCTGTCGTTCGCCCCCGGCACCGGCGTCAGTGCGCGGGCCCACGTGGGGCTCGGGCGCTTACAGCTGGCCGCCGGACAGCCCGACGGCGCCCTCGCCGAGTTCCACCTCGCCCACGACACGGCACCCGACGACTCCGCCCCGCTGTTCTGGCTCGGCTGCGCCCTGGCCCACCAGGGTGAACTCGACGCCGCCGAGGCCCACTTCACCCGCTGCCTCGCGAGCGCCGAGCCCCACCCGCGCGCCCTCGTCCAGCGCGCCTATGTCCGCGTGGCCGCCGGGAACCGGGAAGGTGCGCGGGACGACCTTCGCGCGGCGGAGCGGGATGGGGTCCTTGACGACGAGGGGCGGTGGGTGGCGGCGGTGCTGTCGGGGGTACGAGGCGCTCCTGAGCCGGACGTACGGGTCACCCCCGAGCCGGAGGTACGAGGCGCCCCTGAACCGGACGTACGGGTCACCCCCGAGCCGGAGCCGCAGAGCACCCCCGAGCCCGCGAGCGCCGCCCCTCGCACCGCCGCGCTGCTCCGCAAGGCCGGGCTCGCCGCGCTCGCCGGCGCCGATCCGGACTGGCCGCGAGCCGCCGCGCTGTTCGGCGCGGCGTGGGACATCGAGCCGGACGCCGGGGGCCGCGCGGCGCTGTACGGCGTCGCCCTGGCCGTGGGCGGGCGGCGGACCCACGCCGTCGACGTCCTCGCCACCGCCGCCCGGCGCGACCCCTCCGACCACCGCGTCACCCACGCCCTCGCGATCGCCCTCCTCAACTCCCCGGCGCAGGAGCCCCGCACCGACGGCCCGCCCCCGACGGACTCCCCCACGCCCCCCGAAGCACCGGCGTCCCCGGCCGCCCCGCCCTGCGAGCGCGCCGTCGCCGCCTGGGGCACCCTCCTGTACGACGCCTCCTTCTGGGACCGCGTACGCCTCACGGCCGGGCGGCGGTACGGCGTGGACGTGGCCGCCGACCTCGTGCCCGACCTCCGCACCGGGCTGCGGGACCGGGTGGCGCGACACCTGCCCGACGAGGGCGACAGCGGCAGCCGCGTACCCCCGGACGTGCTCCTCCAGCGCGAGGCCGACGCCGCGCGGCTCCTCGACGAGGCCGGAGGGTTCCCCGGGCCCTGGGGCACCCCGCTGCGCTGCGGCCCGCTGGCGATCGCCGCGCTGGACCAGGTGCGGCAGTTCGGCGCCTTCACGGCCACCGGGGGCGGGGCGGCCATCGCCACAGGCGCCGACGCCGAGACGGGCACGGGTGCCGACACAGGCACCAGCACCAGCACCAGCACCAGCACCAGCACGGAAACGGGAACCGGCACAGGAACCGCCGCCGACACCGACCCCGCCCACCCCACCCTCATCCACCCCTTCTCCGAACTCGGCTTCGCCCACCTCCAGTTGACCGCCGGACTCCCCGGCGACGCCCTCGCCGCCCTCGCCGAGCTGCGCTGCCGCGGCTGCCGTGCGCGGGCCCGTGCGGCGGGCTCGGCCGCGGCGCCCGTCTGCGAACCGGACTGCGCCCGCTTCGACGCGCTCAACCCCGGGTACGCGGGCCTCCCCGACCGCCACCGGCGGCTCGCCCGGGACGCCAGGGAGCTGGCCCTGCACGCCCGCGTCACCCTCGGCAGGGACCACCTCACCGCCGACCGGCCCGACTTCGGCGCCGCCGCCGCGTGCTGGCGCCGCGCCCTCGTCCACAGCAGACAGCTGGACCGCTACCGGCACACGCAGGCAGCCGTCGTCGGCCTCGCCCTCGCCGCCGCCAAGGACGCCTACCGCGCCGGGCGCCTGACCCGCGCGGCCGGCACCCTGGAGACGGCCCGCTCCGTCATCGGCGCCAACGAACGCCCCCGCCTGGACGGCCAGTTGGCCCGCGTCCTCGCCGACCGCGGCATCCGCGAGGCCAACCGCGAGGACCCCGACCTGGAGACCTCCGCGAGCGATCTGCGGCGCTCCGTGGCGATCGCGCCGCGACTGCGGCGGGCACAGCTCAGCCTCGGTATCGTGCTGCACGGCCTGGCCCTGCGCCGCTGGGGCTCGGGCAGCCTGTCCGGCGCGCGCACCTCCCTGGAGGAAGCCGTCGGGCAACTGACCGCCGCACTCACCCACTTCCCCGACGACCCGGAGATCACGGAGCAACGCGACCGGGTGCAGGGCGAACTCGACTTCGTACGCGGACAGTTCGACGAGAGCTGGAGGTGAGCGACGGCCGTGCTCCAGTACGAGGAACTGCGCATCCGGGTCCGCCCGGTCGGCCCGTCCCACTGCCTCGTGGCCGTCAGCGGCCCCGCCTGCGCCCTCGGCGTGATCGCCGTGGACGGCGCGCCCGCGGCGTTCCGGGCCCGCTGGGACCGGCTCGTCGAGGCCGACCTCGGCCTCGCACCCATGGGCGAGCGGCACACAGCCGAGCAGCTGCGCGAACTCGGCCGGGACGTGTACGAGTTGCTGTTCGGCGACGCGGGACAGGGAGGCGGCGCGGGCGGAGGCGGCGCGGCCGGGAGCTGTCTGGCCGCCGCCCTCGAACTCGCCCAGCGCCTGCGCCCCCCGCGCGGCCTGCGCCTCCGCTTCGACCTGCCGCCGCACCTGCGGGAGCTTCCCCTCGAAGCGCTGTGCGCGCCCGCCGGCCTTCCGCAGCAGTCCCTCGCCCTCGGCCCCGGCTACTCCCTGGCCCGCTCGCTGCCCGGCGGCCCCCTCGGCCGCCGTCTGCCCGACCCGGCGGACGAGCCCAGCCTGATCCGTCTCGTCGTCGCCTGCGCCTCCCCGGCCGGTTCGGGCCCCGCGCTGCGCGTGGACACCGAAGTGGCGGCGCTGCGCCACGAGTTGCCCGAGGTGGCCGTCCGTACCACCGTCGTCGAGCGGGCCACCCGCGAGCGCCTGGAGGCGGCGCTCGGCGCGCACGGCGACCTGCCCACGGCCGTGCTCCTCATCGCCCACGGAACGTACGACGAGGACCTCGGCAAGGGCGTCGTCCAACTGGAGACGGACCACGGCGGCGTGGACCCCGTCCCCGCCGACCTCCTGAGCGGCATCCTCCTCAAGGCACCCCGGCTGCGCCTCGCCGTCCTCAACCTCTGCTCCGGAGCGGACAGTTCGGGCCCCGACGGCGTGCACTCCGAGCCGTTCTCCGGGCTCGCGCAGGCGCTGGTCGGCGGGGGTGTGCCCGCCGTCGTCGCCATGCGCGGCCGGGTCAGCGACGTGTCGGCGGGCCGCTTCAGCCCGGAGCTCCTGAAGGGGCTCGCGGCGAACCGGACCGTCGACGAGTCGATGGCCGCCGCGCGCCGCCGCATCTCCCATCTGCCGCGGCACACCGCCGTCGAGTGGGCGACGCCCGCGCTGTTCCTGCACGCGGGGTACCGGCACGGGTGGCTGTTCAAGGCGCGGGAGGTGCGCGACGACGACAGCGCGGCGCCCGACCCGCTGCGCGAGGGCGCGGAGGCCCTGCGCGCCTTCCAGCGGCCCGTCGGGCACGTGGGCGCGGCGACGCTGATCGACGCGGCGCGCTTCGAGCGCGACCGCGGCGAGTGGGCGCAGGTCCTGCGGATCCTGCGGACACCGACGCGGCAGTACGAGGACGAGCAGCGGCAGTTGCGGGACGAGGCGGCGTTCGAGCTGGCCTGGCCCGATCTCGACGCGCTGTGCGGGGTGCTCGCCGCCGGGCATGCCGGGGCGGACGCGGCGCGGCGCCTCGCCGCGGTCGGCGAGGCGCTGCCGTGCCCGCTGCCCGCCGCGCTCGTCGACCGCGCGGATCGGCTGCGCCACGCCGCCGACCTGGCCGACCGGGCTCGCGCCGCGGAGGCCGCCGCCGACTGGCCCACCGCGATCGCCCTCTACGAACAGATCCTCGCCACCACCCCCGACTCCCCCACCCCCCGCACCCGCCTCACCGCGGCCCGCACCCACCTCCGCCTCGCCGAGGCCCTCACGACGGCCACCCGCGCCCACCACGCCACGGACTGGCCCCGGGCCGCCCACGCCTACGCCGAGGCCCTGGCGCTCCACCCCACCGACCCGACCCTCACCGCACGCGCGGCATACGCACGGGGCCGCATCGCGGAGGGCGCGGGGGACTGGCGGGGGGCGGTGGAGGAGTTCGGGGTCTGTGTGGGGGCAGGCGGGGGCGCGTTGGAGGGCGGGGGTGTCGGGGGTGTCGGGGAGGACGCGGGGGGTGGCGAGAGGGCGGCTGTCCGGGAAGGGGCGGGAGCCGGGGAGGACGTGGTCGGCGGCGCGGGGGTTGGTACGGGGTACGGCTTGCGGGACGGAGTCGGTGCGGCCACGGAGAGCGGGGCGACGGGCGGCGGGGGGCAGGCAGGCGCTGGGGACGGCGTCGACGCTGAAGTCGGCGCACTCGCGGGGAACAGTGCGGCGGGGGCCGGGACGGGCACACCCACCGGAAACAGCACGGCAAGCACCGGGACCGGCACACCCACCGGAAACAGCACGGCAAGCACCGGGACCGGCACACCCACCGGAAACAGCACGCCGAGCACCGGGACCGGCACACCCACCGGAAACAGCACGCCGAGCACCGAGACCGGCACACCCACCGGAAACGGGGCGGCTGCTGCCGACGCGGGTGCGGCCGACGAGATCCGCGCGGTCATGGCCGATCGGCAGCTCCCCGGCGGCAGCCCGACCGCCCCGCCACTCACCCCGCCGAAACCCTCCGCGCCCCCGCACGCCGCCAACGGCGACCACGGCGACAGCCCCGCCCCTTCGGGCCCGCCCCGCACCGACACCCCCGGCACGCCGGACGCCCCGGACATCTCCGACGCCCCCGTCCGCCACGCCTACGCACGCGGCCGAGTCGCAGCCGACGCGGGCGACTGGGCCACGGCGAGCGCCGCCTTCGGCACATGCCGGGAAGCGGTGGCCGACAACGGAACCACGGGAGGCGGCGACGTCACCCTCCGCTGGTCCTACGCCCAGGGTCGACGCTGCCAGGAGTCGCGCGACTGGGGCGCCGCCGTGGCCCACCTGGCCGCCCTGCCCATCGAATTCGTCGACGTACAGGCCCAACTCCGCTACTCACGTGGCATGTTCGCCGACGCTCAGGGCGAGTGGGACGGCGTCATCGACGGGTTCGGCGGGCTGCCGGACGAGTACGCCGACGGCGAGGTGAAGGTGCGCCGCCTCTACGCCCGGGCCCGTGCCGCCGCCGACGGCCGCGGGGACTGGGCCGCCGCCTCCGGGCTCCTGGCCGACCTCCCCGACGCCGCCCGCGACGGCACCGTGGCCCCGCTGCGCCGCAAGGTGGAGGGCCGCCGCGCGGAGAGCCGGGGCGACTGGGCGGCGGCCTGCGCCATCTACGCCCGCGCGTTCACCGACGGCGCACCCGGTGGCGCCGTGCCGCCGCCCCGCACCCCGTTGCCGCCACCGACGCCCGACCCGGCAGGCGCCACCCCTGCCCCTGCCGCACCCAGCCCCGCTCCGGACACCACCGCCACGATCAGCCCCACGCCGAGCACCCCCACCACCATCAGCCCCACACCACACACCCCCACGGACACCGCCACCCCGAACTCCCCCACCAGCAACGCCAACACCAGCACCACCCCGAACTCCCTCATCCCCGTCCTCTCCCCCACCACCCGCGAATCCCTCCACCTCCACCTCTACGCGCTCGCCCGCACCCACGAGCTCGCCTCCCGGTGGGCCGACGCCCTGCACGCGCTGGTCGTGCTGCCCGACACGTGGGCCGACGTGGCGCCGCGGCGGCGGTACGCGGGGGCCCGGGTGGCCGAGGAAGCGGTCGAGGCGGCGGGCGAGGCGCCGGGGGCGGCCGCCGCGTGGCGGGAGGTCGCCGCCGCATACGACCAGCTCGGTGGCGCGGACGGCACGAGCGGTGCGGGCGAAGGGCGGGATCACGTCGCACGGGCGGAGTACGCCCGGGTGCGCGCCGCCGAGGCGGACGGCGAGTGGGCGGCCGTGGTGACGGCGGCCGGGGCGCTGGGCGCGTACCGGGACGCGCCCGCCGTCGCCGCGTACGCCCGGGGCAGGCTCGCGGACGCGCACCAGGAGTGGCGGCGGGCCGCCGAGGCGTTCGAGGAGTGCAGGGGGCACGGGGACGCGGACGCCCATCTGGCGTACGCGCGGGGCCGGTCCCTGGAGGCGGAGGGCCGGTGGAGCGAGGCCGTCGAGGCGTACGGGCGGGCGGCGGACCGGCTCGACCGCGCCGACGTGCGCCGCCGCAGGCTGCGGCGCCTCATCGAGCTGCTGCCGTGGGCCGACGGCCCCACCCGGGGCCCGCTGGCCGCGGACCCGTTGGCGCTGCGCGACGAGACGTACCCCTACCGGGCGCTGCGCACGGCGGGCGTGCACCCGGGCGTGTCGATGGCAGCGGTGAGCGACGCCTCGTACACCCTCCTGGAACGCGGCGCGATGACGTGGTCGGAGCGGGTCGCCTGGGACCAACTGCGGCTGCCGGGACGGCGATTGCAGGTGGACGCGCTGCTGTACCGCTGGCAGCGGCCGGACGGCGTGCGGGCCGCGCTCGCCACGCTGTCGCCGGACGACGAGCACGCGGGGCCCGGCTTCGTGGACGTGCTGTGCGAGCGCTTCCCGGACGACGCGCCGCTGCTTCTGCTCCTCGCGCGGGGCCGCGACGCGGCCACCGCCGAGTGGGAGCGGCGGCTCGCCGCCGCGCCGGGCGACATGGCGGCCGCGCACGGTCTGGCCGTGGCCCGGCTGTGGCAGGCGCAGGACCTGGAGCAGAGCGGGGCGTGGGAACACGCGGTGCGTACCTGGGAGTTGGCGCTCGCGTACTGGGCCACGCTGCTGAGCGACGACGCGTACTGGGACGGCTGGCGGGCCGAGCGGGCCACCTGCTACGACCGGAAGCTGACCCATGAGGACATGACGCGGCTGCGCTGGGAGCTGAGCCGCCATCTGTTCGGCCTGCTCTCGGCGTACGAGCAGCGGCACACCGAGCAGGACCGGCCCCAACAGGCCGCACGATACGAGGAGTTGGCACAGTTCCTGGAGGCGGAGCTCGCGGGCGCGCGGATCCTCAAGGACGTCGGCGGCCTCGCCGGGGTGCCGGGGGCGCGCGCCGCCCTCGCCTGCGGACCGCGCTACGTACGCCTCCTGGAGCTGCGACTGCCGCTCGCCGAGCTGGCCGCGGACCTGGACGCCGCGGCGAAGGACGGCAAGGACCCGGGCGAGTACGCGGTGCGGGAGCTGCGCTGGGCGTTCTCGGGGCTCTCGCGGGCCCTCACGCTGTGCGCGGTGCACAAGTTCGAGCCCGCCCTGCGCGCCCTGCCCGCGTTCCCGACCCTGACGACGCTCCCCGACGACTGCGCGGGCCCCGCCGCCGCGTCCGACCCGCGCCGCCACATCGAGGGGTGCGCGTACTGCCAGGAGTTCCTGCGCCGGGACCCGGCGTACGTCCATCTGCCGCACCGGCACGCGCGGTTGCTGCAGGACGGCGTCGAACTGGCCGTCCGCGTACGCCTTGAGCTGTCCCGGACGGCGCTCGCCGACGGCGCGTGCGGGCTCGGCCGGGCGCAGGAGCAGTGGGAGCGCCTGGTGCGGGTGGCGCGCCGCGCGGGGATGACGGCGCGGGCGAAGAAGGCGCTGGTGCGGACCGTGCTCGGGCGGGTGGAGACGCTGCTCGACGAGGACCGGGTGCGCCGCGGTGACGTCCTGGACGAGGCGATCACGCTCGTCGAGGCGGTGCCGCCGGTCCTTCACCCGCTGGAGCGCGAGGTCCGCGACCAGCTCGACGGGCGCCTTTCGTCGCTGTACTCGATGCGGGGCGTGTGGCGCGGCTACACCCGCACCAAGCACGGCATGCGCTCCGACGTGTACGGCGCGGAGGCCGACCTGCGCCGCGCCCTCGCCCTGAACCCGGCGTCCAACCACGCCCGCGACAACCTGGCCCGCGCCCTCGTCTTCACCCTGGACGCCCGCACCGACGAACTCCCCGCCCGCCTGCGCCTGTTGCACGAGGCCCTGGGCCTGCTCGACGTGGGCCTCGGCCAGGCCCTCACCCACAACTACCGCGAGACCCTCGGCGAGAGCCTGGAGGAGCTCGACCGGCTGCTCGCCACGGACCTGGGCGTCGTGGGCGTGGGCGAGCTGATGCGCAGCGACGGCGCGGAGCCGCCCCCCGACGAGAACGACCTGGCGTCCTGGGCGGCCGCGCTGACCGACCGCGCGGAGGCCGAACTCGCCCGCGGTGACGTCCGCAAGGCCCTGCACCACCTGATCCGTGCCACCCGCGCCGACGTCATGGACGCCAGGGTCAGGCGGGCGCTGCTCGACGCGGTGAGCCGCTGGCTCACGGCCCTGACCACCGAAGGAGGCGACCCCTCGTGATCAAGGATCCGGACAGCGGACCGAGCCCCTACGACGTCCTCGCCGCGGCCGGCGTGACGCCGTGGACCTCGCACGCGGAGCTGCGGGACGTGCCGTTCGAGCTGCTCGCGCGGCACCTGATGACACCGTTCACACAGGCGGCCTGGGACGAGTTGCGCACCGTACCGGGACGGCTGCTCATCGATCTGTTCCGCTACGACGTGGACCTCTCCGCCGAACTCCCGGAAGCCGTAGCGGAGATCGACCGGCTGCTCCGAGCACCGGGCGGGCCCGACCCCGGCGCCCCCGTGTCCGAGGAGGCCGCCGCCCGCCTCCTCGCCGACCTCGTCCGCTTCGACGTCTGACCGCCCGAAAGGAGGCGCGCGCATGAACCCGATGGACCCGCCGGGCCCCCCGCGCCCGGACCCCGACGACCCCCACGCCCCCCAGGAATCTGCCGCCGCGTACGGGGCCGCCGCCCTGGCCGCGTACGAGGGCTCCAGGGCGCTGGCCGCCCGGGACGCCGCGCACCGGGCGCACACCGAACGACTGCTCCTGGTGTGCGCCGACACGCTGGACGCCTGCGGGCGCCTCCTCGCCGAAGGGCCGGACGGCGCGGACCCGGCCGCGTACCACCGCAGTCTCGAACTCGTCGTGCGGCAGCTGGAGTCGGCCGTCTCCGACGAGGGCCTGGAGGTGTTCGGGCGCGCCGGGGAGCGCGCGGACCCGGCGACGCACCACGTCGTGGAGGTGCGCGCCGCCCGGGACGGAGTGGTGGACGACGAGGTCCTTGAGGTCGTGCGGCGCGGGTATCGATACCGGGGTCAGGTGCTGCGCGCCGCCCGGGTCGTGGTCGCGGCGGCCGAGAGGGGCGCCGACGGCGGGACAGGCAGGGCACCACGGGAAGGGACCACGCACGGATGAAGGCCATCGGGATCGACCTCGGCACGACCAACAGCGCCGTCGCCGCCCACGATCCGCACCGCGCCGACATCGCGGTGCTCACCAACAGCAAGGGCGACCGTCTGACCCCGTCCGTCGTCGGCCTGGTGCGGCGCGACGGCAAGGAGCAGACGATCGTCGGCGAGGACGCCCTGAACTGGGCGGTGCGCCAGCCCACGGACACCATCGTGTCGGTGAAGCGCCTGATGGGCCGGGACTTCGCGGACACCTCGGTGGCCGAGGCCCGCGGCCGGCTCAGTTACGCGATCGTGCCGGGTCCTGACGACGACCCGCGCGCCCATGTGACGCTCGGGGGCCGCACCCGCACACCCGCCGAGATCTCAAGCGTCATCCTCGACAAGCTGGTCAGGGACGCGGCGCGCACCCTCGGCGAGCAGGTCACGCACGCGGTGATCACGGTGCCCGCGTACTTCAGGGACGCGCAGCGCGCGGCGACGCGCGAGGCCGCGGAGCGCGCGGGCCTGGTGGTGAAGAAGATCGTCGACGAGCCGACGGCCGCCGCGGTCGCCTTCGGCCTGCACAAGCCGGACGGCGCCCGCAGCCGCGTCCTGGTGTACGACCTGGGCGGCGGCACCTTCGACATCTCCGTCCTGAACACGGTCAAGGACCGCGACGGGCACAGCCAGTTCCAGGTGCTCCGCTCCGCCGGGGACATCTGGCTGGGCGGCGACGACTTCGACCTGGTGATCGTGGAGCGGATCATCGCCTGGATGCGCGAGGAGCGGGGCGTCGACCCGGCGGGCGACAAGGAGTTCCTGTTCCAGGCGAAGAAGGCGGCGGAGGCGGCCAAGCGGGAGCTGAACGAGCTGCCGGAGACGTACATCGTGATCCCGGCCGCGTACCGCGGTCCCGAGGGGATCGTCGACGTCGAGATGGCGCTCACCCGCGACGAGTTCCAGGCGATGATCGCGCCCCTGGTGGCCCGCACCATGGACCTGGTCAAGGAGACCCTGTCGGGCTTCGAGCTGGCGCCCGGCGACATCTCGGACGTGCTGCTCGTCGGCGGCGGCACGCTGACCCGGCCGGTGTACGAGGCGGTGGAGGCGTTCTTCGGCGCCGACAAGGTGCGCCGCAACATCAACCCGATGGAGTGCGTGGCCTACGGCGCGGGCGTGCTCGCGCAGACCCTCGACGGCGTGGAGTGCCCCGCCCCGAAGTGCGCCCGGACCAACGAGTACGCCGCCGAGACGTGCGCGGACTGCGGGCAGAGCCTGGTCAACGGGCGTCCGGTGGGCTCCACGGGCCTCTTCGAGTCGACGCCCATGGCCATGGGGATCGCCGCGGTGAAGGGCGCGCAGCGGGACGTGTTCGTCCAGATCATCCCCGCGGGCTCCCCCTATCCGCTGCCCGAGCCGCGCCAGCGCACCTTCCACGCGACGGACAGCAGACTGATCCGGGTGCCGGTGTACGAGGGCGACAGCCATGTGGCGAGCGAGAACCACGAGCAGGGCGTGGTGGAGTTCGAGCTGCCGCAGGAGATCGAGATCAACTGCCATGTGGACGTGTCGTTCAACTACTCGGCGGACCGCATCATCACCGTGCGGATCTCCGTGCGCGGCACGGACATGGTCCTGGAGGCGACACCCCGGCGCGAGAAGCCCCGCACCCCGCCGCCCGAGACCGAGCAGGAGGTCGACAGCGCGGTGCTGCGCGAGGAGCTGGGGCTCGCCGTGCGGGAGGCCCAGCGCTTCCTCAAGCAGTACGGCACCTACATCGAGCAGACGCAGGAGATGAAGGCGCGCCGCGACATCGCGCAGGCGCAGCGGGCCGTGGAGATGGGCGACAGTCGCGAGTACAAGCGCCTGACCGAGCTGCTGCTCGACGACATGTATCACCAGTGCGGGCTCGCCAGTCAGTTCCGGCAGGCCGAACTGGCCTCCGACGGCGCCCCGTTGGAGACGGTCAACGCGATCAGTGACGCCGTCGAACAGGTCAAGGCCGCCCACCGGCAGGGCAACACCATCCAGACCGCCGAACAGGCCAAGAACCTGCGCAGCATGATCGCCGTGGCCTACTCGGAGCGCGCGGTGCCGACCCTGCCCAGCAAGAAGGACTACGGAGGCATCCTCCAGGTTCCCGACGACACGGCCGGCGGATGACGGCAGCCAGGGCCGGGGCGGACCGCGTCAGCCTCGGCGTGGACTTCGGCGCCACCGGGGTGCGGGCCCTCTTCGCGGGGTCGGGACAGCAGGTGCGCCGCCTCGACCTGCCCGCGGACGGGCTGCCGTGGCTGGGGTGCGCCCCGGCCGGTTCGGGCGTGCTCCCGGTGACGTTCCCGAGCCTGAAGTCCCTGGTGGCCGGGGGCCGTTCGGTCCCGTGGCGGGGGCAGACGGTCGACGTGGACACGGTCGTGGTGCGACTCTTCAGGGCGCTGCGCGAGCGCGTCGAGGAGCAGGCGGACGCGCTGGTCGCGCAGACCGTCGTCAGTGTGCCCGCGTCCTTCCAGTCGGCGCAGCGCCAGGCCCTGCGGGACGCGGCGAGCGAGGCCGGGCTCACGCCCGTGCGGCTGATCAGCGACTCGATGGCCGCGGTCATGGGGCACACCACGGACCGCGACAGCGGCACGTTCCTCGTGTACGGCATGGGGTACGAGGGGTTCGAACTCGGCCTGGTGCGGGGCGTGCGCGGGCACTGCCGCGCCCTCGGCTACGTCGGCGCGGCCACCTCGGGGGGCCGCGCCTTCGACGAGGCCACCCTGGAGTCCGCGGTGCGGCTCCTGCGCGCGCACCGCGGGCCCGCGTCGGTGACGGGCGCCCCGGCCGAGGTGTGGCTCGGCCTGCGCGAGCGCGCCGAGCGGGCACGGGAGGCGCTGACGGGACCGCCCGCCGGGGACGGCTCCGCGGTCACGGACTTCGCGGCGCTCACCCTCGACCTGGGCACCGGGCCCGCCCTGCGCATGGGCATCACCCGGCCGAACCTGGACGCCTTCCTGGAGCCGCACGTGCGCCGCACCGTGCGCCGCGCCCAGGCCCTGCTCGACGAGTCCGCGGTGGCGCGCGCCGACGTGGACACCCTGCTCCTGGTCGGCGGCGGCACGCGGATGGAACAGGTGCGCGCGGGCGTCGCGGGCCTCGGCCGGCGCACCGCCCACGGGCCGCCGGAGCTGCTGGCCCTCGGCGCCCTCAAGCACGCCGTGCGGCTCGGGGGCGGCGGCGCCTCCTCGTCCCGCTCGACCGCCCTGGAGGAGGGCCTCCTCGAACCCGCCGACCCGGCCCGCGACACCCTCGCCGACGCCCCCGCCCTCACCGCGAGCCTCTTCCCCCTCGACACCCCGTCCGACGCCCCCGCCGACGGCACCCCGGCCGCGCCGCGCCAGGACGTGGCCCGCGCCAGGGACCTGGCCCGGCAGGGGCGCAGGCAGGAGGCGGTGGCGCTGCTGCGGGACATCGTGACGGAGGCGCGGGAACTGCTTGCGGGGCTCGAGGCCGGTCTTGACGCGGGGCTCGGGACGGGGGTGGACGGGGGTGCGGACGGGGGCGGGCCCGTGTCCGTGGGTGCGGGGGCTGGTGCGGACACGGGTGCGGGTGCGGGCCCCGACGCACGGTCGGGGGAAGACCGACCGGAGGGCGTCGGCCCCCCGGAGCCGCAGGACCAGCCGGACACCGAAGGCCGTGTCGTGCGGCAGCGCCCCGGCCGCAGTACCGAGCGTCAACTCGCCCGCGCGCGGCTCCTGTTGGAGAGCGGGCGGTACGAGCACGCCGTGCAGGCCTCCCATCGGGCCTGGCAGGAGGCCACCGCGCACGCGGACCGCGCCGACATCCTCGACGCGATGATCGACGTGCACTGCGCGGCCGCGATGGCCGACATGGCGCCGGAGCACTTCGCGGACGCCGAGCGGTGGCTGCGGTGCGCCTACGGCCACGACCCGACGAACGAGCGGGTGCGGGGGCTGCTCGCGCGGCGCACCTTCCGGCACGCGGAGGAACTGCACCGGATCGGTGCGCGGGATGAGGCGATTGAGGCCCTTGGCAAGTGCCTCATGTGGGACCGTGAACACCCCGGAGCCGAGGCGCTGTCGCGCCTGCTCGGCCGCGACGGCAGGAACCGGCGCGGCCGGGGGGACGTCCTCGACTGACGAGGCCTCCCGGACCTGCGCCCCGGCGCTCGCGCCACCGGCCCGGGACGGCCCCTTCAAGCCACTCCGAGACAGGGAGTACGCGTTTGACGCCCGCGGAACTGCTGGACAAGCAGGATCTCATCAAGCAGCTGCAGGACCTCGCGGGCAGACCGACGCTCAGCCCGCGCGCCGCCGAACTCCAGGCCCTGGCCGACGACTTGACGCACAGCAAGCGGCTCGACAAGTGGGCCGAGCTGGACCTCGTGCACGCCTACGTCCGCCCCGAGACCGTGACCGCCTCCGGCTCCCGCCCGTCGGCGCGCCGCGACGGCGTCCTGGAGGCCGCGCTCGGCGTCCTCGTCTTCATCCCGCTGCTGATCACCTGGTTCGGCCTGCGGGACGCCGTGCGGGCGTACGGGGAACTCGCCGAGGAGAACCGCAAGGAGGCGACGCGGCCCTTCCTCCAGCTGTGGCAGTCCGGCTTCGGCGGGCATCTGTCGCCGCTCGGCCGCTTCGAGAACGTGGCGCTGACGGCGGTCGTCCTCATCGCCCTGCTCGTGCTGCTCTCGGTCGTCCACGCGCGCGTGCGCTGGCGCGCCGACAAGGAGGAGGCCGACCAGGAGGCGGAGCGCGAACGGCTGCTCGCCCGGCTCGCCTCGGTGCTCACCCGGCTCCAGATGCTGCTCGCCCAGCACCGCAGCGCCTCCCCGCAGCAGTTCGCGACCGAACTGACCAAGGCCGCCCGGCAGATGAACTCCCTCGCCGCCAAGGCCGAGAAGAACCACAAGGAGCTGACGGCGACGGCCGGGGCGGTGGCGAGCGCGACGACGTCGCTCCAGGACGCCGCGACCAAGCTCACCGAGGAGGTGCCGAAGCTGGGCGCGGCGGCCAACCGCATGGAGACCACGCTGCGCGACGTCCAGGCGGCGACCGTCCGAGCGGGCGCCGCGAACACCGCCGCAGCCGACGTCATCGCCGAACGCGTGAAGGCGGCGGGCACGACGGTCGAGGCCTCGCTCCAGGCCCTGGTCACCGCCCAGCGGGAGCTCGTGACCAAGTCGGAGTCGGTCGCCCGCGCCACCCAACAGGCCTCCCAGGCCCTGGTCACGAGCACCGGCCGCACGAGCGACGCGATGGACGGCATACGCGAGGCCACCGAGCGCTGGGACGCGGCGGCGGCCCACTGGCAGGACGCGGCGGCCCGGGTGGAGTCGGGCGTGCGGTCCGCCGCGGGCGCCACGGCGGGGGCGCCCCCCGTACGCAACGGCGCGGCGCGTCCGGCGGCGGATCTGTACGGGGCACCGCAGGCGGGCGCGTACGGGTCGCCCGACACGGAGCCGTACGGCACGTCGCTGCCCTCGTACGACGCGTCGACGGGCCCCTACGGCACGCCGACGCCGCGGCCCGCCAGCACGAACGGGGCCCCCGTGCCCGGGCCCCGCGCGGCCGAGGCCCCGGCGCCCGAGGGCAGCCCGCCGCAGGCACGATCCGCAGCCCCGGAGCCGACACCAGCCCCGACACCAGCGCCGACGCCGACCCCGACGCCCCGTACGGATCCGCCGCAGGACGCGCCCCGCGACACCACCCCGCAGGACACCCCACTGCCCCGGCCGACCGCGTCACCCCCCTCGGACACGCCCTCGGACACGCCCTCGGACGCCACCCCGGACACCGCGTCGGACGTCGCCTCGAACCGCACCCGCGCCCTGCGCCCGCCCACCCGGCGCCCGTCCGCTCCCCCGTCGTCCGGGGGTGACGCGTGAGCCCGTCCCGGCGGCGCGGGCGGGGCACGGGCAGTCGGGTCGCGGGCGTCGTCCTCGCGGGCTGGCTCTTCGCGGACCTGCTGCTCGTCCTGGCCCTGGTGTCGATGGCCGACCGGCCCGACCCGCTCGCCGCGCGCCCCAAGCCGTCGAACAGCGCGGACGGGACGAAGTCTCCGAAGCCGAAGCCCACGGGGCCGCGCTCGGTGGAGCGCAGGCCCGAGGAGTTCGAGGTCAAGGGCACGGACAAGGACGCGCTCGTGGCGCAGATCGGCCGGTCCACCAAGAAGTGGCAGGGCAGGACCGCCGCGCTGGTGCTGACCTTCGGCGGCGGGCAGAGCGGCACGACGTACGCCCACCGCGTCAACTCGCTGCTCGGCAAGGGCCGTCCGGAGATGTTCACGCGGAAGACGGCGACGGACGACTTCCACGACCTCGGCAACGACCCGTCGACCGCCGTGGTCCGGGTGTACTTCTTCACCGCTCCGGGAGGCTGACCGGTGGCGACGACCTGGCGGCCCGGCGTCCGGGGCACCGACGGCGCGCTCCCGCCGCTGCCCGTGCTCCCCCAGTTCCCCGGCATGCGCGGGTACCGCCGACTGCGCGGCAGCATCAGGGGCCTGGGCTTCCGGCACGCCGCCGACCTGTTGCGGGAGCCGGGGCGGCTGCGGGCGGCGGGCGGTGTCTTCGGCACCCTGCCCAGGGCGGAGACGGACGACGGCTTCCGCGTTCTCGACGGCCTGTGGTTCCCCGGCCGGGGCGGGCTGTGGCAGCGCGTGGACGTGCCGTTCGTACGGCGTGCGCGGGAGGCCTGGCAGACGTCGGCCGACCCGCGCGCGCTGACGGCGGCGGCGGTCACCGACGTCCTGGAGACCCTGGCGCGCGACCACCCGATGGGCCTGCGGCACATCGTCCTGTGGGAGCTGTGCTGCCTGCTGAAGGACGGCGACGACGGCAAGGGCGGCAGGCTCGGCGGCGGCGCGCACGCGGCGACGACCGCCGACGACGCCGCCGCGCTCGGCGTGCACCGCAGCGAGGCCCGGCTCCTGGCCGCCGCCGTCGACGCCGCTTTCCCGGCCGACGGGGCGGAACGCCGCGCGGCGGAGGAGTTCAACGACGTCTGGCCGAGCGTCCGGCTGCGCCGCGCCGAGCACCTCGCCGACCTCCTTCCGGCCGCGCCGGACGACCACGCCCTGGCCGCGCTGCTCGGGGCCCTGCGGACCCGCTCCGCGAAGGTGCGGTTCCTCGCGTACGCGGCCCGCAGGGCGCAGGAGGGCGGCGACCCGCGGGCGGCGGCCACCACGTGGCTCGGCGCGCTGCGGCAGGCCACGGACGCGCCGGAGCTGCGGGCGGGCCTGCTGCGGGCGGCCACCGCGCTGGCCGACGCGCCGTCCGCCGCCGAGCAGACCGCGGTCCGGACATGGACGAACGACCTTGCTGTCGGCCTGAGTTGGCGGACCCCGCACGTGCCGGGCACGCGCCCCGCCACCCCCGTGACGTACGCCGTCCTGCGCTTCGACGACGACGCCCCGGAGACCACCACCGAGATCACACGGATCGACGTGGCCGCCCCGGAGGCACGGCTGTTGACGGCCCACGACCCGGTGGCGCCGCTGGGCCGCGTCCTGCGCTACGCCGTCCTTCCGCTGCGCGGCGACCGCGTCGCCGGGGTGCCGCGCGTCACCGCGCCGGTCCTCGTCGCCCCGGACGTCGAGGGGCTCCTGACCAAACCTGTGCCGGGCGGCGTCCAGGTGCACTGGCGGCCGCACGCGGCGGCCGTCGACATCGAGGTGCTGCGCTACGACGTGCCGGACGTCGGCGCGGGGCGCGGGCCGACGGTCGTGCCCTGCGGACAGCGGGGCCTGGTGGACGACGCGCTGCCCCCGGGGATCTACACGTACCGGGTGAGCTGCGGCTATCCGGGGCCCGGCGGCACCGTCGTCCGGTCGCCGGGTGTGCACGTCATGGCCCGCGTCGACGAGTGGCCGACTCCCGTGGCGGAGGTCGCCGCCGAGCTCGCCGGGGACCGGGTGGTGCTCGGGTGGCGCGCGCCGACGCGCGGCTGGAGCACGCTGGTGCCGTGGCCGGGAGGCCCGGTCGAGCCGGGCACGGACGTGTCGGAGCGCTTCGCCCGCCTGACGGCCGGGGATCCGCCCGGCGGGAAAGCGCCGGAGCTGTCGGAGCCGCGCCTGCGCCCTGAGGACGCACGGGACCTGCTGCTCGAAGTGAACCCGCCAGTGGCGGGGCGGCTGCGGATGACGGCGGTGAGCGTGCTCGGCGACCGCGCGGTGGCCGGACCCAGCGTCGTCGTCGAAAGTCCGGCCCCGGTCAAGGACTTGACGGTGGTCCGCCTCGCACCCGGGCGCGCCGACGCGTGGTTCAGCTGGCCGGAGCCCGCCGTGCTCGTGGAGGTCGGCTGGCACGACGGCACGCGCGGCGACTCCCGTCGCGTGCCCCGCAGCACGTACATGCAGAAGCTCGGCGCGGTCGAGCTGGCCGTGCCGGACACCGCCTGCACGGTCACGGTCACCCCGCTGACCCGCCCGGACGCCGTCGCGATTCCCGCGCCGCCCGCGCACGCCGACGTGCCCGCGGCGCACCTGCCGCCGCCCCCGCTGTGGCGAAAGTGGTGGCGCCGGTGGCTGCGCACCGGCGCCCGCCAGGGCTGAGGCCCCGCCCCCTCGGCTCCGCTACTCCTTGACCTCCGCCTCCACCCCGCCCCCGAACTCCAGGAGCAGCCCGGACTGCAGCGCGATGGTGCGGCCCGGCTCCACCTCGCGTACCGAACCGTCGTCCTTGCGGACCGTCCACACGTTCTGGGTGCGGTTGGTCAGGCCGTACCTGCCGCGCTGCTTGGGGTGTTCGGTGACCTCGCCGACGATCGCGCGGAAGTCGTGCCGGTCGGGGTCGCCGTCCAGGTGGTGGGCGTACACGCGGGCGCTCGGGTCGAGGCGGATGCCGCGGCGGGTGCGCAGGGTGGTGCCGGTGGCGGTGACCAGTTCGAGGCGGGGCGGGAGCTGGAGGGGCCGGCCGCACTTCCAGCAGTCCGGCGGGGTGCCGTCGGGCTGCGTCAGGTTCTGCCTGCCGCACGCGCGGCACTGGGTGATGGCGTCGAGGACCTGGCTGAGCGCGTCCCGCCACTGCGTCTCGCGGACCCGCTTCGCGGGCGTCCTCAGGCCGTCGGTGAACGTCTGCACGAACAGGTCCCGCAGGATCTGCGGCAGCGCGGCCCAGGTGGCGATGACGGTCGGCTGCTCACCGGCGACGGGACGGTTGCGGGTGTCCGCCGGGTCGTACACGAAGACCGGGTCGGTGCCGTACAGCTTGCGCTTGGCGGCCTCGCCCATGCAGTGGATGCGCATGGCGAGCGCCCCGTTGAAGGGGTGCTCGTTCATCAGGAGCAGGAACAGGAGCACGGCGAGGGAGTGCAGGTCGGTCTGGGTGCCGGGCTGCGCGCCCCGGTCGCCGCGCACCAGCTCCGGCGCCATGAAGTCCATGGTCCCGGCGACGCCCGCGGTGCCGCCCTCGACGACCGCGTTGTCGTTGTCGCAGACCAGGACGTCGCCGGTGCGCGGGTCGAAGAAGATGTTGCCCCAGTTGATGTCGCGGTAGGCGATGCCCTTGGAGTGCAGCGCGCGGTACGCCTCGACGGTGTGCAGGGCGACCGTCACCAGCGTGCGCATCGTCGCCTCCTTCACGGACGGGTCGCGCCGGAACAGCGCGGGCAGGTCCTGGAAGCGCGCGGGGCGCACGTCCATCAGATAGCCGAAGCCGGGCTCCTTGCCGTCGGGGTCCATGACGATGGACCGCGGCCACAGGAAGCGGTCGTCGTCCCAGCCCTTCTCGATGAGCCCTTCCAGGATGTGCCGCTGGCGGGCGTCGGCGAGCTGCGGGTAGTACCACTTCACGGCGCGGTCGCCGCGGACCGTGGAAACGCGGTACACCTCGCCCTGGCCGCCGGATCCGAAGAGCTCCCCGACCGTGACCTGTTCCCCGGCCTCGGTCACCAGCTTCTTGCCGGTGGCGAGCATGCCGTTGCTCATGCGGTCCCCGTTCCTTCCGTCATGCCGTCGTCGTTCCTTCCGCGGTCGTCGCGAAGGCCGCGACGAGCGTCGTGTCGTCCCCCGAGTACTTCGCCGCCCGCGCCAGCCAGTCCTCCAGCTGTCCCTGGACGGCGGCGACGCCCTGGCCGACGGCGCGTTCGCACACGCCGGTGGCGAAGTCCAGGAAGCCCTGGTGGTCGGCGAAGCTCTTGGAGAGCCCGTCGGTGGAGAGCAGCACGGCCGGCGGCGGGCCGCCGGTGAGGGGCTGCCAGTGGGTGCGGGTCTTGCGCCAGGGCTCCGGCTCGCACAGCGAGTCGGTCTCGTCGCCCATGTCGGGTCCGGTGGACAGCGGTGTGCGCGGTACGCCGCCGTCGTCGACGAGCACGATGTCGCCGTCGCCCAACTGCCAGCACAGCAGCAGGTGCGGGGTCAGGACGGCGCCGAGCAGGGTGCTGCCGTACGCGGCGAGGTCCCAGGTCCCGGCGGGGCCTTCCTGGTCGCGGCGGGCGCGGGCCGCGGCGCGCCGGGCGGGGCCCGCGCCGTGCGCGGGCGAGCTGGCGTCGTGCACCAGGGCCCGCTGCTGCCAGCGGTGCCCGACGGCCCTCGGAAGCTGCCGGGCCTCGGCGCGGAGCTCGGGCCAGTTCGCCGCGTCGGCGCCGAGCCGCACCGCCTCGTGGGCGAAGACCTCGGCGCAGGCCGTGAACTCCTCGACGGCCCAGCGCGCGCCCTGGTCGCTGCGGAAGTGCGCGGCGGAGCCGTGGCCGTCGGCGACCGCCAGGACCACGGCGCGGCCGCCCGCGGTGGCCTGGGCGGCGCACCGGTCCTGGCTGTACTTCTTGGCGACACCCTTGACGGCGCCGCGGAGCAGCTCCCAGTCCGCTGCCCGGTCGAGCGGCGCACGGACCGCGGTCACCAGATCTCGTCTTCGTCGCCGCCCTTGGTCAGCGGCGGGCCCACCGGCGCCGCGGGTTTGGCGTCCTCGACCTTGGGGGTGGAGGCGTCCTTCACGACGGCGGTCGACATCCAGCGGATGGCGGCGGCGAGCTGGCGCGGGTTCTTGGCCTGCAGCGGCTCCAGTTCGGGGTTGGCGAGGAACTCCTTCAGCATGCTCTTGTCCGCGTCGTCCCCGATGGCGACGGCGACGCGCACGGCCCGCTTGCCCCAGGGCGTGCTGTCGATGGCGCGCAGGCCGGCACGCCAGTCGTCGGTGGGCTGGCCGTCGGAGGCGAGGGCGAGCACCGGGGGCAGGGCGCGCTGCGGCATCGGCGGGGTTTCCAGGGCCCCGGCGGCCAGCTTGAAGGCGGCGCCCATGTCGGTGCCGCCGTAGGTGTGCACGTCCTCCCAGGAGAAGCTGTCGACGGGGGTCGGCTCGCCGACGTGCCAGCTCGCGCCGCTGGCGAACGAGATGGCCCGCACGAGCAGCGAGGCGGCAGGGTTGGCGTCGGCGGCCTGCCGCATCTCGGGGATGGCCTCGCGGATGGCGAAGTTCAGCTGCCCGATCTTGCCGTTCACGCTCATGGAGCCCGAGCAGTCGAGCATCCAGATGAAGTGCACGGGGCGGCTCGCCATGGAGCCGCCGGGGAAGTTGTCGGCGGTCTCGCTGGACTCACCGGTGACGCTGGTGCTGTTCGTTCGGCTCACGCTGGTCCTCTCCAGGTGGATCGGGGTGGATCAGGTCGGGTGCTGACGGTTCCTCAGTACGAGGTGACGTACGAGGTGACGTACGGGGAACGAGGCGCGGTTGCGGGACGTGGCGGACGGGCGGACGGGGCGGGGCGGCGGCTATCCGGCGTGGAAGCCGTGGCGCCAGGCGTTCCACTCCCGCACCCGCGCCTCGCCCTGGCGGTTGGCGATGACGGTGGCCACCTCGCCGAGGCGCCGCTCGTCGAGGCGGGCCACGACGGGCGCGAGGATCTCGCGGAGGAGTTCCTGGGCGACCTGCCGCCAGTCGAGGCTCGTGCCGGGGCGCCGGGTGGGCCGCCACAGGTAGTAGTAGGCGCTGATGTCCTCCGGTTGCAGCGGAAGGTCCCGGTCGAGCTGGTCGCGTCTGCGTGCGTCGAGCATCAACTGCCGGTAGGGGTCTAGGAGTTCGGGCCCGGAGGAGATCAGGTAGTCGAACACGGGCGGGCGGGCGAGCTGCGGGGCGTCGGCGCGGACGAGGGCGAGGGCGACGAGGTCGCCGACGCCCCGGCGCACGGTGACGGCCAGCGGAGCCGCGTCGACGTGCAGCGCCTGCAGCCGGTGGATGCTCTGCGGCAGGGCGAGCCTGCGGTCGGCCAGGTCCTGGGCGAGGACGAGGAGGTGGGCGGTGGCGCGCTGGCGGCGGTTCAGGCCGCGCTCGTGGAGCAGGTCGCGGGCGAACGCGACGGTCTCCTGGTCGACCCGGTCGGGTGCCGTGACGACGCCCGTGATGTGCCTGCCGAGGCCCGCCTGGACGAGCAGCGGCACCGTGCAGGTGCGGGCGAGCCAGGGCAGGTCGGCGGGCGCCGGTTCGGTGCCGCGCCAGACGAGCCGCCACATCTGCCGCAGCGTCGCCGCGTCGCTCACGCGGCGCCCCGGCAGGATCTCGGCGAGCCTGCCGAACAGGTCGACGCCGCGCAGCCCTTCGCCGGGGCCGCCCCACTGCGCGGCGGCCACGGCAAGCCGCAGCGGCTGCGGCGAGTGGTCGTCGAGGTTGCGGCGCAGCCAGTCGCCCTGCGGCGAGGCGGCGAGGTCCCGCAGCAGGTCGAGCCGCCCGATGCCGCCGTCGGAGCCGAGCAGCTTCAGGACGCGCCGGGTCAGCGGGGCGCAGTCGACGGCGTCGAGGACGTGCGCGGCCTGCTCCCGGTCGGTGCCGTCGGGGGCGCGCAGGGCGCGGGCGAGCCGCTTCATCGCCGCGTCGATGCCGCGCCCGCCGTCGGCGGCGACCGCGAGCGCGAGCCGCAGCGGTTCCACCCAGGCCTGAGGGGGCTCCCGCAGCGCCCGCCACAGCGCCTCGTCTGCGTCCCCGCCGTACTCGGCCCGCAGCGCCCGCTCGGCGCGGTCGCCGAGCGGCAACTCGGCGCATACGTCGGCAAGTTCGGAGGACAACTCGCGCGGGCCGACGCCGCCGAGACGGTGCCGGGCCAGGGCGAGCGCGAGGGGCGCGGCGGCGTCCGGGTCGTGGGCGTGGAGTTCCTGGCAGAGGGCGGTGAGGTGGGCGGGGTCGAGGGGAGGGGGTGCCTGGTCGGCGGTGGGGGTGCCCGGGTCGGTCGCGGCGTCGGCGGGGCCTCCCGCGGGCGGGCCTTCGTCGGTACGGCCTTCAGGGGAGCCCTCGCCGGTACGACCCGCCGCAGCGCCCTCGCCGGTACGACCCGCGGCCGGACCCCCGCCACTGACGCGCACCGCCGCCACCAGCGCGGCCACCGCGTCCCGCCGGGCGTCGCCGGTCAGCTCGGCGAGGTCGCCGCCGGTCAGCAGGCCCGCGCGGAGCAGGACGGGGACGAGCCGGGTCGGCGAGAAGGCGTCGGAGTCGGAGGCGGGGTCGGGGGAGTCGGCCGTGCCGTCGCGGGCGTCGGGGTCCGCGCCCTTGTCGGCGGCGACGGTGGCTGTGGCGGCCGTGGCCCGGGGCAGCGGTACGCCCGCGATCCACAGGCGGGCCGTCCAGGTCGCCCAGAGGTCGGTGGCGGGCGGGCTGCCGGGGCCGTCGAGGCCGTCGTGGACGCGGTAGAGGTGGTCGAGCATGGCGCTGTCGAAGCGGTCGAAGTCGGCGTCGGGGCCGATGCCGACGATGTGCTGCGGGGCACGGCCGGGGTCGGCGGCCCGGGTGGTGAACGTCAATGAGGGGACGTACGCGGGCGGCAGCGAGGCGCAGGCGAGGGCGATCCAGCGGGCGACGGTGTCCGGGCTCTCCTCGGCCACGACGAGCTGACGCCCGGCCGGGTCGTCGAAGAGGCGGCGCACGTCGGCGAGGAAGGGGGCGACGCGGGGCTCGTGCGCGCGGGCGAAGAGGGTCAGCTCGGCGGTGCCGAACGGGCCGCCGGGAGCGGGGAGTTCAGCGGAGCCGGAGCCGGGTTCGGAGCCGGAACCGGGTTCGGAGCCGGAACCGGGTTCGGAGCCGGAACCGGGTTCGGAGCCGGAACCGGGTTCGGAGCCGGAGTTGAAATCGGGGTCGGAGCCGGAGGCGGAATCGGGGCCGGGGTCGACGTCCCCACCGCCACCCGTACCGGCACCGGCATCCGTGCCCGTGACGCTGCCCAGATCCCCCGCCCCGGCCGCGAGCAGCGTCACCGGCCACTCCTCGGCGAAGCGGGCCATGTCGGCACCGGTGAGGTGGATGGCCCGCACCCCGCGTCCGGCGCCGCCGGTGCGGCACAGCAGGCTGGCGCCGTCGGGCAGTCGGCTGAAGCTGAACCGCGCCTCGCGCCCGAACCCGTCCGCGCCCCGCCCGGCGCCGACGGCGAGCGCCACCCACTCGGCGACCTCCGCGTCGTCCGCCCACGAACCGGGCTCCCCACCGGACTCAGGGCTGGACGCCTGTGCGGGCACCAGCCCCGAGGCACCCTCGGAGGCCGAAGCCGGAGCGGCCGTCGAAGCCGGAGCGGACACCGAAGCCGACGCGGCGGCCGAAGCCTCCGCCGCCGAGGCGGACTCGGCCCCGGGCCCGACCTCGGGCCCGCGCTCGGAGCCGTGCCCGGGACCGGGCGGGACAGGGACCGGAACCAGCCGGACGGCGCCGGTGACCGGCTCCTCGTCGAGCCGGTAGTTGAGGTGGCGGATGGCCATGCCACATTGTGACCATCAGCGCGCACCGCCCGCAGGAAGTCAGCCAACTTCCCACGCACACCGCGAGTTTCACCCCGCCGCTCCAGGCCCCCGGGGCACGACGGCACTCTTGCGCGGCCCGCAGGACCCGGCCATGGTGACCGTCGTGACCGCCTTCATGCTTCCTCATCAGCTGGTCGGCGAAGGACCCCACAAGGTGCTCGCCGTGCACGGCTGGTTCGCGGACCGCTCCGCGTACGCGCCGCTGGTCGCCGACCTCGACATCGACACCTTCCAGTACGCCCTGGTGGACCTGCGGGGGTACGGCGAGGCCAAGGACGCCGTCGGCTCGTACACCACCGCCGAGGGGGCCGCCGACCTCGTCGACCTGGCCGACCGGCTCGGGTGGGAACGGTTCTCGGTGGTGGGGCACTCGATGGGCGGGAGCGTGGCGCAGCGCGTGGTGGCGCAGTCGCCGCACCGGGTGCGGCGGATCGTGGGGATCTCACCGGTGCCCGCCTCGGGCCTGCCGCTGCCGCCCGAGCAGGGCGAGCTGTTCGCGTCGGCCGCGCACCGGCCGGAGAACCGCCGCGCGATCATCGACGTGACGACGGGCGGGGTCCGTCCGGACGCCTGGCTCGGCCGCATGGTCGCCCGGTCCCTCGCGTGCAGCGACGCCAAGGCGTTCCGGGCCTGGCTCGACTCCTGGACGGGGGACGACTTCCACGCGCGCCTCGACAACTGCCAGGTGCCCGCGCTCGCCGTGACCGGCGCCCTGGACCCGGCCCTGTCGGCGGACCTGATGCGGCAGACCTGGCTGACCTGGTTCACGCGCGGCGAGCTGGTGGACCTGCCGGGCGCAGGGCACTACGCGATGGACGAGGCGCCGCTCGACCTGATCCGCGCGGTGGAGGACTTCCTGCGGGCCGACGACGGCACGGCCGCGCCCGGCGCCGCCGGCGCATGACCCCACCCCCCGGGCCCGCCGCCGCGCTCCCCGACGTCTTCGACCCGCGTCTGTACGCCGACGGCGTGCCGTACGACCGCTACCGCGTCCTGCGCGACCACCACCCCGTCGCCCGGCAGGAGGAACCGGCCGTGCTCGGCTGGCCCGCCGGGCCCGGGTTCTGGGCGGTGACGCGGCACGCGGACGTGACGGCGGTCCTCAAGGACACGACGACGTACTCCTCGCACCTCGGCGCCACCCAGATCCGCGACCCGGACCCGGACGACCTGCCGTTCATCCGCCGCATGATGCTCAATCAGGACCCTCCGGAACACGGCCGGTTGCGCACGGTCGTGAGCCGCGCGTTCACGCCGCGCCGGATCGCCCGCTTCGAGGAGCGGGCGCGGGAGCGGGCCCGGACGCTCCTCGCGCGGGCGGTGTCGGCGGCCCGCGCCGGGGACGGCGGCTTCGACCTCGTGCCCGCGGTCACCGACGAGTACGCCCTCCTGAACCTCGCGGACCTGCTCGGCGTGCCGGAGAGCGACCGGGGGCTGCTGCTCCACTGGACGCAGCGGGTCATCGGCTACCAGGACCCGGACGAGGCGGGCGAGCCGGTGCTCGGGCCCGACGGGCGGCCGGTGAACCCGCGCTCCCCGGCGATGCTGGCGGACATGTTCGCGTACGCCGGTGAACTCGCCGCGCACAAGCGGCGCCACCCCGACGACGACATCCTCACGGCGCTCGCCACCACGCCCGAACTGGGCGCGGGCGAGCTGGAGATGTTCTTCTTCCTGCTCACCGTCGCCGGGAACGACACGGTGCGGGGCGCCGCGCCCGGCGGGGTGCTCGCCCTCGTCGAGCACCCGGACCAGCTGGGCGCGCTGCGGTCGGGGGCGGCGCCGGTGCCCGGCGCGGTGGAGGAGTTGCTGCGCTGGCATCCGCCGGTGCTCAGCTTCCGGCGGACGGCGGCCCGCGACACCGTGCTCGCCGGGCAGACGGTCCGGCGCGGCGACAAGGTCGTCGTCTTCCACGCCGCGGCCAACCGCGACGAGCGGGTGTTCACCGACCCCGACCGCCTCGACCTGCGGCGCGCGCCGAACCCGCACGTGTCGTTCGGCGGCGGCCCGCACGTCTGCCTGGGCGCGCACTTCGCACGGATGCAACTGGCGTTCTTCTACGAGGAGTTCCTCGCCACCGTCCCGGAGCCGCGGCTCGCCGGGCCGCCGGTCCGCCTGGTCTCGCACTTCATCAACAGCCTCAAGTCGCTGCCCCTGCGGATGGCGGACTGAAGAAGCCGCCGACCGCGTCGGATACCGTTCGGGAAAGATCATCCCCAGCACGGAAGCGAGCATCCGGCCATGTACGCGGCAGCCGAAGACGACTACCACGACGACGTGTTCCCGGTCGTCCCGGCGCCGCAGGACGGCACCCGCTGGCAGGCGCCCGCCGATCTGGAGGAGCACCTGTACGAGCTGATCGAGGCCGACGACGGCTACGGCTATCTGCGGGCGCTCGCCGTCGAGGGCCTGTACCGCCCGGTGCTTCTCACCGACCTCGCGGCGGCGCCGGACGCCCCGCCCCTGTTCAGCGTGGAGGTCCCCGACGGCCGCAGGGTGGCGCAGGTGTACACGGCGGGGCTGCTGCCGCGCCCGCACCCCGACGTCGTGTACGAGTACGTCACGCTCGGCACCCTCGCGCGGCAGTGGCCCGAAGGCCCCGACAGGATCGACGTCCTGGTCGTCAACACCCAGACGCCGTGCGAGCAGTACTACCTGACCACGGACGAGGAGCGGCAGGTCTGGGCCGACCTGCACGACGAGCACCACCGGCCGGGGCGGATCGACGACCGCGTGGACACCCGTCGCACCGGCGCGCCGGACGGGCCCGTCCTGCACGGCCTGGCCTGCGGCGCCCACCTGTGCTTCGCCAACGGCGCGCCCTGGAACACCCTCGACTGGCACGGCGCCGGCTACACCAACGAGGTGGCGCGCCTGGAGGAGTGGTGGGGGGTGCGGGACCGCGAGGAGTGGCACGGCGTCCAGGAACGTCTCCTGGACCGTGAAGTCAGCCCCTGGTACTGGGACTTCGTCCTCGGCGCCCGCACCGCCGTGCTCGCCGAGCAGGGGCCGCCCGTGGACGCGGAGCTGTGGCGCCGCTGCGTCGAGGTGACCCTGCGCAACCGCGTCGTCGAGACCGGCGGGCCCGACGTCCCGCACCGGCCCGGCGACGACCCGGAGCTCGACCAGTTCGTCGACGCGATGCGGGCCCTCGTCGGCAAGGTCCTTCGCTACGAGGCCCGCTTCCGCGCCGACGGTCTGCTTCCGCCGGACGGCCACGTCGCCGGCGTCGCCGCCTGGGATCTCGGGCGCGCCTCCAAGATGGCCCGCTGGGGCCGCGGCGCCCGGTACGCCACCCACACGGAGCTCGTCGCCGCCCTCGAACGCGTCTCCCACGAGGCCCGCGCCGCGTACGCCTCCTGGTCGGAGTTCTCCGCGGGCTACATCCTCGGCCGCTGCCTCCACTTCGACGAGGAGGAGTACGGCACGTGGTACACGTCCGTGCTCCGCGCCCACCACACCCTCACGACGGACCCGGACAGCCCCTGGCAGCAGGTCCCTTTCCTGTGACGCCCGGTCCCGCCGCTACCGCGGCGGACATCTCCCACCCGCCCGCCCGTTTCCAGTCGGCCACAGGGTGAACGTCTCCTGCGGGGGTCTCCCGCCGTCGGCGCCCGCGGGCCGTGGGTGGTTTTCCCGCCGCTACCGCGGCGGGTGTCTCCCACCCGCACCACCCGTTTCCGGTTGGCCGCAGCGTGAGCGTCTCCTGCGGAGGTTGCCCGCCGTCGGCGGCTGCGGCTGCGGCTGCGGCTGCGGCTGCGGCTGCGCATGATGTGCCCCCAGCCCTGTGGGCAATCGTGCCGCAGGGCGGCACGGGTGGGCACAGCCACGGCCGACGGTGCCGCCCATGTAGGGCTGCGCCACGTCCACGGCCGACGGCCAACCTCCGGGCGAGGGCAGGCCGGTTCCCCGCCCGGAGGGCATATGTTTCGGCCGCCTCCGGCCCACCCCGCGCCGCCCCACGGATATCGCCCGCCCGTACGGAAAGGATGCCCTCGACGCGGCGCGGGGTGGAGGGGGTGCTCGGTGCGGGGGCAGGAGCAGGGCGGCCGGAACGAGTTGAGCGGGACGGTGCACGGCCCCGCCGTACAGGCGCAGACGGTGCACGGCGGCATCCACATCCAGCCGCCCACACCACCGCCCCCGACACCCCGCCCACCCTGGCAACTCCCGCCCCCCACCCGCATCACGGACCGCACCACCGAACTCGACCTCCTGGAACGCCAACGGCGCCGAGCCGGACACACGGGCCACCGCACACTGGTCGCGGTCAGCGGCCTCGGCGGCGTGGGGAAGACCGCACTCACCCTCGCCTGGCTGCACACACTCCGAGCGGACTTCCCCGACGGCCAGCTGTACGCCGACCTGGGCGCCCAGTCCCCCGGCGGCCCCACCGACCCGAGCGAGGTCATCGGCCGCTTCCTGCGCGCCCTCGGCGTGCCGGCCGCCCAGGTCCCCGCGGGCCTCGCCGAACGAGCCGCGCTGTACCGCTCGTTGACGTCGGAGCTACGACTCGTGGTGCTCCTGGACGACGCCGCGTCCGCCGCACAGGTCCGCCCGCTGCTTCCGGGCGGCGCCGGAGTGACCGCCGTGACCAGCCGCTGGCGGATGCCGGGCCTGACCGTCGACGGCTGCCACTCCGTGCAGTTGGAGCCCCTGGGCGTGGACGAGGCGGTGGAGCTGCTCGCCGCCACGCTCGCCGACGACCGGGTGGACGCCCAGCCCGAACAGGCCCGCGCCCTGGTCGAGTTGTGCGCGGGCCTGCCGCTGGCGGTGCGGGTCGCGGGGGCGCGGCTCGCGGCCAGGCCCCGGCGCGGGATCACCACGATGGTGCGGGCGCTGACCGAGGAGCACGACCGGCTGGAGGGGTTGGCGATCGACGGCGACCACAACGTGCGGGCGGCCCTCGACCTCACGTACCAGGAACTGCCGCCGGATGCCGCGCGGCTCTACCGGCTGCTCGGCCTGCACCCCGGCACGGAGTTCGGCGACGCCGTGGCGATCGCCGCGCTGGCCCGCCCCGCCCCGGGGCCCGGCGGCACGGCGGCACCGCCCGGGCCCGCGCGGCCCGCTCCGGCGGCCGCCGCCCCCGGCGCCGCCCGGACCCGCGCGCTCCTCGACCTGCTGCACGAGGCGAACCTGCTCACCGACGCCGAGGAGGACCGCCACCGCTTCCACGACCTGGTCCGCCTGCACGCGGCGGCGAAGGCCGCGCAGGACGAGCCCCCGTGGGAGCGCGCCGCGGCGCTGCGCCGGATCGCCGACCACTACCTCGCCACGGCGACCGCTGCGGAGTGGGCCGTCGACCCGCAGCACCGCACGCTGCCCCGCGACCACGGCCCCGGCCCCGTCCTCACGGAGGAGTTCGGCGCGGGCCCGGAGGCGGCGCTCGACTGGCAGGAACGCGAACTGCCCAACCTCATGGCCGTGTTGCGGATCGCCCGCACCGCCTTCCCCCCGGTGACGTGGCAGCTCGCCGACGCCCTGTGGCCGCTTTTCCTGCGCCGCAAGTTCTACGCGGAGTGGCGGGCCGCGCACGACGAGGGGCTCGCCGCGGCCGAGGGGCTCGGGGACACGGCGGCGCAGTGCCGGATGCTGACCTCCGGCGGGGTGGGCGAGCTGGGCATGGGCTGCCACGAGCGGGCCCTGGCGATGTTCGAGCGCGCGGCCCGCCAGTTCCGGTCCGACGGCAACGCCCTCGGGCACGCCCGGACGCTCAACTACCGGGGCCTGGCCCACCAGCGCCTGGGGCGGCTCGACGAGGCGGCCCGCTACTTCACCCGGGCCGCCGAGTCCCTGCCCGGCGTCGGCGACGTCCGCGCGGGCGGCCTCGCCCGCCTGAACCTCGCCGACGTGGCCCTCGCCCGGCGCCGCCCCACCGAGGCGGCCCGGCACGCGACCGCCGCCCACGCGACGCTCCGCGAGGCCGGCGACACGTACAACGCGGCCCGGGCCTCCGTCCTCCTCGGCCGCGCCCACCTGGCCCGCGACGAACCCGACCTCGCCGAGACCCACCTGACCCCCGCGCTCACCACCCTCCGCACCATGTCCGCCGCCTACGAGACGGCCCGCACCCTCCACGCCCTCGCGGAACTCGCTGAACACCGCGACGACCCGGCCACGGCCCGCACCCGCTACGCCGAGGCCCTCACCCTCTACGAGTCGGCGGGCCGCGCCACGTCCCCGGGCGCGAGGACGGCCAGGTCCCGCCTGGAGTCCCTACCGGAACAGTGACCGAGTCCCGGACGGGGGACATGGCGCACGCCTGCAGGGCCGGTACCGCACGGCACCGCACCCGCACCCGCACCCGCACCCGCACCCGCACCCGCACCCGCACCCGCACCCGCACCCGCACCCGCACCCGCACCCGCACCCGCACCCGCACCCGCACCCGCACCCGCACCCGCACCCGCCAACGGCGAGAAACCCCCACAGGTGACGGTCACCATCCGGTCAACTGGAAACGGGTGGGCGGGTGGGAGACACCCGCCGCGGTAGCGGCGGAAAACCACCCACCATCCGCAGCCGCCAACGCATGCGCAAGCGACGCGAACACCGGCCAGGACGACACCACCCCCGCCCCCCGGGCCACGCCCACCCGCACCTCCCGACCGCGCGGCCCGACCCGCAGACGGCACACCTCGTCGTCGTACACGGCCACGACCAACGCCCCCGGGTACCGGGAAGCGACCCGCACCGCGCGCCCCGGCACACCCGACTCCTCGTGGAGCACGTCACCGAGCCGCGCCAGCGCACCCGGCGCGGGCAGCGCCACGCGCACGTGCTCGTCCATGAAGCCCACCCCGCGCTCCGGCCAGCGCAACGTCACCCGGACCCGCTCGACTCGCTCCGCCACTGCCGTGGTCGCCACATGGACCTTCAGCGCCATGACACGACGCTCCCCGGCTCGTCGTACTCCAGGAGGCGTGGCAGCCGGGCCGGTTCCATGGCCGGGAGCCCTCCGGGCGGCCGCAGCCGCAACTTGCGGTAGAGGAGGGCGCGCATCTTGCGGGCGAACCGCCCGGGCTCGGAGCTGATGCGGCCGGCAACCCGCTCGTACAGCTCGGCCCGATACGTAGAGGCGGCCCGCACCAGCTGCCGCCGCACCGGCTTGCCGTCATGGAGCCGGGGCGCGAAGGAGCCGAGCTCGGCCATGGGCGAGCCGGGATCGACATCGTCGTCGGGCAGGCAGGCGAGGAGCACGGGACGCCCGGTCATGGCGCCGTACAGGGACACGGACCCGTGGTCGCCCACGACGAAGTCGGCGGCGACGAGCGCGCCGACCCAGTCGGCGCGGGGGCTGACGACACGGAGCCCGTCCCGGCTGAGCCCCGCGAACCAGCTGCGGACCTGCCATTCGCTGTGGGAGTGCCACACGTGCGGATGGAGCAGCGCCGCCACCCGGTAGTCCGCGGCGGGCAGTTCGGCCATGAGGCGCTCGATCAGCTCCCGCCCGCAGGAGCCGAGGAGCGATCCCGGGCCCCAGGTGGAGCAGACGAGGACGAGCCGCTGCCCCGCGCCGGTCCGCAGGGCCTGCCGGTAGAGCGCCCGCGCGGGCCTGCTCGCGGTGACACGGTCGAAGCAGGGGTCGCCGACGACCTCGGCGACCGGCACCGCCTCCGGGCACTCGCGGCCGAGCCGCGCCAGCTCCTCGCGGTGGGCGAGGACGATCGCCTCGGGGATCACCGACCCGTCGCGTACGAGCCGCTGCCTGCTCAGCCCGTACACGCCGCGCGCGGCGACGGCCCCGCCCCGCCGGGCCCGCACGATCTTGTTGTGCCCGGCGCCGTGCGGCAGCACGACGACGGGCGCGTGCAGTTCGTGCAGGCCGCCGTGGCCCGCGGCGAGGGCGAGGTCGAAGACCGTCTGCACGGCCTGGCTCCAGGGCAGCACGAGCGCCCGCAGCTCGTCGAGGAAGTCGGCGACCCCGCCGCTGAACACGTCGGGGGCAGCGGTGAAGAACACCTGCACCCGCCAGTCGCCCTCCAGCAGGCGCACCGCGTCGAGGAGCCGCCGCCCCGAGTTCACCGTGTGCACCACGGCGAGCACGCGCCGCCGCACGGGCCGGGTGGCCCAGCGCTCCACGTCCGGGCGCACGGGCACGGGTTGCCCGTACGCCTCCAGCATCGTCACACTCATGGTCGTCTCCCCCGTCTCCCCGCCGTCGGACCGGCGGTGTCGCTCGGACGCGCCCAGCGTGCCCGGGGGGACTGGATGGCGGCATTGCAGGAATCCTGCAGTCCGAGTGCCGCTCGCCGAGGGCATACGCCAGTACTCCGGCTCACACCGGCGCACACCACCCGCACCTCAACTCCCTTGTTGGTCAAGCCTGTTGAGGTTCACCGGGCCGGGCGGGGGAATGTTCCGCCCATGGACACGCGTGCGGGACGGCCGACGGCGGCGGCGCGGTGTGCCCGCCGGGCGTGCGCCCATCGGGGGTGACGGTGGACTTACGGGCCCTCGGGCCGCTCGAACTCTGGCAGGACGGCGTGCGCTGCGAGCTGGGGTCGCCGAAGGAGCTGTGCGTGCTCGCGGTCCTGGTGCACGCCCACGGCGAGCCGGTCTCCCTCGACACCCTGATGGACCGCGTGTGGGCCGACGAGCCGCCCCGCACGGCCCAGGACACGCTCCAGAGCTATCTGTCCCGGCTGCGTTCGCGGCTGACGCGGGCGGCGGGCGACCAGGCCTGCCTGGAGCGGTACGCGCCACGCCTGTACCGATTACGGGTCGCGCCGGACGCCGTCGACCTGCTGCGCTACCGGCGGCTGCGCACCGAGGCCGCCGTGACCGCCCGGCAGGGCGACAGCGGGCGCGCCGTCGACCTGCTGCGCACCGCGGAGTCGCTGTGGCGGGGCGAGCCGCTGACGGAGTTCACCGGCGCCTGGGCGCGGTCGGCGCGCGCCCGCCTCCTGGAGGACCACCGCCGGGTGCGCGAGGAACGCATCCGCCTGGAGCTCGACCTCGGCCGGCACGCCGACCTCATCGGCGAGCTGCGCGAGCTGGCCGCCCAGAACCCCCTGGCCCAACGGGTCGTCGCCGCCCTGATGCTGGCCCTGTACCGCTCGGGCCGCGACGACGAGGCCCTCGGTCTGTACCGCGCCACCCGGGCCCGGCTGCACAGCGGCCAGGGCATCGAACCCTGCGCCGAACTCCAGGAGCTGCACCTGCGCATCCTGGAGCAGGACCGGGTGCTGATGACGACCACACCGGACTCGCGGGGGCACTCCGCGTCCCTCACGTCCACCTCGTTCACCGCGCCTGCCTCGTCCACCGCGTCCGCCCCGGCCGCTGAGCGTCGCGCTTCGGCCTCACCCCACGGCACCCCGGAGAAGGACGCCCCGGACACGGCCGGCCAAGAGGACCACGGCCCCGGGAAGGACAGCCCGGGCCGCCCCGACAGCCCGGCCGGACCGGACAGCGGCGACGGACCGCGCACCAACCTCCCCCGCGACATCCGGGACTTCACCGGCAGGGCCAGCGAACTGCGCGTCCTGCTCGGCGAGTTCACCGAAGGCGGCCCCGACGCCCACACCGACGCCGACCCCGCCCACCCCTCTCGCCCCGGCGCCCCGGCCGCCCCCCGCACCTCCCTCCCCCTCACCGTCATCCACGGCATGCCCGGCGTCGGCAAGACCGCGCTCGCGCTGCACGCCGCGCACCGCCTGCACCCGGCCTGCCCGGACGGCCAGTTCTACGTCGACCTGCGCGGCTACGGCGCGCTGCCCCCGTACGACCCGGCGGAGGCTCTGGCCGTCCTGCTGCACGCGGCCGGGTTCACGGGCGAGCTGCCCGGTTCCCTCGACGCGCGCGTGACGCGCTGGCGGGAGTGGACGGCGCGGCGGCGGGTCCTCGTCGTGCTCGACAACGCCCGCGACGCCGAGCAGGTCCGCCCGCTGCTGCCCGGCGCCGCGTCCTGCCGTGTCCTCGTGACCAGCAGGAACCGGCTCACGGGCCTGGCCGGTGCGACGCCCCTGTACCTGGAGGTGCTGTCCACGGCGGAGGCCGCGACGCTGTTCACGCGGGTCGCCGGGGCAAGGCGGCTGCCCACCGAACCCTCGGCGCTCACGCGGACCGTCGCCGCCTGCGGCCGCCACCCGCTCGCGCTCCAGCTCCTCGCGAGCCAGTTCCGGCACCGGGACTCCTGGAGCCTGGACCACCTCACCGACCGGCTCGTCCAGGCCGCCGACCCGCTCGACGAGTTCGACAGCGACGCGGTGGCGTCGGCCTTCTCGCTCTCGTACACCGAACTGCCCCCGCAGGCCGCGAGGTTGCTGCGCCGCCTCGCGCTCCATCCGGGCCCGGACATCACCCTGCGCGCGGCGACGGCGCTCGCGGCGGAGCACACCGCGCCCGGCGCCGAGAAGGCGGCCCCCGACCCGCCCCGGGAGACCGCCCGCACCCGCAAGATCCTCGATCAGCTCCTTGACCGCAACCTCGTCGAGGAGCCGGTGGCCGACCGCTACCGCCTGCACGACCTCACCCGCGCCTTCGGCCTGCGGATGTGCACCCGCGACGAGCCGCACTCCACCCGCCGGGCGGCGCTCGCGCGGCTGCTCGACTGCTATCTGACGGGGGCTCACCGCGCCGCCGTCCGCGTCGACCCGCACCGCCGCGTCCTGGCGCCGGGGCCGCATCTGACCTGCCCGTACGCACCGGACTTCGGCGGCGCCGACAGCGCGGACGAGGCCGCGGCCTGGCTGAGCGTGGAGCGCGGCAACCTCCTCGCCGTGGCCCGCGCGGCGGCCGCGCAGTCGCCGGAGCACGCGGTGCTGTTCCCGCACGTCCTCGCCAAGTCACTGCGCCTGTGGGGCACTTGGGACCTGGCGGCGGAGCTGTTCGAGGCGGCGGTGGCCGCGGCCCGGCTGCGCGAGGACCGGGTCGCGCTGTCCCGCACCCTGGTCGAGCACGCCGACGTACTGACGCAGAAGGACCACGCGAAGGCCCTGCACCGGGCGACCGAGGCGCTGCTGCTCTTTCAGGACTTGAACGACGCGCGCGGCCGGGCGGACGCCCTCTTCCAGTCCGGCCGCGCCCATTTCGCGGCGGGCCGCGGCGGCCTGTGCCTGCGGGTGCTGCGGGCGGCGCACACCCTGTACGAGCGGGTGGACGACGCCACCGGCCGGGCGGACGTGGCCAACATGATGGGGGTGGCGCTGCACGCGGCGGGCCGCCACCGGGAGGCCTTGGAGCAGTTCCGCACGATGCTGCGCATCCATGAGGAGACCGGCTCCCTGTACGGCCAGTTGCGGGCCCTGAACAACGTGGGTGAGGTGTACCGCCTCGACGGCCGCCACGACGAGGCCCGCGCCCACTTCGAGCGCTCCCTGCGCCTGGCCCACCGCGTCGGGGGCAGGCAGGAGCGGGCGAACCTGCTCACGAACCTGGGCAGCGTCTGCGAGGCCACCGGCCAGGTGGAGCAGGCCCTCACGTACTTCCGCCGCGCCCTGACCAGCTACCGCGCGGCGGGCGACGCGCGCGGCGAGTCGGACACCCTGATCAGCCTGGGTTCGGCGTACACCGGCGACCGGCGGCCCGGCGAGGCGCTGTGGCACTTCGCGGAGGCGGAGCGCATCGCCCGCAGCGTCGGCAGCCCCTTCGACCTGCAGGCCGCCCTCCTCGGCACCGGCACGGCGCTGCGGCTGCTCGGCCGGTACGAGGCGGCGCTCGACGTGCTCCGCGAGGCGCTGCGCCTGGCCAGGGAGGTCGGCAGCCCGCTGGCCGCGGCCCGGTCCCTGGACGGCCTCGCCCGCACGGCCCCGCACACGCAGGACGCGCCCTCCGCACGGGGTTTCGCGGAGGACGCGCTGGATTTGTACGAACGGCTCGGCTGTGCCGGACGGGCGCGGGATCTCCGCCTCGCCGTCACGGAGCCCGGGGTGACTAGCCCCGCCAGATCCACATGAAGATCTTCTCCTCGCCGGGGAGCGGGGAGGAGAGGTCGTGCCGGTTCGAACGCCGTGCAGAGATCACGTGCGGCTCCGTGTTTCTTGTACTTGAATGAACGTCGCCCCCGAGTTGACGAACACCTTAGCTAGGTGAACGCGGAACCGGAACGCATCGTTCGAGGAAATCTCACGGCGCACGGGAGCGCACTACCGGCGCACGACCGAACTCCCGTAACACGCCCCTCGGTAACCCCTCATTTCGCCCTGTTCCCGCGCTCCCCCGGCGGCAGTTGGTCGGCGTACCCGGCCTCGTCCCACACGAGACGCTTGAACTGCTCCGGCGTCAGCAGGCCCGGCCACGGCTCCCCTTGGGGGCAGAACACGGACTCGCACCCGCGGCAGTAGTGCGCGGGGTCCCAGAGCGCGGCGGCGCGCGCCGCACCGGCCCGCTCCGCGGCCTTCTCGCGTCCGTCGCCGCGCACCACGACGATCGTGGCGATGAACAGGAGGACGGCGAGGACGATCCCGCCCCAGACGTACAGCGGCTTCTCCGGGTCCGTCCCCATCCACGCCCAGGCGAGGGAGAGGGCGACGAGCACCATGCCCTCGGCGAAGTGCAGCAGTCCGTCGCCGGACTTGTCCGGCCCCTTGGCGAGCCGGGCCGCCAGCTCCTTGCGGGCGGCTCCCCGGCCGCCCGCCGCGTCCCGCACCGCGGCGACGTCCGCGCCGCCGCAGCCGGGACACCTCGCTCCAACCGGCCCGCGGGCCCCCGTGGTCGACATGCCCTCACGCTAGTCGCGGACCACGGCCCCGCTGAGCCGGGATCCGGTCAGCTCTCGTCGGCGGTGAGGCGCAGCGAGATGGAGTTGATGCAGTACCGCTGGTCCGTCGGCGTCGGATAGCCCTCGCCCTCGAAGACGTGCCCGAGGTGCGAGCCGCAGCGGGCGCAGCGCACCTCGGTGCGGACCATGCCGTGCGAGGTGTCCTGGATCAGCTCGACGGCCTCGGCGTCCCGCGGGTCGTAGAAGCTGGGCCAGCCGCAGTGCGACTCGAACTTCTCGTTCGACGTGAAGAGCTCCGCGCCGCAGGCCCGGCAGGAGTAGACGCCCTTGGTCTTGGTGTCGGTGTACTCGCCCCGGAACGCGGGTTCCGTGCCGGCCTGACGAAGGACCTGGTACTCGGCGGGGGTCAGCTCCGCGCGCCACTGCTCGTCGGGCTTCTCGACGTCGTACGACATGGGTCGCATCCCCTTCGTGGACATTCCGGCCCGCCGGGGCGGGCTACTTCGACAGCTCGGCCAGGACGAGCGGGCCGAGGTCGGTGACGTCGCCCGCTCCCATGGTGAGAACGAGATCGCCGGGCCGCGCCATTCCCGCGATCACCGCGGGCGCCGCCGCCTTGTCGCGCACGGCCGTCACGTCGGCGCCCGCGGCGCGCGCGGCGTCGATGATGAGGTCGCTGGTCACGCCGGGGATCGGGTCCTCGCGGGCCGGGTAGATGTCCAGGACCACGGAGGCGTCGGCGAGCGCCAGGGCCGCGCCCATCTCCGTGCCGAGCTCCTGGGTGCGGGAGAACAGGTGCGGCTGGAAGAGCACCAGGAGGCGGGCGTCGGCGGCGGCGCCGCGCATGGCCTCCAGGTCGGCGGTCATCTCCGTCGGGTGGTGCGCGTAGGAGTCGACGACCTGCACTCCGGCGCTCTCGCCCTTGAGCTGGAGGCGGCGCTTCACGCCCGTGTACGAGGCGAGGGCGGGGGCCAGCTCGGCGGCCGGGATGCCGAGGGCGACGCCCGCGGCGAGGGCGGCGACGGCGTTGTGGGCGTAGTGGCGGCCGGGCACGGAGACGGCGAAGCGCAGCTCGGTGCCGTCGATGACGGCGGTCACGTCGCTCTTGAGGCCCTGCGGGGTCACGTCGGTGATCCGCACGTCGGCGTCGGCGGCCTCGCCGTAGGTGACGACCCTGAGGTCGGGCTTGCGCTTGACGACGCGCCGGGTCAGCTCCCGGGCGCCCTCGTGGTCCGCCGCGATCACGAGCGTCCCGCCGGGCACGATGCGGTCGGCGAAGGTCTCGAAGGACTCGTAGATCTCGTCCATCGAGGCGTAGTTGGCGTGGTGGTCCAGCTCCACGTTGAGGACGATGGCGACCTCGGGGGCGTACTTGTGGAAGCTGCGGTCGCTCTCGTCGGCCTCGGCGACGAAGATCTCGCCGCTGCCGTGGTCGGCGTTGGAGCCGGGCGCGTCCAAGTCGCCGCCGATGGCGTACGAGGGGTGCAGGCCGAGGGCGGCGAGGCTGACCGCGAGCATCGACGTGGTGGTGGTCTTGCCGTGGGTGCCGGCGACGGCGATCGGGCGCAGGCCGTCCATCAGGGAGGCCAGCGCGTCCGAGCGGTGTACCACGGGGATGCCGAGCTCGGCGGCGCGGGCCAGCTCCGGGTTGTCGGCGCGGATCGCGGAGGAGACGACGACGCAGGTGGCGTCGTCGGCGAGGTGGTCGGCGGCGTGGCCGATGTGCACCCGGGCGCCGAGCGCGCGCAGGGCCTCGGCGGTGGCGGAGTCCTTGGCGTCGCTGCCCGCGACCTTCGCGCCGCGCTGGGCGAGGATCTTCGCGATGCCCGACATTCCGGCGCCGCCGATGCCGATGAAGTGCGGTCGGTCCATGGCGGTGGGCATCGAGTTCTCTCCGAAGGGTGGGACGGTCACGTGCGCGGGGCCAGCCTACTGGGCCCCGCCGCCCTGGGTTGATCGGCCCGCGGCCTCGTCCTCAAGCGCCGGACGGGCTGATTCCAGCCCTGTCCGGCGCCGAGCCGCGCGCGTCCGTGGTCACGTACTGTGCGCGAACAGCTTCAGGACCGGTACGCCCACCTTGTGGCGGGCCCGGGAGGCCCAGTCGCGGTGGAAGAACTCCTCCACCAGGTGCGGCTCGGTCAGCACGATGACCTCGTCCGCGCCCACGTCGTCGACCAGCTCCTGGAGCGCGTCCAGGGGGTGGGACTCGATCAGGCGGCCGGTGGCCTCGCTGCCCGCCGCCCGCAGCGCCAGGAGGGACACCTGGAGCGCCTGCCCGGCCGGGCCCACCGCGTCCTTGCCCTCGGGCACGTCGCCCTCGCGGACGGCCTCGTCGAGCTCGCCGAGGGCGACGTCGTCGATGGCCCGCAGCAGGCGGTCCGCCTGGTCGCCGCGGGGCTGGAGCAGCACGTGGAAGGTGACCGGCTCGTCGCTGTGCAAGGTGGTGACGAACTCCACGTCGGCGGACGTCAGGGCCTTCTCGATCATCAATACGCTTGTGAACACGACAGGCGCCCTTCTCCTCCGTTGGCCGTGTCTCTGGCCCCCTGCGGAAACCATCCTGCCCCTGCCCGAGCGGGGGCTGCGAGATTTAGTGTGCCCCGCGAAAGCGAAACGGAACGGAATATTCCGCCGATTGTCAGGAGCCCCGGCGGTATCGGGTGAACAGGAACCCGGACTCCTCCAGAACGGACGCCAGTACGAATTTCTCGGGCACCGCGACACCGGGTCCGCCCGCGATCCGCTGGGCGTCCCCCGCCGTCAGCATCGGCGACACCGTCAGGCACAGCTCGTCGAGCGCGCCCGCCGCCACGAACTGGCCGAGCATCCTCGGCCCACCCTCGGTGAGCAGCCGGGTCAGACCTCGCTCGCCGAGTTCCCGCACGACCCGCGCGGGGTCCGCCACCGCGCCCTCACCCGCCATCACCACGTCCGCGCCCGCCTCGCGGGCCGCGGCCACCCGGTCGGCGGGTGCGGCGGCGCCGGTGACCACGAGGGTGGGGGTGAGCGGGGCGGTGAACAGGGGCAGGCGGAAGTCCAGGTCGAGGCTCGCGCTGACGACCGCGACCGCCGGGGCCGGGGGCTGTCCGGCCGCCGCCCTGCGGGCCGCGAAGGCGTCCCGGGCGCGGGCGGGCCGGTAGCCCTCCTGGCGTACCGTTTCCGCACCCACCACGACCACGTCGGCGAGCCCGCGCAGGGTGCCGAAGATCCGCATGTCGGTGGCGTTGGAGATGGGCTGGGAACGGCCGTCGTGCTGGGCGGCGCCGTCCAGCGTCGAGACCATGTTGGCGCGCAGCCAGGGGCCGGTCCCGGCGGGGTAGGCGTACGCGTCGGCCAGCTCGTCCAGGGACCACTCGTGGTCCTCGGCGGCCCGGTCCCGGACGGCCGCCGGGGCGCTCCCGTCCGGGGTCGATTCGACTGTGTGGTCGGTCACAGGGAACAGGCGTCGCATGCCGGGCAGTCTTACACGGCCCGGCGACGGCTCTACGATGGAGAATCGTGTCAGCAACCTCCCCTGCCGCCGGGCAGAGCCCCATAGCCGAAGCGGGCCCCGTGTCCCTGTGCGCCCGCGAGCCGCAGGTGCCCGCGGACCGTCTCGTCGCCGAGATGGTGCCGCCGCCGCGCTTCGACTCGGTCCGCTTCGATACGTACGTCCCGGACCCGGGACAGCCCAGCCAGAGCGAGGCCGTGCGCGTCCTCAGCTCCTTCGCGGGCGGGCTCGGCGGGGCGCACGCGTCGGGATCGGGCAAGCGGCGCTGGTTCTCCCGGGCGAAGCAACCGGCCCCGAGCGGGCCCCGGGGCGTCTACCTGGACGGCGGCTACGGCGTCGGCAAGACCCACCTGCTCGCCTCGCTGTGGCACGCCACCCCGGCCGAGCCCGCGCTCAAGGCCTTCGGCACGTTCGTGGAGCTGACCAACCTCGTCGGCGCGCTCGGCTTCCAGCAGACGGTGCGCACGCTCAGCGGCCACCGCCTGCTGTGCATCGACGAGTTCGAGCTGGACGACCCGGGCGACACCGTCCTGGTGTCGTCGCTGCTCGGCAAGCTCGTCGAGGCGGGCGTGGCGCTCGCGGCGACCTCCAACACGCTGCCCGGGAAGCTGGGCGAGGGCCGGTTCGCCGCCGTCGACTTCCTGCGCGAGATCCAGGGCCTCTCGGCCCACTTCGAGGCGCTGCGCATCGACGGCGAGGACTACCGCCACCGGGGTCTGCCCGAGGCCCCCACGCCGTACTCCGACGAGCAGGTCACCAAGGCCGCGTACGCCACCGAGGGCGCCGCCCTCGACGACTTCCCGCACCTGCTCGGCCACCTCGCGCGCGTGCACCCGAGCCGGTACGGCGCCCTCACCGACGGCGTCACGGCCGTGTGCCTCACGGACGTCACGCCGGTGCCCGACCAGTCGACGGCGCTGCGCCTGGTCGTCCTCGCCGACCGCCTCTACGACCGGGAGGTGCCGGTGCTCGCCTCCGGTGTCCCGTTCGACAAGCTGTTCAGCGAGGAGATGCTGAACGGCGGCTACCGGAAGAAGTACTTCCGGGCGATCTCGCGGCTCACGGCCCTCGCGCGCGACGCGAAGGGGCTCGTGCGGGACTGACCGGCCGTCCCGGCGACGTTGATCGCGGGGGTGTCCAAACCCTCGTGCGCGGGCCGCCTGCGTGCTACACACGTGCGGGTCATGTTCCTGTCCGCCAGCAGGAGGTTGCCCCATGTCGGACGCCAAGCTGTCCGCGACCAGACGTCAAGTGCTCGCCGGCACCGGAGCCCTGGGGGCGTCCATCGCCTTCACCGGCGCCCTGTCGGAGCTGTTCGCGGGCACGGCCACCGCGGCCACCCAGGGCAAGGCGGGCTACGGCCCGCTCGTGCCCGACCCCGAGGGCCTGCTCGATCTGCCGAAAGGATTCCGCTACCGGGTCCTCTCCCGCGAGGGCGACGAACTGCGCTCGGGCGAGGGCAAGGTCCCCAGCAATCACGACGGGATGGCGGCGTTCCGGGGCCGCCGCGGCGGGGTCCACCTCGTCCGCAACCACGAGAACCGCGTCACCGCGAAGCTCGGCGTCCCGACCGTCAAGGGCCTCACCTACGACCCGATGGCCAAGGGCGGCTGTACGGCGCTCGGGCTCGACCGGCACGGCCGGGTCGTCGACGAGCGCGTCGCCATCGCCGGTACGGCCGTCAACTGCGCGGGCGGCCCCACCCCTTGGGGCACCTGGCTGACCTGCGAGGAGACCGAGGACAAGGCCGGCACGAACGGCTACACCAAGGACCACGGCTTCATCTTCGAGGTCGACCCGGTGGATCCGCGGCGCACGGGAGCCGTGCCGCTGACCGCCATGGGCCGCTTCCAGCACGAGGCGGTCGCCGTCGACCCGTGGCGCGGTGTCGTCTACGAGACCGAGGACGCCTTCCAGAAGCCGTTCGGCCTGTTCTACCGCTTCCTGCCGGACAAGCCCGAGGGCGGCAGGGGCTCGCTGCGCGCGGGCGGACGGCTCCAGGCGATGCGCGTGCCCGGCCTGCCGGACCTGTCCGCGGTCCAGGAGACCGGCGCCACCTTCGACGGCGTCGAGTGGGCCGACGTACCCGACCCGCTGGCCGTCCGGACACCCATCCGGAACCAGGACTTCGGGCCGAAGGGCGTCACGCACGCCCAGAAGCTGGAGGGCTGCTACTGGGGCGGGCGCTGCGTGTACTTCGTCTCCAGCTACGCGCGCAGCGCGGAGGGCTCCGCGGGCGACCACTACGGCCAGGTCTGGCGCTACGACCCGGCGCGCCGCCGCCTCACCCTCGTGATCGTCTTCGGCCCCGACACCGACATCCAGCTCCCCGGCGAGTCCCCGGACAACATCTGCCTCGCGCCCAGCGGCGGCCTGATGGTGTGCGAGGACGGCGGCGGCACCCAGCACGTGTACGGCGTCACGCGCGGCGGCAAGGTGTACGCGATGGCGCGCAACGCCCAGAACACAGGCACCCCCGAGGAGCCCGAGTGGGGCGAGTTCGCGGGCGTCGCCTTCTCCCCCGACCACGACACGATGTACGTGAACTGCTACACGCCCGGCACCACGTTCGCCGTGACGGGCCCCTGGCACCGGTAGCACCGCGGCACAGGTAGCGCCGCCGCCTGCCCCGGCGCACGATCGGGGCAGGCGACCGGAAGAGGTGCGGGCTGTGGCCAAGGGCACGAACAAGGGCGGGGCCAAGGGCGAGGGCAAGGCCAAAGGGGACAGGGGCAAGAAGGGCGCGCGGCACGGCAGCGGCTCCCCCGGCCGGGGCAAGAAGGACAAGGCCGCTGCCGCTGAACCCGCGCTCCGGCTCAGCGACCTGCTGCGCGTCCCCGAGGGCAAGCCCTACGACCTCGCCGCCCAGGACGCGTCCGCGACCCCCGCGGGCCCGGCGGACAAGGCGGCCGGGCTCGCGGCGACCGCCCGTATGGGTGAACATCTCGCGGACCTCCAGGAGCGTCTGTACGCGGCGAGCACGAAGGGCGACCCGCGCCGGCTGCTCCTGGTCCTCCAGGGCATGGACACCAGCGGCAAGGGCGGCACGATCAAGCACGTCGTCGGCCTGTTCAACCCGTCGGGCTGCCGCATCCGGGCGTTCAAGGCGCCGACGGCCGAGGAGCGCGCGCACCCGTTCCTGTGGCGCATCCGCAAGGCGCTGCCCGAGGCGGGCGAGCTGGGCATCTTCGACCGCTCGCACTACGAGGACGTCCTCATCGCGCGCGTCCGCGACCTGGTCCCGCGCGCCCAGGTCACCCGCCGCTACGCCCAGATCAACCGCTTCGAGCAGTCCCTCGCCGACGACGGCGTCACGGTCGTGAAGTGCTTCCTCCACCTCTCGTACGAGGAGCAGGGCCGCCGCCTCGCGGCCCGCCTCGACACCCCCGAGAAGCACTGGAAGTTCAACCCGGGCGACATCGAGGAGCGGGCGGTGTGGCCTGCGTACCAGGAGGCGTACAGCCTCGCCCTGGAGCGCTGCTCGACGGCCGCGGCCCCCTGGTTCGTGATCCCCGCGGACCGCAAGTGGTACCGGAACTGGGCCATCAGCACCCTCCTGCGCGAGCACCTGGAGGCGCTCGACCCGCAGTACCCGAAGGCGGACTTCGACGTGGCGGAGTGCAAGGCCCGGCTCCTGAGCGAGGGCTGAGCGGCCGGGGCCCGGCGCGGACTTCGGCTCAGATCGCTGCGGCGAGCCGCCACAGGGAGGTGACCTCGGCGGCGCGGGCGGCGTGCAGGGGGTCGGTGGTGTCGCTCGCGCGGGGGTGGCGGGGCTTGGCGTCGAGGCGGTCGACGACGCGCAGGCCCGCTGCGTCGAAGGCGCCGACGAGTTCGTCGCGGGTGCGCAGACCCAGGTGTTCGGCGAGGTCGGAGAGGATCAGCCAGCCCTCGCCGCCGGGCTCCAGATGCTCGGCGAGCCCTTCGAGGAAGGCGAGGAGCATGGCGCCGCCCGGGTCGTACACGCCCTGTTCCACGCTGGAGGTGGGGCGGGCGGGGAGCCACGGCGGGTTGCAGACGACGAGGGCGGCGCGGCCCGTCGGATAGAGGTCGCCGCTGTCGGTGACGTGCACGCGGTCGCCGATGCCGAGGCGTTCGACGTTGTCGCGCGCGCAGGCGAGCGCGCGGGGGCTGCTGTCGGTGGCGACGACCCGGCCGAGGCCGCGGTGTGCGAGGACGGCGGCGAGCACGCCGGTGCCGGTGCCGAGGTCGAAGGCGGTCGCGGGGGCGCCCTGGGCGGCGGCGGGCAGCGGGGCCTCGCCGACGAGGTCGACGTACTCGCCCCTGACCGGGGAGAACACGCCGTAGTGCGGGTGGATGCGGGCGTCGAGCGCCGGGATCGGCACGCCCTTGCGGCGCCACTCGTGGGCGCCGATCACACCGAGCAGCTCGCGCAGCGACACGACGGTGCGGTGCCGGGGCGGGCCGTAGGCCTCGGTGCAGGCGGCCCGGACGTCGGGGGCGCGGCGCAGGGCGAGCCCGTGGTCGTCCTCCAGGACGACGAGGAGCATGCCGAGGACCCTGGCGCGGTGGCCGCGGGCCTGCCGGTGCCGGTGGAACGTCTCGGCCGGGGTGGCCCCCGGCTTCGGCGTCAGCCGGTCGAGGCGCCGCCCGAGGGCGCGCAGGAGCTGCCGGGCGCCCTGGTAGTCCCCGCGCCACAGCAGCGCGGTGCCCTCGCACACCAGGCGGTAGGCGGCGTCGGCCTTCATCCGGTCGTCGGCGACGATCACGCGCCGGGGGGCGGGGAGTCCGCTCTCGGAGTGCCAGGGGGTGGTGTGGGTGAGGGTGGTGGGGGCGTTGTCGGGGGCGGGGCTGCCCTCGGGGGCGTCGTGGGGGGCGGGGGTGCCGTCGCGGTCGCGGCCGCCGTCCGTGTGGCCGCCTGCGCCGGGGGCCGCCTCATGTCCCGGACCGTGCCCGGACCGGCGCCCCGGCCGGGGCCTGGTCGGCCGGACGTCCTCGGCCCAGGTGATGTCGGTGTGGTCGGACATCGACGGCTCGTCAACTCCTCGTGGTCGCGGGTGCGCGGGGCCCGGGGCCGCGGCGCGACCGGGAAGCGTCCGGGGAAGTCAGGACCTCAGGACGATTCCACAGCGGCCGCCCCCTGGCAAACCCGGACCTCCCCGGCGAACGCCGTCCGCCGCGCCACCCGCACGCCTCACTCCGAGTTCGCCCCGCCGCAGGTCACGGCCTCGCCCCGGTCCCGTTCCGCCGCGCTGCGCAGCACACAGAACTCATTGCCCTCCGGGTCCGCGAAGACGACCCACCCGGTGCCGTCGGGCTCGCGCCGGTCGGCGACCACGGTCGCGCCGACGCCCCGGAGCCGCTCGACCTCCTCGTCGCGCGGCCCGTCCGGCCGGAGGCACACGTGCACGCGGTTCTTGCCGTTCTTGGGCTCGGGGATGTTCTCGAAGTACAGGTGCAGGCCGGTGGGCAGCGCGATCACGGCGACGGGGTCGCCCGGCCGGTCCTCCTCGTCCAGCGAATGCCCCACCACCTCGCTCCAGAACCGCGCGAGTCCGTACGCGTCCGCGCAGCCGAAGGCGACGTTGTAGAGGGAGGCGGGCATGGGGCACGTCCTTTCCTACGATCATGGGCCGGGCACGCATCCTCTCCCACGCGGTCCACAGTGAGCTACGGCTCTTCCGTGGGCTTCGGGGTCCGCGCGCTGCGGCGTCGCGCTTGCTTCGGCAGCTCCCGCGGGCCTCGGCGCCCTGCCTTCGGCGGCCCGCCCGCGCTTCGGCCCGGCACCCCCTCGGGCGGGCCTCGCCTACCCGATTAATCCTATTTGCACAGTTATCTTCACCGCATGATCACTCGTGCACGGCAGCGGGCCGCCCGCGCCTCCCTGGCCGCACTCGCCGCGGCGGCACTGACCGCCCTCAGCGCCTGCGCCTCACCCTCCACCCCCACCCGCCCCCACAGCCCCGCTCCCCACCACAGCCCCCAGAAGGCCGCCCCGCCCACCCTCGCCCTGGGCCCCCAGGGCCTCACCCCGGTCTTCAAGAACGCTCCCCGCGCCAAGCAGGGCGCGCCCACGGTCGCCCTCACCTTCGACGCCGACATGACGGCCGGTCAGGGCCCGCGCGCCCGGGCGGGCGAGCGCTTCGACAACCCGGCGCTCGTCGACACGCTGCGCCGCCTGGAAGTCCCGGCGACGTTCTTCATGACGGGCCGGTGGGCGGAGGAGTACCCGGCGCAGGCCAGGGCCATCGGCCGGGACCCCCTCTTCGAGGTCGCCAACCACTCGTACAGCCACTACTCCTTCACCCGCGACTGCTACGGCCTGCCCACCGTCGCCCCGCACCGCATGCGCGCCGACGTGGAGCGCGCCTTCGCCGCCTTCCGCAGGGCGGGCGTCGAGCGCCCGGTGCCGTACTTCCGCTTCCCGGGCGGCTGTTACGACCAGCGGGCGCTGCGCGCGCTCGCCCCGGCCGGGGTGACCGCCGTGCAGTGGGACGTGGTGGGCGGCGACGCGTTCGCCACGGATCCCGGCGCGGTGGCGCGGCAGGTGCTCGGCGGGGTGCGGCCGGGCTCGGTCGTCGTCCTGCACTGCACCCGCAGCGCCGCGCCCGCGACGGAGCGCGCCCTGCGCACGATCGTCCCGAAGCTGCGCGAGCGCGGGTTCCGCTTCGTCCGGGTCTCGGAGCAGATCGGGGCCGCGCGCGCACCGAAGGAGGGCAGGGCGGCCTGATCCGGCTCTTCCTGGACCGTCGGCGCCGGCGCTAGCGTGAAGCGCTGTCCGATACGGCGTGCGCTGCCGAGTCCGGGGAGAGCGGCATGACAAGCAGTCAGTTCGTACAGGCCGTCACGAAGGACGCCGACTTCGACGAGGGGGTCCTCAACGCCCCCGTGCCGGTCCTTGTGGTGTTCCGCGCCTCGTGGAACGGACCGTGCAAGCAGCTGGCTCCGGTCGTGGAGAAGATCGCGGAGGACTTCCGGACCGAGGTCCGGGTCGTCTCCGTCGACATCGACGACTGCCCCGAGACGTCGCGCCGGTACGGCGTCCGGTCCGTGCCGATGGCGGTGGCCTTCGAACAGGGCCGGAAGACCGGCTCGCACACCGGCCTGACCAACCGCGAGACCCTCCTGCGCCTCATGGGCCTCGGCTGACGCGGCATGCGGAGGCTGTACGGCAGGCCCGGCTGATGCCCGGCGGCCCTGCTACGACTGCCCGGCTGCTGTCCGGCGCCCCTGCGGCTGCCTGACAGCCCCTGTCACCCCGGTCGCCCGGACAGCCGGGCAGAACCTAGGCTCGTCACCATGGCGGACGACGAGTACTGCGCCCCGACCCCTGCGACCGGCCCCCGCCCGCCGCAGGGCCCGCCGTTCGCGGAGTGCGTGCTGTGCAGGAAGCCCACGGAGTACCCGGAGTCCCACCGCGGCGCCACCCTGTGCCCGGTCTGCGAGTGGCAGGAGGCCCAGCGGACGGCTTGCTCGGGCTGAGCGGGGCGGCGATCACCGCCCTGGCAGACTGGACGGGTGACCAGCAACGCGCCCCGCCCGGACGACTCCCCGACCACGCAGGCTTCCGAGGCGGCACAGTCCTCCCAGTCCTCCCGGTCCTCCCAGTCCTCCCGGTACATCCAGGGCACCCCGGCCGCCGAGGGCGCCGCTCCGAGCAGCCCCTTCCGCGTCGAGCGCACGCCGCGCGACGAGGCCCCGCAGTTCGTGCTGCCCCTGGTGGCCCGGATCGAGCGGGCCGCGCCCCCGGCCCGTACGGACGCGCTGGAGACGGCGGCCCGCGCGGTCCTGACGATCCTGAGCGACGAGCGGGCGCTGGGCGAGGGGCAGTGGGCGCAGGTGATGCGGGACTGGCAGGACGCCCGCATCCGCAAGGTGGTGCGCAGGGCGCGCGGCGCGGAGTGGCGGAAGGCGGAGGCGCTGCCCGGGATCACGGTGACGGGCAAGTCGGCCGAGGTGCGGGTCTATCCGCCGGTGCCGCTCGACGGCTGGCCCAAGGACCTGGCCCGCCTCCAGGTCTCCGGCACGGACCTGGACGACCCGGAGCCGCCTCGGGACCCCGACCCGTCCACCCCCGTCCTCTGGCTGAACCCCGGCATCGACATGTCGGCGGGCAAGGCGATGGCCCAGGCGGGCCACGGCGCCCAGCTGGCCTGGTGGGACCTCTCCGCCCCGGCCCGCACGGCCTGGCGCGACGCGGGCTTCCCCCTGTCCGTCCGCACGGCCCCCGCGTCCCGCTGGCCCGAACTGACCACGAGCGGCCTTCCCGTGGTCCGCGACGCGGGCTTCACGGAGATCGCCCCCGGCTCCTGCACGGTGGTGGCGGACCACCCGGCCCTGCGGCGCCCCTGAGCCCCGCCCGGCGCTCCGCCCACCGGCGGCCGCCCCGGCCTACTTCACCTTCCCCGAGAAGATCGCCGCCTCCGTCTCGAAGTCCGGCGTGACCTCGATCTGCAGGTGCTTCTGCGACGTGGGCAGTTCGCAGCCCAGCGTCGCCGTGATGGAGCGGCCGGGGCGCAGATGGGTCTGGGGCGGTCCGTCCAGGCCGTTCTCGCTGTCGAAGATCTGCTCGCCGTCCTTGGCCTCGTGCCCGTACTGGCACAGGACCGACAGCGCGCTCATGTCGATGACCTTGTCCGTGCCGTTCTTGAGCTTCAGCGTGAACTTGACGTACGGGGTGCGCTCCGGCGAGGCGTACGGGCCCGAGACGCCCCGCGAGAAGGACGACAGGGACACCTCGTTCTTGTTCTCGTAGACCGCGGTGCCGGTGAGCCCCAGGGTGTCGTCCTTGGCCTCGGCGGCCTCGTCGGGCTCGGACTCGGACTCCGGCGACGGCTCGGAGTCCGACGCCTCCGAGCCGGCGGGCGCGTCGCCCGCCGTGACGGTCTTGGTGACCGTCACGGCGGGGCGCGGCTTGTCGCCGTCGCCGCAGGCGGTCAGGGCCGCGCCCAGCGTGAGCACCGCGGCCGCGGCGAACAGGGTGCTTCTGGTGGCGGTGCCGGTGTGGACGGCGGCGGTCCCGGTGCCGCCGCCGCGTTCGGCGTCGTCGTCGATCGTGCTGGCGTTCATGTTCTGTCCCCCCAAGGACGGTACGTAGACATCCAATTGTGGAGGAGGTGTGAACGCCGGTGTCGGCGGGTGCACGCATCGTGGCCGAGCCGTGACACGGGCACCTGCCCTCACCCCTGCAACGCCCCCTCCACCGGCCAGGCCCGCAACGTCGCGTCCAGCCGGTCGTACGCCTCGTCGAACCACTCGTCCGTGAGCGTGACGGTCGCCGTGACCGTGGTCAGGGACATCGTGTGGTCGGCGATCGTGACGTGGGCGCGCTCGCCGTCCGGGTCCAGTTCGACGAGGAGTTCGGGGGCGCGGCCACCCTCGCGCCAGGCACTGTCGTCGCCGCCGTCGAGGGCGTCGAGGGTCTCGCGCCACTCGGTGAGGTCCTCCGGGGACACCGACGTGGCGAGCGTCCCCCGGACGAAGGCGGTGTCGACGAGGATCTCGCCGACGAGTTCGTCGATTCCGGGACGCCCCGGCGCGGGACGCTTTCCGGTGATCCTGACGACGACGCTGTTGTCCTCGCCCTCCAGGCGGATCAAGTCGATCGGCTCCGCAGGCGCCATGGCCCCTCCCCAATTCCCCGTGCGGCCTCTGTCCTTCCGGACCCTAGTGGACGGCACCGACAACGCCGAGGCCGCGCGTCACCCGCCCCCACACCCCCGGAACGTGACCCCCGTCACAGAACCTTCACGTCGCTGAACACCGGCCCCGCCCCTCCCGTACCTTCCCGTACCACCAAGTGGCCCGGCCCCCGGCCGGGATGCGGCTCGGGAGGCACTTTGCAGCGCATCAGGCACATGGGGCGTATCAACGGCACGGCCCTGATCATCGCGGCCCTCGTCGTCACCGTGGGCGCCCTCGCCTTCCCGGTGTGGTCCTACGCCGACCGCTCGGGCACGGGCGAGGCGAACCTCAACGCCGGGAGCGTGTCCACCCGTTGGGGCCCGCTGTCCGCCACCGACCGGGACTTCCTGGTGAAGGTCCGCCTCGCCGGGCTCTGGGAGATACCCGCCGGACAACAGGCCGTGGAGCGCGCGCCGAGCAAGGCCGTCAAGGAGGCGGGCGACCATCTGATCGTCGGCCACACCGACCTCGACGAGCGGGTGCGCGGCATCGCCTCGCAGCTCGGCGTCGAGCTGCCGAACCAGCCCACCGCCCAGCAGCAGGGCTGGCTGCGGGAGTTGACCGCCGCGACCGGCGAGGACTACCAACGCAAGTTCGCCAACCTGCTGCGCGTCGCGCACGGCAAGGTCTTCAGCCTCGTCGCCCAGGTGCGCGACACCACCCGCAACTCCCTGGTGCGCCAGCTCGCGTCCGACGCCAACCAGACCGTCCTCGACCACATCACGATGCTCGAAGGCACCGGCTACGTCGACTTCGACGCCATCGCCAACGACACCGCGGGCAAGTCGACCGCGAGCCCGACAGGCCCTCCGCCGCCCGACGGCAACACTCCCCCGCAGCCCGACCCCGCCGCCCCCACCGGCGATGTCTCCGGCACCTCACGGCCCTCCCCCGGCGCTCCGGGCACCGTGAACACCGATCGGCCCGAACCTCAAATGTAGCTCTGAAACCCCTGATCAGAAGGTTCGCCCCGGTCTGGCGCGGTCATGACTACGGCTACGTGAACGACCGGGGAGGACCAGCGGCAAGGAGGGGGAACGACGATGACCGCACGGGGGACGACAGCAGTACAGGCAGGAGAGGCAGCACAGGGAACGGCGGCACGCGAGGCTGCCGCCGCACGGGGAACGACCGCACCGGGAACGACCGCACGAGGAACCATGGCTCAGCTGGGGACCGGCATCGGATGGCGTCCGGAGATCGCCGACGCCGTCGAGCGCATGCCCGGCATCGACTGGGTCGAGGCCGTCGCCGAGAACGTGTGCCCGGGCCACCTGCCCGACTCGCTGCTGCGGCTGCGCGAGCGCGGCGTGACCGTCGTGCCGCACGGCGTCTCGCTCGGCCTCGGCGGCGCGGAGCGCCCGGACGAGGCCCGGCTCACCGCCCTCGCGGAGCGCGCTGAGGCACTCGGCTCGCCGCTCGTCACCGAGCACATCGCGTTCGTACGGGCCGGTGGCGCCCTCACCGCCTCACCGCACCTCGAAGCGGGCCACCTGCTGCCCGTGCCGCGCACCCGGGACGCGCTCGCCGTGCTGTGCGAGAACGTCCGCATCGCCCAGGACGCACTGCCCGTGCCGCTCGCCGTCGAGAACATCGCCGCCCTCATCTCCTGGCCCGGCGAGGAGATGACGGAGGGCCAGTTCCTGTACGAGCTGGTGGAGCGGACCGGCGTCCGGCTGCTCATCGACGTCGCCAACCTGCACACCAACCACGTCAACCGGGGCGAGGACCCGTCCCGCGCCCTGGACGAGCTGCCGGTGGAGGCCATCGCGTACGTCCATGTGGCGGGCGGCTTCGAGCGGGACGGCGTGTGGCACGACAGCCACGCGCACGCCGTGCCGCGCCCCGTCCTCGACATCCTCGCCGACCTCGCCTCGCGCACCCGACCGCCCGGCGTGCTCCTGGAGCGGGACGAGAACTTCCCCGAGGAGGCCGAGCTGGAACGGGAGTTGACGGCGATCCGGGAGACGGTGACGACGGCTACGGCGACGGCTACGGCTACGGCTACGGCTACGCCAAGGTCCACAGCGGCGGCCCCCGCGCCCGACCCCGCCCCGGACCCGGCCGACGGCGCCGCGCCCGACCCCGCCGCCACCCCCGAGACCCGCCAGCGCGTCGCCCTCGCCCAGGCCGCCCTCCTCTCCGCCCTCGTCGCGGGCACCCCCGCGCCGGAGGGCTTCGACGGGGCCCGGCTCCGGGTGCAGAGCCGCGCGCTCGGCGCCAAGCGGGCGGACGTGGTGGCGAAGGTCGCCCCCGAACTGCCGTGGATCATCGGCGAGTCGTACCGCGCGGACTTCCTCGGCTACGCCCGCACCCGCCCCATGACGGGCGGCTACCGCCAGGACGCGCTGGACTTCGCCGAGCACCTGCTGCTCGCCGGGCGGCCCGAGGACGCGGCGGCGCGCGGTGAGCTGACGGCCTGGTGGCTGGAGCGCTCGGGCCCGAAGCCGCTCGACGGGCACCCCCTCACCCGCTGGCTGCGGACGCGGACGGCCAGGATCGCGCTGCGCAGGGCGCGGCGGCGCGCCCCCGGCCACGCGGGCGTGGACGCCGACCCCGCCCCGGCGACGTAACCAACTGCCGCTTCTCGTACAGCCGTTGGCGTACTCCGTCCGGTATGCGGGACGCCTCCCCCGCGCCGCGCACTAGCGTGCGGTGGCGCGACAGGAGGCGTCATGCGTTCCCGAATCATCAGCGGCAGCGGTCTCGTTCTCACCGGGCTCGTGGTCACGCTGGCCGCGCTGGTCTATCCCGTGTGGTCGTACGAGGACCGCTCGGGCACCGGCCTCGACGCGCTCACCTCGCAGACCGTGTCGACGGACTACGGACCGCTGTCCGCGCTCGACCGGGACTTCATCAGCAAGGTGCGGCTCGCGGGCCTGTGGGAGCTGCCCGCGGGCCAGCAGGCCGGGGAGCGCGGCACCACCCGGGCCGTGCACGTCGCGGGCAAGCACCTGGTCGAGGGGCACACGTTCCTGGACGCGCGGGTGCGCGAGGTGGCGGCGGCGCTGCGGCTCGAACTGCCGAGCCAGCCCAGCGCCCAGCAGCGCCGCTGGCTCGCGGAGCTGAGCGCGGAGCGCGGCACGGCGTACGACGTGAAGTTCGCGAACATCCTGCGGCGCGCGCACGGCAAGGTCTTCAGCCTCGTCGCGGAGGTCCGCGCCACCACCCGCAACTCCCAGGTGCGGGCGCTCGCCGACGACGCGAACACCACGGTCCTCGACCACATCAAGGTCCTGGAGGGGACGGGCCTGGTCGACTTCGACGGCCTGGCGCGCGACGCCGCCACATCCACGACCCCGCCCCCGGCCCGCACTCCCGCGCCGCCGGGCCCCCAGGACTCCCCGCCCCCGGCGGCCCCGGTGTCCCCGACGCCCACGTACTCGCTGCCGCCCGCGGTCTCGCGGCCCGCGCCGGGACTGCGCGACTGAGGCGGGGCGGGGCGGCGGGGCGGCCGGTGAAGAAGGGGTGTCCACATCGTGGAATACCGGTAGCGGCGTCACACCTCCTTCACATAGAAAACCGGCATGTTCTGGGTCCCGCTGCTGCTCCTCGCCTGTGCTCTCGCCGCGCTGTCCTGCGGCCGGCTCTGCGTGGCCGCCGTGCGCGCCGCGGCCAGTGAGGCGCGCGGGGCGCACGAGGGACGGCATCTGACGCTGTACGAGGCGGCGTTCCTGTCGGGCGGGCCCGGGCGGGTCGTCGACGTGGCGCTCCTGTCGATGGCGCGGGGACGGCGGCTTCTGCTCGCGCACACGGGGTGGGCGACGGTGGTGGATCCGGTGGCCGGGGACGACCTGGAGCGGTCGGTGCTCGGGGCGATCGGTCCGGCCGGGCAGTCGCGGATCGCGCCGGTGCGCACGGCCGCGGCGGCCGGGGACGGGGTGCGGGCGCTCGCGGACCGCCTGGTCGCGGCGGGGCTCGCGGTGCCGGACGGGATGTGGGCGGGGATCGCGGGCGCGGCGCGGCAGGTGCGGGCGGCCGCGGTCGCCGTCGTCGCCCTCGGCGCGTGCGCGACGCTGCTTCCGGCCGAGGGGCACGAGGGGGAGCTGCCGGTCGCGGTGTGGTTCGCGCTGCCGTTCTTCCTCACGGTGAGCTGTCTGGCCATAGCCCGCTTCGAGGTGCCGACCACGCGCTGGGCGTCCCCTGCGGGGCGGCGGCTGCTCGGCGCGCTGCCCTCGCGGGACGACCTGACGTCGGTGGCGGTGCGCGGCCTGCGCGCCCTGGAGGACCCCGCCCTGCGCGCCGCGCTCTCGCACCGGGACCCGAACCTCGACGGGTACCGCGAGACCCGGCCGTAGGTCCCGCGCGGGCGGCCAGGGGGCCATTGGGGCGCGACTCGCGACGCCCCCGGGCCGGTGCTGGACTTTGCCACCTTTCGAACTGAATATCCCTTTTATTGTGATTTTGCGATTTACGCGATCACTTGGGCCCGCGCCGCGAAAGGGACACAGAACAGCGATGAGAGCACCAGCAACAGCCGCCGCCCGGTACAGAGCCGCCAGAACCGTCGGAACCATCGGCTCCCTCGTCCTGACCGCCCTCGCCGCGGCCCCCGCGAGCAGCGCCGCCACCGCCCCCTCCCCCGGCGCCCCCGGCGCCCCCGCCACCCCCTCCCCCGAGACCCTCGGCACCGCGCTCGCCGCCCAGCGCGCCCAGACCACCGGCATCGACTTCGGCGCCTGCCCGCAGGTGGAGAACCTGCCGCCGTCCGTGGAGTGCGGCACCGTCACCGTCCCCCTCGACTACGCCCGCCCCGACGGCAAGCAGATCCGACTGACCGTCAGCCGCGTGGAGGCCACCGGGAAGTCGGGCCGGGCCGTGGTGTCGCGGCAGGGCGCGCTGGTCTTCAACCCGGGCGGCCCGGGCGCGTCCGGGATGTACTTCCCGATGGTCGGCCCGATGCCGGAGTGGAAGCGCGTCGCGGCGGCGTACGACCTCGTCGGCTACGCGCCGCGCGGCGTCGGCCGCTCCGCGCCGCTGTCCTGCCAGGACCCGAAGCAGTTCACCAAGGCGCCCACCAACTCGCCGACCCACCCCGACGCCTCGTACAAGGCGGAGCGGATCGCGCAGGCGAAGGCGTACGCGCGCGGCTGCGCCCGGAACGCGGGCCCGGACCTGCGCCACTACACCACCCTGAACAACGCCCGTGACCTGGAGGTCCTGCGCGCCGCCCTCGGCGAGCGGAAGCTGACGTTCATGGGCGCCTCGTACGGCACCTACATCGGCTCCGTCTACGCGACGCTCTTCCCCGGCCATGTGCGCCGCATGGTCTTCGACTCGGCGGTCAACCCGGCCCCGGACCAGATCTGGTACGCCAACAACCTCGACCAGTCCTTCGCCTTCGAGCGCCGCTGGGCGGACTTCCGCACCTGGGTCGCCAAGCACCACAAGGCGTACGGCCTCGGCACGACCCCGCAGGAGGTGCAGCGCTCCTACGAGAGCGTCCGCGCCGAGCTGACGCACAAGCCCGCGGGCGGCAAGGTCGGCTCGTCGCAGCTGCGGGCGGCGTTCCTGCGGGCCGCGTACTACGACGACTACTGGCCGATGCGGGCGACGGCCCTGTCGCAGTACCTGAAGGGCAACCCGAAGCCGCTGATCCAGCAGGCCGCGCCGCACCCGGCGGCGGCCGCCGAGGACGAGAACGGCAACGCCGTCTACACGGCCGTCGAGTGCAACGACGCGGCCTGGCCCACCGACTTCCCCACCTGGGACCGCGACAACTCCGCCCTCGCACGCCTCGCCCCGTTCGAGACCTGGGACAACGCCTGGATGAACCTGCCGTGCGCCTACTGGCCCGAGCCGCGCCGGCAGGCCCTCGACGTGCGCACCGCCCCGGGCGCCCTGCCGCCGACCCTGATCCTGGCCGCCGAACGGGACGCGGCGACGCCGTACGAGGGCGCTCTCGAACTGCACCACCGGCTCGCGGGTTCGGTCCTGGTGACCGAGAAGGACGCGGGCACGCACGGCATCGCGGGCGGCCCGAACGCGTGCGTCAACGGCCACGTGGAGGCGTATCTCCTGGAGGGTGAACTCCCGGCGCGACGCGCGTCGTGCGCGCCGCACCCGGAGCCGAAGCCGCTGTCGACGGGCCGGTCGGCGGACCTCCCCAAGCCGCTCTAAGGCGGAGGAGCGCCCCGTACGGGGCGCGGGGAACTGCGCGACCAGCCACAGCGGACCGCTAGTTTCAGAACGTCAGAGCGCCCCCAACCGCTCCAGCGGGAACGGCGCCTGCGCCAGCGGCCGCACCGCGAGCCGGGTCAGCGGCAGGACGTTGTCATCACCCGCGGTGCGATTCGCGTGGAGGACGCCGCAATGGGTGCAGCGGTGGACGAGAACCCACTCGCCGTCTCCTCTGACGGATATGGCGAGGGGTTCCATCCGGGCTCCGCAGTCCGCCGCCCGGTCGCCGGGGGTGTCGTCGAGGTGACGGCTCCACAGGCAGGTCGGGCAGTGGTTGCGGTGGCCGGTGCCGGGGGCGGTCATCGAGACGTCGAGGCCGCAGTGGAGGCAGCGGAAGGACTGGGCGCGTGCTTCAGTGCGCGCCCGCCGGGAGGTGTTGCGTGACATGGGAGAGAGGACTCCTGAGCGATGCGGAATGGGGTGAGGTCGAGAGATTCCGCAGGGCCCTGGGCATACAACACCGGCTTTCTGTCCACGCACGAGAGGCCGGGCCCCAGTCGGCCCGACCTCTCGATGAAACCCGCGTCGCGCGGGCGCGGCAACCGAATTACCGGCTACGCGAGCCCCTCCACCAGGTCCGCCACGGACTTGCGGCGCCCGGTGTAGAACGGGACCTCCTCGCGGACGTGCATGCGGGCCTCGGAGGCGCGCAGGTGCCGCATCAGGTCGACGATGCGGTACAGCTCGTCCGCCTCGAAGGCGAGCAGCCATTCGTAGTCGCCGAGGGAGAACGAGGCGACCGTGTTGGCGCGCACGTCCGGGTAGCCGCGGGCCATCATGCCGTGGTCCTTGAGCATGCGGCGGCGGTCCTCGTCGGGCAGCAGGTACCAGTCGTAGGAGCGCACGAAGGGGTAGACGCTCACGTAGTCGCGGGGCGTCTCGTCGGCGAGGAACGCCGGGATGTGCGACTTGTTGAACTCGGCGGGGCGGTGCAGCGCCATGTTCGACCAGACCGGCTCCAGGGCGCGGCCGAGCTTGGTGCGCCGGAAGAGGTTGTACGCCTCCTGGAGCTCGTCGGCGGTCTCCGCGTGCCACCAGATCATGACGTCGGCGTCGGCGCGCAGGCCGGAGACGTCGTACGTGCCGCGGACGGTGATGTCCCGGGCGGCGAGCTTGTCGAACAGCTCCTGGACCTCGTCGGCGTACCCGAGGCGGCTCTCGGGCAGGACGTCGCGCAGTTTGAAGACGGACCACAGGGTGTAGCGGATGACCTCGTTGAGGTCCTTGGCCTTCTTGCCGGCGTTCGGGATCTTGGCGGGGGCGTCGTCACTCATGCGGCTATTCTCCCGCGCCGCCGTGCAGACTCTGCACCGGGTTGGCGGTGAGCTCGCGCACGGCGGAAAGGTCGCCGGTGAGCTGGTCGACGGCCGCGTTCGCACTGGCGACACAGGCCGGGATGCCCACTCCGTCGTACGCCGCCCCGCAGACCGCGAGGCCCGGCATCCGCCCCACGTGCTCGCGGACGCGGGCCACGCGCGCGTGGTGGCCGACGGGGTACTGCGGCAGGCCGCTGTCCCAGCGGGTGACGGCCGAGGCGACGGGCGCCGCGTCCAGGCCGGTGGCCGCGCGCAGGTCCCCGCGGGAGACGTCGACCAGCTCGTCGTCCGGCCGCCCCAGGTCCTTCTCGTCGCCGTACCGCCCCACGGACGTACGCAGCACGAAGAGGTCCGGGTCCTGGTCCGCGATCCACCCCCACTTCTGGCTCGCGAACGTCGACGCCTTGATGGTGCGCCCGTCCACGGGCGGCACCAGGAACCCGCTCCCGTCGGGCAGCGCGCCCACGTCGGCCCGGCGGTAGGCGAGGGTGATCAGCGCCATGGAGGCGTACTCGACGGCGCGCAGCTCGGCCGCGGCCCCGGGGACGTCGTGCTCCAGGAGGTGGGCGGCGTGCGGAGCGGGCACGGCGAGGACGACGGCGTCGGCCTCCAGGTCCCAGTCGTCGACGTACACCTCCCAGCCGTCCTCGACCCGGCGCAGCCCGTGGGCCGCGCACTTCAGCAGGATCTCGCCGCCCCGGGTCCGCACCGACTCCGCGACGGCGAGCGGCAGTCGGCCGACGCCGCCGTCGATGCCCATGAAGACGGGGCCGGGCTGCTGGTTCCCGGCGGCCCGCGCCTGGAGGTCGCGGACGCCCTCGGTGAGGGAGGTGTGGGTGCGGGCGGCCTCGAAGAGCTGCGGGACGGCGGAGCGCATCGAGATGCGGTACGCGTCCCCGGCGTACACCCCGCCGAGCAGCGGCTCCACGAGCCGGTCCACGACCTCGCGGCCGACCCGCCGGGCGACGTAGTCCCCGACCGCGACGTCGTCACCGACCTCGGTGGGCGGCAGCTCACGGTCCCGCTCGATGCGGCGCAGGCCCTCGTCGGAGAGCACCCCGGCGACGGCGGAGGCGTCACCGGGCACGCCCATCACATGCCCCTTGGGCATGGGCCGCAACGCCCCTCGGGTCCAGATCGCGGCACTCGCCGTCGCCGGCGCCTGCAGCCGGTCACCGAGCCCGACCTCACGGGCGAGACCGACCGCCTCCGGCCTGCGCGCCAGCATCGACTCGGCCCCGAGGTCGACACCCACACCCGCGATCTCCCCCGCCCGCAGCTTCCCACCGAGCCGGTCGGAGGCCTCCAGCACGGTGACACGCGCCCCCGCGTCCAGAAGCCGATGCGCGGCGGCGAGCCCCGCGATGCCACCACCGATGACGACGACGTGCCCGAGGCCGCGAGGGGATCCGTCGGAGACGGAGGGATCCTGACTCGGCGCTGGCCTCGTCGATGTGCTCGTCGATGTGCTCGTCCGTGTGTCCGCTGCGCGCATGCCCCCACTCTCTCAGAGCGGCTCGCAACGGCTTCCGGCGCTCCGCCCGTCGTCCTCGAACACCGGACGGGCTCTCCCCCACCCGCCCGCCCGGACGTGCACCCCGCTGTGCAGCAGCGCGGGCCTTTCAGCCCCGAACCTGCCCACGCCGCAGCGCCTCTCCGGCCCACCCCGCCGATATGTCAGCCCGTCGTGGGGGTACCCCCTGCTCCTTAAGAGCGTGGGGGAGTTTGAGGACGAGGCGCGAAGCGCCGATAGCGGGGGAGGACCGTCCCACCCGGCACGGGACACCCACCCCCGCAGTACGCGCCCCCCGCCTCCTCCGCACCGCGCCCCCGCGGCCCTCTTCCGGACGAGTCCGCTCCGTGACCGCGCCGGAACCTCATCGGGACCGCCCGGACCGAACACCGCGACCGGTCCCGGCGTCGTAGGAGCACACTCACCACGACCTCGGGGGTACGTCGATGCACACGTCCAGCACGTCAGGGCCATCCGGTACGGGCGCTGGGTCCGCGCCCGCCGACACGTCCGCGGCGCGGGGCGCACCGACGCCCCGCGGCCGGGCGCGGCGGGGGCCGCTCAGCGGGCTCGCCGCGGTGCTCATCGCGGTGACGCTCGCGCTCGCGGGGTGCGGCGCCAGCGACGACAGCAGCGACAAGGGTGGCGACGCCGGCGGGGGCGACCGGGCCGCGGGGGCGCAGGCCAGTCAGGGGCCCGGCGACGACAGCGCCGCCCTGCGGGACGAGGGCGGGGCGGAGGGCGACCGGGCCGAGGGCGGGAAGAAGCGCGCGGGCGGCGACGCCAGGAACCCGTCCGGGCCGCTGCGTCCCGCCGACACCCACATCATCCGCACGGCGTCGCTGACCGTACGCGTCAAGGACGTACCGAAGGCCCTGGAGCGGGCGCGGACCGCGGCCGAGGGCGCGGGCGGCCTGGTCGGCGACGAGTCCACCGACCGCGACCGGCGCGGCCACGACCGCTCCCGCGTCGTCCTGCGCGTCCCGCAGGACCGCTACGAGCAGGTCCTCTCCGACCTCGCGGGCACGGGGAAGCTGATCAGCCGCAACGCCAAGGCCGAGGACGTCACCGAGGAGGTCGTGGACGTCGAGAGCCGGATCAGGACGCAGCGGGCGAGCGTGGCGCGGGTGCGGGCCCTGATGGACAAGGCCACGAAGATCAGTGACATCGTCTCGCTGGAGGGCGAGTTGAGCGGCCGTCAGGCGGACCTGGAGGCGCTGCTCGCGCGGCAGTCCTCGCTGAAGGACCGTACGACGATGGCCACCATCACGCTCACGCTCTCCGAGTCGCCTCAGACCGGTGCGGACGGCAAGGACGACGACGGCCCGACGTTCGCGGGCGCGCTGTCCGGCGGCTGGGGCGCCTTCGTGACGATGCTGGGCTGGCTTGCGGTGGCGCTGGCGGCGGCCCTGCCGTTCGCGGCGGTCGCGGCGCTGCTGGTGCTGCTGTGGCTGCGGGTGGTGCGGCCGTGGACGGGGCGGCGGGCGGTTGCGGTGCCCGCGGGGGTGACGGTCGGCTCGGGCGGGGCCGCGGTCGCCGGGGGTTCTGGCAGCGGTGCCCCGGGCGCCCCCGCAAGCGGCGGTCCAGGCGGCACGGGCGGCTCCGGCGGCGGCAGGTCGGGCGGCTCCGGCGCTTCCGGGGCGGGCGGTGCGAGCGACCCGAACCCGCCGAAGCCGTCGGGGGGTTCCTGACCCGCGCGGGGGCGGGGGCCGGGCCCCGGTGCCGTGCCGGGGGCGGCACCGGGACCCGAACTGCCCCCGCCCCGTAGCGTGTCCGCATGAGTGAACGACTGGTGGTCATCGGAGGGGACGCGGCCGGGATGTCGGCCGCGTCGCAGGCACGCAGGCTGAAGTCGCCGCAGGAGCTGGAGATCGTCGCCTTCGAGCGGGGCAACTTCACCTCGTTCTCGGCGTGCGGGATCCCGTACTTGGTGGGCGGCGACGTCGCCGAGCGGGACGACCTGATCGCGCGGACGCCCGAGGAGCACCGGGAACGCTCCATCGACCTGCGGATGCGTACCGAGGTCGTCGAGATCGACGCGCGGGAGCGCCGGGTGCGTGCCCGGGACCTCGCCTCGGGCGCCGAGGAGTGGACCGCGTACGACAAACTCGTGATCGCCACCGGCGCCCGGCCGCTGCGCCCGGACCTGCCCGGCATCGACGCGCCGGGGGTGCACGGCGTGCAGACCCTGGACGACGGGCAGGCGCTCCTCGACACGCTCACCGCGACGCCGGGCCGCCGGGCCGTGGTGATCGGCGCGGGCTACATCGGCGTGGAGATGGCGGAGGCGCTGATCGGACGGGGTTACGAGGTCACGGTCGTCAACCGCGGCAAGGAACCGATGTCCACGCTCGACCCGGACATGGGCCGCCTCGTGCGCGAGGCGATGACCGGCATGGGCATCACGATGGTGAACGACGCCGAGGTCACCAAGATCCTCACTGGGGACGACGGCAGGGCCAGGGCCGTGGCCACGGAGGACCGCGAGTTCCCCGCGGACGTGGTGGTCCTGGGGGTCGGCGTACGTCCCGAGACCGCCCTCGCCCGCGCCGCCGGGCTGCCGCTCGGGGAGCACGGCGGGTTGCTCACCGACCTGGCGATGCGGGTGCGCGGACCGGTCGCGGACGGGGCGATCTGGGCGGGCGGCGACTGCGTGGAGGTCCTCGACCTGGTCTCGGGCCGGGAGCGGCACATCGCGCTCGGCACGCACGCGAACAAGCACGGGCAGATCATCGGGTCGAACGTGGGCGGCGGCTACGGCACGTTCCCCGGCGTCGTCGGCACCGCCGTGAGCAAGGTCTGCGACCTGGAGATCGCCCGCACGGGCCTGCGGGAGAAGGACGCGCGGGCGGCGGGCCTGCAGTACGTGGCGGTGACCATCGAGTCGACGAGCCGGGCCGGCTACTACCCCGGGGCGGCCCTGATGACGGTGAAGATGCTGGCCGAGCGGCGCACGGGCCGGCTGCTCGGCGTCCAGATCGTGGGCCGTGAGGGCGCGGCCAAGCGGGTCGACGTGGCGGCCGTGGCGCTGACGGCGCGCATGACGGTGGAGCAGATGACGGCGCTCGACCTCGGGTACGCGCCCCCGTTCTCGCCCGTGTGGGACCCGGTCCTGGTGGCGGCGCGCAAGGCGGTGTCGGCGGTGCGGGCGGGCGGGGCCTGAGGGCCGGCGTCGGCGGCAGCGGCGGCACCGCCCCTGCCGCTGGCGCGGTCCGCACCCTTGCGGCGGCGGGTTTCGGGGGCACGGCGTGACAGCGCGCGGCACGGCGGGGCGCGGGGCCGGATACCCACCGCGCACCGCTCCCCCGGAACGCGTCTGCCGTGCAGGTCGGAACGCGCTTTCCGGCATTCCGCCGCGGCCTTCGGCAAGCCCTGGGGCGTGGCCGATTTCCTTCATTGGTCCGGTCCACTGCAAAAAGCCGAACACGCCGGGCGCACGCCCCATACATGCAAGCGCCACGCACTACGCCGACGAGGCAGCCCGAACCCCGCTGAGCGGCCACGCCGTCCCCACCACCGGACACCCGAAGGCACCACGCGCCTCCCCACGGGCCCCATGCGCCCCGCGCCGCACCCATCAGCGACTACCTGCACTTTTCCGCCACTTTTCACAGAATCGGCACAGGTCTCACGGAGGGGACGCACTATGTGACGCGTCAGAGCGGAACGAACACACACGGCAACATGCGTTCGGATCGCTGGGGGGTGGAAGCCCTCGGACGCGGGCTTGCCGGACCTCGGTCCGGTGGCCCTCGCCGGGGCGCGCGAGCCCGATTCCCACCCGTCGGGGGGCGGGTGGGAGTCCGGCCGCGGAAGGAAAGGAAGAGGGGGGTCCTGTTGATGGGGGGTTCCGTCCCGGGGCCGAGGGGGGCGTCGCGTGCGGCGTCGGGCTCCGGGACGGACGGGACCGCTGCTCCGGCCGCCGCCAGGAGGCGGCCGGGGCAGTCCCGACGACGATCAGACGGTACGCGTGTGGACGTACTCCACGAGCCGGGTGAGGGCGTCGGGGTCGGTGCTGGGCAGGACGCCGTGGCCGAGGTTGAAGATGTGGCCCTCGAGTCCGGCGGCCGCGGCGAGCACCTCGTCGGCCTTCGCCTCGACGGCCTCGCGGCTGGAGAAGAGGACGGCGGGGTCGATGTTGCCCTGGAGCGCCTTGCCGGGTCCGACGCGCCGGGCGGCCTCGTCGAGCGGCACGCGCCAGTCCACGCCGACCACGTCGGCCCCGGCCTCACCGAGCAGGCCCAGCAGTTCACCCGTACCGACGCCGAAGTGGATGCGCGGCACCCCGTACCCCGCGACGGCCTCGAAGACCTTGGTGGACGCGGGCATCACGGAGCGGCGGTAGTCGGCGGGGGCGAGGGCGCCCACCCAGGAGTCGAAGAGCTGCACGGCGCTCGCGCCGGCCTCGATCTGCACCTTCAGGAAGGCGCCGGTGATCTCCGCGAGCCGGTCGAGCAGGTCGGCCCACAGCTGCGGGTCGCCGTACATCATGGCCTTGGTGTGCTCGTGGTTACGGCTCGGACCGCCCTCGACGAGGTAGCTCGCGAGGGTGAAAGGCGCACCGGCGAATCCGATGAGCGGGGTCTCGCCCAGCTCGCGCGTGAGCATCCCGATGGCCTCGGTGACGTAGGAGACGTCCTCGGGCGTGAGGTCCCGCAGCCGCGCGAGGTCGGCGCGGGAGCGGATCGGCTGCTCGACGACGGGCCCGACGCCCGGCTTGATGTCGAGGTCGATGCCGATGGCCTTGAGGGGGACGACGATGTCGCTGAAGTAGATCGCCGCGTCCACGCCGTGGCGGCGCACCGGCTGCAGCGTGATCTCGGTGACGAGCTCCGGCATCATGCAGGACTCCAGCATGGCCGTGCCCTCGCGCACCTTGCGGTACTCGGGCAGTGAGCGCCCGGCCTGCCGCATGAACCACACCGGCGTGTGCGGCACGGGCTCACGCCTGCACGCCTTCAGGAATGCGGAGTCGTACGTAGCTGCGTTTCGCCGGCCCGTGGCCTCGTCATTGACACTCACCCCCAAAGTCTCCCACGCGCCCCACACCCCGGGACGCCGGGTCAACCGGAAGGAAGTCACCCACACCCGGCCGAACTCAGCCCGTCCAGCACTTGAGGACGAGCCCACCTCAGCCCGTCCGGCACTTGAGGACGAGCCCATCTCAGCCCGTCCGGCGCTTGAGGACGAGCGCGAAGCGCGAAACGGCAGCAACCCCCACGGCGGGCCAGGAGAAGAGACCACCCCCGGAAGGGACCACCCACCGACCCGAGCCAGGGTCAAGGAGTGAGCAAAGCGCGCCCCGAGAGGGGCGCCTCCCTGCACGGAGGCGCCGTTCCCCTTAATCTTCCCCGCATGGCTGCGGCTCAAGGACAACGGTCGGACGACGCGGGCGAGATGGACGGCGCGCAGGGGGTGGTGGCGGACGCGGGTCCACCGCCGTTCCGTGCTGCCGTCGACGCGCTGCGCGGGGCACGGCTGCGGCCGCAGATCGAGGTCGAACAGACCCGGTCGCCGAAGCGGCTCGCCCCGTACGCGTACGCGCTGGAGGCGGCCGTCGTCGACGGCGAGGAGGACCTGGCGGACGGCAGACTCGTGCTGCTGCACGACCCGGACGGGCACGACGCCTGGCAGGGGACGTTCCGGCTCGTGACGCTGGTGCGGGCGGAGCTGGAGCCGGAGATGGCGGCGGACCCGCTGCTTCCGGAGGTGTGCTGGACCTGGCTGACGGGGGCGCTCGCCGCCCGGGGCCTGGCGTGCGGGGAGCCGAGCGGGACGGTGACGCGGGCGGGCTCGCACTACTTCGGCGGTCTCGCCGAGCGCCCGCCCGCCTCCCAGATCGAGATCCGCGCGTCCTGGACGCCGCGCGAGTCGACCGCCGGGGTGCCGGACACGGCGGCGCACCTGGCGGCGTGGTGCGACCTGCTGTGCCAGATCGCGGGACTGCCGCCGGTCGCGGCGGCCGACGGCTCGGTGGTGTCGCTGCCGCAGCGCCGTGGGCCCCGCTCCACCTGAGGGCGCGGGGCGGCGGTGCCCCCGGCTGCACAGCGATGACCCCCGGCGTTGACGCGGCCGGGGGTCGAGCACGGGCGACGGGAACGGCACGCCTGGTGAGAGGGGTTGATCGTCGGATGATCGATCACGTGTCCGAATCGCCCGAATTTGTTACTCACCAAATCGTGATCATCCCCTAAAGGCGGGTGCCATTGGTGCCGAAGAGGTCTGTGACCTTGAAACGTACGGTTCGTCCCGGCTTCATCCCCGAGCCGGCTCCGACCCGCCACCCCAGGAGGCCTGGTGTCCGTTCTCCTCGAGCAGCCCGCAAGCCTGGTCGCCTACCGCCCGAACAAGCCGACCGCCATGGTCGTCGTGGCCGACCCCCGCGTCCGCTCCACCGTGACCCGCCACCTGTGGGCCCTCGGTGTACGTGACGTCATCGAGGCCTCGTCCATCGCGGAGGCTCGTCCCCGCATCGGCAACCCCCGCGACATCTGCGTCGCCGACGTCCACCTTCCCGACGGCTCCGGCCTGACCCTCCTGTCCGAGACCCGCGCCGCGGGCTGGCCCAACGGACTCGCGCTCTCCGCCGCCGACGACATCGGCGCCGTGCGCAACGCCCTCGCGGGCGGCGTCAAGGGCTACGTCGTCACCGGCACCCGTACCAACGTGGGTCTGCCCACCCGTCCCGGCGCCGCCCCCATCGGCTCCGCCGCCGCCCGTATGCACCGGCGCCCGCCGGGCACCCCGAGCCACCCGGGCGGCTACCGCGAGCTGTCGGGCCGCGAGGTGGAGGTTCTCCGCCTGGTGGCCGAGGGGCAGTCCAACAAGGCCATCGGCGTCTCGATGGGCCTGTCCGCACTGACCGTCAAGAGTCACCTCGCCCGCATCGCCCGCAAGCTCGGCACCGGCGACCGGGCGGGCATGGTCGCGGTGGCCCTGCGCACGGGAATCATCCACTGACCGATTTACACCCCCCGGCCGCCCGTCGACGTAACGTTCCGTCGACGGGCGCCGTGCGTTCACAGATACCCTTGACAGGTGACCGACGCCCAAGAGACCGCAGCAGACAGTTCACTGCGAACCACCGGAGGCGCTCCTCCGGACGAAGGCGTCACAGGCGTCTCCGTCGAAGGGACTCCCACCCCGCTCCTCGAACCGCGAGACGGCATTCCGCCCGTCGTGGCCGACCCCGCGACGCTTGCGCAGGTCATCGCGGCATTTGCCGCGGGTACGGGACCGGTGGCCGTGGACGCCGAGCGGGCGTCCGGCTACCGCTACGGCCAGCGCGCCTACCTGGTCCAGCTCCGCCGCGAGGGCGCGGGCACCGCGCTGATCGACCCCGTCGCCTGCCCCGACCTGTCCGGGCTCGGCGAGGCACTCGCCGGCACCGAGTGGGTGCTGCACGCCGCCACCCAGGACCTGCCGTGCCTGCGGGAAATAGGCATGGTCCCGGCCGGCATCTTCGACACGGAGCTCGCCGGGCGGCTCGCCGGATTCCCCCGGGTCGGGCTCGGCGCCATGGTCGAGAGCGTCCTCGGGTACGTCCTGGAGAAGGGCCACTCCGCCGTCGACTGGTCGACCCGCCCCCTCCCCGAGCCCTGGCTGCGGTACGCCGCGCTGGACGTGGAACTGCTCGTCGACCTGCGGGACGCCCTGGAGAAGGAGCTGGACCGGCAGGGGAAGCTGGAGTGGGCCCGCGAGGAGTTCGACGCCATCGCCTCCGCGCCGCCCGCGCCGCCCCGCAAGGATCCCTGGCGGCGGACGTCCGGCATGCACAAGGTCCGTCGTCGGCGGCAGATGGCTGTCGTACGGGAACTGTGGGTGACCCGGGACCGGATCGCGCAGCGGCGTGACGTCTCGCCCGGCAAGGTGCTCAGCGACGGCGCGATCGTGGAGGCGGCTCTGTCGCTGCCCCCGAACGTGCACGCGCTCACCGCGTTGCCCGGGTTCGGGCACCGGATGGGGCGGCGGCAGCTGGAGCAGTGGCAGGCCGGGGTCGATCGTGCCCGGGCGCTGCCGGACGCCGAGCTGCCGCAGCCCGGGCAAGCCGTGGCGGGGCCGCCGCCGCCCCGCTCCTGGGCCGACCGGGACCCGGCCGCCGCGGCGCGGCTCTCCGCCGCCCGCGCCGCCGTGTCCGCGCTCGCCGAGCGCCTGAACATGCCCCAGGAGAACCTGATCACCCCCGACACGGTCCGCCGCGTCTGCTGGGAGCCCCCGTCCGACCTCACCCCCGACGCGGTCGCCTCGGCCCTCACCACCCACGGCGCCCGCCCCTGGCAAATCACCCAGGTAACCCCCGCACTCACCAGGGCCCTCACGACCCCGGCCCCATAACCCCGGGCCAACCGGGCCAACCGGGCCACGATCGCTGACCCGGGCCACCAACGCCCACCAGAGGCGCCCTCACCCACCGAGGGCGCCTCACCCTTTGCCCGGGGGCGCCCTCCCCCGCCGCTGCGCGGCGGCCCTCCCACCCGCCCACCCATCACCTTGCAGGCGGGTTTCGGCACGACACCCGTGGAGGGCGAGCGCCCGTGAGGGCCCGGCGCCCGTGGAGGGCGGGCGCCCGTGAGGGCCCGGCGCCCGTGGAGGGCGGGCGCCCGTGAAGGCCCGGCACCCGTGGAGGGCGGGCACACGCGAAAACCCGGCACCCGTGAGAGCCCGGCACCCATGGAGTCCCCCGGCATCCGTAGCGGACCGGCATCCGTCGCGGACCGGCCGGCCGACGGCCTCGGGCAACACCTCGCCAACCGGCCGACCAACCGCCGCGTCCGGGCCCACACAACCCTCGCAACAGCCCCGGCAACGGACCCGCGCCCACACCTCGGCGACAGCGACAGCGACAGCCCGGCCTGCGGCGCCGCGCCCACACCCTGACAGCAGGTCGAGCGACAGCCCCGGCCCCACGCCGTGACGACAGGCCGACCGACCGACAAGTTCCGGCCACCGCACCCTGGCGGCGCCCCGCGCACCGAATTCAGACCGACCCGCCGCGACGGCAGGCACCATCACGCGGAGTCACACGCACGCGGCTTCGCGGCGCCCCGCACACTCCCACCGGGGCGGGACGCACCGGAGGCCCCGGCCCGTGCCCATAGGCCCAACGCCCACCGCAGACGGTGCGCCGGGGACGACGGTGAACGGGTGGGCGGGGCAGGGGGACGGCGAGGGGCACGGTGGGGTCGGGTCCGAGCCCGGCAGACGCTCGCCGGGGGGCGCGCCTGGGACGACAGTCACGGGCGGGTGGGCGGGGCTACCGCCGCGCAGCGGCGGACGGAGGCAGCAGGACAGCGGGCGGCGCGACGGCATCAGCCACGACTCCACCTGCCGCCCCGGGAGCGCGCCTGGGCCGGCAGTCACGGGCGGGCGGGTGGGGAAGCCGCCGCGGAGCGGCGGGGGCGGCAGCGGGAGGACGGATGCGGGGCGGAGATGTGGGGGTGGAGGTGGTCGTCCGGGGATGCGCACCGCATGTGATGTGTGCCTCCCCGGACCAACCCTTGGCCTCATAGTTACCGACAAGTAGCATGACCGGAGGAAGCGCGCCGCAGGCGCACCGCACCCTGGAGGAGAGCCATCGTGCCTCGTACCGTCAGGGACGTCGTCTTCGTCGACGGCGTCCGCACCCCGTTCGGCAAGGCGGGCCCCAAGGGCATTTACCACGAGACCCGCGCCGACGACCTCATCGTGAAGGCCATCCGGGAGCTGCTGCGCCGCAACCCGGCCCTGGACCCGGCCAAGATCGACGAGGTCGCGGTGGCCGCCACCACGCAGATCGGCGACCAGGGGCTCACGATCGGCCGCACGGCGGGCATCCTCGCGGGGCTCCCGCAGTCCGTGCCGGGCTACTCGATCGACCGCATGTGCGCCGGCGCCCTGACGGCCGTGACGACGACGGCCGGCTCCATCGCCTTCGGCGCGTACGACGCGGTGATCGCCGGTGGCGTCGAGCACATGGGCCGTCACCCCATGGGCGAGGGTGTCGACCCGAACCCCCGGTTCGTGAGCGAGAAGCTCGTCGACGAGTCCGCCCTGTTCATGGGTATGACGGCGGAGAACCTGCACGACCGCTACCCGAGCATCACCAAGCAGCGCGCCGACGAGTACGCCGTGCGCTCGCAGGAGAAGGCCGCCAAGGCGTACGCCAACGGCAAGATCCAGCAGGACCTGGTGCCGATCTCCGTACGCCGCACCAACGAGGAGGCGGGCGAGACCGGTTGGGGCCTCGCCACCCAGGACGAGCCGATGCGTCCGGGCACGACGCTGGAGAACCTGTCCGGTCTGAAGACGCCGTTCCGTACGCACGGCCGCGTCACCGCGGGCAACGCGGCCGGCCTCAACGACGGCGCCACCGCCTCGATCATCGCCTCCGAGGACTTCGCCCGGGAGAACGGCCTCCCGGTCAAGATGCGGCTCGTGTCGTACTCCTTCGCGGGTGTCGAGCCGGAGGTCATGGGCTACGGCCCGATCCCGGCGACGGAGAAGGCCCTCGCCCAGGCGGGCCTCTCCATCTCCGACATCGGCCTCTTCGAGATCAACGAGGCCTTCGCCGTGCAGGTGCTCGCCTTCCTGGAGCACTACGGCATCGCCGACGACGACGCCCGCGTCAACCAGTACGGCGGCGCCATCGCCTTCGGACACCCGCTCGCCTCGTCCGGCGTCCGCCTGATGACGCAGCTGGCGCGGCAGTTCGAGGAGCAGCCCGAGGTCCGCTACGGCCTGACCACCATGTGCGTCGGCTTCGGCATGGGCGCCACGGTCATCTGGGAGAACCCGCACCACAAGGACGCCGGAGGCGACAAGTGAGCACCACCACCACTGAGCTGTTGAAGGGTGCGGCCGAGCTGTTCCCGGACGAGGTCGTGACGCAGGCTCACGTACGTCACCTCGACCTGCCCGCGGGCGCCGGGCGCTTCGCCCTCATCACCCTCGACAACGGCTTCGACCACACCAAGCCGACCACCTTCGGCCCGGGCTCGCTGGCGAACCTGAACGCCGCGATCGACCAGGTCGAGAAGGAGGCGGCCGAGGGCACGATCGTCGGCGTCGGCATCACCGGCAAGCCGTTCATCTTCGCCGTCGGCGCCGACCTCAAGGGCGTCGAGATACTGAAGCGGCACGAGGACGCGCTGGCCATCGGCAAGGGCGGCCACGACGTCTTCAAGCGGCTCTCGGGCCTCGCGGTGCCGACGTTCGCGTACTACAACGGCGCCGCCATGGGCGGTGGCGTCGAGGTCGGTCTGCACTGCGCGTACCGCACCGTCTCCAAGGCGCTGCCCGCGTTCTCGCTGCCCGAGGTCTTCCTGGGCCTCGTCCCGGGCTGGGGCGGCTGCACGATTCTGCCGAACCTGATCGGCGCGGACCGAGCGGTTTCGGTCATCATCGAGAACTCGCTGAACCAGAACAAGCAGCTCAAGGGCAAGCAGGTCTTCGAACTCGGCATCGCGGACGCGCTGTTCGAGGGCGCGGACTTCCTGGAGCAGTCGCTGGTGTGGACGGCCTCCGTCCTCAACGGCACCGTCAAGGTGGAGCGCCCGGAGATCGACCGCGGCGAGGGCTGGGACGCGGCGGTCGCCCGTGGCCGCGCCATCGCCGACTCCAAGGTCCACGGCGCCGCCCCGGCCGCGTACCGCGCCCTGGAGATCGTCGCCGCCGCCAAGGACGGCGACCTGCAGAAGGGCTTCGACGCCGAGGACAAGGCGCTCGCCGACCTCATCATGGGCGGCGAACTGCGCAGCGGCATCTACGCGTTCAACCTGGTGCAGAAGCGCGGCAAGCGCCCCGCGGGCGCCCCGGACAAGAACCTGGCGCGTCCGGTCACCAAGGTCGGCGTCGTGGGCGCGGGCCTGATGGCCTCGCAGCTGGCGCTGCTCTTCCTGCGCCGCCTCGAGGTGCCGGTCGTCCTGACCGACATCGACCAGGAGCGCGTGGACAAGGGTGTGTCGTACGTCCACGGGGAGATCGACAAGCTCCTGCTGAAGGGGCGCGTCAACCAGGACAAGGCCAACCGTCTGAAGGCCCTGGTCACGGGTGTCCTGGACAAGGCCGAGGGCTTCGCCGACGCCGACTTCATCATCGAGGCCGTCTTCGAGGAGATCGGCGTCAAGCAGCAGGTGTTCGCCGAGGTGGAGGCGGTCGCCCCGGCGCACGCGATCCTCGCGACCAACACCTCCTCGCTTTCGGTGACGGAGATGGCCTCCAAGCTGAAGCACCCCGAGCGGGTCGTCGGCTTCCACTTCTTCAACCCGGTCGCGATCCTGCCGCTCCTGGAGATCGTGCGCGGCGAGCAGACCGACGACGCCTCGCTGGCCACGGCCTTCGGTGTCGCCAAGAAGCTGAAGAAGACCGCGGTGCTCGTGAAGGACGCCCCGGCGTTCGTCGTGAACCGCATCCTGACCCGCTTCATGGGCGAGATCCAGAACGTCATCGACGAGGGCACCCCGGTGCCGGTCGCCGAGAAGGCCGTCGAGCCGCTCGGCCTGCCGATGTCGCCGCTGGTCCTGCTCGAGCTGGTCGGCCCGGCCATCGGCCTGCACGTCTCGGAGACGCTGAACCGCGCCTTCCCGGACCGCTTCACGGTGTCGCCGAACCTGAAGGCCGTCGTCGAGGCCGGCAAGCGCGGCTTCTACGTGTACGACAGCGGCAAGCCGGAGCTCGACCCGGAGGTCGCCGCGCTCCTGAAGCAGGGCGACTCCGTCCTGACCGAGGAGCAGGTGCGGGCCCGCGTGCTCGACGCCGTCGCCCAGGAGATCGGGCTCATGCTCGACGAGGGTGTCGTCGCCGAGGCGCAGGACGTCGACCTGTGCCTGATCACCGGCGCGGGCTGGCCCTTCCACCTGGGCGGGATCACGCCGTACCTGGACCGTGAGGGTGTCAGCGAGCGCGTGAACGGCAAGCGGTTCCTGGAGCAGGGGCTCGCGAGCGTCCCCGCGTAGCAGGGAGTCGTGTCAGTGCCCGGTACGCCGATCGGTGTGCCGGGCACTGTCGTGTCCGCGCGCGCTACGCGGAAGCGGCCTGCTCCCACGCCTTGAGGGCGAGGCCCGGCTCGTCCTTGCGGTGGGTCAGGCGCAGCGCCCCGGTGCCGGGCACGAAGGTCGCCGCCATCACCCGGCCCGCGGCGTCGGTGGCGAGGGCGACCCGCGCGTCCACCGGCAGGGCGGGGCCCGACTCGGCCCACCAGGCGCCCGCCGACTCCAGCTCGGTCGGGTAGGCGGCGAAGGCGACGCGGCCGCTCTCGGCGCGCTGGGCCAGCAACGTGCAGTCGTGGCCGTCGAGTTCGCAGCGCATGGCCGAGACCGGGCCGGGGCCCGCGGCCGTGAGGAGGCGGACCGGCTCGTCGGCCGCGGTGCCGCGCCAGGCGCACAGCTCGCCGTCCGTGTCCGTGAAGAACAGGGTGGTGTGCTCGGCGGAGGTGGCGAGGGCGCGCAGGGTGCCGGGGCGGGCCGTGACCGGCAGCGGCTCCTCGTCCAGGGCGGGGATGGCCCCGGGTGAGGCCTGGCGCCAGCACAGGATGCTGTCGGCGGTGGCCGCGTACGCCGTGACCAGGCCGGATTCGCCCGTCACCACGGCGAGCGGGCCGCGCACCCCCTGGCCCTTCAGGTCGCGCCAGGGGCCCCAGCCGCCCTTCTCCTTCTGGCCGCGCATGCTGACCCCGCCGCCCCGGTTGGGCACGAACACATGGGCGCGGCCCTGGGCGTCGACGGTGACGGCGGGCGCGCCGGTGCTCTGGCCCTTCTTGTTGGGGTGGCCGAGGGGGTTCCAGTCGAGGGCGGTGAGGTGCGGCTGGAAGTGCGTGGAGTGCACGAGGCCGGACTCGCCGGAGACCGTGGGCCGCCATGACACCAGGTGGGTGTAGGTGTCGGTGCCCTGGGCGACGGCGAGGACGGGGTGGACGCGCTGGTCGCCGCCGACGACGCGGGGCGCGGTCCAGGGCTCGCCCGGGTGGCGTTGGGTGCGGCAGACCACGGCGTCGCTCTCGCAGGCGTAGACGGCGAGCCTGCCGTCGCGTGCGCGTATGAGCCAGTCGCCGTTCACGGTCGGTGGGGTGGGGGCTGGGGGCATGCGGCGGTTTCCGTGGCCAGGGACGTCGGGTCACAGCAACTCTAATGGGCGAGGTGGGGGTGGGCGCACCCGGGCGTGCGAGGCTTGGCCGCATGGACACTGTGACCCTCGTCGTGGACGCCGCCAATGTCGTGGGCTCCGTGCCGGACGGCTGGTGGCGGGACCGGCGGGGTGCGGCGGAGCGGCTGCGGGACCGTCTGGTGCCGCTCGCCGCCGCGGGCCTGCCCGACGTGCCCGGCCCTCTCGACGTCGTCCTCGTCGTGGAGGGCCGGGCCCGCGGCGTCGAGTCCGTCCCGGGCGTCCACGTCGACTCGGCCCCCGGCAGCGGCGACGACCGCATCGTGGAGCTGGTCGCGGAGGTCCCGGGCCCCTGCGTGGTGGTCACCGCCGACCGCGAACTGCGCCGGCGGGTGGGCGAGCTGGGGGCGGAGTGCGTGGGCCCGCGGACGGTGCGGAGCTAGCCCGCTCCGGCGCTCAGTACCACTTCCCGCACCACACCTGCGCGCCCGCGCCGTCGACCGTGCAGACCCTGACCTTCAGGTCCTTGATCTTGACCGCGGGGTCGGTGTGCAGGCTGGTGTGGCGGCCGCTGTCGCTGGCGTCCTCGACCGTGTTCAGAGTGCGCGTGACGGGCTTCCAGGTGGAGCCGTCGAGCCAGGAGTAACCGGCCTGCAGGACGGAGTCGTTGCCGTCGTTCTTGAGGTCCCACGTGTTTCCGTAGACACCGCCCTTGCCGGTCTCCCAGTCCACGCGGAGGACGGCGCGGGCACCCTGGGTGCCGTCGTACGGGGTGACGAACGAGCGGGACTCGGCGTAGTGGGCCTCACCGTCGGCCCAGTGCTCGGGGGCGGCCGTGGCGGGCGCGGCGAGGACTGCGGTGGCGACCACGGCTCCGGCGAGCGGCAGCAGGACGCGCGCGGGCACCTTGGTGAACTTCATGAACTCCCCCTTCTGCGGCCCGCGTTGCGGGCCCTTCGGTGATCAGGCGGCCCAGACAAACACGCCTTCGCGCGGCTTGTCATCAGCGATAGGGGCTCTTGCTCCTGTCACGGGTGGCGTTCTCGCCAGGTAGGGGGTGAGGAGGGGTGCGGTGCTCCCGCGCGGGTTCGTCCGCCCGCGCGGGAGCCCGGCGGCTACAGGCGCTTGGCGCTGCGCAGCGCCTTGGCGTAGTAGCCGTTGCCGTCGAGGCGGGACGTGCCGCCCTTGTCGCCGATGGTGGGGCCGTTGACCTCTTCGCGGCTGGAGATGAACACCTTGTGGCCCTCGGCGTCGTGGCCGAGGAAGATCCCCACGTGGTCGAGCCGCTCCTTGGTGCGGGCGTCGAGCTTGAAGAACACCAGGTCGCCGGGCTGGACCACGTCGATCGTCTTCGGGCGGTCCGCGGCGCCGACGCCCTTGAGCGGGATGACGGGGGCGCCGAGCTTACCGCGGGCCATGCCGTTGGCGGTGCGGGGCAGGCCGTCACCGGTGGTGTCGTTGGCCATCAGCGGGAACCGGGCGCGGTAGCCGAAGACGGTCCGGATGAAGCCGGAGCAGTCGATGGCGCGGGCCCGCTTGGCCTCGGGCTGGATCGTGGTGCCGTCGCGGAAGGTGTACGGGATGCCGAGGTAGTCGTAGAAGTCGGACTGCTCCTCGCGCAGGTCGTTGCCCTCGCTGCCGGCCGGGTTCAACGGGCCGAAGCTGGCGTCACCGGCGTAGGAGATGCCCTCGTCGTCCTTCTTGACGGGCGCGCCCTCCACGTACTGGAACGCCATCGCGAAGAGGTCGTCCTCCTCGCTGCCCGCGAACTCCTTGAACCAGTCCTTGAACCACTTCTCCTTCTCCGCGCCCTTGCGCCACACCTCCGGCATCAGCCGCACCCAGTCGTCGGTGACGACCTTCGACTTGGTGTTGCTGGGCTCGGCGAAGGTGCGGCTCGGCCCGGAGAGGGTCGCCGTGCGGGCCCCGTCGGTGAAGGTGGCGAGGACCTTGCCGTCCTCGGTGCGCAGGACGGAGCGGTCGGGGTTGCGCAGCCGCTCCCACTTCTGCTTCCCGTCGGCCTGTCCGGTGCCGTTGGTCAGGTCCGGGGTGTCGGTGACGGACTGCACCTTCGGCGCCTTGTCGTGCTCGTCCTTGCGCAGCTCGACGGTCAGGTAGGTGCTGCCCGCGAGCAGGGCGAGGACGGTGACGGCGTGGACTGCGGGGCGCTTCTTCTTGGGCGGCATGTGTGGCTCCGGTAGGTCAGGCGGAGGGCATGAAGCCGAGGAGGATCCCGGCCGTGAGGACGACGTAGGCCATGAGGGTCACCGATCCCGTGGCGAGCAGGGTGGGGCCCTTGGGCTGACGGACCAGCTGGTAGGCGATCAGGCCCGGCACGATGAAGCCGAGGGTCTGGTTGCTGTACATCAGCGGGAACTCGATCGAGAGCACGATCATCACGGTGGCCTGGAGCACCACGCCGGTGAGCACGACCGCGGCGAACAGGCGCTTGCCGTAGAGGATCACGAACTTCTGCATCAGCAGGGTGCAGACGTACGTCAGGACGGTGACGCCGACCACCATGGCGGCGCGCTGGAGGTCCTCGACGAGGGTCAGCGCGAGCCAGCCCGGCGTGATCATGCCGCCGGGCGACAGGTTGGTCGTCAGATAGCAGACGAGCGAGAACAGCAGCCCGAGCGCGATGCCGACCGCGGCGATCTCGGGGGTGAGGACGGACGGGATCAACGCTGCTCTCCTGGGCTGTGCCACTGCTGGGTTTCATCCGCGGCGGGCGGGGCGGGCGGGACGCGCGGCTCGAACAGGCCGCGGGGGGCGGGAGGTTGGGACGGGTCCTGCGGCGGTTCCGTGTGCGGCGCCCGGTAGGACTCGTGCGGCGCGTACTGCTCGTGCGCGCCCTGGTGCTGCTGCGGGGCGTGCTGGTGGTGCTGGCCGAGCGCGGGCTGCTGGTGGTGCCGGCCCTGCTGGTGCTGGCCCTGCTGGTGCTGCGGGTGTGCGGCCTGCTGGTCGTACTGCGGGTGCGCGGCCTGCTGGCCGTGGTACCCGTGCGGGGCCTGCTGGTGCTGCTGGCCGTACGCGTCGTACGTGACCGGCGTGTCGTACGACGCCTGCTGCGCCGCGTACGGTTCCTGCGCCGCGTACTGCCCCTGGTTCTGCTGCTGGTACGCGCCCTGCCCTGCGTAGGGGTCCTGCGCGGCCTGGCCGTCGTACTGCGGCGGGTAGTGCTGCTGTGCGGTGCGCTGCACGGGGACGTGCGGCACCGGGACCATGCGGTGCGAGCCGGTGTTCGTGTACCGGCTCTCGTACGCCTCCGGGTAGTGCTGGTACGGGTCGATGTGCGGCTCGTACAGCTGGTGGCTGCCGGTGGTCTCGTTGGCGGACTCGCCGGCCGGGGCGGCCGGGGCCGCCGGGTCCTCGCTCTCGTCGGCGGGCAGTTCGGCGAGGTGCTCCAGGAGCAGCTCGCCCTGGCCGTGGATGTTGCCGATGGCCACGAGCGAGGAGTCCGCGCCGAGCTGCCCGAGCAGCAGGCCCATGAACTCCTCCGGGTCGCGCCGGTCGCCGCCGAGGTCCACCGCGCGCGAGCGCCAGTCGGCGGGGATCGCGTCGATGGCGGACTTGGCGGGGTGGCCGATGACGAAGACCTTGTCCGGCTGCAGGTCCGGGATGATCTCGCCCATCTGGCCGTTGCGCTCGACGCGGTCGGGGCGGCAGTTGATGACGACGTTCAGCGGGCGGTGGATGGCGCCGAGGTCGAGCAGCTGGTTGATGTTCATCAGCGTCGACTCGGGGTCGTTGGCCGCGAAGACGTTGGCGAAGCGGAGCTTCTTGCCCTCCTCGGTCACGTACCGCTCGACGGAGAGGACACCGGGGTCCGGCGGCGCGTCGTACATGCCCTGGAGGGCGACCTCGCGGCCGACGCCGAGGAGTTCGGCGACCTTCAGCGCGATCGACACGTTCTCCTTGAAGGTGAACCAGCTGAAGCCGCGCAGCTCCTCGTCGGAGACCGTCTCGGGGTCGGCGTAGATCAGCTCGCAGTTCCGGGCGTCGGCCTCCTCCTTGAGGATCGCGAAGCGGTCCTTCTCGGCGGTCACGCAGATGCCGTTCTCCGGCATCGAGCGGGACAGCGAGCGCGCCACGTCGTCCAGGGTCGGGCCCATCTCGGCGAGGTGGTCCTCACGGACGTTGCAGAGCACGCCGATGGTGGAGCGGATCAGCTTGGACTGGTTGATCTCCTGGAGCGCCGGCATGACCGCCATGCACTCGATGACCAGCGCGTCCGGGTTGTACGCGGCGGCGCGCCGCACGATGCCGATCTGCTCGACCACGTTGGCGATGCCGAACTTGCGGTAGACCGGCTCCTCGGTGGCGTCCGGGTGGATGAACCGGGCCGCGGTGCCGGTGGTCTTGGCGACCGTGGTGAGGTCGCCGCCGCGCAGGGCGCCCGCGCACAGGCGGGTGATGGAGCTCTTGCCGCGGATGCCGTTGACCAGCACCCGCGACGGTATGTGTTCCAGGTTGGTGAAGTGCCGTCGCTGCTCGATCACGCCCGCGACCAGCAGGACGGCGCAGCACACCACCAGGACGGTGTAGAGGAAGAGCACAGCGGTTCAGTTCCTTCCGGCGAGGCCGGCACTGGCGCCGTCCCGCTTGCGCTGCGTGCCCGACGGCAGCTGCTGCCTGATCAGTTCGAGGCTGCGCGTGACGGCGCCGACCTCGTCGTGATGGACGGGGTACAGGACGGTCTTGCGGTCGCCGTCGGCCAGTGCCTCGGCCTGCTCGGCGAGCTTGCGCAGCGGCCGCACCACGATGATGTGCAGCCAGCCGAGGCAGGCCGCCGCCGCCGTGATGCCGAGCATGCCCGCGAGGACCGTGCGGTTCTGCAGGGTGTACTCGGGGATCTCGAGGTTCGACGCGGGCTGCCAGCTGACCACGGACCAGCCGAGCTGCTCGGCCGCGCCGCCGCCGGCGAACGGGGCGGCGGCCGCGATCTGGATGTCGCCGCCGTCGCGGTACAGCACACCGCTCGGGCGCGGCTTGCCGCCGACCTTCTGTCCGGTGCCCTCGACGAGCCCGTTGAGGCGGCCGCTGGGCAGCCCCTGGAACTCGCGGTAGCCGTCGTTGCCGCCGAGCACCCGGCGCTTGGCGTCGACCACGCGGACCTCGCCGAGGCCGGGGCGCTTGAGCAGCGAGTTCAGGAACTCGATGCGGAACTCGCCCACCACGGCCGCGCCCTGACGGCCCGGCACCTCGGCGGTGCCGATGATGACCGGCTCCTTGCCGTCGTCGTCGATCACCCGGACCGCGGTGTCGGACGGCTTCTCGCCGGAGGGGCTGCGCGGGTCGTCGCCCGACTTGGAGAGGACCTTGCCGTCCTTGTCGAGGACGTACAGGGACCGGTAGCGGGAGTGCTGGTTGCGGGTGCTCTCCAGGACCTTGTCCATGTCCGAGGGGTCGGTGCGGGCACCGATGAGGGACGCGAGCGAGGTGAGGTCGGCGTGGCCCTCGTTGAGCGCGCGGCGGACCCGGTCGGAGAGGGTGTCGGTGCGCTCGCGCTGGTCGTTGACCATCTGCTGCGGCACCTGGACGGTGTCGCCCGCGCGGTTGATGAGCAGCAGCAGCGGCGCCGACCAGACGAGCAGCAGCACACCGGCGACGGCGAGCAGGGTCCGGCTGCCGAGCCCCTTGCGCTTGGCCGGGGTGGCCTTGGCGGCCGGTTCCCCGTTGAGCTGGCGGCGCAGCCGTTCCAGGGCGCCGCCGATGCGGGCGGCCTCGCCGTGCTTGGGCACGGACACCGGGCGGCCGAGGTCGCCGCGGGTGAGCCTGCGGCTCTCCAGGAACAGCCGGACGATCGGGCGCTGCACGGTGCGAAGCAGCAGGAAGACGGTGAGGCCGCCGATGACGAGGAGCGCGCCCGCGGCGAACAGGCCGAGCGCGGAGCCCTTGGTGCGCTTGGCGTCCTCGGCGACCGGGACCATGGAGACGACGCTGAGGCCGAGGCGGGTGGCCACGGTGGACTCCCCCGCCTCCGGTGCGGCGAGCGAGGCGTAACCGGCGATGGACCGCTCACCGAGGTGGCGGTCGCCGACCAGGTGGCCGCTGACGCCGAGATAGCCGCCGGAGCCGGGCTCCTTGGCCAGGATCGGGTGGCTGCGGGACTTCTTGGCGGCGGTCTCCGCGAACGACTGGAGCTGCTTCTCGGAGGCCTTGACCTCCGCCCGCTCCTCGTCGGTGCTGACCTGCTCGGGCTCGGGGATGCCGTCGGTGCTCAGCACCTTGCCGTCGTCGCCGACGACGGCGATGGAGCGGAAGTTGCCGAGGCTGATGCCGGGGAAGCGCAGGCTGCTGGAGGCGACCAGGAGCTGCTGAGGCTGTCCCTTCCAGGCGAGGACGGCGAAGGAGAGCAGTCGGGTCTCGCCGCTCTCCAGGCGCACCATGCGGGGCGCGAGGCCGTCGTCGTCGGAGAGCTTCGCGCGGTCGATCGCGGCCAGCGGGACGTTCTCGCCGCGGGCGGCGAGGAGCTTGCCCGAGCGGACCTCCATGACCGCGGTGCCCATCCACTTCTGGTACACGCTGCTGATCTTGTCGAGCACGGCGTCGGCGGGCACCGGGTCGGACGCGTTGAACAGGTCCGCGGTCCGGGTGAGGTCGGTGACGCTCTCGTCGATCGAGGCGCGCAGGGCGATGGCGCCGTCCTCGGCGAAGTGCTGCTGGGACGACTTGACTGCCTTGGGGACGGCTTCCTGGCCGACACGGCCAAGAGTGAGGGCGGTGACGCCCGCCAGGGCAAGGAGCAGGACCGACAACACGGCGATCGGGGGGCGGATGCCTCCGATCAGTGACATGTCGGTCCTTCGGCGGACCTTGTGCCGCCGCTTCGTGGGCGAAGCGGCCAAGGGGGTGCTCCTCTCCTGGAGTGACACAGCGAGTGACACTGATGTGACACGGGGTATGGACGTCGTGCCGCGGCGCACGCGGGCGCGCAGGGGCGATCTGGAATGTCATGACCCATGACGGGTCCGGATGGATGTACGAGCGTAGCGAGATGTGAGCTACGTCAAAGATCCACTTCCGGCACCTTTCACAAGGCCGCCGGGCAGTTCACCTGGAGTTCTGCGGAAGTTCTCAGTCCGGCAACTTCTCCAGGGGTTCGAGGCCGTCCTTGCTCGCCCCGCGGTTGAGCAGAGTGCCCTGCGTACGCTCGAAGGCGAGGCGGTAGCGGGCCCGCTGCTGGGTGGTGAGCTTGTCGCCGTCACGCAGCGCGGTGGCCACGTCGAGCAGCCGGTGGTCCTTGACCGCGTCCTTGGGCAGCGCCGCGCCGTCCTCGTCGGGCTCCGGCGGGATCTCCGTGAAGGTGGGCGCGTACTTGGCGTTGACGTCCCAGTCGTCGCCGTCCTTGCGGAACTCGAACCAGCCGATGACGCCTTCCTCGGTCAGTCCGCTGGGCGCGTCGTGCCGGGCGATCTGGTTGCCGAGTCCGTACGCGATCCAGGTGCCGTCGACCTTCTCCATCGGCTGCACGACGTGCGCGTGGTGGCCGATCACGAGGTTGATCCCGGTCTCCTTGGCGATCCTGCGGCCGAGTTCGACCTGCTGGGCGGCCGCGTTGGGCTGGTGCTCCTTGCCCCAGTGGAGGCTCAGGATCACGACCTCGGCGCCCGCGGCGCGGGCCTTCTTCTCGGCGGCGGCGATGCGGTCGAAGTCGGTGAGGTTGGCGAGCCAGGGCTTGTCCTTGGGGACCTGCCGCCCGTTGAAGCCGAGCGCGAACGCGATCTGGCCGACCTTGACGCCCTTGACCTCGGTGATGAGGGGCTTGTCGGCCTCCGCCTTGTTCCGTGCCGTGCCGGTGTGGCGCAGGCCCGCCTTGTCCAGGGCGTTCAGGGTGCGGGTGACGCCCTCGGGGCCGTGGTCGAGGCTGTGGTTGGAGACGCTGGAGCACTGGTCGTAGCCGACGGCCTTGACGGCGGTGGTGATCTGCGGCGGGACCACGAAGTCGGGGAAGCCCTGGAACGGCCCGCCGGGGGCGCCGACCACCGGCTCGAAGTGGCAGATGCCGAGGTCGGCCTTGCTGATCACCGGCTTGATGCCGGCCATCATCGGGCCGAAGTCGATGCCCTTCTCACCCTTGCCCGTCGCCTTGCCGTCCTTGCGGGCCTGCTCGGTGAGTTCGGGGTGGATGAGGATGTCGCCCGCGGCGGCGACGGTGAAGGTCGGGTCGCCGCCGTCGGCGGCGTCGCCGTCGTCGCCGAAAGGGCCGCAGGCGGTGCCCGCGAGCAGGACGAGCGAGGCGGCGCAGGTCGCTATGAGCCTGCGAGAAGGACGTGTCATCACGAGGCTATCTTTATACAACCATGACTCACCCTCCAATTCGGTCGATAACAAACGCAAAGCGCCGCAAGGGTCTTATGGCGCTTGCCATCGCCCTCGCGAGTGTGTTGTGCCTCACGCAGTGCTCCTCCGCCTCGGACAGCGAGAAGCCGCGCTCCGGATGGGCCGAGCGCTCGCCCGAGAGCCGCCCGTCGGCCGACCGCTCCCCCGAGAGCCGGAAGCCGTCCGCCACGCCATCCCCCTCGGCCACGTCGTCGCCCTCGTCCGGCGGCCGCGTCCGGGCCGACCTGGAGCGGCGGGTCACCGCGTACACCTCGGGCTTCTCGGAGGACAGCGGCTACCGCCGCCCGTCGGCCAAGGACCGGCGCACCGTCGCCGAGGGCGTGGCCCTGCTCCTGGACCGGCACCGCTCCCGGGCCGAACGCCGCCTGGCCGACGTCGACTTCCGGGTGCGCACGGTCAGGGACACCGAGTCCGGGCGGCGCTTCGCCGAGGTGTCCGACCTCTCCGAGGACGCCGCGGCGCCGCGCGGCTGGGGCCGGGTCTATGTGGACCTCGACTCCCCGATCCGCTGGTCCGTGCAGGTTCCCCACCCCGTCGCCGACCGCCACACCGAACGGCTCGGCGCCGCGCTCCTCAGCCGCTCCCCCGGCGGCGTCATGGTCATTGCGGGGGCACATCGCAAAGCTGGGCGCGACGACGAGGCGGATGTGGCGCACCGGCGGAAGAGCGTGTTCCACGCCATCTGCGACGAGTTGGCGAAGCGTGGCGTGCCCGGCATCCAGGTGCACGGGATGGCGGACGACTCCGCCCCCAAGTACGACGTGGTCGCCTCCACGGGCAAGGGCCGCGAGGCCGTCTCCGAGGGCCGGGACCTGGCGGACGCGCTGCGCCGCCGCGGCTACGACGTGTGCCGCGCCTGGGCCCGCTCCTGCCCCCTCGAAGGCCGCAAGAACGTCCAGGGCCGGGGCGCCGCCGCACAGGACACGGAGTTCCTGCACGTCGAGTTCGGCGCGCGGATCCGCGACCGCGAGCGGCACCTGCGGGCGGCGGTGTCGGCGATGGCGTCGGTGACGCGGGACTGGCGGCGGATGTAGCCCGAGGGGGTCTCAGGGCACCCGGGAGTCCTCGGGGGCACCTCGGCTCCCACCCCGGGTCGGCCGGGGCCACGGTGCCCCCGTGCGGCTCCCCCAGCTGCGCGGCGGCGCGCAGGCCCACAGGGAGGCGGCGAGCAGGCGCGCGGGGCCGAGGGCTGCCCCGACCGTCCGCTCCGGGGGCAGGATTTGCAGGTCACCTGTGCCCGAAAGGGCAGACCGTCGAGGGACCCGGCAAGCACGGCCCGGCACCGCACGGCCAGAACAGCACCGCACGGCCGAGCACAGCCAGAACGGCGTCCGGCCCCGCGGTTCCCCTCCGGAGGGAACACACGGGGCCGGACGACCGACGGCGGACGGCTACTCGCCGCCACGGCCCGGCGGGCGCAGCACCTCGCCCACCGTCGTCTCCTCCTGCCTGCCCAGGCGGCTGTGCGAGCGCCCGTACAGGAAGTAGACGGCGACACCCAGCAGCATCCACCCGCCGAACCGGACCCACGTCTCGGCGGGCAGGTTGAGCATCAGCCACAGCGAGGCGCCGACGGACAGGATCGGCAGGACGGGCACCCACGGGGTGCGGAAGGAGCGGTGCAGGTCGGGACGCGTCCTGCGGAGGATGACCACCCCGATCGCGACGATCACGAAGGCGAACAGAGTGCCGATGTTCACCAGCTCGGCGAGCTCGCTGAGCGGGGTGAAGCCGGCGACGACCGCGATGATCACGCCGAGCAGGATGGTCGGCCGGTGCGGGGTCTTGAAGCGCGGGTGGACGCGGGAGAAGAAGCGCGGGAGCAGTCCGTCGCGGCTCATCGCGAAGAACACCCGGGTCTGGCCGAGGAGCAGGATCATGCAGACCGTGGTCAGGCCCACGGCGGCACCGAAGCTGATGAAGCCCGCGTACCAGGGGTGTCCGGTCGCCTTGAACGCGTCGGCGAGCGGGGCGTCCACCGAGAGCTCGCTGTAGTGCTGCATGCCGGTCACGACGACCGACACGGCCACGTACAGCGTGGTGCAGATGAGCAGCGAGCCGAGGATGCCGCGCGGCATCGCCCGCTGCGGGTCCTTGGTCTCCTCCGCCGCGGTGGCCACGACGTCGAAGCCGATGAAGGCGAAGAAGACGACGGAGGCGGCGGTGAAGATGCCCATCACGCCGAAGTTGCTCGGGGCCCAGCCGAACATCAGCTGGATCAGCGGGGAGTCCAGACCGCCGCCCGCCTCGACCTCCTGGGCCTTGGGGATGAACGGGTCGTAGTTCTTGCTCTCGATGAAGAAGGCGCCCGCGACGATCACGACCAGGACGACCGTCACCTTGATGGCGACGACGAGGGAGGTGATGCGCGCGGACAGCTTCATGCCGAGGACGAGGATGACCGTGAGCAGCAGGACCAGGGCGGCGGCGAGGATGTCGAAGCCGAAGCCGTCGGCCGCGTCCCTGCTGCCGAGCGCCTCCGGCAACTGCCAGCCCGCGTTGTCGAGCAGCGAGGCGATGTACCCGGACCAGCCGACGGCGACCACCGCCGTGCCGAGCGCGAACTCGAGGACGAGGTCCCAGCCGATGATCCAGGCGGGCAGTTCACCGAGGGACGCGTACGAGAACGTGTACGCGGACCCCGCCACCGGGAGCGTGGAGGCGAACTCGGCGTAGCAGAGCGCCGCGAGGGCGCAGACGACCCCGGCGACCACGAAGGCCAGGGCGACCGAGGGGCCGGCGTTGTTCTTGGCGACCGTGCCGGTGAGGACGAAGATGCCGGTGCCGATGATGACACCGACGCCGAAGACGGTCAGGTCCAGCGCGGACAAGGATTTCTTGAGCGCGTGTTCTGGTTCCTCGGTGTCGAGGATGGACTGCTCGACCTTCTTCGTCCGGAAGAGGGTGCTGCTCACGGCGTACCTCCCACGCTTGTCGTCCTCGACATGATCGAGAGGGCACGTTCTGCTTATGCCCCGACGCGGGTGGATTCACGCAAATGGGCCGGTTTCACCACTCTTCACGGTGGTGAAACCGGCCCATCCGGACACATCGGCCGTTGATTTCAGTCGCGCGCGGGCTCCACGGAGTCCACGGACGCCGCGTTGCGCTCGAAGCGGCCGTCGAGCTTGGCGACCAGACCCGTCACCTGGCGGGCGATGTCCGGCGCCGTCAGGCCGATCTCCGCCATGACCTCCTTGCGCGAGGCGTGGTCGAGGAAGCGCGGCGGGATGCCGAAGTCGCGCAGCGGCACGTCCACGCCCGCGTCCCTGAGGGCCTGGGCGATGGCCGAGCCGACGCCGCCCGCGCGGGAGTTGTCCTCGACGGTGACGACGACGCGGTGCTGCTCGGCGAGCGGCGCCATCGCCTCGTCGACCGGCTTGACCCAGCGGGGGTCGACGACGGTGGTGGAGATGCCCTGCTTGTCGAGCAGGTCGGCGATCTCCAGGCACATCGGCGCGAGCGCGCCCACGGAGACGAGCAGCACGTCGGGCCGGTCGGTGCCCGCCGTGCGCAGCACGTCCATGCCGCCGACCTTGCCGACCGCCTGCACGGCGGGGCCGACGGCGCCCTTGGAGTAGCGCACGACGGTCGGCGCGTCGTCGACCTCGACGGCCTCGCGGAGCTGGAGGCGGACCTGGTCGGCGTCGCGGGGCGCGGCGATGCGCAGGGTGGGCACGCACTGCAGGATCGACATGTCCCACATGCCGTTGTGCGAGGCGCCGTCGGTGCCGGTCACGCCCGCGCGGTCCAGGACGAAGGTGACGCCGCACTTGTGCAGGGCCACGTCCATCAGGAGCTGGTCGAAGGCGCGGTTGAGGAAGGTCGCGTACACGGCGAAGACGGGGTGGACGCCGCCGGAGGCGAGGCCCGCGGCGCTGACGGCGGCGTGCTGCTCGGCGATGCCGACGTCGTAGACCCGGTCGGGGAAGGCCTTGGCGAACTTCTGCAGGCCGACGGGCTGGAGCATGGCCGCGGTGATGGCGACGATGTCGTCCCGCTCGTGGCCGAGCTTGACCATCTCCTCACCGAAGACGGACGTCCAGTCCATGCCGCCCGCGGCGATCGGGAGTCCGGTGTCGGGGTGGATCGGGCCGATGCCGTGGAAGTGGTCGGCCTCGTCCTCCTCGGCGGGTTTGTAGCCGCGGCCCTTCTCGGTGATGCAGTGCACGATGACGGGGCCGTTGAAGCGCTTGGCGCGCTGCAGGGCGGACTCCAGGGCCTCGATGTCGTGGCCGTCGATGGGGCCGACGTACTTCAGGCCGAGGTCCTCGAACATGCCCTGCGGGGCGATGAAGTCCTTCAGGCCCTTCTTGGCGCCGTGCAGCGTCTCGTACAGCGGCTTGCCGACGACGGGGGTGCGCTCGAGGAGGTCCTTGCCGCGGGCCAGGAAGCGTTCGTAGCCGTCGGTGGTGCGCAGGGTGGCGAGGTGGTTGGCGAGGCCGCCGATGGTGGGGGCGTAGGAACGCTCGTTGTCGTTGACGACGATGACGAGCGGGCGGTCCTTGGCGGCCGCGATGTTGTTCAGCGCTTCCCAGGCCATGCCGCCGGTGAGGGCGCCGTCACCGATGACGGCGACGACGTGGTCGTCCTTGCCGCGCACCTCGTTGGCCTTGGCGAGGCCGTCGGCCCAGCCGAGCACGGTGGAGGCGTGGCTGTTCTCGATCACGTCGTGGTCGGACTCGGCGCGCGAGGGGTAGCCGGACAGGCCGCCCTTGGCGCGCAGCTTGGCGAAGTCCTGGCGGCCGGTGAGCAGCTTGTGGACGTAGGCCTGGTGGCCGGTGTCCCACAGGACCTTGTCCTTCGGCGACTCGAAGACGCGGTGCAGGGCGATGGTCAGCTCGACGACACCGAGGTTGGGGCCGAGGTGACCGCCGGTCTTGGAGACAGCGTCGACGAGGAAGCCGCGGATCTCGTTCGCCAGCTGGTTGAGCTGTTCCGGGCCGAGCAGGTCCAGATCGCGCGGTCCCGTGATGCGGGTCAGCAGCGGCACCCGTGCCTCCTTGCAGTAGAGCGTGTAGCGCTGTTCGAGCATTGCCGGGCCTGTCGAGTCTAATGTTCCGCCGCGCGAGACGTAGTCCGGGCCGGGGGTCCCGCATCACGCGATCGGCTGTAAATCGACTGGTACGACCGGGGGCGACCGGCGGATCCGGACCACCGGACGGGAACGGATGTTCCTATTCGAGGACATGCCCGTGCCCGGTACCGGAATGTCCGGTACCGGGCACGGGCACATGTGATCAAGCGTGGACCTGCGAGATCAGGCGCGGCCCGCGGACTTCTGGGTCTTGCGGGAGACCGAGTCGATCACGACGGCGGCGAGCAGGACCGCGCCGGTGATCATGTACTGGATCTCGTTGGGCATGCCCTCCAGGTTCAGGCCCTGCTGGATCGACTGGATCACCAGCATGCCGAGCATGGCGGACCAGATCTTGCCGCGGCCGCCGAAGAGGCTGGTGCCGCCGATGACCGCCGCCGCGATCACCATCATCAGGGTGTTGCCGGCGCCGAGGCTCTTGGTCGCGCCGCCGGAGAGGCTCGCGATGAAGAGCCCGCCGAAGGCGGCGAGCATGCCGGAGATCGCGAACACGGTGATCCGCACCCGGTCGACGTTGATGCCCGCGCGCCGCGCCGCCTCCGCGTTGCCGCCGACCGCGAAGACCTGGCGGCCGAAGGTGGTGCGGCGGGCCACGAAGTCCGCGATCACGAGCACGGCGAGGAAGAGCACCAGGGCGAGCGGAAGGCCGCGGGCACCCTCCGGCTCGTTCAGGAAGTACGCGGCGACGAAGGCGAGGACCGCGAGCAGACCGGTGCGCAGCAGGATCTCGCTGAGCGGCCGCGAGGGCAGCTCGGCGTTCTTGCGGCGCCGCGCGTCCAGGTACTGGGAGGCCCCGTAGGCGAGCACGGCGATCAGGGCCAGGCCGTACGCGGCGGCCTTGTCGGCGAAGAAGTGCGTGGTGAGGTCCTCGACGACGGAGCCGGTGGGCGTGTTGATGCTGCCCTCCTTGCCCATCAGCCAGATCTGCAGACCGCTCCAGCCGAGGAAGCCCGCCAGGGTGACCACGAAGGCCGGTACGCCGATCTTGGCGAAGAAGAAGCCGTGCAGCGCGCCGATCACCAGGCCGGAGGCGATGGCCACGACCACCGACAGCCAGTCGCCCCACCCGTGGGTGACGCTCAGGACCGCCCAGACGGCGGCACCCACACCGGCGACGGAGCCCACGGACAGGTCGATCTCGCCGAGCAGCAGCACGAAGACGATGCCGACCGACATGATGCCGACGCCGGAGGTGAACACCGCGATGTTGGCGAGGCTGGAGGCCGACAGGAACTTGTCGTTCTGGAGCTGGAAGACCAGGGCGATGACGATGAGGCCGACGACGACGGGCAGCGAGCCCAGCTCACCGCCGCGGACCTTGCGGACGAACTCCGTCCAGTAGCCGGCGAAGCCCTGCTCGCGCACGAGCAGGCGGGGGTCGACGGCCGCGGCGGGCGTCGCGGACGGCTCGGCGTCCACGGTGCCGCTCGTGGCCGTCTGCACCTTCTCGGTGTCGGGGGTCTTGGCGAGGTCGCTCACTTCGCGCCCTCCTTCGTTGCCGTGGCCGTGCGCGCCCTGCGGCGGGTGACGGCGTTGTCCGTGGCGCCGGTGATGGCGGCGATGACTTCCTCGGGCGAGGTGTCGGCGACCCGGAAGACGCCGTTGTTGCGGCCGAGGCGAAGGACCGCGACCCGGTCGGCGACGGCCTGGACGTCGGCCATGTTGTGGCTGATGAGGATCACGCCGTGGCCGCGCTCGCGCAGCCGCTCCACCAGGTCCAGGACCTGGGCGGTCTGCTCGACGCCGAGGGCGGCGGTGGGCTCGTCGAGGATGACGACCTTGGGGTCGCCGACCAGGGCGCGGGCGATGGCGACGACCTGCCGCTGGCCGCCGGAGAGGGCGGCGACGGGGATGCGGACGCTGGGGATGCGGATGGACAGCGTGTCCAGGAGCACCCGGGCGCGCTTCTCCATCTTGATCTCGTCGAGGACGCTGGCGCTCTTCAGCTCGCTGCCGAGGAAGAGGTTGGCGACGACGTCGAGGTTGTCGCAGAGCGCGAGGTCCTGGTAGACGGTCGCCACGCCGAGGTGCTGGGCGTCGTGCGGGCGGCCGATGCGGACCTCCCTGCCCTCCCACTCGATGGCGCCCTCGTCGATGGGGTGGACCCCGGAAATGGTCTTGACGAGCGTGGACTTGCCGGCGCCGTTGTCACCGACGAGGGCGACCACCTCACCGGCGTGGATCTCGAGGTCTACGTCCGTGAGCGCCTGGACGGCGCCGAACCGCTTGGAGACCCCGCGCAACGCCAGCACGGGCGTAGCGGACACGTGAATCATCTCCTTCGCCGCCTTTGGGGGGCGGGGATGGTGGTGCGCGCGGGCGGCACGGACCGCGTGTGCGGGGACACGGGTGCGCGCGGCACGCAGGACAAGGCGCCCGGTGCCCGCCCTCCGACTGCGGGGCGGAATGAAGTGGGCGGGCACCGGACCGCTGGGGAAGGTGTCTCGCGGCCCGCGGGCCACGTCAACACCTGGAACCTGACCGGGAGTTACTTGATCCCGGCCTCGTCGCAGGCCTTCTTGAACTGCTTGGTGCAGATGTCGCTGGCCTTGTAGACCTTGTCCTTGACGATGGTGCCGGCCACCTCGTCCTTGGTGATCGCCTGGGCGTCGTACAGCTTGGCGGGGATGCCCTTGTAGTCGCCGCTGAGCGAGTTGACCTTGCGGTCGGTCAGGTCGTCGATCTTCTTGTCCTTGAGCAGCCGGACCGCGATCTCGGCGGTGGTCTCGGCCTCCGGCTTGATCTGCTTGTAGATCGTGAAGGCCTGGTCGCCGCTCAGCAGGCGCTGGACGCCGGCGAGCTCCGCGTCCTGGCCGCCGACGGGGACGTCGATGCCCCGCTGCTTGAGGGCGGTGATGATGCCGCCCGCCATGCCGTCGTTGGCGGAGTAGACGCCGTCGATGCCGTCCTTGCCGAGCTTGTCGATGGCGGCGGCCATCTTCTTGTTCGCCTCGTCCGGGGACCAGTCCGGGATGTCCTGCTCGTAGGCGACCTTCTTGACGTTCTTGTCGAGCACCGAGTGGGCGCCCTTCTTGAAGAAGGGGGCGTTCGGGTCGGTCGGGGAGCCGTTGATCATGACGACATTGGCGTCCTTGGCGTCGGAGCCGAGCGCCTTGACGAGCGCGCCGCCCTGGAGGCGGCCGATCTTCTCGTTGTCGTAGCTGACGTAGGCGGCCAGCGGACCCTCGGCGAGCCGGTCGTACGCGACGACCTGCACGCCTTCCTTCTTGGCGCGCTCGATCCAGCCCTTGGTGGACTTGTAGTCCACCGAGTCCAGGATGATCACCTTGACGCCCTGCGTGATCAGCGCGTCGAACTGCTTCTTCTGGGTCTCGATGTCCTGCGCGGCGTTGTTGTACTTGACCTCGCAGTCGCTGCACAGCGACTTGATCTTCGACTCCATGATGGGGCGGTCGAAGGTCTCGTAGCGGGTGGTCTTGTTCTCCGGCAGGAGCAGGCCGATGGTCTTGCCGTCGCCGCCGCTGCCCTTGCCGTCGCCGTCACCGGCCTCGCCGCACGCGGCCAAGGCCAGCGCCATGGAAACGGTGACGGTGCCTATGCCGACGCGGCGCGTCAATGCGTTCATTTGGGGGTGCCTCCCTGACGTGGCCGCGTCGCTGCGGCCGAGGTGGCTCGAAGTCAACTCGGCCGCCCGACACGCGTCAAGGAGTAAATCCTTAACGAGATGACAACGGTGCCATGCGTTATCTAAGTGAAGGCGGGTGTGGCGGCGGGGAGGGTCTCGTCCAAAAGGGTTGAATCCCCCATCTCGCTGAGCGCGAGGGCGAGCGCCCCGAGGACCTCGGCGCGCGAGCCAAGTGCCCCGGGAAGCACGGAGAGTTGACGGGCCGCGCTGGGGATGGCGTAGCGCCCCACGGACTCCCTGATCGGCGCGAGGACCAGCTCCCCGGCCTCGGCGAGGGCACCGCCGAGGACGACCCTGCTGGGGTTGAGGAGGTTGCACAGGTTCGCGACACCGCTGCCGATGTGCCGGCCGACGTCGGAGATCACCCGGCGGCACCCCGGGTCCCCGTCGCGGGCGAGGGCGACCACGCGCTCCATGGTCAGATCGGTGCCGTGGCTGGACTGGAGCAGCGGAAGCACGTACCGGGCGGCGGCGAAGGTCTCCAGGCAGCCGCGGTTGCCGCAGCGGCAGACGGGGCCCGACTCGTCCAGGGTGATGTGCCCGATTTCTCCCGCTGTGCCGCCGGGCCCCCGGTAGATCCGGCCGCTGATCACCAGACCGGCGCCGACACCGCTCGCGACCTTGATGTACGCCAGGTCCTTGACCCCGCGGCCGCCGCCCCAGACCAGCTCGCCGAGCGCGCCCAGGTTGGCGTCGTTGTCGACGTGCACGGGCACGCCGAGCCGCTCCTTCAGCTCCTCGGCGGGCTTGGTGCCCGCCCAGCCCGGCAGGATCGCGGTGGAGCCGAGGGTGCCGGACTCCACGTCGATGGGCCCGGGCACGCCGAGGCCGACGCCCGCGACCTTGGCGCGGTCCACGCCGGTCGCCTCGATCAGCTTGCCGACCAGGCGCTCGGCCCGGTCGAAGCCCTGCGCGGCGGAGGCGTCCACGTCCAGCGGCTCGGCCTCCTCGGCGAGCACCTTGTGGGCGAGGTTGCCGAGGGCGACGCGCAGGTGGGTGTGGCCGAAGTCGATGCCGATGACCATGCCCGCGTCGCCGCTGAGGGAGACGCTGCGGGCCCGGCGGCCGCCCGCCGAGGTGGGGGTGACCTCGACGGTGCCGCCGTCCTTCAGCTCCCGGACGATGTTCGACACCGTCGCGGCGGACAGGCCTGTCGTCCTGGCGATCTCCGCCTGCGTGAGCGATCCCGCGAGCCGTACCGCGCGTACGACCCGCTCGAGGTTTGCTCGGTGCAGTGACGACTGCGACCCCGGAGTCTCCATCGACTCATCCACTCCCGCCTATGGCGGGCGGCGCCGGCGCCGCCCGTACAAGTTGTGAACTCCAAGCTCTGCTGAAGGGGTTACCGCAGTCAAGTCCTTGACGAAAATCCAGTAGGTCACCCCGCACACACGAAACGCCCCGCGTGCGGGGCGTTCCCTGTGCTTGATCGCGTTCGACTACTTGATCGTGGCCGCCGTGAGGCCGGACTGCACCTGCCGCTGGAAGGACAGGTAGACCACGAGGACCGGGATCATGGAGATGGTCATGCCCGCGTACAGGGCGGGCAGGTCGGTCTCGTAGTTGCCCTGGTTCATCAGGCTGACCAGGCCCTGGGCGAGCATCGAGCGGTCCGGGTCGGAGCCGCTCTGCTTCTGCATCAGGGTCAGCGGCAGGATGTACTGGTTCCACTGCCCGAGGACGTTGAAGATCCCGACGCTGATCAGTCCGGGCTTCGCCATCGGCACCATGATCTGGAAGAACACCCGGGTGTGCGAGGCCCCGTCGATCACGGCGGCCTCGTGCACGGCCGTCGGCAGGGTGCGGAAGAACGAGTGCAGATAGAACACGGTGAACGGCAGCGAGTAGGCGACGTACACCAGGATCAGTCCTTGGTACGTGTTGAGCATGCCGAGCCGGTCGACCATGAAGTAGAGCGGTACGAGCGCCAGGAACACCGGGAACATCGAACCGGCGACGAAGAAGTAGTACACGAACCGGTTGCCGACGAAGTCGTAGCGGGCGAGGACGTAGGCCGCCATCGCGCCGAGCAGCATCGTCAGGGGCACCGAGACGATCATGACGATCAGGGTGTTGAGCAGATAGTCGCCGACACCCTTCTCCCAGCCGCGCTGGAAGGCGTCGAAGGTCCATTCGGTGGGCCAGGTCCAGGCGCTGGACTTGATCTGGGAGTCGGTCTTGAAGTTGCCGAGCAGGATCCAGAACAGCGGCAGGACGATCATGACCGCCCACAGCACCAGGAAGCCGTGCGAGAAGGCGTTGAGGGTCCTGCCCTCCATGCCGTCCTTGCCGGGGCCGCGGCCGCCGCCGCGCTGGCCCGGCACCTTGACCTTGGTGACCGGTGGCTGAGTCGCAGGAGCCGTCATCGCTCGCGCCTCCTTAGAACTCGATGCGGTCACGTCGGCTGAGCCGCAGCGTGACGATGGACACGATCAGGGTGAGCAGCAGCATCACCACACCCATGGCGCAGGCGTATCCGCTCTTGCTGTACGTCTGGAAGTTGCGCATGAGGTACGTCGAGATGACCTCACTGCTGTGGTCGGGGCCACCGCCGAAGTCCTGCGACGTGAGCGTGGAGATGAGCAGGAACGCGTCCATGGACAGAATGGCGAGGAAGACCCAGGCCGTCTGGATGGTCTCCCAGAGCAGCGGCAGGGTGACCCGGAAGAAGGTCTGGAACCGTCCGGCGCCGTCGAGCAGCGCCGCCTCGTAGATGTCCTTGGGGATGGACTGCATGGCGGCCGAGAACAGCACCATGTAGAAGCCCGCCCCGGCCCAGACCATCACGAAGACGATGCACCAGAGCACCAGGTCGGGGTCGTTCAGCCACTCCGTGGGGTTGTTCTTGTCGCCGAGGCCGACCGCCTGCAGCGTGCCGTTGATGAGGCCCGAGTCGTCGCCGCGGTAGACCGCCTTGAAGAGGATGGCGAGGATCGCGATGGACAGGACCTGCGGGAAGAAGAAGATGACGCGGTAGAAGGCGGAACCCTTGACGCCGGACACACCGCCGGCTCCGCCGCGCCCGCCGACATTCACCATGAAGGCGAAGAACAGCGAGAGCAGAATCGTCAGGGTCGGCACCAGGACAAGGAGCAGGGCATTGTGCTGCAGCGCCTTGATGAAGACGTCGTCGTTCGCGAGGTCCTTGTAGTTGTCGAGGCCGACGAAATTGAAGTTCTGGGAGGCGCCGCTCCAGTCGGTGAAGGAGTAACTGATGGTCTGGAGATAGGGCCAGATCACCAGCAATACATAGAGCCCGACGGGAAGAACGAGGAATCCCGCGATGAACGGGTACTTTTTCCGATGCATAACACCCTGCTCCTGGCCTTGCCGTGACCGTGCCGAGACGGCGCCGCACCCCCGGCCGGGCCGTGGGCGGTGCCCGGCCCGGCCGTGCCGCCCGGCCCCGGCCGGCGGCTGACGACGACGACTGCTACTTCCGCTTCGTGTCCGGGTTCTTCTCTGCTTCCTTGTCGACCGCCGCCTGGCAGCGCTCCAGCCACTTCTTGGGCGTGATGCGCTTGGCCATGAGCTCACCGGTGGCGTTCTGGATCGCGACGTCCAGCTCCCCGTACCACTCCGAGTAGCGGAAGTTGAAGCGCTCGTCGACCGGACAGGCGTCGACGGCGGCGAGCGCGGTCTTGATGCCCGGGCGCAGCTGCACGCTCTTGTCGACGTACTCGGGGCCGATCACGGACAGCGAACTGGCCTCCTTGGCGAAGGCGGTGGCGCCTTCCTTGGAGAGCATCCGGCGCAGGAACTCAAGGCCGCCCGCGACGTTCTTCGCCTTGGACGGCACGATGAAGGGCTCGTCGGCGCCGGTGCGCAGGGCGTGCAGCTTCATCTTGGAGTCGGGCAGCAGGGGCAGCGGCAGGAACGTCATCTCGAAGTCGTCCGGCGTCTGCTTGGCCTGCTCGTTCTCCAGCCAGGAGCCCGAGGGGATGAAGACGGCCTTGTACTCGTTCCACTTGGTCTGGGCCTCGGTGTGCTCCAGGGAGTTGGTGCCCGGCATCAGCAGGCCCTTCTCCACGATCTCGTACACCGCCTCGATGGCGCGCTCGGCGGCCGGGTTGCCGACGAAGGCCTTCTTGTCGAGGTTGTCGATCGCCTTCACGGCGTCCATGCCGCCGGTCTTGGCGATCAGGTCCATGATCACGATGTTCATGTAGTACGGGTACTTGCCCTGGTGGGCGAGGCCGCCGATGCCCTTGGACTTGGCGTCCTTCATGATGTCGAGCATCTCGTCCCAGGTCTTCGGCACCTTCCAACCGTGCTTCTTGAAAAGCTTGTTGGAGTACCAGAGGCCCCACGTCGCGTAGACGTAGAACAGCGCGTGGAACTTGCCGCCGAAGGTGCCCTGCTCGATGGTGCCGGGCAGCATGATGTCGCGGATCTTCTTGCTCGGGTCGTCGATGGACGGCGCGTCGAGCAGCTGCGTGAGGTCGGTGAGATGACCTTCCTTGTGCAGGGTGTCCAGCTTCATCTTCTTGGAGCCGGAGTCGTCGACGACGTCCGGCGGGTTGCCCTTGTTGAAGCGGGGCTGGAGCTTGCCGGTGACGTCCTGCTCGCCGCTGTGCGCGACCGAGCCGCCGTACTTCTTCTCGAAGGACGCCTCCCACGCCTTGGCGTAGGCGTCGCCGTAGCCGCCCTTGAAGATGAAGACGTCCAGGTCGTTGTCCTTGGCCACGCCGAAGGGGTTGTTCTTCGTCTTCTTGACGGTCTTGGCCTTGTCGTTGTCACCGCCGCCGCCGGACGCACAGGCCGAGAGGAAGCCCATCGTCGGGACGGAGATGATGCCGAGCGCGGCCGCTCGCTTGATCAGGTCGCGCCGGCCGACGCCGTCGCTGCCGGGCCTGCCGGGGGTCCCAGGGGTGGATCCCATGCTCAAGTCCTCGCCTTCTTCCAGGACTCAGGCGGTGAACCGGACCTCCCCGGCACCGCGGAGTTGTGAAGCTGGGGTCGTGCGATGGTGCGGGATGTGCGGGATGTGTCCGATGCCGCTGCGAGCGCCGCCGCGGCTGGTCGATCCGGGACGGCCCAGGGAACTCGGACGCCGACAGGTATAGTCCACTCACAGTCGGCCAAGCAAGATCGAATGCAGGTTTGGACTGCAGGCTTTTCCGAGTTGAGACCTCGCGGAGACCGGCCGCATCTCCGGTTCGGATACACGTATCCCGCGCCCCCTCGACGGCATTCGGGTACCGCACCGGGAGCCGGTGCGGTACCCGGCGAGGGCTTCTCAAGCGCGCCATAAAAGTCCGTACCAATGAGGAATCCGACCGGCTATTTCCCCGCCGTCGCCGGTACCGGAACGACCTGCCGTCATTTCCGGGCGCTTCGGCGAACTTCGCTCGCAGAAGGGCCGATTCGGGCACCATGGGTGGTATGCCGCTGGCAATCAGTCACGGTGGCTGATTCCGACGCGGCGCATGGGGGGGCTCATGCTGCTGACCGACAACCCGATCCCGGACGCGGACGGGGACCACTTCGGATTCCGGACCCACGCCGCCGTGCTCTGCGCGGCGATCACCGCCACCGAGGACCTGCCGCTGACCGTGGGGGTCTTCGGCCCCTGGGGCATGGGCAAGTCGAGCTTCATGAAGGTCTGCCAGGACCTGCTGGACCAGCGCGACATCCCGACCGTGTGGTTCAACCCGTGGAAGTACGACCAGAAGGACGAGATCTGGCACGCCCTGATCCAGAGCGTGCTCACCGAGATCGCCCAGGACCTGGAGGAGCGGCGGCAGAAGGGCGACCTGGCCCTGCGCGAGCGGATGGCGGGCGCCCTGGAGACCATCCGGCGGCTCAGCCAGGCCGCCGCCTGGCTCCTGGCCCGCCGCGCCGCGGGCCCGCTCACCGCAGGCGTCCTCACCGCCGACGACGTGGACGCCGCGCAGACCGCGCTCACCGAACCGGGCACGGAGACCTACCTGCACGTCAACCACTTCGAGCAGGACTTCAAGGACGTGGTCCACACCTACACCGACGGCGGGCGGCTCGTCCTGTTCATCGACGACCTGGACCGGTGCAGCCCGGACGCGGCGATCACCGTCCTCGACTCCCTCAAGCTGTTCCTCGGCGAGGGGTCCTGCGTGTTCGTGCTCGCCATGGACTACCAGGTCGTCGCGGAGGCCGCCGCCCGGCGGTTCCACGCCGAGAACCCGGACGAGGCCCGGGGCCGGCAGTATCTGGAAAAGCTCATCCACTTCCCGTACCACCTGCCGGGCGTCTCCTTCGAGGCCATCGTCCGGCACCTCCAGGACAAGGTCACCGACGCCGAACTCGCGGGCTCGCGGGAGCTGTGGGAACTGGTCGAGGTCGCCTTCGAGGCCAACCCGCGCCGCGTCCGCCGCTTCGTCAACGGCCTGAACCTGACGGCGATGACCCTGCGCATGAACCCGGCGGACCCGCCCTCGCGCAGACTGCTCCTGCACGCGGGCACACTCCTCGCCCTGCACATGAAGCACCCCGACTTCTTCGGGGTGCTCAAGTCCGACCCCGGCGTCTGGCGGCGCTTCGACGACGCCGAGTTCTTCAGGACGGAGCTGAGCGGCCAGGACGCGCTCCTCGCCCGCGAGAACCCGGGGGCACGACGTCTCCTCGCGAGGGTGTCGTTCCGGCGCGAGGGCTACGACTTCCCCGATCCGCCGACCCCCACCGAGATCAGACTCCTGACGCAGGTCCTGACGGTGACCGGCGGCCTGTCGAACGGCACGGCGGACCCGTCGGCGGCCGCCACCGCCGACGGCACCACAGGAGCGGGGCCGGGCCATGGCGCATGACGAGGCACACGATGTCCGGTACGCGGTCGGCCTGGACCTCGGCGACGGCGAGAGCTCCCTGTGCTGGCTGGACACGACCGGACAAGGCCCCGGGGAGGTCTACGTCCGCGGCACCGAGGGCACCGCCGTCGTCACGGCCCTGGGGCGCGTGCCCCTGACACCCGCCGACCCCACCGACCCCACCGACCCCACCGACCACCCGGACACAGACACAGACACCGACCTCGTCCACCGCGTCGTCATCGGCGAGGACGCCGTGCTCGCCAGGAACTGCGTGCACTTCAGCGTCAACTTCAAGAACCGGCACCAGCCCACCGACCTGCAGGCGGTGCAGTTCGCCCAGGTGTTCCTCGCCGAGTTCTTCGCCAGGCACCCCGAGGTGCAGGAGGACTGCGTGGTCCACGTCGGCCACCCCGCGGGCTGGGACCGCCGCTCCGTCAAGGCCTACCTGCGCCAGCTGCGGGCCCTGGACGTGCCCGTGCGCCTGGTCGCCGAGTCCCAGTCGGCCCTCGTGCACGTCCGCGACCGCCGGGCCGAGCGCCCCGGCCGCGGGCTCGACCGGGTCCTCGTCGTCGACGTGGGCTCCTCCACGACCGACTTCACCGTCGTGGAGGACCTGGTCCCGCGGAACCTGCCCGTGGGCACCGAACTGGGCTGCCGCGAGATCGACGCGACCCTCGCCCGGATCGTGCGCGCCGACTTCGAGGGCGCGGACTCCAAGGACGGGGCGAGGTTCACCGAGGAACTGCGCCAGGACGGCGGCGCCCACATGCTGATGCTGGTCTGCCGCCGGGCCAAGGAGGCCCAGTTCACCGGCACGGACTTCAAGGTGCAGGAGCTCCAGGCCGGCTGCGCCCGCGAGTTCGTCTCCCTGGTCACCCTGAGCGTGGAGCGCCTGCGGTCGGTCGACATACCCGGACGCGTCGTCCGCGCCCCCGGCGGCTGGGCCGACCGCTTCGCGGACATGCTGACGGAGGTGCGCGCACTGCTCGGCGCCACCGCCCCCGAGCTGGTCGTCCTCACCGGCGGCGGCTCCCGCATGCCCGTCGTGCGCGAGCTGTGCGCCGCCGCGTTCCCCGAGGCCACTGTGGAGAACGCGGCGGAGCCCTCCCTCTCGGTCACCCGGGGGCTCGCCAGCATCGGGCGGCACAGCGTCAACGTCGTCCGGTTCCGCCGCGACATCCAGGCGCTCAAGGACCGCCCCGAGTTCGAGGAGGCGATCCGCGCGGGCCTCGTCGAGGCGTTCGACCAGGCCAAGAGCTCTCTCCTGAGCCGCCTCCTCGCCCGGGCCGACCGCCTGTACGCCAACGACGAGGGCGACCTCGACGCGCTGATCCGCGAACTCACCGGCCTGGACACGGTGCTGGCCGACCTGCGCGCCACGCTGGAGGCCGAGCTGATCCCCCTGGTGCTCGGCATCTGCCGCTCGTACGGCATCCGGGACGACCAGTTCACGCTCGACATCACGCTGCCCGAGATCATCGGTACGGCCATCACCCGCCGCATCCGCGCCCTGTGGCGGGTCCTTCGCAACTCCCAGGGGGCGCTGGACGTCGTCACGAGAGTGCCGCAGGTGGGCCTGATGCGGTTGCGCAGCGCGATGCGCGCCGGGGCGACACCGGCGCAGATGGCCGCGCTCGTCGCCGGGATGGCCGTCATCGTGGCCCTGCCCAAGGGCGCCGAACTCGGCGCCCGCCAGCTCATCAAGGTCACCCTCGGCAACGCCTCCCTCGACCCCACCGAGGTGGACCGCCTGGTCACCGACGTCGCCGAGCGGATCAGCGCACAGATGGACGACCGCGCGCGGGAGGTGGAGCGCTTCCTGCGCTGACGTCCACAGCGCCCTCGTGAACCCTCTTCAACCCCCTTGACACCACCGCCCACTTACCGCCCTACTGGACCCTGCGCAGCCACTGACAACGTTGTCCGGACAGTTGCTTGGAGGGGACTCAGGGGATGGGACACAGACCTCGGGGACACAGACCGCGCTGGGCGCCGGCCCCGCTCGCGGGCGCGGCGGGGCACCGGCGCCGAACGGCCGCCGGCGTCGGCCTCACCGCCCTCGCGGTGCTCGCCGCCTCGCAGGGCGCCGCCGTCGCGGGTCCTGAGCGGGCGCCGCGGGCGGCCGAGGAGTTCAGCTCCTCGTTCGAGAAGGACGACGCGCAGCCCGACTGGCTGAATACGGTCGAGACGGACGCCGACGGCAAGAAGAAGGCCGGCGGGGTCAACGGCGGCTTCAGCTCCGGGATTCCGGGGAGCGTGAACGACCGCGTCGTGGACGTGCGGGCGAGCGGTGAGAACACGGGCGCCGGGGAGACCAAGGAGAAGCTGGTCGACGGCGAGCAGTCGACGAAGTGGCTCACCTTCAAGCCCACGGGCTGGGTGGAGTTCGAGCTCGACGCGCCCGCGAAGGTGGTGACGTACGCGCTCACCTCCGCCAACGACCACCAGGAGCGCGACCCGAAGGACTGGAAGCTCCAGGGCTCGACGGACGGCAAGGACTGGAAGGACCTCGACACCCGCACGGGCGAGAAGTTCGCCAGCCCCTTCACCACGAAGAAGTACGACTTCGAGAACACGGCCGCGTACTCCCACTACCGCCTGGACATCACCGCCAACAACGGCGCGAGCGATGCCCTGCAACTGGCCGACGTACAGCTCTCCGTCGGCGGCAGCGACAACCCGGCTCCGCCCGACGACATGCTGAGCCTCGTCGACCGCGGCCCCGCCGGGTCCCCGACCGCGAAGGCGCGCGCCGGGTTCACCGGCAGGCAGGCGCTGCGGTACGCGGGCACGCACACGGCCGAGCAGCGCGGCTTCTCGTACAACAAGGTCTTCGACGTGAACGTCGACGTGCGCCGCGACACCGAGCTGTCGTACCGCGTCTTCCCGTCCATGGCGGACGGCGACCTGGACTACGACGCCACGAACGTCGCCGTCGACCTGGCCTTCACCGACGGCACCTATCTGAGTGACCTCAAGGCCACCGACCAGCACGGATTCCCGCTGACCCCGCGCGGTCAGGGCGATGCCAAGGTCCTTTACGTCAACCAGTGGAACGACGTCGTCGGAAGGATCGGCGAGGTCGCGTCCGGCAAGACGGTGGACCGCGTCCTCGTCGGCTACGACTCCCCCAAGGGTCCCGCGAAGTTCCGTGGCTGGCTGGACGACGTGTCGCTGAAGGAGACCCCGCCCGCCAAGCCCAAGGCGCGCCCCTCCGACTACGCCTCGACCACGCGCGGCACGAACTCCAGCGGCGGCTTCTCGCGCGGCAACACCTTCCCGGCGACGGCCGTCCCGCACGGCTTCAACTTCTGGACGCCGGTGACCAACGCGGGCTCCATCAGCTGGCTGTACGACTACGCACGCGGCAACAACGACGACAACCTGCCGACCGTGCAGGCGTTCAGCGCGAGCCACGAGCCGAGCCCGTGGATGGGCGACCGGCAGACCTTCCAGGTGATGCCGTCGGTGGCGAAGGACAAGCCGGAGGCCGACCGGGCCAAGCGGGCGCTGCCGTTCCGGCACGAGAAGGAGACGGCGAGGCCGCACTACTACGGCGTGACGTTCGAGAACGGTCTGAAGGCTGAGATGACGCCGACCGACCACGCGGCCATGTTCAAGTTCACCTATCCCGGTGAGGACGCGAGCATCGTCTTCGACAACATCGAGAAGACGGGCGACACCAAGCACAACGTCGGCCTGACCCTCGACAAGGAGAAGGGCGTCGTCACGGGCTACTCCGACGTGAAGTCGGGCCTGTCGACGGGCGCGACCCGCATGTTCGTGTACGGCACCTTCGACAGCCCGGTCACGGACAGCGGCAAGCTGACGGGCGGCGGCACGACCGACGCCACCGGCTACTTCCGCTTCAAGGCGGGCAAGGACCGCACGGTCTCGCTGCGCCTGGCGACCTCGCTGATCAGCGTGGACCAGGCGAAGGACAACCTGGACCGGGAGATCCCGGCGGGCTCGTCGTTCGCCGGCGTCAAGGAGCGGGCGCAGGACAAGTGGGACGACATCCTCGGCCGCGTCGAGGTGGAGGGCGCGAGCGAGGGGCAGAAGACGTCCCTGTACTCCAGCCTGTACCGCCTCTACCTCTACCCGAACTCCGGGTTCGAGAAGGTCGGTTCGAAGCACAAGTACGCGTCGCCGTTCTCGCCGCAGACCGGCCCGGACACGCCCACCCACACCGGCGCCAAGATCGTCGAGGGCAAGCCGTACGTGAACAACGGCTTCTGGGACACGTATCGCACGACGTGGCCCGCCTACTCCCTCTTCACGCCGAAGAAGGCGGGCGAGCTGGTCGACGGCTTCGTGCAGCACTACAAGGACGGCGGCTGGACGTCGCGCTGGTCCTCGCCCGGCTACGCGGACCTGATGACCGGCACGTCCTCCGACGTGGCGTTCGCCGACGCGTTCGTGAAGGGCGTCAAGGGCTTCGACGCGAAGGCGGCGTACGACGCGGCGGTGAAGAACGCGACGGTCGCGCCGGACAAGTCGGGCTACGGCCGCAAGGGCATGACCACCTCGCCGTTCCTCGGCTACACCCCGTCCGAGACGCACGAGGGCCTGTCGTGGGCACTCGAGGGCTACGTCAACGACTACGGCATCGCGAAGATGGGCCAGGCGCTCTACAAGAAGACGGGCGAGAAGCGCTACAAGGAGGAGTCCGCGTACTTCCTCAACCGCGCCCGTGACTATGTGAACCTCTTCGACTCCAAGGCCGGGTTCTTCCAGGGCAAGAACAAGAAGGGCGACTGGCGCGTCCCGTCCGAGAAGTTCGACCCGCGGATCTGGGGCCACGACTACACCGAGACCAACGCGTGGGGCTACGCCTTCACCGCCCCGCAGGACTCGCGCGGCCTCGCCAACCTGTACGGCGGCCGGAAGGGCCTGGCGAAGAAGCTCGACACGTACTTCGCCACGCCGGAGACGGCCTCGCCCGAGTTCGCCGGTTCCTACGGCGGCGTCATCCACGAGATGACGGAGGCCCGTGACGTGCGCATGGGCATGTACGGGCACTCCAACCAGGTCGCCCACCACGCCGCGTACATGTACGACGCGGCCGGGCAGCCCTCGAAGACGCAGGAGAAGGTCCGCGAGGTCATGTCCCGCCTGTACACGGGCAGCGAGATCGGGCAGGGCTACCACGGCGACGAGGACAACGGCGAGCAGTCGGCCTGGTACCTCTTCTCCTCCCTCGGCTTCTACCCGCTCGTCATGGGCAGCGGCGAGTACGCCATCGGCTCCCCGCAGTTCACGAAGATGACCGTGCACATGGACAACGGCAAGGACCTGGTGGTCAAGGCCCCCAGGAACAGCGCGAAGAACGTGTACGTGCAGGGCCTGAAGGTCAACGGCAAGAAGTGGAACTCGACCGCGCTGCCGCACGAGGCTGTTTCGCGGGGCGGGGTCCTGGAATTCGACATGGGCCCGAAGCCGTCCGCCTGGGGCACCGGCAAGAACGCCCAGCCGGTCTCCGTGACGGACGACGACAAGGTGCCGTCGCCGCGCAAGGACGCCCTGAAGGTCGAGGGCGAGCTGTTCGACAACTCCTCGACCACGTACGCGAACGCGGCGTCCGTCGTGCTGCCCGTCCAGGGCCGCACCAAGGCCGTCCAGTACACCCTCACCTCCGCCGACAAGGCCAAGGCCCCGCGCGGCTGGGTCCTCCAGGGCTCCCGCGACGGCGAGAAGTGGAAGACCGTCGACAAGCGCTCCGGCCAGTCCTTCGCCTGGGACCAGCAGACCCGGCCGTTCACGGTGAGCGACCCCGGGTCGTACGTGAAGTACCGCCTGGTCTTCACCGGGGGCCGGGGCACCCTCTCGGAGGTGGAACTCCTCCGCTGACGCCCGCCTGACCCCACCCGAACCCCGGCCCCGGCCCGTCGACCCCTCCGTCGACGAGCCGGGGCCGGCCTGCGTCGTCGAAGGTGGACCGCCGGGGACACGCGTGTGGGAGGCTGCGGGCAAAAGGCCCTCCACACCGAGGACATGAAGCACTTGCGGTACTACGTCTACGTCTCCACCGCCAAGGTGGACATGCTGTACGAGCAGATCCCGCCGAAGCTCCTCCGGCGGCTCGCCGTCGAGGCCAAGGTCGACCTGAAGGTCGTGAGCGTGGCCGTGCAGTCGCCGCGCGCCGAGCCCAGCGCGTACGACCGGCTCGACCTCGTGGAGGCCTACCTGGAGCGGGAGTTCGACGTCAGCTGGATGTCGGAGCCCGCCGCCTGGTTCCGGGGGGACCTGGGGCTGCGGATCGCGGGGTACGGCGAGGCGGACAAGCCGACGCTGATGACGGGGCGCGACGGGGACACGGTCGTCGCGCTGATCGGCTCGGCGCACCATCTGATCGGCCATCAGGCGGCTCCCGACATGCACCGGGTCGGCTTCTCGGGACTGCCGTCGATCTTCCGGCTCCTTCAGGACACCCCGCCCGAGTGGGAGCGCCAGTTCAATGTCCGCTCGTGGAACACCATGCCGGATCGAGGGAGCGTGACGTCCGACGTGCTGCGCGTCGCCGAGGCGTTGACGGTGCCGCCGATGTACTGCGAGTTCCTGGCGCGGCAACTGATGCGCGGCACCGTGACGCAGGAGGACGGGCGGGAGCTGACGATCGTCGTCGGGACACCGCTGTACGTGGCGATGTCGGACCGGGTGCCCGTGGACGGGGAGGTCTGAGTGGAGCAGGAGTCGTCGCTCGCCGATCTGGTGCGGATGCGCTTGGCCGGGGATGTCGCGGGGCTGTGCCGGGCCACGCGGTCGGAGGTTCTCGACGTCCGCCTCGGCGCCACGACGTTCCTCGGCGGCAGCACGGATTCGCCGGAGGCCGTCGAGACGCTGCTCGCCTGCCTGCGGCGCGGGCCGCGGTGGCAGGCCGCCGAGGCCTTGGGGAGGCTGCGGGAGCACCGCGCGGTTCCCGGGCTGCTGCGGATGCTGGCCGCGTCGCGTGCCACTCACGAGCAGCTGGAGAAGCCCGCCGTCGACGCCCTCGTCGCCATCGGTGGGCCGCAGGTCGTGCGCGGACTCGTCGAGCTGTGCGGCCAGTTGGCGACCGGCCGCGGATACTGGACGGTGCGGGTGCTCGACGCGCTGGCCGCGTTGCGCGCGCCGGAGGCCGTGACTCCGCTCCTCGCCGCGCTCTGGGCGTACCTGCCGGGGCGCGCGGAACGCGTGCTGCGGACACTCGGCGCGATCGGGGACCCTCGCGCGACCTCCGCCCTCCTCGTCCTCGCGCACACCCCCGCCCCCGACAGCCACGTGCGCCGGGCCGCCGTGACGGCGCTGCACGCGCTGCCCGACATCGACTGGCCGACCGCGCACCCGTGGCCGTCCGCCGAAACGCTCCTGCACGCCCCGCAGCGCGACCCGGACCCCGAGACGGCACGCCTGGCGACGGCTCTGCTCTCCCGGACGGAGGACGGCCGCGCCCACCTGTGGGAGGTGCTCCGCACGGCGTGGCACTCCCCGGACCACCCCGATGCCCCGCCCCACGCCGTGGCTGCCGTCTGCACTCATGTGGCGGAACGGCCCGGCCTCTTCGCCGTGCCGGACCCGGGCGAGCACCACGCCCTGCTCCGGCACCACTTGCGCGCGTCACCGGTGCCGACCGTGCGCCGGGCCGCCGCCCGGGCCCTCGCCGCGTACGCGCGCGTCGAGGCGAGTGAGGCCCTGCTGGAGGCTCTGAGCGACGCGCACATCAGCGACGCCGTGGCGGACGTCATCGCACGTCTCCCCAAGCCGCCGCTCCGGGAACTCCAGGAACTGCTCACCGACACGCACCGGACCGTGGCCCAACGGCGCGGCGCCACCAGGGCGTTGGGTGCCGCCGGGCACACGGCGGTCGCGCCGGTGCTGCTGACCCTCCTGACGGACGACGCGGCCCCGACGGCGTTGCGCACCGCCGTCGCGGACGCGCTCGGCGCCCTACGCCCCCCGGAAGCCACCACACCCCTCGCGGCCCTGGCCGAGGACGAGGAGGAACCCGGCACCCTGCGCGCCCATGCCGTGCGGGCCCTCGGCCTGATCGGCGCACCGCACACCCTGCCGGTGGTGCTCGCCTGCGCCCGCTCGCCGCACGAGGCGGTGCGGGCACGGGCGGTGGCGGCGCTGGGCGCCTTCCCCGTGGCGGAGGCGGCCCGGGCGCTCGGGGAGATCGTCACGTACAGCACCGGACCGCACGACACCGCCCCCAGCAGCACTCCGGCCGAGCCACACGACACCGCCCCCGGCACCACCCCCGCCGAGCCACACGACGCCGCCCCCGAGCTGGCCCGCACCGCCCTGCACGCCCTGCGTCGCGTCGGCGCCCCCGCCCTGCCCGTCCTCATCGCGCTCGCCGACGGCGTGGACGACCTGGGCGAGGACCTGGCCGACCGGCTCGTCGCGGCGCTCGCCGCCCACCCCGGGGCCGAGGCGACCGCCGTCCTGGTCCGGCTCGCCGCGGCACCGGAGCCGCCGTGGGGCGCCGGGCGCGTCGAGCCCGGCGCGGGCCGGCTCTCCACGTTGCGCCCCGCGCGGGAGGCCGCGTCCCTCGCCCTGACCGAGCGCGGCACACCCGACTGCCTCACGCCCCTGACGTCGCTCCTCGGCCCGGACTCGTGGTTCGGCGCCCAAGAGGCCGCCGTACGGGCCCTGTTGGAGATCGGCGCCGGCGAGGCGCACGAGCACGTGCTGGCGTACTGCCGCAGGGCGACGCACTTCTACGGCTGGCACGTCGAAGCGGTGAACGCGATAGCCGAGGCCCGCGGGGTCGGGCTCGGACCGTAGGCCGGGCGGGACCTCACCCGCCGCGCCCCGAGCCCCCTGGCGTCCTAGCCCAGGCCCTTCTCCCCGTCGGCGCCCGGCTCGGCGGCCCCGCGCCCGCCCATCAGCGCGAAGACGACAAGGCCGAGGACCAGGCAGATCGCCGCGAGCCCCCAGAGCACCAGGTGGAAGGCAGAGTCGTACGACCGGGACGCGGTGAGCGTCGTGAGGACCGAGCCGTACAGCGCCACCGCGACGGCCTCGCTGCCGAGCCGCAGCGTGTTGAGGAAGCCCGCGGCCATGCCCGCCTTCGCGGGGTCGACCAGGGCCAGGGCCTGGCCGTCGACGAGGCCCGCGGCGAGCGCCATGCCCGCGCCGGTGACGATCATCGGCAGGGCGACGACGGCGACGGACACGTCGGGGCCGAAGAGGGTCAGGGCGGCGTCGCCGACGACGAGGGCGGCGAGGCTGGCATAGATGACGGTGAGCGCGGGGACGCCTCGGGCCACCGACTTGGCGGCGAGCAGCGGGAGGACGAGCATCGGCGCGGTGAGCAGGACCATGATCAGGCCTGCCGCGCCGGTGCCGCGGCCGGTCACCTCCGTCAGATAGGTCGGCAGGTACGTGAGCATCGTGACGAAGCCGAACGATCCGGCGACCGGGACCAGGCACAGCGCCAGGAAGCGACGGTCGCGCAGCAGACCCAGGTCAAGGAGCGGGTGCTCGCGCCGCTTCTCGACGGAGCCGAAGACCGCGAGCGCCACGACCGCCCCGGCGAAGAGCCCGAGCACGCCCGCGCTCCCCCAGCCCCACTGGGAGCCCTGCACGATGGCGGTGGTCAGCAGCACCATGGCCACGACGAAGACCACGCTGCCGGGGACGTCGACCCTCGCGCCGGTGCGGGGCGTCGGCGGCACCGCCCGCGCGATGACCGGCACGGCGAGCAGGACGACGGCGAGCGCCACGGCATGCAGCGCGAACACCCAGCGCCAGCTCACCGTCTGCAGCAGCACCCCGGAGAGCGAGGGCCCGACCGCGATGCCCACGCCCGCCACGGTGCCGAACAGCGCGAACGCCTTGGCCCGCGCCGGACCCTCGTACACCGTCGACAGGATGGCGGCCCCGCACGAGAAGATCGCCGCGCCGCCGACACCCGCGAGGGCACGGGCCGCGTCCAGCAGGAGCACGCCGGAGGCGAGGGCGCTGGCGAGCGAGGCGACCGCGTAGACGGCGGCCCCCGCGGCGAAGGCCCTGACCCGGCCGACGACGTCGGCGACCGAGCCCCAGACGAGGGTGAAGCAGGCGAAGGCGACGTTGAAGGCGTTCACCACCCACTGGAGCGGCGCCGGTTCCGCGTGCGTGGCGGCTCCGATGCCCGGCAGGGCGACGGCGGTGCCGGAGATCGACATCGGGACGACGAAGACGGCGAGGAGGATGGCGGCGAGCGGGAGTGCGGGCGGCTTCGGCGCCTCCGTCTCCCGCGCCGGGGGTGCGGACCGCGCTGCGGGCGCGGGCTGGGTCGCGGATTCGGACAGCGTCGCGGACGCGGACCGCGTCGATGGTTCGGGCATGGCGAGGAGACCCCCGGGAAGACGAGAAGGTTCGGTTTCAATCGAACCTGACCCTGACACGCGCGAGAGGTACGATGCAAGTAGAACCTGATGGGACCCGAACGCGAGGAGCGACTCCGTGCCGGACGAAGAAGGCCACCCGCTGCCCTCCGAGATGGACCTGCGCACGGTCCTGCACGCCCTCGCGGACCCCCTGCGCTTCGGCGTGATCGCCGGGTTCCTGCGCGAGCCCGACGGCACCGAACGCACCTGTGCCTCCTTCCAGTTGCCGGTGTCGAAGTCGACGACGTCGCACCACTTCAAGGTGATGCGCGAGGCAGGCCTGCTCCGCATGGTCGACCACGGCAACAGCCGCACGGCGGTCCTGCGCCGCGCGGAGCTGGACGCGCGCTTCCCCGGCCTGCTCGGCCTGGTGGGCGCCGAGCCCGCACAGGACTGATCGGATCCGCTCGACAGCGCGCCCGGGGCCCGCCTAAGATCCCCGGCAGCATCGCGTGCCGGTCACCGCCCGGGTGAGGCATGGAGGTGCGGGAGATGCCCACGGAGGCATTCCTTGGCAGTTCAGCTCAATCACACGATCGTCCACGCCCGCGACAACCGGGAGTCCGCCGAGTTCTTCGCGGAGCTGCTGGACCTCGACATCACGGACGAGTGGGGCCCGTTCATCGCGGTCGCCCTCAGCAATGACGTCACACTCGACTTCGCCACCGCCCCCGCGGACAGGATCACTCCGCAGCACTACGCGTTCCTGGTCTCGGAGGCCGAGTTCGACGCCGCGTACGCGAAGATCAAGGAGCGCGGCCTCGCCCACTGGGCCGACCCGCACCAGCGGCAGCCGGGCGGGTTCAACCGCAACGACGGCGGCAAGGGCGTGTACTTCCTCGACCCGTCGGAGCACGCCATGGAGCTGATCACGGTGCCGTACGGCGGCCTGCCGCAGGCATAGTCGCCGTCGCCGGATTTCGCCCTACCGGGGCGCGGGGTGCGCGTGGGACCTTCGTCGCAGGAAGTGCGGGAGTTTCCAGAGCGCATCCCGCACCCGGACGGGAGAACCGAATTGAAGCGATGGACAGCCATGCGCGTGGGGCGACCGGCACTCGCCCTCGCGGTCGGCGTGGGCGCCTTCCTGGGCACGGCGGGGCCGGCCCAGGCGGCCCAGGACCGACAGGAGGCGGCCGCCTCCGGCTATCTGAACCTGCACCAGTGCGCGTACTACGCCAGCAGCCTCGACGACCACTTCAACTCCTTCCTGACACCCAGCGCCGACGGGCGCTACTCCACCGGCACGAAGCAGTCCGCCACCGCCGACACCACGGCGGCCTGCGGCGCGGGGAACGGCAATCACGTGCCCGTCCCGCTCCTGCACGGCGTCAAGGCCCTGAACCTCGCCGCGGGCCGCTACCTCAACCTCCAGCAGTGCGACTACTACCGAAGCGCGAGCACCGACCGCTTCACCACCCTGGTGACGCCGAGCGGCGACGGGCGCTACTCCACCGGCACGAAGATCTCCAACTCCCCCGAGACCAGCCCGACCTGCGGCCCCGGCAACGGCAGCCACGTCCCCAACCCGGGACTCTCCGGCGTCAGGGCCCTGGACCTGAACGCGGGCCGCCACCTCAACCTGCACCAGTGCGTGTACTACTCGGAGCGGCACAAGAGCCACCTCACGAGCGTGGTCACCTCCCCCGACACCCGGTACTCGACCGGGACGAAGGTCTCCGACACCGTCGACACCAAGCCCACCTGCGGCCCCGGCAACGGCGACTACGTCCTGATCCCGATCCTCTCGGCCGTCAAGAGCATCCCGCTGCGCTGATCACCCGCGGTGACGCGCGAGAGGGCCGTACCCCCCGGTCGACGCCGGGGGGTACGGCCCTCAACTGCCGTCCCTGACCGCTTACTTGCGGATCAGGCTGCGCAGCACGTACTGCATGATGCCGCCGTTGCGGTAGTAGTCCGCCTCGCCGGGGGTGTCGATGCGGACGACCGCGTCGAACTCCACGCCGGTGTCGGTGGAGACCTTGACCGTGCGCGGGGTGGTGCCGTTGTTCAGCTCCTCGACGCCGGTGAAGGAGAAGGTCTCCTCGCCGGTGAGGCCGAGGGAGTCGGCCGACTGGCCCTCGGGGAACTGGAGCGGCAGGACGCCCATGCCGATGAGGTTCGAGCGGTGGATGCGCTCGTACGACTCGGTGATGACGGCCTTGACGCCGAGGAGCGCGGTGCCCTTGGCGGCCCAGTCGCGGGACGATCCGGAGCCGTACTCCTTGCCGCCCAGGATGACGAGCGGGGTGCCCTGCTCGATGTAGTTGCGCGAGGCGTCGTAGATGAAGGAGACGGGGGCGTCGGCCTTCGTGAAGTCGCGGGTGAAGCCGCCCTCGGTGCCCGGCGCGAGCTGGTTGCGCAGGCGGATGTTGGCGAACGTGCCGCGGATCATGACCTCGTGGTTGCCGCGGCGCGAGCCGTAGCTGTTGAAGTCACGGCGGGCGACGCCGTGCTCCGTGAGGTACTGGCCGGCCGGGGTGTCGGCCTTGATGGCGCCGGCCGGGGAGATGTGGTCGGTGGTGACCGAGTCGCCCAGCTTGGCGAGGACGCGGGCGCCGGAGATGTCCGTGACCGGGGCCGGGTCCATCTGCATGCCCTCGAAGTACGGGGGCTTGCGGACGTAGGTGGACTCGGTGTCCCACTCGAAGGTGTTGCCGGTCGGGATCGACAGGGCCTGCCACTGGGCGTCGCCCGCGAACACGTCGGAGTAGGACTTGTTGAACATGTCCTCGCCGATGGAGTTGGCGACGACGTCGTTGACCTCGGCCTCGGTCGGCCAGATGTCGGCGAGGAAGACGGGCTTGCCGTCCTGGTCCGTGCCGAGCGCGTCCTTGGTGATGTCCACCTTCATCGAACCCGCGATGGCGTACGCGACGACCAGCGGCGGCGACGCCAGGTAGTTCATCTTGACGTCGGGGTTGATGCGGCCCTCGAAGTTCCGGTTGCCGGAGAGGACGGACGTCACGGCCAGGTCGTGGTCGTTGACGGCCTTCGAGACCTCCTCGGGCAGCGGGCCCGAGTTGCCGATGCAGGTGGTGCAGCCGTAGCCGACGAGGTTGAAGCCGACCTTGTCCAGGTACGGGGTGAGGCCCGCCTTGTCGAAGTAGTCGGTGACGACCTTCGAGCCCGGGGCGAGGGTGGTCTTGACCCACGGCTTGCGGGTCAGGCCCTTCTCGACGGCCTTCTTCGCGACGAGCGCGGCGGCGACCATCACGTACGGGTTCGAGGTGTTGGTGCAGGACGTGATCGCGGCGACCGTGACGGCGCCGTGGTCGATCTCGTACGTCGAGCCGTCGGGGGCCGTGACCGTGGTCGGGCGGGACGGCACGCCGTTGGAGGAGGCCGGGGCGTCGGAGGCCGGGAAGGACTCCTTGCCCGCCTCCTCGTCCTCGGAGACGTAGTTGCGCACGTCGACGGCGAACTGCTGGGCGGCGTTCGCGAGGACGATGCGGTCCTGCGGACGCTTCGGACCCGCGATCGACGGGACGACCGTGGAGAGGTCCAGCTCCAGCTTCTCGGAGAAGTCCGGCTCGGCGGCCGGGTCCAGCCAGAGGCCCTGCTCCTTGGCGTACGCCTCGACGAGCGCGACCTGCTGGTCGGAACGGCCGGTCAGACGCAGGTAGTTCAGGGTCTCGCCGTCGATCGGGAAGATCGCGGCGGTGGAGCCGAACTCCGGCGACATGTTGCCGATGGTGGCGCGGTTGGCCAGCGACGTGGCGGCGACGCCCTCGCCGTAGAACTCGACGAACTTGCCGACGACGCCGTGCTTGCGCAGCATCTCGGTGATCGTGAGCACCAGGTCCGTGGCGGTCGTGCCCGGCTTCAGCTCGCCGGTCAGCTTGAAGCCGACGACGCGCGGGATGAGCATCGAGACCGGCTGGCCCAGCATCGCGGCCTCGGCCTCGATGCCGCCGACGCCCCAGCCGAGGACGCCGAGGCCGTTGACCATCGTGGTGTGCGAGTCGGTGCCGACGAGGGTGTCGGGGTACGCCTGGCCGCCTCGAACCATGACCGTACGGGCCAGGTGCTCGATGTTGACCTGGTGCACGATGCCGGTGCCCGGCGGGACGACCTTGAACTCGTCGAAGGCGGTCTGGCCCCAGCGCAGGAACTGGTAGCGCTCCTTGTTGCGGCCGTACTCCAGCTCGACGTTCTGGCCGAAGGCGTCCTTCGTGCCGAACTTGTCGGCGATGACGGAGTGGTCGATGACCAGCTCGGCCGGGGCCAGCGGGTTGATCTTCGCCGGGTCGCCGCCCAGCTCCTTCACGGCCTCACGCATCGTGGCGAGGTCCACGACACACGGCACGCCGGTGAAGTCCTGCATGATCACGCGGGCCGGCGTGAACTGGATCTCCTGGCTCGGCTGCGCCTGGGAGTCCCAGGAGCCGAGCGCGCGGATGTGGTCGGCGGTGATGTTCGCGCCGTCCTCGGTGCGGAGCAGGTTCTCCAGGAGAACCTTCAGGCTGTAGGGAAGGCGTGCGGAGCCCTCGACCTTGTCCAGCTTGAAGATCTCGTACGACTCGTCGCCCACGCGCAGCGTGGCGCGGGCGTCGAAGCTGTTCGCCGACACGACAGTCTCCTTCATATATGTGCGCAGTCCACCGCATCCTGCCGTCACCGCTTCTCGCCGATCCGCTAAGGTAAGGCTAAGTTAGGTAACCCTTACCGGCGGATGCGGCGAAGGCGTGCGGCTGCGGCGCGCCTCGGCAGATATCTCGATGTCGAGATAACTCTAATACATCACCCGCCGTCGCGACGAGGCGCGCCCCGCTGTCCTGTCACAGCGGCGGTCCGGCGTGCGCTCGCACGGCCCGCCCGCGGGCCGCGCTCAGGTGCGGCGCACCGGCGCGAGCGTGCACTCGATGTCCCACTGCGCGCGGTCGAGGGACCTGCCGCGCGGCAGAATGCGGGTGCCCGAGGCGACCGTCACATGGCGGTCGGCGGAGAGGCAGAAGACGACGAAGACCCGCTGATGGGCGAATTCGACCGTCTCGTCGTAGTACCAGTCGGGGAAGACGCGCCGGTCGTCCCGTACGAAGGGACGCTGCAGGAACTCCTGCACCTCGACGGGGAAGTTCCCCAGAACGCCCCTGGTCTCGTCGTCCAGACTCAGAGGCCGCGCGACGGCGGCCGGCGACGGCTGCTGCCGATGGCTGTCGGCCCCCGGGCGGCGCAGGACCCGGGACCAGCCCGCGGCCCGGCTCTTGGGTGCCGCTCCGTCGAACGACTGCCGCCGCATCGCGCCCGGCTCAAGTCGCAGGCGTTCGACCAGGTAGACCCACTTGCCGTTCCTGACGACCGGGGTCGCACGGCAGAGGCCGTCGGTCCCGAACACGGTGGCTCTGACGCGACCCTCGTGGTCCACGCGCGCCCACCACTCGAGGACCGTGCCCGCCTTCGCCCGCAGTCTGTCCTTGACCCCGGCCCCCAGCATGTCCCAGCACGCCTGCCGGTCGGGGAACGAGTCGTCCACGGGGAAGCCGCCGGGCTCATGGAGCGACGGCACGACCTCCAGGGGCTCCGGGCGCCGCGGCACCAGGCTGTTCCCGCCCGTCGGCAACTCGGCCCGCCGGCCACGCCCGGGGCCTTCCGGCAGCTGTCCACCCGTCATCCGCTCCCCCTGGCCGACCGTGAGACCCAGCGCCTTGCGACGGCCATTGTCGCGCCTCGCCCGGCCCCGGTCGACGCCCTCACCGAAGGTTCGGCCGCCGTGTGCCCCGGGACGAGGTCCGCACGTGCAGGGCCGCCGGGACGACGGCCGGGCCCGGCGCCGGCGGGTCGGCGCCCTCGATCAGGGCGACCAGACGGGCCACGGCCGCGCGGGCCATGAGTTCCGGGTTGAGGCTCACCGTGCTGACGGGCGGCGCGGTCCGCGCGTAGCCCGGGTCCTCGCTGGCGCACACGAGCAGCAGGTCGTCGGGGATCCGCAGCCCGTGGCGGCGCGCGGCCGCGAGGAACTGGCGGCCGCCCGGGTCGTACGCGGCGTACACCGCGTCCACGCGGTCGGTGCCGGTGAGCAGGGCGTCGAAGGCCCGGCCCTCGGCGTCGGCCACGTCGAACCGCACGGCGCGCGCCACGACGCCGCGCTCCGCGCACCACTCCTCGTACGTCTCCGTCACCACGCGCGCGTACGTCTCGGTGCCGCTGCCCGACTGCAGGGCGACGCGCCGGGCGCCCGCGGCCGTGAGATGGCCGAGGACCTCGCGGGTGGTGGCGGTGTGGTCGTTGTCGATCCAGTGGTCGCCCTCGTGCACGTCGCCGGGGACGCCGTCGAAGACGACCGGGATGCCGCGGGCGCGCAGGGCCCGTGCCATCGGGTCACCCGGCGGGCTGTCGGCGATGAGCATGCCGTCGACGGCGAGCGTGTGCCAGGCCGCGTCCGCGACCCGGTGCGCGGGCAGCGTGGTGACCGCGTACCCGTGCGCGTGCGCGGCGGCGGTGGCCGCGGTGACGGCACGGGAGAAGTAGGCGATCTCGGTGTAGTTCCAGGGGCCCGGGAACGTGGTGACGGCGATGCCGAGCGTGCGGGTGCGCGGGCCCCTGAGCGGGGCGCCGTAGCCGAGCGCGGTCGCGGTCGCGCGGACGCGCCGCCGGGTCGCGTCGGCGAGCCGCCCGGTGCCGTTGAGCGCGTGCGAGACGGTCGCCGTCGACACCTCGGCGGCGCGCGCGACATCGGCGAGGGTCGGTCGGCTGTCCGGCACGGGGTCATCGTACGGACGGGGGCCGTGAGGGAGGGGTGCGGAATTCGTTGTCCGGGGTGGGTTCTGGTTAACGGGTTACTCACCGAACGTGCGGTCACTGCCCCGTCGACGTATGCGCCTTGGAGTGCCCATGTCTGCCGAAGCCGCCGAGCCGTCCGCATCGCCCGCGCCGAAGGCGCCGTCCTCGCCGTCGGTGCCGCCCGCGTTGTCAGCGCCGCCAGCGCCGTCCGTACCGCCCGCGTTGTCAGCGCCGCCAGCGCCGTCCGTACCGCCCGCGTTGTCAGCGCCGCCAGCGCCGCCAGCGCCCTCCTCGCCCGTCGCGCGGCGCAGCCTGCTCGCCGCCGCCGGTGCCGCCGGCGCCGCCGGGCTCGTCGCCGCGGCCGGTGTCCCCGCCGCCGCCTCGGGCGCCGCATCGGCCGGGCGCGGGGCCCGCCACCGTGCCGCGCTAGTCGTGCACAACGCCCGCGTGTTCACCGGCGTGCGCGGCTCCGGGCCCGCGCGGGCGGTCGCCGTCGGGCGGGACGGGCGGATCCTCGCCGTGGGGTCGGACGCCGAGGTGCGGCGGTTCGCCGGGCGGGACACCGAGGTCGTCGACGGGCGCGGCGGGAGCCTGCTCAGCGGGATCCATGACGGGCACGCCCACCCGACGGACGCGGCCGCGCGCTCGCTCCGGCCGTCGCTCGACGGGGCCGAGCAGACCGTGGCGGAGCTGCAGCAGACCCTCACCGGGTTCCTGAAGGAGACCTCGGGCGAGGGCGGGGGCGGCGAGCCCGACGGATGGCTCGTCGTGGAGGACTGGAACCCCGTGGGGCTGCTCCCGCGCGGCACCGCCCCGCACCACTCGATGCTCGACGCCCTGCCCACCCGCCGCCCCGTCGCCCTGCGCGGCGCCGACGGCCACAACATGTGGGTCAACCAGCGCGCCCTGGACATCGCGAAGATCACCGCCGCCACGCCGGACCCCGTCGGCGGCAAGATCGTGAAGGGCGCCGACGGCAAGCCCACCGGCGTGCTCAAGGACGACGCGCAGGACCTGGTGTCCCGGCACATCCCCGAGCCCGACGAGGCCGCGCTCGTGGCCGCGGCCGCGAAGGTGTTCGCCGAGGCGGCGGCGTCGGGGATCACCACGTTCATGGAGGCGGTGACGGGTGAGGACGAGCTGGCCCTGTACCGGGCGCTCGCCGCCGCGGGCAAGCTGCCGCAGCGGGTCGTGCCCGCGCTCCGGCTCACCTCCGAGCAGGCCAAGGACCCGCGCGCCTCGGTTGCGTACGCGAAGAAGCTGCGCGACGAGTTCGACGGGGTGCCCGGGCTGCGGTTCGGGACCGTCAAGGTGTTCCTCGACGGCGTCATCGAGTACCCGGCGCAGACCGCCGCGCTCCTGAAGCCCTATCTGGACAAGGACGGCAGGCCCACCGACCACCGCGGCGACCTGTATGTGACGGCCGCCGACCTCGGCCGCCTCACCGCCGTACTCAACACCGAGGGCTGGCAACTGCACGCGCACGCCATCGGCGACCGGGCCGTGCGCACCGCCCTCGACGGATACGCGTACGCCCTGCGCCGCACCGGCCGCCGTGACGTCCGCAACACCATCGCGCACCTCCAGCTCGTCGACCCGGCCGATCTGCCCCGGTTCGCCGAACTCGGCGTCGTCGCCTGTATGCAGCTGCAATGGGCGACGCGGAACGCCTGGACGGTGGACGCGCTGCTCCCCTATCTCGGCGCGGCCCGGCACCGCTGGCTGTACCCGGCGCGCAGCCTGCAGGCGCACGGCGCGCACCTCTCGGGTGGCTCCGACTGGCCCGTCGACCCGCTCCAGGTGTGGAACCAGGTCCGCACGGCCGTCGACCGGCGCGGCACGGACGCCGAGGGAGAGGGCGACCTCTACCGCGCCAAGGAGGGCATCAGCCGGACGTCGTCGCTGCTCACGCACACCCTCGGCAGCGCGCGGCAGCTCCGCATGGCGCATCTCACCGGGACCGTCGAGTGCGGCAAGCAGGCGGATCTGGTGCTGCTCGACCGCGATGTGACGCGGTGTCCGGTGGCCGAGATCAGCGGCGCCGAGGTGCGTCTCACGCTGAGCGGGGGCAGAGTGGTGCACGACGGCGAGTCGCCGTCGGGGCGCGCTGCCGCCGCTCGGGTGACGCGGGCGGCGGGGCGGCCCCGGGTGACCTGCGGCTGCGGCTGAGCGCGGGGCGGCGAGCCGGGCCCCTGGTGCGGCCCGGCTCAACTCCCGGGCGCCGGGCGGCTCCCGCGGGCGCGAGCGGGGCCGCGCGCTCCGTTCGGAACCGGTCACTCCACCAATGGCCCACCCCAGCGCGTACGCCATCTCATATCTGAGATAGCCTGCACCCATGGCAGACGACTACCTCGTACGCATCGGCAAGCTCATTCGTGACGCCCGGCAGCACCGTGGCTGGACTCAGGCGCAGTTGGCCGAGGCGCTCAACACCAGCCAGAGCGCCGTCAACCGCATCGAGCGGGGCAACCAGAACATCAGCCTTGAGATGATCGCCCGTATCGGCGAGGCGCTCGACAGTGAGATCGTCTCGCTCGGCTACGCCGGTCCGATGCATCTGCGGGTCGTCGGCGGCCGTCGCCTCTCGGGCTCCATCGACGTCAAGACGAGCAAGAACGCCTGCGTCGCCCTGCTGTGCGCGTCGCTCCTGAACAAGGGCCGCACGGTGCTGCGCCGCGTCGCCCGCATCGAGGAGGTCTACCGCCTCCTCGAGGTCCTCAACTCCATCGGCGTGCGCACCCGTTGGATCAACGACGGCGTCGACCTGGAGATCGTGCCGCCCGCGAAGCTCGACATGGACGCCATCGACGCGGAGGCCGCCCGCCGCACCCGCTCGATCATCATGTTCCTGGGCCCGCTCCTGCACCGCATGGACCACTTCAAGCTGCCCTACGCCGGCGGCTGCGACCTCGGCACCCGCACGATCGAGCCCCACATGATCGCGCTGCGCCGCTTCGGCCTGGACATCGCCGCGACCGAGGGTCTCTACCACGCGGAGGTCGCCCGCGACGTCACGCCCGACCGCCCGATCGTCCTGACCGAGCGCGGCGACACGGTGACGGAGAACGCCCTCCTCGCCGCCGCCCGCAGCGCCGGCACGACCGTCATCCGCAACGCCTCCTCCAACTACATGGTCCAGGACCTGTGCTTCTTCCTGGAGGCGCTCGGCGTCAAGGTCGAGGGCATCGGCACGACGACGCTGACCGTGCACGGCGTGCCGACCATCGACGTGGACGTGGACTACTCGCCGTCCGAGGACCCGGTCGAGGCGATGAGCCTGCTGGCCGCGGCCGTCGTCACCGAGTCCGAACTGACCGTCAAGCGGGTGCCGATCGAGTTCCTGGAGATCGAGCTCGCGGTCCTGGAGGAGATGGGCCTCGACCACGACCGGTCGCCGGAGTACGCGGCGGACAACGGCCGCACCCGCCTCATCGACCTCACCGTGCGCCCCTCCAAGCTGGAGGCGCCCATCGACAAGATCCACCCGATGCCCTTCCCGGGGCTCAACATCGACAACGTCCCCTTCTTCGCGGCCATCGCGGCGGCGGCCCAGGGCAAGACCCTCATCCACGACTGGGTCTACGACAACCGCGCGATCTACCTGACGGACCTCAACCGCCTGGGCGGCCGCCTCCAGCTGCTCGACCCGCACCGCGTCCTGGTCGAGGGCCCGACGCGCTGGCGCGCCGCCGAGATGATGTGCCCGCCCGCGCTGCGGCCCGCCGTGGTCGTGCTGCTCGCGATGATGGCGGCCGAGGGCACGTCGGTGCTCCGCAATGTGTACGTGATCAACCGCGGCTACGAGGAGCTGGCGGAGCGGCTGAACTCGGTCGGCGCGCAGATCGAGACGTTCCGGGACATCTGAGGCGTCCTGACCGGTCGTTACCGGCCGTCGCTGGAGTCCGGGCGGGTCCCGGTGTGAAGGTGTGCCCCATGCCTTCTGCCGCCGTGACCCGCCCGTTCGCCGTCTGTGCCGCACTCGTCCTGCTCGCGGGGTGCGGCTCCGGCGGCTCCGACGGTGACGGGTCCGGCAGGTCCGGCCGGGGCGCGTCCGCTTCGCGGGCCCCGGACGTCGTGCCGACCGAGAGCCGTCCGCCCGCACCCGGGCGTGGCTCCGGCGACCCGGACGACATCAACGGCGACGGCCACCGCGATCTCCTGCTGCCGGTGGCGGGTCCCGACCCCCGGAAGACCGGCGGCGCGCCGTCCCACCTCGCGGTGGTCTTCGGCACCAGGCGCGGCCTCGATCCGACGATCCGCAGCGTGTACTCGGCGCGCGAGCTCGGCCTGCCCGACGTCGAGTCCCCGGCGACCGGGGCGCTGCTCCCGCAGACCACCGTCGACCTGGACGACGACGGCTTCCCCGACTTCCTCAGCCGGGGCAGCGAGGCGGTGCCCGAAGAGGAGCGCGTCCGCAACGGATCGGTGCTGCGCAGGATCGAGTACGTGACGTGGGGCGGCCCCGGCGGACCCCGGCGCACCGGCGCCGCGACCCGGCTCCCGCTGCCCGCGCCGGACGCGGTGGAGGGCTACGAGGAGACGGTGCGCGGCGACTTCGACGGCGACGGGCGCCATGACCTGGCGGGGCTGCGGGCCGACGGCACGGCCGTGGTGCTGCTGTTCGGCCCGTTCACGCGCGCGGGCGCGGCGGCGCGCACGGAGCGGCTCCCCCTGTCCCGGGCGGGCGCGACGTCGTACGGCAAGCTGTACGCGGACGAACTGCCCACCGGGGGCAAGCCCCGCACCACCGGCCTGTTCCTGCACTACGGCAACGACGGCGAGCAGTCCGCGGGCGAGTACTTCGCCGCCCGCCCCGGTGGCGGCCTCGCCACCACGAGCCGCCTCGTGCGCAAGGGGAACGGCCACGCCTTCGGGGACTTCGACGGGGACGGCACCCGTGACCTGGCCGTCGGCGACGACGGCGAACGCAACGACGAGCCCAACGCCTCGAAGGAGTCGGCCGACGTCCACGGCAGTTACGCCGTCTACCCGGGCGGCGACGGCGCCGTGCGCACCTACCTGCCGCCCGAGGGCGCCCGCATGGGCGCGTACACGGCCGTCGACCCCGACGGCGACGGCCGCGACACGCTGCTGCGCGACGCGCCGCGGAACCCTGTCCTCATCGACGGCGACCGGCGCCTCGGGCACCTGGTCCGCAGGCCGCCCGCCCGTGTCGACGGCACGCGCATCCCCGCGTCCAGCGGCACGCAGCAGGTGCACGCCGCCGCCGACTTCGACGGGGACGGCAAGGACGAGGTGGTCCTGTCCTGGACGTCGACGAGGCTGCACGACGCCTTTGGCACGGCGCCGACGCACTGGTGGGTCACGGACGGTGTGAGCGGGAAGGACGACGCGGCGTTCTCCTCGCGGAGGTTCGCACGGCGGGAGTGAGGTCGGGGTGGGCCGGACGCCGTCCGGCCCCCTCAGCTCTCGTCCACGAACTCGCGGATCGCGTCGGCCAGGCCGTCCGGGCGGTCGAGGGGGATCAGTGTGCCGCAGTCGTCCAGTTCCACGAGGCGGCCCTTGGGCAGGAGTGTGGTGAGTCTGCGGGCGTGTTCGGGGGGCATCATGCGGTCCTGTCTGCCCCAGACGACCAGGGCGGGGCGGTCGTAGACGCGCAGGCCCTCGACGGCCGCCATCATGTCGGTCCTGGTGACGGACCGGAGGTAGTCGACCAGGACGCGGCGCGCGGCGGGGTTCTTGCGCAGGGGTTCGATCCAGTGGTCGATCAGGTCGTGCGGGACGGGGCGGTGGGCCATGACGGCGTACCCGGTGCCGGGCACGCGTCGCAGGGGGCGGACGGCGAGGACGTGCGCGAGCAGGGCGATGCCGCCGGGGACCTTCGACGCCACGTCGAGGAGCTTGCCGCCCGCGCCCGGCGGATAGTTGTCGAAGGCCTCGCAGCCCGCGATCACCAGGCGGCCCACGCGCTCGGGCCGCTCCGTGACCAGTTGCTGGAGCCGGCCGCCGTCGTTCTCGACGAACACCGTCTCGTCGCCGAGCGCGAGGGCGTCCGCGAACTCGCCGACGAGCAGCGCCATCGTGCGCGGCGTGAGCGCGGCGCCCGGCTTCAGCGGCAGGCGATGGCTGCCGTACGGGAGGGTCGGCACCAGGCAGCGGAAGGCGGCGCCGAGCCGGTCGACGACGTGCCGCCACACCGTGCCGTCCTGGGCGGGCCCGTGCACTAGGACGACGGGCACGCCGTCACCGCCGCTGTCCTCGTACGCGATCGGGCCCACGCCGAGTTCGACCTGCGGCATCAGTCGACCACCGCGATCCCGTCCAGCTCCACCAGGCACTCCTCGTCCCACAGCCGCACCGCGCCGATCACCGCCATCGCGGGGTAGTCGCGGCCCGCCAACCGCTTCCAGATCCGGCCGAGTTCGGGGGCGTGGGCGCGGTAGTCGGCGACGTCGGTGGCGTACACCGTGACGCGGGCGAGGTCGGCCGGGGTGCCGCCCGCGGCGGTGAGGGCGGCCAGGAGGTTGGTGAGGGCCAGCTCGAACTGGGTGGGCAGGCTGCCGCCGACGGGCTTGCCGTCGGTGTCGAGGGCGGTCTGGCCGGCGAGGAAGACGAGACGACCGCCGGTGGCGACGACGGCGTGCGAGAAGCCGGTGGGCGGGGAGAGGTCGGCGGGGTTGAGTCGGTCGAGGCTCATGCGGTGGTGCGCTCCTTCGTGGTCACGTGCGCTGGAGTTGCCGCTGCCGCGTTCGGTGCCGCGGTCCCGGACGCTACCCCTGCCCCCGGGCCGCCGGGTCGGCGGCCCCCGCTCCCGCCGCCCGCCCGCCGTACAACTCCTTGGCGATGACGGCTCGTTGGACCTCGCTCGCGCCCTCGTAGATGCGCGGGGCCCGCACCTCGCGGTACAGGTGCTCCAGGAGGTGGCCGTGGCGCAGGGCGCGGGCGCCGTGCAGCTGGACGGCGGTGTCGACGACGAACTGGGCGGTCTCCGTGGCGAACAGCTTCGCCATGGCCGCGCGCCCCGCGATGTCCGGCTCGTCGCGGTCGTACGCCGCCGCGGCCGCGTACACGAGCAGGCGGGCCGCCTCCGTGCGCGTCGCCATCTCGGCCACCTGGTGGGACACCGCCTGCAGGTCCTTCAGTTTGCCGCCGAAGGCGTCCCGCCCCGCGGTGTGCGCGAGGGTGGCGTCGAGGGCGGCCTGGGCCATGCCGACGGCGAACGCGCCGACGCTGGGCCGGAAGCGGTTGAGGGTGGTCATGGCCACGCGGAAGCCGCGGTCGCGGTCGCCGAGGGCGTCGTCGGCGCCGACGCGGACGCCGTCGAAGGCGAGCGTGCCGATGGGGTGCGGCGAGAGCATCGCGAGGGGGGCGCCGGTCAGGCCCGCGCGGTCGGCGGGGACGAGGAAGGCGGTGACGCCGCGGGCGCCCGCGTCCGGGGTCGTGCGGGCGAAGACGGTGTAGAAGTCGGCCTCGGGGGCGTTCGAGATCCAGGACTTCTCGCCGGTCAGACGCCAGCCCCCGGATCCGTCGGGCTCGGCGGCCAGGGCGAGGGCGGCCGCGTCGGAGCCCGCGCCGGGCTCGGAGAGGGCGAAGGCGGCGACGGCACGGCCCGCGCGCACGGGCGGCAGCCAGCGCTCGCGCTGCGCGGGGGAGCCGTACGCGTGCACGGGGTGGGCGCCGAGGCCCTGGAGGGCGAGGGCGGTCTCGGCCTCCGTGCAGCCGCGGGCCAGGGACTCCCGCAGCAGGCACAGGTCGAGCGCCCCGGAGTCGAACAGGGCGTCCAGGAGCCCCAGTTCGCCCAGCTCCTGGACCAGGGGGCGGTTCACCCGGCCGGGGTCCCCCTTGTCGGCGAGGGGGAGCAGCCGCTCGGCGGTGAGCTCCCGCAGCCGTTCACACCGGGCGATCTCTTCCGGATTGAGCGAGAATGCGGTCATCCCGGTCCTCTCCCCTCGCGCGCCGCTCCATCGCGTTTATCGCGCACCGTTGACTGTCGTCACCATCACGATACGCTCGTCTGGCTGGCGCACCACTACGCCCGACCGGCAAAGGGGCGAGGCACCATGGAGACATCCGGCCACGTCGACACGTTCGCGCGGGACCACCTGCCGCCCCGCGAGCAGTGGCCCGCGCTGGTCCGCGACCGGCCCGAGCTGCACTATCCGGACCGCCTCAACTGCGGCACGGAACTGCTCGACCGCTCGGCCCTGCGGCACGGCACGGACCGCCCCGCGTTCCGGACGGCCGACGGCGCCGTCTGGACGTACGGACGGCTCCAGGAGCAGGTCGACCGGATCGCGCACGTCCTCACCGACGAGCTCGGGGTGGTCCCCGGCAACCGCGTGCTGCTGCGCGGCGCCACCACGCCGTGGCTCGCCGCGTGCTGGCTCGCGGTGATGAAGGCGGGCGGGGTCGCGGTGACCGTCCTCGCCCAGCAGCGCACCCAGGAGCTGGCCACGATCTGCGAGATCGCGCAGGTCTCGCACGCCCTGTGCGACGCCCGCGCGGTCGACGACCTGACGAAGGCCGGGGTGCCGGGCCTCGCCGTGACGACGTACGGCGGCGAGGGCCCCGACGACCTCGTCGCCCGCGCGGCGGCCCGCCCCCCGGCCGCGTACGCCGCCGTGGACACCGCCGCCGACGACGTGGCCCTGATCGCGTTCACCTCCGGCACCACGGGCCGCCCCAAGGGCTGTATGCACTTCCACCGGGACGTGCTCGCCATCGCGGACACCTTCGCGCGCCACGTCCTCAAGGCGGGGCCCGACGACGTGTTCGCGGGCAGCCCCCCGCTGGGCTTCACGTTCGGCCTCGGCGGCCTGGTCGTGTTCCCGCTGCGGGTCGGCGCCTCGTCCCTGCTCCTGGAACAGGCGGGCCCGCGCCAGCTCCTGCCCGCGATCGCGGAACACGGCGTGAGCGTGCTGTTCACGGCGCCGACGGCGTACCGGGCGATGCTGGACGAGCTGCCCGCGCCCGCGCCGGACGAGACCGCGGAGCGGTCCCCCGCGCCTCCCGCGGCCCTCGCCTCCCTGCGCCGCTGCGTGTCCGCGGGCGAGAACCTGCCGGCCGCGACCTGGCAGGCCTGGTACGAACGCACGGGCCTGCGCATCATCAACGGCATCGGCGCGACGGAACTCCTGCACATCTTCATCTCCGCCGCCGACGAGGCGATCCGCCCCGGCACCACGGGGCTGCCCGTGCCCGGGTGGCACGCGCGCGTGGTCGACGAGGCGGGCGTGCCCGTGCCGGACGGCGAACCGGGGCTCCTCGCGGTCCGCGGCCCGGTCGGCTGCCGCTATCTGGCCGACCCCCGGCAGCGGGAGTACGTGCGCCACGGCTGGAACGTCACCGGCGACACCTACATCCGCGACAGCGACGGCTACTTCCGGTACGTCGCCCGCGCGGACGACATGATCATCTCGGCCGGGTTCAACATCGCGGGCCCGGAGGTCGAGGAGGCGCTCCTGCGCCACCCGGACGTGGTGGAGACGGCGGTCGTGGGCCGTCCCGACGAGCGGCGCGGGCAGGTGGTCGTGGCGTACGTGGTGCTGCGCGCCGGGGCGGTCGCCGACGCGGAGCGGCTGCGGGAGTTCGTGAAGGCGGAGCTGGTGCCGTACAAGTGCCCGCGGGAGCTGGTGTTCCTGGAGACGCTGCCGCGCACGGCGACGGGGAAGCTCCAGCGCTTCCGGCTCCGCGAGCCCGGGCCGGGGTCCGGGGCCTAGAGTGATCACGTGTCCGAGCAGCACACTCCCAGGTCCCTGATCGTCACGTTCTACGGGGCGCACGGCCGGGCCGCGTCCGGCCCCGTGGCCGTGGCCGAACTGGTACGGCTCCTCGCGCCCGTGGGCGTGGACGCGCCGTCCGTGCGGTCCTCCGTGTCCCGTCTGAAGCGGCGCGGGCTGCTGCTGCCCGCGCGCACCGCCACCGGGGCGGCGGGGTACGCCCTCTCCCCCGACGCCCGGCAGCTCCTGGAGGACGGCGACCGCCGCATCTACTGGCCGTGGGCCGATCGGCGTGCGGACGAGGGGGGCTGGGTGCTCGCCGTGTTCTCCGTGCCGGAGGCCGAGCGCAGCAAGCGGCACGTGTTGCGGTCGCGGCTCGCCGGGCTCGGGTTCGGCAGCGCCGCGCCCGGCGTGTGGATCGCCCCCGCCCACCATCACGCGGAGACCCGGCACACCCTCGAACGGCTGCAACTCGCCCCGTACGTCGAGCTGTTCCGCGGCGAGCACCTCGGCTTCGCGCCGACCGCCGAGGCGGTGGGGCGGTGGTGGGATCTCGCCTCTCTCGCCAAGCAGCACGAGGCGTTCCTCGACCGGCACGAACCCGTCCTGCGCGCCTGGCAGTCCCGCCCGGACACGCCCCCCGAACAGGCCTACCGCGACCACCTCCTCGCCCTCGACTCCTGGCGCCACCTCCCCTACGCCGATCCCGGCCTCCCCGCGCACCTCCTGCCGGAGGACTGGCCCGGTCGGCGCTCGGCGGAGGTGTTCCGGGCCCTGGACGAACGCCTCGGGGAGGCGGGGAGGGGGTTTGTGGCGGGGGTGGGTTGAGGGTGCGGGGCCTCGCGGGGCGCCCCAGTCCCGCCCCTTCTCCGAAACCGGGGGCTGCGCCCCCTGGACCCCCCTGATCGGCGCTCCGCGCCTCGTCCTCAATCGCCGGACGGGCTAGAGACAGCCCCTCCGGCGTTTGAGGAGTGGGGGTCTGGGGGCGGAGCCCACGGCAAGGCCCGCACCCTCAACCCCCCAGCGACAACCGCGGCTTCGGCGCGTCCGTGCGGCCCGTCTGGGGGCGGCGGCTGCCCGCGCGGTAGGGGGCGGGCCAGGGGGCGCCGGGGCCGGAGTAGGACTGTTCGGCGGCGGCGTGGAGGGTCCAGTGGGGGTCGTAGAGGTGAGGGCGGGCGAGGGCGCAGAGGTCGGTGCGGCCCGCGAGGAGGAGGGAGTTGACGTCGTCCCAGGAGGAGATGGCGCCGACGGCGACGACGGGGACACCGGTCTCGTTGCGGATGCGGTCGGCGAAGGGCGTCTGGTAGGAGCGCCCGTAGGCGGGCCGCTCGTCGGCGACGACCTGCCCGGTGGACACGTCGACGGCGTCGGCCCCGTGCGCGGCGAACGCGCGGGCGACGGCGACGGCGTCGTCGGCGGTGTTGCCGCCGTCGGCCCAGTCGGTCGCGGAGATGCGGACGGTCATGGGCCGGTCGGCGGGCCACACGTCGCGGACGGAGTCGAAGACTTCGAGGGGGAAGCGGAGGCGGGCCTCGAGGGAACCTCCGTAGGCGTCGGTGCGGTGGTTGGTGAGGGGGGAGAGGAAGCTGGAGAGGAGGTAGCCGTGGGCGCAGTGGAGTTCGAGGAGGTCGAAGCCACAGGCGGCGGCGCGCCGGGCGGCGGCGGTGAACTCCTCGCGGATGGCGGGGAGTTCGGAAACGGACAGGGCGTGGGGGGTCTGGTTCGCGGGGGTGTACGGGAGGGGTGAGGGGGCGACGAGCGGCCAGTTGCCGGTGGGCAGGGGCTCGTCGATGCCGTCCCACATCAGCTTCGTGGAGCCCTTGCGGCCGGAGTGCCCGAGCTGGACGCCGAGGGCGGTGCCGGGCGCCTGGGTGTGGGCGAAGTCGACGATGCGGGTCCAGGCGGCGGCCTGTTCGTCGGTGTAGAGCCCGGCGCAGCCGGGGGTGATGCGGCCCCGCTCGCTCACGCAGACCATCTCGGTCATGACGAGACCGGCCCCGCCGAGCGCCCGCGCGCCCAGGTGGACGAGGTGGAAGTCGCCGGGCACGCCGTCCTCGGCGGAGTACATGTCCATGGGGGACACGACGACGCGGTTGCGGAGTTCGAGGCCGCGCAAGCGGAACGGCGTGAACATCGGCGGCGTACCGGGCGGGCACCCGAAGTCCCGCTCGACGGCCTCGGTGAAGCCGGCGTCGCGCAGCCGCAGGTTGTCGTGGGTGACGCGGCGGCTGCGGGTGAGCAGGTTGAAGGCGAACTGCAGCGGCGGCTGGCCGAGGTACGTCGGCAGTTCCTCGAACCACTGCAGGCTGGCGAGGGCGGCGCGCTGCGTGGACTCGACGACGGGGCGGCGCTCGGTCTCGTACGCGGCGAGTGCGGCGGGGATGTCGGGCTGCTCCTGGAGGTTCGCGGCGAGCGCGAGGGCGTCCTCGACGGCGAGCTTGGTGCCGGAGCCGATGGAGAAGTGCGCGGTGTGGGCGGCGTCGCCGAGCAGGACGGTGTTGCCGTGCGACCAGTGGGCGTTGACGACGGTGCGGAAGGTGAGCCAGGAGGAGTTGTTGGAGCGCAGCGGGCGGCCGCCGAGGGCGTCGGCGAAGAGCTTGGCGCAGCGTTCGACGGACGCGGCCGCGTCGAGGTCGGCGAACCCGGCGGCCTCCCACACCTCTTCGCGCATCTCGACGATGACGGTGGACGCGCCGGGGGCGGTGGCCGTCGCGGCCTCGTAGGGGTAGCCGTGCAGCTGCATCACGCCGTGCTCGGTCTCGGCGATCTCGAAGCGGAAGGCGTCGAAGGCGAAGTCGGCGGCGAGCCAGATGTAGCGGCAGCGGTGGCTGGTGAGGGTGGGGCGGAAGGCCTCGGGGTGCGTCTCGCGGGTGAGGCTGTGCACGCCGTCCGCGGCGATCACCAGGTCGTACGCGGTGGCGAGGGTGGCCGCGGGCGGGGCCTCGGTACGGAAGCGGAGGTCCACGCCGAGGTCGCGGCAGCGCTCGTGCAGGATCGCGAGCAGCGCGCGCCGCCCGAGCGCGGCGAAGCCGTGGCCGCCGGAGGTGTGGCGGGTGCCGCCGCGCACGATGTCGATGTCGTCCCAGCGGACGAACTCCTCCTGCAGCGCCGCGTACACGACCGGGTCGGCGTGCTCGATGCCGCCGAGGGTCTCGTCGGACAGCACGACGCCGAAGCCGAAGGTGTCGTCCGGCGCGTTCCGCTCCCAGACGGTGACCTCGCGGTCCGGGTCGAGCCGCTTGAGCAGGGCGGCGGCGTAGAGGCCACCGGGGCCGCCGCCGATCACGGCGATTTTTGCTGGCGTGGGCGCCTTGGCCGGGTGTTCCCCCTCGGGTGAGACGGGCCTCTCCCGATCGCGCTGCGCGCTCGTCCTCAAACTCCCCCAAGCTCTCGACTTCGCTCGAGCAGGGGGTACCCCCATGACGGGCTCATTCCCCGCCACCGTCGTCGTCACCGTCCCTGCCACTTCGGCGTCCGCTTCTCCGTGAACGCCGCGTGGAACTCGGCGTAGTCCTCGCCGTTCATCAGCAGGGCCTGGGTCGCCGCGTCCATCTCGACGGCGGCCGCGAGGGGCATGTCCAGCTCGGCGGTGAGCAGGGCCTTCGTCTGGGCGTACGCGAGGGCGGGGCCCTCGGCCAGACGGCGGGCCAGGGCCGCCGCGGCCTCCGCCGCCTTTCCCTCGTCCGTCAGCTCGCTGATGAGGCCGATGCGCTCGGCCTCGGGGGCCCGCACCGGCTCCCCCAGCATCAGCAGGCGCGTGGCGTGGCCGAGGCCGACGACGCGCGGCAGCAGATACGCCGCGCCCATGTCGCCGCCGGAGAGCCCCACCTTGGTGAACAGGAACGAGAACCGCGCCGACGGGTCGGCGACCCGGAAGTCCGCGGCGAGCGCGAGCACCGCGCCCGCGCCCGCGGCCACCCCGTGCACGGCGGCGACCACCGGGAACGGGCATTCGCGCAGGGCCCGCACGACCTGGCCCGTCATGCGGTTGAAGTCGAGGAGCTGCGCGGTGTCCATGGCGAGGGTCGCGCCGATGATCTCGTCCACGTCGCCGCCGGAGCAGAAGCCGCGGCCCTCGCCGCCGAGGACGAGGGCCCGCACGGACCGCTCCCGGGACAGCTCGGCGAGCAGGTCGCGCAGGTCGGCGTAGGCGCCGAAGGTGAGGGCGTTCAGCTTCTCGGGGCGGGCGAGCGTGACGGTGGCGACGCCGTCGTCGACGGTGAGGCACAGATGCCGCCACTCGGGGGTGCGTGCGGTGGAGCCGGTGAAGGGACTCATGACGTGCGGCCTCCTGGGTCGAGGGCGGCGGGGGCCGGTGCGCGGGCCTTGGCCGGGGCGCGGTCGGCGCGCCGGGGCGCGGTCTCGCTCCCTCTCGAAGTTATCACTCGTCCATGACTGTCGTCACGAGTACGCGATACGGGGAGACGGGGGTGCGCACATCATTCCCGGTCGCAGAGGCGTAAGTCCCGCCATGTCCTGGCATCGGGCCGCGAACCGGCCGACGATCGCCCCTGTCGCCACTCGGCTTAGGATTCGTACGGTTGACAGCAGGACCGCACAGGGCCCCCTGCCCGGGACCACCTGCTCGCCGAACGGACCCGCCTTGCCCGAACCGCACGCTCCCGCCTCCTGGCGCATCGGACTGCCGCACACCACGGCGGCCGTGCCGATCGCGCGCGCCCTGGTCCGTACGGCCCTCGTCGACATCGGCTCCACCGCGGACACCGACACCGCGGAGCTCCTGACCGCCGAGCTGGTCGCCAACGCCGTGGAGCACGCACCGGGGCACGACCCGATAGAGCTGGTCATCGAGCTGCTGCCGACCAGCTGCCAGGTCGAGGTGCGCGACTCCAGCCCGGTCCCGCCGGGCGACCTCACCGACCCGTCGCCGGACGACGAGCCCGACCCCTGGCAGGAGCACGGCCGCGGCCTGCTCCTCATCCGCACGCTCAGCTCGTCCTGCGGGCACCGGCCCACGGAGTCCGGCAAGGCCGTGTGGTTCACGCTGCGGGCACCGGCCGACCACTGAGGCGCGGGCCCCGGCGCTCCCGCGGCCTCAGGCGAGGGTCGCCACCAGGACCGCCTTGATCGTGTGCATCCGGTTCTCCGCCTCGTCGAAGACCACCGAGTGCGCCGACTCGAAGACCTCGTCGGTGACCTCCAGCGAGTCCCGCCCGTGCCGCTCGGCCACCTCGCGCCCGACCTGTGTCGCCAGGTCGTGGAAGGCGGGCAGGCAGTGCAGGAACTTCACGTCGGCGTTGCCGGTGGCGCGCAGGACGTCCATCGTGACCGCGTACGGACCGAGGGCGGCGATGCGCTCGTCCCAGACCTCGGCGGGCTCCCCCATCGACACCCACACGTCGGTGGCGACGAAGTCGGCGCCCGCGACGCCCTCGGCGACGTCCTCGGTGAGCGCGATCCGCGCCCCGGTGGACTCGGCGAGCTGCCGCGCCCGGGCCACGACGTCCGCCGCGGGCCAGTACGCCCGGGGCGCCACGATCCGGACGTCCATGCCGAGCAGGGCGCCGGTGACCAGGTAGGAGTTGCCCATGTTCAGACGGGCGTCGCCGAGGTAGGCGAGGGTGATCCGGTCAAAGGGCTTGGCGCAGTGCTCGGTCATCGTCAGGACGTCGGCGAGCATCTGGGTGGGGTGCCAGGCGTCGGTCAGACCGTTGTAGACGGGCACGCCCGCGTGGGCGGCCAGGGTCTCGACGGTGTCCTGGGCGTCGCCGCGGAACTGGATGGCGTCGTACATCCGGCCGAGGACGCGGGCGGTGTCCTTGACGGACTCCTTCTTGCCGATGTGCGCCCCGGAGGGGTCGATGTACGTCGTGGCGGCGCCCTGGTCGGCGGCGGCCACCTCGAAGGAGCAGCGGGTCCTCGTGGACGCCTTCTCGAAGATCAGCGCGATGTTCCTGCCGGTCAGGCGCCGGGTCTCGGCGCCCGCCCGCTTGGCGGCCTTCAGCTCCGCGGCCAGGGCGAGCAGGCCGCGGAACTCGTCGGCGGTGAAGTCCAGCTCCTTGAGGAAGTGGCGGCCGGTGAGGTCGGTCGTGGCTGTCGTCGCCATGGGGCGCTCCTGGGGTACGCGTGCGTCGGGGCGGGCGGGGACCCTTGAAAGTCTATACGATCTTTCACATTTATATGCAGGCCCCCGCCCGCCCCGTCCCGCTCGCTCCAGGGTGCGCCTAGCGGACCGGATCCCGCTCGACGGGACAGCTCATGCAGCGCGGGCCGCCCCGGCCCCGGCCCAGCTCGCTGCCGGGGATCTCTATCACCTCGATGCCCTGCTTGCGCAGATACGTGTTCGTGGTCGCGTTCCGCTCGTACGCCACGACGACGCCCGGCTCGACCGCGAGCACGTTGCAGCCGTCGTCCCACTGCTCGCGCTCGGCGGCGTGCACGTCCTGGGTGGCCGTGAGGACCCGGATGCCGCCGAGGCCGAGCGACGCGGCGATGGCGCGGTGCATGTGCTCCGGCGGGTGGTCGGTGACCTTCAGCTCGCGCTCGTCGACGCCCGGCTCGATGGTGTACGAGCGGAGCATGCCGAGGCCCGCGTACTGCGTGAACGTATCGCCGTCGACCATCGTCATGACCGTGTCCAGGTGCATGAAGGCGCGGCGCTTGGGCATGTCCAGGGCCACGATGGAGGTCGCGGAACCGGCGGCGAACAGCTTGTGCGCGAGCATCTCGACGGCCTGCGGCTTGGTGCGCTCGCTCATGCCGATGAGCACGGCGCCGTTGCCGAGGACCAGGACGTCGCCGCCCTCGATGGTGGAGGGATAGTCGGACTGGCCCTGCGACCAGAGGTGGAAGCCCTGGTTGTGGAAGAGCGGGTGGTGCTGGTAGATCGCCTCGAAGTGGACCGTCTCGCGCTGGCGCGCGGGCCAGCGCATGGCGTTGATGGACACGCCGTCGTAGATCCAGGCGGAGGTGTCGCGGGTGAACAGGTGGTTGGGCAGCGGGCCGAGCAGGAAGTCGTCCATGTCCATGCAGTGGAAGCGCACGGACGTCGGCTCCGGGTGCCGCTCCAGGTACTCCCGTTTGGTCATGCCGCCGATCAGGAACTCGGCGAGTTCCGCGGACGGCAGCGACTCGAAGCTCGCCCGCAGGTGGTCGGTGGCGAGCGGGCCGTACTCCTTCTCGTCGAAGACGCGGTCCAGGACGAGCAGCCGCGCGGCCGGCACGTCCAGCACCTCGGTGAGCAGATCACCGAAGAGGTGGACCGTCACTCCCCGGTCGCGCAGCACGTCGGCGAAGCCGTCGTGCTCCTGTCTTGCCCGCCGCACCCACAGCACGTCGTCGAACAGCAACGCGTCCTTGTTGGTCGGCGTGAGGCGCTTCAGCTCCAGGTCCGGACGGTGCAGGATCACGCTGCGCAGGCGCCCGGCCTCGGAGTCGACATGGAATCCCATGTCCCCATCCTCACCCCACCGGGACCGCGTCACGCGCACGACGGCACGTTTTGGACGTCCCGCCAGGCAGGACAGGGGCGCCCAAAACATGCCATACGCACCTCAGAGCCGCGGATCGACGGGTTCCGATTCCAGTGCGAGCACCGCGAACACCGCCTCGTGGACCCGCCACAGCGGCTCGCCCTCCGCGAGCCGGTCCAGCGCTTCGAGGCCGAGCGCGTACTCCCGGATCGCCAGGGAGCGCTTGTGGCCGAGGGTGCGGCCGCGCAGCTTCTCCAGGTTCTCAGGGCGGGTGTACTCCGGGCCGTAGACGATCCGCAGGTACTCCCGGCCCCGGCACTTGATGCCGGGCTGCACCAGACGCCCCTTGCCGTCGCGCACCAGCGCGCCGACCGGCTTGACGACCATGCCCTCGCCGCCGCGCCCGGTCATCTCCAGCCACCAGTCGACGCCCGCGCGCACGGAATCCGCGTCGCCGGTGTCGACGTACAGGCGCCGCGTGGTGCGCAGCAGGCCCGTCGTGTCGTGCTCCACCATCCGGTCGATCAGGGCCAGTTGCCGGTCGTGGGGCGTCGCGGCGAGGCTCCGGCCCTGGACGGCGAGGATCTGGAACGGCGCGAGGCGCACGCCGTCCAGGCCGTCGGTCGGCCAGCAGTAGCGGCGGTAGGCGTCGGTGAACGCGGCCGCGTCGGCGGCGCGTTCACGCTGCTTGCCGAGCAGGTCCCGGACGTCCACACCGCGGGCGACGGCCGCCTCCAGGGCGCCGAGCGCACCGGGGAAGACCGCGCCGGACGCGGCTCCCACCGCTGCGTACTGCGAGCGGAGCAGCCCCGACGCCTTCAGCGACCACGGCATCAGCTCCGCGTCGAGCAGCAGCCAGTCGGTGTCGAGCTCCGCCCAGAGCCCGGCGGCGTCGGCGGCGTCCCGCACCCGGCCGAGCACCTGCTCGGTGCGGTCGGGGTCGCCGAGGAACGGGCGGCCGGTGCGGGTGACGAGGGCGCCCGTCGGCCCTCCCCCGCTGCCTGCATCGGCGTGCGAGGCAGCCCCCACTCCGAACCGCTCGCGCGCCACGTCCGCGTTCCGGCACACCAGGGCCACCGCGCGGGAGCCCATGTGCTTCTCCTCGCACACGACCCGGGCGACGCCGTCGGCCGCGTACTGCGCGAACGCGTCCTCCGGGTGCTCCAGGTAGCCCTCCCGCCGTGAGGTGGCGGAGGGCGCCATCGTCGGCGGCAGGTACGGGAGCAGGCGCGGGTCGGCGGCGAAGCGGCTCATCACCTCGAGCGCGGCGGCGGCGTTCTCCTCGCGCACGGTGACGCGGCCGGCGTGCCGGGTCTCCACGGCGCGGCGGCCCCGCACGTCGCCGAGGTCGAGCGGGCGGCCGTCGTGGCCGCCGGGCGCGTCGGTGCGCAGCGGCCGCGTCGGCTCGTACCAGACGCGCTCCGCGGGTACGTCGACCAGCTCGCGCTCCGGCCAGCGCAGCGCGGTGAGCTTCCCGCCGAACACCGCGCCGGTGTCCAGGCAGATGGTGTTGTTCAGCCAGGTCGCCGTCGGCACCGGGGTGTGGCCGTAGACGACGGCCGCCTTGCCGCGGTAGTCCTCCGCCCAGGGGTAGCGCACGGGCAGGCCGAACTCGTCGGTCTCGCCGGTGGTGTCGCCGTACAGGGCGTGCGAGCGCACCCGGCCCGAGGTGCGGCCGTGGTACTTCTCCGGCAGGCCCGCGTGGCACACCACGAGCCTGCCGCCGTCGAGGACGTAGTGGCTGACGAGGCCGTCCACGAACTCCCGCACCCGGGCCCGGAATTCCGGGTCCCGCGCGTCCTCGGCCTCCAGCTGCGCGATGGTCTCGGCGAGGCCGTGGGTGTGCTGGACGCCGCGGCCCTTCAGATAGCGGCCGAGCTTGTTCTCGTGGTTGCCCGGTACGCACAGGGCGGTGCCGTCGGCGACCATGCCCATGACGCGGCGCAGGACGCCGGGGCTGTCCGGGCCGCGGTCGACGAGGTCGCCGACGAACACGGCGGTGCGGCCCTCGGGGTGCGCCCCGTCGGCGTATCCGAGCCTGCCGAGCAGCGTCTCCAGCTCGTTCGCGCAGCCGTGGATGTCGCCGATGATGTCGAAGGGACCGGTGAGGTGGGTGAGGTCGTTGAAGCGCCGCTCCGTGACGACCTCGGCGCCCTCGACCTCCGCGACGCCCCGCAGGACGTGCACCTTCCGGAAGCCCTCGCGCTCCAGGTGCCTGAGTGAGCGCCGCAGTTCGCGCTGGTGGCGCTGGATGACCCGGCGCGGCATCCCGGCCCGGTCGGCCCGCGCGGCGTTCCGCTCGGCGCAGACGTCCTCGGGCACGTCGAGGACGATGGCGACGGGCAGCACGTCGTGCCGCCGGGCCAGCTCGATGAGCTGCTTGCGGCTGTCCGACTGCACGCTGGTCGCGTCCACGACGGTGCGGCGGCCCGCGGCGAGCCGCTTGCCCGCGATGTAGTGCAGGACGTCGAAGGCGTCGCCGCTCGCGCCCTGGTCGTTCTCGTCGTCGGCGACGAGACCCCGGCAGAAGTCGCTGGACAGCACCTCGGTCGGCTTGAAGTGCCGCCGCGCGAAGGTGGACTTGCCCGCGCCGGACGCGCCGATGAGGACGACGAGGGAGAGGTCGGTGACGGGGAGGCGGCGGCCGCCGGGGGTGGTGCTGCCGGTGGTGTGGTCGGTGCCGGTGGTGTGGTCGGTCATGCCGCCTTCGCCTCCTTCGTGTCGCTGTCGTTCTGGAACCGGGTGAACACCGCCATCTGCGTCGGCGGGCCCACCTCGGGGTCGTCGGGGCCGACGGGCACGAACTCGACGGTGTACCCGTGCTGGTGGGTGACCCTCTCGGCCCAGGCCCGGAACTCCGCGCGGGTCCACTCGAAGCGGTGGTCGCCGTGCCGGACGTGTCCTGCGGGCAGGGACTCCCAGCGGACGTTGTACTCGACGTTCGGCGTGGTCACGAGCACCGTGCGGGGCCGCGCCGAGCCGAAGACGGCGTACTCCAGGGCGGAGAGACGCTCCGGGTCGACGTGCTCCACGACCTCGCAGAGCACCGCCGCGTCGTACCCCTTCAGACGCTTGTCGGTGTACGCCAGCGAGCCCTGGAGGAGTGTCACGCGCTCGGCCTGGCGCTGACCCATGCGGTCCAGCTTGAGCCGCCGCGACGCGACGGTGAGCGCGCGCATCGACACGTCGACGCCCACGATCTCCGTGTACCGCACGTCCTTGAGCAGCGCCTGTATCAACTGGCCCTGGCCGCAGCCGAGGTCGAGGACACGCGCGGCGCCCGCCGCGCCGAGTGCGGCGAGGATCGCGTCCCTGCGCTGCTCGGCGAGCGGGGCGGGCTTGTCCTCCGCGTCCGGCCCCTCGTCCTCGGCGACGGCGTTGTCGATCTCCTCGACGTCCGTGTCGTCGGCGTCGGCGAGCCGCGCCAGTTCGAGCCGCTCCATGGCCTCGCGCGTCAGCGACCAGCGGCGCGCCAGATAGCGGCTGGTGATCAGCTTCTGCTCGGGGTGGCCCGCGAGCCAGCCCTCCCCCGCGCGCAGCAGCTTGTCGACCTCGTCGGCCGAGACCCAGTAGTGCTTGGCGTCGTCGAGCACCGGAAGCAGCACGTACAGGTGGCGCAGGGCCTCGCTGAGCGTCAGCCTGCCGTCCGGCACTTCCAGTACGAGGCGTACGTACCGCGAGTCGCCCCACTCCGGGAAGCGCTCGTCGAGCGGCACCGGATCGGCGCTCACCGTCCAGCCCAGCGGCTCGAACAGCGCCCGGACCAGGCGGGCCCCGCCGCGCGCGGGCAGCGCGGGCACCTCGGCGCGCAGCGGCAGCGGCTCGGCCGCCCGCTCGGGCAGGGACTTGCAGGCGCCGCGCAGGGCGCTGGAGAACACCGTGCTCAGGGCGACGGCGAACAGCGAGGACGCGGCGTACGGACGGTCGTTGACGTACTGCGCGAGAGCCGCGTCCGCGGCGCCGCCCCGGCCCTTGGTGGCTCCCCTGACGCGCCGTGCGAGCGCCACCGGGTCCACTTCGAGCAGGAGCGCGGCCGTGCAGCACTCCGCCGTCGCCTCGGGGTAGAAGACGTGCGCCTGCCCGTAGGACGTGGAGAACGCCTGCGCCTTGCCGGGATGCTTGTGCAGCAGGAACCCGAGGTCGGTCGCGGGGCGTTCCGGAGTGCCGGTGGTGCTGATCGTCAAGAACATGGGTATGCCTCGATAGGGATCTGGGCCATGGGTTCGACGGGCCGTCCGAGCCGTGGGCTCGCCGGACCGTCCGCGTGTGGTGACGTGCTGGGGTCACGTGTCGGGGTGTCTGTCGCACGGCGCGTCGGCCCGACCGTTCCGCGTCGGCCGACCGCGCGTGCGCGAAGGGGTGGCAGATCATGCCCCCTGCGGGCCGGGCGCGTCTCGCGTCGCGGCCTGCTCCTCAACCCCCCGTATCTGTCGCGTGCGCCGCGGCGCGGACCTCTCGCCGCGCACCGCCCTCTTCCCGGCGCACCTGCACAAACGTACAGCGAAGCCCTCGGACGCACGCGTGAATTTCCGCGCGGCCGCCGCCCCGTTCAGCGTGCCGCGCGCAGCTCGGCGTACAGCTCGGGGCCCGTCCACGTGCGCGGCGCGGACTCCGCCTCGTGCACGAGGGCGACCAGGCGGGCGTTCACGGGGGCGCGCCGGCCGTGGGTGCGGGCCAGGTCGACGATCTCGCCCTGAAGGGATTCGACCTCCGTGGGGCGGCCGCACTTCAGGTCCTCCCACATCGAGGAGCGCGCGTGGGCGTCGGTCCGCAGGGACGCCGCGGCCACCCGGCGGAAGACGGCGTCGGGGAGCCCGAGGACGAACGGGACGGCGCCGGGCGCGATGGGGCCGAGGCGGGCGGGCGCGACCCCGGCGGCGCGGTAGGCGGCGAGGGCCTCGCGCTGGCACAGGGCGAGGCAGCCGCGGTAGGCGCGCAGGCCGAGCTGGTCGCGCAGCGGGAGGCCGGACAGGGCGTTGACGGCGTTGTTGAGGTTCATCAGGAGCTTGGAGTGCAGCACTTCGGACATGTCGGTACGGGCCTCGATGTCCAGGCCCGCCTCGTGGAAGGCGGCGAGGAGCGCGTCGTCGGGCTCCGCCATGAGGCGTCCCGGCATGCCCTGGTGCACGGTGCCCGGCTCGGACCGCAGCACGTTGTACGGCACCATCCCGGCGAGGACGGTGCGGCCGGGGAGCGCGGCACGCAGGGCGGTGGGGTTCCGCAGTCCGTTCTGGAAGCTCACGACGGTGGCGTCGGGGGCGAGATGGGCGGCGAGGCCCGTGGCGGCGGCCTCGGTGTCGGCGCTCTTCACGGTGACGAGGACGTGGTCGGCGCCCGCCGCCGCCTCGGGCCCGGTGGCCAGCGTCAGCCGGTCCGGCGGAAGGTGCACGGGCGGGCGGGTCGAGCTGGTGAGGGTGAGTCCCCGCTCGGCCAGGGTCGCCATGGCGGCGGACCGGCCGACGAAGGTCACGTCGTGCCCGGCGGCGACGAGGTGGCCACCGAGGTGACAGCCGATGCTGCCGGCACCGAGGACGGCGAAGCGGGGCCTGGGCATGGGCGGCTCCTGGGGGCACGGCGGGCGGGCAGGCGGGGCGGGCGGCGTCGGGTCGGCCAGGGACAGCCTGGACCAGGACGCACGGGCTTACCAGCCCCGGGCTCGCGCAGGGTTGCGCGGAGGCCGCGCGTCGCGCCGCCCCGGGGAGCGGGCGAGGGCGCCGGTCGCCCGGCCCCGGCGGGAGCATCACCCACCACCCCGGCGAGGGGGTGGGTGCCGCGCCCGGCCCCGCCCCCTCCCGCTCAGCTCCGTCCGCTGTAGTCGTGCGCGGGCCGACGGTCCGACTGGTCCGGCTGCTCCGGCAGCGGCGGCACCGGCTCGGCGCGCGCCAACTTCTCGCCCTCGATGTCGACATGGGGCAGGATCCGGTCGAGCCACCCGGGCAGGGACCAGGCGCGCTTGCCGAGGAGCGCGAGGGCGGCGGGCACGATCGTCATGCGGACGACGAACGCGTCGAAGGCGACGGCGACCGCGAGACCGAATCCGAGGGCCTTGATCATGGCGTCGTCGGAGCCGACGAACCCGGCGAAGACCGTGATCATGATGAGGGCCGCGACGGTGACGACGGTCGCGCTGTGCCGGAACCCGTCCGCCACCGCCGTCCGCGCGTCGGCGCCGTGGACGTACGCCTCCCGCATCCGGGTCACCAGGAACACCTGGTAGTCCATGGCGAGGCCGAAGACGATGCCGACCATCAGGATGGGCATCAGGCTCATGAGGGGGCCGGTCTGCTCCAGGCCGATCAGGTCCTTCAGCCAGCCCCACTGGAACACCGCGACGATCGCGCCGAGCGAGGCGAGGACCGACAGCAGGAAGCCGAGGGCGGCCTTCAGGGGCACCAGGACCGAACGGAACACCAGGATCAGCACGAGGACCGCGAGCCCGACGACGAGCGCCAGGTAGGGCACGATCGCCTTGCTGAACTTGTCGGAGACGTCGATGTTGAGCGCCGTCGTGCCGGTCACCAGGGCACGGGCGCCCGAGTCGGCCCCCATGCGGTCGGCCAGGGAGCGGATGTCGCCCACGAGATCCTTCGTGGCGTCGCTGCCCGGCGCGCTCTTGGGCACGACCGTGATGAGGGCGGTGTCGCCCGCCTTGTTGAAGACGGCCGGGGTCACGGCGGCCACGTCGCCCAGGTCCTTGAGGGACGTGCCCAGCTCCGCGGCTCCGGTACGGGCGACGGCCGGATCCTCGTTGTCGACGGTCACCGTGAGCGGCCCGTTGAAGCCGGGGCCGAACGACTGCGACAGCATGTCGTACGCCTTGCGCTGGGTGGAGGAGGCGGACTTGGAGCCGTCGTCCGGAAGACCGAGTTCGAGCCGCGTGGCGGGCAGGGCGATCACGCCGAGCGCGAGGACGGCCAGGACCAGGACCTTCGCGGGCTTGCGGAGGACGTACGCGATCCAGCGGTGCGCGAGGCCGGTCTTGGGGGAGGCCGCACGGGCGGGGAGGAACCGGCGGACGAACCGCCCGCGGCCCCTGCCGACCACCCGCTCACCGGCGAAGCCCAGCAGCGCGGGCATCAGCGTGACGGCGACGAGCACGGCGACGGCGACCGCGCCCGCGGCGGCCAGGCCCATCGCGGTCAGGATGGACAGGTTCACGACGGCCAGGCCCGCGAGGGCGATCACGACCGTGAGGCCGGCGAAGACGACGGCCGATCCGGCGGTGCCATTGGCGCGGGCGGCGGCTTCCTCGGCGTCGTACCCGGCGGCGCGCTCGGAGCGGTAGCGGGACACGATGAACAGGGCGTAGTCGATGCCGACGGCGATGCCGAGCATGGTGGCCAGGACCGAGGCGTTGCTGTTCAGCTCGAAGGGACCGCTGAGCGCCGTGATGGCGGTCATGCTCACGGCCACGCCGACCAGCGCGGTCACCAGCGGCAGGCCCGCGGCGACCAGGGAGCCGAAGGTGATCAGGAGGATGACGGCGGCCAGAGCGAAGCCGATCACCTCCGCCGTGTGGCTCTCCTCGGGGGGCTGCAGCGCGTTCCCTGACGCCTCCACCGTCAGCCCGCGGTCCCGGCCCGACTCCAACGCCTCGTCGAGCCCGGTGTGGTCACGGTCCGTCAGCTCCGTGTCCGGCACGCTGTACGTGACCTGGGAGTAGGCGGTGGTGCCGTTCCCGCTGACCGCCTTCGCCGCGAACGGGTCGCTGACCTTGGCGATGTGCGCGGAGGACTTCCGCACGTCGGCCAGGGTCGCCTTGAGCGCCGCTCTGTTGTCGGCGCTGTCGATCTTCTCCCCGGCGGGCGCCCGCAGGACGACGCGGGCGTTGGCGCCGTCGGCGTTGGCGGCCGGGAACTGCTTCTCCAGGAGGTCGTTGGCGCGCTGTGCCTCCGTGCCGGGGAGGGTGACGTTGGTCGTCTGCGGACCCGAGCCGTTGGCGGCGGCGACGCCCACGGCACCGAGGACGAGCGCCCAGAGAAGGACGACCAGCCAACGTCGTCGGAAGGCGGTCCGGCCGATGCGGTGCAGGAAGGTGGCCATGAGGGGGTGCGATCACTCTCTGTCTGTCGGTGCGGGCGGGCGGGCCGTGCGGCGGTGCGGTGCCCCCGAACCCGGTCCCGGACGTGCGGGCGGCGGCCGGGCCCCGGGGGAAGGTCGCCGGCCGCCGTGGTCACCAGGGTTCCGCCGGGCGGGGGTCCGTTCCGTCGGCCGTGCGTACCCTTCGCGCTCCGGACTGTCGGTCATTCGGCCGACACGCGCCTCCGCTTGTGCTCCTACGCTGATCGGCGTGGACTGGAAACTCCCCCTCAACCCGGCCGCCGACGGCAGGCTCCTCAGGATCAGCAGCCTGACCGCGTTCACGCTGATCCTGGTCGGGGACTTCGCCGCCGCGCGCATCGCCGACCCCGATCCGCTCCAGGCGCCGACGGCCTGGCTGCCCGTGGTCGTCACCGGTCCGCTGATCGGCTTCGCCGTCCTCGGCCTGCCGCGCTCGTTCGCCCTCGGCCGCCGCGTCGTCGGCGCCGTGGCGATCTCCCTCGCCCTGACCGTGTGGACCCTGGTCGACTCCGCCGACCTGCAGTGGTGGGGCGCCCTGGAGACCTGCGGGCTGCTCTTCCTCACCATCCGCACCACGGCCCACGCCTGGCGTCCGGCGCGCGCGATCGCGGCCACCGTCGCCCTGTGCGTCGCCGTCCTGATGCTGCCGGTGCGCAGCGGCTCCTGGTCGGCCTTCGTCGCGGGCGGCTACATCCTGACCGTGGCCCTCGCCATCTGCGTCGCCACCGGCTGCGCCCTGCGCGCCATGGAACTGCGCAGGGAACGGGCCGTGCACGACGTGCGCCAGGCGGAGCGCCTCGCCCTCGCCCGGGACCTGCACGACCTGATCGCCCATCACATGACGGGCATCATCGTCCAGGCCAACGCCGCCGTGACCATCCAGGGCACCGCCCCCGACCAGGTGGATCCGCTGCTGCGCAACATCGCCCGGTCCGGCACGGAGACGCTGGAGTCGATGCGCCGCCTGGTGGGCGTCCTGCGGGAGGACAACCACGCGGCGCTGCGCCCCGGCGACCTCCTCACCGAACTGGCCGACCTCGTCTCCGCGCACTGCGCCCACACCACCGCAGACACCGCCGACACTCCCGACGCCACTGACGCCACTGACGCCACTGACGCCACTGACGCCCCCGACGCCCTCGACGCCGACGCGTCCGCCCGGCTCGACGTCACGGCGGCCGCCCGCACCGCCCGCCTCAGCCCCGAGGTCGAGATCTCCGTGCAGCGCCTGGTCCAGGAAGCCCTCACCAACGTCCGCAGACACGCCCCCGGCGCCCGCGCCACGGTCCGCCTGGACGCGGACCCCGGCTGGCTACGGGTGACGGTCACCAACACCGCGGCCCCGCACCGGGCCACCACCCCGGCGGGCGGACGCGGCGGCTTCGGCCTGCTCGGCCTTCGCGAACGCGTCGAGGCCCTGGACGGGACGCTGCGCACCGGCGCGCTCCCTCACGGCGGCTGGCAGGTCGAGGCCGCCTTCCCCCTGGCGACGTCCGCCGCCGACGCCCTCCAGGGCCAGGGGCCGGGGCGCTGAGGGGGGACGGGAGCCACCGAGGGCCGGGGCCTCCGAGGGGACGAGGGCGCCGAGGTGCCCGGAGTCAGCGCGCCGGGTGTGCCACTCCGTGCTCCCAGGCCCACGCCGCGACCTCCACCCGGTTGCGGGCCGCGAGCTTCGCCTGGATCCGCGCCAGATATGTCTTCACCGTCGACAGGGACAGGAACAGCTCGTCGCAGATCTCCTGATTCGTACGCCCCACCGCGACCAGACGCACGATGTCCAGCTCCCGCTCGCTGAGGCCGGCGGCGCCCGCGTTGCCGGACACCGGGTCCCGCTCCGACTGCTCAAGTCGCCGCAGCAGACGCACCGTCACCGCCGGTGACACCAGGGCGTCCCCGCGGGAAGCGGCCTGCACCGCCTCCACGAGCAGCCCCGGCGAGGCGTCCTTCAACAGGAACCCGCACGCCCCGTTCCGCAGCCCGGTCCGCACGTAGTCGTCCTGGTCGAACGTGGTGATCAGCACGACGTTCAGCGGCTCCGCCACGCCAGGCCCCGCCAACTGCCGCACCACTTCGAGGCCGTCGAGGCGCGGCATGCGGATGTCGGCGAGCACCACGTCCGGGCGCAGCCTGCGCGCCATGTCGATGCACTCCACGCCGTCGGCCGCCGCACCGACCACGGTGATGCCCGGCTGCGCCCCCAGGATCAGGCTGAACCCGGTCCGCACCAGCTCCTGATCGTCGGCGATCACCACATCGATCCGTGTCTCGGCCACCGTCCGTTCCTACCACAGCGATCCATGCCGTCGGACCCGGCGGCCGCCCCCACCCCGGCCTCGGCGGGCCCGGGCCCCGACCGTAGGATTGATCATGAGCACGCCTCGCCGTGTTCGCAAACGTACTGTTCGCCCGACAGGGCACCTCTGGGGGAGACTTCCTTGAAGCTCACTGTGTCGCGCCGCGCCGTGACCACGTCCATCGCGGCCGCGTTCCTCGTCGGCGGCCTCGCCACCGCCGCACCCGCCTCCGCCGCCGGCAGCGGCAACTACGCCTGCGGCAACTGGAAGATGAAGGTCAACACCTGGTCCGCCTCCTGCAAGGTGAAGAGTGGCCAGGCCCGCGCCGTCACCGACTGCAGCAACGGCAAGACCATCTACGGCAAGTGGGTGGGCCGTGGCCAGTGGCGCTTCGGCGGCGACTGCGGCAAGTACTTCATCGTCGCCCACACCACCCAGGGCCGTGGCTAGCAGCACCGGGCGGTAGCCGACACCGGCTGACGCGGGGCCCGTCGAGTCATCGGCGGGCCCCGTCGCACGTCACGACAGTTGCGACTGCACCTGCGCCGAGATCAGCTCCAGGTGGTCCAGGTCGGACAGGTCGAGGCACTGGAGGTAGACGCGGCTCGCGCCGATCTCCGCGTACCGGCCGATCTTGTCGACGACCTCGGCGGGCGAACCCGCGAGCCCGTTGGCCTTCAGCTCCTCCACCTCACGCCCGATGACGGCCGCACGCCGTGCCACCTCGGCGTCGTCCTTGCCCACGCACGCCACCAGGGCGTTGGAGTACACCAGGTCGTCGGCCTTGCGCCCGACCTCCTCGGCGGCGGCCCGCACCCGGCCGAACTGCCGCTCGCTGTCCTCCACCGAGGCGAACGGAATGTTGAACTCGTCCGCGTACCGCGCGGCGAGGCGCGGCGTGCGCTTCGCGCCGTGACCGCCGATCAGGACCGGCACCTTGGACTGCGCGGGCTTGGGCAGCGCGGGCGAGTCGGTCAGCTGGTAGTGCGTTCCCTCGTACGAGAACGTGTCGCCCGGTGCCGTCCCCCACAGGCCGGTGACGATCGCGAGCTGCTCCTCCAGGCGCGCGAACTTCTCTTTCGGGAACGGGATTCCGTACGCCTTGTGCTCCTCCTCGAACCAGCCCGCGCCCAGACCCAGCTCGACCCGGCCGCCCGACATCTGGTCGACCTGTGCCACCTGGATGGCGAGCACGCCCGGCAGCCGGAACGTCCCCGCCGTCATCAGCGTGCCGAGCCGGATGCGCCTGGTCTCCCGGGCGAGCCCGGCCAGCGTGATCCACGCGTCCGTGGGTCCGGGCATGCCGTCGACGGATCCCATCCGCAGATAGTGGTCCGAGCGGAAGAACGCGTCGAAGCCGAGGTCCTCGGTCGCCTTGGCGACGGCGAGCAGCGTGTCGTAGGTGGCCCCCTGCTGGGGCTCGGTGAAGATGCGAAGATCCATACCTCCATCCTGCACGGTCGAACGCCCGTCAACCTCCCCTGTCCCACCGGTCCACCGCCGCCCCGGTCGGGTGAAATCCGTCAACCCCGCGACCGGGGCGGGCCCGCCGCAGTGACCGTGCCGCACAGGTGATCGTTGGCTCGGCGGAGCCGGACCGCCCGGCACCCGCGCCGGCGGTCGCTGCCGACGCGTCCCCCGCACCAACTGCCTTGCCCGTCCGGGGCGCGCCCCCGGCACCGGCGGGGCGCGGGCCGAGGAGGCCGTCATGTCCCAGGAAGCCGTGCCCGAGCAGGCGCACGACCCGCTCGCGCCGGAGCAGCCCCGCGACGAGGTGGTGCCGGAGCAGGCTCGCGCGCAGGCACCGGCCGGGCAGCAGGGTGCGCCCAAGGGCCTGCTGCAGCAGATGGAGGAGCTCATGGCCGCGCTCAACGCGGATCTGACCCAACTGGACGCCGACCTCCAGCGGCCCCCTGCCGGGGAGGAGCAGGTCTGACGGGCGCCGTCGCCGCACCGGACGACCCCGGCCGCCGCGTCCCTCCCCGGCCGGCCGGGGCCCGCCGCTGACCGGATCGCCGCCGGGGCCTGCCCGGCCGGGGCACCGTCCGCCTCGTCGCACCGCCGATCGCGCTGCGCGCTCGTCCTCAATCGCCGGACGGGCTCATACATACCGGCCGACGCCAAGTCCCGCCCTCAGCACGAGGGCGACTTCCCCTCCGGCACCCTGTCCCCCCTCCCCCGGTCCAAGGCGCCCCCGCCGGACACCGCGTTGCGTTCGCGGGCCGCGAGTCTGCGGAGCATTTCGAGGACGCGGTCGCGGGACTCGTCGGCGGCGTCGATGGCTTCCATGCACTGCCAGTACACCCCCTCGTCCTCGGCGCCCATGGCCACCGTGACCAGGGCGATGCCGACTTCGCCGAGGAGGGCGCCGAGGCCGAGGAGGGTGTCGTGGGCGTCTCCTATCTCCGTCAGGCCCGCCGCGCGTATCTCCTGGGTCCCGGACTGGCGGGGGTCGAGGACGGCGCAGCCTCTGCCGCTGAGCTCGCTCAGGCCCAGCGCCTCGCCGCGTAACTCCGGTGGACCCGCGACCGCGAGGCGGCTGCCGATCGCCTGTGCCAGGGCCTGGGACTGCCACACCTCCGCCACGATCGCTGCGGACTCCTGGCTCCGCGCCAGGGCGCACCTGCTCGCCTCGATGAGCCGCATCGCATCCATGCGCCGTCCCCATTCATCGCGCGCCCACTCACAGCACGTACATCCGAACTCCCTTATCCACTACCCACAGTGAGCGCCTTCAGGACGAAAAGCCAGAGGAAGCCTGAAATCTGTGGACAAAAAATCGACTGTGGACAATGCATCCACTCCGGAGAGTGACGATGAGGTGTCTTTGGGGGGCTTTCGGCATGTCCAACGGGCGGTGACAGCCGGGGATCACGGGGCGGATGGGCCCAGCTCCCCGGCGCACGCGGGCGCTACGGCGCCGGGAAGCGGTGTTCGTTCCGCTCGATCTTCGCCGCGAGCGCCTGGAGCGGGTCGATGCCGAGCACTTCGCAGAACTGGAGGAGATAGGCGAGGACGTCGGCGACCTCGTCCGTGACGCGGTGCGCCGAATCCGGGTCGGCCATCACCCGCGCCGACTCCTCCGGCGTCAGCCACTGGAAGATCTCCACGAGTTCGGAGGCCTCCACGCTGAGCGCGGCGGCCAGGTTCTTGGGCGTGTGGTAGGGCTCCCAGTGCCGCGCGGCCGCGAACTCGGCCAGCCTGCGCTGCAGTCCCGCTACGTCTTGGTCGGTCACGGCTCAAGTCAACTACATTCCGGGCGTCCGCGATCTCGGCACCCGCGCGCGGCGGGCGACCGGTGCGCCTTCGGCACCCCCGTCCCCGGCCCGCCCCAGGTCCACCACCGTCACCCCGTCCGCCGTCGCGGCCCAGGTCGCGTCGGCCACGGCGCCGATCAGGCGCAGGTGGCCGCGGGCGCACATGCGGGCGGCGAGGTCCGCGAGGGCCCGCTTCTGGCGCTGGTCCAGGCAGCGGTCGAAGCCGTCGGCGAGGACGGTGAGGCTCTGGTAGGCCTCGGGGACCTCCGCCACCGGGTCGACCTCCAGGACGCGCGGTCCCGTGAGCAGCACCAGGGCGAGGGCGAGATAGCGCAGTTCGCCGTCGCCGAGCCGCCCGACGCAGGTGCGCACGCCGTCGCCGCGGTCGAGCAGGGCCCGCAGCTCGCCGTCGCGGGTCTCCTCGGCGAGGACGTCGGCGACCGGTCCCGCGCAGCCGGAGCGCAGCGCCGCCACGAGCTGGGCGTGCCGGTTGCCGCACTCGGAGCGGGTGCGCCACAGGACCTCGGCGAGGTTGTCGCAGCCGCCGAGCAGCCGTCCCGCGCCGACGAGTCCGGGCGGCACGGGTGCGCGCATGCGGCCGGGCCGCGGATCGCAGGTGAACACCGAGCGCAGCGCCACGACGACCTGTTCGGCGGCGGCGAGCACCAGGCGCTGGCCGTCGGTCTTGCCCGCGACGCGCAGCGGGAGCAGGGCCGTGCCGAGCCGGTCGTCGGGCAGCGGCGCGCGGGTCACGGGCGCGGCGCCCGCGGTGTGCCAGGCGGCCTGGACGGCGCGGCGGCCGGGGTCGCGCAGCGCGGTCTCCAGGAGGGTGAGCCCGTCGCGCGTCAACCGCTCGCCGGCGATGCGTAGTTCCGGCTCGGCCTGCACGGCGACGTCGAGCCGGACGGGTCCGGCGGGGCCGTCGACCGTACAGCCGATGCGGAAGCCGCGCCGGGCCTGGCCGTCGCCGCGCGCCCGCTCGGGCACGCAGCGGGTGGGTTCGGGGAAGACGTCGATCAGCTCGACCCCGGCGCCGAGCAGCGCGAGCGCCTCGTACGCCCGCAGCGCGCTCGTCTTGCCGCTGCCGCTGGGGCCCGCGAAGAGCGTGAGCGGGCCGAGCGGGAACGCGGCGCCGCGGTGGCCCGCGAAGGCGGAGAGGCGCAGTTCGGTGACGCGTGGCTTGGCCCGGGCCGTCGGATCCTGCGCGAGCGCCCGGCGGGAGTGCACAGTCATGAACGGAAGCTACGGGCCGGTGGACAAGCCGAACCGTTTTGCCCAAGCGACCTTCGCACGATCGAGGGATCGGCGGCCGAAGCACCACGTGGGGCGGCGAGTTGGGCTAGATCACCGACGGAGCTCGCCCCGCGCGCCCTCCCGCCGGACACCGCTGCGGCTAGATGCCGGTCGCCGCCTCCACCAGGCCCTGCACCTCCGTGTCCGCCGGGGACAGCAGGAAGACGTTCTTCTCCACGCGGTGCATCCCGCAGCCGAGTCCGAAGACCACGCCGCTGCTGAAGTCGAGGACCCGCTTGGCGACTTCGGTCTCGGCGCCGGACAGGTCGAGCAGGACGGGGGTCTGCGCCATGAGGTGCTCGGCGACCTCACGGGCGTCCGCGAAGATGTTCACACGTGTCACGATGAAACGGCGGCGCGCTTCCGTCTCGGCGTCGGGCAGCGCCCGGTGTCCCGGCCACGACGGCCATTCGTTGCGGCCGCGCAGCGGTACGACCTGGGCGAGCCCTTCCCACTGTTCGTCGGTGGCTTCGTGGCTGGTCACAGAGCAACCCCGTCCTGGCTCGTCCTCAACGTCTGCACCAGGCAATTCTTGCGCAAGTCACCCGTTCGGCCCAACTGCGACACGTCCGCATGGCACGTCTCACACCTTCCGGGAACCCACCGGCGGCGGCGCGCGACCACCTGTCCGGTGCCGGGCGTCCGCTGCCCGCGCCGCCGGATCAGCCACGGGAGCGTCGATGGCAGACGAGCGTTCGTCCCTTTCGGGTACGTCGCCGAGTTCGCGTACGTCAAGCAGCGCACGCACGCCGGGTGCGTCCGGGGTGTGGCGGCCGCCACCCGCGCTCCTGGGGTTCCTCGTCCTGCTCGTCGTCGTCTTCGCCGTCGCGTACCAAGTCGGCTCGTCCGTGGGGCCGGTGGCGCCGGGGATGCGGTCGTCGACGCCGGACGGCGGTGCGGGCGGCGACAAGGACGGCGGCTCCGGCGGCGGTTCGGGCGGGGGCCACGGCGGCGGGCACGGGGGCCACGGCCAGTGACCCCCGATCCCACGGCCGCCGCCACCGAAGCCCCCGAGGCTCCCGAGACCTCAGAAACCCCAGAGGCCACCGTCACCACCGACCTGATCGTCGGCGGGATGACCTGTGCCGCCTGTGTGAACCGCGTCGAGAAGAAGCTCGGCAAGCTGGCGGGCGTCAGCGCGACCGTGAACCTCGCCACCGGCCGGGCCCGGGTGCGCCACCCCGTCGGCACCGGCACGGACGAGCTCGTCGCCGTCGTCGTACGCGCCGGGTACACCGCCGAGCCGCCCCCGCCGCCCGCACCGCCCACGGCGTCGTCGTCGGGGGCGCCGGGGGCGGCGGAACCCGCTGCGCCGGGCGCCGACGAGGCGCGGGCCGAGCGGCAGCGGCTGCTGGTCACCGCGCTGCTCTCGCTGCCCGTGCTCGTCCTCTCCATGGTGCCCGCCTGGCAGTTCCGCAACTGGCAGTGGCTGTGCTTCATGCTGACGGCGCCGGTCGCGGTGTGGGGCGCGTGGCCCTTCCACCTGCGGGCGGTACGCGGCCTGCGGCACGGCGCCGCGACCATGGACACCCTGGTGTCGCTCGGCGTCGCGGCGTCCTTCTCCTGGTCGGCGTACGCGCTGTTCCTCGGCGGGGCGGGCGAGCCGGGGATGCGGATGCCGTTCGAGGTGCTTCCGTCGGCGGGCGGGGGCGCGCACGTGTATCTGGAGGCGGCCGTCGGCGTGCCGCTCTCGGTGCTCGCGGGGCGCTTCCTGGAGGCGCGGGCGCGGCACGGCACCGGGGCGGCGCTGCGGTCGCTGGCGTCGCTCGCCGTCAAGGACGTCGCGGTACGGGACCCGGGCGGCGGTGAACGACGGGTGCCCACCGGGGAGTTGCTGGTGGGTCAGGAGTTCGTCGTACGGCCCGGGGAGCGGGTGGCCACCGACGGTGTGGTGGTGTCCGGGCACTCCGCGCTCGACCTGTCCCTCGTGACCGGTGAGAGCGAGCCGGTGGAGGTCGGGCCCGGGCAGGACGTCGTCGGGGCCGCCGTCAACGAGAGCGGGCTGCTCGTCGTGCGGGCCACGGCCGTGGGTTCCGACACCCGACTCGCCCGCATCACCACGATGGTGACGGAGGCCCAGGCCGGGAAGGCCCGCGCCCAGCGCCTCGCGGACGCCGCGGCGGCCGTCTTCGTCCCCGTCGTCCTCACCCTCGCCGTGACCGTCCTCGGGTTCTGGCTCGGCGCCGGGGCCGACCCACAGGCCGCCGTCACCGCGTCCGTGGCCGTCCTCGTCGTCGCCTGCCCCTGCGCCCTGGGCCTCGCCACGCCCACCGCGCTGCTCGCCGCCACCGGACGCGGCGCCCAGCTCGGCGTCCTCGTCGGCGGACCGCGCGCCCTGGAGACGCTGCGCCACGTCGACACCGTCGTCCTCGACAAGACCGGCACGCTGACGACGGGGCACATGACCGTCACCCAGGTCACCGCCGCGCCGGACGGCCCGGGCCGGGACGCGGCGCTGCGGCTCGCGGGGGCGGTGGAGCGGGGTTCGGAGCATCCGCTGGGGCGCGCGATCACGTCGTACGCCCGACAGGAGCTCGGCGAGGGGGAGTTGCCCGAGGTCACGGAGTTCCTGGCGCGGCCCGGGTGGGGTGTGCGCGGGGTCGTGGAGGGGCGGGTGGTGGAGGTGTGCTCGCCGGGGGCGGAGGCGGGGCCGGAAGGGGCGCCCGACGACGGGGGCCACGCCCTCCCCGACGTCCTCGCCCGTGCGCTCGCCGACGCCGAGGCCGCCGCGCGGACCGTGGTCCTGGTGCGGGTGGACGGGGTCGTCGCGGCCGTCGTGGCCGTGGGGGACGTGCTGCGGGCCGGGAGCTACCGCGCGGTGGACCGGCTGCGGCGGCTCGGCGTGGAGCCGGTCCTCGCCACCGGGGACCGGACGGCGACCGCGCACGCCGTGGCCGCCGAGCTGGGGATCCGCGAAGTGCACGCGCGCTGCACGCCCGAGGACAAGGCGGACCTGGTCGGGCGGCTGCGGGCGGAGGGCCAGCGGGTCGCGGTGCTCGGCGACGGCGTGAACGACGCGGCCGCCCTCGCCCGCGCGGACCTCGGCATCGCCATGGGCTGCGGCACCGACGCCGCGATCGGCGCGGCCGACGTGACGCTGGCCGCCGGAGACATCGGGGCCGCGGCCGTCGCGGTGCGGCTCGCCCGGCGCACCCTCGCCACCATCCGCGCCAACCTGGTCTGGGCGTTCGGCTACAACGCCCTCGCCGTACCGCTCGCCGCCGTCGGCCGTCTCGGCCCGATGACGGCGGCCCTCGCGATGTCGGCGAGCTCCCTGCTCGTGGTCGCGAACAGCCTGCGGCTGCGTACGTGGGAGCCGGTGCCGCGGAGTGCCGCGCGGGAGGCCGCGGGGCGGGAGCGGGCAGGGCGAGAACGGTCCGGGCGCGAGCAGGGCGGACCTCGGCGGGCCGCTCGGAAGAGGAGCTTCCAGTGAAGGCCCGTACGAGTGCCGGGCCGAGTGCCCCGCAGCGGGACGCCGACGCCCCCGGCCGCACCGGCGAGGCGTACGCGCGCCTGCGCTCCGCACTCGCCGGGGTCCTCGCCCCCGTGCTCGCCTGCGCGCTCGCCCTGTGCGGGCTCTCCGCGTGGGTCGCCGTCGGGGCGGCGGGCAGCCCCGCGCGCGTGACCGTCGACGAGGGGCGGGTGTTCCTGCCGTACGGCGGCAAGGAGGAGACCGCGGCGTTCTTCCGGATCACCAACACCGGTGGGTCCGGCGACACGTTGCTGTCCGTCCGCTCGCCCGCGGCCACCGACGTCATGCTCAGCCGGACCGTGGAGCGGCCGGGGAACGTCGAGTCGATGCGGATGGTGGACTCGGCGGCCGTGCCCGCGCGGTCCGTCGTGCGGATGACACCCGAGGGCCTGGACGTGATGCTGCGGCCCACCGGGGCGCTGCGGCTCGGTGACCGGGTGCCCTTCGTGCTGCGCTTCCGGCACGGCGGGGAGGTGACGGTGCGGGCCGTGGTGGTCAGGCCCGGCAGTTGAGCCCCCGCGGATCCGCCGCCCGCGTACGGGAACTCCCCGGCCCGTCCGTCCGACTACTGCCCCGGGACGGCGGCCGGGACGGGCCGAGGCAGGCCTGTACGGGCCGGAACAGGCAGAGGACCGGGGCCGGGAGAGGGGCGCGGGCGACCGATGGGTGGTCTGGACATACGCATGCGGGGTGTGACCTGCGGGCATGGGCGCGTGGTCGCCGTCGACGACGTGCATCTGGAGGTCGCCGCCGGGGAACGCGTGGCGCTCACCGGGACGAACGGGTCCGGCAAGTCCACGCTGCTGCGGGCCGTCCTCGGGCTGCACCGGCCCGCGGCGGGCAGCATTCTCGTCGGTGGCCGCGGTACCGCTTCCGCGGCGGACCGGGGGTGGCGGCGGCGGGCCTGTGCCTGGGTGCCGCAGAAGCCCGCGGCCGGGCGGTTCCCGCTGCTCGCGGGTGAGTTGCTGGACTCCGGTGGGGCGCCCGACGAGGCCGCGGAGGCGGCTCGGGCGCTGGGGGTGGGCGCGTTGCGGCGGCAGCCTCTGGACACGTTGTCCGGGGGGCAGTTGCAGCGGATGTATCTGGCCCGTGCCCTCGGGTGTGTGGCCGCCGGGGCGGGGGTGCTGCTCGCCGACGAGCCCACTGCCGCGTTGGACTTCGCGGGGCAGGAGGAGGCTGCCGAGGCGCTCATGGCTCTGCCCGTCACGCTCGTTGTCGTCACGCATGACCGGGCGCTTGCCGAGCGGTGTGACCGGGTGCTCGACATGGCGGCGGGGCGGCTGCGGGAGGTGGGGCGATGAGGCCTTGCCGGGGGCTCCCCAGTCCCGCCCCTTCCCGAAACCGGGGCTCCGCCCCTGGACCCCGACGTAGGTGTCCCGTGGCGGGTGGGACAGTCCTCCGCCGAATTGGCGCTTCGCGCCTCGTCCTCAAGCGCCGGACGGGCTGTATCAGCATCGGCCCGGTCAGCTGTGTCAACGGAGTCCCGGAGGTGCGGCCATGACCGTTCTCGCCACCGCCGACATCGGGCTGATGCTCGAACTCGTGCCGGTGCAGCGGGCCGGGTTCGCGCTGCTGCTCGCCGCCGTCGGGCTGCCCATCGTCGGGGTCGTGATCGTCGGGCTCGACATCATGCCGGTGCGGTTCGCGATGATGCATGTCGCGTTGCTCGGGATCGCCGTGGGGCTGCTCACGGGGCTCGACCCGATGCTGTGCGCGCTGGTGGCGTGCGCGCTCGCGGGGGCGGGGGTCGCGCCGCTGGCCAGGACGCCGGCCGGGTTGTCCGGGGCCATGGGGCTCCTGATGAGCATGGCCATCGCGGCGGCGCTGCTCGTGCTCTCCGTGTCCGGGGTCAACGCCTCCGGCGCGTTCGCGCTGCTGTGGGGGTCGATCCTGTCCGTCGGCAGCGCGGACATCGTCGTGGTCGGGGTGCTCGCCGTCGTCGTACCGGCGCTGTTCTGGTGGCGGCGCCGCGACCTCGCGCTGCTCCTGTACGACCGTGAGCTCGCCCAGTGCTCCGGCGTGCGCGTCGGACCGCTCACCGTCGTCCTGCTCGTCCTCGTCGCCGTCGCCGTGGCGGGCGCGATCAAGCTGACCGGGGCGCTGCTCGTGGACGCCCTCACCCTCCTGCCCGCCCTCGCCGCACGCCGTCTCGGCAAGCGGCTCACCACCATCGCGCTGTGGGCCGTGGCCATCGGCCTCGCCGTCAACGTCACGGGCTTCCTCATCGCCCTCTGGCTGGACTGGCCGCCAGGGCCCGTCCTCGTCCTGACCGCGGGGGCCGTCGTCCTCGCCGTCCACCTCATTCCCGAACGGAGCATCACCTCATGGCGCGCACCGGCGTCCGCATCCCCCACACCCGCACGTCCGCCCTCCTCGCGCTGAGCGCCGTCCTCGCCGTGACGGCCGCGGGCTGCGGCGACGACTCGTCCGACGGCGGCTCGGACAGCAAGAAGGACGGTCCCGTCGTGGTCGCCACCACCACCTGGGAGGGCGCCTTCGCCAAGGCCGCGGGCGCCAAGAACGTCACGGTCCTGGTCCCCTCGTCCACCCAGCACGCCCCCGACTACGACCCGAAGCCCTCCGACCTCGCCACCGTCGCGAAGGCCGACTTCGTGCTGTACGCGCCCTTCGAGCCGTACGCCGGGAAGATCAAGGACGCCGCCGGTTCCAAGGCCGAGCTGGTCAAGGTGAACCTCGACAACGACGCCGCCAAGGTGCGCGGCGAGGTCACCCGGCTCGGCGGGCTCTTCGGCACCAAGGCCGCCGCGGCGAGCTGGACCAAGACCTTCGACCGCGAGTACGCCGCGCTCGCCAAGGACCTCAAGGCCGCCTGGCCCGGCGGCACGAGCCCCGCCGTCGTCAGCCAGGTGTTCACCACGTGGTCGGCCCGCATGGCGGGCGCGCGGACCGTCGGCACGTACGGTCCTGAGGCGGTCACCGCGGGGCAGCTCGCCGAGCTCTCCGCGAAGAAGCCCGCGTTCGTCCTCGACAACGCCCACATGTCCACGGGGAAGGTCCTCCCCGACTCCGGCGCCGCCCAGGTGAAGATCGTCAACTACCCCGGCGAGGACCTGGACCTGCTGCCGGTCTACCGGGACGCGGCCGCGGAGTTGAAGAAGGCGATGAAGAAGAAGTGACGTCAGGGGCGGCTCGCGGGCGCGGGGTGGCGTCGGCGAGAAGCCGGGCGCGCCGGGCGTAGCGACAGCGGGGGGGGGGGGGGGGGGGGGTGTTCCTCCCCCCCCCCCCCGCCCCCGCGCTCGTCCCTGTCCCTGTCTGTCCGGCTGCCGCCTGCCTCAGGCCCGCGCCGCCAGCTCCCGCAGCGCCGCGCGGTCCGGCTTGCCCGCCGGTGTCAGCGGCAACTCCTCGACGAGCAGCAGCCGTTCGGGGTGCTTGACCCGGTCAAGGCCGCACCCGGTGAGGTGTCGGCCCAGGTCGTCCAGCGTCGGCGTCGCGAGCGCGGACGCGCGGGACGCCGGGACCACGCAGGCCGCGAGCCGCTCCCCCATCACCGGGTCGGGTACGCCGACGCACACCACGTCACGTACCAGCGGATGCGCGCTCAGCCCCCGCTCGACTTCCGCGGGGCTGATGTTGGCGCCGCCGCGGATCACCACGTCCTTGAGGCGGCCGACGACGTGCAGGACGCCGTCCGCGTCGAGGAGGCCCAGGTCGCCGGTGCGGACCCAGCCGTCGGGGGTGCGGTAGCGGGCGTCGAGTTCGGGGGCGCCGACGTAACAGAGCGGGGTCATCGGGCCGCGCGCGACGATCTCGCCGACGGCGCCTTCCGGGAGGGGCTCGTGGGTGGCGGGGTCGGCGACGCGGATGTCGGCGACGCGGGGGTCGGGGCGGCCCGCGACGATGCCGTGACGGCTCCCGAGGCCGCCTTCTCGTTCTCCTTCTCCTTCACAGTCCACGCCTCCGACTCCGACTCCGTTAGGGCCCTGCTCCTCCGGATCACCCAGTCCGGTATGGCAGTTGACGCCGTCCGCCGAGCCGTAGAGGTTCACGACGGGGCAGCCGAAGGCGTACCGGGCCTCGGCGGCCGTGGTGGCGTCGAGGGGGGAGCCGCCGAGGACGAGGGCCGTGGGGGCGGGCAGTTTTCCGGCGCCCTCCTGGTCCTGTTCCCGCTCCTGTTCGAGGCGGTCGAGGATCATGCGGGCCATCGTCGGGACGCCGAGGACGTGGGTGGGTTCGTGTTCCCGTACGGCGGCGACGGCGGCCTCGGGCGTGAAGTGGTCGAGCAGGACGAGCGTGCCGCCGTGCCGGGCGAGCGCGACGGCCGTGCCGTTGGAGCCGAACGCGGAGGCCAGCGGCACCAGGAAGAGGCAGCGCGGCGGCTGAGCCGGGTCCGGCATCAGCGAGGCGAAGAAGTTGCCGCGGCCCCCGGCGAGGGCGTTGTGGGAGTACGCGACCATCTTCGGCTCGGCCTCGGAGCCGGAGGACACCAGGATGCGGGCGGGGCCGTCCGGGTCGGGGCGCGCGGCCACGAACGCGGCCGGGTCGGAGCGCAGCAACTGGGCGAAGGGGACGGCTCCTTCGGGGACGGTGCCGGGGCCGACGGCTATGACGTGGCGCAGGGGTGCGGGGGCGGCGCCGGGCCGGTCGGAGGCGGCGGGTCCGTCGGGGGTTCCGGGTCGGTCGCCGTCGGGCCCGGCCGTCGAGGCGAGGAGGGCCGCCGCCGGGTGGGCCCCGCGGTGCTCCGCCGCGGCGATGACGGCCACCGCCTCCGCGCGCCGCAGCAGGCTCGTGGCCTCCGCGGCACCGCGGCCCACGGGGAAGGGCAGGGCGACCGCGCCGATCGCCGCGAGGGCGAGGTCGGCGATGACCGCCGCGCGGGCGTTGGGGAGTTGGACGCCGACGACGTCCCCGGGCGCGACGCCGAGCTCTCTGAGCCCGACGGCCAGACATCGCACCTTGCGGTCCAGGGCGGTGTAACAGAGCTTGCCCTTGGCGTCGATGACGGCCGTGCGGTGCAGATCACTGATCTGCCGGGCCCGGAACAGGCTGTACAGGTCGAGGTCGGGGCAGGTGCCGTCGACCGCCCAGGCGCGGCGGAGGGAGGCGGGCAGGAGGTCGTTCAGGGGGTGGGGCATGCGGGCTCCTGGGAGGGAGAAGGAGAGGGCGGGACGCTTCGGGGCGGTCCCGTGCGGTGGCCGCGGGGCGCGGCGGGCGTCAGGAGAAGGCCCACGGGTCGGGGACGACGGGTGCCCCGTGCTTGTCGCGCCCGACGGAGCCCGTGCGGCGCGCGCCGGTGTGCAGGGCCGCGAGGTCGGTGGTGACCGGGGTCGCGGTGAGGCCGTGGGCGCGGAGCAGGTCCAGGGCCTCGGCGGTGCGCAGGGTGCTCAGGTCGTACGCCGACGCGGCCGCCGCGCACGTGTCGGTCGGGGCGAGCCAGCCGTCCGCCGTGCGCAGGGGGCGGCGGAAACCGGCGGGCGGGCGGGGGGCGGCGCCCTCGGCCGCGCGGCGCAGGGCGGGGGCGGTGAGGGTGTCGGCGGCGCCGAGGAGGGAGGAGTCGACGCGGACGCCGCGGCCGCCGTTGCGCTCGCGCAGGAGCAGCCCGGCGAGGACGGCTTCCGCGCCGAGGAGGCCGCCGAGCACGTCGAGGAGGGTCATCAGGGAGGGCGCGGGCGGCTCGTCGGCCGGGCGTACCGCCGCGCCGACGGCCGTGCGGGCCTGGACCATGAAGTCGGTGCCCATGGGGGCGTCGTCGAGCCGGTCGCCCCAGCCGCTCGTGTACGCGTACACCAGGCCCGGGTTGACGGCGGTGAGGTCGGCGGCGTCCAGGCCGAGTTGGGCGGCCTTGCCGGGGGCCCAGTTGTGCAGGAACACGTCGGCGTCGGCGACGAGTTCGCGCAGGCGGCGGCGCCCCGAGGGGGACTTGATGTCGGCCTCGACGGCGCGCTTGCCGCGGTTCAGGGCGAGCCAGCGGGCCGAGACGCCGCCGCAGGCGGGCGGCATGCCGCGCAGGGGGTCGCCGCCCGGCGGCTCGATGCGGACGACGTCGGCGCCGAGGAGGCGGAGCAGGTGGGCGGCCAGGGGGGCCTGGATGCGGCGGCCCGCCTCCAGGACGGTGATCCCGGTCAGCGGGAGGTCCGGGGTGGGGAGTTCGTGGCCCCGCCGCCCGGGCGCGGCGGCGGCCGGGCCGAGCCGCGCCAGGGACCAGGGCGCGGCGCCGTCGTGCTCGGCCGCCCGCTCTTCGAGGGTCCGCAGGGCGCAGACCTCGGCGCCGGAGGTGGCCGCGGCCTGCCTGACGCGCGCCCACGGGTGGGAGCGGGCCGTGGCGTGCAGGGCCTCGGGGAAGGGCGCGCAGGCGGTGGCGTACCGGAACTGGAAGGGCCGCCAGCCCGCGCGTATCGCCTCGCCCGGCGCGTCCAGGGCCCGCCAGAACGCGGCCCAGGCGCCGGGGTCGAGGGTCTCCAGCTCGAAGCGGGTGCCGTCGGCGGAGGTGAACGGGGGCCCGCCGGGGGCGATGCGGGCGGCCTCGTCCTCGTCGGCGCCGGTGGCGGCGAGGTACTGCGACACGGCCAGCAGCCCCGCGCGGGCCGCGCTGGTCGTGACCCGCCCGGCCGCGCGGGCGTTCCCGCCCCGCGCCTGGGCGAGGAGTTGGGCCAGCAGCCCCTGCACGGCGAGGACGCCCGCGGCGGTGGCCGCGTAGTCGGCGCCGAGTCCGCGGGGGCCGTCGTCGCGGCGTCCGTGCACGGACATGATGCCGGTGGCGGCCTGGACGGTGGCCTCGTCGGGGGTGGGGGGTGCTTCGCGGGGGTGGGGGGTTGCCCGCGGCGGGCCCACCGCGTCGCGCGACGGTGTCGTCCGGACGTCCGTCCAGTGCACCTCCGCCGTGACCGGGCCGAATCCGCCGCCGGTGAGGACGACTTGGGCGGGGGTGTCGGGGGTGGCTTCGGTTCCGGGGGTCCCGGCAGCCGTCGCGGTCCCGGAGGGCTCCGCCGCGCCGGACGCCTCCGCCGTACCGTTCGCCTCGGCCGTATCGGCCGCCTCCGCCGTCTCCGCGCCGAGCAGGCGCAGATGCTCGGTCACGACCCGCGTCAGCTCCGGCGGCCCTGCGATGTCGCAGCGCAGCGACTCCAGGGGCCGGGCGGCGGTGCGCACTGTGGTGAGGGGTGGTGACGTCATGTCAGTCGTGTCTCCTCTCCCGGTGCGGGGGCAGCCCCCGCCGGGGTCGTTCCGAACGCGGGAACCCGAGGCCGTCGGCACCCGACCAGTTCCTTGGAAGACAGTCGGGCGCCCGGGCCCGCGGGTTCCCGGTGAAACAGAGGAAGCGGTGGGAGCGGTGGCAGCGGAGCACGTGGTGGAAGGGGTGGCGGAGGCGGTCGAGCCGTGTGGGGACGCGGCCCGGCCGGGGCGGGTGCACCCGAGCGACGGCGCCGCGTCCCTCCCCGAGCGCGTCGGCGCGTTCGTACGCGCACACGTCATGCCGTACGAGGACATCCTGGACGCGGGCGGACCCGCGGCCGACGCCGTGCTGCGGTCGCTGCGGGAGCGGGCCCGGCGGGCCGGTCTCTGGGCGCTGCCGCTGCCCGCCGAACTGGGCGGGCAGGGGCTCGGCCTGGCCCGGTACGCGACGTTCGCCGAGGCGGAGGGCGCCAGCGACCACGGGCCCGCCGCGCTCGGCTCCGCGCCGCTCCTCGATGTGACGATGCTGCGCCGCCACGGCACCGCGCGGGTCCGCGAGGCGTATCTCACCCGGCTCGTCTCGGGCGAGCTCCGCACCTGTTACGCGATGACGGAGCCCGACGTGCCCGGCACCGACCCCTTCCTCACCGGCACCCGCGCCATCCTCCGGCCGGACGGCAGTTGGCGTCTGACCGGCCGCAAGTGGTTCACGTCGGGGGCGGCGGGCGCGGACCTCGTCACCGTGCTCGCCCGCACCGACGGCGCGCCGCCGGACCGCGAAGGACTGTCGCTGTTCCTCGTGCCGACGGCGTCGCCCGGCTTCCGTGTCGTGCGCGAACTGCCCGTGCTCGGGGCGGGCGGCCAGTGGGAGATCGAGTTCGACGGCGTACGGGTGCCGGGCGACCATCTCGTCGGGGCGCGGGGCGCCGCTCTCGCCGTCGCCGGTGAGCGGCTCCAACTCGGCCGTACGCTGCGCTGTCTGCGCTGGCTCGGGCAGGCGCAGCGGGCCTTCGACCTGATGGCCGCGCGTGCGGTCGCCCGTACGGGGTCCCGTGGGCCGCTCTCGTCGCACCAACTCGTGCAGCGCCACGTCTTCGAGTCGCTCCTCGCGCTGCGCACGGCGCGGCCGCTGGTGCACGAGGCGGTGGCGCGGCTCGTGGCCGAGGAGGACGCGCACGTCGAGGTGGGCCTCGCGAAGGTCGCGGCGGCGCGCACGTTGCAGCAGGTCGTGGACGCGGCGGTCCAGGTGCACGGCGCGGCAGGACTCGGCCCCGACACCGCGCTGCCCGCGCTCCTTCGCACGGGACGCGCGGCGCGGATCCTCGACGGTCCGGACGAGTTGCACATCACGTCGGTGGCTCGGCGGGTCCTCGGCGGATACGCGTAGCCGCTCCCACGCCTCACGCTTCGCGTGGGTCCACCAGGCCTGTCAGCGCGGCGAGGCCGAGGGCCAGGAAGAAGTCGCCCCAGATCAGCTCGTGTTGGACGGCGGTTCCGGTGACGGCGTCGTGGCAGCCGTCGAGGAGCATGCCGGGTGGAGGGACGGGGGCGCCGGCGGTGGGGGCTTGTCCGGTCTCGGAGGCGGTCCCGGTGCCGGTCAGGTGGGCGGTGGCCAGGCGATGGAGGACGGCCTCCGCTCGGCGGGCGCAGGCCTCTTGGCCGGGCTGCGTCGCGAGTTTGAGCAGGGCTACGGCGGTGATGGCCGCGGCGGAGGTGTCGAGGGGGCCGTCGGGGTGGGATGCGTCGGCGGGTGGGACGAGGGAGGTTGCCGGGGGCGGGGCGTGGGATGTCGGGGCGGGGTGCGCCTCGTCCGCGGTCGGTCCGGGCTCCGGTGCGCCCAGCCTGGTGGCCGTCGCGCGCAGATGGTCGGAGCACGCCACGGCTCCGCCGGGGTGCGTCAGCGCGTCCGCTGCGGCGAGGAGGAGCCAGGCGCGGCCGCGGCTCCAGCCGGGGGCGGGTTCGGCGAGGGGGTGCCAGCCGGTGGCGGGGTCGTGACGCCAGGCGGGGGCGAGCCGCCCGTCGTTCCCGACGCACAGCCGCAGGTGCCGGTGCAGGTGTGCGGCGGCCGCCTCCCTGCCCCGTGGCCCCGCCGAGGCGAGCAGCGGGACCAGCCCCGGTGCCCCGTCCGCGCGGGCGAGCAGGCGGGGGCCGCCGAAGGCCGACCCCCAGGGGACCAGGCCGAGTTCGGGGTCGAAGGCGGTGAGGCAGGCGTGGGCCGAGCGGGCGCGCAGGGCGTCGGCGGGCGCCGAGCCGGTGGCGAGCGCGGTGCCGTACCAGAGGATCAGGCCGCGCGTCGCGGTGTCGGCGTCGGCCCAGTCGGCGAGGCGCGCGGTGCAGGCCTCGGCGGCGGCCTCGTCGGCCGGGTCGCCCGTGTACCGCGCCCGCAGCCAGAGCAGTCCGGCCCAGAAGCCGCCCGTCCAGGAGCCCCGCCGGGTGGTCGTCCACGTGCCGGTGCCCGGGTCGGCGGACAACGGGAAGCGGGGGCCGACGTCGGCGAGGGTCACGGCGACCCGCCCGAGTACGGCGTCCAGGGCGCCCCCGGCCCACCCGTCCGCCATCCCGCCCGGCCGCTCACCCATCTTGCTCTCCCGTCACCTGCGCCCCATGTCCCGTCACCCGTGCCTGGGGCGCGGCGTCTCGTGTCTCCGGCCCGGCCCTCATGTCCCGTGTCTCGCCCGGCTCGTCCCGCACTCCGCCCGGCTCCTCCGCGCTCCGCGTCGCCGCTCTCCGTTCCGCCACCGGACGCGCGGCCCTGCTCGGCCCTCACCGAGCCGAGCCCGCCGCCGGGGCGCGTCCCGAGGCAGGAGTCACGGGCCGCCCGCGCTCGACGGTCGACCGGCTGGAGGCACCGGGTCCTTCACGCACCCAGCCCCTCCCTCGCGCCCCCGTTCCCGTACCGCCCACGCCAGTGCCACCGCGCCCGCCGCCGCGAACTCCGCCGTCACCAGGGTCCAGCCCCAGCCGTAGTGGCCGGCGGAGGCCAGGAGGCCGAAGAGGGGTGGGCCCAGGGCGAAGCCCGCGAAGAAGCCCGCCGAGACCAGGGCGGAGTCCTGGCCCGCCCGGCCCGGTGCCGCGCGCTGCATGACCAGGACCATCGACACCGCGTTGGCCGACACCGCGAACACGCCCACCGCCACCGCGCCCGGCCACACCAGCGCGCTCAGCGCCGCCGCCCCGGCCAGGAGCAGCGCCGCGCCGACCGCGCCCGCCGCGAGCAGGCCAGGCAGCCACTCCGCGCGGCCGGGCGTCGCCGCCCTGGACCAGGCGACGCGGCCCACGACCCCGGACACCCCGAGCACCGCCACCAGCGCCCCGGCCGCGCCGGGACCCAGGCCGAGGCGGTGCGCCCCGTACAGCGCCAGGTACGTGTTGACGGAGGCGATGCCGCAGCCGAGCAGGAGCGAGAAGCCCGCCAGCCAGGCGATGGTGCCGCGCGGTACGAGGGACGCCGGTGGCGCGCCGGTCCGTGCGGGCGCGTCCTGCGGCAGCGTGCGCAGCGCCCACGCCGCCGTCACCACCGCCGCGCCCGCCGCCGTCCACACCGCGCCCCGCCAGCCGAGCCAGCCGGCCAGCGCCGCGAGCGGCAGGCCCGCGGCGAACGCGCCCAGTTGGACGCCCGACTGCTTCATGCCGGTCACCGCGCCCCGGCGCGCGGGTTCCACCGACGCCAGGATCGCCTTGTTCGTCGCCGGGTTCGCGAGCGCCTGCGGCAGCCCGCCGAGTGCCACCGCCGCCAGCAGGAAGCCCGCGCCGGGCGCCGCGCCGATCAGGGCGAGCGCCACGGCCGAGAGGAGGAGCAGCGCCGCCAGCGCGCGGCGCGGGCCCACGCGGTCCACGATCCGGCCGCCCGCGGGCGAAAGCACGGCCGCGGTGCCGAAGCCGATCGTCGTGGTCAGGCCGAGCACCGTGGGCGAGATGTCCAACTCGTCCACCAGGCGCGGGCCGAGCGCCCCGAGCAGGAAGAGCTGGAGCATGGAGAACGCCATGGCGCAGGTGAGGAGGGCGGTGGGGAGGGGGCGTGTCGTAGGGGGTGGGGAGGTCGGCCGCCCGGTTTGTTGGGGGTCGGTGGTCTTCGGCCGGGAGGGGGGCTGCGGCCTGACGCCGTCCGGCTGGGGCTGCGGCTCGGCGTCGTCCGGCTCCAGCCGGGGCTGTCGCTGCGGTTCGGCGCCCTCCGGCGGCACCCCGTGCCCCGCCGCCCCCGGCCCACGCCCCGCGTGCTCCGGTCCGGCCCCCGCCTGCTCCGTCCCCACTCAGCCGCCCCCAGGAAGTCTCGTACCGCCGGACAAATCCACCGAGTTCACGCCGTACCGCACCACGTGCCCCCGCGCCTCGGGTGCATCGTGGCCCGACGCGCCTCCGCAGGAGTCGGATCCGTTCCCTCCGGGGTTCCCGGACGCCTTCGTGACCCCGGCCACACCTCGGCCGCATCTGAGCCGGGACCCGTGCGGCGCCCGGCCTCCGCACGCCTCGCGACGGAACATTCCGGACCCGCCCGTTGCCGCCGTGAGGCGGATGCAAAGATGAGGCCGCCATGACTGGGGGCCGAAGCTGTCGCGCGGTACGGGCTGCGGTGTTCGCGGCCGCCTGTGTGCTGCTCGCTGCCACCGGCCACGCCCTGATGTCGTCGGCGCCGCTGCCCTGGTGGGCGCTGCCCGGCGCGGGCGGTGCCACGTTCGCGGGCGCCTGGCTGCTCGCCGGGCGCGAACGCGGCGTCCTCGCCGTCACCTCCGCGTCCGTCGTGGCCCAGGCCGCGCTGCACACGTGGTTCTCGCTGGCGCAGGCCATGGCCCAGTCCTCGCCGGGCGGCGGCGCGTCCGTCGCCCAGCAGTGGGCGCGTCATCTGCTGTGCGGGGCGGGCGGTACGGGGATGCTGCCGGAGGCGGACGCCGTGCGCGCCGTCACCGACGCGGGCCTCGCCGACCGCCTGAACGGGCCGCCGCCGGGGCACACCCGGCACTCCATGGGCATGCAGGAGACCCTCGGCTCGGGGGCCGCAGGGAGCGCGGGCAACGCCCACGCCTCCATGGGGCACGGCATGTCCGGCACGCACGACGCGTCCGGCGCCCTCTCGGGCTCGGGATCGGGGTCGGGATCGGGCTCCGGCATGGACGGCATAGCCGACATGACTGGCATGACCGGGATGTCCGGCATGCACTCCGGGCACGACATGGGCGGCATGTCCCCGCTCGGCATGCTCGCCGCGCACCTCCTGGCCGCGCTCCTGTGCGGCCTGTGGCTCGCGTACGGCGAGCGCGCCGCGTTCCGCGTCGGCCGCGCCGTCGCGGGCTGGCTCGTCGCCCCGCTGCGGCTCGCCCTGCGCCTTCCGCAGCCCCCGCACCGGCCGCGGCTGCGCCCGCGCCGTGACTTCGGCGCCCGCCGCGCGCGGCGGCTGCTGCTCGTCCACGCCATCACGTCCAGGGGTCCGCCCCTCGGGATCGCTGTCGTCTGACAGCTGGTTTCCCCCGACCCGCCACGGCACCGCACGGCGCTCGCACGGCATCCGCTCGGCACGGTACGGCTTCACCTCGCACACCCGGCTCGGCGCCCCACGGCTCCGCGCCCGTGCCGTCGTACCCGCCGTCGGACCGCGTACCGCCCGCGCGCGTCCCACCCCCTCACGCCGCACCGCGGCACACGGTGGCACGCACGCCCCGAGCAGGTCGGGCACCGGCCCGCGCCGCCCTCACGGCGCCGGGCCGCGACACCTCGCCGGCCCCGCCCCGCGCGCGGCCGGATCCCGATATCCCGGACTCCCAAAGGACTTCAGGCGATGACTCCTGCCCTGACGGCACCCCCTGCCCAGAACCCGGCACCGGCGCGGCCCCAGACATCGGCAGCACCAACAGGCCCCGCACCGGCGGCACGGGAAGCCGTACCCGCACCCGCACCCGGACCCGCACCCGCGCCCTCCCCCTGTCCCGGCCCCGGCACCCCCGCCCGCACCCGGACCCGCCGCACCGACGCCGCCGACGAACCCGTCACGCGGCTCGCCCTCGCCGCGCGGGACGGCGACCCCGAAGCTGTCGAGCGTTTCGTGCGTGCCCTGCACCGGGACGTCCTGCGCTACGTCGCGCACCTCAGCGCCGACCCGCAGGCCGCCGACGACCTCGCGCAGGACACGTTCCTGCGGGCGCTCGGCAGCCTGCACCGGTTCGAGGGGCGCTCGTCGGCGCGCACCTGGCTGCTGTCCATCGCGCGGCGCACCGTCGTCGACAGCCTGCGGCACGCGGCCGCCCGGCCCCGGCTCTCGGACCGCGACGACTGGCAGGCCGCCGCCGAGCAGGCGCAGCCGCGCGGGCTTCCCGGGTTCGACGACGGCATCGCGCTCGCCGAACTGCTCGACGGCATACCGGCCGAGCGGCGCGAGGCGTTCGTCCTCACCCAGCTCCTCCAGCAGCCGTACGCGGAGGCGGCCGCCGCCATCGGCTGCCCCGTCGGCACGGTCCGCTCCCGGGTGGCCCGGGCTCGGGCCACCCTCATCGAGGCCCTCGCCGCGGCCTGACGGAACAGCGGGACCACGGAGCAACAGCACCACTGAAGGGGGTCGCTGCCGCACTCGCGGCGGCGGCCCCCTCCGTCTCCCCGGGCCCGGCCCGCACCCCACCGCACCGCGAACTGTTAAATGAATATGACGGAGTTCACTGCCGCACCGGTTCCCGCCTGTGGCACCATGCGCGGAGCCTCGGCAGCCGACTTCCCGGCGAACTCCAGGTGTTCTTCGGCGGCGCACCCGAGTACGTAACGAAGAACTTCCGAAGTGCGGTCCGTTATGAATGCGTCAAGGATTTCCCGACCGCCGCTCATACGGAATTCGCGATTCGCCGAAGAGCGAGTACGAGCGGGTCGCGCATGTCAAGTTCGGCCGTCGAGGCCCCCCGGCGCGGGCCCCGTCGGCCCCGTACCCGAGGGCCGACAGCCCAGCCCGTCCCGTTGACAGGACAGCCGCGAGCGCACCGGCGGCAGTGGTCCCCCGACCTGTCGCCAACTACCCCCGTAGTCTCCAGTTTCCGGTTCACCGTTTCCCGGCCGGAGGGTATGTTCGAGCTCGGCCGGAAAGCCGGAAATCCATGAACGGGCGCGGCAGCAGCCCTCCTTTCCAGGTACGGAATGGAGAAGGATTACCGGGGCCGATCCAGGCTTGTGCACAGTGAATTCGAGGTGAAGGGGGGATATGGCCGTGTCCGCGACCGCGCGATCGCGTCATCTCCCGCCTTCCGGCTCTTCCGGTTCTTTCGGTACCGGCCGCACACAGGGGCTGCCCACCGCCGCCCCCGTGCCGCGTCACCCGCGACCGCCCGGCCCACCGGCCGGCCGCGGCGGGGGACCGCAGAGCCGTTGAGTGCGCGTCACCGTCCCGCCCCCGCGGCGGGCCTCCGTGCGTCCGGGGAGGGCGCGCGGAGCGTTCCACCGGCGGCCGTGACATCACGACACCGCGACACCGCGAAAAACGGAGCGCCGAATTCCGGCTGCCCGACAGCCGCCGACCAGGGGGAGGAAAGACACCCATGACGCAGTGCCCCTATCACCAGCTGGGCCCACTGCCGGACTTCTTCGAGCCGGGGGAGCCCGGCGCCGACGACGTCACGCAGATGATCACGCCGACCGGCGACAAGATGTGGCTCGTGCGCGACTACGCGCTCAGCCGTCTCGTCCTCGCGGACAAGCGGTTCAGCAGGACCGCCGCCGTGGCACCGGGCGCTCCGACGTTCAACGACGCGCAGCCCGTGGCCGAGTCGATGATGAGCATGGACGGCGCCGAGCACGCCCGCCTGCGCAAGACCGTCATCGGCGCGTTCACCGCCCGCAAGATGGCCGCGATGGCCCCGGGCATCACCGAGGTGACGGACCGCTACCTGGACGCGCTCGAGGAGCACGGCCCCGGCGCCGACCTCATGGAGGGTCTCGCCAACCCGCTGCCGCTCGACGTGCTGTGCCAGCTCCTCGGCATCCCCCTGACGGACAGCGAGAAGTTCCGCGACTGGGTGGAGGTGCTCTTCGACATCTCGGCGAGCTCCCCGCAGGAGAAGGGCCGCAAGCGCCTCGAACTCAGCGGCTACATGGCCGACCTGCTCGCCACCAAGCGCCGCGAGCCCGAGGACGACCTGCTCTCCTCGCTGATCCAGGCGCAGGACCGGGGCGACCTGACCCAGGGCGAGCTGATCACCCTCGGCCTGACCCTGCTGATGGCGGGCTACGAGACGACGGTCGGCCAGATCGCCCTCTCCGCGAACGTGCTGCTCTCCGACCCCGCCGGCTACCGCGACCTGGTCGAGCACCCCGAGCGCGTGGACGCGGCCGTCGAGGAGCTGATGCGCCTCACCCCCACCACCCCCCTGAGCTTCTCGCGCGTCGCGACGGAGCCCGTGCAGCTCGGCAGCGTCCAGGTGCAGGCGGGCGACGCCCTGATGGTCTCGCTCCTGAACGGCAACCGCGACGACAAGGTCTACCCCGACCCCGACCTCCTGGAGCCCGAGGGCCGCGACGCGGTCCACCTCACCTTCGGCCACGGACTGCACCGCTGCCTCGGCGCCCCGCTCGGCCGGATCCAGCTGCAGATCGTCTTCCGCCGCCTGGTCGAGCGGTTCCCCGGACTGCGCTTCGCCGACGTCCCCGAGCCGGTGGTCTGGAAGGACGGCATGGGCACCCGCGGCCTGTCCCGGCTCCTCGTCGCCTGGTAGTCCCGCCCCTCCGGTCCCGCAGGTCCCGTCCGCCCCCGTCCGCCAAGGCCGCCGAAGCCGTCGGTCGCGCGCCGCCCGCCCCCTCGTGGCGGCTCTCCCTAGAACACCGCTTGACCTTCAGTGAGGAATGGCATGTCTGTTGACAACACCCGCAGCGATGCAGGGCTTGCCGGGGAACCCATAGCCGTCGTCGGGATGTCCTGCCGCTTCCCCGGCGCCCACGATCCCGAGGCGTACTGGCGGCTGCTCGTGACCGGGCAGGACGCCGTCACCGACACGCCCGCGGAGCGCGCGGAGCTCGGCCTCGGCATCGAGCACGGCCCGGCGGGCAAGGGTGCCTTCCTCGACGGGATCGACCGCTTCGACCCCGGCTTCTTCAACATCCCGCCGCGTGAGGCGGCGATGATGGACCCGCAGCAGCGGCTCGTCCTCGAACTGGGCTGGGAGGCCCTGGAGCAGGCCGGCGTCGTCCCCGCCGACCTCCAGGGCGGCGACACCGGCATCTTCCTCGGCGCGACCACCGGCGACTACGCCGACCTCGTGCACCGCGCCGCCGACGGCTCGAACGTCACGCACCACTCCTTCACCGGTCTCGACCGCAGCCTCATCGCCAACCGCGTCTCGTACGTCCTCGGCCTGCGCGGCCCGAGCCTCACCGTCGACGCGGGCCAGGCCTCCTCCCTGGTCGCCGTCCACATGGCCTGCCAGTCGCTGCGCAACGGCGAGTCCGAAGTCGCCCTCGCGGGCGGCGTCGAACTGCACCTGGCCCCCGAGAAGACCGCCCTGGCCCAGAAGTTCGGCGGCCTGTCCCCCGACGGCCGGTGCTACACCTTCGACGCCCGCGCCAACGGCTACGTACGTGGTGAGGGCGGCGCCGTCGTCGTCCTGAAGACGCTGCGGCGTGCCCTCGCCGACGGCGACCGCGTGCACGCCGTCCTGCGCGGCAGCGCCGTGAACAACGACGGCGGCGGCGCGGGCCTCACCGTGCCGCACGAGGACGCCCAGCGCGACCTGCTGCGCCGCGCCCACGAGCGGGCCGGGACCGCGCCCGCCGAGGTCGGCTACGTCGAACTGCACGGCACCGGCACCCCCGTGGGCGACCCGGTCGAGGCCGCGGCCCTCGGCGCCGTGCTCGGCTCCGCGCGCCCCGCCGGGGAGCCGCTGCTCGTCGGCTCCGTGAAGACCAACATCGGACACCTGGGCGCCGCGGCCGGCATGGCCGGGCTCCTGAAGGTCGTCCTCTCCCTCACCCACGGCCGGCTCCCCCCGAGCCTCCACTACACCTCGCCCAACCCCCGCATCCCCATGGCCGAGCTGAACCTGCGCGTGCAGGACACGGTCGGCGACTGGCCCGGCGAGGGCGAACGGCTTGCCGGCGTCTCGTCGTTCAGCGTCGGCGGGACCAACTGCCATGTGGTGGTGGCTTCGGCGCCCGCGAGCGCTGCGGGCACTGTCGACACCGCGACCGATGCGAGCACCGCGGAGGCAGAGGGCGCCGGGGACACGGAAGCCGTGGAGACCGCCGTGGCCGCCGTCGCGCCGTCCCTGCGCGGCGACACCCTCCCCTGGCTCGTCTCCGGCCGCTCCGCCGCCGCCGTGCGCGCCCAGGCCGAGCGCCTCCTCGCCCACCTGGAGGGCGGCACCGCGAGCGCCGCGGACATCGGGCTCTCGCTCGCCACCACGCGTACCGCCTTCAAGCACCGCGCCGTCGTCCTCGGCTCCGGCCGCGAGGAGCTGACCGCCGAACTGACCGCGCTCGCCGAGGGGCGCCGCTCGGCCACGCGGATCAGCGGCACCGCGAAGCCGCGCGAGCGCGTCGTGTTCGTCTTCCCCGGCCAGGGCCCGCAGTGGACCGGCATGGCGGGCGACCTGCTCGACGCCTCGGACGTGTTCCGGGCCCGCATCGACGAGTGCGCGGCCGCGCTCGCGCCGCACATCGACTGGGACCTGGAGGCCGTGCTCCGGGACGCCCCCGGCGCGGCCTCGCTGGAGCGCGAGGATGTCGCCCAGCCCGCCCTGTTCGCGGTCATGGTGTCCCTCGCCGCCCTGTGGCAGTCGTTCGGCGTCGAGCCGGAGGCCGTCGTCGGGCACAGCAACGGCGAGATCAGCGCCGCCGTGGTCTCCGGCGCCCTGTCCCTGGAGGACGGCGCGCGCGTGGTGGCGCTGTGGAGCAAGGCGATGCTGGCCGTCGTCGGCCAGGGCACGATGCTCTCGGTGCCGCTGCCGGTCGCCGAGGTCACTCCGCGCCTGTCCGCGTGGCAGGACCGCCTGTTCGTGTCCACCATCAACGGGCCGCGCCTCTTCACGCTGTCCGGTGACGTCGAGGCCATCGAGGCGCTGCAGGCCGAGCTGGTCGCCGAGGGCGTACAGGCCCGGCGCATCCAGATCGACCTGGCGCCGCACTGCGCGTGGATGGAGGTCCTGCGCGAGGAGATCCTCGGCCTCCTGGAGCCGATCCAGCCGCGCACGCCGACGCTGCCGATGTACTCGACCATCACCGGCGAGCTCGTCGACGGCCCCGTGCTCGACGGCACGTACTGGATGAGCAACCTCACCGGCACCGTCAACTTCGAGCGCACCGTCCGCGAACTCGCCCCCGAGACGGACGCGTTCGTCGAGATCACCCCGCACCCCGTGCTCGGCATGGCGCTCCAGCAGATCACGGAGGACGTCGGCTCGGACGCGGCGATCGTCGGCACGCTGCGCCGCGGCGAGGACGGGCAGCGCCGCTTCCTCACCTCGCTCGCGCAGCTCAACGCCAGTGGCGCGGACGTGGACTGGCGTCCGGCGTTCCCCGCGGACGCCGCCGTCGTGGAGCTGCCGACGTACGCGTTCCAGCGGCGCGGCTACTGGCTGGAGGGCCTCGCGGGCACCACCGCCCCCGACGCGACCGGCACCGCGGCCGACGCCGAGGCCGCCGCGCAGGCCCCCGCCGCGGACGAGCCGCGCGCCGACCTCGTACCGGCGACGGCTCCGGCTCCGGCTCCGGCTCCGGCTCCGGCTCCGGCGGAGTACGACGCCGCCGACCTCGACGACGAGTCGGGCCTGCGCGGGCTGAGCCCCGAGGAGACCCTGGAGCGGGCGCTCGACCTGGTGCGCGCCGAGGCGGCCCTGGTGCTCGGGCACGACAGCGGCGCCGACGTCGACCCCGAGGGCGCGTTCATCGACCTCGGCTTCGAGTCGGTGACGGCCGTGGAGATGCGCAACCGCCTGGTCGAGGCGACCGGCCTGAAGCTCCCGGCCACGCTCCTGTTCAACCACCCGACACCGCAGAACCTCGCCGCCCGCATCACCGAGGAGATCCTCGGCAAGAAGACCGCGCCGAGGACGAGCGGGCGCAAGGCGGCCGCGAAGGGCGGCGCCGCGGACGACCCGATCGTGATCGTCTCCATGGCCTGCCGCTTCCCCGGCGACGTGACGTCGCCCGAGGACCTGTGGCAGCTCGTCCTCGACGGCCGCGACGCCATCTCGCCCTTCCCCGAGAACCGCGGCTGGCCGCTGGACGCGCTCTTCGACGACGACCCGGACCGCGCGGGCCGCTCCTACGCCCGCGAGGGCGGCTTCCTGCACGACGCGGACCTGTTCGACGCGGAGTTCTTCGGCATCAGCCCGCGCGAGGCCCTCGGCCTCGACCCGCAGCAGCGGCTGATCCTGGAGACGGTCTGGGAGACCGTCGAGCGAAGCGGAATAGACCCCTCCGCGCTGCGCGGCAGCGGCACGGGCGTGTATGTCGGCGCCATCAAGCAGGACTACGGCCCCCGCCTGGACGCCGCCGACGAGACCGCGAGCGGCTATCTGATCACCGGCAACTTCACCAGCGTGGTCTCCGGCCGCGCCTCGTACACCTTCGGCCTGCAGGGCCCCGCCGTCACCGTCGACACCGCCTGCTCCTCCTCGCTGGTGGCCGTGCACATGGCCGCGCAGGCGCTGCGCAACGGCGAGTGCGACCTGGCGTTCGCGGGCGGCGTCACCGTGATGTCGAGCCCGGGCCTGTTCATGGAGTTCAGCCGTCAGCGCGGGCTGTCCCCCGACGGGCGCTGCAAGGCGTTCGCCGACTCCGCCGACGGCACCGGCTGGGCCGAGGGCGCGGGCATGCTGATGCTGGAGCGCCTGTCCGACGCCCGCCGCAACGGCCACGAGGTCCTCGCCGTCGTACGCGGCTCCGCGCTCAACCAGGACGGCGCGAGCAACGGCATCGCCGCCCCCAACGGCCCCTCCCAGGAGCGGGTCATCCTCGACGCCCTCGCGGGCGCCGACCTGACCGTCGCCGACGTGGACGCCGTCGAGGCGCACGGCACCGGCACCAAGCTGGGCGACCCGATCGAGGCCCAGGCGCTGCTCGCCACCTACGGGCAGCGCGACGGCGCCGTGGAGCCGCTGTACCTGGGCTCGCTGAAGTCCAACGTCGGCCACTCGCAGGCCGCGGCGGGCGTCGGCGGTCTCATCAAGATGGTGATGGCGATGCGCCACGGCGTACTGCCGCGCACGCTGCACGTCGACGCGCCCAGCAGCCACGTCGACTGGACCGCCGGCGCCGTGACGCTCCTGACCGAGGCGCGCCCCTGGCCCGAGACCGGCCGCGCCCGCCGCGCGGGCGTCTCCTCGTTCGGCATCAGCGGCACCAACGCCCACGTGATCGTGGAGCAGGCGCCCGCCGTCGAGCGCGCGCCGCGCGCCGTCGAACCCGCGCCGGTCCCGGCCACGCCGTGGCTGCTCTCCGGCCGCACCGAGGACGCGCTGCGCGAGCAGGCGGCCCGGCTCCGGGACTTCGTCGCCGCGCACCCCGAGGGTGAACTCGCGGACATCGGCCTGTCGTTGATGTCCGCGCGCACCCTGTTCGCGCACACCGCGGCCGTCGTCGCCGAGGACCGCGACGGGTTCGTCCGGGGCCTGGCCGCGCTCGCCGCGGGCGAGTCCGCCGCCGAGGTCCTCCAGGGCCCGCCCGCCGTCCCCACCAAGGCCGTCACCGGCCGCTCCACCAAGGGCAGGACCGCGTTCCTGTTCACCGGTCAGGGCAGCCAGCGCCTCGGCATGGGACGGGAGCTGTACGAGAACTGCCCGCCGTTCGCCGTCGCCCTCGACACGGTGTGCGCGCACCTCGACCCGCATCTGCCGCGCGCGGTGAAGGACGTGATGTTCGCCGCCGAGGGCAGCGACGAGGCCGAGCTGCTCGGCCAGACGCTGTACACGCAGGCGGCGCTGTTCACCATCGAGGTGGCGCTGTTCCGGCTCATGGAGCACAGCGGCCTCTCCCCCGACTACCTCATCGGCCACTCCGTCGGTGAGCTGGCCGCCGCCCACGTCTCGGGCGTGCTCTCGCTCGCGGACGCCTGCGCGCTCGTCGCGGCCCGCGGCCGGCTGATGCAGGCGGCGCCGGGCGGGGGCGCGATGGTCGCCGTCGAGGCCACCGAGGAGGAGGTCCGCGAGGCCCTGCCCGCGTACGCGGGACGCCTGGACGTCGCAGCGATCAACGGCCCGCTCGCCGCCGTCGTCACCGGTGACGAGGACGCCGCGCTCGCCCTGGCCGCCGGCTTCAAGGAGCAGGGCCGCCGCACCTCGCGCCTGAAGGTCAGCCACGCCTTCCACTCGCACCACATGGACGGCGTCCTCGACGAGTTCCGCGCGGTCGCCGCGGGCCTGACGTACGCCGCCCCGCGCATCCCCGTCGTCTCCAACCTCACCGGCGCCCTCGCCACCCCCGAGGAGCTGGCCTCGCCCGACTACTGGACGAGCCACCTGCGCGGCACCGTCCGCTTCCAGGACGGCGTGCGCGTGCTGCGCGAGGCGGGCGTCACCGCGTACGTGGAGCTGGGCCCGGACGCCGTGCTCGCCGCGATGGTCCGCAACTGCCTCGGCGAGGAGCAGGCCGAGGCGATCGCGCCCGTCGCTGCGCTGCGCAAGGGCAGGACCGAGTCCCTGACCGTCGCCGCCGCGCTCGGCCACGCCGCCCTGCGCGGCGCCGCGCCCGACACCGCGCGCCTCTTCCCCGGCGCAGAGCGGACGGATCTGCCGACGTACGCCTTCCAGCGCGAGCGCTACTGGCTCGACGCGCCCGCCGCCACCGCCGACGCCACCGGCCTCGGCATCTCCCCCGCCGACCACCCGCTGCTCGGCGGCATGACGAGCCTCGCCGAGGGCGACGGCCTGCTCCTGACCGGACGGCTCTCGCTGCGCGGCCACCCGTGGCTCGCCGACCACGTCATCGCCGGGGCCGCGCTGCTCCCGGGCACCGCGATGGTCGAGCTCGCCGTGGCCGCGGGCGACCGCCTGGGCTGCGACCACCTGCGCGAGATCGTCCTGGAGGAGCCGCTGATCGTGCCCGAGGACGGGGCGGTCCGGGTCCAGGTGACCGTCGGCGCGGCCGACGGCTCCGGCCGGCGTCCGGTGGCCGTCCACTCCCGCCGGGAGAGCGCGGGCCAGGGCGAGCCGTGGGACGAGGGCGGCTGGACGCGGCACGCGTCGGGCGTCCTCGCGGTGGACGGCGGCGCGCCGTCGGCCCTCGACCAGGTCTGGCCGCCGCAGGACGCGAAGCCGATCGACGTCGACGGCGTCTACGACCGCCTGAACGACCTCGGCTACACCTACGGCCCGGCCTTCCAGGGCCTCGTCGGCGCCTGGCAGGCGGGCGAGGACCGGTACGCGGAGGTGGCGCTGCCCGCCGACCGGCACGCCGAGGCCGCCGGGTACGGCGTGCACCCGGCGCTCCTGGACGCGGCCCTGCACGCGCTGCTGCTCGCCGGGCCCGAGGGCGGCCTGAGCGACGAACTGCGCCTGCCGTTCTCCTTCGACGGCGTCACGCTGCACGCCGCGGGCGCCACGGCGCTGCGGGTGCGGCTGACCCCGGCGGGACGCGACGGCGCCACCCTCACCGCTGTCACACCCGGCGGCGAGCCGGTGCTCACCGTCGGCTCCGTGGTCCTGCGGGCGCTGCCCGCCGACCGGCTCGCGCAGCGGGCGGGCGCGCACCACGACGGGCTCTACCGCTTCGGCTGGAAGCCGGTGCGGCAGGCTCCCGCGGCCGTGGCGGCCGACGCCGTGGCAGCGGCGGGCCGTTGGGCCGTGCTCGGCGCCGACCCGCTCGGCCTCACGACGGCGCTGACCGCCGCCGGTGTGACCGCCGACGGCTACGCCGACGCCGCCGCCCTGGAGGCCGTGCTCGGCGCGGGCGCCCCGGACGTGGTCGTCCTGACCCGCCCGGCGCCCGGCACCGAAGGCCCCTCCGGAGCCGTCGCGGAGGCCGCACACGCCGCGGCCGCCGACGCCCTGGACGCCGTCCGGCGCTGCCTGACCGACGAGCGCCTCGCCCCGAGCCGCCTGCTGCTGCTCACCGAGGGCGCGGTGGCCGCGGGCGCCGCCGAGGAGGTGCGGGACCTGGCCGGCGCGGCCGCGTGGGGGCTCGTGCGGACCGCGCGCAGCGAACACCCCGGGCGCTTCGCCCTGTTGGACGTGGCGGGAGCCACGACCGCCGACGGCACCGAGGCCGCGGCCTCGACCGGCGCCGGTGCCACCGCGTCCGGCACCGCCCCCGAGGGCACACCGCCCGCACAACTCAGCGCCCCCGCACCGTCCGTCGCGACCGAGGGAGCCGCACCGGCCCCGCACGCAGGCGACCTGCACGAGCCCGCCCTGGAGCACACCCCGACCACCGACGCCCCCGAGGGCACACCGCCCGCACAGCTCGGCGCCACCGCCCCGGCCATCGCGACCGAGGGAACCACACCGGCCCCGCACACACGCAACCTGCACGAGCCCACCCTGGAGCACACCCCGACCACCGACGCCCCCGAGGGCACACCGCCCGCACAGCTCGGCGCCGCCGCCCTGGCCGTCGTGGCCGAGGGAGGCGAACTGGTCCTCCGCGCGGGCGAGTTCCACGAGCCCGCCCTGGAGCGCACCCCGGCTGTCCCGGCCACCCCGGCCGCTCCGGCCACCCCGGCCACCCCGGCCACCCCGGCCACCCCGGCCACCGACACCCTCCCCGCCCAGGCACCCCCCGCCCTCGACCCCGACGGCACCGTCCTCATCACCGGCGGCACCGGTGCCCTCGGCCGTCTCTTCGCCGAGCACCTGGTCACCCGGCACGGCGTCCGCCGCCTGCTCCTGACCAGCCGCCGCGGCCCGGCCGCCGCGGGCGTCGGCGAACTCACCGCGTTCCTGGAGGGACTTGGCGCCGAGGTCACCGTCGCGGCCTGCGACGTGGCCGACCGCGCCGCGCTCGCGGAGCTGCTCTCCGGCATCCCGGCCGAGGCCCCGCTGACCGCCGTGATCCACACGGCGGGCGTCCTCGCCGACGCCACCCTGCAGAACCTGACGGACGCCGACCTGGACGCGGTGCTTCGGCCGAAGGCGGACGCCGCCTGGAACCTGCACGAGCTGACCGCCGACGCGCCGCTCGCGGCCTTCGTGCTGTTCTCCTCGATCGCGGGCCTCATCGGCAACGCGGGCCAGGCCAACTACGCGGCGGCCAACGTCTTCCTGGACGCCCTGGCCCGGCACCGCCGCGACCGCGGCCTGCCCGCCACCTCGCTGGCCTGGGGCCTGTGGGGCACCGACGGCATGGCGGGCACGCTGTCCGAGGGCGACCTGGCGCGCTGGCGGCGCAGCGGGCTCGCCCCGATCACGGCCGCGCGCGGCGCGGAGATCTTCGACGCGGCCCTCACCACCACGGACCCGGTGTTCCTCGCGGCCGAACTCGACCTGGCCGCCCTGCGCGACCCGGACGCCTCGCAGGCCGCGCCCGCGCTCCTTCGCGGCCTGGTGCGCACCGCGCGCCGCCGCACGGTGGCTGCGTCCTCGGCGGCCGGTGCGGACGCGTCCACGTGGGCGCGTACGACGGCGGCGCTGCCCGAGGCCGAACGGCGGCGCGCGGTCACGGACCTGGTCCGCTCGACCGTGGCGGCCGTGCTCGGGCTCGCCGGTCCCGCGGCCGTCGCCGACGCCGTGGCGTTCAAGGACCTCGGCATGGACTCGCTGACGGCCCTGGAGCTGCGCGGACGGCTCGGCGCCGCGTCCGGTGTGGCGCTCTCGACCACGCTGGTCTTCGACCACCCCTCGCCGGGCGCGCTCGTCGACCACCTCCTCGCGCAGGTCGCCGAGGTCACCGGTGACGAGCGGCCCGAGGAGGCCGCGCGGGCGGTCCCGGCGCGCGCCGCGGCCGCGCAGGACGACCCCGTCGTCATCGTCGGCATGGCCTGCCGCTACCCGGGCGACACCCGCTCCCCCGAGGACCTGTGGAACCTGGTGGCGTCCGGCACCGACGCGATCGGCCCGTTCCCGGAGAACCGCGGCTGGGACGTGGAGGACCTCTACGACCCCGACCCGGACCGGCACGGCAAGTCCTACACGCGCCACGGCGGTTTCCTGTACGACGCCGACCAGTTCGACGCCGAGTTCTTCGGCCTGAGCACCCGGGAGAGCGTCCGTCTCGACCCGCAGCAGCGGCTGCTCCTGGAGACCAGCTGGGAGGCCGTGGAGAGCGCGGGCATCGCCCCGACGTCCCTGCACGGCACCCGTACCGGCGTGTTCAGCGGCGTGATGTACAGCGACTACACCTCACGGCTGCACACCGCGCCGGACGACGTGGAGGCGAACCGCTTCATCGGCAACTCGCCGAGCGTGGCCTCCGGCCGCGTGTCGTACACCTTCGGCCTCCAGGGCCCCGCGGTCACCGTCGACACGGCCTGCTCGTCGTCGCTGGTGTCGCTGCACCTGGCGGCGCAGGCGCTGCGCGGCGGCGAGTGCGACCTGGCGCTCGCGGGCGGTGTCGCGATCATGTCGTCGCCCAGCACGTTCCAGGAGTTCAGCCGCCAGCGCGGCCTCTCCGTGGACGGGCGCTGCAAGTCGTTCTCGGAGTCCGCGGACGGGCTCGGCTGGAGCGAGGGCGTGGGCGTGCTGCTCCTGGAGCGGCTCTCCGACGCGCGCCGCAACGGCCACGAGGTCCTCGCGGTCGTGCGCGGCTCCGCGGTCAACCAGGACGGCGCGAGCAACGGCATCACCGCCCCGCACGGCCCCTCCCAGGAACGGGTCATCCGGGACGCGCTCGCCTTCGCGGGCCTGGCCGCCGCCGACGTCGACGCCGTCGAGGCGCACGGCACCGGCACCAGGCTGGGCGACCCGATCGAGGCGCGGGCCGTGCTCGCCACCTACGGCCAGGGCCGCGACGCCGACAAGCCGCTGCACCTGGGCTCGCTGAAGTCCAACATCGGGCACGCGCAGGCGGCTTCGGGCGTCGGCGGCGTCATCAAGATGATCATGGCGATGCGGCACGGCGTGCTGCCCCGCACCCTGCACGTGGACCGGCCGACGACCCACGTCGACTGGACCTCGGGCGCGGTGTCGCTGCTCACCGAGGAGCGTCCGTGGCCCGAGACCGGCCGCGCCCGCCGCGCCGGCGTCTCCTCGTTCGGCGTCAGCGGTACGAACGCGCACGTCATCCTGGAGCGGCCGGTCCCGGACACCGAGGCCGCCGCGGCCGAGGCCGCGCCGGTCCCCGCGCCCGCCGTGGTGCCGTGGACGGTGTCGGCGAAGAGCCCGGCCGCGCTGCGCGCGCAGGCCGAGCGGCTGCGGGCGCACGTCGCCGAGCGACCGGGCCTCGCGCCCGTCGACGTGGCCGCGTCCCTGGTGCGGGGCCGTGCGGCCCTGGAGCACCGGGCCGTGGTGGTCGCGGGCGGCAGGGACGAGCTGCTTGCCGGTCTCGATGCCGTCGCGCGGGGCGAGCAGTCGCCGCTGACGGTCGTGGGCAAGGCCCGGCAGGCCGGTGACGCGGTCTTCGTCTTCCCCGGCGAGGACGCGCACTGGGCGGGCGTGGCCGTCGAGCTGATGGCGTCCGAGCCGGTCTTCGCGGACCGGATGCGGGAGTGCGGCGAGGCGCTGGCCCCGTTCGTGGACTGGGACTTCGCCACCGAACTCGCGGGCAGCCCGGACCGCGTCGACATCACGCAGCCCCTGTCGTGGGCCGTGATGGTGTCGCTCGCGGAGCTGTGGCGCGCGCACGGCGTCGAGCCGGCCGCGGTCGTCGGCCACGGCCACGGCGAACTGGCGGCCGTCGCCGTCACCGGCGGCCTGTCCCTGAGCGACGCGGCCCGGGTCGTCGCGGCCCGCTCCCAGCTGATCGCCGAGCACCTCGCGGGCCGCGGCGGCGCGGTCGCCGTGGGCCTGCCGCGCGCCGCGGCCGAGGCCCGGATCACCGGCTCGGCGGGCCGGATCGCCGTCGCGGCCGTCGACAGCCCCTCGTCCACGGTGCTCGCGGGCGAGCCCGCGGCCCTGGAGATGCTGCTCGCGGCCTGCGCGACGGAGCGGATCACGGCCCGCAGGATCGACGCCGGGCACGCCGCGCACACGGCGGCGGCGGACGTGGCGGCGGCCGAACTGTCCGGCCTGCTCGACGGGATCACCCCGCGCTCCTCGCAGATCCCGTTCTACTCGACGGTGGACAGCGAGGCCGTGGACACCACCCTCCTCGACGCCGGGTACTGGGCGCGCGGGCTGCGCTCCCCGGTGGAGTTCCACCGCGCGGTCAGCAGCCTGGTCGGCCTCGGCTACCGCACGTTCGTGGAGGCGGGCGGGCACCCCGTCCTGACCTCGGCGGTCGTGGAGACCGCGCGCCGCGCGGGCGTCCGGGACGCGGCGGCCGTCGGCACGCTGCACCGGGGCGACGGCGGCCCCGCGCGGTTCGCGCTCGCGCTCGGCGAGGCGCACGCGCAGGGCGTCACCGTGGAGTGGGGCGACCTGCTGCGCGGCGGACGCACGGTGGCGCTGCCCACGTACGCGTACCAGCGTGAGAGCTACTGGCTGACCGCGGCGAGCAGCGCGCCCGCCCGGAACTCCACCGGGCACCCGCTGCTGAGCGAGGCCGTCGAACTGGCCGGTGGCCAGGGCTGGTTGTTCACCGGTGAGATCGACCCGGACGTGCACCACTGGCTGGCCGACCACACCCTGATGGGCCAGCCGCTGCTCCCGGGCGCGGCCGTCGCCGAGCTCGCCCTGTACGCGGGCCGCAAGTCCGGCGCGGAGCGCGTCAGCGACATCGCCCTGGAACGGCCGCTGCTGCTGTCGGAGCCGATGGGCCTGCAGCTGATGGTGGGCCCGGCCGACGCGGACGGCTCGCGCGCCTTCACCCTGTACTCCCGGCCGGAGGCCGCGTCGAAGGAGGACTGGAAGCGGCACGCCGCCGGTGTCCTGGAGGTCGCCGAGCCCACCGCCGACCCGGAGGGTTCCGCCGCGCTCGCCCTGTGGCCGCCGCTGAACGCGGTGCCGGTGCCCATCGACGGCCTCTACTCCGAACTCGCCAAGATCGGGTACGAGTACGGGCCCTCCTTCCAGGGTCTGCGCGCCGTCTGGCGCCGGGGCGCCGACGTCTACGCCGAGGTGGAGCTGCCCGCCGAGACCCACGCGCGCGGCTTCCAACTGCACCCGGCCGCCCTGGACTCGGCGCTGCAGACCCTGGTCAGCGGCACCAGCGGCGAGGGCACCCGGCTCGTGGTGCCGTTCGCCTGGAGCGGCCTGACCCTCTACACGCCCGGCGCGACCGCGCTGCGCGTCCGTATCCGGCAACACGAAAGGGACTCCTGCTCCGTGCACATCGCCGACGAAACCGGTACGCCGGTTCTCGACGCCGAGACCCTCGCGGTGCGCGAGCTTCCGGCGGAGACGCTCGCTTCGGCCGCATCGGCCGCATCGGCCGACGGGGCGGCGCTGTTCGCCCTCGAATGGGCCGAACCGCAGACTCCGGGGGCGACCCCGGAAGGAACCTGGGCGGTCGTGGGTCACGACCGCTCCCACTTGACGGGCGTGGTCCGGGCCGCGGGGGTGTCGGTGGACGCCTACCCCGACCTGGCCGGACTGCGCCGGGCGCTCGACGACGGGGCAGCGGTGCCGACCGTCGTCGTCGCCACCGGACTTGGCGGATCCGCCGCACCCAGCGGATCCCCCATCAGCGAGCCCGCCACCAACGGGCCCGCCACGGCCGGTGGGTCCACCGAACCCGGTGGACCCACCGAGGGGCCCCACGCCGCCACCCGCGCGGCCCTCGCCCTGGCCAAGGACTGGCTCGCCGACACCCGCCTGACCGGATCCCGGCTCGCCGTGGTCACGGAACGGGCCGTCGCGGTCACCGCCGACGAGAGCGTCGACCTGACCGGGGCCCCGGTGTGGGGCCTGCTGCGCTCGGCGCAGACGGAGAACCCGGGCCGCTTCACCCTGATCGACAGCGACGGGCGCCCGGAGTCCGCGCCCGGCGTGGTCCAGGCCGCGGCGGGCGACGACCCCCAACTGGCGCTGCGCGCCGGGCGGGTGACGGCGCCGCTGCTGCACAAGCACGAGCCGCGGACCGCCGAGCAGCAGCCCGGGCAGGACCGGACGGCGACGCCGGTCTTCGACGCCACGAGCCACGTCCTGATCACCGGCGGCCTCGGCACCCTGGGCCGCCTCCTCGCCCGGCACCTCGTCACCGAGCACGGCGTGCGCCGGCTGCTCCTGACCGGCCGCCGCGGCATGAGCACCCCGGACGCCGAGGAGTTCGTGGCGTCGCTGCGGGCCACCGGCGCCGAGGTGCGGGTCGCGGCCTGCGACACGGCCGACCGGGCCGCGCTCGCGGGCGTGCTCGGCGCGGTCCCGGCCGAGCACCCGCTGACCGGTGTGGTGCACGCGGCCGGTGTCCTCGACGACGCCGTGGTCGGCTCCCTCACCCCGGAGCGCCTGGACGCGGTCCTGCGGCCCAAGGCCGAGGGCGCCGCGCTCCTCGACGAGCTGACGCGCGATCTCGACCTGACGGCGTTCGTGCTGTTCTCGTCCTTCGCGGGCACGCTAGGCACCCCGGGCCAGGCCAACTACGCGGCGGCCAACGCCTATCTGGACGGCCTCGCGCAGCGGCGCCGCGCCGAGGGGCGGCCCGCGCTGTCCGTGGCGTGGGGCCTGTGGGCGGACGAGTCCACGATGACGGGCGGCCTCAGCGAGGCCGACCTGCTGCGGCTGCAGCGCTCCGGCATCGGGTCGCTGTCCGCCGAGGACGGGCTCGCCCTGTTCGACGCGGCCCTCGGTGACGGCGCCCCGGTCCTCGCGGCCTTCGTGCTCGACCCGCGCGCCCTGGACAAGGCCACCGCCCCCGCGCTCCTGAAGGGCGTGGCCCCGCACCGCGCGGCGGCCGTGGCGCCCCCGAAGGACTCGGCGGCGGAGCTGCGCGAGAAGCTGGGCCGTGCGCCCGAGCGCGAGCACCGGCACATCGTGCTCCAGCTGATCCGCGCCGAGGTCGCCGCGGTCCTCGGCCAGGAGCCGGGGCAGGTCTCGGCGGGCCGCCGCTTCCAGGACCTCGGCTTTACCTCGCTGACCGCGGTGGAGCTGCGCAACCGGCTGATCGCCGCGACCGGCATCAAGCTGCCGCCGACCCTGGTCTTCGACCACCCGACCCCCGGTTCCCTCGCGCAGTGGCTCCTTGGCGCGCTCGCTCCCGAGCCCGTCGAAGAGTCCGCCGCGGACGGCGAAGCCGGTCCGCACGACCCGCAGAACGCCTTGATCGGCACCGACTTGTCCGAGAGCGAAAGCCTCCTGGACGACATGAACACCGACGACTTGATCCGCCTGGCTCTAGGCGACAGCGAGTCCTGACACAGCCCCAGCAGGGAACTATGGAGAGAGACACGATGGCGTCCACATCACCCCAGCAAGTCGTCGACGCGTTGCGGGCCGCGCTGAAGGAGAACGAGCGGCTGAAGGCCGCGAACGCCCGCGCCAAGGAGCGCGACGAGGAGCCGATCGCGATCGTCGGCATGGGCTGCCGCTTCCCCGGCGGCGTCAGCTCGCCGCAGGACCTGTGGCAGCTGGTCACCGACGAGGTCGACGCGGTCGGGGACTTCCCCACCGACCGCGGCTGGGACCTGTCCAACCTGTTCGACCCGGACCCCGACCACGCCGGCACCTCCTACGTCGAGCAGGGCGGGTTCCTCTACGACGCCGCCCAGTTCGACCCCGAGTTCTTCGGCATCTCCCCGCGTGAGGCGCACGCGATCGACCCCCAGCAGCGGCTCCTCCTGGAGACCGCCTGGGAGGCCTTCGAGCGCGCGGGCATCGACCCCGCGACGCTGCGCGGCAGCCGCACCGGCGTGTTCGTCGGCACGATGTACGACGACTACGCGGCGCGCCTGTCCCCCGCCCCGGAGGAGTACGAGGCGTACCTGACCATCGGCAGCACCGGCAGCGTCGCCTCCGGCCGCGTGTCGTACACCTTCGGCCTGCAGGGCCCGGCGATCACGGTGGACACGGCGTGCTCGTCGTCCCTGGTGGCGCTGCACCTGGCCGTGAACTCGCTGCGCCGCGGCGAGTGCTCGCTGGCCCTCGCGGGCGGCGCGACGCTGATGGCGACCCCCAACTCCTTCGTGGAGTTCAGCCGTCAGCGCGGCCTGTCCAAGGACGGCCGCTGCAAGTCCTTCGCGGCGTCCGCCGACGGCACCGCCTGGGCGGAGGGCGCGGGCCTGCTCCTCGTCGAGCGCCTGTCCGACGCCCGCCGCCTCGGCCACCCCGTGCTCGCGGTGGTGCGCGGCTCGGCCGTCAACCAGGACGGCGCGAGCAACGGCCTGACCGCGCCCAACGGCCCGGCCCAGGAAGCCCTGATCAAGCAGGCGCTCGCGGGCACCGGCCTGAGCGGCGCCGACGTCGACCTCCTGGAGGCGCACGGCACGGGCACGCCGCTCGGCGACCCGCTGGAGGCGGGTGCGCTGCTCGCCACGTACGGCGCGGCCCGCACCGCGGACAACCCGCTGTACCTGGGCTCCCTGAAGTCCAACATCGGGCACGCGCAGGCGGCCGCCGGTGTCGGTGGCCTCATCAAGCTGACGATGGCGCTGCAGCACGGCGTGATGCCGAAGACGCTGCACGTGGACGAGCCCAGCCCGAACGTCGACTGGTCGACCGGCACGCTGGAGCTGCTCACCGAGGCCAAGCCGTGGCCGCAGGTCGACCGCCCCCGGCGCGCGGCCGTGTCCTCCTTCGGCATCGGCGGCACCAACGCGCACGTCATCCTGGAGCAGGCCCCCGAGCCCGCCGAGCGGCCCGCCGAGGAGCCGGCCGCCAAGCCGCTGCCCGCCGTCCCGCACGTCCTGTCGGCCACCACCGAGGCCGCCCTGCGCGCCCAGGCCGACCGGCTGCACCAGCACCTGACGGCCGAGCCCGCCGTGACCGCCGACGGCCTCGCGCCGCTCGGCCTCACCCTGGCCACCGCGCGCGCCCACCTGGCGCACCGCGCCGTCCTGACGGCCGCCGACCGCGCGTCGCTGCTCACCCAGCTGCGCGCCCTCGCCGACGACACGGCGGGCGCCGAGGTCGTGCGCGGCAAGGCCGCCGAGGGCCGCACCGCGTTCCTCTTCGCCGGGCAGGGCTCGCAGCGTCCGGGCATGGGCAAGGACCTGTACGACACGTTCCCCGCGTACGCCGCGGCCTTCGACGCCGTGTGCGCCGTGGTCGACCCGCACCTGGCCAAGCCGCTGTCCGAGGTGGTCTTCGCCGCCGAGGGCTCGCCCGAGGCCGAGCTCCTGAACCGCACCGAGTACACGCAGCCCGCGCTGTTCGCCGTCGAGGTGGCGCTGTTCCGGCTCTTCGAGTCGTGGGGCATCCGCCCGGACGCCGTGCTCGGCCACTCCGTCGGCGCGTTCGGGGCCGTGCACGCGGCCGGTGTGCTCTCCCTTCAGGACGCCGCGCAGCTGGCCGTCACCCGCGGCCGCATCATGCAGCAGCTGCCCGCGGGCGGCGCGATGGTGGCGCTGCGCACCTCCGAGGAGGAGGCGGTCGAGCTCCTCGGCGGGTTCGAGGGCAAGGTGTCCCTCGCCGCCGTGAACGGCCCCGCCGCGACCGTGCTGTCCGGCGACAAGGAGGCGCTGGCCGCCGCCATCAAGCCGTTCGAGGAGGCGGGTGGCAAGGCGACCTGGCTGAAGGTCAGTCACGCCTTCCACTCCCCGCTGATGGAGCCGGCGCTCGCCGAGTTCCGCGCGCTCGCCGCGAGCCTGGAGTTCAACTTCCCCGAGCTGACGGTCGTCTCGGACCTCACCGGGCAGCCCGTGGAGCCCGACGAGCTTGCCGACCCGGACTACTGGGTGCGGCACATGCTGAGCGCCGTCCGCTTCCAGGACGGTGTGCACAGCCTGGCCGCCGACGGCTGCGTGCGGTTCCTGGAGATGGGCCCGTCCGGCGACCTCACCGCGATGGCCGCGGACTGCCTCGCCGAGCAGCGCGTCGCGCGCACCGCGCACGAGCTGATCCCCTCGCTGCGCCGCCGCCACGCGGAGACCGAGACGCTGCTCGCCGCGCTCGGCCGCACCCACACGAGCGGCGGCGACGTCGACTGGGCCGCGGTGTTCGCGGGCCACGGCGGACACCGCGTCGAGCTGCCGACGTACGCCTTCCAGCACCGCCCGTACTGGCTCGACAAGCGCGTCGTCACCGGTGACGTGCGCTCGGCCGGTCTGGTCGCGCTCGACCACCCGATGCTGACGGCCGTCGCCGAACTCCCCGAGCTGGACGGCCTGTTGCTGACCGGCCGCCTCTCCCTGGCCACGCACGCGTGGCTCGCCGACCACAAGGTCGGCGACCAGGTCCTGGTGCCGGGCACGGCCCTGCTCGACCTGGCCGCGCGCTCCGCCCGCGAGGCGGGCTACGACGTCGTGGAGGAGCTGCTCCTGGAGGCGCCCCTCATCGTCGCCGAGGACAGCGAGGTCCAGTTGCGGGTGTTCCTCGCGGCCCCCGACGCCACCGGCAGCCGTGAGGTGACGATCCACTCGCGCCGCGAGGGCGACGCCGAACTCGGCGGCTGGCTGCGCAACGCCGGCGGGTCCGTCACGAAGGCCACCGACGAGGCGGCCCCCGCCGACCTCACCGTGTGGCCGCCGCGGGACGCCGAGGAACTGCCCGTCGCCCTGGACGACCTGTACGCCGACCTCACCGCGAAGGGCCTGTCGTACGGCCCGGTGTTCCGCGGCGTCAAGGCGATGTACAAGCGCGGCGACGAGGTGTTCGCCGAGGTGGCGCTGCCGGACGGCAAGCAGCCCGGCACGGGCGGCTACGGCCTGCACCCGGCGCTGCTCGACGCGGCCCTGCACCCGTCGGCGGCCGGCGGCCTGACCGACACCTCGGGCGGCAAGACGCTGCTGCCCTACGCCTGGAACAACGCCCGCACCCTCGGCACCGCCGACGCGGCGCTGCGCGTGCGGCTCGCCCCGGCGGGCCAGAACGCGATCTCCGTGGACGTCGCCGACGCCGCGGGCGAGCCGGTCGCGTCGATCGGTTCGCTGGCCCTGCGCCCGGCCGCGATGGCGTCCGCGAGCGACCGCGACGGCCTGTACGTGCCGTCGTGGGAGGCCGTCGACGAGCTGCCCGCGACCGGTGACACGGACCTGTGGGCGGTCATCGGCGACTTCGCCGACGAGTCGCTGCACGGCGTCGTGCCGCGCCGCTTCGCCGACCAGGCGTCCCTGTCCAACGCCCTGGACGAGGGCGAGGAGGCCCCCGAGGTCATCCTGCTGCCCGTCGCGGCGGGCGCCGCCGACGGGACGCCGGACCCGGCGGCCGTCCGTGACGCCCTGCGGCACGTCCTGACGACCGCTCAGCTCCTGCTCGCCGACGACCGCCTGTCGACGACGCGCCTGGTCGCGGTCACGCGCGGCGCGGTCGCCGTGGACGCCGAGCAGCCCACCGGACGGCTCGGCCAGCGCGCCGTGTGGGGTCTGCTGCGCTCCGCGGTCGCCGAGCACCCGGGCCGCTTCGCGCTCCTGGACGAGGACGGCACGGCCGGTGCGCGGGCGGCGCTCGCGGGCGCGGTCGCCGTCGCCGCCGACGAGCCGCAGCTCGCCCTGCGCGGCGGCACCGGCTACCGCCCGGCCCTCAGCACCACGGCCGCGGGCACCACGCTGCGCCCGCCGCTGAACGAGCCGAACTGGTACCTGGACTACGTCGCCAAGTCGTCGTTCGCGAACCTGACCTTCGAGCCGTGGCCGGAGATCGCCGAGCCCCTCAAGGAGGGCCAGATCCGCCTCCGCCTGCGCGCGGCGGGCCTGAACTTCCGTGAGGCGCTGCTCGCGCTCGGCGTCATCCACGCCTCCGTCGACGCCAACGCGTCCGACAACGGCGGTGGCGGCGAGGGCGCGGGTGTCGTCGTCGAGGTCGGCCCCGGCGTCACGGACCTGAAGCCCGGCGACCGCGTGATGGGTCTGATCAACGGCGTCGGCCCGAACACGGTGACCGACCACCGCCTGGTGTGCCGGATCCCCGACGGCTGGTCGTTCCGGCAGGCCGCCGCGGTCCCGGTGACGTATCTGACCGCGTACTACGGCCTGGTGGACCTGGCCGGGCTCGGCGAGGGCGAGTCGGTCCTCATCCACGCGGGCGCCGGCGGCGTCGGCACCGCGGCCATCCAGATCGCCAGGCACCTCGGCGCCACGGTCTACTCGACGGCCAGCCAGGGCAAGTGGGACGCGCTGCGCGCCGCGGGTGTCGCCGACGACCACATCGCCTCCTCCCGGACGCTCGACTTCGAGCAGTCCTTCCTGGGCGTCTCCGGCGGCAAGGGCGTCGACGTCGTCCTGAACTCCCTCGCGGGCGAGTTCGCCGACGCGTCGCTGCGCCTCCTCCCGCGCGGCGGCCGGTTCCTGGAGATGGGCAAGACCGACCGGCGCGACCCGGCGGAGGTGGCCGCGCGGCACGAGGGCGTGAACTACCGCGCCTACGACGTGCGCGAGCCCGGCCCGGACCGCATCCAGGGCATGCTCCTGGAGCTCCTGGAGCTGTTCCAGCAGGGCGCCCTCAAGGCCCCGCCGATCTCGGTGTGGGACATCCGGCGCGCCCCGGAGGCGTTCCGCTACCTGAGCGAGGCCCGGCACATCGGCAAGGTCGTCCTCGCCCTCTCCGACCCGGACGAGCCGTACGACACCACCCGCGCCGCCCTCATCACCGGCGGCCTGGGCTGGCTCGGCCGTCTCGTCGCCAAGCACCTCGTGGCCGAGCACGGCGCGCGCAGCGTGGTCCTGATGGGCCGTGGCGCGCCGAAGGAGGACGCGCGGCGCGACATCGACGAGCTGCGGGCGCAGGGCGTGGACGTGCGTGTGGTGGCGTGCGACGCGGCGGACCGGGACGCGCTCGCCGCGGCCCTGGACTCCCTCGCGGCGGACGGCGTGCACGTCGGCAGCGTCCTGCACGCGGCGGGCGTCCTGGACGACGGCATCCTCGCGGACCTCACCCCGGAGAGCCTGGACCGGTCGCTGCGCCCGAAGGTGGACGCGGCCCTGAACCTGCACGAGCTGACCGAGCACCTGGGCCTGGACGCGTTCGTGCTGTTCTCCTCGCTCGCGGGCACCATGGGCTCGCCCGCGCAGGGCGGTTACGCCGCGGGCAACTCCTTCCTCGACGGCCTCGTCGAGTACCGGCGCTCCATCGGCAAGCCCGGCGTGTCCATCGCGTGGGGCCTGTGGGAGGGCGTCGGCGGCATGGGCTCCGGCCTGACCGAGACCGACATCACGCGCATGAGCCGCATCGGCGTGGCGCCGCTGACGTCGGAGCGGGGCCTGGAGCTGCTCGACGCGGCGGTCCGCAGGGACTCCGCGGTGGCCGTGGCCGCCGCGTGGCACCTGGAGGGGCTGCGCGAGCAGGTCGCGAACGGCGGCGCGATCCCGGCGCTGCTCAAGAACCTGGTCCCGGCCGCCGCCCGCAAGGCCGCGGCGGGCGGCGCCGACGCCCCCGCCCAGAGCGCGGGCACCGGCGACCGGCTCCTGGACACGGTCCTGCAGGAGGTCGCGGCCGTCCTCGGCCACGCGTCCGCCGCGGTCGTCGACCCGCACGGCGCCTTCGACCAGATCGGCTTCGACTCGCTGACGGCGGTGGAGCTGCGCAACCGGCTCGGCGGCACCACGGGCGTGAAGCTGCCCGCCACCTTCATCTACGACTGGCCGACCCCGGCCGAGCTGGTGGAGCACCTGAAGGCGGAGCAGGGCTACGTAGAAAACGCTGCCGACACCGCCGAGGCCGCGGGCCCCGCGGACGCCGCCGGTGACCCGCAGGCGCTGCTCGACGAGATCACCAAGCTGGAGTCGGTGTTCGCCGACGTCACCGGGGCACAACTCGGTGACACGGTGCGCGACACCGTGACCGACCGTCTGAACGCCCTGCTCACCAAGCTCGGCTCCTGAGGAACGGGACCCACACGATGAGTCGCAACAAATGGATTCGTACGTTCCATGCGAAGCCCGACGCCAAGGCCCGCCTGGTGTGCTTCCCGCACGCCGGTGGCCCCTCGATCGCCTTCACCGCGCTGTCGGCGAAGCTGCCCGCCGATGTCGAACTGCTCGCCGTGCAGTACCCGGGGCGGCAGGACCGCAGGGCGGAGCCGTTCGCCGAGGACGTGACGACGCTCGCCACGGGCATCGTGGACGCGCTCGCCGACTTCGACGACCGGCCGCTGTTCCTGCTCGGGCACAGCTTCGGCTCGCTCGTGGCCTTCGAGTCGGCCCGTCTCCTGCAGGAGCGGGCCGGCCTGGCCCGCCTCTTCGCGTCGGCGGCGTGGCCACCGTCGGCCGACTGGCGGGCGCACGCCGACGGGGCGCACTCCGACGAGGAGATCCTCGGCCACATCCGGTGGCTCGGCGGCGTGCCGGACATCATCCTCAACGACCCCGAAATGGTCGGCGAGATGATCCGGCTGATGCGCGGCGACCAAGAGGTCCTCGGCCGCTACCAGGCCAAGGACGGCGCCGCGATCACGGCGCCGCTCACGGTCCTGCTCGCGCAGGACGACCCGAAGAACACGGCCGAGCAGATGGCCGACTGGGAGCGGCACACCACGGGCGAGTACCGCCTGGAGCTGATCCCCGGCGGCCACTTCGCCCTCACCGAGCCCGACCCGGCGGTGGTCCCGCTGCTCGCCCGCGTCATCCGTGAGGACCTGGCGCGCGCGGCCGGAGAGGCGGGCGGCGCATGAGCGAGCAGACCGGAGGGACACGGGCCGTGCAGGCGGGGACGCCCCGGCCGCCGCGGGCCGAGATGGTCCGGGACATCTATCTGGCCGGGATCTCCGGGCAGCGGCCGAAGCTGTCCACGGACCTGACGACGCTGGAGGAGGCGGCGCGCGCGGTCCTCGAACCGCACGCGCACGCCTACATAGCGGGTGACGCGGGCACCGGCACCACCGGTCACGTCAACCGCGAGGCGTTCGAGCGCTGGCGGCTGCTGCCGCGCATGTGGAAGGGCGTCAGCGAACGGGACATGTCGGTGACCCTGTTCGGGCAGCGCCTGGACGCGCCGGTGCTGCTCGCGCCGGTGGCCGCGCAGACGGTGGCGCACCCCGAGGGCGAGCTGGCCTCGGTCCGCGCCGCCGCCGAGGTCGGCCTGCCGTTCGTCCTGTCGTCCTTCTCCTCGCACTCCATGGAGGACGTGGCGAAGGCGGCCGGGAGCGAGCCGCGCTGGTACCAGCTGTACTGGCCGAACGACCCGGAGGTGGCCGAGTCCCTGGTCCGCCGGATCGCTCCGGCCGGGTACGCGGCGATCGTGGTCACGGTGGACAACCCCACCTTCGGCTACCGGCCCTGCGACATGGACACCGCGTACATCCCGTTCGTGCACGGCCAGGGCATCGCCAACTTCACCAGCGACCCGGCGTTCCAGGCCCGGCTGCCCGAGGGCGGCGGGACCATGGCGGCCGTCGGGCAGTGGGCGCAGATCTCGTCCAACCCGACGCTCACCTGGGACGACCTGCCGCGCCTTCGGTCGTGGACGGACCTGCCCATCCTCATCAAGGGCGTCCAGCACCCGGACGACGCCCGCAAGGCGCTCGCGTCCGGCGCGGACGGCGTCGTGGTCTCCAACCACGGCGGCCGTCAGCTGGACGGCGGCGTGGCCGCGCTCGACGCGCTGCCGGCGGTGCGCGCGGCCCTCGGGCCCGACGTCCCGGTCCTGATGGACTCGGGGGTGCGCACGGGCACGGACGTGGTCAAGGCGCTCGCGCTCGGCGCGGACGCGATCCTGTTCGGCAGGCCGTACCTGTACGGTCTCGCGCTCGACGGACAGGCGGGCGTGGAGCACGTCCTGCGGTGTCTGCTCGCCGATCTGGACCTGGCGATGACCCTCACGGGCAGCAGGACGATCGCGGACATCACCCGGGACCTGGTGGTCCCGTCGGGTCCGCTCACGTAACCGCGGTCGGCACGACGCACTGAAGCGGTCCTGGCCCGCGCCGAAAGGCGCGGGCCAGGACCGCTTCGTCGTGTGCGGCCCGGCGTCGAAGCCTCAGGAACCCCGAAGGGGGCGAAGCCTTCCGGCCTCGCCCCCTTCGGGGTTTCCTCGTACCGCCTACTCGCTGTCGAGGTGACGGCTGAGGATCCGGCAGATCTCCGCCGCAGGACGCGGCAGGTACATCCCCATGTGCGTGGAGTGGATGTCGTGCTCCTCAACCGTCCCGTCGATGTACGCCGCCCACTGCGGGGCGTACGTCTCGTCGGGGTTCAGCGTCGCGTTGAAGAACACCGCGTCGCCGCGGTACTTCGGCTGCGTGTACTCCATCATCATGTCCGTGTGCCGGACGGCGATGACGGACGCGTTCCTCACGAGCGAGTTCCGCTCGCCGCCCCCGGCCCCGTCGGCGGCGTCGGCGTCGCCCTCCGGGCCCGTGTGCGGGATGTACCCGGCGAGGACGTCCTCCACCTCGGCCATCTCCAGGGACGTGTTGTTCCGCGCGAACCACTCCGCGGGCACGCAGTCGAGCAGGCCGAGCAGCGTCACCTCGTGGCCGCGCGCCTGGAGTTCGCCCGCGAGGGCGTGCGCCAGGGTGCCGCCGATGGACAGGCCGACGAGTCGGAAGGGGCCTTCCTGCTGGACGGCGAGGATCTGCTCCAGGTAGTCCGCGACCATCTCGTCGACGGAGCCCGGCAGTTCGGAGCCGTCGAAGCCCCGCGCCTGGATGCCGTACACGGGCCGGTCGCCGAGTTGCGTGGCGAAGCCGAGGTAGACCCAGGACAGGCCGACGCCGGGGTGGATGAACCAGAGGGGTCCGCCGTCGCCGTCGGTCTTCATCGGGAGCACCACACCGAACGGGTCGGTGAAGCTGAACGACTCCCTGCCCGAGGTCAGGCAGTCGGCCATGTCCGCGACCGTGGAGTACTGGAACACGACCCGCATCGGGATCTCGACACCGAGGACCGTACGGATCCTGCTGACGAGCCGGGTCGCGAGCAGCGAGTGGCCGCCGACGGTGAAGAAGTCGTCGTCGATGCCGACCCGCTCCAGGCCGAGGACCTCCGCGAACAGGCCGCACAGGACTTCCTCCTGCGGGGTGCGCGGGGCCCGGTACTCGACCCCCGTGAACTCCGGCTCGGGCAGCGCCTTGCGGTCCAGCTTCCCGTTCGGGGCCAGCGGCAGGCGCTCCAGGACCACGAACGCCGACGGCACCATGAACTCGGGCAGCTTCCCGGCCACGAACTCCCGCAGCGCCGTGACGTCGAACGTGTCGACGTCCCGCGCCCCGGCCGGGACGACGTACGCCACCAGGCGCTTGTCCACCGTCCCGGTGCCGCGGGCCACGACCACGCCCTGCGCCACCTCCGGGTGCGCCGTGAGCGCCGCCTCGACCTCACCGGGCTCGATGCGGAAGCCCCGCACCTTGACCTGCGCGTCGTCGCGGCCGACGTACTCCAGCTGCCCGTCCGCGTTCCAGCGGGCCAGGTCACCGGTGCGGTACATCCGCGACCCGGCGGGGCCGTGCGGGTCGGCGACGAAGCGGTCGGCGGTCAGCTCGGCGCGGCCGAAGTAGCCGCGGCTGACGGCGCCCGCCACGTACAGCTCGCCGACGACGCCCTCGGGTGCCGGGGCGAGGGTCGGGCCGAGGATGTACGCCCGCATGTTGCCGAGCGGGGTGCCGACCGGCGCACTGCCGGTGCCGGCCCACTCCTGGCCCGCGGGCAGGGCGAACGTCGTCGCGTAGAACGACTCGGTCTGGCCGTAGGCGTTGACCACGCGGACGCCCGGGATGGCCTCGCGGACCCGCTCCACGAGCGCGGCGGGCAGCGCCTCGCCGGCGAAGACCACGGACTCGGCGCTGATCTCCCCGGTGACCTGGTCGAGGAGTTCGGCGAAGACCGACGGGACCGTGGAGATCACGCCGCCCGTCCAGCCGTTGCGCTCGCCGATCACCAGGACGTCCCGGACCACTTCGAGGGTGCCGCCGGTCGACAGCGTCGTGAAGGTCTCGAAGACCGACACGTCGAAGTTGACCGAGGTGCCCGCGAGCATCCGCGAGCCCGCGCCGCCGACCCGCTCGACGAGGCGCGTGATGCCGTTGACCACGTTGGCGTGCGTGACCATGACGCCCTTCGGCGTGCCGGTCGAGCCGGAGGTGTACATCACGTACGCCACGTTGTCCGGCCGCAGCGGCGCCACCCGGTCCTGGCCGCGGACCTTGGCGTTGCGCTGCTTCGGCTCCAGGTCGAGGTCGCCGACGAACAGACGCGGGATGTCGTTGTCCGGCAGGACGCCGACGGTGTCCGCGTCGGTGAGCAGCAGCCTCGGCCGCGCGTCGGACAGGATGTAGTCCAGGCGCGAGCTGGGGTACTTCGGGTCGATCGGCAGGTACGCCGCACCGGCCTTCAGGACACCGAGCAGACCCACGATCAGCTCCGCCGAGCGCGGCAGCGCCAGGCCGACGATCGTCTCCGGGCCCACCTCGCGCCGGATCAGCTCACGTGCGAGCCGGTTGGCGCGGGCGTCCAGTTCGCGGTACGTCCACGACGTGTCGCCGAAGTCCACGGCGACCGCGTCGGGCGTCCGCGCGGCCTGCTCCTCGAAGAGGCCGGGCACGGTGAGGTCGGGCGTCTCGGCGGCCGTGTCGTTGTACGCGACGAGCAGCCGCTCCCGCTCCCCCGGCTCGAGCACGTCGACGTCCTTGACGGGCGTCTCCGGGTCGGCCGCGATCTGCTGGAGCACCCGGCCGAGGCGACCCGCGATGCCCTTCACCACATCCTTGTCGTACATGGTGTCCTGGTACTGCAGGCCCATGCGCAGGTGCGGCGAGGCGTCGGCGCCCACGATCAGCGGGTAGTGCGTGCCGCTGGACGCGCGCAGGCCCGTCACCGCGATGCCCGCCGTGGCGTTGGCGTCGCTCATGCCCGCGTGGTCGACCGGGAACGACTCGAACACCACGATGGTGTCGAAGAGCGTGCTGAGCCCGGTCGCCTGCTGGATGTCGGAGAGGCCGTAGTGGTGGTGGTCGAGGAGCGCGGCCTGGCGGTCCTGGAGTCCGGTGAGGAGCTGGGCGAGGGTCTGGCCGGGCTCGGCCGTGACGCGGACGGGCAGGGTGTTGATGAAGAGCCCGACCATGGTGTCGACGCCGGTGACCGACGGGGGTCGTCCGGAGACGGTGGCGCCGAAGGTGACGTCCTGACGGCCCGTCAACTGCCCGAGTGCCAGCGCCCAGGCGCCCTGCACCAGGGTGTTGAGGGTGATGCCCAGCTCCGAGGCGCGCCGCGACAGCGTGCGGGCGTCCTCCGTGGGCAGCGGCACCTCGACCATGTCCAGGCCGCCCTGCTCCTCCGAGGCACCCGGAGCGAGCATCGTCGGCTCCTCGACGCCGTCCATCTCCTGCGCCCAGGCCCGGGCCGCCTCGCCCCGGTCCTGCTGCGAGAGCCAGGCCAGGAACTCCCGGTAGCTGCGGACGCGCGGCAAGTCTGCGGGGTCGCCGTGGGAGCCGTACAGGCGCAGCAGGTCCTGGATGAGCATGGGGAAGGACCAGCCGTCGTACAGCACGTGGTGGGCGCTGAAGACCAGCTCGGAGAGGTTGTCGTCCATCTTGACCAGGCACATCCGCAGCAGCGGCGCGGAGGCCGGGTCGAAGTGGGTGACCTGGTCCTCGGCGAGCAGCTTCTCGAACGCCTCCTCGCGCTCGCCCTCGGGCAGCGCGCTCAGGTCGGCCTCGCTCCAGGGGAGTCGGGCGCCGTCCACGATGAGCTGGACCTGCTCGCCGCGCGCGTCGGTGACGAACGCGGCCCGCAGGTTGGCGTACCGGTCGAGCAGGGCCTGCCCGGCCGTGCGGATCCTGGCCGGGTCGACCTGTCCGGACAGGTGCATCACGAGCTGGATGTGGTACGCGTCGCGGGCGTCGGCCGGGCCCTCGGTGTCGCTCGCGCCGAGCATGCTGTGGAACAGCAGGCCCGACTGCATCGTCGTGAGCGGCCAGATGTCCGAGACGCCGGGGTACCTCTTCTCCCAGGCCTCGATGTCGGACTGCTCGACGCTGACGAGCGGCACGTCGGACGGCGTGAGGCCGCCGGCGTCCGGGGTCGCGGCGTGGCGGGTGAGGCCGTCCAGGGCCTCGCACCACAGGTCGGCGAGGCGCTGCACCTCGTCGCGGGTCAGCACGCCGGTCGGGAAGCCGACGCTCGCGGTGAGCTCGGGTCCCTGGGCGCTGTCCGTGACGTACGCGGCGAAGTCGACCGTGGCGAGGGCGGGCATCTCCGCGTTCAGGTCGGCGATGAGCGCGTCCGTGTCGGGGGCGATGCTCCAGCCCAGGCCGCGCAGTTCCTCGGGCATGTCGTCGGCGGAGAACCGGCCGAGGTAGTTGAACGCGATCTGGCCCGTCGGACGCCCCTCAAGAGCGAGCGACGTCACCGGGTTGAGGTAGCGCAGCAGACCGAAGCCGATGCCCTTGTCCGGCACGGCGAGCAGCTGCTCCTTGACCGCCTTGACCACGGATCCCGCGGCCCGGCCGCCCGCGAACGCCTCGGCCACGTCGTGCCCGGCGACGTCGAGACGTACCGGGAACATGCTCGTGAACCAGCCCAGCGTGCGCGACACGTCCGCGCCCGGAGCGACGTACTCCTCGCGGCCGTGGCCCTCCAGGCGGATCAGCGTGGAGGACTCCGCCACACCCCGCTCGTCCCGCCAGCGCGAGACCGCGAGGGCGAGCGCGGCGAGCAGGCCGTCGTTGACGCCGCCGTGGAACGCGGCCGGGACGGTCGTCAGGAGCGACTCCGTCACCGCCACCGGCAGCTTGACGGACACGGTCTCCACCGTGGCGGTGACGTCCACCGCCGGGTCGAGCGGGCGGGAGCCGAGGACCGGGTCGTCGCCGTCCAGGATGCCGTCCCACAGAGGGAGTTCGGCGGTGCGGGTCGCGCTGTTCGCCTCGTCCTTCAGGGCGTGCGACCAGCGGCGCAGCGACGTCGCGACCGGCGCGAGCTGCACTGCCTTGCCCGCCTTGACCTGCTCCCAGGCCGCGGCCAGGTCCGGCACCAGGATGCGCCAGGACACACCGTCCACCACCAGGTGGTGCAGGACGACGATGAGCCGCCCCGCGGTGTCGGCGCCGGCGGTGTCGAACCACACGAACTGCGCCATCACCCCGGCCGCCGGGTTCAACCGGCCGGTGGCGGCGTCGAGTTCGGCGGCGGCGAGGCGCTGCCAGGCTTCCGCCGACCAGTCGCCGTCGCACTCCACGCGGTGCACGAGGGACGCCACGTCGACGGTGCCGGGCGCGGTGACCTCAAGGCCGCCCTCGGCCCCCTCGTCCTCGGTGAGGAAGCGGGAGCGCAGCGCGTCGTGGGCGTCGACGACGGCCGTGAGGGTCGCGAAGAGGCCCGTCTCGTCGATGTCACGCGGCAGGTCGAGCACCGTCGACATGGAGAACCGGTCGGTGTTCTCGCCGAGTTCGGTCGTCATGTAGCGGGCCACGGGCAGGAGCGGCATCCAGCCGACGCCGCCGCCCTCCAGCTCCTCCAGGACCGCGCCCGCGCCCGCGAGCCGGTTCTCGACGGCCGCGACGGCCAGCTCGGCCACCGTGCGGCACTCGAAGATCTGCCGCGGGGTGATCTCGACGCCCTGCGCCTTGGCGCGGGAGACGACCTGGATGGAGCGGATGGAGTCGCCGCCGACGGCGAAGAAGTCGTCGTCGACACCGACCCGGCCAAGGCCCAGGACCTCCGCGTACACCCCGGCGAGAAGCTTCTCCTCGGCGGTGCGCGGCGCCCGGTACTCCCCCGCCGTGAACTCCGGCTCGGGCAGGGCCTTGCGGTCCAGCTTGCCGTTCGGGGCCAGCGGCAGGCGGTCGAGGACCACGAACACCGCGGGCACCATGAACTCGGGCAGGCGCCCGGCGGCGAACTTGCGCAGCTCCTCCACCGAGACACCGGCGGTCAGGTCGAGGTCGGCGTTGACGTCCTCGACCTGCTCGCCCGCGGGGACCACATAGCCGACGAGCTGCTTGGTGCCGCGGCCGTCCTTGACGACCACGACGGCCTGGGCGACGCCGGGGTGCTCGGCGAGCGCGGCCTCGACCTCGCCGGGCTCGATGCGGATGCCGCGCACCTTGACCTGCGCGTCGTCACGGCCGACGTACTCCAGCTGCCCCTCGGGGGTCCAGCGGGCCAGGTCGCCGGTGCGGTACATGCGGCCGCCGGCCGGGCCGAACGGGTCGGCGACGAAACGGTCGGCGGTCAGGTCGGCGCGGCCGAAGTAGCCACGGGCCACGTTGCCCGCGATGTACAGCTCGCCCACGACACCCACCGGGACGGGCGCGAGGCCGGAGCCGAGGACGTAGGCCCGCATGTTGCCGAGCGGCGCGCCGATGGGGGCGCTGGCCCCTCCGGTCCACTCCTGGTCGGCGGGCAGGGCGAACGTCGTCGCGTAGAACGACTCGGTCTGGCCGTAGGCGTTGACGACGCGGACGCCGGGGATGGCCTCGCGGGCCCGCTCGACGAGGGCCGCGGGCAGCGCCTCACCGGCGAACACCACCGAGTCGACCTCGAGTTCGCCGTCGACCTGCTCCAGGAGCTCGGCGAAGACCGACGGGACGGTGGAGACGACGCCGCCCGTCCAGCCGCCGCGCTCGCCGATGACGAGCACGTCGCGGGCCACCTCGACGGTGCCGCCCTGGGCCAGGGTCGTGAAGGTCTCGAAGACCGACACGTCGAAGTTGACCGAGGTCGCGGCGAGCATCCGCGTGGAGGAGTCGATGCCCACGGACGCGGCGAGGCGGGTGATGCCGTTGACCACGTTGTGGTGGGTGATCGCCACACCCTTCGGCGTGCCCGTCGAGCCCGACGTGTACATCACGTACGCCACGTTGTCCGGCTCGAGCGCGGCCGTGCGGTCCTTGTCGCGGACTCTGACGTTGCGCTTCCTCGGCTCCAGGTCGAGGTCGCCGACGAAGAGCCGCGGCACGTCGTTGACGGGGAGCACCCCGACGGTGTCCGCGTCGGTGAGCAGCAGCCTCGGCCGCGCGTCGGACAGGATGTAGTCGAGCCGCGAGCTGGGGTACTTCGGGTCGATCGGCAGGTACGCCGCACCGGCCTTCAGGACGCCCAGGAGGCCCACGATCAGGTCCGCGGAGCGCGGCAGCGCCAGGCCGACGATCGTCTCCGGGCCCACCTCGCGCCGGATCAGCTCGCGTGCCAACTGGTTGGCACGGGCGTCCAGTTCGCGGTACGTCCAGGACGTGTCGCCGTCGACGACGGCGACGGCGTGCGGGCGCTTGTCGACCTGCTGCTCGAACAGGCCGGGGACGGTGAGGTCCGGCGTCGGCTGCGCGGTGTCGTTGAAGCCGCGCAGGACGAGCTCGCGCTCGGCGGGCTCGACCAGCTCGACGGCGCCGACGCGCTGCGCCGGGTCGGCCGCGAGGAGGCCGACGACGCGGATGAACCGGTCGGTGATCTCCTGGGCGCTCGCGTGGTCGAACAGGTCGGTGGCGTACTCCAGGTGGCCGACGACGCCGTGGCCGGGGATGTCGGCCATGTTGAAGAACAGGTCGAACTTGGCGCTCTCGTTGCGGATCCGCTCGAACCGCACGTCCAGGCCGGGCAGGGCGAAGTCGTTCCGGTTGAAGTTCTGCCAGGCGAACATCACCTGGAACAGCGGCGAGTACGCGGTGGAGCGCTCCGGGTTGAGGACCTCCACCAGGCGCTCGAACGGCACGTCCTGGTTGTCGTAGGCGGCCAGGGACTTGTCGCGGGCCTGGTCGAGCAGGTCCTCGAAGGTGGGGTTGCCCGACAGGTCGGCGCGCAGCACCCAGGTGTTGACGAAGAAGCCGACCAGGTCGGCGAGGAGTTCGTCGGTGCGGTTGGCGATCGGCGCGCCGACCGTGATGTCGTCGCCGCCGCCGAGGCCGTGCAGGAGCACGGTCAGGGCGGACTGGAGCACCATCGACGCGGTCGCGCCGCGCCTCCGGGCCAGTTCCTCGACGGCGTCCATGACGTCCCGGTCGAGGGCGAACTCGACCGTGGCGCCGCGGTGGCTCGCGGCCGGCGGGCGGGGCCGGTCGGTGGGCAGGCGGAGCGGCTGGGGCACGCCCGCCAGCTCCTCGCGCCAGTAGTCGACCTGCCCGGACTGCACGCTGTCCGGGTCGTCCTCGGCGCCGAGCAGCTCGCGCTGCCACAGCGTGTAGTCCACGTACTGGACGGGCAGTTCCGGCCACTGCGGGGCCTCGCCCGCGAGCCGCGCGGTGTAGGCCGCGGCGAGGTCGCGGGAGAGCGGGCCCATGGACACGCCGTCGCTGACGATGTGGTGGAAGAGCAGCAGCAGGACGAACTCGTCCTCGCCGCAGCGGAACACGGTGGCCCGCGTCGGGACCTCGCCGGCCAGGTCGAAGCTGTAGCCGGCGGCCTCGGCCATGGCGTCGTCGAGCGCGTCGGGCGCGACGTCGACGACAGGCACGTCGATGTGCACGTCGGCGGCGGGAAGCACCTTCTGGAAGGGCACGCCCTCGCTGTCGTCGATGATCAGCGTGCGCAGGCTCTCGTGCCGCGTGACCACGTCGTTGACGGCGGCCTCGAACGCGGCGGCGTCCAGGGTGCCGGTCAGCCGCAGCGGGAACGGCGTGTTGTACGTCGCCGACGGGCCCTCGAAGCGGTCGATGAACCACAGGCGGCGCTGGGCGTACGACAGCGGCACGAACTCGGGGCGGGTCTCGGCCCGGCGCAGCTGCGCGCGGACGCTGCCGCCGCCCGTCAGGTGCTCGACGAGCTCCGCGACGGTCGGCGAGGCGAAGACGACGCGGATCGGGATCTCGACGTCGAGGGTGGTGCGGATGCGGCTGACGAGCCGGGTGGCGAGCAGCGAGTGGCCGCCGACGGTGAAGAAGTTGTCGTCGATGCCGACCCGCTCCAGGCCGAGGACCTCCGCGAACAGGCCGCACAGGGCCTCTTCCTGCCCGGTGCGCGGGGCGCGGTACTCGGCGCCGGTGAACTCCGGCTCGGGCAGGGCCTTGCGGTCCAGCTTGCCGTTCGGGGCCAGCGGCAGGCGCTCCAGGACCACGAACGCCGACGGGACCATGAACTCGGGCAGCCTGCCGCCGACGAACTCGCGCAGCGCGGTGACGTCGAACGTGCCGGTGTCCTCGGCGGACCCGGCCGGGACGACGTACGCCACGAGGCGCTTGTCGGTGGTGCCGGTGCCACGGGCCACGACCACGCCCTGGGCGACCGCCGGGTGGGCGGTCAGGGCGGCCTCGACCTCGCCGGGCTCGATGCGGAAGCCCCGCACCTTGACCTGGGAGTCGTCGCGGCCGACGTACTCCAGCTGCCCGTCCGCGTTCCACCGCGCCAGGTCGCCGGTGCGGTACATGCGGGCGCCCGCCGGGCCGTAGGGGTCGGCCACGAAGCGGTCCGCGGTCAGGTCGGCGCGGCCGAAGTAGCCGCGCGCCACGTTGCCCGCGATGTACAGCTCGCCCACGACACCCACCGGGACGGGCGCGAGGCCCGCACCGAGGACGTAGGCGCGCATGTTGCCGAGCGGCGCGCCGATGGGGGCGCTGCCCGCGCCGGCCCACGTGTCGCCCGCGGGCAGCGCCCACGTCGTCGCGTAGAACGACTCGGTCTGGCCGTAGGCGTTGACCACCCGCACACCGGGGACGGCCTCACGCACGCGCTCCACGAGCGATGCGGGCAGTGCCTCGCCCGCGAACACCACGGAGTCCACGGTGATCTCGCCGGTGACCTGGTCGAGCAGCTCGGCGAAGACCGACGGGACGGTGGAGACGACGCCGCCCGTCCAGCCGTTCTGCTCGCCGATGACGAGGACGTCCCGGGCGACCTCCAGGGTGCCTCCCCGGGACAGGGTGGTGACGGCCTCGAAGACCGACACGTCGAAGTTGACGGAGGTGCCCGCGAGGACGCGCGTGCCGGCGTCGATGCCCACGGACGCGGCGAGGCGGGTCACGCCGTTGACCACGTTGTGGTGGGTGATCGCCACGCCCTTCGGCGTGCCCGTCGAGCCCGACGTGTACATCACGTACGCCACGTTGTCCGGCTTGAGCGGGGCCCTGCGGTCGGCGTCCGTGAGCGGGGCGTCGGCGGTGGCGGACGCGAGGTCCACGTCGCCGAGGAAGAGCCGCGGGATGTCCGTGTCGGGAAGGACGCCCACGGTGTCGGCGTCGGTGAGGAGCAGCTTCGGCGCCGCGTCGGACAGGATGTGGTCCAGGCGCGAGCTGGGGTACTTCGGGTCGATCGGCAGATAGGCGCCGCCCGCCTTCAGGACCGCGAGCAGCCCCGTGATCAGGTCGGCGGAGCGCGGCAGGGCCAGGCCCACGATCGTCTCCGGGCCGACCTCGCGGGCGATCAGCTCCCGCGCGAGGCGGTCGGCGCGGGCGTTCAGCTCGGCGTACGTCAGCTCCGTGTCCTCGTGCACGAGCGCGACCGCGTCCGGGGTCGCCGCGGCCTGCCGCTCGAACAGGCCGGGGATGGTGAGGGCGGGCGTCTCGGCGGCCGTGTCGTTCAGGCCGCGCAGGACGTGCTCGCGCTCGTCGGCCTCCAGGATGTCGACGTGCCCGGCGGGGATCCGCGGGTCCTCCACGAGCTGGAGCAGGACGCGGTGGAAGCGGGCCGCGATGGCCTCGACGTCCGCGCGCTCGAAGAGGTGGTGCTGGTACTGCAGGCCGAGGCGCAGGTGCGGCTCGGCGTCGGCGGAGACGATCAGCGGGTAGTGGGTTCCGCTGAGCGGGCTGATGCCGGTGACTTCGAGGCCCGCCGACGCGTAGGCGTCGGTGATGCCGACGGAGTCGACGGGGTAGGAGTCGAAGACGACGATCGTGTCGAACAGCGAGGTCAGGCCGACCGCGTTCTGGATGTCGCTCAGACCGAAGTGCTGGTGGTCGAGGAGCGAGCCCTGCCGGTTCTGCAGGGCGGTGAGGACGTCGGCGAGGGACTCGCGCGGCGCGCACTCCACGCGCACCGGAAGGGTGTTGATGAAGAGGCCGACCATGTGGTCCACGCCCGGCACGACCGGCGGACGCCCGGACACGGTGGCGCCGAACACGACGTCCCTGCGGCCGGTCAGCTCCGCGAGGAGCAGGCCCCAGGCGCCCTGCACGACGGTGTTCATGGTGATGCCGAGCTCGGCGGCGCGGCGGGCCAGCTCACGGGCGGACTCGGCGGCCAGCGGCACGTCGACCTGGCCGATGCCGCCGGGCTCCGCGCCGGGGCGGGCGCCGGGGGCGAGCAGGGTGGGCTCGTCGACCCCGGCCAGCTCCCCGGCCCAGACGCGGGTGTCCTCGGCGCGGTCCTGCTGGTCGAGCCAGACGAGGAAGTCCCGGTAGCCGCGGACGCGCGACAGCTCGGAGGCGTCGCCCTCGGAGCCGTACAGGCGCAGGAGGTCCTGCAGCAGCAGCGGCACGGACCAGCCGTCGAACAGGACGTGGTTGGCCGTGAACACCAGCTCCGCGCGGTCCCCGCCGAGGGTGACCAGGGTCATCCGCAGCATCGGCGGGTTGACGGGGTCGAAGTGCTCGGCGTGGTCGTCGGCGAGGAGCTTCTTCAGGGCGGCGTCGCGCTCGGCCTCGCCGAGGGAGCTGTAGTCGAACTCCAGCCACGGCAGCGGGACCTCGTCGAGGACGAGCTGCACCTGGTTGCCCTCGGTGTCCGTGACGAACGCGGTGCGCAGGCTCGCGTACCGGTCGAGCAGGGCCTGTCCCGCCGCGCGCATGCGGGCGGGCTCGACCTTGCCGGACAGGTGGAAGACGAGCTGCATCTGGTACGCGTCGAAGGAGGCGTCCGAGAGCATCGTGTGGAACAGCAGGCCCGACTGGGCGGCGGTGAGCGGCCACACGTCGGACACGCTCGGGTAGCGGCGCTCCCACAGCTCGATGTCGGCCTGCGTGGTCGTCACCAGCGGCACGTCGGACGGCGTGAGGCCGCCCGCGCCGGGCGTCGCCACGTGCTGGGCGAGGCCTTCGAGGGCCTGGATCCACAGGTCGGCGAGGTCCCGCACGTCGGCGGCGGAGAGCACACCCGCGGGGAAGCCGATGCGGGCGTTGAGCTGCGGGCCCTCCTCGGCGTCCAGGACGAGGGCGTTGACGTCGAACACCGACAGGGCGGGCATGTCCGCGTCGAGGTCGGCGAGGATGTCGGCGGTGCCCTCGGCCTGGCCGAAGCCGAGGCCGCGCAGGTGGTCGGGCATGTCCGTGGACGTGGAGAAGCGGCCGAGGTAGTTGAAGGCGATCTGGCCGGTGGAGTAGCGGCGCAGGATCTCGGCGGTCTCCGGGTTGAGGTAGCGCAGGAGACCGTAGCCGAGGCCCTTGTCGGGGATGGCGAGTGCCTGCTCCTTGACGGCCTTGACCGCGGCACCGGCGGCGGCGCCGCCCGCGAAGGCCTCCTCGACGTCGATGCCGCCGAGGTCCAGGCGCAGCGGGAACATGCTGGTGAACCAGCCCATGGTGCGGGACAGGTCCGCGCCGGGCACCGCGTACTCCTCGCGGCCGTGGCCCTCAAGGCGCAGCAGCACCGTCGGCTCGTCCACGCCGCGGGCGCGCCGCCAGCGGGTGACGGCGAGGGCGAGGGCGGCGAGCAGGCCGTCGTTGACGCCGCCGCGGAAGGCCGCGGGCAGCGTGGTCAGGAGCTGCTCGGTGACGGGCACGGGCACCTGTACGACGACGTGCTCGACGGTGGAGACGGTGTCGGTCGCCGGGTCGAGGTGGCGGCTGCCGAGCACCGGGTCGGGCCCGGCGACGACGGACTTCCACAGCTCCAGCTCGGCGGTGCGCTCCGGGGTCGCGGCCTCGTCCACCAGGGCGTGGGCCCAGCGGCGCACGGAGGTGGAGACGGGGTCGAGCGCGGGGGTCCTCCCGTCCTTGATCTGCTCCCAGGCGGCGGCGAGGTCGGGCAGCAGGACGCGCCAGGACACGCCGTCGACGGCGAAGTGGTGCAGGACGAGGTGCAGGCGGCCCGGCTTGTCGGCGCCCGCGTCGAACCACACGAACCGCGCCATGCTGCCGGCGGCGGGGTCCAGGAGGTCGGTGGCGGCGTCGAGTTCGGCGAACGCGCGCTCGCGCCACGCCTGGTCCCACTGGCCGTCGCAGGGGACGCGGTGGACGAGCGAGGCGACGTCGAAGCCGCGGTCGGGTCCCGCGGGGGCGACCTCCAGGCCGCCGTCGCCGTCGGTGAGCAGGCGCGAGCGCAGGATGTCGTGGTGGTCGACGACGGCGCTCAGGGTGGCGACGAGGCCCGTCTCGTCGATGCCGACGGGCAGGTCGAGGACCATCGACATGGAGAAGCGGTCGCTGCCGCCGCCGAGTTCCTTCAGGAAGTGCCCGGCGGGAAGCAGCGGCATCCAGCCGACGCCGCCGCCCTCCAGCTCCTCCAGGACGGTGGCCTGGCCCCCGGCCGCCGCGACGTCGGCCAGCTCGGCCACGGTGCGGCACTCGAAGATCTGCCGGGGGCTGACCTCGACGCCCTGGGCGCGGGCCCGGGAGACGACCTGGATGGAGCGGATGGAGTCGCCGCCGACGGCGAAGAAGTCGTCGTCGATGCCGACCCGGTCCAGGCCGAGGACCTCGGCGTAGACGCCGGTGAGGACCTCCTCGGTGGGCGTGCGCGGGGCGCGGTACTGGCCGCCGGTGAACTCCGGCTCGGGCAGGGCCTTGCGGTCCAGCTTGCCGTTCGGGGCCAGCGGCAGGCGGTCCAGCATCAAGAAGACGGACGGAACCATGAACTCGGGCAGCCGCGCGGAGACGAAGCGGCGCAGCTCGCGCGAGGAGACGACCATGGTCAGGTCGACGTCCAGCTCGCCGAGGCTGTCGACGTCGCCCGCGCGCACGCGGTCGTCGGAGCCCACGGGCACGACGTAGCCGACGAGTTGCTTGCTGCCGCGGCTCTGGTGGACGGTCACGACGGCCTGGGCGACGCCCGGGTGCGCGGTGAGCGCGGCCTCGATCTCGCCGGGCTCGATGCGGAAGCCGCGGACCTTGACCTGCGCGTCGCCGCGGCCGACGTACTCCAGGCGGCCGTCGGCGTTCCAGCGCGCGAGGTCGCCGGTGCGGTACATGCGGGACCCGGCCGGGCCGTAGGGGTCGGCGACGAAGCGGTCGGCGGTGAGGTCGGGGCGGCCGTGGTAGCCGCGGCCGACGACGCCCGCGACGTAGAGCTCTCCCGCGACGCCGACGGGGGCGGGCTCCAGGCCCGGGCCGAGGACGTAGGTGCGGACGTTGCCGAGGGGGCTGCCGATGGGGGCGCTGCTGGTGCCGTGCCACTGGTCGGTGTCGGACACCGCGAAGGTGGTGGCGTAGAACGTCTCGCTCTGGCCGTAGGCGTTGACGACGCGCACGCCGGGGATGACCTCGCGGACGCGCTGCACCAGGGTCGCGGGCAGCGCCTCGCCGGCGAAGACGACGGCGTCGACGTTGATCTTGCCGTCGACCTGGTCGAGGAGTTCGGCGAAGACGGAAGGCACGGTGGAGACGACGCCGCCGGTCCAGCCGCCGCGCTCGCCGATGACGAGGACGTCGCGGACCACTTCGAGGGTGCCGCCGGTGGACAGCGTGGTGAAGGTCTCGAAGACCGACACGTCGAAGTTGATGGAGGTGCCCGCGAGCACCCGCGAACCGGCCTTGACGCCCACGGCGGACGCGAGCCCCGTGACGTCGTTGACGACGTTGCCGTGGGTGATGGCGACGCCCTTGGGCGTGCCGGTGGAGCCGGAGGTGTACATCACGTACGCGACGTGGTCCGGGCGTAGCGGCGCCGTCCGGTCGGCGTCGGTCAGCTCGGCGTCGGCGGCCGTGGCGGTGTCGAGGCCGACGTCGCCGAGGAAGAGCCGGGGCGCGGCGTCGGCTGAGCCCTCGGGGCTCTCGGGGAGCACGCCGACGGTGTCGGCGTCGGTGAGGATCAGGTGCGGCCTGGCGTCCGAGAGGATGAAGTCGAGGCGGGTGCTCGGGTACTTGGGGTCGATCGGCAGGTAGGCGCCGCCCGCCTTGAGGATGCCGAGCATGCCGACGACGAGGTCCGCGGAGCGCGGCAGGCACAGGCCGACGACGCTCTCCGGGCCGACGCCGCGGCCGATGAGGTCGCGGGCGAGCCGGTTGGCGCGGGCGTTCAGCTCCGCGTACGTCAGCTCGGTGTCCTCGTGCACGACGGCGACCGCGTCCGGGGTCGCCGCCGCCTGCTTCTCGAAGGCGCCGGGCACGGTGAGCGCGGGCGTGGTGACCGCGGTGTCGTTGAACTGGCCGAGGACCAGCTCGCGTTCGCCGGGCTGGAGGATGTCGACGCGGGTGACCGGCGCGGCGGGGCTCTCGACGAGCTGGCGCACGACGCGGACGTACCGCTCGGTGATGGCCTCGGCGGTGCGGCGGTCGAACAGCTCGGTGGCGTACTCCAGGTACACCAGCATCGACTGCTTGGCCGGGTCGTGGAAGTAGTTGAACTCCAGGTCGAACTTGGCCGTCGTGGTCGACAGCATCTCAAGGCGCGTGGTCAGGCCGGGCAGTTCGAGTTCGGTGCCGACCTCGGTCTCCCAGGTGAACATGACCTGGAAGAGCGGGTGGTAGGCGGTGGAGCGCTCGGGGTTGAGGATCTCCACGAGGCGCTCGAACGGCGCGTCCTGGTTGTCGTACGCCGCGAGCGCCTTGTCCTGCACCTGTGCGAGGAGCCGCTCGAACGTCGGGGCGCCGGAGAGGTCGCCGCGCAGCACCCAGGTGTTGACGAAGAAGCCGATCAGCTCGGTGAGGTCGTCGTCGGTGCGGCCCGCGATGGTCGAGCCGAGCGCGATGTCCTCGCCGGCGCCGAGGTGCTGGAGGGTGACCATCAGCGCGGCCTGCATGACCATCGGGACGGTCACGTCGCGCTCGCGGGCGAGCCGCTCGACCTTCGCGACGAGGTCGGGGTCGACGTGCAGGCTGATGCCGTCGCCCTCGTGGCTGGCGACGGGCGGGCGGGGGCGGTCGGCGGGCAGCTGGAGGGGCTGCGGGACGCCGGCCAGCTCGCCGCGCCAGTACTCGACCTGCGCGGCGAGGACGCTCTCGGGGTCGTTCTCGTCGCCGAGCAGCTCGCGCTGCCACAGCGTGTAGTCCACGTACTGGACCGGGAGTTCCTCGAAGTCGGGCGCGGTGCCCGCGAGCCGGGCGCGGTAGGCGGCGGCGAGGTCGCGGGCCAGCGGGCCCATGGACTCGCCGTCGCTGGCGATGTGGTGGATGAGGAGCACGAGGACGTGCTCCTGGTCGCCCGACTTGAGCAGCGTCGGGCGCAGGGGTATCTCGGTGGCGAGGTCGAGGACGTACTCGGCCTCCTTGGCGATGGCGGCCTCCAGGGCCTCCGGCGCCACCTCGACGAGGGGCATCTCCAGGCGGGCGTCGGCGAGCGCGAGGACCTCCTGCGCCGGGACGCCGTCGGCGTTCTCGACGATGAGGGTGCGCAGGCTCTCGTGGCGCTCCACCACGTCGCGTACGGCCGCTTCGAGGGCGGCGGTGTTCAGCTCGCCGCTGAAGCGGAGCAGGAAGGGAAGGTTGTACGTCGCCGAGGGGCCCTCGAAGCGGCTGATGAACCACAACCGTCGCTGCGCGAAAGACAACGGGATCATTTTACTGTCCACTCCTGTTCATCCTGCGCAGCTTGGGTCGGCGCGACGCCGTGGCGTTCTGCACCGTGCGCGACAGTTCGGCGATGCTGTGCGATTCGAAGATCGCCCGGATCGGCACACTGACTCCGAGTGCCTTGCCAATGCGGCTGGTGAGCCGCGTGGCCAACAGGGAATTGCCGCCCAGGTCGAAGAAGTCGTCGTCGATCCCGACCCGCTCCACACCGAGGACCTCGGCGAAGAGCGTGCAGAGCGTCTCTTCCTTCTCGTTGCGCGGCGCGCGGTAGGCCGCGCCCGCGAACTCGGGCTCGGGCAGCGCCCTGCGGTCCAGCTTTCCGTTCGGGGCCAGCGGGAAGCGGTCGAGGACCACGACCGCGGCGGGCACCATGAATTCGGGCAGGCGGCCCATGACGAAGTCGCGCAGCTCGGTCATGTCGACCGTGCTCCTGACGCCGTCCGCCTCGGTGGGCACGACGTAGCCGACGAGCCGCTTGCCGACGCTCTCGCCGCCGTCGTGGACGACGACCGCGGCCTGTGCGATGGCGGGGAAGTCGGCGAGGGCGGCCTCGACCTCGCCGGGCTCGATGCGGAAGCCCCGCACCTTGACCTGCGCGTCGCCGCGGCCCACGTACTCCAGCTGCCCGTCCGTCCAGCGGGCCAGGTCACCGGTGCGGTACATGCGCCCGCCTGCCGGGCCGAACGGGTCGGCGACGAAGCGGTCGGCGGTCAGGGCGGCCCTGCCGTAGTAGCCGCGGCCGATGTTCCCGGCCACGTACAGCTCGCCGACCACGCCCTCGGGGACGGGGGTGAGGCCCGGGCCGAGGACGTAGGTGCGCATGTTGCCGATGGGTGTGCCGATGGGGGCGCCGGCCGCGCCGGTCCAGGGCTCGTCGGCGGCGAGGGCGAAGGTGGTGGCGTAGAAGCTCTCGCTCTGGCCGTAGGCGTTGACGACCTTCACGCCGGGCATGGCCTCGCGGATGCGGCCGACCAGTGCGGCGGGCAGCGCCTCGCCGGCGAACACCAGTGTCTCGACCTTGGACTTCGCGGCGATCTGTTCGAGCAGTTCGTTGAAGACGGACGGCACGGTGCTGATCACGCTGCCCGACCAGCTGTCGCGCTCGGCGAGGACGAGGACGTCCCTGACGACCTCGACGGTGCCGCCGGAGCAGAGCGTCGTGAACGTCTCGAACACCGACACGTCGAAGTTGACGGAGGTGCCCGCGAGCATCCGGGAGCCGGGGCCCCCGGCGACCCGCTCGGCGAGCCGCGTCACGCCGTTGACGACGTTGGCGTGCGTGATCACGACGCCCTTGGGGGAGCCGGTCGAACCGGACGTGTACATCACGTACGCGATGCCGTCGGGGCGCAGCGGCGCGGGCCGGTCGGCGTCGGTGACGGGCCCGCCCGGCGCGTCGTCGAGCGCGAGCGCGTCGAGGTGCACGTGCGGCACGTCGGAGGCGGGCAGCACCCCGGTCGTCGCCGAGTCGGTGAGGACGAACCGCGGGGCGGCCTCGGTGAGGATCGAACCGAGGCGCGCGCTCGGGTACTTGGGGTCGATGGGCAGGTATCCGGCGCCGGACTTGAGGATGCCGAGCATGCCGACGACGAGGTCCGCGGAGCGCGGCAGGGCGAGGCCGACGATCGTCTCGGGGCCCGCGCCCCGCTCGATCAGCTCGCGGGCGAGGCGGTTGGCGCGGGTGTCGAGTTCCGCGTACGTGAGCTGCCGGTCCTCGAAGACGACGGCGACCGCGTCCGGGGTCCGCGCCGCCTGCTCCTCGAAGAAGCCGGGGATCGTCAGCTCGGGCGTGGGCTCGGCGGTGTCGTTGAGCCCGACGAGGAGGCGCTCGCGCTCGGCGGCGTCGAGCACGTCGACGGCGCGTACGGCCTGGTGCGGGTCGGCGGCGACGGTGGCGAGGATCCGGCCGAAGCGCGCGGCGAGGGTGTCCGCCTCGCCCTGGTCGAACACGTCCTGCTGGTACTGGACGTTCAGGCGCGGGTACTCGCCGTCGGGGTAGACGAAGACCGTCACCGGGTAGTGGCTCGCGGTGAACGCGCGGATGCCGGTGATGGTGATGCCGGCGGCCGCGCTGACCTCGCTGATCGTGCCGCGGTCCAGGGGGAAGGACTCGAAGCCGACAAGGGTGTCGAACAGGGCCTTCAGACCGGTGGTCTTGTGGATCTCGGTGAGGCCGTAGTGGTGGTGGTCCAGGAGGGCGGCCTGCCGGCCCTGCAGGCCGGTGAGCAGGTCGGCGAGGCTGTCACCGGGGGCGCACTTGACGCGTACGGGGAGGGTGTTGAGGAACATGCCGACGATTCCGTCGACCCCCGCCAGCGCGGGCGGACGCCCGGCGACCGTGGACGAGAGCACCACGTCCTGACGCCCGGTCAGCTGACCGAGGAGCAGGCCCCAGGCGCCCTGCACGAGGGTGTTCAGGGTGACGCCGAGGTCCGCGGCGCGCCGGGTCAGCTCGGTGGCCTCGGCCGCGGTCAGCGGTACGTCGACCTGGGCGATGCCGGAACTGTGGCTTCCGGTTTCCGCGCCGGGGGCCAGCATCGTCGGCTCGTCGACGCCGTCCAGCTCGCGCCGCCAGGCTTCGGCGGAGACCTCGGGGTCCTGCTGGGCGAGCCAGGCGAGGTAGTCGCGGTACGTCCGCGCGGGCGGCAGGCCGGACGTGTCGCCGCCGGTGCCGTAGAAGCGGAGCACGTCCTGGATGAGCAGGGGCAGCGACCAGCCGTCGAACAGCGCGTGGTGCGCCGTCAGGACCAGCTCGAACCGCTCGGCCTCGCGCTTGACCAGGGAGAGCCGCAGCATCGGCGGCTTGGTGATCTCGAAGTGGGCCTTGAGGTCGTCGGCCATGAACTTCTCGAACGCCGCGTCACGTTCGCCCTCGGGCGTGCCGCTGAGGTCGACCTCCTGCCAGGGCAGCTCGACGCCGTCGACGACGAGCTGGACGAGGTCGCCGGACGCGTCGTTGACGAAGGCGGTGCGCAGGGCGGGGTGCCGGTCGAGCACGGCCTGCCCGGCGGCGCGCATCCGCGCCGGGTCGATCCGCCCGGAGAGCTGGAGGGCGTACTGCACCTGGTAGGCGTCGAACGAGGACTCCGCGTCGTCGGCCATCAGCGTGTGGAAGAGCAGGCCGGACTGGAGCGGCGAGGTCGGCCACACGTCGGACAGGCCGGGGAACTGCTCCTCCCAGGCCTCGATGTCGGCCTGGGTGGCGTGGACGAGGGGGATGTCGGACGGTGTGAGGCCACCGGCGCCGGACTGGGCGGCGTGCCGGGCGAGACCTTCGAGGGCGGTGCACCACAGGTCGGCCAGCTCACGGACCTCCTCCTGCGCGAGCACGCCGGAGGGTGCGGTGAACAGGGCGCCGAGCTGGGGGCCTTCGGGGGTGTCGGTGACGGAGGCGTTGATGTCGACTTCGGCCGGGGCGGGCATCGCCTGGTCCTGTGCCGCGTCCAGGGCGTCGAGTCCAGTGATGCCCGGGACTTGGGTGAAGCCGAGGTTCTGGGCGTGGGCGGGCATGTCGGTGTGGGTGGAGAAGCGGCCGAGGTAGTTGAAGCCGACCTGGCCGTGGCCGTGCGCGGCCAGCACGTCTGCGGTGTGGGGGTTGAGGTGGCGCAGCAGGCCGTAGCCGATGCCCTTGTCCGGGATCGCCCGCAACTGCTCCTTGACCGCCTTCAGCACGCGGGCGGCCGTCGGCCCGCCGTTGATCGCGTCGTCGAGGTCGGCGCCTGCCAGGTCGAGGCGGACGGGGAAGACGCTGGTGAACCAGCCCACCGTCTCGGAGAGATCCGCTCCCGGAGCCGCTGCCTCCTCACGGCCGTGGCCCTCCAGACGGATCAGCGCGGACGACTCGTCCGTCCCGCGGGTCTGGCGCCACTTGGCCAGCGCCAGAGCCAGACCGGCCAGGAGGCCGTCGTTGACCTCGCCGTGGAACGCGGCCGGGACGGTGGTCAGGAGGGCTTCGGTGACGGGGGTCGGGAGCTGGACGCGGGTCTCGGTCAGGGTCGCGATGACGTCCACGGCCGGGTCGAGGCGGCGGGTGCCCAGGACGGGGTCGGGGCCGTCCACGATCTGCTGCCAGAGGGCGAGTTCGGCGGTGCGCTGGGTGCTGGTGGCCTCCTCGGCCAGGGCGTGCGCCCAGCGCCGCATCGAGGTCGCCACCGGAGCGAGTTCGGGGGTGCGGCCGTCGCGGACCTGTTCCCAGGCGATGGCGAGGTCGGGCATGAGGATGCGCCAGGACACCCCGTCCACCACCAGGTGATGCAGGGCGATCAACAACCGGCCCGGGGTGCCACTGTCGGCCGGCTGGAACCACACGAACTTCGCAATGACACCACTCGCGGGGTCCAACGAGGCCGCAGCCGTCTCCAGTTGGGCCATCAGCTCGGCGTGCCACGCCTCGCTCTCCCACGCCCCGTCGCACTCCACCCGCTTGATCAGCGCGGCGACATCGACGGATCCGGCCTCGGCGACCTCCAGGCCGCCCCCGCCGTCCTCCACCAGCTTCGCCCGCAGCAGGTCATGCCGGTCGATGACCGCACCCAGCACCCCCACCAACTGCTGCTCACTGATCCCGGCGGGCAGGTCCAGGACCATCGCCTGCAAGAACCGGTCAAAGCCCGGCCCCCACCCCCGCAGCAGTTGCGCGACGGGCAGCAGCGGCATCCACCCGACACCCCCGCCCTCCAACTCCTCCAGCACGGTGACCGCGCCGGAGAGTTTGTTGGCGACGGCGGCCTCGGCCAGACGGGCCACGGTCCGGGACTCGAAGACCTCCCGCGCGCTGATCTCCAGACCCTCCGCGCGGGCCCGGGAGACGACCTGGATGGACTGGATGCTGTCCCCGCCCACCGCGAAGAAGTCGTCGTCGATCCCGACCCGGTCCAGACCCAGGACAGCGGCGAACGCGCCCGCCAGGACCTCCTCCTCCACCGTGCGCGGCGCACGATAGGCACTGCCCTTGAACTCCGGCTCCGGCAACGCCTTCTTGTCGACCTTGCCGTTCGTCGTCAACGGCAGCCGGTCAAGCACCATCACCGTCGCCGGCACCATGAAGTCCGGCAACCGCTGCCCGAGGTAGCTCCGCAGCTCGCCGGTGGAGAAACCCGAGTCGAAGGTCATGTGCCCGGTGCCGCCGCTCTTGGCGGCCTCTTCGCGCGCGGCCTCCGCGTCACCGGCTCCGGCCGGGACCACGTAGCCCACGAGCTGCTTGCCGGTGCCCCGGCCCTCGTGGACGGTCACGACGGCGTGCGCGACGCGCGGGTGGGCGAGCAACGCGGCCTCGATCTCACGCAGTTCGATGCGCAGGCCCCGGATCTTGACCTGGGTGTCGGCGCGGCCGAGGAAGACGAGCTGGCCGTCGTCGCCCCGGCGCACGAGGTCGCCGGTGCGGTACATGCGCTCGCCGGGCCCGCCGAACGGGCAGGCCACGAAGCGCTCGCCGGTCATGGCGGGACGGCCCAGGTAGCCGCGCGCGAGGGGCGCGCCCGCGATGTACAGCTCGCCGGGGCTGCCCTCGGGGACCGGCTTCAGGTCGTCGTCGAGGATGTACGCCTCGGTGTTGGACAGGGGCGCGCCGATCGGCGGGGCCTGGCCGTCGCCGGTCAGCGGGGCGCTCAGGGTGACGGCGACGGTGGTCTCGGTGGGGCCGTAGCCGTTGATCATCCGGCGGTCGGCGGCCCAGGTGGCGACGAGTTCAGGGGCGGTCGCCTCACCGGCGACCGCGAGGCTGCGCACGGTGGGCAGCGAGCCGGTCGGCATGGCGGCGAGCACGGCGGGCGACATCACGGCGTGCGTCACGGCGTGCCGGTTGATGGTCTCGACGAGCGGGGCGCCGGGGGCGAGGGCGTCCTTGTCGGCCATGACGAGGGTGGAGCCGGAGAGCAGCGACATGCCGAGCTCGCCCACGGACACGTCGAAGCTCGGCGAGCAGAACTGCAGGATCCTGCTGTCCGGCGTGACGTTCATCCGGTCGAGCATGGCGCCGACGAGGTTGGCGATGCCGGTGTGGGTGACGGTGACGCCCTTGGGGCGGCCCGTGGAGCCCGACGTGTAGATGACGTACGCGGCGTTGGCGACGGTCAGCGGGGTGGCGCGCTCGGCGTCGCCGACGTCCCCGGAGTCGTACGCGGCGACGGCGCCGGTGACCTCCGGTTCGTCGAGGCGGACGACGGGGGCGGGCAGCTCGGGCAGCAGCCCGGCGGTGTCCTCGTCGACCAGGACCATGACGGCCGCGGAGTCCTCGACCATGTACGCGATGCGGTCGGCGGGATAGGCCGGGTCCACCGGTAGATAGGCGCCGCCGGCCTTCATCACGGCGAGCACCGTCACGCACCACTGGGGCGAGCGGCGCAGCGCCACACCGACGACGGTCTCCGCGCCGACACCGCGCTCGATCAGAAATCGCGCGAGACGATTCGCGCGCGCGTCCAGGTCGGCAAAGCTCAGCGATTCGTCGCCGAAGACCACAGAGGTCGCGTCCGGCGCCGCGACGACTTGCCGCTCGAACAGTTCAGGAATCGTCCCCACCGGTACCGCAACCTCCGTGTCATTGAGCCCGCCCCGCAACGCACCCTGCTCAAAAGAACACAAAGCGACCATCCCCCACAGTGGTTAGACGTTGGAACTGAAGCCAGGATCATTGATTAATCCGTGCCGCGGAGGTCGAGCGGCAAGCGCGCACGAATACCAGGGCGCGAAAGCCCTATTCACCGGCGCAATTGATCGCCCGCATCGCTCGTTCGGTTCGGCCGAGCAGCCAGAACCCGCTCGCTGGGCAGCTCTTGTACTCCCGTTGCTCCGACAGGCTCGTACCTCGCGGCGACGGAGTCAACCGCCTTCAAGATCACCCCGGTTGCTCTCCCCCGGAGCCCTCCGCACACCTTCACGTCGATACGTCAACCCCAAAGTCCCACCACGGAAGACTCTTAACGAATAACATGCGCACATCGTTGTCCGCAGGCGTGGCCAAGGCCACTCGACGGAAATGCTGAGTGAAATAAAGAAGGCCGGACGGCGGTCACTCCTGAACCCCGACAGGAAATGCCCCCGCTCCCGAGCAAGGAGCCTATGAGCCCTCTTCCGCAGGAGCAAGGAACGGCCTCTGCGGGCACTTTGCGCCACCGGGAACGACACCGAACGGAACTCTCGCACGGAAAGCGAAGGTGTCCCGGGAAACCGAACCGCGGTCCGCGAAAGTGTCAACATTCAGCTCGCGAACGCACGATGGTTTGCCGTGTCCCGTCGCCAGGACACCACAAGTCGGGCGGCCCGACGGGGTCGGAGCCGGGCGGCCGACGGCGTCGGGGAGCGCACCCGGAATCCAAACGGAAGTCTTGATTCCGCTCGGCGACGGGGGCGGTGCGCTCACCGTAGAGTGCGACCGTGCGGTCGTACAGCATTGGGCAGGCAGCGGCGCTCCTCGGTGTGAGCGCGGAGACCGTCCGCCGGTGGGCGGACGGCGGTCGGCTGCGGATGGAGCGGGACGGCACGGGGAACCGGACCATCGAGGGCACCGCGCTCGCGGCGTTCGCCAAGGAGCGGGCCGCGGGCCGGCATCCGGTGCCGGAGGGCGTGGCCACGTCCGTGCGCAACTCGTTCGCCGGGATCGTCACCGCGGTCCGCCTCGACGACGTGGCCGCACAGGTCGAGATCCAGTCGGGACCGCACCGCCTGGTGTCCCTGGTGACGCGGGAGTCCGTGGCGGAACTGGGCATCGAGGTCGGGGTGATGGTGACCGCACGGGTGAAGTCGACGAATGTCCATGTCGACGTTCCCTGAGGCCCACGCCCCTCGGAGGGGCCGTCCGCGTCTCAGCGGCAGAGCAGGGCGGCCCGCAGGTCCAGCTTGTGGTCGAGGCGGGACAGGTCGCGGCCGGTGAGGGCCTCCACGCGCTGGATGCGGTAGTGGACGGTGTTCACGTGCAGCTGCAGGGCCTTGGCGGTGCGGGCCCAGGAGCCGTTGTGGCCGAGGAACACCTCCAGCGTCTCCAGGAGCACGCCGTGCGACGCCCGTGCCTCGCCGAGGAGCGGGCCCAGGGTGCTGCTCAGATACGCCGCGCGTACGTCGTGGGGGACTCCGGCGAGCAGGGACTCCAGGGTGGAGAGGTCGTCGACGGCCATGACGGCTGAGGCCTCCGGCCCGGCGGCCGCCGGTGCGGTGGTCCTCGCTCCCGCCAGGGCGTAGCGGGCCTGGACGACGCCCCGGCCGAGACCGGCAGGGTCCGGGATCAGGGTGCTGATGCCCGCGTGCAGGGCGGTGTCCGGCCGACAGGCCTGGAGCAGCGGCCACACGTCCCGGAACCCGTCGCGGGACGCGCGCCCCTCCCCCCCATCGCCGTCGGCCCCGGCGTCGACCGGGACGATCGCGACCGCCCCGACGCCCGGGCGTTCCGCCACCGCGAAGGGCGCGGACGTGAGGTGGCGCGTGGCTTCGGCGAGGGCGTTGAGGGCGAGGCGGGGACCGGGCGGAGCGACCCCGGCGGCGGCACGCGACGCACCCGCTCCCGCGACCACCACCCGATAACTCCCCCGCCCCGGAAGCCCGCAGGCCCGCAGCGCGTCGGCCAGCGCGTCCGTGTCCGGTGCCCCGGCGTCGGCCCGGACGACCAGGTCGACGAGCGTTTCGTGGGCCCGGGCGCGGGCGGCACGACGGCGGTCGTGGTGGTGGCGGTGCTGGGCGAGCACCTCGGCCATCTCGTGCAGGACGCGGGGCGGCGCGGCGTCCGCGTCCGGCAGGTGCAGCTGCCAGGCGTCGTACGCGGTGGCGTCGGCCTGGACGCGCAGCGTGGTGCCGGAAGCGGAGCGCAGCAGCCGCACCGCCTCACGTGCGGACAGGGCGGGGGCCGACGAGGTGCGGGCGACGGTGCGGCCGGTGCTCGTCAGGAGGTGGCAGGGCGGTGTGCCGAGGTGGGCGAAGGCGCTCTCCAGGAGTTCGGCCGGGCCCGCGCCGCGCTCCAGGAGACGGCCGAGTTCGCCGCGTACGTTCTCCGGCAGGGCGTGGTGCGGCGCGGGGAGGCGGCTCAGGTCCCCCCCACTGCCGGAGGTACACCGCTTCGGTGACGGCGCGGAAGCTGGTGCGCGCGGGCACGGAGAGCAGCGGCACGCGGTGCGCGCGGCAGGCGTCGACGAGGTCGGCGGGGACGGCGCCGTGGGTCTCCTCCCCGGCGAGGAGGGCGACCGCGCCGCCCGCGCTCAGGGCGGCGACGAACCGCTCGGCCTTGGCGCGGCCGTCGTCCGGGTGCCACCACACGAGCCCGGTGAGGACGATCTCGCCGGGCCGCAGGAACCGCGCCGGGTCCTCCAGATCGGTGGCGGTGACCCCGCTGATCTCCCGGCCGAGCAGGTGCTCCTCGCCCCAGACGAGGGTGATGCCGAGGCTGTCGAGCTGGCGGAGGTGGTCGACGTGCATGCGGTGCTCCTTGCGCGGCTGCGGGACGGCCCGCATCTCACATTCACGAGGCGAATACGAGAAGCATCATCGTAAATGCCCAGGTGTTCGAGCAGAACGCCTCTTGGTTGAACACACAAGGAGCACCCCGCGGGTCCGGTGTTTTTCGTGTACGGGACCAGTGGTCCGCGTCCCGCCCCGCGGGCTTCACTGAGGACAGCCGATGGCCGGAACGCCCGCCGACCGTGGCCGGAAGGCGACGGGCGGGCCGAGGACAGGGGGAGCCGTGAGCGCACGACAGGGGGAGCCGTGGATCTGAACACCGTGCTCGACGTACGGGACGCGCGGCACCGCGAACCCTGGCGGCCGGGCGACGCCTGGCTCGGCGGCGGAACGTACCTCTTCTCCGAACCGCAGCCGCACCTGCGCCGCCTCGTGGACCTGAGCCGGACGGGCTGGGAGCCGGTCGTACTCCGGCCGGACGGCGCCCTGGAGATCGCGGCGACCTGCACCATCGCCACCCTGTACCGCTTCGCCGCGACCTTGGCCGCACCGGCGGCGCCGCTCTTCGAGGAGTGCTGCCGCGCCTTCCTCGCCTCGTTCAAGATCTGGAACATGGCGACCGTCGGCGGCAACCTCTGCAACGGCCTTCCGGCCGGGCCGATGATCTCGCTGACCGCCGCGCTGGACGGCACCTGTCTGCTGCGGCCGCAGACGGGCGCGGCGCGTACCGTCCCCGCGGCGGACTTCGTCGCCGGCGCGGGCCGCACGGTCCTGGCCGAGGGCGAGTTGCTGCGCTCGGTCACCCTGCCCGCCCGCGCCCTGCGCTGCCGCACCGCGTTCCGGCAGGCGTCGCTGTACGGCCTCGGCCGCTCCGGCGCGCTGGTCATCGGCGCCCTCGACCCGGCGGACGGCTCGCTGGCGGTGACCGTGACGGCGGCGACGGTGCGGCCGGTCCGGCTCTGGTTCCCGCTGGTGCCGGACGCGGCGGGGCTGCGGGCGGCGCTGGCCGCGGCGGTCGGCGACGACGAGTGGTTCGACGACATCCACGGACTGCCGGAGTGGCGGCGGCACATGGCGTTCCGGTTCGCCGAGGAGATACGCCGCGAACTTGAGCGGGCGCGGCCGGAGACGACCGCCACCCGCACCACGAACCCCACCACCGCCACCCGCACCGAGGAGACCTCCCGATGACCTTCCACCTCCAGGTCAACGGCCGCCCCAGCACCACGGATCCGCGCCCCGGCCAGTGCCTGCGCACCTATCTGCGCGAGCAGGGCTGGTTCGGCGTGAAGAAGGGCTGCGACGCCGGGGACTGCGGCGCCTGCACGGTGCATGTGGACGGCGAGCCCGTGCACAGCTGCGTCTATCCGGCGGTACGGGCGGCCGACCGCGAGGTCACGACGGTCGAGGGCCTCGCGGCGCCGGACGGCGAACTCCACCCGGTGCAGCGGCGGTTCCTCGACGCGCAGGGCTTCCAGTGCGGCTTCTGCACCGCCGGATTCCTGATGACCACGGCCGCCCTGGAGGCCGAGCGCGGCACCGCGCACGACGACGGCAAGCTCGACGACCTGCCGCGCGCCTTCAAGGGCAATCTGTGCCGCTGCACGGGCTATCGCGCCATCGAGGACGCCGTGCGCGGCGTCACGCACACCGAACGCCCGGGCGCCGGTGAGGCCGTCGGCCGCAACCTCGGCGCCCCCGCGGGCCCCCAGGTGGTCACCGGCAGCGCGCGCTACACCTTCGACGTCGACGTACCGGGCCTCCTGCACATGAAGCTCGTCCGCTCCCCGCACCCGCACGCCCGCGTCCTGGCCGTCGACAAGAGCGCCGCCCTCGGTGTCCCGGGCGTGCACGCCGTCCTCACCCACGAGGACGCCCCGGACCGCCTGTACTCGTCGGCCCGCCACGAGCACCCCACGGAGGACCCCGACGACACCCGCGTCCTCGACGACACGGTCCGGTACGTGGGCCAGCGCGTCGCGGCCGTCGTCGCGGACAGCGAGCAGGCGGCGGAGGAGGGCTGCCGACGCGTGGAGGTGACGTACGAGCTGCTCCCCCACGTCGTGGACCCCGAGGAGGCGATGCGGCCGGGCGCCCCGGCCCTGCACGGCGACAAGGGCGCGGACTCGCGCATCGCGCGGGCGGCGGACAACGTGGTGGGCGAGGTGCACGGCGAGATCGGCGACGTGGAGCGGGGCTTCGCGGAGGCGGACATCGTCATCGAGGAGACGTTCCGTACGCAGCGCGTGCAGCACGCGAGCCTGGAGACGCACGGCTGTGTGGCGTACTTCGAGCCAAGGTGCGATGACGGTGGCGGGGGCGGCACCGGGGAGCGGCTCACGGTCCGCTCGTCCACGCAGACGCCCTTCCTGACGCGGCGGGCGCTGTGCGCGCTGTACGACTTGCCGGAGGACGGGGTCCGGGTGGTCGCGGGCCGGGTCGGCGGCGGGTTCGGCGGCAAGCAGGAGATGCTGACGGAGGACGTCGTGACGCTGGCGGCGCTGCGCCTGCGGCGGCCGGTGAAGCTGGAGTACACGCGGGCCGAGCAGTTCCACGGCGCCACGACCCGGCACCCGTTCAAGGTCACGATCAAGCTCGGCGCCCGCGCGGACGGCACGCTGACGGCGTTCCACTACCGGGTGGTGGCGAACACGGGCGCGTACGGCAATCACGGCCCGGCGGTGATGTTCCACAGCGTGGGCGAGTCGATGGCCATGTACCGCGCCCCGCACAAGAAGGTCGACGCGTACTCCGTCTACACCAACTGCGTGCCCGCGGGCGCCTTCCGGGGCTACGGCCTCGGCCAGGTCACCTTCGCCGTCGAGTCCCTGCTCGACGAGCTGGCCCGCCGCCTGGACCTGGACCCGCTCACGGTCCGCGAACGCAACGTCATCGGCCCCGGCGAGCCGATGCTGAGCCCCATCGGCGAGGAGGAGGACCTGCACATCGCGTCGTACGGCCTCGACCAGTGCCTGGCGGTCGTACGCGAGGCGATGGCGGCGGACCCGGGCACCGCTCCGGCGCCGCCCGAGGGCTGGCTGGTCGGGCAGGGCGCGGCCCTGGCGATGATCGCGACGGGTCCGCCCGGCGGCCACTTCGCCGACGCCCGCGTGTCGCTGCGCCCCGACGGAACGTACCAAGTGGCCGTGGGGACGGCGGAGTTCGGCAACGGCACCACCACGGTCCACCAGCAGATCACCGCGGGCGCGCTGCGGACCACGGAGGACCGGGTGACGATCCGTCAGTCGGACACGGATGTCGTACGTCATGACACGGGCGCCTTCGGCTCGACGGGGAGGGTGGTGGCGGGCAAGGCGGTGCTGCTCGCGGCGACGGCGCTCGCCGAACGCCTCCGCACGTTCGCGGCCCGGCACACCGGGGTGGCCCGCCACCTGTGCCACCTGGGCGCGGAGGCCGTCGACTGCGCGGGCCGCACGGTCACCCTCAAGGAACTCCACGAGGCGGCCCGGGCGTCGGGCGCCGAGGCCGAACTCTCCGCCGAGGGCCACTGGGGCGGCTCCCCGCGCTCGGTGGCGTTCAACGCGCACTGGTTCAAGGTGGCCGTGGACCCCGGCACGGGCGAGATCCGCGTCCTGCGCAGCGTGCACGCGGCGGACGCGGGCCAGGTGATGAATCCGATGCAGTGCCGCGGCCAGGTGGAGGGAGGTGTCGCCCAGGCCCTCGGCGCGACCCTCTTCGAGGAGGTACGCGTCGACGACCGCGGCGAGGTCACCACGGCCGCCTTCCGCCGCTACCGCCTCCCCCAGTACGCGGACGTCCCCCGCACCGAGGTGCACTTCACGCGGACCAGGGACGCGATCGGCCCCCTGGGCGCCAAGTCCATGAGCGAGAGCCCCTTCAACCCGGTGGCTCCGGCCCTGACGAACGCCCTGCGCGACGCGACAGGCACCCGCTTCACAGCCTCCCCGTGACACGCGACCGGGTGTGGCTGACCCTGTCCTCCGCCACCCTTGGCACAAATCCTGCGATCACAGGCAGACGTGCCACTCGTGGGGACCGACGGACCTCGGAAGAATCAAGGCCATGACGAACACACAGCTCGGCCGCACCGCCACCTACAAGGTCCTGACCACCGGTTACGTGGGCTCCACGGGCCCCGGTGTCGCCGCGACCGTGTCCTACATCAGCGACGCGGGCCGCCACATCGTCTTCGACCCGGGCATGGTCGCGAGCCGCGACGACATCCTCGGCCCCCTGGCCGAACTGGGCCTCGCCCCCGAGGACATCACCGACGTGATCCTCAGCCACCACCACCCCGACAACACCCTCAACGTAGGCCTGTTCCCCCAGGCCCGCATCCACGACCACAAGGTGGAGTACCAGAACAACACCTGGACGAACCGGGACGCCGAAGGCCACGAACTCACCCCGTCCCTCCGCCTGATCCGCACCCCCGGCCACAGCCCCGAGGACATCACGCTCCTCGCGGGGACCGCCTCCGGCGTGATCGCGTTCGCGGGAGACCTCTGGTGGCACTCGGCGGGACCGGCGGACGACCCGGTGGCCCCCGACCGCGAGGTCCTGCGCGCGTCCCGGATCCGCGTACGCGACACGGCGGACGTGATCGTCCCGGGCCACGGCGCACCGTTCACGCCGGACGACACGACCCCGCTGTAGCCGCCGCCTCCTGCCGATACGTCCGCTACTGCCGATACTTCCGCGCGGTGACGGGAGACCCGAGGCCGTGCAGCGCGACACTGCCGAGCACAGTGATCACCAGAACCGTCAGCACGAGGACGGAGTCGTCGTCGAGGCTCAGCTCATTGAAGGCGAGCAGCCCGAACACGATGGAGGTGGTCCCGCGCGGCCCGAGCCACCCGATGAGAAACCCCTCCCGGACGGGCACCCCCGACCCGATGAGCGAAAGCATCACGGGCACGATCCGCACCACGGTCAAGGCAGCCGCACAGAACAGCACGAGCTCCCACTCGACACCACCCCACAGGGCGAACACAGCGGTCGTCCCGAAAACGAACCACATGACGACCCCGAGCAGAAACCCGACGTCGTCAATCAACTGCATCTCGCGCTGAGTCTCCTCAGTACGCCGTACAGCATGAAAGACGAACCCGCACAGGAAGGAAGCAACAAACCCGTTCCCGCCCACCCCCACGGCACACCCATAGGCCAACAAGGGCGCAGCGACAAGAACCAACCGCTTGGCCTGAGCACTCATGAACCCGGCCCGCTCGGCCCGATTGACGCAGAACCCCAGCAAGGCCCCGAGCGCGAGCCCCACGAGAACCGCCTTCACGGCGGAAGGCGCGGCCGTCCCGAGCGCGTCCCCCGCGCTCCGCCCGCTCGTGGCATGCCCCGCGAGAACCAACGCGAAGAGAAAGACCGGCGACACGATCCCGTCGTTGTACCCGCCCTCCACATTGAGCACGTCCCGCACCCGAGCCGGCAGCCGCCGATCCCGCAGAATCGCCTGCGCGGGCGCGAAGTCACTGGGCATCACGACACAGGCGATCACCAACAACAACGGCCACCCCACCCCCGGCAGCAACCAGGCCCCCACCCCCACGGCAAGCCCCAGACTCAACGGCAACCCGATCAACAACACCCGCAACGCGACCCCAGGATGCCGCCCGAACATCCCCCCACGAACATCAGCCGCATCAACGAACAACAACACAGCCAACGTGATCTCAGCCGCCCGCAGCGCCGCATGCGTATTGAGCGTCTCCCCCACGCTGTCCCGCACAGCAAGCCCGACCACGACCCCCGCCACCACCACAACAACCGGCGCGGTGAACCGCCACTCCTCAAACTTCTCAGCCAACAACGACCAGACGACGAGGGTGGCGGCGACGGCGACGATCGATGCAATCACGGGGGGTATGGTCGCAGGCGGAAGCCGTTGGGCCGGGGTGCCGCACGGGGCGGGTCCGCCAGGTCAGCGACCCTTTTGGACGGGCTCCAGAATCGCCACACACTCCACATGATGCGTCATAGGGAAAAGATCGAACGCCCGAAGCATCCGCACCTTGTACCCCCCCTCCCGGAAATACCCCAAGTCCCGAGCCAGCGCAGCCGGATCGCAAGCCACGTACGCGATCCGCCGCGCCCCCAGCCCCGCCAGGTGCCGCACCGTCGCCTTGCCCGCGCCCGCGCGCGGCGGGTCGAGGACGATGACGTCGACCTCGGTGATGCCGGTGCGCGGGAGGACCGATTCGACCTTGCCCTGTTCGATGCGGACGCGGTCGAAGGAGGCGAGGTTGTGGCGGGCGTCCTCGACGGCGCGTTTGCCGGACTCGATGCCGAGGACGGCGCCCTCGTCGCCGACGCGGTCGGCGATGGCGCCCGCGAAGAGGCCCACGCCGCAGTAGAGGTCGAGCGCCGTCTCGCCCTTGCGCGGGAACAGGCCCTGCATGACCGCGGTCACCAGGGTGTCCGCCGCCTTCGGGTGGACCTGCCAGAAGCCGCCGTTGCCCACGCGGTACGTGCGGCCGTCGGCGCGTTCGCGGACGAAGGGGCGGCCGTGGACGCGGTGCACGCCGCCGTCCTTCTCCTCGACGCGCAGGACCGAGACCGGCTTGTCCAGTTCGACCAGGGGGAGGCGGGCGCCGGGGCGCGGGGTCAGGATGACCTGACGGTCCTGCGAACCCGTCGCCGCGATCGCCTCGACCGAGGCCATCCCCGGCCAGTCACGCCGTTCGACGCCCAGCTCGGTGACGCCCTCCGCCGCGATCATGCAGTGGTCGACCGGCTCCACCTCGTGCGAGCGGTGGCGGCGCAGGCCCGCCCGGCCGGAGGAGGGGTCCACCGCGTACTGGACGCGGGTCCGCCAGGACGGGACCTCGCCGGCGGGGAGCTTGTCGCCCTCGGCGGGCATGACCGTGCCGTCCCAGCCGGCCTCCTCCGGCGTGAGCCCGGCAAGGCGCTTGAGCTGTTCGGCGATCACCTCGCCCTTGAGGCGGCGCTGCGCGCCCGGCTTCGCGTGCTGCCAGTCGCAGCCGCCACAGCGGCCGGGCCCGGCGTAGGGGCAGGGGGCCTCGACGCGGTCCTTGGAGGCGTCCAGGATCGTCACGGCGTCGGCCCGCAGGAAGCGTGCGCCCTCCTCGCCCTCCGTCACGCGCGCGACGACCTTCTCGCCGGGCAGCGCGTGCCGTACGAAAAGGACCTGGCCCTCGGCCGTACGGGCGACGCAGTGCCCGCCGTGCGCGACCGGTCCGACCTCGACCTCGTACTCCTCGCCCACCAGAGAGTTCTTCGGTTCAGCCTGCATGGCGGGGTGACTCCACAACGTAAGAGGTAAGGAACGCACGAGGTAAGGACAGTGGTCGGCGGCGTCGAGAACATCGAGAAAACGGACGGCCGGACGACAGCCCACCAGTCTACGTTGCCCTTCGCGGACCGCTCGCCAGGGAGGGCCGCGCGCTCACCCCTTCTTGCTCGTCTCCCTCGCCCGCTTCTCCACCGGCCCCCTCCGCACCGACCCCGGCGCGTTCCACTCCTGGCGCCTGCGCGCCCGCCGCTTCGCGGCCTCGGAGGACTCCAGCTGGTAGGGGACGGAGGTGACCATGACTCCGGGGGTGAACAGGAGACGGCCCTTGAGACGGAGTGCGCTCTGGTTGTGCAGCAGGTGCTCGTACCAGTGGCCCACCACGTACTCGGGGATGATCACGCTGACCGCGTCGCGCGGACTCTCCCGGCGCAGCGACTTCACGTACTCGATGACCGGGCGGGTGACCTCGCGGTAGGGCGAGTCGAGGACCTTCAGGGGCACGCTGATGTTGCGGCGCTCCCACTCGTCGCGCAGGGCCTTGGTCTCGGCCGGGTCGACGTTGACGCTCAACGCCTCCAGAGTGTCCGTGCGCATCAGCTTGGCGAACGCGAGGGCCCGCAGCGTGGGCTTGTGGATCTTGGAGACGAGGACGATGGAGTGCACGCGGGAGGGGCGGACGCTGTCGTCGGAGGGGCCCTCGGCGGCCGCGATCTCGTGGGCGACGCGGTCGTAGTGGCGGCGGATCGCGGTCATCGTCGCGTAGAAGATGACCATGCCGAGCAGCGCCACCCAGGCGCCGTGCGTGAACTTCGTGACGAGGACGACGATCAGGACCAGGCCGGTGAAGAAGGCGCCGAAGGCGTTGATCCCGCGGGAGCGGATCATGTGGCGGCGCTTGCCCGGGTCGCGCTCGGTGGCCAGGTGGCGGTTCCAGTGCCGGACCATGCCGATCTGGCTGAGCGTGAAGGAGACGAAGACGCCGACGATGTAGAGCTGGATCAGGCGGGTCGAGTCCGCCCCGTAGATCCAGACGAGCATGGCCGCGGCGCCCGCGAGCAGCACGATGCCGTTGGAGAAGGCGAGGCGGTCGCCTCGGGTGTGCAGCTGGCGCGGCAGATAGCGGTCCTGCGCGAGGATCGAGCCGAGCAGCGGGAAGCCGTTGTACGCCGTGTTCGCGGCGAGGAAGAGGACCAGCGCGGTGGCCGCGGCGAGGACGATGAAGAGGAAGCTGCCGTCGCCGAAGACCGCCTCGGCGACCTGGGAGATCACCGGGTTCTGGACGTAGTCGCCGCCGAGCGGGACGCCGTTCTCCAGGAGGTCCTTGGCGGGCTTCTCGGCCATCTTGACGTCCGTCGCCATGGCGAGGCCGATGATGCCGCAGAACATGGTCACGGCGAGCGCGCCCATCAGGGCGAGCGTCGACGCGGCGTTCTTCGACTTGGGCTTGCGGAAGGCGGGCACGCCGTTGCTGATCGCCTCGACGCCGGTGAGGGCGGCACAGCCGGAGGAGAAGGCCCGCAGGAGCAGGAAGACCATGGCGAAGCCGGCGAGGCCCTCGTGCTCGGCCTTGATCTCGAAGTCGGCCGTCGGGGCCTTCATGGTGTCGTCGAGGATCAGGCCCCGGTAGGCGCCCCACGCGATCATGAGGAAGACGCCGACCACGAAGACGTACGTCGGGATCGCGAAGAGCTTGCCGGACTCCTTCACGCCGCGCAGGTTCATGAGGGTCAACAGGACGATGACGCCGACCGCGCAGAGCACCTTGTGCTCCACGACGAACGGGACCGCCGAGCCCAGGTTCTCGATGCCCGAGGAGATCGACACGGCCACGGTCAGGACGTAGTCGACGAGCAGCGCGCTCGCGACGGTCAGTCCGGCCTTGGGCCCGAGGTTGGTGTTGGCGACCTCGTAGTCGCCGCCGCCGCTCGGGTACGCGTGCACGTTCTGGCGGTACGAGGCGACGACCGTGAACATCAGCACGACGACCGCGACGGCGATCCAGGGGCTGAAGTGGTAGGCCGAGACGCCCGCGACGGACAGGACGAGCAGCACCTCGCCGGGCGCGTACGCGACGGAGGACAGCGGGTCGGACGCGAACACGGGGAGGGCGATGCGCTTCGGCAGGAGCGTTTCTCCGAGCCGGTCGCTGCGCAGTGCGCGCCCGATGAGGATCCGTTTGGGCACGTCGGTCAGTTTGGACACGCAGAGGATCGTAAGCGCTCCGTCAGCACGTCGCCCACCCAGTACCCCGGTCCTGTCAAGAGCTTCTGGGGAGAAGATTAAAGAGATGTTCAAAAGGTGGGTGGGTGGACCGGTCGGCGTGCTCGCACCGACCGGTCCACCCGCTCAGCGTCCGCGGCCGCGCGCCGCGTCTCCGCTCACCGCTCGCGGGCCGTTCCCGCCCCCGCCAGCGGCGGCTCCGCGCTCTCTCCGGCCGGGGCCGCGTACCCACGGGTCAGCCTCTCCTCGGCCCGCCGCACCGCCTTCGACGGCCACCACGTCGCCCGGCCGAGCAGCAGCAGCGCCGCAGGCAGGATCATGACGCGGATCACGAAGGCGTCGAGCAGGACGGCCACCGCGAGGACGAAGCCCATCTGCTTCATCTCCAGGATGTGCAGCATCACGAAGCTCGCGAAGACGGTGACCATGACGAGGGCCGCGCTGGTGACGACCTTGGCGGACGCCGCGATCCCGTCGATCACGGCCTGCCGGGTGGGCACGCCGTCCAGGGCGGCCTCGCGGATCCGGCTGACGACGAACACCTGGTAGTCCATCGAGAGCCCGAAGAGGATCACGAAGAGGAACAGCGGCACACGCGACGAGATGCCGTGCAGGGAGACGAAGGACAGCAGGTCCTCGGCCCACTCCCCCTGGAAGACGAGCACGAGCAGCCCGAGCGCGGACGCGGCGGACAGCAGGTTCAGGCCGACGCCGAGCAGTCCGAGGACGACGGACCGGAACGCGTACACCGTCATCGCGAACGTCATCAGGAGCAGCAGCCCGAGGACCAGCGGCAGCTTCTGGCTCTGGTGGTCCACGTAGTCCACGCCGCGCGGCACGTCACCGCTGACGGCGCTCTCGACGCCGTCGAGCTTGCCGACGGTCGCGGGCAGGTAGTCGTCGCGGATGCGGTCGAGGGCTTCGACGGCCTTGTCGGAGTACGTGGCGTGCGGGGCGCCCAGGTCCAGGGTGCTGACGCGGCGGTCGGCGGAGGTCCTGACGGCGGGGCGGTCGTGGCGGGCCAGGAGCGGGTCGGCGGCGGCCTTGCGGTCGAGTGCGCGCAGGGCGTCGGTGACCTGCTCGGACTTGCCGGGCTCGGACGTGACCACGACCTGGTAGCGGATGCGCAGGTCGGGGAAGGCGGCGAGCATCCGGTCGTAGCCCTGCATGGCGGGGATCTCGCGGGAGAAGCTGTCCCGGGCCGGGTCCTTGAGCTTCATGGTCACGGCGGGGGCCGCGAGGCCGAGCAGGACGAGGACGGACAGGCAGAGCGTGAGCGCGGGGCGCTTGCGGGCGGGGGTGAGCAGGGCGTTCCAGACCCGGCCCGGCTTCTTCTCGATGTCGGACCGCACGGTCTTGCCCGCGGCGCGGCGCTTCTCCGCTCGGCGCTCGGCGCGCTTCCCGAGCTTGACGAGCATCGCGGGCAGCACGGTCACCGAGCTGACCACGGCGACGGCGACGACCAGGATGGTGCCGGTGGCGAGGGAGTCGAAGATGACGTCCCCGGCCAGATAGAGCGCGGCGGTGGAGACGATCACGGCGAGCCCGGAGATCACGATGGCGCGGCCCGCGGTCGCGGCGGCGGTCTCGACCAGCGCCTCCGCGGAGAGCCTGCCGCCCGCGCGGGCCCGCTCCTCGCGTTCGCGCTTGAGGTAGAAGAGCGTGTAGTCGACGCCGACGGCCATGCCGATGAGCAGGATCATGTTCATCCCGACGCCGGTGTCGGGCAGCAGGTGCGAGGCGAGCATCGCCAGGCCCATGGTCGCCATGATCGAGGTGATGGCGAGCAGCAGCGGTACGCCGACCATCAGGACGGAGCCGAACACCAGGGCCAGCGTGATCAGCGTGACCGGCAGCGTGATCATCTCGGAGAACGCCAGGTCCTTGCCGCGCTGGTCGTTGACGCCCTTGCTCACGGACGCGGCGCCGGTCTCCTCCACCACGACGTCCGGGTGGGCCTTCCGCACCTTCTCGGTCGCGGCCTGGAGCGGGACGACGTTCTTCTTGCCCTCCTGCTCGGGGCCCTTCAGGGTGACGGGCACCCGCACGACCCGGCCGTCCTCGGAGCGGACCGGCGCGGCGACCTCGTCGACCTCGGGCAGGGCCCGCATGCGCCGGGTGACGTCCTCGACGGCCGCGTCGGCGGCGCGCTCGTCCAGGCGCTGACCGGGCTTCGCACTGACGAGGATCTGCTCCAGGGGCTTGATCTGGAGGTCGCCCCGCGCCGCCATGGCCTCCGCGCGACCGGCCTCGCCGACGCGGAAGTCCGCCGACGTCGCCTGGTTCATCCCGGCCGTGATGCCCGCCCCCAGGCACAGCACCACGAACACGAACCAGCCGACGATCGCCCGCCACGGATGCAGAGCGCTCCACCGCGCCACCCGCACCGTCATCGACTGCCTCGCGCCGCGCCTCATGTCCGGCCCCCTCGCTGCCATAGCGACTCTCCCGTCCTTCATATGTAAGTTGAGACTGACAGGTGAAGGTCTGAGACGTCAACTGTCAGGATCGAACGGGGCTGGGGCCGCGAACAGGCACGCGGGATCTGTGAGCAGGCACGCAGGAACGGAAGAGTCCGATCGACGGAGGGTTTGACAGTGGTTCAAGCCATGCGTAAGCCTTGGCCGACGGGTATCGGGACGGCGCGAAGGCGGGCCATGCAGGCCATGAACAGCGAGGAGCTGCTGGCCTTTCTGGCGGCCGTGGGCCACGCCCAGCGCATCCGGATCATCACGGAGCTGGCCACAGGTCCGCTGTACGTGAGCGAACTCGCCCGCCGCCTCGGCGTCTCCCGCCCCCTGCTGTACATGCATCTGGAACGCCTGGAGAAGGCCGGTCTCGTGATCGGCAGGCTGGAGCTGTCGGACGACGGCAAGGCCCTCAAGTACTTCGAACTCGCGCCCTTTGACGTGCAGTTGAACGTCGATACGATTCTCGCGGCTGCCCGCCTCGACGGGGCGGACGCTCCACCGGACGGGACGGGCGAAGCCGGAAAGCACTCACCAAAGGGGACGCCCCAATGAGCGACGCGATCATCCCGATCGCTTTCTTCCTGATCCTTGCCGGCGCAATCGTGACGGTGGCCAAGTTCCAGACGCAGCGCAGCCGCGAGCGCGACATCGAGTACGCGCAGGCGATGGAGGGCTACCGCAAGGCGCTGGACTCGGTCACGGTCCAGCAGGAAGCCATACGGACCCAGCTCACCGAGCTGAACGTCCGGGTCCAGTCCATGGAGAGCATGCTGCGCGCCGTCGAGTGAGCCCGCGCCCGGGCCCGGACGCTCCCGCGGGATCCGACCTGGGTGAAGAAGCCGTTAACGTGGACTCGAGCATTCCCGGGGAACATTCGAGGGCGAGAGTCATGAGTAGGGCATTTACGCAGGTCACGAGGGCCATGAGGAGCGCGGGGTAACGACGTGCACATCGTCATCATGGGCTGCGGGAGAGTCGGTTCCGCTCTCGCGCAGACCCTGGAACAGCAGGGGCACACGGTCGCCGTCGTCGACCAGGACCCCACCGCATTCCGCCGTCTGGGCTCCGGCTTCGGCGGCCGCCGTGTGACCGGCGTCGGCTTCGACCAGGACACCCTGCGCGAGGCCGGCATCGAGGACGCCGGTGCCTTCGCCGCCGTCTCCAGCGGCGACAACTCCAACATCATCGCCGCCCGGGTGGCCCGCGAGATGTTCGGCATCGAGAACGTCGCGGCCCGTATCTACGACCCGCGCCGCGCAGAGGTCTACCAGCGTCTCGGCATCCCCACGGTCGCCACGGTCCGCTGGACCGCCGACCAGATGCTGCGCCGGCTCCTGCCGTCCGGCGCGGAGCCGCTGTGGCGCGACCCCACCGGCGGCGTACAGCTCGCCGAGGTGCACGCGTCCGCCGCGTGGATCGGCCACAAGATCAGCCAGCTGCAGGAGGAGACCGGCGTGCGCGTCGCGTTCCTCACCCGGCTCGGCGAGGCGGTCCTGCCGACGTCGCAGACGGTGCTCCAGGAGGGCGATCTGGTGCACGTGATGATGCGCACCGACGAGGTGGAGAAGGTCGAGGCCGCGTTCGCCGAAGGCCCCGAGGAAGGCGGTCACTGATGAGGGTCGCCATTGCCGGAGCGGGCGCGGTGGGCCGTTCCATCGCCGGTGAGCTCCTGGAGAACGGGCACGAGGTCCTGCTCGTCGACAAGGCGCCGACGGCCATCTCCGTCGAGCGCGTCCCGCAGGCCGAGTGGCTGCTCGCCGACGCCTGCGAGATCACCTCGCTGGACGAGGCGGCGCTCCAGCGCTGCAACGTCGTGATCGCCGCGACCGGCGACGACAAGGTCAACCTCGTCGTCTCGCTGCTCGCCAAGACCGAGTACGGCGTCCCGCGGGTCGTCGCGCGCGTCAACAACCCCAAGAACGAGTGGCTCTTCAACGAGTCCTGGGGCGTCGACGTCGCCGTGTCCACGCCGCGGCTGATGTCCGCGCTCGTCGAGGAGGCGGTGAGCGTCGGTGATCTCGTACGGCTGCTGCGCTTCAGCCACGGCGACGCGAACCTCGTCGAGCTGACGCTGCCGCCCGAGTCCGCCCTCGCGGGCACCCGCGTCGGGGACGTCCAGTGGCCCGAGGACACCTCGCTCGTCACCATCATCCGCGGTACGCGCGTGCTCGCGCCGACGCCGGACGACTCCCTCGAAGCGGGGGATGAGCTTCTCTTCGTCGCCGCGCAGGCGCGGGAGGAGCAGTTGGAGGATCTGCTCTCCGTACGTCGCGACGTCTAGCCCCTGGGCTCTACGCAGGTGGGGGCGCCGGAATGCTTCCGGCGCCCCCACCTGCGTGACCGCCACAACCGGCGCTCCGCGCCGCGTCCTCAATCGCCGGACGGGCTCTCCCCCACCCACCCGCCCGAACTCGCACCGGCCTGCCCAACAGCCCGGCACCTTCAGCCCCGAAACGACTCACACCACAGCGCCTCGCCGGACCACCCCGCAGCACGTCGCCAGACCGCCCCGCAGCACCTTTCCGGCCCACCCCGGCTGTATTCCAGCCCGTCCGGCGCTTGAGGACGAGGCGCGAAGCGCCGATCCGAGGGAGGACTGTCCCACCCGCCACGGGACACCTGCCTACGGGGTCCAGGGGCGAAGCCCCGGTTTCGGAGAAGGGGCGGGACTGGGGCGCCCCGCGAAGGCCTAAGCCTGGCGCTGCCGCTCCGCCTCGGCCTTCTCCTCGGCCTCCATCTCAGCGAAGACGTCGATGGGAGGCGGCGCCTTCGCCAGGAAGACCCAGGTGAAGTAGACGGCGAGGACCATGGGCGGCAGCTTGAGGGCGATCAGGACCCAGCCGAGCTGCTCGGTGTCGGCCCACCAGTAGAGCGGGAAGAGGATGGCGTACTTGGCGAGGAAGATCAGACCCCAGGCCAGCGACGCCTTCGTGTAGGCCTTCTTGCGGCCAGGATTACGGGTGCGCCAGGAGAGATTCTCGCGGAAGACGGGACCGAGCAGCAGCCCGAGCAGCGGATAGCCGACGAGCGCGGAGAGGAAGAAGGCCGCACCGAGCCCGGTGCCGTAGATCATGCCGGGCAGATAGAAGTCCTTGGCGTTGCCCGTGAACATGGCGAAGGCCACGCCGAAGGCGACTCCGAAGACACCGCTGAAGGCGTGCTTGACGGTGTCCCGGCGGACCAGGCGGACCACGACGAGGATCAGCGCCACGGCGAGGGCCGCGATGGCCGACAGGTGCAGGTCCTTGTTGATCGTGTAGATGAGCACGAACAGCAGGCCCGGCACCATCGTCTCGACCGTGCCGCGGATGCCGCCGAACGCGTCGAACAGCGCGGCCTGGGTGAGCGCCCTGGTCTCGGCGTCCTGGGCCGCACGCGCGGCCTCCGCGTCCTGCGGGCGGTCGCCCACGGCCTGGTCGGTCGGCTTGTCGACTGACGTCACCGGTTACTCCCGTCCGAGCGGTCTGAGTTCGTACTTGGGGTTGAAGAGCACTCTGCGGCCGCGGTCTATGGAGATCCGCCCCGACGCGATCAGGCGCCGTCCCGGCTCGATCCCCACGATGGAGCGCCGGCCGAGCCACACCACGTCGAGCGCGGCGGAGCCGTCGAACAGCTCCGCCTCCAGGGCGGGGACGCCGGCGCGGGGCCGCAGGGTGACCGTGCGCAACGTACCAGTAACGGTGACTATCTCGCGGTCGTGGCAGTCACCGATGCGCGTACACCCGGCCGTCTCGGCGTCCTCGCGCAGCTCCTGCGACTCCAGGTCCTCCTGGGAGGACGACAGCCGGTCGAGCATGCGCCGGAAGCGGCCTGCCGGCTTGCCGGATCCAGGGGCAGAACCAGGAACAGCACTCATACCCGAAGCGTACCGGTGGTCACCAGCGCCCCCGCAATGGGTGCGCTCACCTGTGCTGATGCCCGCCCGGAGCGGGCGTCAAGCCTCGTTACGGCGAATCCCGGCCACCGCTCCCCCGCCACCCCCCGGGCCCCCAGGTCGCGCTACCGCTCGAACCGGTATCCCATTCCGGGCTCCGTGATGAAGTGCCGGGGGTGCGCCGGGTCCGCCTCCAGCTTGCGGCGCAGCTGGGCCATGTAGACGCGGAGGTAGTTCGTCTCCGTGCCGTACGAGGGACCCCACACCTCCTGCAGGAGCTGCTTCTGGCTGACGAGACGGCCCGCGTTGCGCACCAGGACCTCCAGGAGGTGCCACTCCGTGGGGGTCAGGCGTACGTCGCGGCCGTTGCGGTTGACCTTCTTCGCGGCCAGGTCGACGGTGAAGTCCTCGGTGTCGACCATCACGTCGTCCTCACCGGCACCGGTGGGCTCCGCGCGGCGGACGGCGGCGCGCAGCCGGGCCAGGAGTTCGTCCATGCCGAAGGGCTTGGTCACGTAGTCGTCCGCGCCGGCGTCCAGGGCCTCGACCTTCTCGTCCGAGCTGTGCCGGGCCGAGAGGACCAGGATGGGCACGCGCGTCCAGCCGCGCAGCCCCTTGATCACCTCCACGCCGTCCATGTCGGGCAGACCGAGGTCGAGCACGATCACGTCGGGGTGGCGGGCGGCGGCGAGCTGGAGGGCGGTGGCGCCGTCCGGTGCCGCGTCCACCTCGTACTTGCGTGCCTTCAGATTGATCACGAGGGCGCGTACGATCTGCGGCTCGTCGTCGACCACGAGCACCCGGGTCATTCCTACCTGCCTTTCGGGCTTGTCAGCGCCGCTGACGCGGCTTTCGGTGCCACGTACGGGGCGTTCGGTGGCGGTCACGAGGTCATCTGCGCGGAGAGGTCCGGCACGACGGGCGGTCGCCCGGCCGCCGCCTTCAGCGTCAGCACCATCGTGAGGCCGCCACCAGGAGTGTCCTCCGCATTGAGGGTTCCCCCCATCGATTCCACGAAGCCACGGGCGACCGCGAGGCCGAGGCCGACGCCGCTTCCGCGTGGAGCGTCACCGTAGCGCTGGAACGGCTCGAAGATGCGGTCCTTGGCGTCATCGGGAACCCCGGGTCCCCGGTCGACGACCCGCAGTTCCACGCGGTCGCCGAGGGCGCTCGCCGAGACGAACACGGGTTCCTCGGCGGGCGCGTACTTGACGGCGTTCTCCACGATGTTGGCGACCGCGCGCTCCAGGAGGCCCTTGTCGACGGCGACCATGGGCAGCTCCTCGGGGATGTCGAGGACGACGCTGCCGTCGGGGACGCCGCCGAGGGCCATCGGGACCACCTCGTCGAGGTCGATCTCGCGGATCAGCGGGGCGACCGTGCCGGTCTGCAGCCGGGACATGTCCAGGAGGTTGCCCACCAGGTGGTCCAGGCGGTCGGCGCCCGCCTCGATGCCCGCGAGCAGCTCGGCCTGGTCCTCCTCGGACCACTCCACGTCCTCCGAGCGCAGCGAGGTCACGGCGGCCTTGATGCCGGCGAGGGGGGTGCGCAGGTCGTGGCTGACGGCGGCGAGCAGGGCGGTGCGGATGCGGTTGCCCTCGGCGAGGGTGCGGGCCTGGTCGGCCTCGGTCTGCAGGCGCTGGCGGTCCAGGACGACGGCGGCCTGCGCGGCGAACGCGGCGAGGACGCGGCGGTCCTCGGCGGGCAGCACGCGGCCGCTCAGGGCGAGCGCCATGTGGTCGCCGACCGGCACGTCCACGTCGGCGTCCTCGGGGCGGCCGACGTGGGCGCGGGCACCGACGCTGCCCGCGCAGGTCCACGGCGTCACGTCGCTCTCGCGTTCGAGCAGGGCCACGGACTCCATGGCGAAGGTCTCGCGGACGGTCTCCAGGAGCGAGTCCAGGCTGTTCTCGCCGCGCAGGACGCTGCCCGCGAGGTGGGAGAGGATCTCGGACTCGGCGCGCAGCCGTGCCGCCTGGTGGGTGCGGCGCGCGGCGAGGTCCACGACGGAGGCCACGGAGATCGCCACGGACACGAAGACGACGATCGCGACGATGTTCTTCGCGTCGGAGATCGTCCACTGGTGCAGCGGCGGGGTGAAGTAGTAGTTCAGGAGCAGGGAGCCGAACGCCGCCGACGCCAGGGACGGGACGAGACCGCCGAGCAGGGCCGCCGCCACCGTGAGCGTCAGGAACAGCAGCATGTCGTTGGCGAGACCGAGGTCCGCGTCGATGTTGGTGAGCAGCAGCGTCAGGAGCGCGGGTCCGACGATGCCGACCAGCCAGCCCCAGATGATCCGGGAGCGCCCGAGCCGGGCGCCGCGTGCCACGGGCAGCCCTCGCCCCTTGGCCACCTCGCCGTGCGTGACGATGTGGACGTCCAGGTCGGGCCCGGACTCGCGGGCGACGGTGGCGCCGACGCCGGGTCCGAAGACGTACTGCCAGGACTTGCGGCGCGAGGAGCCGAGGACGATCTGGGTGGCGTTGACGCCGCGCGCGAACTCGAGCAGGGCCGCCGGGATGTCGTCGCCGATGACGTGATGAAAGGTTCCGCCAAGGTCCTCCACGAGGGTCCTCTGGACGGCCAGCTCCTTCGGCGAGGCCGCGGTGAGGCCGTCGCTGCGGGCGATGTAGACGGCGAGGATCTCGCTGCCCGAGCCCTTGGCCGCCATGCGGGCGGCGCGGCGGATGAGGGTGCGGCCCTCGGGTCCGCCGGTGAGGCCGACGACGATGCGTTCGCGGGCCTGCCAGGTGGAGCGGATGTTGTGCTCGCCGCGGTACTGCTGGAGGTATTCGTCGACCCGGTCGGCCACCCAGAGGAGCGCCAACTCGCGCAGGGCGGTGAGGTTTCCGGGGCGGAAGTAGTTGGACAGGGCCGCGTCGACCTTGTCGGCCTTGTAGATGTTGCCGTGCGCCATCCGGCGCCGCAGCGCCTGGGGCGACATGTCGACCAGCTCGATCTGGTCCGCCCGGCGCACCACCTCGTCCGGCACCGTCTCGCGCTGCCGTACGCCGGTGATCGACTCGACGACGTCGCCGAGGGACTCCAGGTGCTGGATGTTGACGGTCGATATGACATCGATGCCGGCCTCCAGCAGCTCCTCGACGTCCTGCCAGCGCTTGGCGTTGCGCGAGCCGGGCACGTTGGTGTGCGGCAGCTCGTCCACCAGGGCGACGGCGGGGGCACGGCGCAGCACGGCGTCGACGTCCATCTCGGTGAACTGCGAGCCGCGGTACTCCAGCTCCTTGCGGGCGACCTGCTCCAGGCCGTGCAGCATCACTTCCGTGCGCGGACGGTTGTGGTGCTCCACGAAGGCCACTACGCAGTCGGTGCCCCGCTCGATACGACGGTGCGCCTCGGCGAGCATGGCGTACGTCTTGCCGACGCCCGGTGCCGCACCGAGGTAGATCCGTAGCTTGCCGCGTGCCATGGCCTCATTGTCTTCCTGAAACTGCTGTGTACGCAGCGTCGACCTTACGGCCAATAATTACGGCAAATCGGATGAGGCCGACCTTCCTGAGGCTCCTTGACGCAACCCTGATGCCCCCCAGCGCGTCCGGGGCGGGGCGAAAGCCGCCATTTTCGGCCGCCCCGGGCTCCCGGGCGGGCCGTGGACAGCGCTCGGGGCCGCCCCGGCGAGCGGAGCGGCCCCGGTCCACACGGATCAGCGTGGATTGTCCCCGTGCGTCAGCGTCTCCCAGGCCACGAAGAGGTTGTTCGACCCGGCCGGACGGTTCCGCTCGGTGAGCCGCTGGGTGTTGGCCATGGGCACGCCGAGCCGGTTGTGCAGGGCGTTGTAGCCGACCTCCGTGACGGGCCCGAGGCCGCGGTGCACGGAGCCGCCGCACAGCCATCCGGGGGGCGCCTCGCCCAGCTCGTACTTGGCCTGGAAGCCGAGCGCGTGCTGGAGCCGCTCGCCGACGTCCGTGCCGTAGAGGTCCTGGCCCTGGATGCGGCTGGTCTCGGCGACGTGGGCGATGGCGGAGATGCCGTAGCCGGTGTGCGTGAAGTCGCGGCAGGTCTCCTGGGTGAGCCCGGCGACGAACGTGCCCTGCCCCTGCCAGTACTTGACGATCTTCTCGCGGGTGTTGAGGTTCTGGCTCGGCACGGTCTTGGGCAGCGCGCCGTCGGAGGGCAGATAGACGTAGGCGGCGGTGCGCGTGCGGAACTTCGCCATGGCCTTGTCGTACGACGCCTTGTCCTCCAGGAAGACGGAGATGCCGATCGCGGCCTCCATCATCGACAGCTCCCAGTTGCCGTTGGAGTGGGAGCCGTTGATGATCTTCGGAAGGTAGACGTTGCGCAGCATGGTCGCGAAGCGCCCGGAATTCGCCCAGGTGCCCGTGTACGTGTGCTTGATGATCTCCGCGGCCTTGGGCCAGGAGGAGCCGGCCCAGCCGGTCTGGAGCGGGGCGTTGCTGTTGGTGTGGTCCTTGATGGTGCCGGACCAGGCGTCCATCAGCTCGATCGACTTCTTCGCGTACCGCTCGTCGCGGGTGAGGTACCAGGCGAGGGCGGTGGTGTACGCGGCTATCGCGTCCTCGCGCTCGTCGGTGCAGCCGTGGTTGGGGTTGGAGTACGAGCCGCACTCGACGATCGCGCGGGGCTTGGGGGTGCGCGAGAGGGAGGCGTACTTGCTCCCCATCATCTGGTCGTAGGCGCCCTTCCAGGGCTGGGCGCCCGCGTTCACCTTCTCGCGGGTGAAGTCCAACTGGCTCTTGGAGACGGTCACTCCGGGGTGCGCGAAGGTGGCGGGGGCCGCGTCGGCGCGGTCGATGCCGGGCCAGGCGAGCAGGGTGGCGGCGAGGGCGGCGACGGCGGTGGTCGCGGTCGCGAGGAGGGCCGGGCGTGGTCTGCGGCGGTGGCGTACGGGTGTGGGGGTGGGCGCCATGAAGAGGCCATCCGTTCGTGTATGTGAACCTCAAGTGCCTGTCTGAACACGCGTGTTGAACGGTGACCATAGGTACGGACCTGACTTCCGTCAAGGCATGAAGAAGGCCCCCCGTGGTCCGGCGAACCGGACCACGGGGGGCCGCAAGGCGGTTGAGAGGGGGAGCCGGTTCCCCACCACCGGCTCCTGCGCCGATCAGCCCTTCTCCGCCACCAAGTGCTTCAGCGCGATGTTCAGCTTGAGGACGTTCACCCGCGGCTCGCCCATGAAGCCGAGGATCCGCCCGTCGGTGTGGTCGTCGACCAGCTTCTCCACCTGCTTGACGTCCAGACCGTTCTTGTCCGCGACGCGGTGGGCCTGGAGGTCGGCGTACTTCGGGGAGATGTGCGGGTCGAGGCCGGAGCCCGAGGAGGTCACGGCCTCCGCCGGGATGTCCGAGGGCTTGACCTTGTAGTCGGCCGTCTGGTTGTCCTTGATGACGGCGTCCCTGGCGGCGAGGACCTGGGCGCACAGGCCCTCCTCGGCCTTGGGGTCGCAGACCTCCTTGCCGTCCTTCTTGCCGCCCTCCTTCATGGAACCGGAGTCGCCGGACAGGTTGGTGGCGCCGGACAGGATCAGCTTGTACTGCGTGTTCACGCTGTTCGCGCCGAGCCCGTTGGACGGCCGGGGCTGGAACCACTTCAGGTCCGGCTCCGGGGTCTCCTGGCCCTTCTTCAGCGGCAGGTCGTAGCGCTGTCCGATCAGCTCGGACCCGACGACCTTGCCGCCGTCCTTGATCTCGGAGCCGTTGGCCTTGTTGTTGAACAGGGCCTGGGCGACGCCCGTCACGGCCAGCGGGTAGATCACGCCACAGATCACCGTGAGCACGAGCAGGGCCCGCAGCCCGGCGCCGAGCAACCGCGCGGTGTTTCCTACGGACTTGTTCATGGCGATCAACCGATTCCGGGGATGAGGGAGATGATGAGGTCGATGATCTTGATGCCGATGAACGGCGCCACCAGACCGCCGAGCCCGTAGATGCCGAGGTTGCGCCGCAGCATCCGGTCCGCGCTCATCGGCCGGTACTGCACGCCCTTCAGGGCCAGCGGCACGAGGGCCACGATGATCAGCGCGTTGAAGATGACGGCCGACAGGATCGCGGACTTGGGGCTGGACAGGTCCATGACGTTGAGCTTGTCCAGGCCCGGGTAGACCACCGCGAACATCGCCGGGATGATCGCGAAGTACTTCGCGACGTCGTTGGCGATCGAGAAGGTCGTCAGGGCACCGCGGGTGATCAGCAACTGCTTGCCGATCTCCACGATCTCGATGAGCTTGGTCGGGTTGGAGTCCAGGTCCACCATGTTCCCGGCCTCCTTGGCGGCCGAGGTGCCGGTGTTCATGGCCACGCCGACGTCGGCCTGCGCGAGCGCCGGGGCGTCGTTGGTGCCGTCGCCCGTCATCGCGACCAGCTTGCCGCCGGCCTGCTCGCGCTTGATGAGCGCCATCTTGTCCTCGGGCGTGGCCTCCGCGAGGAAGTCGTCCACGCCCGCCTCGTCGGCGATCGCCTTGGCCGTCAGCGGGTTGTCACCCGTGATCATGACGGTCTTGATGCCCATGCGGCGCAGCTCGTCGAACCGCTCGCGCATGCCCTCCTTGACGACGTCCTTGAGGTGGATGACGCCGAGCACGCGGGCGCCCTCGGTGTCCTCCAGGGCGACGAGCAGCGGCGTGCCGCCCGCCTGCGAGATCTTGTCGGTCAGCTCCTGCGCCTCGGGCGTGACGGTGCCGCCGCGCTCCTCGACCCAGGCCACGACCGAGCCGGTCGCGCCCTTGCGGACCTTGCGCCCGTCCACGTCCACACCCGACATCCGGGTCTGAGCCGTGAAGGCGATCCACTCGGCGTCCACCAGTTCGCCCTGGTGACGCTCGCGCAGGCCGTACTTCTCCTTGGCGAGGACCACGATGGAGCGGCCCTCGGGCGTCTCGTCGGCCAGCGAGGACAGCTGGGCGGCGTCCGCCACCTCGGCCTCGGTGGTGCCGCGCACCGGCACGAACTCGGCGGCCTGGCGGTTGCCGAGGGTGATGGTGCCGGTCTTGTCGAGCAGCAGCGTCGAGACGTCACCTGCGGCTTCCACCGCGCGGCCGGACATCGCGAGGACGTTGCGCTGGACCAGGCGGTCCATGCCCGCGATGCCGATCGCGGAGAGCAGCGCGCCGATGGTCGTCGGGATCAGGCAGACCAGGAGCGCGGCGAGCACGATCATGGACTGCTCCGCGCCCGCGTACACCGCGAACGGCTGCAGCGTGACGACGGCGAGCAGGAAGACGATGGTCAGCGAGGCGAGCAGGATGTTCAGCGCGATCTCGTTGGGCGTCTTCTGCCGGGCCGCGCCCTCGACGAGATTGATCATCCGGTCGATGAAGGTCTCGCCGGGCTTCGTCGTGATCTTGATGACGACGCGGTCGGAGAGGACCTTCGTACCTCCGGTGACGGCCGAGCGGTCGCCGCCGGACTCACGGATGACCGGAGCCGACTCACCGGTGATCGCCGACTCGTCGACGCTGGCCACGCCCTCGACGACGTCACCGTCGCCGGGGATCACGTCGCCCGCCTCGCAGACGACCAGGTCACCGATCTTGAGCTCGGTGCCGGGCACCTGCTCTTCCTTCTTGCCGGGCCCGCCGTCGGCGGACAGGCGCCGCGCGACGGTGTCCGTCTTGGCCTTGCGCAGGGTGTCGGCCTGGGCCTTGCCGCGGCCCTCGGCCACGGCCTCCGCGAGGTTCGCGAAGATCGTGGTCAGCCACAGCCACGCGGCGATCGCCCAGCCGAACCAGTCGCCCGGGTCCTTGAAGGCAAGGACGGTGGTGAGCACCGAGCCGACGAGGACGACGAACATGACGGGCGACTTGATCATCACCCGCGGGTCGAGCTTCTTGATGGCGTCCGGGAACGACTTCAGCAACTGCTTGGGGTCGAACAGGCCACCGCCGACCTTGCCGTCCTCGGGCTTGTGCCCGGTGGGCACATCCTGGTGCGGCGCCCGGGTGGGAGTGGCTGTGGGCGTGGGAGTCATGGAGCCGGGCTCCTCTTGCTTCCTGGTGTCGGTTGTCATGACGCGAGACCCTCTGCGAGGGGCCCGAGCGCGAGCGCCGGGAAGTACGTCAGACCGGTGATGATCATGATGGTGCCGACCAGCAGGCCCGTGAACAGGGGCTTCTCGGTACGGAGCGTGCCCGCCGTGGCCGGGATCGGCTTCTGCTCGGCCAGCGAACCGGCGAGCGCGAGGACGAACACCATCGGCAGGAACCGGCCGAGCAGCATCGCGAGACCGATCGTGGTGTTGAACCACTGTGTGTCCGCGGTCAGACCGGCGAACGCCGATCCGTTGTTGTTGGCGCCGGAGGTGAAGGCGTACAGGATCTCGGAGAAGCCGTGCGCGCCGCTGTTGAGCATCGAGTCCTTCGGCGTGGACAGGGCCATCGAGGCACCCGTGAAGCCGAGGACGAGCGCGGGCGTGATGAGGATGTAGCAGGCCGCGAGCTTGATCTCACGGGTGCCGATCTTCTTGCCCAGGTACTCCGGCGTACGGCCGACCATGAGACCCGCGATGAAGACCGCGATGATCGCCATGATGAGCATGCCGTAGAGGCCGGAGCCGACACCACCGGGCGCGATCTCGCCGAGCTGCATGCCCAGCATCGTGATCCCGCCGCCGAAGCCGGTGTACGAGGAGTGGAAGGAGTTCACCGCGCCGGTGGAGGTGAGCGTGGTGCTCGTCGCGAAGAGCGAGGAGCCGCCGATGCCGAAGCGGGTCTCCTTGCCCTCCATCGCGCCGCCCGCGAGGTCGAACGCCGGGCCGCCGTGGTGGAACTCGGTCCACATCATCAGCGCGGTGAAGCCGATCCAGATCGTCGCCATCGTGGCGAGGATCGCGTAGCCCTGCTTGACCGAGCCGACCATCTTGCCGAAGGTCCGGGTCAGGGCGAACGGGATGACCAGGATCAGGAAGATCTCGAAGAGGTTCGAGAGGGGGTTCGGGTTCTCGAAGGGGTGGGCGGAGTTGGCGTTGAAGTAACCGCCGCCGTTGGTGCCCAGCTCCTTGATGACCTCCTGCGAGGCGACCGCGCCGCCGTTCCACTGCTGCTCGCCGCCCATGAACTGGCCGACGCCGTGGATGCCGGAGAAGTTCTGGATCGCGCCGCAGGCGACCAGGACGATCGCGCCGATGACGGAGATCGGGATGAGGATGCGGACGACACCGCGGACCAGGTCGGCCCAGAAGTTGCCCAGCTCACCGGTGCGCGAGCGCGCGAAGCCGCGCACCAGCGCCACAGCGACGGCGATGCCGACGGCGGCCGAGACGAAGTTCTGCACCGCGAGGCCACCGGTCTGCACGACGTGGCCCATGGCCTGCTCGCCGTAGTACGACTGCCAGTTGGTGTTCGCCACGAACGAGGCCGCCGTGTTGAACGCCTGGTCCGGGTCGATGGCCTGGAAGCCGAGCGAGCCGGGCAGCGAGCCCTGGAGCCGCTGCAGCAGGTACAGGAACAGCACGCTCATCGCGGAGAAGGCAAGCACGCCGCGGAGATAGGCGGGCCAGCGCATTTCGGTGTTGGGGTTCGCACCGATGCCCTTGTAGATCCACTTCTCGACGCGCAGGTGCTTGTCGGAGGAGTAGACCTTGGCCATGTAGTCGCCGAGGGGACGGTATGCGAGGGCCAGTGCGGCGACGAGCGCGAGCAGCTGGAGCACACCAGCGAGGACGGGACTCATTTGTTGACTCAGAACCTCTCCGGGAACACAAGGGCGAGGACGAGATAGCCCAGCAGGGCGACGGCCACGACGAGGCCGACGATGTTTTCGGCGGTCACAGCTTCGCCACCCCCTTGGCAACGAGTGCCACCAGCGCAAAGACCGCGATAGTGGTGACGACGAAGGCCACGTCGGCCATCGTGTGCTCCTAGATGAGATTCGGAATTACTGACGTGTTGAGGAAACCGCTTCGCTGGCGGGTTTCGATCGCCGTTGACACCTCCCTTACGGGCATTGGCGCCGCATTGACGACTCTCTTACGCCTTCCGTTTCCACCTGGGAAAACACCGATGGGCCGCACCCCCTCATAAGGGAGTGCGGCCCATCGGCCCGCAACTTTTCCGATCAACCAGGACCGCCTGCACGGCGCCCCGCGATCACCCGCCCGCACGCACCGGCGGCCGGATCGTCAGCGTACTTCGGTGATTTCCGGACCGCGCGCGAGCTGGCCCATGCCACCGGAGAACCGGGAGGTCTCCTGGTCCTCCTGCTGGACGCCCTCGGGCACCATCTGCGCGTCGTCCGGCAGCTTCAGGACGATCGGGTCGCGCGGGGCCATCGGACCCTCGCCGCGGACCACGACGGTGTCCCGGAAGATCTGCTCGAGCAGGCCCGCGGCCTGCGGCTGCACGGCCCCCTGCCCGGAGATCACACCGCGCAGGAACCAGCGCGGCCCGTCCACACCGACGAACCTGACGACCTGGAAGCCGCCCGTGCCGTCCGGCAGCTGCACCGGCACCTGTGCGCGCAGCTCCCAGCCGAGCGGACCCTCGACCTCGTCGATGACACCGCCCTGCTGGGTGATGCCCGAGGCGATCTCCTCGCGGACCTCGCCCCAGATGCCCTCGCGCTTGGGGGCGGCGAAGCCCTGCAGCTGCACGGCGCTGTCCTGCAGCACGATGGTGGCCGCGACGATCGCGTCGCCGGCGACCTCCACGCGCAGCTCCATGCCCTCGACCCCCGGCACGAAAAGGCCGCCCAGGTCGACCCGGCCCTCGCCGGGCTCACGGACCTCGGAGACGTCCCAGGGACCGTCGGGGCGCGGCTCCGGCTCCAGCCTCACCCGCTGCGGCTCAGCGCCCTCAGTGTCCTCGGCATCCTCGTTGTCGATGCCGTCGACGACCTGCTCGGCCTCGCTCGCCGCGTCCTCGGCGGCACCGCTCTTCTTGCGACGTCCGAACACGTCACTGTCCTTCCCGGTCGGATACGACCGACGCGTATCGATTCCCACCCGTTTGTTCATCGGCGCTGGCGCCCACGGCGGCATGGCCTCCGGTGGACCCGAATCCCCCCTCGGCCCGCACCGAGCCGGGAAGCTCCGCCACCTCCTGGAAGCGCACCTTCTCGACCTGCTGGACGACCAGTTGGGCAATCCGGTCGAAGCGCTCGAACCGCACGCTCTCGCGCGGGTCGAGATTCACCACGATCACCTTGATCTCCCCACGGTACCCGGCATCAATCGTCCCCGGGGCATTCACCATGGCGACACCGCAGCGTGCGGCGAGGCCCGACCGGGGGTGCACGAAGGCCGCGTACCCCTCGGGCAGCGCGAGGGAAACCCCCGTCGGCAGCACCGCCCGTTCACCGGGCGCCAGTTCGCAGGCCTCGGTCGTCCGCACATCGGCGCCGGCATCGCCGGGCTGCGCGTACGACGGCAGCGGTACGTCGGGGTCGACGCGCCGGATCAGCACGTCCAAAGGGGCAGGGTGGGTCACGGGTTCACCTCGAAGGCGCGGGCGCGCCGGATCTGGTCCGGGTCGTTCATGGCCGCGCGGATCTCCTCCGGGCGGCCGTTTTCGATGAAGTGGTCCACCTTCACCTCGATGAAGAGGGCCTCGGCACGCACGGCGACGGGACCTTCGGGCCCGCCGATCCGGCCGGTGGCGGTCGAATAGATCTTCCGTCCGGCCACGGCCGTCACCTCGGCCTCGAGGAACAGCACCGTGCCGACCGGAACCGGCCGCCGGAAGTCCGTCTCGAGCCGCCCGGTCACGGCGATCACCCGCAGCAGCCAGTTCAGGGAGCCGAGCGTCTCGTCGAGCGCGGTGGCGAGCACGCCGCCGTGCGCGAGCCCCGGCGCCCCCTGGTGCGCCTGGCGCACCGTGAACTCGGCGGTGACGGCGACGCCCTCACCGGCCCGCGCCTCCAGGTGCAGCCCGTGGGCCTGCCCTCCCCCGCACCCGAAACAGTGCTCGTAGTGCGCGCCGATGAGCTCGCCGGGCGCGGGTGCGTCCGGGTGGCGGGCGGGGCGTATGGCGTCCGCCGGGGGTGTCAGAGCTGCTGATGTACCACTCACAGGCGCAGACCTTACCTCCGCGTCAGCGGCCGTCGCGCACCGTGCCAAGCTTGGCTTCATGCAGCCTTACGAAGAACGCCTGACCGCGCCCCGTTCGTGGTGGCTCGTCTCGGTCCTCGTCGGAGTCGCGGCGGGCCTGACGATGCTCCCGTTCGGCACCTTGCCCCTCCTCGGCGGCCTGGTCGGCGGCACGGCCCTGGCGGCGGTCCTCACCAGCGCGTACGGCGCCGTGCGGATCCGTGTCGTGGCGGGCTCCCTGGTCGCGGGGGACGCGAAGATCCCGGTGACGGCGCTGGGGGCGGCCGAGCCCCTGGACGAGGCCGAGGCCCGCGCCTGGCGGACCTACAAGGCGGACCCGCGGGCGTTCATGGTGCTGCGCAGCTACATCCCTACGGCCCTGCGGGTAGAGGTGACGGACCCCGAGGACCCCACTCCGTACGTGTATCTGTCGACGCGGAACCCCGAGGGCCTGGCGGCGGCCCTGAACGCCGTACGCGCGGCGTAGCGCACCGGGCCCCTCGACGGGCCCCTGTCCCCCCGCCGTGGCGGCGTCCGGCCCCGAGCGGCCCTCCTGGGACGCCGCGGGCCAGGACTCTCAGCCCCCGAGCTCCTTGGGCTTGTGCCCGAGCCGCAGCGGGTCGACGGGGGCCTCCAGGGGCGGCAGGCCCTCGAGCGCGTCCCACGGCACCTGAGTCCGGCGCAGGTCCGTCCGCACACGCTCGGCGAGCTTCTTGGTGTCCCTGCGGTTCATCACGGCGCCGACCGCCGCGCCCACCATGAACGGCAGCAGGTTCGGCAGGTTGCGCACCATCCGCTTCATGATCTGCTGGCGCAGTTCCCGCTTCATGTGGCTGCCGAGGGCCGCGTTGATCGACGCGGGCTTGACCACGTCGATGCCGCGCTCCTCGGTCCAGGCGCGCAGATACGCGGCGCTGCGCTCCTTGAGGTTGCCCTCGGGCCGGCGGCCGTAGACCTCGTGCAGCTCCGCGATGAGCTTCAGCTCTATGGCCGCGACGCCGGTGATCTCGGCGGCCAGCTCGGCGGGCATGGCGGGCGGCACGGGCAGCATCGCCGCCGCGCCGACTCCGGCGCCCACCGTGGAGGTCGCGTTCGCCGCCCCGGCGATGAGCTTGTCCGCGAGCTGCTCGGGGCCGAGGCCCGGGAACTGCTTGCGGAGCGTCGCCAGGTCGCGGACCGGGACCCGCGGGGCGTTCTCGATGATCCGGTCGGCGAGATAGCCGATGCCGGCCTTGGCGCTGCGCCCGCCGCGGCGCACGCCGTTCTTCAGTCCGTTCGTGACGGCGGTGAGGCGGCGGCCCTTGCCGCGGGCCCCCTGCTCGTCCGTCTCCGTGCCTTCCCCGTCGAACTCCCTGTCCGCCGCTGCGAGAGCGGCCGTCTCCGGCACTGCCAGGGCGGAACCGCGCACCAGCGCGGGAACCGCCTCGTAAGCCGCCTCAGCGGCGTCCTGTGCCCCTGTGGCGCCGTCGCCGTGCGACGGGGTGCCGGCAGGGTCGAGCGAGGCCTCAGGGCCCCGCTCGGCCTCCGACGCGCGCTCGGGCGCGTCCGCGTCCGCTCCCTGGTCCTGGAAGCGGTGCTTCCTGGGCGGGGTCGAGCCTGTCACGGCCGACCCCGCTTCAGTCGCAGTCGCGGCAGATCGGCTGGCCGTTCTTCTCCCGGGCCAACTGGCTGCGGTGGTGCACCAGGAAGCAGCTCATGCACGTGAACTCGTCCTGCTGCTTGGGGAGCACGCGCACGGCGAGCTCCTCGTTGGACAGGTCCGCGCCGGGCAGCTCCAGGCCTTCCGCGGCCTCGAACTCGTCGACGTCTACCGACGACGTCGACTTGTCGTTCCGCCGGGCCTTCAGCTCCTCGATGCTGTCCTCGTTGACGTCATCGTCGGTCTTGCGTGGGGTGTCGTAGTCCGTTGCCATGTCGCTCTCCCCCTCTGGGTGTCTGCGGTGTCTCAGCGCACGTAACGCGTGAGAGGCCGGACTTGTGCCCGACCTGAGGCGGAGATTTTGCCTCACATCAAGGTCTGTTACTCAATCGACACCCAACCGCACCCCTGAAGAGGTGATCGGTTTGGATGGCGATCGGGACCGTACACGGTCCGAATGTCGCACTTCACGGGCGCCACCCCGAGTACTTCCCGTGATCAAGACCCCCGAAAACCCGGATTTTCCCGGCTTTCCGGCGACTTCGACGGTCACGGAGAGTAGATGGCCGAAAAATCGCTCCTGTGATCGATCACACAGGAATCCTCGGAGATCAGGTCCCGAAAATTCCGCGTAAAGCGAACATCCTGGCGCTTGTGCGGCAGCATCTCAGATCGGCAGGGTGACTCGCATCACGAGCCCACCCCCCTCGCGCGGCTCCGCGATGATACGGCCCCCGTGGGCCCGCGCCACCGACCGGGCGATGGACAGGCCGAGACCGACCCCCTTGTCGCTGCCGGTGCGCTCGGTGCGCAGGCGGCGGAAGGGCTCGAAGAGGCTGTCGATCTCGTACGCGGGCACCACGGGGCCGGTGTTGGTCACCACGAGGACGGCCTGGCCGTGCTGGGCCTCCGTCGTCACCTCGACCCAGCCGCCCTCCCGTCTCCCGCCACCACCCTTGTCCTGAAGGGCTTCGCCCTGCCCCTCTTCACTCTTCACGTTGTAACGCACGGCGTTCTGCACGAGGTTCAGCGCGATGCGCTCCAGGAGCACGCCGTTGCCCTGCACGACCGCCGGGCCCCGCTCGCCGCGGATCTGCACGCCCTTGGCGTCGGCCTCGGACAGCGCCTGGTCGACGGCGCGGTCGGCGACCTCCGCGAGGTCCACGGGCTTGCGCTCCACGATCTGGTTGTCGCTGCGGGCGAGCAGCAGCAGGCCCTCCACGAGCTGCTCGCTGCGCTCGTTGGTGGCGAGCAGCGTCTTGCCGAGCTGCTGCAGCTCCACGGGTGCGCCGGGGTCGGACAGGTGCACTTCGAGGAGGGTGCGGTTGATCGCCAGGGGTGTGCGCAGCTCGTGCGAGGCGTTGCCGACGAAGCGCTGCTGGGCCGTGAAGGCGCGCTGCAGGCGCTCCAGCATCTCGTCGAAGGTGTCCGACAGCTCCTTCAGCTCGTCGTCCGGGCCGTCCAGCTCGATGCGGCGGGACAGGTCCGAGCCCGCCACCGCGCGCGCGGTGCGGGTGATCCGGCCGAGCGGGGACAGCACCCGGCCCGCCATCGCGTAGCCGAAGGCGAAGGCGATGACCGCGAGGCCGAGCAGGGCGAGGAGCGAGCGGCTGAGCAGGTTGTCCAGGGCGACCTGGCGCTGGTGGTCGGTGCAGGCGCTGATCGCGGCGTTGAACTCGGGGATCAGCAGGTTGCCCGAGGAGGCCTGCGGGCAGTTGTCGCTGGTCACCCGGATCTCCCGGCCGCCCACGATCTTGAAAAGCGGTTCGTTGCCGGTGTTCAGGGCCTGCGCGGCGAGGAGGTAGATGATCGAGAGCAGCAGGATGCCCGCGATCAGGAACATCCCGCCGTACAGCAGCGTGAGCCGTATCCGGATGGTCGGGCGCAGCCACGGGAAGGGTGCGTCGATCTTCCTCGGGTCCCAGGTGGGCTTCGGGGGCGCCCCTGGGGGCGCGGGCGTCGCGGCCACCGCGTTCAGATCCGGTAGCCGGAGCCCGGCACCGTCACGATGACGGCGGGCTCGCCGAGCTTGCGGCGCAGGGTCATGACGGTCACCCGGACGACGTTCGTGAACGGGTCCGTGTTCTCGTCCCAGGCCTTCTCCAGGAGCTGCTCCGCGGAGACGACGGCGCCCTCGCTGCGCAGCAGCACCTCGAGGACGGCGAACTCCTTGGGCGCGAGCTGGATCTCCTTGCCGTCGCGGAACACCTCGCGGCGGTTCGGGTCGAGCTTGATGCCGGCGCGCTCCAGGACGGGCGGCAGCGGCACGCTGGTCCGCCGTCCGAGGGCGCGCACCCGGGCGGTGAGCTCGCTGAACGCGAAGGGCTTGGGGAGATAGTCGTCCGCGCCGATCTCCAGGCCCTCGACGCGGTCGCTGACGTCGCCGGACGCGGTGAGCATCAGGACGCGCGTCGGCATGCCGAGCTCGACGATCTTGCGGCAGACGTCGTCGCCGTGGACGACGGGCAGGTCGCGGTCCAGGACGACCACGTCGTAGTCGTTCACGCCGATGCGTTCCAGGGCGGCCGCGCCGTCGTACACGACGTCGACTGCCATGGCCTCCCGGCGCAGTCCGGTGGCCACCGCATCGGCGAGCAGCTGCTCGTCCTCGACGACGAGTACGCGCACGTCGCTTGTCCTTCCTCTGTGCCCGGCGCGCGGACGCGCCTGGGCAGGCCTGTACGTGGAGTGAGGTCTCCATCCTGCCCCTTTCGGCCATAAACCGGCTGTAAGGCGGCCTCGGGCCCCGGGAATACGGGATTTTCTGCTCCGGTTGAGGTTTCCGTCGAAGGGGGCGGGGGGAGGACGGCCTTACACCCGCGATCACGCTTCGTATGTGGCACGCCACGACCTGCTTCACGCAGCGGGCGCCGGACGTGATCGCCCCTTCTCCACGGCACACCCCCGTGCCACCGACCCACGACCCAGCCGAGGGGGCGCAACCATGGACGCATTCACCGCAGGTCTCCTGCAGCGCATAAAGACCACGGAGTCCGACCTCACGCGGGCCCGCGAGACAGGCGACGACTTCCTGGCCGAGGTGGAACTGGCCGAGCTGGAGGATCTGCACCGCCTGGCAGCCGAGCACGGCGTGGAGGTCGCCGCCCCGACCCACTGACCGACGCACGGACCGGGATGTCTCCAGCGTCCGGTCCGGGCCGCACGCGACGAGGCCCCGACACCTTCCAGGAGGTGTCGGGGCCTCGTCGTGCGCTGAGGGCTCCGCCGTGCGCGGGCCGGGTCACGGGGATCCGGGTCCGGCTGCTCCGCCCGCGTCCGGTCCGGGTCAGTCGTGCCAGGCGCCGAGGTCGTCGAGGAGGGCCTGGAGGGGCTCGAAGAGGCCGGGCGGGCCCGCCACCGTCAGCTCGCCCGAGAGGGCCTCTCCGGGGCGGCCGCCGGTCAGAGCGCCCGCCTCCCGGGCGATGAGGTCACCGGCCGCGAAGTCCCAGGGGTTCAGGCCCCGTTCGTAGTACGCGTCCAGGCGTCCCGCCGCCACGTCGCACAGGTCGATGGCCGCCGAACCGGCCCGCCGGATGTCCCGCACGCGCGGCAGCAGGTGCCGGGCGACCTCGGCCTGATGGGCGCGCCGCTCGGCGACGTACCCGAAGCCCGTGCCGATGAGGGCCTGCTCGAACGGGGGCGCCGGGCGGACCCGGGCGGTCCTGTCGCCGACGTACGCGCCCTGTCCGAGGACCGCGCGGAACGTCTCGCCGCGCACAGGCGCGTGGACGACGCCGACCAGGGTCTCGCCGTCCTTGCGGGCGGCGATCGACACCGCCCAGTCCGGGCGGCCGTACAGGTAGTTCACGGTGCCGTCGATGGGGTCGACGACCCACTGGACACCGCTGGTGCCCGCGGAGCTCGCGCCCTCCTCACCGAGCACGCCGTCGTCGGGCCTGCGCTCGGCGAAGAAGTCCGTGATCAGCTTCTCGGAGGCGATGTCCATCTCGGTGACGACGTCGACGGCGCTGCTCTTCGTGGCGGCGACGCCGAGGTCGGCCGGGCGACCGTCACGCAGCAGGTCGCCGGCGCGGGTCGCGGCCTCCAGGGCGACGGCGAGCAGTTCGGCCTTGAGCCGGTCATCGGGGGCGGGGGCGGTCACGGTGCTCCTCGGTGCGGCGTACTAGGCGAACGGGCTGTCGGCGCCCGCGGCGGCGGGCTTGGGGGCGCGGGCCGGGCAGCAGCCCACGGGGCACAGGTCGTGGCTCGCGCCGAGGGCGCCCAAGGCGCAGGGCGTCACAGGGCGCCCGCTCTCGGTGGCGGCGCGCTCCAGGACCAGCTCGCGGACGGCGGCGGTGAACCGCGGGTCGGCGCCGACGGTGGCCGAGCGGCGCACCGGCAGGCCCAGCTCCGCGGCCTTCGCCGTGGCCTCGGTGTCGAGGTCGTACAGGACCTCCATGTGGTCCGACACGAAGCCGATCGGGACCATGACCACGGCCGGGACACCGGCCTCGTGCCGCTCCTGGAGGTGGTCGCAGATGTCGGGCTCGAGCCAGGGGATGTGGGGGGCGCCGCTGCGCGACTGGTAGACGAGCTGCCAGGGGCGGTCGACGCCGGTCTCCGCGCGGACCGCGTCGGCGACCAGGGCCGCCACGTCCAGGTGCTGGCGCACGTACGCGCCGCCGTCGCCGTGGGTCTCGGCGGGGCCGGAGGTGTCGGCCGCGGCGGTGGGGATGGAGTGCGTCGTGAAGGCCAGGTGCGCGCCGTCGCGGACGTCCTCGGGCAGGTCGGCCAGGGACTTCAGGACGCCGTCGATCATGGGGCGCACGAAGCCGGGGTGGTTGAAGTAGTGCCGGAGCTTGTCCACGCGGGGCACGTCGAGGCCCTCGTCCCTGAGGGTGGCGAGGGCGGCCGCGAGGTCTTCGCGGTACTGCCTGCAGCCCGAGTACGACGCGTACGCGCTGGTGGCGAGGACCAGGACGCGGCGGCGGCCGTCCTGCGCCAACTCGCGCAGGGTGTCCGTCAGATACGGCGCCCAGTTGCGGTTGCCCCAGTACACCGGCAGGTCGAGGCCGTGCTCCGCGAAGTCCTTGCGCAGGGCGTCGAGGAGGGTGCGGTTCTGATCGTTGATGGGGCTCACGCCGCCGAACAGGAAGTAGTGCTGCCCCACCTCCTTCAGGCGCTCCTTGGGGATGCCGCGGCCACGCGTCACGTTCTCCAGGAACGGGACGACGTCGTCCGGCCCCTCGGGGCCACCGAACGAGAGCAGCAGCAAGGCGTCGTAGGGAGTGGGATCCAGCGCTTCGGACATGTATTTGATCCTGCCACCCGCCACTGACAGCGGTGAAACCGCCACCCGGCGACCCGGAAAACACGGTGCGCGCACGCCCCGGCGGCCGTAAGCTGTATCGGCCATCTTCACGCCTTACCGGAGTCCGCTGTCCGAGCGCTCCGCCGCCCCCGCGGAGTCCCACGTGCCGAGCCCCTACCGCGCCATATTCGCCGCCCCCGGCTCCAAGGGGTTCTCCGTCGCGGGCTTCCTCGGGCGGATGCCGCTGTCGATGATGGGCATCGGCATCGTGACGATGATCTCCCAGCTCACCGGGCGGTACGGCCTCGCGGGCGCGCTGTCGGCCACCGTCGCGCTGTCCGCCGCGGCGATCGGCCCGCAGATCTCCCGGCTCGTGGACCGGCACGGCCAGCGGCGGGTGCTCCGGCCGGCGACCCTGGTGTCGCTGGTCGCGGTGTCGGGGCTGCTGCTCGCCGCGAAGTTCGAGACGCCGGACTGGACGCTGTTCGTCTGCGCCGCGTTCGTCGGCTGCGTGCCGAGCGTGGGGTCGATGGTCCGCTCCCGCTGGGCGGCGCTGTACCGCGACACCCCGCAGCTGCACACGGCGTACTCCTTCGAGTCCGTCGTGGACGAGGTCTGCTTCATCTTCGGGCCGATCATCTCGATCGGCCTGTCCACGGCCTGGTTCCCCGAGGCCGGTCCGCTGCTCGCGGGCGCCTTCCTCGCCGTCGGTGTCTTCTGGCTCACGGCGCAGCGGGCGACCGAGCCGGTGCCGCATCCGCGCGAACACCACACCGGGGGCTCGGCGTTGCGCTCCGGGGGCCTGCAGGTCCTGGTCGCCACGTTCGTCGCGACCGGGGCGATCTTCGGGGCGGTCGACGTGGTCACGGTGGCCTTCGCCGAGGACGAGGGCCACAAGGGCGCCGCGAGCCTGGTGCTCGCCGTCTACGCGCTCGGCTCGTGCCTGGCGGGCGTCGGCTTCGGTCTGCTGCACTTCAAGGGGGCTCCCGCACGCCGATGGCTGCTGGGTGTCTGCGCCATGGCCGTGAGTATGATCCCGCTTCAACTGGTCGGGAATCTTCCGTTTCTGGCCGCGGCGCTCTTCGTCGCGGGCCTGTCCATCGCGCCGACGATGATCACGACAATGGCCCTCGTCGAACAGCACGTACCCCGCGCGAAGCTGACCGAGGGCATGACCTGGGTCAGCACGGGACTCGCCGTCGGTGTGGCGCTCGGCTCCTCCATGGCCGGCTGGGTGATCGACGCCGCGGGCTCGCGCGCGGGGTACGCGGTCCCGGGGGTGTCCGGGGCGGTCGCGGTGGTGGTGGGATTCCTGGGGTATCGCCGGCTGCAACGGCCGGTTCCGCGACGGGGAGGGACCCATGAGCACGGGAACGGGCAGGGGCACGGGAGCGGGCAGAGGCACGGGAGCGGGAACGGCAGCGATCGGCTCACGAAGGCCGACGACGTGGCGTAACTGGGCGGGCACGGTCGCGTCGCGGCCCGCGCGCGAGGCGACGCCCGCCTCGGTCGACGAGCTCGTCGCCGCGATCCGCGGGGCCCGCGAGGACGGCCTGAGGGTCAAGCCCGTCGGCACCGGCCACTCCTTCACGGCCGCCGCCGCGACCGACGGCCTCCTGGTGCGGCCGGACCTCCTGACCGGCATCAGGAACATCGACCGCGCGGCCGGGACCGTCACCGTGGAGGCGGGCACGCCCCTCAAGCGCCTGAACGCCGCGCTCGCCCGCGAGGGCCTGTCGCTGACGAACATGGGCGACATCATGGAGCAGACGGTGTCCGGCGCCGTCAGCACCGGGACGCACGGCACGGGCCGCGACTCGGCCTCGATCGCCGCCCAGATCACCGCGCTCGAGCTGGTGACCGCCGACGGCCGCGTCCTGACCTGCTCCAAGGACGAGCACCCTGATGTCTTCGCCGCGGCCCGCGTGGGACTCGGCGCGCTCGGCGTCATCAGCGCGATCACGTTCTCCGTAGAGCCCATCTTCTTCCTCATGGCCCGCGAGGAACCTATGACCTTCGACCAGGTCACCGGGGAGTTCGACCGACTCGTCACCGAGAACGAGCACTTCGAGTTCTACTGGTTCCCCCACACGGGCAACTGCAACACCAAGCGCAACAACCGCAGTGTCGGCCCGGCCGCTCCCCCGAACGCGATCAGCGCCTTCGTAGACGACGAACTCCTCTCCAACGGCCTCTTCCAGGTGGCCAATTCGCTCGGCAGGGCCCTGCCCGCCACCATCCCCACCATCGCGAAGCTCTCCAGCAAGGCCCTGTCGGCCCGGACCTACACCGACATCCCGTACAAGGTCTTCACCAGCCCGCGCCGCGTGCGCTTCGTCGAGATGGAGTACGCCGTGCCGCGCGCGGCCCTCGTCGAGACACTGCGCGAACTGAAGTCGATGATCGAGCGGTCACCGCTGCGCGTCAGCTTCCCCGTGGAGGTCCGCACCGCCCCCGCCGACGACATCACGCTCTCGACGGCCTCGGGCCGCGACAGCGCGTACATCGCCGTCCACCTCTACAAGGGCACGCCCATGCGCCGGTACTTCAGCGCCGCCGAGGAGATCTTCACCGCCCACGAGGGACGGCCCCACTGGGGCAAGCTCCACACCCGCGACGCCGCGTACCTGGCCAAGGCCTATCCGCGCTTCGGCGAGTTCACCGCCCTGCGCGACCGGCTCGACCCGGACCGCCTGTTCGCCAACCCCTATCTGCGGCGGGTCCTCGGCGACTGACGCGGCCCGCACGGCGGGTCACTGCTCCGGCGCCTGCTGCTGCTCCTGTACGTCGCCGTTCCCGTTGCCGGTGCCGCCGCCGCTCGACGGGGTCGGCGTGGGCGTCGGAGTCGGCGTGGGGGTGGGAGTGGGCTTCGGGTCGGGCTTCGAGCCGTCGCCCTTGTCCGTGCCGCTGCCGGTGTCGCCGTCGCCCTTGTCCGTGCCGGAGCCGTCCCCGGAGCCGGTGCCCGAGCCGGTGTCGTCACCGGGCGAGGGCTTGCCCGACGGGTCCTTGGACGTGTCGTCGCCCTCCTTCGAGCCGTCGCCCGATCCGGACGTGCCGTCGTCCGACTGCTCTCCGGGGTCGTCGGTGGACGGCGGGTCGTCCTTCGTCGACGAGGAACCGCCGTTGGAGATCGCGTCCCGGATGGTGGTGCTCTTGTCGTCGCCGCTGAAGCTCTTGCCGCTCACCAGCTCGTACGTGGTGATCCCGGCGAGCGAGACCCCGAAGACCAGGGCCGCGGCGACCAACGGCCGCTTCCAGCTGCGCACACGCGTGCGGTGAGTGGTCCCTTCGGAGAAGTCGTCCGAGGGGAACGGGAGGTCGGCCGGGGCGGGGCCACCGACGGGCACGGGTCCGGCGGGTCCTGCGGGGCCGCCGTGGCCGACGGGTCCGGCTTGGCGCAGGACGCGGGTCCGCTGGTCGTCCGGCAGGGACTGGGTGGCTTCCACGGAGCCGAGCAGTTGGGTCCGCTCGGGGTCGGTGCCGGCCACGGGGAGCGCCGTCGTCGGGTCGGCGGGGTCGACGGCCGGGAGCGCCGCGGTGGGGTCGGCCGGGTGGACCGTCGGGAGCGCCGCAGTGGGATCCGCCGGGTGCGCCACAGGGAGCGCCGTCGTCGGGTCGGCGTCCGGGACGGTCCTCCCCCACGTCGTGGTGACCGGGCCGCCGCCCATGTGGGCCCGTGCCTGGAACGTCTCCGGCACCGGAGTGGCCTGCGTCACCGGGACCTGCTGGGCCTTCGGCTTGGCCTGCACCGCGACGTCACGTATCTGCTCGCCCGTACGCGAGAAGAAGTGCTGGAAGACCGTGCCCCCGCAGGTGGCGATGCCACTCACCACACCGGCGCCGAGGATCGTCCCGTAGACACCGAAGGAGGACGCGAGCTTGGCGGCGAGCACGGCCGCCACGGCGCTTCCCGCCACCTGCGGCACACTCAGATCGAACCGCCTCTGCCCCGGCTCGCCCTCCGTCGCTTCCTCCGACTCCCCGCCGGTTTCCGGCTTTTCACGCATCTGCGGACCTTGCCTGCCTTTCTCGACTTCACGCATGACTTACGCATTCACGTATGAGCTACGCGAGGTACATGAGAAAGGGACGTACGCCCGAAGCGAATAGTTCCGTTTCTGGCTCTTTCGTGAAGAGCGCCACGCGCGCGCGGGGGACTCACTGCATCGGCTGATGCCAACTCCCTTCCCCCATGAGAAGTTCGGCGGCGTGCCGGTCCACCCGGGTGGCCCGAATGGAGTAGTGTTGCGAGCCCTGGGTCCGGTCTCCAGCCAGGGTGTCCGGGGCCAGCCAGGACCGCCGGGAGGGGGATCGCTGCACAGGGTGATCGAGTTGGTCACTTAGCGTTGCGAATCGGTAACCGTGCCATAACGGCGATCCAGGGCCCATGCCCGACACGCCGGGCAACTCGGCAAGGTTGTGGCAGGCTGCACCCGGGCAGGCCACACTCGACTAGCGGAAGCAGCGACGCACGTGACGTCGGCAGGCACCACCCGGGAGGTCCCCATGCCCGAACTGCGTGTCGTGGCCGTCAGCAACGACGGCACACGGCTGGTGCTGAAAGCTGCGGACAGCACGGAGTACACGCTTCCGATCGACGAACGGCTGCGCGCCGCCGTGCGCGGCGACCGCCCGCGACTCGGACAGATCGAGATCGAGGTGGAGAGCCACCTCCGCCCCCGCGACATCCAGGCCCGCATACGTGCCGGTGCCAGCGCGGAAGAGGTCGCCTCGCTCGCCGGCATCCCCGTCGACCGCGTCCGCCGCTTCGAGGGCCCCGTGCTCGCCGAGCGCGCCTTCATGGCCGAGCGGGCCCGGAAGACCCCCGTGCGCCGTCCCGGCGAGAACACCGGACCCCAGCTCGGCGAGGCCGTCCAGGAGCGACTGCTGCTGCGCGGCGCCGACAAGGAGACCGTCCAGTGGGACTCCTGGCGCCGCGACGACGGCACCTGGGAGGTCCTGCTCGTCTACCGCGTCGCGACCGAGCCGCACTCCGCGAGCTGGACGTACGACCCGCCCCGGCGGCTCGTCCAGGCCGTCGACGACGAGGCCCGCGCCCTGATCGGCGAGACCGACGACATCGCGGCGCCCGAGCCCAGCTTCCCGTTCGTGCCGCGCATCGCCCGGCTCCCCCGGGACCGGCCGCTGGACCGCGCCCTGGAGCGCCCCGGTGGACCCGTGCCCGAGACCGACCAGGAGCCGGCCGCGCCCGCCGCCGTCGCCGAGCAGGAACGCGACTCGCTCACCAGCCTCCTGGAGGCCGTGCCGAGCTTCCGCGGCGACATGGTCGTCCCCGAGCGCCCCGCCGCGGCACCCGCCGAACTGCCGTCCGCACCGGCGGAGGAGCCCGAGCAGGAGCCGGAGGCCGAGGAGCCGCCCGCGACCGCCGCGTCAGCCGGTTCCGCGTACGCGGACGTCCTGATGCCGCGCGCCGTGGCCAGCCACCGCGACCGCCTCGTCGGCTCCACCGACCGCCAGGCCGAGGCCGACGGCGTCCGCCCCGGCCGCCGCGCCGCCGTGCCGAGCTGGGACGAGATCGTGTTCGGCACCCGGCGCAAGAAGCAGGAGTAGCGGCGCCCGGCAGGACCGACCGGCGCGGGGTGCACACGACATCAGCCCGCGCACGCCGGTCCGAGCGACCGAGAGCATGGTGAAGGGCCTGTACGCGACATGCGCACAGGCCCTTCACTCGTCCGCCACAACTCGCTCCGGGTGGCGCCCGCGCACAGCGAACGACTCACCGCGCGCGGCACCGACGCACAGCGAAAGCGCCAGGTCTCCCGACACGACCCGGCCCGCGACGCCGGGCTACTGCGGCTCGGACCCCGTCGCCACCGGACGCTCCGGGTCCGACGACCACTCCGACCACGAGCCGACGTACAGCGCCGCCGGGACGCCCGCCACCGCGAGGGCGAGGACCTGGTGGGCGCCGGAGACGCCCGAGCCGCAGTACACGCCGACCTCCGAAGTGCCGGACGCCCCCAGGGACTTGAAGCGGGCCGCCAGCTCGTCGGCGGGGAGGAAGCGGCCGTCCGCCGCGACGTTCTCCGTGGTGGGCGCCGAGACCGCACCGGGGATGTGGCCGCCGACGCGGTCGATGGGCTCCACGTCGCCGCGGTAGCGCTCCGCGGCTCGGGCGTCCAGGAGCAGGCCCGAGCGGGCCAGGGCCGCCGCGCCGTCCGCGTCCACGCGGCCCACGGACTCCGGGACCGGCGTGAACGTGCCCGCGACCGGCGCGGTCACCTCGCCGGACTCCAGCTCCCCGGTCCACGCGGCCAGCCCGCCGTCCAGGACCCGCACCTCGGGGTGACCCGTCCAGCGCAGCAGCCACCACGCGCGCGCGGCGGCCCAGCCCTGCCCGCCGTCGTACACGACGACCGGCCGGTCCGCCGAGACCCCGGCCGCCCGCATGACCGCGCCGAAGTGCTCGACATCCGGAAGCGGATGCCTGCCCCCGGCGCCCGCCGCGCCCGCGAGGTCCGCGTCGAGGTCGACGAAGACCGCCCCGGGGACGTGCCCGGCCGCGTACTCGGCCCGCCCGTCGAAGGGCGGCTCCCCGGCCGCCTTGGCCGTACTCAATTGCCAACGGATGTCGAGCAGCACTGGCGGGTTCTCGCCCGCCAGGTCGCTCGCGAGTTCGGAAGCGGAGATGATGGCATTCATGGGCCCCATCCTTGCGCACGGGGTGGCCGCCGCGCTCAGCTCCGGATACCCTGCTCGGCCGGACCACGCCCGGACACGCGGCGTACGGAGACGGGCACGCCGCGTACCGCAGATGGACACAACCGTGCAATCGCTCATTAACGGATGAGAAATGGCAAATCGGGCATCCTCCGCGAGGGAGCCCGCGAGCGCGGCGCGGCCGGGGCGCGCCGGGCACCAGGTGATGCGAGCATCTGCACGGGCGGGCAGACGCACGGCGAAAGCACGTGCGTTCGGACAGCGAATCGAAGCGGAATCGAAGCGGAGTGGCATCGGCTGGGCGACGACGGATGACAGCTAACGGACAACAGGTGTCAGAGCTCGAACTCTGTTGGCCGTGATCCGTCGCCGCCGGGCTGTCGAAGTCACGAGGGCCCGAGGAGAGAGTGACGATGACCGAGGCACGGTGGCCGGACGACGGACGCGCCGAGGGCGCGCGGTGCACACCCGGCACGCCCTGCTGGGTGAGCCTGATGGCGCACGACCTGGCTGCGACCCAGGAGTTCTACGCGGCGCTTTTCGGCTGGACCTACGAGCCCGGGCCGCAGCAGCTCGGCCCCTATGTGCGGGCGCTGCTCGACGGCTACGAAGTGGCGGGAATCGGACAACTGCCGGCCGACCGCCATCTGCCCATCGCGTGGACCCCGTACCTGGCGTCGGACGACGCGGGCGAGGCCGCCGAGACGGTGCGGCACTGCGGCGGCACGGTCGGCGTGGGGCCGCTGGACGCGGGCGAGGCCGGGCGCATGGCGATCGCGTCGGACCCGGCGGGAGCGGTGTTCGGCATCTGGCAGGCGTCGTCGCACCTGGGCACGGCGGTCGCGGGCGTGCCGGGCACGCCGACCTGGAACGAGCTCCTGACGCGCGAGACGGAGGAGGTCGCGAAGTTCTACCAGACGCTGTTCGGCTACACCGAAAAGGCCGCCACAAGGCCGGGGTTGGACTATCTGACGCTGCGCCTCGACGACGTCCCGGTGGCGTCCGTGCGCGGTGTCGGGCAGGAACTGCCGGGCGACCGGGGCGCGCACTGGATGACGTACTTCGAAGCGGCGGACGTGGACGCGTCGGCGGAGCGGGTGGTCGAGCTCGGCGGCCATGTGATCAGCCCCGCGCAGGACGGTCGGTACGGACGGATCGCGACGGTCGCCGACCCCGAGGGCGCGGTCTTCACACTCATCCGCTCGGAGCATCCGCGCGCGAGCGGCTAGGGCCCTAGGACCGCTCCAGGGTGTCGACCGGCAGCACGTCGGGGGACAGCGCGCCCGCGCGCGCGGAGGCCGCCGTCATGCGGCGCCGGTAGTGACGGCGGCACAGCACCTCGTAGCCCACTTCGTCGGACGCCTGATTGACGTCGCCGACGACGATCTGGGCCCCCTCGACGACCATCTGGCCGCCTATGGTGCGGGCGTTGTGCGTGGCGCGGGCGCCGCACCAGCACAGGGCCTCGACCTGGAGGACCTCGACGCGGTCGGCGAGCTCGACCAGGCGCTGGGAGCCGGGGAACAGCTTGGAGCGGAAGTCCGTGGTGATGCCGAACGCGAAGACGTCCACGCCCAGATCGTCGACCACGCGCGCGAGCTGGTCGATCTGCTCCGGCGCGAGGAACTGCGCCTCGTCGGCGATCACGTAGTCGGCGCGGGCGCCGCGCGAGAGGTGGTCGACGAGGTACGCGTAGACGTCGAGGTCGTCGGCCACCTCGATGGCCTCCGTGACCAGGCCGAGCCGCGAGGAGAGCTTGCCCTCCCCCGCCCGGTCGTTGCGCGCGAAGATCATGCCCTGCAGACCGCGTGCCGAGCGGTTGTGCTCGATCTGCAGCGCGAGGGTGCTCTTCCCGCAGTCCATCGTTCCGGAGAAGAACACCAGCTCAGGCATGGGGGGTTGAGCGCCTTTCGGTGGGTGCGCGAGGAGGTGCGCGGGGGCGTACGAGAAGGGGTGCCGTCCGTGACGTACACGTCAAGAAGCAGCTAGGAGCGTACTTCGAGGAGCGGTACGAGTTGTTCGGCGGGGGTCATCGAGCCGTGGTTGCCGACCATCGCGGACTCCCTGGGCTCTCGCTGGGAAGCGGTGATGAGGACGTCGGCGTGGGCGGCGGCGACGACGTCACCGATGCGCCCGTGGACGCGTTCGTCGACGCGCGGGCCGAACCAGCCCGCCGCGATCGCCTCGTCCCGGCTCGCCACCCAGAACTGCTCGCCGAGCACCTCGCGCCAGACGGTGAGGACGTCGGCCTCGGCACCGGGGACCGCGTAGACGTGCCGGGCGCGGCCCTCGCCGCCGAGCAGGGCGACTCCGGCGCGCAGCTCCCAGTCCTCGTCGAAGTCGATGCGGGAGGCGTCGTCGAAGGGGATGTCGAGCATGCCGTGGTCGGCGGTGACGTACAGGGCGCTGCGCGGCGGGAGCTGTTCGGCGAGGCGCTGCACGAGCCGGTCGACGTACATCAGCTGGCCGCGCCAGGCGTCGGAGTCCACGCCGAAGCGGTGGCCCTTGCCGTCGACTTCGGCGTAGTACGTGTAGACCAGGGTGCGGTCGGCGGCGGCGAGCTGCTCGGCGGCGAGGTCCATGCGGTCCTCGCCGGAGAGGCGGCCGCGGAAGGTGCCGCCACTGAGGGCGATCTTGGTGAGCGGGGTGTGCTCGAAGGTCGGCGAGGACACCTGGGCGGTGTGGATGCCCGCGTCGTGGGCGCGCTGGAAGATCGTCGGGTACGGCTGCCAGGCGTGCGGGTCGGTCCAGGGCTTCCAGCGGAGCTGGTTCATCAGCTCGCCGCTGTCGGGGTTGCGGACCGTGTAGCCGGGCAGGCCGTGGGCGCCGGGCGGCAGGCCGGTGCCGACGGAGGCCAGGGAGGTCGCCGTGGTGGCGGGGAAGCCCGCGGTGATGGGCCGGCCGGTGCCACCGCGCGAGGAGCCGAGCAGCGAGGTCAGGAACGGGGCTTCGGCGGCGTGGGCGCGCAGCTGCTCCCAGCCGAGGCCGTCGATGAGGAAGACGCAGTTCCGGTCGGCCGGGGCCAGCTCGGGGATGAGCGGGGCGAAGCCGTCCACTTCCTGGTGGGCGACCAGGGTGGGCAGCACGTCGGCGAGCGATCCCGTGCCGTACGCGGGCAGGGGTGCGGAATCGAGGGCGAGCGGCTGGATGTCGTCCCAGGCTGGATGCCCCATCAGCGGCCGGTGTCCGTGCCCGCCGCGGTGGCCTCGGAGAGTGCCTGGGCGAAGGCGAGGGTCTGGCGGACGGTGTCCGGGCCGTCCCCGGCCTCGCTGACGCGCAGGCTGAGGTCGTCGGCCGTGGAGCTGCCGGTGTAGCCGTGGTCGGCCTCGCAGTTGGGGTCGCCGCAGGCGGCGGGCTCCAGGTCGATGCGGGAGACGGCGCCCCAGCCGATGGTCAGGACGACCTCGCGGGGCAGGGATCCCGGGACGTACTTCTCCGGGTTGGCGACGACGCGGCTGACGACCACGGACGAGATCCGGCCGATCTTCACGGACTCGGTGGAGGTGGTGGCGTACGGCGTCGGGGACGTGGAGTCGGCCGCCTGCTCGTCGGTGTGGCTGACGATGAAGCGGGTGTCCGTGAGCACGAGGACCGTCACGTGGCGGCGGACCTCGTTCGCGTCGAACGTGGTCTCCTGGTGGACCAGATACGACCCGATGGTCTCGCCGCCGATCGCGGCCTCCACCGCCTCGGCCACGAGGGCCGGGTAGTAGCCGCTGCGCTCGATCGCCGCGCGCAGCCCCTGGGTCGTCGTACCGGTCTTTGCCATGCCGCCCATCCTACGGCCCGGCGCCTGGCCCAAGGTGCCCAGTGGCCGCCCGGGCACCCCTTGTGTGCCCTCGTCGGCCACGCGCGCGGGGCGTTCGGCGGGGCCACGGGCGCGCGCCGTCAGTACGCGGGCAGGGTGCGCGGGCCCAGGTCGTCGCGGGCGGGCGGCGGGGCGAGGCGCACGGCCGCGCTGAGCACGGAGAGACCTTCCTGCGCGACGACCACCGGCTCCAGTGAGACGGTGACCACTTCGGGGTGGTCGTCGACGAGCCGCGAGAGGCGCATCAGGAGCTCTTCGAGGGCGGGGGTGTCCACGGGGGCAGAGCCGCGCCAGCCGAACAGGAGCGGGGCCGTCCGGATCGATCGGACGAGATTGCCCGCCTCCCGGTCGGTGACCGGAATCAGCCGGTGGGCGGTGTCGCCGAGCAGCTCGGAGGCCGCTCCGGCGAGCCCGAAGGACAGCACGGCGCCGGCGACGGGGTCGTGGCCCGCGCGCACGACGGTGTCCACGCCGCGGGCCACCATGGCCTGCACGACGGGGCGCAGCTCGGCGGGCCTGCCGAGGGTGTGGGTCAGTTCCCGGTAGGCGCGCCGCAGTTGGTCCTCGTCGGCGAGGTCGAGGCGGACGCCGCCGAGGTCGGGGCGGTGGCGCAGATGGGGCGCGGTGGTCTTGAGGGCGACGGGGTAGCCCGCATCGCGCGCGGCGCGGACGGCGGCGTCGGCGTCGGGAGCGGGCAGCGCGCGGTGGACGCCGATGCCGTACCGCGCGAGCAGGTCGTGGGCGTCGTCGGCGTCGAGGGTGACGCCGCGGACGTCGTCGGCCTTGGCCAGGAGGCGCTCGATCAGCTCGCCCGCGCCCTGTTCGTCGATGTCGTCGTACTCCGGCACCTTGCCGGGCTCGGCGATGTCGCGCCGCCACTGGGCGTACTTGACGGCTTCGGCGAGCGCGCGGACGGCGCGCTCGGCCGCGGGGTAGGCGGGGATGCGTTGATGGGGCGGGGGGTCGGCCCGGAGGGTGGGGGCCGGCGGTTCCGCCGCGGGCGCGGGTGTGCCGGGGACCGCTTGGGGGCGTGGTGGGGTGGCCGGGCGAGGCGGGTGGGAGGGGCGGGGCGGGGGTGTCGGTGCCGAGGGGTCGGCAGGGGCCACCGAGTGAGCCTCGCCCTCCTGGTCCACCTGGTCCTCCTGCTGGTCCACCTGGTCCACCTGGTCCACCTGGTCCACGATCGCCGCCGCCCGCGGCCCCGTGCTCGCCGCCGCCGACAGCGCCTTCGCCAGGCCGCCCAGCTCCACGTGGACGACCGTGACCGGCTTCGTGGGGCAGCTCGCCGCGGCGGCGCGCAGGGCCGTCGCCAGGGACTTGTCCTCGCCCTCTCGGGTGGACTCGCCGAGGGACGGGATGACGGTGACGACGACCGCGTCGGAGCCCTCGTCGGCCAGGGCGGCGGCGAGCGCGGTGCGGAAGTCGTCCGGGGAGGCGGCGGTCGTCAGGTCGAGGGGCGGCAGCGGGCGCAGGCCCTCGGCGACGCAGGCGTCGTACGTGAGCAGGCCGAGCGACTCGGAGTTGCCGAGGATGGCGACGCGGGGCCCGGCGGGCAGCGGCTGCCCGGCGAGGAGCAGTCCGGCGTCGACGAGTTCGGTGACGGTGTCCACGCGGATCACCCCGGCCTGCCGGAGCAGCGCCGACACCGTGGCGTGCGGGAGGCGGGTGGCGGCGCCCGCGTGGCCGGTCGGCGCGATGCCGCTGTGCCGGGCGCCCTGGACGACGACGAGGGGCTTCACGGCGGCGGTGCGGCGGGCGAGACGGGTGAACTTGCGGGGGTTGCCGATGGATTCGAGGTACATCAGGGCGACGTCGGTGTCCGGGTCGTCGTACCAGTACTGGAGTACGTCGTTGCCGGAGACGTCCGCGCGGTTGCCGGTGCTGACGCAGGTGGACAGGCCCCACAGGCCCGAGCCGCGGCGGTGCAGCCGGGACAGGAGGGCGATGCCGATGGCGCCCGACTGGGTGAACAGGCCGAGGCGTCCGGCGGGCGGCAGTTCCGGCGCCAGGGAGGCGTTGAGGCGGGTCTCCGGAGAGGTGTTGATGACTCCGAAGGCGTTCGGTCCGATGATGCGCATCCCGTAGGAGCGTGCTTGGCGGACGAGTTCACGCTGCCGTTCGCGTCCTTCGGGGCCGCTCTCGGCGTATCCGGCGGAGATGACGACGAGCCCCTGGACGCCGTGTTCGCCGCAGTCGGCGACGGCCTCAGGGACCCGTTCGGCGGGGACGGCGACGACGGCGAGGTCGACCGGTTCGGCGATGTCGCGCACGGAGCGGTGGGCGGGCACCCCGTCGATGTCGGCGGCCCCTTCGGGGAGTGCGCTGTTCACGGCGTACAGCCGGCCGGTGAACCCCGCTCCCAGGACGTTGCGCAGGACGCCGCGGCCGACGCCGTCCGGGGAGCGGCCCACGCCGATGACGGCGACGGATCCCGGCGCGAGCAGGCGCTGCACGGAGCGGGCCTCCGCGCGCTGTTCACGGGCGCGCTGGACGGCGAGGGAGCGGTCGGTGGGCTCCAGGTCCAGTTCCAGGCGTACGACGCCGTCCTCGAAGCTGCGCTGCTGCTGATAGCCGGCGTCCGTGAAGACCTTGACCATCTTGGTGTTGGCGGGCAGGACCTCGGCGGCGAAGCGGCGGATGCCGCGTTCGCGGGCGACGGCCGCGATGTGCTCCAGGAGCGCGGAGGCGACGCCGCGGCCCTGGTGGGCGTCCTGGACGAGGAAGGCGACCTCGGCCTCGTCGGCCGGCGCGGAGGCGGGGCGGCCCTGGGCGTCGATGCGGTCGAAGCGGACGGTCGCGATGAACTCGCCGCCCACGGTGGCCGCGAGGCCCACGCGGTCCACGTGGTCGTGATGGGTGAAGCGGTGCACGTCCTTGGCGGACAGGCGGGGGTACGGCGCGAAGAAGCGGTAGTACTTCGACTCGTCCGAGACCTGCTCGAAGAAGCTGACCAGGCGGTCCGCGTCGGCGGCGGTGATGGGCCTGATCCGGGCGGTGCCCCCGTCCCGCAGCACCACGTCGGCCTCCCAGTGGGAGGGGTAGGGGTGCCGGTCCGCAGTGGGCTCGGCGCTGTCCGACGAGGTGTGCGCTGGGCCGTCCGCCGGGGTCTGCATGGGGCCAGGGTACGGGTCGCGCGGCCGCCCGGGCCGGGGCAGTGTAGGAGTGGTCGAAGGGCGGCCGGGTAGGGGTCGTACGTCCGTGGCGCGAGGGGACGGACGTCCGGCGGGAGCATCCGGGTCGGCATGAGATAGTGGTCTAGACAAGTGTGAGACACCTGGAAGGGCAGCAACACATGGCTGAGCGCCGCGTCAACGTCGGCTGGGCCGAGGGCCTCCACGCCCGGCCCGCCTCCATCTTCGTCCGTGCGGCCACGGCCGCCGGCGTCCCCGTGACGATCGCCAAGGCCGGCGGCAACCCGGTCAACGCCGCCTCCATGCTCGGGGTGCTCGGTCTGGGTGCGCAGGGCGGCGAGGAGATCGTGCTCGCTTCGGACGCCGAGGGTGCGGACGCCGCCCTCGACCGCCTGGCGAAGCTGGTCGCCGAGGGGCTCGAGGAGCTTCCCGAGACCGTCTAGTGCGCCTGGCGCTCCGTCCGCGGAGAACGCCGCCCGGCACCTGCGCGAAGGGCCCGTCCTGAATCCAGGGCGGGCCCTTCGCGTACCCGGCGCGCATCTCATGACGCATGGGCACATCTCGTGACTCATATGGAGTCGTGCACCTGGCGATTATCCGGCCGTGCACCTCACGCACATTCGGCGCATATTCGGCACGCATTCGACACGTATTCGGCGCACATTCGGCGCGTACTCGAAGCCGAAACAAAGGCAGTGGAATGCCGACCGCGAACACGTCTCTCTTTGTATACGGCGTCGCCGTTAATTCCGCGCGCTCACTGTGTTGACGGCATGTTGCGAATCCCTCACACGCCCGGCGCGGGGGCCGGTCCGCGGCCGGTGCGCGGTGGCGGCCCGTTCGGCGTGCAGCACGGTGAGGGCGCGGGCCCGCTCCGCGTCGCCGCGGGCCACGGCGTCGACGACGGCGGCGCGCTCGGACCAGGTCTGCGCGGGGGCGGCCTGGGGCTCCGTGCCGTACATCCAGGCGATCTTGTGGCGGAGCTGGGTGAGCAGGGTGATCAGGCCGGGGCTCGACGAGGCCTGCGTGAGCGTCTCGTGGAACCAGCCGTCGAGCGAGCGGAGGTCCTCGGTGCCGCCGTGCCGGGAGCGCTCCTTGCCGAGCCGGACGAGCCCGCGCAGGACCTTCAGATGGGCCTCGGTGCGGCGCTGGGCGGCACGGGCGGCCGCCAAGGGCTCCAGGAGCGCGCGGATCTCCAGGAGGTCGGCTGCGTCCTGCTCGGTGGGCTCGGCGACGCAGGCGCCCGCGTGCCTGCGGGTGACGACGAAGCCCTCGGCCTCCAGCGTGCGCAGGGCCTCGCGCACGGGGACGCGGGAGACGCCGTAGCGGCGGGCGAGCAGTTCCTCGGTGAGGCGCGTGCCGCGTTCGTAGACACCGGAGACGATGTCGTCCCGGATGGCCGTGCACACCGAGTGCGCGGGAATGCGCATGACGGACCTCCGCTTTAATGCCCGCGAAACGCGTCGGTCGGCGCGTCGGCCGACGCGTCGAATGGCGCTCGTTCAACGACTCCATGGACCCTGCCGCCATGAACTCTATTGCAGCGGGCCGGATTTTCCGACGGGAGACCGGAATCCATGGATATCTTTTGGCCAAAAGGGCCCGCATACGCAGGAAAGCCCCGGCTCGGGTGAGCCGGGGCTTTCCTGCGTCCGGGAGGGTCCCGGCATCAGGATTCAGACGTTGACGCCGTGCGAGCGGAGGTACGCCACGGGGTCGATGTCGGAGCCGTAGTCCGCGCCGGTGCGGGCCTCGAAGTGCAGGTGCGGGCCGCTGGAGTTGCCGGTCGAGCCGGAGAGGCCGATCTGCTGGCCCGGGGTGACCGCCTGGCCGACCGTGACGCTGAGGGACGACATGTGGCCGTACTGCGTGTACGTGCCGTCGTTGTGGCGGATCACGACGTTGTTGCCGTAGGCGCCGCCCCAGCCGGCCTCGACGACGGTGCCCGCGGCGACCGCCTGGACCTGGGTGCCGGACGCGGCGTGGAAGTCGACGCCGGTGTGGCTGCCGGAGGACCACATGGCGCCGCCGGTCTTGTAGCCGGTGGAGACGTAGCTGCCGTCGATCGGCGAGACGTAGGAGCCGAGGCGCTTGCGCTCGGCCTCGCGGGCGGCGCGCTCCTTGGCCTCGCGCTCCTTCTGGGCCTTCACCTTCGCGGCGGCCTCGGCCTTCCGCTTGGTCTCGGCGGCCTTGCGCTTGGCCTCCGCGGCATCGGCGCGGGCCTCGGCCTCGGCCTTCTTCTGCGCGGCGGCCTCGACTGCGGCGTGCTTCTGGGCGGCGGCCTGGGCGTCGATCTCGCCGGCCAGGGAGTCGCCGACGGAGATGGACTGGGTGAGGCCGGTGTGCGCGTACTCCGCGGAGCTGCCTTCGGCGGCGAGGGCCGGCGCGGCCAGGCCCGAGATGACTCCGGTGGTGGTGAGCGCGGCGACGCCCGCGGCGCTTGCGGTCGTGCGCGTGATGCGGCTCGGACGGCGGTGCTTGCCGGTCGGGCGGGTGAACGCCATGAAGCGGCTGATCCTTTCCTTCCTTCTCGCCTACCGGGTTAGCTGACGGGTTCGGAGCAGGAAGGTCTCCTACGGGCTCCTCGCCTCGCGGCAAGGGGTCCGATTCACCCCAGGGACGTGTGGGTCCCCGGCTCCCCCGGCTCGCGCCGTACGGGGACTCGGCGATGGCTGTCCGGTGCCGCGGACGCGGCGTACTGCCTGACGGACAGCCGGACCGACGCTAAACGTCTCATCTTTCAATCGACAAACGAATCAGGCCTTTTGTAGCGCACGCCACAGGCCAGACGAGCAACCTCCATGCCAATTCGGACATATGGCAGCATGCAGGGACCCCAGCGGCTTCCTGAGCCACTGGGGTCCCTGTTCTCACGCGATGGTTGCTACCGCTATGTCCGGCTTTACGTCATCAGCGGCGCAGGTCCGTCCCTTTCCGGCAATCAGCCGGTGACCACCGTCACTTCACCGATGCCGAGCGCCTTGACGGGCTCCTCGATCTGCGCGGCGTCGCCCACGAGGACCGTCACCAGACGGTCGTCCGGGAAGGCGCTCACGACGGCCGCGGTGGCCTCCACGGTGCCCGTCTGCGCCAACTGGCGGTACAGGTGGGCCTGGAAGTCGTCCGGCAGGTGCTGCTCGACCTGGTCGGCGAGGGTGGCGGCGACGGCCGCCGCGGTCTCGTACTTCAACGGGGCGACGCCGACCAGGTTCTGCACGGCGACGTCGCGCTCGGGGTCCGTCAGGCCCTCCGCGGCGAGCGTGCGCAGGACCTTCCACAGGTCGTCGAGGGCCGGGCCCGTGTTCGGGGTGTCCACGGAGCCGCTGATGGCGAGCATCGCGGCGCCCGTAGCCCCCTCCGGGGACGTGGGGGCGGCGGAGCGCAGGACCTGGGCGAAGGCGCGCACTCCGTAGGTGTAGCCCTTCTCCTCGCGCAGGACGCGGTCCAGGCGTGAGGTGAGGGTGCCGCCCAGGCAGTACGTGCCGAGGACCTGCGCGGACCACACGCGGTCGTGCCGGTCCGGGCCTACGCGGCCGATGAGCAGCTGCGTCTGGACGGCGCCGGGGCGGTCCACGATGACGACGCGGCCGCGGTCGTCGGCGGTCACCGGGGGCACCGGGCGCGGCTCGGCCGCCCCGCCGGTCCAGGCGCCGAGGGTGTCGGCGAGGACGGCGTCCAGGTCGATGCCGGTGAGGTCGCCGACCACCACGGCGGTGGCCGTCGCGGGGCGGACGTGCCTTTCGTAGAAGGCGCGTACGGCCGCCGAGTCGATCGCGGAGACCGTCTCCTCCGTGCCCTGGCGCGGGCGCGACATGCGCGAGGACGCAGGGAAGAGCTCCTTGGAGAGCTCCTTGGCGGCGCGGCGCGCCGGGTTGGCGGCCTCGTGCGGGATCTCGTCCAGGCGGTTGCGGACCAGGCGCTCGACCTCGCTGTCGGCGAACGCGGGCGCGCGCAGGGCGTCGGCGAGCAGGCCGAGCGCCTTGGGGAGCCGGGAGACGGGCACTTCCAGGGAGACCCGCACGCCGGGGTGGTCCGCGTGCGCGTCGAGCGTGGCGCCGCAGCGGTCGAGCTCGGCGGCGAACTCCTCCGCGGAGTGCTTGTCGGTGCCTTCGGAGAAGGCCCTCGCCATGATCGTGGCGACGCCGTCGAGGCCCTGCGGCTCGGCGTCCAGGGGGGCGTCGAGGTGGATCTCCACGGCGACGAGCTGCTGGCCGGGGCGGTCGCAGCGCAGCACGGTGAGGCCGTTGCCGAGCGCGCCGCGCTCGGGGGCCGGGAAGGCCCAGGGCCTGGCCGTGCCCGCCTGGGGCTGCGGGTGGAACTGCATCGTTGCGGCCTCGGTCACTTCGCCGTCTCCTCGTCTTCCTCGTCGGTGCCGGCGGCGTCTTCCGCGTCCACGGGGCCGGTGGGTTCGTACACGAGCACCGCGCGGTTGTCGGGGCGCAGGCGGGCCTTGGCGACCTCCTGGACCTCGTCGGCGGTGATGTCGAGGACACGCTGGACGGCGGTGAGGGCGAGCTGGGGGTCGCCGAACAGGACCGCGTACCGGCACAGTTCGTCCGCGCGGCCCGCGACCGTGCCGAGCCGGTCGAGCCACTCGCGCTCCAACTGGGCCTGGGCGCGCTCCATCTCCTCCGGAGTGGGGCCCTCCGCGGCGAACCGGGCCAGCTCCTCGTCGACGGCGGCCTCGATGACGGGGACCTCCACGTCGCCGGACGTCTTCACGTCGAGCCAGCCGAGGGAGGGCGCCCCGGCGAGCCGCAGCAGGCCGAATCCGGCGGTGACGGCGGTGCGGTCACGGCGCACGAGGCGGTTGTAGAGCCGCGAGGACTCGCCGCTGCCGAGGACCGTGAGCGCCAGGTCGGCCGCGTCGCTCGCGCGCGTGCCGTCCTCCGGGAGGCGGTAGGCGGCCATGAGGGCGCGCGCGGGGACCTCCTCCTCGACGACCTCGCGCAGCTCCTTGCCGATGCGCTCGGGCAGCGAGCCGTCGCGCGGGGGCTGCTTGCCGTCGTGCGAGGGGATGGAGCCGAAGTACTTCTCGACCCAGGCGAGCGTCTGCTCGGGGGCGATGTCCCCGACGACCGAGAGGACCGCGTTGTTGGGCGCGTAGTACGTACGGAAGAACTCCCGCGCGTCCTCGAGGGTGGCCGCGTCCAAGTCGGCCATGGAGCCGATGGGCGTGTGGTGGTACGGGTGGCCCTCGGGGTAGGAGAGGGCGGTCAGCTTCTCGAAGGCCGTGCCGTACGGAACGTTGTCGTAGCGCTGGCGGCGTTCGTTCTTGACGACGTCCCGCTGGTTCTCCATCGACTCCTCGTCGAGCGCCGACAGGAGCGAGCCCATGCGGTCGGCCTCCAGCCAGAGGGCGAGCTCCAGCTGGTGGGTCGGCATCGTCTCGAAGTAATTGGTGCGCTCGAAGCTGGTGGTGCCGTTCAGCGAGCCGCCGGCGCCCTGCACCAGCTCGAAGTGGCCGTTGCCGTGCACCTGCTTCGAACCCTGGAACATCAGGTGCTCGAAGAGGTGAGCCAGGCCCGTACGGCCCTTGACCTCGTGGCGGGAGCCGACGTCGTACCAGAGGCAGACCGCGGCGACCGGGGTCAGGTGGTCCTCGGAGAGCACCACGCGCAGGCCGTTGGCCAGCCGGTGCTCGGTCGCTGTCAGGCCGCCGGAGCCGGCCTCGGCTGTGGCCGTGTGACCCATGGGCATGTACGTCCCTTCGATCGCGAAATCCTCGATAAGTGCTGGCAAGTCCTGCCACTGTAAGCAAGGCCTCGGACCCCTGGCGAAGTTCCCGCTCCGCCCTCGGCGTAGTCGGGTTTCGCCCTCGGCGTGATCCGCCGCGGGCCCGGGCGCCGTGGGCCGGGCGGGTGAGCGGTGGAGGCGGTGGGACGGGCGGGGCGCGCGGTCGCTGTCGCGGGGTCGCGGCGGGCGGGGCGCACGGCCGGTACGGGTGCGGCGCGCGGTTGACGCGCGCTCGGGGCCCGCCCACCACCGGGTCGTGGTCGGCGTTGTCAGTGGGACAGTCCACAATGGTCGGCGTCAGATCCCGCACTTGTTGGTGAAGGAGCCGCAGCAGCGATGGCCCGCCGCAGCACGAAGACCCCGCCGCCCGACGACTCGTTCGAGGAGAAGATCCTCGACATCGACGTCGTCGACGAGATGCAGGGCTCCTTCCTCGAGTACGCCTACTCCGTCATCTACTCCCGCGCCCTGCCCGACGCCCGGGACGGCCTGAAGCCGGTGCACCGCCGCATCGTCTACCAGATGAACGAGATGGGCCTGCGCCCCGAGCGCGGCTATGTGAAGTGCGCCCGTGTCGTCGGCGAGGTCATGGGCAAGCTGCACCCCCACGGCGACGCGTCGATCTACGACGCCCTGGTGCGCATGGCGCAGCCCTTCTCCATGCGCCTCCCCCTGGTCGACGGCCACGGCAACTTCGGCTCCCTGGGCAACGACGACCCGCCCGCGGCGATGCGGTACACCGAATGCCGCATGGCCGACGCGACCTCCTTGATGACGGAGTCCATCGACGAGAACACGGTCGACTTCGAGCCGAACTACGACGGCCAGGAGCAGGAGCCGGTCGCGCTCCCCGCGGCGTATCCGAACCTCCTGGTGAACGGCTCCTCCGGCATCGCCGTCGGCATGGCGACGAACATGCCGCCGCACAACCTGGGCGAGGTCATCGCCGCCGCCCGGCACCTGATCAAGCACCCGGGCGCCGACCTGGACACGCTGATGCGGTTCATCCCGGGCCCCGACCTGCCCACGGGCGGCCGCATCGTCGGCCTCGCGGGCATCAAGGACGCGTACGAATCGGGGCGCGGCACCTTCAAGATGCGCGCCACGGTCTCCGTGGAGGCGGTGACCGCGCGCCGCAAGGGCCTGGTCGTCACGGAACTGCCCTTCTCCGTGGGCCCCGAGAAGGTCATCTCCAAGATCAAGGACCTGGTCGGCTCGAAGAAGCTGCAGGGCATCGCCGACGTCAAGGACCTCACCGACCGCCAGCACGGCCTGCGCCTGGTCATCGAGATCAAGAACGGCTTCGTCCCGGAGGCCGTCCTGGAGCAGCTGTACAAACTGACGCCGATGGAGGAGTCCTTCGGCATCAACAACGTCGCCCTGGTCGACGGCCAGCCGCTCACGCTCGGCCTCAAGGAGCTCCTCGAGGTCTATCTCGACCACCGCTTCAACGTCGTGCGGCGCCGCAGCGAGTTCCGCCGCGGCAAGAAGCAGGCCCGGCTGCACCTGGTGGAGGGCCTGCTCGTCGCCCTCCTGGACATCGACGAGGTCATCCGCCTCATCCGCTCCAGTGAGAACTCCGCGCAGGCCAAGGAACGCCTGATGGAGCACTTCTCGCTGAGCGAGGTCCAGACGCAGTACATCCTGGACACGCCGCTGCGCCGCCTCACCAAGTACGACCGCATCGAGCTGGAGTCCGAGCGCGACAAGCTGAAGGCGGAGATCGAGGAGCTCACGCGGATCCTGGAGTCCGACGCGGAGCTGCGCAAGCTGGTCTCCGCGGAACTGGCCGCCGTGGCCAAGAAGTTCGGCACGGACCGGCGCACGGTGCTCCTGGAGTCGGCGGGCGCGCCCGCGGCCGCGGTGCCGCTGCAGGTGGCGGACGACCCGTGCCGGGTGCTCCTGTCGTCGACCGGCCTGCTCGCGCGCACGGCCAACGGCGAGCCCTTCGGGGAGAGCGACGGCAAACGCGTCAAGCACGACGTGATCGTCTCCGCGGTGCCCGCGACGGCGCGCGGTGAGGTGGGCGCGGTGACGTCCGAGGGACGGCTCCTTCGGCTCTCCGTGGTGGACCTGCCGCAGCTTCCGGACACGGCTTCGGCACCCAACCTCTCCGGAGGGGCGCCGGTCGCGGAGCTGCTCTCCCTGGAGGGCGACGAGAAGCTGATCTGCCTGATGACGCTGGACGAGTCCTCGCCGGGCCTGGCGCTCGGCACCGAACAGGGCGTCGTCAAGCGCGTGGTGCCCGACTATCCGTCCAACAAGGACGAGCTGGAGGTCATCACCCTCAAGGACGGTGACCGCATCGTCGGCGCGGCCGAGCTGCGCACGGGCGAGGAGGACCTGGTCTTCATCACGGACGACGCCCAGCTGCTGCGCTATCCGGCGGGGCAGGTCCGTCCGCAGGGCCGTCCGGCGGGCGGTATGGCGGGCATCAAGCTGGCCGACGGCGCGAAGGTGCTGTCCTTCACGGCGGTCGACCCGGCGGCGGACGCCGTGGTGTTCACGGTCGCGGGCTCGCGCGGCACGCTCGACGACTCGGTGCACACGACGGCCAAGGTCACGCCGTTCGACCAGTATCCGCGCAAGGGCCGGGCCACGGGCGGCGTGCGCTGCCAGCGGCTCCTGAAGGGCGAGGACTGCCTGAGCTTCGCCTGGGCGGGCCCGACGCCGCCGCGCGCGGCCCAGCGCAACGGCCTTCCGGCGGAGCTGCCGGAGGTCGACCCGCGCCGGGACGGCTCCGGGGTGTCGCTGGCGAAGTCGGTGGCGGCGGTGGCGGGGCCGGCGTAGTCAGTCGTCGGAGCCGGGCTCGTCCGGGCCGGGGGCGGAGGCCGCGTCCGAGCTGGGCCCCGGGCCCGGCCCCGGGACCGGCTCCCCCTCCGGCTCCTGTACGTAGCGCAGGACGCCCCACATGCCGAACTCATCGGTGTGCGGGGCGTCCTCGTCGTTCTCCCGGCACAGCGTCAGCTCCCCGTCCAGGGCGGCGACGTCTATGCCGGAGCCGATGAGGACGAGCTGAGTGAGCCGCTTCTCGCCGGGCTCCCACGGCTCGGGGTAGAACCGCAGGAAGCGCCCCACGGCGTGCACCGCGTACCGGTTGCGGGCGTCGGCGGCGCCGAAGTCGACATACCCCTTGATGCGGTACAGCCCCTCGGGCCTGCTGTCGAGGAAGGCCATCAGTCGGCGCGGGTTGAGGGGCGCCTCCGAGGTGAAGGCGAGGCTTTCGTAGCCGGCGTGCAGGTGGTGGTGGGCGGGGTCGTCGCACCCGCAGGCGGCGTGGCCCTCGGCGTCGGGCCGACCGGAGCTGGGCAGGTCGGAGCCGGGCCGGTCGGAGTCCGTCCCCTCCCCCTCCGGCAGGTCGGCCTGTTCGCCGTGGTCGTGCAGGTCGTCGAAGGACAGCTGCCCGACGCGTTCCCCCACGGGCTTGCGGTCGAGCAGGAGCGCCACGTCGACGCGCCCGTACGAGGCGGTGACGACGGCCGCGCGGTCGGTGAGGCGGTGCACCTCGGCGAGGATGCGCTCCCGCTCGGCGTCACTGACCCGGTCGGCCTTGTTGACGACGACGAGGTCGGCGATGCCCAGGTGCCGGTCGACCTCCGGATGCCGCTGCCTGGTGGCGTCGAACTCGGCGGCGTCGACGACCTCCACGAGACCGCCGTACACGATGTTCGGGTTCTCGCTGGCCAGCACCATCCGCATCAGCTCCTGCGGCTCGGCGAGCCCGCTGGCCTCGATGACGATGACGTCGATACGGGCGGCCGGTCCGGCAAGCCGCTCCAGGTACTCGTCCAGCTCGCTGGCGTCCACGGCGCAGCACAGGCAGCCGTTGCCGAGGGAGACGGTCGAGTCGCCGAGCGCCCCGGCGACGGCCATGGCGTCGATCTCGATGGAGCCGAAATCATTGACGATCGCCCCGATCCGACTGCCCCCACTGCGATGCAGCAGATGGTTCAGGAGTGTCGTCTTTCCGGAGCCCAAAAAGCCGGTGAGGACGACAACCGGAATCTGCTGCTCACGCACGTGCGGCCCCTCGCGTCAACTCTCATCAAGGTGGATCAAGTCGCTCAAGACGTGTACACATCGCGGGCGACGAAGCTGTACGACGATTGAAGACCGCTCCAGGATATGTGCGCGTAGACGCGCCGGTTGGTGAACGATTGTTAGCGGCGCTCGCGGGGCACACATTGGGCACGGCGCACGGGAAGAGAGCACCGCTTCCCTCCGTGCGCCCTCCTCTCCGCCTCCCGCCCGATCAGAGCCGCTCGGCACCCTGGGAGACGGCAAGCGCCGCCCATCGCTCGCCGGTCCGCACCCTGCCGCCCCGCACCCGACGACCGGCGTACGGTCGCCTGATTCGGGGGTTGACATGACCACACAGAAATTCGGCACAGGGGGGCTCTGCTCCGCGGCCGGGGCGGGACTCGCCCTCGCGGCCGGATGCCTCGCACTCCTGGCCGCCCAGCAGCGCAAATACGCAGAGCTCCGCGCGCGGGCGGACCGGGAGGAGCGCGCCGAGTGGCGGCGCGCCATGATGGCCGAACAGCAGGAACTCCAGCTCTATCTGCTCCGAAAGGCCATCGAGGACCCCGATCTCGCGGCGGTCTACAGCGTCGCGGAAGCCGATTCACCCACACAGCGGCGCCAGTTCCTGTTCGCCAACGCGCTCTACACGAACGCGTTGCTCGCCTATCGCAGTGGCGTCGTCACCTGGGAGGAACTCCACGGCCACCTGCGATGGATCGCCACCAACCCGGTCTTCCGCCAGTACTGGCACGCCACCCGCCATCAGCGCGCCAGCCTCAAGGACTCCTCGGACGAAGCCCGGGTGGGCCGAATGATGGACACGCTCATCCGCGACCTGGACGAGGCCGACACCGACGAGTACTGGGTGGTGGGTGAACCCCCTCCGGAATAGGGCCGGTTGGAGCAGCCCGAGTTCGGGGCGGGATAAGGAACGGCTAACCTGTCCCCGCCCGCCCCGTCGTCCGCATCCTGGGTGGCGGGCGCTGCGGCATGTCCACACCTCGGGGCGACGACCCTTCTTGCGTCCGAACCCCTCCCCTTGTGCCGCATCACCCTCTTCACCTCATCCGCATCACCCTCCAGACCGACACCCCACTACCGCCCCCTACCCATGACCGTTCACACCTCAAGGACCGGGATCCACTTGAAGATCGTGCGCCGCATCGGTGCGTCACCACGGGAACGTGGCAGTCTCGCCGGCGACACCTGCCCCGACATCTTCGAACTCAGCAGCGGCGACTTCGCCGTCATCGGGACGGAAGCAACAGCGGCGCTTGACGGCGAGCTTCCCCCTGACGCCGCCCGCGCCCCTCACGAGCGCATCGTGATCGTCAGCCGCGAGACACTCGTCCGCGCGAAGGCCGACATCCCCAACAGCTGATCCCGCTGCGCGGAGCGACCGGCGCTCACCGCGCCCTCTCCGTCGAGGTCCTCCGGCCACCCCGTTGAGGCCGCCTCCGGATGACGAACTCCTCCGCTTGCCCCACCGACCTTGCGTGCTGTGAGGCCCGGCGCCAGACCGGCACCGGGCCTCACAGTCGTCTCCCGGCCCGCGCCGGCCGCCTGAGACCGTCTCAGCCCCAGGCGGCCCGGACCGGGGCTTCGTCAGGCTCCCTCCCTGTCCGGCGCAGGCACCGGAACCGGCGGCACCGGCCCGGTATACCGCGCCGCGGGCCGAATGATCTTCGAGTCCTCCGCCTGTTCCAGGACGTTGGCGCTCCACCCGATCACACGCGCCGACGCGAACGTCGGCGTGAACATCTCGCGCGGCAGCCCGCACAGCTCCATGACCACGCCGGCGTAGAACTCCACGTTCGTGTGGAGTTCGCGGCCCGGCTTGAGCTCCGCGAGGATCGCCTCGACCTGCCGCTCGACCTCGACGGCGAACGCGACCAGCTCCCCGCCGAACCTTTGCGCGATCCCGCGGAGCATCCGGGAACGCGGGTCCTCGGTGCGGTACACCGGGTGCCCGAAGCCCATGATGCGTTCACCCGCGAGGACCCGTGCGCGGATCCACGGGTCGATGCGGTCGGGGGTGCCGATGGCGTCGAGCGTGTCCAGGGCCCTGCTCGGTGCACCACCGTGAAGGGGCCCCGACAGCGCGCCGACGGCGCCCACGAGACAGGCGGCCACATCCGCACCGGTCGAGGCGATGACCCGGCCCGTGAAGGTGGACGCGTTGAATCCATGGTCAATGGTGGAGATCAAGTATTGCTCGACCGCACGGGCCCGGTCGGCATCGGGCTCTGAACCCGTGAGCATGTAGAGGTAGTTGGCGGCGTACGGAAGATCGTCACGCGGCTCGACCGGGTCGAGCCCCTGGCCCAGCCGGTACAGCGCGGTGAGCAGTGTCGGTACGACAGCGGACGCGGCGAGCCCGTCGGCGCGCCGCCGGTCACCATCGATGTCGTACACCGGCCGGAAGCCCTTGGCGGCCCCGAACAGCGAGAGGGCCGAGCGGAGCCCGGCGAGCGGCCCCGACAGGGCGCTGGCCCTGGCGATGCCGGGCAGGGCCGCCCGTACCTCTTCGGGGAGGTGCCGCAGCGTGGCGGTCTGCCGGGCGAAGGCGGCTCGCTGCGCGGCATCCGGCAGCGAGCCATGGAACATCAGGTGCCAGACGTCCTCGAAGCTGCGGGTCTGCGCGAGCTCCACGGCGGAGTACTGGCGGTAGTGGTAGAAGCCCTCGCGCCCCCGGACGTCACCGAGTTGGGTCTCGGTGACGACGACGCCCGCGAGGCCGCGTGGGACCTCGACGGGCGCGGTGGGGGTGGCGGCGGAGCCATTGATCGGCATGTTGTTCCTCGACTTCCTCCCTGGACTTGATTCGACTGTCCATGCTTGACTGAAGCTCTGTCAATATTGATTGAATCAATATAACGATGCGGGTATCGGGACATGGATACGGTGACGCCCATGACGGATCAAGAAGCGGGTCACAGCGCACCCACGCGCGCAGACCGCCGCCTCAGCACCAAGGAAGCCGCGGAACTCCTCGGCGTGAAGCCGGAGACCGTGTACGCGTACGTGAGCCGCGGCCAGCTCAGCAGCCGCCGCGGCCCCGGCGCACGGGGCAGCACCTTCGACCCCAAGGAGGTCGAGGCGCTGGCTCGCAGGAACCGGCGCGAACCCGCCGCGGCCTCCGGCGCCAACGAGCTCTCCGTACGCACCCGCATCACGCTGATCGAGAAGGACCGCTACTACTTCCGCGGCGTGGACGCGGCCGCGCTGGCCCTGCGCCACTCCTACGAAGAGGTCGCCGAGTGGCTGTGGACCGGTGTGCTGAAGCCCGGCATCCACTTCACGGCCCCCCCGGAGCCGTCAGGCTCGGCCCGCCTGGCCGTGCGCGCGCTCCCGGAGCACTGCGGACCCACCGACCGCCTGCGCGTGGCGGCCATCGCCGCGGGAGCGTCCGACCCGCTCCGCTTCGACCTCTCCGAGGACGCCGTCATCGGCACGGCCCGCACCCTGATCCCGACACTCGTGGCCGCGCTCCCGCCCCTGCTGTCCACCCACCGGGACGGCGGCCCGCTCGCCGGACGCCTGTGGGGACGCCTCAGCCGCCACAAGCCCGACGACGCTTCCCTGCACGCCCTGGACACCGCGCTCGCGCTGCTCGTCGACCACGACCTGGCGGCGTCCACGCTGGCGGTCCGCGTCGCGGCATCGGCACGCGCCCACCCGTACGCGGCCGTGTCGGCGGGGCTCGGCGTCCTGGAGGGCCCCCTGCACGGCGCCGCAAGCGGCCTCGCCCACCGCATGCTCCTGGAGGTCCTCGACCGCGGCACGGCGGCACCCGTCGTGGCGAACGAGCTGCGCGCGGGCCGCCGCGTCCCCGGCCTCGGCCACCGCGTCTACCAGGGCGAGGACCCTCGCGCGCAAGCCCTGTTCGGCCTCCTGGAGACCATGCCGAAGGCCGGCCCGGCCCTGGCGGCGGCCCGTGACGTGATGGCCACCACGGCGCGCCACACCGACCTGCACGCCAACGTCGACCTCCCGCTCGCCGTCCTCACGGCGTCGTCCGGCATGGCCGCGGAGGCGGGCGAGGCCGTCTTCGCCGTGGCGCGCACCGCCGGGTGGATCGCGCACGCCCTGGAGGAGTACGGCGAGCGGCCCATGCGGATGCGTCCCGTGGGGCAGTACGTCGGGCTGCGGCCGCCCCAGCCGCTGCCGGAGGCGCACGGCCCGTCCGGCGCGTCCGAGGTACCCGGCGCGAGCGCCACGCCCGGCTCGCCCAGCAGGTGAAACAGGCTGGTCCGGGCGCGGGTTAGGCTCACCTCCGTGAGTACGTGCGCGACCGCCTCGCGGGATCTGGACGAACCTCTGGCGGGCACCGCGGCCACCGCCAGGACCTGGCTGCTCCTGGAACAGCCCGGCCCCTGGGGCGCCAAGGCGCTCACGTCGAGCCACCTCGATCCGGACGTGGGGCGCGCCCTGGAGCGGGCGGCCGAGTCGACCGGCGTACGGGTCGCCCTCATCCGGCGCCCGGGGCGGCACGCCGACTGCCACACACCGGCGCGGCACCGCGTCTACGTAGCGCACACCGTCCCGGGCAACGCCTGGCTGCGCTCCCATGTGGTGGACGAACCGCGGCAGTTGCTCGACCTGGACTTCGCGGCGCTCGGCGCGGGCGACCACGGGGGCTTCGGTTCACCTCACACGGGCGAGCCACTGGCGCTCGTCTGCACGAACGGCAAGCGCGACCGCTGCTGCGCCCTGCTCGGCAGACCACTGGCCGGTGAACTGACCGCCTCCGGAGAGGAAGGCGTCTGGGAGATCACTCATCTGGGTGGTCATCGCTTCTCCCCCACGCTCCTCGTCCTGCCGCACGGCTATGCGTACGGCCGCACCGGGGCGCACGCCGTCAAGGAGATCCTGCAGGCGGTACGTGAGGACCGCGTCGTCACCGAAGGGTGCCGGGGCAACTCCGCCTGGGAACGCCCCGGCCAGGCCGCCGAGCTCGCGGTGCGCACCGCCGTGCGGGAGGACGCCCTGGGCACCCTCAGCGTCGTGGGCACGACGGGTGACGCTCCGCGCTGGGAAGTGACGGTCGCCCACACCGACGGACGGCGCTGGCGGGTCACCGTCGCGCAGGGCGCCTCGTTGCCGCCGCGCCCGGAGAGCTGCGGGGCGGCGTGGGGGTCGCCCGCGCGGATGGACGTGATGGCGGTGCGGGAGATCGTGTAGGGCCGCTGGCCGACGGGCCGCCGGGAGATCCACGCCACACTCCCTTCGGAGCAGGCCGCCCCTCGCCGTACCGTTCGTACACATGAGCCCGACTCCCCCTGCCCGACGTCTGCGCCTCGGCCTGCCGCGGCGCGTCTTCTCGCAGGTGCTGCTGATGCAGCTGGCAATCGCCGCAGGGGTGGCCGTGCTCGCCACCGGGCTCTTCCTGGCGCCGCTCAGCGACCAGCTGGACGACCAGGCGATGCGCAGGGCCCTCGCCATCGCGCAGACGACGGCGGCGCAGCCCAGGATCGCCGAGGACCTGACCTCCTCGCGTCCGGCGGCCGACGGGCCCGTGCAGGCCGCGGCGGAGCGGATCCGCAAGGCCAGCGGCGCCGAGTACGTCGTGATCATGAACAAGGAGGGTGTGCGCTGGTCGCACACGGACCGTGACGAGGTCGGCAGGGTCGTCTCGACGGACCCCAGCGACGCGCTGGCGGGCCGCCACGTCATGGAGATCGACAACGGCACGCTCGGCCGCTCCGCGCGCGGCAAGGTGCCACTGCGGGACACGAGCGGCACGATCGTGGGCGCTGTCTCCGTAGGCATCGAGTACGACAGCGTGCGCGCCCGGCTGATCCACACGATCCCGAGCCTGTTCGCGTACGCCGGCGGGGCGCTGGCCGTCGGTGCGCTCGCCGCCTACCTGATCTCGCGCAGGGTGCACCGCCAGACGCGTGACCTCGCGTTCTCCGACATCTCGGCGTTGCTCGCGGAGCGCGAGGCGATGCTGCACGGCATCCGCGAGGGTGTCGTCGCCCTGGACCGCGGCGGCAGGATCCGGCTGCTCAACGACGAGGCGCAGCGGCTCCTGGGGCTCGGTGCGGAGGCGATCGGGGAGTCCCTGGAGGCGGCGCTCGGCGAGGGCCGCACCACCGATGTCCTGTCGGGCCGCGTCTCCGGCACCGACCTCCTGACGGTACGCGGCCAGCGCGTCCTGGTCGCCAACCGCATGCCCACGGACGACGGCGGCGCCGTCGCGACCCTCCGTGACCGCACCGAACTGGAACAGCTCGGCCGGGAACTCGACTCCACGCGCGGCCTCATCGACGCCCTGCGCGCCCAGGACCACGAGCACGCCAACCGCATGCACACGCTGCTCGGCCTGCTCGAACTGGAGATGTACGAGGAGGCCGCGGAGTTCGTGGGCGAGGTGGCGGGCGCGCACCGGGTGACCGCCGAGCAGATCACCGAGAAGATCCACGATCCGCTGCTCTCGGCCCTGCTGGTCGGCAAGGCGACCGTCGCCGCGGAGCGCGGCGTGGCGCTCGCCGTCTCGGAGGACACCGCTCTGCCCGACCGGCTCGTCGACCCCGGTGGGCTCGTCACGATCGTCGGCAACCTCGTCGACAACGCGCTGGACGCGGCGGCGACCCTGCGGCCCGGGACTGCGGGCATCGGGCACGCGCGCGTGGAGGTCGCTCTGCGCACCGAGGGACCGAAGGGGCGCACGGTGGTGCTGCGGGTACGCGATTCGGGTCCCGGTGTGCCCGCGGAGCAGCGGGAGTCGGTGTTCACGGAGGGCTGGAGCACCAAGGAGCCGCCCGCGCACGGGAAGCGCGGCATCGGGCTCCCTCTGGTGCGCAGGCTCGCCGAGCGGCAGGGCGGCAGTGTGGCGGTGGGTGCGGCGCCCGGTGGTGGCGCCGAGTTCACGGTCGTACTGCCTGAGGGACTCGCGGAGCTGCGGCCGGTGGCCACGGAGGAGGCACGATGATCGAGGTTCTGGTCGTGGACGACGACGTGCGCGTGGCGAACGTCAACGCGGCCTACGTGGAGAAGGTTCCGGGTTTCCGGGTGGCCGGGCGCGCGCACAGCGCCACCGAGGCCCTGCGCCTCGTCGAGGAGCTGCCGGTCGATCTGGTGCTGCTCGACCATTATCTGCCGGACGAGACGGGCCTGGCCGTGGTCCGCTCGCTGCGTGAGCGCGGCCACCAGACCGACGTGATCATGGTGACGGCGGCCCGTGACATCGCCACGGTGCAGGCCGCGATGCGTCACGGCGCGCTGCAGTACCTGGTCAAACCCTTCTCGTACGCGGGGCTCCGCGCCAAGCTCGACGCGTACGCGACGCTGCGCCGCACTCTCGACGGCGGCGGCGAGGCGGAGCAGGCCGAGGTCGACCGCATCTTCGGTGCCCTCTCGGCCACACCGGCGCCGGAGCTGCCCAAGGGGCACTCCCCCACGACCGCGGAGCTGGTCCGCAGGGCGCTGATGGCGGCTGAGGGGCCGATCTCCGCCCAGGACCTCGCGGAGTCCACCGGGCTGAGCCGACAGACCGCACAGCGCTATCTGAAGCTTCTGGAGCGCACGGGCCGTGTGCGACTGAGCCTGAAGTACGGCGACACGGGCCGCCCGGAGCACCGCTACGCGTGGTCGTCCTCCTTCTGACTGCTGACCCGCTACGCGGCGCCCGCTCCTGTCAGCGACCGCACTTCCGTCTCCGCGTGCTTGGCCTCGTCCGCCGGGTCCGGCGAGGTGACCGTGCCGAACCATCCCGCGAGGAAGCCGAGCGGAATCGACACGAGCCCGGGGTTCTCCAGCGGGAAGTACTGGAAGTCCACGCCGGGGAAGAGGGAGTTCGGGCTGCCGGAGACCACGGGCGACAACACCACGAGCACCAGTGAGGGCAGCAGCCCGCCGTAGACGGACCAGACGGCGCCCCGTGTGGTGAACTGCCGCCAGAACAGCGAGTAGAGCAGCACCGGAAGGTTCGCGGACGCCGCGACCGCGAAGGCCAGGCCGACGAGGAAGGCGACGTTGAGGTCGCGGGCGACCAGGCCGAGCCCGATCGCGACCGCGCCGATCCCCACCGCCGCGACCCGCGCCACCGCGACCTCGCTGCGCGGCTTGGCGTTCTTGCGCCGCAGCGAGGCATAGAGGTCGTGGGCCACGGACGCCGAGGAGGCGAGCGTGATCCCGGCGACCACGGCGAGGATCGTGGCGAAGGCGATGGCGGCCACGACCGCGAACAGAACCGTTCCGCCGGTGGAATCCGCACCGCCTCCCAGGTCGAGCGCGAGCAGCGGAACCGCCGTGTTCCCCGCCGCGTTCGAGCCCTTCACCGCGTCGGTCCCGACGATCGCCGCGGCACCGAAACCGAGCACGATCGTCATCAGGTAGAAGCTGCCGATGAGGCCGATGGACCAGACGACCGACCGCCGGGCGGCCCGTGCGGTCGGCACGGTGTAGAAGCGCGACAGGATGTGCGGCAGTCCGGCGGTGCCGAGCACCAGCGCGAGGCCGAGGCTGATGAAGTCGAACCGTGACGTCCAGTCACCGCCGTACTTCAGCCCGGGCGCCAGGAACTGCCCGCCGTGCCCGCTGCGGTCGGCGGCCGTCCGCAGCAGTTGGTCGAAGTCGCCGTGGAAGCGCATCAGGACGAGCACGGTCAGTGCGATCGCCCCGGCCATGAGCAGGACCGCCTTGACGATCTGGATCCAGGTGGTGGCCCGCATCCCTCCCATCGACACATAGATGACCATGAGCGCGCCGACACCGATCACCGTCCAGGTCTGCGCCGCCTCGCTCGTCCCGCCAAGGAGCAACGCGACCAGTGAGCCCGCCCCCACCATCTGCGCCACCAGATAGAGAACGGACACGGTCACCGAGGAAGTTCCCGCGGCGATCCGCACCGGACGCTCCCGCATCCGCGCCGCCACCACGTCGGCGAGCGTGAACCGCCCGCAGTTCCGCACCAGTTCGGCCACCAGGAACAGCACGACGAGCCAGGCCACCAGGAAGCCCACCGAGTAGAGCAGCCCGTCGTAGCCGTAGAGCGCGATCAGCCCGGAAATGCCCAGGAACGAGGCCGCCGACATGTAGTCGCCCGCGATGGCAAAACCATTCTCCATGGGCGAGAACAACCGACCGCCCGCGTAGAACTCCTCCGCGGAGCCGTGCCGGTTGCGGCTCACATACGTCGTGATCCCCAGTGTGACCGCCACGAAAGCCCCGAACAGGACCAGCGCCAGCGTCTGGTGATCCCCCGTCACCGCTCGGCCCCCTGGCGCAGTTCCTGCTCCCGCTTCTGCTCGAACACGACCCACCGCAGGTCGAGCGCCGCTTTGTCCCGGCGCAAGCGGGCATGCCGTGCGTACGCCCATGTCAGCAGGAACGTTGAGGCGAACTGCGCGAGACCCGCGACCATCGCCACGTTCACCGCTCCGCTGACGGGGCGTGCCATCAGCTCCGGCGCCGCCGTCGCGGTCACGACGTACGCCACGTACCAGGTGAAGAAGGCGGCCACGGCGGGGATCACGAACCTTCGATACCGACGGCGCACCTCCTGGAAAGCCGGGCTCGCCTGCACCTCCAGATAGATGTCGGCGGCACTCCGCTCCGGCGCGGCGGTCGGCGCCGGTACGGCGGGCGCCGTGGGTGCGCCGGTGCCGTCCAGCTCGCCCCATCCGGAGGCCAGCTCGTCGTACCACGGATCCTTCAGATCACCGTGCCGGACCCGCCCGGCGTCGCGGCCGTCGTGCTTCTCCACCGAACTCTCCTTGTCCGCGGCCTGATCCGGCCGCGTGCCCAAGGATGGGCAGATCGGGAAGATCCGTGACTCTTCTCTCCCCGCTCTTCACCCCATCAGGTGACGGAAGCCCCTCACCCCCGCGTTCGGCCCGGCGGCTGCGCGAGACCGTGCCGGTAGGCGTAACGCACCGCCTGCGCACGGTCATTGAGGCCTGCCTTGGCGAAGAGGTTGTTGATGTGGGTCTTCACGGTGGCGGTGGAGACATGCAGCGCCCGCGCGATCTCCTGGTTGGTCATCCCTTCCGCGATCAGAGCGATCACCTCCGTCTCCCGCAGCGTCAGCCCATCGGGCGGCTCCGCCGGGCGCGTGGCCTCCGCAGGCTCCGAAAGCCGCTCGAGAAGGCGCCGTTGGATCTTCGGTGAGAGCCCCGCGTCCCCCGAGAGCACGTCCTCGACGGCCCGCACGATCTCCTCTCCGCCCGCGTCCTTGGTGAGATAGCCCCGCGCCCCGGCCTTGAGCGCCGGGAAGAGCGACTCGTCGTCGGCGTACGTCGTGAGCACCACGACCTGCGTGCCCGGATACTGCGACCGGATCCGCCGCGTGGCCTCCGCCCCGTCGCAGCGCGGCATCCGCAGGTCCATCAGGACCACGTCCGGCGCGAGTTCCGCGACGAGCCGCACCGCCTCCTCGCCGTCGGCGCCGGCCCCGACGACCTCGATGCCCGGCAGCAGCCCGAGGAGCATCACGATCCCCTCGCGCACCACGGTCTGATCGTCGACCACGACCACCCGCGCGGGCGGCCGACCCCCATCACCAGCGCCCCCGCCCCTCGGAACCACGCCCTCACCACCACTGCCCGCACCCCGCCGACCCGCGACACCAGCACCAGCACCAGCACCAGCCTCGGGAGACCCTTCGTCCATCGTCATCCCGGCACCTTCAACCGCACCGCGAAGCCTTCCTGTTCCGGCCCTGCCTCCAGCGAGCCGCCCAGCAGCTCGGCGCGCTCGCGCATCCCCAGCAGACCGTACCCGGCTCCGGAAGCCGCGAGTTCGCCCGGCGAACCGCCCGAGTCCCGCACGTCCAGCGTCACCTCCCCCTCCCCGTACTCAAGGAGGACCGTCACCTTGGCCCCCCGCGCGTGCTTGCGCACGTTCGTCAACGCCTCCTGAGCCACTCGGCGCACCGCCTGGGACGCCTCCGCCGTCAGATCCCGCCGCTCCCCCGTGACCGCCACCGACGCCCGGTCCGACGCCACCAGTTCCCGTAGGAAGTCCTCCACCGGCGTCATCTCACCACGCAGCGCGGACAGCGCCTGCCGGGTCTCGGCCAGTCCTTCCGAAGCCATCGACCGGGCCGCCACCACACGTCCGAGGATCTGCTGCCGGTCACCGCCCCCCTCGATCAGCAGCCGGGCCGCCTCCAGGTGGACGAGCTGGGCGGACAGGCTGTGCGCCAGCACGTCGTGGATCTCCCGGGCGATCCGCCCCCGCTCGGCCAGCGCCGCCGACTCGGCCTCGGCGACGCGTGCCGCACGCTCCTGGGCCAGCAACTGCTGGGCGTTCCCCCGAGCTTCCGCGTCCAGTCGCAGCACGTACCCGGCGAGGGCGATCCCCGCGGTGACAGCCGCCGTCGTCGGCCAGGGGTCCTCGTTCACCAGGGCGAACGCCCCGAGTGCCGCCCCGGTCGCGATCACAGCCGCTCCCAGGGGCAACCGCTCCATCGACATGACGGCGGCGGCGCACCACAGCACAGTCGCCGGAAGGTCGAAGCCGGTCGCATGGGCCGCGACGCCCACCGCCAGGACAAGGCCAAGCGATCCCAGCGACAGCCACAGCCGCTGCCCCAGCGTGGCGCGGAAGTACACCACGAGGGATGTCCCGCAGACGATCATGGCGACCAGCCCCAGCGCGATCCCCCAGCCCGGGATCCCGCTTCGGAAGAGGGTGCTCCAGAGCAGCAGACCGACGAACACCGCGCGCACGAGCCTGCTGAGCAGCCGCCGGGGGCGCGTCATCCTCTCGCTGGACAGGGCCTCTCGCGACGGCCACCGTGTCCAGGTGTCAAGCATGGCGGACACCCCGTTCCCACGGGGAGCCCCGTCGCCGGCGGGGTCCGTCCCCATCAGTGCGGGCATTTCGTCACCGTACGCCGCCGGCCAGGGCCGGCGCCGGGCGCAGGGCCTGGGCCCGCAGTTCCAGGATGCCCGCGCGCACCAGCAGCGACGCGGCGAGGGCGACCAGGAGCGCGCCGGTGCCCTGATGGATGCCGATGAGGAGGCCTGTCCCCATGAGCCCGAGCCGGGCGGCTATGCCGACGACCCAGACGACGGCGGTGGACTTGGTGCCGCGGGTCCACACGGAGCCGTCCTGCTCGGTCCAGACCCGGCTGGTCCAGGCCCAGGCGGCGCCCATCAGCAGCCCCACGACGATCTCACCGCCGAGCAGCACGAGGGAGGCCGTCTCGTGCCGGGTGTCGATGACACCGGAGCCCCTGAGGCCGACGTAGCCGAGCACGGCAGGGATCAGCCACCAGCGCTTGGAGCCGGTCATGCGCTGCGGCTGTGTCTGGCGTCTGACGACGAGAACGACTGCGGCAAGGATCAGCAGCGCGTTGGCGAACCCGGACATCACGGCCTCCGATGGCGTGCGCGGACGAAGAAGAGCGATGAAGAAGTACGCCTTCGACGCTACGGAATCAGCCTGGTCAGAGGATCGGAGCGGGGGTGGATCATGGGTGGATCAGGTGTCTCCACCCATGGGTGGAGACACCTGCCAGGAAGGCCTCCGGCCGCACAGACGCGGGTGCCCCGTGTGCGCTGGGCGCCCTGACAGGACGCGCCCAGCGCACACGGGGCACTCAGACGTTCAAGGACGCGCTCATGGGTCAGACACGCGTCCGCACGGACCTCACGCGTCGATGCGCGAACGGTCCAGGGTCGCCGCCGAGCTCGTGATGAATTCCTTGCGCGGCGCGACCTCGTTTCCCATGAGCAGGTCGAAGACCTGCTCCGCCGACTCGAGGTCGGAGATGTTGATCCGGCGCAGGGTGCGGTAGCGGGGGTCCATCGTCGTCTCGGCCAGCTGGTCGGCGTCCATCTCGCCCAGACCCTTGTAGCGCTGGATGGAGTCCTTGTACCGCACGCCCTTGCGCTCGAACTCGAGGAGGGTGTCGCGCAGCTCGCGGTCCGAGTACGTGTAGACGTACTTGTCCTGGCCCTTCTTGGGCTGGATCAGCTCGATCCGGTGCAGCGGCGGCACGGCGGCGAACACACGGCCCGCCTCGACCATGGGCCGCATGTAGCGCTGGAACAGGGTCAGGAGCAGGATGCGGATGTGCGCGCCGTCGACATCGGCGTCGACCAGCAGGATGATCTTGCCGTAGCGCGCCGCGTCGATGTCGAAGGTCCGACCGGACCCGGCTCCTATGACCTGGATGATCGCGCCGCACTCGGCGTTCTTGAGCATGTCCGAGACCGAGGCCTTCTGGACATTGAGGATCTTGCCGCGGATGGGCAGCAGGGCCTGGAACTCGGAGTTCCGGGCGAGCTTGGCGGTGCCGAGGGCGGAGTCTCCCTCGACGATGAACAGCTCACTGCGGTCGACGTCGTCGCTGCGGCAGTCGGCGAGCTTCGCGGGCAGCGAGGAGGACTCCAGGGCGGTCTTCCGGCGCTGGGCGTCCTTGTGCTGGCGGGCCGCGATGCGTGTGCGGGCGGCGGCGACGGCCTTCTCCATCACGGAGCGCGCCTGCGCCTTGGCGTCACGCTTGGTAGAGGTCAGGAACGCCTTGAGCTCCTTGGCGATGACGTTGGCGACGATGCGGTTGGCCGCCGACGTGCCGAGGACCTCCTTCGTCTGCCCTTCGAACTGCGGCTCCGCGAGGCGCACGGTGACGACGGCGGTGAGGCCTTCCAGGGCGTCGTCCTTGACGATGTCGTCCTCGGCGACGCGCAGCAGCTTCTGCGCGCGCAGCGCCTCGTTCATCGTCTTCGTGAGCGACCGCTCGAAGCCGGTCACATGTGTGCCGCCCTTGGGGGTGGCGATGATGTTGACGAAGGACCTGACCGTCGTGTCGTATCCGGTGCCCCAGCGCAGCGCGACGTCCACGCCGAGCTCCCGCGTGACCTCGGTCGGCGTCATCTGGCCGTGGTCGTCGAGGACGGGCACGGTCTCCTTGAAGGTGCCCTGGCCGGAGAAGCGGAGGACGTCGCAGACGGCCTTGTCCTGCGCCAGGTACTCGCAGAACTCGCTGATTCCGCCGTCGAAGCGGAAGGATTCCTCGCCCTTCGTGCCGCCCTCGCCGAGGCCGAACTCGTCCCGCACGACGATCGTCAGCCCAGGCACCAGGAAGGCGGTCTGGCGTGCGCGCTGGTGCAGGTTCTCCAGGCTGAGCCTGGCGTCCTTGAGGAAGATCTGGCGGTCGGCCCAGTAGCGCACGCGCGTGCCGGTGCGGGTCTTGGGGATCTTCTTGACCTTGCTCAGCCGTGCCGCCGGGTCGAACGCCGCGTCCGCGCCGGGCTTCGCGAAGGCTCCGGGGACACCCCGCCGGAAGCTGATGGCGTGCGTGTGCCCGGCGCGGTCCACCTCGACGTCCAGACGGGCCGAGAGGGCGTTCACCACGGAGGCGCCCACACCGTGCAGGCCGCCGGAGGCCGCGTACGAACCGCCGCCGAACTTGCCGCCCGCGTGCAGCTTGGTCATGACGACCTCGACTCCGGAGAGCCCGGTCTTGGGCTCGACGTCGACCGGGATGCCGCGGCCGTTGTCCCGGACCTCCACGGAGGCGTCGTCGTGGAGGATGACCTCGATGTGGTCGCAGTACCCGCCCAGGGCCTCGTCGACGGAGTTGTCGATGATCTCCCAGAGGCAGTGCATCAGACCGCGGCTGTCCGTCGACCCGATGTACATGCCCGGACGCTTGCGGACGGCTTCGAGCCCCTCCAGGACGAGAAGGTGCCGCGCGGTGTAGTTGGAACCGTCCCGGTCTGCTCCGGTCAGCAACGCTGTGGACGGCACGGACGTCTCGGCGGTCACGCGGTTCGCTCCTCGCTGAATTTCAAGGGAGGCCCTTTGGGGTAAGGGCCCGGCTTCTACTGCCCGTCAGAGGGTACCGAGGCCTGGTAGAGCCGTTGTCACGCCACCCTCGACTCGGCCCAGACTAGTCCAGAAGCGTACGCGTGTTCGATCGCTCGATGGAGTGAAGCACACATCACGTTCCCTTCCAGGCATGAACCATTTAGGCTCCGGGCACGTCCTCATGAACAACCGGCAAGCCAGCCGGCGAGGACCTGACCTGACAGACAGCGCGAAACCGTACGACAGCAATACGGCACATTCGCCGCCAACCGGCAGCAGACAGCCACCCCGAATGAAAAATTCGAGGAAAAGCCACGAGCGGGAACGTTTTCGGCCTGGTTGGATGTTGACCCTGGTACGACAGCTCGTCGAGCTAGAGAAGAGGCGACGTGACTACTGTTCTGACCCCCGCGAGCCCCCTGACGGCCGCTGACCGCTGCGACCGCTGCGGCGCACAGGCGTACCTGCGCGTCGTCCTGTTGAGCGGCGGTGAACTGCTCTTCTGCGCCCACCACGGTCGCAAGTTCGAGCCGGAACTCAAGAAGATCGCCGCCGAGATACAGGATGAGACGGAGCGCCTGACCGCTGTGCCGGCCAGCTCATCCGAAGAGGAACGCTGAAGCCTCGCACAACGACGAGCGAGCGCCGGACCACCAGACCGGCGACCGGGCGGCTGCCCCTGTAACCCCAGGGGCAGCCGCCCGCTCACGTTCCCCAGGACGCCCGACAGCCCGCGCTCCCCGGCCGACCGGCCCCCCGTGCCGTACTGGCGCCCCCGGAGCGCGTACGGGCCGCCCAGAGCCCCGCACGGCCTCGTCCGCCCGGAGCCCGGGGCTCTAGGCCCCGCACGGCCCGTCCGCTCACTGGCCCTGGTCCATGGCCCGCACGACGTCCGAGATCCGCGTGTACACCCCCGGGCTGCCCGCCCGGCCGCAGCCGTCCCCCCACGACACCAGGCCGATGAGCCGCCCCCGCGCGACCATCGGCCCACCGCTGTCGCCCTGGCAGGCGTCCCGGCCCCCCTGGGGCTCCCCCGCGCACACCATGGAGGCGCGCGTGTACGTGCCGTCAGCACTGCCGGGGTACGCCTCCTCGCACACCTTGTCCGCGAGGACCGTGACCTGGGCGGCGCGCAGCGACCGGGCGTAGTCGCCCCGCCCCGTGGTGTCACCCCAGCCGTACACGGTGGCGCTCGTACCGGGGTCGTAGGCGGCGTCTCCGGCGCGCGCCGTCCCGATCACATGGCTCTGCGGCAGCGGCTGCGCCAGGGTCAGCACCGCGAAGTCACCGGCGTTGGTGTAGCTGTCGTAGTCGCGGTTGACCCGCACGCGGCTCACGGAGATCTCGCTGCCCGCGTTCGTGGCCAGGTCCTCACGGTCGGCGATGACCTTCAGGTCCCGTACCTCACCGAGGGGCACACCGAGGACTTCCTCGCGCATGCAGTGCGCCGCGGTGAGGACCGTGGAGCGCGCGATCGCGACACCGCCGCAGAACTGGCCCGACCTCGTACCCCCGAACCGGTCACGGCTCGCGAGGGCCACCGTCCAGGGACTGTCGGCCACCCGCACCGGCTGGCCCCCGATGATGACGCTGTCGGCCTCGGCGGGGGCCGTGGCCGCCAGGGGCAGCGTGGCTGCCGCTGCCCCCAGGACCAGCGCTGACGCCAGCGATCGGGCGATGGGACGACGCATGCGATCTCCTCACTCCGGGTTGCAATCGCACACCCAGAGTCAGCTACCGTCCCATGCCCCGCACGTGCGCCACGCGGGCAGGCGAAAGGCCCGGAGTCCCGTGCGGGTCTCCGGGCCTTTCTGTGGCACTGTGCCGCGGCTCAGTCCAGGTAGTCGCGCAGGACCTGCGAGCGCGACGGGTGGCGCAGCTTCGACATCGTCTTCGACTCGATCTGGCGGATGCGCTCGCGCGTCACTCCGTAGACCTTGCCGATCTCGTCGAGGGTCTTCGGCTGACCGTCGGTGAGACCGAATCGCATGGAGACGACGCCCGCCTCGCGCTCCGACAGGGTGTCGAGCACGGAGTGGAGCTGCTCCTGGAGGAGCGTGAAGCTGACCGCGTCCGCCGGGACGACGGCTTCGGAGTCCTCGATGAGGTCACCGAACTCGCTGTCGCCGTCCTCGCCCAGCGGCGTGTGCAGGGAGATGGGCTCGCGGCCGTACTTCTGGACCTCGATGACCTTCTCCGGGGTCATGTCGAGTTCCTTGGCCAGCTCCTCCGGGGTGGGCTCGCGGCCCAGGTCCTGGAGCATCTGGCGCTGCACGCGCGCGAGCTTGTTGATGACCTCGACCATGTGCACCGGGATACGGATGGTGCGGGCCTGGTCGGCCATGGCGCGGGTGATGGCCTGACGGATCCACCAGGTGGCGTACGTGGAGAACTTGTAGCCCTTGGTGTAGTCGAACTTCTCGACCGCGCGGATCAGACCGAGGTTGCCCTCCTGGATGAGGTCCAGGAAGAGCATGCCGCGGCCGGTGTAGCGCTTGGCCAGGGAGACCACGAGGCGGAGGTTGGCCTCCAGGAGGTGGTTCTTGGCGCGGCGGCCGTCCTCGGCGATGATCTCCAGCTCGCGCTTGAGCTTCGGCGCGAGCTTGTCCGCGTTGGCCAGCTTGTCCTCGGCGAACAGGCCCGCCTCGATGCGCTTGGCGAGCTCGACCTCCTGCTCGGCGTTGAGCAGGGGGACCTTGCCGATCTGCTTCAGGTAGTCCTTGACCGGGTCGGCGGTGGCACCCGCGGCGGCGACCTGCTGTGCGGGCGCGTCGTCCTCGTCCTCGTCGGAGAGCACGAAGCCCTGCGCGCCCTCCTCCGCGGGCTCGCCCTCGCCGGGCTTGCCGGCGGCGGGCGTCTCCTCGGTGGCCTCCTCGTCCAGGAGCTCACCGGCTTCCTTCTTGGAGGTGGTCTTCTTGGCCGCCGTCTTCTTGGCGGTGGTCTTCTTGGCGACGGCCTTCTTGGCGGTCGTCTTCTTGGCAGCGGCCTTCTTGGCCGTACCGTCCTCGGCGGCTTCGGCGGTGACCGGCTTCTCGGGCGCGGCCGCGGTGGTGGCCGGCTTCGCCGTGGCGGTCTTGGCCGCGACCGTCTTGGTCGCGGTGCGCTTGGCCGGGCTCTTCGCTGCGACGCTCTTGCGGGGGCGCTTCGGCTCCGCGGCACTGACCATCAGCGTCACACCCTCTTCCTCGAGGATCTGGTTGAGGCTGCGCAGAACGTTCTTCCACTGAGTGGCCGGGATCTGGTCAGCTTCGAAGGCACGACGAACGTCGTCGCCGGCGATCTGCCCATCAGCCTTTCCCCGCTCGATGAGCGCCATGACAGAGACGGATTCGGCGATCTCCGGCGGGAGCGTACGGGATGTGCTGGCCGACACGAACAACCTCTCGGAACGTTGGAAAACGGCTTCCGGCCCCGTCCACTGTGGACCGGAGCCGACGACCGACGGCTGGGGATTTGGGCCGACGGCGCGGGCGGGACCGTGGAGCTCGGACAGCGCCGTGAACGACGGCTGTATTCCCTCCTCGGCTATCACCTCTTAGGTCATCGCGCTGTTCGTAGGAGCGTTACGCCCAATCTACGTGGCCCGAGTCACACCCCATAAGCGCTCAAAAGCAGCTAGATGCGGCCAGAAGCGACGAGAGTTCCGTCATCCTCCAGTCGGATGCGCACGTCGGGTTCGTCGTGATGCGCATCCGTCGGCGCCCATACGGTCGCATCAACATTCCTTGTCACGCATCAACATCCTTCGACGTCCGTCAGCGTCCGTCGGCGTACCTGGGGTGTTCGCCGACAGCGTCTCTCCGTGTACGTCAGCGTCCGTCGGCCCGGACTGCGACGCCACCCGGGCGCCTGGGCTCGCGGCCGCCGTCCGCCTACGAAGTCATCGCCTTTCCCCTGAGTACGAAGTCATCGTCTGCCCTCCGATCCCTCGTGTCATCCCCCGCCGCTGCCGCCGGACCCGCCCTGCCCCTGAGGGAGTGCGGGAGTCCGGCGACGCGGGCGGCGGCGTGAGGCAGCGAAACGATGCTGCGGGGGCGGGCACGGGCTGCCGTGCTGACGCGGGAGGGGTCAGTGCTCCCGGGGAGCGGGTACCACGCGCTCCACTTCCGGGTGGACGGTGAGCAGCTGCCGCATGGCGGACTCGGCACCGGCTCCGTCGCCCGCGGCGAGGGCGTCGACGATCCGGGAGTGGTGCACCAGGGAGGCCTCGGTCGGGCGGTCACAGCCGGTGACGGGCCCTCCGGAGACGTGGAGTGCGGCGGAGACGATGCCGGAGAGGTGCTCCAGCATGCGGTTGCCCGCGACCTGGATGAGCAGCGAGTGGAACTCGGCGTCCGCGCGGGAGAAGGTGATCGAGTCACCCTGGGCCAGCGCGTGGCCCATGATCTCCACCATGTCGGCGAGGCGCTGCTGCACCTCCTCGCGGCCGTGTCCGGCGGCGAGGCGGGCCGCCAGGGGCTCGATCGTCCAGCGCAGCTCACTGAGTTCGCGCCTCTGGTCGTCGCGCTGCGGGCCGAACGCCCGCCATTCGATGATGTCCGGGTCGAGCAGGTTCCAGTCGCTGACCGGGCGGACGCGCGTGCCGACGTTCGGGCGGGCGCTGACGAGGCCTTTGGCCTCCAGTACGCGCAGCGATTCACGGACGACGGTGCGGGAGACCTCGAACCGCTGGCCGATCTCCTCCGGGACCAGTGGCCGGTCGGCTCCGAGGTCTCCGGAGACGATCATCTGGCCCAGCTGCTGGACCAGTTGGCCATGCAGCCCGCGGCCGCGGTTGCCTGCGGCTCGTCGGCCCACGCGGCCCAGGTCCTGGTCCGCGCCGTCCCACACGGGGGCGACCACGCGGTCGGCGCCGGGAGCCTCCGCGTAGGGGTAGCGGTCGAGTTCGCCCGCCGGACCGGCGAGGCCGGCGTCTGCGGAGCGGGCGGTGGTCATCATGGTGTGCGCAAGGGTACTCACGGATGAGTTGTCGGCTTGGCCCTCAAGTCCCTTGAGGTCTTTGGTGAAAAGCACACGAAAGGGTGATCGCTTACCTCGCTCCAATTGACGCGTTATCGGAAAGAAGTGGCCGCCGCCCGGAGAGTTGCGCGCAACGCAGGAACGAAAGGCAGCAGATTGCGGTCAGCTCGCTCTGTTCCGCGTCGCGGTGAGCAGATAAGCGCAGAGCAGGGCGGTGACGGACAACGCCAGTGCACCGCCCACGGGTTGGGCCACCATCCGGAGCCCCCCGGCCAGATACCGCTCGACTCCGAAGGGCCATTCCACGAGTGCGAGCTGCCGCAAACGCCCTGGCAGACCGACCGCCGATCGCACAGACGGGCCCGCCAGCCCCTTTTGTACGAGGGGTACGACGACAATCGGAACGGCGACGACAGCGGCGAGCCCAGCGGTGGTGGACCGGAACACACCGGCCGCCAGAACCCCCGCCCAAGCGCAGCCGATCATAAAAGTGATCCAACTCGTACTCGCGGAAAGCCAGTCAGCGGGAACTTCGGTGAGCTCCGGTCCGTATACGAGGTGGAGGACGGCGGCGTCGCAGCCCACGGTGAGCGCTGCCAGAAGCAGAGCGGTGACCGCGGCGACCGTGAGTTTCGCGGCGAGCAGACCGAGACGGCGCGGGACGGTGCCTCGGTCCGCGGCGAGGGCGGGGTGGCGGAACTCCTCGCCGAAGGCGAGTGCGCCGAGAAGTCCGGCGCCAAGGGCCGCGGGCGGCAGCGGAAGTTCGGTGGGCCAGGCCGCGAGCAGCCGGGGCTGCGGTGTGTGGCCCGTGCGGCCGAGGAAGACGCACAGCAGTGCCGATACGGCGAGGACGGCGGCCACCGTGAGGTATCCGGTGCCGATTCCGGTGGCGCGGCACAGTTCGTAGCGCAGGGGGCGCAGGGGGCTGCGAGCCGCGTGGACGGCGATGGGGGGTGGCAGGGGGGACACGGGGGGTGGTGAGGGCTGGGGTGGGGCTGGGGACGGGGATGCGTGCGGGGTCTGGGGGTGGGGCTTCGGTGATGTCCGTGTGAGGGTCAGGTCGACGGGTGGCTCGCCGCCGTCCAGTGGGCGGAGCGGGACGAGCGGGTGGAGTGGGGTGAGCCGGGGCGGGGGCTCGGCGGGGCGTCCGGGCTCACCCCTGGCCTCGTACCGGGGCCCACTCATTGGCTCGTCCCGGGGCTCGCCCTTGGGCTCGTCCCGCGGCTTGTCCTTTGGCTCGCTCCAGGGCTCGGCGACGGGCGACCCGGCTCTCAGGGCGGGCTCCGCCTCTGCGCCTGGCTCCGCCGGAGTTTTGTGCTCGGGCTCCGTGTCGCGCCGGACCGGGTCGGCGTACTTCCGCTCGTCGGGCAGAAGTTGAGCCGTCGGTGCCGGTTCCGGTGAGGTCACGGGCGGGAGGGTGACGGTAGACGGGTCGGTGACGTCTGGCGGGGCGGTGTCAGCATCACGCGGGTTATACGGAGTGCTCCCAGCGGGTACGCCGGGCGCGTGCTCCGGCGCCGCCACCTCGGGCTCCGTCTCAGGAGCCCACCCACGACCAGCCGACGCCCCTGCGTCCCCGATCTCGTCCGCGAGGTGATGAACGAGAATGCCGTGCCGGAACGCGGTCTCGCCCACGTCCGCGCAGGTGCTGCCGTACACCGAAAGTCTGTTGCCGTCCTCCTCCACCACCTCCACGGGCCTGCGGCGTGCCCGTGCCTCCTTCGTCAGCAGGGCGGCCAAGCGCGCGGCATGCGGTGTGCGGACGGCCACGCGGGGGCGCAGTCGAGTGCGGGCGAACTCCCCCGCCTCCTGGTCGGCGGTGACGCGTCCGGCTTCGAGCGTGACGACCCGATCGGCGGTTCGCGCGGCCTCCTTGGAGTCGCTGGTGGAGTACAGGACGGTGCCGCCTCGGGCCGCGTGCGCCCGCAGGAAGCCGTGCAGCCAGGCACCCTCCCGGGCGGAAAGGCCATCGGCGGGACCGTCCAGGACGAGCGTGTGCGGGTCGGCGAGCAAGGCGCAGGCCAGTGCGAGCCTGCGGTCCATGCCCCGCGAGAGGGTGCCGAGCGGCTGTCCGCGAAGGCTGACGAGCCCCACGGCCTCCAGTACGTCGTCGGCACGCAGCACGGGCACACCGACAGCGGCGCAGAGCATCCGCAGGTGGCCCCGCACCGAGCGGGCCGGATGACCTGGCACTTCACCGAGCAGCACACCCACTTCCCGGGAGGGATGGGCGATACGATGCAGGGGACGGCCTCTGAAGTAGGTGACCCCGCGGCCCTGTTGGAGTTCGAGCATCAACCTGAGCACCGTCGTCTTGCCCGCGCCGGCCGCGCCGAGCAGCGCGGTGACACGGCCCGTGCGCGCCTCGAAGGACACGTCGTCGACAGCGGGCGGGAGGTCCTTGCGACTCTTGCTGGTCAGTCCGATGGCCTGGATCATCGCTTCTCTCGCGGGATGTGCGACCGCTCGACGGCCGGGGCGAGTCCGCCGAATCGGGGACGGACGAACCCCGTGGGTACCGCAGCAAGATAACGCGACATTTCCGGCTTTTCGCTCAGGGCGTGGGCCGCGGGTGTCAACCGCGGTGCCCGAGGCGCCGAATGACACACCCCGACCGCGCAGCCAGGCGCGGCACTAAGCGATCGAGAGGTGCCCTCAGACGTCCGGGCGCAGCATCGGCGGGTTGAGGAGCGTGGCGCCGCCTGCCCGGAAGAGCTGCGCGGGCCGCCCGCCCTGGCGGGTCGTCGTGCCGCCGGTGGGGACGAGGAAGCCCGGCGTGCCCGTCACCTTGCGGTGGAAATTGCGCGGGTCGAGCGCCACACCCCACACGGCTTCGTAGACCCGGCGCAGTTCACCGACCGTGAACTCGGGCGGGCAGAACGCCGTGGCCAGGGAGGAGTATTCGATCTTCGAACGGGCGCGCTCCACTCCGTCGGAGAGGATCTGCGCGTGGTCGAACGCGAGGGGCGTCGCCTGTTCCCCCTCGCGGCCGTACCCGCCCTGGGCGAGCAGAGCGTCGACCGGCGCCCAGCGCGCGCTGTTCGCGTCACCGCCCGCCCTGGGCGCGGGCAGGTCGGGTGCGAGCGCGAGGTGCGCGACGCTGACCACCCGCATGCGCGGATCGCGCTTGGGATCGCCGTAGGTGGCCAGCTGCTCCAAGTGCGCCCCATTGGCCTGAACCGGGCTGTCAGGATCATGGGCGCACAGCCCCGTCTCCTCGATCAGTTCCCGCGCCGCCGCAGACGACAGGTCCTCATCGGGCCGCACGAACCCGCCGGGCAGCGCCCAACGTCCCTGGAACGGTGACTCACCGCGACGCACGGCCAGCGCGCACAGCGCGTGGCGACGCACGGTCAGCACGACCAGATCGACGGTGACAGCAAAGGGCGGGAAGGCCGACGGGTCGTAGGGCGACATGCCGCGATCATAGTCGTCTGCCTGACGATAAACACCTCCTACGCCATCTCCCGCAACATCTACTTCCGGCCCCGATTCCTGGCATCCGCGCCCATGGCCCGCTACACCCTCCGCACCGCCGCCCAGCGCTCTCACACCCCCAACTGCAGCCGGTCGGCCGCTTCCTCGACCATGGCGAGCCCGAGCCTGCTCACCCGGACCGAGAACGGGGCTTCCGCGACCCGCAGCCCCGTCAGCCCGAGCTCGCCCAGCGGGGCGCTGCGGATGGGGTTCAGCGTGACCGTGCCCGCAGGGGCGTCCGGGCGGATTCCGGCGAGCACCGTCAGGAGCTGTACCCCGGCTGCCGCGGTCATCGCCGCCGGGCGGCACGCCGCAGGGTGCGGCAGCGGCGCGCCGCCCTCCGCGCGTTGCTCGCTCGCGTACATCTCGGGCAGTCGGTGGCCGAAGGTCTCGGCCGCGGCGAGCACTCCGCGCAGCAGCGACCCCGCTTCCTTCTCGTAGCCCGCAGCGGCGAGCCCCGCGACCGCGACGGCCGTCTCGTGCACACGCACCGCTCCGCTCCGGTGCCCGAACAGGTTGTACGCGGCCTCCTTCACTCCCATGCTCCGCAGCCCCCAGCCCGAGTCCATGGCGGGGCCGCCGAACAGCCTGGCGACCTGTTCCGTCTGCACCTTGTCGAGCAGGCCGGGAGCGAGCGCCCCGGACCCGAGCAGCCCTGTGTCCAGGAGGTGGGCCGCGCTCCCGGTGAGGTACGGAACCAGTCGGCCGTCTGGCCACCGCGCCGCCGCAGGCCTGCCACCCGCCCGGTCCGCCGCCCAGAACTCTCTGCGGAACCGGGCACGCAGTCGCCCCGCCCACTCCCTCAGCTCGCCACCGCCCGCACGTCCATGGGCGTCGAGCAGGTCGGCGCCGAGCAGCGCCGCACGGTGGGCGTGGGCCTGGGTCTCGCAGCGGGCAGGACCGCCGGGGTGGGGGTCCGGGAGGAAATCGCTGTCGTCGACAGCACCGAGGAGCCACCGCAGGCACCGCTCCGCGGGCGACAGCAACTCCTCCACGTCCGCCTCCGGTGTCCCCCAGCGCCAGGCCTCGGCCAGGAGCACGGGGAACAGGAGCGTGGCTTCGATGCCCGTGCAGCCGGGAGGCAGCAGTGGTCCCGCGTTGCGCATCGGACCAGGGATCATTCCTGCCCGCGTCCCCGGTGTGCCGATCTGGCTGCGGGCGAGGGTGCGCAGCGTACCGACGGCGAGCCTGGTACCGAGCGGCAGGGCCATCCGGGCGGCCATGAGCGCCTCGGCGGGTGCGAGGCCGCACCGCCAGGGCGCCCCGGCTGCCACGTACACATCGGTCGGATACGCGGGATCCCGCAGCAACAGCGCCCTCAGGTCCGCCGTGGACGTCTCCAGGAGCCGCCCCACCGTCGGCTCGTCGCCGACCGCCCGGGCCGGTGACAGCGGGCTGCTCGCACCGTGCCCCACCGGGCGCACCGGCCCACCACCGTCCGGGCGGACCCGCAGCTCCACGCTCTGGCTGCCTCCCGGCGGCAGCTGCATTTCCCAGCGGAGCAGCCCGGCGGAGGCCAGCGCGTCCTTGGGTGCTGGGACGGCGGTGACCACGCAGTGGCCCTTGCCCGACGACCAGCGCATGCCGGAGTCGTGCACGCTGGCCGGCAGTTCCGGGCCGGCTCTGCCCGAGGCGACCGCGCCCAGTTCCGCGAGGTCCGTGCCGAGCGACACTTCGACGGGCAGCCTGAGAGGACGGCTGGCCGCGCTGTGCAGGGTGATCCGCTCCGTGCCGTCGGCGTGCCGGGTCCGCTCCACGACGACGTCCGGATCCGGCCCGCCTTCGGTGGACGGCAGAACAGTGGCCACGAAGCGGGCGCTGTCGGCCGAGAGCATCCGTGCCTGCACCGCGACCGGTTCCCGTCCGGCCACCCGCACCTGGCAGCGCGACAGCATGCGCCGCCCCGAGCGGTAGAACCCTTCGAGCCCACGGCCGTTCAGTTGCCCTTGGTCGGTGGACACCGCCAACGCCGGCAGCGCGACACAGACCAGCGAGGCGTGCACGGGCGGCAGCGCGCCTGGGCGGCGTGAAACGGGAGCGGGGGCCTGTCCGACGGGTGGGCGCCGGGCAGCGGTGGCGGGCAGGCGGATGCTGTTGTCCTGCCCGCCGTCGGATCTCTTGGGCCTGCCGGAGAGACCGGACAGGCCGGAGGCGGGAGACGGGGCGGGAACGTGCATGGGGCGGCCTCTTCTGCGTTGTCTGCGCTGCGGAGACTCGGTCGCGGTGCAGCGGCGCGACCCGGACGTGGGTACCGCCACTCAGGTGAACGGGCCCGGGCCGCCCCAAGTCACGCACGCGCCACAGGAAGCCGCCCATACGGCGGCGCACCGCCGCGACCGCCGCCGCGGCTCGCGCCCACACAGGTCGCCGCCCGCGGCGCCCGTCTCCCGAGTTCACCTGCCGTTCCTCCTCTCACGCCGGCCCGCGGGCCGGCGGTGCCGCGGCCCCGCCCCCGCGCTGCCGCCCGGACGCGTCCCACGGGTGGTGGAGCAGCGAGCACGACGTCGGGCAGGGGACGTCGAGCCGACGCTTGCGTCAGCCCTGGGTTCTCCTCCCGCCACAGCGTCGGAAGCCACGTCGGCGCCGGCGCCTGATCCCGCGGTGGAAGTGGTGGAAGCGGCGGGAGTTGCGGGAGCGGAGGCCGAGACAGTTGCGCCAGCGGGGGCCGGAGTGGACGTGCTCAACCGATCCGCATCTCCCGGAAGTTCGGTTCCTCCCGGAAGTTCAGTCCCTCCGGGAAGCTCGGGAAGCTCGTCGAGGGCACCCGCAATACCCGCACCACCCCGACCGTCTGCCAGGTCGCCGATCGGGACTCCCGAGTCGATCGGAACCTCCGCGCCGACCGAGGCCTCCAGGTCGATGAGTTCCTCCGGGGCGAGCGGGATCTCGGGGTCGTCCGACTCACGCTCGGCCCGCTCGCGGCGCAGCACGCGGCGAATCGGCTCCGGGTCCTCGTCCGCGCCGCAGGCGGGGTAGAGCAGCAGCGCGAAGGTGTAGTGCGGGTCGGCTTTGAGCGCCATGGTCAACGCCTCCTGGCCCTCGATGAGGTCGCCCAGAGACCAGGCGACCCAACCGGCCAGGGCCAGTGGCGCCGCCGCGTGCTCGTGGAAGGGGCCGACACAGCGGCGTGCGAGCGCCCGCCAGAGCCTGAGAGCGGGTTTCGCTTCTGCTCCCTCCATCCACTCCGCCGCCCGGTCCCGGGTCGTGCGGTCCTGGATGCCGAGGATCAGGGCAGCGGCCTCGTCATGGGCCAGCAGCTCGTCGTCCTGGAGATCCGCGGCCAGCGGGTCGCCCTTCGCGGGCGCCTCAGTGAGACGAGCCATGACGCGACGGGCGAGGTCGATCGTCTCGTCGGAGACTTCGGCGTGGCCACCCTCGTCCAGAATCCTGGGCACGAGCGCGATGGCCGCCCCGTGCAGCGCGCTCTCCTGAGCAGCTGCGGCGTCGGTTCGCCAAGGCGTGAGTCGCGCTCGCAGCTTCCCCTGGTCGAGGCCCACAAGACGGCCCGAATACGCGGTGGCCGCCGCCAGGACCGACGTGCCCGCAGGAAGCAGCCGCGTCCCCTCCGCCGGGCAGCACCGCTGGTCAGGGCAGCAGTACGTCCAGAAGCGCCCGTCCGAGATACAGACGACCTCCAGAACCGGGACGTCGAGACTGCCGCAGGCGGTCCGCAGAGCCTGAGCCAGCGGCCGCAAGCGCTCCACGACCTGCCGCCCGGAGTTTCCGGAGGCGCCCTCTGCCTCTCCTCGGCCGGACGGCCCGGATCCTCGGCCGGACAGCCCGGAGGTGTCCCCCGCGGACCCTCCCGGCTCCTTGCAGAGAAAGGCGACGACGCCGTCCGGTCGGGCATCGCGCCGTTCGCAGCCGCTCACGAGACACTGCGCGAGTTGCTCCGCGACGGCCGGCCAGTCCTCCGCGCGCGTCGGAATACCGAGGCGCGCCCTGCCGCCGAACCGTCCGCTGCGGCCGTGCAGTGCGATGAGGACGACGCTGTTCTCGGGCCTGAAGCCGAGCAAGTACGGCAAGGCGTCGGCCAGTTCGGCGGGAGTGCGCAGGGTGACCACGGACTCGGCGACGGAGTCCGCGCTTGCACCTTCGACGGGCGCTTCGGTCGACCCCCCGGTCGGGCCGTCGATCGGATCGGCTGATTCGCTGTGATTCGTCATGCGCCGACTCTGCACCGGATTCCATCATTCCGGTTGACCCTGTGGATAACCATGATCAGGGGCACCTCAAGAGTTATCCACAGACTGGCGGACTCGTTCGCCCGATGTCGTACCCATCAGGTTGCATGGGGCCATGAGCAACGAAGACCTGCGCACGGCGGCCGACGCCGTCCTCGCCCGCCTCGTCGGCGGCCCCTCCCCCGATTCCGGCGGGGCGCCGCCGGGCGGCCCTCGGCTGCGCGAGGACCAGTGGCGCGCGATCGAGGCGCTGGTCGCCGAGAAGCGCCGAGCGCTCGTCGTGCAGCGAACGGGCTGGGGCAAGTCCGCCGTGTACTTCGTCGCGACGGCACTGCTGAGGGAGCGGGGCAGCGGCCCCACCGTGATCGTCTCTCCGCTGCTCGCGCTCATGCGGAATCAGGTGGAGTCGGCCGAGCGCGCCGGAATCCGCGCCCGCACGATCAACTCGTCCAACACGGAAGAGTGGGACACCATCCAGGCCGAGGTGGCGGCGGGCGAGGTGGACGTCCTGCTGGTGAGCCCGGAGCGGCTCAACAATCCGGACTTCCGCGATCAGGTCCTGCCGAAGCTGGCCGCGGCCACGGGCCTGCTCGTGGTCGACGAGGCCCACTGCATCTCGGACTGGGGACACGACTTCCGCCCCGACTACCGCAGGCTGCGCACCATGCTGGCCGACCTTCCGCCCGGCGTCCCGGTCCTGGCCACGACGGCGACGGCCAACGCCCGCGTGACGGCCGACGTCGCCGACCAGCTCGGCACCGGCGGCGGATCGGACGCCCTCGTCCTGCGCGGCGCGCTCGACCGGGAGAGTCTGAGCCTCGCCGTGCTCCAACTGCCCAACGCGGCACACCGGCTGGCCTGGCTCGCCGACCACCTCGACGAGCTTCCGGGCTCCGGGATCATCTACACCCTCACCGTGGCCGCCGCCGAGGAAGTGACGGCGTACCTGCGCCATCGCGGGCACACCGTCACCTCGTACACCGGCAAGACGGAGAACGCGGACCGGCAGCAAGCTGAGGAGGACCTGCTCGCCAACCGGGTCAAGGCCCTCGTCGCGACCTCCGCGCTGGGGATGGGCTTCGACAAGCCGGACCTCGGCTTCGTCGTCCACCTCGGCTCGCCGTCCTCACCGATCGCCTACTACCAGCAGGTGGGCCGAGCGGGCCGCGGCGTCGCCCACGCGGAAGTCCTGCTGCTTCCGGGCAAGGAGGACACGGCGATCTGGAACTACTTCGCCTCGCTCGCCTTCCCACCGGAGGAGCAGGTGCGGCGCACCCTGGACGTGCTGGCGCAGGCCGACCGCCCCATGTCGCTTCCGGCCCTTGAGCCTCTCGTCGAGCTGCGCAGGTCACGCCTCGAGACGATGCTCAAGGTCCTCGACGTCGACGGCGCGGTCCGGCGTGTCCAGGGAGGCTGGATCTCCACGGGCAGGCCGTGGACGTACGACACCGAGCGCTACGCCTGGGTGGCCAAGCAGCGGCAGGCGGAGCAGCAGGCCATGCGGGAGTACGCGACCACGACCGGCTGCCGCATGGAGTTCCTGCGGCGTCAGCTCGACGACGAGGAGGCCGCGCCGTGCGGGCGCTGCGACAACTGCGCGGGCGGGCGGTTCAGCGACAACGTGTCGTCCGCGGCGCTGGAGACGGCTCGCGGTGAGCTCGCCCGCCCGGGTGTCGAGGTCGAGCCGAGGAAGATGTGGCCCACAGGTCTTGCGGCCGTGGGGATGACGTTGAAGGGACGCATCCCGGCCGGTGAACTGGCCGCACCCGGGCGGGCCCTGGGCCGGCTGTCGGACATCGGTTGGGGCAATCGACTGCGGCCGATGCTCGCGCCCCAGGCTCCGGACGGGCCAGTTCCGGACGATGTGGCGAAGGCCGTCGTGGATGTGCTGGCCGACTGGGCGAAGGGGCCGGGCGGCTGGGCCTCGAAAAGCTCCGACGCGGGGCCGCGTCCGGTGGGAGTGGTGACCATGGCCTCGCGCTCGAAGCCGCAGCTGATCCAGTCCCTGGGCGCGCGGATCGCGGAGATCGGGCGCCTGCCGCTGCTCGGCTCCCTGGAGTACGCCGACGGGGCCGAGACCGCGCACGTGCCGAGGAGCAACAGCGCCCAGCGGCTGCGAGCCCTGGACGGCACACTGACCCTGCCGCCCGCGCTGGCCTCGGCCCTCCAGGAGGCGGACGGGCCCGTGCTCCTGGTGGACGACTCGACGGAGACCGGCTGGACGCTCGCCGTGGGAGCGCGGATGCTGCGCCGAGCCGGAGCCAAGGGGGTGTTGCCGCTGGTCCTGGCCGTACAGGGGTGAATCGGGCTTGGGTGAGGGACGCTCTGGGCAGGGATATGCGAGACGTATCACCGGATACAGGGCGACGGCTTCAATTGCTCGTTGCCGCAAGCCAGTACGACGGGAAGAATTGGAAGCGCTCCCGCGTGGCCCCCGTGGTCCAGTAGGGCTCTGCCGCGGTGCGCCCCAGTCCGACGCCGCCCTCTGCAGGGGCGTGTAGCCGAAGGGAGGATCGTGACCTTCGGATTCACTCCGTCCACAGCGGCATCGACGACGGATCCATCGGCCGCCGCCGCGATACCCGATCCCGCTCAGTCGCCCACCCGTCTGCTCGAGCCCGCCGAGTGGTCGGCCGCCGAGATCCCGCTGCTTCGCAACCCTCGCGAGGTCGTCAGTGGCCTGCACGCCCGCCACCGGCCCACTCCGGCCACGGCGGTGGTCGCCGTCCTCGACCAGGAGGAGCGGGTCAGGGCGTCCGCGTCGTTCGCGAGGCGGTCGAGCGTGGCCGACGGCTGGGTGTTCCGCAACGCCCTGCTCGCGCAGTTGCGCCGGGTCATCCCGCACGATCTGCGCCGCCGCACCCCGGTGCGTACGGCTGTGTTGCTCTACTGCCGGGACGGGGACGGGCTGTGGACGCAGGAGGACGGCGCGTGGATGTGGGGGCTGCGGGACGCGTGCACGCTGCACGGGCTGCGCTGCGGGGCGTACATCACGCTGACCCGGGAGGGCTGGCAGGTGCTCGGCGAAGGCCGCGCGGGCCGTCGGCCGAGCGCCGGTTCGCGTCCTGAGGACCTCGCCGAGGTCGAGACGCCTCCGCCGCGCATGGGTGGCGTGGCGTCGGAGTTGTTACGTCGCGTCGCCGCTCGCTGAGACGTCGTAGGGGCCTGCCCCAGGGCGGGACGAGTAGGTGCCGCCGGACGCCGCCTCGAACCGAGCGCCTTCGCCTCTCCCTGCACCCGCTACCGCCGCAGGCAACCCACGACGCAGGCGCCAGCCGACACCCAGCACCCAGCACCCAGCACCCAGCACCAACGAGATCACACGCGCCGCAACCACATGCGCCGCACCAGCCTCACGCTTCACATGCGTGTGCAGCACGTGGCCACGCAGGTGGCCGCAGCCCAGCGCGATGTGGCGCGTGGCGCCGCGGCGCGAGGCCGCGGCGTGGCCCACCGGACGGGAGCGTCAGACGCCCGCGCCCAGCATCGCGTTGATCCGCTGCGGGTCGCCGCAGACGACCAGCAGGGTTCCGGCCCGGGTGAGCGCCGTCGGCAGGGCCGCGACGGCGACCTCTTCGCTGCCGCCGTTCAGGGCCACGACGACCACGGGACGAGCCTTGGCACGGGGCAGGGCGGCGGCGTCGGCGTAGAAGACGTCGTCGCCGGCGTCGTGCTGGGCCCAGTAGGCGTCGTCGCCGAAGGACAGCTCGTGCGTCGCCCACGGGTGCGGTTCGCCGGTGGTGATCACCAGGACGTCACCCGGGGCGCGGCCCGAGTCGAGCAGCAGGTCGACGGCTTCCTCGGCGGCGTCCAGCGCACCCTCGACCGAGGCCGGGATCAGCTGGATCTGCGGGAGCGCCGCGGCGGTGTCGACGGCGGAAGCTTCGGGGGCAGCCGGAGCCGTGGGCTCCGGCGTGGGGGCCAGGGCGGTGGGCCCGGGCTTGACGGCCGATTCGCGCGTCGCGCGCTGCGCGGGCGGCGTCGGCCGTGCGGGACCCGGACGTCCGGGCCGCGGCGGCGCCGCGGGACGCGGGCCGGGTACGGGGCGGGGGGTCGGCGCGGTACGGCTGCTGGCCGGCGTGGCGCGGGGACCCTGGGCACTCTCGTGAATCTGAGGCTCCTCGGGAATGAGAGGCATGCGTTGTTGTCTATCAAACGCCGACGCGACACGCGTCGGCGGGTGGCACATGAGTGCGACCGGAACTGCGGAAAACATCAGAAGTCAAAGCCGAGCTGGCCCTCGATTTCCGGAACGTTTCCCTCCGCCCAGCTGCGGGCTTTCTTGAGATGCCGCCACTGGGGCAGCGCATCAAGATACGCCCACGTAAGCCGGTGGTAGGGGGTGGGCCCCCGTTCCGCCAGCGCGGCCTTGTGCACCGGCGACGGATAACCGGCGTTGGCCGCAAAACCGAAGTCTGCATGTTCGATGCCCAGTTCGGCCATCATTTTGTCGCGCCGAACCTTGGCGATCACCGACGCGGCGGCGACGGCCACGCAGGACTGGTCGCCCTTGATGACCGTGCGGACCCGCCACGGCGCCCCGAGGTAGTCGTGCTTCCCGTCGAGAATGACCGCCTCCGGACGGACCGGAAGGGCCTCGAGAGCCCGGACCGCGGCCAGCCGCAGCGCGGCCGTCATGCCCAGGTCGTCGATCTCCTCGTGCGAGGCGTGACCGAGGGCGTGCGCCGTGACCCAGCCCTCCAGCTCGTCGGCGAGCTCGGCTCGCCGCTTGGGGCTGATCAGCTTGGAGTCGGTGAGCCCTGCGGGCGGCCTGCGCAGTCCCGTCACCGCCGCACAGACAGTGACCGGTCCCGCCCACGCCCCGCGTCCGACTTCGTCGACACCGGCGACGATCTTCGCTCCGGTGGTGGCGCGCAGGGAGCGCTCGACAGTGTGGGTGGGTGCTTCGTACGGCATGGCGCCAGACAGCGTACGCCGCCGATGACCACTCGCGACACCCCGGTTCGCCGAGCTCTGTCCGGTTTCACGCCGACGCCCCGCGCGTGCACCTCGGCCGCCCCCGCGCTACACGCGCAGCAGCGGCACCATGACCTGGTCGATCAAGCTGATGAATTCCTCGTCCGTCCATTCGCTCCCGCACACTTTGGAGCGATACATCATCATCGCCGGAATCACATCGCAGACGAATGGGTCCGTCGCTCCGGAACGCACCTCTCCGCGCTCCATTCCGCGCCGCATGACCTCTCTGATGAGTTCCACACTCGGTTCGATGACACCCTCGACGATCACTGCATGGAAACGCTCCGCGGTTGCCGTGTCGCACTCGTGAAGAACGGCCATGAGGGCATAGCCGGGGCGTGACGTCATGGCCGTACGCATCTGACGGCACAGTTGCAGCAGGTCCTCCCGGACGCTGCCGTGATCCGGAATGCCCACCAGGTCCGGCAGCCCGGCCTGCAGCGCGTCCACGACGAGGTCCTCCTTGGACGGCCAGCGCCGGTACACCGCGGCCTTGCCCGTCTGAGCACCCGCGGCCACGCCCTCCATCGTCAGCCCGCTCCAGCCGACCGTACTGAGCTGCTCCAGCGCGGACTCAAGAATCGCGCGCTCCAGCACGGGGCCTCGGCGGCGCGAGGAGACCGCCTGCGCGGAGGCAGCCGTCCAACGCGAAGTAACCATCTACACATCTCCGTTGAGCAATCAAGGCAGTTCCAGTGAACGCTTGCGTTCACTGTCAGGGTTTCACTACCGTAGGCCGCGACAGTGAACGTATGCGTTCACTAACGCACTTGTGGGGGACCCATAGTGACAACCTCTCAGTTAAAACAAGATCAGAAGCCAGGTGCGGCCCGTCGAGAAGGCCGCCCCGGTGTGGCGCTCACCATCATCGCTGCCTGCCAACTCATGGTGGTCCTGGACGCGACGATTGTGAACATCGCGCTCCCGCACATTCAGGACGCGCTCAAGTTCTCCACGACAGACCTCACTTGGGTCGTGAGTGCGTACACCCTCACCTTCGGCGGCCTGCTGCTTCTCGGTGGCCGCGCCGGTGACATCCTCGGTCGCCGCCGGGTCTTCATGACCGGCATCCTGCTCTTCACGCTCGCCTCGCTGCTCGGCGGATTCGCCCAGGAACCCTGGCAGTTGCTGGCGGCACGCGCCCTGCAGGGCGTCGGTGGCGCGATCGCGTCACCCACGTCGCTCGCGTTGATCACGACCACGTTCCCCGAGGGGCCCGAGCGGAATCGCGCGTTCGGTGTCTTCGCTGCCGTCTCCGCGGGTGGTGGCGCGATCGGCCTGCTCGCGGGCGGCATGCTCACCGAGTGGCTGGACTGGCGCTGGGTGCTGTTCGTCAACGTGCCCATCGGTGTGCTGATCGCCTTCCTCACCCCGCTCTACATCAGTGAGTCCGAGCGCCATCCCGGCCGCTTCGACTTCGTGGGCGCGCTGACCTCGACCGCGGGCATGGCCGCACTCGTCTACGGCTTCATCCGGGCGTCCGAGGAGGGCTGGCGCGACGGCCTCACCCTGGGGTCGTTCGGCGCGGCGGTCGTGCTGCTCGCCGCCTTCGTCCTCATCGAGAGCCGGGCGAAGGAACCGATCACACCACTGAAGATGTTCGCCGACCGCAACCGGTCGGGCACCTACGTGATCATGCTCAGCCTGGCCGCCGCCATGTTCGGCATGTTCTTCTTCATCGTTCTCTTCGTCCAGAACGTGTTGAGCTACACCCCCATCGAAGCCGGTCTCGCCTTCCTCCCCGTGACGGTCGCGATCGTGATCGGCGCGGGTCTGTCGCAGCGGTTCCTGCCGGTTCTCGGACCCAAGCCGTTCATGGTGACCGGCTCCGCCATCGTCGCTCTCGGCCTTGGGTGGCAGACGTTCATCACTCCGGACAGCTCGTACGTCAGCGGGGTCCTCGGGCCGATGGTCCTGTTCGGCTTCGGCATGGGTCTCAACTTCGTGACGCTGACGCTGACCGCGGTGTCGGGCGTCGCCGTGCACGAGGCGGGAGCGGCGTCCGGACTGCTCAACGCGACGCAGCAGGTGGGCGGTTCGCTGGGCCTGTCCATCCTGACGACGGTCTTCGGCACGGCGAGCCGGGACGAGACCAAGGAACAGGTCCCGGACTTCATGGCGAAGGCCTCGCCGGAGCAGAAGGCCGAGTTCGCCAAATCGGGAGAGCTTCCCGCTCCCTGGGGCCACGAGGTGCTGTCCACCGGCATCTCCACGGCCTTCCTGCCGGCTGTCGGCATGGCCGTACTCGCCCTGGTCACGGCCATGCTCGTGATCCGGGTGCGCAAGAGCGACCTGGACGCACTCTCCGGTACGGCGAGCGCGGCAGGTCCAGCGGGGGGCTGACGGGGGCCGTGTGTGCCGGGCCGTTCGCGACGGCGAGACCGGCCCGGCACACACGTTGGTCAGCTCACCTCTGAGGGCGCGCGTCAGCGGTCCTCAGCGTACGAATCACCGGCCTGCTCCGGCCCTCAGGCAGCAGCCACCGGCACCCAGGCGGGCAGCGGCTCGGTCCGCTCCAGCCATGCGGCCGGGGGCGCGCCACCCGCGTCAGCACCGGCACCGGCGCCCGCGGCGACGACCCCACCCACGATCGCGCACGTGGTGTCCATGTCACCGCCCACCCGCACGGTCGCCCAGAAGCCCGTTTCGTAGTCGCCGAGCGCGCGTGCCGCCGACCACAGCGCGAACGGCACCGTGTCGTGCGCCGTCGTGCGGCGCCCGCACCCCAGCACCGCCGCCACCGTCCCGGCGTCCCCGTAGTCGAGCATGTCCCGGGCCCTGCGCAGCCCGGCGCCCACAGCACTGCGGGGTACGAGGTCGATGACCCCGTCGAGCAGCGCCTTGGGAGCCGGCGGCCCCGCGGGGTCGGCGGCCAGCGCGGCCGCGGCGGCCACTGCCATCGCCCCGACGACGGCCTCGCGGTGCTGGTGGGTCGGGTAGGCCGAGATCTCCGCCTGGTGGGTCGCCTGCTCCGGGTCGTCGGCGTACCAGGCGCCGAGCGGAGCGATCCGCATGGACGCGCCGTTGCCCCATGACCCCTGCCCCTTGAACAGGGCGGAGGCCAGCTCCCGCCAGTCCCCGCCGTCCCGGATCCGGCCGAGCAACTGGTTCACGGCGGGGCCGTACCCCCGCTCGACGTGGTGGTGCTCGGCGAAGGAGCGGGCCAGCTCGTCCTGGTCGATCCTGCCGTGGGCAGCGAGGACGGACAGCACGGAGCAGGCCATCTCGGTGTCATCGGTCCAGGGCCAGGGGCCCTCGGGCAGCTCGCGCCGCTTGAGCAGTGGGTAGTGCGCGGGCGTGAAGAACTGGGAGCCCAGCGCGTCCCCCACCGCAAGACCACGCAGGCTGGCGAGGGCGCGGTGCAGGCGCTGGTCTGGAGAGAGGTCAGCGGTCATCGCCCTGTCACTCTATCCGGTGATGCCGTACGGCTCCGGCTCACGCCAGCGCTCGAACGGCCGGTCGAGTGTGTACTTGCCGTCCTCGCCGAGCAGTAGCGTCCGCGTCTCGCCGTTGCCGGGGTTGGACAGCGACTCGAACTCCGCCACCGACCAGTGGAACCAGCGCATGCAGAACAGCCGCATGGTCAGCCCGTGGGTGACGAGCAGGACGTTCGGCGGGTGGTCCGGGGCCTCGAAGCTGCGGTACAGGCTCTCCAGGAAGGAGCCGACGCGGTCGTAGACGTCGGCACCGGACTCGCCCTGGGCGAAGCGGTAGAAGAAGTGGCCGTAGGCGTCGCGGTAGGCCTTCTGGAGCTTGACGTCGTCCCTGTCCTGCCAGTTCCCCCAGTCCTGCTCCCGCAGCCGCGGCTCCTCCCGCACCCGCACCCGGTCGGGGTCGAGGCGCAGGGCCCGGAAGGTCTCGTGGGTGCGGCGGTACGGCGAGACGTACACGCTCACGTGCTCCTGACCGAACAGCTCCCGCAGGTGTTTCCCGGTCTCCTCCGCCTGGCGCCACCCGGTCTCGGTGAGCGCCAGGGCATGGTCGGGCTCGCGTTCGTACACGGTGTCGTCGGCGTTGCCGGCCGACTCGCCGTGCCGGACGAGGACGATGCGCCGCGGTCGTGCCATGGGTCGACCCTAGATCGGTGGCACCCCGGGCGGGTCAGGAGGGTAGCCGTCCGGACTCCATCCGGCGTATTCGTCCCGTGAAACGGCCGCGCAGGAGCCGGTCGTGCGAGACGACCACGAGAGCTCCCGTCCACTGCTCAAGGGCCTCCTCCAGTTCCTCCACGAGGGCGAGCGCCAGGTGGTTGCCCGGCTCGTCGAGCAGGAGCAGGTCCGCGGGTCTGGCGAGCAGCCGGGCGAGGGCGAGCCTCCGGCGCTGTCCGGCGGAGAGCGAGCCGACGGGGACGTGGAGGTCGCGGGCGTGGAACAGGCCGTAGGAGAGCAGCAGTTCGGCCTTCTCCTCGACTGTGAGCGGCAGGCCTTTCCCGAAGGTGTCGAGGACGCGCTCCGCCGGTCGGTGCACCGGGATCTCCTGGGCGAGGTACCCGATGCGGCCCCGGCGGACGACGGAGCCCTCGTCCGGTTCGAGCACGCCCGCCATGGTGCGCAGCAGGGTGGACTTGCCCGCGCCGTTGCCACCGTGGACGAGGAGTCGCTCGCCCGCCGACACCGTCAGCTCCGGGACGGACAGGCGGTCCCCGACCCGGACGTCCCGCAGGGTCACCAGGTCCCCGCCCACAGCCCCGGCCTCCGGGCGGGCGGCGAAGCGCAGGGGCGCGGGCGGCTTGGGCACCGGGTGGTCGTGCAGCCGGCGCAGCCTCTCCTGCGCGTTGCGCACGCGCCCGGCGACGGAGGCCTGCACGCGGCCTCCCGCGCGGTCGTACGCCATTTTGTTGTTGTCCTTCATGCCGCGGCCGCCCGCCACGGCGTGGGCCGTGGTCGCCGCGAACTCCTCCAGCCGTCGTATCTCCTCGCACCACTCCGCGTAGGCCTGCTCCCAGCGCCTTCTCGCTGCCGCGCGCTCGGCCAGCAGGCCCTGATAGCCGCCCCCGTAGCGCACGACCGCGCGGCGGGCCTCGTCCACTTCGAGGATCGCGGTGGCCACGCGCTCCAGGAAGGTCCGGTCGTGCGAGACCGCGACGACCGTGCCGTGGTGCGCCAGCAGGGAGGCCTCCAGCCAGTCGAGGGCGCTCTCGTCGAGATGGTTGGTCGGCTCGTCCAGGAACATCACTTCCGGGGCGGCGGCGATCAGGCAGGCCAGGCCGAGGCGGGCCTGCTCGCCGCCCGAGAGGCTGCCCAGCTGCCGTCCGCGGTCTATGCGGGCGAGTCCGAGGCCGTGCATGGCCTTGTCGACGCGGGCGTCGGCCTCGTATCCGCCGCGCAGTTCGAAGGCCGTGAGGAGGTCGCCGTACTCGCTGAGCACAGCCTCGGACGCCGCGTCGAGCCTCGTCTCCAGCTCACGCAACCGGCTTTCCATGGTGCGCAGTTCGGCCAGGGCGGCGTCGATCGCGTCCCCCACGCGACGGTCCGCCGGCAGCTGCGGGGTCTGCGCGAGGAATCCCGCGCCGCCCTCCGCGACGGTGACCACGTCACCGCTGTCCGGCCGGTCCTGTCCGGCAAGGAGGCGCAGCAGTGTCGACTTTCCCGCGCCGTTCTCGCCGACGATCCCGATGCGCTCACCGGGCCGGACCGTGAAGGAGACGTCGCCGAGCAGGAGGCGGTCGCCCCTGGCCTTCGTCACGCCACGTACCGAGATCTGTGTAGGCATGGGCACCCCCGTTTCCGTACATGCCACTTCCACCCGCCGCCGGGCAAACGCAACCCGCGTCGCATTACGATGAGTGTGACACAGTCGCCAGCGCTAATGCAACCGAAGTAGCACTTGAGCGCGACACCACTCGACGCAGCCGGGAAGACAGCCCGGCGCGGTCGGCCGGCCAGAGGAAGCGAAGGACCGAGATGAAGAACGAGGGCGTTCACGCCGACGAGCGACCGGCACCCGGAACGCGCCGCCCCGGCGGCCGCACCGCCCGCACCCGCGCGGCGGTCCGCGACGCGGTCCTGAGCGGGCTCAGCGACCACGGCTACCCGGGCCTGACGATCGAGTACGTCGCCGAGCACTCCGGCGTGCACAAGACCACGCTGTACCGACGCTGGGGCGGCCTGGAGGGCCTGATGGCCGACGCGCTCGACCTCGCGGGCGAGGACGCGTGGACCCCGCCGGACACCGGCAGCCTGGAAGGTGATCTGCGCGCGCTCGCGCACGAGGTCGTCGACGCGTTCGCCGACGAGTCGAAGGCCGCGGCGCCGACCGCCTTCGTCGCCGCCTCGTTCCAGTCGCCGCGCGCGGCCGACGCCCTGCGGGCCTTCTACGCCGAGCGGTTCTCCCGCTGCGAGGCCGTGGTCGCACGAGCCGTGGAGCGGGGCGAGGCGGACCGGGACACCGACGCGGCGGCGCTCGTGCGCGCCGTCTCCGCGCCACTGATGCTCCGTCTGTTCGTCACGCGGGAGCCCATCGATGCGGCGCTCGCCGACCAGTCCGCGGCCGTGGCACTCGCGGCCACGCGCGCGGGGGCGTTCATGAGGCGCTGACTACGACTGGTTACGGCTGACTGCGTAATGACCCCTCACACCGTCCACGAAGGTTCCAACTGCACGACATCCCCCGCGAGCGCCGCCACATCCGCTTCGGTCTGTGCGCGCAGCGCGAGCCGTTCCACCCGCTCCACGCGGTACTTCCCGTGCTCGGCCGCCGACTGCCACATGGAGAGGACCAGGAACTCATGGCCCGGGGCTTCGCCGAAGAGCCCCCGGACCATGCCGGGCGAGCCCGCCATGGCAGGGTTCCAGACCTTCTCCTGCATCAGCGCGAAGTTCTCCACGCGCGCCTCATGAACGCGGCAGTGCGCCACCCGGACCACGTCCGCGTCCGTGAACCGCGGCTCGAACCCCGTCTTCACGTCGAAGCGGTGGTCGAAGAGCTTGGCCTGCAGGTTCTTGTACGTGCCCACCTGCGCCGAGGCCAGCCGGTCGTGCGAGCGGGCCATGAAGGAGTCGTAGAAGGCGCGGCTCTCCCAGAACGCGAAGACATGCGCCACATCCGGTCGACCGCGACTCCACCCTCCGCCCTGTCCCCGGAACCCCGGCTCCCCCAGAAGCCCCGCCCACTTTCGCTGCGCCCGCTCGAAACCCCGGCGGTCCACCACGGTGCAGCGAATCCACTTGACCAGCACCGCGCCATCGTACGGCGCGGCGCGTGGCCAGGGTCACGCTCCGGCGTAGTGCACCCGGATCAGCTCGGCGAACTCGTCGTCCCCCAACTCGATGCCGAACTCCCGCACGAGCGTGTCCCGCAACTCGCTTACAGGTACGTCGCGTTCGTCACGGGAGCCGTCGGGGCGCGTTCGGGTCAGTTGCGCGCCGATCAGCCGACACCGCACGCCGGGGGCGGCCTGTTGCAGCACTGGGCGCCGGATGAAAGGAGATCTGGGGTGAGTTGAGGTGTAGTGGTTCATCACTACGTAGTCGACGGGCAAGCACCCGGTCGTCGTGTACGCGTAGAGGTCGAACCAACCGTCGGCGTTCTGGGTGCGAAGTACCCGCACCCCTTCCTCTTCGCTCCCGATGCCGAACCGCCACTCTCCTTGGCTTACGTCGACGCCCGCACGCAGGGGGATCGGTTCGAGCAGCCCGTCGGCGCCGAACCCGACATCGCAGTGCCACTGCTCACCGTCGGCCTCGACGTCCAGGAGCATGTGCGTCACCGCGCGCGTGGTGGACGCTCCCGCCCTGACCCGGGCACCGAGCCCCTTGACCGAGAAGCCGATGCGCTCCAGGGCGGCGGCGAACAGCAGGTTCTGTTCGTAGCAGTAGCCGCCGCGGCGCCGGTGCACCATCTTGTCCTGCAGTGCCGCCAGGTCCAGCAGGACCGGCCGACCGAGCATGATCTCCAGATTCTCGAAGGGGATCGAGGCCACGTGCCCGCGGTGGAGCGCGCGCAGCGTCTCCAGGTCCGGCTTGGCCTCGCCCTCGTACCCGATCCTGGCCAAGTAGGCCTCGATGTCCAGCTCTTCCCCGTTCCACGTCATGAGGGCAATGATCGCAGGCGATCCGAAGGGTTCACGGCACCGATGTCAGCGGCAGGCCTTAGCGTGGTCGTAGCACTGACAACGCACGAAGACCGAGGGGGAGTTCGGTGAGCAACATCAAGAAGGGGCTGAAGAAGGTCGAGGTCGGCCTGCGATGGGATCCGAGCCCCCTCGGCACGCCCTCCCACGACCTGGACATCGTCGCCGCGACGTACACCTCCGAGGACCTCCACGGCAGTCCCGCCTACCTCGTGCACTTCGACAGCCGTTCCCCGGACGGCACGATCACGCTCAGCAGGGACAGCAAGACCGGCCAGGGCTTCGGATACGACGAGGTCATGGTCCTGGAGCTGGAGCGGCTCTCCGAGAGGTACGTCCGTGTGGTGGTCGGCGTGGCCATCCAGCAGCCCCCGGAGGGCCGGGTCTTCGGGGACATACTGAATGCCTCGGTCCGGATCCGCGAGGGGTACACGGACCTCGTCGAGCACGACTTCGCGGAAGTGGCCGGTTCCACGGCCTCCGTGGTCGCCGAGTTCACCCGGGACCAGCCGGGCGGTCCTTGGACGTTCCGCGAGGTGCTCCAGGGCTTCGACACCGACCTGGCGTCCTTCACGGCCGCGATGGGCGGCGTCCGCTGAGACGAGGTGAGGGGCGGGGGGCCCGAAGGCCCCCCGCCCCTCACCTCACGGCGTCAAGCGATCAGCTGCAGCCGCTGGTGGAGCCGCAGCCCTCGCAGATGTAGCACGAGCCCGCGCGCTGCATCTTCGTGCCGCAGGAGAAGCACAGCGGCGCGTCGGCCTGGATGCCCAGCTGCATCTCGACGAGCTCGGCGCTGGTGTGCGCCTGCTGCGGAGCGGCCGCCTCGGCCTCCGGCTTCGGCGTGGCGACGGCCTTCAGGACCTCCGTCTGCCGCGGGGCGGACTGGGCGAGGCCCTCGACGTCGACGTCCTCGTCGGCAGGCTCGTACGAACCGGTCTCCAGGTGACGCTGACGCTCCTCGGCGGAGTGGATGCCGAGCGCGGAGCGGGTCTCGAAGGGCAGGAAGTCCAGCGCCAGGCGGCGGAAGATGTAGTCGACGATCGACTGCGCCATCCGCACGTCCGGGTCGTCCGTCATGCCGGCCGGCTCGAAGCGCATGTTCGTGAACTTGGAAACGTACGTCTCCAGGGGCACGCCGTACTGCAGGCCGACGGAGACGGCGATGGAGAAGGCGTCCATCATGCCCGCGAGGGTCGAACCCTGCTTGGACATCTTGAGGAAGACCTCGCCCAGACCGTCGTCCGGGTAGGAGTTCGCCGTCATGTAGCCCTCGGCGCCACCGACCGTGAAGGACGTGGTGATGCCGGGACGGCCCTTCGGCAGACGCTTGCGGACCGGGCGGTACTCGACGACCTTCTCGACCGCGCTGCGGATCGTGCCCTCGGCCTTCTCGGCGATCTCGGTCTTCTCCTCCTCCTTCTTCTTGGCGGAGAGGGGCTGACCGACCTTGCAGTTGTCGCGGTAGATCGCGAGCGCCTTGACGCCCAGCTTCCAGGCCTCGAAGTAGACCTCCTCGACGTCCTCGACGGTCGCGGTCTCGGGGAGGTTGACCGTCTTGGAGAGCGCGCCGGAGATCCACGGCTGGATGGCCGCCATCATCCGGACGTGACCCATCGCGGAGATGGAGCGCTCGCCCATGGCGCAGTCGAAGACCTCGTAGTGCTTGGTCTTCAGGCCCGGGGCGTCGATCACATTGCCGTGCTCGGCGATGTGGGCGACGATCGCCTCGATCTGCTCCTCCTGGTAGCCCAGGCGACGCAGGGCCTGCGGCACGGTGCCGTTGACGATCTGCATCGAGCCGCCGCCGACGAGCTTCTTGAACTTGACCAGGGCCAGGTCGGGCTCGAGGCCGGTCGTGTCGCAGGACATGGCGAGACCGATGGTGCCGGTGGGCGCGATGACCGAGGCCTGCGAGTTACGGAAACCGTTCTTCTCGCCGAGGCGCAGGACGTCCTGCCAGGCCTCCGTGGCGGCGGCCCAGATCGGGGTGTCCAGGTCGTCGATGCGGACGGCCGAGGCGTTGGCGTCGGCGTGCTGCTTCATGACGCGCTTGTGCGGGGTGGCGTTGCGGGCGTAGCCGTCGTAGGCGCCGACGACCGCCGCGAGCTCCGCGGAGCGCTTGTACGAGGTGCCGGTCATCAGCGACGTGATGGCACCGGCGAGGGCGCGGCCGCCGTCGGAGTCGTACGCGTGGCCGGTCGCCATCAGGAGGGCGCCCAGGTTGGCGTAGCCGATGCCGAGCTGGCGGAAGGCGCGGGTGTTCTCGCCGATCTTCTGGGTCGGGAAGTCTGCGAAGCAGATGGAGATGTCCATCGCCGTGATGACCAGCTCGACGACCTTGGCGAAGCGCTCGGACTCGAACGACTGGGCGCCGTTGCCGTCGTCCTTGAGGAACTTCATCAGGTTCAGCGAGGCGAGGTTGCAGGACGTGTTGTCCAGGTGCATGTACTCGCTGCACGGGTTCGAGCCGTTGATGCGGCCGGACTCCGGGCAGGTGTGCCAGGCGTTGATGGTGTCGTCGTACTGGATGCCGGGGTCGGCGCAGGCCCAGGCGGCCTCGGCCATCTTGCGGAAGAGCGACTTGGCGTCGACCCCCTCGATGACGTCGCCGGTCATGCGGGCACGCAGGCCGAACTTGTCGCCGTTCTCCACGGCCTTCATGAACTCGTCGTTCACACGGACCGAGTTGTTGGCGTTCTGGTACTGGACGGACGTGATGTCGTCGCCGCCCAGGTCCATGTCGAAGCCCGCGTCACGCAGCGCGCGGATCTTCTCCTCTTCCTTCACCTTGGTCTCGATGAAGCCCTCGATGTCGGGGTGGTCGACGTCGAGGATGACCATCTTGGCCGCGCGGCGCGTGGCGCCGCCCGACTTGATCGTTCCTGCGGACGCGTCGGCGCCCCGCATGAAGGAGACCGGACCCGAGGCGTTGCCTCCGGAGGACAGCAGTTCCTTGGAGGAACGGATGCGGGAGAGGTTCAGGCCGGCGCCGGAGCCGCCCTTGAAGATCATGCCCTCTTCCTTGTACCAGTCGAGGATCGACTCCATGGAGTCGTCGACGGACAGGATGAAGCAGGCGGAGACCTGCTGCGGCTGGGGCGTGCCGACGTTGAACCACACCGGGCTGTTGAAGCTGAAGATCTGGTGCAGGAGGGCGTACGCCAGCTCGTGCTCGAAGATCTCGGCGTCGGCGGGCGAGGCGAAGTACTTGTAGTCCTCGCCGGCCTTCCGGTACGTCTTCACGATGCGGTCGATGAGCTGCTTCAGGCTCACCTCGCGCTGCGGCGTGCCGACCGCGCCGCGGAAGTACTTGCTCGTGACGATGTTGACCGCGTTCACCGACCAGAACTCGGGGAACTCGACACCGCGCTGCTCGAAGTTGACCGAACCGTCGCGCCAGTTGGTCATGACGACGTCACGGCGCTCCCAGACCACCTCGTCGTACGGATGCACGCCCGGGGTCGTGTGGATGCGCTCGATGCGCAGGCCCTTGCCGCCCTTGGGACCCTTCGCGCGCGAACCTCGCGCGGGGCCGCTCGTCGTCTCGGTCATGCCGCCTCCCTGTATCAGGCTAAAACGCCCTGAAGTGCCACGTTCTTCCCGCAGCACGGTGTGTGTCTTGTGTCGCGGGCACCACTAGGGGCGACCGCGACAGGTCTGGTTCGCCGTCGGACCGTGAAAGGTCAGTCGCCGGCGGTGGCAGGCTGCGGGACTTCGGCAGTCCCACCGGGCCCGCGGCCGGTCGCGTCACGTTCCGCTCCGGAGCCGTCCGGCGCGGCGTCGCGCCGCTCCCTCAGCTCTTCGACCGCGGCCTCGAAGTCCTCGAGCGAGTCGAACGCCCGGTACACGGACGCGAAGCGCAAATAGGCGACGAGGTCGAGTTCCTGCAACGGGCCGAGTATGGCCAGCCCCACGTCGTGGGTGGTCAGTTCGGCACTTCCGGTGGCCCGGACCGCTTCCTCGACGCGCTGGCCGAGCTGCGCCAGCGCGTCCTCGGTCACAGGCCGCCCCTGGCATGCCTTGCGGACGCCGTTGATGACCTTGGTGCGGCTGAAGGGCTCGGTGACGCCGCTGCGCTTGACGACCATCAGGGAGCAGGTCTCCACGGTCGTGAAACGACGCGAGCAGTCCGGGCACTGACGGCGCCTGCGGATCGACGTGCCGTCATCAGTGGTGCGGCTGTCGACTACACGGCTGTCGGGGTGCCTACAGAAGGGGCAGTGCATGGATCTCCCAACCCTCCTTCATGGCACGACACAGAGGCCTCCAAGGACCCTTGGGCCCCTCGAAGCAGCCCCAAGCATAGGCGATGCCCGCGACCCCGGAAGACCGGGGACCACAACTTCTAGGCTGCGGTCGCAATCCAACCACTACATCTGGGGTTTGCTCGTCATCATCGACGTCACCGCGTGTCGCGGGAGTCTCCGGACGGGCGGGCGCGCGCGGGCCGACGCCGACGCCACCCGGGAGGTCCCAGTGCCCAGTTGACGGGGCACCGAATGGCACTATGGGAGCCTCACCCGGCAGGGCCTGGACCCCGGCGGTGAAGCGTACCGTAATGAACCGAAATTCCTTTCGGCCCGAACGTCAGCCATACACCCAGACACATGATCAGGACAGGGAATCTACGATTTTTCACTCGAACGTGTGTTTGGCGCAACCTTTCGAAAGCAACTACCGTTGGCTAACTAGGGAGAACATCTCGAGAGGGGCCGACCGACGTGACCACCACCGCAGACAGCGCCACCATCACAGCCCAGGACCGCTCCCAGAGCCGATTCGAGCCGGTGCATGCCATGAATGACGCAGCCACGAACCAGGAGGGGCCCAAGCCCACACGCTCCCTGCCGGGCCGACCTCCAGGAATCCGCGCCGACAGCTCCGGGCTCACCGATCGCCAGCGCCGGGTGATCGAGGTCATCAGGGACTCGGTGCAGCGGCGTGGTTACCCGCCGTCGATGCGGGAGATCGGTCAAGCGGTCGGACTCTCCAGCACGTCGTCGGTCGCCCACCAGCTGATGGCCCTCGAGCGCAAGGGTTTCCTGCGCCGCGACCCGCACCGCCCGCGGGCGTACGAGGTCCGGGGCTCGGACCAGCCCAGCACCCAGGCCACCGACACCACGGGCAAGCCGGCCGCTTCGTACGTCCCCCTGGTCGGCCGCATCGCGGCGGGCGGTCCGATCCTCGCCGAGGAGTCCGTCGAGGATGTGTTCCCCCTCCCCCGCCAGCTCGTCGGCGACGGTGAGCTGTTCGTCCTGAAGGTCGTCGGCGACTCCATGATCGAGGCCGCCATCTGTGACGGGGACTGGGTCACGGTCCGCCGCCAGCCCGTCGCCGAGAACGGCGACATCGTCGCCGCCATGCTCGACGGCGAAGCGACCGTCAAGCGCTTCAAGCGCGAGGACGGACACGTCTGGCTCCTGCCGCACAACTCCGCGTACCAGCCGATCCCCGGCGACGAGGCGACCATCCTCGGCAAGGTGGTCGCGGTCCTGCGTCGCGTGTGAGCCTCCGCCCCTGACACGGGCCCCGGGACCTACTGCGCCGGTTCCGGGGCCCGTCTCTTGCGTTCGGAGGGCTGCGCCGTGCGTTTCCAAGGGCTCAGAGACCAGGACGGGGCGGCAGGCTACTCCTCCGCAGCCTCGACGGTCTCCGGCACCCCGGCCCCGCCCGACGCCTCCGCAGCCGTCGCCGCCGCGTCGATCGCCGCCAGGGAGCGACGCACCTGGTTCCGGTCCGTCGTGTACCAGAACTCCGGCAGCGAGGCCCGCAGATAGCTTCCGTAGCGCGCGGTGGCCAGGCGCGGGTCCAGGACCGCCACCACCCCACGGTCCCCCGACGCCCGGACGAGACGACCGGCGCCCTGGGCCATGAGCAGCGCGGCATGGGTCGCCGCGACCGCCATGAAGCCATTGCCGCCCGCCTCGTCCACGGCCTTCTGCCGGGCACTCATCAGCGGGTCGTCGGGGCGCGGGAACGGGATCTTGTCCATGATCACCAGCTGGCAGTTCGCGCCCGGTACGTCGACGCCCTGCCACAGCGAGAGCGTGCCGAACAGACACGTCCGCGCGTCGGCCGCGAACCCCTTGATCAGCTCGCCCAGCGTCTCCTCGCCCTGCAGCAGGATCGGCATGTCGAGCCTGCCCCGCAGCTCCTCGGCCGCCGCCTGGGCCGCCCGCATCGAGGAGAACAGGCCGAGCGTCCGCCCACCCGCCGCCTCGATCAGCTCGGTGAGCTCGTCCAGCATGTCGCCGCGCGTGCCCTCGCGCCCCGGACGTGCCAGGTGCTGCGCGACGTACAGGATGCCCTGCTTGCGGTAGTCGAAGGGCGAGCCGACGTCGACGCCCTTCCAGACGGGCGCGTCCTCGGCCTGGGTGCCCTCCGGGGACAGCCCGAGCGACGCCCCGACGCCGTTGAAGTCGCCGCCGAGCTTGAGCGTGGCGGACGTGAGGACCACCGAGCGGTCGGTGAACAGCTTCTCGCGGAGCAGGCCCGAGACGGACATCGGGGCCACCCTCAGGGAGGCGCCGAAGCGGTCGTGCCGTTCGTACCAGACGACGTCGTACTCGGAGCCGTTCGTGATGCGCTCCGACACGTCGTGGATCGTCTCCACGGAGGCCAGGGCCTGCTTGCGGACCACGTCCTCGTCCTGGACGGACTTGTCGCGGGTCGAGCCGAGTGCCGAGATGACCGTGCGGGCGGCGTCGCGCAGCGCCATCAGGGCATAGCCGAGGTCCTCGGGGACCTCTTCCAGGCGCCCCGGCAGCGCCAGCTCCATGAGCCGCTCGAAGCCCTCTGCGGCGGTCTGGAGCTGATCCGCGGCCTTTTCGTTGACCAGCTTCGCCGCGCGCCGCACCGCGCGGTTGACCTGTCCCGGGGTGAGCTCGCCGGTGGCGACACCAGTGACGCGGGACACTAGCTCATGGGCCTCGTCCACGATCAGCACCTCGTGCTGGGGCAGGACGGGGGCGCCCTCGATGGCGTCGATCGCGAGCAGCGCGTGATTGGTGACCACGACCTCGGCGAGCTTCGCGCGCTCGCGGGCCATCTCGGCGAAGCACTCCTGGCCGTACGCGCACTTCGAGGCGCCCAGGCACTCCCTGGACGAGACGGACACCTGCGCCCAGGCACGGTCGGAGACTCCCGGGGTGAGGTCGTCGCGGTCGCCGGTCTCCGTCTCGTCCGCCCAGTCCCGCATGCGCAGCAGGTCCCGGCCGAGCTTGCTGGTGGGCGTCGCCGCCTCGAACTGGTCGAAGAGACCCTCTTCCTCGTCCTGCGGCACGCCCTCGTGCAGGCGGTGCAGACAGAGATAGTTCGACCGGCCCTTGAGCATGGCGAAGTCGGGGCGGCGGCGCAGCAGCGGATGCAGGGCGTCCACCGTCCGCGGCAGGTCGCGCTCGACCAGCTGGCGCTGCAGCGCCAGGGTGGCCGTCGCGACGACGACCCGCTCCCCGTGCGCCAGCGCGGGCACCAGGTAGCCGAGGGACTTTCCGGTGCCGGTGCCGGCCTGGACCAGCAGGTGGGAACCGTCGTCGATCGCCTCGGCGACGGTCTCGGCCATGGTCACCTGGCCGGGGCGCTCCGTACCGCCGACGGCGGCGACGGCGGCGTGCAGGAGCTCGGGGAGGGAGGGCTTCGTCATAGCTCGACCACCCTACGGTGCCCCACTGACAACACTGCGATCAAGGCTGATGGAGGGGGTTGGCCACGGTCCCGTGGACGGCGGCGTGCGGGCGCTCGGAGCGGTCGCGGTAGCCGTCGAGGTGGAGCCGGTTGCGGTTCAGGCACAGGCGCTCGATACGGGGTGTGAGCAGGTCGAATGTCTCGTACCGCTCCTTCAGCTCGGGGGCGCGGGCCTGGTGCCGCAGGATCTCGGCCCGTACGAGGGACCAGAAGTCGGCCTCCGGGACGCCCAGTTGGTCCTCGCACAGCGGCGCCAGGTAGCGGAAGACGCCCACGAAGAGCCCTGCGTGGATGAACTGGGTCAGGAAGGCCGGCGGCTCGGTGAGCAGGATGCCGCGTACGTCGTCGGGCATGGAGGCGTGCTCCGGCACGGGCTCCGCACTGACATTGACGTCGTCCACGAAGTCCTTGACCGCGAGGCGCACGGGGACATCCTTGTCGTCGAAGACGACGATGGCGTTCTCCCCGTGGGGGGAGAACACCGTTCCGTAGCGGTAGAGGAACTGCAGCAGGGGCGGAAGGAGCGCGGCGAACAGACGCGTCAGCCAGGCCGTGGGCGTCAGCCCGGAGCGGTCGACGAGCTCCGTGACGAAAGCGCGGCCCTGGGGGTCGGTGTGCAGGAGCGCGGCGAGGGTGCGGGCGCGCTCCCCGGGCGCGAGGTAGCGCGTGAGGGGCTCGCGCCAGATGGCACCCAGCAGCTCCTTGTACTGATAGGGAACTTCCGGGAGCGAGTCGTAGACGGGGTGCTCCACTGCGACGGAGGCGACCTCTCCGAGGAGGATCACCCGGCACTCGTCACGCAGGAACGGATCGCTGTCGCGCAGGGCGTGCACCCAGGAGGTGACGGCCGAGGCGGCGACCGTCCGCTCGGTGGGCAGACCTCGCCACACCAGGGTGTTGAGGACCGACAGCGGGAGCTTGATGGTGTGCCGGTCGGGACGGGTGGTGTTCAGGAATGTCCGGATCGACTGCTGCGGCAGACGCAGGTCGCCGTCGCTGGGGAGCGGGACGATGGTCCCCTCGGCGACGGACGGGGCGAACAGGGGCAGCACGACGTCGTCCCACTGCCAGGGGTGCACGGGCAGGTACAGGTACTCCCGGGGGTCGAGGCCGCGTGCGCCGAGTATGGCCGCGTAGGACTCGCGGGTGCCTGCGTCGAGCTCGCGCGCGTAGAGGTCGTCCGCGGTGTCGAGGCCCGGCACGCCCCGGTAGGTGGCGATGCTGTGGTGCACGGCGATCCACGGGATGGCCGCGTCGCTGCGGGCCTCGGGTGCCCAGCGCGCGGCGTCCGTCGCGGAGAAGCCGATGCGGCCCTTGTTGAGGACGAGCCAGGGATGGCCGGTCTGGTGGCCTTCGAGCTCCGCGTAGCCGAAGTCGGCGAGCTGCCCGGCGCTGAGCGCCCCGTGGTCGAGGCGGGTGTCGGCGCTCAGCGTCGCGGTCAGTTCGCGGATGAGGTGGCCGAGGGTGGCGCCGTCGAGGTCCAGGGTGCGGCGGGCGACGGTCAGGAAGCGCAGTGGGTCGGTGCAGGGGCGCGGGCTGCCGGTGCCGTCGGTGAGCGTGAGGCTCGCCGGGTCCACTCGCCAGCTGCCGTAGGCGCCGCGGCGGGCGCGGAAGGTGAGACGCGGGCGGGGCTCGCCGGACGTGGCGGGTTCGTCGAGAAGCAAGGTGTACGTGTCGGCGGCGCGCCCCTCACCGTCCGCGACGCCCTCTTCGCTTTCTACGGCGAACTCTGCGGCCGACCCGCTGCTCCCCCTGGCAGCCTCGCGGCCTTCGGCATCCTCGCCTCGGCTGTCGGCGCTCACTGCCCCCGCCGGTACCGGACTGAGGATCTCTTCGTACGCGAACTCGGCGACGATCTTGGCGAGGAGTCGGCGCCCGGCCTCCTCCCAGCGTTCCGCGGTCAGCTCGGGCGGGTCGTAAAGGGCGGCGGGCTCGTTGGGTGTCGCGGGGTCGGAAAGATTCGGCACGGGGACTCCTCGGGGAGGGAACCGGATCGGGTCGAGCGGTGTATCAGAAGTGGGCGGATCGAAGTGAGCAGATGAGAGGGGCGGGCCGAGCGGGTCACAGCACGGCGCGCAGGGCCCGGTCACGGACCATGAGTGCCGCTCGTTTGTCGGGGAGGTCCACCTCGGCGGCGAAGCGGAAGCCGGCGCTGAGAAAGGCGGAGACAGAGGGGGTGTTGCGCAGGTCTGGTTCGGCTACGACACGTGCGCAGGAGGGGCGGTGATCGAGTACGAGGTCGGCGACGGCCCGCAGCAGGGTGGTGCCGAGGCCTCGGCCGCGATCGGCGACGCCGCCGACGAGGAGGTGGATCCCGGTGTCGTGAGGGCGTGCGGGGTAGTGGCGGGCGAGGGGGTCGAGGTCGGCGCGGTAGATCTCCCAGTAGCTCATGGGGGCGCCGTCGAGGACGCCTAGGCAGGGCACGCTGCGCCCGTCGCCGTCGAGCTGGGGGCGCAGGTGGGTCTCCGTGACGGATGCGGGTCCGGCCAGTTCCCAGAAGGCCGCCACGGCGGGGTCGTTCATCCACCTGCTGATCAGTGCCAGGTCGCGTTCGACGCGTACGGGGACGAGTTGGAAGACGCCGGCTTCGGTGGTGGCCGGGCTCCAGGTGGCCACGTGGTCGAGGAGGTCGCCGCGGGCCGGGTCGGGCTCGGGGGCCGTCGTGGGGTCCGAGCCCGCCGCGGCGTCGGAGCTGAGGTGCGCGGTGTGCCCACCGGAGTCGGCGATGAGCGCGACGAGTTCGTCGGGCAGCCGCAGGTCCAAGGTGTCGTCGCAGTCCGGGGCGCCCGCGGTGGCGGGATCTGTTCCGGCGTCGGTGCTCGCGTCGGTGGGAGGCACGGCGTCGCTCCTCTCGGAGGGGAAGGGTTCGGCAGGGGTGGGGCCTGGTCCTCAGGAAGGGGTCATGGTCATCGGCGGGGGAAGGGGGCGTGGTCCCCGGTGGCGCAAACGAAGTGGTCTTGGCCACCGGGGAGTTGGTGGATCCGGGCGGGGTTCGGGGTGGAGCGGGTCACGTATGGAGGGGATTCGAGATGGTGACGTAGACGGATTGGGTGTCGACGGGCCCGACGAGTTCGTCGAGTCCGTGCAGGCGGGTCAGCAGGTTGGCCTTGCAGCGCAGCACGGGTGAGTCGAGCAACCGGGCGGGCAGCGGGGTACGGAGCCGGTCGGGCCCCGAGGCGGCGGCGAGGAGGAAGCGGCGGAACGCGGCGAGCAACAGCCGTTCGTCGGCGAGGCGTTCGGCGCCCAGGGCTCCGATGAGGCCGAGGACGTTGTTGATGCCGAGGTAGTAGGCGAAGCGTTCGTCGGTGACCTCGTCGGAGACGAAGGTGTCGCTCTGTCGGCCGATGCCGGGGAGCCGCTTGTCCAGCTCGGCGCGGCGGGATTCGCGGAAGTAGTAGCCCTGGTTGTCGCGGTAGCGGCCGCCGGTGGGCCAGCCGTCGGGGTCGAGCAGCAGCAGGGTGTTCTGCTGGTGGGCCTCCAGGGCGACGCCCGCTTCGCTGTCCAGCCAGAGCACGGGGCGTACGACGTTCTGGAGGTAGCGCAGGAACCACTCCGTGGCGACGGCTCCCCGTGGGCGGCCGGTGTGTCCGGCGAGGCGGGTGATGATCGCGGCTAGCCGGGAGTGCATCGGCGGCCGGTCCTGGCCGGTGGGCTGGGCGGGCGGCCGGGGTGAGACGAGGCCGGCGATGCAGGTCGCGTCGTCGCCGGGGCGGAAGGGGTTGTGCCGGATCATCACGTCGAGTCCGGGGACGGCTTCTCCGTCGGCTCCGGTGACGGCGAGCCAGGCCGGGTCGCGGATCACGTCGAAGCCGGGGTGGGCCGCCTGCCACTGCTCGGCGAGGCCGCTGCGCAACAGCCGGTGGACCTCGACGCCGCGGTGGAGTTCCTTGCGAAGGTTCTCACGACGGGAGTTGGTGATGCGCAGGGCCAGCGAAAGCTTCAGCATGGCCGGGGCGCCGGAGCGGTAGAGGGTGCGGACGGAGGAGGTGGGGTGCCAGGGGGCGCCGTGCGGGCCGAGGTCCTTGAGGAGTCCGGCGTCGAGCAGGGCGGCGGTCTCGGGGCGGTGGTGGAGTTCGCGGAGCTGCCACGGGTGTGCGGGCAGTACGGCGTGGTCGTCGGGCAGCGGCAGGTCGGGGCCCGCGAGGCGGGCGGCGAGCTGGTCGGCGGGGACGGTGCGGCCGCGTTCGGTCCAGGCCGAGTCCATGGCGAGCACCGAGCGGTCGACGGCGAGCCAGTGCAGCGGGAAGGCGCCGCGCAACTCGGGTGAGTAGAGCCGGGATTCGGTGTCGGAGAGTCCTTCGCGGCTCTTCGGGGTCGGGTGCAGGGGGTGACCGAGGAGGAGGGACTGTTCGGCGGCAAGGAACAGGTCGGGGATGTCGCCTGGATTGTTCCTGCGGTCGGCGATGAAGTCGGCGGTGCGGCGGACGGAGTCGGCGACGCGGGCCACCAGGTCGGCGCCGTCGGGGGCTTCCCGGGCCTCGGCGGGTTCGGCTTCGGCCGCTTCCCCGAGGGCTGCGGCCGACGGGACCGTCGGCTGTGGTTGTGCCTGTGGTTGCTCCGGGTCGGGCTGCGCCTGGGGGTCAGAGTCGGTGAATTCGCCATGCTGGGTGGCGGATTGGGTGTCGGCGCCGGGGTCGTGTGCGGCGCGCTCCTGGTCGTCTGCGGCGCGCTCCGGGGTGGGGCCGTGGGTCGCTTCGGCTGTGCGGGCGGTCTCGCGGCTCAGGAGGGCGGCGACGGTGACGGCGTCGACCGGTGGCGCCGTGGTGGGGCCGTCTTCCAGGCAAGGGGGGCCGAAGCGGTGCCAGCCGGTCGGGGACCAGTAGTCCACGGGGACGAGGAGGGCGGTGCCGCTGGCTTCGAGGGGGACGCGCAGGGAACCGTGTTCCGGTGCGGCCATGTCGTTCTCCCGCACCCAGCAGCGCAGCAGGTTCTCGACGGCTGCGGCCTGGGCCGCGGTGTGCGGGTCGGGGTGGTCGAGGAGGTCGGTGGTGCCGTGGCGCAGTCGCTCGGCCTCCTGGCTCCTGCCTTTCTGCCGCGGGACCGTACCGGCCTCCGCCGTCTGCGGGGACTGCGCGGACTGTGTGCCGCACGCTGCCGGTGGGTGCGGTTGGGGACGGCCGTCGGGTGCGGGGGTGGCGTTCAAGAGGGTTCCTTGTGTGGTTGATCGGGCTCCGTTTGGCGACGGGCGGTGTTGGGCGGGACGGGTCGCGGAGGGGGCACGGGGTGAGACGGTGACCTACGCGCCTGGGAGGTGATGGTGCGGCTGCGGCTGTCATCGGGCCGGTCGGTTCGTGCCCGGCTCGGTCAGGGGACGTGAGTCGCGGTGGTCATGGATGGTCCGGTGCGAGTCTGCCGTCGGGGGTGCGGCGGTGGGAACGCTCCGCCGCGGTGAGGGCATCGGCTAGTCGGTCGAGGACCGCGGTCGCCTGTTCGTCCGTGATGGTGAGGGGAGGCAGGAGTCGCACGACGCTGGAGTGCCGTCCGCCGAGTTCGACGATGAGCCCGCGGCGCAGGCACTCGCGCTGTACGGCGGCGGCCAGTTCGGGGGCCGGTGGGTGCGGGCGGGTGTCGGGGAGGTCGTGCGGCCGGTGGTGCTGAAGGTGATTGTGCCGGTGCGGGTGCTGGTGTGGGTACTGGGCACCGGCCGGAGGCGCGGTGGGCGTGGTCACGGGCGGTGCGGTCGTGGGGGGTGCGGGTGCCGGTTGCGCGGGGGCGGTGGGGACGTAAGAGGTGCTTGGGGTCTGCGAGGCGGACGCGGAAGGTTCTGTCGCGTGGCTCAAGTGCGGGGTGTGGGAAGTGGGTTGGGCGTATTCCGGGTCCACGAGTTCGACGCCCAGCATGAGGCCGAGCCCGCGGACGTCGCCGACGCAGGGGTGGTCGGCGGCTAGGGAGCGCAGATCGCCGAGCATGCGGGCGCCGAGGGTGGCGGCGCGTTCGGCGAGGCGGTTCTCGCGTACGTGGGCGAGGGTGGCGGCGCCGGCGGCCATGGCGAGTTGGTTGCCGCGGAAGGTGCCCGCGTGGGCGCCGGGGGGCCAGACGTCGAGGTCGTCGCGGTAGACCACGACGGCGAGGGGGAGGCTGCCGCCGATCGCCTTGGACAGGACGAGGACGTCGGGGACGATGCCGCTGTGCTCGACGGCCCAGAAAGCGCCGGTGCGGCCGACGCCGGTCTGTACCTCGTCGGCGATGAGGGGGATGCCGCGGGCCGCGGTGATGTCGCGCATCCGGCGGAGCCAGGCGTCGGGGCCGGGCAGGACGCCGCCTTCGCCCTGGACGGGTTCGAGGATCATGGCGGCGGGGGCGGGAACGCCGGACTTGGTGTCGTCGAGGAGGTTCTCGGTCCAGCGGGCGGCGAGTTCGGCTCCGTTGGGACCGCCGATGCCGAAGGGGCAGCGGTAGTCCTGCGGGTAGGGCAGGCGGGCCACGCGGACGTCGCGGGCGCCGCCGGAGGCTTCGAGGGCTCCTGCGGTCATGCCGTGGTAGGCGCCGGTGAAGGCGAGCAGACCCTCGCGGCCGGTGGCCGTGCGGGTGAGTTTGAGGGCCGCTTCCACCGCGTCGGTTCCGGCGGGGCCGCAGAACTGGATGCGGGCGTGGTCGGCGAGGGCGGGCGGGAGGGTGCGGAACAGTTCGGTGGTGAAGGCGTCCTTGACGGGGGTGGCCAGGTCGAGGACGTGGAGGGGGGCTCCGGAGTCGAGGACGTTGCGGATGGCTTCGAGGACGACGGGGTGGTTGTGGCCGAGGGCGAGCGTGCCCGCGCCGGAGAGACAGTCCAGGTAGCGCTGTCCGTCGGCGCCCTCGATGGTCATGCCGCGGGCTCGGACGGGGACGATCGGCAGGGCTCGCGCGTAGGTGCGCGCGGCGGACTCGCGGGCGGACTGGCGGCGCAGGATGCCTTCGTGCGCGCCCCTGTCGGGGATGGGGGTGCCTGACTGGTGCGTGCCGGTTTGGTGCACGGCCTTGCCCCGCGGGCCCTCCTCGCGCGCGGCACCGTCTCCCGCAGTGCCCTCACTCCCGCTGCCCCCACTGGCCCCAGCGCTCTCACCGGCAGTTCCCTGCTCCGCGGCCCCCGCCGCGATTTCGCGCCCCGCGGGCACCACCGCGGAAGCGGGCTCGATCACGGCCACAGCTGTTGGTCCTCCCGCTGGGACTTGACGCGGGCCCGCGGATCTCGGCCGGGCGGGCGAGCGAGTTGGCGCGGGGGCTGAACGCGCGCGGCGTGTCCCCCGTACGTACCAACGACGGCACGTGCGCGGGATCACGGGTGCACGGAAGATCCTTGCCGTGACGGAACCGTTGCCGTCTCGTGGGCCGTCCCCAACGGCACCGGCATAGTGTGGGGTGCCGTTCATCAGCACCAAGGTGTTCCGCACCGCGGGCAAATCCGGACGTTCGGTACCACCGACGACCGGGCGCCCGCCAGCACGGGCATCCGCGCGCCCCCTAGGGGCGCGCCGTGATGACCGCGGCCGTACGGAAGGACGTACGGCACCACGATGTACGGCATTTGGAACGATTTCGAGGCCCAGGGGGATTCTCACCATGCGACCCATACGTCCGCTCTTCAGCTCCCGCAGTGGGAGGAGCGCGCGCGGCAGGACCTCCCCCGTGGCGGCCGCCGTCGCGCTCGGCGCGGCGCTCGTTCTGACGGCGACCGCCTGCGGCCCGAGTGACGACAACGCGGGCGACTCGTCCGCGTCGCAGCCCGGCGACAAGGGCGACGACAAGATCCAGCTTCCCGGCGACATCCAGGACCGGCTCAAGGAGCACGGCATCGACCTGGACAAGTGGAAGGACGGCGCCTGGAAGAACTGGGACAAGGACGACTGGCTGCGCGAGGCGGGCGACTTCGTCAACCCGATCATCGAGGACCTCTGGGACCCGGACCGCATGCGGGACGCGGACAAGAACCCGGACCGCGGTGTCGACGAGGGCGACATCTCCGGTGACCAGGGCGTGACGGACCCGACGCCGGAGCCCGTCGAGGCCGCGGCCGTGAAGACGCCGTACCACGACCAGGTCCCCGCGGCCGGCAAGCTCTTCTTCGACGGCCCCGAGGGCTCCATGGTCTGCTCGGCCACGGTCGTCAAGGACCCGAAGAACCCGGGCAAGTCCAACATGGTGTGGACCGCCGGTCACTGCGTCCACGCGGGCGCCAAGGGCGGCTGGTACCGCAACATCGCCTTCGTCCCGTCGTACAACGACAGCGGCACGCCCACCGCGGAGCTCCAGGGCAAGCCCAAGGAAGAGGTCGCTCCGTACGGCGTCTGGTGGGGCGACTGGGCGCAGACGTCCGACCAGTGGATCGAGACGGGCGGCCCGACGGGCGGCAAGGGCGCTCCCTACGATTTCGCGGTGATCCACGTGACGCCGGAGAAGGGCAGCGAGGGCAAGTCCCTGGAGGAGACGGTCGGCACCGCTCTGCCGGTGGACTTCGACGCCCCCGCGGTGCCGAAGATCAAGGACATGACGGCGACCGGCTACCCGGCGGCGTCGCCGTTCGACGGCCAGAAGCAGTTCCAGTGCGCGGACAAGCCGGGCCGCCTCTCCCTGAGCAAGCCCGACCCGACGATGTACCGGATCGGCTGCACCATGACCGGCGGTTCGTCCGGTGGCGGCTGGGTCACGGAGGGCCAGGACGGCAAGCCCGCGCTGGTGTCCAACACATCGATCGGCCCGGTCACGGCGGGCTGGCTCGCGGGTCCGCGCCTCGGTGACGAGGCCAAGGGCATCTACAACGCGGTCAGCAAGAAGTTCGCAGGGCAGTAAGCAGTCGGGGCGGTGCGACGTCACCGCCGGTGGGTCGGCCTCGATTCCCGGGGCCGACCCACCATCCGCTTCGTCCGCGTACGGGAAGCGTGCGTGCGACGTACGCGCATCAGCGCGGCGAAACCTTCACCGCCCCGCCGCCGTTCGTCCCCAATTCCACAGGCATAGTGGGAGCTCACGTCGGCCCGGGCGGCGGACGCCACGCCCACGCCTGACACGCACATGGCAAATACACGTTCCTACGGGGGTTACAGCTACATGCGTTCCATTCGTGCGCCCTTCGCGCGCAGCCGCGGCCGCCGCGCCGCGCTCGCCGTCACCGGGCTCGCCGCGACCCTGGCGCTCACCGCCACGGGCTGCGGCCCGAGCGACGACAAGGCGAGCGACAAGTCGGACAGCGGCTCGGCGCAGGAGGCGGACAAGGGTTCCGGCTCCGACTCCGGCTCCGGTCTGCCCGGCGACCTCGCCGACCGGCTCAAGGAGCACGGCATCGATCCGGACAAGTGGAAGGACGGTGCCTGGAAGAACTGGAGCAAGGACGACTGGCTGCGCGAGGCCAAGGACTTCGTCAACCCGGTCATCGAGGGGCTCTGGAAGCCCGAGCGGATGCAGAAGGCCAAGGACCCGAACAAGACGATCGCGGCGAAGGACGCGACCGCCGACCAGGGCCAGACCGACCCGGACCCCGCTCCGGTCCAGGCGAAGCCCGAGAAGACGCCGTACCACGACAACGCGGCGCCGGTCGGCAAGATCTTCTTCGACTCCCCCAAGGGTTCGATGGTCTGCTCCGGCACGGTCGTGAAGGACCCGCGCAACCCGGGCAAGTCCAACCTCGTGTGGACGGCGGGCCACTGTGTGCACGCCGGTTCCGAGGGCGGCTGGTACCGCAACATCACCTTCGTGCCCTCGTACAACGACCTGGGCAAGTCCGAGGCGGCCCTGAGCAACGCGGCGCCGCAGGAGATCGCGCCGTACGGCCAGTGGTGGGCGGACTGGGTCTCGACGTCCGGTGAGTGGATCGACCAGGGTGCCTCCTCGGGCGGCGCCGGCGCTCCGCACGACTACGCCGTGATGCACGTGAAGCCGCAGGAGGGCACCAAGTCCCTCGAGGAGACCGTCGGCAACGCGCTGGAGGTCGACTTCTCGACTCCGTCGGCGCAGAGCGTGGCGTCCATGGGCGCCTGGGGCTACCCGGCCGCGCCGCCGTACAACGGCCTGATCATGCACAAGTGCATCGACAAGCCCGGCCGTCTGTCGCTGGACCCGGCGACGCCGACGATGTACCGCATCGGCTGCACCATGACCGGCGGTTCGTCCGGCGGTGGCTGGTTCCGGGTGGTGGGCGACAAGTCCCAGCTGGTGTCCAACACGTCGATCGGCCCGGCCGACAACACCTGGCTCGCCGGTCCGCAGCTGGGCAGCGGCGCGAAGCAGGTCTTCGACACGATGAGCGAGAAGTACGGATCGCAGTGAGCCGTCGGCCGCCGGGGTCGCAGCGGCCCTTCGGCCACCCGGTCCCGGTTGCCCGTCGGCAGCCAAGACCCCGGTGACCTGGAGCTTTCATGGTGAAGGCCCCGCCCCCTACGAGAGGGGGCGGGGCCTTCACCATGTGGTGCGCGTACGAGTCCCGCGTCAGTGCGCCGCGGGAACGTACGGCGCGAGTTCCGCCGCCAGTTCCTCGTGCACCCGTGCCTTGAGCAGCGTGCCCTCGGGGGTGTGCTCCTCGGAGAGCACTTCGCCGTCGGCGTGCGTGCGCGACACGAGGTTGCCGTGGGTGTACGGCACGAGGGCCTCGATCTCGACCTCGGGGCGCGGCAGTTCGGCGTCGATGAGCGCGAGCAGCTCCTCGATGCCGGCGCCGGTGCGCGCGGACACGGCGATCGCGTGCTTCTGCTGGCGCAGCAGCCGCTGGAGGACCAGCGGGTCGGCCGCGTCCGCCTTGTTGATCACCACGATCTCGCGCACGTCCGTCGCGCCCACGTCCCGGATGACCTCGCGCACGGCGGCGAGCTGCTCCTCCGGCGCGGGGTGCGAGCCGTCCACCACGTGCAGGATCAGGTCGGACTCGCCGACCTCCTCCATGGTGGAGCGGAACGCCTCCACGAGGTGGTGCGGCAGATGCCGGACGAAGCCGACCGTGTCGGCCAGGGTGTACAGCCGGCCGCTGGGCGTCTCCGCCCTGCGGACCGTCGGGTCGAGGGTGGCGAACAGGGCGTTCTCCACCAGCACACCCGCGCCCGTGAGGCGGTTGAGCAGGGAGGACTTGCCCGCGTTCGTGTACCCGGCGATGGCGACCGAAGGCACCTTGTTGCGCTTGCGCTCCTGGCGCTTGATGTCGCGGCCCGTCTTCATCTCCGCGATCTCACGGCGCATCTTGGCCATCTTCTCGCGGATCCGTCGCCGGTCCGTTTCGATCTTGGTCTCACCGGGACCACGGGTGGCCATGCCGCCACCGCCGCCGCCACCCATCTGACGGGAGAGCGACTGACCCCAGCCGCGGAGCCTCGGCAGCATGTACTGCATCTGCGCGAGGGCGACCTGTGCCTTGCCCTCTCGGGACTTGGCGTGCTGGGCGAAGATGTCGAGGATCAGGGCGGTCCGGTCGACCACCTTGACCTTGACGACGTCTTCGAGGTGGATGAGCTGGCCGGGGCTGAGCTCACCGTCGCACACGACGGTGTCCGCTCCGGTCTCGAGGACGATGTCACGCAGCTCCAGGGCCTTGCCGGAGCCGATGTACGTCGCCGGGTCGGGCTTGTCGCGGCGCTGGATGACGCCGTCGAGCACGAGCGCGCCCGCGGTCTCCGCGAGGGCGGCCAGCTCGGCGAGGGAGTTCTCCGCGTCGTGAACCGTTCCTGAGGTCCAGACGCCCACGAGGACGACGCGCTCCAGGCGGAGCTGTCGGTACTCGACCTCGGTGACGTCCTCGAGCTCGGTGGAGAGGCCGGCGACGCGGCGCAGGGCCGCGCGCTCGGAGCGGTCGAACTGCTCGCCGTCCCGCTCTCCGTCGATCTCGTGGCTCCAGGCGACGTCCTCTTCCATCAGGGCATCGGCCCGAAGACCTTCGGGGTAGTTCTGCGCGAAGCTCTGTGCGTCCTGGGAAGGGGAAGAAGAGGAGGTCATTGGGTCCTTTACGTCGATGGGAATCCGATACGGAGAGCGCCTGCGGGCATCCTTCGCCCTGCCGCACCGCGTGTGCGACTCGCACCGCGGGCCGCAGCGCCACCCGTCATGTTCGACAACGCTCACGGCCCCCCGGAGATTCCCCGGGTCGGCCGGGTCCGCCCCTGAGATGTCCCCGAGGGGATCTCCCGGACGGGCCGCGCCGTCGACCTGTTGATGGTCGCACGGTACGACCCGTCTCGTCACCCGAGTATTTCGGTGCGGGGCCTGGCCCCAAGGCGGCCGGGGCGCCCACCGCCGGGGGCCTGGCGCTACGTCTTGCCGGACGCCGTCTTACTTCACGTCTTGCCGGACGCCGTCTTACTTCCTGCCGGACGCCGCCTTCTTCTCCGGTGGCGTCGACGTCCAGTCGGGGTGACCCGGCATCGGAGGCGTCTTCGCCCCGTACAGCCAGGCGTCGAAGAACCCGTCGAGGTTCCGGCCGGAGACCTCGGACGCGAGCCGCACGAAGTCGGCGGTGGTCGCGTTCCCGTCGCGGTAGGTGTGCACCCAGGCCCGCTCCACGGCCTCGAAGTCGGACCGGCCGATCTCCTGGCGCAGCGCGTAGAGCACGAGCGCGCTGCCGTCGTACACGACGGGCCGGAAGATGCTGATCTTCTCGCCCGGCCGGGGCCCCTTGGGCGCGGCCGGGGGCCCGCCCGCCGCGCGCCAGCTGTCGGAGAGCCGGTAGGCGTACCGCATCCGCTTCTCCAGCGGCTGGCGCGCCTTCTCCTCGGCGTACAGGGCCTCGTACCACGTGGCGTGCCCCTCGTTCAGCCACAGGTCGGACCAGGTGGCGGGGCTCACGCTGTCGCCGAACCACTGGTGCGCCAGCTCGTGCACCATGATCGATTCCACGTACCACTCGGGGTACGCGGGCCGTGTGAACAGCTCCTTCTCGAAGAGCGACAGTGTCTGTGTCTCCAGCTCGAAGCCGGTCCGGGCGTCGGCGACGAGCACCCCGTAGGTCTCGAACGGATAGCGGCCGACCTTGTCCTCCATCCAGGAGATCTGGTCGGGGGTCTTCGTCAGCCAGGGTTCCAGTTGCTCGCGGTCCTTCGTGGGCACGACGTCCCGTACGGGGAGGCGGTAGGGGCCGGTGCGGTGCAGCACGGTGGAGCGGCCGATGGACACCTGGGCCAGCTCGGTCGCCATCGGGTGCCGGGTGCGGTACGCCCACGTGGTGGTGTCCGCGCGGCGCTCCTCGGCCAGGGGCAGGCCGTTGGCCACGGCGGTGAGGCCCTTGGGCGCGGTGACGCGGAAGGTGAACTGCGCCTTGTCGGCGGGGTGGTCGTTGCACGGGAACACGCGGTGCGCGACGTCCGCCTGGTTGGCCATCGCGAGCCCGTCGCCGGTGCGCACCCAGCCGCCCTCGACGTCGCCGGACACCGGGTCGCTGGTGTGCCGCACGGCGATCCGCAGGCGCTCGCCGGGCTGCACGCGCGCGTGGGGCGTGACGACCAGGTCCTCGCCGGCGGTGGTGAAGTCGGCGGGGGCGCCGTTCACCTCGACGGAGCGGACCTTGCCGTGGGTGAAGTCGAGGTTGACGCGCTCCAGCGGGGCCGTCACCCGGGCGTCGATCTTCGTGAGCGCGTCCAGGGGCTTGCTGTTGTCCCCGTGATAGGTGAAAGCGATGTCGTACGACGTGACGTCGTACCCGGGGTTGCCGAGGTGGGGGAAGAGCCGGTCGCCGATGCCGAGCGGGGCGGCGGGCTGCGGGGCGCTCGCGGCGAGCAGGGCGGCGGAGGTGGTGGCGGCGAGGACGGCGACGGCGATCCGGACCGCCTTCGGCCGGGACGGCTTGGTGCGCGGGGTGAGGAGCATGAACTACGGCTATCAGCGCACGCCTTCCGCGCCGGGACGGCACGCGACGGGCCCACCCGAACGAGTCGGCGCCGTTTCACCGAAGAGCACCGTCGGGCTCGGCGTGGAGCGGCCTCAGGGCGCCGCTGCCGCCCGGTGCTGCGCGCGGGCCACGTCGTACACCCCGGGGACGTTGCGCATGGCGCGCATCAGGCCCGGAAGGTGCGCCGCGTCGGGGAGTTGGAGCGTGTACGTGTGGCGTACGCGCTGTTGGCTCGGGGGTTCGACGGTCGCCGAGATGATCGCGGCGCCTTCGAGGGCGATGGCTTCGGTGAGGTCGGCCAGGAGGTGCGCCCGGCCGAACGACTCGGCGATCAGGGTGACCCGGCACTCCGTGGTGTCCCCCCAGCGCACGCCCACCTCCGGGCGCCCCACCTGCGTCATGCGCGCCACCGCGGGGCAGGTGACGCGGTGGACGGTGACGACGCCGCCGCGTACCGCGAAGCCGGTGATCTCGTCGGGCGGCACCGGGGTGCAACAGCCCGCGAGCCGTACGGTGGCGCCCTCGCGGTCGACGACGACGCTCTCTGCCGCCGGGCGCAGGGTCGCGGAGACCTGGGGCCTCGGTGCGGCGGCGGGCACCGTCACGGGGTCCTGCGGGGCCGGGTCGTCCTGCGCGGGCGGGACGGGGGCGGGCGCCGGGTGCGTGGTGAGCCAGCGCCGGATGGCGATGCGCGCGGCCGGCGTGCGTGCGTGGTCGAGCCAGTCGCGCGAGGGCCCCGAGGTCAGGTCCTGGCCCATGAGCAGCTGCACGGTGTCGCCGTCGCGCAGGACCGTGCTGAGCGTGGCCAGGCGGCCGTTGACGCGCGCGCCGATGCAGGCGTGGGCGTCCTCGCCGTACTGGGCGTAGGCGGCGTCGACGCAGCTTGCGCCCGCGGGCAGGCCGAGCGTGCCGCCGTCGGTGCGGTAGACGGCGATCTCGCGGTCCTGGGCGAGGTCTTCGCGGAGCGTCGACCAGAAGGTGTCGGGGTCGGGCGCGGCCTGCTGCCAGTCGAGGAGGCGCGAGAGCCAGCCGGGGCGGGTGGGGTCGGCGCGCTCGCCGTCGGGCGGCTGCTCCTCGGACGGCCCGGCGTAGGGATTGTGCAGGGCGACGACGCCCGCTTCGGCGACCCGGTGCATCTGGTGGGTGCGGATGAGGACTTCGGCGACTTCGCCGTCGCCGCGGGACACGGCCGTGTGCAGCGACTGGTACAGGTTGAACTTCGGTACGGCGATGAAGTCCTTGAACTCCGAGACGACCGGCGTGAAGCAGGTGTGCAGCTCGCCGAGGACTCCGTAGCAGTCTGCGTCCTCGTTCACGAGGACGAGCAGGCGGCCGAAGTCGGCGGGGCGCAGCTCGCCGCGTTTGCGGTGCGCGCGGTGGACGGACACGAAGTGGCGTGGCCGGATGAGGACTTCGGCGGCGATGCCGGCCTCGCGCAGGACGCCGCGCACCTCTTCGGAGATGTCGGCCAGCGGGTCGGTCCCGGCCCGCGCCTTCGCCGAGATCAGCTCCTTGACCTCGGCGTACTCCTCGGGGTGGAGGATCGCGAAGACGAGGTCCTCCAGCTCGGTCTTGAGGGCCTGCACGCCGAGCCGTTCGGCGAGCGGGATGAGGACGTCGCGGGTGACCTTGGCGATGCGGGCCTGTTTCTCGGGGCGCATCACGCCGAGGGTGCGCATGTTGTGCAGGCGGTCGGCGAGTTTGATCGCCATCACGCGGACGTCGTTGCCGGTGGCGACCAGCATCTTGCGGAAGGTCTCCGGTTCGGCGGCGGCTCCGTAGTCGACCTTCTCGAGTTTGGTGACGCCGTCGACCAGGTAGCAGACGTCGTCGCCGAACTCCGCGCGCACCTGATCGAGCGTCACATCCGTGTCCTCGACGGTGTCGTGGAGCAGGGACGCGGTCAACGTGGTGGTCTCGGCCCCCAGTTGGGCCAGGATCAGCGTGACGGCGAGCGGGTGTGTGATGTACGGCTCACCGCTCTTGCGCATCTGGCCGCGGTGCGAGGACTCCGCGAGGACGTAGGCGCGGCGCAGCGGCTCCAGGTCGGCGTCCGGGTGGTGGCCGCGGTGGGCCTCGGCCACATGGCCGATGGCGTCCGGCAGGCGGTCCCTCGTGGCGGGACCGAGGAGTGCGGCGCGGCCGAGTCTGCGCAGGTCGAGGCGGGGGCGGGTGCGCCTTCGCTGGGTCGAGGGCGTCATCGGGCCTGGCGTCGCGGGATTCGTCGCCTCCGCACTCATGGGCACCTCCGGCAGCTCCGACCGGCGGTGGGCGGACGGCAGCCTGCTCCGTCCGGGCCGGTGCTTGATGCTATCGAGCCCATCACGTGGTGCTGACCCGCTCTCGCCGAGCGTGAAACGGATCACCCATTCGAGCGACAGTTCTGTGGAGTGTCGTTTCGACCGGGACGAGCGGGGTTTCGACCACGGCGCGGGGGCGGGGCCGGGCGGGCCGCCCGGGCTCCCGTGTGCGCCGTGCGGCCGAGCGCGCCATCAGGCCGCCGCTACGGCCGCCGCCAGCCAGTCGGCGTCGATCTCGCCCTCGGCCACGATCACGGCGGGGCCCGTCTTCTCGATCTCGCCGTCCGGCCGCTCGGTGATGACCAGGCGTCCGCCGAGCACGTCCACGGTGTACGCCACGGGGGTGCCGGTCACTGCGGGGTCCAGGCCGTCCCTGCGCGCCGCCGCGACGGCCACCGCGCAGGCGCCCGTGCCGCACGAGCGGGTCTCGCCGGCGCCGCGCTCGTACACGCGCATGGCGACGTGGCGCGGGCCGCGGTCGGCCACGAACTCCACGTTCACCCCGTGCGGGTAGGCCGTGGCCGGGCTGAAGGGCGGCGGGTCCAGGAGGCGGCCGGCGTGCGCCAGGTCGGCCACGAAGGCGACCGCGTGCGGGTTGCCCATGTTCACGTTGAGCGCGGGCCACCGGTGCTCGCCCACGGAGACCGTGACGTCGCCCTCGGGGAGCACGGCCTTGCCCATGGCGACGGTGATGTCGCCGGGGGCGCCGTCCTCGGTGGGCTTGGCGATGTGGACACGCTTGACGCCGCCTCGGGTCGCGACGGCCAGGTCGCCCTCGCCGACTAGTCCGGCGCGCTCGAGGTACCGGGCGAAGACGCGCACGCCGTTGCCGCACATCTCGGCGACCGAGCCGTCGCCGTTGCGGTAGTCCATGAACCACTCGGCCTCCGCGGCCAGGTGCCGCGCGTCCGGGTGGGCGGCGGAGCGCACGACGTGCAGCAGGCCGTCGCCGCCGATGCCCGCGCGGCGGTCGCACAGGGCGGCGACGGCGGCCGGGGGCAGCTCGATGGCGTTGTCGGCGTCGGGGACGATCACGAAGTCGTTCTCGGTCCCGTGCCCCTTGAGGAAGGCGATCCGCGTGCTCATCCCTCGATCGTACGGGGTGGGCAGGACAACCTGTCGGGGGCCGTCCACGGGGAGGGGCGACGTACGGGGACTCAGCGGAGGCGGGCGACCCGCCACACCGCGAGCACCGCGACCACCCCGACGACCAGCGTGTACGCGGACACCACGCGCCAGTCCGGGCGCCGCCCGGAGCCGCGCTCCGGCAGCCCCGGCCAGGTGTGGCCCACGCGGCGGGCGGCCATCATGCCCCAGCCCGCGGCGCAGGAGCTGAGGAGCAGCCCCAGCATCGCGACGACGGCGCCGCCGTCGCCGAACTCGAAGGCCAGCGGGAAGGCGAACATCAGGGATCCGACGGCGGCGAGGATCACGATCGGCGCGAGCTGCCAGATGCGCAGCCTGCGCTGCGGCCGCAGCTCGACCTCGACCTCGGGCTCCGTCGCCAGCTCCTCCTCGGTGGGGCCGTCGTCGGTCATGCCGCTCTCGGTGATCCCGGGGCTGTCGGGTCCGTCCGGGCTGAGCCGCGCGCCGTTGTGCGCGGCGTGCTCCGCACCGTCCTGTGCGGTGTGCTGCTCGCCGTCATGTGCGGTGTCACGAGGGCCGGCCTCCATCGCCACGCGCCCTCCCACTTCGGACTCCACTGGTCGATCGATGGTCGATGATGGCACGCCGTCAGGTGCCTCGATGACCGGCGGAGCGTCCCGATGCCATCACGTGATCAGGCTGTGACCGCTCGTTCGACCAACGCCATTGCACTCCCCGGGAGTTCCCCGCGGTCGGCGACGGCGCCGCTCAGCCAGTGCACGCGTGGATCACGCCGGAACCAGGAGTCCTGTCGGCGCGCGAAGCGTTTCGTGGCGCGCACGGTCTCGGCGCGCGCCTCGGCCTCGGTGCACTCACCGGCGAGCGCCCCGAGCACCTGTTGGTAGCCGAGCGCGCGCGACGCCGTGCGCCCCTCCCGCAGCCCTTGCGCCTCCAGCGAGCGCACCTCCTCCACAAGTCCCGCCTCCCACATGCGGTCCACGCGCGTGGCGATGCGCAGGTCGAGCTCGGGGCGGGCCACGTCGACGCCGATCTGCACGGTGTCGTACACGGACTCGTGACCGGGGAGGTTGGCGGTGAACGGCCTGCCCGTGATCTCGATGACCTCCAGGGCGCGCACGATCCGGCGTCCGTTGCCGGGCAGGATCGCGCGGGCCGCGTCCGGGTCGGCGGCGGCCAGGCGGGCGTGCAGCACGCCGGGGCCCCGCTCCTCGAGCTCCTCCTCCAGGCGGGCGCGGACGGCGGGGTCGGTGCCGGGGAACTCCAGGTGGTCGACGGCCCCGCGCACGTACAGGCCGGAGCCGCCGACCAGGATCGGCCAGCGGCCCTCGCCGAGCAGTCGGTCGATCTCCGCGCGCGCGAGCTTCTGGTACTCGGCCACGCTCGCCGCTTCCGTCACGTCCCAGACGTCCAGGAGGTGGTGCGGCACCCCGTCGCGCTCGGCGGGCGTCAGCTTGGCGGTGCCGATGTCCATCCCCCGATACAGCTGCATCGAGTCGGCGTTGACGACTTCGCCGCCGAGACGCTGGGCGAGGTGGACGCCCAGATCGGACTTTCCGGCCGCGGTGGGCCCGACGACGGCGATGACCCGCGGGGCGGGAGGTGCACTTCTCACCGACCCAGTCTCGCAAATCGCTCGGCGGGTGCCCGAACGAGCTACGTGACGGCACGGCTCCGGGTTCGTTGCCTGTTGCGAGGTTCCGGCCGCCGGTTTCGAGGATCGGTGACCCGGGCGACGCAATCGGACGCACCGGGTGGCGCGGGATTTCGCCCACACGAGTAACGTATGGAGTAGATATGGGCGTTTTTAGTCGGTTTCGCCGGAAGAGCAAGGACACGGACGAGGCATCGACCACCGACGCGGCGGCCGCCACCTTGACGGCCGACGCGGAGGACGCTGAGGCCTCCGCCGAGGCCAAGGCCGATGACGACAAGGCCGAGGACGGAACCGAGGCCGCAGAGGCCACCGCGTCCGCCACGTCCGCCAACGACAAGGACAAGTCCGAGGCGAAGGCCGCTGCCGAGGACGAGACGGAGGAATCGGCCGAGGCGGCTGCCGCGGAGGGTGTGGAGATCCCGAAGCAGCAGTCCGCGCAGGAGGCGGCCGACAACGAGGCCGGTGAGAGCGCCCGCAAGTGACTCCCCCGCGAAGGAAGGCGAATCCGTGGGCTTCCTGAACCAGCTGAAGGACAAACTCGCCCCTGCCAAGGACAAGGTCTCGGGCCTCGCGCAGCAGCACGGGGACAAGATCGACCAAGGCCTGCACAAGGCCGCCGACGTGGTCGATCGCAGGACCAAGGGCAAGTACAGCGACAAGATCCAGGCGGGGACGGGCAAGGCCAAGGACGCCCTGGACCGCCTCGCCGGGACGGACGGCGGCAAGGGCGGGGGCGGCGGTGCCACTCCCCCCGGCGACACCCGGCCCCCGTCACCGCCGACGCCCCCTTCGGCTTCCTGAGCGGCTCTGGACCACCGGCGGACGGCCGTGAAGCGCGACTGGCTTCACGGCCGTCGGCGTGTCCGGGAGACGGCTTCCTGGGGGCGTCGGCCGCGGCCGCGGCGTCCTCCCGAGAGCCCTCGGGCGGACCGGTGGTCCTCGACGGGGTCTCGGCGTCGCCCTACGACCAGGCCGCCACCAGGTAGCCCACCCCGTACGGCGCGTCGTCGAAGAGCAGCTCGCCGCGCAGGCCCGCGCCGTCGGCCGCGCCCGCGAGCACCTGCCAGGGCGCCCGGCCCGCCGCCTTCAGCTCCTGCGCGAGCTCCGCGTCCAGCGCCTTGAGCGCCGCCACGTCCGCCGCGGCGAGCGCCCGCGCCACGTCCGCGTCGAACCCCGCGGCCCGCTCGTCCAGATAGCCGGGCGCCTTGAGCGTGCGGCACGCGCTGGCGTCGCCCATCACGAGCAGCGCCACCCGGTCCGCGCGCGCGGCGATCTCCCCTCCCAGTTGGATACACCGCTCGGGCGCGAGAGGTTCCCCCACACCGAGGCCTTCGAGCGGGGCTGCCGACCACTCCGTACGCCCGAGCAGCCAACCGGCGACGGCCAACGGCACCGGAAGCCGACGCTCCGTGGCCTCACCCGTGCCGGCCCCGCCGTCGTCCGCGGGGGCCTCTCCGAGGCGTACGTCGAGGTCCACGCCGAAGCCCCGGAACGAACCGCGCGCCCCCTGGGCGTGCGGTCCGCGGTCCTGCTGCTCCGCGGGGCCCACGACGACGAGCCGGTCGGGCCGGGACGCGGCGAGCACCCCGATCGCGTCCGTGCACGCCGCCCGCGCGGCATCCAGTTCCGGCGCGGCGCCCGCGGCGACCTCAGGCACGAGCAGGGGCGGACAGGGGCAGACGGCTGCGGCGACAAGCATGATCCGCAGCGTACAGACAGGGCGGACGGACGCGGCGGACAGGCGCAGCGGACGCGGCTCCGGGAAGGAGACGCGGCTCTCCGTAGAGGCCGACACGCTCCGTAGAGGCCGACGCTCTCCGTAGAAGACGACACTCTCCGTAAAGGCCGTCTTGCGCCGCGCCCCGTCCTGGGAACGCCGGATGCGTCAGTCGATGGTGCAGCCGCCCGTGGCCACCGGAAGCGGCTCGGGGACGCCCACCTTGGGGAGGCCGAGGAGCACTCCGGAGGGCTTCGGGGCGTCGGCCGTGTTGCGCTTCTCCCAGGCGTCGCCCGCGCGGGTGCGCCGGACGTCGCGGACGGCGCCCTCGGCAAGCAGGTGGTGCGGCGCCGCGTACGTGATCTCGACCGTCACCACGTCACCGGGGCGCACCTCGGTGTCGGGCTTGGTGAAGTGCACCAGGCGGTTGTCGGGGGCGCGGCCGGAGAGGCGGTGCGTGGTGCCGTCCTTGCGGCCCTCGCCCTCGGCGACCATCAGCTCCAAGGTGCGGCCGACCTGCTTCTTGTTCTCGGCCCAGGAGATCTCCTCCTGGAGGGCCACCAGGCGTTCGTAGCGCGCCTGGACGACCTCCTTGGGGATCTGGTCGTCCATCTCGGCGGCGGGCGTCCCGGGGCGCTTGGAGTACTGGAAGGTGAAGGCGTTGGCGAAGCGGGCCTCACGGACCACGTGCATGGTCTGCTCGAAGTCCTCCTCGGTCTCACCGGGGAAGCCCACGATGATGTCCGTGGAGATCGCCGCGTCCGGCATGGCGGCGCGGACCTTCTCGATGATCCCCAGGAAGCGGTCCTGGCGGTAGGAGCGGCGCATCGCCTTCAGGACCGGGTCCGAGCCGGACTGCAGCGGCATGTGCAGCTGGGGCATCACGTTCGGCGTCTCGGCCATCGCGGCGATCACGTCGTCCGTGAAGTCGCGCGGGTGCGGGGAGGTGAAGCGCACCCGCTCCAGGCCCTCGATCCGCCCGCAGGCGCGCAGCAGCTTGCTGAAGGCCTCGCGGTCGCCGATGTCGGAGCCGTACGCGTTCACGTTCTGGCCGAGCAGCGTGATCTCCGAGACACCCTCGCCGACGAGCGCCTCGATCTCGGCGAGGATGTCGCCGGTCCTGCGGTCCTTCTCCTTGCCGCGCAGGGCGGGCACGATGCAGAAGGTGCACGTGTTGTTGCACCCCACGGAGATCGACACCCATGCCGCGTACGCGCTCTCGCGGCGCGTGGGCAGGGTCGACGGGAACGCCTCCAGGGACTCGGCGATCTCGACCTGCGCCTCTTCCTGCACACGGGCGCGCTCCAGGAGGACCGGCAGCTTGCCGATGTTGTGCGTGCCGAAGACGACGTCGACCCAGGGCGCCTTCTTGACGATGGTGTCGCGGTCCTTCTGGGCCAGGCAGCCGCCGACGGCGATCTGCATGCCGGGGCGCTGGGTCTTGCGGGGGGCGAGGCGGCCGAGGTTGCCGTAGAGGCGGTTGTCGGCGTTCTCCCGGACCGCGCACGTGTTGAAGACCACCACGTCCGCGTCGCCGTCGGAGCCCTCCGGAGCGCGCACGTAACCGGCGTTCTCCAGGAGGCCGGAGAGACGTTCGGAGTCGTGGACGTTCATCTGGCACCCGTAGGTGCGGATCTCGTAGCTTCGCGCGACGGCCGCTTCGTCCACTGCTTCGTCCACTGCTCCGGTCCGGACACTGCTGCTGGTCATCCCTCAAGGGTACGGGGGCTGCGGCAGTGGGCTCTCACCACCTTGGTCCCCGCCCCTGTCCCCGCGTCGCCCCGCCTCATTCAAGTGCGACCCACGGGGCGGTCCCCCTAGCTTCGGGTCATGAGCGCTTCCTTCGTCCCCGACGACTTCGTCGTCCCCTTGGAGCTGGTCACCCCGGAGTTCCGCCTGGAACCGCTGGAGGGCCGGCACAACACCGAGGACCTCGCCGCCTGGACCGGCAGCATCGAGCACATCCGTGCCACTCCGGGCTTCCGGGGCCGGAGCTGGCCCCCGGTGGCCGGGATGTCGCCGGAGGAGAACCTGCGCGACCTGCACGAGCACGCGGAGGACTTCGCCCGGCGCGGCGGGTTCACGTACACCGTGATCGAGACGGCGAGCGGCGAGGTCGTCGGGTGCCTCTACATCTATCCGCGCCGTGCCGACGGCTCTCCGCCCCATGCCGACGGTTCCCACACCGATGCCTCCGGAGGCGACGGTTTCGACGCCGACGTCCGGTCCTGGGTCCGGGCCGACCGCGCCGCCCTCGACGCGACCCTGTACACGGCCGTGAGCGCGTGGCTGGCCGCCCGCTGGCCGTTCGGGAAGGTCGACTACGCGGCCCGCTGACCCCACGCCGCTACACGACCCCGGTCACCGTCACCCTGACCCGCGCGGACGCCGCCTCCGGTGCCTGCTCCTCCAGAGCCGCCACGACCGCCGAGCGCACCGCGCGGGTCACGTCCAGGGCGCGGTGCCCCCGGCTCAGCACCACGTACACCTCGATGTCCAGGCCCTGGGAGCCCTTCCCGCGCTCCACGCGCACTCCGGAGGCCCCGGCTGCCCCGGACGTGCCGCGGCCCGCTCCCAGGCCCACGGAGGAGCGCAGGAGCTCGGCCAGGCCGGGGCGCAGGAAGGCCACGCCACGGGTGGCGAGCACGGCACTGCCGACGAGGTCCGCGAGTGCGCGCGGAGCCTGTTGTTCCGTCATCCCTGCCGCCCTTCGGTGCCCGCGTCGTCGAGCAGGTCGGTGATCACCACGTCGACCGCCGCGACCCGCATGCCCAGCTCGCGGTCCGCGGCCGCGACGATCCGGGTGCGCACCTCGTCCGCGACGAGCTGCAGGTTCCAGGAGAGGCCGACCTGTACTTCGACGCGGATCCTGGCCGGTCCGCGCGGCAGCCGTCCCGGGGGCGGTGCCGCGGCCGGGCGGACGGTGTCCTGGGGGTCGGCCTCTATGCGGCAGCTGCCCGCGCGGACGCCCGGCAGGGAGTCCACGGCGGCCCGGAACGTCCGCGCTGCCGCCGCCTCCACGATCCACGCGTCCTCGTCGGCCTCGCCCAGCGGCAGGGTGCGGCCAGGACGCAGCTCCAGGCGTACGACGTCCATGACGCGGCCGGCGAGCGCGGCGGTGTCCCACGTGTGTTCCTGGGGCTCGTCGTCGCGTGTCCGGGCGACGGCGTCCTCCAGGGAGCGCAGCGCCCGCAGCGCGTCGGCGCAGTGCGGGCAGCCGGCCGTGTGCGGGTCCGGCTCGCCCGTCTCCGCCTGCTCCCACACCTGCGCGAGTTCGCGGCCGCAGGGCAGGATCTCGTCCTCGGGCACGTCCTCGAACGACGTCCCGCCCGGTGCCCCGCCTTCGTTCATCGCCATCCGGCCATCGCCTCCGTCAGATAGCGCCGGGCCCTGAAGACGCGGCCTCGCACCGCCTCCTGGCTGATGCCGACCGACTCGGCGATGGACTCGTAGGGCACGCCGTCCAGCTCCCGCAGGACCCAGCACACCCGCTGCTCCGGTGAGAGCCCTTGTATCGCCCGTGACAGGTCCTGGACGGCGGCGTGCGCCTCGGCGACCCGCGGCGGGGACACCTGGTGCTCGGGAGCCTGCGGCTCCGCAACGCTGTCCAGGGCCGTCACGGGCTGCCGCGAACGCAGCACGTTGAGACAGCGGTTGGTGACGATCCTGTGCATCCAGGTGCCGAACCGGGCGTCCCCGCGGAACTCCGGAAGCTTGCGCCAGGCGCTCACGAAGGCCTCCTGCACGGCGTCCTCCGCCTCTGTCGGGCTGCCGAGCAGCCGTGTGGCGAGGCGCAGCAGGACGGGCGCGTGCCGGTGCACGAGCGCCTCGAAGGCCTCGTCGTCACCTTCGGCGGCACGCACCACCAGCAGCGCGTCCTCATGCGGCAACGCATCCTCGTCCTCCGGCGCTCTGCCCCGTTCCCCGGGCACACGTGGCTCCTCTCGCTCCGGTCGTCCTCTTACGACACACGACAAGCCGCCCGCGTTACGCGGCGCAGGCACGCTACCCGTCCGGGGAAGAAATTCCCGAGAGGCGCGTAACGGATCCGGGGCACCCGTGTCAGTGGAGGTGAAGGGCGCGACACGAAGTGGTGCGGCGCGGCGAGCGCCGTACGACGCGGAACGCGCCACGGGGGCAGCACAGCGACACGGTCGGCACGGCGTGCACGGCCGTTGAAGACCCGCACGACCAACGAGACAACGAGACCAACGACTAGGAGATGCCGATATGGCGACACAGGAGCTCACCTCGAAGTCGGCCGCTTCCAGCAGCACGGAGAAGGAACTCGTCGGCGGCCAGAAGAGCACCGAGGGAGCCACCACCCTCGCGGGCCGCACCGGCGCGAGCGAGCCGGCGGCGACGCGCGGCAAGACCTCGATCGCGGACGTCGTGGTCGTCAAGATCTCCGGCATGGCGGCGCGCGAGATCCCCGGAGTGCACGACATGGGCGGCGGTCTGTCCCGCACCATCGGCGCCGTGCGCGACCGCGTGCCCGGCGGGCGCCCGAACGTGGGCCGCGGCGTGAAGGTCGAGGTCGGCGAGCGGCAGACGGCGATCGACCTCGACATCGTCGTCGAGTACGGCGTGCCCATCACGGACGTCGCCCACGACGTGCGCGAGAACGTCATCGCGGCCGTGGAACGCATCACCGGCCTGGAGGTCGTCGAGGTCAACGTCGCGATCAACGACGTGCACCTGCCCGACGACGACCGGGACGCCACCGCCGAGACCCGCGTCGAGTAGGGCCAGGCCCCTTGCCCGACGGCTCCGATGTTCCTTCTGCGGTGTGAGGTGAGTGGTGAACAAAGCCCTGGTGGGCCTGTTTTCGGGGATGGCGCTGGGATTCGCCGGGTGGTTCGGCGGCTTCGGCGCGTTCCTGCTGGTCGCCGCGCTCGGCGCGGTGGGCTTCGTCCTGGGGCGCCTCGTGGACGACGGGATCGACGTCCGGGAGTTCCTGTCCGGGCGTGACCGGGAACGGCGATGAGCACCCCCGCCGCGGAGCGCGGTGCGACCACCGTCGCGGACCGCGCGGTGCGCCGGATCGCGGAGCGCGCCGCCACGGAGGCGCTGGGGCCTGGCGAGGTCCGGGTCAGCGGGGGCTCGGCGGCCGTGCGCGGTCGCCGAGCCCGTGTGGACGTCACCGTGACGGTGCCCTACGCGGGCGTGCTCGACGACACGGGCGAGAGCGTCCGCTCGCACGTCACCGACCGCACGGCCCACCTGACCGGCCTCTCCGTGGACTCGGCCCGCGTCCACGTACGGGAGTTGTCCCTGCGGGAGGCCTCTACGGAGAGGGTTGATCACGCGGAGGGCACCGGGTACGCCGAGGGCGCTCGGTACGCGGAGGGCGCCGGGTACACCGAGGGCCCTGCGTACGCCACAGGCACCGTAGACGCGCGGGACGCCAAGGCGAGCTCTACGGAGGCGATGGTCACGCGCGGCGCGCGGCGCCCGTGGTCCGAACGCCGGTGGCCGGTGGCCGTGTTGGCCCTGGCTGCGGCCGTCGCCTCCGGAGTGCTGCTGTACGACGTCGTGGCGGTGCACGCGGCGGACCGGTCGCCCGCGCGGTGGCGGGTGCGGCTCGTGGACTGGCTGGCCACGCACGGGCCGGACGGCGGTACGGCGGTGACCATCGCCGCCGCGGCGGCCGTGTTGGCCCTCGGCGTGTGCCTGCTGGTCCTGGCGGTCACCCCGGGGCAGCGACGGCTTCTCCCGATGGCGGCGCCGCTGCCCGGGGTGCGCGCGGTCCTCGAACGCGGTGCGGCCGCGGCCCTGTTGCGGGACGCCGTGGTCCAGGTGCCGGGCGTCACGCGGGCACGGGTGCGGGTCGGACGCCGTCGGGCGCGGGTGCGGGTGGGGCTCGGGTTCGGCGACCCCGCCACGGCCCGCCAGGAGGCCCTGAGGGCGGCCGAGGCGGCGTTGGCGGAGTGCGGGCTCGCCAGGCCGCCGCGGCTGCGCGTACGGCTGCGTACGGAGCCCACGTGGCGTGAACCGGCGCCGCCGGCCCCGGCGGCCTCGCCCCCGGCCGGGACGACACCGCAGACCGCCGCCCAGGAGACCGCACCGGGGAGCGGCCCCTCATGAGCGCGCTCCGGCAAGGCGTGAACCGCGCGACGCTGCTGTGCGCCGCGGTGCTGCTGCTCGGTTCGGGGGCCGCCCTGGCCACCACCGCGGACCCCGTCCGGGACCGGCTGCCGTCCGGCTGGCCGCGCCTCGGCACCGACCGCGTGTGGCTGGACGGCGCCGCGCTCGGGCGCTGGCGCGACCACGGCTGGTGGCCGCCCGTCGTGATCGCGGCCCTGGCGGTCGCCCTGTTGCTGTTCCTGTGCTGGGTCGCCCTCGAGGTCCGCGCGGGGCGCCTGCGGGTGCTCCCGCTCGGGCGGGACGGGGTCACCCTCGCGGGCCCGGCGCTCGCGGCGGCGATGGCCGGGCGCGTCCAGGCGGTCGACGGGGTGGCCCGTGCCCACGTGCGCCTCCTCGGCCGCCCCCACCGGCTCCGGGCACGCATCACACTGGTCCTCGCGGCGGACGGCTCGCCCCGCGCGGTCCTGCGCCGGCTGGCCGGGCAGGCCGTCGCGGAGGCCCGTGCGGCGGCGGCACCGCGCACCCTGGAGGCGGAGGTGCGGATCGACGTCCGGACGCACAGGGCGCCCCCGCGCCGCCGCGTCCGCTGAACAACGCCCCGCGCTCCGACAGCGTGCCCCGGAGGGCGCACCTGCCGCGAAAACCGCCCCTCCGTAAGGGCGTTCAGGGGCGCCTTGCCGCCCGTGTGAGATGGACGCTCATATTCCGCGACTAGATTGCCTCCTGGCACCTCAGCGGCCGCGCGCGTCACGGCCCTCACCCCGCCACAAACCTCACAACGTCACACGTAAAACGTCACGCCAGGAGGCGATCACGTGACCGCGAGCCCTTCTCCGCAGGAGTCGAACCCGCAGGACTCGGCCGACGCGGCCGACGCCGTACGGAACCGGATCAACACCGCGCAGCCGCACACGGCCCGCATCTGGAACTACTGGCTCGGCGGCAAGGACAACTACGCGGTCGACCGCGAGGCGGGCGACAGCATCCGTGAACTCCACCCGGGAATCGGCGACTACGCGCGCGCGGACCGCCTCTTCCTCGGCCGCGCGGTGCGGCACCTGGTGGCCGACTGCGGGGTGCGCCAGTTCCTCGACATCGGCACCGGACTGCCGACCGCGGACAACACCCACGAGGTGGCCCAGCGGATCGCTCCGGAGTCACGCATCGTCTACGTAGACAACGATCCGCTCGTCCTCACCCACGCGCGCGCCCTCCTGACGAGCTCCCCCGAGGGCCGGACGGACTACCTGGACGCCGACATGCGTGACGTCGAGGCCGTCCTGGAACACGCCTCCCAGACGCTGGACTTCAGCCGTCCGGTCGCGTTGATGCTCCTGGGAGTCGTGATCTTCATCGAGGACGACAAGGAGGCCCAGGGCCTCGTGCGCCGCATCATGGACGCGCTGCCCTCGGGGAGCTATCTCGTCCTGTCGCACACGATCACCAGCCCGGCGATGCCGGACGTCGACGCGGCGGTGGCCTTCTGGAACGAGCACGGCACTCCGAAGCTGACGCAGCGCACTCCGGAGCAGGTCGCCAAGTTCTTCGACGGCCTCGAACTGCTTGAGCCCGGCGTGGTCTCCTGCTCCCGGTGGCGCCCGGAGTCGACGGGGCTCGGCGAGCCGGACGAGGTGGCGATGTTCGGGGGCGTGGCCCGCAAGCACTGACGCGCGCCGCGCAGGTCACGCGCCGTCGACCGGTGAGAATTCGGTTTCGCCGGGGCGGTGCGGCCACGAAGAATGCCCCCATGACGACGCCCACCGATGAGCCCCACCAGCACGGCAAACTGCACGCCGGGGAGCCCGACATCGACGTACCGCTGGTCCGAAAGCTGCTCGCGGCCCAGCTCCCGCAGTGGGCGCACCTGCCCGTCGAGCAGTTCCCGTCGGCGGGGACCGTCAACGCGGTGTTCCGGCTCGGCGACGACATGGCCGTGCGCGTCCCCCGGATCGCCGGGGGCGCCGAGGACGTGGCCAAGGAGAGCCGCTGGCTGCCCTGGCTCGCGCCCCAGCTCCCGACGACGATCCCCAGCGTCCTTGGCCGCGGCGAGCCCGGCGAAGGGTATCCGTGGGTCTGGTCCGTCCACAGCTGGCTCGACGGCGAGAACCCGGCCGTCGGGGCGCTCACCACGCCCGACGCGCTCGCCGCGGACCTGGCCGCGTTCGTCACGGCCATGCGCCGCGCCGACCCGACGGACGCGCCGCCCGCCTATCGCGGGGCCCCGGTGGCGACGCAGGACGCCGAGACGCGTGCGGCGATCGAGGAGCTGCGACGGCTGGGACGGTCGGGGCCAGAGGACCAGCCGAGCCGACCGGATCACGCCGATCACGCCGATCACGCCGATCACGCCGATCACGCCGAAGCGAACACCACCCCCTCCCCCGCCGTCGACACCCGCATCGACCTCGACGCCGCCACCGCCGCCTGGGAGGCCACCCTCCGCACCCCCGAGTGGGACGCCCCGCCCGTCTGGGTCCACTCCGACCTCATGCCCGGCAACCTGCTGGTCCGCGACGGCCGCCTCCAGGCCGTGATCGACTTCGGTACGGCGGGCGTGGGCGACCCCGCCTGCGACCTGATCGTGGCGTGGAACCTGCTGCCCGCCGGCGCGCGTGAGACGTTCCGCGCCGCGACCGGCGCGGACGACGCGACCTGGGCGCGCGGGCGCGGCCGTGCGCTGTCCATGGCGCTCATCCAGCTGCCGTACTACGCCGTCACGAACCCGGCGCTCGCCGCCAACGCGCGCCATGTGATCCACGAGGTCCTGGCGGACCACGCGAGCGGCGCCTGACACCGGCGCCCCTACCCGGACCGGCACGGCCGCCAAGCGCCACGCCCGCACCGCCACAGCCGGGCGCCCCCGCCCGCACAAGCACCGCCCTCCCTGGCCAGCACGCCGCGTGAGGTGGCAGGATCGCGCCCATGTTCGCGGCCCTCCACCTCAGCCGGCGCCGGGCCCTGCAGGCCTCGGCGGCGGCCCTCGTGGTGTTCGGGCTGCTCCTGTGGTGGCTGCTCCCGGTGGGCGAGAGTTCGCCGCAGGGCCGGATGACCTTCAGTACGGGAGTGAAGGGCGCCGTCTACGAGACGTACGGGAAGCTGCTGCGCAACGCCGCCGCGGACGACATGCCGGACGTCGACATCGATCTCCTCAACAGCGAGGGCTCGCAGGAGAACGTCGAGCGCGTCGCGACGGGCCAGGCCGACTTCACCATCGCGGCGGCCGACGCCGTGGAGAAGTACCGCCTGGAGGACCGGCCCGGCGCGGACCGGCTGCAGGGCTGCGCACGGCTGTACGACGACTACGTACAGCTCGTCGTGCGGCGCTCCTCCAAGATCGAGGAGGCCAAGGACCTGCGCGGCCGACGCGTCGCCGTGGGGCAGCCGCGCTCGGGCGTGCGGCTGATCGCCGACCGGGTGCTCAAGGCCGCGGGGCTGCGGCTCGACAAGGACATCACGGCGCTGCCCGCGGGCATAGACACCGCCCCCGACCTGCTGCAGAGCGGCGACATCGACGCGTTCTTCTGGTCAGGCGGGCTGCCCACCAGCTCGGTGCGGGAGCTGTCCGAGGGCCTCGCCATCCGCCTCGTACCGCTCGGCGACCTCGTCAAGGCGCTGCACAAGCAGGGCGGCGCGTCCCGCTACTACCGCGCCGCCACCATGCCGGCCGACGCCTACCCGCAGGCCCAGCAGAGCGCGTCCGTGCCGACCCTGGCCGTGGCGAACCTCCTGGTGACCACCGACCGGGCCGACCCGGAGCTGACGGAGGGGCTGACCCGGACCGTCATCGACAGCCGGGACCACATCGGCGCGCAGGTGCACGCGGCGCAGCTGGTCGACCTGCGCACCGCCCTGTACACCGACCCCCTGACCCTGCACGAGGGCGCGCGACGCTACTACCGCTCGGTCAAACCCTGAGGCACCGCTCAGCCACCCCCGATCCCCCCGCCCGGCTCCGCTCCGGGGCCCTGCTTCCGCACCGGCTCCGCCCCCTCCGGCGCCTGCCGCGGAATGCCCACCGTCACCTTCAGGCCCCGCGGTTCATGGCGTTCGTACGCCATCGTGCCGCCGCCCGCCGCGAGCAGGGCCCGCGAGATCGACAGGCCGAGGCCCGAGCCCTTGACGTTCTGGTGGCGGTTGCTGCGCCAGAAGCGGTCGCCGATGCGGGACAGTTCGTCCTCGGCGAGGCCAGGGCCGCCGTCGGTGATGACGATGGTGGTCCTGGAGTCGGCGGCGGCGACCCGCACCCGCACCTCGGCTCCCTCCGGTGTGAACTTCAGGGCGTTGTCGATCACCGCGTCCAGGGCGCTGGACAGGGCGATCGGGTCCGCCCAGCCGGTTGTCGCCGGGCACTCCCCGGCCAGCCGCACGCCCCGCTCCTCGGCGAGCGGCCGCCAGGCGGCGACGCGCTCGGCCGCCAGCTCGCCGATGTCGGTGAGCTGGAGATCCGCCGCCGCGTGTTCCGCGAGCGCCAGGTCGAGCAGGTCGTCGAGGACCTGCGCGAGGCGCTTGCCTTCGGTGCGCACCGAGGCGATCTCCTCGTTGCCCTCGGGCAGTTCGAGGGCCAGGAGCTCGATGCGGAGCAGCAGGGCGGACAGCGGGTTGCGCAGTTGGTGCGAGGCGTCGGCGACGAAGGCGCGCTGCTGCTCGAGGACGTCTTCGACGTTGTCCGCCATCTCGTTGAACGACCGGGCCAGGCGTCTTAGTTCCGGCGGACCGCCGGCGGCCGCGACGCGGGAGGCGAGGCGCCCGGTGGCGATGTCGTGGGTGGTGGCGTCGAGGACCCGCACCGGGCGCAGGACCCAGCCGGTGAGGCGCAGCGCGGCGCCGACCGCGAGGAGCATGGCGGCGGACTCGCCCGCGCCGATGAGCAGCCAGCCGTGCAGGGTCTTCGCGCGCATGCGCCCGGTGGGCGAGTCCGTGACGACGACGGCCACGACGTCGCCGTCGCGGATCACCGGTGAGGCGACGACGATCCGTCCGCCCTCGTTCCAAGGCCACACCTGGGGCGGGTTGTGGCTGCCGCGGGAGCGCAGGGCCTCCTCGAAGGCGTCGCTGACGCCCCCGCCGCCGGTGGGCAGGTACCAGTCGCCGGGGGCGTGTGCCATGGGGAAGCGGTCGCGGAAGAACACGCCCGCCTTGATGCCGTACACCTCGTGGTAGTAGTCGAGTTCCTTCTGCAGGGTCTCGCGCCGCTCGTCCTTGTCGCGCACCCGTGAGCCGGAGGGGCGCTGGGTGACGAACTGCGCGAGCGCGGCGAAGCGCGCCGTGTCGTCGATGCGGTCGACGACCACCTTCTGCTGCTGTGCCGACGCCACGCTGACCGCGAGCGGGAAGCCCAGGGCGAGCAGCACGCCGGCCATGAGGACGATGAGGAGCGGAAGGAGGCGGGCGCGCACCTGTGCCCGCTACGACGCCGGGGCGACGAGCCGGTAGCCGACTCCGCGCACGGTCTCGATCAGGGCGGGCATGTGCAGCTTGGCGCGCAGGGACGCCACGTGCACCTCCAGCGTGCGCCCCGTGCCCTCCCAGCTCGTGCGCCACACCTCGCTGATGATCTGCTCGCGCCGGAAGACGACTCCCGGGCGCTGGGCGAGCAGCGCGAGCAGGTCGAACTCCTTGCGGGTCAGCTGGACCACGTCGCCGTCCACGCTGACCTGCCGGGTGGGCAGCTCGATGCGGACGCTGCCGAGCCGCAGCTCGGTGTCGGCGGACTTCTTCGCGGCACCGGCCGAGGGGCGGCGGATGACGGCGTGAATGCGGGCGATGAGTTCCCCGGTGTCGTACGGCTTCACTACGTAGTCGTCGGCTCCGAGGTTGAGGCCGTGGATGCGGGAGCGGACGTCGGCGCGGGCGGTGACCATGATGACGGGGATGGAGGTGCGCTTGCGGATCTTTCCGCAGACCTCGTAGCCGTCCTGGTCGGGCAGGCCGAGATCGAGGAGTACGACTCCGAAGGGCGCCGCTTCGCCGGGCAGCAGGGCCTGCAGTGCCTCCTCGCCGCTGCGGGCGTGGGTGACGGCGAAGCCGTGCCGGGCCAGGACCGCGGACAGGGCGGCGGCCACGTGGTCGTCGTCCTCGACGAGCAGCAGTCTCATGCGGTCTCCCCCCAGCCCATCGGCCCCCCACTCGTTCATCGATCGTTCCGTTCCCGCTCACGCGGTCCCGCATGTGTGTTCGCGGCCGTCGCGCACGCGCGCGTGCGCGCGGATTTCAAGCGGCATACGGGCGCACGAAAGCACCCAAGGCATCCACGCCGATGGATAAGGACCGCGTCAAGGCCCTTAGGGTCACGGACACGTTCCGTTATGCACCCGGTACGCAGCCGGGGCGCCCCCTTCACACGGAGTGTCCGGTTGCGGCCGGATCGTTATGCTCAATTTCCCCTCAGATGTAATGACGCTGGTCGCACCGGGTTACTACTGTCCTCCCAACCCGAGGAGGATGGAGCAACAAGCCGTGACCGAAGTATCGGTGACCAAGGACGCCAAGCCCGCGGCGGACGACCTTGTCGTGCTGAAGGGTGTCAACAAGCACTTCGGCGCCCTGCACGTCCTCCAGGACATCGACCTGACCATCACCCGTGGTGAGGTCGTGGTCGTGATCGGCCCCTCCGGGTCGGGCAAGTCGACGCTGTGCCGCACCATCAACCGCCTGGAGACCATCGATGCGGGAGCGATCTCGATCGACGGCAAGCCGCTGCCCCAGGAGGGCAAGGAACTGGCCCGGCTCCGCGCGGACGTGGGCATGGTCTTCCAGTCCTTCAATCTCTTCGCGCACAAGACCGTGCTCGAGAACGTGATGCTGGGCCAGACCAAGGTGCGCAGGACGCCCAAGGCGGAGGCGGAGGAGAAGGCCCGCGCCCTGCTCGACCGGGTGGGTGTCGGCTCCCAGGCCGACAAGTACCCCGCGCAGCTCTCCGGCGGCCAGCAGCAACGCGTCGCGATCGCCCGCGCGTTGGCGATGGGACCCAAGGTGATGCTCTTCGACGAGCCCACCTCGGCCCTCGACCCCGAGATGATCAACGAGGTCCTCGAGGTCATGCAGCAGCTCGCCCGGGACGGCATGACCATGGTCGTCGTCACGCACGAGATGGGCTTCGCCCGCTCGGCGGCCAACCGTGTCGTCTTCATGGCGGACGGCCGGATCGTCGAGGAGGCCGTACCGGACCAGTTCTTCAACAATCCGCGCAGCGACCGCGCCAAGGACTTCCTTTCGAAGATCCTGCATCACTGACGCGCACCCGCGTGCGGCCCGTCGGCACGGCCCGTGCGCCGACGGCATCGGGGCCGCCGGGGACGCCACCTTCGATGCCAGGACGCACCACAGCGTCTCCCCCAACCTCCGCCGAAACAAAGGATGTCCACCATGAAGGTTCGCAAGTCCGCCGCCGCGGCGGCGGTGATCGCCGCTCTCGCCCTGACCGCCACCGCCTGCGGCGGTGACTCCGGGACCGCCGGTGACAAGCCGAAGGGCGGCGCCGGTGGCAAGAACCAGCCGAAGCTGCCCACGTACACGGTCGCCAAGGACGTCAAGATCGACTCGCCGACCCTGAAGAAGGCGCAGAAGGACGGCGAGATCGTCTTCGGCGCCAAGAACGACCAGCCGTTCCTCGGCTTCGAGGACACCGACGGCAAGCGCTCCGGCTTCGACATCGAGATCGCCAAGATGGTGGCGGCCGACCTCGGCTTCCCCGCGAACAAGGTCAAGTTCGAGACGATCGACTCGAACGTGCGGGAGACGGCCATCTCCAAGGGCCAGGTCGACCTCTACGTAGGCACGTACACGATCAACGACGAGCGCAAGAAGCAGGTCGGGTTCGCCGGACCGTACTTCCTGGCCGGTGCCGACCTGCTCGTCCGCAAGGACGAGAAGGGCATCACGGGTCCGAAGTCCGTCAAGGGCAAGACGGTCTGCTCCATCAAGGGCTCCACGCCGCTGCAGGAGATCAAGAAGTCCAAGTACGGCGCCAAGACCGTCGAGCTGTCCAAGTACTCCGAGTGCGTTCAGCAGCTTCTGAACAAGGAGGTCGACGCCGTCACCACCGACGACGCGATCCTCAAGGGCTACGCCGCCCAGCGCCCGGAGAAGCTGAAGGTCGTCGGCGACCCCTTCACCAAGGAGCCGTACGGCGTCGGCATGAACAAGGACGACAAGGCCCTGCGGGACGCCGTCGCCGACGCCCTCGAGGCGCACCAGAAGAACGGTGACTACAAGAAGGCGTACGACGCGACCCTCGGCCTGTCCGGCTCCCCGTACCAGGAGCCCCCGGCCCTCGAGCGCTACTGACACCTCCGTTCGATCCACCGGCACTGAGCGTCGCGCCCTGTGGGTGCCGTCACGGCACGCGCAGGGCGCGGCAGCTCCGCCCGACAGCAGCCGCCGCTAGGACATCTCCGTGAATGTTTTGCTCGATCATCTCCCGGAATTCCGGGAGGGGTTCATAGGAACCATCCTGCTGACCCTGGCCAGCGGAGCCCTGGCGATGGTGCTGGGGATCGTGATCGCCGGGTTCCGCGTGTCCCCCGTGCCCCCGCTGCGCTTCTTCGGCGCGGCCTGGGTCACGCTCTTCCGGAACACCCCGCTCACGGTGCTCTTCCTCGTGGCGTGGTTCGTCGTTCCCGTGATCTTCATGCCGGGTCTCAGCCCCTGGGCCAAGGCGCTGATCGCGCTCGGCTTCTACACCTCGGCGTTCGTCTGCGAGGCCATCAGGTCCGGCATCAACACGGTGCCCCTGGGCCAGGCGGAGGCCGCCCGCTCCATCGGCATGACGTTCTTCCAGACCCTGCGTCTGATCGTCCTGCCGCAGGCCACCCGCACGGTGATCCCTCCGCTCAGCTCGATCTTCATCGCCCTGACGAAGAACTCCGCCATCGCGGGCGCGTTCAGCGTGACGGAGCTGTTCGGCGTGCAGAAGCTGCTCAGCGACAAGGGCTTCGACATCGCCTGGATCTTCCTCTGGGTGGCCATCGGCTACCTGATCATCACCTTCACCATCAGCGGTCTCTTCCGGCTGCTTGAGCGCCGCTTGGGGGTCGCGCGATGAGTGCGAGCGTCCTGTACGACGCGCCGGGACCGAAGGCCCGTCTGCGCAACCGGATCTACACGGTCATCGGCTCGCTCGCCGTGCTCGGCCTGATCGTCTTCGCGATCTTCCGACTGCACGACAAGGGCCAGCTGGAGCCCGAGGTCTGGGACATCTTCAACAACGCGGGCGTGCGGAACAAGATCCGCGACGGCCTCCTGAGCACCCTCAAGGTGTTCGCCCTCGCGGGAGTCCTCTCGCTCGCCCTCGGCCTGCTGCTCTCGGTCGGCCGGCTCTCGGACCACCGGGCGATCCGCTGGTTCGCCACGGGCTTCATCGAGCTGTTCCGCGCCGTCCCGCTGCTGATCACCATCTACGCGCTGTGGGTGCTGATCCTCACCTACCAGAACGACCTGGGTGTGATCGGCGAGAACAGCTCCTTCTGGGCTCTGGTCATCGGCCTCACCGTGTACAACGGCTGCGTCCAGGCCGAGGTGTTCCGCGCGGGCGTCAACGCCGTGCCACGCGGTCAGGTCGAGGCCGGTTACGCGCTCGGTCTGCGCAAGTCGCAGGTCATGATCACCCTGCAGATGCCCCAGGCGATCCGCGCCATGCTGCCGACGGTCATCAGCCAGCTGGTGGTGACGCTGAAGGACACGTCCCTCGGCTACATCATCACGTACGACGAGCTGCTCTTCGCCGCCCGCACGATGGCGAACAACATCATCGTCAACGGCGAGAACCCGATCACCCCCGTGGTCATCGTGGTCGGCGCCATCTACATCGTGATGTGTCTGGCCCTCTCGTCCCTCGCCACGTGGATCGAGCGGCGCGGCAGCCGGGCGAAGACGGGCATCAGGGTGGCGGCCGCCGCGGAGCCCGCCGAGGCCCCGCAGGTGCTCGACAAGCCCGTGTCGCCCGTCGTCCCGCCGACGGCGGACAGCGTGGCCGTGGCGGAGGAATCGGCCTCTACGGAGAGGGCGACTTCCGCGGAAGGGACGACGTCCACGGACGGTACGGCTGACGGTACGGCCCCGACCGACGGCGGTGCCTCCGAGCCGCCGGAGGACACCCCGCCCCCGGACCTCAAGAAGTAGCGTTCGCGCACGCACACCGCGATGGCCCGCCGGAACACCGGCGGGCCATCGCCGTTCCGGTGCGCCGCCCAGTCTCCCGACGGGGTACGCCCCGAGCGTCCGCTTGACGGGGTGCCATGCAGTCTGTTGCATACGTTCTGTGATCGTGCACCGGGCTCCAACTGCCATTTCCTGTACGTACGTCCAGCGCCCCCGGACCGTCCTGGCAGGAGGCCGCGCGCCGTGGACCCGGTGATCGTCGTCGGCGCGGGTCCCGTCGGCCTCACCCTCGCCCTGGCTCTCGCACGTCACTCCGTCCCCACCGTCGTCCTCGACGAAGGACCCGGCAAGGACGAGCAGCGCCCCGCGCGGACCGCTGTCCTGCGCGAGGACACCACGGCGCTCGTCGAACGGCTCACCGGGCACTCCTTCGGCGACGTGGAGACCGGCGCGCGCTGGATCGGATGGCGTTCGATGCGCCGCAAGCAGGTGATGCGCGAGCTCACGTTCAGTGACGAGCTGCCCTCTCCACTGCACGTCCCGCAGCACGAGCTGACCGGCGCGCTGCGGGCCGCCATCGCCGACGAACGCCTCGTCAAGGTCGCCGTGGAGAGCAAGCTCGACGCCCTGGAGCAGGACGCCTCCGGGCTCACCGCCCACACGCGGGGCCTCAAGGACACCTGGTGGCGTGGCAGTTATCTGGTGGGGTGCGACGGGCCCCGCTCGACGGTGCGCAAGCTGCTCGACGTCCGCTTCCCGGGGCGCACGGCGGTGGAGCGGCACGCGGTCGCCGCGCTGCGCACGGAACTTCCGTGGCCCGGCCAGGCGTTGTTGCACCGGAGCCCTCCTTGGCGCGGTGGCGGTGCCGAGGTGACGGGACGTCCGCTGGCCGACGGCGCGTGGCGGATCGACTGGCTCCTGCCGCCGCGCGGCGAGCTGGTGACACCCGACGTCCTCGTGACCCGCATCCGCGAGACGCTCGCCGGCTGGTGCGGCGGCGCCACACCGGCGTACGAACTGCTCGACACCGGCGTCCACACCGTCCACCACCGCCTCGCCCGCCGGTGGCGGGTCGGCCGCGCCTTCCTGGCCGGGGACGCCGCGCACCTGCTCGGCGCGCTCGGCACCCACGGCCTGGACGAGGGCCTGCGCGACGCGGACAACCTCGCCTGGAAGCTGGCCCTCGCCTGGCACCACGGCTCGCGCGAGGCCCTGCTCGACAGCTATCAGGCCGAGCGCCGCGGCGCCGTCTCCGGTCGGCTGCGCGCCGCCGACCAGGCGCTGCCCGCACTGCGCGGCGGCAAGGGCCTGCGGGCGTACGTCCCCGGGACCGCGCGCGGGCAGGACGCCCTGCTCATGGACGGCCACGTGGGCAACGGACAGCTGGGCGGCCCCGGCAGGTACGCCGACTCGCCGCTGGCCCCGGAGAGTTCGGACTCCGTCGTGGCGGTGGACACGGAACCGGGCAGTCCGGTCACCGATGTGGGCGTGACCGCGCCCGACGGCACCTTCGTCCGGCTGCGGGACCGGCTCGGCCGCGGCCATCTGCTCGTCGTTCTTGTGGCGCCGGGCACCGTCGTGTGGGAGCGGCGGCACTGGGTGACGGCCGGGATCATGCCCCGGCTCGCCGCCGCGGTCACCGCGCTCCCCCACCCCGCAGAACTCCTCGTCGCGGAGGCCTACCCGGGCGCCGCGGCGCACAGCGTCCTTCTCGTACGCCCCGACGGCCATCTGGTCACCGCGCTCAGCGGGGTCCGTCCGGCGGAGCTGTACGCGGCGGCCGAGGCGGCGCTGGGGGAGGGGGCGCTGGGCGAAGCGGCGGGCAAGGGTGGTGCGGGCGGGAGGGGTGCGGATTCCCGCTCCGGTTCGGGTCCCGGTTCGGGTCCTGGTTCAGGTCCCGGTTCCGGCCCCGGTCCCGGCGAGGCGTCCGACGCCTCACCCGAGCACACGTCCGACTCCGGGTCCGACGCGCCCTCCCGGGCCCCGTCCAACACCCCCTCCAAAGCCTCCTCCAAGCCTCCCTCCAACGCTCCGACCAGCGGAAAGCGCGGTCCCAAGAAGCCCGGTGGTTCATCCTGAGATCACCGACCGACCGGATGCTGAACATGAGTTGACCGTCTCCCGGCCGCATGGTCTACTCCGGACCATGACCGACACCGCTGTTCGCCTGTGGCGGAGGGTCCATATGGACCTCGTCCGCTATGCGGGCTGCGTGTGTCGGCCGTCCTGCTGAATTCGCCATTCCCCTTTCCGCGCATGCCGTACGTCGGCGTGCGCTTCCGCGAACTCACTGGACGGACCCCATGTCTGCCTCCGTACCGGCCTCTGCTCCCGTACCCGCCGCGCTGCCCACGCCCGCCCGGCCGACGGCGAAGCCCACCTCGGCCGAGCTCCTCGACTTCGTGCGCCGCGCCGCGGCCGACACCGACCTCATCGCCTCGCTGCCCCTGGACGCGGAGGGCCGCACCTGGGTCCGCCTCGAAGGCCCCCAGGGCAGCGAGGCCTGGCTGATCGGCTGGCCGCCCGGCACCGGCACCGGCTGGCACGACCACGCCGAGTCGGTGGGCGCGTTCACCACCGCCGCGGGCACCCTCAAGGAGAACTCGCTCGCCGCCCGCCTGCCCACCGACGGCTGGAAGACCCTGGAACTCACCGAGGGCGTCGACCGCGAACGCCGCCTCGCCACCGGACAGGGCCGGGCCTTCGGCCGCAACCACGTGCACGAGGTGCTCAACGAGTCCACGGACCAGCACGCCATCTCCGTGCACGCCTACTACCCCCCGCTCCCACAGATCCGCCGCTACAGCCGCACCGGCGCAGTGCTGCGCCTCGAGCACGTCGAGCGCCCGGAGGACTGGCAGTGAGCGCGGGCCTGGAAGTGAACGGCGTCCCCGGAGTCCCGGCGGAACAGCACCCCTCCGGAGAACCCCAGTCCCCCGTGGGCATCGACGAGTTGCTGGAGCGGGTACGGCGCGGGCTCGACCGGGTCACCCCTGAACAGGCGCACGACATCGCTGACTCCGGCGGTCTGCTCGTCGACACCCGGTACGCGGAGCTGCGCGAGCGGGACGGCCTGATCCCCGGCGCCCTCGTCGTCGAACGCAACGAACTGGAGTGGCGCCTCGACCCCCAGGGCAGCCACCGCGCCCCCGAGGCCACCAGCCACGAACTGCGGGTCGTGGTGTTCTGCAACGAGGGCTACGCGTCGAGCCTCGCGGCCGCCTCCCTGCGGCAGTTGGGGCTGCGACACGCGACGGACCTCATCGGCGGGTTCCAGGCGTGGAAGGCGGCGGGGCTACCGGTCGAGCAGGCCGCGCAAGGGTAACGAGTAAGCGAGTAAAACGAGTAAGCGAGTAAGGGGCGTCCGCAGTGGCGGACGCCCCTTACTCGCTTAGTACTCCCTCAGTGCGTACGCCGCTTACTCCCTGGCTGTCGCGAGCGTGACCGGGCGCGGCTTCAGGGCGGCCCGGCCGGGCAGTGCCGTCGCCGTCAGGGCGAGCAGGCCGGCGACGCCGACCACCGCCGCGAGGACGAGGGGCAGGACGGCCGGCGCCGCGGCGCCGGTCATGCCGACGCTGAAGCCGGTCAGGACGGCGAGGGCGATGCCACTGCCGAGCACGGTCGCGAGGAGCAGGACGGCGAGTGCCTCGGTGCGCAGCATCCGCAGGACCTGGCGGCGCGTCGCCCCGGCGAGGCGGAGCAGCGCGAACTCCCGGGCGCGTTCGGAGATCGACATGGCGAACGTGTTGACGACGGCGATCGCGGTGAAGGCCAGGATCAGACCCATGGCCACGTGGTTCGCCTCGGCGTTCGCCTGCCCGCGCTCGGCCTGGAGGGTGCCGACCGCGGAGGGTGACTGGACCTGTACGTTCGGGAACTTCGTGAGGGCCTTCGCGAGTTGATCCTTCGTACGGTCGGTCTTGACGAGGACCGTGGCGGCGAGCGGGTTGTCGACGTGGCGGGCGACCAGTTCGTGGGCCATGGTCAGATCGCCGAAGCCGAGCCCGCGCGCGTAGACGGCGGTGACCTTCAGGGTCGTCGGGGTGCCGTCGCCGAGGGTGAGCTTGAGGCTGCTGCCGGGCCGCACGCCGAGCTGGTCGGCGGCGACCTCGCTGAGGGCGACGTCGCCCGCGCCGAAGGACGTCAGCGAGCCCGCGGTGACGTCCGGGTCCCAAGTGCGCCCGAGGCCCGCCGGGGTCACGCCCTGCGCCGGGTACTTGTCGAGGCCGACGCGGACGGTCGTGCGGACGACCTCGGTGACGGCGTCGACGCCCGCGGCCGTCCGCAGCTGCCCGGCGGCCTGCCCGGGCACGCCCGGCCCCCGCGCGGTCAGGACCCAGTCCGCGCGGACGCCGTCGCGGGCCTGGGCGGTGGCGGCGGCGTCGAGGGTGGGCTGGACGAACAGGACAGTGCAGGTCATGCCGATGAGCAGGACGAGGGGGGTGACGGCTGCGGCCATGCGGGCGGCGTTTCCGCGCAGGTTGGCGTGCGCGAGGCGGCCGCCGGGTCCGGTCGTGCGCAGCGGGAGGCGGAGGAGAGCGGCGGCCGCCTTCACGGTGAACGGCCCGAGCAGGGCGACGGAGGTGGCGAGGACCACAACGGCCAGGAAGGTGACGGGAGTCGAGGCGGGTTCGGTGCGCAGGCTGCCGAGGACGACGACGAGGACGATCCCTCCGGCGAGGAGGGCGAGGCCTGCCCCGATGCGGGCCCAGGACGGCCTTGCGGGCTCGACGCGGGCCTCGGCGAGGGCTTCGCCCGGGCGGATCCGCACGATGCGGCGCGCGGAGAGGCGGGCGGCGGCCCAGGCGCCCAGGAGCGTCGCGGCGAAGGCGGCGAGCAGCGGAAAGGGGCTGACGACACGGTCGAGGGTCGCCGGGACGGCGCCGCGGGACACGAACTCGTCGTACAGCAGGCCGCCGAGCGGGATTCCGGCGAGCGCGCCGAGCGCTCCCCCGGCCGCTCCGACGATGAGCGCCTCACGGCCGAGCAGACGGCGGATCTGCTTGGGGCTCGCGGCGATGGCGCGCAGCAGGGCCAGTTCGCGGTGGCGCTGCTGGATGGAGAGCGCGAAGGTGCCGACGACCACGAGGACGGCGACGAGCAGGGATGTGCCGCCCATCGCGCCGCCGATGCTGACCAGGCGCACCCGGGCGCCCGCGGCGTCGAGGAACTCGACCGGCCCCCGGTCACCACCGGTGCTGACCTGCGCAGTCGTGCCGCTGAGCGTCTTCTTGACGGCGGCCTTGAGCTGGTCGGCGGAGGTGCCGTCGGCCGGTACGACACCCACGGCGGTGACCTTGCCCGGGTGGGCGGCGAGCCGCTGGGCCTCCTGGGTGGAGAAGAACAGCGCGGTCTGGTGTGCGAGCGCGCCGTCGCCACTGTCGTCGCCACGGCCGGGAGTGGCGATGCCCGTGACGCGGTACGTGCGCGGGGCCTGCGTCGACTGCACGGTGAGGCGGTCGCCGGGCTGGAGTCCGGCGCGGTCGGCGAGGCCACGGTCGATGACGAGGTCGGTGTCGGCGCGCGGTACCCGGCCTTCGGCGATCCTGAAGGGCGTGAGGGCGGCCGACGTCCAGGCGTGGCCGTACGCGGGGCGGTTCGCGTCGCGCGCCCCCGGGGGCGTCAACGGCTCTGCCAGAAAGGTCAGTTCGGGCACCACCTTGCCGACGCCGGGGACGCCCTTGAGCCGTTGCGTGACACTGTCCGACAGCCAGGCCCGCTCGGCTATCGGCTTGGCCTTGTGCTTGACCTTGGTCTTGCCCTTCTTGTGCTTGACCGTCGTCTTGTGGACGTTCTGGTCCGCGGAGACGATCACGGGGGCGGCGGCGTAGCGCTCGGTGCGGATGGTGCCGCGCAGGCCTGTCTCCAGGAGCGTGCCGCAGGCCGTGATGAGCGCTGCGGCGCACATCAACGCGACGAACGCGCCGAGGAATCCGCCTTTGCGGTCCCTGATCGTCTGCAGTGCGTAGCTCAGCATCATGGCGTCTGGGGACCTTTGCGGTTGTCGGCGGCCTCGTCGGTCACCGGGGTCGGGAAGGCGAGGAAGCGGGTGAGCACCGTGCGCGCGCCGGACGGGGTGTCGGCTTCGGGGCGCTTGTAGCGGTTGAGGAGCGCGATGTACTCCTCGAAGAACTCACGGAGTTCGGCCACCGTCAGGCGCATCGTGCCGCGCGAGTACGGGAAGGCGTCGGCCCATTCGCCGGCGTCGTCGGCGTCGGTCTCCTGCTGGAGCCGGGCGAAGAGTTCGAGGTCGGCGGCGTACGCGTGGTGGTTCAGCTCGTCCATGACGAGCCGCGTCTCGGCGCTCTGCCGACTGCGGGGCGGGAAGCGCCGGTCGCCGGGGATCATGCGCCACCAGCGCTCCCGCCCGTGCCCGGGGCCCGGTGTCTCCTCGACGAAGCCGTAGCGCGCCAGTTCGCGGAGGTGGTAGCTGGTGGCCCCGGTGTTGAGGCCGAGGGCGCGCGCCAGCGTCGCGGAGGTGGCGGGGCCGTGCAGGGTGAGGTGCTGGAGCATCTGCTGCCGCCGGGGCTGCGCGAGCGCCTTGAGCACCTGGAGGTCGTCGAGCTCCTGCGGTGCGGGCGGGAGGTGGCTGCTCGCGGGGGTGCCGCCCGCCGACGCCTCGGCGGGGGTGCCGCTCTTCGGTGCCCCGACCTGCGCGCTGCTCTCCGGAACCCCGGCGGGGGCGCCGTCCTGGGAGGCACTGCCCTCGCCGGGCACGGCGTCGTCGTCAGTCGTGCTCTCGTCCTGAGCCATGCGTACACAGTCGCCTGTGCACAGGTATCTGTGCACTGAGGCGGCCAGGCATGTTCAGGGTGGGGACAACCCCACCTTCCGGCCGGGATACCAGGTCAGTACGCCTCGTACCCCAGGTCGTCCGTGTCCTCCCCCTCTTCCTCCAGGGCCTGGCGCACGACGCGGAGCGCCATGCCCTCCGCGTACCCCTTGCGGGCGAGCATGCCGGCGAGGCGGCGGAGTCTCTTGTCCCGGTCGAGGCCGCGGGTGGAGCGGAGCTTGCGGGCGACGAGCTCGCGGGCGGTCGCTTCTTCCTGGTCCGCGTCCAACTGCCCGACGGCCTCGTCGATCACAGCCGAGTCCACGCCCTTGGTGCGCAGCTCCCGCGCGAGCGCCCGCCGCGCCAGGCCCCGGCCGTGGTGCCGGGACTCGACCCAGGCGTCCGCGAAGGCCTCGTCGTTGATGAGGCCGACCTCTTCGAAGCGGGACAGCACTTCCTCCGCCACGTCGTCGGGGATCTCCCGCTTGCGCAACGCGTCGGCGAGCTGTTTGCGCGTGCGCGGGGTCCCGGTGAGCAGGCGCAGGCAGATGGCCCGTGCCCGCTCAGCCGGGTCCCCCGTGGGCGGTTCCCCGTCCTCGGCCCTCGACGAGGACGGGGAACCGCTGTCCTGTTGGCCGCCGAAGCCGCCGCGCCGCCGACGGCCACCGGCGCGACCACCCCTGCCGCCACGACCGCCCCCGTACGGGCCGCCGCTCTCGTCGTCGCCCGGGAGTCCCGGGGCGACACCGGCCGGGGCGCGGCCGTCCGGGCCGACGGCCTCGGGGCGGCTTCGCCCCGCGGGGTCGGCGCGGTCCGCCCAGTCGGTTCGTCGCGTCATGGCCTAGCTCTTGGCCGCAGCGGCCTTGGACTTGGTGGCCTTGACCGCGGGGGCGGGCACGGTCTTGGCGGCGTCCTCCTCCGCGGGGGCCGCGCCGACCGCGGCGTCCGCGCCCGGCTCCGCCGGGGTCTCCGGGCGCACACCGACGCCCAGCTTCTCCTTGATCTTCTTCTCGATCTCGTTGGCGAGGTCGGGGTTGTCCTTGAGGAAGTTGCGGGCGTTCTCCTTGCCCTGGCCGAGCTGATCGCCCTCGTACGTGTACCAGGCGCCGGCCTTGCGGACGAAGCCGTGCTCCACGCCCATGTCGATCAGGCCGCCCTCGCGGCTGATGCCCTGGCCGTAGAGGATGTCGAACTCGGCCTGCTTGAAGGGGGGCGCGACCTTGTTCTTGACGACCTTGACGCGGGTGCGGTTGCCGACCGCGTCCGTGCCGTCCTTGAGGGTCTCGATGCGGCGGATGTCCATGCGCACGGAGGCGTAGAACTTCAGCGCGCGGCCACCGGTCGTGGTCTCCGGGGAGCCGAACATCACACCGATCTTCTCGCGGAGCTGGTTGATGAAGATCGCGGTGGTCTTGGACTGGTTGAGCGCGCTGGTGATCTTCCGGAGCGCCTGGCTCATCAGACGGGCCTGCAGACCCACGTGCGAGTCGCCCATCTCGCCCTCGATCTCCGCGCGCGGCACCAGGGCGGCGACGGAGTCGATGACGATCAGGTCGAGGGCGCCGGAGCGGACGAGCATGTCGACGATCTCGAGGGCCTGCTCGCCGTTGTCCGGCTGGGACAGGATGAGGTTGTCGATGTCGACGCCGAGCTTCTTGGCGTACTCCGGGTCGAGGGCGTGCTCGGCGTCCACGAAGGCCACCGCGCCGCCGGCCCGCTGGGCGTTGGCCACGGCGTGCAGGGTGAGGGTCGTCTTGCCGGAGGACTCCGGGCCGTACACCTCCACCACGCGGCCGCGGGGGATGCCGCCCACGCCGAGTGCGACGTCGAGCGCGGTCGACCCGGTGGGGATGACCTCGATGGGCTCGTTCGGCCGCTCGCCCATGCGCATCACTGCGCCCTTGCCGAATTGCCGTTCAATCTGTGCGAGCGCGGCGTCGAGCGCCTTCTCGCGGTCGGTTCCTGCCATGGGTTCCACCCGATTTGCTTGAGTCGATCGCTTCACGTCAAAGACGCTAACGCCTGCCACTGACAATGCGCCCCGACGCCCGCCCGGCCTGTGGATAACTCCGGGCGATCCGCCCTCCTCGAGCCACCGGCGCGGCCCGGGGATCCCCCCGTGAACCCCCGGGAACGCGCCACCAGAACCCCTATATGAATGGATGTTCGATTTTACTGTCAAGCGCACCACGCGGCACCCTGCGAGCTTCATCTCGACCTCCCGCTTGACATGCAGCCAATTGGCTGCCCATCATGAAAAGGCAGCCACCTGGCTGCATGACTGGGGGTGGCAGACATGGACGCGGTGTTCAAGGCACTGGCCGACCCCAGTCGCCGTCGGCTGCTGGACCGGCTCCGGGACCGCAACGGGCAGACCCTGCGGGAGCTGTGCGCCGGACTGGACATGGCCCGGCAGTCGGTCAGCAAGCACCTGGCCGTGCTGGAGGCGGCCGAGCTGGTGACCACGGTGCGGCAGGGGCGGGAGAAGCTGCACTACTTGAACGCCGCTCCGATCAACGCCATCGCGGAGCGATGGATCAGCCGATTCGACCGCGAGCGGGTCAACGCGCTCGCGGACCTGAAGAGAGCCCTGGAGCAACCTCCCATGGACAACAAGACCTTCGTCTACACGACCTACATCCGCACGACCCCCGAACGGCTCTGGCAGGCCCTGACCGACCCGGCCTTCACCGACCGCTACTGGGGCGTGAGCTTCACGACCGACTGGGCCGAGGGATCCCCCATGGCCTGGACCGAGTCCGACGGCAGCGTCACCGAACACCCCGAGCAGATCGTCCTCGCCCACGAACCCCACAGCCGACTGTCCTACACCTGGCACACCTTCACCCCGCAGTGGGCCAAGGCCAACGGCGTCAGCGAGGAGACACGCGCCCAGCTCGCCGCGGAGCGCCGCTCCCAGGTCACCTTCGACCTCGAGCCGCACGGCGATCAGGTCAAGCTGACCGTGACCCACGAATTCGACCCCGCCGGCGTGCTGCACTCGATGTGCAGCCAGGGCTGGCCGGCCATCCTCTCCAGCCTGAAGAGCCTCCTGGAGACGGGCGAACCGCTCGCCGACGCACACGAGGGCTGACTCCGTAGTTCGACGGCACAGACAGGACCGCGCCCCCCTCGGCCCGACAGCCCGCCCGGTGTTCCCGGAGGGCTGTCGGCAGCCTGTCGGCGCCGACGGACGAACCATCGCCAGGGTGTCGGCAGCGGCTGTGACGGTGAAAGCGTCGATGCCGCCCGCGTGAGCGGCACCCGAGCGCGAGGAGCCGCTGTGCACCAGCCCTGGGACGTCCACGTCCTGCCGTCCGCCCCGGGACGGACCTTCCTGATCACCGGGGGCAACGCCGGTATCGGCTACTTCGTGGCGGAGCAGCTCGCCGCGACCGGAGCCCGGATCGTGCTCGGCAGCCGGGACCCGCGGAAGGCCGAGGCCGCCATGGCCTCGATCCGCTCGTACGTCCCCGGGGCCCGCCTGCACCACCTGCCGCTGGACCTGGCCGAACCGGCGTCCCTGAAGTCCGCCGTGGACGCGTGGGACATCGACCGCCTGGACGCGGTGGTCCACAACGCCGGGATCGCGCTGGACGATCCACCGCGTCGCGAGAACAGGCACGGCCACGAGCTGATGTTCGCCACCAACCACCTCGGCCACTTCGCGCTGACCGGATGGCTCGCACCGCTGCTCACCGCGGCACCGACGGGCCGTGTCGTGACGGTCGGCAGTTTCGCGGCCCGGTCCGAACGCCTCGACCCGGCCGATCTGCAGTGCGCCCACGACTACCGGCCGAAGCGCGCCTACGGCCGCTCGAAGCTGGCGCAGATGGCCTTCGGCTTCGAGCTCGACCGCCGCCTGCGCGCCGTCGGCAGCCCGGTACGCAGTGTGGTGGCCCATCCCGGGGGCGCGCTGGACGCCCTGACGCCTTCCCGGCCGCCGGTGCACTCCCGGAGCGTCGGCGAGCGGCTGCGCGGCCTGCCCGCCGGGCTGCTGGTCCAGGGCAAGGACGCGGGAGCGTGGCCCCTCGTGCGGGCCGCCCTGGACCCGGACGTGCGCGGAGGGCAGCTGTGGGGGCCGAGCGTCTTCGGCCTGCGCGGCAGGCCCCGCCTTGAGCCGGTACCGCCGCACATGGCCGATCCCGCGGTCGCGGACCGGCTGTGGGCGGCCAGTCGCGACCTCGTGGGCGTCGACCCGGGCCTCGGCCTGACGTAGCCGCGCTCCGCTACCGCGCGTCGGGCGGCGTCTCGTCCCCGGGCCCCGACACCAGACGCCGCACGCGCGCGAGGAGGGACGATCCGTCGCGGCGACGGTGCCCGTGCACACGCGGGTCGTCCATGACGTCGTACCGCTTCACGTACGCCCCCAGGAAGGCCTGGAGCGTCGCGACCGCCGGGATGGCGACCAGGGCGCCGACCGCGCCGAGGAGCGCCGTGCCGGCGATGACCGACCCGAAGGCGACCGCCGGGTGGATGTCCACGCTCTTGGCGGTGAGCTTGGGCTGCAGGACGTAGTTCTCGAACTGCTGGTAGATCACGACGAAGATCAGCACCCACAGCGCGTACCAGGGGTCCACGGTGAAGGCGATCAGCATCGGCAGGGCGCCCGCTAGATAGGTTCCGATCGTCGGGATGAACTGCGAGACCAGGCCGACCCACACCGCGAGCACGGGGGCGTAGGGCACTTCGAGTACTTGGAGCAGGATGTAGTGCGCGATCCCGGAGATCAGCGCCATCAGACCGCGGGAGTAGAGGTAGCCGCCGGTCTTGTTGACCGCGATCTCCCAGGCGCGCAGGACCTCGGCCTGCTTGGCGGGCGGCAGCACGGAGCACAGCGCGCGCCGCAGCCGGGGCCCGTCGGCGGCGAAGTAGAACGAGAACAGCAGGATCGTCAGGAGCTGGAAGAGACCGCCGAGCACCTGGGCGGAGACGTCCAGGACGCCGCTCGCGCTGTTCTGGACGTACTTCCGCAGCCAGTCGGAGTGGATGAGGCTGTCCTGGACCTCGACCCGGGACAGGTCCGTGTCGAAGGTCATGTTGATCCAGCGGATGACCTTGTCCAGATAGTCGGGGAAGTCCTCGACCATGTCGACGATCTGGCCCGCGAGCATGGATCCCATCATGGTGATGAAGCCCGCGCTCGCGATCAACACGCCCAGGAAGACGATGGCCGTGGCCAGGCCCCTGCGCAGTCCGCGGGCCGCCATCCAGCTCACGGCGGGCTCGACGGCGAGCGCCAGGAAGAACGCGATCAAGATATTGATCAACAGTCCGGTGAGCTGGTGGAAGGCCCAGCTGCCGAGCTGGAAACAGGCGACCAGAGCGAGCGCGAGCACCATGGCGCGCGGCAGCCAGCGCGGCATGCCGGTGCCACGGGCCTGCTCCGCCGAGGGGGGCTGGGCGGGCGGGGTGGTGCCGGGCGGTGCTGCCTCGGGGGTGATCTGTGCGGTCTCGTCTGTGGGTGCCACCGTGCCAGTCTCGCCCACGCCACGACCGTTCAGCCGCCGCCCCCGGATTTCATGGCCCTACGCGCGCGTGGAGTACGTCACCGCGTGCGTGCAGGCACGCCCTCCGCGACCGAGCTGCCCGGTGTCAGCGGTTTTCAGCCGGTACGTTCATGGCCGAGCACACCGCCTGCCACACGTCCTTCGCCTCCCAGCCCGCGTCAAGGGCCTGGTGCACCGTGCGCCCGCCGAGCTCCGTCATCACATGATCGCGCGCGAAGGTCTCGGCGTACCCCGCGCCGAAGTGAGCCGCCATCCGCTGCCAGAAGACCGTCAACCGCATGCGTCCAGTATCGCGCCCCTGAGAGTGCAGCCCCGCACAGAGGGCTTCCCCCAGCCGCGTTCCGCCCTACCTTCGGAACATGGCCGAAAACGGAGCGTCCCCGCACGCCGCTTCCTCCCCGTCGCCGTCCTCCCCGCTGCGCCGCGCCGAGCAGTTCGTCTGGCTCACCGCGCGCGTGCTCGAACAGCGACGGTTCGCGTACCACTTCCTGGACGGCGACACCGGGAGCGCCGACGCGGTGGAGACAGCGCTGGCCGCGTACGGCAACGAGGACGGCGGGTACGGCCACGCGCTCGAACCCGACCTGCGCGGACCGGTCAGCCAGCCGCTGCACACCGGGCACGCGCTGCGCGTCCTGGACTCCATCCAGCGCTGCGGCGGCATGCGCGTGGAGCGGGTGTGCCGCTATCTGACCTCGGTGTCGACACCGGACGGCGCGCTCCCGGCGATCCACCCCAGCCAGCGCGGCTACCCCTCCGCGCCGTTCGTGCCCGTGGTGGCCGACCCGCCCAGCGAACTGCTCGCCACGGGCCCTGTGGTGGGCCTGCTGCACCGCAACGAGGTGTGGCACGCCTGGCTGTTCCGGGCCACCGACTTCTGCTGGCAGACCGTGGAGAGCCTGGAGAAGTCGCATCCGTACGAGATCCAGGCCGCCGTCGCCTTCCTGGACGGCGCGCCCGACCGCCCGCGCGCGGAGGCGGCCGCCGACCGGCTGGGCAGGCTGGTCCGCGAGCAGCGCCTGGCGGTCCTCGACCCGGAGCAGGCCGACGCCAACCCGGTCTCCCCGGGGTACGGCCCCGGGGAGCATCACTTCGCGTACGACTTCGCCAAGGCTCCGGAGTCGCTCGCCCGCGCGTGGTTCACGGATGACGAGATGGCGCGCTCCCTGGACTTCCTCGCGAACGAGCAACAAGGAGACGGCGGTTGGCCGATCCGGTGGCGTCAGTGGGCGCCGGGCACGGCCTTGGAGTGCCGTCCGATCGTCACGGTCGAGGCGCTGCGCACGCTGCGGGCGTACGGGCGGTCCATCGGCTGACGGCCCGCCCGGGCGCACTGCGGAGCAGCCCTCCGCGGCTCACCCCGCCAGGGCCCGCACGCCCGCTGTGACGACCACGGCCGCCCCGATGACCATCAGGAAGGGCGCGCGCAACAGCAGCGCCAAGGCGGCTGCGGCCAGGCCCGCCGCCTTGGCGTCGAGCACGAGCACCCGGCCGTCGGCGAAGGCCTGCTGGGCCGTGAGGGCGGCGAGCAGTGCCACCGGCAGCAGGGCGGCCGTGCGCTGGACGAGCGGCCGCTCCAGGGCGCCCGCGGGCACGAGCAGACCCGCGAGCTTGACGGCGTAGCAGCCGACGACCGTCACGGCGATGGCGATCCAGATGTTCAACGGTCTTCCCCTTGCGCGCTGTCGTCGGGTGCCTGCTGTGCTCGCTGTGCTCTGCGCCCCTCTACGAGTTTGTGGCCCTCTACGTAGAGGACGACCGGGACAGCGAGGGCGGCGGCGAGGACCGGCACTCCGGAGGGCAGCACCGGTAGCAGTCCGAGTCCCAGGAGGACGGCGACAGCCGCGACGGCCCGTTGCGTCGTGGTCCGCACCATCGGCGCGAGCAGCGCGAGGAACACGGCGGGACCGGCGGCGTCGAGCCCCCAGGTGGCGGTGTCCCCGATGGCCTCCGCGCCGAGGGCACCCAGGAACGTCGAGAGGTTCCACAAGAGGTAGAGGCTGACTCCGGTCACGACGAAACCGATCCGTGCCGCGCGCCGGCCGTGCTGCGCCAGGGAGACGGCCGTCGTCTCGTCGATCACCATGTGGGCGGCGAGCGGGCGCACCGCGCGCGGGAGGGCGAGCAGTTGGGAGAGCCTGATCCCGTAGAAGGCGTTGCGCATGCTGAGGAAGACGGCGCCCACGGCGGCCGTGAACGGGCTCCCGCCCCCGGCGAGCGCGCCGACCAGGGCGAACTGGGAGGCGCCGGTGAAGGCCAGCAGGCTCAGCACGCAGGTCTGGAGCACGGTGAGGCCGCTGCCGGCCGACGTCACCCCGAAGGCGAAGCCGGAGAGGCCTACGGCGATTCCGACGCCGAGGGCGTCGCGGACGACAGCGGAGTCGGGACGGGCCGGACCGGGACCGGCGCCGACCGCGGGCCCCGGGGCCTCAGGGGCTGCTTCGGAGTGCCCGGGTATGTCTGGGGATGATGTTCGCTCTGCCACCCCCCGGACGCTACGAGGGACAGGTCGGGGCGGTCTTGTACGTTCTTGCGCTCCCGCTGGTAGGCACCCGGGGGCACCCCGACGATCCGCGCGAAGTGCCGGTTGAGGTGCGGCTGGTCGGTGAAGCCGACGGCGACGGCCGCCTCCGCGGGGCTCGTACCGGCGTCCAGGAGGCGGCGGGCGCGCCGCACGCGCGCGTCGGTGAGCCAGGCGTGCGGCGGCATGCCGTACGCGTCGCGGAAGGCCCGCAGCAGGGCGAAGGAGCTGACGCCGAGACCGGCGGCGAGGCGCTCCAGGCTCGGCGGGTCGACGAGCCGTTCCTCCAGGACGGCACGCGCGCGTGCCGCGACCCGCGCGCCCGCGGAGCGCACACCGCGCTGCGGCAGGTTGCCGCCGTTCGACCGCAGCAGCCGGGTGACGGCGACCCGCAGGAACGTGTCGGCGGCGAGCGCGTTGCCCTCCTCGGCGGCCCGAAGGACCCGGTGGACCAGGGCCACGGCGTACGGGTCGTCGAGGACCGGCAGGACGAAGCCGGGCGTCCCCCGCAGGGTGGTCGTCTCCCTGGCGATGGCGGCGACCACGTCGGGGGCCGGATAGACGGCTCCGTAACGCCAGCCCTCGGGGTCTCCGGCGCGGCCGGTGTGCGGTGTGTCGGGGTTGATCAGGGCGATGCTGCCGGGTCCGGCGTGCCGGTCGGCGCCGGTGTGCTGGAACACGTCGACGCCCTCGCGGATCGCCGCCATCACGAAGTGCTCGTGGGTGTGGCGCGCGAACGTCTTGCGGACGTAGTGGGCGCGCAGCAGGTCGACGCCGGGCAGCTCGGCGTACGTCCAGTGCCGTGCCTGCTCCGCCGAACCAGCCATACCCCCATTCTGCGCCTGTTCGGCGCCGCGGGTGCAAGCGCTTTTCGCAGGTCGGAGCCATTGTCAGTGGCGGGGTGCACGATGGGGGCATGGTCAGGTCCGCAGGCAGTCACGACGGCGCCCTCGACGGCTTCTCCCCCGCGACCCGCGGCTGGTTCACGGGGGCCTTCTCCGCGCCCACGTCCGCCCAGGCCGGGGCGTGGCGGGCGATCGCGGAGGGCTCGGACGTGCTGGTGGTCGCCCCGACCGGCTCCGGCAAGACCCTGGCCGCCTTCCTCGCCGCCCTGGACCAGCTGGCCTCGACCCCGCCCCCGGCCGACCCCAAGCAGCGCTGCCGCGTGCTGTACGTATCCCCGCTGAAGGCCCTCGCGGTCGACGTGGAGCGCAATCTGCGCAGCCCGCTCACGGGCATCCGTCAGGAGTCGGTGCGCCTCGGCCTGCCCGAGCCCGAGGTCCGGGTGGGCATCCGCTCCGGGGACACCCCGGCGGCCGAGCGCCGGGCTCTGGCCACGCGCCCGCCGGACATCCTGATCACGACGCCGGAATCGCTGTTCCTGATGCTCACGTCGGCCACCCGGGACGCGCTCACGGGCATCGAGACGGTGATCCTGGACGAGGTGCACGCCGTCGCGGGCACCAAGCGCGGGGCTCATCTGGCGCTGTCCCTGGAGCGGCTTGACGCGCTCCTGAAGCGCCCCGCCCGCCGTATCGGCCTGTCGGCGACGGTCCGCCCCGTGGACGAGGTCGCCCGCTATCTGTCGCCGCAGCGCCGGGTGGAGATCGTCCAGCCGGAGTCGGGCAAGGAGTTCGACCTCTCCGTGGTGGTGCCGGTCGAGGACCTGGGGGAGCTGGGCGGCTCGCCGGTGGCGGACTCCGACCAGGCCGGGGAGCGCCCGTCGATCTGGCCGCATGTGGAGGAGCGCATCACCGACCTCGTGCAGGCGCACCGCTCGACGATCGTCTTCGCCAACTCCCGCCGCCTGGCGGAGCGCCTGTGCAACCGGCTCAACGAGATCGCCTACGAACGCGCGACGGGCGAGGCCCTCCCGGACGACCACAGCCCGGCGGAGGTGATGGCGCAGTCCGGTGCCGCCCAGGGTGCGCCGCCCGTCCTCGCCCGCGCGCACCACGGCTCGGTCTCCAAGGAGCAGCGCGCCCAGGTCGAAGAGGACCTGAAGGCGGGCCGGCTGCCCGCTGTCGTCGCCACGTCCAGCCTGGAGCTGGGCATCGACATGGGCGCGGTGGACCTGGTGGTGCAGGTCGAGTCGCCGCCGTCCGTGGCGTCCGGCCTGCAGCGGGTGGGCCGCGCGGGGCATCAGGTGGGCGCGGTCTCCACGGGCGTGGTCTTCCCGAAGTACCGCGGCGATCTGGTCCAGGCCGCCGTCGTCACGGAGCGGATGCGCACGGGCGCCATCGAGTCGCTGCGGGTCCCCGCCAACCCCCTGGACGTGCTGGCACAGCAGTTGGTCGCGATGGTCGCCCTGGACAGCTGGCAGGTGGACGACCTGCTGGCCCTGGTCCGCCGTGCCGCGCCGTTCGCCTCGCTCCCGGAGTCGGCGTTCACCTCCGTCCTCGACATGCTCGCCGGCCGCTATCCGTCCGACGCCTTCGCGGAGCTGCGCCCGCGCGTGGTGTGGGACCGCGTCGCGGGCACGGTCACGGGGCGTCCGGGGGCGCAGCGCCTGGCGGTCACCTCCGGGGGCACGATTCCCGACCGCGGTCTGTTCGGGGTCTTCCTCGCGGGCGCCGACCCGAAGAAGGGCGGCGGCCGCGTCGGCGAGCTCGACGAGGAGATGGTCTACGAATCCCGTGCGGGCGACGTCTTCACTCTCGGTACGAGCTCCTGGCGCATCGAGGACATCACGCGCGACCGCGTCCTGGTCTCCCCCGCGCCCGGCGTCCCCGGAAGGCTGCCGTTCTGGAAGGGCGACCAGCTGGGCCGCCCGCTCGAACTGGGCCGTGCGCTCGGCGCGTTCCTGCGTGAGGTCGGCTCGCTGCCGCAGTACGACGCGCGCGGCCGTCTCCTCGCCGCGGGCCTCGACACCTGGGCCGCGGACAACGTCCTGACGTACCTCGCGGAGCAGCGCGAGGCCTGCGGCCACATCCCGGACGACCGCACGATCGTGGTGGAGCGCTTCCGCGACGAGCTGGGCGACTGGCGCGTGGTGGTGCACTCCCCGTTCGGCGCCCAGGTGCACGCCCCCTGGGCCCTCGCCCTCGGCGCCCGCCTCACCGAGCGGTACGGCATGGACGCCCAGGTCATGCACGCCGACGACGGCATCGTGCTGCGCCTGCCCGACGCCGACCTGATGGGCCTCGACCTGCTCGACCAGGACCCGGCCGATCTCGGCACGACCGTGGACTCGACACTCGACCCGGACAAGGCGCCCGTGGGCGCGGGAGACGTGGCCTTCGACAAGGGCGAGGTCGGCCAGATCGTCACCGACCAGGTGGGCGGCTCGGCGCTGTTCGCCTCGCGCTTCCGCGAGTGCGCCGCCCGCGCGCTGCTGCTGCCGCGCCGCAGCCCCGGCAAGCGCACGCCCCTGTGGCAGCAGCGCCAGCGCGCCGCCCAGCTCCTGGAGGTCACCAGCGAGTTCGGTTCCTTCCCGATCGTCCTGGAGGCGGTCAGGGAATGCCTCCAGGACGTCTTCGACGTACCGGGCCTGACCGAGCTGATGGGTGACATCGAGTCCCGCCGCGTCCGCCTCGTCGAGGTCACCACCCCGGAGCCGTCCCCCTTCGCCCGCTCCCTCCTGTTCGGGTACGTGGCGCAGTTCCTGTACGAGGGCGACTCACCGCTCGCCGAGCGCCGCGCCGCCGCCCTGTCCCTGGACTCCCGTCTCCTGGCCGAGCTGCTCGGCCAGGCCGAGCTGCGCGAGCTCCTCGACGCGGACGTCCTCGCCACCCTGGAGCAGGAACTCCAGTGGCTCACCGACGACCGCCGCGTCAAGGACGCCGAAGGCGTGGCCGACCTGCTGCGCCTCCTCGGCCCGCTCACGGACGCCGAGTTGGCCGACCGGGGCGCGGAGCCCGCCTGGGCCGAGCAGCTGGCGGGCGCCCGCCGGGCGATCCGGGTCCGCGTCGGCGGCGGCGACCACTGGGCGGCGATCGAGGACGCGGGCCGCCTGCGGGACGCGCTCGGCACGGCGCTGCCGGTCGGTGTCCCGGAGGCCTTCACCGAGCCCGTCAAGGACCCCTTGGGCGACCTCCTCGCGCGCTACGCCCGCACGCACGGCCCGTTCACGTCCGCCGCGGCCGCCGCCCGCTTCGGCCTGGGCGCGGCGGTCACGGACGGGGCCCTGCACCGCCTCGCGGCGAACGGCCGTGTCGTACAGGGCGAGTTCCACCCCGCCGGCATCGGCCAGGAGTGGTGCGACGCCACCGTTCTGCGCCGTCTGCGCCGCCGCTCGCTGGCCGCCCTGCGGCACGAACTGGAACCGGTGCCGCCAGCCGCCCTAGCCCAATTCCTGCCCCAGTGGCAGCACTTGAGCGGGCACGGGCTCCGCGGTGTCGACGGCCTGGTGCGCGCCATCGAGCAGCTCCAGGGCGCGTCGGTCCCGGCGTCCGCCCTGGAGAAGCTCGTCCTGCCCTCCCGGGTCACCGGGTACGCCCCCGCGATGCTCGACGAGCTGACGGCGGCCGGGGAGGTGGTCTGGGCGGGCGCCGGAGCCCTCCCGGGCAAGGACGGCTGGATCAGCCTCTACTTGGCGGACGCGGCGCCTCTCCTGCTCCCGCCCCCGCACCCCCTGGAGCTGACCGCGCTCCACCAGTCCGTCCTGGACACGCTCTCCGGGGGCTACGGCCTGTTCTTCCGGCAGATCGCCGACCAGATCCGCGCGACCACCCACCCGGACGTCTCCGACCCCCAACTGGCCGACGCCGTCTGGGACCTGGCGTGGTCCGGCCGCCTCACCAACGACACGCTCGCCCCGATGCGGTCCCTCCTGGGGTCGGGGCGCACCGCCGGCTCCACGGCCCACCGCGCGAAGCGCAGCGTCCCGCGCGGGCGGTACGGCTCACTGACGGCCGCCGCGCGCCCCGCCTCCCGCACGGGGCCGCCCACGGTCGCCGGCCGCTGGTCCCTGCTGCCCGCCCGCGAGCCCGACCCGACCCTGCGGGCCCACGCCCTGGCCCGCACGCTGCTCGACCGGCACGGCGTGGTGACCCGCGGGGCGGTCGGGGCCGAAGGCGTCGAGGGCGGCTTCTCCGCGGTGTACCGCGTCCTGTCGGCCTTCGAGGACAACGGCCAGACCCGCCGGGGTTACGTGGTGGAGGGGCTCGGGGCCGCGCAGTTCGCGATGGACGGCGCGGTGGACCGGCTGCGGGCCGGGGCCACCGCCCGTGAGCGCGGGGACGGCTCCCGGCCGTCCGACGCCCAGGCCGTCGTCCTGGCCGCCGCCGACCCGGCCAACGCCTACGGCGCCGCCCTGCCCTGGCCCGAGCCCCCGGCCGAGGCCGGCCACAAGCCCGGCCGGAAGGCGGGGTCCCTGGTGGTCCTGGTGGACGGCGAGTTGACCCTGTACATGGAGCGCGGCGGCAAGTCGCTGCTCGCGTGGTCCACCGCGCCGGACGGCTCCGCCCCGTCGGAGGATCCGCGGCTGGCCGCGGCGGCCTCGTCGTTGGCCTCTGCGGCAAAGACGGGCGCACTCGGTACGGTCACCGTAGAACGCATCAACGGCTCCCCCGCCCTGACGTCCCCCCTCTCCCCCCTCCTGGAACTCTCAGGCTTCCACGCCACCCCCCGCGGCCTCAGAATCCGCCCCTGACCTCCCCACACGAGCGCCGCCGGCCTGGGCTGCTCCCCCAAGCCGGGACGGCAGGCACCGCCGACCCACCGGGCCAAAGGCCTCTCGAGCCCCCACATCAAGGGCACCGTCGGCCTGGGCTGTGCCCACCCTCCCCCAAGCTCTCGGCTTCGCTCGAGCAGGGGGGACCCCCATCGCCCCTGGCGGCCCAGCTGCCCACAGCGGGGGCATGGACGACAGGCACCGCCGACCACAGAGCAGGGAAGCCACCGGGCCGACGACCGGGGCGGGAACCCCCACCGGGCCGAAAGCCGGACGCTAGGCCCCCACCGGACCGATCCCCGCGAACGGAACCGGAGGGGACGTGCCGGTATGTCCGCGCGCAGCTCGGACGACCACGATGGACGTACACACAACGCGTACCAGGCCACACACGCGAGCACGGACATACCGGCACGGCCCCGCACCCACGAACCGGACAGAGGGCGAAGAACAGCAACCACCCACCGGAGCGAGGGCGAAGAACAGCAAGCTCAACAACCGGACCGAGGGCGAAGAGACCGCAACCCCACAACCAGCCCCGGACAAGACCCACCCCACCACCCAAGGCGCCCCCGCCAGCAAAAGTGGAACGCTACCCCCATGCCCGAAGGAGACACCGTCCACCAATCCGCCCACCGCCTCCACACAGCCCTCTCCGGCCACCCCCTCACCCGCTCCGACCTCCGCGTCCCCAAGCTAGCCACCACCGACCTGACCACCCGCACCGTCCTGGACGTCACCGCCCGCGGCAAACACCTCCTCACCCGAGTGGAAGGCGGCCTCACCCTCCACTCCCACCTGGGCATGGACGGCTCCTGGCGCGTGTACTCCCCCCAGGAGCGCTGGCGCGGCGGCCCCGCCCACCAGATCCGCGCCATCCTCGCCACCACGGACCACACAGCCGTCGGCTACCGCCTGCCGGTCCTGGAACTGCTCCGCACGACCGACGAACACCGCGCCGTGGGCCACCTGGGCCCCGACCTCCTGGGCCCGGACTGGGACCCGGAGCTGGCGCTGCGGAACCTACGGGTGGACCCCGAGCGTGCCCTGGGCGAGGCACTGCTCGACCAACGGAATCTCGCGGGCATCGGCAACATCTACAAGAGCGAACTGTGCTTCCTGCTCAGGGCCACTCCCTGGCTTCCGGTCGGCGAGCTGTCCGAGGAGCAGGCGACCCGCCTCCCCACCCTGGCGAAGAAGCTCCTGGAGGCGAACCGCGACCGCCCGGCCCGCACGACGACGGGCAGCACCCGCCCCGGCCAACGCCTGTACGTGTACGGCCGCGCACCCCGCCCCTGCCTGCGCTGCGGCACCCCCCTGCGCGCGGCGGAACAGGGCGACCCGACCCGCAGACGCCCCACGTACTGGTGCCCGACCTGCCAACAGGGCCCCACTCCCTAAGAGCACAACGCACCGCACCCACGCACCCACACACCCACACACCCACACACCCACACGAACCAACCAGTTGACGCCCCGTCAGATCCCGCCGTACGGTCCCGCCATGCCCATAACGGCGTACGACCTCACCGACCGCACCGCGTTCGTCACAGGCGCCGCCAGCGGAATCGGCCGCGCCACCGCCGTACTACTGGCCGAGGCGGGCGCGGCGGTGCACTGCGCCGACCGCGACGCCCAGGGCCTGAAGGAGACGGCGACCCGCATCAAGGCGGACGGAGGCACGGCGTTCACGTACACCGTGGACGTGGCCGACAAAGCGCAGGTCGACAAGGCCGTCGCGGACGCGGCCGAGGCGACGGGCCGGCTGGACGTGATGGCGGCCATCGCCGGGATCATGCACAGCAGCCCGGTCCTGGAGACCCGCGACGAGGACCTGGACCGGGTCCTGGGCGTGAACTTCAAGGGGGTCCTGTACGCGTGCCAGGCGGCGGCCCGGACGATGATCTCCGCGGGGACGGGCGGCAGCATCGTGACGATGGCGTCGAGCGCGGTCGACACCAGCCACCCCGGCCTGCTCTGCTACGCCTCGGCGAAGGCGGCCGTCGTACAGCTGACGAAGACGCTGGCGGCGGAGGTGGGCGAGCACGGAATCCGCGTCAACGCGGTAGCCCCAGGGTGGACGCGTACGCCGATGACGCACCGGCACGAGGAGGAGGCGCAGGCGGCGACGGAGGCCGCGCTGGCCCGCAGGTCGCCCCTGGGCAGGGTGGGCGAGCCGGAGGACGTGGCGCACGCCGTACTGCACCTGGCGTCGGACGCGTCATCGTTCACAACGGGTCAGATCCTGCGCCCGAACGGCGGCGTCGCGATGCCGTGGTGACTTGTCTCGGCGACCTGCGCCGAGCGACCCCCGCGGCCCGCGCCTTGGCCACACAGTGCACCGGCAGCAGGCTCAGCCCCCACCCACCGGCGGCGACGGCCCCCTCCAGGACCCCCGCCTCGGGCGCCAGGGCGAGCCGGAAGACGGCCCACCACCACAGCGCGGAGATCCCCAGCACAGGCGCCCACCGCACGAAGCGCCACGCCACGGCTGTCACCTCCCACCAGGAGCCAGGCCACCTGCACGGCCACACAGAGCCCGCCGGGAGCGACACCAACGGCAGGCCTCCCGAGTCTCCCCCGCCCCGCAGACCCCCGCATCCGAAGAGCACACGGCCCCGGCATCACCGACGGAACCAGCGCCACCACCCTGACTGATCCCCCCCCGAAATCTCCCGCTCCAACCGCGCAAGCCGCCGATACCCCCGCATGGCCCGCACCATCGGCACCAGCGGCACCAGCGGCACCAGCGACACCAGCGGCACCAGCGACACCAGCGACACCAGCGACAGCCGTACCAACGGCTGCAGGACGACCCAGAACATCCCGAGGGTCAGACTCGCCAGGCAGAAGACGGCTTGCGCACGGTCGGCGGGGGCGTCGGGACGGGCGAGCCAAGAAGTTCGCGGCGATGGAGTCGCGCACGGCCTTGCGGCGCGCGTCCATCTCCACGACGCCGACGAACACGATCACGGGCGCGACGACTGCGACGGTGGTGGCGAAGGTGTCGGTCACCCGCGAACCGACCCCGCGAACCGAACCCACGAACCGAACCCACAAGCGCCACCCCGTCCCCCGAGGCGCCCCCGCCGGCCCTATCCGTTCTCGGCCTGGAACATCCAATGATGCTTCTCCAGATCAGCCGTGATCTGGATGAAGATGTCCTGGCTGACCGGATCCGCGTCACCGGTGGCCCCCACCCGCTCCCGCATCCGTGTGATCACCGCTCCGAGCGCGTCCACGAGCGCCCCGACCGCGTCGGTGTCCTTGACCCAGCCGTCGGGGACCTGGCCGATTCCGCTGCTCGACGCCACCGTCCCGGCCCGCCCGTCGGGCGAGACGCCGAGCGTGGAGGCGCGTTCGGCGACGGTGTCGGAGTGCAGCCGGGCGGTGTCCACGACCTCGTCGAGCTGCAGGTGCACGGAGCGGAAGCGCGGGCCGACCACGTTCCAGTGGATCTGCTTGGCCACCAGGGACAGGTCGACGAGGTCCACGAGGGCGCCCTGCAGCGCCTCGGACACAGTCTTCAGATCGTCGTCGGGCAAGGGGCTCTTCACGACGTACATCGATTCCTCCGTGTCTTGACGGTCTTGACGGTCTTGACGGTCTTCGCGTCTCTGGGTGTCTCTTGGCGTCTTTGGCGCCTCTTCACGTCTCGGCTGTCCAAACAACGGCGCCCAAAACACCATCAACCATCCCGCAAGCGCTTCACTGCGGCCACTTCTGGTGCTTCGGGCACCACACGCAGGCAAGAGCGCCGGACGGACCCGCGAGAAGACAGCGAAAGCCCCGGCCGGGCGACCCGGCCGGGGCTCTGTGCGCGTAAGGGGCCCGAACGTCAGGCGGCGACGACGTCGACCGCTTCCGCAGGCGCCTTGATGGTCACCCGTTCCGGTGGCACACCGGTCACCGAGACGGAATTGAGCATCGGACGCATCGGCGCACGCACCGGTTCCGTAGCCGCTGCCGACTGGGCCAGCTCGGCGAGCGAGAGCTCGTCGCTCACTTCTCGCATGAGCTCGGACATCCGTACGTCAAGCGCGTCGCAGATCGCGGAAAGCAGCTCGGAGGAAGCCTCCTTCTGCCCCCGCTCCACCTCGGAGAGATAGCCGAGTGAGACTCGGGCGGACGAGGAGACTTCGCGCAGAGTACGGCCCTGGCGCTGGCGCTGCCGACGCAGCACGTCACCCAGCAGGCGACGGAGCAGAATCATCGGTGGCTCCCTCCTCGGACCGCGTAGCCGCATCCTTCACGCCCCACCGTACCGCCTCGCGCGGCGGCCGTGCGGGGAGCGATGTCGTGTTCACTCAGGGCTGCAAACATCAAGTCCCCCCGTTCTGTTCCGTATCCTGTGCCCGCTCATTCCCGGCGCGTTCTCCTGAGAGCCGCCGGAGGAGCAGTCCCAGCACACTGCGTACGCTCTCTCTACGGATTTCCGTACGGATTCCGTTCAACCTCAGGCCGGCCACATTCCCCTCAGAGCGAAGCGGGGAACCAGGGCCGACGACCGCGACGAACACCGTTCCGACCGCCTGTCCGTCCTGCGGATCGGGGCCGGCGACGCCCGTCGTGGCGAGCCCCCAGTCCGCGCCGAGCAGCTCGCGCACACCGGCGGCCATCTGCAGGGCGACGTCGCCGTCCACGGCTCCGCGGGCGGCGAGCAGCTCGCCGTCCACCCCGAGGACATCCCGCTTCAGCTCCGTCGCGTACGCCGTGACGGAGCCGCGGAAGACCTGCGAGGCACCCGGCACCGACGTTACCTCGGCGGCGACGAGACCGCCGGTCAGGGATTCGGCGACGGCAAGCGTCTCACCGCGCCCGGCGAGCAGCCGCAGCACCTCGGCGGCGACTCCGGCCCCGGCGGAGGCATCCCCACCAGCAGCCGCACCGGCCTCAGCACCGGCTCCGGCCCCCGCACGGGCTTCCGCCCCCGGCCCCCCGGCACTCACTTCGCGGCCCCCCGCTCCGGCTCAGGACCGGCCTCCTCACGCGCCGCTGCCGCGGCCGCGCTCGCCGCCATGCCCTGCCTGCGCAGCACCACGGCCTGCTTCACATAGTCCAGGCCGGTGACGACGGTGAGGACGACGGCGACCGCCATCACCCAGAACCGCAGGGTCGCGAGCGGGCCGGTCAGCGCGAGGACGTACATCCCGACGGCCGTGCCCTGCGCGAGCGTCTTCATCTTGCCGCCGCGGCTGGCCGGGATGACGCCGTAGCGGATCACCCAGAAGCGCAGCAGCGTGATCCCCAGCTCACGCCCGAGGATCACGCCGGTCACCCACCAGGGCAGGTCGCCCAGCCAGGACAGACAGATGAGCGCCGCCCCCATGATCGCTTTGTCGGCGATGGGGTCGGCGATCTTCCCGAAGTCCGTGACCAGGTTGTACGTACGGGCGAGGTGACCGTCGAAGAGGTCGGTGATCATGGCGATGGCGAAGGCGGCCCAGGCGAACGAGCGCCAGGCCGGGTCGTAGCCGCCGTTGCCGAGGAGCAGCATCACAAAGCCGGGCACGAGCAGCAGCCGGACCATGGTCAGCAGGTTCGCGACGTTCCACAGGCTGGCCTGGTCGACCGCCGCGGCGCCCAGCTTCCCGCCGCGCACCGGCTTCGCGCCGTGCGCGCCGGAGCCGCCCGCCGCGGATGCCGGGACTTGGGTCATCTGCCCGTCCCTTCGCCGACGCCCCGGGACCGGCCCGCGCCGGGGCCCTCGGGGCCGGTCCCGGCCCCTTCTCCCAGGAGCTCGCACTGCTCCGCCACCAGATCCACGCCTTCCGTGCCGACCACCTTTGCCACGACCATACGGCCGACGTGCAAGGGCTCCCCAGCCGTCGCGTCCGCGAATCGGATCTGGCCGTCCGTCTCGGGCGCCTGGTGCGCGGCGCGGCCGATGGCGCCGTCCTCGTCGTCGACGGACTCGATCAGCACCTCCAGGCGCTCGCCGAGGCGCTCCTCGGCACGCTGGGAGGTCAGCTCCTCCGCGAGCCGCGAGACCCGCGCGAGGCGCTCGTCGACGGTGTCCTGGTCGAGCTTGTGCTCGTACGTGGCCGCTTCGGTGCCCTCCTCGTCGGAGTACCCGAAGACGCCGATCGCGTCGAGCCGGGCGCCCGTGAGGAACCGCTCCAGCTCGGCGACGTCGGCCTCGGTCTCGCCGGGGAAGCCGACGATGAAATTGGAGCGCACACCGGCCTGAGGCGCCTTGCCGCGGATGGTCTCCAGGAGCTCCAGGAAGCGGTCGGTGTCTCCGAAGCGGCGCATCGCGCGCAGCACACCGGGCGCGGAGTGCTGGAAGGACAGGTCGAAGTACGGCGCGACCTTCTCCGTGGACGTCAGGACGTCGATGAGCCCGGGGCGCATCTCGGCGGGCTGCAGATAGCTGACCCGGATGCGCTCGATGCCGTCGACGGCCGCCAGCTCGGGCAGCAGCGTCTCCAGGAGGCGGATGTCGCCGAGGTCCTTGCCGTACGAGGTGTTGTTCTCGGAGACCAGCATGACCTCCTTGACGCCCTGCTCGGCCAGCCAGCGGGTCTCTCCGAGCACGTCCGAGGGGCGGCGCGAGATGAAGGAGCCGCGGAAGGACGGGATGGCGCAGAAGGAGCACCTGCGGTCGCAGCCCGAGGCGAGCTTCACCGAGGCGACCGGGTTGGTCCCCAGGCGGCGGCGCAGGGGCGCACGCGGCCCGGAGGCGGGCGCGAGGCCCTCGGGCAGGTCCACGGGCGCGTGGCCGGGCAGGGAGACCTCTGTGCCCGCTTCCTGGCGCTCCGCGGGGCTGATCGGGAGCAGCTTGCGGCGGTCGCGCGGAGTGTGCGAGGCGTGGATGCCGCCGTTGAGGATGGTCTGCAGGCGGTCGGAGATGTCGGCGTAGTCGTCGAAGCCGAGGACGCCGTCGGCTTCGGGCAGCGCCTCGGCGAGATCCTTGCCGTAGCGCTCGGCCATGCAGCCGACGGCCACGACGGCCTGCGTCCTGCCGTGACCCTTGAGGTCATTGGCTTCGAGCAGGGCGTCTACGGAGTCCTTCTTGGCGGCTTCGACGAAGCCACAGGTGTTGACGACGGCGACGTCCGCGTTCTCGGCGTCCTCCACGAGGTCCCAGCCGTCCGCCTCCAAGCGGCCTGCGAGCTCCTCCGAGTCCACCTCGTTACGGGCGCAGCCAAGCGTGACAAGGGCGACGGTGCGGCGTTCGGGCATGGAATCAAGACTACTTCGTCCATGCGTCGGCGCCCGCCGCCAGGGTTCACCGTTGATCGCGACGGGCGCTCGGGGCGGGGCAGGTCAGCCGACTTCCGGGTCACCCTTCGTGTACGAGAGGCGCTCGACCTGGCCCGGCTCGAATTCGTTGTCGACCGGCTTGCCGTTCACGAACAGCTTGATCGCGCCGGCGTCACCGAGGACGAGGTCGATCTTCTGCTTGTCCTGGAAGGTCTTGGTCTGGCCCTGCTTGAGCAGGCCGTCGAACAGCTGTCGGCCGTTGTGGTCCTTCACGGAGATCCAGCTGCGGCCGTCGGCGGCGTCGACCTTGACGGTCACCTTGTCCTGCGGCACTCCGGCGACGGCGCTGTCGGACGGGTCCGGCTTGGGGTCGGCGGGCTTGCTGGCGCTCGGCTTCGGGGCGGTGGACTTGCTGGGCGTGGAGCCCTCGGCGACCTGCTGGCCGTCGTCGCTGTCGTCACCGCCGCTGAAGGCGGTGTACCCGACGAAGGCGATCACGGCGACGATGGCGGCCACCATGGCCGCGGTCCAGTTCGGGCGGCGCGGCTCGGAGCGGATCCGCTCGGCCTCGAACAGCGGCGCGGCCGGGGTGGGCGCGGGCGGCCTGCCGCCGTGGCCCGCGTCGTACTGCGCGATCAGCGGGGCGGGGTCGATGCCGACGGCGCGCGCCAGCGTACGGATGTGTCCGCGGGCGTACACGTCGCCGCCGCAGCGGGAGAAGTCGTCCTGTTCGATCGCGTGCACGATCGGGATGCGCACCCGGGTGGACGTACTGATCTCGTCGACGGTCAGTCCCGCGTCCACGCGTGCCTGCCGAAGGACGTGACCGATCGAGGGACGCTCTTCCGCGGGGCGTTCGGCCGCGGGGCTGTCCTCTGCGGGGCGGTCGTCTGAAGGGTGGGCGTCTTCAGGGGAGTTGCCGATGGACACGGGTGCGCCTTTCGAGCGTGTAGCCACCTGCCGGACATTCAGTCTAGGGGGGCCGAGAAAGGGTGGGGCAACCGGGCGGACGGACTTTGTACGCCATCAGAATGGCCGGACATCCTGATGGTGGGACCTCGTGCTGTTCTTCCCCTCAACTTGACGTGAGCCGAAGAGAAACGGTTGCTTGCGTTCTCGAACGGGTGAGCACGTCCCCGTACGGGTGAACACGATTCCCTCGGGCCAAACCGGCTCCGTACGGGCGAACCGGCTCCGTCAGTCAGCCTCCCCGCGGATCACGGCGAGCACTCCATCCAGCTCATCGGGTTTCACAAGAACGTCACGTGCCTTTGAGCCTTCGCTCGGTCCGACGATGTTCCGGGACTCCATGAGGTCCATCAGGCGGCCCGCCTTGGCGAAGCCGACGCGCAGCTTGCGCTGGAGCATCGAGGTGGACCCGAACTGGGTGGAGACGACCAGCTCGGCCGCCTGGCACAGCAGGTCGAGGTCGTCGCCGATGTCCTCGTCGATCTCCTTCTTCTGCTTGGTGGCCACGGTGACGTCGTCGCGGAAGACGGGCGTCATCTGGTCCTTGCAGTGCTGGACGACCGCGTGGATCTCGTCCTCGGTGACGAAGGCGCCCTGCATACGGGTCGGCTTGTTCGCACCCATGGGCAGGAACAGGCCGTCGCCCTTGCCGATCAGCTTCTCGGCACCCGGCTGGTCGAGGATGACGCGGCTGTCGGCGAGCGAGGAGGTGGCGAAGGCGAGCCGTGAGGGAACGTTTGCCTTGATGAGGCCGGTCACGACGTCCACGGAGGGCCGCTGCGTGGCGAGCACCAGGTGGATGCCGGCGGCGCGCGCGAGCTGCGTGATGCGCACGATCGAGTCCTCGACGTCGCGCGGTGCGACCATCATCAGGTCGGCCAGCTCGTCCACGATGACCAGCAGGTACGGGTAGGGCTGCAGCTCCCGCTCGCTGCCCTCGGGCGCGTTGACCTTGCCCGCGCGCACGGCCTCGTTGAAGTCGTCGATGTGCCGGAATCCGTACGCGGCGAGGTCGTCGTAGCGCAGGTCCATCTCGCGTACGACCCACTGCAGCGCCTCGGCCGCCCGCTTGGGGTTGGTGATGATCGGCGTGATCAGGTGCGGGATGCCCTCGTACGCGGTGAGCTCGACGCGCTTGGGGTCGACGAGGACCATCCGGACGTCCTCGGGCGTCGCTCTTATCATGATCGAAGTGATCAGACAGTTGATGCACGACGACTTTCCGGAGCCGGTGGCTCCGGCCACCAGGATGTGCGGCATCTTGGCCATGTTGGCCATCACGTAGCCGCCCTCGACGTCCTTGCCGAGCGCCACCAGCATCGGGTGGTCGTCCTCGGCGGCGTCCGCGAGGCGCAGGACGTCACCCACGTTGACCATCTCGCGGTCGGTGTTGGGGATCTCGATGCCGACCGCGGACTTGCCGGGGATGGGCGAGATGATCCGCACGTCCGGGGACGCGACGGCGTACGCGATGTTCTTGGCCAGGGCCGTGATCTTCTCGACCTTCACGGCGGGGCCGAGCTCGATCTCGTAGCGCGTGACCGTCGGGCCCCGGGTGAAGCCGGTGACGTCGGCGTCGACCTTGAACTCGCTGAAGACGTTCGTGAGGGAGTCCACCACCGCGTCGTTCGCGGCGCTGCGGGCCTTGCCGGGGCCGCCGCGCTCCAGCAGGTCGAGCGAGGGCAGCGCGTAGGTGATGTCTCCGGAGAGCTGCAGTTGCTCCGCGCGCGGAGGCAGGTCGCGGGGCTCGTCGGGGGCGGCCTTCGTCAGGTCGGGGACGCCGGTGCCCCCGGGGGCCTTGGGCGCCGCCTTCCGGCCAGGGACGGGGGCCTCGGTGGCGCGGGCCGGCGGCACGGGGGCGGACCGCTCGTGCTCCTCGCGGTCCACGGCGACGCCCTGCGTGAGGTCGGCGACCAGGGCCGAGGGCGGCATGCCGTGCATGACGGCGCCGTCGAGCGCGGCGGCCGCGGCGGCGGCCACGTCCACGGCGTCCATGGGGCGGTCCGGGCCGGGTCGCACAGACGCGCGACGCGGCCTGCGCCGCTTCGACAGCGCCTCTTCCTCCGCCTCGTCGGCCGAGGGCCCCTGCGGGCCGCTCCCGGGCTTCCTGCGGCGCCGCGCGGGCAGGGCCTCGCGCCACTGCTCGTCGTAGCGCTCGTCGTCGTCCGAGTACTCGGGGTAGTCGGCGTACTCACCGTGGTCGCCGTACGCACTCTCCGTCGCGGGCGCCTCCACGACGCCGAGCCGCACGCCGAGCTGCCGCAGCCGCTGCGGGATGGCGTTGACGGGGGTGGCCGTGACCACGAGCAGCCCGAAGACGGTCAGCAGGACCAGCATCGGTACGGCGAGGACCTCGCCCATGGCCTTGTTCAGCGGCGTGGAGACGCCCCAGCCGATGAGCCCGCCCGCGTCCCTTATCGCCTGCATGCCGTCGTCGCGCGCGGGCGAACCGCACGCGATGTGCACCTGGCCGAGCACGCCGATGACGAGCGCGGACAGACCGATCACGATGCGGCCGTTGGCGTCGATCTTCTCGGGGTGCCGGATGAACCGCACGGCGATGGCCGCGAGCAGTATCGGCACCAGCAGGTCGAGCCGCCCGAAGGCCCCGGTCACCAGCATCTCGACCAGATCGCCGACGGGCCCGCGCAGATTGGACCAGGTGCCCGCGGCGACGATCAGGGCGAGGCCGAGGAGCAGGAGCGCGATGCCGTCCTTGCGGTGCGCCGGGTCGAGACCCTTGGCGCCGCGTCCCACGCCGCGGAACATCGCGCCCACGGCGTGCGCGATGCCGAGCCAGATGGCGCGCACCACGCGGTAGAGGCCGTTGGTGGGGCTGGGCGCCGGCTTCGGGGCGGGCTTCTTGGCCGCGGCCTTCTTGGCGGGCGCCTTCTTCGCCGCGGGCTTCGCGGGCGCTTTCTTGGCGGCGGCCTTCTTCGCCGGAGCCTTGGTCGGCGCGGCCGCCTTCTTCGCGGGCGTCTTCTTGGCTGCGGGCTGACGTGAGGCCATGGGTGTGAGGTTACCGGGGGAGGCGACGGTGGACACGTGTGCCCACTGCTTCACCCGTCTGTGTCGCCCTTGCCGGGGCGGAGAACTGACGGGTTTTCACAGTGGGCGAGACGGGTGTTCACAAGGGGGCGGGCGGGACCTGCGCGCGCGTCAGTTCTGCGACGGCACCGAAGCGGCGCCGTTGCCCGTGCCCGGCTCGAGGGCGTCAAGAGCCCTGCGCAAACCCGTGAGTTTGCGTTCGAGATGGGCTGCCGTGGCGACGGCGGCGGCGTCCGCCGAGTCGTCGTCGAGCTGCTTGGACAGCGCCTCGGCCTGCTCCTCGACGGCCGCGAGGCGCGCCGACAACTCGGCGAGCAGACCGGCGGGCTCCTTGGCCTCCGCGGCCGCGGCCTTGGCGCCGCCTTCGAGCTGGAGCCGCAGCAGCGCCGCCTGCTCACGCAGTTGGCAGTTCTTCATGTACAGCTCGACGAACACCGAGACCTTGGCGCGCAGCACCCACGGGTCGAAGGGCTTGGAGATGTAGTCCACGGCGCCGGCCGCGTACCCGCGGAAGGTGTGGTGCGGGCCGTGGTTGATCGCGGTGAGGAAGATGATCGGGATGTCCCGGGTCCGCTCCCGCCGCTTGATGTGCGCGGCGGTCTCGAAACCGTCCATTCCTGGCATCTGGACGTCCAGCAGAATGACCGCGAAGTCGTCCGTCAGCAGCGCTTTGAGCGCTTCCTCCCCGGACGATGCCCGCACCAGCGTCTGATCGAGCGCAGAGAGGATGGCCTCCAGCGCCAGCAGATTCTCCGGCCGGTCATCGACCAGGAGGATCTTGGCCTTCTGCACCATGGCCCGCCCTCCTCGCCCCGGCGGTACACCGGGCGCCGCCCCAGGGGACGGCTCCCTTGCGCCGTCCGTCCTTGTGCCGGTCATGGTAGCCGCACCCCGCCTGTCGCCACACCCTGTCACCGCGATGTCACTGTGCACGTAGCAGAAACGCAGCGGCGGACCAGAAGGTTCCCCGAATACCGCGGTTCTACACGACGTCGGCCACACTCTGTCAGCAACTCCGCGTAATGGTGCGGCTTCTTGACACCGACCGCGAGCCGCCTTCCCGCCGTACCTGAGTCGGCTTCCGGCCGCGCCCGGGCCGCCGGGTCACTCCTGGTGCATCCACTGGTGCATCACCGACAACAGATGATCAGGGTCGACCGGCTTGGTCACGTAGTCCGAGGCCCCGGAGTCGATGGCCTTCTCCCGGTCGCCCTTCATGGCCTTCGCCGTGAGCGCGATGATCGGCAGACCGGCGAACTGCGGCATGCGGCGGATCGCCGTCGTCGTCGCGTAGCCGTCCATCTCCGGCATCATGATGTCCATCAGGACGACCGTCACGTCGTCGTGCTGCTCCAGGACCTCGATGCCCTCCCGGCCGTTCTCCGCGTACAGCACGGACAGGCCGTGCTGCTCCAGGACGCTGGTGAGCGCGAACACGTTGCGGATGTCGTCGTCGACGATGAGGACCTTCTCGCCGCCGAACTGGATGCGCACCCGCGGGGCCGGAGCCTCCTGCCCCGCGCCCTCCTGCCACTGCTCCGGCGTCCCCGCGCCGGACCCGGCCGCGGGCTGCCCCGGAACCGCCCGCGCGGGACCCGTGGCGGGCGGCGCGCCCCGGCGGCGGCGCCGGAACAGCGCGGCGGGGCCAGGAGCCGCCTGCGGGGGCGTGGCGGAGGGCGGCTGGGACTCCGGGCGCCCGCCGTCGTCCGCGGCGGTCTCCCGGGACTGCAGGGACTCCAGGGACTCCAGTGCGGGCAGCTCGGGCGTCGCGGAGGGCGGCGGGAGCTGGGTGTAGCCCTGCGGCGGCAGTTCGCTGGGGTGCAGCGGCAAATACAGGGTGAAGGTGGAGCCGCGACCCGGTTCGCTGGCCGCGTGGATCTCGCCGCCGAGCAGCCGCGCGATCTCCCGGCTGATCGACAGGCCGAGACCCGTGCCGCCGTACTTCCGGCTGGTCGTGCCGTCGGCCTGCTTGAAGGCCTCGAAGATCACCCGCATCTTGCTGGCCGCGATCCCGATGCCGGTGTCGGCCACGGAGAAGGCGATCAGGTCGGCGTCCGCGTCCCGCAGCGACCCGGCTTCGAGCAGCTGCTCCCGGATGGCGTGGGGCACGTCGTTGCTGGCGAGCCGGATGACCAGCTCGACCGCTCCGGAGTCGGTGAACTTCACCGCGTTGGCCAGCAGGTTGCGCAGCACCTGCAGGAGGCGCTGCTCGTCCGTGTGCAGCGTCGCGGGCAGCTCCGGCGACACCCGTACGGAGAAGTCGAGTCCCTTCTCCGCGGTGAGCGGGCGGAAAGTGGCCTCTACGTAGTCGACGAGTTGGACGAGGGCGATGCGCGTCGGGCTGACGTCCATCTTGCCCGCCTCGACCTTCGACAGGTCGAGGATGTCGTTGATCAGCTGGAGCAGGTCCGAACCCGCGCCGTGGATCGTCTCGGCGAACTCCACCTGCTTGGGCGTGAGGTTCGCGTCGGCGTTGTCGGCCAGCAGCTTGGCGAGGATCAGCAGCGAGTTCAGCGGGGTGCGCAGCTCGTGCGACATGTTCGCCAGGAACTCGGACTTGTAGCGCATCGACACCGCGAGCTGTTCGGCGCGCTCCTCAAGGACCTGCCGGGCCTCTTCGATCTCGGTGTTCTTGACCTCGATGTCGCGGTTCTGCTGGGCGAGCAGCGCCGCCTTGTCCTCCAGCTCGGCGTTCGACTCCTGCAGCGCCTTCTGCCGGTTCTCCAACTCCGCCGAGCGTTCCCGCAGTTGCTCGGTCAGCTCCTGCGACTGCTTGAGCAGGATCTCCGTCTTCGTGTTGACGCTGATGGTGTTGACGCTCGTCGCGATCATCTCGGCGATCTGGCTGAGGAAGTCCTTCTGGATGTGCGTGAACGGCTGGAAGGACGCCAGCTCGATGACACCGAGGACCTTGCCTTCGAAGAGCACCGGCAACACGATGACCTGCGCCGGCGGCGCCTCACCGAGCCCGGAGGCGATCCGCAGATAGCCGGAGGGCGCGTTCTCCACGAGAATCGTGCGCCGCTCCTTGGCGGCCGTGCCGATCAGCGTCTCCCCCGGCCGGAACGACGTCGGCATCGACCCCATCGAATAGCCGTAGCTGCCGAGCATGCGCAGTTCGTACGCGTCCTCGTCACCGCCGAGGTCACTCGCGTCGTCGGTCGGCATGGCCAGGAAGAACGCGCCGTGCTGCGCCGAGACGACCGGCGTCAGCTCGCTCATGATCAGCGAGGCCACGTCCTCCAGGTCGCGGCGGCCCTGCATCAGGCCGGAGATCCGCGCCAGGTTGCCCTTGAGCCAGTCCTGCTCCTTGTTGGCGAGGGTGGTGTCGCGAAGGTTCGCGATCATCGTGTTGATGTTGTCCTGGAGGACCTGGATCTCGCCCGCCGCGTCCACGTCGATCTTCAGGTTGAGGTCGCCGCGCGTCACCGCCGTGGCGACGGCCGCGATGGCACGCACCTGCCGGGTGAGGTTCCCGGCCATCTCGTTCACGGACTCCGTGAGGTCCCGCCAGGTCCCGTCGACGTCCCGCACCCGCGCCTGACCGCCCAGCTGCCCCTCGGTACCCACCTCGCGGGCGACGCGCGTCACCTGCTCGGCGAACGAGGAGAGCTGGTCGACCATCGTGTTGATGGTGGTCTTGAGCTCCAGGATCTCCCCGCGCGCGTCGATGTCGATCTTCTTGGTCAGGTCGCCCTTGGCGATGGCCGTCGTGACCATCGCGATGTTGCGCACCTGACCGGTCAGGTTGGACGCCATCCCGTTCACGGACTCGGTGAGGTCCTTCCACGTACCGGACACGCCCGGGACGCGCGCCTGGCCGCCGAGGATGCCGTCCGTGCCCACCTCACGGGCCACCTTGGTGACCTGGTCGGCGAACGAACTCAGCGTCTTCACCATCGTGTTGAAGGTGTCCGCGAGCTGCGCGACCTCGCCGCGCGCCTCGATCGTCACCGTCTTCGTGAGGTCGCCGTTGGCGACGGCCGCGGCGACCTGCGAGATGTTGCGCACCTGCATGGTCAGGTTGTTGGCCATCAGGTTGACGTTGTCGCTGAGGTCCTTCCAGATGCCCGTGACGCCGACCACCCGCGCCTGGCCGCCCAGCTTGCCCTCGGTGCCCACCTCACGGGCCACCCGTGTGACCTGCTCCGCGAACGACGACAGCTGGTCGACCATCGTGTTCACGGTCGTGACGAGCTCGAGGATCTCGCCCTTGGCGTCGACGGTGATCTTCTTGGACAGGTCACCCATGGCGACGGCCGTCGTGACCTCGGCGATGTTGCGCACCTGGAGGGTGAGGTTGTTCGCCATGCCGTTGACCGACTGCGTCAGGTCCTTCCACGTACCCGACACGCCCTGCACCTCGGCCTGGCCGCCGAGGATGCCGTCCGTGCCCACCTCGCGGGACACCCGCGTGACCTGCTCGGCGAAGGCGGACAGCTGGTCCACCATCGTGTTGAGGGTGTTCTTCAGCTCCAGGATCTCGCCGCGGGCGTCCACGTCGATCTTCTGCGACAGGTCACCGCGCGCCACCGCCGTCGCGACCTGCGCGATGTTGCGCACCTGGGCCGTGAGGTTCCCGGCCATGCCGTTCACGGAGTCGGTCAGGTCCCGCCACACACCGGCGACGCCCGGCACCTGCGCCTGGCCGCCGAGTCGCCCTTCCGTGCCCACTTCCCGCGCCACGCGCGTCACCTGATCGGCGAACGCGGAGAGCTGGTCCACCATCGTGTTGATGGTGTTCTTCAGCTCCAGGATCTCGCCGCGGGCGTCCACGTCGATCTTCTGCGACAGGTCACCGCGCGCCACCGCCGTCGTCACCTGGGCGATCTGGCGCACCTGCGAAGTCAGGTTCCCCGCCATGAAGTTGACGGAGTCCGTGAGCTCCTTCCACGTACCGCTGACGCCGTCCACGCGCGCCTGGCCGCCGAGCCGCCCCTCCGTGCCCACGTCCCGCGCCATCCGCGTGACCTGGTCGGCGAACGACGACAGCTGGTCCACCATCGTGTTCACGGTGTTCTTGAGCTGGAGCATCTCTCCGGAGACGTCGACCGTGACCTTCTGGGAGAGGTCGCCGTTGGCCACCGCCGTCGTCACCTGCGCGATGTTGCGCACCTGCCCGGTGAGGTTGCGGAAGGCGGTGTTCACCGAGTCGGTGAGGTCCTTCCACGTCCCGGCGGCGCCCGGCACCTGCGCCTGCCCGCCGAGCTCGCCCTCGACGCCGACCTCCCGCGCCACCCGCGTCACTTCGGCACCGAACGAGGACAGCTGGTCCACCATCGTGTTGACGGTGTTCTTCAACTCCAGCATCTCGCCCGCGACATCGACGGTGACCTTCTGCGACAGATCACCGTTGGCGACCGCCGTCGTCACCTGCGCGATGTCCCGCACCTGCGTCGTCAGGTTCCGGAAGACCGTGTTGACGGAGTCGGTCAGGTCCTTCCACGTCCCGGCCGCGCCCGGCACGTTGGCCTGCCCGCCGAGCTGCCCCTCCGCGCCGACCTCGTTGGCGACGCGCGTGACCTCGTCCGCGAACGTCCGCAGCGTCTCCGTCATCTGGTTGATGGTCTCGGCGAGCTGCGCCACCTCGCCGCGCGCGCTCACCCGCACCTTCTGCGACAGATCGCCGTTCGCGACGGCCGTCGTGACCTGGGCGATGCCCCGCACCTGCGCGGTCAGGTTGCCCGCCATCAGGTTCACCGAGTCGGTGAGGTCCTTCCACACCCCCGCGACGCCCGGCACCTGCGCCTGCCCGCCGAGCTCGCCCTCCGTGCCGACCTCCCGCGCGACCCGGGTGACCTCGGAGGAGAACGAGGACAGCTGGTCCACCATCGTGTTGACGGTGTTCTTCAGCTCCAGCATCTCGCCGGCCACATGCACAGTGACCTTGCGGGACAGATCGCCCTTGGCCACCGCCGTCGTCACCAGGGCGATGTCGCGCACCTGCGCCGTCAGTCGGTACGCCATCGTGTTGACCGAGTCCGTGAGGTCCTTCCACGAACCGGACATACCGCGCAACCGGGCCTGCCCCCCCAGCTTGCCCTCCGTGCCGACCTCACTGGCCACCCGCGTGACCTCGTCGGTGAACGTGGACAGCTGGTCGACCAGGTTGTTGACCGTGCGCCCGACCTTCAGGAACTCACCGCGCAGCGGATGGCCGTTGCCCTCGTCCACCTCCGCGCGCAGCTCCATGCGCTGCTCCAGGTCGCCCTCCGCGACCGCGGAAAGGACACGGCCGACCTCGGAGACGGGCCGTACGAGGTCCTCCACGAGCGCGTTCGAGGCGTCGATCGCCGCCGCCCAGGAGCCCTCCATGGCCCCGCCCCGCAGCCGCTCTGTGAGCTTTCCCTCACGCCCCACCGTGCGCCGCACCCGCGACAGCTCACCGGTGAGGTGGAGATTGCGGTCGGCGACCTCGTTGAAGACGGCGGCGATCTCCGACATCACGTCGTCGCCGGAGACCGTCAGGCGCTTGCGGAAGTTCCCGTCCCGCATCGCCACGAGGGCGACGAGCAGCCTGTTGAGGGCCGCGGCGTCCACCGTGGCCGTCGTCCCGCTGCGCGGTTTGCGCTGACTGCTCAGGGACTGTCCGTCTTTCGCGCGCGCCTTAGAGGTCCGCGTCGCAGCGCCAGACTCCACTGTGTCCCTCCCGCAAGGGTCGACCGTACTGCTGGGGCTCCATCTGGAAGCCTGCCCAGTGTTTCACCATGGCCGAACGAGGCCATAACAGTTCGGCAGCTTCGCACACCGTCCGCACACCCTCCGGGCGGAAACACTGGCGACCGGCATCAGCTTGGACGGCGAAGGTAAGTAACCTGGCATCCGGCTGTCCAACCACCCCGGTCCTGCCCGGCCAGGGCGGTGGCACACATAAACAGCGGGCATCGGAGGGGCGGCCGCACCATGGGACTGCAGATTCCCGGGGGACAACGGACGAGGAGCTCTGTGATCACCGCGCGCGCGGCTGCGACTTTCGAACCCGTGGGGCGTTCCGTCGCGACGGCCCGTTCGTTCGTCAGAGACACCCTCCAGGGCTGGGGGTTCTCCGACATCGTCGACGACGCGGTCGTGCTGACCAGTGAACTCGTCACGAACGCCGTCGTCCACGCGGGCACAGCCGCCGACGTCCTGTGTCTGCGCACCGAGGACGCCGTCCGCATCGAGGTCTCCGACCACTATCCCGAGCGTGAGATCCCCCTCCAGAGCTCCCCCGCTACCATGGGCAGCCCCGACCGCGAGGGCGGCCGCGGCCTCCAGCTCTGCGCCGCGCTCGCCACCCGCTGGGGCGTCGACTACACCTCGACCCACAAGCAGGTCTGGTTCCAACTCGACCTGCCCGACCGCCCCGTCGGCACCCGCGCCGCGGGCCCCGCCCTCCCGGCCGACCTCCTCCCGATCACCGACGGCCGCGTCCGTGTCGCCGTCGTCCAGATCGACCGCGCGGGCGCCATCTCCGCCTGGAACGAGGACGCCGAGGAACTCTTCGGGTACGTCGCCGAACAGGTCACCGGCAAGCCCCTCACCGACTTCGCCGCCTGGCCGCACACCCCCGGCACCAGCACCGGCATCGCCGACGCCCTCCGGCTCTCCCGCTGGGAGGGCAGCTACGGCATCCGCGACTCCGGCGGCCGCGTCATCCCCGTCTACGCCTCCCACCTGCGCGTGCGCGACACCGACGGCGACCCCTCCACGGTCTGTCTGCTCGTCCGCGACGACGAGCGCGCCGTCCTGCAGACCCCGCTGCGCGGCCCCTCCCCCGAGCCCGGCACCCTCAGCGAGCCGCGCGCCGCCGACCCCTTCGAGGTCTTCATCGGCTCCCCCGCGCCGGAGGACCTGGACGGCCTCCTGCAGCGCACGGTCGAGCGCGCCCGCGACATGCTCGACGGCGACGCGGCCTTCCTGCTCCTGGCCACGGACGACGAGACGGAGCTGGAGGTCCGCGCCTCCACGGGCCTGCCGTCGGCCCGCCAGCGCTTCGCCCGCGTCCCCGTGGAGGCGGGCCCCGGCCGGTACGGCTCAGCGCGCCTACCGGCCGTCCATGAGGACCTCACGGTGGTCCCAGGCGCAGTCCCGCTGCTCAACAGCACCGGCATGCGCTCGGTCGTCACGGTCCCGCTGAAGGTCGAGGGCCGCCTCACGGGCTCGCTCGGTGTCGCCGCCGAGGCCCCGGACCGGTACTCGAACGAAGAGGCCCTGCGCCTGCAGTTCGCCGCCGACCGCATCGCCCTCGCCGTGGAGTCGGCCCGCCTCGGCGAGCTGGAGCGCCTGCGCCGCGGCTCCCTCTCCTTCCTCGTGGAGGCCTCCGACCTGCTCGCGGGCACCCTGGACCGTGACCAGACCCTGGCCCTCATGGCCCAGATGACCGTCCCGACGCTCGCCACGTGGTGCGCCGTCTACACGATCGCCGACCAGGCCTCGGAGCCGTACCTCTCGTACGTCCTGCACGAGGACGAGGAGCGCATCGACGGCCTCAAGGCGCTCCTCACGAAGGTCGCCCCGCCGGACCCGGTCCCGACCCCCGGCGCCCGCGTCTGGACGGCCCCTTCCGACGCCGCGCACCAGGCGGCCCTGCGCACGTCGATGCGCAACCTCGGCCTCGGCGAGCCGATGTCGGTCGGCACGGGCATCGGCACGACCCTGTCGACGGCCTCCGCGGTGGGCGGCGAGACCGTCGTCCTGCCCCTGGTGGCCCGCAACCGCGTCATCGGCATGCTGGTGCTCGGCAAGCCGTCCGACGAGCACTTCCGCCAGGAGATCCTGGAGCTCGCCGAGGACCTGTCCCGCCGTGCCGCCCTGGCCCTGGACAACGCCCGCCTGTACTCGGAGCGCATGGCGATCAGCCAGTCCCTCCAGCGCAGCCTGCTCCCGCCCGGCCTGCCCCAGGTCCCCGGCGTGGAGGTGGAGGTCATCTACCGCGCGGCCGGCGAGGGCAACGAGGTCGGCGGTGACTTCTACGACCTCTTCCCGATCCGCGACGGCGCGTACGGCTTCGCGATCGGCGACGTCTGCGGCACGGGCCCGGAGGCCGCCGCGGTCACGGGCCTGGCCCGGCACGCCCTGCGCCTCCTCGCCCGCGAGGGCTTCGGCGGCCCCGCGGTCCTGGAGCGCCTGAACGCCGCGATCCTCGACGAGGGCGCCCGCAGCCGCTTCCTGACGCTCCTGTACGGCGAGTTGTGGCCCCAGGAGGACGGCTCGGCGGTCCTGAAGATCGTCTGCGCCGGCCATCCCCTGCCGCTGCGCCTGCGCCAGGACGGCACGGTCGAGCCGTATGCGGAGCCGCAGCCCCTGCTCGGCGTCATGGACGACCTGGAGCTGTACGAGCAGACGGTGACTCTGGATCCCGGGGACGTCCTGCTGTGCGTCACGGACGGCGTGACGGAGCGCCGCGAGGGCACGCGCATGCTGGGGGACGACGGTCTCGCCGATGTCCTGACGACGTGCACGGGTCTCACGGCGGGCGCGGTGGCGGCCCGCATCATGCGCGCGGTGGAGCGCTTCGCTTCGGACGCCCCGTCGGACGACATGGCGATCCTGGCGATGCGCGTGCCGGGCCTCGACGACTGACCGCCGTGTGCCCCCTCCCGAGAAGGGGGCACACAACGAAGAAGGCCACCGTCCCCAGGACGATGGCCTTCTCTCATTCCTTCAATCTCTGAGCCCCCAAGCGGAATCGAACCGCTGACCTTCTCCTTACCATGGAGACGCTCTACCGACTGAGCTATAGGGGCCAGTTGCGTTCTGCGCGGTTTCCCGCGCGGCAACGAAATAAATCATACCCGAACATCGGGCGCCTCAGAACCGCCGTCTCCTCGGGCGCAGAGGAAACCTGGCCGGATTCAGAACGCGGGCTGGAGCAGTCCGCCGAGGGCGTTGCACGCCGACACGATCCGCTGGAGTTCCCGTCGCGTCAACGAGGCGTCCACGGGCAGCGCGAGCGTCTCGTCGGCGGCCCTTTCGGTCTGCGGCAGTTCCACGTCCCGCCAGTACTTCGGCGTCCGGTGCAACGGCGTCTTCACGGGTACGCGGCAGTCAACTCCCCTGGCCCGTACGGCGCGCGCGAACGCGTCGCGGTCCGGCCGCCCGTTCCCGGGCACCCGCACGACGTACTGGTGGCTGTGGGCGGCTCCTCGGGCCGGCGTTATCACTCCGGTGAGGCGCCCATTCAGATACGAGGCGTACGCCTGCCGCTGCGCCATCCCGTCATGGGGCGCGTCCGGCTCGGCGTGCTCCAGTACGAGGAGCGCGTGCCGTTGTCCGACAGCGTGGAGCCCGGCGATGTCCGCCTGGTTCCCGAAGCGGTGGACGGCGACCACGGCGGCCGTTCGGGGGGTGACGACGGCGTCGACGGCCGCGGGGTCGAGGCAGTACGTCCGCGGGTCGATGTCCGCGAACACGGGCATGGCGCCCGCGAGCACGGCGGCCTCGGCCACTTCGGCGTTCCCGTAGGCGGGGACGATGACCTCGTCTCCGCTACCGACTCCTGCGGCTCGCAGCATCGCAAGTGTTCCCATGTCGCGGATGTTGGTCGCGCAACGTGAACGGGGAGTAACGCGCAACAAAAAAGAGCTGGTCCCTGAACCGAAGTTCAGGGACCAGCTCTTTTATCAAATTTAGTTCGGCGGCGTCCTACTCTCCCACAGGGTCCCCCCTGCAGTACCATCGGCGCTGTAAGGCTTAGCTTCCGGGTTCGGAATGTAACCGGGCGTTTCCCTCACGCTATGACCACCGAAACACTATGAAACTATCAACCGCACCATGCCGTGACCATGGCATGGGGTTGTTCGTGGTTTCAGAACCAACACAGTGGACGCGAGCAACTGAGGACAAGCCCTCGGCCTATTAGTACCAGTCAACTCCACCCCTTACAGGGCTTCCATATCTGGCCTATCAACCCAGTCGTCTACTGGGAGCCTTAACCCCTCAAAGGGGGTGGGAGTCCTCATCTCGAAGCAGGCTTCCCGCTTAGATGCTTTCAGCGGTTATCCTTTCCGAACGTAGCCAACCAGCCATGCCCTTGGCAGGACAACTGGCACACCAGAGGTTCGTCCGTCCCGGTCCTCTCGTACTAGGGACAGCCCTTCTCAAGACTCCTACGCGCACAGCGGATAGGGACCGAACTGTCTCACGACGTTCTAAACCCAGCTCGCGTACCGCTTTAATGGGCGAACAGCCCAACCCTTGGGACCGACTCCAGCCCCAGGATGCGACGAGCCGACATCGAGGTGCCAAACCATCCCGTCGATATGGACTCTTGGGGAAGATCAGCCTGTTATCCCCGGGGTACCTTTTATCCGTTGAGCGACGGCGCTTCCACAAGCCACCGCCGGATCACTAGTCCCGACTTTCGTCCCTGCTCGACCCGTCAGTCTCACAGTCAAGCTCCCTTGTGCACTTACACTCAACACCTGATTACCAACCAGGCTGAGGGAACCTTTGGGCGCCTCCGTTACCCTTTGGGAGGCAACCGCCCCAGTTAAACTACCCATCAGACACTGTCCCTGATCCGGATCACGGACCCAGGTTAGACATCCAGCACGACCAGAGTGGTATTTCAACGACGACTCCACGAACACTGGCGTGCCCGCTTCACAGTCTCCCACCTATCCTACACAAGCCGAACCGAACACCAATATCAAACTGTAGTAAAGGTCCCGGGGTCTTTCCGTCCTGCTGCGCGAAACGAGCATCTTTACTCGTAGTGCAATTTCACCGGGCCTATGGTTGAGACAGTCGAGAAGTCGTTACGCCATTCGTGCAGGTCGGAACTTACCCGACAAGGAATTTCGCTACCTTAGGATGGTTATAGTTACCACCGCCGTTTACTGGCGCTTAAGTTCTCAGCTTCGCCACCCCGAAGAGTGACTAACCGGTCCCCTTAACGTTCCAGCACCGGGCAGGCGTCAGTCCGTATACATCGCCTTACGGCTTCGCACGGACCTGTGTTTTTAGTAAACAGTCGCTTCTCGCTGGTCTCTGCGGCCACCCCCAGCTCAGACCGTAAAGATCATCACCAGGTGTGGCCCCCCTTCTCCCGAAGTTACGGGGGCATTTTGCCGAGTTCCTTAACCATAGTTCACCCGAACGCCTCGGTATTCTCTACCTGACCACCTGAGTCGGTTTAGGGTACGGGCCGCCATGAAACTCGCTAGAGGCTTTTCTCGACAGCATAGGATCATCCACTTCACCACAATCGGCTCGGCATCAGGTCTCACCCTCATGAACGACGGATTTGCCTATCGTTCGGGCTACACCCTTACCCCGGGACAACCACCGCCCGGGCTGGACTACCTTCCTGCGTCACCCCATCACTCACCTACTACCAGATCGGGCCGGCGGCTCCACCACTCCCCTCAACTCCGAAGAGATCAGGGCGGCTTCACGGCCTTAGCATCACTGGATTCGATGTTTGACGCTTCACAGCGGGTACCGGAATATCAACCGGTTATCCATCGACTACGCCTGTCGGCCTCGCCTTAGGTCCCGACTTACCCTGGGCAGATCAGCTTGACCCAGGAACCCTTAGTCAATCGGCGCACACGTTTCTCACGTATGTATCGCTACTCATGCCTGCATTCTCACTCGTGAACCGTCCACCACTGCCTTCCGGCGCAGCTTCACCCGGCACACGACGCTCCCCTACCCATCCCAGCCGCCGTTGGGCGTATATGCTGGAATGACACGACTTCGGCGGTACGCTTGAGCCCCGCTACATTGTCGGCGCGGAATCACTAGACCAGTGAGCTATTACGCACTCTTTCAAGGGTGGCTGCTTCTAAGCCAACCTCCTGGTTGTCTCTGCGACTCCACATCCTTTCCCACTTAGCGTACGCTTAGGGGCCTTAGTCGATGCTCTGGGCTGTTTCCCTCTCGACCATGGAGCTTATCCCCCACAGTCTCACTGCCGCGCTCTCACTTACCGGCATTCGGAGTTTGGCTAAGGTCAGTAACCCGGTAGGGCCCATCGCCTATCCAGTGCTCTACCTCCGGCAAGAAACACACGACGCTGCACCTAAATGCATTTCGGGGAGAACCAGCTATCACGGAGTTTGATTGGCCTTTCACCCCTAACCACAGGTCATCCCCCAGGTTTTCAACCCTGGTGGGTTCGGCCCTCCACGAAGTCTTACCTCCGCTTCAGCCTGCCCATGGCTAGATCACTCCGCTTCGGGTCTTGAGCGCGCTACTAAAACGCCCTATTCGGACTCGCTTTCGCTACGGCTTCCCCACACGGGTTAACCTCGCAACACACCGCAAACTCGCAGGCTCATTCTTCAAAAGGCACGCAGTCACGACTACACAGCAAGCTGCATAGCGACGCTCCCACGGCTTGTAGGCACACGGTTTCAGGTACTATTTCACTCCGCTCCCGCGGTACTTTTCACCATTCCCTCACGGTACTATCCGCTATCGGTCACCAGGGAATATTTAGGCTTAACGGGTGGTCCCGCCAGATTCACACGGGATTTCTCGGGCCCCGTGCTACTTGGGTGTCTCACAAGCAAGCCGCTGACGTTTCGACTACGGGGGTCTTACCCTCTACGCCGGACCTTTCGCATGTCCTTCGCCTACATCAACGGTTTCTGACTCGCCGACCGGCCGGCAGACCGGTCAAGTGAGATCCCACAACCCCGTATACGCAACCCCTGCCGGGTCTCACACGCATACGGTTTGGCCTCATCCAGTTTCGCTCGCCACTACTCCCGGAATCACGGTTGTTTTCTCTTCCTGCGGGTACTGAGATGTTTCACTTCCCCGCGTTCCCTCCACACTGCCTATGTGTTCAGCAGCGGGTGACAGCCCATGACGACTGCCGGGTTTCCCCATTCGGAAACCCCCGGATCAAAGCCTGGTTGACGACTCCCCGGGGACTATCGTGGCCTCCCACGTCCTTCATCGGTTCCTGGTGCCAAGGCATCCACCGTGCGCCCTTAAAAACTTGGCCACAGATGCTCGCGTCCACTGTGCAGTTCTCAAACAACGACCAACCACCCATCACACACCGCGCAAACGCAGTGCTGCACTGGGGTCGGCATTGAGGTCAGGAACAAGTCCGTACCCTCAGATACCCAACAGCGTGCCCGACACCCTTACCCTCTCCATCTCGCTTTCCACGCCGAAGCAGTACTTGCGACCAGATCAGGTCAAGTGTGCCGAGTAGTCAACGTTCCACCCATGAGCAACCAGCATCAGACGTTCGCTGATGTTCTGGCCTCTGACCGAGCGAACTCGGTTAGAAGTGCTCCTTAGAAAGGAGGTGATCCAGCCGCACCTTCCGGTACGGCTACCTTGTTACGACTTCGTCCCAATCGCCAGTCCCACCTTCGACAGCTCCCTCCCGCAAGGGGTTGGGCCACCGGCTTCGGGTGTTACCGACTTTCGTGACGTGACGGGCGGTGTGTACAAGGCCCGGGAACGTATTCACCGCAGCAATGCTGATCTGCGATTACTAGCGACTCCGACTTCATGGGGTCGAGTTGCAGACCCCAATCCGAACTGAGACCGGCTTTTTGAGATTCGCTCCACCTCGCGGTATCGCAGCTCATTGTACCGGCCATTGTAGCACGTGTGCAGCCCAAGACATAAGGGGCATGATGACTTGACGTCGTCCCCACCTTCCTCCGAGTTGACCCCGGCGGTCTCCCGTGAGTCCCCAACACCCCGAAGGGCTTGCTGGCAACACGGGACAAGGGTTGCGCTCGTTGCGGGACTTAACCCAACATCTCACGACACGAGCTGACGACAGCCATGCACCACCTGTACACCGACCACAAGGGGGCGACCATCTCTGGCCGTTTCCGGTGTATGTCAAGCCTTGGTAAGGTTCTTCGCGTTGCGTCGAATTAAGCCACATGCTCCGCCGCTTGTGCGGGCCCCCGTCAATTCCTTTGAGTTTTAGCCTTGCGGCCGTACTCCCCAGGCGGGGCACTTAATGCGTTAGCTGCGGCACGGACAACGTGGAATGTTGCCCACACCTAGTGCCCACCGTTTACGGCGTGGACTACCAGGGTATCTAATCCTGTTCGCTCCCCACGCTTTCGCTCCTCAGCGTCAGTATCGGCCCAGAGATCCGCCTTCGCCACCGGTGTTCCTCCTGATATCTGCGCATTTCACCGCTACACCAGGAATTCCGATCTCCCCTACCGAACTCTAGCCTGCCCGTATCGACTGCAGACCCGGGGTTAAGCCCCGGGCTTTCACAACCGACGTGACAAGCCGCCTACGAGCTCTTTACGCCCAATAATTCCGGACAACGCTTGCGCCCTACGTATTACCGCGGCTGCTGGCACGTAGTTAGCCGGCGCTTCTTCTGCAGGTACCGTCACTTTCGCTTCTTCCCTGCTGAAAGAGGTTTACAACCCGAAGGCCGTCATCCCTCACGCGGCGTCGCTGCATCAGGCTTTCGCCCATTGTGCAATATTCCCCACTGCTGCCTCCCGTAGGAGTCTGGGCCGTGTCTCAGTCCCAGTGTGGCCGGTCGCCCTCTCAGGCCGGCTACCCGTCGTCGCCTTGGTGAGCCACTACCTCACCAACAAGCTGATAGGCCGCGGGCTCATCCTGCACCGCCGGAGCTTTCAATCCCCTCCCATGCGAGAGGGGGTGTTATCCGGTATTAGACCCCGTTTCCAGGGCTTGTCCCAGAGTGCAGGGCAGATTGCCCACGTGTTACTCACCCGTTCGCCACTAATCCACCCCGAAGGGCTTCATCGTTCGACTTGCATGTGTTAAGCACGCCGCCAGCGTTCGTCCTGAGCCAGGATCAAACTCTCCGTGAATGTGTACCGGTAATCCGGTTCAACACCACGAGAGCGGAACCAGGAGAGGAATAATCCCCCGGTTCACAGCGTCCTCGCTGTGCGCCTACCCCTAAGGGGCAGGACTTTTTCAAAGGAACCTCAACTCACCGGAGTGAGTCGGGGTATCAACATATCTGGCGTTGACTTTTGGCACGCTGTTGAGTTCTCAAGGAACGGACGCTTCCTTTGTACTCACCCGCAGAACATTCTCTGGGGCTTTCCTCCGGGCGCTTCCCTTCGGTGTTTCTTTTGTTCTTGCGTTTCCGACTCTATCAGATCTTTCCGGCTTCCCGTTCCGATCCGATTTCCTCGGTGCTTTCCAGGTCTTCGCTTTCGCGTTTCCCTTTCCGGCGGCTCCGACTTTATCAGAGATTCTGAGTCGGAATTTCCGCCCCGTCCGAGTCGGCCTCCGGCACGACTGTGCGCGGCGCTTCCCCGTCTGGCGGAGCCGTAAACGTACTGGAGCGGGGCGCCCCGATGCAAATCGAGGCGCCCCGCTCCAGGAGACCGGTGGTCAGACCGGTCGGGCGACCGTCAGACCTCGACGACGACCGGCAGGATCATCGGGCGGCGGCGGTAGTTGTCCGACACCCACTTGCCCAGCGTGCGGCGGATGAGCTGCTGCAGCTGGTGGGGTTCGACGACGCCGTCCTGGGCCGACTTCTCGAGGACTTCCTGGACCTTCGGGATGACGGCGTTGAACGCCGAGTCCTCGATGCCGGAGCCGCGGGCCTGGACGTGCGGGCCGCCGGTGATCTTCCCGGTGGAGGAGTCGACCACCACGAACACCGAGATGATGCCCTCGTCCCCGAGGATCTTGCGGTCCTTCAGGGCGGGCTCGCCCACGTCACCGACGGAGAGCCCGTCGACGTACACGTACCCCGCCTGGACCTTGCCGACGATCTTGGCCTTGCCCGCGACGAGGTCGACCACGACGCCGTCCTCGGCGATGACGATGCGGTCGTGCGGGACGCCGGTGAGGGCGCCGAGCTCGGCGTTGGCGCGCAGGTGGCGCCATTCGCCGTGGACCGGCATCAGGTTCTTCGGCTTGCAGATGTTGTAGAAGTACAGCAGCTCGCCGGCCGAGGCGTGGCCCGAGACGTGCACCTTGGCGTTGCCCTTGTGGACGACGTTGGCGCCCCAGCGGGTCAGGCCGTTGATGACGCGGTAGACCGCGTTCTCGTTGCCCGGGATGAGCGATGACGCCAGGATCACCGTGTCGCCCGAGACGATGCGGATCTGGTGGTCCCGGTTGGCCATGCGGGAGAGCGCGGCCATCGGCTCGCCCTGGGAGCCCGTGCAGACCAGGACGACCTCGTGGTCCGGCAGGTCGTCGAGGGTCTTGACGTCGACGACCAGGCCCGGCGGGACCTTCAGATAGCCGAGGTCACGGGCGATGCCCATGTTGCGGACCATGGAGCGGCCGACGAAGGCGACCCGGCGGCCGTACTCGTGCGCCGCGTCGAGGATCTGCTGGATGCGGTGCACATGGCTGGCGAAGCTGGCCACGATGATCCGCTTGCGGGCGCCCGCGAAGACCTGGCGGAGCACGTTCGAGATGTCGCGCTCCGGCGGGACGAAGCCCGGGACCTCGGCGTTCGTCGAGTCGGAGAGAAGAAGGTCGATGCCCTCCTCGCTCAGGCGCGCGAAGGCGTGCAGGTCGGTCAGGCGACGGTCCAGCGGGAGCTGGTCCATCTTGAAGTCACCGGTGTGCACCACCATGCCCGCGGGCGTGCGGATGGCGACCGCGAGCGCGTCCGGGATGGAGTGGTTGACCGCGACGAACTCGCAGTCGAAGGGACCGACGCGCTCGCGGTGGCCCTCGGCGACCTCGAGCGTGTAGGGCCGGATGCGGTGCTCCTGGAGCTTGGCCTCGATCAGGGCGAGGGTCAGCTTGGAGCCGATCAGCGGGATGTCCGGCTTCTCGCGCAGGAGATAGGGGACACCGCCGATGTGGTCCTCGTGGCCGTGCGTGAGGACGATGCCCTCGATGTCGTCGAGGCGGTCCCGGATGGACGTGAAGTCCGGCAGGATCAGGTCGATTCCGGGCTGCTCCTCCTCGGGGAAGAGCACTCCGCAGTCGACGATCAGGAGACGCCCGTCGTACTCGAAGACGGTCATGTTGCGGCCGATCTCGCCGAGGCCGCCCAGCGGGGTGACCCGCAGGCCGCCCTTCGGGAGCTTCGGCGGGGCGCCGAGTTCAGGATGCGGATGACTCAAAAGACTCTCCTCACCACACACGCCACGTACCTCCGGGGCACGTGGCGCGCATGACGTTCGTGCAGTAGCAGTTGTGTGGGTGCAGGCATGTGGCCTGCGGTGTTGCCTATTCAGTTGTGAAGTCTGTGGTTAAAGCTGTACCCCACCGGCGGCAAGATCGATCTTGAGCTGGGCCGTCTCCTCGGGTGAGAGCTCGACCAGCGGCAGGCGCAGCGGTCCGCCGGGGCGGCCCTGCAGGGCGAGCGCCGCCTTGGTGGTGATCACACCCTGCGTACGGAACATGCCCGTGAAGACCGGGAGCAGCTTCTGGTGGATCTCGGTGGCCTTCTGGACGTCCCCGCTGGTGTGGGCGTCGATCATGGCGCGCAGCTCCGGCGTGACGACATGGCTGACGACGGAGACGAAGCCGCAGGCGCCGACCGAGAGCAGCGGCAGGTTGAGCATGTCGTCGCCGGAGTACCAGGCGAGGCCGGAGCGGGCGATGGCCCAGCTGGCGCGGCCGAGGTCGCCCTTGGCGTCCTTGTTGGCGACGATACGCGGGTGCTCGGCGAGGCGCACGATCGTTTCGGTGTTGATCGGTACGCCGCTGCGGCCCGGGATGTCGTAGAGCATCACCGGCAGCTCGGTGGCGTCGGCGATCGCCGTGAAGTGCCGGAAGAGGCCCTCCTGCGGGGGCTTGTTGTAGTACGGCGTGACGGTGAGCAGGCCGTGTGCGCCGGCGCTCTCGGCCGCGCGGGCCAGTTCGATGCTGTGCCGGGTGTCGTTCGTGCCGACTCCGGCCACGACGTGGGCGCGGTCTCCGACGGCGTCCACCACCGCGCGTACCAGCTCTGCTTTCTCCGCGTCGCTGGTGGTCGGGGACTCGCCCGTGGTGCCGTTGACGATCAGGCCGTCGTTGCCTGCGTCCACCAGGTGGGCGGCGAGCTGGCGCGCGCCGTCGAGGTCGAGTGCGCCGTCCGCCGTGAAGGGCGTGACCATGGCGGTGAGGACCCTCCCGAAGGGGGTCTGCGGAGTGGAGGTCGGAGCCATGGGTAACACGCTACTCGCTGCTCAGCACGGGGTCGCCCCTCGGGTGACGCACAGGGCCTGACACGGGAGGAGCCCGGCACTGCCTGCTCGGGGGTTCAAGCAGTGCCGGGTCCGTTTGATCAGGCTAGATGAACTTCTAGAAATGCCGCAATACGGACACTTCGCTCGGGCCATCCGCACATACGTGCCTCAAGACGCCGCGTGTCCGCGCCTCGTGACGCCGATCGTCGGCCTCGTGCGCGGTCGCGCGCTCCGGTTCAGGGAGCGACGGCGGGAGGTCTCCTCGAAGGTGCGTCTTCGGGTGGCCCGGGGTGCACGACAAAGGGCCGTCAGCTGCCCGTCCGCACAATCTTCGGCGAATTTGCCGATACAGGGCACCTTTTGGGCGTTTCGAGCGTCTGTCTTGTTGACAGAGTTCAGTTCGAGTCCCGTGAGGAGACGCGCGACCCATGTTCCGTCGGCGAGAGCCCGTACCCTTCGCCTTCATCGCCGAAGCCGACAAGTTCCGCAGCAACGTCACTCCCCCGCCCCGGCAGCGTGCCACGGCCGGTCAGATCGTGGGCCGCACGCTCATCGGTCTCACCGTGGTCGCCGGTCTAGTGGGTTCCGTGCTCTTCGGCATGCCCGCGATGTCGGCCGACCAGTCGCCCGCCAAGACCCAGCAGTCCGAGGCCTCGGACGGGCGCTGACCGCACCGCCCGCCGCTGACCAGTGCTGACCAGCGGCAGCGGGAGAAAACCCGCACCCCGCCGTCCGAGTGGCGCGGGAGGTACCCCCTTGGCCCCCCAAGGGTGGTAGCAGGGAGCACGGCTCGATAACCTCACCGGGCACAGCCCATGCGTGGATTGAGTGAGGATCAGCCGTGCCCCTGCCTTTCCTGACCGCGGACCGCGCTTTCGACGAGGCCGCGCACGACGCCGCGCTCCCCTTCGACGACCGCGACCGCTGGCGCCGGCCGTACCGCCCGGGGCCCTGGCGCGTGGGCGCCGCCGCCGTGCTGCTGCTGCTCGCCTCGTTCGTCCTGGTCGCCGCCGTGATCATCGCGGCCGCCGGTGCCCTCTCGGGCGCCGCGATCTGCGTGGGCCTGGCCGTCCTCATCATCGCCGCCGCCCTGCGGCTGCTGCGCGTGGGCACCTGGGTGAGCGCGCAGGGGCTGCGCCGCGTGGGCTTCCTCAGCACCCAGACGGTGCCCTGGGCCCAGGTGGCGTCGGTGCGCACGGCGCAGCAGCCGGTGCGGTGGCTGGGGCTGCCGCGCACGGTGCAGGGGCAGGCCCTCGTGCTCGTACGACATGACCGGGCGGCCGGGGAGCGGCGGCTGCTCCTGACCGACCGGAACGCGGACTTCCTGGCGCGGCGCGCGGCCTTCGACCGGGCCGCCGACACGGTCGAGGTGTGGGCCGACGAGTACCGACGGACGGCCTAGTCGCCTGCGGGCCCCCGACCCCGCCGACCACCGCTAGGCGCTGACCGGCCTGCCCTCGCGCAGGGCGATCGCCCGCTGCATGGCCTTGCGCGCGCGAGGCGTGTCGCGGGCGTCGTGGTAGGCCACGGCGAGGCGGAACCAGCAGCGCCAGTCGTCGGGGGTGTCCTCCGTCTCGGCCTTGCGCCGGGCGAAGACCTCGTCGGCCGAGTCCCGGTCGACGCGGCCGCTCGGCGTGCGCTTCAACTCGTCGACGGGCAGCCCGCCTTCGGCCTCCAGCTCGGCGGCGAGACGGTTCGCGCGCTGCACGAACCGCGTGTTCTGCCAGAGGAACCAGACGCCGATGACCGGCAGGATCAGCACCGCGACACCGAAGGTGACGGTGAGGACGGTGCCGTGCTTTATCAGGAGCACGCCGCGGCTGCCGACCAGGACGAAGTAGACGACCAGGACGGCTGCCGTGACGGCGTAGGTGATCTTTGCGCGCATGACGGTCAGCTCAGGTCCAGGAAGTGTTCCAGGCCGAAGGTCAGGCCCGGCGTGGCCACGACCCGGCGGGCGCCGAGCAGGATGCCCGGCATGAAGCTGCTGTGGTGCAGCGAGTCGTGGCGCACCGTCAGGGTCTCGCCCTCCGCGCCGAGCAGCACCTCCTGGTGGGCCAGGAGGCCGCGCAGACGCACGGCGTGCACGGGCACGCCGTCGACGTTCGCGCCCCGGGCCCCGTCGAGCGCCGTCGCCGTCGCGTCCGGCTGCGGGGCGCTGCCCGCCTCCGCACGGGCCGCGGCGATGAGCTGGGCGGTGCGCGTCGCGGTGCCGCTGGGGGCGTCGACCTTGTTCGGGTGGTGCAGCTCGACGACCTCGACCGACTCGAAGTACGGCGCGGCGATCTGCGCGAACTTCATGGTCAGGACCGCGCCGATGGAGAAGTTCGGGGCGATGAGGACGCCCGTCTCCGGGGACGCGGCCAGGGACGTCCGCAGCTGCGCGAGGCGCTCGTCGGTCCAGCCCGTCGTACCGACGACGGCGTGGATGCCGTGCCGTACGCAGAAGTCGAGGTTGCCCATCACCGAGGCCGGGGTGGTCAGCTCCACCGCGACCTGGGCGCCGGTCTCGACCAGCGTGTCCAGGCGGTCACCGCGTCCGAGGGCGGCGACGAGATCCATGTCCTCGGCGGCCTCGACGGCCCGCACGGCCTCGGAGCCGATCCGGCCCTTGGCGCCGATGACCGCCACACGCAGCTTGCTCATGTCCTTCATTCCTTACGGGAGTGACGAGACGTACGGGACGTACGTACCGGGGCCGCGCGCACCGCGCGGCCCCGCACGCACGAACCTACGCGACCGCTTCGTGCAGGCGCTCCGCCTGCTTGCCCCGGAGCGGGCCTATCGCCGACAGCGAGGGGCGCCGGCCCAGGACGTCCTTGGCCACCTCGCGCACCTCGTCGGGGGTGACGGCGGTGATCTTCGCGAGCATGTCGTCGACCGACATCTGCTCGCCCCAGCACAGCTCGCTCTTGCCGATACGGTTCATCAGCGCGCCGGTGTCCTCCAGGCCGAGGACGGTGGAGCCCGCGAGCTGGCCGATGGCACGGGCGATCTCGTCGTCCGTGAGGCCGTGCTGCGCGACCTGGTCCAGCTCGTCGCGGCAGATCTTCAGGACGTCGTGCACCTGACTGGGGCGGCAGCCCGCGTACACACCGAAGAGGCCGGTGTCGGCGAAGCCCGAGGTGTACGAGTACACGCTGTAGGCCAGGCCGCGCTTCTCGCGGACCTCCTGGAACAGGCGCGACGACATGCCGCCGCCGAGGGCCGTGTTCAGGACGCCGAGGGCCCACCGGCGGTCGTCGGTGCGGGCCAGGCCCGGCATGCCGAGGATGACGTGGGCCTGCTCGGTCTTGCGGTCGATCAGCTCGACGCGGCCGGACGTGGTCAGGCGGCGGGAGCCGTCGCGCGGCGCGAGCGGAGTGGCGTCCGTGCGGTGCAGCGCGCCGGCCTTCTCGAAGGCGGCGCGGACCTGGCGGACGACCTTCTGGTGGTCGACGTTGCCCGCGGCCGCGACGACCAGGTGCGTCGGGTCGTAGTGCTTCTTGTAGAAGCGGCGGATGCGGTCGGCCGTCAGGGCGTTGATCGTGTCGACGGTGCCGAGGACCGGGCGGCCGAGGGGGGTGTCGCCGAGCATCGTGTGCGCGAACAGGTCGTGCACGCAGTCGCCCGGGTCGTCCTCGGTCATGGCGATCTCTTCGAGGATGACGCCGCGCTCGGCGTCGACGTCCTCCTGCTCGATGAGCGAGCCGGTCAGCATGTCGCAGACGACGTCGATGGCCAGCGGCAGGTCCGTGTCGAGCACGCGTGCGTAGTAGCACGTGTACTCCTTGGCCGTGAACGCGTTCATCTCGCCGCCGACCGCGTCGATCGCCGAGGAGATGTCCAGGGCGCTGCGCTGCCTGGTGCCCTTGAAGAGCAGGTGCTCCAGGTAGTGCGTGGCGCCGTTCAGGGACGGCGTCTCGTCCCGTGACCCGACGTGGGCCCAGATGCCGAAGGTGGCGGAGCGGACGGACGGCAGGGTCTCGGTGACGATGCGCAGGCCGCCGGGGAGGGTGGTCTTGCGGACCGTGCCGATGCCGTTCGCGCCCTTGATCAGGGTTTGGGTACGGGCGACGGCCCGCGCCTCCGAGGAGGTGCGGGCCGTCGTCGTGGTGCTACGCGACGTCACTTGTCGGTGTCGTCCTTCTTGTCGGAGGCCTCGTCGCCCTCTTCGCCCTCGATGACGGGGATGAGGGAGAGCTTGCCGCGGGAGTCGATCTCGGCGATCTCGACCTGGACCTTCTGGCCCACGCCGAGGACGTCCTCGACGTTCTCCACGCGCTTGCCGCCGGCGAGCTTGCGGATCTGCGAGATGTGCAGCAGACCGTCCTTGCCCGGGAGCAGCGAGACGAACGCGCCGAAGGTGGTCGTCTTCACGACCGTGCCCAGGTAGCGCTCGCCGACCTCCGGCATGGTCGGGTTGGCGATGCCGTTGATCGTGGCGCGGGCGGCCTCGGCGGCCGGGCCGTCGGCGGCACCGATGTAGATGGTGCCGTCGTCCTCGATCGTGATGTCGGCGCCGGTGTCCTCCTGGATCTGGTTGATCATCTTGCCCTTCGGGCCGATGACCTCACCGATCTTGTCCACCGGGATCTTGACGGTGATGATCCGCGGGGCGTTCGGGGACATCTCGTCCGGAACGTCGATCGCTTCCATCATCACGTCGAGGATGTGCAGGCGGGCGTCGCGGGCCTGCTTCAGGGCGGCGGCCAGGACGGAGGCCGGGATGCCGTCCAGCTTCGTGTCGAGCTGGAGGGCGGTCACGAACTCCTTGGTGCCGGCGACCTTGAAGTCCATGTCGCCGAAGGCGTCCTCCGCACCGAGGATGTCGGTGAGGGCCACGTAGTGCGTGTCGCCGTCGATCTCCTGGGAGATCAGACCCATGGCGATACCGGCGACGGCGGCCTTCAGGGGCACACCGGCGTTCAGCAGCGACATGGTGGAGGCGCAGACCGAGCCCATGGACGTCGAGCCGTTGGAGCCGAGGGCCTCGGACACCTGGCGGATCGCGTAGGGGAACTCCTCGCGCGTCGGCAGGACCGGCACGATGGCGCGCTCGGCGAGCGCGCCGTGGCCGATCTCGCGGCGCTTCGGGGAGCCGACGCGGCCGGTCTCGCCGACGGAGTACGGCGGGAAGTTGTAGTTGTGCATGTAGCGCTTGCGGGTCACCGGGGAAAGGGTGTCCAGCTGCTGCTCCATCCGGAGCATGTTGAGGGTGGTGACGCCCAGGATCTGGGTCTCGCCACGCTCGAACAGCGCCGAGCCGTGCACGCGCGGGATGGCCTCGACCTCGGCGGCGAGCGTACGGATGTCCGTGACGCCGCGGCCGTCGATGCGGACCTTGTCCTTGATGATGCGCTCGCGGACCAGCTTCTTGGTCAGCGCGCGGTAGGCACCGGAGATCTCCTTCTCGCGGCCCTCGAACTGCGGGAGCAGCTTCTCGCCGGCGATCTCCTTGACGCGGTCCAGCTCGGCCTCGCGCTCCTGCTTGCCGGCGATGGTGAGCGCCTGGGCGAGCTCGGTCTTGACCGCGGCGGTCAGGGCCTCGAGCACGTCGTCCTGGTAGTCCAGGAAGACCGGGAAGTCGCCGGTGGGCTTGGCGGCCTTGGCGGCGAGGTCCGACTGGGCCTTGCAGAGGACCTTGATGAAGGGCTTCGCGGCTTCCAGACCGGCGGCGACTACCTCTTCGGTCGGGGCCTCGGCGCCGTCCTTCACCAGCTGGATGGTCTTCTCGGTGGCCTCGGCCTCGACCATCATGATCGCGACGTCGCCGTCCTCGAGGACGCGACCGGCGACGACCATGTCGAAGACGGCGTCCTCGAGCTCGGTGTGCGTCGGGAAGGCGACCCACTGGCCCTTGATCAGGGCGACACGGGTGCCGCCGATCGGGCCGGAGAAGGGCAGGCCGGCCAGCTGCGTGGAGCAGGAGGCGGCGTTGATCGCGACCACGTCGTACAGGTGGTCGGGGTTGAGCGCCATGATCGTCTCGACGATCTGGATCTCGTTGCGCAGGCCCTTCTTGAAGGAGGGGCGCAGCGGGCGGTCGATCAGGCGGCAGGTCAGGACCGCGTCCTCGGAGGGGCGGCCCTCCCGGCGGAAGAAGGAGCCGGGGATCTTGCCGGCGGCGTACTGCCGCTCCTCGACGTCCACCGTGAGGGGGAAGAAGTCGAGCTGGTCCTTGGGCTTCTTGGAAGCCGTGGTGGCCGACAGCACCATGGTGTCGTCGTCCAGGTACGCAACGGCGGAGCCGGCGGCCTGCTTGGCGAGGCGGCCCGTCTCGAAGCGGATGGTGCGGGTGCCGAAGGTGCCGTTGTCGATGACGGCCTCGGCGTAGTGGGTCTCGTTCTCCACTAGCGGTTCTCCTACTTTTCGTCTTCGCTCCCGGACCCGTGTGGTCCGGGAGTCCCCCGCCCGTGTGGCCGGGGAGGTCCACCGCGGGCCCGTGTGGCCGTGCGGTGGGGCGGAGGAGCGCGCCGTGGGTGCGGGCCGGTCTTCGATCGAAGCACCCGGGGTTCGTTCTCTTGCGTATCCCGGGGGCCACTACCGAGGACCGGCGGCGGCTGGGTGCGCCTCTCCTATGGATTTGTCCTGCCGGGCGCTCCAGGCGGATGCGTCCCGTCCGGGCTCGTGCCCGGCGTCCGTACCGTGCCGGACGTCACCAGACTACAAACGGGCGGTGACATCGCGCACGTACAGCAAAGGGAGCGGCCCCCTTCGAGTGCTTCGAGTGGGAACCGCTCCCTTCACGGCGTCTTACTTGGCGCCCGCCGCACCGCGGCGGATGCCGAGCCGGTCAACCAGGGCACGGAAGCGCTGGATGTCCTTCTTGGCCAGGTACTGCAGCAGACGGCGGCGCTGGCCGACGAGGATCAGCAGACCACGACGGGAGTGGTGGTCGTGCTTGTGCGTCTTGAGGTGCTCGGTCAGGTCCGAGATGCGGCGGGAGAGCAGCGCCACCTGGACCTCGGGGGAGCCGGTGTCGCCCTCCTTCTGGCCGAACTCGGTCATGATCTGCTTCTTCGTAGCGGCGTCGAGCGACACGCGTACTCCTTGTGATGTCTTCGTTTCGCCTTCGAGTGCCCCTGGTCTTCGTCTCAGGGGAGCTTTCGGAACTCTGAAGGCTGGGTCCACCTGGAAGGGTGGGGTTCACCTCGGGGAGGTGGGGTCGCCTTGGGAGGCGGGTCCGCCGGGCGCGGGCCTCTGGCCGGAGGGCCTGGGGCGTGCGCAGACATGCGGGCGTTACACAGAGTACCAGGGCGGGGCTGGCGGGTTCGCCGGGGGCCGCGAAGGCGGTCTGTGACCGGCGGCGGCCGGTGACCGTCCGGTGTCAGCGGCCGGTGACCGTCCGGTGTCAGCTGGTCAGCGCGCGTGCGGAGGCGTACACGTCGAAGACCGCGAGGGTCAGGGGTACGAGGGTGAGGAGGACGAAGACCTCCGCGATCTCCATGAAGCGGCCCCAGAAGGGGGTCACGCCGCTGCGGGAGGTGATCAGGCCGACGGCGGTGCACAGGACGGCGGCGGCCGCGATGGCGGCGACCAGCCAGATGGTGCGCAGGTCGAGCGCGGCGGTGTCGCCGTTCAGGGCGTCGCGCATCAGGCTGTCCGAGGGGTTGAGGCAGAGGCCGACGCCGAGCAGGACCAGGCAGGCCAGGCCCGCGGCGAGGGTGGCGGCGACCTGGGCCGTGTAGCGGAAGAGCTGGGCGCGCATCAGCATCGCGACGCCCGTGGCGAGGGCCAGGAGCTGTCCCCAGCCGTCGTCCGAGAAGCCGAGGACGGCCGCCGCGCCCACGGAGACCAGGGCGCAGCCGCCGACGAGGCCGATGAGCAGTTCGTGGCCGCGGCGGGCCTGGGCGGCGATGCGGTCGGCGTCGACGGGGCCCTGGGGGGCGCGGTCGGCGTCGGGGTCGAGGTCGGCGCCGTACGTGGGGCGTGCGGCGTGCGGCGAGGCGAAGCCGATGGGGAGGCGGGCGAACCGCATGGCGAGGCCCGGCAGGAAGGCGAGGGCGCCCACCGCCAGCGGGGCGCACAGCGCGGCGGTCTCGACGGCCTCCATGCGCCAGACGGTCGCCGCGAACACCGTGAACAGGCCGATCGCGGACGCGCAGACGAACGCCACGAACGGCCCGTCCCCGCGCGGCGACACCAGCGTCAGGACCACCGACGCGACGAGCACGACCGCGCAGGCCAGCAGGAACTGGAGCCTGCCGATGCCGTCACCGTCGGTGAGGGGCAGCAGTCCGGAGCCCGCCACCGCCAGGTTCGGCAGCGCGCCGAGGCCGAGCGCGACGGCGGCCGCCCGGTCGTCGTACACCCGGGCCCGTACGCAGGCGAAGGTGAGCAGCAGCACCCCCGCGACCGCGGCGAGGACGCCGGGGAAGCTGTGCATGTCGTGGCGGGGCTCGGCGGTCCAGGTCACGAAGGCCAGGAGGAGCGGCAGGACGGCGCCGCCGATCAGGCCCGCGGCGCGCGTGAGGTCGCCGTTCCACAGGGTGCGGTCGCTCGTCACGGCGGAGGCGACGGCGTCGGACACGTCGTCGTAGACGGCCGGCGGCAGCGATGCCGCGAAGGGGCGCAGGGTCAGCAGCTCGCCGTCGAGGATGCGCTGGGCAGCGAAGGAGCGGGCGCCGTCCAGGACGGCGCCGTCCCTGCGGACGAGGTGGTAGCCCACGGGGGCGCCTTCGGCCGGGCTCTGCCGGGCGAGGCGCAGGACCTCCGGGTAGATGTCGGCGACCGGGATGTCGTCGGGCAGCGCCACGTCGATGCGGCTGTCGGGCGCGACGATGGTGACGCGGCAGAAGCCGAGTCCGGCGCCGGTCCCGGTCGTGGCCACGTGGCCGGGCCGGCCGGTGGTGGTGGCCGTCGCGGAGGCCGTGGTGCTCACCTGCTGTTCCCCCTCAGTCAGTCTCGGTCAGTGCTGGTGCTGTGTGGTTCTTTACCGGCGCTCCGGGACTCCGTCCTGGTGACCGCTCGACGCTGACGCGACGTCAACACCGTTCCCGCGTCCGGCGACCGAGTCCCCCGCCAGGCCGCGCACCCCGCACCACCCGCACCACCCCCGCCGACTGTGCCCCATCGCGCCCGGCGGTACGGCGCAAATCGGCTCGGCTGGCTGGTTCTTGAGCCCGTACGCCTCCCCCGAGGCTCCCTGTGGCACGAAATGACCTGATTCCACTGGCTGTTGGCCGGAGTGTGCTTCGGCTTGAATTCGCGTGTGTTCACACGCACGATCGGCACCCTATCGCCCCTCGCGAGGGCCGTTGTCAGTAGGATCGGGCGCTGGTCTTCGTCCGCCCGGAACGGGGACGGCGGACGGAACACCCAGGCCTGGCAAGGGGATTGGTGCGTAGTGAGCCACATCATCGTGAGGCGCCCGCCTCGGGTTCTTCCGTCCGAGGTGCCCACCGCGGAGATCGTTCTGCAGCCCCCGCCGGAGCTGCCGCGCGGTCAGCAGGAGGGCGCGATGATGCAGCTCCTGCCGATGCTGGGCATGGGCGGCTCCGTGGTGTTCTTCTTCATGCCGAATTCGCATCCGTTTATGAAGATCATGGGCATGGTGATGGTCACCGCGACGCTGGCGATGACCATCGCGATGGTGGTCCGGCACCGCCGCGGCACCCAGGGCCAGCTCGCGGACCTGCGGCGCGACTACCTCCGGTACCTGAAGCAGACCCGCCGCTCCGCCCTGAACACCGCGAAGGCGCAGCGCGACGCCCAGTACTATCTCCACCCCTCCCCCGAGCAGCTGTGGGCCCTGGTCGCCGAGGGCAGCCGGGTGTGGGAGCGGCGCACGGGCGACGCGGACTTCGGGCAGGTGCGCCTCGGCCTCGGCTCGCAGGCCCTCGCCGCTCCGCTCGTCGCCCCCGAGACCGCGCCGGTGGACGAGCTCGAACCGCTGACCGCGGGCGCGATGCAGCGTTTCCTCGCCACGCACGGCACCGTGGAGTCGCTGCCGATGGCGGTGTCCCTGCGCGCCTTCTACCACGTGACGGTGAGCGGCGAGCCGGACGCGGTGCGCGCCGCCGCCCGCGCGCTGACCGCCTCCCTTGCCTCCCTGCACGCCCCCGACGACGTGCTCATCGCCGTCGCCGCGGGCCGGGACGCGGCGCCGCACTGGGAGTGGACCAAGTGGCTGCCGCACTGCCAGGCGCCGGGTGCCGCCGACGGGGCGGGCAGCCGCCGCCTCATCACCGGCGACCCCGTGGAGCTGGAGGCGATGCTGTCCGCCCGGCTCCAGGGCCGCCCGCGGTTCCACCCCGGCGGGACCCCGCTGCCGGACGAGCCGCACATCGTCGTCGTGCTCGACGGCCTCTCCCTGGACCCGACGTCCGTCCTCGCGTCCGCCGAGGGGCTGCAGGGCGTCACCGTCGTGGAGGTCGTGCCGGGCGAGCTCGGCGGCGGGCGCGGAGGGCTCTCCGTCGTCGTACAGCCGAAGTCGCTGCGCCTGGAGTCGGGGCACGGCCTCGTCTACGACGGGACGCCCGACCTCCTGTCGTACGAGGCCGCCGAGGCGCTCGCACGGCAGCTCGCGCCGCTGCGGATGGCGTCGGGCGGTGACGACGGCCAGCCGCTGCTCGCCAACCTGGAGTTCACCGAGCTGCTCGGGCTCGGCGACGCCGACTCGGTGGACACGAGCCGGACCTGGCGCCCGCGCGCGCGGGCGGAGCGGCTGCGCGTCCCGATCGGCGTCGGCGAGGACGGCAGGCCCGTGATGCTGGACCTCAAGGAGGCGGCGCAGGAGGGCATGGGGCCGCACGGCCTGTGCGTGGGAGCCACCGGTTCCGGCAAGTCGGAGCTGCTGCGCACCCTGGTCCTCGGCCTGGCCGTCACCCACTCCTCCGAGAGCCTGAACTTCGTCCTCGCCGACTTCAAGGGCGGCGCGACCTTCGCGGGCATGGCGCAGATGCCGCACGTCGCCGCCGTGATCACCAACCTCGCGGACGACCTGACGCTGGTCGACCGCATGGGCGACTCGATCCGCGGCGAACTCAACCGCCGCCAGGAGCTCCTGCGCGACGCGGGCAACTACGCGAACATCCACGACTATGAGAAGGCGCGCGCCGCCGGAGCCGCCCTCCAGCCCATCCCGTCGCTCGTCCTCGTCATCGACGAGTTCAGCGAACTGCTCACCGCGAAACCCGACTTCATCGACATGTTCGTGCAGATCGGCCGCATCGGCCGGTCCCTCGGCGTGCATCTGCTGCTCGCCTCGCAGCGCCTGGAGGAGGGCCGCCTGCGCGGCCTGGAGACCTACCTCTCGTACCGCGTGGGCCTGCGCACGTTCTCCGCCGCCGAGTCCCGCGCCGCCCTCGGCGTGCCGGACGCCTACCAGCTGCCGAACGTGCCCGGCTCGGGCTATCTGAAGTTCGGCACGGACGAGATGGTGCGCTTCAAGGCGGCGTACGTCTCCGGGGTGTACCGCACGGGATCGGCGCAGGCCGCCGCCCTCGGCGGGCCCCTGCCGGTGGACCGGCGGCCCGTGCTGTTCACGGCCGCCGAGGTGCCGGTGCGGTACGCGGCCACTCCCCCGCCGGGCCCGCGGTCCGCCCCGGACGCGGACGACGCGCTCGCCGACACCGTCCTCGACGTCATCGTGCGCCGCCTGGAGGCGCAGGGCCCGGCCGCGCACCAGGTGTGGCTGCCCCCGCTGGACAGCCCGCCGTCACTGGACTCGCTGCTCCCGGGGCTCACCGCCGTGCCCGGACGGGGTCTCACCCAGCCCGGTTACGAGGGGGCGGGCCGCCTCGTCGTACCGCTCGGCCTGGTCGACAAGCCGTACGAGCAGCGCCGCGATCCGCTCTGGTGCGACTTCTCGGGCGCGGCAGGCCATATGCAGGTCCTGGGCGGGCCGCAGTCGGGCAAGTCGACGCTCCTGCGCTCGCTGATCGCGTCGTTCGCGCTCACCCACACCCCGCGGGAAGTGCAGTTCTACTGCCTGGACTTCGGTGGTGGCGGGCTCTCGGCGGTCGCGGGGCTGCCGCACGTGGGCGGGGTCGCGTCGCGGCTCGACCCGGAGCGGGTGCGGCGGACGCTCGCCGAGGCGTTCTCCGTCATGACGCGTCGCGAGGAGTACTTCAGGTCGGCCGGCATCGCCTCCATCGCCGACTTCCGGACGCGCCGGGCCCGCGGCGACATCTCCGTGACCGACCAGCCGTGGGGCGACGTCTTCCTCGTCATCGACGGCTGGGGCAACTTCCGCACCGACTACGAGGCCCTGGAGCCCGCCGTCCTGGAGATCGCGGCGCGCGGCCTCGGCTACGGCATCCACCTGGTCCTCACCGCGTCCCGGTCGATGGAGGTCCGGGCGAACCTCAAGGACCACGTGATGAACCGGCTCGAACTGCGCCTCGGCGACACCATGGACTCCGAGTTCGACCGCAAGGTCGCCGCCAACGTCCCGGCCGGAGTGCCAGGGCGTGGCCAGACCCCGCAGAAGCAGCACTTCATGGCGGCCGTCCCGCGCGTCGACGGCCTCTCGTCCGACACCGACCTCGCCGAGGCCACGGCCGCGCTCACCGCCGAGGTCCGCAGGCATTGGACGGACCCGGCCGCGCCCGCCGTACGACTGCTGCCGCGCGAGCTGCCCGCCGCGCAACTCCCGCCCGGGAACCTCTTCCCGGACCGGGGCGTCTCCTTCGCGCTCGACGAGGACAACCTCGAACCCGTCTTCGTGGACTTCGAGCAGGACCCCTTCTTCCTCGTCCTCGGCGAGAGCGAGTCCGGCAAGTCCAACCTGCTGCGCCTGCTCGTCCGGCGGCTCACCGAGCGCTACAGCGGCGACGTCTGCAAGCTCTTCGTCGTCGACAACCGCCGCTCGCTCCTCGACGTCACCCCGGCCTCCCACCTGGCCGAGTACATCCCCATGTCCAACGCCATGGACCACCACGTCAACGCCCTGGTCGACCTCATGCGGCGCCGCGCCCCCGCCGACGACGTCACCCACCAGCAGCTCCGCGACCGCAGTTGGTGGCAGGGCCCGACGGTGTACGTCGTCGTCGACGACTACGACCTGGTGTCCACGTCCAGCGGCAACCCGCTCGGCCCGCTCACCGAACTCCTCCCCTTCGCCCGCGACGTGGGCGTCCGCTTCATCCTGGCCCGCTCCACGGCGGGCGCGGGGCGCGCCTCGTACGAGCCCTTCCTCCAGCGCATGAAGGAACTCGGCGCCCAGGGCGTCCTGCTCGCCGGCGACCCGTCCGAGGGCGACCTGCTCGGCGGGGTGCGGCCGCGGCCGATGCCCGCGGGGCGGGGGATCTTCGTCTCGCGGAAGCGGGGGAAGCCGTTGGTGCAGACGGGGTTGGTGGAGGGGGGCGGGTGAGGTGGCTGTTCCGGCCGGTCGTTGCTTGTTGTGCGCCCCCGGAACACACGCGGTGACCAGTACGCTGAGCGCACAGTTCGTCCGTTCAGCGTTCAGCGTTCGTCGATACGTCGCGAAGTCGGCAAGTCGGGAAGGGGTCGATCCACATGGCCGAGGCACAGGAGCAGGCAGCGGGCCAGGCACCGGGCAAGGAGACGGAGGAGGAGGTCAAGGCGCGCAAGGAGCGGGAGAAGGACGAGCTCTACGCCCTCGACATCTCCGGCGTCGAATGGCACGGCGCACCGGGCACCGAGACCCACGAGGAGCGCGTCGAGATCGCCAACCTCCCCGACGGCGCCGTGGCCATGCGGTCCTCCCTCGACCCCGACACCGTCCTGCGCTACACGGAGGCGGAGTGGCGGGCGTTCGTCCTGGGGGCGCGGGACGGGGAGTTCGACCTGGAGCCCGCGCCGCACAACGGTGGGGTCGGGGCGGAGTAGGGCGCCGTTCCGGGCGGCGCGAGCGGGGAAGGGACAGGTGAGGTGCCGCTCATGAAGGCGGACGAGAGTGGGGACGGCGGCGGGGACGGGGGCGGCATATCCCGTCCGCCGCGGGTGCCTGTGCGACGGTCACGGCTGGCCGAGCTGGCGGACACGACGGTACCGGCGGTGGGGCCACCCGCTGGCACCAGCGCCCCGACCGGCACAGACGCCGACGCTGACACCGACACCGACACCGACACCGCCCGAATACGCCGAGGACGCCGCGAGTTCGCCGCCCTCCTCGGTGAGTTCCGGCGCACGCCCGTCCTGTTGCCCCTCGGCGAGCACGACGCGTACCCGCTGACCGCGGACTTCAACGGCGTCCGCTGGATCTACGCCTTCTCCGACGAGGCGGCCCTGGCCCGGTTCGCGGTCCTGCGCGGCGAGTCGGACCGCCCGTGGGACTACCAACGCCTGCTCGGCGCCCGCCTCCTGGACGGAATCGTTCCGGCACTCGGAGTGCCGTGCGGCGTGGCACTGGACGTGGGGAGCGAAGGACACGAGGCCCTGTTCCCGCCCGTCGCGGGGATCGTCCCCGACGCGGTGGCCGTGGACACCGACACGCACGGGGAGGCACGGGGATGAGCGGCGACGCGAAGGACCTCCGGGTGGGCGGCCTGGACCTGATCGCGCAGGGGATCACCCTGACGCTGGACGAGCTCAAGGAACTCGGCATGACGGGCCGGGCCGGGGCCGGTCGCGGCTTCGAGGAGCTGGCCCTGGGAGACCTGGAGCTGGGGCACGGCGAGCTGGTGGCCGGCCTCAAGTCCTTCTGCGAGCGCTGGGAATGGGGAGTGCGGTCCCTGGTGAACGAGGGGAATGCCTTCGCCCGGGGCGTGGGGCTGTCCGCGGGGACGTTCCACGAAACCGATCAGTACGTGGGCAACTCGCTCAAGATCGCGGTGAACTCGCTCAACGGCAACCCTTATGCGACCGAGGAAGAGGTCACGCAGAAGAGCTGGGGCGATCTGGTCAAGCAGCACCCCCTCGGCGATCCGGACTACAGCGCCGACTCGTTCGAGAAGGCCACGGACAACATCGGCCAGGGCTACAAGGACGCCGCACGGGACGCCGCGACCTCACCGCTGGCCGGGCCGCTGAGCCCGCAGAACCTCACCGGACAGAGCGACGAGGAGTACGAGGCGATGCTCGACGACACGTTCGGCCCCTCCGCCGAGGAGCGGGCCGAGACGTCGCGGCAGTTCGCCCCGCAGCGACCCGAGGGGGACGTGGAGGAGCCCCAGCAGGACGGAGACCGTGCCCCGCAAGGCGGGCACCGTGCCCCGCAGGGCGGAGACACCGGCTGATGGGCATCCTCGACGACATAGGCGACGGCTTCAACTCGGCGAAGGACGCCGCGAAGGACGGCCTCAACTCCGGCCTGGAGAAGGCGGAGGACGGCTGGGACGCGGCGAAGAAGCACGCCGGCGAGGGCATCGAGTGGGGCACCGGCAAGGCCGCCGACGGCCTCGACCGCATCGGCGCGGACGGCACCGCCGACAAGGTCGAGGACTGGGGCAGGTCCGCGGCCTCCAAGCTGGGCGCGGACGTCCACGAAGGGCAGCTCGGCGAGACCGACCAGGCGAACGAGCTGATCCACGGCAACCCGGGGAAGATCCGCGCGAGCGCCCGGCACCTCGCGGACTTCCACACGGCCTTCGACAAGGTCGGCACGGGGATGCGCGGCCTCGACTCCGCCCACTGGAAGGGCGAGGCCGCGAGCACCTTCCGCGAGAAGTTCGCCGTGCACCCCGGCAAGTGGCTGCACGCCGCGGACGCCTGCGAACAGGCCGCCCGCACCCTCGACGGCTACGCGGACACGGTCAAGTGGGCGCAGGGCCAGGCCCAGGACGCCATCGACCTGTACAAGAAGGGCAAGAGCGCGTCCGACACGGCGGTCGAGGCGTACAACAAGCGCGTCATGACCTACAACGCGGCCGTCGCGCTGGACAAGGACCCGGGCCCCCGGCCGGACCCCTTCAAGGATCCCGGCAAGGCCGACATGGAGCGCGCCCAGGAGATGCTCGCCGAGGCGCGTCGGCAGCGCGACGAGGCGGGCCGCGCGGCCGCAGCCGTACTCAAGGCGGCCGTGCGGCACGCCCCGGCCGAGCCGCCGGCCCTCGACCGGCTCAAGTCGAACGCGACCGACGCCTTCAAGGCGACGAACACGGAGCTGACCCACGTCGTGGGCGGGGTGATCAAGGGCGGTGCCGGTCTGGTCAACTTCGTGCGCGGCATCAACCCGGCCGATCCGTACAACATCACGCACCCCGCCGAGCACATGCAGAACGTCCACATGACGCTGGCCGGTCTGGCCTCCACGGTCACGCACCCGGACCGCGCGCTCAAGGACGCGTACGAGAGCTTCAAGAAGGACCCGTCCGAGTTCGGGGGCAGGCTCCTCCCGGAGGTCATCGGGACCAAGGGCGCCGGGTTCGCCCGGGGCGGGGTCAGGGCCGGTGCCGGGCGGGCGACGCGGGACGCCGCCGAGGGGCGCGGGGCGCGCGGGCCCGTGCACGACGACCCCGGCAAGTCGTCCCGCACCGACGACACCAGGACGACCAAGGGCACCGACCCCGTCGACCTCGCGACCGGCACGATGTTCCTGCCGCAGACCGACGTCACACTGCCGGGCGCGCTGCCGCTCGCCTTCACCCGGCGGGTGGAGTCCGGCTACACGCTGGGGCGCTGGTTCGGTCCTTCCTGGTCGTCGACGGTCGACCAGCGCCTCGAGATCGACTCCGAGGGCGTCGTCTTCGTGACGGAGGACGGCCTGCTGCTCCCCTACCCGCATCCGGCTCCGGGACTGCCGACCCTGCCGAGCCACGGCCCGCGCCGCCCGCTCGACCGCGTGGACGGCGGCTACACCGTCACGGATCCGGACACGTCCCGGGTCTGGCACTTCGCGGACCGCGGCGGCGACCTCGCGGTCCTGGAGCAGATCGACGACCGCAACGGCAACTGGATCACCTTCGAGTACGACGCCGGGGGCGCGCCCCTGTCCCTGGTCCACAGCGGCGGCTACCGCCTGGGGCTCAGCACCGCCGACGGCCGCGTCACCGCCCTGCGCCTGGCGGGCGCGGGTCCCGGCGGCGCCGACCAGGAGCTGATGCGCTACGGCTACACCGACGGCCACCTGACGGAGGTCACCAACTCCTCGGGGCTGCCGCTGCGCTTCACGTACGACGGGGCGGGCCGGGTGACGTCGTGGACGGACACCAACGGCCGCGGCTACACCTACGCGTACGACGACCAGGACCGCTGTGTGGCCGAGGGCGGCACCGAGGGGCACCTGAGCCTGAGCCTGGCGTACGACTCCGTCGACCCCGCGACCGGCCTGCGGCAGACGACGACCACCACCGGCGAGGGACACACCCGCCGCTTCCTCGTCAACGACGCCTGGCAGGTCGTCGCCGACATCGACCCGCTCGGCGCGGTCACCCGCTACGCGCACGACCACCGCAACCGGCTCCTCGCCCGCACCGATCCGCTCGGCCACACCACGTCCTTCCGCTACGACACGGAGGGCAACCTGCTCTCCTTGGTCCGGCCGGACGGACGCGAGGCGCGCGCCGAGTACAACGCGCTCGGACTGCCGACGAAGGTGGTCGGCCCGGACGGCACGGTCCGACGCAAGTCGTACGACGAGCGCGGCAACCGCACGGCCGTCACGGATCAGGCCGGGCAGACCACCCGCTTCGCGTACGACGCGGCGGGCCGCCTCACCTCGGTCACGGACCCGCTCGGCAACACGACGGGCGTGCGGTGCGACGCGGCCGGCCTCCCGGTCGAGACCGTCGACCCGCTCGGCGCCGTGACCCGCTTCCAGCGGGACGCGTTCGGCCGCCCGGTGGCGATCACGGACGCGCTGGGCGCCACCACCCGGCTGGAGTGGACCGTAGAGGGGTTCCTCGCCCGGCGCACGGCACCGGACGGCAGCGCGGAGTCATGGACGTACGACGGCGAGGGCAACCGCACCACCCACACGGACGCGATGGGTGCCGTATCGCGCTTCGAGTACACCCACTTCGACCTGCTGTCCGCCCGCACGGGACCGGACGGGGTGCGGTACGAGTTCACCCACGACACCGAGCTGCGCCTCACCGAGGTCGCGGGCCCGGGGGGTCTGCGGTGGAACTACGCGTACGACGCGGCGGGCCGCCTGATCTCGGAATCGGACTTCGACGACCGCACTCTCACCTACGCCCACGACCCGGCGGGCCGCCTCCTTTCCCGTACGAACGCCCTCGGCCAGACCGTCGCGTACGAGCGCAACGCCCTGGGCCAGGTCATCCGCAAGGACGCGGACGGCCGCGTCACGACGTTCGCGTACGACCTGACGGACCAGCTCGGACAGGCGGTGGGCCCGGACGGAACGACCTTGACGCTGCTGCGGGACCGCTTCGGCAGACTGCGGTCGGAGACGGTGGACGGCCGTGAGCTGACGTACGCGTACGACTCGCTGGGCCGCCGCGTCGGCCGGACGACCCCTACGGGGGCGACGAGCGAGTGGACGTACGACGCGGCGGGCCGCCGCACGCAACTGCTGGCGTCCGGCCGCACGATCGACTTCGCGTACGACGCGGCGGGCCGCGAACTCACCCGTCAGGTCGGCGACTCAGTCACCTTCACGCACGCCTTCGACGACCTGGGCCGCCTCACCACACAGCACGTCACGGCCGCCGGCCGCACGGCCCAGCACCGCGCGTACTCCTACCGCGCGGACGGCAACCTCATCGGCGTCGACGACCACCTGAACGGCCCCCGCCGCTTCGACCTGGACGCGGCGGGCCGGGTCACCGCGGTGCACGCGGCGAACTGGACGGAGGCGTACGCCTACGACGAGGCGGGCAACCAGACCTCCGCGTCCTGGCCCGCCTCCCACCCCGGCCACGAGGCGACCGGCCCCCGCGCCTACACCGGCACCACGCTCACCCGAGCCGGCTCGGTCCGCTACGAACACGACGCCCTCGGCCGCATCACCCTCCGCCAGAAGCCCCGCCTGTCCCGCAAGCCCGACACCTGGCGCTACACCTGGGACACGGAGGACCGCCTGACCTCGGCGGTCACGCCGGACGGTGTGACCTGGCGCTATACGTACGACCCCCTCGGCCGCCGCACGGCCAAATTGCGGATGTCCTCCGACAGTTCGACCGTCACCGAACGGGTGGTGTTCACCTGGGACGGGACGACGCTGTGCGAACAGACCACGGTGGGAGGTGGGTTACCGGACCCGGTCACGGTGACCTGGGACCACCAGGGCTTACGCCCCCTCACCCAGACAGAGCGGATCACGACGTCCGGCCCGTCCCCCGCCGCCCAGTCCGAGATCGACTCCCGCTTCTTCGCCATTGTCACCGACCTGGTGGGGACGCCGAGCGAACTCGTCGACGAGGAGGGGGAGATCGCTTGGCGGATGCGGAGCACTTTGTGGGGGGCTACGGCTTGGGCGGCGGGTAGTACGGCGTATACGCCGCTGCGGTTTCCAGGGCAGTATTTTGATCCGGAGACGGGGCTGCATTACAACTGTTTTCGGTATTACGATCCCGAGACAGCCCGATACCTGACCAATGACCCCCTCGGTCTGCCCCCAGCCCCCAACCCGTCGACGTACATTGCGAACCCACACACCTGGACAGACCGCCTGGGACTGGCGCCGGACTATGTCTCGATCTATCGAACCCCGAAGGGCGCACACGCCGAGTACGAGCTCACTCACGGCCCAAACCCGGACAACCATCGCTCCGGTGTGGACATCGGTGGAGGCATCCTCTCCAACGGGAAGATCTACTTCGGCGAACGGGATGTAGCCGCAGAGTACGCAGGACCCACAGGCATGAACTTCGCCAGAGGCATGGTGAAGTACGACATGCATCCGTCTTTCATGGAGGAGTTCGGCGAGTATGCAAAGATTCACGACTACAACGGCCCCAATGGGGCGGTGCGCCTGGAGTTCGAAATCCCCGTGGAGAAACTGGATCGATTCAACGAACTGACCCAGGGGCGCAGTTGGATTTTTATCTACGGAGGAACGGAATGACTTTTCGCAATCATCAGGAACTCGATGTGACTGTTGTCGCGGTGGCCCCTGTGGGAGCGAAGGTCGAGACCGATGGCGAGATCGGGTTCATCGACCAGGTCAAGCACCCCTCCTGGTGGGACGAGAACGCCGCCCCGCCTCAGGCCGGGGACCGGCTTCACGTCGTCGTACTCGACGCGAGCCGGCAGCCACCTCGTTTCAGCGCACTGCAGCGGGACATCGATGTCGCCCGACGGCTGCGGGGCACCGGCGTGTAAGTGCCATGACGATGCTCCCGTGCCTCAATCAACGCCTGGGCGCGGCCGGGCTTCCAAGAAGGCCCGCTGGAGCGCGCCCATTGATGCCGGAGCCGGACAGCCCTGGCTCAAAGGGCAACCCCCTCAAGATCGCCGCGACCGAACACCTCATCGCCGTAAGCAACTCCAATCAGCCCGAGCCGCCGTCGGCGACGGTGAGCCGCGAGGCGTCGGCGCGCTTCACCGGCACCCTGGGCAAGGAACCGCTGCCGTAGACCAGCCGAACGGGGTGGGCATCTCCCGCGCATGCCCACCCCGCGTTCCGCGCTGTTCAGCGTTCAGTTGCGACGACTCACTGGAAGTAGCTGGCACCCTTCAGGTCGCCACCCCGGTAGTCACCGCCGGCCTGGCTGACCTTCTGGCCGATCTGCATGAGCGCCTGGTGGATCGCCGACGCGTGCTTGTCCCACTCCTTCTGCTTCAGGGTGTACGCGGTGTGGGCCTCACCCTCCCACCCTTCGGCGACCCTGGCCACGGCCCGTTTGATGTCGCCGAGGTCGGACTCCAACTGCTTCGCCTGAATACCGAGTTCGGTCGTGATGGCGTCAAGCCCGCCGTATTTGACCGCGAGTTCGTCCCTGTTGACGCTGGCCATGCTTACCTCATCTCCTGGTGGTTTCGGCCGGGCGGCGCCCGGCCGGGAAGGGCTCGGCTCAGTAGCTGCTGATCGCCGAGTGCTGCCCGCCGTACTGCACATCAATGCTGTTCATGGTCGAGCGGACCTGGTCCTCGAGCCCGTCCTTGTCCTTGCGGTTGGCGTTGATGCCTTCCAGGAAGTCCACCAGGATGCGGCCGATCGCCTGCATGTGCTGGTTGATTTCGGTCTGCTTCGCATCGAAGGCATGCGCGCCGATACCGCGCCAGTTGCCCTCCATCGTGTCGAGCGTCCCCTGCAGGCGCCTGAGCTGCCTCTGTACCGAGTCGTACTTGTCGACGATCTCCTTCTCCAGGAGCACGACTTCCTGATCATTTAGCTTCCGGCCATCTGACACGGCGGGCTCTCCTAACGTGAGCTGTCGGGCAGTTCTTTGAAGCTGGGTGGCTGGTTCCTGAGCTAATCAGGCATTGCGCCGCTTTCGAGCCGCAGCAAGGGCCCCACCACCGATGACCGCTGCGGCGGCAACCCCGCCGCCGACCATCCACAGCTGGTCGTTGTCATCGGGTTTCGATCCTGACGCTGCCTCAGCCGGGTCATCGGCAGCAGAGCTCTTCGAAGGCTGCGACGCGGACTTCGAAGACTCCTCCTGAGGTGCGGAAGGCGAGGCCGCCACGCCTGGGGTCTTCTCGTTCGTGAGCGGGTCGATGTCCGGCGGGCCCGGGTTACCTCTGTTCTTCAGCAGGTTCGGGGCGGGGCGGACCAGGCCGTAGCCGAGGTAGTCACTGGGCTTGTCCTTCGGCCAGCTGCGGCCCGCGGTGTCGATGAGGACGCGGAGGACCTGGTTCGCCGTCCAGGTGGGGTGCTTGGACCAGATGAGGGCGGCGGAGGCGGAGGCGATGGCGGTGGATGCGCTGGTGCCGCCCTCGCCGTCACAGTACGAACGGAACGTCGCGTCGCACCACTGAGGAAGGTTCCGGCCGGGCGCCGCCAGGTCCACATACTCGCCGAACTCGGAGTACTTGGCGACCTTGCCGGACTTGTCCGCGGAGGAGACGCCTGTGACGTTGGGGTAGGCAGCCGGATAGCCGATGAAGTTCTTCTTCTGCGCATCGTTTCCGACACCAGCGAACATCAGCTTTCCTTTCGATGCCGCGTACTTCACCGCTGCCCCCACAGACGGGTTCATGAGCGGAGAGGTGAACGACATACTGATGATCCGCGCATCGCTGTCCGCAGCAGCCCGAATCGCCTCGGCATCCTCGGGGTTGTTCTTCCTGCCGTTGTCCTTACCCTTGCCCGGGGCCCCCGTCAGAGTGAGCCGATAGGAGATGATCTTGGCTCCCGGCGCCAATCCCTTGAGGCCCCCTCCTCGCCCGGACCCGGCGATCAGCTCCGCCATCGTGGTTCCGTGGCCGAGATAGTCGTCCAGAGCTCCGCCCTTCAGGCCTGTCACGTCCTTACCAGCAAGCACACGGCCCTTGAGAGAAGGAGTCTCTGTAACGCCAGTGTCGACAACTGCGACCTTGACGCCCTCGCCAGTGCTGACATCCCACAGCTCCTCGGCGCCCATGGCATCCAAGTACCACTGCTTCGACTGAACGTCATCGGCGACTGCACTCGGCGCCAGTCCCACAGACATCAGAGCGAGAACGCTGACCGCCAAACCCGTGGAGACGATCCATCGCCTCGCGCACCCTACAAACGGCGCAGCCCCGCCACCGTGTCGGCCAATTCCTGACTCCACGCCCTGCACGCCCTCACTCATCACTAGTCGATTACCGGCGGCACGTGCCGCCGTTCGCCAGGCAGATGGGTCTCTTCTTCCTCGACCAGGTAATCGGGCCGCTGTGCGACCTCATCCTCTTCACGTTCAGGGCGCCGACCGCTTCCCGCAGGGCCACGTACCAAGCCGACACCACCGGCAGTGAATCCGCTCCCACGGCCGCCGCCGATAGGCGTACGCCCACGGGGTGTGCCGACCACGCCATCGGGATTGCCGATAGGACGGCGCGGCATCTGCCCCCTGGCCCCTGGAGGCTGGGGAGCAGCTCCCACAACGCCACGCTGCCCGGCATGGGCGACTTCCTGTGGCGTCCTTGAACCAGGGCCTCCGGCCATAGGTGTAGGAGCTGGACGACCACCTACGATGCCGTCGGATCTTGGCGTGCCAGGGATGCCCGGAACTGCAGGCCGTGGGCCCGGCAGGCCATGAGGCTGCGGCGTGCCCCCTGAGATGCCTCTCGCCATCGGTGAAGGCACAGACGTCATCGGACCGTTGGGGCTCTTTGCCGGAGGCACCGGCCCGGTCCGTCCAGTCGGGCCTGGGCCTGAAGGGCCGCGCCCAGGAAGCCCAAGCGCCTCCTTGGAACGTCCAACCGCCGTTCGTCCCTGCTCGGGCAACACCGACTTCCCACCCCCTCCGCGACGGGACGCCCGGGAGTCGGGGCCGTCCGGCGGCCGCCGTACAGGGCCACCGCCAAGTACGGGAGGAGGTCCGCCGTCGGCGCCCGTTGGGCCGGGAGCAGGGGGCGGCGAAGTAGGCAGCGGGCCAACGGTCTGTGGAGGCAGCGGGCCAGTACCGTCAATCTCCGTGCCAACAGGCTCCACACCGGCGGGTCGGTCTGGAGAGGAGGCCGGGCCACGCACATCGACACCGGACGGCAAGGTGTCGCCCGATCCGGAAGAAATCGGCGTGACAGGCTCGGCAGTACGAGGAGACGCCGACGGCACATCATCAGCAACCGTGCCAGGGGGCGTCACCGGCCTGGGCTCGCCGGAAATGGGGTCCACCGTCGGTAGCTGCGGCGGCGGCACCCCCACATCCGGCATAACCGAAAACGTAGGCGGCTCCTGCCCCGCCATCTCATGCTGGGACACCCTGTAGAACGACGCCAACCGATTCATCTGGTTGATCGCCTCTTGGCGGTGCTTCTCCGACTTGACCGCAGCCTCGTAGTCGGCGTTGCCGGCCTCCCGCTTCCCTGAGGGGATGTCCCCCACGGCCTTCGGGTCGGCGCGCGTGTCCCGCGGCGGCATGGAACTGCGTACGGAAGCCAACCCTGCCCCCGCCGAGGCGATCTGAACGCTCGCGGTGTCGGCGTAGTCGGAGAGCTGGTGGGTTTCCTTGACGAGTTTCTTGCCCCACTTGCGGAAGGCCTGGCCTGCCTCGCCCTCCCAGTCGACGCGGTCGATGTGGTCGCCGAGTTCGCGGGCCGCGACGGCGATCGCGTCGCGTGCCTTCTTGAGGGCTTCGCCCGCGCTCTCCAGGTCGGCCGGATTCGCGTGCTCGACGAGGTCGATCATGTCGTTGAGTTTGTGGCTTTCGAAGCTCACAGCTTCCACCCCGAGTCCGACTTGTCGCTGCCGTGGCCGCCTTGCTCGTCGGGCTTGCCGTCCCGCTCGCGCCCGGTCGGCGGCTGGTCGCGCTGGACCGATGTCTGGATCGACCAGAAGCGCTGCCGCAGGTCGTCCTCGAGGTTGTCGAAGCCGACGTCCGCGCCGTGCACGGCGATTCCCATGGCCTCGATCTGCCGGCCGAGCATCTTCGAGAGTGAGGTGAGGCGTTCGTGCACCCGGTCGTACTGCGCGTAGAGGCCGTCCGCCTCGGGGAAAGGCGCCGCCTGGCCGCTGAAAGAAGCGCGGGCGACCTTCTGGTGGCCGACTTTGGACGAACCCCCGTCCGACCCCTCGAACTCCGTGAGCAACGTGTCGATGCGCCGCCGGAACTTCTTCAACGCCTCCAGGCCACGCTTGATGTCAGCGCCACCCGGCGTCGGTGCCCCCCTGTACCCGTCCTCGAGCACGATGCCCCATCCCCGATCGCAATCCCCGTTGACCTCAACTTGCCACTGCAGCAGACATCGACGGCCAGCGGCCAAATGACTGCACACGGCAATGTGACTGCACATCCCACCACCGTCACTCTAGCCACACTGTGAGTGACATCCAACTGGGCTTTGCGTCACAGCAGTTGCAAATAAGCCATCTCGTCGGCCAAGCCGACGCTTTGCACGTGGACGCCGGTTGCGCCCCCCTGCGCGAACGTCCAGGACCCACCCTGCGAAGCCATCGAGGACCGGCCAACCATCGCTCCTGCCGGGGGCTTTCGCACTCGCCACCCCGGCCCCCGGTGTCCACGTCGACGCTGCGTGTTTCACTCGTTGGCGCGCCCTACACTGCCGTGTCAGTCGGCGCAGGTCCACTCGTCCCCTACCCAATCAGCTGAGTACGCGTACTCAGCTGCCCCGGTGGCAACTGCCGCTATCCTCGAACGGGTTCTGATGTTGTCCCCGACTACTGGGCCGCGGCGCCTCGTCGTGGGACCTGAGGACGTGAGAACCGCATGGCATGGGACGAGTGGGAACAGCTCAAGGCAGAAGTGCTCGCGCAACAGTCCGCGCAGATGCAGCTCAACGAGGCGCCCGCCGACAACGGAGACTCCGCCGCCGGGAATGACGGTAGGGCTGGTTCCCTCAGACACACACGCAAAGCGTAGATGCACGCCGTCAGCGTGGCGGACGATAGCAGCACCGACCCGAACGGTCGCGCCGACTTGCTTACCGCTCACGGGGGCCGGGACCGGCAGGTAGAGGCGCGTAGGGGCTCGACCCAGTCGAGCGAGTGCACACGCCCCTGGGTACGGCTACTCATGCGGCGCATAGCGATGGCGCCTACCGTCCCATGAATGTTCAAGAGCCGTGTATCCAGAGCCCGGACCTCCGGGCGCTCTGTCCTGTATGCGGTCGCAGGGATCGTGATGGCGGCGCTGCTCGTCGCGGCGGTGGCGGCAGGCAACGCCGCATGGATCAGCGTGTGGAACGGCGCGCCGTATCCTTCGGTCGACCCCGACGCGGTCGCGCAACGACTCAAGGCTCGGTCGGATGAGGTATACGACGGCTTTGCGCTGCCGGACAAGTATGCCGCGGACTCGGGCAAGGTAACGACCGGCGCCTGCTACTACCGCGGGCTGAGGAGCATCGCCCACATTGACGAGGCACGAAGCGACGTCCGCAGTTTCGGTCTCGATTGGAGTGTGCCCGACGTCTCCGAAGCCACCGCACGAGACGCACAGCAGCGCGTGCGCCGGCATCTGGTCCAGAACGGTTGGAAACTCACCCACCAAGGCGACCGCATCAACCCGAAGTTCCGTGAACTGGGCTTCCGATTCGAAAACCCGGACAGCGGCGATCAAGTCGACGTGCGGTGGAACGACTTGACCGCCACTCTGTTCGTCAGCATCTACGCGCCCTGCGGGCAGGTTCCCGGCGATTTCGTAGAGTACGACTGGTCAGAGGCAGGCTGGCAGCCGAATGAGCACTCCGCCGGGATGTAAAAGGGCACTGTCTCAACTTGGGCTCTGCCAGGAATTTCGCAACTGTTGGTGGCGCTCGTCGGCATCAAGGCGGTGCGGCGCGCCGGGTGCAAGTCGGTCGCTTGCGCCGACAAACTTGTGCTGCCGCTAACGACGTTGACGGCAGTGCGGGCCAAACGTGAAGTCGGCGACGGCCTAGTCCGGGATTGTGACCTGCTGGATCTGGACGATGATCTATCGGGGCATCCAGTTCGTGCGATTGTGGCTTGAGGATCCCGCGACCGCTCTGAGCCCGGAACGCAGCTGACGATCCGCCTTCGTATCGATCAAGTTCACCCTTGCGGGTAGCGATTTCAGGACAACTCACTCTGGTCACCAGCGAGTTGTCGCGCCGCGCCGGAAGGCTGCTCGCCATACTGAGCCAACATCCGCATGGTTCCAAAGGTCCGCAGGGTCCGCAAGGCCCGAAAGAATCCGAGGGAAGGTACGCGTCCATGGCATGGGAAGAGTGGGAGCAGCTGAAGGCGCAGGCGTTGGAGCGGCAGGGAGCGCAGATGCGGCTCAACCAGGTCGAACCCGGCATGGGCGGAGGTCCCGGGTCGGCCCCTAGTTCGTATGGGGATTTGAGGGTCAGCCAAGACGACCTGGCGACGATCGGCGAGCATGCCTTCGACCTCTTCGAACGGCTGAGCAGCAAGGGGAGCGTGGCGGTGCCCAGCAGTCAGCAGGCCGCAGGAGATCTGACGGAGCAGGGATTCGTGCTCGGGAGCGGGCTCCAGCACGTCGCCAAGCGCTGGGAGGACCAGCTCAACTCACTCCGCGATGCCTGCGCCCACATCTCGAACCACATGCGTGTCACGAGGAAGTTGCACCAGGGCGATGAGCACTACATCAGCCGCCAGTTGACCAGCATCGATGTGCTCGATGCCGGATTCGACGAACGGGCCGGCAAACCCGGCGAGAAGAACCCGGTGTACCTACCGCCGAAGAAGCGGGGGAACAATTGATGGACCTCGACGCGCTCCGCTTCGCCAGGTTCGCGCTGCTGGATGCCGCCGTCGACGACTGGTCGACATTGGTGAACCAGCTGGAGAAGTGGGAGAGGGACGCGAGCAAAGGGCTCCAGGGAGCGGCAAATAGGGCCAATTGGGCCGGTGTCAACGCCACCGTCTCGAAGGAGTTCATCGGCAAGACCGCCGGGGAGTTTCACGACGCGCACGCCCAGGCCAAGTCCATCCACCGGATTCTGCTGGACACACGTGACGAGCTGAAGCGCCATCACCGTCGGCTCAACGACGCCATTGAGCGCGGCATGAAGAAGAATCTGACTGTCACGCCCACCGGCGGCGGGGGTTTCACCGTACGGATGAACGTCCATCCCGACCGGGCGGGGCAAGGCACCGGTGCCGCACTCCCGGACCACGGCGAGAAGGATGTGACGGCCCTCCGTGACGAGGTCCAGCGGATCCTCGACGACGCCACCGAGAGTGACACCTCGGCCAGCCAGGTGCTCAAGGCGATTGCCGATCAGAGTACGTACGGCTTCACCGATGCCAAGTACAAGGACCGGGACAGTGCGGTGGCTGCAGTGAAGACGGCCGACGAGCTGGCGAAGCTCGCCAAGAAGGACCCCCGGGACCTCTCCGTCAAGGAGTTCGACAAGTTCAACGCCGGGCTGAAGACGTACGCGAATGATCCGCTCTTCGCGGAGCGTTTCGCCACGAAGCTCGGCGCTAAGGGAACGCTGGAATTCTGGGCGGGGATCAACGAACCCGGCGTCAATCCGGACCTGAACGATAGCCGGCAGGGCAAGTTCGGCGAGTTCCAGAAGAATTTGAGCCTTGCCTTGGCGTCGGCCACGCAAAGCGACTCCGCAGGGATGGTGGACTGGACGCGCCAGATGGTGGACCAGGGTGGCCAGCCCGTCCGAACAAACAGTGGCCCCTTCGGCTTCCAGGTCATGAGCAATCTGATGCGCTGGGGAAACTACGACGACTCTTTCCTCCACACGTACGGCAGCGCGCTGATGGACACCGAGAAGAAGCTCACGGGCAACGGCACGGGCGAGGCATGGCGGCGTACGCCCAACTCGCCCCATCTCAACCGCACTGGTAGCGATACGGGCTGGGATCCCATGGCAGGATTCATGAAGGGCCTCTCGAACAGTCCGGCCGCGGCTACGTCCTTCTTCAATAGCCCGTTCGTCGAGAGCGGCGACGCCGACAACCCTTTCGAGCGCAAGAACGACAAGGGGGAGATGGTGAAGCCCACTCTGTCGAACTTCCAGTACCTGTTTGAGGAGCGAGACTGGCCCATTGACGAGAACGCCAAGGGGCAGCCCAGCAACGTCGGGCGTAATAATTTTGCGCTCGCGCTCGAAGCAGGCACGACGGGGCATCCCGCCGGTGAACTTCCCACAGGTAGCCCCGCACCTCACACCCCGGACCAGGCCGGGCTAATGAGGAGCATCGTCGAATCGGTCTCCCAGGACAACACACGCCTGATCGAGCATCCATATATGGCGGACAGTTTTGGGCAGATGGGGGCCGAGTATCTGCATGATATGAATCGCGCGATGACCAACGATCTGGGCAGGGACACGGATCGCCTCTTTCCTATTGTTGGCGAGCCAGCGAACCTTCAGCATCGGGATGTGACTCGCTTCCTCTTTACGGTGGGCCAGCACCCCGAAGGGTATGCGGCTGTGGAGGTGGGCCAGAAGTCGTACATGGCGCACCTGATGGCCTACCACCTCGACCCCTCACTTCCAGAAGACCTGCGCTACGCCACGAACCCGCAGCTCGTTGTCGAAGGCGTGGCCAATGGATCTGGTGAAGTGGCAGGAACCCTCGCGCAGGCACGTGCAGAAGCTGTCGCCGGGGAAGCTGCGGAGAAAGACCAGGCCTACGAGGAGTCCGTCGCCCGATGGAAGGATGGGATCTCGGGCGGAATCGGTACGGGTATCGGCGTGGGAACGTCCTACATCGCCAGCCCTGTGGGGGGTGCGGTAATCGGCGGAGTAGCCGATACGGTCAGCAACCAGGTACTTGGTGATCTATTTAAAGATGCCGAAGGGAAAGCCAAGTCGGCGGCTGGATACGTCATGGGCGAGCATTGGGAAGCAGGAATGGAAAGAAACAGTCACTACTCGAAAGAGGCGGCAGAGAGTGCGGTAAAACACCACCATAGAGATGACCTTCCTGATGCCGGAGTGTGGGCACGCACAGCGACAGATCGCGCATACAGACAATCGGAGTCAAGTGTCAATAACATGGCAGCAGACCTAAAGACAGATATCTAGCATCCAATCCCAACGGCGAGCGGATTCCTTCTTGTGGCACTACATTGCAATCTAACCAACCCTCTCGACAAGTCCAAGAGTGTCGCCACCTTTACGGCTACCTTTACGGCCGTGATCATTCTGGGCACCACGATTACAGGATGCTCCGGAGACGGTGAAAAGAGAAGCTACTCCACTCCAAACTCCCTGTGCGGTGTGGCCGTGAATTCAAGCCTGCTTACGCCGTTCCTCCCTCCAGGTGAACACGTATCCACGCAGCGAACGTTTCCCGTCCAAGGAACAGAGCAATGCGATGTCATCGTGGACAAAAGCAAGCTGACGATCACTGCTAAAAAGAAGTGGTGGCCGGAACGAGGAAGCGTTCTTGACGTCGCTCCAGCTTCCGTCCGCAGGAAGCCTTACCAGATAGGAGAGGGCAAGAACATTCTGTACGCAGGCACTGGGGCTGTCGGCAGGACTAAGGACTGTGTGGACCCCACACACTCTGACCAGCGCCTCTTTACCATCATCCAATCCTTCACCCCCGACCGCGATGACGTCGGCACCATGAAGAAGCTCATCAAGGCCTACACCAAAGAAGTCGAACAGTCGAAAGCCTGCCACCCCAAGCGGCCCCAGCCCTCCGCATCGTGACCTGACCCCGGTTGCCCGCGATCAGCTACCCGCGCTCCCCCGCCTCCTCCGCGCATCCCGCAAAGCCACCCCCGCCCCACCCAACCCCGCCACCACGACCACAGCGCCCACGGCCACGTACGTGGCGATGCGGGCTGTGCGTTCCTCGGGGGTTTCGCCGAGGTGGAGTTTGGCTGCGCTCGGGGCCTTGCCTCGCTCCACGCCCTCGTGGGCCACGGGGCGGTCGATGGGGTGGTCGTCCTCTGTGAGGGCGCGGACCGGGTCGACGACGCCCCAGCCGACCAGGCGGTCGTGGCCGGACGTGGAGCGTTCGGCTGTTTGTTGGATCTGGGCTGTGATCTGGCGGGGGGTCCAGTCTTTGTGTTTGGACTTGATCAGGGCTGCTACGCCTGCCACGTACGGGGCGGAGAAGCTCGTGCCGTTGTCGGAGCAGTGGCCGCCCAGCGGGACCGTGGAGATCATGTCCACGCCCGGTGCCGCCACGTCCACGAAGTCGCCCGACTGGGAGAACGCGGCCCGTTCGTTGTTCCGGTCCGATGACGCCACCGCGAGCACGCCCTCGTACCACGCCGGGTACGTCCTCTTGACGTTGCCGCCCAAGCCGTCGTTGCCCGCTGAGGCGATGATCAGGCGGTCCTGGGCGATGGCTCGCTTCACCGCGTCCTCCAGGTGCTGCTCGGGGCGCACCGCGTTCGCTGTGTCCTGGGAGATGTTGATGATGTCCGCGTCGGCGGCCACCGCGTAGTCGATGGCTCGGGCGAGCGTGGCCGTCGTGCCGTGGCCCTCCGCGTCGTTCTGCTGGATCGGGATGATCGTCGCGTCGGGGGCCAGGCCCACGAAGCCGGTGTCCTTCGCCGGGCGGGCCGCGATGATCCCGGCCACGCGGGTGCCGTGGCCGACCACGTCCGACGTGCCCTTCTCGGAACCTCGTTCGATCTTGTTGCCGTCTTCGTCCTTGAGGTTCTTGGGGAGGAGGTTGCGGCCCTTGGAGACGTCCACTGCGGGCTTGAGCTGGCGGTTCTTGATGTCGACCCCGGTGTCGATCACCGCGACGGTGACCCCCTTGCCCGTCGACTGGCGCCACAGTTCGTCGAGGAGGACCCGCTGGAGCGCCCACGGGCGGCCCGCGTACGGCTTGTTCGGGAACTCGCAGCGGTCCGAGGCCGACGGCTCCGCGGCTGCCGGAACGGGTGTCGCCGCCATGGCGACCAGCGCCGCGCCGACGGCCGCCCATGTCCTGCGTGCGTACGTCACCTCGGTGCCCCCTAGGAACCCTGCGGCTGGCGTGCCGCGCCCGTGGACAGGCGCGGGCCCGTCGGCAGGAACCTCGACCACTCGGCGGGCACCGGAGACACGTCCGCGTCTCCGTAGCCGAGCCGGGTGCGCGCCTGCTCCGACTCCTGTTGCTGTTCCTTGCGCTGCTCGGCGGTCATGCCGATCCGCGCGTCGTCCGTCGCGCTGTCGCTGTTGGACTGCATCGCGTACCGCAGGCCCGTGTCGGTGACCAGGAAGTCGCCGCCGGTCTTCGTGTCCCTGCCGAGGAACTGGCGGTAGAGCTGGCCCGAGCCGGGCGTGACGTACGCGCTCGACGAACCGGCGGGCAGGGGCGCCGGGAAGTCCGTGCCCGCCCACGTGCTCAGCGTGGTCCTGCCCTTGTCGCCATCGACGTGCCGCAGGACGTTGCAGATGGTGTTGCGGCTGCCGGGCGCGGAGGAGGCCTCGTTGACGGTTCTCGGCGTGTGGCGCGGCCATACGTGCCGTGCGCCGAACTCCTCCTCGACGGGGCTGATCGCTCCGGGGCTGACGTCCCGGGCCGTGCCTCCCTGCCTCAGACCGGCCAGGTCGGGGCTCGCGAGCAGGAGGTGCGCGGTGAAGTCGGAGACCGGGGCGACGCGTCCGGGCAGCACTACGTAGTACTGCTTCTTGTCCCCGTTGAGGGCCCTGAGCACCATGCCCACCTTGTTCGCCCCAGGCTCCTGGAGGTCAGGGACCTCGGCGTCCTCTCCGGGGACGCCGTCCACCTTCGGGAAGTAGATCAGGTGGCCGCGGTGCAGGGTCTCCAGCCACTGCCGGGACACCCGCTGCGGTTCCCGGTCGGCGCGTACGAGGGCGCGCACCAGCTTCTCGTTCCTGGAGTTCTCGTTCTTGGCGGGTACGCGGTACGCCGTTCCCCGCGCATCCACCACATAGCGCGTCTTGTCAGGCCCGACGACGTACAACAACTCACCCCCGCGCAGCCGTTCCCTGCCCTCGGTCCTGTCCTGGTCGCGCTCCGCCAGGACGAACGCGGCCTTCTGGATGGCGCGTTCGCCGTCCGCCGGGCGTTCGCACACGGCCCAGCGCTTGGCGGAGCCGGCCTCGGACGCGGCGGGCAGCCGGTCGGGGGCGTACGGGATGCCGATGGTGGCGCCGCGCGGGATCCTGCCCTTGTCGAGGACGGACTCGGAGACCTTGATGACCTCGCCCTTGTCGGCGTCCAGGAGGAGTTTCGCCGACGCCATGTTGAGGACGGGGTGCAGCTGGCGCTTGCCGTCGGTCTTGAGGATCACGTACCGGGTCGTGGACTTGCTCGCGATGATCACGTGCTCCTTCGGCGTGTCCCAGCCGGGCTTGGCCGCGGGCTTGAGCATCCCCCACGCGCCGAAGACGGCCAGCACGATCACGCCGACCACGATCCCGGGAAGCACGCCGCGCAGCGGTCGCGGGGCGCTCTCCTCCGAGCCCGAGGGCGTCGGCTGGATGAAGGCCGCGAGCGTTCGACGCTTCGCAAACGTGTAGGCGTTGAGTTCGTCGCGCCGTGATGCCATGACTGTCCGCGTTCCCCCTGTGCAGCGCCGAGGGTCGGCGTACCCCCTCGTTCGTTGTCAGACCGAGCTCCTACTATGCCTGTTGAGTAATCATGCGTGTGGGGTGGGTAAGGTTCTCGGGTCTCAAGAGGCCTGCCGTGCACCGGTTTTCGGAAGATTCAGGGGGTTTGGAGTGACGGCTTCCGTTACGCGGGCGCGGCCGCCGGTGACATCCGGCCAGACGCCTGGCCGAGGACCGATGGTGCAGCACCTGAAGTTCCGTTCCGGGCGCGCCGGTTCATTGCGGCTGCGACAACTGGCGCTGGTGGAGATCGCGGCTGCGCTGCTGCTCGCGGCCTGGGTGGTCTCGCCGGTGGCCCTCGTTCCGGCGGGCGCGGTCGCGGCGGTTCTCCTGCTTCTCGCGGTGGTACGGCGGCGGGGCCGCTCGCTGCCCGAACTGCTGGGGGCCGCCTGGGCCTTGCGTGCCCGCAGGCGCCGCGCGGCTGCCGCGGTGGTGCCGCCCGGCACGGAGCCCGGGCTCGCGCCGGCCGTGGAGTGCGACCCGTCGCTGCGGACGTACGCGTACAGCCGCGGCAAGGACCAGGACCGGCGGCCGATCGGGATGATCGGCGACGGCAGCTTCCTGACCGTCGTCCTGCAGGTGGAGTCGGACGCGACGGCCCTGCGGGCGGAGCGGACGCGGCAGCCACTGCCCATCGGGCTGGTCCGCGACACCCTCCAAGTCGACGGCATCCAGCTGGAGTCGGCACAGGTCGTGCTGCACACGCAGCCCGCGCCCGCGCTGCACCTGCCGCAGCAGTCGGTGGCCGTCAGCAACTACGCACCGCTGCAGGCGCAGACCGGCGCCCCCGCGGTGCGCATCACGTGGATAGCCCTGAAGCTCGACCCGGAGCGCTGCCCGGAGGCCGTGGCCGCCCGGGGCGGCGGGCTCGTCGGGGCGCAGAAGTGCGCGGTGCGGGCGGCGGACCACCTGGCGAGCCGCCTGACGGGGGCGGGGTTCCGGGCGACGCTCCTGACCGAGGACGAGCTGACGGCCGCCGTCGCCACGTCCGCGTGCGCCAACCCGCTGGCGATGGCGCAGGCCGGCGGGGACGCGGCGCCCGCGCGCAGGACCGAGGAGACCCAGCGCGCCTGGCGCTGCGACAACCGGCGGCACACGACGTACTGGGTACGACGCTGGCCGCAGCTGAGCGGCCCGGGCGGCGGCCCCTCGCTGCCGCAGCTGGTGTCCCTGCTCACCGCGGTGCCCACGCTGGCCACGACGTTCAGCCTCACCCTGGCGCGCGACGAGCGGCAGGCGGTGTCGCTGCGCGGCCACATGCGGGTGACGGGCCGGAGCGACGCCGAACTGGTCGCGGCGCGGCGCGCGTTGGAGCACGCGGCGCGCCAGACCGGGACGGGACTGCTGCGCCTCGACCGGGAGCAACTGCCCGCCATGCTCGCGACGTTGCCGCTCGGAGGTGCGCGCTGATGAGCGTTCCGTCGTCTCCTCCGGCGCCGCAGGGCCCTGCTGTGCCACCGCTGGGTCCGGCACCGGCGTCGGCATCGACCCCAACTCCGGCTCCGGCCCCTCCTCCGGACGGCCTCCGCACGGCCCTGCGGACGGGCTTCGGGCTGCTCGGCCCCCGGCACCGGCGGCACGCGCTCTCCGTCGACGAAGTGGACCTGCTCGCGCTGCCCATCGGGGACGACGGCGTGGTCATCGGCGCCGACGCCGCCGGGCATCCTGCCGTGCTCGGCGTGAACCGCCCCACTCCGTACGACCTCCTGCTGATCGGCGGCCTCTGGACCGCCCAGGTGATCGCCCTGCGGGCCGCCGCCACGGGCGCGCGGGTGGCTGTCGAGACCGGACGGGCGCAGGCCTGGGCGCAGTTGGTGCAGGCCCTCGGGGTCGGGCAGGCCGGGATGTCCGTGCACGACGTGGGACGGGTGCCGCCGCAGGGGGCGTCGGCCGGGAGTCCGGTGCTCGTGGTGCGGGACTGCGGGATGCGGCCGCCCCGGGGGCGGGTGGTGTCCGGGCCCTGGCAGTCCGTGCTGACGCTGCTGCCCTATCTCAGCCCCGTGGCGCCCCGGTTGATCAGGCAGGCACGGCTCGTGGGGGTGCAGCGCGTCTCGCCCGACGAGGCCACGCAGATCGGGCGCTCGCTCGGACTGCCGCGCGGCGACGTGGACTCGCTGCCGACGCTCGCCGACGGGGTGACGCTGTGGTGCGCCGAGCGGGACCGGCAGTACGTGGTGACTCAGGGCACCGACGCGGAGATCGGGCTGCTGGGAGCGGCTCGCCGGATGGACTGACAGATGGACTGGCGGATGGACTGGTAGATGGACGGAACAGATAGACGGTACAGACGGGCTGAGAGGTCGGCGGCGTGGCGGGGGTGGGGTCGGAAGGGCAGCGGGGCAGCGGGCGCCGAAGGGTCCGGACGGTCGGGTGATGACCGTGCGCTTTGTGGGGTTCAGGGATGCCTGGGCGGTTTGTCCGTGTGGTTTGGCGGGAGTTGACCGGACTTGAGTGAGGCGTGACGTAACGGTCGCCGACCGGGGGGCGGACTGGCCTGCCGTGCTGGTGCTTTTGGTGATTAGGCTGGGACAAGGGCGACGCCAGAACCCGTACGCGGGGTGCGCGCGTCCCTCACTCGGGGAGAGCCAGGCGGATCGGACGACAGGAACGGTCGCCTCCCACCACGGCACGAACGTGCTCGACCACACCAGGAGGCATTGTGAACAGCGATCGGGACAAGATCCGCGGCGGCTGGGACACACCCGTCGACGATCAGTCCGACGCGGAGTCCGCTGCCGAGACAACGGGCGAGTTCACCATCGACTATGCCCCGCCCGCCTGGTACACGCAGAACGCGTCCGGCAGCGCCGGGGAGACGCCGTCCGCGGCGCCCGCCTCCTCCCCCACCCCTTCTCCCGACCCGGCCTCTTCTCCCGACCCCCTCGCCGACGCCGACGCCGGTGACCTGCCCGCCGCCTCTTCGGCCTCCGCAGGCTCCGCTCCGGGTACGGATGCCGCGGCTCCTGCCGAGTCCGGTGGCGCCGGGGGCTCCGAGGTTCCGGCCGGATCCTGGGGTACGGGGTCCGGCGCGCCCGCCGGCGTTCCCGCCACCGCCGTGCCGAAGCTTCCGGTCGGCAGCGGGTTCCAGCTCGCGCCGCCCACGGGGCAGCCGATCACCCCGCCCGCTCCGGCCGCGCCGCCCACGGCTCCCCCTGCCCCGCCCGCCCCGCCCGTGACCCCTCCGGCCTCCGGGGGCGTGGCGGACTGGGGTGGCGCCGTCGCGGGCGTCTCCTCCTCCGTTCCGGTACGAGGTGTGGGTGCCGGGACCGGCGACGCACCGGAGGCCGGGTCCGCCGAGAAGGACCGGGCGGCGGCTCCCGTCGCCGAGAGCCTCGGGGGTGGCGACCTGGGAGGTGGCGACCTGGAGAGCGGTGCCACCATGCGCTTCTCGCCTGCCGCGCTGCGGCGTGAGATGGCCGAGCTGGATGTTTCCCGCGCGTCAGGTGACGCCGGGGGTAATGAGGGCGAGGGAGGCACCGGCGAGGAGAAGCCCGAGGACAAGCCCGAGGGCAAGGCCGAGGACAAGGCCGCCGACACGGCTGACGGGGCGGATGCCTCGGGTGCGGTCGGCCCCGGTGCGATCGGCTCCGGCGCGGTCGACTCGGATCTGACCGACTCCAGCACGGTCGACGGGAGTTCGGCCGCCGAGGGCTCGGAGGTCGACGTCGCGGGCGCCGGGGACGCAGGGGACGCAGGGGCCCGTGAGACGGCGGGCCCGTCCGCCGATGCCGTCTCCGACGCCGGCGTCGACGACTCCGGCTCCGGCCTCACCTCCAGCGCCGACCCGGGTTCCGACTTCGACTCCCTCGCCGCAGCACTCGTCGCCGGTTCCTTCGGCGCCGACCCTCGTTCCAGCAGTGACAGCGGCCAGGGCGCCGAGCCCGAGCCCGAGTCCGAGCCGGAGACCAGCACTCCGGCCGACGCCGACGCCGACATCGACGCCAAGGCCGACGCGGCCCCGGCCCCCCAGGCCGAGCCGAAGGCCCAGGCCGAGCCCAAGCCCGACCCCGCGTCCGAGCCTGCGTCCGAGCCCCGCTCCGACGCCGCCCCCGAGGCCGAGCCCCATCCCACCGCCGCACCTCCCGCCGACCCCGCCCCCAAGGCCCCGGCCGCCCTCGACGACGTACAGGACTCCGTCCCGCCCTCCTGGACCCCGCCGCCCGCCCCCGAGGCCGGACTCCCGCCGCTGCCGCCCGCGTTCCAGCCCGCAGCGCCCACCTCCGCCCCGCAGTGGCCCGCCCCGACCCAGGCCCCCACGCCCGCCCCGGCGCCGACCCCGGCCCAGGCTCCCGCCGCCCAGGACCAGCACCCCGACCAGCCGCAGGCCCAGCCCCAGCCGCCGGCCCCGCAGGCCTGGGCCGCGCCCACCACCCCGGCCGTCCCCACCGCGCAGCCGCCCGCGCCGGCCACCGGAACGCCCACTCCCCCGCCGAGCGGGTACGGCTTCCCGGCCCCCACGCAGCCCGCCGAAACCCCCGCTCCCGCGCAGAGCGGCTACGGCTTCCCGACACCGAACCCGTACCCCGCGCCCGAGCCCAACTCCCCCGCACCCCAAGGCAGTTACGGCTTCCCCCAGACACCTCAGGCACCTCAGACACCCCAAGCGCCCCAAGCACCTCAGGCAGCCCAGCCCCTACCCTCGGCCGCCCAGCCCCAGCCGCAGGCCGCACCCCCGGCCCCCGTGCCCGCGCAGCAGCCGGCACCGCCCCTGGCCGCACAGCCCCAGGCCGCGTACCCGCAGGCCCAGCCCCCGCAGGACGCACAGGCCGCCCAAGCCGCCCAGGCGCAGCAGCCGTACATCCCGGGGCAGACGCCGACCACCCCCTACCAGCACCCCGCGCAGCCGCAGGCTCAGAGCCAGGCCCAGGGCCCACCCCCGTTCCAGCAGGGCCAGTTCCCGAACCCGCTGAGCCAGCAGCCCGCGCCTCCCGCACCGGAGCAGCCGCAGGCCGCACAGCCCCAGGCACCCCTGCCGCAGGCACAGCCACACGCCCATGCTCAGCCCCAACCGCAGGCGCAGCCCCAGGCGCCCCAGATGCCTCAGGCACCCCAAGCCCCTCAGATGCCCCAAGCTCCCGCCGACCCCCGTGCCGGTGCCGCCTGGCCGCAGCCCGTGCAGCACGATCAGCGGGAGCGGACCAACCCCGGCGCGCCCCTCGGGTACACCGCCGCCGTCGAGCTGTCCTCCGACCGGCTGCTCAACAACAAGAAGCAGAAGGCGAAGAGCAGCCGTCCGGCGGGCGGCGGGTCGCGGTTCAAGTTCGGCGGGAAGAAGGAGGAGGCCGAGCGCCAGCGCAAGCTGGAGCTGATCCGCACCCCCGTCCTCTCCTGCTACCGCATCGCGGTCATCTCCCTCAAGGGCGGCGTCGGCAAGACGACCACGACGACCGCGCTCGGCTCGACGCTGGCCAGTGAGCGGCAGGACAAGATCCTCGCCATCGACGCCAACCCGGACGCCGGTACGCTCGGGCGGCGCGTGCGACGTGAGACCGGGGCGACGATCCGCGACCTGGTCCAGGCGATCCCGTACCTCAACTCGTACATGGACATCCGCCGGTTCACCTCGCAGGCGCCGTCCGGCCTGGAGATCATCGCCAACGACGTCGACCCGGCCGTGTCCACGACGTTCAACGACGAGGACTACCGGCGCGCGATCGACGTGCTCGGCAAGCAGTACCCGATCATCCTGACGGACTCCGGCACCGGACTGCTCTACAGCGCGATGCGCGGGGTCCTGGACCTCGCCGACCAGCTGATCATCATCTCCACGCCGTCCGTGGACGGGGCGAGCAGCGCGTCCACGACGCTGGACTGGCTGTCCGCGCACGGGTACGCCGACCTCGTCTCGCGGTCCATCACGGTCATCTCCGGGGTCCGTGAGACCGGGAAGATGATCAAGGTGGAGGACATCGTGTCCCACTTCGAGACGCGCTGCCGGGGCGTCGTCGTGGTGCCCTTCGACGAGCACCTGGCCGCCGGGGCCGAGGTCAATCTGGACATGATGCGGCCGAAGGTGCGGGAGGCGTACTTCAACCTCTCGGCGATGGTGGCCGAGGACTTCGTACGGGCGCAGCAGGCGCAGGGGCTCTGGACGTCGGACGGCAACCCGCCGCCGCGGGTCGCGCCGCCGCTGCCGGGGCAGGGGTACGCCGGGGGCGGGCAGCAGCCGTACGGGGCGGCCGCGCCACAGGAAGGCGCACAGCCCCAGCAGCCGCAGCCCCCCGCCACCGGCCCGCAGGGCTGGCAGCAGTCCGTCCCAGGCCAGGCACAGCCCCACCAGCAGCCGCAGCCACCGCAGCAGCAGTAGCCACCGCTCCTCCCCGCGCCACCGGACACACCGGAAACACGCCGGAATCCCGCAAGCGCCCCGCCAGCGAAAAGGCGGGGCGCTTTTGCGTGCCACGCTCTGGCCAGCACGGCTTCAGTGGTCTCGACCAATGCGGATGAATTCCCGGTCAACTCGTTATTTCCGCAGGCCACATGGGGTTCACCGGCCGTTGACGCGCGATGACCGGCGCTGATACACACACAACAACCAACCGGACGTTCCTTGATCACGTAGCCGTAACCAGCCATCTCTGCGCAAGCGATGACGCGAGGTCACCGATCCATGGACACAAAAGATCAGCACGGCAGAACACGGTCATCATCAGCGGCCCGAGCGGCCACTGCGGCCCTCTCACCCAGGCGCCGCCGCCCCCGTCTGCTCCTCGCCGCCGCCGCGGCCGCCGCCTTCACGCTCACCGCGGGCCTGGCGACCCCCCTCAACCCGGCGCCCCAGCAGGCAGAGGCCAAGGACGACGGCAAGAAGACCCTCACCATCGCGGTGGCGCAGAGCGTGGACTCGCTCAGTCCGTTCCTCGCGCAGCGCCTGCTCAGCACCAGCATCCACCGGCTGACGTACGAGTACCTCACGAACTACGACGCCAAGGACAACCACGCGATCCCGGCCTTCGCCGAGAAGTGGGAGCCGTCGGCGGACAAGCTCACCTGGACGTACACCATCCGGTCGAATTCCAAGTGGTCGGACGGAAAGAAGGCCACGGCCGAGGACGCCGCCTGGACGTTCAACAAAATCATGTCCAAGGAGGGCACGGCCACCGCGAACTCCAACTTCGTCACCAATTTCAAGAAGGTGACGGCCCCCTCCCCCACGAAGCTCGTCATCGAGCTCAAGAAGCCGCAGTCGACGATGGCGGCACTCGATGTCCCGATCGTTCCCAAGCACGTCTGGGAGAAAGTCGACGACATCTCCAAGTTCAACAACGACAAGGATTTCCCGGTCGTCGGGAACGGTCCTTTCGTCCTCACGGACTTCAAGGTCGACCAGTACGTGAAGCTGAAGGCCAACAAGGACTTCTGGCGCGGCCCGGCGAAGTTCGACGAGCTGGTCTTCAAGACGTACAAGGACCAGGACGCGGCCGTGGCGGCGCTGAAGAAGGGTGAGGTGTCGTTCGTCGCGGGCCAGCCCGCGCTGACGCCCGCTCAGGCGAACGGGCTCAAGGGCGAGTCGGACATCAAGGTGAACGAGGGCCCGGGCCGCCGCTTCTTCGCCCTGGCCACGAACCCCGGCGCGCGCACGCTCGACGGCAAGAAGTTCGGCGACGGCCACCCCGCGCTGCTCGACAAGCGGGTCCGGCAGGCCCTCTTCCTGTCCGTGGACCGCAAGACGATCGTCGACAAGGTCTTCCAGGGCAACGCCGTCGAGGGCGCCGGGTACATCCCGCCGCGCTTCTCCGAGTACACCTGGAAGCCCTCTCCCGACCAGGAGCTGGGCTACGACCCGAAGCGGGCGGCGGAGCTCCTCGACGAGGCCGGGTACGAGAAGAAGGGCGGCAAGCGCGTCGGCAAGGACGGCAAGCCGCTCGACTTCCGGATCCTGTGCCACGCCACCGACCCGAACGACAAGGCGGTCGGCAAGTACCTCAAGGAGTGGTGGGGCGACCTCGGCATCGGCCTGAAGGTGAACTGCCTCGACGACGTGTCCGTGCCCTGGTACGCGGGCGAGTACGACCTCGCCTTCGACGGCTGGTCGGTGAACCCCGACCCCGACTTCGTCCTCGGCATCCACACCTGCGCCGCACTGCCGGAGAAGGCCAAGGAGAGCGCGGCCACGGACAACTTCATCTGCGACAAGAAGTTCGACGAGCTGTACGACAAACAGCTCGCCGAGTACGACCCGGCCAAGCGGGCCGCGCTCGTCAAGCAGATGCAGTCGTGGCTGTACGACTCGGGCTACATGAACGTCATGGCGTACCCGAACGCCGTGGAGGCCTACCGCACGGACCAGATCAAGTCCATCACCACCATGCCGTCGGCGGCGGGGAACATCTTCGGCCAGGACGGCTATTGGAGTTGGTGGTCGGCGGTCCCGGCGAGTGGGAAGAGTTCTTCCGATGGTGGCAGCTCGACCGGTGTCATCATCGGTATCGCCGTCGCCGCGGTGGTGCTCGCGGGCGGCGGAGTCCTGATCGCCCTGCGCCGCCGCTCGACCGCAGAGGACCGCGAGTAACGCATGAAACACCAGCGGATGACAGCCAAGCGGACGTCCCCCCACACCGCGAGTGACGCGTGAGCGGGGGCGAACGGAATCCGGCGGCGATCCTCGCCGCCGAGGCCGAAGCCAAGGCCGCGGCTTCCGGCGGACCGGCCGAGCAGGCCGGTCCCCGGGGCCGCGGCCCCCGGGCGGGCAACAGAGCCGCCTACCTCCAGTACGCCGCGGGCAAGCTCGGCGGCGCCCTCGTCTCGATGTTCGCCGTCCTCGTCACCAGCTTCTTCCTGTTCCGGCTCATCCCCGGCGACCCGGTGAAGCAGATGACGGGCGGGCGCCGCGTCTCCAGCGAGCAACTCGCCGCCATGCGCACGGAGTTCGGGCTCGACCAGCCGGTGTGGAAGCAGTTCACGGACTACTGCGGCAACGTCCTCACCGGGGACTTCGGCACGTCGTACCAGTTCCACACACCCGTCATGGACAAGATCACGGAGGCGCTCGGGCCGACGCTGTGGCTCACCGGCACGGCGTACGTCCTCTACACGCTCATCGGCATCTGGCTGGGGACGCGCACGGCCTGGCGCAACGGACGCCTAGGCGACCGGTTCCACACCGGGCTCGCGCTGACGCTGTACTCGGTGCCGTCGTTCTGGCTCGGCCTGCTGCTCATCATCACGTTCTCCGTGGGCGTCGGGCCGCTGCCCGGGATGTTCCCGACGGGCGGCATGGAGAGCGGTGACGAGAGCGGGATCGGGTACGTCGTCGACGTCGCGCACCACATGGTCCTGCCGGTGGTCACGCTCGTCGCCGTCGGGTACGCGCAGACGCTGCTCGTCATGCGCTCGTCGCTGCTCGACGAGATGGGCAGCGACTATCTGACGACGGCGCGCGCCAAGGGCCTGCGGGACGACCTGGTGCGGCGCCGGCACGCCGTGCCGAACGCGCTGCTCCCCACCGTCACCCTGATGTTCGTGAACCTGGGCACGGTGGTCGCGGGCGCGATCCTGGTCGAGACGGTGTTCTCCTGGCCCGGGCTCGGCGGCCTGTTCTACCAGGCGCTCAGCGTGCCCGACCTGCCGCTGGTGCAGGGGCTCTTCTTCGTCTTCGCGACGGCGGTGATCCTGATGAACACGGTGGCCGACGTGATCTATCCGCTGCTCGATCCCAGGGTGGGCCGATGACGACCGAGACAGCCTCCTCCCTGCCCGCGCCGCAGGAGCCGGAGAAGACGGGCGCCCCGCGGGAGGCGAAGAGCCCGCGCGCCCTCGCCTGGACGCGCAGGCGCCACTCGGCGGCCCGCTTCTGGCGGGAGTACCGCACCCACAGGGCCGGGGTCGTCGGCCTGGTCGCGCTGGTCCTCATCGCCCTCGCCGCGGTGTTCGCGCCCCTGCTCGTGGGCGCGGACGCGCAGAGCGTGACGCAGGCGCCGGGCGAGGCCATGCAGTCACCGAGCGGCGAATTCCCGCTCGGCACCGACCAGTTCGGCCGTGACCTGCTCGCGCTGCTCGTGTGGGGCGCGCGCATCTCGCTGACGGTGGGGCTGCTCGCGGCGTTCCTCTCGGTGGCGATCGGGACGGTCGTCGGGATCACCGCGGGTCACTTCCGGGGCTGGTACGCGACCGTCATCATGCGGGTCACGGACTGGTTCCTGGTGATGCCGACGCTCGTCCTCGCCATCGCGCTGGCGTCCGTGATGGACCGCTCCGTGTGGACGGTCATCCTCGCGATCGGCGTGACGACGTGGCCGACCACGGCCCGTCTGGTGCGCGCCCAGACCCTCGCCGTGGAGTCCAGGCCCTACATCGAGCGGGCCCAGGCCCTCGGCGGCGGCCACGGCCACATCATGGCCCGGCACGTGCTGCCCAACGTCATGCCGCTGGTCCTCGCGCAGACCACCCTCGTCATCTCCAGCGCGATCCTCACCGAGGCGACGCTCGCGTTCCTCGGCCTCGGCGACCCGACGGTCGTCTCCTGGGGCGGGCTGCTCCAGGACGCGCGCGAGGCGGGCGCGGTCAGCGCGGGCGACTGGTGGTACCTGGCGCCGCCCGGCATCGCGATCGCCGTCGTCGCGCTCGCGTTCACGCTGTGCGGGCGGGCCGTGGAGTCCGTGCTCAACCCCAGGCTGGGAGTGTCCCGTTGACCACCGAGACGACCGAGACCACGACGGGCGCCGCGGCCGCGGGGCGGACCCTGCTCGACGTGCGGGACCTCACCGTGACGTACGCGTCCGGGGCCGCCGCCGTCCGCGGCGTCGACCTCTCCGTGGCCGCGGGGCAGAAGCTGGGCGTGGCCGGGGAGTCGGGCTGTGGCAAGTCCACGCTGGCGCTCGCGCTGCTGCGACTGCTGCCCGCGGGCACGAAGGTGACCGGCGAGATCCTGCTCGACGGCGAGGACGTGCTCACCATGAAGTGGGGCCGGGTGCGCGCGGTCCGCTGGGCGGGCGCGTCCATCGTCTTCCAGGGCGCGATGCACTCCCTGAACGCGGTGCACCGCATCGGCGACCAGATCGCCGAGCCCATCCTGCTGCACAAGAAGGCGACCCCGGCCGGAGCGAAGAAGAAGTCCCGCGAACTGCTCGAACACGTGGGCCTACCGGGCGCACGCGCGGACGCCTATCCGCACGAGCTGTCCGGCGGCCAGCGTCAGCGCGTGATGATCGCGATGGCCCTCGCCTGCGACCCGCGCCTGATCGTCGCCGACGAGCCGACGACCGCGCTCGACGTGATGATCCAGGCGCAGATCCTGCGCCTCATCGAGCAGCTCGTGGCCGAGCAGGACCTGGGCCTGATCATGATCAGCCACGACCTGGCGGTCCTGTCCGACACCTGCGACCGGCTCGCGGTGATGTACGCGGGGCGGGTGGTCGAGGAGGGTCCGGCGCGGGAGGTGTACGAGCGGGCGCGGCATCCGTACGGCAAGGCCCTGTCGGCGGCGTTCCCGCGCATCGGGGACCTGTCCTCGCGGTTCGCGCCCCAGGGCCTGCCCGGCGACCCGCCGGACCCCTCGGCGCTGCCCTCGGGATGCACGTTCCACCCGCGCTGCCCGGAGGCGATCGCGTCCTGCTCGACGGACGACCAGGCGCTGCGCGCGGCCGGCCCGGCGCGGCGGGCGGCGTGCGTGCACGTGGGCGCGCCGGAGGCCGGGGACGCGGCGCGGCCGTCGGACCCGGTGGTGGAGGGGGCGCCGTGACGGCCGCACCTGCCGCGGCGGGCGGGACGGCGGGGCGCCGGGAAGCGCGCCCCGCGTACGCCGACCCGTCACCGCCCCACGCCGCGCACCACCCGGCGTACGCCATGAACCGCCCACCCGGGCGCCCGGCCGCGAGGAGAAGCGCATGACCACCGGAGCCACCCTCGACCCGACCGGGCCCCAGGCCGGTTCCGCGCCGCTCCTGACCGCGTCCGACCTGCGCGTCTCCTTTCCCGGGCGCCGGGGCGCCGACCCGGCGCGCGCGGTGGACGGCGTGGACCTCGACATCCGGCGCGGCGAGATCGTCGCGCTCGTCGGCGAGTCGGGCTGCGGCAAGACGACGCTCGCCCGCTCCCTGCTCGGGCTCGTTCCGCCCACGTCAGGACGGGTCACCTTCGACGGCAAACCGCTGGACTACCGCGGCCGCGCCCTGAAGGCGTACCGCAAGCGCGTCCAGCTCGTCCTGCAGGATCCCAGCGGCTCGCTCAACCCCCGGCACACGGTGTACGAGGCCGTGGCGGAGGGGCTGCGCATCCACGGGTACGGGGGCGACGAGCGGGCCGCCGTCGGCGCGGCGCTGTCCCGGGCCGGGCTGCGGCCGCCGGAGCGCTTCTTCCTGCGGTACCCGCACGAGCTGTCCGGCGGGCAGCGCCAGCGCGTCGTCATCGCGGGCGCGCTGGTCCTGGAGCCGGAGCTGATCGTCGCGGACGAGCCGGTGGCCTCCCTGGACGCGTCGGTGCGCGGCGAGATCCTGGCGTTGTTGCTCCGGCTGCGCCAGGACCTCGGTCTCTCCGCCCTTGTCGTGACCCACGACCTGGGTCTGGCCTGGAACATCGCCGACCGCGTCGCCGTCATGTACCTGGGCCGGATCGTGGAGACCGGCGAGGTCGAGCAGGTCCTGACGGCACCTCAGCACCCGTACACCCAGGCCCTGTTGTCCGTCCTGCCGGAGGCGGAGGGGGAACCCGTGGTGCTCACGGGGGAGCCGCCGGACCCGTCCCGGGTGCCGGGCGGGTGCCGGTTCCACGCGCGGTGTCAGATCCTCGCGGGGGGCGAGGCGGAGCGGGCCGGAGTGGCGGAGGACTGCCGCACGAAGGACTTGCCCGTGCTCTCCGGGGCCGGGGGGACGCAGGTTGCCTGTCACTGGGCGGACGTTCGGGGCTGACCTGGCGGTCGGCGTGGCGGTGACCGCGGGTCCGGTCGCCGCCGATCGCCCTTCGGGCTCGTCCTCAATCGCCGGACGGGCTCTTAATTCCGCGCGTCCGCCGCCGCGACCAGGTCGCGGGACTTCTTCACGTCGTCCGCCATCGCGACCAGCAGTTCGTCGATCGAGTCGAACTTCGCCATGCCCCGCACGAAGGCGAGGAAGTCCACGGCGACGTGCAGGCCGTACAGGTCGAGGCCGACGCGGTCGATGGCGTAGGCCTCGACGGTGCGCGCGGTGCCGTCGAACGTCGGGTTCGTGCCGACCGAGATGGCCGCGGGCATCGCCTCGCCGTCGGCGTGCAGCCAGCCGGCGTAGACGCCGTCGGCGGGGATCGCGGTGTGCGGCAGGGTCTCCACGTTGGCCGTGGGGAAACCCAGCTCGCGGCCGCGCTGGGCGCCGCGGACGACGACGCCCTCCACGCGGTGCGGGCGGCCCAGGATCTCGTGGGCGCCCGCGACGTCGCCCTCGGCGATGAGGCGGCGGGTGAGCGTGGACGAGAAGGGCTGGCCGCCGCCCGCCGTGCCGCTCACGTACAGGTCGATGACCTCGACTTCGTAGTCGTACGTCCGGCCGAGCTCGGCGAGGACCTCGACGTTGCCTGCGGCGCGGTGGCCGAAGCGGAAGTTGGGGCCCTCGACGACGGCCTTGGCGTGCAGCTTGTCGACGAGGACCTTCGCCACGAACTCGGCGGGCGACAGCTTCGAGAACTCGGTGGTGAAGGGCAGGATGAGGACGGCGTCCACACCCAGGTCGGCCATCAGCTCGGCGCGCCGGTGGTGCGGGGCGAGCAGCGGCGGGTGGCTGCCGGGGCGCACGACCTCGCTCGGGTGCGGGTCGAAGGTGACGACCACGGCGGGCACGCCCAGTTCACGGGCGCGGGCCACCGCGCGGCCGATGATCAGCTGGTGCCCGCGGTGCACGCCGTCGTAGGAACCAATGGTGACGACGCTGCGCCCCCAGTCCTGGGGAATGTCCTCCAAGCCACGCCAGCGCTGCACTGTCTTCGCTCCTCGCCGAACCCGTGTATGTATCCGTACGCCCGTACGTCTGTACGTTCCCTTGCCGATTGCGCAGGTCTAAGACTGCCATGCCGACAGTTTGTCGCCCGCATCGGCCGGGGTGGCGGAACTCACGCCGACACGGGCACCTCGCCGGTCAGCTGCTCGATGGTGCGCCGGGCGCTCGGCCCGACCAGCGCGGCCCAGTCCTGCGGGGCGCCGGTGAGCCAGCCAAGGAGGCGCGCGGCGAAGCCGGGGACACGCCGGGCCACGTCGACCAGGGCGCGGTCGAAGGCGGTGGCGCCCTCCGGGGTGCGGACGGCGAGCAGGGCGGTGCGGCGGACGAGGTCGCGGTCGCGCTCGGCGCCGCCGCCCCGGCCGCCGACGGCGCGCAGCACGGCCTCGAAGACGACGGGCTCCCGCTCGGCGGCGAGCAGCAGGTCGAGCAGTTCGGCGCGCAGGGGTCGCGAGACGGGTGTGCCGGGGGCGGCGAGGACGGGGGCCAGGGCCACGCGCACGTCCACGCCGCGACCCTTCAGCAGGGCGACGACCAGCGGGAACAGCTCGGCTCGCGCACGCGGCCCCTGTTCGAGGCGCAGGTCCACGTGGGCGGCCGCGTCCGCCGCGGCGCGCGGGCACTGCTCGACGCGCTCGCGCACGAGGTCCGCCACGCGCCGGGCGAGGGCGGGCGTAGGGACGTCGGGCAGGCCCCGCAGGACCTCGGCGGTGCCGGTGTCGCGGGCGCGCAGCCGGTCCCGGAGGGCGGCGAGCACCGGCTCCGGGTGGGTGCCCATGGCGGTGGCGAGGGCGCTCGCGGGCAGGCCCGGGTCGCCGGCGGCGAAGCGGCGCAGGGCGTACGGGAGGTGGTGGGCGCGGGTGTGCGGGTCGCGGACGAGGAGGCCGAGGGCGGCGCCGTGCAGGGCCTCGTCGCCGGGGCGGTCCAGGAGCGTCTGGGCCGCGTACCGCAGCAGGCGGCGGTCGGCCTCGCCGGTGGTGTGCCGGGCGGCGCGCGGGGCGTGGGTGGCGGCGGCGACGCGGCGGGCGGGGCGGGCGTCGTGGGCCCAGCGGTCGACGGCGCGGCAGAGCGCGGACGGCTCGTCCTCGGCGAGGGCGCCGAGGAGTTCCTCCGCGCGCGGGTGGGCGCAGTCCACGAGGGCCTCGGTGAGGTCGTCGACGGCGCGGTGGCGGTGCGTGTGGAGGAGGGCCTGGGCGGCGGAGGCGACGGTCGCCTCGGGGGCGGCGCGCAGCGGGCGCTCGTCGGCGAACCAGCGGGTCAGGTGCTGCTGTACGGCGGCGGGGTCGGCGGCGAGGCGCTCCGCGACGGCGTCCAGGCAGCGGCGGCCGGTTCCTGGCGGGCCGTCGTGCACCACGACGGCCCGCAGCAGCGCGAACCTGGCCGCCTCCGAGAGGGGCAGGGCCAGCCAGAAGTCGGGGCCGAACTGCCGTTGGGCGGCGAGGCGTTGGAGCACGGTGGTGTACGGGGTCGCGTCGGCGACGCGGAGCAGTGTCTCCCGCACGAGGTGTCGCGCCCACCACCGCGCGTTCCCCACGTCGTCCCCTGCCTCGGGCACGCCGGATTCCGCCCCGGGCGCCCCCTCCGTGCCCGCCCCGCTCCCCACTGCCCCGGCACCGGGGCCACCGCCCCACGCCGCCGCTCCGCGGCAGCTGTCCCACCCGCCCACCCGTGACTGTGGGACGGCAGCGCACCCAGGCCGACCACACCCACCGCACACCGTCCCCTCCCCGCCGACCTCAGGACCACCAGCCCCCTCGACCTCACACACGCCGGCCCCACCCACCCCGGCAACGCCCTCACAGACCTTTGTCCCACCCTCCCCCGAAGCGCCGAACCCGCCATCAGTCCCACCCTCCCCCGAAGCGCCGAACCCGCCATCAGTCGTGGCCTCCCCCAAAGCGCCGAACCCGCCGTCAAGCGCGGTCTCCCCCGGAACCTCAACACCCCGACCACCCCCCAGAGCCCCCGCCATCCCCTCCACCCCCTCCATCCCCTCCATCCCCCCGAACACCTCAAGCGCCCCCACCAACGCCCCCAGCCTCGCGGCCAGTTCCTCGGGGCCCCGTTGGTGTTCGAGGCCGAGGAGGGCCTGGAGGACCGGGCCCGCGCGGTGGCGGGGGACCGGCAGGGAGCGGGGTGGGGGCGGGGTGTGGGGGTGGGCGTGGCGCAGGGTCAGGGAGGTCAGGGCCGCGTCGACGTCGAGGTGGAGGCCCTGGAGCCAGTCGCCCAGCTCCTCGTGGGCGAAGCGGTAGCCGGGGCCCGCGGGGACGAGGAGACCTTCGGTGAGGACCGCCGAGGCCCAGCCCGTGCAGGTGTCGGCACCCTTGCCGGGCAGCACGCCCCAGGGGAAGACCCGCTCGAAGGCGGGACGGTCGAGCTGCCCCTGGCCGGGGCCGAGGCAGCGCCGGGCGGCCTCGTGGACCTGCCCGGACACCTTCGCCGCGAGGCGCCGTACGGCCGTGCCGCGCAGCCCGCTGTCGGCGGCGAGGCGCACGGCGACCCGCAGGCAGAGGAGATCGAGGTGGGCGGCGAACACCTCCTCGCGGCAGGGCCGCCCGGCGGGCGCGGCGTCCGGCAGCGCCGCCGTGACCTCGGACAGGAGCCGCAGCGTCAGGGGGTGCCCGGCGTCGGCGTCGGCGAGCGCGCCGTCCGCGATGCCGTACCGCTCGCGGGCCGACCGCGCCTGCGGCTCCGGCAGCTCGCCGAGGCGTACGCAGCCGGGCAGCGCGGCCCGGGCGCGATCGGCCGCCGCGGCGCCGTCCGGGAGGTGCAGCAGCTCGGGCGGGAAGTGGGCCCCGGCCTGCTCCCAGTACTCGGCGCGGCAGGCCACGACGAGCCGCGCCCCGGTGTCCCGCAGCCATCCGGCCGTCCCCGCGCTCCACCCGGCGAGCCGGTGGGCGAGCACGGGCGGCATCTCCTCGGGCCCGTCGAGCAGGAGCAGCAGCGGCCGTCCGGCGTCCCGGGCGAGGCGGGCGACCCGCCCCGGGGAGATGTCGCCGAGCCCCTCGTCGCCGCCGACCGTCGCGTCGGACGCGGCGAGGATGCGCCCGGCCCGCTCCAGGGCGCGGGCCGCCGCGTCGGCCACGGAGGTGTCCTCGTCGCGGAGGTCGGCGCCGCGCAGCCACAGGGTGGGGGCGGGTTCGGCGCCCCGGGCGCGGCGGCGGGCGAGGGCGGCGAGCTCGGTGGTGCGGCCGGTGCCGGGGTCGCCGACGAGGCCGAGCACGCGCGCGGGTCCGGCGGTGAAGCGGGTGAACTCCCGGCAGGGGCCGGGGCGTTCGACCGGTTCGGGGTCGAGTGCGCGCGGCCCGTCGGAACCGAGCGAGGTGGCCGTGAGGTGCAGCGCGCCCGCGAGGTTCAGGTCGCGGCCGAAGCCGGGCACGGTCGCCGCGTTGCGGGCGAGCAGGTCGGCGAGCGGCCCGCCGGGGTCGGCTGCGGCGGCGGCACGCAGCGGTACGGCGAACCCGGCGGCGCGGTGCGGGGCCTGCAGCGCGGTGGCGAGGACGGCGAGGACGGCGCCGGACGCGGCGTCGACGACGGGCCCGCCCGCGGCGCCGCCGCCGAGCCGCAGCGCGTCCGCCCCGTCGGTGCCGATGGCCAGCTCCATGGCGGCGTCGAGGAGGTGGAAGCGGTCCGTGGCGGTGTAGGTGACGGCGGCCGAGTCGAGGACCCGGGCCTGGCGCCAGCCACCGGTGGCGATGCGGACGTACGAGCCGACCTCCACGCCGTCGCGCGCGGTGACGGGCAGCGGGCGCAGGTCGAGGCCGTCGGTGCGGACGAGGGCGAGGTCGGTCTCGGGGAGCGCGGTGACGGCCTCGGCGGTCACGACGCAGGTGCGGTCGCCGGGCGCGTGCAGCACTATCCGGGCGAGGCCGTCGACCGCCTCGTGGCTGGTGACGACGGTGCCGTGGTCGTCGGCGGCGAAGCCGTGGCCGCGCGGCCGCCCGGCCAGGTCGCAGATCCGCACCAGGGACCGCTCGGGCTCGCGCCACGCGTCCCGGCCCACCGCCCATTCACTCCGGTCGCTCCGGTCGCTCCGGTCGCTCCGGTCGCTCCGGCCCCGGTCCCGCTCCGCGCCGCCCCGGGCTCGCGGGCCCCGTCCCGCCATGCTCGAACCTCCCAGCCGCACCCCGTACCTTCGACCGTAGGTCGGCGATGATCAGCCGGACAGAACGCGAGCCGAACGCGCCCCCTTCCGCTCCCTCGGTTCACTCCGAGCGCCTGCCCGTAGGGGTGAATCGGCGGGTGGGGATGGATACACCTTCTGGAGGGGGGACTGTGGAGCGGCGGACCACCGTCCGCCGCTCCACAACAGGTCCCACGCCGCACGGACCGTCGGACGGGCACAACTCCCGCGCCGCAACTCCCGCGCCGCGCCAGCGAACTGACTGCGAGTCAGGAGAAGACGGCGAGGCTCTTCGCCTTGCCCTTCGACTCCTCCGCGAGCACCAGGAAGCGGTCCTCGGGCCCGAAGACGGCGACGGGCCCGGCGCCCGTGTACTCGTCCGGCATGTCGATCCGCACGCCGTTGGCGAGCAGCCGCGCCCGCTTCTCGTCGACGTCCCAGCGGGGGAACGCCGCGGTGGCCGCGTCGGCGACCGGCATCACCGTCAGCTCCTCCTGGAGCTGGTCGAGGGTCTTCGCCGAGTCCAGCTTGTACGGCCCGACGCGGGTGCGGCGCAGCGCCGTGAGGTGGCCGCCGACGCCCAGGTCGGCGCCGAGGTCACGGGCGAGGGCGCGGATGTACGTACCGGAGGAGCAGACGACGGACACGACCAGGTCCAGGACGGGGGTGCCGTCCTCGGCGACCGCGTCCCGGATGTCGTACACCTGGAAGGAGGAGACCGTGACGGGCCGGGCCGGGATCTCGAAGTCCTCGCCCTGCCGGGCGCGCGCGTAGGACCGCTTGCCGTCGATCTTGATGGCGCTGACCTTCGACGGGACCTGCATGATGGCGCCTGACAGCTTGGCGATGCCCGCGTCGACGGCGTCGCGCTTGACGCCGGAGGCGTCCGCGGACGAGGTGATCTCGCCCTCCGCGTCGTCCGTGACGGTGGCCTGGCCGAGGCGGATCGTGCCGAGATACTCCTTCTCGGTGAGCGCCAGGTGGCCGAGCAGCTTCGTGGCCCGCTCGACGCCGAGCACGAGGACGCCCGTCGCCATCGGGTCGAGCGTGCCCGCGTGCCCGACGCGGCGGGTCTTGGCGATGCCCCGCATCTTGGCGACCACGTCGTGCGAAGTGAAGCCGGACGGCTTGTCGACGATGACAAGTCCGTCCGGCGTGGTGCTGCGCTTGGTCATTACGAGGCGTCGCCGTCCTTGTCGGCGGCTTCGGCGGCGTCTTCCTCGGTCTCCGGCTTGCGGTACGGGTCGGCGCCGCCCGCGAACTCGGCGCCCGCGGAGGCCTCACGGACCTTCTCGTCCGAGGCGCGCGCCCGGTCGAGGAGGTCCTCGATGGCCCGGGCGTTGTCCGGGAGGGCGTCCGCCACGAAGGTGAGCGTCGGCGTGAACTTCACGCCCGCCGCCCGGCCGACCTCGGAGCGGAGCACGCCCTTGGCGCTCTCCAGGCCCGCGGCCGCGGCCGCGCGCTCCTCGTCGTCCCCGTAGACCGTGTAGAAGACGGTCGCCTCCCGCAGGTCACCCGTGACCCGGGTGTCCGTGATGGTGACATGCGAGCCGAGCCGCGGGTCCTTGATCCCGCGCTGCAGCTTCTGGGCCACCACCTCTCGGATGAGGTCCGCCAGCCTCTTCGCCCGCGCGTTGTCGGCCACTGCTCCGTCTCCTTCTGTGCTGTGCTCGTCGCTGGTCGTTCAGGTCGTTCAAGCGTCGTCGTCACCGTGGAAGCGCCGCCGTACGGACAGCAGCTCCACTTCGGGCCGGGCGGCGACGAGCCGTTCGCACCGGTCCAGTACGTCCGTGATGTGCCCCGCGTCCCCGGAGACCAGCGCGAGGCCGATCTCGCTCCTGCGGTGCAGTTCCTGGTGGCCGACCTCCGCCACGCTCACCGCGTACTTCCGCTGGAGTTCCGCCACGATCGGGCGGACGAGGGAGCGCTTCTCCTTCAGCGAATGTACGTCGCCGAGGAGCAGGTCGAAGGACAGAGTCCCCACATACATGTGTGTCCCGGATAACCCGCCGGTGCGGGATCGCGCCCTGCGCACGGTTGGCAGGGTCACCAGAACCGTACAACGCGGGGCCGGGTCGGCTCGACGGATATTCGCCCCCGCCGCCCCTACCCGTCCCGTACCTGGGGCTCCGCCCCAGACCCCGCTCCTCAATCGCCGGAGGGGCTGGATCTTCCAGCCCGTCCGGCGATTGAGGACGAGGCGCGAAGCGCCGATAGCGGGGGAAAGGGGGCGCAGCCCCCATAAGAAGCGGGGGCTGCCCAGGGGAACACCCCGGGCAACCCCCGTCCGCAAACGCTAAGCCCGCGGCTTCTCCCGCATCTCGTACGTCGCGATGACGTCGTCCACCTTGATGTCGTTGAAGTTGCCGAGGTTGATACCGCCCTCGAACCCTTCGCGGATCTCGGTGACGTCGTCCTTGAAGCGACGCAGGCCCTCGATGTTGAGGCTCTCGGCGATGACCTTGCCATCGCGCAGGAGCCGGGCCTTGGTGTTGCGCTTGACCTCGCCGGAGCGGATGAGAACACCCGCGATGTTGCCCAGCTTGGACGAGCGGAAGACCTCGCGGATCTCCGCCGTGCCGAGCTCGACCTCTTCGTACTCCGGCTTGAGCATGCCCTTGAGGGCCGCCTCGATCTCCTCGATGGCCTGGTAGATCACCGAGTAGTAGCGGACGTCGACGCCCTCGCGCTCCGCCATCTGCGCGGCACGGCCTGCCGCGCGGACGTTGAAGCCGATGACGATGGCGTCGGAGCCCATGGCCAGGTCGATGTCCGACTCGGTGACCGCACCCACGCCGCGGTGCAGCACGCGGATGTCGACCTCCTCGCCGACGTCCAGCTGGAGCAGGGAGGACTCCAGGGCCTCGACGGAACCAGAAGCGTCACCCTTGATGATGAGGTTGAGCTGCTGGATCTCGCCGGCCTTGAGCACCTTGTCCAGGTCCTCGAGCGAGACACGGCGGACGCGCTTGGCGAACGCGGCGTTGCGCTCGCGGGCGGCGCGCTTCTCGGCGATCTGACGGGCCGTACGGTCCTCGTCGACGACCAGGAAGTTGTCGCCCGCGCCCGGGACGTTGGTGAGGCCGAGGACGAGGACCGGGGTCGAGGGACCCGCCTCTTCCACGGTCTCGCCCTTGTCGTCGAGCATCGCGCGGACTCGGCCGTACGCGTCGCCGGCGACCATCGTGTCACCGACGCGCAGCGTGCCGCGCTGGACCAGGACGGTCGCGACGGCGCCGCGGCCCTTGTCCAGGTGCGCCTCGATCGCGATGCCCTGCGCGTCCTGCTCCGGGTTGGCCCGCAGGTCGAGCGAGGCGTCGGCGGTGAGGACGACGGCCTCGAGCAGGGAGTCGATGTTGAGGCCCTGCTTGGCGGAGATGTCGACGAACATCGTGTCGCCGCCGTACTCCTCGGCCACCAGGCCGAACTCGGTCAGCTGACCGCGCACCTTGGTCGGGTCCGCGCCCTCGACGTCGATCTTGTTGACCGCGACCACGATCGGCACGTCGGCCGCCTTGGCGTGGTTCAGCGCCTCGATCGTCTGGGGCATCACACCGTCGTTGGCCGCCACCACGAGGATCGCGATGTCGGTCGACTTCGCACCACGGGCACGCATGGCGGTGAACGCCTCGTGACCGGGGGTGTCGATGAAGGTGATCGCGCGGTCCTCGCCGTTGACCTCGGTGGCGACCTGGTACGCACCGATGTGCTGCGTGATGCCGCCGGCCTCGCCCGCGATGACGTTCGTCTTGCGGATGGCGTCGAGCAGTCGGGTCTTTCCGTGGTCGACGTGACCCATGACGGTCACGACCGGCGGACGGGACATGAGCGCCTCTTCGCCGCCCTCGTCCTCGCCGAACTCGATGGAGAACGACTCGAGCAGCTCGCGGTCCTCCTCCTCGGGGCTGACGATCTGAACGGTGTAGTTCATCTCGTCGCCGAGGAGCTGCAGCGTCTCGTCGGAGACGGACTGCGTGGCCGTGACCATCTCGCCGAGGTTCATCATCACCGCGACGAGCGACGCCGGGTTGGCGTTGATCTTCTCGGCGAAGTCGGTGAGGGAGGCACCACGCGACAGGCGAACGGTCTCGCCGTTGCCGCGCGGCAGCATCACGCCGCCGACCGACGGGGCCTGCATGGCCTCGTACTCCTGGCGCCTCTGCCGCTTCGACTTGCGACCGCGACGCGCGGGACCGCCGGGACGGCCGAAGGCGCCCTGCGTGCCACCGCGGCCACCCGGACCACCGGGACGGCCACCGAAGCCGGGACGACCGCCGAAGCCGCCGCCACCACCGGGACGACCGGCACCGCCGCCGCCACCGGGACCACCCGGACGACCGGCGAAGCCACCGCCGCCGCCACCGGGACCACCGGGACGACCGGCGAAGCCGGGACGGCCACCGCCGCCACCGCCACCGGGACGACCGCCGCCACCGGGGCCACGGCCACCGCCGGGGCCACCACCGGGACGCGGGCCCGCGGCGGGACGCTGCGGCATCATGCCCGGGTTCGGACGGTTACCGCCGGGGGCACCGCCCGGACGCGGCGCCTGCGGGCGCGGCATTCCGGCCGGGGACGGACGAGCGCCGCCCTGACCCTGCGGACGGGGACCACCCTGGCCGCCGCCCTGGCCCTGGCCCTGCGGGCGCGGGCCGCCGGGGGCACCCTGGCCGCCGGGGCGCGGGGCGCCGCCCGGACGGGCGCCTGCGGGCGCGCCATGCCGGTGGAGCCACCAGAGGTGAAGGGGTTGTTGCCCGGGCGCGGTCCTGCCGGACGGCCGCCCGGACGCGGGGCGCCACCCTGGCCGCCGGGGCGCGGGGCACCCTGACGGTCGCCGCGGTCGCCGCCGCGCTGGCCCTGACCCTGACCCTGGCCGGGGGCCGGACGGCCTCCGGGCTTCGGGGCGCCGGGGCGGGCGCCGGGACGCGGGCCCGCGGGCGCCGAGGATCCCGTGGACCCCGAGGACGCTGCCGGAGCCTGCGCCGCCGGAGCGGCCGGGGGCGCGGTGAACTCGGGCGCGGCCGGAGCCGGAGCCGCCGGAGCGGGCTTCGGCGTCACGGGCTTGGGCGCGACCGGACCCGGGCGGGGGCCCGGAGCGGGCGCCGCGGCGGGCTTGTCGGCAGCGGCCGGCTTGGGCGCCGGCGGCTTGGGCGCGGCCGGCTTGGCGGCCTGCGCGGGAGAGGGGGCCGACGGGGTCGCCGGCTTGGGGGCGGCCGCCTTGCGGGGCGCCCCGGGCTTGGCGGCGGACTTGCCGTTGCCGCCGCCCTGCTGCAATGCGTCAGTCAGTTTGCGTACTACGGGCGCCTCGATCGTCGAGGACGCCGAACGTACGAATTCACCGAGTTCTTGGAGCTTGGCCATGACGACCTTGCTCTCCACGCCGAACTCCTTGGCGAGCTCGTATACCCGGACCTTAGCCACTTCGCTCCTTTTAGGTCCGGGTTACGCCGGACCGTCGCTACTTCATGGGCGTACTCATCGCGTGCTCATCGAGTGCTCATCGCAATCTCGACCTACTTCCAACTCGCGGGGTACCAGGGCCGCATGGGGTTCCGTGCGGCACTTCCTACGGTGTTGCCTGCTGGGCAACGGTCTCGGCAGCCTCGACATTCCGGCGCAGTTCCGCGGTGTCGAGCGGTCCCTGGACCCGAAGGGCCCGTGGGAACGCCCGGCGGCGGAGCGCCAGGTCGAGACAGACCAGGGCGGGGTGTACATACGCACCCCGGCCGGGCAGCGTACCGCTTGGGTCGGGGGCGCAGATGCCCTCGATCGCCACGATGCGCAGCAGCTCACTCTTGGCCGCTCGCTCCCGGCACCCCACACAGGTGCGCTCAGGGCATGCTCGGGCATGCGTCCGGCCAGACACGCTTAAGTCTACCTCCCCGCACCGACCTCACCCCTTTGGGGTAAAAATCGAACGGATGTTGTCTTGATCAGTTCGGGAAACCCGGGGGCCCGGGGTGATCAGCCCTCGGAGTCCCGCGCCGCGTGCTCGGGCAGCTCGGTGTCCGGCCGGATGTCGATGCGCCAGCCGGTGAGGCGGGCGGCGAGGCGGGCGTTCTGCCCCTCCTTGCCGATCGCCAGCGAGAGCTGGTAGTCCGGCACCGTCACGCGGGCGGAGCGTCCTGCCAGGTCGACGATCTCGACCTTGCTGACGCGGGCCGGGGACAGCGCGTGGGCCACCATGTCGCCCGGGTCGTCCGACCAGTCCACGATGTCGATCTTCTCGCCGTTGAGCTCGGCCATCACGTTGCGCACCCGGCTGCCCATCGGGCCGATGCAGGCGCCCTTGGCGTTCAGGCCCGAGCGGGTCGAACGGACCGCGATCTTGGTGCGGTGCCCGGCCTCGCGCGCGATGGCGGCGATCTCCACGGACCCGTCGGCGATCTCCGGGACCTCCAGCGCGAACAGCTTCTTGACCAGGTTCGGGTGGGTGCGCGAGAGCGTCACGGACGGGCCGCGCACGCCCTTGGCGACCCGCACCACATAGCTGCGCAGGCGCATGCCGTGCGGGTACTCCTCGCCCGGCACCTGCTCCTGCACGGGCAGGATGGCCTCCAGCTTGCCGATGTCGACCAGCACGTTCTTCGGGTCGCGGCCCTGCTGGACGACACCGGTGACGATGTCGCCCTCGCGGCCCGCGTACTCGCCGAGGGTGGCGTCGTCCTCCGCGTCGCGCAGCCGCTGCAGGATGACCTGCTTGGCGGTGGTGGCGGCGATGCGGCCGAAGTCGGACGGGGTGTCGTCGAACTCGCGGGGCTCCTGGCCCTCCTCGAGGTCTTCGGGGTCCTCCTTCGCCCAGACCGTCACGTGACCGCTCTCGCGGTCGAGCTTCACGCGCGCGTGGCGGCGGCTTCCCTCGGTGCGGTGGTAGGCGATGAGGAGGGCCGACTCGATCGCCTCGACCAGCAGGTCGAAGGAGATCTCCTTCTCCCGCACCAGACCTCGCAGGGCACTCATGTCGATGTCCACGGCTACGCCTCCTCCTCTTCCTTCACGTTCTTCTCGTCGTCGTTCTTGCGGCTGAACTCCACCTCGACGCGCGCCTTGGCGATCTCCGCGAAGGCGAGCCTGCGGGCGGTGGGCTTGCGGCCCTTCACTCCGGGCACTTCGAGGTCCACACCCTCGTCGTCGACCTTCAGGATCCGCGCGGTCAGCTCGCCGCCCTCGGTGAGCTGGAACTTCGCGAGGCGTCCGATGGCGCGTACGTAGTGGCGCCGTTCCTTCAGGGGGCGCTCGGCGCCCGGGGAGCCGACCTCGAGCGTGTACTCGCCGTCGCCCATCGCGTCCGACTCGTCGAGCTTCGCGGAGAACTCGCGGCTCAGCTCGGCGATGCGGTCCAGATCCACGCCGTCGTCGGAGTCGACGACGACCCGCAGCACCCGCTTGCGTCCGACCGAGGCCACTTCGATCTCTTCGAGATCCAGGTCCTTCGAGCTGACGAGCGGTTCCAGCAGTTCTCGCAGCCTCTCGCTCTGGGTGGTGCTCATCCGGGTGACTCCTCGGCCGCGTGTGCTGTTGTGGGATCGTCGCGTGTCAGGTCAAAGGGTATCCGGTCGCGGAGGGTGTTGCCGTCCACCGCCGGGGCTCCGCACGCCCCGGTACGAGCCGATCGCGCGTACGAGGACAGGGCGCAGGTACGGTGATCACCGGGCCCGCGCCCGGACCTCCCGTCACCCGAGGGCTCCGCCCTCCCCCGCACTCCCGCACACGCCCCGCACCACCCCTCGCCCCCGCCCTCCCTGCCCTAGCGGCCAACCTTTCCGAGGACGTCTGCCGTGCCGTCGTATCTCACCCCTTCGTGGACCCGTCCGGGCCCGCGCCGAAGGAGCCTGCTGACCGGGGCCGCCGCCGCGGCCGGCACCACGCTGCTCGCCGGGTGCTCCGGCTCCGGCGACTCCTCCGGCGACGGCCGCTCGTCCGCCGACGACCGGCTGCGCGCGCGTGCGGCGCGGGACAGTGCCGAACTGCTGCGGCGGTACGACGCCGTGCTCGCGGCGCACGCTCGCCTGGCGGGGCTGCTGCGGCCGCTGCGGGCGGAGGTGGCGCGGCACGAGAAGGCGTTCGACGCCGACCCCGAGCCCACGCCCGCCAAGTCCGCCAAGTCCGCCAAGGCCCCCTCCCCCACCCCGGTGTCCGTCCCGGACGGCGAGCGGGACGCCCTGCGGTTCCTGGCCGGGGCGGAGCGGGAACTGTCCCGGCGGCGCGGCAAGCAGCTCCTGGACGCCCCCGCCGAACTGGCCCGACTGCTCGCGTCGGTCGCGGCGGCGGGCGCCGCGCACGCGTATCTGCTGACGGAGGACGACAAGTGAGCCGAGAGATCCGCGTGAACGCGGACGGTGACACAGACACGAGAGCGGACGGGAGAACAGAAGGAAGAACGGACGGTGGAACGGACGGGAAAGCGGACAGAGAACCCGAACTGAAGGCCCTGCAGGCGGCCCTGCGGGCCGAGCACGCGGCCGTGTACGGCTACGGCGTCGTGGGCGGCCGGATCGGCGACGAGCGGCGGGCGGACGCGCGCACGGCGTACGACGCGCACCGCGCGCGCCGGGACGAGCTCCGGCGGACGGTACGCGGCCTCGGCGGCGAGCCCGAGCCCTCCGCCGCGGCGTACGCCATGCCGTTCCCGGTGCCCGACTCGGCGGCGGCCGTCCGCCTGGCGGCCGAGCTGGAGGAGCGGGTCGCCGCGGTCTACTCCGATCTGGTCCGCGCGACCGAGGGCGCCCGCCGCGCCGCCGCGGCCGAGTCCCTGCGGGAGGCGGCGGTGCGGGCGGCGCGCTGGCGCGGCGGGAGCGTAGCCTTCCCTGGGCTCGCGGAGCGCTCCCGAGCGTCGGCAGACGGCGCCGCGGGAGCGTCACCGGGGGCGTGAGGGCGCTTGGGACGGGGGTGAGTTCGCCGCCGGAGTGAGTGCGGCTCGGGCGTGCGGGCGCTGTCGGGGTGAGTGAGGCTGGGGCGCGGGTGCGCTGTTGGCGTGAGCGGGCCTTCGGTGTGAGCACGCCGTCGGCGTGGGCTCGGCCTTGGCGCGGGTGCGCCGCCACGTACGTCCGCCCTCGGGCAGTCGGAACACGAACGCCTTCGGGCGACCGGGAAGGGAACATCTCGCGCATGGCTTTCGAACCGCCGCCGCGCCTCGTCCGTGCGCTCGGCGAGGCGACGCGCGACGCCGCCACCGACGACTGGCTGCACCGCCTGCCCGAACTGACCGAGGAGGCCGTCGCACGGCACGGGCTGACCGTGGAGCGGGTGCAGGTGCCCGGTGGCCGCAGCAGCCTCGTCGTACTCGTCCGGACGCGCGAGGGCACGCCCGCCGTGCTCAAGCTGGTGCCGCCCCGGTCGCGGCCCGACAGTGAGCGGGCGGCGCTCGCCCACTGGGGCGGGACGGGGGCCGCGCGGCTCCTCGACGCCGCCGACGGGGCGCTGCTCGTCGAACGGTTGCAGCGGGACGTGTCCGTGCGGTCCCTGCCCGAGGCCAAGTCCATGCTGGAGGCGGCCGGGACCTTGCGGCGGCTGTGGGTGGCGCCGCCCGCCGGACACCGGTTCGAGACCGTCGCCGAACGGACGGGGCGGCAGGCCGAGGCGATGGCCGCGTGCCCCGATCCGGACGCCCGGTCGCTCGTGGACGCCGCTCTCGCCGCGCGCGAAGAGCTGCTCGGCTCCGTGCCCTCGGAGGGGGGCGGGCTGCTGCTGCACGGGACGTTCCGGCAGAGCAAGGTGCTGGCGGCCGAGCGGGTGCCGTGGCTGGCCGTGGGGCCCGACCCGGTCGTCGGGGAGGCCGCGTTCGATCTGGCCCGCCTTGTGCGGGACCGGGTGGAGGATCTGATCGCGTCGCCGTCGGGGGCGGCGGTGACGCGGCGGCGGGTGAAGCGGCTTGCCGAGTCGTTGGACGTCGACGCCGAGCGGTTGCGGGGGTGGACGTTGTTCCGGGCTGTCGAGTCCGGTGTGCGGGCACTGCGCGTGGGGCGGGGGCAGGACGCGGAGCTGCTGCTGGAGTTCGCGGGGTGGGTGTAGCCCTGCCGGGGGCTCCCCAACCCCACCCCTTCCCGAACCCGGGGCTCCGCCCCGGACCCCCTGATCGGCGCTCCGCGCCTCGTCCTCAAACGCCGGACGGGCTGAAATCTTCGCCGAGGTGGGCTGAAGGCACAACGGGACGGGCTGAAGGTGCCGGGCTGGTGGTCAGCCGGTCAAGTTCGGGCGGGTGGGTGGGAGAGAGCCCGTCCGGCGTTTGAGGACGAGCGCGCAGCGCGACCGAGGGTGCGGCGGCCCACCCGCGGAGGGGGTGTGGGGAGCCCCCGGCATCGGGAGCCCCCCGTCCCCCTTACGCCGTGAGGCGAGCGATCGCGTCGGACACCGACAGCTCCTCCCGCTCCCCCGACCGACGGTCCTTCAGCTCGACCACGCCATCGGCGGACCGGCGGCCCGCGACCAGGATCGTGGGGACGCCGATCAGCTCGGCGTCGGTGAACTTGACGCCGGGCGAGACGCCGGCGCGGTCGTCGACGAGGACACGGACGCCCGCGGCGCCCAGCTGCTCGGCGACGTCGAGGGCCAGCTCGGTCTGGACGGCCTTGCCGGCGGCGACGATGTGGACGTCGGCCGGGGCGATCTCCTTGGACCAGCAGAGCCCCTGCTCGTCGGCGGTCTGCTCGACGAGGGCGGCGACGGCGCGGGAGACGCCGATGCCGTAGGAGCCCATCGTGACGCGGACGGGCTTGCCGTTCTGGCCGAGGACGTCCAGCTGGAAGGTGTCGGCGTACTTGCGGCCGAGCTGGAAGATGTGGCCGATCTCGATGGCCCGGTCCAGCTTCAGTCCGGCGCCGCAGGCGGGGCAGGGGTCCCCCGCCTCGACCACGACGACGTCGAAGTAGTCGTCGACCTCGAAGTCACGGCCGCAGACGACGTTGCGGGCGTGGGTGTCGGCCTTGTTGGCGCCGGTGATCCAGGAGGTGCCGGGCGCGACGCGCGGGTCGGCGATGTAGCGGACCTTCTCCAGGCCCTGGGGGCCGACGTAGCCGCGGACGAGGTCGTCACGGCCCTCGAAGTCCTCGGCGGTGACCAGCTCGACCTCGGCGGGCGCGAGGTGCTCGCCGAGCTTGCCGAGGTCGACCTCGCGGTCGCCGGGCACGCCGACGGCGACGATCTCGCCGTCGACCTTGACGAGGAGGTTCTTGAGGGTGGCGGAGGCCGGGACGCCCAGGTGCTCGGCGAGGGTCTCGATGGTGGGGGTGTCGGGGGTGTCCAGCTCCTCGACGGCCCCGTGGCCGTCGGCCGGCACCGGCTTGAGGGCGAAGGTCACGGCCTCCGTGTTGGCGGCGTAGTCGCACTCGGGGCAGTCCACGAAGGTGTCCTCACCGGCGGGCGCGGGCGCCAGGAACTCCTCGGACGCCGAGCCGCCCATGGCGCCGGACACGGCGGACACGATGCGGTAGTCCAGGCCGAGGCGCTCGAAGATGCGCTGGTAGGCGGCGCGGTGCAGCGCGTACGCCTCGGCGAGGCCCTCGTCGGACGCGTCGAAGGAGTACGAGTCCTTCATCTGGAACTCACGGCCGCGCAGGACGCCCGCGCGCGGACGGGCCTCGTCGCGGTACTTGGTCTGGATCTGGTAGAGGATCACGGGCAGGTCCTTGTAGGACGAGCACTGGTCCTTGACGACCTGGGTGAAGATCTCCTCGTGGGTGGGGCCGAGGAGGTAGTCGGAACCCTTGCGGTCCTTGAGGCGGAAGAGGAGATCGCCGTACTCCTCGTAGCGCCCGCTGGCCTCGTAGGGCTCCTTGGGCAGCAGGGCCGGGAGCAGGACCTCCTGGCCGCCGATGGCGTCCATCTCCTCGCGGACGACGCGGGCGACGTTCTCGTAGACCTTCTTGCCGAGCGGCAGCCAGGTCCAGATGCCCGCGGCGGTCCGGCGGACGTAACCGGCGCGCACGAGCAGCTTGTGGTTGAGCGTCTCCGCGTCCGCCGGGTCGTCGCGCAGTGTCTTGACCATCAAACGGGACATGCGCTGGACCTGGACCATGGTGATCTCCTGCGTGGAAAGAGTGATGGCCGCAGGTTAGCCGGGGCACGCGGGCACGTGGAAATCCGATTCAGCCCCCGGACCGCCGCAGGGGCAGCGGTGCGCCCATGACCGCGTACGGCTTGGGGGCGCTCGGGAAGAGCACGTTGCGGGCCAGGTCGGTGTAGCCGAGGGAGCGGTACAGGGCGCGCGCGGGGCTCTCGGTGTCGATGGCGGAGAGGATGGAGCGGGGTTCGGCGGCGGCGTCGGTGATGGTGGTGATGAGGGCGCGGCCGAGCCCGCGGTTCTGGTAGCCGGGGCGTACGTGCAGCTCGGTGATGACGAAGGAGTCGTCGAGCCAGCCGTCCAGGTCCCAGCCGCGCAGATAGGGCTCGACGACGGTGGACCACCAGTGCGCGCGGTCGTTGGGCATGCCGTAGACGAAGCCGACGAGCCGTCCGTCGCGGGTGGTGGCGCCGAGCGCCCGCGCGCCGGGGTGGGTCAGGTGCCGCAGGACGATCTGGCGGCGCACGGCGATCTCGTCGTCGCTGAGCCCGAAGGCGAGGGCCTGTACGCGCAGCGCGTCGTCCACACGCGCGGCCAGGTCGACGGGCCCGATCACGACGTCGTCAGTCATGCGGAAACCCTACTTCGCCGGATGTCGACACCGGGCGGCACCGAAGTCCGGCCACGGCCGGAAACGGCCCCGTAAGGGGCGCGGGGAACTGCGCGCTCAGCGCACGACATGCCGCAGACGCGTCTGCCGAGTGACCATGCAGACGCGTCTGCGGCTTTTCTTGGGCCGGTCGCGCAGTTCCCCGCGCCCCTTACGGGGCTCTCAGAACAACACGCTCATGAAAGCCCCGACCTCCTGAAAGCCGACCCGGCGATACGTGGCCCGTGCGGCCGTGTTGAAGTCGTTGACGTAGAGGCTGACGACCGGGGAGACGTCCGCGAGGGCGTACTTGAGGACGGCGGCCATGCCGGGCGCGGCGATCCCCTGCCCCCGGTACTCGGGCGCGACCCAGACCCCCTGCACCTGGCAGGCACGGTCCGTGGCGGCGCCGATCTCGGCCTTGAAGACGACGCGGCCGTCGGCGTCGATGCGGGCGAAGGATCGGCCGGAGCCGACGAGTTCGGCGACCCTGGCCTGGTAGAGCAGGCCTCCGTCCCCGGCCAGCGGCGAGATGCCGACCTCCTCGGTGAACATCGCCACGCACGCCGGCATGATCGTCTCCATCTCGTCCTTGCGGACGCGGCGGACGTACGGATCGGGCGTGATGTCGTCGGGCAGCCGGTCGGTGACCATCAGGGGCTGCTGGGAGCGGACCTCGCGGGCGGGCCCCCAGGACGGTTCGAGCAGGCGCCACAGGCGGGCGGTGGGCTCGGCGGGGCCGACGATGGAGGAGCAGCGGCGTCCGGCCCTGCGGGCGCGGTCGGCGAAGCCGCGGACGGCGCGGGGGGTGGCGCAGATCGGGACGAGGTTGGCGCCCGCGTAGCACAGGGACTCCAGCATGCCGTCCTCGTACCAGCCCCACATCTCGCCGCCGAGGCGCCACGGGTCGAGGCCCGCGACGCGCACCCTGGCCGTGACGAAGGCGTTCGCGACCGGCTCGCGGTCGAGCACCGCGAGCGCGGCGTCCAGGTCACTCGGATCGAGGACCCTGGTGGTGGTCTGGGTCAACACGTGCGGGGGCCTCACCATACGGTCTGCTGATCTCCGCACTGTACCTGGCGAGGTTCCGCGACGCCGCCCGGTCGCCGCCCGGTCACGGTGCGGCGGCCGGGCGGCGACCTGCGGGATCAGCGGCGCCGCACGTACCCGTGGCCGACCTGGATCTCGTCGATCTTGAGTTGCCGGTGGAAGTTGGGGGCGGTGGCGGCGGCCCAGGTGGTGCTCACGTCGAGCTTGAGCAGCCGGGTGCGGACGTCGTCGCCGAGGTCGATGAAGCGGATGCCGCGGGCGCTCTCCAGGACGCCCGTCCTGATCTTCTGCCACCGTCTGCCGTCGTCGCTGACGGACACGGTGTAGTCCTTGATGCGGGCGGAGTCCTCCGGCCTGCCGAAGGTCGAGCGGTTGTGGGTGGGTGACCACTCGCGCTGGTTGATGCCGAGGAACGCGGCCTTCTTGCGCTTGCCGAGGTCGAGCGTGACGGAGACGGGCAGGGTGCCCTTGTTGTCCGAGTACGTGGAGAAGTCGCCGTCGGTCAGGGCGGGGTCGTCGGCCTTGACGGAGCCGGTCGGGTAGGAGCCCTCGCGGCCGCGTTCGGTCTCGACCTTGAGGACGGTGTCGTACGCGTCCCAGTCCTCGATCGACCGGACGGTGAGGCTGCCGTCGCTCTGGGCGAAGGGCAGCCGCTCGCCGGTGCGCAGGTCGGTGACGCGCTGGACGCGGTGGCCGTTGTCGCGCAGGCGGATCCGGTCGCCGGTGGTGGGGCGGGTGGTGACGTGGACGTACTGCGTGGTGGGCTTGGCGCGGCTGACGGTGACGTAGCCGTACGCGCCGTCGTTCCACGCGCCGGGCTGCATGCCGCCGTGGCGGTAGCCGCCGCCGTCGACGCCGTGCAGGGACTCCCGGACGGGCGGCAGGTAGTCCTTCATGAAGTCGGTGAACTTCTGCTGCTGGGGCGGGAATCTGCCGTCGACCATGGCCTGGAGGTCCATCAGGGACTTGATGGACGTGCCCGAGTTGGCCACGTAGCGGCCGACGTTGAGGCCGGTGTCGACCGGGCGGTCCTGGCCGTCGTACCACCAGGCGCCGGTGCTCGGCACCTTGTAGCAGGACTCGGTCAGGCGCGGCATGGGCGTCCAGATCGCCGAGGGCTGGTCGTAGGTCGGGGTCATGCCGGTCTTCTGCTCGTGGGACACCATGTCCATGGCCGGGGTGTCCTCGTTGTTGTTGCTCAGCGTCATGTCGGGGCGCTTCTCGCGGATCTGCTCGTAGAGCTTGTGCTGTTCCCAGTACTCGTTGTCGTTGTCGATCCAGAAGCCGGACAGCTCGGGGTAGTTGTCCATGACCTCGAAGAAGTTGTCGTACGAGAACTCGCCGAATCCGGGTCGGCCGGTGAGGTCGATGTCGCGGCCCTTGTGGGCGGAGTAGGCGGCCGAGTCGAGGGTCTCGATGCCCTGCTCGTCGTGCCACTTGGGGTCGTCGGTCATGTAGAGGATCGTCTTGACGCCCTTGGCCTCGCCCGCCTCGATCAGCTCGCCGAGGAAGTCCCGCCGGGTGGAGCAGGTGCCGGGGATCTTCGACGGCCAGGGGCGGGCGTAGCCGAGGCGGGAGTGGAAGGTGGCGAGGACGATGTAGCTCGCGTCGAGCTTCTTGGCCTCGTCGACCCAGTAGTCGGGCGTCCAGCCGCCGTCGGTGACGGCTTTCTCCCACTCCCGGCAGTCGTAGTGCTTGGGGCTGGTGAACATGCCCCAGTGCAGGAAGAGCCCGGCGGTGGCGTTCCTGAGCATGGACTGGCGGGGCGGGTCGGGGGCGGGCTCGGGGGCGTTGGCCGTGGCGGTGCCGGTGCCGGCGAGGAGGAGCCCGCCGAGGAGGGCGAGGACGGCGGCCCACAGGGGCAGGGATCTGGTGCGGCGCTTCGGGGCGGGCGTCATGGGTGGTGGACCTCGGTTCCGTTGACGAAGACCTTGCGGAGCGTGAGTTGGGGGGCGCCTTCGATGACGTTGGGCCGCTCGATGCCCGTGAAGTCGCAGTGGGCGATGTGCACGGGGCCGAAGGGGTGGGCGTCGAGCCCTTCGAGGTTGAGGGCGTGCCGGGCGCCGTCGTGGCGCATGTTCTCGACGCGTACGTTGCGGATGACGGCCTGGTGGGGGCCGCTCTGGCCGGCGTACCTGGTGGTGAGGTAGACGCAGTCGCGGTCGATCCGGCGGCCCGTGAAGTTCCGTACGTAGACGCCGTCGATGGCGCCGCCGCGTTTGGTGTTGGTCTTGAGGAAGACGGGGTGGCGGGGGTTGAAGCGGCCGGGGAAGTCGACGGGGTTGACGCGGCAGTTCTCGGCGAAGACGTCGTACGCGCCGCCGGACATCTCGCTGCCGACGGCGATGCCGCCCCAGCGCCCGGAGAACACGCAGTCGCGCACGACGATGCCGCGGCTCGGCACGCCGACGCGGAGGCCGTCCTCGTCGCGCCCCGACTTCACGGCGACGGAGTCGTCCTCCGTGTGGAAGCGGCAGCCGGTGATGAGCACGTCGGCGCAAGCCTCGGGGTCGACGCCGTCGCTGTTGTTGATGCGGCCGATGACGTCGACGTCCTTGATGAGGACGTTGGTGCACAGGACGGGGTGCAGGGTCCACATGGCGGGTTCGAGGACGGTGACGTCCTGGATGAGGACGTTGCGGCAGCGGTAGAACTGCACCATGTTCGGCCGCAGACAGTGCCCCGGCCCGAAGAGCCGCCGCGCGACGGGCACCCCCTCCTCCCCCATGCGCCGCAGCTCGGCCTGGTCGGCGGGTTGCCCGCCGCCGGGGTCGCGCCAGCTCTTCCAGGGCCCGTCCATGCCCTGGCCGTCGAGCGTTCCGTGCCCGGTGATCGCGATGTCGCGTTGGCCGTGGGCGTAGACGAACGCCGAGTAGTTCCAGCACTCGGTGCCCTCCCAGCGCGTGTACACCATCGGGAGGTAGTCGGCGGGGTCCTTGGAGAACAGGACGGTGCCGTCGACACGCAGGTTCACGCGGCTGCGCAGATGGATCGCGCCGGTGAGGAAGCGGCCGCCTTCGGGTACGAGGACGTGGCCGCCCCCGGCGTCATGGCAGGCGGCGACGGCCCGCCGGAACGCGGCGGTGTTCATCGTGACGCCATCGCCCACGGCGCCGAAGTCCCTTACATCGAACCGCCGTTGGGGGAATCGGGGCGGCTTGACGCGGGCGAGGATCGCGGGGACACGGGACCAGGGGTCGGCGGTGGTGCTCGCGGCGGGCGCGGAGTGCGCGGGCAGCAGCAGCGGGGTGGCCGCAGCGAGGGCGCCTGCGGCGAGGGCCGTACGGCGGGTGGGGCGGGCAGGGCGGGCACTGCGGCCCTGGTCATCGGATGAATCACCGTCGGGGACGTGTCGCTCAGGAACGGCGGCGCCGGGCGACTTGGCGACGCCGAACGGCCTCATGCCAGGGGTCTGATGTGCTGGAACCTTGCGAGTCGTACGGAACACGGGGGCTCCCTCGGACATCGGCGAGGACGAGGCCGCTGCGAGGTAGCGCTTCCTCGATCCAGGTGCCCGAACAAGGTCCTGCCATACATCGGAGCTGTCAAGACGGTGCGCTGGTGGAACCGCGAACATGCAGCTCAACGGGGAGGGCGTCGAAGGCGCCGTCGACCTCGCCATCCATCAACCGCACGAGGGCGAGGGCGGCCGCACGCCCGAGGCCGCTGCGGGGTACCGCTACCGTCGTGAGCGGCGGCGAGGAGAACCGGGCCAGGTCGATCTCGTCGAAGCCGGTGAGCGAGATGTCGTCGGGGACGCGTACGCCGAGTTCGGCGAGGCGGGACAGCAGGCCGAGGGCGACGAAGTCGTTGTACGCGACCAGGGCGGTGCCCCCGGCGGCGAGGGCGCGCTCGGCGACGGCGTGGCCGTCGTCCGTGGTGGAGCCGCAGGCCAGCACGGTGACGTGCAGGCCGAACGCCTCGGCGCCGGACAGGGCGCGCAGCCGCTCGCGGTTGGCCCAGGAGCCCTCGGGCCCCGCGAGGTAGACGACGCGGCGGTGGCCGAGCTGGGCGAGGTGTCCGCAGACGGCGAGCACGCCCTGGTGGAAGTCGACGCCGACGGTGTGCAGGGCGAGGCCGGGGTCGCGGCGGTTGGCGACGAGGAGCGGGGTGCCGCGGTGCGCCAGGGCGGCGAGGTCCGCGCGGGGCATGCGGGGTGCGCACAGGAGGAGGCCGTCGGCGTATCTGAGCAGGTCCTCCGCAAGGTCGCGCTCGGCGGCCGGGTCCTCGTCGGAGTCCATCACGAGAACCCGGGCACCACTCCCGCGGACCGTCGCGGTGAAGGCTTTCACCAGGTCGCTGAAGTGCGGGTTCGCCAGGTCCGGTACGAGTACGCCGAGGGTGCCCGAGCGGCCGCGGGCCAGGCCCTGGGCGGCGGCGCTCGGGCGGTAGCCGAGGTCGGCGATGGCCTGGCGGACGCGGTGGGCGAGGGTGGGGTCGACGGTGGTGACGTCGTTGAGCACGCGGGACACGGTGGTCACGGACGCGTCGGCCTCCCGGGCCACGTCCCCGATGGTGACGCGCCCACGCCCCTTCGCCGCCACCGGCCACCTCCCCCGCACCCCGGGGAACCGCTTCCCCGCACTAGGGGAGGTCCTTCCCCGCGGCGGCTCGCCTACTCGGGCCCCACACGGCAACTCTCCCCGCCGCTGCGCGGCGGCTCCCTCCCACCCGCCCACCCGCACAGGTGGGACCGGGGGAAACCCCGGAACCCCGGGCGGGCGCCGGCCGGGGAGGTGTTGGGGGCCGGGAAAGGCCACGGGTGGGTGGTCCACACCCGGCCGGAGGCCAGGGGGCCGTGGCCCGGGAGGGCGCCAGGAACGTGAGCGCCGCCCCGGGGGGACGCCACGGGTAGGCGGTTGGGCCCCGCCCCGGGGGCCGCCACGGGTAGGGGCGCTTAGGCCCCGCCCCGGGGGACCGCAGGGGTGGGTAGACCGCACCCCGGGGAAACGCAGGAACGGGCAGGCAGGCCCCGCCCCGAGAAACCGCAGGGGTGGGTCGGTAGACCGCACCCAGGGAAACGCAGGCGCAGGCGCGCAGGCGCCGCCCCGGCAAACCGCAAGGCCGGGTAGGCAAACCACACCCCAGAGAAACGCAGAGGCAAGCGGGCAGGCACCACCCCACCAAACCGCAAGGCCGGGCGGGCAAACCACACCCCAGAGAAACGCAGAGGCAAGCGGGCAGGCACCACCCCACCAAACCGCAAGAGCGGGTGGGTAGACCGCACCCCGGGGAAACGCAGGGGCGGGCGCGTAGGCCCCGCCCCACAGCGACGGGTGGGTGGGCGGGTGGGGGAAATCCGCCGCGCCAGCGGCGGGCGCCTCCACGGCGGGACCGCCGCCGACGAACCCGAGACGATCCGCCGCGCACAACCACACCCGGACCACCGTCGCCGGGCGCGGAGCCCAACCCCGGTGACCACACGTCCCACAGTCACGGGTGGGCGGGTGGGAGCGAACCACCTCCCACGGCGGGCCACCCGCCGACGCACCCCGGCCACCCGCCCGCCAGGGCACCCCGCACAAGGCCCAGGGGCCAGAACTAGCTGATCGTGACCGAAGGCTCGCCCGACGTCACGCCGTCCTTCTCCATCTGTTCGGCGATCTTGAGGGCCTCTTCGATGAGGGTCTCGACGATCTTCGACTCGGGGACGGTCTTGATGACCTCGCCCTTGACGAAGATCTGGCCCTTGCCGTTGCCGGAGGCGACGCCGAGGTCGGCCTCGCGGGCCTCGCCGGGGCCGTTCACGACGCAGCCCATGACGGCGACGCGGAGCGGCACCTCCATGCCGTCCAGGCCGGCGGTGACCTCTTCGGCGAGCTTGTAGACGTCGACCTGGGCGCGGCCGCAGGACGGGCAGGAGACGATCTCCAGGCGGCGCTGCTTGAGGTTCAGGGACTCCAGGATCTGCATGCCGACCTTGACCTCCTCCGCGGGGGGCGCGGAGAGGGAGACGCGGATCGTGTCGCCGATGCCTTCGGAGAGCAGCGCGCCGAAGGCGACGGCCGACTTGATGGTGCCCTGGAAGGCGGGGCCCGCCTCGGTCACGCCGAGGTGCAGGGGGTAGTCGCAGGCGGCGGCGAGCTGACGGTAGGCGTTGACCATCACGACGGGGTCGTTGTGCTTCACCGAGATCTTGATGTCCCGGAAGCCGTGCTCCTCGAAGAGGGACGCCTCCCAGAGGGCCGACTCGACGAGCGCCTCGGGCGTCGCCTTGCCGTACTTCTTCAGAAGGCGGGCGTCCAGGGATCCGGCGTTGACGCCGATGCGGATCGGCGTGCCCGCGTCACCCGCGGCCCGCGCGATCTCCTTGACCTTGTCGTCGAACTGCTTGATGTTGCCGGGGTTCACACGCACCGCGGCGCACCCGGCGTCGATCGCCGCGAACACGTACTTCGGCTGGAAATGGATGTCGGCGATCACCGGGATCTGCGACTTCCGCGCGATCGTGGCGAGCGCGTCGGCGTCGTCCTGCGTGGGGCACGCCACTCGTACGATCTGGCATCCCGACGCCGTCAGCTCGGCGATCTGCTGCAGCGTCGCCCCGATGTCCGACGTACGCGTCGTCGTCATCGACTGCACCGACACCGGCGCGTCCCCGCCGACGGCCACCGAACCGACCTGGATCTTGCGGCTGACCCGGCGGTCGGCGAGCTTGGTCGGTACGGACGGGATTCCGAGAGAAACGGCAGTCATCTGGCGTGCATCCCCAAGGTGTGGATCAAGGTCCCGAGTTCGGCGGGCACCGGTCTTCGCGGCGTCGCCACGCGTGCGCGGCTTCGCTGCTACATCGCTCATTCGCGGGTTCGAGGTTACGGCACCCCACAGGGCTCAGGCACATCCCGCCCCGATGTCCACCCATGCGCGGGTGGCCTCGCACACACTGCGGCGGTCGGCCACACATGGTGCCCGACCGCCGCAAACATCGCGTGTCTAGGAAATTCTCACCGGGTTAACCACATCCGCGATGAGCACCAGAATGGTGAAGCAGATGAAGATCCCGGCGACGACATAGGCGACGGGCATCAGCTTCGCCACGTCGAAGGGGCCGGGGTCGGGCCGCCGGAACACCTTCGCCACGTTGCGGCGCAGCGACTCCCACAGTGCACCCGCGATGTGCCCGCCGTCCAGCGGCAGCAGCGGCAACATGTTGAACAGGAACAGGGAGAGATTGAAGCCCGCGAGCAGGAACAGCATCATCGCGATCTGGTTCTGCGGCGGGATGTCCAGGGTGAACACCTCACCGCCGACACGGGCCGCGCCGACGACGCCCATGGGCGAGTCCTGCTTGCGGTCGCCGTCGCCGAAGGCCGCGTCCCACAGGTCGGGGATCTTCGAGGGCAGCGCCACGATGGACTCGACGCCGTTCTCCATCATGTTGCCCATGCGGTCCACGGACTGGCCGAAGGACTGCTGGACGATGCCGGAGGCGGGCGTGAAGCCGAGGAACCCGGCGTAGACGTACTTGCCCTCGACATAGCCGCCGTCGCCGTCGGTCTTGCTGACCTGGTTCTTGATCAGGTTGGCGTGCAGATCGAGGCGCTTGCCGTCGCGCTCGACGGTGAGCGTCGCGGGCCCGACGGTCTCGCGGATCTTCGACTGGAGCACGGACCAGTCGCCCACGTCCTTGCCCTGGAAGGCGACGATCTTGTCACCGGCCTTGAGGCCGGCGGCCTTGGCGGGGGCGGGCTTGTCGCCCTTCGCGCAGGTGTTGCGGTTCTGGCTGGCCTCGATGACGCAGTCGGAGACCTTGCCGACCGACGTCGTCTGCGTACTGATGCCGAAGGTCATCATCACGCCGAGGAAGATCACGACGGCCAGGATCAGGTTCATGAAGGGCCCGGCGAACATCACGATCACGCGCTTCCAGGGCTTGCGCGTGTAGAACAGGCGGCTCTCGTCGCCCGGCTTGAGCTCCTCGAAGGCCGCGGAGCGGGCGTCCTCGATCATGCCGCGCCAGGGCGAGGTGGAGCGTGCCTCTATCTTCCCGTCGGGACCCGGCGGGAACATGCCGATCATGCGGATGTAGCCGCCGAGCGGGATGGCCTTGATGCCGTACTCGGTGTCGCCTTTCTTGCGCGAGAACAGCGTCGGGCCGAAGCCGACCATGTACTGGGGCACCCGGATGCCGAACATCTTCGCGGTCGACAGGTGGCCCAGCTCGTGCCAGGCGATCGAGAACAGCAGCCCGATCACGAAGACGACTATGCCGAGGATCATCATCAAGGTCGTCATGCACGAGCCTCCGCGGTCGTCTGGTTCCCCGTCGTCGCCGACGAGGTGGTCGTGGCCGTCAGTTCACGGGCCCGGGCGCGCGCCCAGGTCTCCGCTTCGAGGACGTCCGCCACGGTAAGCGAGGTTCCCGCGCGCGGTGTGCCGTGTTCGGCGACGACCTGGGTCACGGTCTCCATGATGCCGTTGAAGGGCAGCGCGCCCGCCAGGAAGGCGTCCACGCACTCCTCGTTGGCGGCATTGAACACCGCCGGGGCCGTGCCCGCGAGCTCCCCGACGTGCCGGGCGAGCCCGACCGAGGGGAACGCCTCGGTGTCGAGCGGGAAGAACTCCCAGGTCGAGGCCTTCGACCAGTCGAAGGCGGGGGCCGCGTCCGGGACCCGCTCGGGCCAGCCGAGCCCGATGGCGATGGGGCCGCGCATGTCCGGCGGGGTGGCCTGGGCGATGGTCGAGCCGTCGGCGTACTCGACCATGGAGTGCACGTACGACTGGGGGTGCACGACGACCTCGATGCGGTCGAAGGGGATGTCGTACAGGAGGTGCGCCTCGATGACCTCCAGGCCCTTGTTGACCAGGGTCGCGGAGTTCACCGTGATGACCGGGCCCATGGCCCAGGTGGGGTGCGCGAGCGCCTCCTCGGGGGTGACGTGCGCCAGATCGGCCTTGGTGCGGCCGCGGAAGGGGCCGCCGGACGCGGTCACGACCAGCTTGCGGACGTCGGCGCGGGTGCCGGCGGCGAGGGCCTGGAACAGCGCGGCGTGCTCGGAGTCCACCGGGATGATCTGGCCGGGCTTGGCGAGCGCCTTCACCAGCGGGCCGCCGACGATCAGCGACTCCTTGTTGGCGAGCGCGAGCGTGTGGCCCGCCTCCAGGGCGGCGAGGGTGGGGGCGAGGCCGATGGATCCGGTGATGCCGTTGAGGACCGTGTGGCAGTGGGACGCGTCGGTGGCCGCGAGCTGTGTGGCCGCGTCCGGGCCCGCGACGATCTCGGGCAGCGGCTCCCCGGTGCCGTACTCCTCGCTCAGGGCCTCGCGCAGGGCCGGTACGACGTCCTCGCGGGCGACCGCGACGGTGCGCACCCGCAGCTGCCTGGCCTGCTCGGCGAGGAGGCCCACGCGGCCGCCCGCCGCGGACAGGGCCGTCACGCGGAAGCGGTCGGGGTTGCGCAGCACCAGGTCGATGGCCTGGGTGCCGATCGAACCCGTGGAGCCGAGGATGACGATGTCCCGCGGTCCGTCTGTCCCTACGGGGTCGAAGACGAGGTGCGGGTCGGCGAGGGGGGCAGGGCTTTCGCTCATGCCCCCATTGTGGCCGCACCGGCCCCCGGATCCGACAGCACCTCTCGGGTCGCGCCGGGGGCCCTCGCGGGGCGCCCCAGTCCCGCCCCTTTCCCGAAACCGGGGGCTGCCGCCCCCTGGACCCCCGCTGTCGGCGCTCCGCGCCTCGTCCTCAAGCGCCGGACGGGCTGAAATCCTGCCGCAGCGGCGAGATATACAGCCCCTCCGGCGATTGAGGAGCGGGGTCCGGGGCGGAGCCCCCCCCACGCGGCGGAGCCGCACATTGTCACAGCCGGGAAGGGGTGGGCCTGGGGCGCCCCCGCGAGGCCCTGCCTCAGCGGATCGGACGGTGGACGTTCTCCCGCGTGCTCGCGCCGGGCGTCGCGTCCGCGATCCAGGGGCCGTCGCCGCTGGGGTCGACGACACCCTGCTCCAGCCAGGTGTACGCACCTGAGAGGACACCCTTGACCACCCGACGGTCCTGGTCGTCGGTGTTGGTCCACAGCCGCCCGAAGAGCTCGTCGACGCGGACGCGGGACTGCCGGCAGAAGGTGTCGGCGAGCTGGTAGGCCTCCCGGCCGTGCCCCTCGGTGGTGCGCAGCAGCTCGGCCCGCACGCACGCCGCGCTCATCGCGAACAGCTCCGCGCCGATGTCGACGATCCTCCCGAGGAAGCCCTGCTTGGTCTCCATCCGCCCCTGCCACCGGGACATGGCGTAGAACGTGGAGCGGGCCAGCTTGCGGGACGACCGCTCGACGTAGCGCAGATGGGCCGCGAGGTCCGCGTGCCCCGCCGGATGGAAGTCGGCGTACGTACGCGGGAGTTGACCGGGCCCCGCGACGAGCTTGGGCAGCCAGCGGGCGTAGAAGGCACCGGCGGCGGCCCCCGCGCGGGCCTTGTCGGAGAGGGTCTTCTCGGGGTCGATGAGGTCCCCGGCGACCTTCAGATGGGCGTCGACGGCCTCGCGGGCGATCAGCAGGTGCATGATCTCCGTGGAGCCCTCGAAGATGCGGTTGATGCGCAGGTCGCGCAGGATCTGCTCGGCCGGCACGGCCCGCTCGCCGCGCGCGGCGAGCGACTCGGCGGTCTCGAAGCCGCGGCCGCCGCGGATCTGCACCAGCTCGTCGGCCATCAGGCAGGCCATCTCGGAGCCGTACAGCTTGGCGAGGGCGGCCTCGATGCGGATGTCGTTGCGGTCCTCGTCGGCCATCTGCGAGGACAGGTCGAGTACGGCCTCCAGGGCGAAGGTGGTCGCGGCGATGAAGGAGATCTTCGAGCCGACGGCCTCGTGGTACGCGACGGGCTTGCCCCACTGCTCGCGCGCGGCCGACCACTCGCGGGCGATCTTCAGGCACCACTTGCCCGCGCCGACGCACATCGCGGGCAGCGAGAGGCGGCCGGTGTTGAGGGTGGTGAGGGCGATCTTCAGGCCCGCGCCCTCGGGGCCGATGCGGTTGGCGGCGGGGACGCGCACCTGGTGGAAGCGGGTGACGCCGTTCTCCAGGCCGCGCAGGCCCATGAAGGCGTTGCGGTTCTCGACGGTGACGCCCTCGGAGGCGGCCTCGACGACGAAGGCCGTGATCCCGCCCTTGTGCCCCTCGGACCTGGGCACCCGCGCCATCACGACGAGCAGGTCGGCGACCACGCCGTTGGTGGTCCACAGCTTCACGCCGTCCAGGACGTAGTCGTCGCCGTCGGGGACGGCGGACGTGGCCAGGCGGGCCGGGTCGGAGCCCACGTCCGGCTCGGTGAGCAGGAACGCGGAGATGTCCGTGCGGGCGCAGCGCGGCAGGAAGGCGTCCCGCTGCTCCTGGGTGCCGAACAGCTTCAGGGGCTGCGGTACGCCGATCGACTGATGGGCGGAGAGCAGCGCGCCGATCGCGGGGTTGGCGGAGCCGACGAGCGCGAGCGCCTTGTTGTAGTACACCTGCGTGAGGCCGAGGCCGCCGTACTTGGTGTCGATCTTCATGCCGAGCGCGCCGAGTTCCTTGAGGCCGTTGACGACCTCGTCCGGGATCTGCGCCTCGCGCTCGATGCGGGCCGAGTCGATCTTCGTCTCGCAGAAGTCGCGCAGCTTGGCGAGGAACTCCTCGCCGCGCTGGACCGCCTCGTCGGCGGGCAGCGGGTGCGGGTGGATCAGGTCGAGGCGGAAGCGGCCCAGGAACAGTTCCTTGGCGAAGCTGGGCTTGCGCCAGTCCTGCTCGCGGGCGGCTTCGGCGACCTGCCTTGCCTCACGTTCGGAAACCTTGGGCTCTGTGGAGTGTGGTGCGGACAAGAGGCTCACCTCGCCGCGAGTCGGGGTCGGGACCGATCGACCGATCTTGGACCGGACAGAACCGGATCATGGTTACTCACCGGTGCTACTCGATCGTTCGTACCCGATTCCCGGCATTCCCACCAGCCCTCGCGCAGCGAACGCGCGAGAACGGCCGGAGCCCCCGCACAGCGGGCTCCGGCCGTTCTCCGGGTGGGACGGGTGGGGCGGGTGCCTACAGCTCGATCCCCGTCAGGACCATCACGCGCTCGTACGTGTAGTCGTCCATGGCGAAGCGGACGCCCTCGCGGCCGACGCCGGACTGCTTCACGCCGCCGTAGGGCATCTGGTCGGCGCGGTAGGAGGGCGCGTCGCCGATGACGACGCCACCGACCTCAAGGGCGCGGTGGGCGCGGAAGGCGGTCTGCAGGTCGTGGGTGAACACGCCCGCCTGGAGGCCGTACTTGGAGTCGTTGACGGCGTCGTACGCGGCCTGCTCGCCGTCGACCTTCGTCACCGTCATGACGGGGCCGAAGACCTCCTCGCAGGCGATCGTGACGTCGGCCGGCACGTCGGCGAGGACGGTCGGCGCGTACGTGGCGCCGTCGCGCTTGCCGCCGGTCAGGAGCTTGGCTCCGGCGCCCACGGCCTCGTCGACCCAGGACTCCACGCGCTTGGCCGCGTCCTCGTTGACCAGCGGGCCGACGTCGGTCTTCGGGTCGGACGGGTCGCCGGTGACCTGGCCCTCGACCGCCTCGACGATCTTCGGGAGCAGCCGGTCGTACACGGACGCGTCCGCGATCACCCGCTGTACGGAGATGCAGGACTGGCCGCCCTGGTAGTTGGAGAAGGTCGCGACGCGCGCGGCGACCCAGTCCAGGTCGGCCTCGGAGGAGAAGTCGCCGAGGACGACGGCCGCGCCGTTGCCGCCGAGCTCCAGGGTGCAGTGCTTGCGCGGCACCGAGTCCATGATCGCGTAGCCGACCTTCTCGGAGCCGGTGAAGGAGACGACCGGGAGCCGCTCGTCCTGCACGAGCGCGGGCATCCTGTCGTTCGCGACCGGCAGGACCGACCACGAGCCCGCGGGCAGCTCGGTCTCGGCAAGCAGCTCACCGATGAGGAGTCCGCTGAGCGGGGTCGCCGGGGCGGGCTTCAGGATGATCGGCGTGCCGACGGCGATCGCGGGGGCGACCTTGTGGGCGCACAGGTTCAGCGGGAAGTTGAACGGCGCGATGCCGAGGACGACGCCCTTGGAGAAGCGGCGCGTGAACGCGAGCCGGCCCTGGCCGCCGGCGTCCGTGTCCAGGCGCTGGGCCTCGCCGCCGTTGAAGCGGCGGGCCTCCTCGGCGGCGAAGCGGAACACGGAGACGGCGCGGCCGACCTCGCCGCGCGCCCACTTGATCGGCTTGCCGTTCTCGGCGGAGATCAGCTGGGCGATCTCCTCGGTGCGCTCGACGAGGCGACGGCTCACGTGGTCGAGGGCGGCGGCGCGGACGTGCGCCGGGGTCGCGGCGAACTCGTCGCGCACGGCGTAGGCGGCCGCGACGGCCTCCTCCACCTGCGCGTCGGTGGGCACGGCCGCCTTGCCGACGAGGCGCCCGTCCCAGGGCGAGGTGACGTCGAGGGTGGTCTCGCCGGTGGTCTGGCGACCGGCGAGCCAGAAGGCGTGGATGGAAGTCATGCGAATCCCGGCCCTTCCGCGGAGGTTCATTCGTCTACGGGGTTACGGGTCCCACCGTAGGGGCGCGACTTTCCTGCGGGGCTTGTCCGACTCGGCGTAGTGGGAAGCCCCGGCACACCGGAATGTCAGGGCGGCCCCGTATCGGCGCTTCGCGCCTCGTCCTCAAACACCGGACAGGCTCTCTCCCACCCGCCCGCCCGAACTTGCAGCGGCCTGGCCGACAGCCCGGCACCGTCAGCCCTGCCGGGGTCACCCCCGGTATCGGCGCTCCGCGCCTCGTCCTCAAACGCCGGACGGGCTCTCTCCCACCCACCCGCCCCCACCTGCACTTGGCTGAGCAACAGCCCGGCACCCTCAGCCCCGAAACGGCTCACACCGCAGCGCCTTTCCGGCCCGCCCCGGGGATTTTTCAGCCCGTCCGGCGATTGAGGACGAGGCGCGAAGCGCCGATTCGAGGGCGCCCCCGTCCCACGGCAACGGGACACCCGCCCCCGGGGTCCAGGGGCGGAGCCCCGGGATCGGAGAAGGGGCGGGACTGGGGCGCCCCGCGAGGGCTCGGGCCTACTCGCCCGCCGCCGAAGTCGCCTTCAGCGACAGCCACAGCTCCATCCGGACGTCCGGGTCGTCAAGGGACCGCCCGAGGATCTCCTCGACCCGCCGCATGCGGTACCGCAGCGTATGCCGATGCACCCCGAGGTCAGCGGCAGCGGCATCCCACTGCCCGTGCCGCGACAACCACGCCCGCAGCGAGGCGACCAGATCCCCCCGCCCGGTGGCGTCATGCTCGCGCAGCGCCCGCAGCAACCCGTCCGCGAACGCCCGCACCGCGTCGTCCGCGAGCAACGGAAGCACCGACCCCGCGGCCAGCTCCTCGTGCTCCACGAGGCACCGCCCGCGCCGCCGGGCGACGGACAGCGCCTGCTCGGCCTGCTTGTAGGCGGGCGCGGCGGCGATGGGCCCGGCGGGCGCCGAGAGCCCCATGAGCGGCCCGGGCTCCTCGGCGGACTCGCGCCCCTCGGCCCGGTCGGCGTCGAGGAGCGCCGCGTACTCGACGGTGGCGAGATGCGCGGCCCCGCCGTCGGCGACGAGGAGGACGAGCCGCTCCCCGTACGGCACGACGAGCAGCGCCTCACCGAAGCGCGCCGCGGCCGACTCGACGGCGTCGACGAGCTCCGTCGACCAGGCGCCCTCGGCCGCCCCGGCCCCTTCGCCCGCGGCCTCCGCGGGCCCGGCCACCTCGGCGACGACCAGCCGGAAGGGCGCGTCGAGCAGCCCGCCGTACAGGTCACCGGCGACCGCGCGGGCGTGGTCCGGCTCTCCGGCGAGCAGCATCCGCAGCACGGCGGAGCCGATCCTGGCCTCCGCGGCCTGGAGGGAGCGGGACCGCTCGGTGGTGAGGGTGAGGAGGGCGATCGCGGAGTGCACGGCGTACCGCTCGGCGGTCCCGAGGGTGGACGCCGTGCCGACGGCGAGCGCGGCCCGCGGCCGCCGCCCGGTGCCGAGGGTGTGCAGCTCGACCCGGTCGTCGGCCCCGGCCACGACGAGGCTGGCGGGCGCGGGCCGCTCCCGGAGCCGCTCGACGTCGGGGGTGAGCCGGGCGGCGCGCCGGGCGGCCCACTCGGGCGCGGTGGCGACGACGGCGCCCGAGGCGTCGTACAGCGCGGCCCAGCCGTCGACCTGCCCGGCGAGCGCGCCGAGCAGCCCCTGCGCGCCGTCGCCGAGCGCCTGCTTGGTCAGCTCGCGCTGGGCGGCGAAGCCCGCGGTGACGGCGCGGTACTGGTCGGCGGCGATGGCGGCGGAGACGGCCTTGCTGATGGCGAGGAAGGGGGTGCGGCGCGGCACCTCGATGAGGGGCAGCTCCTCCGCCCGTGCCGCCTCGACCAGCGCCTCGGGGATGTCGGGGTAGTTCACGCCGACCGCGAAGCCGAGGCCGACGACGCCCGCGCCGACGAGCCGCTTCACGTAGCGCCGCATGGTGTCCGGGTCCTCCGCGTCCAGCTTCAGCGCGGTGATCAGGAGCAGCTCGCCGCCTTCCATGTACGGCACGGGGTCAGCGAGCTCGCTGACGTGCGCCCAGCGCACGGGGGTGTCCAGGCGGTCCTCGCCCGCGCGCACGGTGAGTTTGAGCGCGGAGTGGTGGACGAGCGAGGCGAGCGTGGGCGGCATGGGACCTTCAGGTCGTACGGCGGCGGAGTCCGGTCGGCGGGACCGGGGGCGGGTGCGGTGCGGAGTCGGATACTGCGGTCTGGCGCTGTGGTCGGGTGCGGTGCGGAGTCGGATACTGCGGTCTGGCGCTGTGGTCGGGTGCGGTGCTGCGGTCGGGTGCGGAGGCGGCTGGGGGTGTGGTGCGGGCGGGTGCCGGTGAGCCGTGGGCCGGGCCGGGCGGCCGGGGGCTCACCAGTTGATCTTTTGGCCGTCGCGTATGACGGCTGCTGTCGATTCTGCCTCACCGTATGGTCGCCCCGGGCGGCTTGCGGGGTATAGGCGGCGCCCTTTCCCGCACGCCGCGGGCGTGCACGCACCTCCGCACGCCCCTGCCGCACGCCGAGTCCGCGCCGGGGTGACCCTGTCAGGTCCCACCCGTGACCGCCGTCCCCGCGGCACCCTCGTGCGCACTCCCTGCCCCCCCTGCTGCCCGGCAGCCCTTCCGCCGCTCCGCGGCGGTTCCCCACCCACCCGCCCGTGACCGCCGTCCCCGCGGCACCGCCCAGGCCCACCCCACAGCCCTCACCATTTCGAGTGACCCCAGCCCACAACCAAGCCGATCGCACCCCCGCAGCCCCGCAGCCCCGCACCCCGCAGCCCGCAGCCCGCAGCCCGCAGCCCGCAGCCCGCAGCCCGCAGCCCGCAGCCCGCAGCCCGCAGCCCGCAGCCCGCAGCCCGCAGCCCGCAGCCCGCAGCCCGCAGCCCGCAGCCCGCAGCCCGCAGCCCGCAGCCCGCAGCCCGCAGCCCGCAGCCCGCAGCCCGCAGCCCGCAGCCCGCAGCCCGCAGCCCGCAGCCCGCAAGCAACGCCCCGAAGGGCCCGGGAGTCACCCTGGTCCCACAGTCACGGGTGGGCGGGTGGGGCGTCCCCGCCGCGCAGCGGCGGGGACAGCGGAAGCAGCCGGGGTACACCAAAGGCCCCACACGGCCCGACAACGCGGCACGGAGGCATCCGGGACGCACACGGAGTCAGCCCGACGGGCCCGTCCAGCCTGGACAGCCCGTCAAGCCCACCCCCAAACCGTGCGGACGCACAACCTCACCCCCGCAGATCCACCAACAACGGCGGCGCGTGCTCCCCCCGCACATCCGTCAGCGACAGCACCGCGTGCCCCGGCGGCACCGCGTGGGCCAGCTCCGACGCCGACCAGCGCTCGCGCTCGACCTGCCGGACGGTGACCGCGCGGGCGGTGGGAGCCTGGCCGGTGATGACGCGGCGCAGGACGTGGACGGCCTTCCCGGCGGGCGTCTCGGCGATGATCTGGCGGTCGGTGACGTCCCGCGCCTCCGTCCACTCCTTGCCCCAGACCTCCGCGAAGTCCTGCCCGTCCCAGGGGGTGAGCCCGGACAGGGCCATGCGGCAGCCGACGGCGCCGAGCAGGGGCGTACGCAGCGGCCGCGGCGCGTCGTCGAGCGTACGGAGCGTCATGACGACCCCCGCGTTCGCGGACCGCAGCCGCTGGATGCGGCGCACCGCCTCGGGCGTCACCGTGCCGGTGGCGTCGTCGAGGACCAGGCAGGCGAACAGGGAGCGGTCGTCGCGTACCGCGGCGGACGCGGTGAACTGCGCGAGCACGAGCCGCGCCAGAATCCGTGAGGCGTCCGCGTGCCCGCGCTCGGGCAGGTCGATGCGGACCCGCACCGGGTGGTCGAGGGCGCGCAGCGAGAAGGGCGTGGTCTGCCCGGAGGTGTCGAAGAACGCGGCGAACGCGGGCCGGTCGAGCAGCGCGATGCGGTCGGCGAGGATCGCGCCGGGGTCGCCGGGGTGCCCCAGCTGCCGCTCGCGGGCGTCGAGTTCGCGCAGCATGACCTCCTGCCCGGCGTCCTGGAGGGCCTTGCGGAGCGCGTCCAGGTGGCCGGGCACGCCGTCGAGCAGGGCCCGCAGCTCCGGTACGCCGGGGAACCGGCCGTGGACCGCGTGGAACGGGCCGAGGAGCTGGGCGAGGACGGTGGTCGAGCGGCGGCTGTCGGCCCCGGGGTGCGGGTCGACGAGGTCGCCGACGAGGGCCTCGGCGAGCACGGCGGCGGCCTCGTCGGGGTCGGTCGTACCGCCGTAGAGGTCGAGGTCGTACACGGAGTCCGGGTGGCCGACGCGCACCACCACGTCGTAGTCGTCACCGGGTCCGAGCCCCGCGCCCGCCGCGCCCACGACGACGACGGCGGCGCGCCCGGCGAGGGCCTGCAGGCACAGCGCCTCGGCGAGCGGCCACACGACAGTGCCGGTCTTGCCTGACCCGGCGGGCCCGACGGCGAGCAGGGAGGTGCCGATGAGGTCGGGGCCGAGGGCGAGGCCCGCGCCCCGGTAGGCGTACGGGTTGCGAGGGTCGTCCACCGTCGTGCCGATGCGGACCTGCGCGGTGGCGAGGTCGTGGCGGGCGGCCCGCGCGGGCAGGTCGCGGTCGCCGGAGGGGTGCGGGCAGGCGGCGGCGCCGTCGCGGACGACGGCGTCGGTGAAGGTCGCGAGCGGGCTGTTGCCGGAGCGCACGGAGCGCCAGGCGCGGGCGATGCGGGCGACGTCGATGTCCCGCATCCGGCCCGCGCGGGCGTCGGCGGCGAGCCGGTCGGCGGCGGCCCCGGCGCCGCCCGCGCGGAGCTTCGGCCACTCGGCGGGGTCCTCGCCCGGCGGGGGCGGCGGGGCGGCGGGCTCGGGGCGCTTGAGGCGGGGGGCGACGAAGCGGCGCCACACCTCGCCCCAGCGGCCGACCCGGCCGACGGCGATCATGATGCCGAGGGCGATGACGGTGTAGTACGCGTTCCAGACGACGGCGTTGCCGACGCTGTCGCCGGTGTAGATCCAGGCGTCGGGCAGGAACAGCTCAAGCGGGACGACCCACCAGCCGCCCAGGTAGCCGTTCCACAGGAGCGACCAGACGAGCCAGCCCACCAGGAAGGCGATGACCGCGCCGCTGAGGAGCTGCCGGGTGGGGACGACCTCCGGCTCCTGCTCCGGCCGCGGCCGGTGGTCGAACCGCCAGACGCCGGGGAACGTCGCGGGGCGGGGCGTGCGCAGCCAGGCGAGGAACTCCTCGCCCTCGGTGCGGGCCGGTGCGCCCGGGGCGCGGGTGGGGCGGGGCGGGAGGGCGTGCGCGGCACCGCCGGTCCCTGCGGGCGCGGCGCTGTGGCCGGGGTGGCCGCCGCCGGTCCCGGTGTGGCCGCCGGTCCCGGCACCCGCACCGCCGTTCGCGGCGTGCCCACCGCCGGTCCCGGCGTGCCCACCGTTCCCGGCGTGCGACGCGCCACCGTGCCCGGCCCGTCCGCCCCCCTGCCCCGCACGCGGCGCCACGCCGTTCCCGGCGCGTCCCGCCTCGCCCGCGGGCCGACCGGCCTCGCTGATGACGCGCTCGACGTCGCTCGCGCCGCCTTGCGGCGACACGGGTCGCGGCGCCGGACGCGGCACCGGCGTGGCGTGCGTACCGCGAGCGTCGTGCGTGCCGTCGGAAGTCATGGCCCTTGCCCCCTGACCTGCCCTGTCCAGTGGTTCACGGTGGTTCGCGGCTCAATCTAGTGCCCGCGCCCCGCAGTTAGGCGGCGTGCGCGCCGAACACGCCATCGGGTCCGGGTGTCCGCGGGGGACGCGCGGCGGACATATCGGCACCGTCGGCGGCGACGTGCCCCTGTTCCTGCGACGTACCCCTGTTCACCGGTATGTCCACCACGGACAACCGCCACGCCCAACATCTCCCCCGTGGAGCATGCCCGACCCCCTTGCCCGCCCCTAACCTGCGGAGAAAAGCCAGAAGCGTCCGAAAGACGAGCGTCGCCAGAAGGCGCGCGTCGCACGCGTCCGCACGACCCACCCCCAGGAGCCCTCATGACCGACCTTCCGCAGGAGCGCCGCGTCGTCACCGCCATCCCCGGGCCGAAGTCCCAGGAGCTGCAGGCCCGCCGTACCGCCGCGGTCGCCGGCGGCGTGGGCTCCGTGCTGCCCGTCTTCGCGGCCCGCGCCGGCGGCGGCATCATCGAGGACGTCGACGGCAACCGCCTGATCGACTTCGGTTCCGGCATCGCCGTGACGAGCGTCGGCGCCTCCGCCGAGGCCGTCGTGCGCCGCGCCTCCGCCCAGCTGCAGGACTTCACCCACACCTGTTTCATGGTCACGCCGTACGAGAGCTACGTGGCCGTGGCCGAGGCCCTGGCCGAGCTGACGCCGGGTGACCACGCCAAGAAGTCCGCGCTGTTCAACAGCGGCGCCGAGGCCGTCGAGAACGCCGTCAAGATCGCCCGCGCGTACACCAAGCGGCAGGCCGTCGTCGTCTTCGACCACGGCTACCACGGCCGCACCAACCTCACGATGGCGCTGACGGCGAAGAACATGCCGTACAAGAACGGCTTCGGCCCGTTCGCGCCCGAGGTCTACCGCGTCCCGGTGGCGTACGGCTACCGCTGGCCGACCGGCGCCGAGAACGCCGGGCCCGAGGCCGCCGCCCAGGCCATCGACCAGATCTCCAAGCAGGTCGGCGCGGAGAACGTCGCCGCGATCATCATCGAGCCGGTGCTCGGCGAGGGCGGCTTCATCGAGCCCGCGGCCGGCTTCCTGCCCGCGATCAGCAAGTTCGCCACCGACAACGGCATCGTGTTCGTCGCGGACGAGATCCAGTCGGGCTTCTGCCGCACCGGCCAGTGGTTCGCCTGTGAGCACGAGGGCGTCGTCCCCGACCTGATCACGACGGCCAAGGGCATCGCGGGCGGCCTGCCGCTCGCCGCCGTCACCGGCCGCGCCGAGATCATGGACGCCGCGCACGCGGGCGGCCTCGGCGGCACCTACGGCGGCAACCCGGTGGCCTGCGCCGCCGCGCTCGGCGCCATCGAGACGATGAAGGAGCTCGACCTCAACGCCAAGGCGAAGAAGATCGAGTCCACCATGAAGGCCCGGCTGGCCGCGATCGCGGAGAAGTACGACATCGTCGGCGACATCCGCGGCCGTGGCGCCATGATCGCGATCGAGCTGGTCAAGGACCGCGCGACCAAGGAGCCCAACCCGGAGGCGGCCGGCGCGCTCGCCAAGGCCTGCCACGCCCAGGGCCTGCTGGTCCTGACCTGCGGCACCTACGGCAACGTGCTGCGCTTCCTGCCGCCGCTGGTGATCGGCGAGGAGCTCCTGAACGAGGGCATGGACATCATCGAGGCCGCGTTCGGCGAGATCTGACGCGCTCCGGCCGGGGTGTGCCACGGGCGCACCCCGGCCGGACCCACCCGTGGCGTCGCCACCCCTGACATGTGCCGACCTCACGCCGTGTGGAGGCTGTGACCAGGGGTGACGGTCAGGGCCTGTGAAGAACGTGTGGGAGCCCCATGTCGGGATACCGTTCCGCCTGTCGGCCCTCTTCCTCCTGACGTACGGTTTCTGCAGATGAGAGAAACACCCCGCCCACGGGTAACCGGGGGCGACACCGGGTCGGAGCCTCCCCAGCCCCGCCCTGGGCGTGCCTTCGCGCGCACACCTGGAGCCCATGGCTCCGGAACTCCTCACCGATCGGATGGCCGCCCGCCCCAAACCCCCCGGGGCGTGCGGCAGCCCGGTCAGCTCGGCCGCCTCGGAACTACCCCCCCTGTTCCGGGGCGGCCGACCACTTGTCTCCTCCTCGGCCTCGCCCTCGGCCTGCTCTTCGCCCTGTTCACCTGGCAGGTGGCCGCCGAAGGACCCCTGCGCCGCCTCGACGAACGCGCGGGCCGCGCCCTGGCCGACGGCCCCCTGCCCGACGGCCTCGCCGAACTCCTCGCGGACCTGGGCAACATGACGGTCGCCGTACCGATCCTCGCCCTCACCGCCGCGTACACGGCCTGGCGGACCTCCCGAACCGACGCCACCCCCTGGTGGCCACCCCCGCTCACCGCCGTCGTCACGATGATGGCGGTCCCCGTCCTCGTGGTCCCCCTGAAGCTGGCGGTCAACCGCACCGGCCCACCCGGCATGGAGGGCAACGGCTACTACCCCTCGGGCCACACCGCCACAGCCGCCGTCGCCTACGGCGCGGCCGTCCTCCTCCTGCTCCCCCACCTCACCCGCCCCACCACCCGCCGCACCCTGATCCTCACCTGCACCCTCCTCAACCTCGGCGTCGGCTACGGCCTGATCCACCGCGGCTACCACTGGCCCGTCGACGTCCTGGCGAGCTGGTGCCTGAGCGGCATCCTCCTGCTCGTGATGGCGGTGAGCACGGCACGGTACGGTCGGGGGTCGGCCGCGGACTAGCACTCTCCGCGGCCCGCCGCGGACACCGAGGGGGAGCAGCATGGCCGACGAGCCGGAGCGGACGGGGCAGCCGCAGGCGGTCGCCGTCACGTACGAACGCGGGGACTACGCCCTCACGCGCTCCCCCGGCCATGTGCTCCTGCCGCTGCACGGCCGGCTGATCCACCACAACCCGGCCTGCCCGCACCTCACCGACTCCGGGACGCTGCCCCGCTTTCCCGACCCCGACGGACTGCTGTGGCGCCGGCTGATCGACTCCGCGCCGTCCCAGGACACCGCGGGCCGTGCCGAGTTCGCCAAGTCCATCGGCCTCACCGGCGGCAAGGGGCAGCCCATCACGGGGGTGTGCGGCTGTGTGCTCGCGCCCGTGTCGGCCGCCGTGGCCGGGACCCTGCCGCCCTGGCCGCTGGATGAGGCGCTCGCCGCGTTCGACCGGAAGCGGAACGCGGCCCCGCTGGCCGAGATGGCGGCGCGGGCCGAGGAGATCCGGCGGGACTTCCCGTGGGAGGACTGGCCGACGCTGCCGCTCGACCGGTTCGCGCTCGGCCTCGGCGACAGCGCGCAGACCAGGCCGTACTGCTATCTCCTGGAGTTCGCGAGCACCGCGCTCGGCTCCATCGCGGGCGGCTCCGCACGCAAGCACCTGATCTACTTCCGTGCCCAGGACGGCAGTTGGTGGCACGACTCGCGCTACGCGAGCGCCGAGGAGGCCTGGGAGCAGGTGCGGGCCGGTCTCGTCGAGGCCGTCACCGCCGCCCGCGAGGGGCGCACGGCCGACATCGACGCCATCGACGCCATCCGCTCGGGCCCCGCGCTCGTCGCCAAGACGCTGCGCGTGTACGCGCCGGACTCCGCCCTCAGTCTGTACGCCCACCCCTGGGTGGCGCACTTCGTCCAGCGGCTGACCGGCGAGCCCGTGCCGAAGCTGGAGCGGTTCGCCCTCCAGGCCCGGCTCAAGGACATCGTCGACGCCGACGGGCGCTTCGCGGGCTGGTCGTACGACGAGGTCGTGACGTTCCTCTTCTGGTGGGCCGACCCGCAGCGCACCGAGCAGATCGTGAAGATCGCGGCGGGCCGGGACGGCAGCGTGTGGGAGGCGTGCCGCGCGGGCGGCTACATCGCCGTCGGCTGGGACGCGGTCGGGGACCTGCGGGCTTACGCGGACAAGGACGAGTACGCGGCGGCGTTCAAGACCGCGTACGCCGAGGAGTACCACGACCACCAGCCGAAGATCTCCGCCAAGGCCAACGAGCTGTGGAAGCTCCTGAGTCTGCGCCCCGGCGACATCGTCGTCGCCAACACCGGCGCGAGCCAGGTCCTGAGTGCGGGCCGGGTGACGGACGAGGGCTACGCGTGGCGCGCGGACCGCGACGACCACCGGCACACCGTCGGCGTCGACTGGGACGACCGGTACGCGACGCGCCTCGAGGAGCCCGAGCGGTCCTGGGCCACGGTGACCGTCAAGGACGTACCGGCCGCCCTGTGGACGAAGATCCGTCGCGCCAAGTCGGACGGCGCGCAGGCGGGCCCCGACGACGAGGCGTCGGCGGACGCGCTGCCGGAGGCCGCGGCGGCGGTCGCGCAGCCCCTGGACGCGGAGCTGCGCACGCTCGCGGACGCCCTCGAACGGCGCGGCCAGGCCGTCCTGTTCGGCCCGCCGGGCACCGGCAAGACCTACACCGCGCTGCGGTTCGCGGTGCGCCGCCTCGGCGAGCTGTCCGGCCTTCCGGGCGTCGACCCGTACGCCGAGCCGGGCACGTCGGCCTTCGGCGCGGCCCTCGACGCGCTCTCGGCCGCCGGGCGCCTGACGACCGTGACGTTCCACCCGAGCTACGGGTACGAGGACTTCATCGAGGGCTACCGGCCGGTGCGGGCGGGCGGTGCCGACGGCGCGGGGGCGGGCGGGATCTCCCTCGGCCTCAGCGACGGCGTGTTCAAGCGGGTGTGCGCGGCCGCCGCGGCCGACCCCGGCCATCCCTACCTGGTGGTGGTGGACGAGCTGAACCGCGGGCATCTGCCCAAGATCCTCGGTGAGGCGGTGACGCTCCTGGAGAAGGACAAGCGGGGCCGCTCGGTCACGCTGCCGCTCAGCCAGGACCCGTTCACGATCCCGCCGAACGTGTACGTCATCGGCACCATGAACACCGCCGACCGCTCCATCCGCGCCCTGGACGCGGCCGTCCGCCGCCGCTTCGCCTTCCTCGAACTCCTCCCCGACTCCGCGCCGCTCCAGGGCTGCCACGTCGACCAGCTGCACCTGGCCGACCTCCTCGACACCCTCAACCAGCGGATCCGCACCCATCTCGACCGCGAGAAGCAGATCGGGCACGCCTTCTTCCTGCCGGGCGGCGCGCCCGTGGACTCCGCCGCCGAACTCGCCGCGATCGTCCGCAGCGAGATCCTGCCGCTCCTCCAAGAGTACGCGTACGACGACTACACACTGCTCGCCGCCTTCCTCGGTGACGACCTCGTCGACACCGCCACGCACACCCTGCGGGACCTCAGCGACGAGGACCTGGTCACCGCGCTGTACACGGAACTCCAGGTCAAGGGCGGGACGGAGTAGCGTGCCGACACCCGTGGACGGGACCCGCGCGCCGGTGGTGGGGGTGCGGGAGTACGGGACGGCCATCGTCGAGGGCGTCACGCTGAGCGCCGCCGACCGCCGTCTGTGCGCGGCGCCGGGCCTCGCGGAACGCCTCACGGTGCGCGAACTCGCGGGCGGACGCCTGGAGATCACGGCCTACCAGCATGTCGGTGTGGTGCGCCTCGACGCCTGCGAGATCCGCGTCCGGCCCAAGTATCTGGGCGAGGACCTGGACGTCCTGCGGATGCTCGCGTACGCCAACGACGGCACCTGCCCGCCGCTGGACGCCCACCGCACGGCCGCCGACGGCGCCCCGAACCTGCGGGACCTGGTGGCGCTGCTCGTCACCGAGCACGCCGAACGGCTGCTCGGCCACGGCGTGCGGCGCGACTACGTGACGTCCGAGGACGAGCTGCCCGCCGTCCGCGGGCGGCTCCTGGTGGACCGTCAAGTGCTGCGTCTGTACGGCCGCCTCGATCGGCTCGCCTGCCGCTTCGACGACCACGACCCGGACGTCCTCGACAACCGCCTGTGCGCGGCGGCCACCGACCTCGCCGCCCGCACCACCCGCGATCCGGCCGTGCGGGCGAGGGCCCGGCGGGCGGCGGCACGGTTCGCCGCGCTGGCGCCCGGACCGCTCGGGGACCTGCGGACGGCGCTCGCCGGGCTCGACTACCACCGGCACAACGAGCACTACCGCGCCCCGCACCGCTGGTCCGCGCTGCTCCTCGGCGGCGGCGGCATCGCGGACCTGTTCGCCGCCGGACCGCTGGCGTCGCGCGCGTTCCTGGTCGACATGAACACCCTCTTCGAGTCCTTCACGACCCGGCTGCTCACCGAGGCGGCAGCGGGCGCCGGGACCACCGGGTACGCGGTCCACGACCAGTCCCGGCAGCGCGGCGTCCTGCACGACGAGCGCACCGGAACGCCCTACAGCGAGATCCGCCCGGACGTCCTCGTCACCGGCCCGGACCTGTGCCTTCCGGTGGACGTCAAGTACAAGCTGTACGAGGCCGGCGCGCGCGGCGGGAAGCTGAGCACCGCCGACCTGTATCAGGCGTTCCTGTACGCCCACGCGCTCGCCCGGCAGCCGGACGGCAGGATGCCGACGTGCGTGCTCGTCCACCCCGGCGGGTCCTCGGCTCCCCGAGAGAGCGTCGCCGTGCGGCGGTGGGACGGCGGCACGTCGGCCCGGGTGCGATCGCTGCCGCTGGATCTGCCGGGCGTGCTGCGGGAGTTGGACGGGCCGGGGCGGGCGGGTGCGCTGCGGCGGGTCTGGGATCAGTTGCTGCCGAAGTAGCTGTCGAAGTTCTTGGAGAACTCCCAGTTGTTGAAGCGGTCCCAGTTGATGGACCAGGTCATCAGGCCGCGCAGGGTGGGCCACTTGCCGTGGGGGCGGTAGGAGCCGCAGTTGGTGTTCTTCGTCAGGCAGTCCAGGGCCTTGTTGACCTCGGTCGTGGAGACGTGGCCGTTGCCCGCGTTCACCGAGGCGGGCATTCCTATGGCTATCTTCTCCGGGGGCAGCGGCGGGAAGACGTTGGCCGTGTTGCCCTTGACCGGGAAGCCGGTGAGGAGCATGTCGGTCATGGCGATGTGGAAGTCCGCGCCGCCCATCTGGTGGTACTGGTTGTCGAGGCCCATGATCGGGCCCGAGTTGTAGTCCTGGACGTGCAGCAGGGTGAGGTCGTCGCGCAGGGCGTGGATGACCGGGAGGTAGGCGCCCGCGCGCGGGTCGGCGCCCCACTGGCCGGGGCCGTAGTGCTGGTAGCCCAGCTGCACGAAGAACGTCTCCGGGGCCATCGTGAGCGTGAAGCCGGGGCCGTACTTGGCCTTGAGGGTCTTCACCGCCGAGATCAGGTTCACGATCACCGGGGTCGTGGGGTTCTTGAAGTCCGTGTCGTTGGCGTTCAGCGACAGCGAGTGGCCCTCGAAGTCGATGTCCAGGCCGTCGAGGCCGTACTCGTCGATGATCGCGGAGACGGACGAGACGAACTTGTCGCGGGCCTGGGTGGTGGTCAGCTGCACCTGGCCGTTCTGGCCGCCGATGGAGATCTGCACCTTCTTGCCCTGGGCCTGCTTGGCCTTGATGGCGGCCTTGAACTCGTCCTTCGTCTCGACGTTCGGGCACTCCGTCTTCGGGCAGAGGCTGAAGCGGATGTCGCCGGACGTGGCCGACGTGGGCTCGCCGAACGCCAGGTCGATGATGTCCCAGCCGGCCGGGGTGTCCGCGAGGCGCGTGTAGCCGGAGCCGTTGGCGAAGCTGGTGTGCAGATAGCCGACCAGTGCGTGGGCGGGGAGGGCCTCGGCGTCGGCCGCCGGAGCCTTGGCGTCGGCGCGCGCCGAACTCGTCGGGGGCGCCGAGTCCGCCGTGCTCTCCACGGCGAGCAGGCCGGATGCCGCGAGCGCGAGTGCTGCCGCCGCGGTGAGGAGTCGGGGTCTGCGCAGGGGTGAGCGGGAGTGTGAGCGGTCCACAACTGCCTCCGCGGGTGGGGGGATGGGAGAGCAGGACGCGCTCAAGATGGTCCAGACCAATGCCGTTGTCAAGGTTGTTGTCAGGACTGCCTCGGGGCCGTCGCCGGGGCTTCGCGCAGCACCGCCCCTGCCGTGTGCAGGGGGTGTCCAGCGGTGCTGGTGTGGTGTCGGCGGTGTGGAGGGGGTCTCAGGCCGTGGCTACGACCGGGGCTGAGGGCCGTTCACCCCTCGCCGTCTTCGGCACCCTCGGCACCCTCCCCCGCCCCACCGGCCCCACCGGCCCCACCGCCCCGCGCCAGCGACGCCGCCGCCTCGTGCATCGCGAGTTCCAGAAGTGCCGGGTCCACCAGCGTGCCGGAGCCGTCCGGTGGGATCAGCCAGCGCACACCGCCGGTGGACCTGCCTGGGTAGGGCACGACGATCCAGGTGCCGCGCCCCGCGCCCCGCACCCCCGTGCCCAGCCAGCGCGCGACCGTGCCCGCGGGCACGAAGAAGCCCATGCGGGCGTCGCCGAAGTCGGCCAGGACCGGGCCGGGTCGGTCCACGACCCGGGCGAGCACGTCCAGCGTGGGGTAGCCCAGGTCGCCGGGCAGGATGAGCACGTCCCAGAGCCGGCCGGCCGGGAGCAGGACGACCCCCAGGGGGTTGCGTTCCCACTCCCAGCGGCAGGCGTCCGGATCCGGCGCCACCGACACCAGCCACTCGACCGCCGATTTACTGCCCGAGCCCGTCATGGCGAACCTTCCTCTCGTCGGTCACGCATACGCGTGTCACGAGGAAGAGCGGCCCCGGGGCCGGGCATTACGCGGCTTCCGCTACTGAGTGGTAGTGAAGCGCGTCACGGAGCGGAGCGGCGTACGCCGGTGGATCTCCGGGTCAGCTGTCGAAGCCGAGTCCCATCTTGTCCATCGCGCGCAGCCACGCATTGCGGCGCCCGCCGTTCTCGTCGGCCCGGGCCAGGGACCACTTGGTCAGCGCCACGCCGGTCCAGGCGATCGGCTCCGGCGGGAACGGCAGCGGCTTGGAGCGGACCATCTCCAGACGGGTGCGCTCCGTGCGCTCCCCCGCGAGCAGGTCGAGCATCACCTCGGCGCCGAACCGCGTGGCCCCGACCCCGAGTCCGGTGTATCCGGCGGCGTACGCGACCCGCTCCCCGTACGCCGTGCCGAAGAACGCCGAGAAGCGCGAGCAGGTGTCGATCGCGCCGCCCCACGCGTGTGTGAAGCGCACCCCCTCCAGCTGCGGGAAGCAGGTGAAGAAGTGCCCGGCGAGCTTCGCGTACGTCTCGGGGCGGTGGTCGTACTCGGCGCGGACCTTGCCGCCGTAGGGGTAGATGGCGTCGTACCCGCCCCACAGGATGCGGTTGTCGGCGGACAGCCGGAAGTAGTGGAACTGGTTGGCGGCGTCGCCGAGGCCCTGGCGCCCCCGCCAGCCGATCGCGGCGAGCTGGTCGGGGGTCAGGGGCTCGGTCATGAGGGCGTAGTCGTACACCGGGACCGTGTACGGGCGGACGCGCTTGACCAGGGACGGGAAGACGTTCGTGCCAAGCGCGACCTGGCGGGCGTAGACCCGGCCGTAGGGCGTGCGGATCGCCATGCCCGCGCCGGGCGAGGCGAGGTCGAGAGCCGGGGTGTGTTCGTGGATCCGCACGCCGAGGTCGAGACAGGCCCGCTTGAGGCCCCAGGCCAGCTTCGCCGGATGCAGCATGGCGACGCCGTCACGGTCCCACAGGCCGCCGAGGAACGTGGGCGAGTCCACCTGCGCGCGCACCGCGTCCGCGTCGAGCATCTCGGCGCCGCCCGCGAGGCCGAGCCCGGCCATCTCCTCGTACACCTCGTGCAGCTCGGCGAGCTGGTGCGGCTGGGTCGCCACGTCGATCTCGCCGGTGCGCTCGAAGTCGCAGTCGATGCCGTAGCGGGCGACGGCGGCCTCGATCTCGTCGAGGTTGCGGGCGCCGAGCTCCTCCAGCTTCGTGATCTCGTCGGGCCAGCGGGCGAGGCCGTTGGGGAGGCCGTGGGTGAGGGACGCGGCGCAGAAGCCGCCGTTGCGGCCGGAGGCGGCCCAGCCGATCTCGCGGCCCTCGACGAGGACGACGTCACGGCCGGGGTCGCGCTCCTTGGCGATCAGGGCCGTCCACAGGCCGCTGTAACCGCCGCCGACGACGAGCAGGTCGCAGCGCTCGTCACCGACGAGGGCCGGTTCGGGCTCGGGCTTCTTCGGGTCGTCCAGCCAGAACGAGACCGGCTTGGCCTCGGCGAGAGACGTGGTCCAGCGGGTCATGGCGCTTGGGGCCATGATTTCCAACTCCTTCAGGGCTCTTGCGACTGTGCGACTCTTGCGACTCTTGCAGTTCTTGCGACTCTTGCAGCTCTTGCGACTCTTGCAGCTCTTAAAGGGATTTCTTGGCGCGGCGCTTTCCGACGAGCATTCCTGCCACCACGAGAAGGACGGCGATCAGGAACATCGCCGTACCGATCACATTGATCTGAACGGGTGTGCCCCGCTGCGCCGATCCCCAGACGAACATGGGGAAGGTCACAGTCGATCCGGCGTTGAAGTTCGTGATGATGAAGTCGTCGAAGGACAGCGCGAAGGCGAGCAGCGCGCCCGCGGCGATGCCGGGCGCGGCGATCGGCAGGGTGACCCGCAGGAAGGTCTGCACGGGCCCGGCGTAGAGGTCCTGGGCGGCCTGTTCCAGGCGCGGGTCCATGGACATCACACGCGCCTTCACGGCCGTCACGACGAAGCTCAGGCAGAACATGATGTGCGCGATGAGGACGGTCCAGAAGCCCAGCTGGGCGCCCATGTTGAGGAACAGCGTGAGCAGCGAGGCGGCCATGACGACCTCGGGCATCGCCATCGGCAGGAAGATCAGCGAGTTCACGGCGCCGCGCGCCCGGAAGCGGTAGCGCACGAGCGCGAAGGCGATCATCGTGCCGAGCACGGTCGCGCCGAGCGTCGCCCAGAAGGCGATCTGCAGGCTCAGCGAGAGCGAACCGCACATGTCGGCGACGCCGCAGGGGTCCTTCCAGGCGTCCGTCGAGAACTCCTGCCAGGAGTAATTGAAGCGGCCCTTCGGCTTGTTGAAGGAGAAGACCGTGACGACGACATTGGGAAGCAGCAGATAGCCGAGCGTGAGGAGTCCGGCGATGACGACGAGATTCCGGCGCAGCCAGCGGAAAGGCTTCGAGAGCACGGAGAGGAAAGACATCAGACGAGATCCTCCGTCCCCGACTTGCGGATGTAGAACGTCACCATGAACAGGATCGCGGCCATCAGGATGAAGGAGAGCGCCGCGGCCGTCGGGTAGTCCAGGATGCGCAGGAACTGCGTCTGGATGACGTTGCCGACCATGCGGGTGTCGGTGGACCCGAGCAGGTCGGCGTTCACGTAGTCGCCCGCCGCCGGGATGAAGGTGAGCAGGGTGCCGGAGACGACGCCCGGCATGGACAAGGGGAACGTCACCTTGCGGAAGGTGGTGGAGGGCCGGGCGTAGAGGTCGCCCGCGGCCTCGTGCAGCCTGCCGTCGATGCGCTCCAGGGAGGTGTAGAGCGGCAGGATCATGAACGGCAGGAAGTTGTACGTGAGTCCGCAGACCACCGCGAGCGGGGTGGCGAGGACGCGGTCGCCGTCGGTGGCGCCGAGCCAGTTGGTGACGTCGAGCAGGTGCAGGTTGTTCAGGGCGCCGACGACGGGGCCGCCGTCGGCGAGGATCGTCTTCCAGGCCAGCGTGCGGATGAGGAAGCTGGTGAAGAACGGCGCTATCACCAGGACGAGGATCAGATTGCGCCAGCGGCCCGCGCGGAACGCGATGAGGTAGGCCAGCGGGTAGCCGAGCAGCAGGCACAGGATCGTCGCGGCGCCCGCGTAGATCACCGAGCGCAGGAACTGCGGCCAGTAGTCGCCGAGCGCGTCCCAGTAGGTGGCGAAGTGCCAGGTGACCTTGTAGCCCTCTTCGAGGGAGCCGGTCTGCACGGACGTGGAGGCCTGGTAGACCAGCGGCAGCGCGAAGAAGACGAGCAGCCAGAGGATGCCGGGGAGCAGCAGCCAGTAGGGGACGAGGCGGCCGCGTCGGCGGGGCGGCTTCGCCGGGGGCTCGTCGGCCTCGGGGGGTGCGGCCTCGATGAGGGTCGTCACGCGTCCTCCTCGACCTTCTCGACGCCGGCTTCGGCGTCCTGGTCGGCGTCGAGGCCGAAGGTGTGCGCGGGGTTCCAGTGCAGGACGACCTCGGCGCCCGGGACGAGCCGGGTGTCGCGCTCGATGTTCTGCGCGTACACCTCGAAGGCGTCGCAGACGGGGCTGTCGACGACGTACTGCGTGGAGACGCCGATGAAGCTGGAGTCGGCGATGCGGCCGGTGATGCGGTTGCGTCCGGCGGGGATCTCGCCCGCGTCGTCGGCGTGCGCGAGCGAGATCTTCTCCGGGCGTACGCCCACCAGGACCGTGCCGCCGGTGGTGGCGGCCGCCGTACATCGCGCCGTGGGCAGCGTCAGCTTCCCGCCGCCCGCCTTGAGGAACACGTCGTCGCCGCTGACCTCGGCCACCTCGGCCTCGATGAAGTTGGACGTGCCGAGGAAGTTGGCGACGAAGGTGGTGCGCGGGTTCTCGTACAGGTCGGCGGGGGCGCCCTGCTGCTCGACGCGGCCGCCGTTCATCACGGCGACGGTGTCGGCCATCGTCATGGCCTCCTCCTGGTCGTGCGTGACGTGCACGAAGGTGATGCCGACCTCGGTCTGGATGCGCTTGAGTTCGAGCTGCATCTGGCGGCGCAGCTTCAGGTCGAGGGCGCCGAGGGGCTCGTCGAGGAGCAGCACCTTGGGGTGGTTGATGAGGGCGCGGGCGACGGCGACGCGCTGCTGCTGGCCGCCGGAGAGCTGGTGCGGCTTCTTGCGGGCCTGCTCGCCGAGCTGGACCAGGTCGAGCATCTCGCCGACCTGCTTCTTCACCGACTTGATGCCGCGCCGGCGCAGGCCGAAGGCGACGTTCTCGAAGATGTCGAGGTGCGGGAAGAGGGCGTACGACTGGAAGACCGTGTTCACGGGCCGCTTGTAGGGCGGCAGCGCGGTGACGTCCTGCTCGCCGAGGCGGACGGTGCCGCTGCTGGGCTCCTCCAGGCCGGCGATCATGCGCAGGGTGGTGGTCTTGCCGCAGCCGGAGGCGCCGAGCAGCGCGAAGAAGGAGCCCTGGGGCACGGTGAGGTCGAGCGGGTGCACGGCCGTGAAGGAGCCGTAGGTCTTGCTGATGCCGCTGAGGCGTACGTCGCCGCTGTGCTCTGTGGCTTCTTTGGCAGTCGTCATGGTGGCGTCCAGAGGAGGTCGAGGAGGTTCCAGAGGAGGTCGAGGAGGGTTGCGTCAAGAACCGGTGAGCTTGGCGAACTTCCCCTCGTACGCGGCCTCTTCCTTGGGCGTGAGGGACCGGAAGGCGTGCGACTTCGCGGCCATGGCCTTGTCGGGGATGATCAGCGGGTTCGCCGCGGCCTTGGGGTCGATCTTCGCGAGCTCGTCGCGGACGCCGTCCACGGGGCACACGTAGTTGATGTAGGCGGCGAGGCGGGCCGCGGGCCCCGGCTCGTAGTAGTAGTCGATGAGCCGCTCGGCGTTGCGCTTGTGGCGCGCCTTGTTGGGGACCAGGAGGTTGTCCGTCGAGGTCAGGTAGCCGCTGTCCGGGATGGCGAACTCGATGTCGGGGTTGGAGAGCTTGAGCTGGACGACGTCCCCGGCCCAGGCCACGCACGCGGCGAGGTCGCCCTTGTCGAGGTCGGAGGTGTAGTCGTTGCCGGTGAAGCGGCGGATCTGCTTCCTGTCGACGGCTTTCTGCAGGCGCGCCACGGCCGCGTCGAAGTCGTCGTCGGTGAACTTCGCGGGGTCCTTGCCGAGGTCGAGAAGCACCATCCCCATGGAGTCGCGCATCTCGGACAGGAAGCCCACGCGCCCCTTGAGCTTGGGCTCGTCCATCAGCTGCGACACCGAGGTGATCTTCTCGCCGTCGGTCGCCTTCTTGTTGTACGCGATGACGGTGGAGATGCCGGTCCAGGGGTACGAGTAGGCGCGCCCGGGGTCCCAGTCGGGTGAGCGGAACTGGGCGGACAGGTTGGCGTAGGCGTGCGGCAGCTGGGCCGGGTCGAGTTTCTGCACCCAGCCGAAGCGGATGAGGCGGGCGGCGAGCCAGTCCGTGACGCAGATCAGGTCGCGCCCGGTGTCCTGCCCGGCGGCGAGCTGCGGCTTGATCTTCCCGAAGAACTCGTTGTTGTCGTTGATGTCCTCGGTGTACTTGACCCGGATGCCGGTGCGTTTCGTGAACGCGTCGAGGGTGGGGCGCCGCTCGTCCTTGTCGACGTCCATGTACTCGGTCCAGTTGGAGAAGTTGACGCGCTTGTCCTTCTCCGAGCGGTCGTCCGCGGCGATGCCGCCCTCGCCCTTGCCGGCCGCGGGGATGCCGCACCCGCTCAGGGCGCCGAGCCCGCCCGCGGCGAGCAGGCCGCCGGCGGAGGCGCGCAGCACCGAACGGCGGCCGACCGCGGGGCCGCCGCGCAGGGCGCGCTGTGCGGCGGCGAGCTGGGCCGGGGACAGACTGTCGGGCTCGTAGTGCTCCATGCGCTTGTCGCCCTTTCGGGAGGTGGGCGGGCGGGCGCCGCCCGGTCGCGCGGCGCCCGTCCCCGCGTGCGGCTAGCGGTCCCCGAAGATCGTGCGGTGCCAGTCCTTCCGTGCCACCGCGGTGTTGTCGAACATGACGTGCTTGATCTGCGTGTACTCCTCGAATGAGTAGGCGGACATGTCCTTGCCGTAGCCGGACGCCTTGTACCCGCCGTGCGGCATCTCGCTGAGGATCGGGATGTGGTCGTTGACCCACACGCAGCCCGCCTTGATCTCGCGCGTTGCGCGGCCCGCGCGGAAGACGTCCCGCGTCCAGGCGGAGGCGGCGAGGCCGTAGGGGGTGTCGTTGGCGAGGCGGATGCCGTCGGCGTCGGAGTCGAAGGGCAGCACGACGAGCACCGGGCCGAAGATCTCCGCCTGCACCGCCTCGCTGTCCTGCGCGGCGTCGGCGATGAGGGTGGGCTTGTAGTACGCGCCCGGGTGGTCGAGGGCCTCGCCTCCCGTCACCACGCGCGCGTAGGAGCGGGCCCGGTCGACGAAGCCGGCGACGCGGTCGCGGTGCGTGTGCGAGATGAGCGGGCCGAGGTCGGTGGCCGGGTCGAAGGGGTCGCCGAGCCGCACGGTCGCCATCAGGTCGGCGACGCCCGCGACGAAGGCGTCGTAGAGGGGCCGCTGTACGTACGCGCGCGTGGCGGCCGTGCAGTCCTGGCCGCTGTTGATGAGGGCGCCCGCGACGGCGCCGTGCACGGCGGCCTCCAGGTCGGCGTCGTCGAACACGACGAAGGGCGCCTTGCCGCCGAGCTCCAGGTGGAGCCGCTTGACGGTGGCGGTGGCGACCTCCGCGACGCGCTTGCCGACGCCGGTGGACCCGGTGAAGGACGTCATGACGACGTCGGGGTGCCCGACGAGGTGCTCACCGGCCTCCTTGCCGGCCCCCGTGACGATGTTGACGACACCGTCGGGGATCCCGGCGGCGGTGGCGGCCTGCGCGAACATCAGCGAGGTGAACGGCGTCAGCTCGGACGGCTTCAGGACGATGGTGTTGCCCGCCGCGATGGCCGGGAGGACCTTCCAGGCGGCCATCTGGAGCGGGTAGTTCCAGGGCGCGATGGAGCCGACGACACCGATCGGCTCCCTGCGGACGTACGAGGTGTGGTCGCCGCCGTCGTACTCCCCCGCCGACTGGCCCGCCAGGTGGCGGGCGGCGCCCGCGAAGAAGGCGGTGTTGTCGATCGTGCCCGGTACGTCGAACTCGCGGCTCAGCTTGATCGGCTTGCCGCACTGGAGGGACTCGGCCTGCGCGAGGTCCTCGGCCCGGGCGGACAGCTCGGCAGCGAAGCGGTGCATGGCGTCGGAGCGCTCGCCGGGGCTCGCGGCCGACCAGCCGGTGTACGCGTCCGCGGCGGCCGCGACGGCGTCGTCCACGTCCTTGGCGCCCGCGAGCTCATAGCTCAGGACCTCGTCGCCCGTGGCCGGATCGACCACCGCGTGGGTGCGGCCCGACGTGCCCTGGGTGAGGCGTCCCGCGATGTACTGGGCGCCGTCCGCGAACCGGTCCCGCGCCTGGAATGTGTGCATGACGCTCTCCTCCGCCGGCCGCCCCGTCCCGAGAGGGTCGGCGTAGTTCCAGATCGATTTGAGTGCCGATCCTGACAGGGGGTCGATGGTCCAGCAAGTGATTCCGTTGTTGCCTTTTGGTTACGCGACGGAATCTGTCGACCAGGTGTCGAGTCGGCTTGGAAATTGTGGGACGGAGTGTCAGTGGTGCCTGCCAGAGTGGCGTGCATGAGGGATCTCTCGGGGGAGGACACGGTGGAGGCGAGGGTCAAGTACCTGTACTTCTGGGGGCACGCCCCGCGCCGCGACGGGACGCTCGGGGCCGGCTGTTTCAGCCAGTGGTGGCCCTCGCCGTTCACGGCGGACGGCGTGGAGTACGCGACCGCGGAGCACTGGATGATGGCCGCGAAGGCCCGCCTCTTCGGCGACGCCGACGCCGAGCGGGCGGCGCTCACGGCGCGCACGCCCGCCGAGGCCAAGCGGGCCGGGCGCCTCGTGCGGGGGTTCGACGACCAGGTCTGGGAGCGGGAGCGCTTCGAGATCGTCGTCGAGGGGTCGGTGCGGAAGTTCTCGTCGGACGAGGCGCTGCGGGCGTATCTCGTGGGGACCGGGGAGCGGGTCCTGGTCGAGGCGAGCCCGGTGGACCGGGTGTGGGGCGTCGGCCTCGCCGCCGACGATCCGCGGATCGGGGATCCGGCGGGGTGGCGGGGGCTGAATCTCCTGGGGTTCGCGCTGATGGAGGCGCGGGAGCGGCTGCGGTAGCGGCTCCGTGCCGGGCGGGGAGCGGTGGCTGACCTGTCGCGCCGGGGGCTCGGCCGCGGCGGCCGCCCTGCCGTACCAGGGACTCAGCCCCGGTGGCCGCCCTGCCGTACCAGGGACTCAGCCCCGGCGGCCGCCCCATTCCGGCCAGGACCCGCGTCCTACGATGATCCCCGACCCCCGCGGGGGTCATCCGATCAGCCGATCACACCGTGTTCCCGGGGAGGAACCCATGACCGACCAGCACAACCCCGCCGCCCAGGCGCAGACGCACACGTTCATCGCCGGACTGCCCAAGGCCGAACTCCACGTCCACCACGTCGGCTCCGCCTCCCCCCGGATCGTCTCCGCCCTCGCCGCCCGGCACCCCGACTCCAAGGTGCCGACCGACATCGAGGCCCTCGCGGACTACTTCACGTTCACGGACTTCGCCCACTTCATCCAGGTGTACCTGTCCGTCGTCGACCTGATCCGCACCCCCGACGACGTCCACCTCCTCACCTTCGAGGTGGCCCGCGAGCTGTCCCGGCAGAACGTGCGGTACGCCGAGCTGACCATCACCCCCTTCTCCTCCACCCGCCGCGGCATCGAGGAGCGCGCCTTCATGGCCGCCATCGAGGACGCCCGCAAGACCGCGGAGGCCGACCTCGGCGTCGTCCTGCGCTGGTGCTTCGACATCCCGGGCGAGGCGGGCCTGGAGTCGGCGGAGGAGACCGCGCGGCTCGCCACCACCGACGGCATCCGCCCCGAGGGCCTGGTCTCCTTCGGCCTCGGCGGCCCCGAGATCGGCGTACCGCGCCCGCAGTTCAAGCCGTACTTCGACCGTGCCATCGCCGCCGGCCTGCACTCGGTGCCGCACGCGGGCGAGACCACGGGCCCGGAGACCGTCTGGGACGCGCTCACGCACCTGCGCGCCGAGCGCATCGGCCACGGCACCAGCTCTGCCAAGGACCCGAAGCTCCTCGCGCACCTCGCCGAGCACCGCATCCCGCTGGAGGTCTGCCCGACCTCGAACATCGCCACGCGCGCCGTCACCACCCTCGACGAGCACCCGCTCAAGCAGTTCGTGGACGCGGGCGTGATCGTCACCATCAACTCCGACGACCCGCCGATGTTCGGAACGGACCTCAACAACGAGTACGCGGTCGCCGCCCGCCTCCTCGGCCTCGACGAGCGCGGCATCGCCGACCTCGCGAAGAACGGCGTCGAGGCGTCGTTCCTGGACCGGGCGGGCAAGGACAGGATCACCGCCGAGATCGACGCGTACACGGAGAACTGGCTGGCGTCCTGACGCACGGAGACGCTGAGCCGTCCTGACGCACGGGGACGCTCAGTCCTCCTGGCTCACGGAGAGCAGTCCCCCTGACGCACGGAGACTCGCAGTCCTCCTGACGCACCCCCGCGCGCGACGCGGACGGGCCCCGGGCCGGCAAGCCCCGGGGCCCGTCCCCCGCCACAATGGGTGCCATGCGCACCGTGACTGCCGTCGCCCACCGGGGCGACCCCTACCGCGTCCGCGAGAACACCCTCCCCTCCCTGCGCGCCGCGCTCGAACGCGGCGCGGACGCCGTGGAGATCGACGTCCGTCTGACCCGCGACGGCGTCCCCGTCCTGCTGCACGACGCGGGCCTCGCCCGGCTCTGGGGCCACGACCGGCCGCTGTCCGCGCTGTCCGCCGACGAGGTGCGCGGGCTGACCGACGGCGGCGTGCCCACCCTCGAAGAGGCCCTGAAGGAGACGGACGGCCACCGCGTCCTCGTCGACCTGCCCGGCGCGACCCGCGAGTCGGCGCGCGCCGTCGTCGGCGTCATCGGCGACTGCGGTGCCGCGGAGCGGGCGTACTACTGCGCGGGCCCCGACGCGATGCTCGCCGTGCGGGCCGCGGACCCGGCCGCGGAGATCGCCCTCACCTGGAAGTCGCTCGCCCCGCCCCGGCCCGCCGTGCTCGCCGCGATCGCCCCGCGCTGGCTCAACTACCGCTTCGGCCTGGTGAGTTCGGATCTGGTCGACCGGGTGCACGCGAGTGGCCTGCTGGTCTCCGCGTGGACTCCCGACACCCGGCGGTCCATGCGTAAGCTCATCTCCCACGGAGTGGACTCGATCACCACCAACCGCGTGGACGCACTCGCCGCCGAGCTGTCCCGAGGGCCCCGGCGGCATCGGCAGCAGACGGGGAAGGAACCTCACGAGTGAGCGCAGAGCACGCAGCGAACTTACCGGACGCGCAGAACCCGGACGGCGTCGGCCGCATCCGCACCGACATGGCGCACAACGCCCGCGTCTGGAACTACTGGCTGGGCGGCAAGGACAACTACCCGGTGGACCGCGCGGTGGGCGAGCAGGTCGTCGAGATGTTCCCCGGCATCGGCGAAGTGGCCCGCGCGGACCGGGCGTTCCTCGGCCGCGCGGTCGCGCACCTGGTGGGCGAGCGGGGCATCCGCCAGCTCCTTGACATCGGCACGGGCCTGCCCACGGGCGACAACACCCACGAGGTCGCGCAGCGCCTCGCCCCCGACGCCCGCATCGTGTACGTGGACAACGACCCGATCGTCCTGACGCACGCGGGCGCCCTGCTCACCAGCTCCCCCGAGGGCGCGACCGCGTACGTCGACGCGGACGCCCGGGACACGGAGCGCATCCTGCGGGCCGCCGCCGAGACCCTCGATCTCGGGCAGCCGGTGGCCGTGATGCTGCTCGGCATCCTCAACTTCGTCCCCGACACGGACGTGGCCCGCGGCATCGTACGGACCCTCATGGACGCGGTGCCGTCCGGCAGTTACCTGGTCCTGACCCACCCCACGCTCGACGCCGACGTCGGCGGCGCCGACAACCAGCCGGCCATGGACTTCTGGAACGCCCACGCGACGCCGCCGATCACGGGCCGCACCCGCGCGGAGTTCCTGTCGTTCATGGAGGGCCTCGACCTGCTCGAACCGGGCGTCGAATCGTGCGCGCGCTGGCGGTTCCCGGAGGCCGAGCCGGTGCCGCAGCTCGGCGCGGTGGGCCGCAAACCGTAGCGCCGCCCCACAAGGACGGGCCGCCTAGCCCGGCTCCCCCGCCACCAGGCCGACCGGCGGCACGACGGCCTGCGCGTCCACACCCTCGCCGACCCAGAGGCCGATCAGGAGCGCGGCTGTGGCCTCCACGAGCCCGGCACGGCCGAGGCCGCCCGCTTCGTAGGGCACGCAGCCGATGTCCCGCACGAGTGCGCGTACGACGCCGAGCGCGCCCTCGTCGTCACCGCACACCGGCACCGCGAGGCGCCGCCCGTCGAACACGGGCGGCGCGAGCCGCCACACGCTGTCGTGGCACAGGTTGAACGCCTTGACCACGCGGGCCCCGGGCGCGGCTGCGGCCAGCCGTTCGGCGGCGGACTCCGCGCCCCGCGTGAGCAGCGCGAAGCCCTCGCCCACGGGGTTGGAGCAGTCGATCAGGACCCGGCCGCGCAGGGGGTCGGCGAGCCCGGCGGCGACGTCGGCCCCGACCGCGTACGGCAGTGCGTGCAGTACGGCGCCGTCCCCGAACTCGACGGCCGCCCGCAGCGAGCCGTGCCCCACCGCACCGATCCGCCCCGCGAGCGCGGCCGCCCGCCCCTCGTCACGCCCGCCGACGAACACGTCGTGCCCGGCCCGGACCCACTGCGCCCCCAGCGCGTCAGCCATGTTCCCGGCCCCGAGAATCCCTATCCGCATACGCGTCGCTCTCCCTCGTCCATCCCCTGCACCGGCCCGCGGACCGGCAGTACGAGAACGACACTAGAAAGCCGCTCGGGCACCGATCGGTAAGTCTCGGCCCGCCTTCACCGCCACACGCCCCCTCGGGCACCATGCGAAGCGTGACGCCCCACGACCCACCCCGGACCGCACCCCACGAACCCACCGACCTCCTCGCCGACTGCCGCGCCCGCCTCGCCTTCGACCTGCTCGCCAACACCTGGAACGCGGTGCCCCTCTGGGCCCTGCGACACGGCCCCCTGCGCCCGCGCGAACTGCGCGACCGCATCGGCGGCATCAGCCCCAAGATCCTCACGGAGACCCTCCGCCGCCTGGAGCACAACGGCCTCCTCACCCGCAACGCCTACGCCGAGTCCCCACCCCGCGTCGAGTACGCCCTGACCGACCTCGGCCGCACCCTCATCGCCCCGATCGAGGCGTTCGGCGCATGGGCCCACGAACACGGCGACGAGGTCCTGGCGGCCCAGGACCGAGCCGAGGCCCCCCGAGGGGAACACCCCTACAACTACCCCTAGACACACACCAGTTGCCCCGGAACCACCTCAGGGTCCCCACCCCTCCCCAGTGACGATCCGCCCGCACCCGCCCGCCGCGCAGGATGAGAGGGACCCCACAGTCACTCATCTCACCTGGAGCAGCTCATGCGTGTACGTGCCGGTCTCTCCGCCACGGTCGCCACCGCCGTCGTTCTCGGCCTCACGGCGGCCGCGGCGCCCGCCCTCGCGAGCGGTGGTGCGGGGACGCCCGCCGCCGTGGCCGCGGACAGTCGGTCGGAGCCCGACGGCGAGGCGTTGCGTGCGGCCATCGACGGTCTTCCCGATGCCGACGCGACGGCCGCGCTGGTGCGGGTGCGGGGGAAGAAGACGTCGTGGCACGGGAGTTCGGGGGTCAGGGATCTGACGTCGGGGCGGGACGCGAACCCTGAGGGGCGGTTCCGGGCCGGGTCCACCACGAAGGTGGTGACGGCGGCCGTGGTGCTGCAGCTCGCCGCCGAGGGCAGAGTCGACCTGAACGCGCCGGTGCAGCGCTATCTGCCCGACCTGTTCGCCGCGAACGCCGACGCCTTCCGCAAGCCCATCTCCGTACGCCAACTCCTGAACCACAGCAGCGGATTGCAGCCGGGGCGCTCGCTCGGCAAGACCTTCGAGGAGCTGTACGCGAACCGCTTCGAGACGCTCACCCCGCAGGAGGTCGCCGTCACGTCGATCGCGAAGGGGCCCGCGCACGACCCGGGGGTCGAGCAGGAGTACCTGGGCGTCAACTACACGCTGCTCGGGCTGCTCATCGAGAAGGTGACGGGGCACTCGTACGAGCAGGAGGCCACCCGGCGCGTCCTCAAGCGCGCCGGCATGCGGCACTCCTCCTTCCCCGGTACGGACCCGCGCATCCACGGCCCGCACAACCGCGGCTACCAGGCCGTGCAGGAGCCCGGCGGCGGGACGCGCCTCGTCGACGTCACCGAGTGGAACCAGCGGGACCGGATGGCGGGCGGCGACATGATCTCCACGACGGCCGACCTGGAGCGGCTGACCGTCGCGCTGTTCCGCGGCAGGATCGTGCCGAAGCCGCAGCTGGAGGAGATGTTCACGGTGCCGAAGGACATCGAGGGCGCCACGATGAGCGCGGGCCTGATGCGATTCGAGGCGCCCGACGGGCGGGTCGTCTGGCTGAAGACCGGGGGGCGGCACGGCTACAACTCGATCGTCGCCGCCACCCGGAACCTGGACACCGTCCTCGTCTACTCGGTCAACTCCACCGACGCCAAGGGCCAGGACATGAACCCCGTCGCCCAGCGCATCATCAAGGCGGCGATCGGGTCCCCCCGCGGCTGACCCCCGCCCGGTCTACGCGTTCGTCCCGCCGTCCACCGTGAACTCCGCGCCCGTGACGGTGCGCCCGCCGGGACCCACCAGGTGGGCGACCGTCGCGGCGATGTCGTCGGCGTTCGAGTAGTGGCCGAGGGCGGACATGCCGCGCTGGAAGTCGGAGCTGTCGCCGTCGGCCGGGTTCATGTCGGTGTCCGTCGAGCCGGGGTGCACGGCGTTGACCGTGATGCCGCGGGGGCCGAGTTCACGGGCGAGGGCCTTGGTGAAGCCGCTGAGGGCGGACTTGCTCATGGAGTACAGGACGATGCCGCCGAACGGCGCCCGGTGCACGAGGTTGCTGCCGATGCTCACGATGCGCCCGCCCCGCGGCAGGTGCGCGACGGCGGCCTGCCCGGCGACGAAGGCCGCGCGGGCGTGGATCGCGAGGGTGCGGTCGAGCTCCTCCAGGGCGACGTCCTCGAACGGCCCGTACGGGTACACGCCCGCGTTGTTGACCAGGATGTCCAGGCGGCCCAGCTCCCGCGCCGCCCGCTCCACGGCCTCCCGGACCGCGTCCGCGTCCGCCGCGTCGGCCTGGATGGCGAAGGACCGCCGCCCCGCCGCCGCCACGTCGGCGACGACGGCCTCGGCCTTCGCCTTCCCGGCCGCGCTCACATAGGTGAACGCCACATCGGCCCCGTCCCGCGCGAGCCGCCGCACGATCGCCGCCCCGATCCCCCGGCTGCCGCCCGTCACCAGCGCGGCCTTGCCCAGCAGCTCAGTCATCCCCGACCCCAACTCTCGATCTTGTACGTATCGGTGTGCCGACCTCGGCCCCATTTCTGTGCCGATCGACACAGAAAACTTTCACACGGGCGCACCAGCACGTCAAGGCCTATATTTGTCAGTCGACACAGAAATGCTTCGGGCATCGGGACGAGGGAGGCGGTAGCCGTGGCGGGACGCGGACGGCCCCGGGCGTTCGACCGGGAGACGGCCCTGCGCCGGGCCATGGAGGTGTTCTGGACCCAGGGGTACGAGGCCACGTCGATGACGGACCTCACCTCCGCCATGGGCATCGCGTCGCCCAGCCTGTACGCCGCCTTCGGCTCCAAGGAGGCGCTGTTCCGGGAGGCGGTCTCGCTGTACAACGACACCGAGGGCTCCGCCATGGCCCAGATGGACGAACTCCCCTCGGCCCGGGCGGCGGTGGAGTCCGTGCTGCGTGAGAACGCGCGCGCGTACGCCGACGGGAGCAGCCCCAGCGGCTGCATGATCGTCCTCGCCGCCACCAACTGCTCGGCGGCGAACGCCCCCGTGTGGGAGCACCTGTCGGGCTGGCGGAAGGCGGGCGCGGAGATGGTGGCCCGCCGCCTGGACCGGGGCGTCCGGGAGGGCGAACTCCCCGCGGGCACGGACACCGGGGCCATGGCCGCCTTCTACACCACGGTCATCCAGGGCATGTCGGTCCAGGCCCGTGACGGGGCGACCCGCGCCGACCTGGACAAGACGGTGGACCGGGCGATGGCGGCGTGGGACGTGGTGGCTGCTCCGGCGCGCTGATCCGCGTCATGCGGGGCTTCGGACGAGGTGGAGGCCGGGGCGGGGGCCGAGGCGGGGGCCGAAGCGGAGGCCGGTGCAGGGCCCGTTGCCGGGTATGGGGGAGAATCCCTCGGTTCACCTCTGTACCAGGAGATTCATGCACAAGCGCCTGCCCCTGCTCGCCGTCTGCCTCACGCTCGCCGCTTTCGGCGCCACGGCATGCGGCTCGTCCGGTGACCGTGAGGCGAAGGCCTCGGCGACACCGACCGCCACGTCTGCCACGGCTGCCACGTCCTCATCGGCCGCCCCGCCCGGGAGCCCGTCGGCGTCCCCCGACGGAGCGCGCGAGCTGACGGAGGTGTCGGCCGCGTTCTACCTCAAGACGATCCGGGAGCACTACCCGGATCTGGACCGCATCGACGACGACGTGCTCGTCGCCCACGGCAGCGCGCTCTGCGCCGCGCATGGGCAGGCCCTCGTCGACCAGGTCAAGAAGACCAGGCGGGAACTGGACCTCGACGGCAAGCAGGCTTCGCGGGTCCTCGGCACCGCGCACGGCAGCTGCGGCAGGAACTCGCTCGGGTGAGCCCGGAGGACGGGTCCGTCCTACAGCCCCGCCAGTGAGTTCCACCTCTTCGCGAACTCGGTGCGCTCCCCCGAGGTGATGTCCCGCGCGATGGCGAGCCGCTTGCGCATGCCGTCGTCCGGGAAGATCAGCGGGTCGTCGGCGAGCGCCGCGAGTTCCTTGTCCTTGGACGAGGCGAGGACGTCGCGGGCCGCGGGCACGGGGCAGACGTAGTTGACCCAGGCGGCCAGCTCGGCGGCGACCTCGGGCTGGTAGTAGTGGTCGATCAGCCGCTCCGCGTTGGCCTTGTGGCGGGCGAGGTTGGGGACCATCAGGGACTCGGCCCACAGCTCCGCGCCCTCCTCGGGGACGACGAACTCGATGTCCGGGTCGTCGGCGCGGAGCTGGATGACGTCGCCGCTGTAGGCCTGGCAGGCCAGGACGTCGCCGCTGGACAGGTCCTTGATGTAGTCGTTGCCGGTGAAGCGGCGGATGTGGTGGCTGTCGACGAGCTTCTCGACCCGGTCGCACATGCGGTGGAAGTCGTCCGCCGTCCACCGCGTGACGTCGACGCCGTCCCCCTGCATGAGCAGCGCGAACGCCTCGTCGAGACCGGAGAGCAGCGTGACCCGCCCCTTGAGGTCGCCCGCCCACAGGTCGGACACGTGCCGGATCTCCCGGCCGAGCCGCTTCTTGTTGTACGCGATGCCGGTGATCCCCGACTGCCACGGCACCGTGAACTTGCGGCCCCGGTCGAAGCTGGGCGAGCGCAGCAGCGGGTCGAGGTACTTGGTGACGTGGGGCTGCCGGGTGCGGTCCATCTCCTGCACCCAGCCGAGGCGCACGAAGCGGGCGCACATCCAGTCGCTGATGACGATGAGGTCGCGGCCGGTCTCCTGGTGGTTCATCAGGGACGGGCTGATCTTGCCGAAGAACTCGTCGTTGTCGTTGATCTCCTCCGTGTAGCGCACGTCGATCCCGGTGCGCTTCTCGAAGGCCTCCAGCGTGGGCCGCTTCGCCTTGTCCTTGTCGTCGGTGTCGATGTAGAGCGGCCAGTTCGCGAAGGTCACCTTCCGGTCCGTGCGCGAGCGGTCGGCGGCGCCGCGCTCGTCGGGCGCGATGTACGCGGCCGGGACCCCGCAGCCGGTGGCGAGCGCGGCCACCCCGGCGGCGGTCGCACCGCCGCCCAGGGCGCGCAGCAGGGACCGGCGGGACACGGAGGCTACGGAGGCTTTCGGGTTCGCTCGCACCTCGGCAGCATGCACGGGCGAGCGGGGGCCGGGCAATGGACGGTGCGTCGGGGCGGGGGCGGCGCGGCCCGACAGGCTGTCGGGCCGCGCGAGGTCCGTCAGCGGCCCGGGGCGAGCCACCCCGCCAGGTCCGACGCCGTCACCCGGGTCAGGGGCGCCTCGTCGAGCGGCCCGGGGAAGAGCCGGTACGCCGTGCCGGACGCCGCGCGCTCCGCCCCGGCGAGGTCGCCGTGCACGAGGGCGACCAGCGCGTGACGGTCCGCCAACTCCGGCTCCGCGCAGAGCACATCGGGCTCCCACGCGTCCCGGACGCGCACCGCGAAGTCGGCGCGCGGCTCGTCCTCCTCCCGGCGGTAGCCCCACAGGACGTGGCCGCGTCCGCGCACCAGGACGTCGCCGTCGGTGCGGGCCGCCGCCGTCCAGCAGGCCAGGTCCCACAGCGTGGCCCGGCCCCCGGCCTCGAAGGTGTCGACCAGGTCGTGCCCGGCGCGGGCGAGCGCCGCGCGGTGCCGCCAGACGCTGTGGTTGCCGTCGCCCGTGGCCAGCGTGAGGTCGGCCCACCAGGCCCGGCGCGAGCGCAGGTCGACGATCATCGGGACGCGCAGCGCCGCCTCGCCCGCGAGGTCGAACCGCTGCCGGACGGTGCGCGGGTCGTAGCGGACGCGCTCGTGCCGTGCCGGGTCGACGGCCATGAACCCGGCGAAGGCGTCCGGGAGTTCGTCGAAGGGCACGTTGTTGTACGACAGGACGGCGGGCACGACGAACCGCACCCCGGCCTTGGTGAGCCGCGGCAGGTCCAGGTCCAGGTACTCGGTGGCGCCGTGCGGCGCGGGCGCCGACGTCAGGTCCCCCGAGTGCACCGCGGCACCACCCGCGTACTCCAGCTGCGTGTAGTCGCACAGCCCGACGAACCGCCAGGCGTCGTCGAACATCGCCACGGACAGATCGAGGTCGACCCGCACCCCCTTGGGCTGCTGCCAGTGCAGGAACAGCCGCACCCGCTCACCGGCGGCGGGCATGGGCAGCGAGCTGCCGCGCGGCACGGAGACGAGCGACACGGCGGAGGCACGCTCGGCGAAGGGCACGGGCAGATCGCCGAGGGAGGCGTCGAGCACGGCGATGTCGTACGGCGCCGTCTTCAGCCCGTCCGGCGTGTGAGAACCCCCGGCAGGGCCGACCCCCGCCGCAAGCCGCCGCACAGCCTCCCCCTCGATGAGCTCCGCGGCCCGCGCCGCCACCCGCGAGGGCAACGGCGGCCGGTGATCCTCGACGGCGTACCCCTTGGTCACGCGCCCGCGCGGAAAGAACACACGCCGCCCCCCGGGCTCCGCACGGACCTTCATCCGCCCGTACGCCCCGAGCAACGGCCCCACCCCCACCCGCGGCAGAGCATGTCCCAGCGCCTCCCCGACCACCTCGGGCAGCACCTCCTCACCCGAGCGGGCAAGCAATACGTCGAGCCGCCGCAGCAGCTCACCGGGCCGTGCCCGCAGCAGAGCGGTCGCGGCCGTGGTGTCCCAACGACCGAGCGCGGCCTCGACGCGCCCCTGCCAGCCGACGTGGCGGAGCCGATCCCCGTCCAGACGGATGTCGTCGTGCCGGGCGGCCTCGGCGAGCAGCACCTCGGTGAGCGCGGGGTCGTCGAGCCGGGTGCCGCGCAGGACGGCGAAAGCGAGCGCGGCACGGAGGTGCCGCGCGCCCCCCTCGAAGGGGTGCAGGATCTCGCCGACGCGCTTCCAGGCACCGGGGTACCGGGCGAAGTCCTCACAGAGGTGTCCCAGGTCGAACGTGCAGAGCAGCCCGAGGAGTTCCCGCCGCACCGGCCGCGACACCCGCCGCAGGCGCGGCAGTTCGAGCAGGTCGGGGTCGCCCCCGGACCGCACGACGAGCAGCCGCAGCACATCCGTGGCCGTGTTCGCGTACCGGGCGACGAGCGGCCGCGTGGCCGGGTCGTCCAGGAGCGGCGCGAGGGCGAGGGCCTTGCTCTCGCGCAGGGGTATCTCGTCCGGCAGCCAGCCGAGGCCACCGCTCGCCCCGCCGTCCGCGTGGACCCCGGCCGTGCGGACCCCGGCCGTGTGGGCCCGCGCGAGCAGCAGCACCAGGTCGTCGTGGTCCTGCGGGTTCAGCGGAGTCCGGCGGGCGAGCAGCGCGGCGAGCTCCGCCGCCTCGTCGCCGGGCGCGCCCAGGCGCAGGGCGCGCAGGATGTCGCCGCCGTCGCCCGAGGGGGTGTCCCCGGTGTCGATCCAGGGGTCGGTGGGCCCGTCCGTCTCGTAGCGCTTCTCGCAGATCGGGCAGGCGTACCAGACGCAGCAGTCGTCGCAGCAGCCCCAGTCCCAGGCCACGCCGTGGCAGTCGTCGCACACCAGGTGCGCGCAGGGCGCGAGCGCGCGCACCCGCGCCTTGGTGCCCGCGCAGTTCATGCAGGGCTGGTGCGGCTGGGCGGCGAGGTGGGCGACGACGACGCTGGTGTAGCGGTCGTACGCGTGCTGGTAGGGGATCTCCTCGGGGAACCGCGCGAACAGCGGGACGTGACGGCGGTCGGAGCCCAGCAGGGCGTCGACGTCCGCGAGCAGCCGCATGCCGGTCGCGGCGAGTTCACCGGCGGGAAGATCGGTGAGCGCGCGGCGCAGCGGTGCGGTCAACACGTGCCCGCGGTCGGCGAGTTCGGCTTCGAGGACGACCACGGCGGCCTCGGTCACCGCGGACCGTCCGGCGCCGGAGGGCACGTACACACTCTGCCGTCGGCGCAGCAGCAGCGCGGCGAGGTCGTCGGTCGTCGTCATCAGGTCACACCCCCGTAGTACAAGCAGAAGCGGGGGCGGAGAGTGTGTGCGCTACGGATCTTTTCGCAGAAGAAAGGGAGAAGGAAGCACACGACGGGAGCCGCCCCCGCGTACGCAACGGTACGCGGGGGCGGCTCCCGAAGGCACCCGAATTAACCCTCGATGGACGTCATCACGTGCTTGATGCGCGTGTAGTCGTCGAAGCCGTACGCCGAGAGGTCCTTGCCGTAGCCGGACTTCTTGAAGCCGCCGTGCGGCATCTCCGCGACCAGCGGGATGTGGGTGTTGATCCACACGCAGCCGAAGTCGAGGGCCTTGGACAGGCGCATCGCGCGGGCGTGGTCCTTGGTCCACACCGAGGAGGCGAGGGCGTAGTCGACGCCGTTCGCGTATTCGACGGCCTGGGCCTCGTCCGTGAAGGACTGGACGGTGATGACGGGGCCGAAGACCTCGTTCTGGATGATCTCGTCGTCCTGCTTGAGGCCGGAGACCACGGTCGGCGCGAAGAAGTAGCCCTTCTCGCCGACCCGCTGGCCGCCCGCCTCGACCTTGGCGTGCGCGGGAAGCCGCTCGATGAAGCCGGTGACCTGCTTCAGCTGGTTGGCGTTGTTGAGCGGGCCGTAGAGCACGTCCTCGTCGTCCGGCCGGCCGGTCTTGGTGTCGGCGGCGGCCTTGGCGAGGGCGGTCACGAACTCGTCGTGGATGGACTCGTGGACGAGCACGCGGGTCGCGGCCGTACAGTCCTGGCCCGCGTTGAAGAAGCCCGCGACCGAGATGTCCTCGACGGCCTTGGCGATGTCGGTGTCCTCGAAGACGACCACGGGCGCCTTGCCGCCGAGCTCCAGGTGGACCCGCTTGAGGTCCTTGGAGGCGGACTCGGCGACCTGCATGCCGGCGCGCACGGAGCCGGTGATGGAGGCCATGGCGGGGGTCCGGTGCTCGACCATCGCACGGCCCGTGTCACGGTCGCCGCAGATGACGTTGAAGACGCCGGGCGGCACGATCGAGCCGATGATCTCGGCCATCAGGACCGTCGACGCGGGGGTCGTGTCGGACGGCTTGAGGACGACCGTGTTGCCCGCGGCGAGCGCCGGGGCGAACTTCCACACGCCCATCATCATGGGGTAGTTCCACGGCGCGACCTGCGCGCAGACGCCGATGGGCTCGCGGCGGATGATGGAGGTCAGGCCCTCCATGTACTCGCCGGCGGCGCGCCCTTCGAGCATCCGGGCCGCGCCCGCGAAGAAGCGGATCTGGTCGACCATGGGCGGGATCTCCTCGGACCGCGTGAGTCCGATCGGCTTGCCCGTGTTCTCCACCTCGGCCGCGATCAGCTCCTCGGCGCGCTCCTCGAACGCGTCGGCGATCTTCAGCAGGGCCTTCTGGCGCTCGGCGGGCACCAGGTCGCGCCAGGCCGGGAACGCGTCGGCGGCGGCCTTCATGGCGGCGTCGACGTCGGCCTGGCCCGACAGCGGGGCCACCGCGTACGCCTCACCGGTCGCCGGGTTGATCACCTCGGTGGTCCGCCCGTCGGCCGCGTCCCGGAATTCGCCGTTGATGTAGTTGCGCAGACGGCGCAGCTCGGTGGTCACTGCCAAGCCCTCCTGTCCAGTGGATGAGACACCCACCCTAGTCGTTGTACCGACGCTTTCAACATACCCAGCCGCCCATATCTGCGAAATCCGTGCCTCTGGAGTTGTCGAACAACGAATTTCATCGCTTCGGGCTTGCGGAACAGACGAGACGTCGTGCAGAGTGAAGTCGTGGCAAGTCGAAGCGCAGACCCCAGCAGCTCCCGCGGCGGCAGCGGCCCGTCGATCGACGCCGTCTCCCTGGCGATCATCGAGCAGCTCCAGGAGGACGGCCGCCGTCCGTACGCCGCCATCGGCAAGGCCGTCGGCCTCTCCGAGGCGGCCGTGCGCCAGCGGGTGCAGAAGTTGCTCGACCAGGGTGTGATGCAGATCGTGGCCGTGACGGACCCGCTCACCGTGGGCTTCCGGCGGCAGGCGATGGTCGGGATCGACGTCGAGGGTGACGTGGACCCGGTCGCGGACGCCCTGGCCGCCATGCCGGAGGCGGAGTACGTGGTGATGACCGCGGGCTCGCACGACCTCCTGGTCGAGATCGTCTGCGAGGACGACGACCACCTGCTCGAAGTCATCAACAAGCGGATCCGCGCGCTCCCCGGCGTGCGCTCCACCGAGAGCTTCGTCTACCTCAAGCTCAAGAAGCAGACCTACATGTGGGGAACCCGATAGCCGTGAGCACCAAGGACCTCAGCCGGACCGCCTACGACCACCTGTGGATGCACTTCACCCGCATGTCGTCGTACGAGAACGCGCCCGTTCCCACCATCGTGCGTGGCGAAGGGACCTACATCTACGACGACAAGGGCAAGAAGTACCTCGACGGCCTCGCCGGCCTGTTCGTGGTCCAGGCAGGACACGGCCGCCGCGAGCTGGCCGAGGTCGCCGCCAAGCAGGCCGCCGACCTCGCCTTCTTCCCCATCTGGTCGTACGCCCACCCCAAGGCCGTCGAGCTGGCGGAGCGCCTCGCCCACCACGCCCCCGGCGACCTGAACAAGGTCTTCTTCACCACCGGCGGCGGCGAGGCCGTCGAGACCGCCTGGAAGCTGGCGAAGCAGTACCACAAGCTCACCGGCAACCACACGAAGTACAAGGTCATCTCGCGCGCGGTCGCCTACCACGGCACCCCGCAGGGCGCCCTGTCCATCACCGGCCTGCCCGCCCTGAAGGCCCCCTTCGAGCCGCTGGTCCCGGGCGCCCACAAGGTCCCGAACACCAACATCTACCGCGCCCCGATCCACGGCGACGACCCCGAGGCCTTCGGCCGCTGGGCCGCCGACCAGATCGAGCAGGAGATCCTCTTCGAGGGCCCCGAGACCGTCGCCGCCGTCTTCCTGGAGCCGGTGCAGAACGCGGGCGGCTGCTTCCCGCCGCCGCCCGGGTACTTCCAGCGGGTCCGCGAGATCTGCGACCAGTACGACGTGCTGCTCGTCTCGGACGAGGTCATCTGCGCCTTCGGCCGCCTCGGCACGATGTTCGCCTGCGACAAGTTCGGCTACGTCCCCGACATCATCACCTGCGCCAAGGGCATGACCTCGGGCTACTCCCCGATCGGCGCCGCGATCGTCTCGGACCGCATCGCCGAGCCGTTCTACAAGGGCGACAACACCTTCCTGCACGGCTACACCTTCGGCGGCCACCCGGTCTCCGCCGCCGTCGGCCTCGCCAACCTCGACCTGTTCGAGCGCGAGGGCCTCAACCAGCACGTGCTCGACAACGAGTCCGCGTTCCTGACGACCCTGCAGAAGCTGCACGACCTGCCGATCGTCGGCGACGTCCGCGGCAACGGCTTCTTCTACGGCATCGAGCTGGTCAAGGACAAGGCCACCAAGGAGTCCTTCACGGACGAGGAGTCGGAGCGCGTGCTCTACGGCTTCGTCTCCAAGAAGCTCTTCGAGTACGGCCTGTACTGCCGCGCCGACGACCGCGGTGACCCGGTCATCCAGCTGTCGCCGCCGCTGATCTCCGACCAGTCGACGTTCGACGAGATCGAGGGCATCGTGCGGCAGGTCCTGACGGAGGCCTGGAGCAAGATCTGATCCCTGCCTCACGCGGCGATCCGATCCACCCCGTACCCGGCCCGGGTGCACCCATCAGAGTGAGATGGGCGCACCCGGGCCGCGTCCTTGTCCGGCCCCCGGCGCCGAATCCTTAGCGTGCCCAGTGACCGATCGGCCCAGCCTTCGTTCCCCCGTACGGGGGAGGCAATCTGATCTGAACCGAGGTGTACGCCATGGTGGCCCCGCCGGACAACGACGTGCTGTGGGCACGCGCCCTGCACGTCACACTCAACGGATCGCCCGCACTCACCGGCGTCTCGCTCGGTGTCCGCGAGGGCGAGATCCTGGCCGTCGGCGGCCCGCGCGGCAGCGGCAAGACCACGCTCCTGCGCTGTCTGTCCGGGCAGCTCCTGGCCCACCGGGGCGAGGTGTGGTTCAACTCCGCGCCCGTGCACACCATGGGCCCGCTCGCCCGCGAACGGCTGCGCCGCGACAAGTTCGGCTGGATCGACCCCGAGCCCCGGCTCGTCCCCGAACTCAACGCCTGGGAGAACGCCGCCCTCGGCCTGATGCTGCGCGGCGGCGCCCGGCGCGGCGCCCGCACCGCCGCCCACGAGTGGCTGGAGCGCCTCGACATCGGCGACTGCGCCCGCAAACGCCCGCACGCCCTCACCCAGGCCGAGCGCCAACGCGTCTGTGTGGCCCGCGCCCTGGCCTGCGCGCCGTCCGTGCTCTTCGCCGACGAGCCCACCGCGCCGCTGCACCGCGCCGACCGCGCGCACGTCCTGCGCACCCTGACGACGGCGGCCCGCTCGCACGGCATCACCGTCGTCCTCGCCACCCATGACGCCGACGTCGCGTCCCTCGCCGACCGCGCGGTGACGCTGCTCGACGGTCGGCGCGTGCACACGGTGCACCTGCCCGGCGACGAGGCGAGAACCGCCGGGCGCGCCGGAGCGGCGGGTTCCCGCGTCGCCGCCGCTCCCGCCGACACGACCACCCCCACCGACTCCGACACGGAAGGCCGGGCCGCGTGCTCGCTCTCCGCCTAGCCCGCGGCTCCCACCCCCTGGTCCAGCTGCGCAGGCTCCTGGTCGCCGCCGCGGCGGCCGGAACCGGCTTCCTGCTCCTGTGCGCCCTCGGGTACGCGATGCGTCACGCCGGGTCCACCGGCGCCCTGCTCCGGCTCGCCTGGTGCGCCGCCCCGCTCGCCGCCACCGTCTACTTCGCCGTCGCCGTGGCCCGCACCGACCCCGGCACCAGGCCGCGCCCCGGGCTCGCCGCCATCGGGCTCGGGCCCGGCCGCCTCATGGTCATCTCCGCCATGACCACGGCCGTGGCCTGCACGCTCGGCTCCATGCTCGCGCTGCTGTTCTTCCTGCATCTGCGCGGCGACCTGACGGGCCTGCCGTTCGACGGCGCCGCGGCCGAACTCCTCGCCGCCGACCGGCCGTTGCCGCTCGCCGCCGCCCTGACCCTGCTCGCGCTCGCGCCGCTCGCCGCGTCCGTGGCCACCGCCCTCGCGCTGCGCCCGCGCCGGACACGGCCCGGGGCCGAGGCGGCACCCGACGCCGAGCCCTCCCCCGACGCCGACCCCGCCGGCCTCGCGCCCCCCGCCGCCGCACCGGGCGGCCTGCCCTGGGGCGTCGCGCTGTTCGCCGCCGGGCTCGCCGCCGAGACGTACGCGAGCAGCGCCGACGACGGCTCGGGCCCACGCCTGCCCGGTGGCCTCGCGGGCAGCCCCGTCGGCGCGCTCGCCGGATGGGGGCTCACCGCCCTCGGTCTCGCCCTCGCCGGGCCCGCCCTGACCCATCTGTGCGGGCGGATCCTCCAGGCCGTGCGGCCCGGGGCGCTGCGGCTGCTCGCGGGGCGCGTGCTCCAGCAGGAGGCGCGGCGGATCGGGCGGCCGCTCGGTGTGGTGTGCGCGGTGGCGTCGGGTGCGTACGCGGCCCGCACCCTGTACGCGGACACGGCGGGCGGCGGCTCGGACATCGGCCCGCTCACCACGCTCGGCGCCGTGGTCGTCGCGGGCTGCGCCGTCCTGACCCTGGCCACGGCCGCGGTCGAGGCGCGGCACGCCCGGGCCGACACGACGGCGGCGCTGCTGCGGCTCGGGGCGCCCGCGGCGCTGCTCCGGGGGTGCGCGGTGCTGCGGGCCGGGGCGCTGCTCGCGGTGTTCGGGCCGGTGACGTGGCTGGTGGCGGAGTTGTCGGCGATGCCGCTCGTGCGCTGAGCGGTGCCGCTCGGACGCCTCGGGGCGACCGCGGATCCGGCGCTCTCGAAAACTCGTACAAGAATTTTTGCGAAGGGCGATGAGTTCCGCTCCGAGGGGCCGTCTAATCCTCCGTAAGACGCACACAGGCGCTTACAAGAGGCACACACCCCACGGGAGACACACATGTACCAGCAGATGATCTTCGTGAACCTGGCCGTGAACGACGTCGAGGCCTCCAAGAAGTTCTTCACCGAGCTCGGCTACGAGCTCAACCCCCAGTTCTCGACGGACGACACCGCCTGCGTGAAGATCAGCGACACGATCGTCGCGATGATGCTCAGCAAGTCGCACTACGCACAGTTCACGACGAAGGAGATCGCCGACGCCACGAAGACCAGCGAGGTCCTCGTGGGGCTGAGCGCCGAGAGCCGCGAGGCCGTCGACACGCTCGTCGACAAGGCGGTCGCGGCGGGCGCGAAGGACGGCAAGACCCAGGACTACGGCTTCATGTACAGCCGGGCGTTCGACGACCTGGACGGCCACACCTGGGAGGTCATCTGGATGGACGAGACGCAGGTCGAGGGCTGACCCGAAGCCGTCTCCCAGGGGTGCATCGCATGGGCGGATGCTGCCTTCCGCAGCATCCGCCCTACCCGAACGAGGCCCGCTCCAGCCAGAACTCCAGCAACTCCCGGTCCCCCAGCACCTCGACGCGCCCGGAGTCCAGCCCCCGCCGCCGGTAGAAGGCGAGCAGAACCTCCGTGAGCGGCCCCCGAACGGCGACGTCGGACTTCTCATGGGCCCGCCGCCACACCACACCCTCCTCGGCGAGCTCCACCACCCACTCCGCGTCGAGCGAGTCCTCCGCGTCCACCGCGTGGAGATGGAGGGTCCGCCCACCCCCACGCAACTCCGTGGCGTTGTCCGACAGATTGGTCCGCTGGACGTACTGCACGATCTCCAGCCACTCGTCGATCGCGTCGGCCGCCACCTCGGGCGCGACGACGTACTCGACGCCCGCGGCGATCGCCGCGTCGGCCCGGTGCACGGCCACCTCGTGCGTCATCCGCCGCGCCCAGAACTCGGCGGTGTGCTCCGCCGCCCACGTCCACACGGCGGTTTCCCCCGTGGCCCCCGCGAAGGCCGTGTCGATCAGCTCCGCCGTCTCGGCGAGCCACGCGTCGAGCGCGGCCGGATCGTCGTCGGAGGGCCCCTCGAAGTCCGGGACGTCCGACTCGGGGACGTTCTTCTCGGCCCGGGTCCGCACATGCGCCTCGACCCACCGCACGGCACCGCCGGTGTGCCGGGCGAGCTGCCCGAGGGTCCACTCGGGGCAGGTCGGCACGGTGACCGTCAGGTCGGCCCCGGCCAGGGTCTCCCGGAACAGCGCCAGTTGGCGGCCGACTTCGGCGCGGTAGCGGTCGTAACCAAGTCTCGTCATGGCCGAACCATAGATCGGCGTCTGCGCTGATGACAGCCCCATTTCCGGTACGGCGGCCCCACCCCGGCGCACACCCGGCGCACCCCCGCGGGCCCGCCCCAGCCGCCCCTCAGCCAAGGACCACCACGTCACCCGAGTCGAAGGCGACCCCCACCGTCTCCCCCACAGCGGGCGCGTCCCGCAGCGCGCACGCCGCTTCGAGCCTCGGCCCGCCCGGGGGCTCCAACTGGAGGGCGACGTGTGTGCCGCGGAACGTACGCGCGGCGACCACGCACGCGAGCCCGTCCCGCGCCCCCACGAGCCGCACCCCGGCGGGCCGTACGAGCAGCCGGCACGCGCCCTGCCGGGTCCCTTCGGGCACCGGCACCTTCCCCCACACCGTGTCCGCCGCCTCGCCGGTGACGGTCGCGTCGACCACGTTGTCGAAGCCGAGGAAGCGCGCCACGAACTCGTCGGCGGGGTTCCGCCACACCTCGAGGGGCGTGCCGGACTGGGCGATCCGCCCGTCCCGCATCACCACGACCCGGTCGGCGAGCGCGAACGCCTCGCCCTGGTCGTGCGTGACGGCGAGCACGGTGGTGCCCAGTTCGTCGAAGAGTTCGCGGAGTTCGACGACGAGGCGTTCGCGCAGGGAGCGGTCGAGCTGGCCGAGGGGTTCGTCGAGCATGAGCAGGCGGGGGCGCGGCGCGAGCGCGCGGGCGAGCGCGACGCGCTGCTGCTCGCCGCCGGACAGCGCGGACACGGCCCGCTTCTGCGCGCCGGGCAGCCCCACCAGGTCGAGCAACTCGGCGACCCGCAGGGCCTGTTCGGCACGCGGGACGCCGTGCATGCGCAGCCCGAAGGCGACGTTCCCCGCCACGTCCCGCTGCGGGAAGAGCTGGTGGTCCTGGAACATCAGGCCGACGCCCCGCTTGTGCGCGGGCACCCCGCCCTGGTCGCGCCCGCCGAGCACGACCCGCCCGCCGTCCATGCCCTGGAGCCCGGCCACGACCCGCAGCAGCGTCGACTTGCCGCTGCCGCTCGGCCCGAGCACGCACACGATCTCGTGCTCGGCGACGTCGAGGCCGACGCCGTCCAGGGCCGCGCGGGCCCCGAACCGCACCGTCACGTCCTCCAGGCGCAGCAGCGCGTCGGCGGCGGCCCCGGTCGCCCCGGGCTTCGCCTGCGTGGCCGTCATCAGAACTCTCCCGTCGTACGTTCCGTGCGCAGCCGCTCAAGGAGCAGCAGCGACACCGCGCACACCAGCATCAGAATCGTCGACAGGGCCATCGCCTGCCCGTAGTTGAGGTCCCCGGCGCGTCCGAGCAGCCGTGCCACGGCGACCGGCAGCGTCGGGTTGTCCGGCCGGGCGATGAACACCGTGGCGCCGAACTCGCCGAGCGACACGGCGAAGGCGAAGCCCGCGGCGATCAGCAGCGCCCGCCTGACCAGCGGGAAGTCGACCTCCCGCCAGGCCCGCAGCGGCGAGGCCCCGAGCACGGCCGCGGCCTCGCGCAGCCGCCCGTCGACCGCGCGCAGGACGGGCAGCATGGTGCGGACGACGAACGGCACGCCCACCAGCGCCTGCGCGAGCGGCACCAGGAACCAGGACGCCCGCAGGTCGAGGGGCGGCTCGTCCAGCGTGATCAGGAAGCCGAAGCCGACGGTCACCGCGGACACGCCGAGCGGCAGCATCAGGAGCGCGTCGAACCCGCGCACGAGCCGCCCCGCGCGCCGGGTGAGCGCGGCCGCCGCGAGTCCGCCGATGACCACCGCGATGGCCGTGGCCACGACGGCGTACCGCAGGGAGTTCCCGATGGCGTCGATGGCCGGGACGAGGAACGCCCCGCCGTCGGCCGACCGCAGCGTCTCGTAGTACAGGAATCCGAATCCGTCGGGCCCGTCGAACGACCGCTGCACCAGGACGCCGAGCGGCAGCAGGATCAGCAGGGCGACGGTCAGGAGCACGAAGCCGAGCAGGCTCCACTGCCCGGCGCCGCGCGGCCGCCGGACCGTCGCGGAGGCGTCCACCAGCTTCAGCGCGCTCTCGCGCCGGCGCACGGTCCAGGCGTGCACGGCGAGGACCGCGCCGACGGCCGCGAACTGCACGAGCGTGAGGACGGCGGCGGTCGGCAGGTCCAGGAGCTGCGCCGTCTGCCGGTAGATCTCGACTTCGAGGGTCGAGTACGCCGGTCCGCCGAGGATCTGGACGACACCGAACGACGTGAACGTGAACAGGAAGACCATCAGCGCGGCCGCCGCGACGGCGGGCGCGAGCGCGGGCAGCGTCACCGTCCGCCAGGCCCGCGCGCGGGACGCGCCGAGCATCCGCGCGGCCTCCTCCTGACGCGGGTCGAGCTGCGCCCAGAGCCCGCCGACGGTGCGCACGACGACGGCGTAGTTGAAGAAGACGTGCGCGAGCAGGATCGCCCACACCGTGGTGTCCAGGCGCATCCCCCACAGCTCGTCGAAGAGGCCGCCGCGCCCGATCAGGGCGAGGAAGGCCGTGCCGACGACGACCGTCGGCAGCACGAACGGCACGGTGACGACGGCCCGGAGGACCTGTTTCCCGGGGAAGTCGAAGCGCGCGAAGACGTACGCGCCGGGGAGCGCGACGAGGAGCGTGAGCGCGGTCGACGCGAGCGCCTGCCAGGTGGTGAACCACAGCACCTGCTGGATGTCGGACTGCCCGAGGACCTCGGTGATCCGCCCGAACCGCCAGCTCCCGTCCGGCTTCAGGCCGCGCGCGACGATCGCGGCGACGGGGTAGGCGAAGAAGACGCCGAAGAACGCGACGGGCAGGGCCATGAGGCCGAGCCGAGCCGCGCTTCCGCGCCACCCGCCGGAAAGACCCTTGCGGGCCTTCCCGGAACGGGACTCGGCTACTTCAGAACGAGCGAGGTCCACGACTTGACCCACTGCTCACGGTTGTCGGCGATCTTCTTGGGGGCCAAGGTCTGCGGCTTGTCGACCGTCACGCCGAACTTGCGGAACAGCTCGGGCGTCTCCGCGGCCTTCACCACCGGGTTCACGAACATCTGGAGCGGCATGTCGTCCTGGAACTTCTTGCTGATCATGAAGTCGAGGAGCGCCTTGCCGCCCTTCTCGTTCTTCGCGCCCTTGAGCAGGCCCGCGTACTCGACCTGGCGGAAGCAGGTGCCCGTGGCGACACCCGTCGGGGCCTCCTTGGGCTGCGGCTTGGCGTAGAGGACCTCGACGGGCGGCGACGAGGCGTACGACACGACGAGCGGCCGGTCGCCCTTGGCCTTCTTGCCGCCGGCCGAGCCGGAGAACTCCTCGTTGTAGGCCTGCTCCCAGCCGTCGACGACCTTGACGCCGTTGGCCTTCAGCTTCTTCCAGTACGACTCCCAGCCGTCGTCGCCGTACTTCGCGGCGGTGCCGAGCACGAAGCCGAGGCCGGGCGAGGACGTCGAGGCGTTCTCGGTGACGAGGAGGTTCTTGTACTGCGGCTTGATCAGGTCGTCGAGGGTCTTCGGCGGCGCCAGCTTCTTGTCGGCGAAGTACTTCTTGTCGTAGTTCACGCAGATGTCGCCGGAGTCGATGGGCGTGACGCCCTTCTCGCCCCCGGCGAGCCGGTACTGCGGCAGGACCGTGTCCGCGCCCTTGGCCTCGTACGGCTCGAAGACGCCGTTGTCGAGGGCCCGGGAGAGCAGGGTGTTGTCGACGCCGAAGAAGACGTCGCCCTGCGGGTTGCCCTTGGACAGGATCGCCTTGTTCACGGCCTGCCCGGCGTCGCCGTCCTCCAGGACGCGGACCTTGTAGCCGGAGGACTTCTCGAAGTCCTTCAGGACGCTCTTGGAGACGTTGAAGGAGTCGTGCGTCACGAGGGTCACGGACTTGGAGTCCGAGGCCTTGGAGCCGCTGTCCGAGCCGCACGCGGTGACCGCGACGAGCCCGAGGCCCACGGCAGCCGCGGTGACCGAGGCCCTCTTGATGGTGCTCACGAAAACATTCCTCCTGGAGTTGACCAGGAAGAGACGCGGCCCCGCCCGGGACCGACGGATCGGCGTCCCGGGCAGGGCGCAACAGCTTGAGTAGCGACCGAACTTCCTACCCAGAATGACCTGGGCGAGGTTCAGAGGGTCTGCGGCCGATTACCGCACTCTCAGCGCTGTGGCGCTCCCCTGTCGGAATATGAAGATGTACTGACGCCCGCCAGACTACCTCTCGGCCGCCGCGAGCTGCCCGCACGCCCCGTCGATCTCCTGGCCGCGGGTGTCACGGACGGTGACCGGCACTCCATGGGCCGCGATGGCCTCGACGAAGGCCTTCTCGTCCTCGGGCCGCGACGCCGTCCACTTCGAGCCGGGCGTGGGGTTCAGCGGGATCAGGTTGACGTGCACCGGCTTGCCCCTGAGCAGCCGCCCGAGCCGGTCGCCACGCCATGCCTGGTCGTTGATGTCACGGATGAGCGCGTACTCGATGGACAGGCGGCGGCCCGACTTGGCCGCGTACTCCCAGCCGGCGTCCAGGACCTCGCGCACCTTCCAGCGCGTGTTGACCGGGACCAGGGTGTCGCGCAGCTCGTCGTCGGGGGCGTGCAGCGAGATGGCGAGGCGGCACTTGAAGCCCTCGTCCGCGAACCGGTGGATGGCGGGGACCAGGCCGACCGTGGACACCGTGATGCCGCGCTGCGAGAGGCCCACGCCGTCCGGCTCGGGGTCGGTGAGGCGGCGGATCGCTCCGGTCACGCGGTTGTAGTTCGCCAGCGGCTCGCCCATGCCCATGAAGACGATGTTCGACAGGCGGGCGGGGCCGCCCGGGATCTCGCCGTCGCGCAGGGCCCGCATGCCGTCGACGATCTGGTGCACGATCTCGGCGGTCGACAGGTTCCGGTCGAGCCCGGCCTGGCCCGTGGCGCAGAACGGGCAGTTCATCCCGCAGCCCGCCTGGGAGCTGATGCACATGGTGACCCGGTCGGGGTAGCGCATGAGCACCGACTCCACCAGCGTGCCGTCGAAGAGCCGCCACAGCGTCTTGCGGGTGGTGTCGTCGTCGCAGCTGATGTGCCGCACGACCGACATCAGCTCAGGAAGCAGTGCCTCCTGGAGCTTGCCGCGCGCTCCGGCAGGGATGTCCGTCCACTGCTCGGGGTCGTGGGCGTACCGGGCGAAGTAGTGCTGCGAGAGCTGCTTGGCGCGGAACGGCTTCTCGCCGGTCGCGGCGACGGCTTCCTTCCGCTCGGCGGGCGTGAGGTCGGCGAGGTGCCGCGGCGGCTTCTTGGCTCCACGGGGGGCGACGAAAGTGAGTTCTCCGGGCTTAGGCATGGTTGAACCATTGTCCCAGAGATACGAAGAAGGGCCCGCACCCTGTGGATAACGGACCCCTTCGCACGAAACCGCAGGTCAGCCGGTGCCGACAAACGCCACAAGAAGCAGCCACACCACCGGGGCCGTCGGCAGCAGGGAGTCGAGCCGGTCCATGATCCCGCCGTGACCGGGCAGCAGCGTGCCCATGTCCTTGATGCCCAGGTCCCGCTTGATCATCGATTCGCCGAGGTCGCCGAGCGTCGCGCTCGCCGCCACCGCGAGGCCGATGAGCAGGCCCTGCCACCAGGTCCCGTCGTCGATCAGGAAGTGCATGCACAGCGCGCCCGCCGCCATCGCGAAGGCCACCGCGCCGAGCAGGCCCTCGCGGGTCTTGCCGGGGCTGATGCGGGGGGCGAGCTTGTGCCTGCCGAAGCGCCAGCCGATCGCGTACGCCCCGGTGTCGCTGACCACCGTGAGGACCAGGAAGGTCAGCACCCGCTGCGGACCGTCGTCCGCGGTGAGCATCAGCGCGACGAACGTCGCGAGGAACGGGACGTAGAAGGCCGCGAAGACACCGGCCGTGACGTCCTTCAGATAGCCCTCGGGCGGCTCGGTCATACGCCAGACGAGTACCGCGAGCGCGGTCAGCGCCATCGCCACCCAGGCGCCCTCTGCCCCGCGGACGTACCCGGCGACAACCATCGCGGCGCCGCCGACCGCGAGCGGTACGAGCGGCGCCTTGATGCCCTTGCGCTCCTCGAGGCGTGACGTCAGCTCCCAGAGGCCGACCACCACGGCGACCGCTATGACGCCGACGAAGACGGCCTTCACGATGAACAGCGAGGCCACGATGACCGCGCCGAGACCCACGCCGACGCCTATGGCCGCCCCGAGGTCACGGCCCGCGCTCTTCTTCTTCGGCGGGGCTGGGGCGGGCTGTGCTGCGCCGGTCATGGGCTCCTGCGGCTTCTGCGCGGGGTGCGCTGAGGGCGCGGGCGGCATCCCGTCACGGAACAGGGGGCCGCTCGGCTGAGCAGCCCCCCGGTCGTCGTCCTGGTGTCCGCCGCTCGCGGCTACGTCGGGAACGATGGGCATGGGCTGAGTCTCCGAAGGAGTCAGTGCATCCTGCGCATCGTATGCGGGACCCGCCGGGGCAGCACCCTGGACCGGTCCCTGGTCGGGCGCCCCCCAGTACCCGGCTCTGGACGGCGCCCCCCAGGAAGTGTCGTTCACGGAGTTCGGATTCCTCAGACCTAGATCGGACGTCGAGTCGGACTCGATCAGACCTCGAGCAGCTCGGATTCCTTGTGCTTGAGCAGCTCGTCCACCTGGGCGACGTACTTGGAGGTGGTGTCGTCGAGCTCCTTCTCGGCGCGACGGCCCTCGTCCTCGCCGATGTCGCCGTCCTTGATCGCCTTGTCGAAGGTCTCCTTGGCCTTGCGACGGATCGACCGGATCGAGATCTTGGAGTCCTCGGCCTTGGTCTTGGCGACCTTGATGTACTCCTTGCGACGGTCCTGGGTGAGCTCCGGGAAGGTCACCCGGATGATGTTTCCGTCATTGCTCGGGTTGACGCCGAGGTCCGAGTCGCGGATCGCCTGCTCGATGTTGCGCAGCGCGGTCTTGTCGAACGGGGTCACCACGGCCATGCGCGGCTCGGGCACCGAGAACGAGGCCAGCTGGTTGATCGGCGTCAGCGCGCCGTAGTAGTCGGCCACGATCTTGTTGAACATCGCCGGGTGGGCACGGCCCGTACGGATCGCGGCGAAGTCCTCCTTGGCGACCACGACGGCCTTCTCCATCTTCTCCTCGGCCTCGAGGAGGGTCTCTTCGATCACCACTTGCTCCTGCGTGTCTTGAGTAGGCCCGGCTTCCAAGGATCGGCCGGCTGCGTCGCGTCTCTTTCCTGCACGGTGTCCGACCGGCAGGGCTTTGTCCATCCCCTCGAGGGGGTCGTCCATCCCCTCGGGGGACGGACGTGGCTCAGGCCCGGGAGTCCTGCTCGCCCACGAGAGTGCCGATCTTCTCACCCTTGACGGCCCGCGCGATATTGCCCTCGGCGAGCAGTTCGAAGACCAGGATGGGCAGCTTGTTGTCCCGGCACAGCGTGACCGCGGTGGCGTCGGCGACCTTCAGGTCACGGGTGATGACCTCGCCGTACCCGAGGGCGTCGAACTTCACCGCGTCCGGGTTGGTCTTGGGGTCGGAGTCGTAGACGCCGTCGACACCGTTCTTGCCCATGAGCAGGGCCTCGGCGTCGATCTCCAGGGCGCGCTGGGCGGCCGTGGTGTCGGTGGAGAAGTAGGGCATGCCCATGCCCGCGCCGAAGATGACGACACGGCCCTTCTCCAGGTGGCGCACGGCGCGCAGCGGGATGTACGGCTCGGCGACCTGCCCCATGGTGATGGCGGTCTGCACGCGGCAGTCGATGCCCTCCTTCTCCAGGAAGTCCTGGAGGGCCAGGCAGTTCATGACCGTGCCGAGCATGCCCATGTAGTCGGACCGGGCCCGGTCCATGCCGCGCTGCTGGAGTTCGGCGCCGCGGAAGAAGTTGCCACCGCCGATGACGATGGCGATCTCCGCGCCGTCCCGTACGACGGCCGCGATCTCACGGGCGATCTTGTGCACCACATCGGGGTCGACGCCGAGTCCGCCGCCTCCGGCGAACGCCTCGCCGGACAGCTTCAGCAGGAAGCGCCCGGCTACTTTGCCGTCGTCACTCTTGGTGTCGGCCTTGGTCATGGAGTTCTCCTTGTGGTGCACATACGAAGAGGCCATTGCCGGTGGGGTGGTGTACATCCCATCTGCGGCAATGGCCTCCTCGTCAGATCTTGCGGTCGTCCGTCGCGTGCGAAGGCCGGTTGCTCCCGGTGCCTTCGCGTACGGCGTCACTCCCGTCGCGTACGCCGCCGCGCACGCGGGCGACCGCGGTAGACCCTAGCGGGGTCGACCGCCGATCGTGGTTCGGACTCAGATGCCGACCTTGATGCGCGAGAAGCGCTTCAGGGTGACACCGGCCTCGGCCAGGACCTTCTCGACCGACTTCTTGTTGTCCAGGGCGTAGGGCTGACCCAGGAGGGTGGCGTCCTTGAAGAAGCCGTTGACGCGACCCTCGACGATCTTCGGGAGCGCGGCCTCCGGCTTGCCCTCGGCGCGGGTGGTCTCCTCGGCGACGCGACGCTCGGTCTCGACGACCTCGGCCGGGACGTCCTCACGGGTGAGGTACTTCGGCGCGAAGGCGGCGATGTGCTGGGCGATGCCCTTGGCGGTCTCCGCGTCGGCCTTGTCCAGCTCGACCAGGACACCGATCTGCGGGGGCAGGTCGGGCATGGTGCGGTGCATGTACGCGAAGACGAAGCCGTCGCTGAACTGCGCGAAGCGGTCCAGGACGATCTTCTCGCCGAGGTTGGCGTTGGCCTCGTCGACGTACGCCTGGACCGTCTTGCCGGCCTCGATCTCGGACGCGAGCAGCGCCTCGAGGTCGGCCGGGCTGGTCTTGGCGATGTGGGCGGCCAGGGAGTTGGCCACCGACTGGAACTTCTCGCCCTTGGCGACGAAGTCGGTCTCGCACTTGAGCTCGACGATGACGCCGGTGGAGTTGTCGTCGGCGATGAGGGAGACCACGGCGCCGTTCTCGGCGGAGCGGCCCTCGCGCTTGGCGACGCCCTTCTGGCCCTTGATGCGCAGGGCCTCGACGGCCTTGTCGACGTTGCCGTCGGCCTCGTCGAGCGCCTTCTTGCAGTCCATCATGCCGGCGCCCGTGAGCTCACGGAGCTTCTTGACGTCAGCGGCGGTGTAGTTCGCCATGATTCTCGGAAGTCTTTCTCGAAGTCGAAGATCTACGGGTGAACGGCGGGGGCCGCGCTCGTGGCACGGACCCCCGCCGTCAGCAGCCGATGCTTCAGCAGCCGCCGCTGCTCGCGGCCGGTGTGACCGCGCGGTCGAGCGGCCGGCGCCGAAGTCAGGCCTGCTCGGCGTCCGCGGCCGGGGCCTCGACGGCCTCGGCCGGCTTCTCGTCGGCCTTCGGGGCCTCGACGGCCTCGACGGCCTCGGCGGCGTCGGCCTTCGGCGCCTCGTCGGCCTTGGGGGCCTCGGCGTCGTCGGCCTTCTTCTCGCCCTCGAGCAGGTCGCGCTCCCACTCGGCGAGCGGCTCGCCCGCGGCCTTCTCGCCCGGCTTGGAGTCACCGGTGGCGACGCCGGAGCGGGCGATGAGGCCCTCGGCGACGGCGTCGGCGATCACGCGGGTGAGCAGGGTGACGGAGCGGATCGCGTCGTCGTTGCCCGGGATCTTGTAGTCGACCTCGTCGGGGTCGCAGTTGGTGTCGAGGATGGCGACGACCGGGATGTTGAGCTTCCGGGCCTCGCCGACCGCGATGTGCTCCTTCTTGGTGTCCACGATCCAGACGGCGCTGGGCACCTTCTGCATCTCGCGGATACCGCCGAGGGTCTTCTCCAGCTTGGCCTTCTCGCGGGAGAGGACGAGCAGCTCCTTCTTGGTGAGGCCGGAGGCGGCCACATCCTCGAAGTCGATCTGCTCGAGCTCCTTGAGGCGCTGCAGACGCTTGTAGACGGTCGAGAAGTTGGTGAGCATGCCGCCCAGCCAGCGCTGGTTGACGTAGGGCATGCCGACGCGGGTGGCCTGCTCGGCGATGGCCTCCTGCGCCTGCTTCTTCGTGCCGACGAACATGACCGTGCCGCCGTGGGCGACGGTCTCCTTGACGAACTCGTAGGCGCGGTCGATGTACGACAGCGACTGGAGAAGGTCGATGATGTAGATGCCGTTGCGCTCCGTGAAGATGAAGCGCTTCATCTTCGGGTTCCAACGGCGGGTCTGGTGACCGAAGTGGACGCCGCTTTCCAGCAGCTCCCGCATCGTGACGACGGCCATGGCCGTACTCCTTGGTGTTCTCGGTTATGTCCTGACGCCCGGCGCGCGCCGTGCCACGTACTCGCGTACGGGACCGAAAGGCGCTGACATCGTCGGCTGAGAGCCTGATGTCGGGGCGTGCGAAGTCGACCCGGTGACCCGGATCGCCACATGAAGTGTACGGGACCCGCGAGGCCGCGGGTGACGCCGCTGTCCACAACCGGCTGGTAGTCCACAGTTCCCGGCCATGATCCCTGCGGAACCGTCCGGGACGGGACCGTTCTCGTATGACGTGTGAGCGACTGCCCCGGCTGCGGGGCGTGATGAGTGCGGCCGTGTGGGTGACGGTGCTGCTGGCCCTCGCCTGCTCGTCCGTGGCTGCTGCGGAGGCGGGTGCGGGGCCGGCGGAGCACCGGGCCGTGGGCCGGGTGTCGGGGCCGGAGCCGCCGCCGGGGGCGGGTCAGGGCCGGGTTCCGGCCGTGGGCCGCGTCTGGCCGGTGGGGGTGCGTCCGCTGGTGGTACGGGGGTGGGAGCCGCCGGCGACGGAGTACGGGGCGGGGCACCGGGGCGTGGACCTGGCCGCGGCGCCGGGCTCTCCGGTCCGCGCGGTGGCCCCGGGCCGGGTGTCCTTCGCGGGCCGGGTCGGCGGCCGAGGGGTCGTCTCCGTGGAGCTGTCGGGCACGGGCACCCCACCCCTGCGCACGACCTACGAGCCGGTGCGGGCCACGGTGAAGAAGGGCGCCAGGGTGACCCCTGGCGAGCTCCTGGGCACGGTCGAATCAACGGCCCGCTTCCACTGCCCCACGGCCTGCGTCCACTGGGGCCTCCTGAGAGAGGACTCCTACCTGAACCCCTTGAGCCTGCTCCCACCCTGGCTCCTGGGCCGCCCGCCCGCACGCTTGCTGCCTCTGACGGGACCCCCATCGGCCTTGAGCCCTCCGTGGGCAGCCGCACCGCCGCCGCGGTCACCACTGCGGGCAGGCCACCCTCCGGCTCCGCCTCGCCAGGGGCCCCGGCCAGAAACCTCAGCCGCGCACGCCCCGCAAAGCCATAGCCACAGCCGCCTCAGTGATGGCACCGGGCTCCTCGGCCACCCCGAGCTCGATCCGCCGCACCGCGGCATCCACGATCCCCTGAAGAAGCATCGCCGCCATCCTCGGCTCCCGATGCCCCAGCGCGGCCAACGCCTCCACGATCATGGCCACAAGCCCTCCGTGCGCGGCCCGGATCTTCTCCCGCGCCCCGGCGTCCAGCTCACTCGCGGAGATCGCCACCACGGCCCGGTGCCGCCGGTCCCCGACCAGCGCGAGCTGCCGCCGCACATAGGCCTCGACCTGCGCCTCGGGCGTCTCGGCCGCCTCCATGGCCGCCGAGACCTCCGCCGCCCAGACGGGGAAGTCGACCTCGCAGAGCTCTTCGACGACGGCGGCGCGCGAGCGGAAGTACTCGTAGACGGACGAGCGCGCGAGGCCCGTGCGCTCGGCGAGCGCCGGGAACGTCAGCGCCTCCGTACCGCCCTCGGACAGCAGGGATCGCGCGGCGTCCAGCAGGGCGCCTCGCTGCATCGACCGGTGCTCGGCCACAGAGGCCGCTCGAATCCTTGGCACGCCCCCACTTTACGGACGCGACGCCCGCCACGGGAGCCCGCCAGGCAGCCATTCCTCCTGGCAGCGACGGCGCGGGGGCGCGGGCGGGGCTCAGGCCGGGCGCGGGCAGGGCTCAGGCGGGGCGCGGGCAGGGACGATTCAGCGCGCTCACCGCCGCCCTCACCGACCAAAACTGGCCAGCTTCGCGCGGAGCTGGAGCACCGACTTCGTGTGGATCTGGCTGACCCTGCTCTCCGTCACACCGAGCACATGGCCGATCTCGGCGAGCGTGAGCCCTTCGTAGTAGTACAGCGTGACGACGGTCTTCTCCCGCTCGGGCAGCGTGTTGATCGCCCGCGCCAGGAGCCGTCGCAGCTCACGGTCCTCGGCGACCTCGACGGGGTTGTCGGCGGCCGTGTCCTCCAGCGTGTCCATCAGGCTCAGCCGGTCGCCCTCGCCGCCGACGTGCAGCAACTCCTCCAGGGCGACGACGTTCGCCAGCGACAACTGGCTGAAGACCGCGTGCAGTTCCTCCACCTGGATGCCCATCTCGGCGGCGACCTCGCCCTCGGACGGGGTGCGCCGCAGCCGCGCCTCCAGGGTGGCGTAGGCCCGCTCCACGTTGCGCGCCTTCTGCCGCACGGACCGGGGGATCCAGTCGAGCGCCCGCAGCTCGTCGATCATCGCGCCCCGGATCCGCGTGATCGCGTAGGTCTCGAACTTGATCGACCGGTCGATGTCGAACTTCTCGATCGCGTCGATGAGCCCGAAGACCCCCGACGACACGAAGTCCGCCTGCTCGACGTTGGGCGGCAGGCCGACGCTCACGCGGCCCGCGACGTACTTCACGAGCGGTGAGTAGTGCAGGATCAGCTGCTCGCGCAGCCGCCCGTCGCCCGTCGTCTTGTACGACCGCCACAGCTCGTCCAGCGACGTGGGAGCGGGTGGCCGCTCCCGCTCGCCGCTTCGGGCGGCTGGGGGAACCGCCGCCCGGTCGGACCCTGACGTGTGCTGGGGCATGCGTCGCCTTGAGCCGTTCTGCCGTGAACTGGAAAAGTTGCCGGAAGGTGTGAGGTTGTGGTTTTGCGTGAAGTGAATGAGGTTGTCCGTCTGATTGCCTGTCTGCACCGGATTCGTCGTGAGCGTAGCGTGACTGAAGTGTCGCAGTGAGCGAAGAGTATGGGATCGCACGTACGCAGATACGTTCCGCTTGACTCCCCAAGGGATCACTTCCGTCGCGCTCCGTGACCGAACCGACCCGCCAACTGCGTGATTTCCCAAGGTCGTCGAGGGTTCATCCGTCCGGCGCAACACGCACCGTCACACATCACCCCCTTCCGGAAAGACCGACAGAAACGCCTGGCGTGTCAACTGCCAGCCATCGCCGTGTCGTTCGACGAACCCGAGCGAGCGAAGTTCGTACAGCCGGACGACCGCGTCGTCCGCACTGGTGCCCGCCTCTCGCGCGACCTCCCGGACCCCGGCGCTCCCCCGGGCCGGCAGCGCGGCAAGGACCCGCGCCGCCCCGGGGTCGAGCAGATCGCGCGGCACCACCGGCCCCCGCCGCCTGGGCGCGAGGTCCCCCATGTCCCCGACCAGCTCCACGACTTCGGCGGCGTCCCCGACCAGCACGGCGTCCCCGCGCAGGAGTTCGTGCGCCCCCGCCGAGAGGCCGCTGGTGACGGGTCCCGGCACGCCCATCGTGTGTCTCCCGAGGTCCCGCGCGCAGCGTGCCGTGACCAGCGCGCCGCTGCGGTAGGCGGCCTCCACGACGACCGTGCCCCGGGTGAGCGCCGCGATCACCCTGTTCCTGAGGATGAACCTGCTCGGCGTCGGATGGTCGCCGGGCGGCAACTCCCCCACGACGAGCCCCTGTTCCGCGATCCGCCCGAGCAACTGCGCGTGCCCCCGGGGATAGGGCCGGTCGACCCCGCACGCGAGCACCGCCACGGTGGCGCCGCCCGCGCCCAGAGCGCCCCGGTGCGCGGCGCCGTCCACGCCGTACGCACCACCGGACACCACAACCCACCCGCGCTCGGCCAGGCCCGCGCCGAGACCCGCCGCCACGTGCGCCCCGTACTCCGTGCAGGCGCGCGCCCCCACGACCGCCACCGACCTGAGCGCCCAGATCCGCAGGGACGGATGCCCCCGCACCCACAGCCCGACCGGCCGCGCGTCCCCCAGGTCGTCCAACTGAGCGGGCCACTCCGCATCCCCCGGCATCACGAACCGCGCCCCGGCCGCGGCGGCCGTCTCCAGATCCCGCACCGCCCGCACCCGCCGGGCCCGCGCCCGCAACCCCTCCCACCGCTTGGCCGTCACCCCCGGCAACCGCGCCTCCGGCCCAACCCCTTCGAGGCCTTGGAGGACCCCCCTGCCCTCCGTCCCGCCGCGGCCGACGCCCCCGGCAATACCGTCAACCTCAGCAACACCGTCGACCCCAGCAGCACCACCGTTCCCGTCACCCCCGTCAACCCGGCCGACCCTGTCGATCCCGTCAGCCCCGTCAGCCCCGTCAGCCCCGTCAGCCCCGTCGATCAAGCACCGCAGCACCGCGACGGCTCCCCACTCCCGCAGCCACCGTCCGCCCACGGCGTCCCCGGGCTCAAGCACCCGGGTCAGGGCGACGCGGGCCAGACGCTCCTCGTCGAGGAGGGCGGGGCGTGCCTCGCGCGGAGGGCCTGGGTCCTGGTCGGAGGAGGGCCTCTCCCCCGGGTGTTCCCGCGGTGCCCCGTCCGGCACCCCCCTCACGGCCGCGCCCCAACCACCATCGGCACCCCTCGTGGCACCCCCGTCCGCAGTTGCAGCGCCAGGGCCACATCGGATGCGTCGGGGCGGTCGTGGCCCGCGAGGTCGGCCACCGTCCAGGCCACCCGGAGGACGCGGTCGAGGCCGCGGGCCGTGAGGAAGCCGCGCTCCAGGCCGCGCTCGGCCTCGGCCATGGCGCCGGGGACCGCGTGCCAGCGGCTGCGCAGTTCGTGGCCGGGCACGTCGGCGTTGGTGCGCCAGGGTGTGCCCTCCAGGCGGGCGACCGTGCGCTCCCGGGCGGCGCGCACGCGGTCGGCCACGACCTGGGTGGACTCGCCTCGCGCCCCCTGCGCGGTGAGTTCGGAGCGGGTGACGGGCTCCACGTCGACGCGCAGGTCGACGCGGTCGAGGAGGGGGCCGGAGAGCCTGGCCTGGTACCGCCGGATGCTGTTCGGAGAGCAGTCGCAGCTGTCGCCGGTCAGGCTGAAGCGGCCGCACGGGCAGGGGTTCGCGGCGAGGAGCATGAGGAAGCGCGAGGGCAGCCGCACCACGCCGGCGCTGCGGGCGATCACGACGTACCCGGACTCCAGGGGTTGGCGGAGCGCGTCCAGGGCGTGGCCGCTGAACTCGGGTGCCTCGTCGAGGAACAGCACTCCGCGGTGGGCGAGCGAGACCGCTCCGGGCCGGGCGAGCCCCTTGCCGCCGCCCACGAGCGACTGCATGGTCGCGGAGTGGTGGGGCGCGCAGAACGGCGGGATGTCCACGAGGGGCTTGCCGGGCGGCAGCATGCCCGCGACCGAGTGGACGGCCGTCACCTCCAGGGACTCGGCCCTGGACAGCCTTGGCATGATCGTCGGCATCCGCTCGGCGAGCATGGTCTTGCCCGCGCCCGGCGGCCCCTGCAGGAACGTGTGGTGTCCGCCGGCCGCGGCCACCTCGATCGCCGTCCGCGCCGACAGCTGGCCGACCACGTCCGCGAGGTCGTGCCGCTGGTCGTGCTCCGAGGCGCCGACGCCGCTCAGCCCGGTCCCCAGGCCCGCGCCGGGCAGGATCAGGCCCGCCATCAGCGGGTCCGGGCGCCCCGCGTCGGCGGGGTCCTCCTCCGGGACGGGCTCGTCGGTGAGGACCGCGATCAGCTGCCGCAGGCTGCGCACCCCGAGGACGGACACGCCGGGCACCAGTGCGGCCTCCGCCGCCGTGCACTCCGGCACGACCACTTGCTCATAGCCCGCATCCGCCGCCGCGAGGACGGCGGGCAGCACCCCGCGCACCGGGCGCACCCGACCGTCGAGCCCCAGCTCGCCGATCATCACGATGTCGGCGAGGACGCGGGGGTCGATCCGCTCCGACGCGCCGAGGACGGCGCAGGCGACGGCCAGGTCGAAGCCGCTGCCGCCCTTCGGCACGGACGCGGGGCTCAGGCCGACCGTGAGCTTCTTCTGCGGCCACTCGCCCCCGGAGTTGACGACCGCCGCCCTGACCCGGTCCCGGCTCTCCGTGAGGCTCTTGTCGGGCAGACCCACCAGCGTGAACGCGGCGACGCCCGGCTCCAGGTCGGCCTGCACCTCGACGACGACGCCCTCGACGCCGACCAGGGCCACCGAGCAGGTGCGCGCGAATCCCATCAGGCCACCCCCCGCGCGTGCTCGACCACGGGCGCGCCGCGCTCGGGCACGACGACGCCCACCAGGTCGATGCGCACCCCGCCCGGTGGCGACCCGCCGTGTTCCTGGAGCCAGCGCTCGGCCAGGCCGCGCAGCCGCTGGGCCTTGGCGGGCGTCACCGCCGCCATCGGGTGCTGGAAGGACGCCTCCCTGCGGGTCTTCACCTCGCAGACGACCAGGGCGTCGCCGTCGCGGGCCACGATGTCGATCTCGCCCGTCCTGCCGCCGCGCCAATTGCGGTCCAGGACCGTCATCCCGGCCTCGGCCAGCCGCCGCGCGGCCAGCTCTTCGCCGTACTTGCCGAGTGCGCCTCGTGCGTTCATGTCGGCACCACCTCCGACACCCACGGTCACGTGGCGGGCCCGCACTGTTGGATCTTGGTGCGCTACTGACGGGTTGTGGACAACTCCGTCACCCGGCCGTGTCGGAGGCGGTCGCTCAGCCGCCCGGCAGCTCGAGGTCGCTCTTGTTCAGCTCCTCGATATTCACGTCCTTGAACGTGAGCACACGGACCTGCTTGACGAACCGCGCCGGTCGGTACATGTCCCAGACCCAGGCGTCCGCCATCGACACCTCGAAGAACACCTCGCCCTGGACCGAGTGCACCTGCATCTCGTAGTCGTTCGTGAGGTAGAAGCGCCGCTCAGTCTCGATCACGTATTTGAACAGTCCGACGACGTCTCGGTACTCCCGGTAGAGCTTCAGCTCCATCTCGGTCTCGTACTTCTCGAGGTCCTCGGCGCTCATGGCATGTTCCCCTTCAGCCGTGCGTCCCCCTATTGTGCGCCAGCCCCGGGAGGCCCTACACGATTTCCGTGTCCAAGGTCTCGGGCGTGCTCGGAGGACCCTCGTCGAGCAGCTTGCGCAGCAACTCGGCGAGCCTGGTCGGATACACCGTCTCATGGGCCCGGGCCAGTTCCTGGCACGTCCACCAGCGCGCTCCGGCGACGCTGCGCCGCTCAAGATCGGTCAGGCCCTCCGGGCGCGTCACCGTCTGCGCGGTTCGCGCCAGGTAGTACCACTCGTCCTGGTCCCAGCGCCGTCCGGCGAAGGGGAAGGAGCACACCCGGCGCCACAGCACGGGCCCGAGTTCGACGTCTGTGATTCCGGTCTCCTCGGCGAGCTCGCGCAGCGCAGCCTCGGCGTGCGTCTCGTCGCCCTCCAGGCCGCCGCCCGGCGTGAACCACCAGTCGTCGGCCCTGTCGCCCGGCTCGTACCCGTGCAGCAGCAGAATCCGGTCCTTGGGGTCCAGGAGCACGACCCGCGCGACCTTGCGCAGCGGCCGTCCCGCCACCGCGTCGGCGCCCGCCGCCACCGGGCCGTCCGCGGCCCCGGCCGTCCCCGTCACGTCCTCAGCCGACACCAGCGGCCTCCGCCGTCCCACCGGACCCACCAGGCCCGTCAGAACCACCGGCCCCGCCGGAGCCGCCGGATCCACCCGCCCCACCCCGCTCACGGCCGCCCCGCCCCGCCCGCTTGGCGATCGGCCCGTACGCCGCCCCGCCGAGGACCAGCGCCGCGCCCACCGCCACCGAGGCGAGGATCAGCCGCAGCGGCCCCGGCTCGGACGTACCGCCGCCCGGCAGGTCGTCGAAGCCGGTGGCGCGGTCGAGCATGCCGTCCAGGGGCCAGGCCACGGCGTCGACACGGGCCTTGACCGCGCTGCGCGGCACGGAGCCCTTGGCGGCGTCCTCCAGGTGCGCACTGGAGTCCAGCGAGCCGCTGCGCTCGTCGCCGAGCAGGAACAGATGGCCCTTGGGCACCGTGGTCGCGGGGATTCCGGTCGCCGCGGCGCCCATTCCCTCGGGGAGATACGGTTCCTCGATCTGCTTGCCGTTGACCGTCAGCCTGCCGTCCGTGCAGCAGGCTATGCGGTCGCCGCCGACGCCGACGACGCGCTTGACCATGGGCAGGTCGCCCCACGCCTTCTGCTGGAAGACGACGACGTCACCGCGGTGCACGTCGTCGCCGTCGATGCGCTCCGCGAGGACGCGGTCGCCCGCGCCGATGGTCGGGGTCATCGAGCCCGTGGGGACCGTGTAGGGCTGGTAGACGAAGGCGCCCCAGACGAAGCCGCCGAGGAAGAGGACACAGCCGAGGGCCACGGCGACTCCCGACAGCGTGCTGCCGAGCCGTCCGTGGCCCTCGTCCGTACGACGTGTCGTGCTCATCCCAGTGCTCCCCCGGCTCGGAGACGACCCCGCGGCCCTCGTACCGAGTATGCGAGCGACGTACGACAACGACGTGCTGCGGCGGACGAGGGCCGTGGAAGATCGGCGATCTGGGACGGCAGACTACCCGGCGGTACCCCCGCCAGAAACCCTGGTGGCGGGCCCGGAATCCAGCCGTGCGGCCACCCGCCGACGGCGCCAGAGCACGATCGGCAGGGCGCCCGCGAGGCCGAGCGCGGCCGGGGCCGCGCTCATGGCCTGGCTGATGCCGGGCTGGTCGAAGGTGTCCGGGACCGGCAGCGTTCCCCAGCGGGTGGGGGGCCAGGCGATCACGAAGGCGCGGCCCACGACGTTGTCGACGGGGACGGCGCCGCCGCCGGGCTGGTTCTGGTGGTAGCGGGAGTCCAGGGAGTTCTGGCGGTGGTCACCCATGACCCAGATTTTGCCCTTGGGAACCGTGACCTTGAACTGGCCGCCCTGGTCGTCGACCGTGCAGGGGGTGTTGCCCTCGAAGACGTAGTTCTTCTCGTTCAGCGCCTTGCCGTTGACCTTCACCGGGCCGGTGCCCTTGCACTCGACGGTGTCGCCGCCGACCGCGATGACGCGCTTGATCAGGTCCTTCTCGTCGGCGGACGGCATCAGGCCGATCCAGCCGAGGACCTTCTGCACCGCGTTCGGGTCGGGGGTGGGCTCGCCGTCCAGCCAGTGGCCCGGGTCCTTGAAGACCACGACCTCGCCGCGCTCGGGCTCGGAGCCGAACCACGGCGTCAGCTTGTCGACGAGCACCCGGTCGCCCTGCTGCAGCGTGTTCTGCATGGAGTCCGACGGGATCGAGAACGCCTGGACCAGGAAGGTCTTGATGACCAGGGCGAGGATCAGCGCGATGCCGATGAGGAGCGGCAGCTCCTTCCAGAAGGACTTGGGCTTCTTGCCCTTCGCCGGCTTGGGCGGCTCCGTGCCCTCGGGGCCGGGGACGCCGGTCTCGCCGGGCGCCTGGGAGCCGGGGGCCGCGGTGTCAGGGCCGGTGCTCATTCCGTCCCCCGCGGGTGCGGGTACCGGCTCTGCGGAGTGCCCAGGCTGCTCCTCGGGCCCCTCGTGTCCGGATCGTGCGCCGACCGCCACATCCCCCACATCCACTCCTCAGTCCGTACCGCCGCCTGCCCCGTACGCGATGCAGGCCCACCACTCCCATAACGAGCGGGAGTTCCGCAGGGGTCGGGAGGCCGGTAATTCCGTTGCGATCGCCGGGGGCCACCCTATGCGACGCTCCTGTGGCCGTGGCCGACCCGGAGGGCGCGTCGGGCACGGACGCGTACGCGTCGGGTTCATCCAGCTCACGCCAGTGACCGAACGGCCAGGCGATGACGAGCGCGCGGCCCACGACCTCGTCCTCCGAGACGGTGCCGCTGAACTTCTCGTTCCGGTGGAAGCGCGAGTCGGCGGAGTCCGACCGGTGGTCGCCCATCATGAACAGCCGCCCCTTCGGCACCTTCACCTTGAACTCGAAGAGCGAGGGCTTGTCCCCGGGGAAGAGGTACGGCTCGTTGATCGCGACGCCGTTGACGGTGACCTTGTCGTTCTTGTCACAGCACTGCACGGTGTCGCCGCCGACGCCGACGACCCGCTTGATCAGGTCGCGCTCGCCGTCGGACGGGAGCAGTCCGATGAAGGTCAGGCCCTGTTTGATCTGCTTGATGACGACGGGGTCGTCCTTCTTCTTGCCGCGCTCCTCCTCCAGCCAGTTGCCGGGGTCCTTGAAGACGACGACGTCCCCGCGCGCGGGCTTGCCGCCGAACCACGGGGTGAACTTGTCGACCAGGACGCGGTCGCCGATGCGGATCGTCTGCTCCATGGAGCCCGAGGGGATCACGAAGGCCTGCACCAGGAAGGTCTTCAGGACCAGGGCTATCAGCAGGGCGACGACTATGAGGAGCGGTATCTCCTTGATCGCGGAGCGGCGCCTGCGGCGCTTGACCTTCTTGGCCAGCTTGCGCCGCTCGGCGCGGCCGGGCAGCACGGGGCCGCTGGTCGGGCGCGTGCCGGTGGGCAGCCGGGTGTCGGCCGCGTGCGTGGCCTTCGCGCGGCCGCGGTTACCCATGCGCGCCGCCTGGTGCGGGCACGCGCGCGTAGGCGTCGGGGCGCTTCAGGGAGGTCCAGCGGCTGATCGGCCAGGCGATCCAGTCGGCCCTGCCGATGACCGCGTCGACGGGGATCATGCCGCCGCCGGGAGAGCCCAGGTGGTCGCGGGAGTCGCTGGAGTCGCCGCGGTGGTCGCCGAGCAGGAAGAGGGTGCCCTCGGGCACGACGACGTCGAAGGGCACCTTGGAGGGGGCGTCCCCGGGGAAGAGGTAGGGCTCGTTGACGGGCTCGCCGTTCACCTTGATCCTCCCCCGCTTGTCGCAGCAGACCACGCGGTCCCCGCCGACTCCCGCGACCCGCTTGACGTAGTTGGAGTCTCCGAAGTACCCGCTGCCGTCGAAGACGACGGCGTCTCCGCGCTGGGGGCCGGAACCGAAACGGTACGCCAACTTGTTGACGAGTACGCGGTCACCAGGCTGGAACGCGGGCTGCATGGAGCCGCTGGGGATCGCGAACGGCTGCACCACGAAGGTGCTGAGGACGAGCAGGACGGCCAGCGTGAGGAGGGCGGTCAGAGTGATCCTGCCGCCCGGCAGCCAGTCCATGAAGGACGCGAAAACGGAACGCGACCGCTCCTCCGTGTCCTCGGATTCCGGTGCGTCCGCGGGTGCGGAGTCGGAATCGGAGGAGGGGGAGGAGCGGTCGCGCTCCGTGTGCTGTGCTTCGGTGTCCATCGGGGCCAGATGTTATCCGGCCCGGCTTCGGACCCGCGTAAGAGCTCGGCCCCCGCACGCACGGAGACCGGGCGCGAGATCAGTTCTCGCGCTTCTCCTTGATCTTCGCGGCCTTGCCGCGCAGGTCACGCAGGTAGTACAGCTTGGCGCGACGGACGTCGCCCTTCGTGACGAGCTCGATCTTCTCGACGATCGGGGTGTGCACCGGGAAGGTGCGCTCGACGCCGACGGAGAACGAGACCTTGCGGACCGTGAAGGTCTCGCGGACACCGGCGCCCTGGCGGCGGATGACTACGCCCTTGAACTGCTGCACACGGGAGCGGTTGCCCTCGATGACGCGCACGTGGACGTTGACGGTGTCACCCGGGCGGAAGGCCGGGATGTCGCTGCGCAGCGACGCGGAGTCGACGGAGTCGAGCAGGTGAGACATGATCGTCTGCTTTCTTCGCTGATGCCACAGGTCATCAGCGGTACGTGGTGATGAGGATTCGGTAGCTGATCGCGTCGGTCCTGCGTCGTTCCCCCTGTGGCAGGGGCGCAGGCTGGACGTACAGCAGCGGCCTATTCTTCCACGGCCTCGGGGTCTCGCCCAAATCGGCCGTCCGGCCCCGGGCGCCACCCCAGGATCGAGAGCATCTCGCGGTCCTTCTTGTCGAAGGCGGCGGGGTCGCAGCGCTCGATGAGATCGGGTCTGTTGCGGGTGGTGCGCCGCAGTGCCTCGTCCCGCCGCCAGCGGGCGATCTTGCCGTGGTGGCCGCTGAGCAGGACGTCCGGGATGCCGTGACCGCGCCACTCCGTGGGCTTGGTGTAGACGGGGCCCTCCAGGAGGTTGGCCATGGCTCCGGGCGCGAAGGAGTCGTCGCGGTGGGACTCGGCGTTGCCGAGGACACCGGGCAGGAGCCGGGCCACGGCCTCCGTGACGACCAGGACGGCGGCCTCTCCGCCCGCGAGGACGTAGTCGCCGATGGAGACCTCGTAGACGGGCATCCGGGTCGCGTACTCGTCGATGACGCGGCGGTCGATGCCCTCGTAGCGCGCGGGCGTGAAGACCAGCCAGGGCCGCTCGGAGAGCTCGACGGCGAGTTCCTGGGTGAAGGGGCGCCCGCTGGGCGTGGGGACGACGAGGACGGGCCCGTGGGCCCCCGCCTCGTACCCCTCGGCGAGCACGTCGTCGAGGGCCGCGCCCCAGGGGTCGGTCTTCATGACCATGCCCGGGCCGCCGCCGTAGGGGGTGTCGTCGACCGTGTTGTGGCGGTCGTACGTCCACTCCCTGAGGTCGTGCACGTTGACGTCGAGCTGTCCGCGCGCGCGGGCCTTGCCGACGAGGGAGACGTTCAGGGGTTCCAGGTACTCGGGAAAGATCGTGACGACGTCGAGCCGCATTACGCCTGATCCTCCGGAGCCGCCTGGTCCTCCGTGGCCGCCTCGGCGTCACGCGCGGACGCGACCTCCGCGCGGTCGTCGACGAGACCGGGCGGCGGGTCGATGACGGCCCGCTGCTCCTCCAGGTCGATCTCGGTGACGATCTGCTCGACGAACGGGATCATCACCTCGCTGCCGTCGGGCCGCTCCACGATGAAGAGGTCCTGCGAGGGCAGGTGGGAGATCTCCGTGATCCGGCCGATCTCGACGCCGTCCTTGGTGACCACGTCGAGGTCCATCAGCTGGTGGTCGTAGAACTCCTCGGGGTCCTCCGGGAGCTCCTCCGGGTCGACCTCGGCGATCAGCAGGGTGTTGCGCAGGGCCTCGGCGCCCGAGCGGTCGCGTACGCCCGCGAAGCGAAGGAGCAGCCTGCCGCTGTGCACCCGGCCGGTCTCGATGGTCAGCGGCCCCACTCCCGCGGGGTCGGTGGCGAGCACGGCGCCGGGGCCGAGCCGCAGCTCCGGCTCGTCGGTGCGCACCTCGACGGTGACCTCGCCCTTGATGCCGTGGGCGCGGCCGATCCGCGCGACTACGAGCTGCACTGTGCTGTCTCTCCCTTGCTGAAATACGACTGCGGGCCGGGGACGGCCCTGGAGCCCTCCCCGGCCCGAGCCGGTGCTACGTGTGGTTCAGTGAACCTGGTCCACGTCGACGAGGTCGACGCGGACACCGCGGCCGCCGATGGCGCCCACGACGGTCCGCAGAGCGCGTGCGGTGCGGCCGTTGCGGCCGATCACCTTGCCCAGGTCGTCCGGGTGGACCCGGACTTCCAGGACGCGTCCGCGGCGCAGGTTGCGCGAGGCGACCTGCACGTCGTCGGGGTTGTCGACGATGCCCTTCACGAGGTGCTCGAGAGCCTCCTCGAGCATGCTCAGGCCTCGGTGGACTCGGCCGCGGACTCGGCCGGGGCCTCGTCCTTCTTCTCGGCCTTCTTCTTCTGGGTGATGGCGTCACCCTTGGGCTCGCCGTCGGCGTCCTTGGCCACGGCCTCGAAGAGGGCGCGGTGGTCGGCCTTGGGCTCCGGCTGCAGCAGCGGAGCGGGGGCCGGCAGGCCCTTGTGCTTCTGCCAGTCGCCGGTGAGCTTCAGGATCGCGAGGACCGGCTCGGTCGGCTGGGCGCCGACGGACAGCCAGTACTGCGCACGCTCCGAGTTGACCTCGATGCGCGAGGGGTTCTGCACCGGGTGGTACAGGCCGATCTCCTCGATGGCCCGGCCGTCACGGCGGGTACGGGAGTCGGCGACGACGATGCGGTAGTGAGGCGAACGGATCTTGCCCAGACGCTTCAGCTTGATCTTGACTGCCACGGGAGTGGTGTCTCCTGGTCTTGACGTGGTTGGGCACAACGGGATGCCGCGTGGGGTTGCGGTACTCGAGGTGCCCGATGGACGCGTCAGCCGGAGGAGAGAGGGGTCCTGTGCGACTGTCGAGTACAGCTAGCCATTGTGCCACACGCCCGCCCGTCTCCCACCGCCACCCTCAACGGAGCCCCTTCGGGCCACAGCTCCTTTCCAGGGGGGCGGCCGCATCCGGCCGGCCGCCCCGCACCAGCTCATCGCGGGTGGGCCCGGCTCACCCCGCTCCCGCGCCTACGCCCACCACCTCCGGGATCCGGAAGGGCTTGCCGCAGCCGCCGCACATGATGGGCGCCTGGGCGAGGACGGACGGCACGACGCGGACGTTGCGCCCGCAGTCGCAGACGGCCTTCACGCGCACGCCGCCTCCGGAGGACCCGTGCCGGGCGGCCGGGCCGCGGAAGGTGCGTGAGGTGTCGGCCGTGGTGGCGACCGTGTGCGCCCGCAGGGCGCGCTGCAGCCGCTCGATGGTCGGGCGATAGCGCTTCTTGGCCTCGGGGTTGAGCGTGACCAGGGAGAAGCCGCTGCTCGGATGCGGCTCCTCCGGGTGGTCCAGGCCCAGCTCCTCGGCGATCGAGAGGAATCTGCGGTTGTGGTAGCGGCCCGCGCGTGAGGTGTCGCGTACGCCGCGGGCCGCGGCGATGCCGTGGACTGCCTCGTGGAGCAGTCGTTCGAAGGAGAGCTCGGCGCCACAGGCGGACGAGGACTCTCCGATCAGGGATTCGGGCGCGGCTAGGTCCGGCAGCTCGGAGTGGTGCCGCTGAATGTCGGCCCACGCCTGTGCCAGCTCTGCGGCGAGAACAGGTGGTGTCGTGCTCACGTCGTGACAACGAGCCGGGATGCCTCCGGGTTCCATTCCGGGGCATCTCAAATAATTTGCACTTACCCGTCAGTTGCCGTTGATGCGTCCGGACGAGGGCGGGTGCGCTGATCTGCGGAGAAGCCTCGCAGCTCGCATCAAGCCGGTACGTAGTGGCGCGTACGCCCCGGCGCGTAGGTCAACTCCGTGCGCCGGGGCCCCTGTTGCGAAGAGGACCGGCCGACGCCTCGTGAAGGCACCCGAGCCGGAATCCCGGATCTCAGTACGCGCGTGCCACGACGGCGACGTTACCGGGTGCGTCATCGGCGTCCGGCACCGCCCCGTCCTGAGCGACCAGACACCGTACGGTCACGCCGTGCTCGGCGAGCCGCGCCTCGCCCTCGGGGCCGAGCGCCGCCCACGGCAGGCGCGCCCAGCCGCCCGCCGTAGCGGCCTCGACGGCCTCGCCGACGTCGGCCACCTCGCTCGTACGGGACTCACGGCGGGCGCAGGCCTGGGTGAGCAGCAGCTCCTGGTCCTCTTCGAGGACGGTGGGCAGGAGCGTCGCGAGGGCGCCGAGGGCCACGGGCTGCTTGCCGCCCGCGATCCGGCGTACGAGCATCGCGGTGCCGTTCTCCAGGTCGCGCGGCCCGATCTCGACGCGCACCGGCACGCCCTTGAGCTCCCAGTCCACGGCGCGCCGCCCGAAGGGGGTCTCCGTGCGGTCGTCGACCTGGACGCGCACGCCCGCCGCGGTGAGCCGCTCGCCGATCTCGCGCACCTTCGCGAGCACGGCGGCGTCGTCCTTCACGGCGAGGACGACGGCCTGGACGGGGGCGAGGCGCGGCGGCAGGCGCAGGCCGTCGTCGTCGCCGTGCATCATCGCCAGGGCGCCGATCATGCGGGTCGTGGAGCCCCAGGAGGTCTGCCAGACCAGTTCCTGCTCGCCGTCCCGCGACAGGTACCGGGTGCCGAAGGCCTTGGCGAAGTTCTGGCCGAGTTCATGGCTGGTGCCGAGCTGGAGGGCCTTGCCGTCGCCCATCATGCCTTCGAGCGTGAGCGTGTTGACGGCGCCCGCGAAGCGCTCGGCGGCCGTCTTGCGGCCGGGCACGAAGTCCATGGCGAGGAGGTCCCGCAGGAAGGCTCCGTAGACGTCCCTGTGGACACGGGCGGCGAAGTCGCGCGCCTCCTCGTACGTCGCGTGGGCCGTGTGGCCCTCCTGCCACAGGAACTCCGACGTGCGCAGGAACAGGCGCGGCCGCAGTTCCCAGCGGACCACGTTGGCCCACTGGTTGATGAGCAGCGGCAGATCCCGGTAGCTCTGCACCCACTTGGAGAAGTACTCGTTGACGATGGTCTCCGAAGTGGGCCGGATGACGACCGGCTCCTCCAACTCCTTGCCGCCGCCGTGCGTGACCACGGCGAGCTCCGGGGCGAAGCCCTCGACGTGCTCCGCCTCGCGCGTGAGGTACGACTGCGGGATCAGGAGAGGGAAGTACGCGTTCTGGGTACCCGTCTCCTTGATGCGCGCGTCCATGTCGTGCTGCATCCGCTCCCACAGCCCGTAGCCGTACGGTCGGATCACCATGGTGCCGCGCACCGGCCCGTTGTCGGCCAGCTCGGCCTTGGTGATCAGCTCCTGGTACCAGCGGGGGAAGTCGTCCGCGCGGGGCGTGAGTACGGGTGCCTTTGCCATGGCGCGCATGGTACGTCCGAGCCGTCTGAAGGGCCGGAGATTTACGGTCCCGGGGGGCGCACGACGGTGGCACACAAGCATTGCCCCACAACCCCTGGACGCCGCGACGGATGCGGAGTTCCCTGGCATACGGGGGGAGCGTGAACGCACGTCGTGGGGGCGGACGAACCGTAGAAATCGGCACGACAACTCTCGTCGGCACGACAACTCTCGGCGGATTGGGGCGCTTTCGATGACACCTACGCTCGTGCACTCCCACCGCCCGCGCGCGGGTGCGACCCCACGTGCGGACCGGTGCGCACGCGCGCGTGACTGGGCGGAGATCCAGGAGAGGATGCTGGTCCCGCTCTATGAAGCGGTGTACGAACGACTGGAAGTGGGCCGCGGCACGCGCCTTCTCGGCCTGGGCTGCGGGTCCGGGCTCGCCCTGCTGATGGCGGCCGCCCGGGGCGCGGCGGTGACCGGCGTGGAGCCGTCGGCGCGCGAGCGCCTGGCGCTCGCGCGCGAACGCCTCGCGCCGGACACGTCCGCGGGCGCACCCCCACGGGCCGGAACCCGCCTGGTGGAGGGCTCCCCCGAGGACGTCGCGGCCCCGGACGTCCCGCCGTACACCCTGGTGACCGCGTTCCAGCCGATCGGGTGCGTGGCCGGCGACTCCGAGGGCCTGTCGGCGCTCCTGGAGTCCGCCTCCCCGCTCGCCGGGCGGGGCACCCCCGTGGTCCTCGCGGGCTGGGGTCCTCCGGAGCGCTGCACCACGTCCTCCGTGCTCCGGGTGGCCACGAAGCTCGCCGACCCGCTGCGCAGCGCGCACAGCTGGCGCCCGGCCTGCCGGGACGACCTGGAGGAGGTGGCACACCGCGCGGGCCTCAAGCCGGACGGCTCGGGCCGGGTGGCCTGCCCCTTCGGCTACGCGGACATGGACAGCGCCGTCCGCGGCCTGCTGTCCACGGGGCTGTTCGACGCGGCGGTCGGCGCGACGGACGAGGTGCAGGTCGACAAGGAGCTGACCGAGGCACTGCATCCGCATCAGCGCCGCGACGGCACGGTGTGGATGCCGAACGTATTCCGCTACCTGATCGCACGCACGCCTTGACGGCCACTGTTTCGTACGCACGGCCGAGCACGCACTACAGGAGGCGGGGCGCCGAAAATCGCCCTCTCCGTAGACCCCGCCCACCACACGGCACCGACGCGTCTCATTCCGTGAGCGCCGCCTGCCATACCCAGGACGTCCGGCGCTCACGCCCGTCCAGGTCGCCGCGCCCCGTGCACCAGAGCAGGACGGCGGCGGGGTCGCCGTCCGGGGCGTCGGGGAAGAGCCGGGCAAGGACGCGCTCGCACAACGGCCCCGGCGGCGGCCACTCCACCGCGAGTCCCTGGGTGATGTCGTGCGTGTGCAGCAGGATCTCGGCGGTCCCCATCGCCGCGAAGCCCGTGGCGTCGCACGGCCCCCAGTGCCAGGCGCGGGCACCGGCCGGGGAGGCGTCGAGCGCGGTGGCGAGGAGCCCCGCCGCGGCGGTGACGACGCGCAGGACGTCGGCAGTGGCGGCGGACGGGCGGACGGTCAGGTCGAACGGCAGGTACGCGGCGTCAGGGCGGGCGGTCAGCTGCCCCGCGTAGGCCAGCAGGTCGTGCGCGATGTGGACCGCCGTGGTCCGGCAGCTCCACTCCAGGGAGCCCGCGGGGACGGACTCCCAGTCGCGGTCGGTGTGCGGGCCGAGCACCCGCAGCAGTTCGGCGCCGGCTTCCCTGACGTCGCTGCTGTCCATGGCGGCACGTTAGCCAGACCGATTTCGCGTGCGCCTCAGGTTTCCTTGGTCAGCCGCGTGATACCGGCCACCCTGTAGGCGTCGGCCTCCTCCAGGGTCTCGTTCTCCAGGAGGGACGCGGCCAGGGCGTCCAGTTGGTCGCGGTGGTCGCGGAGTTGGCGGCAGGCGCTCTCGTAGCACTCGTCGACGATGCGGCGCATCTCGCCGTCGATGGTGTCGAGGGTCTCCGGGGCGGCGGCAAGGCCGTAGGCCTGCTGGGCGTCGTTCGGGAGGGCCGAGAGACGGCCCACGCGCTCGCTCATGCCCCAGCGGGCGACCATGCCGCGGGCGATGTTGGTGACCTGCTCCAGGTCGTTCTCGGCGCCGGTCGTGATGACTCCGTAGACGACGTGTTCGGCCGCCATGCCACCGAGAGCGCCGATGATGCGGCCGCGCAGATACTCCTCCGTGTACGCGTACTTGTCGGCGTCCGGCGTGGACAGGGTGACGCCGAGGGCGCGTCCGCGCGGCACGATGGTGATCTTGCGGACGGGGTCGGCGCCGGGCTGGAGCATCCCGAGCAGGGCGTGTCCGCTCTCGTGGTACGCGGTGCGGCGGCGCTCCTCGTCGGGCATCACCAGAGGCCGCTCGGCGCCCAGTTGCACCTTCTCCAGGGCTTCGGAGAGGTCGGACTGCGTGACCAGCTCCTGCCCCCGCTTCACGGCGAGCAGGGCCGCCTCGTTCGCGAGGTTGGCCAGGTCCGCGCCCGTCATGCCGGGGGTCGTGCGGGCGATCTGGGCCAGGTCCACGTCATCGGCCAGGGGGATCGCCCGGGTGTGGATGCCGAGGATGGCCTCGCGGCCGCCGCGGTCGGGCGGGGACACGTTGACGACGCGGTCGAAGCGGCCGGGGCGGGTCAGGGCCGGGTCGAGGATGTCGGCGCGGTTGGTGGCGGCGATGACGATGACGCCCTCGGAGCCGGAGAAACCATCCATCTCGGTGAGGATCTGGTTGAGCGTCTGCTCGCGCTCGTCGTGCCCGCCCATGCCGCTGCCGCCGCCTCGGGCCCGCCCGATGGTGTCGATCTCGTCGATGAAGATGATGGCGGGGGCGACCTTGCGGGCCTCGGCGAAGAGCTCGCGTACGCGCGAGGCCCCCACGCCCACGATCATCTCGATGAACTCCGAGGCCGAGGCCGAGAAGAACGGCACCCCGGCTTCACCGGCGACGGCCCGCGCCAGCAGGGTCTTGCCGGTCCCGGGCGGCCCGGCGAGCAGCACACCGCCGGGCATCCGCGCGCCCATCTTCCGGTAGGCGTCGGGATTCTTCAGGAAGTCGACGACGTCGTTCAGCTCGCCCTCGACCTCGTCGATGCCCGCGACGTCCTCGAACGTGGTCCGCTTCTTGCCGGGCTCCAGCTCGACGGGCTTCGGCGGCTGCTTGCGCCCGAGCATCCCGCCCGCGCCGCCCATCCCGGACGCCATCCGCCGCGCGATGAAGATCCACAGCACCACGAGCAGCAGCATCGGGGCGAGCGAGATCAGCAGGTTGGACAGGAAGCTGCGCTCCTGCACCACCGGCTCCGCGGTGACCGTGACCTTGTTCTTCGTCAGGTCGCCCCACAGCTCGTCGTCCGCGAACTCGGGCCGCTGCGTCGTGAACTTGGTGTACTTGTCACCTCCGTCCGGATCCTTCTGCTCCTTCTTCAGCTGCCCCTGGATCGCGTCGCCCTTGGAGTAGATCTTCGAGACGTTCCCGGAGTCGACCTGCTTGCTGAACTCCGTGTACGAGATCGTCGGCTCGTCGCCGTCGCCGAAGAAGGACAGCACGAGGTTGGCGATGAGGTAGACGACCAGGGCCGTGAGGATGAGGCCGCCCCAGCCGCCCGGCAGCTTCCGCTTCGGCGGCGGCGTGGGCGCGGGCTCCGGAGCACCCTCGGAGCGCCACGGCTGCTCGGGCTTCTGACGCGGCGGCACGGGGTTGCTCATATGCGGACGCTACGACACAAAATCCCCACCGGCACCCGCTCCGCGCCCGCCAGGGGACCCGCGCGGACGCCCGCCCCTGCACCGCCCGACACCCGCCCCGGCACCGCCCGACACCCGCCCCCGGACACGCCAGGGGCGCCCCACCACACGATGGGGCGCCCCTGGACGACGTACCGAAAAGGGCCGCGCTCAGCCCATGAACTTCTTGAACTCGTCCGGCAGCTCGAAGTCCTTGCCGCCCTGGCCCCCGGCCGGGAGCCCGAAGGCGCCACTCGCGGCGGCCTCCTCGGCGGCGGCACGCCGGGCGGCCGCCTCGTCCTCCTGCTGCTTGCGCTTCATCGGGTTGCCGGAGCGCTGCTTGCCCTTGGCCTGCTTCTGCTTCTTCTTCTGCTTGCCGGGACCGCCGCCCATGCCCGGCATCCCGGGCATCCCCGGCATGCCGCCGCCCTGCGCCATGCGGGACATCATCTTGCGGGCCTCGAAGAACCGCTCGACCAGGTTCTTCACGGCGCTGACCTCGACACCGGAACCCTTGGCGATACGGGCACGGCGCGAGCCGTTGATGATCGTCGGCTCCTGCCGCTCCCCGGGGGTCATCGACTTGATGATGGCCGCGGTGCGGTCGACGTCGCGCTCGTCGAGGTTGTTGATCTGGTCCTTGATCTGCCCCATGCCCGGCAGCATCCCGAGCAGCTTGCTGATGCTGCCCATCTTCCTGACCTGCTCCATCTGGGCCAGGAAGTCGTCGAGCGTGAAGTCCTTGCCGCCCTTGCTGCTCGCCAGCTTGGAGGCCATCTTCTCGGCCTCTTGCTGCGAGAAGGTCTGCTCGGCCTTCTCGATGAGCGTGAGCATGTCGCCCATGCCGAGGATGCGGGACGCCATCCGGTCCGGGTGGAACGCGTCGAAGTCGTCCAGCTTCTCGCCGTTGGAGGCGAACATGATCTGGCGGCCGGTGACGTGCGCGATGGAGAGCGCGGCACCGCCGCGGGCGTCGCCGTCGAGCTTCGAGAGCACGACGCCGTCGAAGCCGACGCCGTCCCGGAAGGCCTCCGCCGTGTTCACGGCGTCCTGACCGATCATCGCGTCGACGACGAACAGGATCTCGTCGGGGCTGACGGCGTCGCGGATGTCCGCGGCCTGCTGCATCAGCTCCTGGTCGATGCCGAGGCGGCCGGCGGTGTCGACGACGACCACGTCGTACTGCTTCGTGCGCGCGTACTCGATCGAGTCCTTGGCGACCTGGACCGGATCGCCGACGCCGTTGCCCGGCTGCGGGGCGTAGACCCCGACGCCCGCGCGCTCGGCGACGACCGACAGCTGGTTCACGGCGTTCGGGCGCTGGAGGTCGCAGGCCACGAGCAGCGGGGAGTGGCCCTGGGCCTTCAGCCAGCGGCCGAGCTTTCCGGCCAGCGTGGTCTTACCGGCGCCCTGGAGGCCCGCGAGCATGATGACCGTCGGCGGCTGCTTGGCGAAGCGCAGGCGCCGGGTCTCGCCGCCGAGGATGCCGATGAGCTCGTCATTGACGATTTTGATGAACTGTTGCGACGGATTGAGCGCCTTGGAGACCTCGGCCCCCAGCGCCCTCTCCTTCACGCTCTTGATGAAGGACCGGACCACCGGCAGCGCGACATCCGCTTCAAGGAGCGCGATACGGATCTCGCGCGCCGTGGCGTCGATGTCCGCCTCGGAGAGGCGGCCCTTGCCCCGGAGGGATTTGAAGGTAGTCGCCAAACGGTCGGAGAGAGTATCGAACACGGCGCTCGTTGGTCCTCGGAGTCGGGGGCAGGCTGGGTCGCCCTCCAGGGTATCTGGCCCATCGCAGCAATCACCCCCGGCTGCGATGAGTAGCCGGGGGCGATACCCCCGCAGCGGCGGGGATCACGCGTTGACGATCTTGATGACGTGCTGCGCAGGTGGATCACCCCCGCGTCAACGGGGACCACACGGTCCCCCAACGACGCGTACAGCCGGGAGTCACCCCCGCAAAGCCTCCTCCACCCCCCGAGCCACCCCCGCCGCCCGCTCCCCCGCCAGCGGCGCCCCGTCCGCCCCCGTCACATAGAACGCGTCCACCGCGTTCGCCCCCAGCGTCGACACATGCGCGGAGCGCACCCGCACCTCCGCCGCCTCCAGGGCCCGCCCGATCCGGTGCAGCAGCCCCGGAGCGTCCTGGGCCCGGACCTCGATCACCGTGGCCCGGCGCGACCCCGCCGACGCGACGGTGACCCGGGGCGGCGGCGCCACCGTGCCCCGGCGACGCGGATACGCGGCGTCGCGCTCGGCGAGCCTGGCCGCGATGTCCAGGGACCCGTCGAGCGCCCGCACCAGGTCGGCCCGCAGCCGCGCGGCCTGGGGCAGCGAGCCGTACTCGGCCGCCACCCGCCACTGGAGCATCAGCACCGAGCCGGGCATCTCCTCGGGCAGCCCGACCGCCCGCAGCTCCGCCGTGCGCACGGTCAGCCGGTGCATGGCGAGCACCCCGGCGACGGCGGGCAGCACCCCGCCCTGCTCGGGCACGGCGACCAGCAGCTCCACGCCCAGCGGCTCGGCCTGCTCCCCGGCGGGACCCCCAGAATCCCCAGAATCCCCAGAACCCGCAGAGCCCCCAGAGCCCCCAGAGCCCCTGAAACCCCCAGCACCCCCGGAACCCACGTCCCCCAAGGCGCCCCCGCCAGCTTCCGCCCGCAGCGCCACCACCGGCGCCCCCGTCCGCACCGCCTCCACCGCGAGCCGTTCCTCCTCCGCCGAGGCCGGCACGGCATCGCCGGCCGCGTACGGGTCCTCGACCTCGTCCCCGGCGAGCACCGCGGCGACCCGCTTCACCAGGTCCGCGACCAGCGAGCCCCGCCACGACGACCACGCCGCGGGCCCGGTGGCGAGCGCGTCCGCCTCCGTGAGGGCGTGCAGCAGCTCCAGGGTGCCGGGCGAGCCGACGGCCTCGGCGACGGAGCGCACGGTCGCGGGGTCGTCGAGGTCGCGCCGGGTCGCGGTCTCGACGAGGAGGAGGTGGTGGCGTACGAGACAGGCGAGTACGGCGACGTCGGCGCGGTCGAAGCCGATCCGGGCGGCGACGTCGCGGGCGATGATCTCCCCGGCGACGGAGTGGTCGCCGGGCCAGCCCTTGCCGATGTCGTGCAGCAGGGCGGCGACGAGCAGCAGGTCGGGCCGTCCGACGCGGCGGGTGAGGTCGGCGGCGCGGACGGCGGTCTCGACGAGGTGCCGGTCGACGGTCCAGGTGTGCACGGCGTTGCGCTGGGGGCGGCACCAGACCCGCTCCCAGTCGGGCAGCAGCCGGGTGATCAGGCCCTCGGCCTCCAGGGCCTCCCAGACCTGGACGGTCGGCCGTCCGGCGCCGAGCAGCGTCACCAGCTGCTCGCGGGCCTCGGCGGGCCACGGGGTCGGCAGCGGCTTGGCGGCGGCCGCGATCCGGCGCACGGCGTGCAGGGACAGGGGCAGCCCCGCCTGCGCGGCGGCCGCGGCGGCGCGCAGCGGAAGGACGGGGTCCCGCTCGGGCCGGGCGGCGCGCGCGAGCACGACCTCGCCGTCCTGCTCCACGACGCCCTCGGCCAGCGGCGACCGCTCGGCGACGGCCGCCTTCTGGCCGCCGAGCAGCCCGCGCAGCCGTGGCCTGGTCTTCCGGGACCGCAGCACGCGGCCGACCTCGCGCCAGGTCACGTCGCCGGCGTAGGCGACGGTGCGCGCTGCCTCGTACACCTGCCGCAGCAGGGTGTCGGCGTCGAGCAGGCCGAGTTCGGCGGCGACCTGGTCCTGTTCCTGGAGGGCGAGCCGGTCGGTGGCGCGGCCGGTCGTCAGGTGCAGGGCGTCGCGTACGTCGAGGAGGGTGCGGCGGGCCTCGGCGAGGCCCTCGCGGGGCGCGTCGGCGAGCCAGGAGGCGGCGACGGCCCGCAGCGCGGTGGCGTCGCGGAGTCCGCCGCGGGCCTCCTTCAGGTCGGGTTCGAGGAGGTGGCTCAGCTCGCCGTGGCGCGCGGCCCGCTCCGCGCACAGCTCGCGCAGCTCGGGCAGTCGTTGGGGCGCCTGGTTGCGCCAGTCGGCGAGGACGGCGCTGCGCGTCCCGGTGGTGAGCCCCAGGTCACCGGCGATGTGGCGGGCGTCGAGCAGGCCGAGGTGGACCTTCAGGTCGTCGGCGGCGGTCTTGCGGGCCTCGGCCGGGGTGCGCACGGAGTGGTCGAGGGCGAGGCCGAGGTCCCAGACGGGGTACCAGATGCGGTCGGCGAGGGCGGCGACGGCGCCCGGGTCGGCGCCGCCGTCGTGGAGGAGCAGCAGGTCGAGGTCGCTGCGGGGCGACAGTTCGCCGCGGCCGTAGCCGCCGACGGCGACCAGGGCGACGCCTCGGAGCGCGCCGGGTCCGGCGTCGGCGGTGCCCGCGGCGAAGAGCCCGTTCAGCCAGCCGTCCGTCAGCTCGGCGAGGGCGGAACGGCGCGGCGGCCCGGACCGCGCCTCCTCTTGGAGGAGGCGCAGCCGGGCCGCCGCGTAGCCGCTGGGTCCGGAGTCTTGCGAGTCTGCTGATTCCTTCGGTACTTCCACGCTCGTCACCCAGCGGCTCCTGTTCTCTGTGGGACTACCGCGCGCACGCCGCCCGCGGCGCGCGCGTCACAGCGCGTCGGGCCCGCGCTCGCCGGTCCGCACCCGGACCGCCGTGTCGACGGGGACGCTCCACACCTTGCCGTCGCCGATCTTGCCGGTGCGGGCCGCCTTGACGACGACTTCGACGAGCTGTTCGGCGTCCTCGTCCTCGACGAGGACCTCGATGCGGATCTTCGGTACGAGGTCGACGGTGTACTCGGCGCCGCGGTAGACCTCGGTGTGGCCGCGCTGCCGTCCGTAGCCGCTGGCCTCGGTGACGGTCAGGCCCTGGACCCCGAAGGCCTGCAGGGCCTCCTTGATCTCGTCGAGGCGGTGCGGCTTGACGACCGCGGTGATGAGCTTCATGCGTCCACCTTCTTGTTCTTCTGGGCCGCGGACTGCGCGGCCCCCTGGACCGGGCCCGGCACGGCGGTCGTGCGGGGCGCGGAGCCGCCGCCCGCGCCGCTGAAGTCGTACGCGGTCTCGGCGTGCTGGACCTGGTCGATGCCGCCGACCTCCTCGTCCTCGTCGACCCGCATGCCGATCGTCTTGTCGATGAGGAAGGCGAGGACGGCGGAGGCGACGAGGGAGTAGCCGAGGACGGCGCCGACACCGGCGGCCTGCTTGCCGAGCTGTTCGAGGCCACCACCGTAGAAGAGGCCCTTGGCCGTGGACTGGCCGCCGCCGGTGGCGAAGAGGCCGACGAGGAGCGATCCCGCGATGCCGCCGACCAGGTGGACGCCGACGACGTCGAGGGAGTCGTCGTAGCCGAACTTGAACTTCAGGCCGACCGCGAGGGCGCACAGCAGACCGGCGATCGCGCCGATGGCGATGGCGCCGAGCGGCGAGCAGGAGCCGCCGGAGGGGGTGATGGCGACGAGTCCCGCGACCGCGCCGGAGGCGGCGCCGAGGGTGGTGAACGCGCCGTGGCGGATCTTCTCGTAGGCGAGCCAGGCGAGCATGGCGGCGGCCGTGGCGATCTGTGTGTTGATGAACATCAGCGCGCCGACGCCGTCGTCGTTGCCGAGCCAGGACCCGGCGTTGAACCCGAACCACCCGAACCAGAGGAGTCCGGCGCCGAGCATCACCAGGGGCAGGCTGTGCGGGCGCATCGGGTCCTTCTTGAAGCCGACGCGCTTGCCGATGACGAGGATCACGCCGAGGGCGGCGGCTCCGGCGTTGATGTGCACGGCCGTGCCGCCGGCGAAGTCGATGACGCCCAGCTCGAAGGCCCAGCCGCCGGTGCCCCACACCCAGTGCGCGACCGGGAAGTACACGATCGTCGCCCACAGGGCCACGAACAGCGCCCACGCGGTGAACTTCACGCGGTCCGCGAGCGCGCCGCTGATCAGGGCGGGCGTGATGACGGCGAACATCAACTGGAACACGGCGAAGACGTAGACCGGGATGGTGTACCCGTCCCACAGTTCGTTGAGGCCGATCCCGCCGAGGCCCACGTAGTCGCCGTTCCAGCCGACGAGGCTGCCGTGGTCGGTGCCGAAGGCGACGGAGAAGCCGTAGAGCACCCACAGGACGGTGACGATCCCGAGGCTGATGAAGCTCATCATCAGCATGTTCAGGGTGCTCTTGACGCGGACCATGCCTCCGTAGAAGAAGGCGAGCCCCGGCGTCATGAGCATCACCAGGGCGGAGCAGATCAACATGAACCCGGTGTTGGCGGCAGACAGCTGCGGGGCGTCTGCGGCAAGCGTGATGCCTGGGGGCATCGGCGTCTCCTCGTCGTCGGATACGGCCCGTGCGGGCTTCACCCTCTGCGGTGCGAGGACGGTGGGCCGGTTATGCCGCATGAGGTTGGCGCAGCGCGGTTTCGGTCAGTGCCGCTCGATGTTTCGCCGCAGTGACGAAGAGGTCGTGCGTGTTACGCGTGGATGAACCGCGCGTGGTCGGCGGTCCCGAGGACATACCCTCCCGAATCCCCAGCCATGAATTGAGCAACCCCAACGGCGCCCAGCCCCCTCCGCGAGAGCGGCGCCGGCTTAGGCGCAAAAGCAGCCCGGCCGCGGCGGCCATCCGAATGACCTGGCATGGGGGAGCCTAGTCGGGCTGTCGGGATGGGCCGGCCGCGGCCGGAGTGTGCGGGGCGCGCCGGTCAGGCGGCCCGGTGCGCGGGCGTGTCAGACCGCCTCCGCGGATTCCGGCATGTCGACGGCGAGCTGGTCGGTGAGCCGGACCACGTCCGCCACGTCCCCGAAGTCGCGCAGGGCGTTGTCGACGGTCTTGCGCAGTCGGGTGTTGACCCGCTCGGAGCGCACCTTCTTGGCGATGGCCAGGGCCTCGCCCGCGAGCACCGTGCTCTGCTCGGGCTCCTTCTGGAGCAGGTGCACGGTGGCCATGCCGATCAGGTTCAGTGCGTACGACCGCTGGTGCTCGGGGTCGCTGCCGAAGAGCTCGACGGCGCGCGCCATGACGGGCTCGGCCAGGGAGGCGTACGTGGGGCTGCGGCCGGCCACGTAGGCCAGGTCGCGGAAGGAGTGGGCGTTCTCGCCGTTCAGCTCGGCCTCGGAGAAGAAGCGGATCCAGTCGGGCTCGGGCTCGTCCCAGTCGTCCGCGTCGGCGAAGGTGTCCTCGGCCATCCGGACCGCCCGTTTGCAGCGGCCGGGCTGACCCATTCCGGCGTAGGCGCGGGCCTCCATCGCATACAGCATCGACTGGGTGCGCGGGCTCGCGCAGTCGCGGCTGCCGTACTGCGCGAGGTGGATCAGTTCGAGGGCGTCGTCGGGCCGGCCGAGGTGGATCATCTGACGGCTCATGCTGGAGAGGATGTACGACCCGAGGGACTTCTCGCCGGCTTCCTTGGCGGCGTGCAGGGCGAGCACGAAGTACTTCTGGGCGGTGGGCTGGAGCCCTACGTCGTAGCTCATCCAGCCCGCCAGTTCGGCCAGTTCGCCGGCGACCTTGAACAGGCGCTTGGCGGTGTCCTCGGGCTGGGGCTCCTGGAGCAGGTCGGTCACCTCGTGCAGCTGACCGACGACGGCTTTTCGGCGCAGGCCGCCGCCGCACTGGGCGTCCCACTGGCGGAACATCACCGTGGTGGACTCCAGGAGGTCCAGCTCGGGGCGGGAGAGGCGGCCGGGGCGGCGCGGGGTGAGCTGCTGCGGCTCGGGGGCGACGACCGGGGCGGAGGGGCCGGGCACGAGCCAGCGCTGCATGGGCTCGATGAGGGCGGGGCCCGCGGACAGGGCGAGCGAGGTGCCGAGGAAGCCGCGCCGCGCCAGCATCAGGTCGCTGCGGCTGAACTCGCTGATCAGGGCGACGGTCTGGGGGCCGGTCCAGGGCAGGTCGATGCCGGACACGGACGGGGCCTTGTGGGCGGCGCGCAGGCCGAGGTCCTCGACGGCGACGACGCAGCCGAAGCGCTCGGAGAACAGCTCGGAGAGGATGCGCGGGATGGGCTCGCGGGGGTTCTCGCCGTCGAGCCAGCGGCGCACGCGCGAGGTGTCCGTGGAGATGTGGTGCGCGCCCAACTGGCGTGCTCTGCGGTTCACTTGGCGGGCCAGCTCGCCCTTCGACCAGCCGCTGCGCACGAACCAGGAGCCGAGCATCTCGTTGGGGCGCTTCTCAGCGTTCGCACCGCTACCGCCATTGCCGCCCACTGGAACGCCCCCATCCCTCAAGCCACTTGTCCGAGGTCCACGTCAAGCCCTAACAGAATGCCGCGTGTTGCGGCGGTCCGTCCGGAGAATGTCACCCTTCGAACGGGAAACCGACTTGCCTCCGGCATACCCACGAGTGCGCAAGTCCCCGAGTCATGTACCGAAAGTAATCCTACGATCACCGCTCCGGCGAGGGCGAACGCGGAAACGCCACCATTCGCCACCCCTTCGAATGAACTACCTGCCCGCCGCACACGATTCACTTGACACCAGACAACCGCGACCAACCAAAAGTGGGCGGAGCGGAGCACGCAGGGGCGCGGGCCACGGAGTGCACCACCGGTAATGCCTCCGAGCGCGGGCACCACCTGACGGCGGAACGCGGCGAAAGTCGGCGAGAGTCGGCTTGAGACGTGCACAACGCGTCCAGACGCGGCGGGTCACGGTCGGGATCCGTCACGCGGCGACCGCGCACACGTAACCACCGCACACGCGACCCGTTGGAGGGGGCATGGGCTTCACGATCGGCGGCATCCGGGGGACCAAAGAGCCCCGGTCCGGTGTCCGGGGAACGAAGGACGTCCGGGGGACCAAGCGGACAGGCGCGCCCGACGAGACGGGTGCGAACGGCGCGACGGGCGCGACAGAGGCGGGCGCGGAGGCGCGGGTGCCGCGCGCGGCCAAGGAGGCGCGCGCCGCCAAAGAGGCGAAGGAGCCGCGCTCCGGGTCCCGTCGGCGCTGCCGCTCGGCCGCCGAGGAGTGCACGGCCGTCGCCGAGTACACGGGCCTGTGGGGCTGGGCCGTGGTGCCCGGCGCACGCGCCCAGGACGGCCGGTGCTCCTGCGGTCGTGCCGACTGCGCCGCCCCCGGCGCCCACCCGCTGGACTTCGCCCCGGAGATCGCCGCCGGCGCCACCCTCGACGAGGTGACCGAGGCCTGGTCGCAGGTCCCGGGCGCGTCGGTGATGCTGCCCGTGGGCCGCGCGTTCGACGTGATCGAGGTGGCCGAGGCCGCGGGGCGCCGCGCCCTGGTGCGCCTGGAGCGGATGGGTCTGCCGCTCGGCCCGGTGACGGCCACCCCGGACGGCCGCACGCACTTCTTCGTGGCCCCCGGCGCCGCCGCCGAACTGCCGCAGCTGCTCTACCGCATGGGCTGGGACGACACCGGCCTCGACCTGCACGGCCTGGGCCCCGGCGCGCACATCACCGCCCCGCCGTCCGACCGCGCGGGCCTCGGCCCGGTCCGCTGGCTGCGCTCCCCCGACCCCGAGTCCGTCACGGGCCCGCCGCACGCCCGGCTCCTCCTCGGCACGCTGGCGTACGTCGCCCATCGGTCACCCGCGTGACGCGCGCCCCGCGCGGGGACCACATGACGAAGTGCCCCGCTCCCGGCTGCACCCGGGAGTGGGGCACTTCTTCGCTTCTCCGCTGATCTCCGCCGATCCCCGCTGATCTCCGCTGATCTCCGCTGACGGAGCAGGCCACGCACGGGCGAGGCGCACACGAGCGGGCGGCCGTGCGTAAGCACACCACGACGCCCCGGCTCAGTCCCCGATCAGCGCGTCGACGAACGCCTCGGGCTCGAACGGCGCCAGGTCGTCCGCGCCCTCACCGAGGCCGATGAGCTTCACCGGCACGCCCAGCTCGCGCTGGACCGCGACCACGATGCCGCCCTTGGCGGTGCCGTCGAGCTTGGTGAGGACGATGCCGGTGATGTCGACCACCTCGGCGAAGACGCGGGCCTGCACCAGGCCGTTCTGACCGGTGGTGGCGTCGAGGACGAGCAGCACCTCGTCCAGGGGCGCGTGCTTCTCGACGACGCGCTTGACCTTGCCCAGCTCGTCCATGAGGCCGGTCTTGGTGTGCAGCCGGCCCGCGGTGTCGATGAGGACGACGTCGGCGCCCTCGGCGATGCCCTCCTTGACGGCGTCGAAGGCGATCGACGCCGGGTCGCCGCCCTCGGGTCCGCGGACCGTGCGGGCGCCGACGCGCTCGCCCCAGGTCTGGAGCTGGTCGGCGGCGGCGGCGCGGAAGGTGTCGGCGGCGCCGAGGACGACCGAGCGGCCGTCGGCGACCAGGACGCGGGCGAGCTTGCCGGTGGTGGTGGTCTTGCCGGTGCCGTTGACGCCGACGACCATCACGATGGCCGGGGTCTCCAGGCCCGAATCGGTCTTCACGGTGCGGTCGAAGTCCGTGCCGACCAGCGTGAGGAGTTCCTCACGGAGCAGGGCGCGCAGGTCCTCGGGGGTGCGCGTGCCGAGCACACGGACGCGCTCGCGCAGCCGCTCGACGAGCTCCTGGGTGGGGGCGACGCCGACGTCGGCGGTCAGGAGGGTGTCCTCGATCTCCTCCCAGGTGTCCTCGTCCAGGTGCTCGCGCGAGAGAAGCGTGAGCAGGCCCTTGCCGAGTGCGTTCTGGGAGCGCGAGAGGCGCGTGCGCAGGCGCACGAGGCGGCCCGCGGTGGGCTCGGGGGTCTCGATCTCGGGAGCCGGCGGGGCCGCGGGCTCCTCGGTCGTGACGGGTGCGGACGCCGAGGGTTCGGCGACCGGCAGGTCCACCTCCTCGATCGTGCGGCGCGCTTCGTCGCGCGGCGTCTCGGCCTCGTCGCCGACGTGCGGTTCGGCCGGAGGGGCGGTGATGGTGGGCGTCGCGGAGGGGGCCTTCGCCTCGGGCAGCTGCTTCTTCTTGCGGCTGCCGACGACGAGCCCGCCGATCGCACCGACCACGACCACGGCGATGACTACAGCAAGGATGACGATTTCCATAACTCACCCAGTATCAGTCATGGGCCCTTCGGGCAGGCTCCTTGTGTTTTCCTCCAAAGGACATACGCCACTAGCCGCCATCACTCGGACTAAAGTACGATGGAAGAGGCTGCGTCAACGCGCGTAGAGTCCCATCTGCTGATTCACCCAGCTCACCCCCACCGGCCGGCGACGACGTCGACGCAAGCCGAGCGAGAGGCACGGAACCACCCCTCATGAGCACCACCGCCGAAACGGCCGAACACGAAGGCGCCCTGGAGACCCGAGGCCTTGAGCCCGTCCCGGACTCCGAGCGGCACGGCAGGACCCGCGAGCTGTTCCCCACCTGGGTCGCCGCCAACATCAGCGTTCTGCTCCTGACGATGGGCGCCGGCCTGATCGTCTCGAACAAGCTGAACTTCTGGCAGGTCCTGGTCGTCGCCCTCGTCTCCCCCGTACTGAGCTACGGCCTGGTGGGCCTCGTCTCCATCGCGGGCAAGCGCGGCGGCTCCCCGGGCATGACGCTCTCGCGCGCGGTCTTCGGCCAGCGCGGCAACCTCTTCCCCGGCTCGCTGATCTGGGTCGCCCGCTGGGGCTGGGAGACGATCAACGCGGTCACGGGTGCGTACGCGATCCTCACCGTGCTCGACATCTGCTTCGGGGTGAAGGCGAACACCGCCCTGAAGGTCGTGACGCTGCTCCTCTTCGTCGCCGCGACCTTCCTCATCTCGGGCCTCGGCCGCAAGGTGCTGCACGTCTGCAGCCAGTGGTCGACGTACCTCTTCGGCGCGTTCAGCGTCCTGGTCCTGATCTATCTCCTGACGGACACCGACTGGTCGAACGTCTTCGACAAGCCCGCCGGCTCCACCGCGATGATGATCGCGGGCATCGGCACCATCGCCGCGGGCGGCATCAGCTGGGTGCCCACGGGGCCGGACTTCACCCGCTACCTGCCGCGCAACGCCCCGAACAAGCCGCTGGTCGGCCACGCCGTCGGCGGCGCCGCCATCGTCGTGGTCCCCATGGTCCTGATGGGCGCCGTCATGGCCGTCTCCACGCCGAGCCTGTCCTCGGCGAACGACCCGGTCGCCTTCCTCGGCGACCTGCTGCCGACCTGGATCGCCGTGCCGTACCTGATCATGGCCCTGATCGGCATGCTGCTGATCAACTCGATGTCGATGTACTCCGCGGGCTTCACCGCCATGACGCTCGGCATCAAGGTCCCGCGCGCCTGGGCGGTCAGCGTGAACGCGATCATCAGCCTGATCTTCGGCTACCTCCTGATGAACGTCGCCACCAGCTTCATGGGCTCCTTCATCTCCTTCCTGACCCTGCTCGCGGTCGCGTTCTCCGCCTGGATCGGCGTCTTCGGCGTCGACATGTTCCGCAGGAAGACCTACGACGGCGAAGCGCTGATGGACACCAAGCGCACCAGTGCGTACTGGTACAAGGCGGGCTTCGCCTGGCAGGCCATGGCGGCCTGGGCCCTCGCGCTCGTCGTGGGCCTGCTCTTCACCAAGGTCGACTGGTTCAGCGGCCCGCTCGCCACCTCCTGGATCGGGCGCAACGGCCTCGGCTGGCTCGTCACGATCGTGGTCGCGGGTGCGATGTACGCCCTCCTCCCGCGCCGGCCGCTGCCCGAGACGGCGACGGCCGAGCCCGCTCCCGCCGCCGAGGCCAAGCCCGCCACGGCCAAGGCGTAGCCGCCACCGACCCCGGCCCGCCCCTGGCCATCTGACGAAGCGTCAGCTAACGTCCCCCTTCGCCGCACCCGGCCCGCTGCCCGCGGCTCGCCGTCCCGGTGAAGGGGGACGTTCCGCATGCCCGTCACAGTCGTACGTGTCAACCTCGTCGATCCCGCGGCCACTCCCGACACCCTCAGCGCCCGCTACCGCGCCGCCCTGGAGATGGCCGCGTACGCCGACGACCGCGGCGTGTCCACGATCCAGACCGAGGAGCACCACGGCGTCGCCAACAACTGGCTGCCCTCGCCGTTCGCCTTCGCGGGCGCGGTGTTCGGGGCCACGCGGCGCATCGCGGTGACCGTCTCGGCGATCATCGGGCCGCTGCACGATCCGCTGCGCCTGGCCGAGGACATCGCCGTGCTCGACCTGCTGAGCGGCGGCCGTCTCGTCACGGTCGCGGGGATCGGCTACCGGCCCGAGGAGTACGCGGCGTTCGGCGTCGAGTGGACCCGGCGCGGCAAGCTCCAGGACGAACTGCTCGAGACCCTGCTCAAGGCCTGGACCGGCGAGGAGTTCAGCCACCGCGGCCGCACCGTGCGCGTCACCCCGCGCCCGTACACCCGGCCGCACCCGATGCTCCTGGTCGGCGGATCGTCCCGGGCGGCGGCCCGTCGCGCCGCCCGGTTCGGCCTGCCGTTCTTCCCCAGCGCCCATCTGCCGGAGCTCCAGGCGTACTACGACGGCAAGCGCGCCGAGTACGGCACCGAGGGCTGGACGATGATGCCCGCGCCCGAGACCCCGCTGCTGCACCTCAGCGAGGACCCCGACCGCACCTGGGCCGCGTACGGCGAGCACTTCCTGCACGAGGCCCGCACCTATGCCTCCTGGCAGTCCGACGACATCCGCTCGGCGGTGCGCTCGGCGGCGACGACGGTCGACGAACTGCGTGCCGAGGGCGTGTACCGGATCCTCACGCCCGACGCGTGCGTGGCGCTCGCGGGGTCGGGGGCGAACCTCGTCCTGCATCCGCTCGCCGGCGGGATGCCGGTGGACGAGGGGTGGCGGAGCCTGCATCTGTTCGGCGAGAACGTACTGCCCCGGCTCAAGGACTGACCTTGCGGTCCTCGGGCCGGGGCAGCTTCCTCAAGAGGAGCGGGGCAGCGGGGTTTAGCCCATCTCCTCCAGGGTCTTGCCCTTCGTCTCCTTGACGAACTTGGCGACGAAGGGGATCGAGAGCGCGGCGAACGCGCCGTAGATGATGTACGAGCCGGTCAGGCTCCACTCCGACATGCTCGGGAAGGTCTTGGTGATCGCGAAGTTGGCGAGCCACTGCGCGGAGGCGGCCACGCCGAGCGCGGCGGCGCGGATCTTGTTCGGGAAGATCTCGCCGAGCAGCACCCAGACCACCACGCCCCAGGAGAGCGCGAAGAAGAGCACGAAGGCGTTGGCGGCGATGATCGCGGTCAGGCCCTGGCCCTGCGGCAGCGAGACGTCGTCACCGGAGCCGGTCCGGTAGGAGAACGCCCAGGCCATGGTGAACAGGGCGACGGCCATGCCGGCGGAGCCGATGAGGGCGAGCGGCTTGCGGCCGATCCGGTCGACGAAGATCATCGCGATGACCGTGCCGACGATGTTCACGATCGACGTCTCGAAGGAGTACAGGAACGAGCTGCTCGGGTCGTGGCCGATCGACTGCCAGAGCTGGTTCGAGTAGTAGAAGATCACGTTGATGCCGACGAGCTGCTGGAAGACCGACAGGAAGATGCCGATCCAGACGATCGGCAGGAAGCCGAACTTGCCGCCGAGCAGGTCCTTGAACGTCGACTTGTGCTCGCGGTGCATGGCCAGCTCGATCTCCGCGGCGCGCGCCTCGACATCGACGGAGGTGCCCTCGACCTCGGCGAGCACCTTCTTGGCCTCGGCCTGACGGCCGACGGAGAGCAGGAAGCGCGGGGACTCGGGGATCACGAAGGACAGCAGGCCGTAGAGGACGGCCGGGACGACCATGACGCCGAGCATCCACTGCCAGGCCTCGAGGCCGGCCAGCTTGCCGCGCTGGTCGCCGTCCGCCATGTTCAGGATGCCCCAGTTGACGAGCTGGGAGACGGCGATGCCGACCACGATCGCGGCCTGCTGGAAGGAGGCGAGGCGGCCGCGGTAGGCGGGCGGCGCGACCTCGGCGATGTAGGCCGGGCCGATCACGGAGGCCATGCCGATGCCGATGCCGCCGATGAAGCGCCACACGGTGAGGTCCCACGCGGCGAACGGCAGCGCGGAGCCGACGGCACTGGCCGCGAAGAGGACCGAGGCGATCTGCATGCAGCGGATGCGGCCGATGCGGTCGGCGATGCGGCCCGCGACAGCGGCACCGACGGCACAGCCGAGCAGCGCGGTGGCGATGATCCAGCCCAGCATGTCCGCGTTGACGTCGAACCGGTCCTGGATCGCGACGGTCGCGCCGTTGATCACGGAACTGTCGTAGCCGAAGAGGAACCCGCCCATCGCGGCGGCTGCCGTGATGAAGATGACATGGCCGAGATGGTCCGGATGGGCCTCCCTGGCCCCGGGCTGCGGCGGCTGCGCTGTGCTGGTCACGTGTACTCCTCGGGCCACCGGCTGCGTTGCCGGGGGTGGGGGTGAGAGCCCTTCAAGTGGCGCACAACTTCACGCCGCCCACCACCTGAAGGTAAAAGCAACGTTGCAGAGACTATTCCTTCAAGTTGCGAAGTCAATAGTTCGCTAACTGTGAATCTGAGCCACACGAGACGACACCCCGCGTTCAAGCTCTGAACACGGGGTGGGCCGCTGGAGTGAACCGGGCGAGGGCTAGCGCAGCCGCTGGCTGATCACCTTCGAGACGCCGTCGCCCTGCATGGACACGCCGTACAGCGCGTCCGCGACCTCCATCGTCCGCTTCTGGTGCGTGATCACGATGAGCTGCGAGGCCTCCTGCAGCTCCTGCATGATCCGGATGAGCCGCTGCAGGTTGGTGTCGTCGAGCGCCGCCTCGACCTCGTCCATCACGTAGAACGGGCTGGGCCGCGCCTTGAAGATCGACACGAGCAGCGCCACGGCGGTCAGGGACCGCTCGCCGCCGGAGAGCAGCGAGAGCCGCTTGACCTTCTTGCCGGGCGGCCTGGCCTCGACGTCGACACCGGTGGTGAGCATGTTGTCGGGATCGGTCAGGATCAGCCGCCCCTCACCGCCCGGGAACAGCCTGCTGAAGACCCCCTCGAACTCCCGGGCCGTGTCCCGGTAGGCCTCGGTGAAGACCTGCTCGACGCGCTCGTCGACCTCCTTGACCACCTGGAGGAGGTCGGCCCGGGTCTTCTTGAGGTCCTCCAGCTGCTCGCTGAGGAACTTGTGGCGTTCCTCCAGGGCCGCGAACTCCTCCAGGGCCAGCGGGTTGACCTTCCCGAGCTGCTGGTACGCCCGTTCGGCTGACCTGAGGCGCTTCTCCTGCTCGGCGCGGACGTAGGGCACCGGCCTGTTGCGCGGGTGCTCGGGGTCCTCGGGCAGTTCCTCGCCCTCGGCGGCGGGCGAGGGCGGCACGAGCTGGTCGGGCCCGTACTCGGAGACGAGCCCCGCGGGTTCCACACCGAGTTCCTCCAGCGCCTTGGTCTCCAGCTGCTCGATCCGCAGCCGCTTCTCCGCGCCGAGTACCTCGCCCCGGTGGACTGAATCCGTCAACTTGTCCAGCTCGTCCTTCAGCTCGCGCCCCTGGTTCCGCTCGGCGACCAGGTCCCGCTCCCGCACCTCCTTGGCGCGCTCGGCGGCGGCCCGCTCCTGCTCGGCGCGGACCAGGGAGACCTCGACGTGGGCGAGCAGCTGGCGGGCGCCGGAGGCGACGGACTCGGCGACGGCGGCCTCGTGGCGCAGCCGTGCCCTGCGCTGCTCGGCACGCGCGCGTGCCTCGCGTTCGGCGCGGGCGGCGCGGTCGAGTCCTTCGGCGCGCCCGGCGAGGCCCTTGACCCGCTCCTCGTGCGTGCGCACCTGGAGCCGGGCCTCCATCTCCGTCTGGCGTGCGTTGGCGCCGTCGGCGGCGAGCCGGTCGCGCACGGCGGTGTCGGGCTCCTCGTCGGCCGGCGCCTCCTCGGCGACGGCGAGCCGCTCGGCCAGCTCCTCGACCTCCGCCGCGGCCCGCTCCAGTGCCTCCTGGGCCTTGGCGGCCGCGGCGGCCGACCGCTCCGCCTCCCCGGCGGCGCCGCGCGCCTGCCCGGCGAGGGATCCGAGGCGCTGGGCGACGGCCGACTTCTCCCGGTCGGCGGCGCGCCGCCGCTCCCCCAGCTCCTCGACCAGCGCGGCACACTCCGCGCGCGACTCCCCCGCCCGCTGCTGCGCCCCGGCCAACTCCTCGCACCGCACGTCGAGGTCGGCGAGCTCGGCCGCCGCCTCGTCGACGGACGCCTGCACCTCCAGGAGGCTCGGCGCACCCGCGGACCCGCCCTGCGCGAAGTGCGCCCCGAGCAGATCCCCCTCGGCGGTGACGGCCGTCAGCTCCGGGTGCGCGTAGACCAGGTCCTCGGCGTCCTCCAGCGTCCCGACCACGACGACGTCCCGCAGCAGCCGCCGCACGGCGGGCATCAACTCGGCGGGGCCGCGGACGAGTTCGGCGGCGTACGGAGGGCCGTCGCCCCGCGTTTCCGGCGGTACGACACCGGGGATCTCGTCGGCTCGACCGGCACCCACACCGGTCTCGGCCTCGCCCCTCTCCGTCAAGCCACCGGAAGCGGCGCCCGCCGCCTCGCCGTCCCCCCGGCCGACGGCACCGTCATGTCGCCCGCCCGCGCCGCCGCCGACCGGGCGCCCGGCGCTGCTCCCGGCGCCCCGGCTGACGTCAGGCGCCCCCGCCAGCAACAGCGCGGCCCGCCCCCCGTCCTGCTTGCGCAGCAGGCGGATCGCTTCTGCAGCCGATGCGGGCGTCGACACGGCGATGGCGTCGGCGGCCGCGCCGAACGCGGCCGCCACCGGCACCTCGAAGCCCGGTGCCACGCTGAGGAGTTCGGCGGCGGGGCCGAGCAGCCCGGTGAGCCGGTCGCGGGCGGCGAGCAGCGCGCCCGAGCCGTCCTTGCGGCGCAGGCCGAGGGCGAGGGCGTCGTGCCGGGCGGCGACGGCGGCCCGCTTCCGCTCGGCCGCGGTGACCGCCTCGCGGGCCGCGCCCGCCTCGGCCTCGGCGGCGGCGAGGGCGCGGCGGGCCTCCTCGTGCCGCTCCCCCAGCTCGGCGTCGCCCGCGTCCAGGCCGTCGACCTCCGCCTTGAGCTGTTCGTACTCCTCCTGTGCGGTGACCGCCCGCTCCCGTGCCTCGTCGCGGGCGAGCGCGAGCCGGTCGATCTCGGCCTGCGCGGACGCCGCCCGCGACCGGGCCGCGTTGACCTGGCCGCCGAGCCGCGCGAGCCCTTCGCGCCGATCGGCGATGGCCCGCGCCACGTCCTTCAGGCGCCGCTCCTCGGCGGCGAGGTCGCGCTCCAGCTCCGCGCGGTGGGTGACGGTGTCGTCGAGGGCGTACTGCGCGGCTTCGAGGGCCGCTTCGAGCTCCGCCTCCTGTTCGCGGATGCGGGCGGCCTCGCGCTCCATGTCCTCGGGCTCGCGTCCGCGCCGCTCCTCGGCGGGCGCCGAGCGGGCGCTCTTGATCCGGGCGTCGGCGAGCGAGATCGTCCCGCGCACCCGCTCGGCCAGCTGCGACAGTTCGTACCAGGTCTGCTGGGCCCGCTGCAGGCGCGGGCTGAGCCGCCGCACCTCGTCCTCAAGGACCGCCTCGCGCTGGAGGGCCGTCTTCAGCTCGGCCTCGGCGGCGTCCTTGCGGGCCTTGAGCGCGGCCTCGTCGGCGACCTCGGCGTTCAGGGCCTGCCGCATGCCCACGAGGTCGTCGGCGAGCAGCCGCAGGCGGGCGTCGCGCAGGTCGGCCTGGATGACGGCGGCGCGCCGGGCGACGGCGGCCTGGCGTCCCAGGGGCTTGAGCTGGCGCCGCAGCTCGTCGGTGAGGTCCTGCACGCGCGCGAGGTTGGCCTGCATCGCGTCCAGCTTCCGCAGCGCCTTCTCCTTGCGCTTGCGGTGCTTGAGGACGCCTGCGGCCTCCTCGATGAAGGCGCGGCGGCCCATGGGGTCTGCGTGCAGGACGGAGTCGAGCTGGCCCTGGCCGACGATGACGTGCATCTCGCGGCCGATGCCGGAGTCGGAGAGCAGTTCCTGGATGTCGAGCAGGCGGCAGGTGTCACCGTTGATCTGGTATTCGCTGCCGCCGTTGCGGAACATGATCCGCGTGATGGTGACCTCGGCGTACTCGATCGGCAGGGCGCCGTCGGAGTTGTCGATCGTGAGGGACACCTCGGCGCGGCCGAGCGGGGGCCTGCCGGTCGTCCCGGCGAAGATGACGTCCTCCATCTTGCCGCCGCGCAGCGATTTGGCGCCCTGTTCGCCCATGACCCAGCTCAGCGCGTCCACGACGTTGGACTTGCCGGATCCGTTCGGTCCGACGACGCAGGTGATGCCCGGTTCGAATTTCAGCGTCGTCGCCGACGCGAAGGACTTGAAACCGCGCAGTGTCATGGCCTTGAGGTGCACGCCGCGTGACTCTACCTTTCTCCGTGAGTTCACCGAGGAACGTGCGAGCAGTTTCACGGCGGAAGGTGCAGGGCACATCAGGTGTAAGGCCCCACGGGGGCACGGCGACGGGCAGGGCCCGGGCAGCAGGAGCGGCAAAGCCCGGGGACGGGAGCCACAAAGAAAGAAGGGACGCCGAAGCGTCCCTTGCAGATCTCTCGGATCTATCGCGGATCTCCAGGATCTATTCGATCAAGCAGATCTCTACTTGTTCAGCGGCTTATGACGGGCGGCCCGACCACGCGTGGCAGGAAAGTCCGTTGCCGTGTGCTCGAAGTGGCGTGGGTCAGGTGAGCGCAGGCTCCGCCTGGGGTACGTCGATGCTCTCCAGGAGCGCGTCGTGAGAAGCGGCAGCCGCCAGCGTGTCGTTCTCCGCCTGGATCCTGACGAGCTCGGATTCCAGGTCCTGGACGCGCTGCTGAAGCCGTCGCATCTCGGCGAGGAGTCGCGGGTCGCTGCCGCCGACGTAACCGAGAAGCGCCTTTGCCATGATGAGTGGTCCTCCACACTGAGTGACCGACCGAATCGGTGTGGGTCGTGAGGGAATCGCACCCGCGGTGCCTGGCACTCTTCTGTTCTTGCTGGGTGTTACTTGGCCGTTCTCACATGCCAAACAGCTAGGGTGCGCGGGGCTTCCAGAGTCTCACCAAAAAGTTTGACGGTCAACACGATCACGCCCCGTATTGACGGGCAACCCGGGGGCGCGCGGCCGTGGAACTACGGCGCTGCCTCTGCGGCGGGGCCCTGGGGGCGTCGAGATCATCCTTACCCGCGGAGCCTGCCACGGCAAGCCCTTCTTGGCAATCACCAGGTCTTTCCTGCCTCAGGCAGGTGCCACGGCCACACCCGCCGGGGCACGCCGGAGCGCGTCGGCCGGACCCGCGTCAGCGAATGGCGAACGACTCGTAGCCGCCCCGCGGCGTGTCCCAGATCTCAGTCACACCGTCGACGCGGCCGGGAGTGTCGCCCGCGCGGAGCCAGTCGAGGAGCCGTTGGCAACGCTCGCGTGAACCTTCGGCGACCACTTGCACACGGCCGTCGTCGAGATTGAGAGCAAAACCACTCACGGCTCCGATCTCGAGCGCCTTGGCCCGCGTGAACCAGCGGAAACCCACTCCCTGTACACGGCCGCGCACCCAGGCGGTGAGCCGGACTTCTTCGTTCATAAGGTGCACGCTAACCGGCCAATTGCCCAGGGAGCACTTCGCCCCCTTGCGCCATCGCGTACAGTCGCGACTCGACGAGCCTCACCCGTATGGGTGAGTCACGTCGACGGTCAGAACGACGCCCCGGGCAAGCGCCGGGCGTCAGGACGAAAGGCCAGGAGATGGGACGCCACCGACGCTCCGCCGCCGGCCGCGCCGCCACCGGCCGCGCCGATCATTCCCCCTCTTCCGATCACTCCGAACTTCCCGATCATTCCGCCGGATCCGCCGACCTCACGGGTTCCGACGTTTCGGGCACCGCCGGTGCGGGCTCTTATGAGAACTCTTCCGGCGCGTACGGCTTTTACCGGGGGCACGCGGAATACGACGGATACGCGGGACGCGGGGGAAACGGCGGATTCGACACGTCCTCCTCCGACGCCTATCTCTTCGGCACCTCGACCGCCGAGACGGCCGCGAGCGCCCTGCCCGGCGGCGAGGGCCGTCGGCGCGGCCCCTCTCAGCACCGGCGCAGGCGCCGCGCCTCCGCGCCCGTGCGCACCGGACTGCTCGGCGTCTCCGCGGCGGTCGCGATGGGCGCCGTAGCGGTCGCCTCCGGCCTGGTGCCCGGCGGTGACACCTATTCGCTGGGCGGTGGCGACACCCCCGGCGCGGTCAGGACCGCGGGCTCCCCCTCCGGAATCGACCCCCAGGGCGGCGCCGACGGCACCGCCGAGGGCAACCGCAGCACCCCGGGCCCCGCCTCCGACACCCCGGCCCCGTCGGAGTCGAGCGCCGAGCCGTCGCAGAAGCCGTCCGGCAAGCCCTCGACCACCCCGTCCAAGCCGCAGCACGACGCCGGCGGCAAGGCCGACGGGGGTGACAAGGCCGGGAAGGGCGAGAAGGGCAAGGGGCCCGACAAGGACCGCAAGGACCCGGGCAGGGGCGCCGGCGCGGACAAACCGGACCGGACACCCGCACCGAGCCGTACGACGCCCCAGAAGCCCGCCGCCCCGCCCGCGCCCGCGAAGCCGTCGGCCGACGAGACCGCGGCCGAGGCCGAGGTGCTCGCCCTGGTCAACCAGGAGCGGGCCAACGTGGGCTGCCGGCCGGTGACCGCCGACCCCGGGCTCGCCACGCTGGCCGGGAACTTCAGCGCCGACATGGCCGAGCGGGACTTCTTCGCGCACACCGACCCGGACGGCGCGACCCCGTGGGACCGCGCCGAGAAGGCCGGCATCCAGGACCTGGGGGGCGAGAACATCGCCCGGGGCCAGGCCAACGCCCAGTCCGTCATGGACGCCTGGATGAACAGCCCCGGCCACCGCGCCAACATCCTCAACTGCGACTACAAGACCCTGGGCGTCGGCGCGCACTTCGCGCCGGGCGGCCCGTGGTGGACGCAGGACTTCGGCTTCTGAGCCACGGCTCCGCCGCGCTCGGACCGCTGAGCGCGCCCGGCGCCCTCGAAAGACCGGGTGCCCCGGGCAGCGTCAGGCCGCCACGGCCGCGCGGCCCGCGAGGACGATCCGCGCGGTCTCGGTGACGCGACGGCCGAGGTGCTCGGCCGTGGCGATGTCCGCCTTGTGCACGGCCTCCGGGCCCTCGTCGGAGTTGGTCTGGGCGGCGGCGCCGGAGAAGAAGCCGAGGCGGTTGAGGTCGTTCTCGGAGCCCTCGGTGGAGTTCCAGCCGGGGAGCAGGCCGAGGCTCACCCAGTGCATGCCCTGCTGGGCGGCGAGCGTCTGGAAGTACTGCAGGGTGTGCAGCTTGTCGCCGCTCTTGGACGCGGAGTTGGTGAAGCCCGCGGCGATCTTGTCCTGCCAGGCACGGGTGAACCAGCGCTTCGACGAGGCCTCCGCGAAGACGTGGAAGGCGCCCGATGCGGTGCCCATGTAGGTGGGCGAGCCGAAGACGATGGCGTCCGCCGCGTCCAGGAGCTCCCAGTCGGCCTCGGTGATCTCGTCGACCTTGATCAGGTGCGTGTTCGCACCGGCGTCCTCGGCACCGGCGCGGACGGCCTCCGCGACGACGGCGGTGTGCCCGAATCCGGAGTGGTAGGCGATGGCGACAACGGGGCTGGTCATGGCGGAGTACTCCTCGATGGGGACGGGGGTGGGGAGGCGGCGGCCCGTGGACCGGCCGACAAACGAAAGGAAAGCACTAACTTTTGGTTAGCGCAACCTCATGGTTAGCGCTGCGGGAGAGTACGCTGTCGGTATGGACCCCCTCGTACGCCCCGAGAGCGCCTCCGACGCGGACCTTGCCTACAACGTGTTCGCCCGCGCCTGCCCGTCGCGGACCACGCTGGAGCACGTCACGGGCCGCTGGGGCGCGCTCACGCTGGGCGCGCTGCACGACGGGACGTTCCGGTTCAACGAGCTGCGCCGCCGGGTCGACGGCGTGAGCGAGAAGATGCTGTCGCAGACGCTGCACGCGCTGGAGCGCGACGGTCTGGTGCACCGCGACGCGCAGCCGACGAACCCGCCGCGCGTGGACTACCGCCTCACCCCGCTGGGCGAGCAGATCGCCGAGCGCCTGCTGACCCTGATCCACTTCGTGGAGGGCAACCAGGACGACGTGCTGGCGGCCCAGCGGCGCTACGACGAGAGCCAGGCCGGGCGCTGAGCCGTCACGACTGTCTCAGCGGGCGCCGAGCCGTGCCCGCGGCCTCGGTGGGCGTGAACGCTACGGGAGCCTCGGCGGGCGCTGGCAGCGCGGGCAGAAGTAGCTGGACCTGTTCATCCAGGGTCGCCGCCGCATCGGCGTCCCGCAGCGCCGGCAGGGCTCGTCCTCGCGGCCGTACGCGTCCAGGGAGCGGTCGAAGTAGCCCGACTCGCCGTTCACGTTGACGTAGAGGCTGTCGAAGCTGGTGCCGCCGACGGCGAGGGCCTCGTTCATCACGTCCCGTACGTGGCCGAGGAGTTCGGCGGTGCGGGGCCGGGTGAAGGTGGCCGTCGGGCGTTCGTAGTGCAGCCGGGTGCGCCACAGCGCCTCGTCGGCGTAGATGTTGCCGACGCCGCTGATCAGGGACTGGTTGAGCAGGGCGCGCTTGATGGTGCTGCGGCTGCGGCGCAGGGCCTGGTGGAAGGCCTCGTCGTCGAAGAGCGGGTCGAGCGGGTCGCGGGCGATGTGCGCGATGACGTCCGGCAGGCCGTCCGGGGTGTTCTCGTGCAGGGAGAGGCCGCCGAAGGTCCGCTGGTCGACGAAGCGCAGCTCGGTGCCTGCCGCGTCCGGGGCGGCGGCGCCGAGGTCGTCCGTGAAGCGCACCCGGATCCGCAAGTGCTTCTCGTCCGGGGTCTGTTCGGTCTTGACCAGGAGCTGGCCGCTCATGCCCAGGTGCGCGAGGACGGAGGTGCCGCTGTCCGCGAGGGGCAGCCACAGGTACTTGCCGCGGCGCATGGGGGCGCCGAAGCGGTGGCCCTTGAGGCCGAGCGCGAAGTCCTCGGCGCCCGCGAGGTGCCGTCGGACGGCGCGCGGGTGCAGGACCTCCACGTCGGTGACGGTCCGGCCGCCCACCCAGCGTTCGAGGCCGCGCCGGACCACCTCTACCTCGGGCAGTTCAGGCACGGGGGTCCTCCGGACGGGGTGCGGGGTGGGGGCGTCGGCAGTTTATCGTCCGGCGTGCGCCGGGGCTGAGGCCCTGTCGGCGCTCCGCGCCTCGTCCTCAAACGCCGGACGGGCTATAGACAGCCCCTCCGGCCTCAGAGGCGGCGGAAGAGCCGGGATCAGCCCGCCCCGACAGCAGAACGCCCGTCCGTGGGCCGGAGTACCGGTCACGGGCGGGCGTTCGACTTGCTGTGGGGATCAAGCGGATTCGGCTTCGCCGAACGGCGAATCCGGTGGCGTCGATTCGGCTTCCGCCGCTTCCGCCGCCTTGGCCCGCTCGTCCGCCGCCGCGCGAATGGCGCGCCAGGCGGATTCCGCGGCCTGCTGCTCCGCTTCCTTCTTGCTGCGGCCGGTGCCGGTGCCGTACGAGACGCCTCCGACGCGGGCGGCAGCAGTAAAGGTCTTCTCGTGGTCCGGGCCGCTCTCCGAGACGAGGTACTCGGGCACGCCGAGGTTCTCCGTCGCGGTGAGCTCCTGGAGACTGGTCTTCCAGTCCAGGCCCGCGCCGAGGTTCGAGGACTTCTCGATCAGCGGGTCGAAGAGCCGGTGCACCAGCTCGCTCGCCGCTTCCAGACCCCGGTCCAGATAGACCGCGCCGATCACCGCTTCCAGGGTGTCGGCGAGGATGGAGGCCTTGTCCCGGCCGCCCGTGCCCTCTTCGCCCCGGCCGAGCCGGATGAAGGAGCCCAGTTCGAGCCCGCGGCCCACCTCCGCCAGCGCACGCGAGTTGACCACCGCGGCCCGCAACTTGGCCAGCTGGCCTTCGGGCAGGTCGGGGTGGGTGCGATACAGCGTGTCCGTGACCACGAGGCCGAGCACGGAGTCCCCGAGGAACTCCAGGCGCTCGTTGGTGGGCAGACCGCCGTTCTCGTACGCGTACGAACGGTGGGTGAGCGCGCGCACCAGAAGGGCGGACTCGAGCTGATACCCGAGCCGCCCTTCCAGAAGCGTGTGGGACGAGGCCGCGTTGTTGCTGTCTGCCATCTTGGCGTCTTCCGCCTTCTTCGGGCTAGACACAGCGCCTCTCACCAGCCGCTCAGACCTCGAGGACCTGGCGCTTGTTGTAGGTGCCGCAAGCGGGGCACGCGATGTGCTGCAGCTTGGGCTCCTGGCAACGCTCACACGAAACCAGGGTGGGGACCGCAGCCTTCCACTGCGACCGGCGGTGGCGCGTGTTGCTGCGCGACATCTTCCGCTTCGGAACAGCCACGGCTACTTCTCCTGCTTCTCGTCGACGTGCGCCGTTCGAGGCGCGTCGCCGCTCATCTCGTCCTTCTCGCCGTCCTGGATGGTGCCAGCGAGTCCTTGCAAAGCCGCCCAACGGATGTCGACGGCGTCGTGGTGGTGGTCCGGGTCGTCCGTGAGCCGCACTCCGCACTCGGAGCACAGGCCCTGGCAGTCGTCCTGGCACACCGGCTGCATCGGCAGTGCGAGCACCACCGCGTCCCGCAGCACGGGCTCGAGGTCGAACATGCCGTCCTCGAGGAAAAGCCGGTCCTCGTCGTCCTCGGCGTCGTCGGCCGGTTCCGCGGTGCGGCCCCGGTCGTCGGCGTCAGGGTACGAGAACATCTCCTGGAAGTCCGCGTCGAGCGCGAGCTCGACCGGCTCCAGACACCTTACGCACTCCCCCTTGGCCGATGCACGGGCGGTGCCTGTGACAAGCACCCCTTCCATGACCGACTCCAAGCGGATGTCCAGCTCCACCGGGGCGCCGTCCGGCACTCCGATGACCCCTTCGACACCGAACGGAGCCGGTGAACCGGGGGCTTCGATGGTGCGGGTCACCCGCTGCATGGCACCGGGACGCCGACCCAGCTCGTGTGTGTCGAACACAAGCGGGTTTCGGTGGTCGAGGCGCGTGCTCAGGGGGTTTCCTGCTTTCGAATCCTGGGGGCTTGGCAAGGAGGCCACCGCGCCGGGGCCGCGAGAACGCGGTGTGAGCGGGCAGCTCGGACCGCGGACATACGCGCGACCGAAGAGCCAGGATACTGGACCTTTCGCTCTCGGCCCAATCGGCCGACGCCCGGCCCCGGTGCCCGCGCCTAGCGCCCCTGCTCGTACTGGCGCAGCTGCTCCGCGCTGATCATGGTGGTGTCGAAGAGGCTGGTCTCGTCGAGCACGGCCGGCGCGGGGCCCTGCTGGCCGTAGCCCTGCGGCTGCGGGGCCTGCTGCTGGTTCTGGTCGTAGCCCTGCTGCTGGTACGCGTAGGGGTCCTGCTGGCCATACCCCTGCTGGTACGGATCCGGCTGGCCGTACCCCTGCTGGTAGGCGTACGGATCCTGGCCCGCGTACGGGGCCTGGCCGCCGTACTGGTCCCCGCCCCCGGTGTAGGGGTCCTGGGCGGCCTGTGCGTACGGGGCCTGGACCGGCTGTCCGTACTGGTCCTGCTGGTACGCGTACGGGTCCGGCTCGTGCTGGGGCGGGGCGGGCGCGTAGGGCTGCTGTGCCGGGATCGGCGGCGGGCTCTGGGGCGGGGTCTGCGGGGCGGCCGGGCGGGCGGGGGTCTCGGCCAGGTCCGCCAGGTAGTCCGCGTCGGAGCTGTGCGTCTTGGCGCCGGCCTCGTCCAGCTCGCTGAGCTCGTCCGCCGGGGCACGGCCGTGCAGGGTCTGGCGGCCGCGGCCGACGGCCTCCAGGGTCTTGGCGAGGACCGCCTCGAAGGCGCCGAGCTTCACGTCCACGTACACGTCGGCGTTGCGGCGCAGGGTGTCCGGGTCGTGGCTGCGCTCGGGGGCGTCCTCGTCCTCGTAGCCCTGCTCGTCGACGCCGGGGCCGGTGCCGAGGAGCTTCTCGCGGCCGCGGCCGACGGAGCCGAGGGTCTTGGTGAGGACGACCTCGAAGTTGGCGAGCTTGCTGTCCACGTAGTCGTCCGCCTCCTGGCGGACCTCGGTGGCCTCCTGGCGGGCCTCGGCCAGGATGCGGTCGGCCTCCGCCTGGGAGCGGCGCGCGACCTCCGTGTCGGAGATCAGCGAGCCGCGCTCGGCGTGCGCGCCCTCGATGATCCGCTCGGCCTCCTGGCGGGCCTGCTCGACCAGCTGCTCCCGGCCGCCGATCAGCTCCTGGGCCTGGGCGAGGGAGCCGGGCAGGGCCTGGCGCACCTCTTCGAGCAGCGCCAGGAGCTCGGCGCGGTTGACCACGCACGAGGCGGACATCGGCATGGACTTGGCGCTGCCGACCGTCTCGACGATCTGGTCGATCTTCTTCTGCACGTCCACCGCGGGCTCGCCACTCTCTACAGCTGGTTGGGAGACGGACGGGACGACTGTAGCCCCTGATCAGCCCTTGGCGAGGCGCTTGTTGAGGCCTTCGAGCACGACCGGGGGAACCAGGTGCGCGATGTCGCCACCCCAGGACGCGACCTCCTTGACCAGCGAGGAGGACAGGAAGCTGTAGGCGGGGTTGGTGGGCACGAACAGCGTCTCGACACCCGTGAGGCCGTTGTTCATCTGGGCCATCTGGAGTTCGTAGTCGAAGTCGCTGACCGCGCGCAGGCCCTTGACGATGGCCGGAATGTCGCGTTCCTTGCAGAAGTCGACCAACAGGCCCTGGAACGACTCGACTTCCACGTTGCCGAACTCGGCGGTGACCTGGCGGATCAGCTCGATCCGCTCGTCGATCTCGAACAGGCCCTTCTTCGACTTGTTGATCATCACTGCGACGTGCACGACGTCGTACAGCTTGGAGGCGCGGGCGATGATGTCGAGGTGCCCATTGGTGATGGGGTCGAACGACCCCGGACAGACGGCGCGGCGCAACGGAAGTCCCTCGCTCTCCGGTCGGGTCATGGCGCGATCTCAGACTCTTCGTACGAAGGCTCTTGGTACGAGGAGGCGGCGCGACCGTACCAAAACGTTCCCTCGCCGTAGCGACGGGACCTCAAGGCCTCGAAGCCGTCCGGCCAGGCGAATTCTCCGCCCCTCGTACTGCGTTCAACGGTGACGAGCGCGTCGTCCGTGAGCCACCCTCCCGAGCGGAGTGTGAGCAGGATCTCCCGAAGATCGTCGTCACCGACGGCGTAGGGGGGGTCGAGAAATACCAGGTCATAGGGGGTGGCAGGGGTTGACTCACGGATGATGTGGGCCGCCTTGCCCGCCCTGGCCTCGGCGCCGGGCAGGCCGAGCGCCTTGATGTTCTCGCGGATGGTGCGCGCGGCGCGGGCGTCGGCCTCGACGAGCAGGGCGTGCGCGGCGCCGCGGGACAGGGCCTCCAGGCCGACGGCGCCGGAGCCCGCGTACAGGTCGAGGACGCGGGCGCCGTCGAGGGTGCCCTGGAAGGCCTGCCAGGTGGAGAACAGGCCCTCGCGGGCGCGGTCCGATGTGGGCCGGGTGCCGTTCCCCGGCGGGACGGCGAGGCGGCGTCCGCCGGCCACACCGGCGATCACGCGGGTCATGGGGTCTCTGCGTCCTTCGGCTGGGGGCGGGGGCTCGCCCTCGGGGGTGGGGCTTGTCCTCACGATATGCCGTGCGGGCGCCTCAGCCCTTGTCAGCCCTTCGTCAGCCCTTCGTCAGCCCTTGTCGAGGTACTGCTCGCGTTCCGCGTCCAGGAGGGCGTCCAGGGCGGTGCGCAGCTCCGGCAGGTGCTCCAGGTCGGGGTCGCGGGAGACCACGGCGGTCGCCTCCTCGCGGGCCGCGGCGATGATCTCCTCGTCGTCGATGACGGCGAGCATGCGCAGCGAGGAGCGGACCCCGGACTGGGCCTGACCGAGGACGTCGCCCTCGCGGCGCTGCTCCAGGTCGACGCGGGAGAGCTCGAAGCCGTCGAGGGTGGCCGCGACGGCGTTCAGGCGGGCGCGGGCGGGGCTCGCCTCCGGCATGTCGGTGACCAGGAGGCACAGGCCGGGCGCGGAGCCACGGCCGACGCGGCCGCGGAGCTGGTGCAGCTGCGAGACGCCGAAACGGTCGGCGTCCATGATCACCATGGCGGTTGCGTTCGGGACGTTCACCCCGACCTCGATCACCGTCGTGGCGACCAGGACGTGCGTCTCGCCCGCGGCGAAGCGGCGCATCACGGCGTCCTTGTCGTCGGGCTGCATGCGGCCGTGCAGGACCTCGACGCCGAGGCCGCGCAGGGGGCCGTGGGCGAGCTCTTCGGCGACGTCGAGGACGGCGAGCGGGGGGCGCTTGTCGGCGTCGTCCGCCGCGGCTTCCTCCTTGGCCGCCTTGCCCTTCTTGCCGCCCTTCTTGCTGCCCTCCTTGCCCTTCTTGGGCTCGTCCGCGCCTTCGTCGTCCAGATCGCCGATGCGGGGGCAGACCACGTACGCCTGGTGGCCGTTGTCCACCTCCTCGCGCACGCGCTCCCACGCGCGGGCGAGGAAGTGCGGCTTGTCCTGGGACGGGACGACGTGCGTGGAGATCGGCGAGCGGCCGGCCGGGAGCTGGTCGAGGACGGAGGTCTCCAGATCGCCGAAGACCGTCATCGCGACCGTGCGAGGGATGGGGGTCGCCGTCATCACGAGGAGGTGGGGCGGCTGCTTTCCCTTGCCGCGCAGGGCGTCGCGCTGCTCGACGCCGAAACGGTGCTGCTCGTCGACCACGACCAGGCCGAGGTCGTGGAACTGCACCTTGTCCTCGATCAGGGCGTGCGTCCCGATGACGATGCCCGCCTCGCCCGTGACCAGGTCGAGCAGGGCCTGACGGCGGGCGGCCGTGCCCATGGAGCCGGTGAGCAGCGTGACCTTCGTGGCGTGCTCGGCGCCCCCGAGCATGCCGCCTTCCGCGAGCTCGCCCATCATCTCGGTGATCGAGCGGTGGTGCTGCTGGGCCAGGACCTCGGTGGGCGCGAGCATCGCGGCCTGCCCGCCCGCGTCGACGACGGCGAGCATGGCGCGCAGGGCCACCATGGTTTTTCCCGATCCGACCTCTCCCTGGAGCAGGCGGTGCATCGGGTGTTCGGTGGCGAGGTCGTCGAAGATCTCCTTGGAGACCGTGCGCTGGCCGTCGGTGAGGGTGAAGGGGAGCTTCGCGTCGAAGGCGTCGAGGAGGCCGTCCGGCCGCGGTCTGCGGGCCACCGCGGGGAGCTGGGCGTCGGCGAAGCGGCGGCGGGCCAGGGCGACCTGGAGCACGAACGCCTCGTCCCACTTCAGCCGGTCCCTGGCGGTGGCGATGTCCGCCTTCGCGTGCGGGCGGTGGATCTTCAGGAGGGCTTCGGGGAGCGGGATCAGGCCCCGGCCCTCGCGCAGGGCGGGCGGCAGCGGGTCCAGGGCCTCCTGGGCGCTGGGCAGCACCGCGTCGACGGACTTGGCGATCTTCCAGGACTCCAGCTTGGCGGTGGCCGGGTAGATCGGGATGAGCGCGCCGGCCCAGGAGTCCACCGCGTCCGCGGCCGATTCGCCGTCGCCCCGCAGCAGTTCGTACGCCGGGTGGGCCAGCTGCATCTTGCGGTTGAAGACGGAGACCTTGCCCGCGAACATCGCGCGCGTGCCCGGGAGGAGGTCCTTGTGCGGCTTGTGGATGCCTCGGCCGAAGAAGACCAGCTGGAGCTGGCCGCTGCCGTCCGTGATGGTCACCTCCAGGCGCTGGCCGCTGCCGCCGTTGAACCGCAGCACGCGGGCCGTCGCCACTTGGGCCACGACCGTGACGTGCTCGTCCAGCGGGAGGTCGGAGAGACGGGTCAGCTCGCCCCGCTCCGCGTATCTCCGTGGGTAGTGGTGCAGGAGGTCGCCGACCGTGTGCAGGCCGAGGTGCTCGGCCATCACCTTCGCGGTGGCCTGGCCGAGCGCGTTCTTCAATGGTTCCTGGAGCGCGTGCACGAGATCCATTGCACACCACGGCACTGACATTCGGGGGCAGGGGGCGGGGGCCCTCGCGGGGCGCCCCAGTCCCACCCCTTCTCCGAAACCGGGGGCTGCGCCCCCTGGACCCCGCTGATCGGCGCTTCGCGCCTCGTCCTCAAACGCCGGACAGGCTAGATGGGGGTGGGGGTCTCGGGCGGGAGGCGGTGGGGGTCTCGTGCCGGTGGGACGGGCCTCCGCTGGATCGGCGCTTCGCGCCTCGGCTGCGGACTCGCCCAAACGTTCAGTCAAGGAGCAGGGGGTCCCCACCACGGCTGCGAACTTCGCTGATGTGGGGCAGAAGGTGCCGGGCTGTTGGTCTGCTGGTGCAAGTTTGGGCGGGTGGGTGGGAGATAGCCCGTCCGGCGTTTGAGGACGAGGCGCGGAGCGCCGATCGGCGGGGCCCCGGCCGAGGGGTCACTCCACGCCGATGAGGAGGAGGGCCGACTGGGGCCCGCCCCGGTACAGCACCGTGTCAACGGCCAGGTGGCCGTCGCGTACGTGCTTCTCCAGGAACTCGGCGACCGCGTCGGACACCGCGTCCCCGAGGACGAGCGTCACCATCTCGCCGCCCGCCGCCAGCATCCGGTCGAGCACGGCCGCCGCGGTCCGCGCGACCTCCGGGCCGATCACCGCCACGTCGCCGTCGATGAGGCCGAGCACGTCCCCGGCCTGGCAGATGCCCGCCGTCGTCCAGGACTGCCGCTCGGCGACGGCCAGTTCGGCGTACCGGGTCGCCCCGGCCGCCGAGGTCATCGCGACGACGTCCTCGTCGAACCGGCGGTCCGGCTCGTGCACGGCGAGCGCCGCGATGCCCTGCACGGCCGAGCGGGTGGGGATCAGGGCGACCCGTACGCCTTCGGAGCGGGCCTGTTCGGCGGCCGCCGCCGCGGTGTGGCGCAGCCCGGCGTCGTTGGGCAGCAGCACCACCTCGCGCGCGTGGGCGCGCCGGATCGCCTCGACCAGCTCACCGCTGCCGGGCGGCTCCCCCGCGCGCGCGGGCACCGTGGTCGCCCCGGCCTCGGCGTACAGGGCGGCGAGGCCGTCCCCCGGGACGACGGCGACGATGCCTCGCTGGACCCGCTCCCTGGGCGGCTGCGTCCGTACGGTGTGGGCGTCACCGGCGCCGAAGTGCGTGATCCGGATGCGGTACGGACGGCCCGCCTCCACGCCCGCCTCGACGGCCGCGCCCGCGTCGTCGACATGCACGTGGACGTTCCACAGGCCGTCGCCACCGACGACCACGAGCGAGTCGCCGAGCCCGTCCAGCCTGGCCCGCAGCCGGTCGACGGCCGCGTCGTCGGCTTCCAGGAGGTAGATCACCTCGAAGGCGGGGCCGGCCCCGTCGGCGGCGGCGTCGACGCATGTGGCGGGCTCGGCGGTCGGGGCGGCCGGGGCGGTCCCGGCGGCCTCCCCACGCGCCTGGCCGCCCGCCGCCGCCCGCGGCCGCACGGTCTCCCCCGACAGCGCCCCCACCAGCGCGCCGAGAACCGCCACGAGGCCCCGTCCGCCCGCGTCCACCACGCCCGCGCGCCCCAGCACCGCGAGCTGTCCCGGAGTCGCGTCCAGGGCCGCGCAGGCCCCTTCGTACGCCGCCCGTGCCACCGCGGCGCAGTCCCGCGAGTCCGTCGCGGCGGCGTCGGCCGCCTCGGCCGCGGCCTTGGCCACGGTCAGGACCGTGCCCTCCACGGGGTGCGCGACGGCGCGGTACGCGGACCGGGACGCGCGGCCCAGTGCGAGTGCGAGGCGCACGGCGTCAGCCTCGGCTCCAGCTCCAGCTCCAGCTCCAGCTCCAGCTCCAGCTCCAGCTCCAGCTCCAGCGTGATGTGCGTCACCGGCCCGGTCGGCCCCGTCGGCGCCGCCGCCCTCACCACCCGCTCGACGGCCGTCACCGCTGCCGCCACCATCCGCCGCAAGCACCTGCGCCATCCCCCGCAGCAACTGCGCCAGAATCGTCCCGGAGTTGCCGCGGGCCCCGATCAGCGCGCCGTGCGCCATCGCGCGCACCGCCTCCGCGAGCGCGGGCCTGGCCGGCTCCAGGCCGGTGAAGACCGCGTCGACCGCCTGGGAGGCCGACTCCATCGTCAGATAGAGGTTGGTCCCGGTGTCCCCGTCCGCGACCGGATAGACGTTGATCGCGTCGATCTCCTCGCGGGCCTGCCCCAGCGCGTCCAGAGCGAGTGCGCTCCAGGCGCGGACTGCGACAGCGTCGAGGTACTGCGGCAACTGTCGCCTCCTAGGAGCGTCACGCGACGCGTGTGTCTCGCGTACGGAACGCCTCGTCCTGCGTGCGGGACGCCTCCGTCGTGCGTCTCGGCTGGGACGCAGCGTAGACCTGGGACGGAGGGGAGGCCGGGGCGGGGCCGGGGCGAGACATGGTAGTTTCGTTGTACCGAAGCAGTCGTTGTATGCTGCTCCGGTTGCCCGATACGCATCGGGCCATTCCTCCTGGCAACGCCACTCCGATCATTGCACTGATCCCGGCATGCCGGGTTTAACCGTAAGTGCATCTGAAGTCTTTGGAGTGACCCGTGGCTGCCAACTGCGACGTCTGCGGCAAGGGGCCGGGCTTCGGCAACAACATCTCGCACTCGCACCGCCGTACGCCCCGTCGCTGGAACCCGAACATCCAGCGCGTGCGTGCCGTGGTCGGCGGGACGCCGAAGCGCCTCAACGCCTGCACCTCGTGCATCAAGGCCGGCAAGGTCTCGCGCTGACGCTTCATTGCGCGGCCACCTAGCCGGTTGCTGAAAAGCCGGTCCCCCTTCGGGAGGGCCGGCTTTTTCGTGTGCCCGGACGCTGTCGTACCGCCACACACGTCCGTGTGCCCGCGCGGCCGCCTGCCAGAATCTGGCGGATGCGCTTCGGCATCCTCGGGCCCCTCGACATCCGCACCCCCGACGGCTCCCCCGTCGACCCCGGCGGCCCCCGCCCCCGGGCCCTGCTCACCCTGCTCCTGCTCGACGCCGGCCGGAGCGTCTCCGCCGAGCGCCTGACCGACGGGCTGTACGGGGAGCGGCCGCCCGCCGGTGCCGCGAACGCGCTCCAGTCCCAGGTGTCCCGGCTGCGCAAGCGCATCGGCGTCGGCATCGAGACCACCGCCACGGGCTACCGCCTGGCCGTCTCCCCCGACGACGTCGACGCCCACCTCTTCGCACGCCTGACCCGCGAAGGGCGCCGAGCCCTGTCCTCGGGAGACCACCCCCGGGCCGCCGCCCTCCTCACCGAGGCGCTCGGCCTGTGGCGCGGGCCCGCGCTCGCCGACCTGCCCGGGGCGCACGCCCCCCGCACCCGCCTCGACGAGCTCCGGCTCGCCGCCGTACAGGACCGGGTGGACGCCGACCTGGCGACCGGCGGCGCCCCCGGCCTCGTACCGGAACTGCGGGAACTGGTCGCCGCCCATCCGCTGAGCGAGCGGCTCCACGGGCAGCTCATGCGGGCGCTGCACGCCACCGGGCGGTCCGCGGAGGCCCTCGCGGTGTTCGACGAGGCGCGTGGCGTCCTCGCGCGGCAGCTGGGCGCCGACCCGTCGGCGGAGCTCGCCGCGCTCCACCTGGAGCTGCTGCGCGGCACCGAGCCGCCGCGCACGCCGGCCGTGCCCACGCCGCTCACCCCGCTCGTCGGCCGCACCGCGGAGCTGGCGCGCGTCCACGCCCTCCTCGACGACACCCGCCTCGTGACGCTCACAGGACCGGGCGGCACCGGCAAGACCCGGCTCGCCCTGGAGGCCGCGCGGGAGCGGCAGAGCGGGACTGAGGGCGCACGGGGCGGCGGGCCGGGGAGCGTGTGCTTCGTGGAGCTCGCGCCGCTGGCCGACGGGGAGCGGGTGACGTACGCGATCCTCGGCGCCCTCGGTGTGCGTGACGGGTTCCACGCGCGCGGGGGTGACGCCACCGAGCGGCTGCTCGCCGCGCTGGAGGGGCGTGAGCTGCTGCTCGTGCTCGACAACTGCGAGCACGTGGTCGACGACGCGGCACGGGTCGCGGGGCTGCTGCTCGGCGCCTGCCCCGGTGTCCGTGTCCTCGCCACCAGCCGGGAGGCGCTCGGCATCACCGGGGAGGCGCTGTGCCCGGTGCCGCCGCTGGCCGCCGGGCCCGCCGACCGGCTCTTCCTGGAGCGCGCGGCGGCCGTGCGCCCGGACCTCGCGGGGCGAGCGGGCGGAGCGGAGGGGCGGGCCGACCTCGTGCGTTCCCTGTGCGCCGCGCTCGACGGGCTTCCGCTGGCCATCGAGCTGGCCGCCGCACGCCTTCGCACCCTCACGCTCGACGAGCTGGCCGCGCGCCTCGACGACCGGTTCCGGCTCCTGTCGCGCGGCGACCGCACGAAGGCGCCGCGCCACCGCACCCTGCGCGCCGTCGTCGAGTGGAGCTGGGACCTGCTCGACGAGGAGGAGCGGGAGCTGGCCGCACGGCTCACCGTGTTTCCCGCCGGGGCCACGCCGGCCGCCGTCGAGGCCGTCTGTGAGCTCCCGTACCCGGAGGACCTGCTGGCCTCGCTCGTGGAGAAGTCGTTCGTCGAGGCGGTGGGCGGGCGCTACCGGATGCTGGAGACCATCCGCGCCTTCTGTGCCCTCCGGCTCGCCGAGGCGGGCGACGCGGACAGGCTGCGAGCCGCGCACGCCGCGTACTTCCTGCGCCTCGCCGAGCGGGGCGCGCCGCTGCTGCACGGCGCCGGGCAGCTCCCCTGGCTGGACCGGCTCGCCGCCGACCACGGCAACCTGGACGCCGCCCTGCGCCACCTGGCGCGCACCGACCCGCACGCGGGCCTGCGCATGCTGGCCGCGCTGTCCTGGTACTGGCGGCTGCGCGGCCACTACGGAGAGCGCGTCTCGCTCGCGTCGGGTCTCCTGGCGGCCGTCGGGCCGCGCCCTCCGGAGGGGCTCGCCGAGGAGTACGTCCTGTGTCTGGTCAACACGGTCGTGGGCGACGGCGACGACCCCGCCGAGCCGGAGCGCCTCGCGCGCGCCGACGCCCTCCTGACGTCCCTGGAGGGGCCGTTGCGGCTGCCGTTCCTGATCGTGCTCTGGTCGCTGGTGGGCGGGCCTCGGCGGGCCATGGAGGAGCGGGTGCGCGACCAGGTCGGCGACCACCCCTGGGGGCGCGCCCTCCTTGACCTCGGGCGGGGCTTCCAGGAGCTGTTCGCGGGGCGGCCGCGGGACTCCGAGGCGGCCTTCGCGCGGGCGCTCGCGGCCTTCCGGGAGAACGGCGACCGCTGGGGCACGGCCAACTGCCTGGACCCGCTCGCGATGTTCGCCGACTGGCGCGGGGAACGGGCACGCGCCCTGGAGCTCCTGGACGAGGGCCTCGCCCACGTCGTCGAGCTCGGCGCCCCCGAGGAGACCGGCGACCTGTTGCACCAGCGCGGCACGGTCCTGCTGCACGGCGGCGCCCTGGAGGACGCGGCGGACCACTTCCGGCGGGCGGAGGAGCGGGCCCGCGCCGTCGGCGTGCGCGACAAGGTGGCGACGGCCCGGCGCGGCCTGGGGGACGTGGCCCGGCTGCGCGGCGACACGGCACGCGCGCGTGCGTACTACGAAGACGCCCTCCAGGCGTGCGCCGCCAACTGGTACAGCGTGGCGGAGACCACACGCGTCTTCACCGGCCTCGGCCGCGTCGCGCTCGCCGAGTCCCGCCCGGAGGAGGCCGCCGACTGGTTCGAGCAGGCCCGCGTGCTGGCCGTCGACGCCCCCGGGGTGGGCGAGCTCGCCGAGGTGGCGGAGGCGTTGGCGGCGGCCGCGGCGCTCCCCCGGGACGCCGCCCGGCTCCTGGGCGCCGCCGCGGGCATCCGGGGCACGCTGATCGAGGGTCACCCCGACGTCGTACCGGTCCAGGAGGCGGCTCGCGCGCGCCTCGGCCCGGCGGCGTACGAGGAGGCGTTCGCGGCGGGCCGCGGGGAGGGGGCGAGGGCGGTCGGCCGCGGCTGAAGGACATCGGTGGTCAGGCGCTGTCAGCCGACGGTACGCCCCCGGTAAGCGCCCCCGCCGAGGCTCGGGGCATGACGAACACGACGCACACGACGCACACCCCGCGGCCCGCCGGCCCGCTCGCCCGCCTCGACGTCCTCATCTCCGGCGCCAGCGTCGCCGGGCCCTCGCTCGCCCTGTGGCTGTCCCGGTACGGCGCCCGGGTCACCGTCGTGGAGAAGGCGCCCGCCCTGCGCGAGGGCGGCTTCGCGGTGGACTTCCGGGGCCATGCCCATCGCACCGTCCTGGAGCGCATGGGCATCCGGGACGAGGTGCACCGCCGCCAGACCCACATGGGACGCCAGATCATCGTCGACGCCGACGACCGGGAGCGGGTGGACCTGCCCGCCTTCCTGATGAGCGGCGACGTGGAGATCTTCCGCGGCGAGCTCTCCAAGATCCTGTACGAGCGCACCCGCGACCAGGTGTCGTACGTCTTCGGGGACTCGGTGGCGAGCCTCTCCGAGGCCCCCGAGGACACAGGCGGCGTCGACGTCACCTTCGAGCGCGGCGCGCCCCGCCGCTTCGACCTCGTCGTCGGCGCGGACGGCCTGCACTCGCACACCCGCCGTCTCGTCTTCGGCGACGAGTCGCAGTACCTGCGCTTCCTCGGCCACTACGTGGCGGGCTTCAGCATGCCCAACCACCTGGGCCTGGACCGCACGGCGCGGATCCACAGCGAGCCCGGCCGCATGATCGACATCTGCAACTACGACGGCGATCCACAGCGGGCGGGCGTGGGCCTCGTCTTCCGGTCCGAGCAGCTGGACGACGTGCGCCACGACGTCGCGCGGCAGAAGCGGATCCTCGCCGAGACGTACGCCGGCTCGCGCTGGCGGCACGCGCCGCTCGTCCTGAAAGCCCTGGAGGAGGCCGACGACCTGTACTTCGACGCGATCGCCCAGATCCACATCGACCGCCTGTCCAAGGGCCGCGTCGTGCTCCTCGGCGACGCCGGGTACGGCGCCACGATGGGCGGGATCGGCACGGGCACGGCACTCGTGTGCGCGTACGTGCTCGCCGGCGAGCTGGCCCTCGCGCGCGGGGACCACCGGACGGCCTTCGCGGCGTACGAGACGGAGGTCCGGGACTTCGCGAAGGGCTGCCAGAAGACCTCCGGCAACGCGGGCCCCTTCCTCGCGCCGGCCACGGAGAAGAAGATCCGCAGCCGCGACCGGGCCTACCGGATGCTGAGCTCCCGCTTCCTCGCGGGCTTCTTCAAGCGCCTCACGGAGAAGGCCGCCAACGGAATCGACCTCAAGGACTACGGGGCGCTCGTGCCGTCCCCGAACCGCCAGCCGTGATCCACGGGCCCGATCCCGCCGCCGAGCGCGAACCCTGCGGCGATGGCCCCGGTGACGTACTCCTTGGCGGCCGCCACGGCCTCCGGGACGGGCTGCCCCTTCGCGAGCTGCGCCGCGACGGCGCTGGCGAGGGTGCAGCCCGTGCCGTGCGTATGGCGGTTGTCGTGGCGCGGGGCGCGCAGCCAGTGCTCCTCGGAGCCGTCGGTGAGCAGGTCCACGGCGTCGCCGCTGAGGTGGCCGCCCTTGATGAGCGCCCACCGCGGCCCGTACGCGAGGACGGCGGCGGCCGCGCGCCGCATGTCGTCCTCCGATCCGACGTCGACGCCGGTGAGTTGGGCGACCTCGTCGAGGTTGGGGGTCGCGACCGTGGCGACCGGAAGCAGCTTCGTGCGCACCGAGTCCAGGGCGGACGCCGCGAGCAGCGCGTCCCCGTGCTTGGAGACGCCGACCGGGTCGACGACGGCGGGGGCGTCCGTGCCGGCGATCAACTCCGCGACCGCCTCGACCAGTTCGGCGGAGGCCAGCATCCCCGTCTTGACGGCCTGGACGCCGATGTCGTCGACGACGCTGCGGTACTGCGCCCGCACCGCCGCCACCGGCAGCTCCCAAGCGCCCTGCACGCCGAGGGAGTTCTGCGCGGTGACGGCCGTGACGACGCTCATGCCGTGCGTGCCGAGGGCGAGCATCGTCTTCAGGTCGGCCTGGATCCCGGCCCCGCCCCCGGAGTCGGAGCCCGCGACGGTGAGCACCCGCGGCGGCGCCGTCCCGGCCGCCCGGGCCGTGCGCGCTGTGCCCGCCGCGCTCACGCGTCGCCGCCGTTCTCCCCGAAGTGGTCCCAGCCCTTGCTGGTCCAGGGCGCGCCGTCGACCGTGACCTGCGGCTGCGCGGAGGGGTTGAGGACCTCGCCGATGACCTTCCAGCGGGCGGGCAGCTTCACGTCCGACGGGAACGTCGCCACGATCGCGTGGTCCTCGCCGCCGTTGAGCACCCACTGCAGCGGGTCGACGCCGACGGCCTGCCCGATGTCGTTCATCTGCGAGGGCACGTCGACGTCGCCGGAGCGGATGTCGATGCGCACCTTGCTGGCCTCGGCGATGTGGCCGAGGTCGGCGATCAGGCCGTCGCTCACGTCGGTCATGGCGGTCGCGCCGAGCCCGGCGGCGGCGGGGCCGGCGTGGTAGGGCGGCTCGGGCCTGCGGTGGGCCTCCACGAAGGCGCGCGGCGAGCGGAAGCCGCGGGAGAGCACGGCGTGCCCGGCGGCGGACCAGCCGAGCCAGCCGGTGACGGCGACGGCGTCGCCGGGCTGGGCGCCCGCGCGCGTGACGGGTTCGTGGTTGCGCAGGTCGCCGAGCGCGGTGATCGAGACGGTGATCGTGTCGCCGCGTACGACATCGCCGCCGACCACGGCCGCGCCCGCGACCTGGCACTCGTCGCGCAGCCCGTCCATCAGCTCGATGGGCCAGCTCGCGGGGAGCTCGGCGGGCACCACGAGGCCGAGCAGGATCGCGGTGGGCACGGCGCCCATGGCGGCGATGTCGGCGAGGTTCTGGGCGGCGGCCTTGCGGCCGACGTCGTAGGCCGTGGACCAGTCGCGGCGGAAGTGCCTGCCCTCCAGGAGGATGTCGGTGCTGGCCACGACCCTGCGGTCCGGGGCGGCCACGACGGCGGCGTCGTCGCCGGGGCCGAGGCGTACGGCCGGGGTGGAGGTGAGCCGCGAGGTGAGCTCCTTGATGAGCCCGAACTCGCCCAACTCGCCGACGGTGCCCTTCATGCGCGTGCTGCTCCTTCTGCCACGGTCGCCGCGGTCCGCTTGCGGTCGCGAGCCGTCCCTGTCGTCGGTACGGTCGACGGAGCCGTCAACCTGTGTTGTCCGTCCGCCGCGATGTGTGCGCCACAGCTCCCCCGGGTCTCCCCGTGGCGAGCGGCGACGCGGTACCGTGGCGTCCCTTCTCCCCACATGATCCTCGTGGCCGCCCTGGAGGTTCCGTGGTACAGGCGTACATCCTGATCCAGACCGAGGTCGGCAAGGCGTCGACCGTCGCCGAGCTGATCGGCAAGATCCCGGGAGTGATCCAGGCCGAGGACGTGACCGGTCCCTACGATGTCATCGTGCGCGCGCAAGCGGACACGGTCGACGAACTCGGCCGCATGGTGGTTGCCAAGGTCCAGCAGGTGGACGGCATCACCAGAACGCTGACCTGCCCGGTCGTGCACTTGTAGCCCCCGTCTACCCTGGCCCGGTGAACATCCCCCGTCTCCGGCGCCGCTGCCTCATCAGTGCGGCCGCTTGCGCGACGCTGATCGCGTCAACGGCCTGCTCATCAACGGACGACACAGCGTCGGTGGTGGTTCCGTCCCCGGCCGCGAAGGCCGCGGGGCTCTGCCGGGATCTGCGCGCGCAGCTCCCGAAGAAGGTCGACGGTCTCGAGCGCACCGACCCCGGACCGAAGTCGGAGTTGACCGCCGGGTGGGGAGACCCGGCGATCATACTGCGCTGCGGTGTGGAGCGGCCCCCCGAGATGTCCGATCCCGAGGTGGCCAAGTCGGACGGCGTGAAGGTCAACGACGTGGCCTGGCTCCTGCAGAAGCGCGACGACGGCAGTTACGTCTTCACCACCGCGCTGCGTCTCGCCTACGTGGAGGTGACGCTGCCGAAGGAGCGGACGGGGGGCGGCCTGGGTCCGCTCACGGACTTCGCGGCCCCCATCAAGAAGGCCATCCCCAAGGGCGTGGCCTAGCCCCCGCCCCGAAAGGGGCGCGGGGAACCGCGCGACCAGCCACAGCGGGCCCGCAGTTCCCGGAGAGACAGAAGCCCCGCAGCCGGCGCGTCAGCGCAACCCGGTGGACCGGGAGAGCGCCGCCTGAATCAGGCGGTCCACCAGCTCCGCGTACCCGACGCCGCTCTTCTCCCACATCTGCGGGTACATGGAGATCGGCGTGAAGCCCGGCATCGTGTTGATCTCGTTGATGACGAACCGGCCGTCCTCGGTGAGGAAGAAGTCCGCGCGCACCAGGCCCTCGCAGGACGTCGCCTCGAAGGCCTCGACGGCGAGCCGCTGCACCTCGGCGGTCTCCTCCGGCGTCAGCGGGGCGGGGACCAGGCCGGGCGTCGAGTCGATGTACTTCGCCTCGAAGTCGTAGTAGTCGTGCGCCTGCACCGGCGGGATCTCGGCGGGCACGCTGGCGCGCGGGCCGTCCTCGAACTCCAGGACGCCGCACTCGATCTCGCGGCCGCGCAGCAGCGCCTCCACGATGATCTTCGGGTCGTGGCGCTGCGCCTCCTCGATGGCCTCGTCGAGGCCGTCGAAGGAGTCGACCTTGGTGATGCCGATCGAGGAGCCCGCGCGCGCGGGCTTGATGAACAGCGGCCAGCCGTGCTCGCCGGCGAAGTCCGCGACGCGCTGCCGGGCCTTCTTCTCCTCGCGCTGCCACTCGCGGGGCCTGATCACCAGGTACGGACCGACGGGCAGCCCGAAGGAGGTGAAGACCCGCTTCATGTACTCCTTGTCCTGGCCGACGGCCGAGGCGAGCACGCCCGCGCCCACGTACGGCACGCCGGACAGCTCCAGGAGGCCCTGGAGGGTGCCGTCCTCGCCGTAGGGGCCGTGCAGCATCGGGAAGACCACGTCGACCTCGCCGAGCGCCTTGGGCACCGCGCCGGGCTCGCTGTAGACGACCTCGCGGTTGCCCGGGTCGACGGGCAGGACGACGCCGCCGTCGGCGGAGTCGGCGAGCTCGGCGACGCTCGGGACCTTGCGGTCGGCGATGGCCATCCGGTCGGGGTCGTCCGCGGTCAGCGCCCAGCGCCCGTCCGTCGTGATGCCGATCGGCAGCACGTCGTACTTGGTCCGGTCGATGGCGCGCAGTACGGCACCGGCGGTGACGACGGAGATGCCGTGCTCCGAGCTGCGGCCGCCGAACACGACGGCCACACGCGGCTTGCGGGGGCTCTGGGGGAGGTTCTCGCTGCTCATATCGCGTTGAGCGTACCCGCTGGCCCCAGCGGAGTCAGTGTGCCGCCCGTGACCTGGGGTCAGCGGCGTTCCGGCTTGGCGCTGCGGGACATCAGCTCCTTGAGCGCCACCAGCGGCGGTGTGCCCTCGTGCACGATGCCGACGACCGTCTCGGTGATCGGCATGTCGACGCCGTGCCTGCGGGCCAGGTCGAGGACGGACTCGCAGGACTTGACGCCCTCCGCGGTCTGCTTGGTGACCGCGATGGTCTCCTGCAGGGTCATGCCCTTGCCGAGGTTGGTGCCGAAGGTGTGGTTGCGCGAGAGCGGCGAGGAGCAGGTGGCCACCAGGTCGCCGAGGCCCGCGAGCCCCGAGAACGTCAGCGGGTCGGCGCCCATGGCGAGGCCGAGCCGGGTGGTCTCGGCGAGCCCGCGGGTGATGAGCGAGCCCTTGGTGTTGTCGCCGAGCCCCATGCCGTCCGCGATGCCGACGGCGAGCCCGATGACGTTCTTCACGGCACCGCCCAGCTCGCAGCCGACGACGTCGGTGTTGGTGTACGGCCGGAAGTACGGCGTGTGGCAGGCGGCCTGGAGGCGCTGGGCGACCGTCTCGTCGGTGCAGGCGACCACGGACGCGGCGGGCTGGCGGGCGGCGATCTCGCGGGCCAGGTTGGGCCCGGTGACGACGGCGATCCGCTCGGCGGGGGCCTTGGTGACGTCCTCGATGACCTCGCTCATGCGCATGGCGGAGCCCAGCTCGACGCCCTTCATCAGTGAGACGAGCACCGTGTCGGGGGCGAGCAGCGGGGTCCAGGCGGCGAGGTTGCCGCGCAGGGTCTGCGAGGGCACGGCGAGCACGGTGAAGTCGGCGCCGGCCGCGGCGGCGGCCGGGTCGGTGGTGGCGGTCAGGTTCCGCGGCAGCCCGACGCCCGGCAGGTAGTCCGGGTTGGTGTGGGTGGAGTTGACCGCGTCGGCGAGTTCTTCGCGGCGGGCCCACAGGGTGACGTCGCAGCCGGCGTCGGCGAGGACCATCCCGAAGGCCGTCCCCCACGAGCCGGTTCCGAAGACGGCGGCCTTCAGGGATCGGGTCACTTGCTCTCCTCCGAACTGCCTTGCTCTGTACGGCTGCTGGCGGCGGAGCCCTCGTCGGCGGAGATCTCCTTGGCCTTGCGGCGCTGCGCGAGACGAACCTCACGCGGGTCGTAACGCTTCTGCGGGGCCTGCTCGCCGCGCAGCTCCTGCAGGAGCTCGGTGATGGCCGCCATGATGGCCTCGGTCGCCTCCTTCAGGAGGTCCGGGGTCATCTCCTTGTCGTAGAAGCGCGCCAGGTCCACCGGCTCGCCGGCGAGCACGTGGTGCGTCTTGCGGGGCAGCACGTCGGGCTTCTTCGCGTACGGCGGCAGGACGTGGTTGGCGCCCCACTGGGCCACCGGGATGACCGGGCACTTGGTCTGCAGGGCCACGCGCGCGACGCCCGTCTTGGCCGTCATGGGCCACAGGTCGGGGTCGCGGGTGAGGGTGCCCTCGGGGTAGAACGCCACGCATTCGCCGCGCTCGACGGCCTCGATGGCGGCCCGGAAGGCGCTCAGCGCGTTGGTGGTCTCGCGGTAGACCGGGATCTGTCCCGTGCCCCGCATGAACGCCCCGACGAAGCCCTTCTTGAAGAGCCCGTGCTTGGCGAGGAAACGCGGGACCCGCCCGGTGTTGTACTGAAAGTGGGCGTACGCGAACGGGTCGAGATGGGAATTGTGGTTCACGGCGGTGATAAAACCGCCGTCGGCCGGAATGTTCTCCATTCCCCGCCAGTCCCGCTTGATCAGAACCAACAGCGGCGGTTTAGCGATGACCGCCGCCAAGCGGTACCAGAAGCCGATTCTGCGGCGGGACACTCGGACACCTTCCTCCATGAGCCTGGTCGGCCGCACAAGTGTCGCCCCGGGCTGCCGTCCTGTCGAGAACACCGTACGCCCACCCGTCCGCCACCTCGCCGTCACGCCCCGCCTGGCCCGTCCGCGCCGGGCACCGGCCCGCCGCACCGGCGGCCACCCCCGCACCCCACCTCCCTTCCGTCCCCTTCCCCCAGGTCACAATGGGCTCACGCGAAGGACGGAGCCGGGCGTGCAGTGGACCGTGGTGATACCGCTCAAGCCCCTGGAGCGGGCCAAGAGCCGTCTCGCGCCCGCCGCCGGGGACGGTCTGCGGCCCGCACTCGCCCTCGCGTTCGCGCAGGACACCGTGGCCGCGACGGTGGCCTGCCCGTCGGTGCGGGATGTGGTGGTCGTCACGGACGACGTCCGCGCGGGCCGCGAACTGGCCGCGCTCGGCGCCCACGTCGTCCCCGACACCCCGGGGGACGGCCTCAACGCCGCGCTGGCGCACGCGGCCCGCCAGGTGCGCTCCCGGCGCCCCGAGGCGCCCGTGGCGGCTCTCAACGCCGATCTGCCCGCGCTGCGCCCCGGCGAATTGGCCCGCGTCCTCGATGCCGCGGTGCCATTCCCGCGCGCTTTCCTGCCGGACGCGGCGGGAATCGGCACGACGCTGCTCACCGCGGGTCCCGGCACGGAATTGCGCCCTCAATTCGGCGGGCCGTCCCGGGCCCGGCACCGGGACTCGGGCGCGGTGGAACTCGACGACATCGGGTACGCCGGTTCCGTACGCCAGGACGTGGACACCGGCGACGACCTGCGGGCCGCGCTCGCCCTGGGCGTGGGCCCGCACACGGCGGCGGCCGCGGCGGGGCTGCTGATCCCGGACTGAGTACGCTTCCCCCATGCAGGCCACCGCGTACACGTACGACTCCGACACCCGCACCGGCAGTGTGCTCCTCGACGACGGCACCCCGGTGCCCTTCGACGCCCCGGCGTTCGACGCCGGCGGCCTGCGGCTGCTCAGGCCCGGCCAGCGGGTGCGCATCGAGGTCGCCGGGGAGGGCGAGGGGCGCCGGATCACGCTGGTGACGCTGCAGACGTTCTGATCCCCCCGAGTCCCCTGGGCCTTCTGAGTCCCCTGAGTACCTCGGGTCCCCTGAGCCCCCCCCCGGGTCCCCGAACACGCCGCGGGCCGGGCTCCCCCTAGGGAGCCCGGCCCGGCGCGTGAGTGCCCTCTGCCCTTACTTCTTGCGGGCGGTGGCCTTCTTGGCGGTGGTCTTGCGCGCCGTGGACTTCTTGGCGGGCGCCTTCTTGGCCGTGGCCTTCTTGGCGGGCGCCTTCTTGGCGGCGGCCTTCTTGGCGGTGGTCTTCTTCGCCGTGGCGGCCTTGGCCGTCTTCTTGGCCGTGGTCTTCTTGGCCGTGGCCGTCTTCGCCGCCTTCTTGGCGGTGGTGGCCTTCTTGGCCGTCGTCGCCTTCTTGGCGGTGGTGGCCTTCTTGGCGGCGGTGGTCTTCTTCGCCGTCGTCTTCTTCGCCGTGGCCTTCTTGGCGGTGGCCTTCTTGGTGGCCGCCTTGGCGGTGGTCTTGGTGCCGCCCGAAAGGCTGCCCTTGGGCGCCTTCTTGACCGCCACGTCGTTCTTCGGGAGCTTCTTCGAGCCGCTCACCAGGTCCTTGAAGCCCTGGCCCGCGCGGAAGCGCGGCACCGAGGTCTTCTTGACCCGAACGCGCTCCCCGGTCTGCGGGTTGCGGGCGTACCGAGCCGGGCGGTCGACCTTCTCGAACGAGCCGAAGCCGGTGACCGAAACACGGTCTCCACTGACGACGGCACGGACGATGGCGTCCAGAACCGCGTCCACGGCGTCGGCGGCCTGCTGACGGCCACCGACCTTGTCGGCAATCGCTTCTACGAGCTGCGCCTTGTTCACGTCTTCCCCTTCGGAGACATTGCCTGAGCGAATGTGCCAGGCTTTTTCGCACGTTAGGCAGATATATACCGCAAATCAAACACGAAACGGGCTAATCACCCTTGTGCCGCAACGACCTGGGCTCTCGAGGAGTTCCTCGAAGGTCCGTTGAGGCCCGTCGCGGCCCAGCAGGCCCGTTCAGGCCTGCCACTCAGTCGTCTTCAGGGATTCGGCCCTCGTCGCCGTCGTCGAGGTACGCCATCAACCGCTCCAGACGCCTTGCCGCATCGGCGAGATCGTGTTTGGCCGCGGCCGTAATGACCAGCAGCTTCCGGGTCAGCGCCATCCGTACGCCCTCCGGGACTTGCAGTGCGCGCACTCGGGAGTGCGCTTCCTTCAACTGGTCCGCCACGAGTCCGTAGAGCTCGAGTTGGTCGTCGCGTCCCATGCACCGATTGTGCCATCTGGGGCGAGTTGTCGCCTCCGCAGGGGGTAACTACCCTCCTCCGGCGCCCATCTGAGGATAACCGCAACCTCGGGGTGCAAGTGGATTTCCGGCCTCTTCTTCCCTTCAGATCAAGGCAGTTGAGACCACCCGTTCAGGTCATCGGGGGGCATACGGGGGCCGGACACAGATGTACCCCCAACCGTCCACGATTGGGGGTACATCGGGTGCCGGGGCACTCCCGGGCAACTCGCGAAGGCGCGCTGGGCCGCCCGGGGGAAGCGGGTCAGACGGCCTGCACGGTGCGCGGCTTGTGCGCGGGGCGCCGGGACTCGTAGACGGCGATGTCCTGCTCGTTCTGGAGGGTGATGCTGATGTCGTCCAGGCCGTTCAGGAGCCGCCAGCGGGCGTTCTCGTCCAGCTCGAAGGAGGCGGTGACGCCGGGGGCGCGGACCTGGCGTTCGTGCAGGTCGACGGTGATCTCGACGGTCGGTTCTGCCTCCGTCAGGGCCCACAGCTCGTCCACGGTCGACTGCTCCAGAACCACCGTGAGCAGGCCGTTCTTGAGCGAGTTCCCACGGAAGATGTCGGCGAAGCGGGACGAGATGACGGCCTTGAAGCCGTAGTTCTGCAGCGCCCAGACGGCGTGCTCGCGGGAGGATCCGGTGCCGAAGTCGGGCCCGGCGACCAGGACCGTGGCGCCCTGTCGCTCCTGCTTGTTGAGCACGAAGTCGGCGTCCTTGCGCCAGGCCTCGAAGAGCCCGTCCTCGAACCCGTCCCTGGTGACCTTCTTCAGCCAGTGGGCGGGGATGATCTGGTCGGTGTCGACGTTGCTGCGGCGCAGCGGCACGGCCCGGCCGGTGTGGGTGGTGAAGGCTTCCATGGCTGATCAGACTCCGGCGGTCGTGGGGGCGTCGGCGAGGTCGGCGGGCGACGCCAGGTGGCCGGTGACCGCGGTGGCGGCGGCGACCTGCGGCGACACCAGGTGGGTGCGTCCGCCCTTGCCCTGGCGGCCCTCGAAGTTGCGGTTGGACGTGGACGCGGAGCGCTCGCCGGGGGCGAGTTGGTCGGGGTTCATGCCCAGGCACATCGAGCAACCCGCGTGCCGCCATTCGGCGCCGGCCGCGGTGAACACCTTGTCCAGGCCCTCCTCGACCGCCTGCAGGGCGACCCGCACCGAGCCCGGCACGACCAGCATCCGTACGCCGTCGGCGACTTTGCGCCCGCCGAGGACGGCGGCGGCCGATCGGAGGTCTTCGATACGGCCGTTGGTGCAGGAGCCTACGAAGACGGTGTCCACCTTGATGTCCCGCAGCCGCTGTCCGGCGCTCAACCCCATGTACTCCAGGGCCTTTTCGGCGGCGAGCCGCTCCGAAGCGTCTTCGTACGAAGCCGGGTCGGGGACGTGTCCCGACAGGGGCAGACCCTGGCCCGGGTTGGTGCCCCAGGTGACGAACGGCGAGAGCTCGGCGGCGTCGATGTAGACCTCGGCGTCGAAGACGGCGTCGTCGTCGGTGCGCAGCGTCTTCCAGTACGCGACGGCCTCGTCCCAGTCCGCGCCCTGCGGGGCGTGGACGCGGTCCTTGATGTACGCGAAGGTCGTCTCGTCGGGGGCGATCATGCCCGCGCGGGCGCCGGCCTCGATGGACATGTTGCAGATGGTCATGCGGGCCTCCATCGAGAGCTTCTCGATGGCCGGGCCGCGGTACTCCAGGATGTAGCCCTGGCCGCCGCCGGTGCCGATCCGGGCGATGATGGCGAGGATCAGGTCCTTGGCGGTCACGCCGTCGGGCAGTTCGCCGTCGATGGTGATGGCCATGGTCTTCGGGCGGGCCAGCGGCAGTGTCTGGGTCGCGAGGACGTGCTCGACCTGGGAGGTGCCGATGCCGAAGGCCAGCGCGCCGAAGGCGCCGTGCGTGGAGGTGTGGGAGTCGCCGCAGACCACCGTGGTGCCGGGCTGGGTCAGTCCCAGCTGCGGTCCCACCACGTGGACGACGCCCTGCTCGACGTCGCCGAGCGGGTGCAGCCGGACGCCGAACTCGGCGCAGTTCTTGCGCAGGGTCTCCAGCTGGGCGCGCGACACGGGGTCGGCGATCGGCTTGTCGATGTCGAGGGTCGGGGTGTTGTGGTCCTCGGTGGCGATGGTGAGATCGAGGCGCCGCACCTGGCGCCCGGCCTGCCGGAGGCCGTCGAACGCCTGCGGGCTGGTCACCTCGTGCAGCAGGTGCAGATCGATGAAGAGGAGGTCGGGCTCGCCTTCGGCGCGCCGGACGACGTGGTCGTCCCAGACCTTCTCCGCGAGAGTCCTACCCATCGCTTTCCCTCCGACCGGCGTCGTGCGCCGGCCCAACTAGAGAATCGGTTCGCCGACGCCGTACCCCTCGTGACTGCGTGCCGGACGACGGCTGCGAATCCGTTGGTCTGCGGACCGCTCCTACAGAGTGGCGGGTTCCCGGATTTTTTGAACTTGCGTTTCACAGAGTGAGACGCGAGTATCGTTGCATGGACAACTCTAGCGGCGTAGGCGTTCTCGACAAGGCAGCCCTTGTCCTGAGCGCCCTGGAGTCCGGTCCCGCCACCCTTGCCGGGTTGGTCGCGGCCACCGGGCTCGCACGACCCACGGCCCATCGCCTGGCCGTGGCTCTGGAACACCACCGGATGGTGGCGCGGGACATGCAGGGCCGTTTCATCCTGGGCCCGCGCCTGGCCGAGCTGGCCGCGGCGGCGGGCGAGGACCGGCTGCTCGCGACGGCCGGCCCGGTGCTCACGCATCTGCGGGACGTGACGGGCGAGAGCGCGCAGCTGTATCGCCGCCAGGGCGACATGCGGATCTGCGTGGCCGCGGCGGAGCGTCTCTCGGGTCTTCGGGACACGGTTCCGGTCGGTTCGACGCTCACGATGAAGGCGGGTTCGTCGGCGCAGATCCTGATGGCCTGGGAGGAGCCGGAGCGACTGCACCGGGGCCTGCAGGGGGCGCGGTTCACGGCGACGGCTCTGTCGGGTGTGCGCCGCCGGGGCTGGGCGCAGTCGATCGGTGAGCGGGAGCCGGGGGTGGCGTCGGTGTCGGCGCCGGTGCGCGGTCCTTCGAACCGGGTGGTGGCGGCCGTCTCGGTCTCCGGGCCGATCGAGCGTCTGACGCGGCACCCGGGCCGGATGCACGCCCAGGCCGTCATCGACGCGGCCGGCCGTCTGTCCGAGGCGCTGCGCCGCACCAGCTGAGACGTCCCACCCCTCATCTCCGGCCCGCGACTCCAACGCCGCAGCGGCGGGCGGGAGTTGGGGGGTGTCGTATGTCCGCGCACCCGCGCACACAAGAAGAAGCCCTCCCCGACCGGGAAGGGCTTCTTCTTCGCTGTACCCCCGACCGGATTCGAACCGGCGCTACCGCCTTGAGAGGGCGGCGTGCTAGGCCGCTACACAACGGGGGCTAGCTGGTGCTGCTGTACTGCGCTGGGCTACCAGGACTCGAACCTAGAACAAAGGAACCAGAAACCTTCGTGTTGCCAATTACACCATAGCCCATAGGTGGTCTATACCAGACCACAGTACCCCCGACCGGATTCGAACCGGCGCTACCGCCTTGAGAGGGCGGCGTGCTAGGCCGCTACACAACGGGGGCCCTAGCGATCCTGCATTGAAGTCAGTGGGTGCGACCCGAACTGTCCTCACGGGAAGGATCTGTACCCCCGACCGGATTCGAACCGGCGCTACTGCCTTGAGAGGGCAGCGTGCTAGGCCGCTACACAACGGGGGCTTTGCGGATCGTGATCCGCGGTTGCAGATGAGCTCTGCGAGCTGGCCTACCAGGACTCGAACCTAGACTAACGGAACCAGAAACCGTCGTGCTGCCAATTACACCATAGGCCATCAAAGCGCAACCCCCGACGGGGGCTTTGTTTGACTTGCGCTTCCCGGGCCGGACCTTTCGGCCCTCTCGGGCGGCGCAGGAAGAACATTACCCGAAGGTGGACGGCGCTCCAAAACGGGTATCGGCCAGCAACAGCGCGGGCAGCTCGGCGAGGCCGGCGATGCGGTGGACGCCCGACGGGCCTTCCTGGGCCGAGCCGTTGCGGTCGAGCCAGATGCCGAGCAGACCCGCGTCACGGGCGCCGCGGGCGTCGATCTCCGGCTGGTCCCCGACATAGGCGATCTCCCCGGGAGCGAGGCCGAGCTCCGCGCACACGGCGTGGAACGCCTCCGCCGCGGGCTTGGAAACGCCCAGGTCGGCGGCGCACAGGACGGCCTCGAAGCGGTCGCGCACGCCGAGGGTGCGGAGCTTGTGGTCCTGCACGACGTGGGCGGAGTTGGACAGGACCGCGTGCCGGTAGCGGTCGGTGAGGGCGTCCAGGGTCGGCAGGGTGTCCGGGAAGAGGGTCCAGGCGGCCTCGTAGTGCGCGCGGTAGCGGGCGAACCAGGCGTCGGCCTCGGCGTCGTCGAGCGCCGCGCCCACGAAGTCACGCACGCGGTCGCGGCGCTGCGTCTCGAAGTCCACCTCGCCCGCGCCGAAGCGGGCCCAGTGGCGCTCGGTGGTCCGCTTCCACAGCGCGAGGGCGTCCTCGGCGGTCCCGTACCCGGCCAGGAGGTCCTCGGCGACGAGGTGGGCGCGTATGCCCTCGGTGTCGGCGTGCGCGTAGTCGAAGATCGTGTCGTCGATGTCCCAGACGACGGCCTTGATGGTCGTGCCGCGCGTGATCGTCATGCTGTGAACGTACGGGAAGGGCCCGGGAGCCGTGTCGGCTTCCGGGCCCTTCCCGTGTGACGTACCCGTGCGGTTACGCGGCGAGCTTCGCCAGGGCCGCGTCCACGCGGGCCAGTGCCTTGTCCTTGCCCAGGATCTCCAGGGACTCGAAGAGCGGCAGGCCGATCGTGCGGCCGGTGACGGCGACGCGGACCGGGGCCTGCGCCTTGCCGAGCTTCAGGCCGTGCGCCTCACCGGCGGCGAGGACGGCCTCCTTGAGGGACTCCGCCGAGGTCCAGTCGGCCGCGTCCAGCTTCTCGCGGGCCGTGCGGAGCAGGGCGTCGCTGCCCTCCTTCATCGCCTTCGTCCAGGACGCCTCGTCGAAGACCGGCTCCGGCAGGAACAGGAAGTCGACGTTGTCCGTGATCTCGGAGAGGACCTTGATGCGGGTCTGGGCGTGCGGCGCGATCGCGTCCCACTTCTCCTGGTCGAAGGCGTCCGGCGCCCAGGGCGCGTGCGGGGCCTTGAGCCAGGGGGCGCAGGCCTCGGCGAAGGCCTTCACGTCCAGCATCCGGATGTGGTCGGCGTTGATCGCCTCGGCCTTCTTCAGGTCGAAGCGGGCCGGGTTGGCGTTCACGTCCGCGAGGTCGAACTTCGCGACCATGTCGGGGATCGAGAAGACGTCCTGGTCGGCGGAGAACGACCAGCCGAGGAGGGACAGGTAGTTCAGCAGGCCCTCGGGCAGGAAGCCGCGCTCGCGGTACAGGTTCAGGGACGCCTGCGGGTCGCGCTTGGAGAGCTTCTTGTTGCCCTCGCCCATCACGTACGGGAGGTGGCCGAACTCGGGGATCGCCTTGGCGACGCCCAGGTCGATCAGCGCCTTGTAGAGGGCGATCTGGCGCGGCGTCGAGGACAGCAGGTCCTCGCCGCGCAGCACGTGGGTGATCTCCATCAGGGCGTCGTCGACCGGGTTGACCAGCGTGTACAGCGGGGCGCCGTTGGCGCGCACGATGCCGTAGTCGGTGACGTTCTCGGCCTGGACGGTGATCTCGCCGCGCACCAGGTCGGTGAAGGTGGTGGCCTCGTCGGGCATCCGGAAACGCACGATGTGGCTGCGGCCCTCGGCCTCGTACGCCTGCTTCTGCTCGGCGGAGAGGTCGCGGCAGTGGCCGTCGTAGCCCGACGGCTTGCCGGCGGCGCGGGCCGCCTCGCGGCGGACGTCCAGCTCCTCGGTGGTGCAGTAGCAGGGGTAGGCGTAGCCGCCGTCGAGGAGCTTGGCCGCGATGTCGCGGTAGATGTCCATGCGCTGCGACTGCCGGTACGGCGCGTGCGGGCCGCCGATCTCGGGGCCCTCGTCCCAGTCGAAGCCCAGCCAGCGCATCGAGTCGAGCAGCTGCTCGTAGGACTCCTCGGAGTCACGGGCCGCGTCGGTGTCCTCGATGCGGAAGACCAGGGTGCCCTCGTTGTGCCGGGCGTAGGCCCAGTTGAACAGGGCGGTGCGGACCAGGCCCACGTGGGGGTTGCCGGTCGGCGATGGACAGAAACGTACGCGTACCGCGTTAGCCACGCTTGATCACCTTGTTGGTGAGAGTGCCGATGCCTTCGATGGTGACGGCGACCTCGTCGCCGACGTTGAGGGGGCCGACCCCTGCCGGGGTGCCCGTGAGGATCACGTCGCCGGGGAGCAGCGTCATGGCCTCGGTGATGTGGACGATGAGGTCCTCGATGGGACGGATCATGTCCGCGGTGCGGCCCAGCTGGCGCTGTTCGCCGTTGACCGTGCACTGCACGGTCAGGTCGGCGGCGCGGGCCAGGTCCATGCCGGTCTCCACCCAGGGGCCGAGCGGGCAGGAGGTGTCGAAGCCCTTGGCCCGCGACCACTGGTTCTCGCGCTGCTGGATGTCCCGCGCGGTGACGTCGTTGGCGCAGGTGTAGCCGAGGATGACGTCGGCGACGCGCTCGCGCGGCACCTCGCGGCACATCCGGCCGATGACCACGGCCAGCTCGGCCTCGTAGTGCACTTCCTGCGAGAACGAGGGGTACTCGACGGGGTCGCCGGGGCCGCACACGGAGGTGGACGGCTTGAAGAAGGCGACCGGGGTGTCGGGGATCTCGTTGCCGAGTTCCTTGGCGTGGTCCGCGTAGTTGCGGCCGATGCCCACGATCTTGTTGGGAAGGACCGGCGGGAGCAGGCGCACCTTGTTCAGCGGGACCTTCGTGCCGGAGAGCTCGAAGTCGGCGAACGGGATGCCTTTGATGATGTCGAGGACGAGCCCCTCGGTGCTCCCGGGGGGAGCTTCGCCCTCGACCGCGCCGAAGGCGACATTGCCGTCGATGGAGAATCTGGCGATGCGCAACGGGGCCCCTTGCGTGTGGGTGGAGTGTGACGCGTCGAGTCTATGGGGCTTCGCCGCTGTCCTCTTTGTTACTGCGGCACGTCCATGAGGGTGGTGCGCTTGGGGTTGGCCGTCTGGGCCGGCAGTTCCGCGGTGTGCTCCGGCTGCTCCGTCGCGGCCTGCACCTCGTCGGCGTCCTTGAGGTGCGCGAGGGTGGTGCGGCGCGGGTTGGCTATGTTGCGGAACATCAACGTGGACTTCATCTGCCGTTTCGACCCTGTCGGTTGGGGCGTCGCTCGGTGGACGCCGGTTGTCGGTTTCGCCATCCCTGTAAAGCGTCAGGCTAAACATGCAATTCCCGACCAAAGTCCAGAAGAGGCCATGATCTTCATGTGAGTTTGCTCACTTAGTAGTGGGCAAAAGGGTCAATTCCGGCTCGCGGTCCAACCATTGAAAACGGACATTGCCCGCCTGAAGCGCCCATTCCGCTCCTGATCATGAAGACTGGGACACCTGCTGCGCCCGGCGTTCTCGTATGGAAAAGTCCGTTATGGGAGACTTCACTTTCTACGTCTCGTAACGCGCCAATCACGTGGTGTCACGGAGTTCATGGGCTGACCCACGGGCCTTGTTGGAGATCCTGCACTGTGCTGGAATTCCCGGGACCGCCGCGGGATCGAACCGGCGCACAGGGGCGCAACGCAGCGCCGAGTGGCGGCGGGAAGGGGGAGAGCAGCGCCGGTCTCACGACCACCAAGGGGTGCCTGGCGCCCCGAGACGCCGACACCGTCCCGCCGTCCACGCGGCAGGACGCCTGGTCCAGAGGTTGCGACGCTAGTGCAGGGACGTTTCAAGAGGGATGGCAAGGGGTCTCCCCAGGCCGGTCGCGGCCGAGGGGATGCTTCGGCGGAGCCGGAGCGCGGCGGAAGTGACCGCGGCTCCTCGGCCCAGCACGCCCAGAACGCCGGACAGGTGCAGTCCGGTGACGGCGGCACGGGCGCTTCCGGGCCCGCCGCGGGCGGAGCCCTGCCGAAGGGATCCAAGACACCCCCGGGTCCCGGCCCGCGAATAGCCCTGCGCAACTGGCGCATCTCCACCCGTCTGGTCTCGCTCCTCGCGCTCCCCGTCATCGCCGCGACCTCGCTGGGCGCGCTGCGTATCAACTCGTCCCTCGACGAGATCGAGCAGCTCGACAACATGAAGCTGCTGACCGACATGACGAAGCAGGCCACCGACCTGGCCGCCGCGCTCCAGGAGGAGCGCGACCAGTCGGCGGGCCCCCTCGCGCACGGCGCGAAGGACTCGGACTTCGCCGTCAAGGGCACCCGGGTCAAGACGGACCGCGCGTACCGCACCTTCCTGCGCGGCACCCAGCAGCTGGAGGACAGCGACAACGACAAGGGTCTGCTCGGCGTCCGCCAGAGCACGATCCAGATCACCCGGCAGCTGCAGAAGATCAACGAGGTGCGCCGCAACGCGTACGCCGACGACAAGTCCTTCTCGCAGACGGTCGACGCCTACAGCCAGCTCATCGAGCAGCTCCTGAAGCTCTCCCAGGACATGGCGCAGGCGACCAGCAACCCGGACATGATCCAGCGCACCCGCGCGCTGTCCGCGTTCTCCTCCGCCAAGGAGTACGCGTCCGTGCAGCGCGCCATCATCGCGGCCGCCCTGCCCGCGAACAACCGCGAGTTCGGCAAGCTCTCCGAGACCGACCGCCGCTACGCCTTCTCCGCCCTGGACAAGGAGGGCTCGGAGCTCCAGTCCTTCAACCGGATCTACACCGGTGACCGCGAGAAGCTCCTCAAGCCCATCAGCGAGGGCAACTCCGCCATCCAGGCCGCCAACTCCTACGCCAAGCGCGTCCTGGAGCAGGAGGGCGGCATCAAGCTCCGCGGCAAGCGCTCCTACAAGGACTGGGTGGACGCCGACTCCACCAAGATCTCGGAGATGTCCAAGATCGAGCTGACGCTGCTCGACGAGATGGAGCAGAAGGCCCGTTCGCTCAGGAACGAGTCCGAGCAGCAGGCGATCCTCAACGGTGCGCTCATCCTGCTCGTCCTCGGCGTCTCGCTCGTCGGCGCCTTCGTCGTGGCCCGGTCCATGATCCGCTCCCTTCGCCGGCTCCAGGACACCGCCACCAAGGTCGCCCAGGACCGCCTGCCCGAGCTGGTCAAGCAGCTCTCCGAGTCCGACCCGCAGGACGTCGACACGTCCGTGGAGTCGGTCGGTGTGCACTCCCGGGACGAGATCGGCCAGGTGGCCGCGGCCTTCGACGACGTGCACCGTGAGGCCGTCCGCCTCGCCGCCGAGCAGGCCCTCCTGCGGGGCAACGTCAACGCGATGTTCACCAACCTCTCGCGCCGCTCCCAGGGCCTCATCCAGCGCCAGCTCTCGCTCATCTCCGAGCTGGAGTCCCGCGAGGCCGACCCGGACCAGCTGTCCTCGCTGTTCAAGCTCGACCACCTCGCGACCCGCATGCGCCGTAACGGCGAGAACCTCCTCGTCCTCGCCGGTGAGGAGCCGGGCCGTCGCTGGACCCGTCCCGTCCCCCTCGTCGACGTGCTGCGCGCCGCCGCGTCCGAGGTGGAGCAGTACGAGCGCATCGAGCTGTCCGCGGTGCCCTCGACCGAGGTCGCGGGCCGCGTCGTCAACGACCTCGTGCACCTCCTCGCCGAGCTGCTCGAGAACGCGACCTCGTTCTCCTCGCCGCAGACCAAGGTCAAGGTGACCGGTCACGCGCTGCCCGACGGCCGCGTGCTCATCGAGATCCACGACACCGGCATCGGCCTCTCCCCCGAGGACCTCGCCGCGATCAACGAGCGGCTCGCCTCGCCGCCCACCGTGGACGTCTCCGTCTCCCGCCGCATGGGTCTGTTCGTGGTCGGCCGCCTCTCGCAGCGCCACGGCATCCGCATCCAGCTGCGCCCCTCCGACTCCGGTGGTACGACCGCGCTGGTCATGCTGCCCGTCGATGTCGCCCAGGGCGGCAAGAAGGTCCCGAGCAAGGCGGGCGGGCCCGCACCGACCGGCGGTCCCGCCGCGGCCCAGGCGGCCGCGGGTGCCGCCGCCGCCCGGCGTGGCGGTGGCGTGGCGGCCGGTCTCGGCGGTGCCGCACGCGCCCGTGGCCAGGTCGGCCCCGGCGCGAGTGCGCAGCGCGGCCAGGTGCCCTCCGGTCCCGGACCGCGCGCGGCACTGCCCGCACGCGGCGGCAACCAGGGTCCGTCGGCCGGGTCCCCGGTGGCGCCGGGCGGTCTCGCGGGGGCCGGTGCGTCCGGGCCCGGCGGGGGTGCCGGTGCGAACGGTCCCGCCGGCCTCGCCGGTCCCTCGGCGCCGAACGGCCCCGGCGGCGCCCAGCGTCCGCAGGCGCCGCAGCTGCCGCAGAGCCCCCAGACCCCGCAGGGCGGCCGGAGCGGCTTCTCCCAGGGCAGCCGCCCCGGTGCCGGCATGGCGCAGCCTCCGGTGCCCCAGCAGCGTACGAACGACCCCGGCGCCGGCGAGCAGGGCCGGCGGCCGCAACTGCCGCCGCGGCCGGGCTCCGGTCAGCGCGGCAACGCCCCGCGCGCCGAGCTGCCGGGCGGCAACCCTCAGCCCCGTACGCCCAGTTGGAGCGACGAGAACGCGCAGCCGCAGGTCTCCCGCGAGCCGTTCGACGCCCCCCGCGGCCACGAGGAGCCCGAGTCCACCGGCCAGTTCGCGGTCCCCGCGGGCCTCGACGACCGCCAGGGCCCCGGCTCCACCGCGCAGTTCGACCGCCCCGACTTCGACGGCCCGCCCCCGGGCCAGTCGTCCGGCCAGAACGGCGCCGGTCAGGGCGGCCAGAACACCGGCGAGTTCGTGCGCTCCGACGTCTTCGGCGGCCCCGCCCAGGGTGCCCCGCAGGGCGGCCAGAGCGGTCAGGGCGGCCAGACCCCGCACGGCACCGGCGAGTTCTCCGTGCCGCGTCCGCCCGCGCCGCGCCGCGGCCAGGGTCCGGGCGAGGGACAGCGCGGCGACCGCCAGGGCGCCCCGCAGCAGCCCCAGGGCGCCCAGCCGCCCGCCCCGCAGCGCCCGCAGGCCCAGTTGCCCGAGGCCCCGCAGGCCCCGCAGCAGTCCGAGCCGGAGGCCCTGCCGCCCGCGTCCGGACCGCTGGACGGCCGCACGCCGCTGTACGACACGCTGGAGACCAACTGGTTCTCGCAGCAGGCCCAGGAGCAGGCCGAGCAGGAGCGCCAGGCGCAGGAAGAGCGTCAGGCGCAGGCGCAGCAGGCCCAGGCCCAGCAGGCGCAGCAGCAGGCCGAGCGCGACCGGCAGTCCGAGCAGCGCCACCCGGGCCTGCCGCAGCGCCCGCAGCCGCGCCGCAACCAGCAGCCGCAGGCCCCGCAGCGCGGCAACGGCGCCGAGCCCGGGCACCGCCCGGAGCCGGTCCGCCGTCCCGACGCCGGTCCCGCGCAGCAGCCGCTTCCGCAGCGCGAGCAGCCGCAGCGTCCGGCGCCCGACCAGGGCCGCGCGGGTGGCCTCGGCACGCCCCCGCTGCCCCAGCGTCCCGGCGGCTCCCCGGCCCCGGCCGGGGCTCCGACCGCGGGCAACGGCAACACGAGCAGCACCACCGGCAACACCAGCAACACCGCTTGGCGTACATCGCCGAACGACGAACTCGGTCGCCAGGCCGAGCGCGTCCGGCAGCCCTCCGCGGGCGGCGTCACCACTTCCGGGCTGCCGCGCCGGGTGCCACGGGCGAACCTCGTGGCGGGCACCGCACAGCAGGCTCAGGAGAGCGCGGGACCGCAGGTCTCCCGTGCGCCCGACGACGTGCGCGGCCGGCTGACCAATCTCCGTCGGGGCATTCAGCAGGGTCGCCAGGCCGGTACCGGCCAGACCGGCAGTTTCCCCACTCACCAGCAGGAGCGTTAGTTGAGTCCGATGAGCCAGGCGGCACAGAACCTGAACTGGTTGATCACCAACTTCGTGGACAACACCCCCGGGGTGTCCCACACGGTCGTGGTCTCCGCCGACGGCCTGCTTCTCGCGATGTCCGAGGGCTTTCCGCGCGACCGCGCCGACCAGCTCGCGGCCGTCGCCTCCGGCCTGACCTCCCTCACCGCCGGGGCCTCCCGGATCTTCGAGGGCGGGGCGGTCACGCAGACCGTGGTGGAGATGGAGCGCGGCTTCCTGTTCATCATGTCCGTCTCCGACGGATCGTCCCTCGCCGTCCTCGCCCACCCCGAGTGCGACATCGGCCTCGTCGGCTACGAGATGGCTCTCCTCGTCGACCGTGCGGGCACCGTCCTCACCCCGGACCTGCGCGCCGAACTCCAGGGCAGCCTGCTCCACTAGGCCTCCCCCACGGCCCGCCGCCCGCCCTCGCCCGGCCGCCCCACCGTCCGAGCGAGCCGACCGAACGTACCGACTCACCGTCCGGCCGCCAGTCATGCCCCCACCCGGCTCTGTCAGACGGAACGCAGACAACTGCTGTCCCGCCCGGAGGATCCATGAACCCGCCCACCGCCTCTCACGACCCGTACGGCGCAGCCCATGCCGGGTACGGAGTTGAGGGCGACCAGCCGCTGGTGCGTCCGTACGCGATGACCGGCGGCCGGACCCGGCCCCGCTACCAGCTCGCGATAGAGGCGCTGGTGAGCACCACGGCCGACCCGGCCCAGCTGATGGGGCTGCTCCCCGAGCACCAGCGGATCTGCCACCTGTGCCGTGAGGTCAAGTCGGTGGCCGAGGTCTCCGCGCTGCTCTCGATGCCGCTCGGTGTGGCCCGCATCCTCGTCGCCGACCTGGCCGAGGCCGGGCTCGTCGCCATCCACCAGCCCGGCGGCGACGAGAACGCCGGCGGCCAGCCCGACGTGACACTGCTCGAAAGGGTGCTCAGTGGACTTCGCAAGCTCTAACGGGGGCGGCTTCGCGGGCTCCGACGCCGGTGGCGGCCGGTCCACCACGTCCGCCAAGATCGTGGTGGCCGGCGGCTTCGGCGTCGGCAAGACCACGTTCGTCGGCGCTGTCTCGGAGATCAACCCGCTGCGCACCGAGGCCGTGATGACGTCCGCGTCCGCGGGCATCGACGACCTCACGCACACCGGTGACAAGACCACCACGACGGTGGCGATGGATTTCGGCCGCATCACGCTCGACCAGGATCTGATCCTGTACCTGTTCGGCACGCCCGGGCAGGACCGCTTCTGGTTCATGTGGGACGACCTGGTGCGCGGCGCGATCGGCGCCGTCGTGCTCGTCGACACCCGGCGTCTGGCCGACTGTTTCCCGGCCGTGGACTACTTCGAGAACTCGGGCCTGCCCTTCGTCATCGCCCTGAACGGCTTCGACGGCCACCAGCCGTACACCCCCGACGAAGTGCGCGAAGCACTGCAGATCGGACCGGGCACGCCCATCATCACCACCGATGCCCGGCACCGTGCGGACGCAAAGAGTGGCCTGATCACACTGGTTGAGCACGCATTGATGGCACGCCTCAAGTAGGCGAGGGCATACGGAAGTTGCCGTAGAGCACACGGAACGATCTGTGTCCTTTGACACGGACGGCTGCCGTGTTCATAACGTTTCGACAGAGAATTGTGCCGACCCCGCCACACATCGCGGTCGGCTGGTCTCGCTGTGCTCACATGGGCCCCGCCTTTTGGCGGGGCTCGCTCTTTATGACCGATTTATCTGAGGCTTACACCACTCGGAACTGTTCTTTCCTACTGTTTGGAAGAGCACTGCCTGACGTGCTGGAATGCGCTGAACTGCCCAGTAGCACGGGCCTTTGGAGACGACAGCGGCACACCAGCGCGGGAGCCGCCGCCGAGAGGTTGTTGGTCGAGTGAGGCGAAGCAAGACGAGCCCCGCATCCCCGGACCGGGACACGCGGGGCAACTTCACCCCGCCGCCGCGCGCCGCGGCACCCGCCGCGGACGCGCCCGGCAACGAGCCGGGGGCCGCCTCCGGCGGTCGGATGTCGCCCAGGAACTGGCGCGTGCCGACCCGCCTGAACGCGATCCTCCTCATACCCGTGCTCGTCGGCCTGGTCATGGGCGGCTTCCAGGTGAAGGGAGCCATCGACACCTGGGACGAGGCCCGCGACGCCGAGGCCACCGCCCGCCTGGTGCGCGCCTCCCTCGACTACGGCAACCGCCTCATCGAGGAGCGCGACGTCTCCGCCGCGCCGCTGCTCAAGGGCAAGAAGAACAGCCCGGCGGTCGTCAAGGCCCGCAAGGCCACCGACGCCGCGGCGACCGCGTTCAACGACGCCGCCAAGGACATGCCGGACAAGGAGGGCCTCAAGCGCCGCCTGGACGGCTTCCGCAAGGTGGAGCCGAAGCTGGCGGGCCTGCGCGAGGCCGCGTACACCAGCAAGCTCCCCGGCGTCCAGACCGAAGAGGCCTACGTCGGCATCCAGCACCCGCTGATGGAGTTCGCCAACGAGCTGGGCCTCGGCACCGGAAACATCACCTCCTACGGCCGCACCGTCTACGCGGTGTCCCTGGCCAAGGCGGCCCTCTCGCTGCAGCGCTCCATCGGCACCCACATCCTGACGAAGCCGGGTCCGACCCAGTCCGACCTGTCCCGGCAGAAGATCGCCTTCTCCTCGTACGTGTACCTGGAGAACATCGCGATCCAGGAGTACACCGGCGGCGGCACGCCCCAGGACGTGCGCAAGCTCGACGACGCGAAGAAGAAGCTGACCGCCGCGGGCGAGAAGCAGTCCGAGGAGGCCGCGGCCGCGGCCCGCGCCCAGGGCAAGAAGTACGTGCCGATGCCGAGCGGCGAGAAGTCCGTCGCCCTCATCTCGGCCCTGCCCTCGACCCAGCCGAGCGCGCTCGTCGCCCTCGCGGGCAAGGGCGTCACCGCCCCCGCCCTGTGGAACGCCACCAGCCTGAAGTTCGACGCCTACCGCGCCATCGAGGCGGACCTCGCGGACAAGGCCGTGAACGAGGCGTCCGACATCGCCGACAACGCCAAGACCGACGCCTTCATCACCGGCGCCGTCGTCGTGGTCGCGCTGCTCGCCGCCTTCATCCTGGCCGGCCTCATGGCCCGCCAGATGAGCCGCTCGATGCGCAGCCTGCGCACCGCCGCCTTCGGCATCGCCGAGCAGCGCCTGCCGATGCTCGTCGACCAGCTCTCGCGCACCGACCCGGGCCGTGTCGACACCCGGGTGCAGCCCATCCCGATCACGTCCACCGACGAGATCGGCGAGGTCGCCCGCGCCTTCGACCAGGTCCACCGCGAGGCCGTCCGGCTCGCCGCCGAGCAAGCCCTGCTGCGCGGCAACATCAACGCGATCTTCACCAACCTGTCGCGCCGCAACCAGTCCCTGATCGAGGGCCAGCTGACCCTCATCACCGACCTGGAGAACAACGAGGCCGACCCGGACCAGCTGGAGAACCTCTTCCGCCTGGACCACCTCGCGACCCGTATGCGCCGCAACGGCGAGAACCTCCTGGTGCTCTCCGGCGAGGAGCCCGGCCGCCGCTGGGACCAGCCGGTGCCGCTGGTGGACGTCCTGCGCGCGGCCTCGTCCGAGGTGGAGCAGTACGAGCGCATCGAGCTGTCCGGCGTCCCCGAGGCCGAGATCCACGGCCTGGCCGTGACCGACCTCGTGCACCTGCTCGCCGAGCTGCTCGAGAACGCCACGGCGTTCTCCTCGCCGCAGACCAAGGTCAAGGTCACCGCGACCCGTCTCCCCGACGGCCGCGTGATGGTCGAGATCCACGACAAGGGCATCGGCCTGACCGCCGAGGACTTCGCGGACATCAACCACCGCCTGGCCAACCCGCCGACCGTGGACGCCGCGATCTCCCAGCGCATGGGCCTGTTCGTGGTCGGCCGCCTCTCCGACCGGCACGGCATCCGGGTCCAGCTGCGCCCCTCGGGCGAGCAGGCGGGCACCACCTCGCTGGTCATGCTCCCGGACAACATCACCCACGGTGGCGGTGGCGAACTGCAGGGGCACGACTCCGAGTTCACCGTCTCCTCGATCATCCCGGAGCAGCACGTCCCCGAGGTCGAGCCGCTGCGCACGGCCGCCGAGCTGGGCTTCGACGACAGCCGCTACCACGCGGACGGCACCGAGACGGGCGGTCAACTCGACCCCGTGGACCGCTCGTTGATGCGTGAGGAGCGCCGCGCCGCGCTCGAGGCGCAGGCCCACTCGGGCCAGGGTCCCCAGCCCGGCGCCGAGCGCCCGCTGTTCCGCGACGAGGTCCAGGGCGGCCAGGAGACGTACGAGCAGCCGTCCGGCTACGACTACCCGGACCAGCGGGGCGGGTACGAAAGCGGGACGGACGGGGCGGTGCCGCACCCGGCGTACGACGACCAGCACACCGCGTACGACCCCGCGGGGGCCTCCTACGACGGGCAGCAGACGCCCGGATACGACCAGGACCAGTCCGGCTACGACGCGGGACAGAGCTTCGACCAGGGCGCGCAGGCGTACGACGAGTCGTACTACACGACCCAGGACGGCTATCAGGAAGCCGCCTATACGGAGTCCGGCCAGGGTGGTCACGACGCTCGTACGGGCGGTGTCCAGGAGCCGTTCGCCACGTACCCGGAGCGTTCCCACCAGGACGACTGGCCGTTGCGGGACGGATACCAGGGCGAGTACCAGGACGGCTACGCTCCCGAAACGGAACCCGCACCGGCGACTGACGCGGGTGAGCGGGAGCGCGTAGGCTTCGACCGTCCGGGACCTGCCGCGTCCATGCCGCCGGCTCCGTCCGCCGCCCACGAGCTCACCGACGCGGGCCTTCCGCGCCGCGGCAGCGCGACGGCGAACGGCAACGGCGCCGCCCCCGCCGCGCAGCGCCCGGAGAGCCACAGCGGCGACAGCCACGACGGCGACCTGCGGGGCGACGCCCAGCAGGACGAGCAGCAGAGCTCCGCCTTGCGTTCGTCCAACGACGACCGCTGGCAGCGCGCCGAGCAGCTGCGGGAGCCCAAGGCGGGCGGGGTCACCTCGTCCGGACTTCCGCGGCGGGTGCCCAAGGCCAACCTGGTCGAGGGCACCGCGGAGCAGACCCCGCAGGGCGGCCCCCAGGTCTCCCGCGACCCCGAGGAAGTGCGGGGCAGGCTGAGCAACCTGCGCCGCGGCGTCCAGCGGGGCCGCAGCGCGGGCAGTGACACGAATGGCCAGGGCTTCAGCCCTGATAGCACCTACAACCAGGAGCGTTAGTGTGAGCCCGATGAGCCAGGCGGCGCAGAACCTGAACTGGTTGATCACCAACTTCGTGGACAACACCCCCGGGGTGTCCCACACCGTGGTGGTCTCCGCCGACGGACTCCTTCTGGCGATGTCCGAAGGTTTCCCGCGCGACCGAGCCGATCAGCTCGCGGCCGTCGCGTCGGGCCTGACCTCCCTCACGGCCGGGGCCTCCCGGATCTTCGAGGGCGGCTCTGTGACCCAGACCGTTGTGGAGATGGAGCGAGGATTTCTCTTCATCATGTCCATCTCCGACGGATCGTCCCTCGCCGTACTCGCCCACCCAGAGGCGGACATCGGTCTCATTGGGTACGAGATGGCACTTCTCGTCGACCGAGCGGGCACAGTCCTCACTCCGGACCTGCGCGCGGAGCTTCAGGGGAGCCTGCTCAACTGACAGACAGACGGTGCGTATTCGCGTCCCGGGGTCGTAAGGTTTCGGGACGCGGCTCCACAGTGATGGTGCCGGGCACAGTTTCGGAGGAGGAGTACGTGGCTGCAACACCCCCAGACGGTTCGTCTTCGGCCAACTGGCCTTCCGGCCACGGCCAGGGCCAGGGTGACGGTTCGCAGAACCGGTACAACTTCCCCTCCGCGCCCAGCCACCGCCGCCAGCCGCAGTACCGGCAGCCGGGCCCCCAGGCGCCCGGCCCCAGCCCGTACGACCAGCCCTACGCACCCCGGATCCAGCCGGTGCAGCCGCAACGCCGCTCCCCGGAGCCGGCGCCCGCACCGGCCGCGTCCAACCCCCTGGTGCGCCCGTACGCCATGACGGGCGGCCGCACCAGGCCCCGCTACCAGCTCGCCATCGAGGCGCTGGTGCACACCACCGCACAACCGCATCAGCTGCAGGGACAGTTGCCTGAACACCAGCGCATCTGCAACCTGTGCCGCGAGATCAAATCGGTGGCCGAGATCTCGGCCCTGCTCTCCATCCCCCTCGGCGTTGCCCGGATCCTCGTCGCCGACCTGGCGGAGGCCGGACTTGTCGCCATCCATCAGCCCGGCGGCGACGAGACCGCCGGCGGCCAGCCAGACGTGACACTGCTCGAAAGGGTGCTCAGTGGACTTCGCAAGCTCTAGCGGCGGAGCAACAGCCCGCTCCACCACCAGCGCGAAAATCGTGGTGGCGGGCGGCTTCGGCGTGGGCAAGACCACGTTCGTCGGGGCGGTCTCTGAGATCAACCCGCTGCGCACCGAGGCCGTGATGACGTCCGCGTCCGCGGGCATCGACGACCTCACCCACACCGGGGACAAGACGACGACCACCGTCGCCATGGACTTCGGTCGCATCACCCTGGACCAGGACCTGATCCTGTACCTGTTCGGCACGCCCGGACAGGACCGTTTCTGGTTCATGTGGGACGACTTGGTCCGTGGCGCCATCGGCGCGGTCGTCCTGGTCGACACGAGGCGGCTCGCCGACTGCTTCCCCGCCGTCGACTACTTCGAGAACTCCGGTCTGCCCTTCGTCATCGCCCTCAACGGCTTCGACGGCCACCAGCCGTACACCCCCGACGAGGTCCGCGAGGCCCTGCAGATCGGCCCGGACACGCCGATCATCACGACGGACGCCCGCCACCGCGCCGACGCGAAGTCCGCTCTGATCACGCTGGTCGAGCACGCGCTGATGGCCCGCCTGCGGTAGCACCGCCGAAACCCTCGCCAGGCGGGGCCCGTTTGCCGGATCTCGCCGGAACGGGCCCCGCCGGTGTGTGTGTTCGCCCACAATTGCGCGCATGAGCGCGGAGGCGGCGGCGATACGGCTGGGCAGCACGGTGGCGACGAGGGCGGTGGGTCTGTGGCTCGCCCCCAGGGAGCGCGCGCAGCAGGCGCAGTCGTCCATGGGCGAGCTGATCCGGGTGCGGGTGCCGGGGCTGCGGGCGCGGCGGGGCGTGGAGCGGCAGTTCGAGCAGATCGCGGACGCCGTCGCCGGGCGCGTGCAGCCCCTCCTGGAGCACGAGTTCCGCGGGCTGACCGAGGACGGCCGCCAGGCGGTGCTCACGGCGGTCACCGACGCCTTCGTCCGCGCGGACCTCTCCGACGAGGCCGTGCTCGGCTCGGACGCGGATCCGGCCGAGCTGACCCGGCGGGTGCGCGCGGCGGTGCCGGTGCCGGACGGGTTCTCCGAGGTGGAGACCCGGTTCCACGAGATCGTCCTCGCCGAGTGCTGCGACTGCTACGTCCGGGTCCTGCGCAGGCTGCCGGTGTTCACCGAGCGCGCCGTCACCGACCTCCTGGCCCGGTCGACCTCCCTCGCCGACGAGCTCCAGAAGGTCCTGGAGCGCCTCCCGGCCCGCTCCCTGTACGCGCCGCAGGGCACCGGCGAGGACGAGGCGTTCCGCAACCAGTACCTGAGCCTGGTGAGCAAGTCCCTGGACGAGATCGAGCTGTTCGGCCTCGGCCCGTCCGACCGCGCGCCGCGCACCAAGCTGTCCGTGGCGTACGTCAGCCTGCGCACATCGGAGGACGGCGGGTCCCGTCGCCGGGACCGGCCGCGGCCCGCGCTGGGGTCCGGCGACCAGGACTGGGAGCCGCGCGAGGCCGAGCGGTCCTCCAGCATGCGGGTGGAGGCGGCGCTGCGGGACGCGCCCCGGGTGCTGCTGCGCGGCGAGGCCGGTTCCGGCAAGACGACACTGTTGCAGTGGCTCGCGGTGACGGCGGCGCGCGGCGCCTTCACCGGGGACCTCGCCGAGTGGAACGGCCTGATCCCGGTCCTGGTCAAGCTCCGGCAGTACGCGGGGAGCCCGCCGCCCGCGCCGGAGGCGATGCTGGACCGGGTGGCGGGGCCGCTGACGGGGCTGATGCCCGCCGGGTGGATGCACCGGGCGTTCGCGGACGGGCGGGTGCTGCTCCTGGTGGACGGCGTCGACGAACTGCTCGCGGGTGAGCGGCAGGGCGTGCGGGAGTGGCTGCGCGGGCTGCTGCACCAGTACCCGGACTCCCGCGTCGTCGTGACCTCCCGGCCCGCCGCGGCGCGCGGCGACTGGCTGCGGGACGAGGAGTTCACCGCGCTCCACCTCGCGCGCATGACCCCCGCCGACCTGACGTCCTTCATCCGCCAGTGGCACCAGGCGGTGGGCGGCTCCGCCGGTCTGCCGTGCGCGGAGGACGAGCTTCCGCGCTATGAGCGCTCCCTCCTGACCAGTCTCAAGGACCGGGCCCACCTCCTGTCGCTCGCGACGAATCCGCTGCTCGCCGCGTTGCTGTGCGCGCTCCACCTCGCGCGCCGGGGCCAGCTCCCCCGCAACCGCATGGAGCTGTACCGCATGACGCTCGAAGTCCTGGTGCAGCAGCGGGACAACGACCGGGGCGTGCGCAGCGAGCTGCCGGTGCCGCTGACGCTGACCGACAAGCTGTGTCTGCTGCGCGACCTCGCCTGGCGGCTTTCGGACAACAACCGCACCGAGATCGCCCACGACCGCGCCACCGCCCACGTCACCGTGAAACTCGCCGCGATGCGGCACCTGGACGGGCTGGACGGGCCCGCCGTCCTGGACCACCTGCTCCATCGCTCCGGGGTCCTGCGCTCGCCCGTCGAGGGCCGCCTGGACTTCGTGCACCGGACGTTCCAGGAGTATCTGGCGGCGTACGAGGCGGGGGTCGAGGACCGCATCGGGAACCTGGTGGGCCGCGCCCATCTGGATCTGTGGCGGGAGACGGTGATCATGGCCGCGGGCCACGCCAACCGGACCCAGCAGGAGGAACTGCTCGGCGGCATCCTGGACCGTGCGGAGCGGGAGCCGCGCCATGCGCGGACGCTGCGCCTGGTGGTGGCGTCCTGCCAGGAGACGATGCCGTCGGTGCCGGAGGCGCTGGCGGCGCGCCTCGACCAGGCGGTGGGTCGGCTGGTGCCGCCCAGGCGGCAGTCGGAGGCGGAGTCGCTGGCGGCGGTGGGCGTGCCACTGCTGTCCCGGCTGCCGTCGTCGCTGGACGGGCTGAGCGAGGCGGTCGCCCTGGCCACCGTCACCACCACCGCGCGGATCGGCGGCGAGGGCGCGCTGGCGCGGCTGGCGGCGTACGCGGCGGATGCGCGGCGGTCTGTCCAGCAACACCTGGCGGACCACTGGGGGCACTTCGACGCCGACGCCTTCGCGGCGGCCGTCCTGCAGCACATGCCGCTGGGCAACGTCGTCCTCCCCCTCACCCATCCCGGGCAGTGGGCGGCGGCGACCCGGCTGGCGAACCCCAGTTGGATCACCGTGCACTACCCCTTCACCAGGGGCCTCAGCTGCCTGGAGGAGCTGCCCGCGCCGCGCGGGCTGTGGCTGTTCGAACTGCTCGGGGACGTCGATCTGTCGCCGCTGCGCTCCCAGACGCAGCTGGGCGTCCTGTGTCTGAACGGGAGGGGCCGCCTGCGGGATCTCGACGCGCTCGGGCCGTTGGACAGGCTGTCCATTCTGACGCTCGACGGCTGGGCGCCCCTGCCACCTCCGGCCGGCATTCCCGGGCACCTGGAGCTGAGCCAGTTGACTCTGGGTGAACTCGCTCCCGACGCCGACCTGAGTCCGCTGACCGGCTTCCCCCTGTCGCGGCTCACCTTGTCCGGCAGCGGTCGGCCGCGCGGTCTCGATGTGCTGCCGCCGAGCCTCGGGAAACTGGAGCTCACCGGCTTCGACCTGACCGAGTGGCCTCCCCTGCTCGGCTCCACGATCCCCCCGCGGTGCGAGACGTCCTTCCACGGCTGCGAGCTGCCTCCCGCGTTCGGAGACGGCTGAGCCCCGCCCCTCCGGGAAGGAGGAGCGGGGCTCGGCGCACGCCGGTGGGGCTCAGCCCTGCCAGCTGTGCGGGGCGCGGAAGCCCGGGGTGCGCTCCAGGCGGCGCCAGCCGGCCTTGTCGCGGCCGCGGTGGGCGGGGGCGACGTCGGGCTGCGCGGCGGCGCGGGCGATCAGGATCGCGGTGAGGGCCGCGACCTCCTCGGGCTCGGCGTGGCCCTTCTCGACGCGGATGTCGGGAGTGCTCATTGCAGTGTGCTCCTTGTGGGAACTGCGGCGGACGGAAAAGGTCTGGGGTGCGCCGCTACTGCGGCGGGTTGCCGTGCTTGCGCGAGGGCAGGTCGGCGTGCTTGTTGCGGAGCATCGCGAGGGAGTTGATCAGCACGGCGCGGGTCTCGGCCGGGTCGATCACGTCGTCGACGAGTCCGCGCTCGGCGGCGTAGTACGGGTGCATCAGCTCGGCCTTGTACTCCTTGACCATGCGGGCGCGCATGGCCTCGGGGTCCTCGGCGGCGGCGATCTGACGGCGGAAGATGACGTTGGCCGCGCCCTCGGCGCCCATCACGGCGATCTCGTTGGTGGGCCAGGCGTAGGTCAGGTCGGCGCCGATGGACTGGCTGTCCATGACGATGTACGCGCCGCCGTAGGCCTTGCGCAGGATCAGGGAGATCCGCGGCACGGTCGCGTTGCAGTAGGCGTAGAGCAGCTTGGCGCCGTGGCGGATGATGCCGCCGTGCTCCTGGTCGACGCCGGGCAGGAAGCCGGGGACGTCGAGGAGCGTGACGATCGGGATGTTGAAGGCGTCGCACATCTGGACGAAGCGGGCCGCCTTCTCGGAGGCCTCGATGTCCAGGACGCCCGCGAGGGACTGCGGCTGGTTGGCGACGATGCCGACGACCTGGCCGTCGAGCCGGGCCAGGGCGCAGATGATGTTGCGGGCCCAGCGCTCGTGGACCTCCAAGTAGTCGCCGTCGTCGACGAGTTCCTCGATGACCTTCGTCATGTCGTACGGCCGGTTGCCGTCGGCGGGGACCAGGTCGAGCAGCACGTCGCTGCGGCGCTCGACGGGGTCGTCGGAGGGCGCCACCGGCGGGTTCTCGCGGTTGTTCTGCGGGAGCATCGCGAGCAGGTAGCGGACCTCGGCGAGGCAGGTCTCCTCGTCGTCGTACGCGAAGTGGCAGACGCCCGAGGTCTCGGCGTGCACGTCCGCGCCGCCCAGGCCGTTCTGGGAGATCTCCTCGCCGGTCACCGCGCGGACCACGTCCGGGCCCGTGATGAACATCTGCGAGGTGTCGCGGACCATGAACACGAAGTCGGTCAGGGCGGGGCTGTAGGCCGCGCCGCCCGCGCACGGGCCGAGCATCACCGAGATCTGCGGGATGACACCGGAGGCCTTGGTGTTGCGCTGGAAGATGCCGCCGTACCCGGCGAGGGCGGAGACGCCCTCCTGGATGCGGGCGCCCGCGCCGTCGTTCAGGGAGACCAGGGGCGCGCCGGCCGCGATGGCCATGTCCATGATCTTGTGGATCTTGGTGGCGTGCGCCTCGCCGAGGGCACCGCCGAAGATCCGGAAGTCGTGGGCGTACACGAAGACCGTGCGGCCCTCGACTGTGCCCCAGCCGGTGATGACACCGTCGGTGTACGGCTTCTTGGCCTCCAGGCCGAAGCCCTGGGCCCGGTGCCGCCGCAGCTGCTCGACCTCCTGGAACGACCCCTCGTCGAGGAGGAGCCCGATCCGCTCCCGCGCCGTCAGCTTGCCCTTGGCGTGCTGCGCCTCGGTCGCCTTCTCACTGGGCCCCGCCAGCGCCTGCGCACGGATCTCGGCCAACTCGGCCACTCGGCCCCGCGCGTCGGTGGGCTCCCCCGCGGAAGATCCAGCTTCGTCCAAAACGGTCATGCTCTCGACCTTACGAAGGACACGAGGGAAAACGGACCGTCGACTCTGCACAGTCTCCGGACCGTTTTCCTGGCACCCCCGAACAGAAGCGCCCGGGGCTGCAGCCGAAGTGACTGCTCAGAGGCCCATTGGGCTGTAGGGATTCCACAACCGCCGCCAGTGAGACTCAGGTCACACCCAGGCCCGGAGCGGGCCGCTCCGGACGCGCAGCGCAGTCGCGGGTCACGGCCCGTGACGGTCGCCGCAGGACGCCGACGGGAAGGCCCGCGCGGGCCTTCGCCGCCCGCGCGGACGGCGGAGGATAGCGGCCCGCGCTGACAGCTCGCTGAATTGGCGGGGCCCGACAACCGGCGGGCGCCCGCGCGGGGCCGACGCGAGGCGCCCCGGAGGGCTCCCCGCACCCCCGGGCGGCGCCCCGCTCAGGCCCGGTGGATCACGATGTCGCCGGTCCCCGTGCGCCCGCGCACCTGGACCGTCTCGCCGGAGTCGCCGGGGCCCTCGGAGGAGCCGAGCGCCTGCCGCACGGTGCCCGCCTTGGTGCGGACATCGAGCCAGGCGGCGGTGCCCTCGCGGACGCCGATGTCGATGCGGCCCATGCCGGTCTCCACGACGACGCCGCCGCGCACGACCTCGCCGACCGCGACGGCGCCGTTGGCCGTCCTGATGCTGACGTCGGAGAGCGCGTGGCCGACCGTGATGGTGCCGTTCGACGCCTTCACGCGCAGGTCGCCGACGACCTCGCCGACCTCGGTCGGGCCGTTGGAGTTCTTGATGACGGCGGCGCCGCCGATCTCGCCGAGCCGGACCCCGCCGGACGCGGTGGTGACGTCGACGGGGCCCTCCGCGCGGTCGACCACGACCTGGCCGTACCCGGTGTGCAGCCGCGCCGAGCCCGCCCACTCGACCCGGACGTCCCCGGCCGAGGTCTTCACCTCGCACTCCCCGATACGCCCGGTCGCGGCGAAGTCGGCCATGGACGCTGTGACGTCGACGTGCGAGCCCTCCGGGAGCGCGATCTCCACGTCGACGGACGAGCCCCGGCCGAACAGCGAGCGCTCCTTGGGGCCCTTCACCAGGAGCCGTCCGTTCGCGTACTCGACCCGGGTGCGCTCGGCGGCGCGCACGTCGGCCGGGCGGGAATCGGTGCTCGGGCGTACGTCGACGACGGTGTCGGCGCGGTCCGAGGCGGTGATCCGCACCGTCCCGACCTCCAGGATCACCGAGGCGTAGACGGGCTTGGCGGTGTCGAAGGTTGGCATGGGGCTGTCCTCATCCTGATCCTGACGGGTCGTCCGGTCCCGCCGGGACACGTCGTGCGGTCCCGGCCGGGCCGGACGGCTGGCGGGGCGGAGCCGCTAACGCGCCCATCCCGTGAAGCTGTTGCCCGCGCCCTGGTGGCCGCGGGGCGTGGGCTGCCGGGCCGGGTCGCCCTGCTTGAGCGCGTCGGCGACGGTGCGGACCAGCCAGGCGTTGACCGACAGGCTCTCGGCGGCCGCGGCCTCCTCGGCCTGGGCCTTGAGGTGCATCGGAAGCCGGAGGTTGATGCGGGCCGTGCCGCCCTCCTCCGGCTCGGGCACGGGCGCGGGCGCCGGGGCGGCGACGGGCCGGGGCGCGCGCAGGTCCATGGGCATCGCGTCGAAGCCCTCGCCCGCCGGGGCGGGCGTCACCACGAAGTCCGGATCGCCCCCACGCAGACGCACGTCGACCGAGCCCGGGGCCAGGTCTCGGGTAATCTCGTCCATGGCCGCGGACAGCACATTCAGCATGGTGAGCCGGGTGGCCGACTCCAGCGGCGCGATCAGACGCTCGGCGATCGCGCGAGCGTCCTCACCACCGGCCTCTGCGGCGACCGCGAGCTCCTGCCGGAGTTGGTCGACATACGGCGTGAGATTCATGGCACCATTCTGGCACCACAATGGCGCCATAGCAAGTTCTTAACGTCTCAAAACCGCCGTCACCCCCGGCCCGCGATGGCACCACCCCGCACGCCATCGGCACCCCTCGCGGCCCGGGCTCCGCCATTCGGCCCCACTTCCTCACACTCGACGCGTAATCGCCTCGACACGCTCCGCTTTATGTTGAATATTGAACCGAGTAGCGTTACAGTCAATCTCGTTGAACACTCAACTACTCGCGGCCGTGGCTCAGCACCCCCCGAAGGCCCGGAGCCCGGCCCGTCCCCCCGAGGAGCACGTCATGGGAATCTTCAGCCGCAAGGACGACAGCGCCACCCCCGCGACCGCCGGGGCCGCCCCGGAGCTGGGCGCGCTGACGGGTGAGTACACGCTCGACCCGGCGCACTCGTCGATCGGCTTCGTCGCCCGGCACGCGATGGTCACCAACGTCAAGGGCTCCTTCAAGGAGTTCAGCGGCGCGCTGCACCTGGACGGCGCGGACCCGGCCGCGTCGACGGCGTCCCTCGACGTCACCATGGAGAGCATCGACACCGGCAACGCGGACCGCGACGGCCACCTGAGGAGCGCCGACTTCTTCAAGACCGACGAGTTCCCGCAGATGACCTTCCGCTCCACCAAGGCCGAGGCCCTCGGCGGCGACGACTACCGCATCACCGGCGACCTCACGATCCTCGGCACCACCAGGCCGCTGAGCATCGACCTGGAGTTCAACGGCGCCGCGAAGGACCCGTTCGGCAACGAGCGCGTCGGCTTCGAGGGCAAGGCCGAGATCCTGCGCTCGGAGTGGGGCCTGACCTGGAACGCGGCCCTGGAGACCGGCGGTGTGCTCGTCTCCGACAAGATCAAGCTCAACTTCGACATCTCGGCGATCAAGAACGCCGCGTGACACCGGACCGCCGGACGGGACGGTACCGTTCGGCGGTGTCCGAGTTCCTGTCCCAACTGCCCGCCCTCATAGGCGTGGTCATCGGTGCCATGGGGTCGTACGTCGCCGTGATGCGCGGCGAGCGCGTCCGTTTCCGGCGCGAGCGCGAGGCCCGCTGGGAAGAGCGGCGCCTCGCGGTCTACACCGAGTACGCGCGCGTGCTGAAGCAGACCGTGACGCTCACCTACCGGATCGCCGCCGACCAGGGCAACGACCCGCATCCGCACCCCTTGTCCGCCGAGGAGGCCGAGCCGCAGCTCGCCGAGGCCGCCGACGCCCGCGACCCGGCGGGCGAGGCCCTGCTGCTGCTCGGCGCGCCGCGCGTGGTGGAGCGGGCCCGGGTGTGGGTGATCGTCGTGATCGAGATGGAGCGGTTCCTGCGCACGGGCGCCCACGACGACCCGGAGGCCTGGCAGGACCTCCTCACCCGCCAGCGCACGGCCCGCGAGGGCTACTACGCCGCGGTGCGGGAGGACTTGGGGCTGCCGCCCGGCCACTCCGGCCGCTGGGAACTGCCCGGGCTCAGGCCGCCGAGCGCCTGAGCCCGCACACGACTTCGCGACCCTCTCACCCGGCCCGGCGCGCCGCCGCGGCCGACGTGTGCTCCAGGATCGCCGCCACCAGCGGGCCCTGCACGGCCGGGGGCAGCGCGTGCCCCATGCCGGGGATCTCCACCAGGCGGGCGCCTCCCACCACCTGCGCGAGGTGCTGCGGGTGCGGCGGCGGGAACACCGGCTCGGCGGGAGCCACGGTCACCAGGACCGGGACCTCGTTCCGGGCGAGCGGCGCCGTGCGCAGCATCCCCGAGTCGTCCGCGCGACCGTGCGCCGTCGACGCCTTGTACGTACCCGTGTGCACGACGACGCGCCGCTCCAGGTCGCGGAAGTACCCTTCGTCGAACGGCAGTTGATCGCCCCCGAGCACCCGCCAGTGCTCCACGCGGCGGTCCAGCTCGGCCTCGAGCCCCTCGTCCTTCACGGGGCGCGCCCACATCTCCAGGACCTCGGGGAAGATCGGCGGCAACTCGGCCGCGGGCGTGGACGTGCCGTCCGGGGCGACGTACGGACGCGTGCTCAGCGCGCACGTGCCCATGAGCGTCGCGCTCAGGAAGCGGTCCGGGTGGTCGGCGAGGACCAGCTGGGTCAGCATGCCGCCGAGGGAGAGCCCGACCACGTGCGCCCGGGGGATCTCCAGGGCGTCCAGGACGGCGACCGCGTCCTGCGCCAAGTCCACGACGCGGTACGGCTGTTCGTCGTACGCCGTCGTCGAGCGGCCCGTGTCGCGGTGGTCGTAGCGGATCACGTGGTGGTGCTCGGCCAGGGCGTCCACCATCTCCTCCGGCCAGCCGACGCCGGCGGCCGCGGCGCCCATGACCAGGAGCAGGGGCGGGGCGTCGGGCGCGCCGCGGCGCTCGGTCCACAGGCGCACTCCGGGGGCCGCGTCGATGTACTGCTCGGTGGCGGGGTGGTGCATCGGGGCCTCCCGGAAGGGGTGGTGCGGGGTCGGCGGGCGCAGGGTGCCGCCGCGTCGACCATCACTTGACGATACGTATCGTCTCGTTCAATGGACCGCACGTCAAGCCGGGAGGGCGCGCCGCCCCGGGGGTCCCTGGCGTCGAGGTCGTGCACGCGCGGTCAGCCGAAGCCGTTGCGGTCCAGCCAGAAGGCGAGGAGGGCGGTGTCGCCCGTGACCTCGGTCGTGGGGGTGCCGGGCGGGCGGCGGCGGTAGAGGGTCAGGATCAGTTCGGTGAGGGGGCCGCTGACGGTGACGTCGGGCGCGCCGGGGTCGTCGCCCGTGCGGCGCCAGGCGAGCGCGTCGCCCCTGAGGTCGACCAGCCAGTCCGCCCCGGCCGCGGGGGCGGCGTCCGTCGCCCGGAAGCGCAGGGTGCTCCCCCGCCCCAGCAGCTCGCGCTTCTCCGGGAAGAACTGGAGCTGCAGCGGATGCGTGCCGAGCTCCATCCACTCGTCGACGGCGTCCACGGCCACGGCCTCGTCCAGGACGGTGAAGTCGATGCCGAGGGCGAGCGCCGCGTCGGCCCGGTGGACCAGGGACTCGTGCGCGAAACGGCGGGCGAAGAAGCCGGACGTCTCGCCCGGCAGCGGGGCCCACACCGGGGCGTCCGGGCCCGCTTCGCGCAGGGCGTCGGTGAGGCCCGCGGCGCTCTCGCGCAGCCAGGGGGCGAGGACGGCGGGGTCCTCGCCGGCGTACGCCGAGAGGTCGCGCATCGCGGTGTCCGGGGGCGGTGCCGCGGCGCGGGTGCGGACCGTCGTCTCCGCCCAGCGGTAGCCGTGGCCCAGGTGCCGGACCAGTTGGTTCACCGTCCAGCCCGGGCAGGAGGGGACGGGGGTCGACAGGTCGGCGTCCTTGAGGTGGGTGGCCAACTGGTCGGCCTGCACGGTGATCTGGTCGCAGGTGCGGGGGTGGCCGAGGCGGCCGTGACTCAGCTTCGACATGGGCCCACCGTAGGCCCGGGCACCGACACCGCCCCCGGCGGAAACGAGTGGTCCCGCCACGTATCCGGCCGTTAGTCTCGGCCCCGATGAAACAGCGACAGCAGAAGAAGCTCTCCCGGCAGCTCTTCGAGGCGATCTGGCAGGACACCCCCACCACCGTGCGGGCACTGCTGCGGGCCGGGGCCGACCCGGAGCGCCGCGACCGCGAGGGGGTCACACCGCTGTACGAGGCGTCGGTGAACGGCCGGGCCGCGATCGTCCGCCTGCTCCTGGCCGCCGGGGCCGCCCCCGACACCGAGAGCCACGGCCTCGGCGCGGACGGCACGCCGTTGTGCGCGGCCTCCTGCTGGGGGCGCACCGAGACCGTGCGGGCGCTGCTCGCGGGCGGCGCCGACCCGAACCTCCGCGAGGAGCGGGGCACGGGCTCGTCCCCACTGCACTGGGCGCACCAGGGCCCTCACCCCGAGACGGCCGCCCTCCTCGTCGCGGCGGGCGCGAGGCAGGCCTAGGGCCTCGCCGCTCCTTGCTCCACGCCGACCTATCGGACAGGCCCTAGAACCCGCCCCCGAAGTCCCCGCCCCCGCCGAAGCCACCACCGCCGAAGTCCCCGCCGCCGAAGTCCCCGGACGAGAAGTCGGCGCCGGACACGTCACCGCCCTCGTAGCCGCCCCCGCCGAAGTCCCCGTATCCGGCGCCGTAGCTCGCCGCGTACGCGGGGCTCGCCATCATCGAGCCGAGCATCGTGCCGACGAGGAGGCCGGGGAGCAGGCCGCCGCCGAAGTAGCCGCCCGCCCAGGGGCCGTAGGCGGGTCCGGCCTCCCAGTAGGGCCGTCGTTCGCCGGAGTCGGTCGTCACGGTGCGGGCCATCGGGTCGTCGCCGTCGGCGAGGCGGACCGCGTCGGCCGCGCACACCGGCACCTCACGGGTCGCGCCCCCGTCGGGGGTCCACTCGGCGTCCTTCACGGAGGGGCCGTGCCGGGGGTCGAAGAAGCAGGGGGCGCGGCGCTCGGGCAGCGGGCGGCCCTCCCGGCGGGCCGCGAGCAGCGCCAGCGAGAAGCGGCCGTCCTCCAGGGCCTGGGTGACGGCCCGCACCTGCTCGGGGCGCTCCGCCGACGCCATGAACGACTTGGCCTTCTCGTAGGCGTCGAGGGACCGTTCGTAGTCCGCGCGCATGGCGTCGTCCGCGCCGGCCTCCGCCGGGTGGAAGTCCAGCCGGTCCAGCTCCTCGCCGAAGGCGGTGATGTCCTCGTCGACCACGACGCGCAGCTTGTCCAGGGCCGCGCGCTGCTCGTCCTCGCGGGCGCGGCGCTTGCGGCGGGCGAGGGCGTAGGCGCCTGCGCCGCCCGCGGCCACGACCGCGCCGACGCCGATCAGCGCGCCGACGGGCACGCCGTCGTCACCGCCCGACGTGCTGCCCCAGGACGCCGGGGCCGAGCCCGACGCCTGCGGAAGCGCCTGGTCGACGAAGTCGTTGAGCTGGGACTTCGCGTCCTCGCCCTGGACCAGGGCGGACAGGTTGCCGACGGCGTTCTTCGAGAGCACGGAGCCGTCGGCCCGCGCGTCGAAGCGGTCGCCGAGGCGGACCGCGTACACGCCGGTGACGCCGGTGGCGGTGCGCAGGTCGCGGAAGAGGTCGTCGCGGCCGGGGAACGAGGCGGGGAGCACCGCGACGAACACCGGCTTGTCGGCCTTCTTGATCTTGTCGGCGAGGGCGTCCGCGTCGGCGGCGGAGAGCTGCGAGGCGGCGGCCTCGTCGACGTACACCGGGTTCTTCTTCAAGGCGTCGGCCACCGCCTGGACGTCCGTCGCGGCCTGGGCTCCGGGCGCCGCCGTGAGCGTGGCGCCGAGGGCCAGGAGCAGTCCGGACAGGATCAGGGTCAGCCGCGACGCCGTCTGCCTGGTGGGCCTCATACTTCACGCTAACTCCTCCACGGCCGGAACGTTCCCTCCGTTCGGCGGGGAAAGCGCTCACCGCGTTCGGCTCCCGAAGTCTTGACGGGTCCGTGGGGCAGCAGTTAACTCACGCCTTGAACTAAGGCATGACGTAGCCATGACATCCCCATGGCTCCCGGCCCGACCCCACGAAGGGCGGACAACGTCCCATGCGCAGACCCTCCACACCCCGGCGCCTCGCGCGCTTACTGACCGCCGGACTCCTCACCACCGCCGGGCTCACCGGCCTCGGGGTCTCCTCCGCCGAGGCGGCGGGCGAGCAGGTCTCCATCTGGCTGACGACGACGGACGACAGCGGCGGCCGCCACGTCACCCGGGGCCTGCAGCCGCAGACCCCGATCACCTTCCAGCCCGGCACGGGCGGCGGCGGCACGAACATCACCGTCGACGAGAACACCCGCTACCAGACCTTCACCGGCGGCGGCGCCTCCTTCACCGACACCGCGGCCTGGCTGATGGACGGCAGCGGGGCCCTCACCCAGGCCAAGCGCGACGAGACGATGCGCAAGCTGTTCTCGCCGACCGAGGGCATCGGGCTCTCCTACATCCGCAACCCCATGGGCGGCTCCGACCTGGCCCGCTTCGGCTACACCTACGACGACATGCCCGCCGGGCAGACCGACCCGGGCCTCTCCCGCTTCTCCCTCGCGCACGACCTCCAGGACGTGCTCCCGCTCACCAAGCAGGCCAAGCAGCTCAACCCGAGGCTGACGACGGTGGCGTCGCCGTGGACGGCCCCGGCCTGGATGAAGGACAGCGGGCAGCTCAACGGCGGCTGGCTGAAGGCGGAGTACTACGGGACGTACGCCCAGTACTTCGTGAAGTACCTCCAGGCCTGGCGCGACAACGGCGTGCCCGTCGACTACGTCACCGCGCAGAACGAGCCGACCTGCTGCAACGGCTACCCGTCGATGAGCTGGAACGGCAACGGGCTCGCGTACTTCACGAAGAACGAGCTGCTTCCCAAGCTCGCGGGCGCGGGCCTGCCCACCAAGGTCCTCGCGCACGACTGGAACTGGGACACCTACGACGCGTACGCCGCCCAGACCGTCGACGACGCGGCGGTGCGCTCGCACCCCAACTTCGGCGGCGTCGCCTGGCACGGGTACGGCGGCAACGTCTCGAAGCAGACCGAGATCCACAACAAGTACCCGCAGCTGGACGCCTTCCAGACCGAGCACTCGGGCGGCACCTGGATCGGCAATCAGCAGCGCGAGGACATGATGAACATCATCGACTACACGCGGAACTGGGCGAAGTCGGTGACGAAGTGGTCCCTCGCCGTGGACCAGAACCGCGGTCCGCACAACGGCGGCTGCGGCACCTGCGACGGCCTGATCACCGTGCACAACGGCGACGGGCGGCACGGGCAGGTCGACTACACCGTCGAGTACTACACGATGGGACACCTGACGAAGTTCGTGCAGCCCGGTGCCGCCCGCGTCGCCTCCACGGCCAGTGCGGACGTGCCGAACGTGGCCTGGCGCAACACGGACGGCACGAAGGCCCTGATCGCCTACAACGACTCCGCGTCGGCGAGGACGGTCACCGTCAACTGGGGCGGGCAGCACGCGACGTACTCACTGCCGGGCAAGACGTCGGCGACGTTCACCTGGAAGAGCTGACGCCCCGTCCTCGAAGCCCTGCGGGGCCGGGCTACTCCGTCGGCTCGACCCCGGCGCGCAGCAGGCCGTACGTGACGGCGTCCTCCAGGGCATGCCACGACGCGGCGATGACGTTGTCCGCGACGCCGACCGTGGACCACTCGCCGTCGCCGTCGGCCGTGGAGATCAGCACCCGGGTCGTGGAGGACGTGCCGTGCTTGCCCTCCAGGATGCGAACCTTGTAGTCCACCAGCTCCAGCTTGGCCAGCTGCGGGTAGATCCGCTCCAGGCCCACGCGCAGCGCCCGGTCCAGGGCGTTGACCGGGCCGTTGCCCTCTGCCGTCGCGACGATCCGCTCGCCCTTGGCCCACACCTTCACGGTGGCCTCGTTGGCGTGCGAGCCGTCGGGGCGGTCCTCGGTGATGGCGCGCCAGGACTCCGTGCGGAAGTAGCGCCGGGAGCGGCCCTCGGCCTCCTCGCGCAGGAGCAGCTCGAAGGACGCGTCGGCGGCCTCGTAGGTGTAGCCCGCGAGCTCGCGCTCCTTGACGCGGTCCACGACCCGGCCGATCAGCTCCCGGTCGCCGCCGAGGTCGACGCCCAGCTCCTTGCCCTTGAGCTCGATGGAGGCGCGCCCGGCCATGTCGGAGACCAGCATCCGGATGCGGTTGCCGACGAGTTCGGGGTCGATGTGCTGGTACAGGTCCGGGTCGACCTTGATCGCGGAGGCGTGCAGGCCGGCCTTGTGGGCGAACGCGGAGACGCCGACGTAGGGCTGGTGGGTGGACGGGGTGAGGTTCACGACCTCGGCGATGGCGTGCGAGACCCGGGTCATCTCGCGCAGCGCGCCCTCGGGCAGGACCCGCTTGCCGTACTTCAGCTCCAGGGCGGCGACCACCGGGAACAGGTTGGCGTTGCCGACGCGCTCGCCGTAGCCGTTGGCGGTGCACTGCACGTGGGTGGCGCCCGCGTCGACGGCCGCGAGGGTGTTGGCGACCGCGCAGCCCGTGTCGTCCTGGGCGTGGATGCCGAGCCGGGCGCCGGTGTCGGCGGCGACGGTGGCCACGACGGCCTGGACCTGGGCGGGGAGCATGCCGCCGTTGGTGTCGCAGAGGACGACGACGTCCGCGCCCGCGTCGGCGGCGGCGCGCACGACCGCCTTCGCGTACTCGGGGTTCGCGCGGTAGCCGTCGAAGAAGTGCTCGCAGTCGACGAAGACGCGGCGGCCCTGGGAGCGCAGGTGGGAGACGGTGTCGCGGACCATCTCGACGTTCTCGTCGAGGGTGGTGCGCAGGGCCAGCTCGACGTGCCGGTCGTGCGACTTGGCGACCAGCGTGATCACCGGGGCGCCGGACGCGAGCAGCGCGTTGACCTGCGGGTCGTCGGCGGCCTTGGCGCCGGGCCTGCGGGTGGCGCCGAACGCGACGAGCTGGGCGTTCCTGAACGTGATCTCCGCCTGCGCGCGGGCGAAGAACTCGGTGTCGCGCGGGTTGGCGCCGGGCCAGCCGCCTTCGATGAAGCCCACGCCGAAGTCGTCCAGATGCCGGGCGATGGTCAGCTTGTCCGCGACGGTCAGGTTGATGCCTTCGCGCTGCGCGCCGTCGCGCAGCGTGGTGTCGAACACGTGGAAGGAATCGTCGGGCACAGGTGAGGAATCGTCGGGCTTGCTGGTTTCCGTCATGCTGTCTGGCTCCTGTGTCGGATGTCGGTCTACCGGAAGGACCGGCTCCACCACCTCCATGATCCCGCGCGCCCCGTTTGCCGACTGTGGGTGGGCCGGAAAACGAAAAGACCCCTCGCGGGTGCGAGAGGTCTGCGCGCGGGTCGAGGACGACGGTGTCCGCTCTGTACGTGATGGGTACGGGGCGGTCACTGCGGACCGGCGCGCTTGCTGCCAATAATCATGGCGAACATGAGCATGTCCGGCAGGGTGCCACAGGTTCTGTGGCACCCGCCTCGCTGTCTCACCATGCGGTCCGGCTCATGGTTCGCGCCCCCGCGCGACTGAAGGCGTACGCGTCAGCGCACGTTCCGGCGTACGAAGACGTCGCGCGCCCCGTTCGTGTCGCCCGGGACCATGTTCGCCGCGTCCGAGGTGAACACGAACCTCTTGGCGTCGGCGCTCAGGGCGTAGGCGGGCCAGCCCTGGTCCTCGCTCTGGCCGCCGCCCCGGGGCACGTTGACGCGCCGGGTCACGCCGTCCTTCAGGTCCCGTACGTACAGCGGGCCCTGCGCCGGGTCGCCCGCGGTGAGGCCGGACGACGAGGAGATGAAGCCGACGTGGCGGCCGTCGGGGCTGATGCGGGCCTGGTGGGAGTCGGCGTCGGTCTGGCCGCCGCCCGCCTTCCGGGTGACCTTCTTGAGGGCGCCGGTGCGGGTGTCGAGGCGGTAGACGTCGCTCTTGCCGTTGGTGTCGCCGGAGACCATCGGCTCCACCGTCTCGAACGCCGCGTACCGGCCGTTCCGGCTCAGCGAGGGCAGTCCGACCTTGAGGTCCTCTCCGCTGGCGGACAGGTCGATGCGCTTGGTCGTGCCGGTGTTCGCGTCGTACGTGTACGTCCTGCCGCCGAGACCGGGGCGGACCTGGCCGAGGGTGTAGCCGATGTGGCGGCCGTCGGCGCTCAGGCTCATCCCGCCGATGATCCAGGTGGGCTGGCCGGTGACGATCTCGCTGACCCTGCGGGTGGTGCCCTCCTTGCGGTCGCGCAGGTAGATGCCGGTCCACATGCCGTCGCCGCCGCCGTCGCCGTGCTGCTTCAGCTCCGAGACGAAGGCGACGTACCGGCCGTCGGCGCTGACCTGGGCGCCGACCACATAGTCCCCGAAGACGGGCTTGTCGTCGTCGGAGAGGCTGACGATCTCGGTGCGGCCGGTCTTGCGGTCCTTCAGGAACGTGCCGCTGTACAGGCCGCCCGGCCGGTCCACCTGCGCGGAGTAGGTGACGTACCGGCCGTTCGCGCTGATCGAGGGGTCACCGGCGTGCGAGGTGTACTGCGCGCCGGAGTCCTGGAGGCTGATCCGCTCGACCTTCTTGGTCTTCAGGTCGCGCAGGTAGATGTCGGTGCGGTCGTTGGTGTCGCCCCGCACCAGGTTGGTGGCCTCGGACGCGAACACGGCGTAGCGGCCGTCGGCGCTGATGTCCGGGGCGTCGGAAGGGCCGTTCGCCTGGGTGCCGCTCGCGCCCACGCTCACCCGCTCGGTGCGGGGAGCGGGGGCGCGGGTGTCGGCTGCGGCCGCGGCCGGCAGGACCGCGCCCGTGACGGCGGCGACGAGCGCGGCGGCGAACGCCGCGCGGGTGGTGTGACGCATGGGTGGTTCCCCCGTGAGATGAGTGCTCGGTGCTCGTGCTTGGTGCTTGGTGCTTGGTGCGTCGTGCTTCGTGCTCGTGCCTGCTGCCGGGTTCCGGTGTGCGTTGCCCGGTTCCCGTGCCTGTAGGGAGTGCCGTACGGGCACTTCTGGTTGCTAGCCGGACTGTCCGTCCTTCACTGTCCGCAGGAAGACGTCCGACAACCTGTTCGTGTCTCCTGTCACCAGATCGGGCGATGCGGAGTCGAAGGCCACGACGCTGCCGTCTTCGTTGACCGACGGACGCCGGGCCGGGAGGTCGTTGCGCCCGCCGTCGACGTCCGCGCTGATCAACTGGGTCTTGCCGGTGGCCAGTTCGCGCAGGTACACGGCCGGCACCGCGGCCTTCCCCCGGCCCGGCACCGCCGACGTGTACGCGAGGTGCGCCCCGTCGGTGCTGAGCGAGGGCGCCGCCGTCCACGCCTTCGCGCCGGAACCCCGGACCAGGGTGGTGGTGTCGGTGTCGAGGTCGCGCACGAAGACGTTCACGCCGCCGTTCGTGTCGCCCGGCACGAGGTCGGAGGCCCGGGACGCGAAGGCCACACGCCGCCCGTCCGCGCTGATCGACGGCGCGGACGAGGCCCCGTCGGCCGCGCCGCCGTCCCGGGCGACGGACACCTTCTCGACGGTGCCGGTGTCCATGTCGCGGACGTGGACGTCGCGGCCCTGCCGGTAGGCCACGTACCGGCCGTCGTAGCTGACGTCCGAGTCGCTCGCCGCGCCCGCACCCGGCGAGTCGTCGCTGACCCGGTCGACGGTGCCGCCGTGGAACACGAACCGGTAGACGTGCGACCGCGGCTCCTCACCGGGGCCGGCGGGCGGCAGCGTGGCGGTGAAGGTGAGCCACTGGCAGGACGGGTCGACGGCGGGCTGCCCCGCCGAGGTGAAGTGGACGCCCTGGTGGCCCCGGACGTACGAGTACTTGCCCTGGGCGATGTTGTGGGTGTGGACGACCGGCCGGTCGTCGGGCAGCGGCGGGTAGGACACGTCGGTGGACTCGGAGACGAATCCGGTCTCCCGGCCGCTGGCGCACGGCGACCCGTCGTAGGAGGGACCGCTCGGCCAGCCGCTGATCGGGCCGGTGCCCGAGTGCGTGAGTTTGTAGACGTCCGGCTGTCCGTTGGTGTCGCCGTCCCAGAGCGGCCCGTCGGACGTGAAGGCGGTGACCCGCTCCTCCCCCATGTCCGCGTCGTACGACGCCTCGGCGAGCTGGCCGCCGTCCCGCGTCACGCTGATCCGTTCCGTGGCGGGCGCCTCCCCGGTGTCCGGGCCCGCCTGCGCGGGGATCGTGCCCATCAGGGCGACGAGCACGCCGGCGGCGACCGCTCCGGTGGTGACGCGCGTGCCGTTGCTCATCATCGTGCGTTCGCCCCCGGTCCGGTCGGAAGGGTGCGGACGAAGACGTCCCTGACCCCGTTGGTGTCCCCCGCCACCAGGTCGGCCGACGCCGAGTCGAAGGCGACGACGCTGCCGTCTTCGTTGAGCGACGGACGCCGGGCCGGGAGGTCGTTGCGCCCGCCGTCGATGTCCGCGCTGATCAACTGCGTCCTGCCGGTGGCCAGTTCGCGCAGGAACACGGCGGGAACGCGAGCGCCCTTGCCCCGTACCGCCGAGACGTACGCGAGGTGCGTGCCGTCCGTGCCGAGCGCCGCGTCGTAGGTCGTCGCGCGCCGCGACTCGCCGCGCACCAGGCGGGTCGCCCCCGCGTCGAGGTCGCGCACGAAGACGTTGACGCCGCCGTTGCGGTCGCCCGCCACGAGGTCGGACGCGGTCGAGTCGAAGGCGACGTGGCGGCCGTCGCCGCTCAGGGACGCGCCGGACGAGCGGCCGTCGGCCGGGCCGCCGTCGCGGGCCACGGACGCCTTCTCCAGGGTGCCGGTGTCCAGGTCGCGTACGTAGACGTCGCCCCGGGACTCGTACGCCACGTACCGGCCGTCGTAGCTGATCGAGGAGCGGTCGGCCCGTGCCGAGGGCGCGCTGACGAGGCGGACGGTGCCGTCGTAGATGCGGTAGCGGTAGACGCGCGGCTGCCCCGCGGTGCCGTCGGGGCCTTCGAGGGCCGCCGTGAACGACACCCACATGCAGTCGTCGCTCACCTTGGGCCGGGCCGCCCACGCGAAGGGCGTGCCCTCGAAGGACTGGCTGGCGCGGGAGACCTTGCCCACGGCGCGGTTGCGGACGTAGACGGTCGGGCGGTCGTCGGGGGCCGGTGTGGACGTGATGTTCGTGGCCTCGGAGACGAACGCGGTCATCCGGCCGCTCGCGCACGGCGCGCCGCCGCGGGAGGGGCCGTTGCCCGTGCCGCGCGGGTGGCCGGAGCTGATGACGGAGTCGCCGAAGTACACGTCGGTCAGGCCGTTGGTGTCGCCCTCCCACACCGGACCGGCCGTGGTGAAGGTGGGCCTGGCGGCGTATCCGGACGACAAGTCCTGTCCGTACGACGGCACTTGGAGCTGTGCGCCGCTCCGGTCCACGCTGGCCCGTACCGTCGTGGGCCCGGCGGGATCCGGGTCGGCGTGGGCCGGTGCGACGGCCGCCGCCGTGAGGGCGGCCGTCAGGACGGCCACGGTTCTCGCGGCCCTGCTCGCCGTGCTTGCCTCGCTCATGAAGGTCCCCCGTGGGTGGGTTCAGCGGGTGTGGCGCAGGAAGATGTCGGTGCTGCCGTTCGTGTCGCCCGGCACCAGGTCGGCGGCGGCCGAGGTGAAGACGACCGCGCGGCCCCCCGCGGTGACGGATCCGGGCGCGACGGCGCCGGGTCCGACGGGCGTGCGCCTGCCGGTGCGGACGTCGAGGAGGGTGAGCGCGGTGCCGTCCGCGCCCTCGGTGAGGACGGCGTACCGGGCGTCCGGGCTCGCGGCCTCGGCGGGCCTGTCGGCGACCTCGCGGGCGGCACCCTTGCGCAGGTCGTACGCGTACGTCCGGCCCCCGGCGACGAACAGCGCGGTGCGGCCGTTCCCGGCGAGCCGCACGAACCCCGCGTCGCCGAGGCCCCGGTCGAGCTGCGTGGTCGCCCCGGTCGCCCGGTCGCGCACGAACAGGTCCACGCCGTCCGCGCCCCGGGTCGCGTACGCGAGGAGCCCGCCGTCGGCGCTCAGGGACGCGGCCCCGAACCAGCCGTCGCCGCCGATCAGTTCGTCGGCCCCGGTGGCCAGGTCGCGGACGCGCAGGTTCTGAGTCGGGCGGAAGCGGTCGCCCGAGGTGTACGCGACCGTGTCGCCGTCGGCCGAGACGGCGCGGAGCAGGCCGGTGCCGTGCCCCGGCGCCCCCACGTTCACGTTCCGGCCCGTCTCCCGGTCGTAGAGCATGGGTGCCGGGGACTTGGTGCCCGCCGTGTGGCCGACGCGGCGGCCGTCGCGGCTGAGCAGCGGCGTGCCCCAGGAGGAGTCGCCGTCGTTCGGGATCGGGGTCAGCTCGCCCGTGACCCGGTCCTTCAGGACGAGGCAGGTGTACGTCTGCTGGTGGCAGCGCAGCCGCTCCGCCTTGGTGGCGAAGGCGACGTACCGGCCGTCGGCGCTGATCCCGGCGTCGAGGGAGCGCCCGTCGAGCTGCGCCCCTTCGGCCGCGGTGCTCACGCGCTCGGTGCGCGGCGCGCGCGGCGGGGCGTCCGCCGCGGCGGCCGGGAGGGTCGCGCCGCTGACCGCGAGGGCAAGTGCCGTCCCCAGCAGGGCTTTCGCGCACCTCATGCGCGCCTCCTCCGTCGCTGCGCGGGCCTTCACCGCGTGTGCCTTCACCGCGTGTGCCGTACGAAGACGTCCGGCACGCCGTTGGTGTCGCCCGGCACCAGGTCGGTGGCGCCCGAACTGAACACGACGGCACGGCCCTTGGCGGTCACCGCGCCGTGGCCCGCCCGCGCGTCCGCCGGGCCGACGTCCGTGCCGCGGCCGGTACGCAGGTCGAGCAGGCGCAGCCCGTCGGCGGTGGAGAGGACGACGTGGCGGCCGTCGGCGGTGGCGGACCTGGCGCGGCCGTCCGCGACGCGCGCGGTGGCACCGGTGCGCACGGTGTGGACGTACAGGCCGCCGCCCGCGTTGAACAGGATGCGGCGGCCGTCGCCGGTGATCCTGACCAGCTCGGCCGTGCCGAGGCCGGTGTCGAGCTGGACGCGGGCGCCCGTGGCGGGCTCCTTCAGGAAGACGTCGCCGCTGTCGTCGGGGCCCTCGCTGTAGCCGCCGATCTGGTACGCGACGCGGGTGCCGTCGTCGGCCACGGACGCCCCGCCCTTGTCGCCCTCCTCCGGCGCCGAGATCAGCTCGTCCGTGCCGGTGGTGGTGTCGCGGACGTACAGCAGACGGGCGTTCTGGTTGCCGTTGCGGTTGCCGACGGTGTAGGCGACGCGGGTGCCGTCGGGGCTGATCGCGTGCACGGCGCCGAGTTCGTTGCGCCCTGGCGGGTCGGTGGGCCAGAGGCGGGTGGTGGCGCCGGTGGCCCGGTCGTGCAGGTAGGGCGCGGCGAACCGCTTGTTGGCCGTGAAGGCGACGCGGCCGCCGTCGTCGCTGAGCAGCGGGTTGCCGTAGAGGTGGCCGCTGCCGAGGTCGATGCCGGTCAGGGCGCCCGTGCGCAGGTCCTTGAGCTTCAGGCAGTGCAGATAGGTGTCGCAGCCGAGGGCGGGCGCCCGGGTCACGAACGCGGCGTGCCGGCCGTCGCCGCTGATCGCGCCGTCCGTCGAACCGCCGTCGAGCTGGGCGCCGTCGGCGGCGGTGCTGAGGCGGTCGGTGCGGGCCCCGGCGGAGGCGGTGGCGGTGGCGGTGGCCGCCGTCAGGGAGGCGCCGCTCAGGGCGAGGGCGAGGGCGGCGGTCGCCAGGGTCCGCGCGCGGCCGCCGCCGTGCCGGGCCGTGCTCACCGGCGCGTCCACTTGAAGACGTCGTTCAGGTCGTTGGTGTCGCCGGGCACCACGTCGGTCTCGCCCGAGGTGTAGACGACGGTGCGGCCCTTGGCGCCGACCGCGCCGGGGACGGCGGTACCGGTGCCGACGACGTGCACGCGGCCGGTGCGCAGGTCGCGCAGGCGCAGCGTCGAGGCGTCGTCGGAGTAGAGCAGGTGGCGGCCCTCGGGGCCGACGGCCTTGGCCGAGGTGCCGGAGAAGTGCCGGACCTTGCCGGTGCGCAGATCGCGTACGTAGGCGCCGTTCGCGGAGTTCAGCACCACGGTGCGGCCGTTGCCGCTGATCTCGACGAGCTTGGAGGCGGTGCCGTCGTCGACGCGCTCGAGGCTGCCGGTGTCGCGGTCGCGGACCCAGACCTGCTTGGTGCCCGCGTCCTCGTACGCCACGAAGCGGCCGGTGTCGCTGAGGGACGGGTTCACCATGTCGCGGGCGGCGTCGGGCGGTCCGTCGCTGACGACCTCGCGGGTGTCGGTGGCCCAGTCGTAGACCTCGATCCGGTACGGGTCGGCGGGGTGCTGCGGGCGCAGGACGTACGCGACGTGGCGGCCGTCGGCGCTGATCTCGGACTCGCCGGAGCCCTCCTTGAAGCCCTTGGCGTCGACGCGCCGCTTCTCCCCCGTCGTCAGGTCCACCACGAACGCGTTGGTGGTGTGCGAGCCCCAGTCGAGGTACGTGGCGAAGCGGCCGTCGTCGCTGACGCTCGGCGCGGTCAGGCTGTCCCGGATCCTGCTGACCTTGCGGGAGTCCTGGTCCCGGACGTGCGCGGAGCTCTGGGGCCGCGGGTAGGTGTCGGGCGTGAGGTTGGTGGCCGCGCTGCTGAAGGCGACGTGCCCGCCGTCGGTCGTGACGGTGGCGGCGCCCGACGCGCCGTTGGCCTCGGTGCCGTCGGCGGCGACGCTGACGCGCTCCACGCGGGGCGCGCGGCGCTCCGACGGGGCGGCCCCGGCCGTGTCGGACGGTTCGGCCGCGTGCGCGGCCGACGGTAACGCGACGGCGGCGAGCGCGGTGGTGAGCGCGGCCGCGGACAGGGCACGAACTGCTCTGCGCATGATTCCCCCCGGAATCCCCTCGGCGCGCCCGCGCTGCCTCTGGGCGCGCCGCCCCCGGCCCGGCGCCGAGGGCCCACCGGGATACAAGCGCTTTCTCCGACGCCCCGCAATCCGCAGGAGTGCGTACAACCTGGACGCCCCCTCGGGCGTCCGTGGGCGAGGCGGCTACCCCTGCGGTGTGAGCGTTTCGTCCAGGAACTCCCTTGCGTGCGCGAGGACTTGGTCCCGTCCGGTGCCGCGCAGGCCGATCGCCACATGGATGGAGAAGCCGTCGAGCAGCGCCCGCAGCCGGGTCGCGTACCGGTCGGCGTCGACGGCGCGGAACTCCCCGCGCGAGACGCCCTCGGCGAGCAGCGCCACCAGGTCGCGGTGCCAGGAGCCCTCGATGGCGGCCTGCCGGTCGCGCCCCTTCTCGTCCGCGTTCAGGGACCGGTTCCACACCTCGAGCCAGAGGATCCAGTGCGGGTCGCGGTGCCCCTGCGGGACGTACAGCTCGACGTACGCGTCGAGGCGGGCGCGGGCCGGACCCGGCCGGGCGAGCAGCCGTCCGCGCTCGGCGCCGAGCCGCCCCTCGCTCCACTCCAGGGTGCGCAGGAGCAGTTCGTCCTTGGAGCCGAAGTAGTAGAGGAGGTGGCCGCTGCTCATGCCGACCTCGCGGCCGAGCGCGGCCATGGTGAGCTGTTCCAGGCCGCGGTCGGCGATCATCTCCATGGCCGTCGCGAGGACGTCCTCCCGCGGGGGCGCGTTCCTGCGTGCGCTGCGCGGGGCGCTCGCTTCGGCCACGTGGTACTCCGGCTGCTAGATCCTTGGCTGCTGCTGGGTGATGCAGTGGATGCCACCACCCCCGGCAAAGATCGTACGGGCGTCGACGAGGGTCACGGTCCTGCGCGGGAACAGCCGCCGGAAGATGCCCGCGGCCAGCTCGTCGTGCGGGTCGTCGAAGGCGCACAGCACGACGCCGCCGTTGCACAGGTAGTGGTTGATGTACGAGTGGTCGACCCAGCCGTCGTCGTCGGCGAGCGCGGTCGGCGCGGGCACCTCGACGATCTCCAGGGTGCGGCCGCGCGCGTCCGTCTGTCCCTTGAGTACGCCGATGACCTCGCGGCTGACCTCGAAGTCCGGGTGGGCGGGGTCCTGCTGGGAGTGCACGAGGACGACACCGGGGGCGGCGAACGCGGCGACGATGTCGACGTGGCCGAGGGTGCCGAAGCCGTGGCCGGGGTAGTCGGCGGTGAGGCCGCGCGGCAGCCACAGGGCCTTGCGGGTGCCGATGCGGGCGTGCACCTCCGCCTCGACCTGCTCCCTGGTCCAGCCGGGGTTGCGCTCGGGGCCGAGCTGCACGGTGTCGGTGAGGAGCACGGTGCCCTCGCCGTCGACGTGGATGCCGCCGCCCTCGTTGACCAGCGGCGAGGAGTACGTCTCGGCGCCGGCGAGGTCCGCGACATGGCGGGCGATCTTCGCGTCGTGCTCCCAGCTGGCCCACTCCTGCGCGCCCCAGCCGTTGAACGTCCAGTCCACGGCGCCGAGCCGGCCCGCGCCGTCGGTCACGAAGGTCGGCCCGATGTCCCGCATCCAGGCGTCGTCGAGCTCGCGCTCCACCAGATCGACGTCCGGGCCGAGCAGCTCCCCGGCCCCGGCGGACTGCCCGGGCCCGCACACGACGGTGACCGGCTCGAAGCGGCGGACGGCGCGGGCGACCGCGGCCCAGGCGCGGCGGGACTCCGCGAGCGCCCCTGGGTCGTCGAACGTCACGTTCGGGCCCGGCCAGGCCATCCAGGTGCGCTCGTGCGGCTCCCACTCGGCGGGCATGCGGAAGGTCATGGCTGTGGTCCTCACAGGAAGTACAGGCGGTTGAGGGAGACGGAGTCGGCGGGCTCCGAGCGGAGCGGGTCGCCGTCGAGGCTGACCAGGCCGGTGCGCTGGTCGACGTCGACGGCGCCGGTGCGGGAGTTCAGGAGCAGGTCGGCGGGGCCGATGCCGCGGGTGCCGCGCACGGCGACGCGGCGGCGCCGAGTGGGCATCAGGTCGTTGCCCTGCTCGACGGCGGCTCCGGCGACGAACGCGACGGAGATGTCGGCGGGGGTCGCGCCGTACGCGCCGAACTGCGGTCCGAGGACGAGGGGTTCGCAGGTGTCGGTGGCGGCGTTGGGGTCGCCGACGACGCCGTACGCAGGGAAGCCGGACTTCAGGACGAGCTGCGGCTTCGCGCCGAAGAACTCGGGGCGCCACAGCACGATGTCGGCGAGCTTGCCGACCTCGATGGAGCCGACCTCGTGGGCGAGGCCGTGGGCGAGGGCGGGGTTGATGGTGAGCTTGGCGACGTACCGAAGGACGCGGCCGTTGTCGTCGTGCGGCCCGTCGCCCTCCATCGGCCCCAGCTCGGCCTTCATCTTCCCGGCCATCGCGAAGGTCCTGCGGACCGTCTCACCGGCGCGCCCCATGCCCTGCGCGTCCGAGGACGTGATCCCGATGGCGCCGAGGTCGTGCAGGACGTCCTCGGCGCCCATGGTCCCGGCGCGGATGCGGTCGCGAGCCATCGCCGCGTCGCCCGGCAGGTCGGTCTTCAGGTCGTGGACGGACACGATCATCCCGTAGTGCTCGGCGACCGCGTCCCGCCCGAAGGGCAGCGTGGGATTGGTGGACGAACCGATGACGTTCGGCACGCCCGCCATCTTCAGCACGTTCGGCACATGCCCACCGCCGCAGCCCTCGATGTGGAAGGCGTGAATGGTCCGCCCCTCCAACACACGGAGGGTGTCCTCGACCGACAGACACTCGTTCAACCCGTCACTGTGCAGGGCGACTTGGACGTCGTACTCCTCGGCCACCCGCAACGCCGTGTCCAACGCCCGCGTGTGCGCCCCCATGTCCTCATGCACCTTGAAACCGGACGCCCCGCCCTCCGCCAACGCCTCCACCAGCGGAGCCTCATGGGACGACGAACCACGGCCGAGGAAGCCGATGTTGACGGGCCAGGCGTCGAAAGCGTTGAACGCGTGCCGCAGCGCCCAGGGCGAGTTGACCCCGACGCCCCACACCGGCCCGAACTCCTGGCCGATGATCGTGGTGACGCCGGAGGCGAGGGAGGCCTCCATGATGCGCGGCGACAACAGATGTACGTGCGTGTCCACGGCCCCGGCGGTGGCGATCAGCCCTTCCCCCGACACGATGGACGTCCCGGTCCCGACGACCACGTCCACACCATCCAGGGTGTCCGGATTCCCGGCCCGCCCGATGGCGTGGATCCGCCCCTCCCGGATCCCGATCGACACCTTCCGGATCCCAAGCACCGCGTCGATCACGAGCACATTGCTGATCACGACATCACAGGTCTCCCGCACAGCGGCGGCCTTCAGATGCAGCCCGTCCCGCGCGGTCTTGCCGAACCCGGCCAGGAACTCGTCCCCCGCCAACTGGGCATCGGACTCCACCCGCGCCACGAGCCCGGAGTCCCCGAGGACCACCCGGTCCCCGGCCCGCGGCCCATGCACGGACGCGTACTCGTAGGGGTCCATCACTCGCCCTCCTCAGGGGTGCTCGCTCCGAGATAGCCGCAGGCCGCCGCCCTGCGCAGGGCCTCCTCCTTGGCGCCGGGCGCGTCGAGCGGACCGTCGACGAGTCCGGCGAAGCCGATGGCGACGCGGGCGCCGCCGATGGGCACGAGCCCGGCCTCGACGCGTTCGCCGGGACCGAAGCGCAGGGAGGAGCCCGCGGGGACGGCGAGCCGCATGCCGTAGGCGGCGGCGCGGTCGAAGTCGAGGCGCGGGTTGGCTTCGAAGAAGTGGAAGTGCGAGGTCACGCTGACCGGCACGGACGCGGTGTTGTGCACGGCGAGGGTGACGACGGGCGCGCGGTCCGGCGTGGACGGGGCAGGCCGCAGCGCGCCGGGGGCGTCCGGGCCGAGAGAGCCGCCGCCGATCGGGTCGGCGACCACGGCGAGCCGCGACCCGTCGTCGAAGACGGCCTCCACGTGCACCTCGGTGACGACGTCCGCGACGCCGGGCAGCACGTCGTCGGGGCCGAGGACGGACCGCGCCCGCTCGATGGCCTCGGCGAGCCGGGCCCCGTCGCGGGCGGCCTCGCAGACGGTGTCGGCGATCAGGGCGGTCGCCTCCGGCACATTGAGCCTGAGGCCGCGCGCCCTGCGGGCCCTGGCCAGCTCGGCGGCGCCGAAGAGCAGCAGCCGGTCGCGTTCCGTGGGGGTAAGGCGCACGCCGCCACTCCTCGCATCCGTGGGTCACCGGGTCCGGACCCGGACGCTCCGGATCGACCACTTAGATCATCACTCTAAATGCCAAGCTCCCAGACCGAAAGCATTGACGCGAACGCAATACGTCCTTCACATTGAACGGCACTCAAACACCGAAGAACGATTCGAGCGAGCGTCAGGGGCAGCCCATGCCGATAGAACAGCGCGGAGTCGACACCATCCCCGAGGAGGAACGCACCAGCGGGCCGCGGGACGTGGTCTCGATCCTCCTCGGCTCCAACCTCTGCCTCGGAGTGATCGTCTTCGGCTGGCTGCCGGTCTCCTTCGGGCTCGGCTTCTGGCAGTCGGTGAGCGCGGTGGTGGCGGGCACGCTGATCGGCACGGCGCTCACGGCGCCGCTCGCGCTGGTCTCGCTGCGGACCGGCACGAACCTGTCGACGTCGTCGGGCGCGCAGTTCGGCGTCCGCGGCCGGCTCGTCGGCTCGGTCGTCGGGCTGCTCCTGTCCCTCGGCTACACCGCGCTGACCATCTGGATCGGCGGCGACGTCATGGTCGGCACCCTGCACCGCCTGACCGGCCTGCCCGCCGGCGGCCTCTCCTACAGCCTGGTGTACGCGCTGCTCGCGGCGGCGACGGTGGCCGGGGCGGTGTACGGCTACCGGGTGCTGCTCCGGCTCTCCCGCATCCTCGCCGTCGGCATGAGCGCCCTGCTCGTCCTCGGCGTCTTCGCGTACGCCCCCGACTTCACCACCGCGGCGCTGCCCGGCGCGGGCGGGTACGCGCTCGGGTCGTTCTGGCCGACGTGGCTCCTCGCGCTCGTCGCCGCGGGGCTCTCCGGGCCCATCGCCTTCATCACCCTGCTCGGCGACTACACCCGCTACGTCTCACCGGCGCGGCACAGCTCCCGCTCCGTCCTGCGCGCCACCTGTCTCGGCCTGACCGCCGGACTCCTCGTCCCCCAGCTCTTCGGCACCTTCACCGCCTACGCCGCCCGCGCGGCCCTCGACTACGCCGAGCCGCTCGTCTCGGCCGCGCCCGGCTGGTACCTCGTGCCGCTGCTTCTCGCCGCGTCCGCCGGGTCCGTCGGGAACGCCGGGCTGATGCTGTACTCCATGGGGCTCGATCTCGACGCGATCGTGCCGCGGGCCTCGCGGGCGCGGGCCACGTACACCGTGGCGGTGGTGGCCACGGGGTGTGTCTTCGTCGGGCACTTCGCGTGGTCCGCGCAGGACGCGATGACGTCCTTCGTGCTGCTCCTCACGGCGATCGGGACGCCGTGGGCCGTGATCACCCTCATGGGGTTCGTACGCTGTGGCGGGGTGTACGACGCCGACGCCCTCCAGGTCTTCAACCGGCGGTCCCGGGGCGGGCGTTACTGGTTCCGGTCCGGCTGGAACCCGTGGGCCACGGCGGCCTGGGCCCTCGGCGCGACCGTCGGGCTCCTCGCGGTGTCCCTCCCCTCCTACGAGGGGCCGCTCCTGCCCCTCACCGGCGGGGTGGACTGCAGCTTCCTCCTCTCGGGGGTGGTCGGGGGTGCCGCTTACGCGCTGCGCCCCGACCCTCGTCCTCAATCGCCGGACGGGCTCTCTCCCACCCACCCGCCCGAACTCGCACCGGCCTGCCCACCAGCCCGGCACCCCCAGCCCTGAACGGGTCACCCCCGATCGCGCTCCGCGCTCGTCCTCAAACGCCGGACAGGCTCTCTCCCACCCACCCGCCCCCACCATTGCTTCGGCTGGGGCGGTCCGCACTGCCTGCCCAGGCAGAAATCAGCCCGTCCGGCGCTTGAGGACGAGGCGCGCAGCGCCGATTCGGGGGCGCCCCCGTCTCACCCGACGGGAAATCCCACCCCCGGGGTCCAGGGGCAAAGCCCCGGTTTCGGGAAGGGGTGGGATCGGGGAAAGCTCACCCCACCTCCAGCACCGCCTTCCCATGCAGCCTCCGCCCCCGCAGCGCCTCCACCGCCACCCCGGCGTCCCCCCAGTCCCCCCGCCACGCCTCCCCCGCGTCCAGCCGCCCCGCGGCAACCTCCCCCGCCAGCCACGCCAGGTCCCGCCCCAACCCCGCACACCCCAGCAGAAAGAAGCTCACGACCGCCCGGTCGTGCCGCCCCTGGTCCCCGTACAGCACCCCGTGCGCGAAGTGCTCGCCGTCCCCACCCGAGTGCCCCACGGCGACCAACACCCCGCCCTGCGCCAACTTCTCGTACGCGGAGACGAGTTGCCGCCCACCCACGAGATCCACGACGCCGTCCAGCGGCACGTCGACCTCCTCGGGGTCCCCGACGACCGCGTGCGCGCCGAGCGCCCGCAGCGACTCGCCCCGCGCACCCGGATCCCCGGTCGAGGCGACGACGTACGCACCACCCCGCCGGGCGAGCTGCACGGCGTACCGCCCGACCCCGCCCGTCGCCCCGGTGACGAGGACCCGCCGCCCGAGCAGCGGCCCCACCCGGTGCAGGGCCCGCAGCGCGCTCGCCCCGGCGACGGGGATCGTACTGATGGCGCCGAGGTCGGCCCCGTCCGGCACGACGCCCATGAACCCCGTGTCCACAGCGCGGAGTTCGGCCCAGCCGCCGGCCTCGCCGAGGGTCACCACGGGGGTGCCGACCGGGGGCCCGGAGCCGTCGGCGGCGGCCCGCTCGACGTGTCCGGCGGCGTCCCAGCCGAGGACGGCACCGGGCGCGGCACCGGGCACGACGCTCGCGACCTCGCCGTAGTTGAGGGAGGTCGCGGCGACGCGGACGAGGGCCTGATGCGGGGCGGGTTCGGGGTCGGGCGCGGTGCCGAGACGGAGTCCGGCGGGGGCGTCGGGGTCGACGAGGAGAGCACGCATGACGAAGTCACCTTTCGCAGGCACGACAGAGCAGCACGACAGAGCAGACAGAGCGCGTAGAACAGACAGAACGGACAGAGCGCCACAGCGCAGGGAAGGGCAGGGCGGGGCGCAGTCCGGCGTCACCCGAACCGCGGCGCAGCCATAGTGCCACTCAGTGGCACAAGCCATCAAGAGGCATTGGCTACCGGGCTACACTCCCCGCATGGACTCCGCCCGCCCCACCCCCCAGCTCCCGCTGCGCGAACGCAAGAAGCTCCGCACCCGGCAGGCCCTGGTCGACTCCGCCCTGGAGCTGTTCACGGAGCGCGGGTTCGACGGCGTCACGCTGGATGAGCTCTGCGACACCGTGGAGGTGTCGAAGCGGACGTTCTTCCGGACGTTCACCAGCAAGGAGGATGTGGCCTGCGCGCCGCTGCACGACCTGTGGACGGCGTTCCTGGAGGAGCTGGAGCAGGCGCGGCCGCGGGGCGGGCCGCTGCACGAGCTGCTGCGTGACGTCCTGCTCGGCACGCTCGACCGGATGCCCGGCGAGGAGTGGGCGCACCGCGTGCTCCTGAGCCGCCGCCTCGCCGCGCGGAACCCGTCGATGGACGCGCACGGCCTGGCGTTCTGCGACCGCACCGGCCGGGCCGCCCTGGACATCGTCGTACGCCGCTTCGAGCTCGGCGGCGCCCCCGACGACCCGGACCACCTTCGCGCGCGTCTGGCCGTGGACCTGCTCGTGGCCGCCTGGCACCGCGGCCTGGACTCCTGGACCACCGGCGCGCCCGAGCCCGAACGGGCCGCTCTCGCCGCCGCGTTCCGCCGGGCGAGCGCGGCCCTGCCGGAGAGCCTGGCGCTCACCGCGCGCACCGGACCGGCCTGAAGCGACCCGGAGAACGGCACGCGAACGGCACGGAGGCCGGGTCCGGCAGGCGACTGCCGGACCCGGCCTCCGTGGCCGGACGATGCGGGAAGGGCTCAGCCCAGGCGGTGCATCCACCCGTGCGGGTCCGCCGCGACACCCCGCTGCACGTCGAGCAGCGCGTCCCGCAGCTTCATCGTGACCTCGCCGGGCGTGCCGTCGCCCTGCGTCCACTCGCCCCGGGCGGACTTGACCGTGCCGACGGGCGTGATGACGGCGGCGGTGCCGCAGGCGAAGACCTCGGTGAGGGTGCCGTTCGCGGTGTCGGCCTGCCACTGGTCGATGGAGACGCGGCCCTCCTCGGAGGTGTAGCCGAGGTCGCGGGCGACGGAGAGCAGGGAGTCGCGGGTGATCCCGGCGAGCAGGGAGCCGGTCAGTTCGGGGGTGACGATCTTGTCCCCGTACACGAAGTACAGGTTCATGCCGCCCAGTTCCTCGACCCACTTGTGCTCGACGGCGTCGAGGTAGGCGACCTGGTCGCAGCCCTTCTCGGCGGCCTCGGCCTGGGCGAGCAGGGACGCGGCGTAGTTGCCGCCGGTCTTGGCGTCGCCCATGCCGCCGGGGACGGCGCGCACGCGGTCCTCGGAGAGCCAGATGGAGACGGGCTTCACGCCGCCGGGGAAGTAGGCGCCGGCGGGCGAGGCGATGACGACGAAGAGGTATTCGTTGGCGGGCTTCACACCGAGCCCGGCCTCCGTGGCGATCATGAACGGGCGCAGGTACAGCGACTCCTCGCCGCCGTGCGCGGGCACCCAGTCGATGTCCTGCCGGACCAGGGCGTCGCAGGCGTCGAGGAAGGTCTCGACGGGCAGCTCCGGCATGGCCATGCGGCGGGCGGAGGCCTGGAAGCGCCGGGCGTTGGCCTCGGGGCGGAACAGGGCGACGGAGCCGTCGGGCTGGCGGTAGGCCTTGAGGCCCTCGAAGATCTCCTGGGCGTAGTGCAGGACGGTCGTCGCCGGGTCGAGGGCGAGCGGGCCGTACGGCACGAGCTGGCCGTCGTGCCAGCCGCGGCCCTCCGTCCAGCGGATGGTCACCATGTGGTCGGTGAAGTGGCGGCCGAACCCGGGGCTGGCCAGGACCGCCTCGCGCTCCTTGGCGGAGACCGGGGTCGAGGAGGGCTTGAGCTCGATCGTGGGCGTCGTCATGGTTGCGTGTCCTTCACCGGTTTGTGTGTGACGGACCGCGCCGAGACCCGTACGCGCGCGTTCCTCGCGGCGTCCGGGCGTGCGCCGTTTCGCGGCCCCACGTTCGATTATCGCTCGTGGGACGACCTGGACGAAACGGCGGCCTGGGGCGGCCCTGGGTTCGATGGTGACACCCGGGGACCGCAAACGAGAAGCCGCCGGGTGCGCGTGCGACCCGGCGGCTTGCTGTGACGGAGCTGGTGGCCGGCGGATCAGCCCGCTACGCGTACGGCGAGCGCGTCGCCGATCTCGTCGGTGGTACGAGCGGTGTCGCCGCGTCCGCCGAGGTCGGCGGAGACGGCCTCCTCGACACGGCCCGCCTCGTCGTCGTACCCGAGGTGGCGCAGGAGCAGGGCGACGGACAGCACGGTGGCGGTCGGGTCGGCCTTGCCCTGGCCCGCGATGTCGGGCGCCGAGCCGTGCACGGGCTCGAACATCGAGGGGAACTCACGGCCGGGGTTGATGTTGCCGGAGGCCGCGACGCCGATGCCGCCGGAGACGGCCGCGGCGAGGTCGGTGATGATGTCGCCGAAGAGGTTGTCGGTGACGATCACGTCGAAGCGGCCGGGGTCGGTGACGAGGTAGATCGTCGCGGCGTCGACGTGGATGTAGTCGGTGGTGACCTCGGGGAACTCCTCGGCCACCTTGTTGAAGACGTTCGTCCACAGGTGGCCCGCGAAGGCGAGCACGTTGTTCTTGTGGACCAGCGTGAGCTTCTTGCGCGGGCGGGCCTGCGCGCGGGCGAAGGCGTCCCGGACGACGCGCTCCACGCCGAAGGCCGTGTTCACGGAGACCTCGGTGGCGACCTCGTGCTCGGTGCCCTTGCGGATGGTGCCGCCGTTGCCCGTGTAGGGGCCCTCGGTGCCCTCGCGCACGACCACGAAGTCGATCTCGGGCTGGCCCGCGAGCGGCGTGGCCACACCGGGCAGCAGCCGCGAGGGGCGCAGGTTGACGTGGTGGTCGAAGGCGAAGCGGAGCTTGAGCAGGAAGCCGCGCTCCAGGACGCCGGAGGGGACCGAGGGGTCGCCGATGGCGCCGAGCAGGATGGCGTCGTGCTTCTTGAGGTCCGCGAGGTCGGCGTCGGTGAGGGTCTCACCGGAGGCGTGATACCGGCGGGCCCCGAAGTCGTACTCCTTGGTCTCCAGCTTCACATCCTGCGGGAGGACGGCGTTGAGGACCTTGAGCCCCTGGGCCACGACTTCCTGGCCGATCCCATCTCCGGGGATCACTGCGAGATTGATGCTGCGAGACATGACGGCACCGTACTCCTCGTCCCATCCAATGACATTCCCTGTCCGCCATACGGACGGGCGTGCGGCGGCCACGCGGACGGCGACGGCCGGGTTCCGCGCGGGCGCCACCACATGGACACGCATCCTTCACCTGTACGTCCGGCCTGAGTTGGACGCCCCTGGGAAGTTCCCTGGTCATGGACACCCCCAACGTCGGGCTCCCGGAGGAGCTCGCGAGCCGCCTGAGCATGCCGGAGCAGCACGAGTACCTGCGCGGGAAGCTCTCGCGCCGCAAGGTGCTCGCCAGTTCCTTCGCCACGGCGGGCGTCGCCGGCGGCATCGGCCTGCTCGCGGGCAGCTCGGGCAGCGCGTACGCCGAGCGCCCCACCGGCACGGCCCCGCTCGCTGCCTCGCGCGGCCCGGTGCGGGTCGACGGGAAGCTCGTCGCGCCCTTCGGCCGCCATCTCGCCTTCGGCGCCGACCCGAAGACCCAGATGCGGATCTCCTGGCAGGTGCCGTTCGCGGTCAAGTCCCCTTACGTACGGGTGGGTCTGAAGCCCTGGGAGCTGAGCCGGAAGATCGAGGCGGAGGTGCGCGACCTGCACACGCCGTCCCTGTCGAAGAAGCTCCCGAAGGTCGAGCAGTACTACCTGCACGTGGCGCTCGACGGCCTGAAGCCCGGCACCACGTACTACTACGGCGTCGGCCACGACGGCTTCGACCCGGCGTCGCCGGAGCGGATGGCCACGCTCGGCTCGTTCCGCACCGCGCCCGCGCGCCCGGAGAAGTTCGTCTTCACGGCCTTCGGCGACCAGGGCGTGAGCTACGAGGCGCTGGCGAACGACCAGTTGATCCTCGGCCAGAACCCGTCGTTCCATCTGCACGCGGGCGACATCTGCTACGCGGACACCACGGGCCACGGCAAGGAGGGCGACAGGTACGACGCCCGCGTGTGGGACCAGTTCCTCGCGCAGACCGAGTCGGTGGCGAAGTCCGTGCCGTGGATGGTGACGACCGGCAACCACGACATGGAGGCGTGGTACTCGCCGAACGGCTACGGCGGCCAGTCGGCCCGCTGGTCGCTGCCCGAGAACGGCTTCGACGCGAAGAACGCGCCGGGCGTCTACTCGTTCCGCTACGGCAACGTCGGCGTCGTCGCCCTGGACGCGAACGACGTCTCGTACGAGATCCCCGCCAACAAGGGCTACACGGACGGCAAGCAGACCGCCTGGCTCGACAAGCGGCTGAGGCAGCTGCGCGCCGACGAGGACATCGACTTCATCGTCGTGTTCTTCCACCACTGCACGTACTCCACGGCGACGCACGGCTCCGACGGCGGTGTGCGCGACGCGTGGCTGCCGCTGTTCACCGAGCATCAGGTGGACCTGGTGATCAACGGCCACAACCACGTGTACGAGCGGACCGACGCCGTCAAGGGCGGCGAGGTCGGCAAGCCGGTGCCGGTCGGAGCGTCGACCGATCCGACGCGCGACGGCATCGTGTACGTCACCGCGGGCGGCGCCGGCAAGGACCTGTACAGCTTCCCGGTCGGGGTCGACGACAGCTACGAGGGCCACGAGAAGGACGAGGGCACGATCCTCACCTTCCACTGGACCAAGCTGCGCCTGCCCGACCCGGACACGGTGCAGTGGTCACGGGTGCGCTACACCGGCTTCTCGTTCCTCGCGGTGGAGGTGACGGCCGGGTCCGACCCGAAGCTCACGGTCTCGGCGCTCGCGGAGAGCGGCGAGCGCGTCGACCACTTCGAGATCAGGCGCGGGAAGTAGCGCGGGACGGCTGCGGGCAGCGAGGGCGGGCGGGGCTCAGTGCCCCGTCTCGCCGCCGTTGTCCCTGCGGTCGAGGGCCCGCTGGAGGGCCGCTGCGGCGTTCTTGCGCTCGGACTCGCTGGGGCGGACGGCGTGGCGGACTCGGCGGGCGGTCGTCTCGGCCATGGGAAATCGACTCCTTAGATCGCATCCGGGAGTGCGGATCCGCGTACGCACGGTCGTACGCGGAGAGAAGGGGGGTTACGAGACATCCCCCACTACCTAATGGGTGTGAGGGGACCCCCAGAGAGGCCGGGGAGCACAGGCCGCAGGGTTCGCCTGCGCGGGGCCCGGCTCGCAGCCGCCAATCGCTTGATCGAGCGAGACGTTCGGCTCCTACAAAGCTAAGACAGCTTCGCCCACTTGTCTCTACAGTTACTCGGACTTCCTACTATCTGAGACGGCTCTCACCGGGCCGGGCGACTCCGCTTCCACTTCGGGTCGGGCCCGCAGCGCCCGCAACTCCCGGATCAGGGCCCGGACCGCCAGCGATCCGGCCAGCTCAGGCGTGGTGACATAGCCCACGGAGCGGGTCGGCCTGTCGGCGCCGAGATCGGTGATCCGCACCGTCGGCGGCGCTCCGGTCAGGGACAGGGCGGGCATGATCGCCATGGCGTGCCCGGCGCTCACCATCGCGAGCACCGCCCCGTCGTCCTCGGTCTGCGTGGTCGCCCGCGGGATCCAGTCCTGGCCCGCCCACCAGTCGCGGGTGTACGAGGTGCAGTTCTCGGCCCAGTCCACCAGCGGCAGGGAGCGCGGGTCGGGGTGCCCCGCCGGGTGCACGAAGGAGTACGGCTCCTCGACGAGCACGCCGCCGACCAGGCCCTGCGGGATCGGCGAGGTGGTGCCGATGGTCGCGATGCCGAGGTCCGCGCGCCCGTCGGCGACCTCGCCCGCGGTGCCGCGGCCCAGCTCGCGGACGACGCGGACCTCGGGCTCGAGGCCGGGGTGGCGGGCCCGCAGGTTCGCGAGGGCGGGTGGGAGCAGGTGCAGGGCGGCGCTGCGGAAGGCGGCGATGCGGAGGGGTCCGGTGAGGGCGGGCGCGCCGGTGCCGTCCGCGGCACCTGCCGCACCCCGGGTCTCGGCGACGAGGGTCTCCAGGAGCCGCAGCACGCGGCGCGCGTGGGCGACGGCCCGCTCGCCCGCCGGGGTGGGCGTCGCGCCCTTGCGGCCGCGCTCGAAGAGGACCGCGCCGAGCTTGTGCTCCGTGCCGCGCACCGAGTGCGACACCGCCGACTGGGTGAGGCCGAGGTCCCGGGCGGCGCCGGAGAAGCTCCGGGCGCGCTCGACGGCGACAAGGATCCGCAGCTCGTGCGGGGCGAGGTCGGGCTCGGCCACCGGTTCTCACCTGGTCCTGTCCGGTTCGTGGCATGGGCTCCCATGAGGAGCGCTCATGCTTCGGTGCGTTCCATGAACCGAACCCTCTGCCGCTCCCCCGCATTCCCCGCTTACGGTCGGCTCCATGAACAGCATCTCCGTCGCCACCGCCCGCACCGTCCACCAGATCGCCCGCCCGCACGGCTTCCCCACCCCCGACGACTTCGCGTTCGTGGAGTCCGCGGTGCCGGAGCCCGCGCCGGGCACCGCCCTGGTGGAGAACCTGTACTGGTCCGTCGACCCCTACCACCGCGAGATGATGGACGGCGAGTTCGAGCTGAACGCCCCGCTCGAAGGGCGCACCATCGGCCGCGTGACCGCCTCCCGGACGCCGGAGATCGCCGAGGGCGAGATCGTCTTCCACCGGCAGGGCTGGCGCACCCACGCGGTGGTGACCCCGGAGGAGGTCCGGCGGCTTCCGCGCTTCGACGGGGTGCCGCTGTCGGCGTACATGAGCATCCTCGGCGGCACGGGCCTGACGGCGTACGTGGGGCTGACACGGATCGCGAAGCTCCGCGAGGGCGAGGACCTGTTCGTCTCGGCGGCGGCGGGCGGCGTGGGCACGGCCACGGGGCGGCTCGCGCGGGTCATGGGCGCGGGCCGGATCGTCGGCAGCGCGGGCTCGCCCGCGAAGGTGGCGTACCTGACGGAGCAGGTCGGCTACGACGCCGCCTTCGACTACCACGCGGGTCCCGCCGTGGACCTGCTCGCGAAGGCCGCCCCCGACGGCGTGGACGTGTACGTCGACAACGTCGGCGGCGAGCAGTTGGAGGCCGCGATCGAGGGGCTGCGGGAGTTCGGCCGGATCGTGCGGATCGGCACCGTCGCGCAGTACAACGCCCTGGAGCCGCTGTCCGCGCCCCGCAACCTCACCGAGATCGTGGAGAAGAGCCTGCGCATGGAGGGCTTCCACGTGCGCAACCACCGTCACCTGCAGGACGAGTTGTACGACTTCGTGGTGCCGCATCTGCAGAGCGGCCGGATCGGCCTCGACGAGACGGTCGTGGACGGCTTCGACCAGATCGTGACGGCGTTCCTGGGGATGCTGCGCGGCGAGAACGTGGGCAAGATGATCATTCGCGCGACACCGGCGTAGCCGTACGGCGCGGCCCATCGGACAGGCCCTAGAACACGTCCCCGTCCCGCCAGTCGATGAGCAGTTCGTGGGCCGGGTCGAGGTCGGAGCCCCACACCATCGGCGGGTCCTCGTCCGGCATGGACACCGGGCCCTCGGGGCCGAGCGTGCCGACGGTCCCCGGCCAGGTCTCCCAGCCGTGCGCGCGGTACAGCTTCTCGCCCTCGTCGGAGGGCGAGAGGACGCCGAGGTCGTAGCCGCCGTCGACGATCCGCTCCAGGGCGCTCATCACCTGCCCGCCGAGGCCCTGGCGCTGCCGGTCGGGGCGCACTGCGACGTTCTCGACGTAACCGACGCGCAGGGAACGGCCGTTGTGCAGGACGCGCCGCTGGACGACACAGCCGTGAGCGAGCAGCGTGCCGTCCGGACCGTGCACGAGCACATGCATGCCGCCGAGCCCGTGGGCCCAGTCCTCGTCGCCGAAGTCGCCGTCGAAGGCGAGGTCCATCAGGGCGCGTCCGGCCCGGAGTTCGGCGGCGGAGAGGTCGGCGGTGTGGGCGGTGCGCAGCACCGTGCCGCCGGAGGGAGGGGAGGAAGGAGGGGTGGTCTGGTTGATCACGGACCCACGGTACTCAGACCCCATTTGAGTACGCACCCCGATTTTCCGGTGCCCCCGGCGGCGGCAGAGTCACCCGCATGAACGCTTCCTCTGGCTCCTCGGGGTCCCCGGGTCCCGGCCTGTACGCGCTGAAGCCGTGGTACGCGCGGAAGCTCTCCGGCGTACGCGGCGCGCTGGCCCGCCGCGAGGTGTCCCCGGACACCCTGACCGCGGCGGGCGTGGTGTGCGCGGCGGGCGCGGGGGCGGCCCTCGCCTGGCTCCCGGCCCCGCTCGCGGCGCTGCCGGTGGCCCTCCTGCTCGCGGCCCGCCTGGCGTGCGCGAACCTCGACGGCGCCCTGGCCCGCGACACCGGCCGCACGACACGCCGCGGCTCCCTCCTCAACGAACTGGGCGACAGGGCGGCCGACTTGGCCGTCGTCGCCGGTTTCCTCACCGTGGCCCCCCTGTGGCTGGTGGCCACGGCGGCCCTGGCCGCGACCCTCCCGTCCTGGGTGTCCCTCGCGGGCGCGGCGGCGGGCGCACCGCGCCTCAACGGCGGCCCGGTCGGCAAGACGGAACGCTGCGCCCTGGCGGTCGTGGCGGCGGCGTCCGGCTGGTGGGTGCCGGTCCTCGCGGTGATCGCGGCGGGCTCGGCGGTGACGGCGGTGACGCGGGGCGTGCGGCTGTGGGGGGAGCTGGGGCGGACGCAGGAGCCGGGGCGGCCCCGGACACCCGAGCAGGCCGAAGTCCCCGCGACACAGCAGGAGTTGAGGGCGCGATGAGTCTCGCGGTCCTGGTCGGGGAGACGGTCGGGCGGGCCGTGCCGGTCGTGGCGGGGGTGCTCGGGGCCGGAGGTGTGGCCGTGGCCGCGCTGCCCGCGCGGGTGCGGATGCGGGCCGAGTTGCGGCGGCGGTGGCGGACGTGGGCGCTTGCGGCGCCGCTGTTCCTCGGGGCGTTCTGGGCGGGCCCGGCGGGCGCGTTCGTGCTCGCGGCGGGGCTCGGGGCGGTCGCGGTCGGCGAGTACGCGCGGATGGCGGCCCTGCCGGGCGGCGAGCGCGCGGTGCTGTGGGCGGCGGCGGTGCTGCTCCCGGCGGCGGCCTGGGCCGCGCCGGACACCCTGGACGTACGCGTCCTCGGCGCGCTCCTGCTCGTCGCCGCGCTGCCCGCGCTGTTCTCGGGCGACGCGGCCCACGGCTTCACCCGCGCCGCCCGTACCGTCTTCGGCCTGCTGTGGATCCCCGTGTCCCTGACCGGCCTGGTGCTCCTTGGCGACACGGCGGTGGCGGTGGGCGTGGCGGTGGCGTTCGGCGACGTGGGCGCGTGGTGCGGCGGCACGGCCCTGGGCCGCCGCGGCCCCCTGGCCCGCCCCCTCTCCGCCCTGTCCCCCAACAAGACCTGGGCGGGCGTCCTCGGCTCGGCCGCCGCGACCGCCGCCGCCCTGGCCGCGGTCGGCGCCTTCACCCCCCTCCTCTGGCTCGCCGTCCTCACCGGCTGCGTCCTCGGCGACCTCCTGGAGTCGATGGTGAAACGCGAGGCGGGCGTCAAGGACGCAGGCACCTGGCTCCCCGGCTTCGGCGGCCTCCTGGACCGGGTGGACTCCTTGCTCCTGGCCCTCCTGGTGACAATGGCGGTGGCACTGTGACGACGCTGACCCGCGCACGCGGCGCGACGACCACCAAGCCCGTCCGGCGATTGAGGACGAGCGCGAAGCGCGATCGACGGCGCCGCGTCCGACCCGCACTCGCTCAGCACGGCCCGGCGAGTTCCCAGCCCGTCCGGCGATTGAGGACGAGCGCGAAGCGCGACCGGCGGCACCCAGTCCCACCCGGGAGGAACACCCGCTCCCGGCGCCCGAGGCGCACCGCAGCGCTCCTCCGCCGAGCGCTCTGGTGGACCCTCCTCACCCTCACAGGCGGCATCTCCCGCCACGGCCACCTCCCCAAGGGCGGCTGCGTGGTGGTCGCGAACCACACCTCCCACGCCGACACGGCGGCCCTCCTCGCGGCCCTGGACGCACCCCACGCCCCCAGGATCGCCGCCGCGGCGGACTACTGGTTCGCCTCCCCCTGGCGCAGCCGCGTCTGCTCCCGCCTCGCCGCGGGCTTCCCCGTACGCCGCACGGGCGGCGGCATGGACGACCTCCTGGCCCGCACGGGCGACCTGCGCGCGGGCCGCGCGGTGGTCCTGTTCCCGGAGGGCACCCGCGCCCGGGCGGGCGATCTTGGCGCGTTCCACAAGGGCGCCCTGGTCCTGGCGAGGGAGGCGGACGTCCCCGTGGTCCCGGTGGGCATCGCGGGCACGGACCGCCTCCTGCCGAAGCACGGCACCCTGCGCCCGGCCCTGGTCCGCGTCCGCATCGGCACCCCGCTCCCGCCGACGGCGACCCCGGAGGAGGCCCGCGCGGCGGTGTCGGAGCTGCACCGCCGTACGACCGCCGAACCCCTCGGGGACTCCCGCGTCCGCAAGCGCGCCGCCCGCGTCCTGGCGACCCGCTGGGCCCTCCCGCTCGCGTTCGCCTGGGCGTTCGCGGAGGCCCTGAGCTGGCCGCTGATGCCGGAGCTGCTCCTGGCGATCGTGTGCGTGGCGGTGCCGCGCCGCGCCTTGAAGCTGTCCCTCGCGGCGCTCGCGGGCACCCTGGCGGGCGGCGTACTCGCCCTCCAACTCGCCGCGTCGGGCGCACACGTGCCGCAGCCCCTGACGACGGACCGGATGCGCGCGGAGGTGCACAAGGAGCTGACCGCGCACGGAGCGGCGGCCGTCCGCGACCAGCCGTGGAACGGCATCCCCTTCAAGGTGTACGCGGCCGGAGCGGGCACGGCCGACGTCCCGGCCCCGGACTGGCTGGCCCAGTCGGCCCTCGCGCGCGGCTCGCGCACCCTCACCGTGGGCCTCGCGTGCGGCGCGTTCGGTTTCCTCGCGCACCGCCTGCGCCGGCACTACGGCCTGTATCTGGCCCTGCTCGGCACCGGATTCACGAGCGGTCTGACGCTGATCGTACGGAGCTGGAGCTGACCGCCGACTGCCCGCGGGGGCCGACCCGCGGGCACCGGCCCCGCCCCCGAAACCCGCTGCCGCCCCCTGTCCGCCCCCGCCCCCGCGCGGCACACTCGGCTCATGCCTGATACCGAACAGAGCAAGCCGGAGACCGGACACACCGAAGAGCGCTGGACCCCCATCCACGGGCAGCCCTACCGCTCCGTCCCCTACCGCCCGGCCCGCATGCCGGAGGCCGAATCCCTCAGCCAGGCAGCGGAGTTGAGGGACCGCATGCGGGAGCGCCGCACGGTGCGGCAGTTCTCGCCGGACCCGGTGCCGACGCAGGCCGTGCGGGACGCCATCGCCTGCGCGGCCACCGCGCCGTCGGGCGCGCACCAGCAGCCGTGGACCTTCGTCCTCGTACAGGATCCGGAGATACGCCGCCGGATCCGCGAGGCCGCCGAGCACGAGGAGCGCATCTCCTACGACGGGCGGCTCGGCGAGGAGTGGCTGGCGGCGCTGCGCCCGCTCGGCACGGACGAGGTGAAGCGGCACCTCACGGACGCGCCCGCGCTGATCGTCGTCTTCCAGCAGCGCTACTGGCTCGGCGAGGACGGCACGAAACACAAGCACTACTACGTGGACGAGTCCGTCGGCATCGCCGTCGGGATGCTGCTCTCGGCCCTGCACCTGTCGGGCCTGGCCGCGCTGGTGCACACGCCGAGCCCGATGCGGTTCCTGTCGGAGGTGCTCGGCCGCCCGGCGAACGAGAAGGCGTTCGCGGTGCTCCCCGTCGGCTATCCGGCCCCGGACTGCCAGGTCCCCGACCTCGTGCGGAAGTCCCTGGACCAGGTCCTCGTGGAGGTGTAGCCGCACCGGCCCGCCCCCGCCTCGGCACCCCCCACCTCCGGCTAACCACCAAAAGACACTTGACTGGTTAGCCGGAGGCGTGCTCGAATCATCTCATCGGCAACCACTGAAAGAGCGATGAGGGGTTAGAGATGAGCGCCCAGGTGCACTACCGGTCCGTCGAGGTCCGCGGCCACGAGATCTTCTACCGCGAGGCGGGCCCCGCCGACGCCCCCGCCCTGCTGCTCCTGCACGGCTTCCCGACCAGCTCGCACATGTTCCGCGACCTCATCCCGAGCCTCGCCGGGCGGTACCGCGTCATCGCGCCGGACCACATCGGCTTCGGCCGCTCGGCGACCCCCGCGGCCACGGACTTCCCGTACACCTTCGCCGAACTCGCCCTGGTCACCGCCGAGTTCACGGAGAAGATCGGCCTGGACCGGTTCGCGCTCTATGTGCAGGACTACGGCGCCCCGATCGGCCTGCGCCTCGCGCTCGCCCACCCGGACCGGGTCACGGCGATCGTCACGCAGAACGGCAACGCCTACGAGGACGGGCTCGGCAAGGAGGCGTGGGCGCCCGTGTTCGCGTACATCGCGGCGCCGAGCGAGGAGACGGCCGGGCCCGTCCGCGAGATCCGCTCCCCCGAGGGCATCAAGTGGCAGTACACGCACGGCGTCCCGGACCCGAGCGCGGTCAGCCCGGACGCCTGGGACCACGACGTGGCCCTGATGGCACGGGACGGCCAGGACGAAATCCAGCTCGCCCTCATGGGCGACTACGGCAGCAACATCGACCTCTACCCGGACTTCCACGCCTACTTCCGCGCGAGCCAGGTCCCGGTGCTCGCCGTGTGGGGAGGCCACGACGAGATCTTCGTGCCCGCCGGGGCGATCGCCTTCCAGCGCGACCTGCCCGAAGCGGAGATCCACCTGCTGCCGGCGGGCCACTTCGCCCTGGAGACGCACGCGGAGCAGATCGCGGGCCTGATGGACGACTTCCTCGCCCGGCGGGTGCGGTAGTCCGGACCCCTCGCCGCGGTGGTCCGGACACGTCACCGCCCCCGGCCGGGGTGGGGCCCAGGCCGGGGGCGGGGGTCGGGGTGGCGTCGGGCCGCGGGCCGGGCCCGACGCCGGTCGGGGGGTCAGCCCATGTGCGGGTAGGAGTAGTCGGTCGGCGGGACCAGCGTCTCCTTGATGGCGCGGGTCAGGGTCCAGCGCTGCAGGTTCTGCGGAGCGCCGGCCTTGTCGTTGGTGCCGGAGGCGCGGCCGCCGCCGAACGGCTGCTGGCCGACGACGGCGCCGGTCGACTTGTCGTTGATGTAGAAGTTGCCCGCCGCGTAGCGGAGCTTCTCCATCGTGTGCGCGGCCGCGGCGCGGTCGTTCGCGATGACCGAACCGGTGAGCGCGTAGTCCGACACCGACTCCATCTGCGCCAGCATCTCGTCGTACTTCTCGTCCTCGTAGACGTGCACGGCGAGGAACGGGCCGAAGTACTCGGTCGTGAAGACCTCGTTGGCCGGGTCCGAGCACTCGACGACGGTCGGGCGCACGAAGTAGCCGACGGAGTCGTCGTAGGTGCCGCCCGCGACGATCGTGCAGGAGTCGTCCGCCTTGGCGCGGTCGATCGCGGCCTTGTTCTTGGCGAACGAGCGCTCGTCGATGACGGCGCCGATGAAGTTCGACAGGTCGGTGACGTCACCCATCTTGATGGCGTCGACCTCGGCCGCGAACTCCTCCTTGAAGCCCGAGTTCCAGATGGAGGCCGGGACGTACGCGCGCGAGGACGCGGAGCACTTCTGGCCCTGGAACTCGAAGGAGCCGCGGGTCAGCGCGGTCTTCAGGACGGCGCGGTCGGCGCTCGGGTGGGCGACGACGAAGTCCTTGCCGCCGGTCTCGCCGACCAGACGCGGGTAGGTGCGGTACTTCGCGATGTTCTCGCCGACCGTCTTCCACAGGTGCTGGAAGGTCGCCGTCGAGCCGGTGAAGTGGATACCCGCGAGGTCACGGTGGTGCAGGGCGACCTCGGAGACCGCGATGCCGTCGCCGGTGACGAGGTTGATGACGCCCTTGGGCAGGCCCGCCTCCTCCAGGAGCTGCATGAGCAGGACGGCGGCGTGGGTCTGCGTCGGGGACGGCTTCCACACGACCACGTTGCCCATCAGGGCGGGGGCGGTGGGGAGGTTGCCCGCGATGGCCGTGAAGTTGAACGGCGTGATCGCGTAGACGAAGCCCTCGAGCGGGCGGTGGTCCAGGCGGTTCCAGACGCCCGTGGAGTTCGCCGGGGGCTGCTCGGCGAGCAGGTCACGGGCGTACTTCACGTTGAAGCGCCAGAAGTCGACGAGCTCACAGGGAGTGTCGATCTCGGCCTGCTGGGCCGTCTTGGACTGGCCGAGCATGGTGGAGGCGGCCAGCGTCTCGCGCCACGTGGTGGACAGCAGCTCGGCGGCGCGCAGGATGATCGCGGCGCGGTCGTCGAAGGACATCGCGCGCCACGCCGGAGCGGCGGCCAGGGCCGCGTCGATCGCGTCCTGGGCGTCCGCCTGCGTGGCGCCGCGGCCGGTGCCGATGACGGCCTTGTGGTTGTGCGGCTGCACGACCTGGAAGGGCTCGCCGCCGCCGAGGCGCTTCACGCCGCCGATCGTCATCGGCAGCTCGATCGGGTTCTCGGACAGCTCCTTGAGCTTGGTCTCGAGCCGGGCGCGCTCCGGGGAGCCGGGGGCGTAGCCGTGGACCGGCTCGTTGACCGGGGCGGGGACCTGGGTCACAGCGTCCATGAGTTCCGTAACTCCTTTGTGCGGGGGAAATCTGGCGGCCGGGGGCGGGCTCAGCCCTTGGTGAGGACCGACCGGGCGAAGAACAGCAGGTTCGCCGGCTTCTCCGCGAGACGGCGCATGAAGTAGCCGTACCAGTCGGTGCCGTAGGCGGTGTACACGCGCATCCGGTGGCCTTCGGCGGCGAGCCGCAGGTGCTCGTCGCTGCGGATGCCGTAGAGCATCTGGAATTCGTACTCGTCCAGTTTGCGCCCGGCGCGGCGCGCGAGCTCCTGGGTGATGGCGATGAGCCGCGGGTCGTGGGACCCGATCATGGGGTAGCCGGAGCCCTCCATGAGGATCTTCAGGATCCGGACGTACGCCTTGTCGATCTCGGCCTTGTCCTGGTACGCGACGGAGGCGGGCTCCTTGTAGGCGCCCTTCACGACACGCACGCGGCTGCCGGCTGCGGCCAGGCGGCGGGCGTCGTCCTCGGTGCGGAACAGGTACGACTGGATCACGCAGCCGGTCTGCGGGAAGTCCTTCCGCAGCTCCTCGTGGATGGCGAACATCGAGTCGAGGGTGGTGTGGTCCTCGGCGTCGAGGGTGACGGTGGTGCCGATGGCGGCGGCGGCCTCGACGACCGGGCGGACGTTGGCGAGGGCCAGCTCGTGGCCGCCCTCCAGCGCCTGGCCGAACATCGACAGCTTCACGGACATCTCGGCCTTGGTGCCGAGGCCGAGGTCCTTGAGCCGGTCGATCAGCTCCAGGTAGGCGTCGCGCGCGGCGTGGGACTGCTCCACGGTGGTGATGTCCTCGCCCACCACGTCCAGGGTGACCTCGAGGCCCTTGTCGGCGGCGTCGACGACGATCGGGACCACCTGGTCGACCGTCTCACCGGCGATGAACCGGTCGACGACCTGCTTGGTGCCCGGCGCCGCCGACACGAAACGGCGCATCTGGTCACTGCGCGACGCGGCAAGGATCACGGGACCCAGCACGGGCACCTCCACGGGAGTACGAGCGAGTGCCGTACCGACAATTTTGCGACAAAACCGGTACGACACGGAGAACCACCGTGAAACTTATGGATCCCTCCGACCGTGGGCCATCGACACCTGTCACGCATCCGTGGGCTGGATCTCAGACATATGTATGAGGTCCGGTCCCGACTGCGTGAGAATGGGCTTCGTACGGGACGGGACGCGTACGGCACGGGCTTCCTGCGGGTGGCCTTCCCACGGAGTGGCGCGAGCGAAGGGCGGCGGCGGGTGAAGGGCGACTACCAGGAACTGGTCGACGAGATCTCGACCCTGCTCGGCGCGCCCGCCACGCTGGAGAACCGCGACTTCGAGCTGATCGCCTTCGGCGCGCACGACGGCGGCGACGGCCTCGACGCCCCCGACCTCGACCCGGTCAGGACCCGCTCGATCCTCACCCGCCGCTCCACCACCCAGGTCCGCGCGTGGTTCGAGAGCTTCGGCATCACCCGCGCCACGAGCCCGGTCCGGATCCCGCCCACCCCGGAGGCGGGCGTGCACCGCGGCCGCGTCTGCCTTCCGGTACGCCATCGGGGGTTCGCCCTGGGCTACGTCTGGCTGCTCGACGACGAACCGGGCCCCACGGACGCACAGCTCACCGCCGCCATGGAGGTGGCCGCGCGGATCGGGGCGCTGCTCGCGGAGGAGGTCCAGGCGGGCGCCGACCTCACCCGGGAGTTCCGGGCGGCCCTGACGGCGGAGCGCGGCTGGCAGCGGGACATGACGGTGGCGGCGCTGCACACGGCGCTCGGCCCGCGCGCGGACGGGCCGCACGCCCTGGTGTGCGTGGCGCCCTGGCACGCCCCCGGCTCCCGACGGCACTCCGGCAGCGGACCGGCGGGCGCCGCCCCCGCCCCGGACCCGGTCGCCGACCCGGACGACGCGCCCGCGCTGCGGACGGTGCCGGGCGCGGCGGCCCTGTGCACGGTGCCGTGGACCACGGCGCCCGGCGTCCTCGGCCAGGCGCTCGCGGTCCTCGTGCGCCTTCGGTCGGCGGACGCCCTGACGCCCGCCCTGTCGGCGGCCGGGCGTCTCGCGGAGTCGGCGGGGCAGGGCGCGGCGGCCGGGGTGGCCGGGGCGCGGCGGGGGCTCGACGACCTGGGGGCGGCGTGGGGCGAGGCGACGGCGGCGGCGCGGGCGGCGCTCGCCGAACCGCGGTTCGCGCCGCTCGCGCGCTGGTCGGACATCGGACCGTACCGGCTGCTCACGGCGCTGCCTCCGGAGGCGGCGCGGGACGCGGTGGCCCGCGAGCTGCTCTCCCCCGCCCATCGCGAACTGGCCCGCACGGCCGAGGTGTTCCTCGACCGCGCGGGCCAGGCGGGACGGGCGGCGGCCGAGCTCGGCATCCACCGCCAGACCCTCTACTACCGCCTCTCGCGCGTGGAGCAGCTCACGAAGCTGGACCTCGACGAGGGCGAGGACCGGCTCCTCCTCCACATGATCCTCAAGGCGTCACGCCTGTAGCGGACGCCTGGCCGATCAGGCCTTGACCAGGTCGTCCACCGTCGGCGCGACCCGGCCGAACAGGTCGCCGATCGTGGCCAGCGCGGCGGTGTGCAGGGCCGCCGCGGGCAGGGCTGCGCCGTCCGTGTCGGCGAGGGTGCGGGTGGCGGTGGCCTCGGCGACGACGGTGGGCCGGTAGCCGAGGTTGAAGGCGCCCTGGGCGGTGAAGGTGACGCACATGTGCGTCATGAACCCGGCGAGCACAAGCTCCGCGCCCGCCTCGACGCCCAGCTCACCGAGGACCTCCTGGAGCCGGGTCTCGTGGAAGGAGTCGGGGAACTGCTTGACCACGACGGGCTCCCCGTCGACGGGGGCGACCTCGTCGCAGATCGCGCCGATCTCCGCGCGGATGTCGTACGGGGTGCCCTCTCCCCCGTCGTTGACGATGTGGACCACGGGAATCCGGGCGGCGCGGGCGGCGGCGAGGAGCCGGGCCCCGGCGGCCAGCGCCTCGCTCGCGCCCTCCAGCTCCATCACGCCGGTGGTGTACGTGTTCTGGTAGTCGATCAGGACGAGGGTGGTGTCACCGAGCCGGGGCAGCTCGGCCTCCAGGCCGATCACCTGGCGGAGGGTGGCGGAGGGCTTCGTGGGAGCGGTCATGACGGGGGGTCCTTTCGAGGTGGGGTACGTGGCGGGCGCGCGGGCGCACGGGCACGGCGAAGCGGCACGGCTCGCGTGAATGCCCGGTGCCCCGGGGCCCGGGGTCGGTCGGTCTGTCGGTCTGTCGGTCTGTCGGTGAAATGTGGTGCCGAATCCGGTGGATCAGGCCGTGGTGCGGGTCCGGCGGACGAGGTCGCGGTGCGGGGTCCGGCGGATCAGGCCGTGGTGCGGAAGCGGCGGCGATAGGCCGCGGGGGTCGTGTCGATCTGCTTGCGCAGCGCCCGGTGCAGGGTCTCCACGGAGCCGAACCCGCTGGCGGCGGCGACCCGTTCCAGGGGTTCGTCGGTGCTTTCGAGGAGGCGGCGGGCGGCCTCCACCCGGACGGCCTCGACATAGGCGGCGGGTCCAGTGCCGGTCTCCTGGCGGAAGACCCGCGCGAAGTGCCGTTCGCTGAGGGCCATCCGCCCGGCGAGCGCCCCCGCCGACAGGTCGGCGTCGAGGTGCTCCGCGATGTACGTCCGCAGCTCCTCGATGTCCCGCCGGGACGCGGGCGGCCGGCTCAGCGGTACGGAGAACTGGCTCTGCCCGCCCTGGCGCTTGAGGTACATCACCAGTTGCCGGGCCACCGTGAGGGCGACCTGCTCACCCAGGTCCTCGGCCACCAGGGCGAGCGCCAGATCCATGCAGGCGCTGATGCCCGCCCCGGTCCACACCCGCCCGGACCGCACGAAGATCGGGTCGGCGTCGACCGTCACCTCCGGGTGTTCGGCGGCGAGTTGGGCGGCGGTGGACCAGTGGGTGGTCACCCGCTTCCCGTCGAGCAGCCCCGCGGCGGCGAGGACGTGCGCGCCGACGCACACCGACGCGACCCGCCGGGCGCCGGGCGCGGTCTCCTTCACCCACGCCACGACGTCCTGGTCGATCCGGGCGACCGGGCCCTCGGGGAGCATGTCGACGGCGCCGGGCACGAGCAGCGTGTCGATGACACCGCCGCCCCCGCGCGCCCCGCCGCCCGCGCCGACCTCGGCGAAGGACAGGTCGGCGAGGAGCCGCACCCCCGCCGATGTCGTGACGGCGCCGCCGGTCGGCCCCGCGAGCTGCACGTCGTAGCTCGCGCGGCCGCCGGTCTCGCGGTTGGCCAGCGCGAACACCTCGGCCGGGCCGGTCACGTCGAGCAGGTCGACGTCCGGGAAGACCGCGATGACGATGCGTCGGGAACGGGGCATGGACTTATCGTCGCCCGCGCCCCGCACATCCACAATGACGGGCTTCTGTCACATCCGGACACGAGTGACCCGCGTCAGCCGCCCACCCCGTCCGACCCAGACTCCCCGCCCAACCCAGAGGCCCCATCCGACCCAGACACCCCAGACGCCCCCGCCCGCCCCATCACGCGCCGCAGCCCCTCCGTCAGCTGCGCCGCGTCCGTCGCCGACTCCGGGTCGAAGAGCCACTGCACCATCAGCCCGTTGAGCAGCGTCGTGTAGAGCCGTCCCTCGGCGTCGAGGACGTCGTCGCCCAGCGTGTCCTCGTCGACGTCGAGCAGCACCGAGGCGAGCCCCGCCCGCCCCTCCCGCTGCGCCTTGGCGACGAGTTCGCGCACGCCGGGCAGCCGGTCGCCGTGGGTGACGAACTCCAGGCTGAGCAGCCACACCCCGCGCGCCTCGGGGAACGTACGGATGACGTTGCCCCACACCTCCTGGAACCGCTCAAGGGAGCCGCCCGGCGCCGCACCCGCCCCGCCCACCGGGCCGAAGGCGTCGCCGATGGACTCGATGAGGGCGATGTAGGCCTGCGCGAGCAGGGCGTCCTTCGAGCCGTAGTGGTAGCCGATCGACGCGAGATTCGTCCCCGACTCCTTGACGACGTCGCGCGCCGTGGTGCGCACGAACCCCTTCTCCAGCAGGCAGCGCTTGGCGCCTTCCAGCAGATCCTCACGGTGTCCCATGCCCCAACCCTACCCACGATCCAGACACCCGTCCTATACAGTCGTACTAGACAACTGTTTTATACGACCGTACAGTCCGGGCCATGCCTACGAACCCGCCCCCGCAGCCGCTCCCCGAGCCGCCCCCGGTGACCTCCACCCCCGTCCCGGCCCGCGCGGGCCGCAGGGAGTGGACGGCCCTGGTGGTCCTGATGCTGCCGCTGCTGCTCGTCTCGATGGACGTCTCGGTGCTGTACTTCGCGGTCCCCGCGATCAACGCCGACCTGGAGCCGACCGGCACCCAACAGCTGTGGATCTTCGACGTGTACGCCTTCGTGCTCGCCGGACTGCTCATGACCATGGGCTCGTTGGGCGACCGCGTGGGCCGCCGCAAGCTGCTGCTGTGCGGCGCCGCCGCGTTCGGCGCGGCCTCGCTGACCGCCGCGTACGCGAGCAGCCCCGAACTCCTCATCGCCGCCCGCGCCGTCCTCGGCATCGGCGGCGCCACGCTGATGCCGTCCACGCTCGCCCTGGTGCGCACCCTGTTCCGCGACCCCGGGCAGCGCGCGCGGGCGATCGGGATCTGGTCCGGCGTACTGGTCGGCGGGGTGGCGCTCGGCTCGGTGCTCAGCGGGCTGCTCGTCGAGTTCTTCTGGTGGGGCTCGGTGTTCCTGGTGAACCTGCCCGCGATGGCGCTGCTCCTGGTCCTCGCGCCGGTCCTCATCCCGGAGTCGAGGGACCCGCACCCGGGCCGCTTCGACCTCCTGAGCGTGCCCCTCTCCCTGGCGGCGGTGCTCCCCGTCGTCTACGGCCTCAAGGAGATCCCCTCCGAGGGCCCGCGCACGGAGTACGTCGTGTCGCTCGCCGTCGGCCTGGTCTTCGCCGTCCTCTTCGTACGCCGCCAGCGCACGGCCGCGTCGCCGCTGATCTCGCCCGCCCTGTTCCGCGGGGCGCGCGGCTTCGGACCTGCCGTCCTCCTGAACCTCATCTCGTCGTTCGCGATGATGGGTTCGGCGTACTACACGACGCAGTACCTGCAGTCCGTGCTCGGCAAGAGCGCCCTGGAGGCGGCCCTGTGGGCGCTGCTCCCCTCGGTCCTCATCGGCTGCGCGGCGCCGGTCGCGACGGCGCTGGTGCGGCGGGGCGTGGACCGGGCGCAGGTGGTCGCGGGCGGCTTCGCGGTGGCCGCGTGCGGGTACGGGCTGCTGTTCCTCGCGGGCACCGACGCCCTGTGGACGGTGCTCGCCGGGGCGGGCGTGCTCGCCTGCGGCGCGGTCGTCGTCGGCTCACAGCTGACCGACCTGGCGCTCGGGGCGGCGCCCGCGGAGAAGGCCGGGGCGGCGGCGTCGCTCCTGGAGACCGGGCAGGAGTTCGGCGGGGCGCTCGGGATGGCGCTGCTCGGGTCGGTCGGTACGGCGGTGTACCGCGGCGAGATGCCCGCGGGGGCGCCGGGCGAGGCGCGGGAGACGCTCGGGGGCGCCCTGGCCGTCGCCGAGCGGCTGCCGGCGCCGGCGTCCGACGCGCTCACCTCGGCGGCGCGGGCCGCGTTCACCAGCGGCATGCATGTCGCTGCGCTGGTGGGGGCGGGGGTGCTGCTGGGGGCGGCGGCGGTGGCGGTGGGGGCGCTGCGTGGAGCTCAAACGCCGGAGGGGCTGGGTCTTTCAGCCCGTCCGGCGTTTGAGGACGAGGCGCGAAGCGCCGACAACGGGGTCCGGGGCGGAGCCCCGGTTCCGGGAAGGGGCGGGACTGGGGAAAGCCCCGCAGGACCCTAGTCCGCCAGGTTCACCGAGCGCGCCGACGTCGCCCCGATCTCCTCGGCCAGCTCCGCGAGGACCGGCTGCGGCACCGTGTCGTCGACGGTGAGGACGGCCAGCGCCTCCCCCCCGACGTCGGCCCGAGCGACCTGCATCCCGGCGATGTTGATCCCGGCCTCACCGAGCACGCGCCCGACGGTGCCGACGACACCGGGCCGGTCGGCGTAGCGAAGGACGACCATGTGGTCGGCGAGCGCGAGATCGACGTCGTAGTCGCCGACGGCCACGATCTTCTGGTGGTTCTTGGGCCCGGCGAGCGTGCCGGACACGGCGATCTCCTCGCCGTCGCCGAGGGTGCCGCGCACGGTGACGACGTTGCGGTGGTCGGGCGACTCGGAGGAGGTGGTGAGGCGCACCTCGACACCGCGCTCCTGGGCGAAGAGGGGCGCGTTGACGTACGACACGGTCTCGTCGACGACGTCCTCGAACACGCCCTTGAGGGCGGACAGTTCGAGCACCTTCACGTCGTGCTGGGTGATCTCGCCGTACACCTCGACGTCGAGCCGCGCGGCGACCTCGCCCGCGAGGGCGGTGAAGATCCGGCCGAGCTTCTCGGCGAGGGGCAGCCCGGGGCGCACGTCCTCGGCGATGACGCCGCCCTGGACGTTCACCGCGTCGGGCACCAACTCGCCCGCGAGGGCGAGCCGCACGGACTTGGCGACGGAGATGCCGGCCTTCTCCTGGGCCTCGTCGGTGGAGGCGCCGAGGTGCGGGGTGCAGACGACCTGGTCGAGCTCGAAGAGCGGGGAGTCGGTGCAGGGCTCCTTGGCGTACACGTCGAGACCGGCGCCCGCGACGCGGCCCTCCTTGAGGGCGGAGTACAGCGCCTCCTCGTCGACGATGCCGCCGCGCGCGGCGTTGACGATGCGCACGGACGGCTTGACCTTGTGCAGCGCGTCGTCGCCGATGAGGCCGAGGGTCTCGGGGGTCTTCGGCAGGTGCACGGTGATGAAGTCGGAGACTTCGAGGAGCTCGTCGAGGGAGAGGACCTTCACGCCCATCTGGGCGGCGCGCGCGGGCTGCACGTACGGGTCGTAGGCGACGACCTTCATGCCGAAGGCGCTCATGCGCTGGGCGACGAGCGCGCCGATCCGGCCGAGGCCGACGACGCCGAGCGTCTTCTCGGCCAGCTCCACGCCCGTGTACTTGGAGCGCTTCCACTCGCCGTTCTTCAGGGCGGTGTTGGCCTGCGGGATGTTGCGCGCGGTGGCGACGAGCAGACCGCAGGCCAGCTCGGCGGCGGTGACGATGTTCGAGGTGGGCGCGTTCACCACCATGACGCCCGCCTTGGTGGCGGCGGAGACGTCGACGTTGTCGAGGCCGACGCCCGCGCGGGCGACGACCTTCAGCTTGGGGGCGGCGGCGATGGCCTCGGCGTCGACCTTGGTCGCGGAGCGGACCAGGACGGCGTCGACGTCGGCGATGGCGGGCAGCAGTTCGGCGCGGTCCGCGCCGTTGCAGTGCCGGATCTCGAAGTCCGGGCCCAGCGCGTCGACGGTGGCGGGCGACAGCTCTTCGGCGATGAGTACGACCGGTTTGCCGTTGGCAGCAGTGCTCACGTGAGTCCTCACAGGTCCAATGCGGACGGCCGTCCCGACGGCCGCAGGCGGTGGAGGGTGCTCCGCGTGGAAGACGCACGACGCTGTGGGCCTGACGCGAATGTGGTTTGCAGTGTAGTGGCGCGTGGCGGGCCTGCTTGCGCCTGACTGGAAGGATCACCCGGACGTGGCTGGCCACCACGGACAAGACGATCCGGCCCACCATGACGACGGCGCGGGTGGGGCACCGGAGCCCCGGTGCCCCACCCGCGCCGCATCCGCTTACTTGTCCTCGTCGACCCAGCTCATGAGCTTGCGCAGCTCCTTGCCGGTGGTCTCCAGGAGGTGCTCGGAGTCCTGCGTCTTGTACTCGTTGTACTTCTTCAGACCGCCGTGGTACTCGTCCATCCACTGCTTCGCGAACGTGCCGTCCTGGATCTCGGCCAGGACCTTCTTCATCTCGGCCTTGGTGGCGTCGGTGATGATGCGGGGGCCGGTGACGTAGTCGCCCCACTCGGCGGTCTCGGAGACCGACCAGCGCATCTTCTCCAGGCCGCCCTCGTACATCAGGTCGACGATGAGCTTCAGCTCGTGCAGGCACTCGAAGTAGGCGATCTCCGGCTGGTAGCCCGCCTCGACGAGGGTCTCGAAACCGGCCTTGACCAGCGCGGCCGTGCCACCGCAGAGGACGGCCTGCTCGCCGAAGAGGTCGGTCTCGGTCTCCTCGGTGAAGGTCGTCTTGATGACGCCCGCGCGGGTGCCGCCGATGCCCTTGGCGTACGACAGGGCCAGCTCGAAGCCCTTGCCGGTGGCGTCCTGCTCGACCGCCGCGATGCACGGGACGCCGCGGCCCTCCTCGTACTGGCGGCGCACCAGGTGGCCCGGGCCCTTGGGGGCGACCATAGCGACGTCCACGCCCGCCGGGGGCTTGATGAAGCCGAAGCGGATGTTCAGGCCGTGGCCGAAGAAGAGCGCGTCGCCCTCCTTGAGGTTGTCCTTGATGGACTCCTCGTAGACCTGGGCCTGGATCGGGTCCGGGACCAGGACCATGATGACGTCGGCCTCCTTGGAGGCCTCGGCCGGCGTGACCACGCGCAGGCCCTGCTCCTCGGCCTTCGCCTTGGACTTGGAGCCCTCGTGGAGGCCGACCCGCACGTCCACACCGGAGTCGCGCAGCGAGAGGGCGTGGGCGTGACCCTGGCTGCCGTAACCGATGACCGCGACCTTGCGGCCCTGGATGATGGACAGGTCGGCGTCGGCGTCGTAGAACAGCTCGGCCACTGGATATCTCCTATGTGTGCTGGTGTTGCGTCCCACCGTACGGCGGGCTGGGTGAGGGAAGTTGTCGGGTCTCGGCATCCGGGACCCGCGCCGCGCGCGGAGAGGGGTGGTCCGCGCGCGGGGCGGGCGCTACGCGGAGCGGTCGAGGGCGCGCAGGCTGCGGTCGGTGATGGAGCGCGAGCCGCGGCCGATCGCGATCGTGCCGGACTGGACCAGCTCCTTGATGCCGAAGGGTTCCAGCATCTTGAGCATGGCCTCCAGCTTGTCGCTGCTGCCGGTGGCCTCGATGGTGACCGCCTCCGGGGAGACGTCCACGGTCTTGGCACGGAACAGCTGGACGATCTCGACGATCTGGGAGCGGGTCTCGTTGTCGGCGCGCACCTTGGCGAGGACCAGCTCGCGCTGCACGGCCTGACCCGGCTCGAGTTCGACGATCTTCAGGACGTTGACCAGCTTGTTGAGCTGCTTGGTGACCTGTTCGAGCGGGAGTTCCTCGACATTCACGACGATGGTGATGCGGGAGATGTCGGGGTGCTCGGTGACGCCGACGGCGAGGGAGTCGATGTTGAAGCCGCGGCGGGAGAAGAGGGCGGCGATCCTGGCCAGGATGCCGGGGGTGTTCTCGACGAGGACCGAGAGCGTGTGCTTCGACATGGGGGTCATGGCGGTCATTCCTCTTCCTGCTGCTCTCAGTCGTCTTCGTTGTCGCCGAAGTCGGGGCGCACGCCCCGGGCGGCCATGACCTCGTCGTTGGAGGTGCCTGCGGCGACCATCGGCCACACCTGGGCGTCCTCGTGGACGATGAAGTCGATCACGACGGGGCGGTCGTTGATGGCGTTGGCCTCTTCGATGACCTTGTCCAGGTCGGCCGGGTCCTCGCAGCGGATCGCGTGGCAGCCCATCGCCTCGGACAGCTTGACGAAGTCCGGGACCCGGGTGCCCGCGCTCGGCTGCTTGCCGTCCGCGTCCGGGCCGCTGTGCAGCACGGTGTTGGAGTAGCGCTGGTTGTAGAACAGCGTCTGCCACTGGCGGACCATGCCGAGCGCGCCGTTGTTGATGATGGCGACCTTGACCGGGATGTTGTTCAGGGCGCAGGTGGTCAGTTCCTGGTTGGTCATCTGGAAGCAGCCGTCGCCGTCGATCGCCCAGACCGTGCGGTCGGGCTGTCCGGCCTTCGCGCCCATCGCGGCCGGCACCGCGTAGCCCATGGTTCCGGCGCCGCCGGAGTTGAGCCAGGTCGCGGGCTGCTCGTACTGGATGAAGTGCGCCGCCCACATCTGGTGCTGGCCGACGCCCGCGGCGAAGATCGTGCCCTCCGGCGCCAGCCGGCCGATGCGCTCGATGACCTGCTGGGGCGAGAGCTGCCCGTTGTCCGGGTGGTCGTAGCCGAGCGGGTACGTCTCGCGCCAGCGGTTGAGGTCGGTCCACCAGGCGGCGTAGTCGCCCGTGTGGCCTGCCGTGTGCTCGGCCTGGATGGCCTGCACCAGGTCGGCGATGACCTCGCGGGCGTCCCCGACGATCGGGACGTCGGCGGTGCGGTTCTTGCCGATCTCGGCGGGGTCGATGTCGGCGTGCACGACCTTGGCGTACGGGGCGAAGCTGTCCAGCTTGCCGGTGACGCGGTCGTCGAAGCGGGCTCCGAGGGCGACGATCAGGTCGGCCTTCTGCAGCGCGGTGACGGCGGTGACCGCACCGTGCATGCCCGGCATTCCCACGTGCAGCGGGTGGCTGTCGGGGAACGCGCCGAGCGCCATCAGGGTGGTGGTGACGGGCGCTCCGGTGAGTTCGGCGAGGACCTTCAGCTCGGCGGTGGCGCCGGCCTTGATGACGCCGCCGCCGACGTACAGGACGGGGCGCTTGGCGGCGGTGATGAGCTTCGCGGCCTCGCGGATCTGCTTGGCGTGCGGCTTGGTCACCGGGCGGTAGCCGGGCAGTTCCTGCTGGGGCGGCCAGGAGAACGTGGTGCGCGCCTGCAGGGCGTCCTTGGCGATGTCGACGAGGACCGGGCCCGGGCGTCCTGTGGAGGCGATGTGGAAGGCCTCCGCGATGGTGCGCGGGATGTCCTCGGCCTTGGTGACCAGGAAGTTGTGCTTGGTGATCGGCATCGTGATGCCGACGATGTCCGCCTCCTGGAAGGCGTCCGTGCCGATCGCCTTGGACGCCACCTGGCCGGTGATCGCGACCAGCGGGACGGAGTCCATGTGGGCGTCCGCGATGGGCGTGACCAGGTTGGTGGCGCCGGGCCCCGAGGTCGCCATGCAGACGCCGACCTTGCCGGTGGCCTGCGCGTACCCGGTGGCCGCGTGGCCCGCGCCCTGCTCGTGGCGGACCAGGATGTGGCGCACCCGGGTGGAGTCCATCATCGGGTCGTACGCGGGGAGGATGGCACCTCCGGGAATGCCGAATACCGTGTCGGCCCCGACTTCCTCGAGAGCACGGATCAGCGACTGCGCGCCCGTGACGTGCTCGACGGCGACGGACTGCGGTCCTGAGGATCGGGGCCGGGGCTGCGGATGGTGGGCCCCGGAGGCCTGCTCGGTCATCGGCATTCTCTTCTCGAAGCTGAGGGTCTTTGCTGAGGATTCTGCGGGGGTGGCGCGGGGTTTTTGCCAGGGTTTGGCAGGTGCCAGTGCAACAAAAAACCCCTCGTGCCGTGAGGCAAGCGAGGGGAGCGCGCCGGGTGCGGTCGCTGGGTGTCTCCGGTGTCCGGACCGGTGCGTCCCAGCTTCAGCCGACGCGCTTTCCAAGTACGAGAATTCGGGTGCGCATGGCTCTGACCCTCCCCCTGGCGCGCCACACCTGTCAAGTAGGTGGGACGGGCGTCTCATTATGTGAGCGACCGTAGGAGGGAGATCCGGCCGCGAGAGCCGCCCCCGCCGCGCCGAAGGGTGTGGTCGGCCCGCCGAAGGGCGTAGGCGATTCGCCGTACGCCGCCGAGGCTGCCTTGAAGGCGGGCGCGCCCTCTCCGTAGACAGCGGGCTCGGAGGCGGGGCCGCCGCCCACGCACACGGGCTCCACGGCGCCGTGCGGCACGGGATACTCCCCCACCGTGAGCGCCCGGCGCAGCCGGTACTCGTCGAGCGGGCCCGAGAACGCCATGCCGTACCCGTGCGTGCAGCCCATCGCGCGCAGGGCGATGACCTGTTCGGGCAGGTCGACACCCTCGGCGACGGAGCACAGGCCGAGGTCGCCCGCGATCCGAAGGAGCCCCGAGGTGATCTTGTGCAGCCGTGCGGACTCCACGACGCCCTCGACCAGACCGCGGTCCAGTTTCAGTACGTCGACGGGGAGCCGGCGCAGTGCCGTGATCGCCGCGCTGCCGCTGCCGAAGCCGTCGAGGGCGATGCGGACGCCGAGGCGGCGCAGGGACGCGAGACGGCGCTCCAGGTCGTCCACGGACACCCGCGGGTCGCTGTCGGCCAGCTCGATGACGAGTCCGCCGGAGGGCAGGCCGTGCCGGGTGAGCAGCGCCTCGATGGAGCCGAGCGGCATGGAGCGGTCCACGAGGCGGCGGGCGCCGACCCGCACGCAGACGGGCACCGCGTGGCCCGTCCTGCCGCGCTCGGCGGCCTGCTCGACGGCTTCCTCCAGGAGCCAGCGGCCCAGCTCGGCGGCGCGGTCGCCGCCGTCGGCGGTGCGCAGGAACTCGGCGGGCGTGAAGAGGATGCCCTGGGCCGAGCGCCAGCGCGCCTGGGCCGCCACGGAGGTGACCCGGCCGGTCTCCAGGGACACCACGGGCTGGTGCAGGAGCACGAACTCGCCGTCGTGCAGGGCGCTGCGCAGCCGCGTGGCCAGCTCGGCCTTGCGGGCGACGTCGGCCTGCATCTGGGGTGCGTACAGCTCGACGCGGCCCTTGCCCGCCGCCTTCGCGCGGTACATCGCGAGGTCGGCGTTGCGCAGCAACTCGCCCGCGCCCACGCCCGGTTCGGCGAAGGCCACGCCGATGGACGCGGCGACCCGGACGTCGTTGCCGTCGATGTCGTAGGGCTGGGAGAGGCGGATTCTGAGACGGTCGGCCAGCTCGAAGATGTGCCGCTCGCGGGCGGCATGGTCGCGGGTGCCGTCGCCGACGATGAGGGCGGCGAACTCGTCCCCGCCGAGTCGGGACGCGGTGTCCGAGGCGCGGACGGCCTCCTGGAGCCGCTGGGCGGCCTGCACGAGCAGGGCGTCGCCCGCCTGGTGCCCGATGGTGTCGTTGACGGCCTTGAACCCGTCGAGGTCGATGAAGAGGACTGCGGTGCCCCGGTCGGTGGCTCTGCGACCGCCGAGCGCGGAGGCGACTCGGCGGGTGAAGAGGGCCCGGTTGGGCAGGTCGGTGAGTGGGTCGTGCTCGGCGTTGTGCTGCAACTGCGCCTGCAGGCGCACGCGTTCGGTGACGTCCCGGCTGTTGAAGATGAGGCCGCCGTGGTGGCGGTTGACGGTGGACTCGACGTTGAGCCAGTCGCCGCAGCCGGACTTGAAGCGGCATTCGATGCGGGTGGTGGGTTCCTCCACGGGGTTGGCGGCGAGGAAGCGGCGCACTTCGTGGACGACGCGGCCGAGGTCCTCGGGGTGGATGAGCGTGGCCAGTTCGGAGCCCACGAGGTCGTCGGCGTCGCGGCCGTAGACCCCGGCGGCGGCCGGGCTGACGTAGCGCAGGATGCCACTGGGCGCGGCGATCATGATGACGTCGCTCGATCCCTGGACCAGGGACCTGAAGTGGTTCTCCTTCTGGGCCAGTTCCTGGGTGAGCGTGATGTTGTCGAGCAGCATGATGCCCTGGCGCACGACGAGCGCGAGGACGACCGTGCCCGCGGTGAACAGCACGACCTCGTCGACGCTGCGGCCGTTCAGGACGTTGTAGAGGATCCCCAGGGTGCAGACGGCCGCGGCCAGGTAGGGCGTGAGGGCGGCGAGCGATCCGGCGATGGGGCGGGTGGTGGCGTACCGCCCGCGGCCGTCGGGGCGCTCGCCGGGACGGTCGTCGCGGTCGTGGCGCTCGTCGTGCGCGCGGGGGCCGCGGCCGTCGGGGCAGCGGGTCCTGCCGTACGCCCGGTACGCCGCGCGCACCGGGCTCTCGTCGGCACGGGCCGTCCCGAAGTCGCCGCGGCCGTGCCCGGACGCCGCCCAGGGTGCGTAGGCGAGCAGGAGCGAACCGGCGAACCAGCCCGCGTCGAGGAGCTGGCCCGAGCGGTAACTGGCGTGCAGCATCGGCGAGGTGAAAAGCGCGTCGCACATCACCGTGAGCGCGAGGGCGCCGATGGCGGTGTTCACGGCGGTGCGGTTCGCCGAGGATCGTCTGAAGTGCAGCGCGAGGACCATGCTGACGAGCGCGATGTCCAGGAGCGGATACGCGAGCGACAGCGCGGCGTGCGCGACGCTGGGGCCCTCGAACTGCGCGTTGTGCGCGAGGGCGAGGCTCCAGGAGAGCGTGAGCAGGGAGCCGCCGATGAGCCAGGCGTCGAGCGCGAGGCACACCCAACCGGCCTTCGTGACCGGCCGCTTGGCGAGCACGAGGAGCCCGATGATGGCGGGGGGCGCGAAGCACAGGAAGAACAGGTCCGCGTAGCCCGGGCTGGGCACGGGGCGCTCGAGGACGACCTCGTACCATCCCCAGACGCCGTTGCCGCAGGCCGCCATCGCCGAGGAGAGCGCGAACAGCAGCCAGGCGGGTCGAAAGCGGCTGCGGCGGGTGCGGGAGTACCGGAAGCAGGAGACGGCGGCGATGGCGGCGGCCGCGCTGAGCCCGAAGTCCCCCATGATGAGCGCGAGGCGGTCGGAGCCCCAGCCGAGCGCGGACCCGGTCGCGTATCCCCCGCAGACCAGCAGCAGGACGACCTGCGAGAGCAGTCCGGAGCCGGAGGCCGGGCGCCGGGTGAGCGGCGCTCCCGGCGGCGGCGCGGGTGGCCCGATCCGGCCCTCCAGGACGGTCGCGGAAGCCGACTGCCCGCTCACCGGCCCGCCCCGCTCCTCGCGGCGGCGCCCCGGCCGGGGGCGCCACGTCCACGGACCGGGCCAGGTGCGGGGCCGCGGCAGGGCGGGCTCGTGCGGGGTGGGCGGGTGCGCGCCGGCCGCGGGTGGCCGCAGGCCGGGCACGGGCCGCCGGAGCGGCACAGCGGTCGGTGACGCCGGGTGGCGTCCCGGCGTCTGCGGATCGGTGTGCGCGAGAGTCGTCGGCGGTGGTCCCGCCGCGTCGGATCGTTCGCCCATAGGCCGTACATCGCCCGTCGCCCCCCTCGCAGTCCTGTTGCCACGTCCCCGGCGCCGAATGGTTCACGGCGCGTCCCCAGTCGGGACGATACACCAGTCTCGTCACTCAGGGACAGGGTCGCTCTACTCTCCGTGACTGCCAGCGTCAATGCGGACACGCGGCGCACGCGGGCGGGTGCGGAGCGTGCGCGGAACGTTCCCTACCGCTTCCGCGCCCCTCGGCTACGCGGTCGTCAGGACGACGTTGGCGAGCGGATCCCCGGCCTCGTACCGGTTCAACTGGCCGGAGAGGAGGCGCTTGGCGCGGGGCAGGAAGGCGGATGTCGGGCCGCCCACGTGCGGGCTGATGAGCACGCCGGGGGCCTGCCACAAGGGGTGACCGGGCGGCAGCGGCTCCGGGTCGGTGACGTCCAGGGCCGCGGTGAGGCGGCCGCTCTCCAGCTCGGCCAGGAGCGCCTTGGTGTCGACGACGGAGCCGCGGGCGACGTTCACCAGGAGCGCGCCGTCCTTCATGTGCGCGAGGAAATCGGCGTTCACCATTCCGCGCGTGGAGTCCGTGAGCGGCGTGGAAAGGATCACGACATCGGCTTCGGGCAGCAGTCGGGGCAGTTCGGAGAGCGGAAGCACGGGACCGCGCTCCGTGGCACGCTCGGAGCGCGCAACGCGCGCCACCCGCGCACACTCAAAGCCCGTGAGCCGGTCCTCGATCGCCGAACCGATCGCTCCGTAGCCCACGATGAGGACGGACTTGTCGGCGAGGGCCGGGTTGAACCCCTGCCGCCACTCCTGTACCCGCTGTCCCTCCACAAAACGCGGAATGCCCCGCAGGGAGGCGAGGGTCAGGGTCAGGGCGAGTTCGGCAGTGCTGGCTTCGTGGACCCCGCGCGCGTTGCACAACTGAACACCCGGGGCGAGCCGTTCGACGGCGGGCAGCACGTGGTCGACGCCCGCGGTCAGGGTCTGGACGACGCGCAGGGACGTCATCTCGGACAGCGGGCGGGCGCAGACCGCGGGATCGATCATGTAGGGGACCCCGTAGAAGACACAGTCGGCGGGGTCGGCGGGATAGTCGCCGCCGTCCCAGAATCGGTAGGTGAAGCCCTCGTCGTGGGGGGCGGGCAGGCCCTCGATCTCGGACGCCGCCACGGGCAGCCATACGTCGGTCGTCATGTCCAGGAGGCTAATGCGCACAGGCCGCACGCGGCGTGCCCGGGCGCAGAGGTTACGTTGGGGGCCGCCCGGACGAAGATCACCGGACAGGGGAGGGTACGGCCAGGTGGAGCGCAGGACGATCGGCGCGGGGGCGCTGGGGGTGGGCGCCGTCGGACTCGGCTGCATGCCGATGAGCTGGGCCTACACCGGCTCCCGACAGCGCGGTGACGCCTCGATGCGGACCGTGCACGCGGCGCTCGACGAGGGTTCGACGCTCCTCGACACCGCCGACATGTACGGTCCTTTCACCAATGAGCTGCTGATCGGCCGGGTGCTGAAGGAGCGGCGCGCGGAGGCCTTCGTGTCCACGAAGTGCGGGCTGCTCGTCGGCGAGCAGCACATCGTCGCCAACGGCCGCCCCGGCTATGTGAAGCGGGCCTGCGACGCGTCGCTGCGGCGGCTGCAGACGGACACCATCGACCTGTACCAGTTGCACCGCGCCGACCCCGAGGTGCCCGTCGAGGAGACCTGGGGCGCCATGGCCGAGCTGGTGTCGGCCGGGAAGGTGCGCGCGCTCGGGCTGTGTGCGGTGGGCGCGCGGGCCGGCCGCCGCGCGGGGGCCCGCACGGGTCTCCACGACGCCACGATCCGGCAGTTGGAGCGCGTCCAGCAGGTCTTCCCGGTGGCGGCGGTGCAGGCCGAGCTGTCGGTGTGGTCGCCGGAGGCGCTGGTGGCGCTGCTGCCCTGGTGCGCCGCGCGGGGTGTGGGGCTGCTCGCGGCGATGCCGCTGGGCAACGGCTTCCTCACCGGCACGCTGACGCCGGGGCAGGGCTTCGAGCCGGACGACCTGCGGGCCCGCCATCCCCGCTTCACCGCCGAGATGATGGCGGCCAACCAGCCGCTGGTGGTGGGCCTGCGCCGGGTCGCCGAACGGCACGGCGCGACGCCCGCGCAGGTGGCCCTCGCGTGGGTGCTCGCGCAGGGGCCGCAGGTGGTGCCGGTGCCCGGCGCCAAGCGGGAGCGGTGGGCGCGGGAGAACGCCGGGGCCGCGCGGGTGCGGCTCACGCCCGCGGACCTGGCGGAGCTGGCGGCGCTGCCTCCGGCGCAGGGGTCGTGGGACTGACGGGGTCCGGGACTTGCGGGGTCCGGGACCGACGGGTCTGGGACTGACGGGTCCGGGACCGACGGGTCCGGGACTGACGGGTCCGGGACTGACGGGTCCGGCACCGGCGGGGTCTGGGACCGACGGGTCCGGGACCGGCGGGGTCGTGGGGCCGGCGCCCGGAAATGGCGCGCGGTGGATGGGAACCTGCGGGGCGGCTGCGGTGTATGAACAGGAGAAGTCCGCGTCGAAGGGATCCTGACCGTGCTGAGTGCTCACCACCCCCGTCGTGCCGCCGCGGCGGCCGTGCTTGCCGCCGCCGCGCTCCTCCTGGCGACCGGGTGCTCGTCGGACGACGACGGCCCTTCCGGCGACAAGAGCGCCGAGTCCGGCTCCGCCGACCCGAGCGCGTCGCCGTCGGGAGACGCCGCCGACGCGCCGCCCGAGAAGGGCTCGGCCGAGGTCACCAAGACCCTCGCCACGGGCCTGAAGTCCCCCTGGGGCCTGGCCCCGCTGCCGGACGGCGACCTCCTGGTGTCCTCGCGCGACGAGGGCACGATCACCCGGATCGACGGCGAGAGCGGAAAGAAGACCGAGGTCGGCTCGGTCCCCGGGGTCGCCGCCGCGGGCGAGGGCGGCCTGATGGGCCTCGCCCTCTCCCCGACCTACGCATCGGACCACCAGGTGTACGCGTACTTCACCACGGAGTCCGACAACCGCATCGCCCGCATGCTGTACGACGAGAAGAAGCCCTCCGGCCAGCAACTGGGCGCTCCCGACACGGTGTTCAAGGACATCCCGAAGGGCGTGATCCACAACGGCGGCCGGATCGCCTTCGGCCCGGACAAGATGTTGTACGCGGGCACGGGCGAGACCGGCGAGACGGACCTGGCGCAGGACAAGAAGTCCCTCGGCGGCAAGATCCTGCGCCTGACCCCGGACGGCGACCCGGCCCCGGGCAACCCCTTCGCCGACTCCCCCGTGTACTCGCTCGGCCACCGCAACGTCCAGGGCCTGGACTGGGACGAGGACAAGCGTCTGTGGGCCTCGGAGTTCGGCCAGGACACCTGGGACGAGCTGAACGAGATCAAGGCCGGCGACAACTACGGCTGGCCGGAGGTCGAGGGCAAGGACGACTCCGACGACGCCTTCCACGCGCCCGTCGCCCAGTGGAAGACGTCCGAGGCCTCACCGAGCGGCGTTGCCTACGCGAAGGGCTCGGTGTGGATGGCGGGCCTGCGCGGCGAGCGGCTGTGGCGGATCCCGGTGCGGGGTGTGACCGGCGAGCCGAAGACGGAGGCGTTCCTCACGGAGAAGTACGGACGGTTGCGCACGGTGGTCGCGGCGGGCGGCGACAAGCTGTGGCTGGTGACCAGCGAGACGGACTCCCGGGGGACGCCGGGGAAGGAGGACGACAGGATCCTGGAGGTACGTGTGAAGTGAGGCACCGGTGAGGCGGCGGGCGACCAGGAAGCGGGGTCCGGGCGTCAGGCCTCGGGCTCGTCCTCGGGACCCGTACGGCCGGTGCGGTCGGGGTGGTCCGTGCGGTCAACCTGATCCGTGTCGTCCGTCCGGCGCCCGGGAGCCTGCTGCGGCACCCGCACCACCACCTTGCCGGAGGACAGGTCTATCGGGCCGCGGCCGGGGTCCCCGTCGTCCACGTCGACCCGCGTCAGCTCCAGGCGTTTGTTCTCGTCGTCCGTGTGTTTGCGCCCTGGGGCGAAGAGCTGCTCGAACACGTTGAACACTGCGCCTCCAAGGCCGGACGGTGGTCCTGCCCTTCCCAGCGTAAGCGACGCCGCCGGAAACGAGCCGGGCCCCGCGCCCCGTCCGGGGCGCGGGGAGCCGCGTGTCCCTAAGGGGCGCGCACCGCGGCGTCGGCCGGCTGCGGCCCGTCGCCCGGGAAGAGCTGAAGGCGGTGGGCCAGGGCGGCCGCCTCGCCGCGGCCCGCGACGCCGAGCTTGCCGAGGATGTTGGAGACGTGCACGCTCGCCGTCTTCGGGGAGATGAACAGTTCCTCGGCGATCTGGCGGTTGGTGCGTCCCGCGGCGACCAGGCGCAGCACGTCCCGTTCGCGGGAGGTCAGGCCGAGGGCGTCGGCCGGGTCGGCGGGTCCGGCCGGGGGCGCGCCGGTGAGGGAGAGCCGGGTGCGCTGGGCGAGCCGGTCGACGCTCTCGGCGAGGGGGCGGGCACCCAGGTGCTCGGCGACGGCTCCGGCCTGGCGGAGGAGCTCGGCGGCGCGGTCCCGGTCGGCGTCACCGGCCCCGGCCGCACCTCCGGATCCCGCTCCCGCTCCGGGCGTGAGCAGGGCGGCGGCGAGCCGGTGCCGGACGCGGGCGAGGTCGTAGGGGCGCTCCAGCGGGCCGACGGCGGTGAGGGCGGCCAGCCAGTCGTCGGGGGTGGCGCGGCCTTCGGCGCGCAGGAGTTCGGCGCGGACCCACAGTTCGTACGCCTGCCAGACGGGGGCGGTCGTGGGCAGGGACTTGGCGGTGGTGCGGATGAGGTGGAGGGCGTCGGCGCGGCCGGGGGCGGCGATGGGCAGGCCCCGGGCGTCGGCCTCGGCGGTGGCGGCGGCGAGGAGCAGCGGCCAGCCGTAGCGCTGGGTGCCGGGCGGGAAGCCCTCGGCGACGGCCCGGTCGAGTTCGGTGCGGGCGTCGAGGAGGCGGCCCTCGCCCGCGGCGACGCCGATGGCGACGCGGTGCAGCGGCAGGGAGTTCTGCGGCATCGGGTCGTGGGTGCCGAAGTGCTCGCGGGCCTGGGCGAGTTGGTGGGCGGCTTCGGCGATGTCGCCGCGGGCCAGGGCGAGGTGGGCCAGGCGCATGCAGGCGCCGCCGCGCGGCTTGGCGCTCAGGCCCGCGCGGCGGGCCGCGTCGACGGCTTCCGTCCAGCGGCCGAGGGCGTACATCGCCTCGGCCTTGTTGGCCCACATCCAGGGCTCGGACTCCAGGAGGCCGTAGCGCCGGGCGAGGCGGATGCCCTCGTCGAGGAGTTCGGCGGCCTCGCGGGAGCGGCCGATGCCTTCGAGGACGGAGGGCAGGTTGATGAAGGTGCGGCCGATCGGGCCGACGCTGCCGCCGGCGAGGACCTGCTCGCGCACCGCGAACATCTCGGCGACCCCGGCGTCGACGTCGCCCGCGTCGACCATCAGGCCGCCGAGGGTGAGGCGGGCGGACAGCTCGATGTCGCGGGCGCCGACCATGCGGGCGTACTCGACGGCCTGTTCGGCGGCGGCGAAGGCCTCGGGGCCCGGCTCGTGGAGCATCGACCAGCCGGCGACCATGGCGAGCACCTCGGCGTGCACGACGGACGGCGGCAGGCCGCGGACGAGGTCCTGCGCGGTGGCGAGCTCCTTCCAGCCGTCGCCGCGGGCGAGGGTCTGCACGAGCCGGGAGCGCTGCACCCAGAACCAGGCGGCGCGCAGCGCGTCGGGCTCGTCGTCGAGGAGCCGCAGGGCCCGCTTGGTGATCTTCAGGGCGCGTTCGCGCTCGCCGCACAGGCGGCCCGCGACGGCGGCCTCGGCCATCAGGTCGAGGTAGCGCAGCGGGGTGGTCTCGGGGTCGCAGCCGCAGGGCGGGTAGACCTCGGTGTAGTCGACGGGGCGCAGTTGGACGCGGACGTCGTCGGGGGCGGCGTCCCACAGTTCCATCGCCCGCTCCAGGAGCCGCAGTTGCTCGGCGTAGGCGTGTCTGCAGCGGGCCTCGACGGAGGCGTTGAGGACGGCGGGCAGGGCCTTGGCGGCGTCGTGGGCGTGGTACCAGTAGCTGGCGAGGCGGGTGGCGCGCTGGTCGGGGGCGACGAGCGTGGGGTCGGCCTCCAGGGTGGTGGCGAAGCGGCGGTTGATGCGGGAGCGCTCGCCGGGCAGCAGGTCGTCGCCGACGGCCTCGCGGACCAGGGAGTGCCGGAAGCGGTAGCCGTCGCCGCCGGGCGAGGGGATCAGGATGTTGGCGCCGACGGCGGCGCGCAGGGCGTCGATCAGGTCGTCCTCGCCGAGGCCGCTGACCTCGGCGAGCAGGTCGTACTCGACGGTGGAGCCGCCCTCGGCGACGATCCGCGCCACCCGCTGGGCGTCCTCCGGCAGGTCCTCGACGCGCACGAGCAGCAGGTCGCGCAGCGAGTCGGTGAGGGCGGCGCAGCTGCCGCCGTGGGAGGCGACGGCGAGTTCCTCGACGAAGAAGGCGTTGCCGTCGGAGCGCGCGAAGATGTCGTCGACCAGCTTCGGGGCGGGCGCGGCGCCGAGGATCCCGGCCATCTGGCGGCCGACCTCGTCGCGGGTGAAGCGGGCCACCTCGACGCGGCGGACCGTGCGCAGCCGGTCGAGTTCGGCGAGCAGGGGGCGCAGCGGGTGGCGGCGGTGGATGTCGTCGGCGCGGTAGGTGGCGAGGACGACGAGGCGGCCGCGGCGCAGCGTGCGGAAGAGGTACGACAGGAGGTGGCGGGTGGAGGCGTCGGCCCAGTGCAGGTCCTCGAGGACGAGGACGACGGTCTGCTCGGCGGCGAGGGCTTCGAGGAGGCGTGCGGTCAGCTCGAAGAGCCGGGCGGTGGCCTCCTCGCCGTTGCGTCCGTCGAAGCCGCGGAGCGGGGTCGAGTCGCACAGCTCGGGCAGCAGCCGGGCCAGTTCCTCCTCCTGGCCCGTGGCCGCCGCGGCGAACTCGGCGGGCAGCATGCGGCGCAGGGTGCGCAGGGCGGTGGAGAAGGGGGCGAAGGGCAGCCCGTCGGCGCCGATCTCGACGCAGCCGCCGACGGCGACGATCGCGCCGCGCGCGCAGGCCACGGCCGCGAACTCCTCCAGGAGCCTGGTCTTGCCGACGCCCGCCTCACCGCCGAGCAGCAATGCCTGTGGCTCGCCCGCCGCCGGGTCGGCGGCGCGGGCGAGCGCGTCCTGCAGGGCGCCCAGTTCGTCGGTCCGACCGACGAACACCGGGCTGACGGACCTGGTCTCCATGGCGGTGAGCATCGCACAGACCTGCGACTTCGTGGCAGGGCGTTTCCCGGTGGGCGAAACCGGGGCGGCCCGGGGCGTGGAGACCCGGGCGGCCCCGGTCGATGTGTCCGGGGCGGGATTCACCCCGGTCTCCGGGTGGGGGGCGGGCACGCCCGGCCCCTCACGCGGCGCGGGTGAAGCGGTCCGTGAACCGTTCCGTGACGCGCCCGGGGCTCACCCGCCCCTCGGCTTCGTCGCCGCGTCGGCCCCGGCGTCCGGCGCGGGCCTTGCGGGCCTCCCGGACGAGGCGGTCGTGCTGGGCGACCTGGGCGAGTTCGGCGGTGCGCTGCTGGTGGAGTTCGTACTCGAACACGGTGTGCTCCCTGGCTTGTCGGTGGTGCTCGGTGGGTTTCGCCTTCGTTCTCGGCGATGACTCCACTTTCGTCTGCCAGGGGGGTGCGGCACATCGGGAGAGTGCCGCATGTTGGGGCGGGTGGGGGCCTTAGGGCAGGGGTGAGGGGGTCCTTAGGGCAGGTAGGGGCTTAGGTCCGGGGGCGGAAGGGGGGGCCTTGTGCCTAGGACGGGGTGTCGCCGCCGGTCGGCGGGCCCTCCGCGGGGAACACGATGGGGCTGAGGAGGTGGCGGGTGCGGTGGGGGGTGGGTTCGTTGGTCGCCCTGGCCACGATCACCTCGCGCAGCTCGGCGATCATCTCCGCGAGTTCGTCGGGGCTGAGCCAGAGCGAGTACTGGCGAAAGCCCACCAGGTCGGCGACGGGGGAGGCGTCGCCCCGGTCGAGGTAGGTGTCGAACTCGGCCATGAGGGTCGCGGTCGCCACCGCGAAGGCGCGCCGGAAGTCGTCCAGGGACAGCGACGCGGCCGTCTCGGGGTCGAGCACCACGCGGCCCCGGTTCAGCCGGTAGTGACGCTCCACGGAGCCGCGCACCGGCTGCTCGTCGGCCACGGCCAGGAGGCCGCCCTCGACCAGGAGGCCCGTGTGCCGGTAGAGCGTGGCCTTGGAGACGTCGGGCAGCAGGGAGCGGAGCTCGGTGGTCGTGCGCGTACGGCCGTCGTACATCGCGTGGACGATGCGTATGCGTACGGGGTGCAGCAGGAGTTCGACCGTTTCCATGGGCCGATGTTCTCACCCTCGAAAAGATCGCGGGCCTCGCCCCCGCGTCCTCGTCGGACGGGAAAAGGCGAGGCCAGAAGGGAGTTGGCAGCGCGCGGGCGAGCCGCGCGCCGCATTCTCGGACATGTGTGCGGGCCGATGGCCCGACCGCTTTCGGTCGGTGCGCTAGCTCGTCGACGGCAGTCCCAACAGGACGTTCGTGTACTTCGCGATCGCCAGCACCAGACCGATCGCGCCGAGCGCGACTCCGGCCCACGCCACCGACTTGATCCACGGCGCCTGGACGCGCCCCGGTTCGCCGAACGCGGGCCGGACCAGCACGCCGGCCCCGATCACCAGGGCGGCGAGCGCGAAGAGGCCGCCGACCAGGGCGGTGGTCTTCCAGGAGTCGCCGTAGACCTCCTGCACCTGCTGGGCCACGGTCGCGCTCTGCGAGGTCTTGAGCTGGCCGATCAGCGACTCGCGCGCGGACGCGACGGTGCCGAGCCAGCCGCCGGAGAGCCCGACCACGCCGAGGGCGGCGGCGACGACGGCACCGGCGCCCTGGCCGACCCCGGCGGACGAAGCGGCGGTGTCGCCCGCGGCGGCCTCGAACTCGTCGTCCAGGTCGTCCTCGTCGGCGTCGGCGCCGTCGTCAGCGGCGGCGTCGTCAGCGAGCTCCCCGTCGGCCACGGCGGCGTCGGCCTCAGCGGACGCCTGGCCCGCCTTCTCGGCCCCGTCGGCCCCCTCGGCCTTCTTGAGGTCGACCTCGGTCTCCGCCCCGGCCTCAGCGGTGTCTGCGGACTCGTCAACTGCCTTGGTTCCCATGCCCCGCACCGTACGGACGCAGTATGAGAACTCCCTTACGGCGAAGGCCCGTTTATGAGAGCCCGCTTAACGCCGAGCGCGGCCGCGCACCCCGAGGGCCACGGCCCCCGCACACCCCGCCCTAGCCCCGGCCCTCCGCCTCCCGCTCGGCCCGCGCCTCCCGCCACTCCGGCGCAAGCACCGACCACACCTCCATGTCGTGCCGGATCCCCTGCCACAGGAAGCTCTCCCGCAGCACCCCGTCCCACACGAAGCCGAGCCGCTTCGCCACGCCCTTGCTGCGGTCGTTGCGGGAGGACACCAGCCACTCCACGCGGTGCATGCCGCGCTGGTCGACGGCCCAGTCGATGAGGACCCGGCACGCGTTGGTGATCAGCCCGCGCCCGGCCGCCGACGGCTCCAGCCAGACGCCGACCTCGCACGACTCGGCGGCGGTGTCGAAGATCCGGAAGAGCACGCCGCCGACGAGCGTCCCGCCGAGCCAGATGCCGTAGAGGCGCCCGGTGTCGGCGGCCTGCCGCTCGGCGAAGTGCTGGAGGTGGGCCCGCGCCGACTCCACGTCCGTGACCTTGACGGTGAACGGGACCCAGGGCCCCGCGTACTCACGCGCCCGCTCCACATGGGCGAACAGCTCCTCGGCCTGCCACGGCTCGATCGGCCGCAGCTCGGCCCCTTCACCCACGGATATCGCGAACATCCCGCTCCTCACACGTGTCGGCACGCCCGCGCGCCCTACCGCGCGCCCCCGTGCCGCTCGGCCGTCACGTCCTCCAGCGTGAACGGAGCATCGTCCGTCGCACACTGCCCCGGGATCGTCGCACGCACGCGCGATTCGGGCACCTCAATACTGATGCGGGGCAGCCAGCGGTCGAGGCGCTTGGGCAGCCACCAGTTGGCGCCGCCGAGCATGTGCATCAGGGCGGGCACCAGGAGCGTGCGCAGGACGAACGCGTCGAGCGCGACGGCCGCCGCGAGCGCGATGCCGAACATCGCGATCACCCGGTCCCCGCTGAGCACGAACGCCAGGAAGACCGAGATCATGATCACGGCCGCGGAGTTGATCACGCGGCTGGTCTCGGCGAGGCCCACCCGGACGGCGACGCGGTTGTCGCCGGTCTCCAGCCACTCCTCGTACATCCTGCTGACCAGGAACACCTGGTAGTCCATGGAGAGGCCGAAGAGGACCGAGACCATGATCACGGGCAGGAAGGGCTCGATCGGCCCGGCCCGGCCGAGGCCCATCAGCTCGCTCCCCCAGCCCCACTGGAACACCGCCACCACGACGCCGAACGCCGCCGCCACCGCCGCCACGTTCATCACGGCGGCCTTGAGCGGGATGCCGACCGAGCGGAAGGCGAGCAGGAGCAGGACGCAGCCGAGGCCGATCACGACGCCCACGAACAGCGGGAGCTTGCCGACGATGATCTCCGCGAAGTCGTCGTACCCGGCCGTCACACCGCCGACGTGCACGTCGAGGGAGGTGTCGGTCTGGGCCTTGGGCAGCACGTCGGTGCGGAGCCGGTCGACGAGGTCGCTGGTCGACTGGGACTGGGGCGCGGAGTCCGGCACGACGGTGAGGAAGGCCGCGCTGCCGCCGTCGTCGTACGTCACGGGGCTCACGGAGGCGACGCCCGGCGTGGACGTCAGGGTGGTGCCGAGGTTGTCGAGGGCGAGCCGGTCGGCGGCGCCGTTGACCTCGGTGACGAGGGTGAGGGGGCCGTTGACGCCGGGGCCGAAGCCGTCGGCGAGGAGGTCGTAGGCCTGCCGAGTGGTGGCCGACGAGGGGTTGTTGCCCTGGTCGGAGGTGCCCAGGTGGAGGGAGAGGGTGGGGATGGCGAGCAGCGCGATCACGGCGACGGCGACGCCGCCGAGCAGCTTGGGGTGGCGCTCCACGAACGCCGACCAGCGGGCGGCGAGCCCCGTCGGCACCTCCGGCTCGGGCCCGCGCTCGGCCAGCCTGCGCCGCTCGCGGCGGCTGAGGGCGCGGGGGCCGATGAAGGAGAGCAGCGCGGGGAGCAGCGTCACCGACGCGGCCACGGTCAGGATCACGGTGAGGGACGCGGCGATGGCGACGCCGTTGAGGAAGCTCAGGCGCAGGATCAGCATGCCGAGCAGGGCGATGCAGACGGTGGCGCCCGCGAAGACGACGGCGCGGCCGGTGGTGGCGACGGCCCGTTCGGCGGCCTCGGCGACGGGCAGACCGCGTTTGAGGCCCTTGCGGTGCCTGGTCACGATGAACAGGGCGTAGTCGATGCCGACGCCGAGCCCGATGAGGGTGCCGAGCATCGGGGCGAAGTCGGCGACGGTCATGAAGTGGCCGAGCAGCACGATGCCCGCGTACGCCGTGCCGACGGAGACGACCGCCGTGGCGATGGGAAGCAGCGAGGCGGCCAGCGAGCCGAAGGCCAGGAAGAGCACGACGGCGGCGACGGCCACGCCGACGATCTCGGCGGTCTTGGCGCTCTTGGACTCGGTGAGGCCGATCGCGCCGCCGCCCAGCTCGATGTCGAGGCCTTCGCTCTCGGCGGCCTTGGCAGTGTCGACGACGGCCTGGGCATCGGCCCGGTCGACGGAGTCGATCTGGTCACGGAAGGTGACGGTGGCGTACGCGGTGCGGCCGTCCGCGCTGATCTGCGCGGCGCCCCGGTCGGCGTACGGGCTGGTGACGGAGGCGACGCCGGGCAGCTCCGCGATCCGGTCGAGGGTCTCGGTCATCGTCTGCTCGACGGCGGCGGAGCGGACCTTCTGGTCGGCTCCGGTGTGCCAGACGACGGTGTCGCTGTCGCCGCCGAGGTCGGGGAAGCCCTCGCCGAGGAGCTTGGTGGCGCGGTCGGACTCGGTGCCGGGCACTTCGTAGTTGTTCGAGTACGCGGAGCCGACGGCGGCGGCAGCGGCGGCCGTGCCGCCGAGTGCGAGGAGCCAGAGCAGTACGGCGACTAGGCGGTGCCGGACGCACCACCGGGCGAGTGCTGCCACGAAGAGGCTCCCTGAATGATTCCTGGATCTTCAGCGGGAGCAGCCGGGAAGCGTCGGAGTGACCCGTAAAGAACACATGAGCGGCATGAGCGGGGAAATGGATCATGATCATCGCTTATGCGGCGAGATGACCCATGCGCAGACACTCTGACAGTCCCCGGAGATCCTTGGTCCCTTTCGTGGCCTTACTCACAAGATCACAAGGGGCCCCGCGGAGGGCTTCGCCGCACACGAAACCCTCCGCGGCACAGGCGTCACCCCGAGACGCTGGCGCGACCGTTCTCGATGTGTCCCATCAGGCGCCGCCGGAAGCCCTTGTCGCCCTCGGCGGTGACCTCGATGTCGTACCAGCCGTGCTCGTCGCCCGTCTGCCAGGCGATGGTGCGGCTGCTTCCTGCCTTGATCCGGACCGTGCGGGTGCGCCGCCGGACGTCCGCCTCCTCCACGTATCCGAGCGGCTTGACCGTGAAGACGAGACTCCCCTTGCCCCGGTTGGCCAGCGTCAGGTGGATCTCGCGCCGGGTGATCGCCGAGGAGAGGGCGGCCGCGCCTTCCCTCTGTCCTACGAATTCGCGGCGGAATCCGTTCGGCCCGGTGACGGTGAAGTGATACGCGTCACTCTTCTCGGGCAGGATCCAGGAGCCGTCGTGGGACACGTCCTGGTGCTGCGGGATCGGGAACTCGCCCGCGTACGGGTACAGCGCGAAGTGCGCGGCGCGCCGGCCGCCGTTGCGCAGCCGCACCTTCAGGGCACCGTCCTTGGTGCGTTTGAGGTCGGCGTCCGGCTGGTACGGCAGCGGGCGGGCGCGGCGGGCGCCGGGCTCCTGCGCGGGCATGACCTGCTTCTCCGGCGGCTTCGGCTGCCAGCGGCCGGAGAACACCGGGATGGTGCCGGGCCGTTCGACCTCGGGCTGGCGGTGGCCGCGGTGGAAGTCGAAGGCGCTGGTGAGGTCGCCGACGACCGTGCGGCGCCAGGAGCCGATGTTGGGCTCGCGCACGCCCGTCCACTTCTCCAGGAAGCGCACGACGGAGGTGTGGTCGAAGACCTCGGAGCAGACGTAGCCGCCCACGGTCCACGGCGAGACGACCAGCATCGGCACGCGCGCGCCGAGCCCGGTCGGCCGCCCCTGCCAGTACTCCTCCTCGTTGCCCGCCGCGGGCACGGGCGGCGGCACGTGGTCGAAGAAGCCGTCGTTCTCGTCGTAGTTGATGAAGACGGCCGTGCGCCGCCACACCTCGGGGTGCGAGGCGAGCGCGTCCAGGACCTTGTAGACGATGGTGGCGCTGTGCACCGGCGAGGACACCGAGGGGTGCTCGGAGTCCAGGGCGGACGGCACCAGGTAGTTGACCTTGGCCAGCTTGCCGCGCGCCACGTCCTTGGCGAACCGGTCGGCGAGCGTGCCGGTGGGCACCCGCCGCAGCCCCCGCTCGAACAGCGACCGCTCCCGCTTGCTGAGCGTCTTGACGCCCTCGTCGAGCGCGGCGAGCAGCTTGCCCCGCTCCACCTCGTCCTTGGCATCGCGGACCTTGGCGTAGAACGCCTCCATGAAGGTGTCGCCGGTCTTGGCGAGGACCTTCCGCGCGATGGCCTTGAAGGTGGTGAAGAACTCGATCTGGTTGTCGGTGAAGTTCTCCCACTCGGTGTAAGTCTGCCAGCTGATCCCGGCCTTCTCCAGGCGCTCCGCGTACGTCCCCCAGTCGTAGCCGGGGTGCGTGCCCTCGGCGTACGCGTCGTTCTCGACGGCGCGCTTGCCGTTCGCCTCGAAGCCCGTCTTGCCGCTCCACAGGTGGTTGCGGTTGGGGCTGGTGGAGGTGTGGATGGAGGAGTGGTAGGCGTCGCAGACGGTGAAGGTGTCGGCGAGTTCGTAGTGCAGCGGGATGTCCTCGCGCGTGTAGTACGCCATCGTGGCCGCGGTCTTCGCGGTGATCCAGCCGTCCATCCAGCCGTCGTGCCAGGCCTTGGCGCCGCCGCTCCAGGAGTGGTCGAGGGCGCCGATGTACTGGAGGTCCTTCTTCTGCGCCTCGGCGGCCTCGCGGACCGGGAACGGCAGCACCGAGCGCAGCGGTCCCGCGGGCTGCTCGAACACGCTCTTGCCGCCGGGCAGTTGGATCGCGTTGCGGTCGGAGAAACCGCGCACACCGCGCAGCGTCCCGAAGTAGTGGTCGAAGGAGCGGTTCTCCTGCATCAGGATCACCACGTGCTCGATGGCGCCGAGCCCGCCCCTCGGCGGCTCCTTGGCGAGCGCCTGCTGGAGGGACGGCGGCAGGAACGAACCCACGGTGGCGGCGCCCAGGGCACCACCGCCCACAGCCATCAGTCGTCTGCGCGATATCTCCGCTGCCACGCCCAACCTCCAGTCGACGCCCAATGGTTGTCCTTTGATCCATTGGTCTGTTGAGCTGGGACGGTAGTGACTCCTGGTGGCTCATGGAAGACCGGTGACCGAAGTCAGCGTGAACGTCGCCGCCACGTGTTGGGGCGCCGCACCTTCACGGTGCGGCGCCCCTTCACGAACGGGAACGAGTCGGCGTCAGCCCTCGACGCCCAACTGCTCCAGGATCAGCTCCTTGACGCGGGCCGCGTCGGCCTGACCGCGAGTCGCCTTCATGACCGCGCCGACCAGGGCGCCGGCCGCCGCCACCTTGCCGCCGCGGATCTTGTCCGCGATGGCCGGGTTGCCGGCGATGGCCTCCTCGACGGCCGCCGTCAGCGCGCCCTCGTCGGAGACGACCTTCAGGCCGCGCTTGTCGACGACCTCGTCGGGCGTGCCCTCGCCCTTGAGGACGCCGTCGATGACCTGACGGGCCAGCTTGTCGTTCAGCTCACCGGCGGTGACGAGCGCGGAGACCCGCGCCACGTGCTCCGGGGTGATCGGCAGCGAACCGAGGTCCACGCCCTGCTCGTTGGCGTTGCGGGCCAGCTCGCCCATCCACCACTTGCGGGCGGAGACGGCGTCCGCGCCCGCGTTGATGGTGGCGACGATCGGGCCGATGGCACCGGCGTTGAGGATCGACTGCATGTCGTGGGCGGACACGCCCCACTCCTCGCGCAGCCGGTTGCGCTGGGCGAGCGGCAGCTCGGGCAGCGTGGCACGCAGCGCCTCGACCCACTCGCGGGACGGGGCGACCGGCACCAGGTCCGGCTCCGGGAAGTAGCGGTAGTCCTCCGCCTCTTCCTTCACCCGGCCCGACGTGGTCGAACCGTCGTCCTCGTGGAAGTGCCGGGTCTCCTGGACGATCGTCCCGCCCGCGCCGAGGACGGCGGCGTGGCGCTGGATCTCGAAGCGGGCGGCCCGCTCCACGGAGCGCAGCGAGTTGACGTTCTTCGTCTCGGAGCGGGTGCCGAACTTCTCCTGCCCGTGCGGGCGCAGCGAGAGGTTGACGTCGCAGCGCATCTGGCCCTGCTCCATGCGGGCCTCGGAGACACCGAGGGCCTTGATGAGCTCACGCAGTTCGGCGACGTACGCCTTGGCGACCTCGGGGGCCCGCTCGCCCGCGCCCTCGATCGGCTTGGTGACGATCTCGATGAGCGGGATGCCCGCGCGGTTGTAGTCGAGCAGCGAGTGCGAGGCGCCGTGGATACGGCCCGTCGCGCCGCCGACGTGCGTCGACTTGCCGGTGTCCTCCTCCATGTGGGCGCGCTCGATCTCCACGCGGAAGACCTCGCCGTCCTCCAGCTGGACGTCCAGATAGCCGTTGAAGGCGATCGGCTCGTCGTACTGCGAGGTCTGGAAGTTCTTCGGCATGTCCGGATAGAAGTAGTTCTTCCGGGCGAAGCGGCACCACTCGGCGATCTCGCAGTGCAGCGCGAGGCCGATCTTGATGGCGGACTCCACACCGATCTCGTTGACGACCGGCAGCGCGCCGGGCAGGCCGAGACAGGTGGGGCAGGTCTGCGTGTTGGCGTCCTGCTTCAGCTCGGTGGAGCAGCCGCAGAACATCTTGGTCTTCGTGCCGAGCTCGACATGGACCTCAAGGCCCATGACCGGGTCGTACGTCGCGAGCGCGTCCTCGTACGACACCAGCTCGGGGGTGGTCGTGGCAGTCACGGTGTTGGAACTTCCCTCTCAGCCGAGCAGAACGTCGTCGTCGCCGATGCGCTTCAGCTCACGCACCAGGATGGCGATGCCCGTGACGATGGCGGCGGCGGAGACGACCGCGTCGACGAGCTTGAGCGTGTCGTGCTCGGCGCGGGCCTTCTTGACCTGCTTGAGCGTGCTGAGCGCGCCGAACGCGGTGGTGCCGATGGACAGATACGTGCCGGTCTTGGACTTCTTGAAGCCCTTGGCCTTGGTCAGTGTTTTCGACGACTTGCTCACAGCGACGGTGCCTCCTCCAACAGCGGGTGACCCCACTTTTCCACGAAGGCGGCCTCTACGGCCGCGCCCACCTTGTAAAGGCGGTCGTCCTTCAGGGCGGGGGCGATGATCTGCAGCCCGACGGGCAGGCCGTCCTCCGGCGCGAGGCCGCAGGGCAGCGACATGGCGGCGTTGCCCGCCAGGTTGGTCGGGATGGTGCAGAGGTCGGCCAGGTACATCGCCATCGGGTCGTCGGCGCGCTCGCCGATCGGGAAGGCGGTGGTGGGCGTGGTCGGCGAGACGATCACGTCGACCTGCTCGAAGGCCTTCTCGAAGTCGCGCGTGATGAGCGTGCGGACCTTCTGGGCGCTGCCGTAGTACGCGTCGTAGTAGCCGGAGCTGAGGGCGTACGTACCGAGCATGACGCGGCGCTTGACCTCGTCGCCGAAGCCGGCCTCGCGGGTGAGCGCGGTGACGTCCTCGGCGGAGCGGGTGCCGTCGTCGCCGACGCGCAGGCCGTAGCGCATGGCGTCGAAGCGGGCCAGGTTCGAGGAGCACTCGGACGGCGCGATCAGGTAGTACGCCGACAGGCCCAGGTCGAAGGACGGGCAGTCCAGCTCGACGACCTCGGCGCCCAGGGACTTGAGCAGCTCGACGGACTCGTCGAAGCGCTGCATCACGCCGGCCTGGTAGTGCTCGCCGCGGAACTGCTTCACGACGCCGACGCGCATGCCCTGGACCGAGCCGTTGCGGGCGGCCTCGACGACCGCGGGGACCGGGGCGTCGATGGACGTGGAGTCCATCGGGTCGTGCCCGGCGATGACCTCGTGCAGGAGGGCCGCGTCCAGGACCGTGCGGGCGCAGGGGCCGCCCTGGTCCAGGGAGGACGAGAACGCCACCATGCCGTAGCGGGAGACGCCGCCGTAGGTCGGCTTGACGCCGACCGTGCCGGTGACGGCCGCGGGCTGGCGGATGGAGCCGCCGGTGTCGGTGCCGATGGCGAGCGGGGCCTCGTACGCCGCGAGGGACGCGGAGGAGCCGCCGCCGGAGCCGCCGGGGATGCGGGTGAGGTCCCACGGGTTGCCCGTCGGGCCGTACGCGCTGTTCTCCGTCGAGGACCCCATGGCGAACTCGTCCATGTTGGTCTTGCCGAGGATGACGACGTCGGCGGCCTTGAGGCGCTTGGTGACCGTCGCGTCGTACGGCGGGATCCAGCCTTCGAGGATCTTGGAGCCGACGGTCGTCGGCACGCCCTCGGTGGTGAAGATGTCCTTGAGCGCGAGCGGGACGCCGGCGAGCGGGCCGAGCTTCTCGCCCCGCGCGCGCTTCTCGTCCACGGCGCGGGCCTGCGCGAGCGCGCCCTCGCGGTCGACGTGCAGGAAGGCGTGCACCTTCTCGTCGACGGCCTCGATGCGGGCCAGGTGGGCCTCGGTGACCTCGACGGCGGTGACTTCACCGGCGGCGATCTTCGCGGCGATGTCGGCCGCGGTGAGCTTGATGATGTTGCTGTCCGTCATGACTTCTTAGTCCTCCCCCAGGATCTGCGGCACCTTGAAACGCTGCTGCTCCTGTGCCGGGGCTCCGGAGAGCGCCTGCTCGGGGGTGAGCGACGGACGGACCTCGTCCGCGCGCATGACGTTCGTCAGCGGCAGCGGGTGGGAGGTCGGCGGTACGTCTTGGTCGGCGACCTCCGAGACGCGTGCGACCGCGCCGATGATGTCGTCGAGCTGTCCGGCGAAGTGGTCGAGCTCTTCGTCCTTCAGCTCCAGACGTGCAAGGCGGGCGAGGTGGGCGACCTCCTCGCGCGTGATGCCAGGCATGCAGCGATCCTCAGGGGTGAGTGTGATGGTTTCGCCCCCAATCCTATGGGGCTGGCCGTGCTGCCCGCGCCCGAGTTCCCTCCGGGGCCGCGCGCGGGGTGCTCGCGGGGCGTCGCGGCTCCGTCGTTGCGCCACCCGGCGCACTGTTCCCCCGCTCCCCCGGTGAGCCGCCGGTGAGCTGCCCGGACGGGGTGCGCGGCGGGGCCGACCATGCGTGCATGGGACTGCGTCAGACCGGCACGGCACTACGGGATCGGGCTCTCACGGGGCTGCGCGCCACCGGGGGCGGACGGGGCCTCGCCCTCGCGGCGCCCCTCGGCGGCGCGCTGCTCCTCACGGCTTCGCTCATCGCCTGGTGGTACGTCGTGACGGGCCCGACGTACGCCGGGGCGCGCAGCCCCGCCGACCTGAGCGTGTACCTGGACGCGGCGGACGCGCCGGACCAGGGCCTGTACGCGGGCAAGTACGGGATCCACGGGCTGCCGTATCTGTATCCGCCGTTCGCCCTGCTGCCGTTCCGTGCCTTCGCGGGCGCGGACCTGACGGTGGCGGTGCGGGTGCTGGCGGGGGTCTCGGTCGTGGCGATGGTGCTGGTGGCGTGGGCGGCGGTGCGGGTCGCGCGCGGGGCGGGGGCGGCGACGGGGTCCGGGGGGCGGGCAGGGTCCGGAGGGCGGGCGGGGAGCCGGTGGTCGGCCGGTGCGGTCACCGCCGGGTGCGCGTGCGCCGTCGCGGGGGCCGCGCTGTGGACCGAGCCGGTGCTGCAGAACCTGGACTTCGGGCAGGTGAACCTCGTCCTCATGGCACTGGTCGTCACGGACCTCGCGACGTCCGACCGGCGGCCGTGGAAGGGGCTCGGCGTCGGCGTCGCGGCGGGCCTGAAGCTGACGCCGGGCCTGTTCATCGTGTACCTCCTCCTCACCCGGCGGTTCCGGGCGGCCGGGCTCGCGACGGCGGCGTTCGCGGGCACCGTGCTCGCGGGCTGGATCGCGCTGCCGGAGGCGTCGGCGGACTTCTGGGGCGGGGCGCTCGCGGGCAGCCCGGGCGGCAGGGAGTATCTGGCGAACCAGTCCCTTAACGGCGTCTTCGTCCGGCTCGGCTTCGGCGGCGACGGGGTCGGCGGACCGGTCTGGGGCGCGGTGTGCGGGCTGCTCGTGGTGGCCGGGCTCGCCGCGGCGGCGGTGGCGTCGCGGCGGGGCCGGGAGCTGGTGGCGATCTGCGTCGTCGGGGCGCTGACCCTGCTGTGCTCGCCGCTGTCGTGGACCCACCACTGGGTGTGGATCGTCCCGGCCCTCGTCCTCGCGGCCGACGCGGCGGCCCGGCGGGCCACGGCCCGCGCCTGGCTGTGGGTGGCTGGCCTGTTCACGCTGTTCGCGGCGTGGCCGATCCGCATCGACGGCTTCGGCACCTGGGACCCGACCCGGCCGCTGCTTCCCTACGGACTCCTCTGGTACACACCCCACTGGCACCGCGAGCAGGACTGGGACCCGTTCCACTTCCTGTCGGGCAACTTCTATGTGTGGGTCGGTCTCGGGTTCGTGGTGTGGGCGGTGTGGGTGTTCGGTGGGTGGGGGGATGCGGGGCGGCGGGGTGCGGCTGGGGGGCGGGGTGCGCGGGGTGCACGGGTTGTGGGGGGTGCGCCGGAGGTCGAGGTGCCGGAGGGCGCGGGGGCGTCGGTGCCGGGGCCCGGGAGCGGGAGCGGGCCCGGGAGCGAGGGTGAGGTCGGCGTGGGTGCCGAGGTCGGGGCAGGGGGTCAGGGCCTGTCCGACGGGTCGACGTGAGTTCGACGCGCTGAACACGGGGGTGGCTCCGGGGCTCCGAGCGCGGTGGGGCCCCGGGGCGGGGTGGTCGCTACGTCACTTGGCCGCTCGGGTCGGGGACGGGTCCGGGGTCTCCGGGGCGGGGGTGGCCGGGGGGTCCACCGCGCGGTGCCAGCCGCGTTCGCCGCGGGTGCGCAGCCACGCCGTCGTCTCGTTCGGCGGCATCGCGGCGGCGACCAGCCAGCCCTGGACGGCGTCGCAGCCCAGGTCGCGCAGGCGCTCCCAGGTCTCGTCGTCCTCGACGCCCTCGGCGACGACCAGCAGGCCGAGTGAGTGCGCGAGGTCGACCGTGCAGCGCACGATCTCGGCGTCCTCGTTGTCGACGGCGAGCCGGGCCACGAACGACCGGTCGATCTTCAGCTCGCTGACGGGCAGGCGGCGCAGGTGCACCAGGGACGAGTAGCCCGTGCCGAAGTCGTCGAGGGACATCTTCACGCCGTGGCCGGTGAGCCCGGCGAGGGTGTCGGCGGCGCGCTGCGGGTCCTCCAGGAGGACGTGCTCCGTTATCTCCAGCTGGAGCGCCCCCGCGGGCACCCCGTGCCGGGCCAGGCGCGCGGCGACGGCGCCCGCGAAGCCGGGGGTGTGCACGTCGCGCGGCGACACGTTCACCGCGACCGGGACCTTCAGGCCCTGCGCACGCCACCTGGCGACCTGGGCGAGCGCGGACTCCAGGACGTACTCCGTGAGGTGCGGCATGAGGCCCGAGGACTCGGCGATGGCGATGAACTCGTCCGGCGGCACCTTGCCCCGCTCCGGGTGCACCCAGCGCACCAGCGCCTCGAGGCCGGCGACCTGCCCGTCGAAGCGGACCTTCGGCTGGTAGTGCAGCTCCACGTCGCCCGCGTCCAGGGCGCGGCGCAGATCGCCGAGGAGGCCGAGCCGGTCGGGGGTGTTGGAGTCGCGCTTGGACTCGTAGACCTCTACGCCCGTGCGGTCCCGCTTGGCCTGGTACATCGCCACGTCGGCCCGCCGGAGCAGGCCCTCGGCGTCGAGCGCGTGGTCGGGGAAGACGGCGAGCCCGGCGCTGGCCTCCAGGACGAGGGTGAGCCCGTCCAGGTCCAGGGGCGAGCCGAGGGCGGCGACCAGGGAGCGGGCGACGCGTGTGGCCGACGTGGTGGAGTCGGCGACGGGGAGCAGCACCGCGAACTCGTCGCCGCCGAGCCGGGCCGCCTCCGCGCCGCGCGGCAGGGCGAGCCGCAGCCGGTCGGCGATCTGCAGCAGCAGGCGGTCACCGGCGAGGTGGCCGAGGGTGTCGTTGACCGAGCGGAAGCGGTCCATGTCGATCAGCATCAGGGCGGAGCGCGCGCCGATGCGCTCCGCGTCGTCGAGGGCCGTCCAGGTCCGCTCCAGGAGCCACTGCCGGTTGGGCAGTCCGGTCAGCGGGTCCCGCAGCTGCTCCTCGGCTCTGGCGCGCGCGATCCACAGCGTCGAGTCCAGGGCGACGAGCGGGATGGTGAACAGGGGCAGGAGCAGCGGCAGGGACATCGCGACGACGCAGATCAGCGGCGCGATGCCGAGCAGGGCCACGCCGAGCAGGCCCTGTCGGACCAGCGCCGTGCGCGTGACCGTGGGCAGGGCGCCGGTGCGCGGGGCGTGGACGTACCAGAGCAGGACGCGGGTGACGGCGAGGTACGCGACGGCGACGAGGGCGACCTCGGGTGCCGTGTAGAGGTCCCAACTCTCCGGGTTCCAGGGGGAGTCGGCCGCGGGCGCCGTGCCGAACGCCGCGAGGGTGAGGGCGCCCGCGCCGATGCCGAGGATGTCGACGGCGCCGTGCAGCACACCTTGTCGCCAGCGGTGGCGGCGGGCGACGCCGACGAGGACGACGACCGTGAGGCTGACCATGCCCGCGGGCATCCAGCCGTACAGCAGGAGTACGGCGACGGTCAGCGCGCCGCCGGAGCCCGTGCCGCCCCACCAGCGATCGCGGCCGAGCGCGACGAGGTGGCCGACGATGAGGCCGGTCAGGACGGCGAGCGACCAGCCGACCGTGCCGGAGGGGAAGAGCGGGTGGCCGCCGGTGAACGCGTGGAAGAAGCCGGTGCCGAGGACGACGGCGGCCGCCGCGACGACGGCCGCGGGCAGCAGCTGCCAGCTCCCGCGCCCCTCGTCCTCGTCCGCGCCCCCGTCCACGCCGGACCCGTCGAGGGCGCCCTGGCCCCGCATGTCCGTCCCGCGCCCGCCGCGCCACAGCCCGCGCCGCGCACCGCCGCCCGAGGAGTCCGCCCCGCCGCGCAGGGTCCCCCGGGCGGTCGGGGCGTCCCCGCCGACGGCACCACCGCCGACCCCACCGCTCCCGGAACCGCCGGTGCCGACCGAGCCGGCCCCGACCCCGCCGGTCCCGGCACCACCCGCACCGACACCGCCGCCACCTGTACCGACACCAGCGGCACCAGCCGCGCCACCGGCACCGCCGCCGCCCCCGGCCCCAGCGCCACCACCGACCCCGGCCACCGCGCTCAGGACGCTCCCGGCGTCACCGCCCGCACCGCTGCCAATGCCGCCTACGGGACCCTCGGAGCCACCCGCAACGCCCCGCGCACCCGCGGGACCGGCTCCCGCGCCGTCACCGAACCCGGCGCCGGCCGTCGCGAGCACGGCCGGGCTCCCGCCACCGGAAGCCGCCGGCGCGCCGGAAGCCGACACGGGCCCCGAGGCCGCGATCGCACCGGAAGCCACGACGGGGCTCGACGCCGCCACCGCACCAGAAGCCACGACGGGGCTCGACGCCGCCACCGCACCAGAAGCCACGACGGGGCTCGACGCCGCCACCGCACCAGAAGCCACCACAGAACCCGAAGCAGCCACCGCGCCGGAAGGCGTCACCGCACCCGAGCCCACAACCGCGCCGGAAGCGGCCGCCACGCCCGGACCAACGGCCGCGCCCGAAGCACTCATCGCACCCGGACCAACGGCCGCACCCGAACCCACGACCGCGCCGGAAGGCGACACCGCACCCGAACCCCCAACCGCACCCGAAGCACTCACCGCACCGCGCACGTTCACCGCGCCCACCGCCGCGCCCTCGGCGAATCCGACACCCGACGGGGCGTCAACTCCCGTCGCCCGCAAGGCCGGTGACGCGGCGGGCGGCGTGCCGTCCGCCGCAGTGTCCGTCTCGTCCCCGCCGGGCCAGGGCGCACCGTGGCCACCCGCACCCCGCCGTTCACCTTCGGCACTCGCCGTCACGCCAGCCTCCGCCGGGACCGCAGTTCCGTGACCGCCGGTTCCCCGCACAGGCGCCCGTCGTCCGCCCGGCTCCGGTCCCTCACCAACTGGCTTACCCCGTATGCCCGTTACTTCCTCCTGCGGGGCCGCATCGGGGCCGGAAACGGCCGCCCGGCCGAGGATCGCGTCCGCGTCCGCGCCGCCCGAGGTCCAGGCGCGCTCGCGGGGACGGAAGCCGGGCACCGCGTCGACCCGCGCGGCCGCGGCGTCATTCGGGTCACGCACCGTGTCGCGCGCACGCCCGCGCCGGGCGCCGAGCACGCGCCGCAGGCGCGACCGCAGCCATGAGTCCGGGGCGACGCTCTCGGTCGGTTCCATTCCCGTCCCTCTCACAGCCGGCGGTGCCCACGCCACGCGGAGCCACGCGGACTTGAAGATCCCTGGACAGCCGCGTCCGAAAACCCTGCCCCGGCTCTCGACGAGCAGGGGAGACCCCATCCGCAGCGGGGCACGGCAGGCGCACACCTCAACAGTAGGCCGCAGAAGGCTTCCACGGGCAGCGGTCGTCTACGGTTGCCCGAATGCGACCCGGCCACCCGTATGCATCTGATATGCGCTGAACGGGTGGCCTTCAACCGCTATTCTTCGGCCGGAAGTGCGACTTCCCGAGCGGCGTCCGCGCCTTGTTCGAGCAGGACGGCGAAGCCGTCCTCATTGAGAACCGGAACCTTCAGTTGCATGGCCTTGTCGTACTTCGAGCCGGGGTTGTCCCCCACCACGACGAATCCCGTCTTCTTTGAAACGGAACCGGTGACTTTCGCTCCGCGGCTCTGCAGCGCCTCTTTCGCGCCATCCCGGGTGTGGGTCGCCAGGGTGCCCGTGACGACGACGGTGAGTCCTTCCAGGGGACGCGGCCCCTCGTCCTCGCCGCCGCCCTCTTCCTCCATCCGGACGCCGGCGGCGCGCCACTTGCGGATGATCTCCTGGTGCCAGTCCTCGGCGAACCACTCCTTGAGGGACTTCGCGACGATCTCACCGACGCCGTCGGTGTTGGTCAGCTCCTCCTCCGTGGCCTGCTCGATGCGGTCGATGGAGCGGAACTCACGGGCCAGCGCCTCGGCCGCGACGGGGCCCACGTGCCGGATGGAGAGGCCGGTGAGGACGCGGGCGAGCGGGCGCTCCTTGGCCGCGGCGATGTTCTCCAGCATGGCGAGGGTGTTCTTCTTCGGCTCGCCCTTCTGGTTGGCGAAGAAGAACACCACCTTGTCCTCGCCGGTCTTGGGGTCGCGCTTGGGCAGGCCCGTGTTCTGGTCGAGGACGTAGGACTTGATCGGGAGGAGTTCCTCGACCTTCAGGTCGAAGATGTCGCCCTCGTTGACGATGGGCGGCGTGGGGGGCTCCAGCGGGGCCGTGAGCGCGGCCGCGGCGACGTAGCCGAAGTTCTCGATGTCCAGGCATTTGCGGCCCGCGAGATAGAACAGGCGCTCGCGCAACTGGGCGGGGCACGCCCGTCCGTTCGGGCAGCGGAGGTCGATGTCGCCCTCCTTCATGGGCCGCAGCGCCGTGCCGCACTCGGGGCACTCGGCGGGCATCACGAACTCGCGCTCGCTGCCGTCGCGCAGGTCGACGACCGGGCCGAGGATCTCCGGGATGACGTCGCCCGCCTTGCGGAGCACCACCGTGTCGCCGATGAGGACGCCCTTGGCCTTCACCACCTCCTGGTTGTGCAGGGTGGCGAACTCGACCTCGGAGCCGGCGACGGTGACGGGCTCCACCACGGCGTACGGCGTGACGCGGCCGGTGCGGCCGACGCCGACTCTGATGTCGACGAGCTTGGTGTTGACCTCCTCGGGCGCGTACTTCCACGCGATGGCCCAGCGGGGGGCGCGGGAGGTGGAGCCGAGGCGGCCCTGGAGCGGGATCTCGTCGAGCTTGACGACGACGCCGTCGATCTCGTGCTCCACGGAGTGGCGGTTCTCGCCGAAGTACGTGATGAACTCGCGGACGCCGTCCAGGCCGTCGACCACCTTGTTGTGCTTGGCGGTGGGCAGGCCCCACTCGCGCAGCAGGTCGTACGCGTGCGACAGGCAGTCGATGTCGAAGCCCTCGCGGGCGCCGATGCCGTGCACCACCATGTGCAGCGGGCGGGTCGCCGTCACCCGGGGGTCCTTCTGGCGCAGCGAACCCGCCGCCGCGTTGCGCGGGTTGGCGAAGGGCTTGTCGCCGGCCGCCACCAGGCGGGCGTTCAGCTCCTGGAACTTCTCCATCGGGAAGAAGACCTCGCCGCGGATCTCGACGAGGGCCGGGACGCGGTCGCCCTGGAGCCGCTCGGGGATGTCCGCGATGGTGCGGACGTTGGGCGTGATGTCCTCGCCCGTGCGGCCGTCGCCGCGGGTGGCGGCGCGGGTCAGACGGCCGTTCTCGTACGTCAGGTTGACCGCGAGGCCGTCGATCTTCAGCTCGCACAGGAAGTGGTGGTCGCCGGTGCCCACCTCCTTGGCGACGCGGTCGGCCCAGGCGGCCAGTTCCTCGTCGTCGAAGGCGTTGTCGAGGGACAGCATCCGCTCGCGGTGCTCGACGGAGGCGAAGTCGGTCTCGTAGGACCCGGCGACCTTCTGGGTCGGGGAGTCCGGCGTGCGCAGCTCCGAGTACCGCTCCTCCAGGGCCTCCAGCGTGCGGAGGAGCTTGTCGAACTCGGCGTCGCTGACGACCGGCTGGTCCTTCACGTAGTACCGGAAGCGGTGCTCCTCGATCTGTTCGGCGAGCTGGGCATGCTCGTCGCGTGCCTCGGCCGGCACCGTGCCTTCCTGTTCGACAGCCACCGTCTCGTCCTCCCGTTACCTTCAGACCCAGTTACTCAGGGTTGTCCGCGAGTGATCTCGCCGCCCGTACGCAGTGGGCGAGCGCCGCACGGGCATATGCGGGCGAAGCACCCGCGAGACCGCACGACGGCGTGATCGTGACCGACTCCGCGAGTGACCCCGGATTCAGCCCCAGCCTGCGCCACAGCGTCCTGACACCCATGACGCTACCGGCAGGGTCTGACAATGGGCCGTCCGTGCCCGCCACGACACCGGCGAACAGCTTCGTGCCGGCCTCGACCGCCTCGCCGAGCACCTCGTCATCACGCTCGGTGAGCAGCGAGAAGTCGAACGACACGGCGTCCGCGCCCGCCCTGCGCAGCAGCGCGAACGGTACGTCGGGCGCGCAGGAGTGCACCAGCGCCGGGCCGTCGTGGACGGCGAGGACGTCGCGCAGCGCGCTCTCGACGAGCTGCCGGTCCACGGCACGGTGCGTGCGGTACTGGCTCGCGGTCCTGATCTGTCCGCGCAGCACGGCGGTGAGCGAGGGCTCGTCGAGCTGCAGGACGAGGTCCGCGCCCGGCACCCGCCGCTTGACCTCGGCGAGGTGGCCGCGCAGCCCCTCCGTGAGGGATCCGGCCAGGTCCCGGCAGGCGCCGGGGTCGGAGAGCGCGGCCTCGCCGTTGCGCAGCTCCAGGGCGGCCGCGAGCGTCCAGGGGCCGACGGCCTGGACCTTCAGCGGGCCTTCGTAGCCCTGCGTGAACTCCTCCAGGGCGTCCAGGTCCTCGCCGAGCCAGGACGCCGCGCGGCGCGTGTCGCGCCCCGGCCGGTCGCCGAGGCGCCAGCCGCTGGGCTCCACGCGCGCGTACAGCTCGACGAGCATCCCGGCCGTGCGGCCGATCATGTCGGCGCCGGGTCCGCGCGCGGGCAGCTCGGCCAGGTACGGCATGCCGCGCTCGGCCCCGGCGGCACCTTCGAAGGTGCCCGTCACGGTCTTCGCCGTCTCGCGGGCGTCGCCCCCGGGCATCGACCCGACGCCGGTGGCGCCGCCCCACCGCATACCGCCGACCGCCTCGCTCACCGCGCCGCTCACCGTCCGGGCCGCACCGTCAGGTCGTTGACCTCGGCGTCGCGCGGCAGGTCGAGGGCCATCACGATCGTCGTGGCGACCGACTCGGGGTCGATCCACTGGGCGGCGTCGTACTCCTTGCCCTCCTGCTGGTGCACCTTGGCCTGCATGGGGCTCGCCGTGCGGCCGGGGTAGACGGAGGTGACGCGCACGCCGTTGCCGTGCTCCTCGCCCCGCAGGGAGTCCGCGAGGGCCTTCAGGCCGTGCTTGGAGGCCGCGTACGCCGACCACTCGGCGCTCGCGCGCAGGCCCGCGCCGGAGTTCACGAAGATCACGTGGCCCTGGGTGACGCGGAGTTGGGGCAGGAAGTGCCGGGTCAGCTCGGCGGGCGCGATCAGGTTGACGTTCAGCTGGTGGCGCCAGGCCTTCGGGGTGAGGTCGCCGACGGGGCCGAGGTCGACGACGCCCGCGATGTGCAGGAGCGAGTCCACGCGGTCCGGCAGGCTCTGGTGCGAGAAGGCCCAGGAGAGCTTGTCGGGGTCGGCGAGGTCACCGACGAGGGTGCTCGCGCCCGGGAACTCGGCGGCGAGCTCCTTGGCGCGGCCCGCGTCGCGCGCGTGCAGCACGAGGGTGTCCCCGCGCTCGTGGAGGCGGCGGGCGACGGCCGCGCCGATGCCGGAGCCCGCCCCGGTGATCACATGAGTTGCCATGGGCCCATGGTCCCATTGCGGCCGGTCAGCGCGTGCCCATGGCCTCCTCCAGGTACGCGAGGGCACCCACCGGCTCCTCCGCGAAGAAGACCAGATCGGTCAGCGGCACCGGCAGGAAGCCCTCGGCCTCCATGCGGCGGAACTGCTCCTTCAACCCGTCGTAGAACCCTCCGGAGTTGAGCAGCACCACCGGCTTGGTGGTCCTGCCGTGCTTCTTCAGCTCCAGGATCTCGGTGGCCTCGTCCAGGGTGCCGGTGCCACCGACCATGATCACGACGGCGTCGGCCTTCTCCAGGAGCAGGGCCTTGCGCTCGGCGAGGTCCTTGGCGATCACCATGTCGTCGACGCCGGGCCTGGCCTTGGCGGCGAGGAAGTCGACCGAGACGCCCACGAGGCGGCCGCCGGCCTCCTGCACGCCGTCCGCCACGACCTTCATCAGGCCCACGTCCGAGCCTCCCCACACCAGCGTGTGGCCGCCCTTGCCGAGCAGCTCGGCGAACTCGCGGGCGGGGCGGGTGTAGGTCTCGGGCAGGTCGGCGGCGGAGAGGAAGACGCAGATGTTCATGGCGTCCACCGTACGTTCCGGCTCCGGCGCCCCGGCAGTACCCCGGAACCGGGAAGAACGGCCCCCCTGGGCGCGCTGAACCGGAGAGACGACTCCTACGGAAGGGCACCACCGTGACCCAGGGACACCGCATCACCGTCGAGCAGGGCAGCCGGCACGTGCGCGTGACGCGGGACGGACAGGTCGTGGCCGAGAGCGAGCGCCCGCTCCTGTTGCGCGAGACGGGCTTCCCGGTGCGCTACTACCTGCCTCCGGAGGACGTGCGCACCGACCTCCTGAAGCCGTCCGACACGCACACGTACTGCCCCTTCAAGGGAACGGCGTCCTACTGGTCGCTGCCGGACGCCCCGGACGCCGTGTGGGCGTACCCGGACCCGAAGCCCGAAGTGGCGCAGATCAAGGACCACTTCTGCTTCTACGAGGTGGAGGAGGTGCCGGCCGCCTAGGCGACCACTGTCGCGGGCGCCGTCGCCGTGAACGTCCTGCGGTAGGCGGCCGGAGAGACGCCGAGTACGGACCGCATGTGCTGGCGCAGCGAGTTGCCGGTGCCGAAGCCCGCGCGGTGGGCCACCAGGTCGATGGGCAGGTCGCTGGCCTCCAGGAGGTGGCGGGCCAGCTCCAGGCGCTGGGCGGTGAGCCAGCGGCCGGGCGTGGTGCCCACCTCGTCGCGGAAGCGGCGCGTGAACGTGCGCAGGCTCATGCGCGCGTGGTCGGCGAGGTCGCCCAGCGTCAGCGGCTCCTGGAGCCGCTGCAGCGCCCACGCGCGCGTGTCCGCCGTCGTGGCGAGGGTCGCCTCGGGGACGGGCCGTTCGATGTACTGCGCCTGCCCGCCGTCGCGCCAGGGCGGCACGACGCAGGTGCGCGCGACGAGGTTGGCGACGGCGCTGCCGTGGTCGCGGCGGACCAGGTGCAGGCACAGGTCGACCCCGGCGGCCACGCCGGCCGAGGTGAGGATGTCGCCGTCGTCCACGAAGAGCACGTCCTCGTCGACGCGCACGCGCGGGTAGGTGCGCTGGAAGTGCGGGGCGACGTGCCAGTGGGTCGTCGCGGGGCGCCCGTCGAGGAGTCCCGCGGCGGCGAGCACGTACGAGGCGCTGCAGAACGACACCAGGCGCGCGCCGGTCCTGATCCGGCCGAGCGCGGCGGCGACCGGCTCCGGGAGCGTGTCGCCGGCCAGGCCCTTGTCGAGCTCGCTCGTCGGGGGGATCACGACCGTGTCGGCGCTCTCCAGGGCCTCGGGTCCGTGCTCGACGGCTACGGAGAAGCCCGCTTCCGTGCGCACAGGGCGGCCGTCCACCGTGCACACCACGATGTCGTACAGGGGGCGTCCCCCCGTGCCCCGGGCGCTGCCGAAGACCCGCGAGGCGATGCCCAGCTCGAAGGCGTACACACCCTCCAGGGCGAGGACGACGACGCGGTGCGTGCTGCGGGATGCCATGGCCGGATTCTGTCACATGATGGCCAAACTGCCAGCACCGCGAGCTGTCCGGCGGGCGCACTCTGGTGGTCGCTCACCAGAAAGGACCAGATCAATGAGCTCCCGTACGACCGCCACCATGCGTGCCGTCAGCCCGCGCGCGTGGGGTGCCCCCGATGTCCTCGTCCCCGTGGAGGTGGACCGCCCCGAGCCCGGGATCACCGAGATCCTGGTGAAGGTGCACGCGGCGGGGGTGAATCCGGTGGACTGGAAGACGCGGGCCGCGGGTGAGTTCGGGACGTGGGGCGACACCCCGATCCTCGGCTACGACGTGTCCGGCACGGTGGAGGCCGTCGGCCCCGGGGTGACGCTGTTCGCGCCCGGTGACGAGGTGTTCGGCATGCCGCGCTTCCCGGAGCAGGCGGGCGGCTACGCCGAGTACGTCGTCGCCCCTGCGCGGCGCTTCGCCCGCAAGCCCGCGGCCATCGACCACGTGGAGGCCGCGGCGCTGCCCCTTGCGGCGCTCACCGCCTGGCAGGGCCTGATCGAGACCGCGGAGCTGCGCGCGGGCCAGCGCGTCCTGATCCACGCGGCGGCCGGGGGCGTCGGCCACCTCGCCGTGCAGATCGCCAAGGCGCAGGGCGCGTACGTCATCGGGACGGCGCGCGCCGACAAGCACGACTTCCTGCGGTCCCTCGGTGCGGACGAGCTGATCGACTACACGACCACGGACTTCACCGAGGCCGTGCGCGACGTGGACGTGGTCCTCGACGGCGTCGGCGGCGCCTACGGAGACCGCTCCCTGCCCGTGCTGCGGCGCGGCGGCCACCTGGTGACGCTGCCCGACCCCGGCGGCCTCCCCGACGCCGAGCGGGCGCGCCAGGCGGGCGTCCACACGGGCTGGACCATCGTGGAGCCGGACCGGCACGGCATGCTGGAGATCGCCCGGCTGGTCGCGGAGGGGCGGCTGCGCGCCGAGGTCGCCGCGACCTTCCCGCTGGCGCAGGCCGCCGAGGCACACGCCGTGGGCGAACTGTCCCGCACCCAGGGCAAGCTGGTCCTCACGGTGGCGTGACGCCTATGGGGCTGCGCCCCTCTCCCCCGCATCGCCGCTCCGCGGCTCGTCCTCAATCGCCGGACGGGCTCATTCCCCCTCGGCCGGCGTCCGGCGCAGATTCCCGGCCGCCGTCCGGCGGGATTTCAGCCCGTCCGGCGTTGCGGGATTTCAGCCCGTCCGGCGTTTGAGGACGAGGCGCGGAGCGTCGATCGGGGGGAGAGGGGCGCAGCCCCAGAAGCCCGGGCCGAGGCCGCCAGGCCTCAGGCCAGGGCCGCGGCCCGCTCGGTCGCGGCGATCGTCGCCGAGCCCACGACCCGCGAGCCGTCGTAAAGAACGATCGCCTGCCCGGGGGCGACCCCCCGCACCGGCTCGGTGAAGCTCACGTGCAGCCGGTCGCCGACCAGCTCCGCGGTGACCTCGGTCTCACCACCGTGGGCCCGCAGCTGCGCGGTATAGGTGCCCGCCCCGGAGGGAGCGGCACCGCACCAGCGCGGCTTGACGGCCGTCAGGGCGGTCACGTCGAGGGCGGCGGCGGGACCGACCGTCACGCGGTTGTCGACCGGGGAGATGTCCAGGACGTAGCGCGGCTTGCCGTCGGGCGCGGGCGTCCCGATCCGCAGCCCCTTGCGCTGCCCGATCGTGAACCCGAAGGCACCTTCGTGGCTGCCGACGACCGCGCCGGACTCGTCGACGATGTCGCCCTCCGCCTTGCCGAGGCGCGAGGCCAGGAAGCCCTGGGTGTCGCCGTCCGCGATGAAGCAGATGTCGTGGCTGTCGGGCTTCTTGGCGACGGCGAGGCCCCGGCGCTCGGCCTCCGCGCGGATCTCGTCCTTCGTGGTGACGGTGTCGCCGAGCGGGAACATCGCGTGCGCGAGCTGCCGGTCGTCGAGCACCCCGAGGACGTAGCTCTGGTCCTTGGCCATGTCCGAGGCGCGGTGCAGCTCGCGCACCCCGTCCGCGCCCGTGATCACCTGGGCGTAGTGGCCGGTGCAGACCGCGTCGAAGCCGAGGGCGAGAGCCTTGTCCAGGAGCGCCGCGAACTTGATCTTCTCGTTGCAGCGCAGGCACGGGTTCGGGGTGCGCCCCGCCTCGTACTCGGCGATGAAGTCCTCGACCACGTCCTCGCGGAAGCGCTCGGCGAGGTCCCACACGTAGAACGGGATGCCGATGACGTCCGCCGCGCGGCGGGCGTCGCGCGAGTCCTCGATGGTGCAGCAGCCGCGCGCGCCCGTGCGGAACGACTGCGGGTTCGCCGAGAGCGCCAGATGCACGCCGGTCACGTCGTGCCCGGCTTCGGCGGCACGGGCGGCTGCGACGGCGGAGTCCACCCCGCCGGACATGGCGGCGAGGACACGGAGCGGGCGGCTGGTGCGCGGCGGTGCCGACGGGATCTGCGAAGTCATAGCCCTAACAGGGTACGGGTCCGCGGGAACCCGGCGCCCCTGAGTATGCGTTGAGGATCACATGGGGGACGAGAAGACGGAGAGCACCGAGGACGGCGGGAAGGCCGAGCCGCCAGAGCGCGCGATCAGTCGGCGGGCCCTGCTGCTCGGCGGCACGGTCGCCGTGGGCACGGTCGCCGCCGTGGTCGCCCGCGACGAGCTGGGGCGCCTGTGGTGGCGGATTCCCGGGGTGGAGAAGGGGCGCGAGGAGGGCGCGGTCGACGCACGGGGCGCGCAGTGGATAGCGGCGTCCTCCGCGAACTGGCGGCGGGCCGACCGCCCCGACGACTACGAGATCGACCGCGTCGTCATCCACGTCGTGCAGGGCGGCTACCGCACCGCCCTGAAGGTCTTCAAGGACCCCGGCCACGGCGCCGCCGCGCACTACGTGGTCCGTAAGGACGGCCACATCGCCCAGATGATCCGTGAGCTCGACGTGGCGTTCCACGCGGGCAGCAGGAGCATGAACGAGCGCAGTGTGGGGATCGAGCACGAAGGGTTCGTGGACAAGAAGGAGTCGTTCACGGACGCGATGTACGAGGCGTCGGCGCGACTCACGGCGGGGATCTGCGGGCGGTACGACATTCCGGTGGACCGGGAGCACATCATCGGGCATGTGGAGGTGGAGGGGACGGATCACACGGATCCGGGGCCGCACTGGGACTGGGAGCGGTATCTGCGGCTTGTGCGGCGGGAACGGGATCGGCCCAGTCGGCCTGCGCGGACCGGGACGCCTGCCTAGCTGGTCCGCGGTGCGGGGCCCGGCTGGGAGCTCCCCAACCCCGCCCCTTCCCGTAACTGGGGCTCCGCCCCAGACCCCGCTCCTCAAACGCCGGAGGGGCTGATTTCCCCCCGCCGGACAGACTGCCCGCGGGGCTCAGAGCGCCGCAGCGGACGCGCTAGCTCAGGCCCGCCGTCCGTGCCCTCTCCACGGCCGGGCCGATCGCCGCCGCCACCGCCTCCACGTCCTCCTTCGTCGACGTGTGGCCGAGGGAGAAGCGGAGGGTGCCGCGGGCGAGGTCCGGGTCGGTGCCGGTGGCGAGGAGGACGTGGCTGGGCTGGGCGACGCCCGCGGTGCAGGCCGAGCCGGTGGAGCACTCGATGCCCTGGGCGTCCAGGAGCAGCAGGAGCGAGTCGCCCTCGCAGCCGGGGAAGGTGAAGTGGGCGTTGGCGGGGAGCCGCCCCGCGGGGTCCGGGTCGCCGCCGAGGACGGCGTCGGGGACGGCGGCGCGCACGGCCGCGACCAGCTCGTCGCGGAGCGCGCCGATCTCCCGGGCGAACCACTCGCGGCGCTCGGCGGCGAGCCGCCCGGCCACGGCGAACGCGGCGACGGCGGGCACGTCCAGGGTGCCGGAGCGCACATGCCGCTCCTGGCCGCCGCCGTGCAGCACGGGCACGGGGCTGTGGGCGCGGCCGAGCAGCAGCGCGCCGATGCCGTAGGGGCCGCCGACCTTGTGCCCGGAGACGGTCATCGCGGCGAGCCCGGAGGCGCCGAAGTCGACGGGCACCTGCCCGAAGGCCTGTACGGCGTCGGCGTGCAGCGGCACGTCGAACTCGGCGCAGACGTCGGCCAGTTCGCGTACCGGCTGGAGGGTGCCGATCTCGTTGTTGGCCCACATGACGGTGGCGAGGGCGACGTCCTCGGGGTTGCGGGCGATGGCCTCGCGGAGCGCGTCGGGGTGCACGCGGCCGTGCGCGTCGACGGGGAGGTACTCGACGGTGGCGCCCTCGTGCTCGCCGAGCCAGTCGACGGCGTCGAGGACGGCGTGGTGCTCGACGGGGCTCGCGAGGACCCGGGTGCGGTCCTGCCCGCCGTCCGCGCCGGAGCGCCGCGCCCAGTACAGGCCCTTCACGGCGAGGTTGTCCGCCTCGGTGCCGCCCGAGGTGAGGACGACCTCGCTGGGGCGCGCGCCGAGCGACTCGGCCAGCGCCTCACGGGCCTCCTCGACGGTGCGGCGGGCCCGGCGGCCCGCCGCGTGCAGCGAGGAGGCGTTGCCGGTGACGGCGAGCTGGGCGGTCATCGCCGAGATCGCTTCCGGGAGCATCGGGGTGGTCGCGGCGTGGTCGAGGTAGGCCATGGTGGGCACGATTCTACGAGCCGCGGCCGAGGAGCCCGACCCCGCGGTGGCGCGTCTGCGCCGGTCAGCCCGCGAAGCTCCAGGACACCGAGTTGTTCAGGGACATCAGCGTGGCGAGGACGACGAGATCGGCCACGCCGAGCCCGAGTCCGAGCAGCGCGCGGCCGCGCCGTGCGGTGCCGCGCCACAGCGCGAGGGACGCGAGGACGATGGCGACGGGGCCGAGCACGATGTTCAGGACGAGCAGCCCGAGCAGGCCGAGGACGAAGGAGGCCACGGCCATGCCGTCGGTGTCGCGACGGCCGACGGGCCGGTCTCGCTCCCTGCTGTCCGTCGCCTGCGGCCCGCTCTCGGTCGGCGCCTGTGCGGCGAGTTCCATGGTGCGACTCCTCGGGGTGGTCGGAGTTCGTACGGAGTCGGGCGGCCGTACGGCGGTCAGCGGTGGCCCGCGCGGCGCTCGCGCAGCGCGAACACCAGCAGCCAGACGCCGATGACGACGGCCATGACGAGGGAGACGGGCAGCGGGGCGTGCGCCACGGTGCCCATGGCGACGCCGAGGAGCAGGAGTGCGGCGACGAGGAACAGCATGAGAAGGACCCCTTCCTGTACGGACAGCCGTCGAACCTTCGGTGAACGCTTGTGGTTACAACTGTTCACTGACTGGAGAGTCTACTCTTCCCGCGGCTTTCAAAACTCGGAGAACAGTTGTTAACTGCATGGCATGAGTCACACCCTCGACGGCCCGGCCCCGGGCGCCCGCCAGGCGCAGAAGCAGAAGACCCGGCAGGCCCTGCTCGACGCGGCGCTGCACCTCCTCGCGGAGCAGAGCCTGTCCAGCCTCGGCCTGCGCGAGGTGACCCGCGCCGTCGGCGTGGCCCCGACCGCCTTCTACCGGCACTTCCGCGACACGGCCGACCTGGGCGTGGCCCTGGTCGAGGAGGCCCTGGGCAGCCTGCACACCACCCTGGTCGCCACCCTCGCGGCGACCGGTGACGGCGAGGAGCGCATCACGGCCGCCGTGGACTTGATCGTCGCGTACGTCCGGACGCACCCCGCCCACGCCCGCTTCATCGCGCGCGAGCAGCACGGCGGAGTGAAGGCGGTGCGCGAGGCCATCGGCGGCCAACTCGCGCTGTTCGCCGAGGAGGTGGCGGCGCAGTTCGCCAAGGAGCCGGAGGCGGCGGGCTGGAGCGAGGCGGACCTGCTCATGCTCGCCCGGATGTACGTGGACCACATGGTGATGACCGCGTCCGCGCTCCTGGGGACCGACGACGAGGAACCCGTGGCCGACCGTGCCCGCAGACAACTGCGCCTGCTCACTCTGGGGCGGCGGCACTGGCTGGACGCGACGGTGGACGAGAACAACGGGTGACGGCGGACAAGTCTGGCCGGTACTCGACGCAGCCGTAAGGGGCAACTAGCCTTCCCGGTCATGACAACCACGCATGCCGACTGGCCCCTCGACCAGAGCTTCGCCTCCTCCTCGGGCGCCGTCCGCTGGGCCGGCATCGGCCCGGCCGACGCGGACCCCGTGGTCCTGGTCCACGGCACCCCGTTCTCGTCGTACGTCTGGCGGGGCGTCGCCAGGGCGCTCGCGCGCGACCACCGGGTGTACGTCTGGGACCTGCCCGGGTACGGGGCGTCCGAGATGCGGGCCGGGCAGGACGTCTCGCTCGCCGCGCAGGCCCGCGTGTTCACCGAACTGCTCGCCCACTGGGGCCTGGACGGGCAGCGGCCCCCGGCCGTCCTCGCCCACGACTTCGGCGGCTGCGTGGCCCTGCGGGCGCATCTGCTGCACGGCGCGCGCTACGCCCGGCTCGCCGTCGTCGACCCGGTGGCGCTCGCGCCGTGGGGCTCGCCCACGTACCGGCTGCTCGGCGCACACGCGGACGTGTTCGCCCAGCTGCCGCCCGCGCTGCACGAGGCGCTGGTGCGGGAGTACGTCGGCTCGGCGAGCCACCGCGGGCTGCACCCGGCCGTGCTCGACCGGCTCGTCGCGCCCTGGTGCACGGAGGCGGGCAGGCCCGCGTTCTACCGTCAGATCGAGCAGAACGACCAGCGGTTCACGGACGAGATCCAGGGCAGGTACGGCGAGTTGGCGCTGCCCGTCCTGGTCTGCTGGGGCACCGAGGACACCTGGATCCCGGTGGCGCGCGGCCACGAACTCGCCGGTCTGATCCCCGGCGCCGAGCTGCGTCTGATCGAGGGCGCGGGACATCTCGTACAGGAGGACGCGCCGGCGGAACTCACGGGGGAGCTCGCGCGTTTCCTCAATGCGGGCCCTCGTACAGTGCGCTGACAGCCGCGGCGGCCCGCGCCAGCTCTTCGCGGATCTCCGGCGGCGCAAGGACCTCGACGGCGTCGGAGAAGGCGAGCAGGGCGCGCGCCGCGCGCTCCTCCTCGACGACGAGGCGCACGGTCACCCACTCCCCCGTGCCCTCGCCGGCCCTCGGGCCACCCCCTTCGACACCCTCCGCGCGCCCGTCCTCCGCGCCCCTGTCCTCCGCCACCACCTCCGTGACCACGCCCCCGTGCAGCCGCAGAAAGCGCCCGTAGCGGTCGCGGCGCACCCGCGCGGTGACCTCGATGCCGCCGGTGCGCCGCTCCACCCACTGCTTCAACCGCTCCCACACGTCGGCGAGTTCGACACCGGGCCGGCGCCGCACCGCCTCCTCCGTCAGGCTCGCCGAGCGCACCCGGTCCGCGCGGAAGAGCCTCGGCTCGCCGTCCCGGTCGGCCACGAGGTACCAGACGCCCGCCTTGGACACGAGCCCGTAAGGATCCAGGGTGTAGTCCCGCACGCCCTCGGACCGGCTGTGCACATAGCTGACGCGCACCCGCCGGTCGGCGAAGACCGCGTCCTGGAGCGTGCCCAGATGGTCCAGGGGCAGGCCGGAGCCTGGGCCGCGCGTCCAGCGCGAGGCGTCGACGAGGATCCGGCGGCTGGTCAGCTCGGCGGCGGGCCGGTGCGGTGCGGGCAGCGCCGCCATCACCTTGCGCAGCGCCGAGCCGATGGCCGCGTCCAAGCCTAGCGCGGCGTGGGCGCCCTGCGCGGCGAGGACGAAGAGAGCGCGCGACTCGTCGGCGGTCAGGCCCGTGACGTCGGTGCGGTAACCGGGCAGCAGTGTGATGCCGCCGTGCCGCCCGCGCTCCGCGTAGACCGGGACGCCCGCCGCGGACAGCGCGTCGACGTCGCGGTAGATGGTGCGGACGGACACCTCCAGGCGCTCGGCGAGTTCGGGCGCGGGCACCGTGCCACGGGTCTGGAGCAGCAGCAGGATCGAGAGCAGCCGGTCGGACTTCACGCGGTCAAGGATCGCGCACGCCCACGACGCCGGACGGCCGGGCGCCCCGGAGCGGGCGACGCCCGACGGATCCAGAAGCGACGGAAAAGGCCCGTCAGCTGTTCCCAAATTTTGCTTATGATTCGACTGTGTTCGACTCCCGGCACATCAGGTCCTTCCACGAAGTGGTCCGCACCGGTTCGTACTCCGCCGCGGCCCGCTCGCTCGGCTATACGCAGCCGGCGATCACCCAGCAGATGAAGGCGCTCGAACGGTCCGTGGGTACGGTCCTGTTCACGCGCGTCGGCCGCCGGATGCGGCTGACGGAGGCGGGTGAGGCGCTGTCCCGGCACGCCGGGGTGATCCTCGGCAACATCGACGCGGCCCAGCAGCAGATGAACGCGATCACACGGCTGCGCACCGGCCGGGTCAGACTCTGCGCGTTCCCGAGCGCCACGGCCACGCTGATACCGGAGGCGCTGGCCCGCCTGGCCCGCAACCACCGCGGCATCCGCGTCGAACTCCAGGAGTACGAGCCGCCGGAGTCCCTGCAGCGCCTGGTGCACGGCGACGCCGACGTCACCCTCGCCTTCACCTATCCCGGCCTGCTCGAAGAGGTGCCGGACGAGGTCGTGGAAGTACCGCTGATGGAGGACCAGTTGACGGTCCTGATGCCGACCAGGCACCCGATGGCGCGGCGTCGCTCGGTGCGGCTCGCGGACCTGTCGGAGGAGCGCTGGATCGCGGGCTGCCTGCGCTGCCGGGCCAACTTCCTGCACGAGTGCGCCGAGCAGGGCTTCGCCCCGGACATCGCCTTCACCACCGACGACAACCTCGTCATCCAGAGCCTCGTCTCCGAGGGCCTCGGCATCGCGATGATGCCGGGCCTCGTCCTGAACTTCCTGTGCCACCGCTCGGTCACGGGACGCCCCCTCGACCCGGCGTCCCGGCGGCAGGTGTCCGCGTACGTCCTGCGGGAGCACCTGCGCATTCCGGCCACGGCCCTCGTGCTCGACGAGCTGCGGGCGGTCGCGGCGAACCGCGTCGGCTGCTGAGGGCGGCGCGACCGACCGCTCCCCCACGGCACTTGAACGGCCAACCCATAAGCATTTTTTGAGGGAGAGCCAAGAGACTGTCGTTGGACGTGATGGATGGGGCGGCCCGACGCTGCCGGTATGACCACCCCCACCGCGCACACCCGCACCGCGCCCGCCCGCCCCTGTACGACGCCCCGCCTGGACGCGCTCGTCGCCGAGATACGCGAGGCCGTCGGCCGCGGCCTGCCCCCGGACCTGACCGCGTACCTGGTGGGCGAGCGCCTCGCACCGCACCTGGGCACCGCCGACCTGCTCACCGCCGAGCAGTGCGAGGGCGACCAGGACCGCTACCGCCAGCACCTCCTGCATGCCGAGAGCGACGGCAGCTTCTCCGTCGTCGGCCTGGTGTGGCTGCCCGGTCAGCGCACGTCCGTGCACGACCACGTGTCGTGGTGCGTGACCGGCGTGCACGAGGGCGAGGAGCACGAGCGGCGCTACCGGCTTGTGCCCGCCGAGGACGGCGTTCCCGCGCACCTCGTCGCCACGGAGGACGTGGTGAATCCGCAGGGCGCGGTGTGCGGCTTCGCGCCGCCCGGAGACATCCACCGGGTGTGGAACGCGGGCGCCGGACGCGCGATCTCCCTGCACGTCTACGGCGCCGACATCGGGCGGCTCGGCAGCAGCGTGCGACGGGTGTACGACCTCCCGGCCGACCGCTGATGGCCCTGCTCGGACAGCGCCCGCCGCGGACGGCGCCGGCGCCGCGCCCCGCCGCCCCCGGCACGGGCCCCTGGCCGGGCCTCGCGCTCGCGGGGACGGGGGTCGCCGCCGCCTGGCTGACGCACCGGCTCGTGCCGGACGTGCCGATGCTGACGGTCGCCATCGTCCTCGGCCTCGCCGCCGCGCAGGTGCCGGGCTCCCGGGTGTGCGTGCGCGGCTGGGCCAAGCCCGGCCTCACCTTCGCCGCGAAGCGCCTGATGCGGGTCGGTGTGGTGCTGCTCGGCCTGAAGCTCAGCCTGCGCGATGTGCTCGGGGTGGGCTGGGCGACCGTCGCGATGGTGCTCGTGGTGGTCGCGGCGACGTTCTTCGGCACCTGGTGGCTCGGCCGGAAGCTGGGCCTGCCCGGGGACCAGCCGCTCCTCATCGCCACCGGGTACTCGATCTGCGGGGCGTCGGCGATCGGCGCGGTCAGCGACGTCTCCCGCAGCGAGGAGCGCGACACGGCCGCCTCGGTGGCGGTGGTGACGCTCTGCGGGACGCTCGCGATCGCCGTGCTCCCGCTGCTCCAGGGGCCGCTCGGGCTCACGGACGCGGAGTTCGGCCGCTGGGTCGGGGCGAGCGTGCACGACGTGGGCCAGGTCGTCGCCACCGCGCAGACCGCGGGGGGCTCCGCGCTCGGCGAGGGCGTGCTCGTCAAGCTGATGCGGGTGGCGCTGCTCGCGCCGCTGGTCGCGGGCGTGGCGATCGCGGTACGAGCCCGGCGCGCGGCCGCGGCTGACGGAGCCGCGGGCCCCGGTGAGCGGCGCCCGCCGCTGGTGCCGCTGTTCGTCGCGGGCTTCGTGGCGATGGTCGGCCTGCGCAGCACCGGGTGGCTCCCGGACACGGCCCTCGACGTGGCCGGGACGGCCCAGGAACTGCTCCTCGCCGCCGCCCTGTTCGGCCTCGGCAGCGCGGTGGACCTGCGGACGCTGGTACGCACCGGGGGCCGGGTGGGGCTCGTGGGGCTGTGCGCGTGGGTGGTGGTCGGCGGGGTGTCGTACGCGGGGGTGTGTCTGACCGGGTGAGCGGGGTCCGGCCGACGCGGCGGGAAGGGCCCGGCCGGTCCCGTGTGCCGGGGAGGCCGCCCGGCCCGGACGCACCCCGCCCGGGCCGCTGGAGTCGGCCCGGGCGGAGTGCGTGGAGCGGTCAGCGCAGGCGGGCGCGGGCCAGCTGGCGGGACTGGGCCACCAGGCGGTCGGCGGAGTCCCAGACCTCGGCGTCCTCCTCCAGGAAGCCGCCGGCGAGGTTGCGGGTGGTGATGGCGACGCGCAGGGGTCCCGGCGCGGGCCTGGCCCGCACGTGGACGGTGAGCTCGATGGTGGGCACCCAGCCGGAGAGGCCCATCTCGAACGCCGTCGGCGGCAGCGCGTCCACGGCGAGGAGGAGCGACAGCGGGTCCGCGTCGCGCCCGTCGGCGAGCCCGAACCAGGCCCGCATCTCGCCCTTGCCGGACGGCTGGCCGAGCGCCCAGCCGAGGGTGGCCGGGTCCAGCTTCAGCCACAGACGGTCGGCGATCGCGGACGACCCCGGGACCGCGCGCTGCTCGGGCGGGGCGTCGTCGGCGCCGAAGCACTGGTCGACCGGGGGCAGTTCTGGGGGCTTGGCCGTCGTGCGCACGTCGTCGGGCAGGGCGTCCAGGTCCCCGTACGAGGCGAGCACGCGCAGCCGCTCGACCTCGGTGCCGTCGGCCTCGAACTGCACCAGGGAGGCCTGCCCGGTCGACAGGCCGCGGCCGGTGCGGACGGTCTCGGTGCGGATCACCGCGGGGCCCGGGTCGGACGCCGTCAGATAGTGCGCGGAGATCGTGAACGGGTCGGAGTGCGGCAGCGCGTGCGCGAGGGCGCGGCCGACGACGGCGAGGAGATAGCCGCCGTTGACGGCGCTGACGATGGTCCAGCCCGCGGAGAGGTCGATGTCGTAGACGCCGGGCTCCCGCTGGGTGACCGCGGTGTCGCGGTCGAACTCGCTGTCCCCGACCGTGGCGCGCGTCGTGGGCGCCGCTGCTGTGTCAGCCATACCGGCAACGTACAACAGAAAACTACTAAGCGGTAGCTTTATGCTCCGGCTCCTCGGACGCCGAGGAGCGGCGGTTCCAGGCGCGCGGCGCCCGCCAGTGGTAATGCATCGCGAGCAGCCGCAGGACGAACGCCGTGACGATGGCCAGCGCCGTGGTGAAACCGTTCAGCATCTCGAAGCGGATGGACAGGGCGACGATGGTGGCCCCCACGATGGCGGGAACCGCGTACAGGTCACGGTCCCAGCGCACCAGGGACGGCACCTCGTTGGCGATGATGTCCCGCAGCACACCGCCGCCCACCGCCGTGGCCAGGCCCAGGGTCGCCGAAGCGGTCAGGCCGAGCCCGTAGTCGTACGCCTTCGTGGTGCCCGTCACGCAGAACAGGCCGAGGCCCGCCGCGTCGAAGACGTTCACCGCGAACTGGGTGCGCTCGACCTGCGGGTGCAGGAAGAACACCAGGAGCGCGGCGAGCAGCGGGGTGAGGAAGTAGCCGAGATCCGTGAAGGCGGCCGGGGGCACCGCGCCGATCACCAGGTCGCGGAAGAGGCCGCCGCCCAGGGCCGTGACCTCGGCGAGCACGGCGATGCCGAAGACGTCGAAGTTCTTGCGCACGGCGAGGAGGGCGCCGGAGATCGCGAAGACGAAGATGCCGACGATGTCCAGTGCGTGCTGGACCCCCGGGCTGAACAATTCCTGAAGCACGCCGCATTGTCCCTCGCCGGGAGGGGGACCCCGAATCGCCGGCTCCGCCAGGCTCGTCCTCAAACGCCGGACGGGCTTTCACCCGTCCGCCCGCCCCATTTCAGGGGCGAGCGGACGGGAGGGCAGACAAAGCCCGTCCGGCGTTTGAGGACGAGGCCGCAGGCCGATCGGCGTGCACTCAGTCCTTGGTCACGTCGGTCGCCTTGGCCTCAGGCGCCTCCGCGGCCTCCGCGGCAGCGGACTCCTCCGCCGAGGCGGCGGCCTCGTCCTCAACCTGAGCGTCAGCGACATCTGCCGCGGTGGTGACCGACACCACATCAATGGCCTCTCGGGCCACGGAGAGCAGCTTCGTGTCCTCCGGCGCCTGGTCCGGCGCGTTCTCCGGGTGGTGGCACGCCACCTGGTGCGCCGTCTCCAGGGCCACGAACGGCGGCTCCTTGACGGCGCAGATCTCCGTCGCCTTCCAGCACCGCGTGTGGAAGCGGCACCCCTTCGGCGGGTCGATCGGCGAGGGCACGTCGCCGCGCAGCAGGATGCGCTCGCTCTTGACGCCGCGCCGCTTGGGGTCGGGCACCGGCACCGCGGACAGGAGCGCCTTCGTGTACGGGTGCATGGGCTTGGTGTACAAGTCCTTGCGGTCCGCGAGTTCGACGATCTTGCCGAGGTACATGACCGCGATGCGGTCGGACACGTGCCGGATGACCGACAGGTCGTGCGCGATGATCACGTAGGTGAGCCCGAGCTCGTCCTGGAGGTCGTCCAGGAGGTTGACCACCTGGGCCTGGATGGACACGTCCAGGGCCGACACCGGCTCGTCCGCCACGACCAGCTTCGGCTGCAGGGCGAGCGCACGGGCGATGCCGATGCGCTGGCGCTGACCGCCGGAGAACTCGTGCGGGTAGCGGTTGTAGTGCTCGGGGCTGAGGCCGACCCGCTCCAGCATGCCCTGGACGGTCTTCTTGATGCCGCCCTCGGGGTTCACGCCCTGGAGCTTGAAGGGCGCGCCGACGATCGTGCCGATGGTGTGCCGGGGGTTCAGCGACGAGTACGGGTCCTGGAAGATCATCTGGACGTCGCGGCGCAGCGGCCGCATCTTCGCCGTGCCCAGGTGCGTGATGTCCGTGCCCTCGAACTCCACCCGCCCGCCGGTCGGTTCGAGCAGCCGGGTGATGAGCCGGCCCATGGTCGACTTGCCGCAGCCGGACTCGCCGACGACGCCGAGGGTCTCACCGGAGCGCACGTCGAAGCTGATCCCGTCGACGGCCTGGACGGCCGCGACCTGGCGCTGCAGAAGCCCCTTCTTGATGGGGAAGTGCTTCACCAGGCCATCGACCTTGAGGAGCACGTCCCCCTCGGAGGCCGGGGCGGGTTTCGCCTGCGCGGGGATGGTCATGTCCTGGTCCTTCACAGCTTCGGCGCAATCTCTTCGGTCCAGATCTTGGTGCGCTCCTCGCGCGACATGTGGCAGGCCGAGTAGTGCCCGGAGCCGACCAAGCTCAGCTCGGGGCGCTCGCTGCGCGTGATCTGGTCCTTGGGCACGTCCGCGTACGGGCAGCGCGGGTTGAAGGCGCAGCCGCTCGGCAGGTTGATGAGGCTGGGCGGGGAGCCCTTGACCGGGACGAGGCGCTCGGTCTCCTCGCGGTCGATGCGCGGCATCGAGCCGAGCAGACCCCAGGTGTAGGGGTGCTGGGGCTCGTAGAAGACCTGCTGCGCGGAGCCGCGCTCGACGCAGCGGCCGCCGTACATCACGAGCAGCTCGTCGGCCATCTCCGCCACCACGCCGAGGTCATGGGTGATCATGATGACCGCGGAGCCGAACTCCTTCTGCAGGTCCCGGATCAGGTCCAGGATCTGCGCCTGCACCGTCACGTCGAGGGCCGTCGTCGGCTCGTCGGCGATGAGCAGCTCGGGGTTGTTGACGAGCGCCATGGCGATCATCGCGCGCTGACGCATGCCGCCGGAGAACTCGTGCGGGTAGGAGTCCACGCGCTTGTCGGGCTGCGGGATGCCGACCCGGTCGAGCATGTCGATGGCGTGCTTGCGGGCCGCCTTCTTGTCGACGTCGTTGTGGACCCGGTACGCCTCGATGATCTGCTTGCCGATCGAGTAGTACGGGTGCAGCGCCGACAGCGGGTCCTGGAAGATCATCGCCATCTCGCGGCCGCGGAGCTTGCGCACCTCGTCCGCCGGGGAGCTGAGCAGCTCGGTGCCGTTCAGCCAGATCTCACCGGACAGCTGCGCCTTGCGGCGACCGTACTGCCCGGCGGTGTGCAGGCCGAGGATGCCGAGCGAGGTGACGGACTTGCCGGACCCGGACTCGCCGACGATGCCGAGGGTGCGGCCCTTCTCCAGGCTGAAGCTGAGGCCGTCGACGGACTTGACCAGGCCGTCGTCGGTCGGGAAGTGCACCTTGAGGTCGCGCACCTCGAGGAAGGCGGTGGGAGCGGGCGAGCCGGCGACGACCTCGCCGACGGCCGTGCCGGTCTTCGACACGGTGGCTTCCGCGCCGCCCTCGGGCGCCGCTCCGCTCTTGGACAGTTCGGTCATCCCAGCCTCACTCGCGGGTCGATGACGGCGTACAGAAGGTCCACGACGAGGTTGGCGATGGCGATCGCGAGGGCCGCACACAGGGTGACGCCGAGGATCACGGGCAGGTCCTTGCTGCTGATGGCCCTGACCGCTTCCAGGCCGAGGCCCGGGAGGTTGAAGGTGGACTCGGTGAGCACGGCGCCGCCCATGAGCACGCCGAGGTCGAGTCCGAAGACGGTGAGGATCGGTGTCATGGCGGAGCGCAGCGCGTGTCTGCGGATGACGACGGCCTCGCCGAGGCCCTTGGCGCGCGCGGTGCGGATGTAGTCCTCGCCCAGCACCTCCAGCATGGTGGCGCGGGTGAGGCGGGCGTACATCGCGGCGTTCAGGAAGGCGAGCACGACCCAGGGCAGGATCAGCGTCTGGAACCAGACGTCGATGGAGTCGTCCGTACTGAGGCTGTCGGCGATCTTCACCCAGCCCAGGTTGTGGACGAAGACGCCCATCGCGATCATGCCGGTGAAGAAGACGGGGAGCGAGACGCCGCCGAGGGCGGTGGTCATCGCGGCGCGGTCCCAGATGGTGCCGCGCTTGAGCGCGGAGATCACACCGGTGAGGACACCGGCGCCGAGCCACAGCACACAGGCACCGGCGGCGAGCGCGCCGGTGACGGGCAGGGCGTCCTTGAGGGTCTCCCAGACGGGGGCCTCGGTGCGGAAGGAGTAGCCGAAGCAGGGCGCCGGGCAGTGGGTGACGTCACTGCCGTTGGCGTAGTCGCGCCCCATCGGGATGCCCTTGACGAAGTCCCAGAACTGCACGAGCAGCGGGTCGTTGAGGCCGAGTTTGGTCCGGATGCCCTCGAGCTGCTCGGCTCCGGCCTGCTTGCCGGCGAAGAGGACGGCGATGTCCTGTCCCGCCCACTTGGGCAGCATGTAGAAGACGGTGAAGGTCGCGAGCAGTACGACCAGCACCATGATGATGACGGCGATCAGGCGCCGGATGAGATAAGCAAGCACTGTGCGCGGCCCGGCGGTGCCCAGGGCCCCCTCGTGAGGGGCTCCGGTCACCGCCCGGGGCCATCACCTGCCCTTCGGACTGGCGGGATGCGGCGGTGGCGTGGCGGTCGGTCAAGAGCGGTCGCCGCGGCGGGAGTTCTCCCGCCGCGGCGGCACACTCGCGGTGTTACTTCTTGTCGTTGACGCCGAGCGAGACGTAGTCGTACCGACCGTTGAACGCGTCGGACATGTACGCGTTCGTCAGTCGCGGACCGCGCCAGGTGATGTTCTTCTCGTACAGGAAGGGCATCCAGTCGGCCTGGTCGAGGATCCGCTTGTCCAGGGCCTTGTAGGTCTCGCCGGCCTTGACCGGGTCGGTCTCGGCGATCGCCTTGTCGAAGAGCCCGTCGATCTTCTTGTCCTTGATCTGGGACTCGTTGTAGTTACCGGTCTCGGCGAGGAAGCGGCTGTCGAACAGCGGCTGCGCGTAGCCCTGGCCGGAGGGGAAGTCCGGGCCCCAGCCGCTCATCTGCATGCTGTAGCCGCGCTTCTTCACCACGGACGGCGAACCGGTGATGCTGGAGGAGTCCGCGCCGTCCAGGGTCTCGACGGAGAGGTTGATGCCGACCTTCTTCAGCTGGGCCTGCAGCGCCTCGGCGGTGTCCTCCTCACCCGGGTTGTTGTTACGGGCGGTGATCTTGGCGCTGAATCCGTCCGGCTTGTTGCACTTCTTCAGCTCGTCCTTGGCCTTGGCCGCGTCGGGCTTGCCCTTGCGCTCCAGGACGCCGTACGGGTCGTAGTCGCTGTAGCCCGGGATCGCCTTCGGGAAGGTGCTGTTGGCGATGTCACCGGCCGCGAGCTTGCCGCCGCGGGTCTGCTGCAGCGCCGCGAAGTCGGTGCCGTAGAAGACGGCCTTGCGGCAGTGCACGTTGTCGAACGGCTTCGCGGTGTGGATCAGCGCGACGTAGCGCACGAAGGACGTGTGCATGTTGTCGATGCTGCTGCGGTGCTTCTGGATCGCGGTGACGCGGCCGGACTGGGTCATGCCGGTGCCGTTGAGGTCGACGTCGTAGTCGCCGGCCATCAGGCGCTTGTCGTTCTCCTCCAGGTTGGCGGAGATCGTCACGTCGACCTTGTCGGGAAGCGCGGCGCGGATCGGGTCCGAGTCCTTCTTCCACTTGTCGTTGCGGACCAGGATGATCTTCTTGCCCGGCTTGTACTGCGAGAACTTGTACGGGCCGGAGGAGAACGGCCGCTGGGTGTACTTGGCCTTGGTGTCCTTGGCCGCCTTCACCGGCGAGCCGGACGGCATGGCCAGGAACTGCTCGAAGTCACCGTTGGGCTTCGGCAGCTTGAAGACGATGGTCTTGTCGTCGGGCGTCTCGATCGCCTTCAGACCGAGCTTGTCCTTGGACGAGTCCTTGTAGGGGCCCTTGTACTCGCCCTTGGGGTCGAGCGCCTTCATCAGGTACTGCGGGCCACCGGTGATGGTGTCCGTCGCCCAGATGCGCTCGATGCCGTACTTGACGTCCTTGGAGGTCAGCGGCGAGCCGTCCTCCCAGGTGACGCCGTCGCGCAGCGTGTACGTGTAGGTCTTGCCGCCGTCCGAGATCTTGCCGTTGGCCTCGGCGAGGTCCGGGACCAGCTTGGTGCCCGCCTTGCCCGGCTTGGTGTCGTACGACACCAGCTGCCGGGTGTAGAAGCGCATGAAGTCCCAGGACATGCCGTAGTAGGCGCGCTGCGGGTCGGCCGAGTCGAGGTCCTGCTTGCCGACCATGCGCAGGGTGCCGCCGGCCTTCTTGGACGGGTTGGCGACCTTGTTCAGGGCGGCGTTGTACCCGGCGCCCTTGCCTTTGCCTTCGCCGTCGCCGTCGCCGCCACCGCACGCGGTGGTGGTCACCAGCGCCGCGACGACGAGGGCCGCACCAGCGGTGAGCCGTCGCTTCGAGGAAACTGTTGGCATTTTGTCGCAAACCTCCGAGATTCGCGGTCCCTGGCCATGAGCTGCCTGAGAACCATGGAAAGAGCCACCTGACTGCGGCAGGGGCAAGTCAGTTGGGGACTGCTAGCGGGTTCCCTTGGGGTCGAGCGCATCGCGCAGACCGTCCCCGAAGAGGTTGAAGGCGAGCACCGTGATGAAGATCGTCACGCCGGGGAAGACCATGAACATCGGATCGTGCTCGTACGTCTCCAGGGCGTCGCGGAGCATGCCGCCCCAGGAGGCTGTCGGCGGCTTGACGCCGGCGCCGAGGAAGCTGAGGGCGGCCTCGGTCAGGATGTTGGTCGGGATCATCAGCGTCGCGTAGACGGTGATGGGGGCGACCAGGTTGGGCAGCAGCTCCTTGAACAGGATGTGGCGGCGGCCGCCGCCGAGGCTGCGGGCCGCCTCGACGTACTCGCGTTCGCGCAGCGAGAGCGTCTGGCCGCGGACGATGCGGCCGACGTAGGGCCAGCCGAAGAAGCCGATCACCAGGATCAGGATCGCCACGCGCACGCTCGTGCCCTGCAGGCCGAGCAGATCGTCCGGGAGCACGGAGACCAGGGAGATGATGAAGAGCAGCTGCGGGAAGGACAGCAGCACGTCCATCACCCGGCTGATCAGCGCGTCGACCCAGCCGCCGAAGTAGCCGGCGATGATGCCGAAGAGCGTGCCGAGCACCACCGCGACCACGGCGGCGAGGAAGGCCACGAGCAGCGAGATCCGCGCGCCGTAGACGATCCGGCTGAACACGTCGCGGCCCTTGTTGGGCTCGACGCCGAACAGGAAGTCGCTGCTCACGCCGCCCAGTGAGCCCGTGGGCAGGTTGGTCAGCGGGTCCAGCTTGTCCTGGTGGAAGTCGTTCGGCGGGTGGCCGAGGAGGCTGACGATCAGGGGCGCGAAGACCGCGACCAGGACCAGTACGAGCACGGTGATTCCGCCGGCCAGGGCGACCTTGTCCCGCTTGAGTCGGTTCCAGGCGATCTGCTTGAGCGACCGTCCCTCGACCTTCTTCACCCCCGCACCAGCTGCGGGAGCGACGTCCTCGGTGGGTTTCGCGTCCGCAGGTGTGTCATGCAATGGCGCCGTCATCGTGGCAGGGACCCCTCTCAACCGGCGGTGACCGGCCCGCACTTGCCGCTGTAGCGACGTGATCGTCCGTCGTACACAGGGGCGAAGGCCCCTTGGAGCGGGAGTCTTCAACGGGGTCGTGATCTGTTACCAGACTTGTCGGGGAATGGATGCGCAACCGTGATGCTGATCGAGGTGTTCCGTTATCCGGACGAGACTGAACGCCGGGCGAACGCAGGGCACTTCGGGGTCAAGGCGCCACAGGAGTCCATACCGTCGCTCGGGCACCTTTAGGGGACATCACGCACGTCGGTGCTGATCAGCAAGCTACCGACCGGCGAAATCCGGACGCTGTCCGGATCAGTGCGGAGGGGTTTGTGCCGTTTTGTTCAGTACGGGGCGGGATAGCCGTATCCGCCCGCGGCGGGGGCCGGGGCCGCCTGTGCGTCGCGGTCGTAGAACGGGCGGGCGTTGGCGCGCAGCCACATCGCCACCGGGTCGTGCGGGTCGGCCATCGCCACCGTGGAGACCGGCAGGCCCTCGGGGACGGCGCCGATGGACTGCTGCATCATCGCGCGGACCGTGTCCACCGCGCCCGGCGAGGTGTCGTACACATCGAGGCCGATGGCCAGGTACGGGGCGCCGAGCGCGGGCTGCACCCAGGCGCGGCGCAGCGAGCGGACCGTCGGGGTGCGGTGGGCGTTCTGGCTCAACAGGGCGTAGAACTGCGGGAGTTCGATGGCCGGTTCGGTCAGGCGCAGGGGCCCTGCGGGCTGCAGGTCGAGGCCGCCTGCGATGCGGCGCAGGTCCAGCCAGGGGATGCCGACGCCGCCGCCCGGGGCGTGCGGGTTCAGCCACAGGCCGTAGTGGTCGGGGTACAGGGCGCGGGCCGCGTCCAGGCCGGTGAGCACCTCGTAGCCGCGGTTCCAGCCGCTGGCGGAGAGCTCCTGGGCGGAGGTCACGCAGGGGGCGTAGCCGAGCCCTTCGACCTCCATGTTGCCGTACTGCGCGTCGGGGGAACCCGACTGGCCGTGCCAGAGCAGCATCCACACCTGGTCGTCGGCGAGGGCTCCGAGCAGCGCCTCGTACGCGTCGTAGCGGCCCGGCGCCACCTGGCGCAGCATGTGCTCGACGTTTCCCCAAGCTCGCGGGCGCGCTCCAACAGGGGAGGCCCCGTCGCCCGCGGCCGTGCCCGACGCACTCACCCGTAACCGCCCCTTCACGACTTGCCCGACGTGCTCGACCCGTCCGCACGGCTGTGCTCGGGTCGAGTCAATGGAACCAGCTTACTTCTGGCGTGGGCGCCTTGATCGGGGCTCGGGTCGGGCGTTCGTTCCGTTTCGCCTCGGCTCGGCGTCGGATGCTGTACCGCCGCTGCGCGGCGGCTTCCCCACCCGCCCACCCGTTTCTGTGGGACCCGGGGCGGGGGAGGGGCATTGTTGTGGGGCTCGGGGTGGGGGCGGGGCGTTGCTGTGGGACCCGGGGCCGGGGCGGGGCGTTGCTGTGGGACCCGGGGCCGGGGCGGGGCGTTGCTGTGGGACCCGGGGCGGGACGGGCTGGGTGTGCTTCGGGCAGGCAGTGCGGACCGGCTCGGGCGCGGTCATGGTGGGGGCGGGTGGGTGGGAGAGAGCCTGTCCGGCGATTGAGGACGAGGCGCGGAGCGCCGATGCGGGGGCGACCCCGGCGGGGCCGAGGGTGCCGGGCTGTTGGGCAGGCCCGGGGAGGGCCGTCCGCCTCAGCCCGAGCCCCGGCCCCGTGCCGTCCGTCTTCCCCGAGGCCAAGGGGCAGGTGGGAAAGAGCCCTGGGCAGGGGGTCAGTGGGATGTGTAGAACGGGCGGATGTGGGTGCGGAGCCAGTCCGTGACCGGGTCCTGGGCCACGTCCAGGAGGACCAGGTTGACCGGCCAGGCCGGGGGGAACGCGGTGAGGGCGCGGGCCAGGGCCTGCATGGGGGCCTCGCGGGCGTCGCCCTCCCAGGAGGAGAGTTCCACGCCGACGAACAGGGACGGGTCCTCGCCCTCGACGCTGGCCAGGCAGCGACGGGCCGTCAGGACCACCCCGGTCGCCTGGAACTCGCGGGACGCGGCGCTCAGGAAGTCGACCGGGTCCTCCTTCCAGTCCGGCTCGAAGAGACGGACCCGGCCGCCGGTCGTCGGACCGTCCAGCTCCGTGCGCCCCACCTGGCACAGCGCCGCCACAGCGGGCGGCGGCAGCGGCACGACGACCGTGCCCTCGGGGTTCAGGACGATGCCGAGCTGCGGCTGGAGCCCGCGCGCGAACTCCACCGCGGGCGCCACCGTCCAGCTCATCCGGCCCCCCGTGACCTGCTGGAACTGCTGCTCCGACGTGAAGACGGGAACGTACGCCTGGCCGTCGATCTCCAGCGTGGGCAGGTCGAGCGTGCCCTGGTCGGGGCCACCGCCGGACGGGAGCGGGACCCAGACCCGGCCGCGGCCCAGCGTCTCGACGATGCGGGCGCCCACCGAGTCCGACGGCGGCGCCCCGAGCGACGCGGCCAGGACCCCCTCCAGCTCGTTGGCCGGCCAGCCCTCGTACGGATGCCCGTGCGGATACCCCTGGTCCGGGCCCGGCCCCGGTGCCTGTCCCGGTGCCGGAATGCCGCCCGGGTGGTCCCCCGGATAGTTCATCTGTCCTCGACCCCTGCTCTGCGCTCTGCCCTGCTCCTGTGCTGCGGGCCCGACCCTAACCGGGACCCCCGCAGCACCGCCCCCTCAGCCCCCTCAGCCCTCAGCCCTCGAACCCGATCTCCCGCAGCGCCCCCGCCGCCTCCCGGTCAAGGAGCACCGCCGAGCCGCAGCCCCGCGGCAGCTCGCCCCGCTCGGCGGCGCGGACGAGGAGGCCGACCGTCCTGCGGTGGCGCGCGAAGGCGTACCGCGAGACCCCGCGCCCGCGCTCGCGCTGCCCGTCCAGGGCGACCTCGACGGGCACGTCGAGCAGGAGGAGGTGCAGCGTGGCCCCGCGCCGGGCGGCGGCGCGGCCGAGCCACCGGCGCACCCACGGCTGCGTACCGCAGTCGTGCACGACGACGCCCGCGCCGGAGCGCAGCGCCCGGTGCAGGCCCGCGTAGTGCGCGACCCGGACCAGGGGGCGGTAGAGGGCGTACGGCAGGAGCCGGGGCATGCGGGCCGCCCACCGGTCCCGGGTGTCCTGGGAGTCCACACGCGGGCCCGCCACCGCGCGCCGCATCAGCGTGGACTTGCCGCTGCCGGGAAGCCCGGACACGACCACGACGTCGCTCGCGGCGAACACCAGGCGGCGCGGGCCGCGCCGGGCCCGGTCCCTGAGGTCGCGCACGACGGGCCGCGGGAAGTACCCGAGGCTCTCGCGCACGGGGACACCGGGCTGCGGCGGCACCACGCCGCTCCCGGGCGGCGCCGCACCCGTGGTGGTCGCATAAGCACCGCTCCTGCGCACCGTGATCGGCCTCCCCATGCTGGTCACGTCACTCATCCCCAGTACTTCTCCGTTGAGTGTAAAGAGACGGTAATGCCGCACAAGGGCATTCCGCCGTAGCCGCCGTCGTGAAGAAGTTGCTGCTGTCGTGAAGCGGGGGCGCGTGCAATGATGTGCGCGCCAACTCCATACCGGCCGCTTGAATCCGCGCGGGAGAGTTCCCGGAGACGTGACCGCACCTCGATGCGGACGTCGTCCCGGGGCGCCGAAGGAGCAAGTTCCTCCCTTGAATCTCTCAGGCCCCGTACCGCGCGGGCGAGGCACATCTGAAAAGCGGGTCGATCCCCGGTCACAGGGGCGGCTCCACCCAAGGTGCAAGTCATGACCCGTCATACGCACGGGACGTGGTGAACCTCTCAGGTTCGATGACAGATGGGGAGGATCGACCTCGCCCGTCATGCCCCGGGAGCCAGTACTGATGAGCAATACCCCACGCCACACCGCCCTGGACGCCCTGCATCGCGACCTCGGTGCGACCATGACCGACTTCGCGGGCTGGGACATGCCGCTGCGGTACGCCAGCGAGCGCGACGAGCACAACGCCGTCCGCACCCGCGCCGGCCTCTTCGACCTCTCCCACATGGGCGAGATCACGGTCTTCGGCCCCGCGGCGGTGGACCTGCTCAACCACGCCCTGGTCGGCAACATCGGCTCCGTCGGCGTCGGCCGCGCCCGCTACACCATGATCTGTCAGGCCGACGGCGGCATCCTGGACGACCTGATCGTCTACCGGCTCCAGGACCAGGAGTACATGGTCGTCGCCAACGCCGGGAACGCCCAGGTCGTGCTGGACGCGCTGACCGCGCGCGCCGACGGGTTCGACGCCGTGGTCCGCGACGACCGCGACGCCTACGCCCTCATCGCCGTCCAGGGCCCGGAGTCCCCCGGCATCCTGAAGGCGGTCACGGACGCCGACCTCGACGGCCTGAAGTACTACGCGGGCCTGCCCGGCACCGTCGCGGGCGTCCCCGCCCTGATCGCCCGCACCGGCTACACCGGCGAGGACGGCTTCGAGCTGTTCGTGGCCCCCGAGCACGCCGAGCAGCTGTGGCGGGCGCTCACCGAGGCCGGTGCCCCGGTGGGCCTGGTCCCCTGCGGCCTGTCCTGCCGCGACACGCTGCGCCTGGAGGCGGGCATGCCGCTGTACGGGCACGAGCTGACGACGGCCCTGACGCCGTTCGACGCCGGTCTGGGGAGGGTCGTCAAGTTTGACAAGACGACCCACGCGGACGACTTCGTGGGCGTCGAGGCGCTCCGCGCGGCCGCCGAGCGCGCCGAGTCCGCTCCCCCGCGCAAGCTGGTCGGCCTGATCGCCGAGGGCCGCCGGGTCCCGCGCGCGGGCATGTCCGTGGTCGTCGGCGGCGAGGTCGTCGGCGAGGTCACCTCCGGCGCGCCGTCCCCGACCCTCGGCAAGCCCATCGCGATGGCGTACGTCGACGCGGCGCACGCCGCCCCCGGCACGGCGGGCGTGGGCGTGGACATCCGCGGCACGCACGAGCCGTACGAAGTCGTCGCGCTGCCGTTCTACAAGCGCCAGAAGTAGCCCGGCGGCGACGGCCCACGCCCGGTCCGCGGACGCCTCCGCGTCCCGTCGGCCCCGGTGGCGGCACGCGCCCGTCTCAGTCCGTAAGACCCACGTTCCTCAGCACTCGCCCGCGTACAGGAGAATTCAGGCCATGAGCAACCCCCAGCAGCTGCGTTACAGCAAGGAGCACGAGTGGCTGTCGGCCACCGAGGACGGTGTGGCGACGATCGGCATCACCGAGTTCGCGGCCAACGCGCTCGGTGACGTCGTCTACGCCGACCTCCCGGCCGCAGGCACCACGGTCACCGCGGGCGAGACCTGCGGCGAGCTGGAGTCGACCAAGTCGGTCAGCGACCTCTACTCGCCGGTCACCGGCGAGGTCGTCGAGGCCAACCAGGACGTCGTGGACGACCCGTCCCTGGTGAACTCGGCCCCCTTCGAGGGTGGCTGGCTGTTCAAGGTGCGCGTCGCGGAGGAGCCGGGCGACCTGCTCTCCGCGGACGAGTACACCGCGTTCTCCGGCAGCTGACCACGGCGTAAGGACTGATCTTCCGATGTCGCTTATGAACACCCCTCTCCACGAGCTCGACCCGGACGTCGCCGCCGCCGTCGACGCCGAGCTCGTCCGCCAGCAGTCCACCCTGGAAATGATCGCCTCGGAGAACTTCGCTCCGGTCGCCGTCATGGAGGCCCAGGGCACCGTCCTCACCAACAAGTACGCCGAGGGCTACCCCGGCCGCCGCTACTACGGCGGCTGCGAGCACGTGGACGTGACCGAGCAGATCGCCATCGACCGGGTCAAGGACCTGTTCGGCGCCGAGTACGCCAACGTCCAGCCGCACTCCGGCGCCTCCGCCAACCAGGCCGCCCTCTTCGCGATCGCCCAGCCCGGCGACACGATCCTCGGCCTCGACCTGGCGCACGGCGGGCACCTCACCCACGGCATGCGCCTGAACTTCTCCGGCAAGCAGTTCAACGTGGTCGCCTACCACGTGGACGCGGCCGGTCTGGTCGACATGGCCGAGGTCGAGCGCCTGGCCAAGGAGAACAACCCGAAGGTGATCATCGCGGGCTGGTCCGCCTACCCGCGGCAGCTGGACTTCGCCGAGTTCCGCCGCATCGCCGACGAGGTCGGCGCGAAGCTGTGGGTCGACATGGCGCACTTCGCCGGGCTCGTCGCCGCGGGCCTGCACCCCAACCCGGTGCCGTACGCGGACGTGGTCACCTCCACCACGCACAAGACGCTCGGCGGCCCGCGCGGCGGCATCATCCTGGCCCGCAACAAGGACTTCGCGAAGAAGCTGAACTCCGCGGTCTTCCCCGGCTTCCAGGGCGGCCCCCTGGAGCACGTGATCGCCGCGAAGGCCGTCTCCTTCAAGGTCGCCGCCTCGGACGACTTCAAGGAGCGACAGCAGCGCACCCTGGACGGCGCCCGCATCCTGGCCGAGCGCCTGGTGAGGGACGACGTCAAGGCCGTCGGCGTGGACGTCCTGTCCGGCGGCACGGACGTGCACCTGGTCCTGGTCGACCTCCGCAACAGCGAGCTGGACGGGCAGCAGGCCGAGGACCGCCTCCACGAGGTCGGCATCACGGTCAACCGCAACGCCATCCCGAACGACCCGCGGCCCCCGATGGTCACCTCCGGCCTGCGGATCGGCACCCCTGCCCTGGCCACCCGCGGCTTCCAGGACGAGGACTTCCGCGAGGTCGCGGACGTCATCGCCGAGACCCTGAAGCCCGACTTCGACGCCGAGGCCCTCAAGGCCCGGGTGTCCGCTCTGGCCGCGAAGCACCCGCTGTACCCCGGCCTGAAGTAGTTTCGTACGCTTTAGTTGGTACGGACTTCCGGGGCACCGCGCACACTGGACATGAGGACAGTGCGCGCGGTGCCCCGCACCACGTGCCCACCAGCACGGCAAGCTGCCCCCGCACCACCCGGCGGACAACGGCGTCTACCACCCATCATTGGAGTTCCACCGTGGCCATCTCGGTCTTCGACCTGTTCTCGATCGGCATCGGCCCGTCCAGCTCCCACACGGTCGGCCCGATGCGCGCGGCGCGCATGTTCGCCCGCCGCCTGAAGAACGAGGGCCTGCTGGCCCACACCGTCTCGATACGGGCGGAGCTGTACGGCTCCCTCGGTGCCACCGGCCACGGCCACGGCACCCCCAAGGCCGTCCTGCTCGGCCTGGAGGGCGAGTCCCCGCGCACCGTGAACGTGGAGTCGGCGGACGACCGCGTCGAGGAGATCAAGTCCACGGGCCGCCTGAACGTCCTCGGCATGCACGACATCGCCTTCGACTTCGACGCCGACCTGATCCTGCACCGCCGCAAGGCCCTGCCGTACCACGCGAACGGCATGACCGTCTTCGCGTACGACACCGACGGCGCCCTCGTCCTGGAGAAGACGTACTACTCGGTGGGCGGCGGCTTCGTCGTCGACGAGGACGCAGTGGCCGGGGAGAACCCGATCGTCCCGGACGACACCGTCCTGAAGTACCCCTTCCGCACCGGCGACGAGCTCCTGCGCCTCTCCTCCGAGACGGGCCTGTCCATCTCCGCCCTGATGCTGGAGAACGAGAAGGCCTGGCGCACCGAGGACGAGATCCGCTCCGGCCTCCTCGACATCTGGCGCGTCATGCAGGCCTGCGTGTCCCGCGGCATGTCCCGCGAGGGCATCCTGCCCGGCGGCCTGAAGGTCCGCCGCCGCGCCGCGAACTCGGCCCGGCAGCTGCGCGCCGAGGGCGACCCGCAGGCCCGCGCCATGGAGTGGATCACGCTGTACGCGATGGCGGTGAACGAGGAGAACGCCGCGGGCGGCCGCGTGGTCACCGCCCCGACGAACGGCGCCGCCGGGATCATCCCCGCCGTCCTGCACTACTACATGAACTTCGTGCCCGGCGCCGACGACGAGGGCGTCGTCCGCTTCCTGCTCGCCGCGGGCGCCATCGGCATGCTCTTCAAGGAGAACGCCTCCATCTCCGGCGCCGAGGTCGGCTGCCAGGGCGAGGTCGGCTCCGCCTGCTCGATGGCAGCAGGCGCCCTCGCCGAGGTCCTCGGCGGCTCCCCGGAGCAGGTCGAGAACGCCGCCGAGATCGGCATGGAGCACAACCTCGGCCTGACCTGCGACCCGGTCGGCGGGCTCGTCCAGATCCCGTGCATCGAGCGCAACGGCATGGCCGCCGTGAAGGCCGTGACCGCCGCGAAGATGGCGATGCGCGGCGACGGCAGCCACAAGGTGTCCCTCGACAAGGTCATCAAGACCATGAAGGAGACCGGCGCCGACATGAGCGTGAAGTACAAGGAGACGGCGCGCGGCGGGCTCGCCGTGAACATCATCGAGTGCTGAGGCCCACCGCGCGGCCGCCGCTAGTTGCGCGCGATCAGTGACTCCACCAGGCCGGCGCGGGTGTTGGGATAGTCCATCGGGACGATCCCGAGCCCGCGCCAGGTCCGTCCCTCCGCGCTCTCCAGGAGGGTGTGCGTCCTCGGGTTGAGGTCGTCGGAGTTCCAGCGCGGCGGGATCGCGGCGGCCGTGCTGACGAAGTTGATGTACTGCTTGCCGGGCTGGGCCGCGGCCTTCCTGAAGTGCGCCTCGATCTTCGGGAACTTGGCGGCGGGCACCGCGTTGTAGTCGTCCTGGATGTCGAAGACGCCGCCGTCGCCCCAGCGGATGCCGCCGGGCAGACCACCGTTGTCGGCGATGAGGACGACCTTCCCGCGGACCTCGCCGAGGCGCGGCCAGGCGTCGCCGATGTGGAACAGGGAGCGCCAGCCGCGCCGGTCGAGGTAGTCGTCGAAGATCGCCCGGAAGGCGGCGTCGTTCGCCTCCGAGTACTCCTGCTTGACGCGCATCAGCACGGTCTCGCTCGGCTGCCCGCGCAGAAAGTCCCGGCAGGCGCCGAGCACGTCGTCGAAATTCAGGTTCTGGTAGAACGCGCCGTGGTGGATGGTGAAGGACCCCTCGAAGGCCCGGCACCTGATGTCCAGGAAGCGTATGCCGGAGCCCAGTTGCTGCCCCAGCGTGGTGTTCTGGCACTCCACCCACCAGCCGCCGAAGCGGGCACCCGAGTCGTGCGTCCCGGGAATCGTGAGGCGCTGCAGCGGAGTTCCCGCGTCGATCCCGGCCATCCAGTTCTGCACGCCGAGCGCGCGCGTGCGGGTCCTCGCGGAGGCGGGGGCGGTGAGGAGGGCGGTGGCGGCGGTGGCCGTGACGCCGGTGAGGAAGGCGCGGCGGGTCAGGGGCATGTGGGGTCCCGTATCCGTGAGTGGGGGGTGGTGGTGGACGCGCGTGCCCGTACTCCATACACGCACGGAGGCAAGGAACGCCAGTACGAGGGTGGAACCCGCCCCTCACGGGGAACGGTCAAGTAACAGTCAACCTCTGACCGTTCACCCGTCAGACCTGAAACCAACCACCCGTCACGCGCCGGACCCTGCCACCCCACGGCCCCGGCGCCGGACCCACTCCCCCCACCGCTGGAGGCCCCATGCTGCGCGGCATCGACGTCAGCTCCCACCAGTCGTCCTTCTCCACCGACGGCCTCGCCTTCGTCATCATCAAGGCGACAGAGGGCCGCTCCTACATCAACCCCCGCCTCACCGCCCAGACAAAACTCGCCCGCGACGGCGGCTGCGTCGTCGGCTTCTACCACTTCCTCTGGCCGGGCAACATCACGGCCCAGGCCGAGTACTTCGTGAGCAAGGCACCCGAGAAGGCCGGGGACTTCCTGGCCGTCGACTGGGAGTGGACGGGCGACCACACGGCCGCCACAAACGCGGAGAAGGACCGTTTCATCCGCGAGGTGAAACGCCTGCGCCCGAACCATCGGGTGATGCTCTACTGCAATCGCGACTTTTGGCTCAATAGGGACACAACGTCCTATGCGGGCGACGGCCTCTGGATCGCCGACTACGTGACGGCGGGCAAACCCCGCATCCAGGCCAAGTGGCGCATCCACCAGTACACGTCGACGCCGCTGGACAAGAACGTGGCGGACTTCGCGAGCGAGGACGCGATGCGGGACTGGGCCACGCCGTAGCCCGGCTCCCCGCCCTTAGGGCCGCACCACGATCTTGCCGATGTGGGTGTTCGTCTCCATCAGGCGGTGGGCGTCCGGCATCCGGTCGAGGCCGTCGAAGGTCTGGGCGATCTGGGGGCGCAGGGTGCCGTCCCGTAGGCCCGAGTTGAGGTAGGCGGAGGCGCGGCGGCGGGCGTCGGGGGTGTCGGTGACGAGGGCGTTGTTGTAGCCGTGGACGGTGACGGGCCAGGTCATGGGGACGGTGGCGGGGCGGCCGTCGAGCCAGCCGTAGAGGATGTACGTGGCGTCCTCGGCCGCGGCTTCGCCGAGGGTCCGGAAGGCGGGGCCGCCGATCGCGTCCAGGACGATGTCGGCGCCTCGGCCTTCGGTGAGGCGTTTCGTCTCCTTCGCCACGTCTTCCGTGTCGGTGACTATGACGTGTTCCGCTCCCAGGTCGAGGAGTTGCCGGTGCTTGTCCTCGGTGCGGGTGGTGGCGATGGGGGTCGCGCCCGCGCGGCGTGCGACCTGGAGGGCCGCCGTGCCGACCCCGCTGGACGCGCCGGTGATCAGGACGTGGTCGCCCGGGCGCATGCCCGCGCGCAGGTGCAGGGCGCCGTAGGCGGTGGTGTACGTGAGCCAGACGGCGGCGGCCGTGACCGCGTCGACGTCGGCGGGGCGCCGGGCGACCGCGTGCTGCGGCAGCACGACGCGGTTCGCGTACACGCCGTGGGCGCTCAGCTCGAAGTTGCCGGTGGTGAGGACGGTGTCGCCGGGTGCGAACGCCGTCACGTCCGCGCCCACCGCCTCGATGACGCCCGCGGCCTCGTAGCCGTTGCGGGAGGCGGGCAGGGTGGGCGGGTAGTAGTAGGTGCCGGAGCGGAGGAGGGCCTCGGCGCGGTTGAGGCCGATCGCCTCGACGCGGATGAGGACGTCGTCCGGGCCCGGGGCGGGGAGTTCGACCTCGCGCACCTTCAGGACCTCGGGTCCGCCGATCTCGTCAAAGAGCACTGTCTGAGCGGTAGTTGCGGTAGTTGCAGTCGTTGATGTGTGCGGTGTCGCTTGCTTCGTCGTCATGGTGGACACGCTATGCAGCGGCTGCGAGACGTTCCATGCTCGCTTGTCTTGGTTTTCTGTCTGTACGTCTCGCTGCTCTGCGTGCGCGCTACGGTTCGGACATGGACGTACTCAGTGACGCGATCGCCGCCATGCGGCTCGGGCGGCCGCACTCCGCGATCTGGGACAAGTACGCGCCGTGGGGCGCGCGGTTCGGGGAGTACAGCGGGGCCGGGTTCCATGTGCTGCTGCGGGGGTCGGCCTGGCTGGTGCCGGGGCGGGAGGGTGCGGAGCCGATCGCGCTGGCGCCGGGGGACATCGTGTTCATCGCGCACGGCAGCGGGCACGCCCTGATGAGCGAGCCGGGGGCGCCCCTCGACCGGTTCGATCTTGAGCCGGACGGGTCCTGGCCGAAGCCGCCCGCGCGGTCGGCGGACGGGGAGTCGGGCGAGCCGCCCGCCGCGGTGCTCCTCTGCGGCGCGTACCACCTGGACCGCGTCCGCGCCCACCCGCTCCTGTCCGAGCTGCCCGAGGTGGTCCACCTGCCCGCCCGCGTCGGCGCCCACGGCTCGCTGCGCGGGGTCGTGGAGCTCCTGGGCGCCGAGCTGGACGACCCGAAGCCGGGCTCGGACACGATCGTCTCGTCGCTGCTCGACACACTCCTTGCGTACATCCTGCGGGCCTGGTGGCTGGGTGAGCGGCACGGCACCGGGCATCCGACGGGCTGGGCGGCGGCGCTCGCCGACCCGGCGGTGGCGGCGGCGCTGCGGGCCGTGCACGCCGACCCGGCGCACCCGTGGACGGTGGCGGACCTCGGCGCGCTCGGCGGGCTCTCCCGGGCGCCGTTCGCCCGCAGGTTCGCGGCGACGGTGGGGGCGCCGCCGCTCGCGTACCTGACGTGGTGGCGGATGACGACGGCGGGCCGCCTTCTGCACCAGGAGGACACGCCCCTACGCGTGATCGCGGAACGCTGCGGCTACGCCTCGGAGTTCGCGTTCGCCAAGGCGTTCAAGCGGCAGTTCGGGGTGACGCCGGGGCAGTACCGCAAGGCCGCGTAGTCCGCGTAGCCCCCGTAGTCCGCGTAGCCCGCGTGCGCCGGTCCCTCACGGGGCGACGGGCAGCTGCCGCTTGTGGTCGGTGAGGCGGTAGCGGCGGACGATGGTGTCGAAGGCGCGCGCGTCCACCGGCTTGCCCTCCAGGAAGTCGTCGACGTCGTCGTACGTGACGCCGAGGGCGTCCTCGTCGGCCTTGCCGGGGTCGAGGGTCTCCAGGTCGGCCGTGGGGGTCTTCCACACCAGCTCGGCGGGGGCGCCGAGGGCGTCGGCGACGGCGCGCACCCGGCGCTTGGTGAGGCCGGTGAGCGGGACCAGGTCGGCGGCGCCGTCGCCGAACTTGGTGAAGAAGCCGGAGACGGCCTCGGCGGCGTGGTCGGTGCCGACGACCAGGCCGTCGTGCGCCCCGGCGACCGCGTACTGGGCGATCATGCGCTGCCGGGCCTTGATGTTGCCGTGCACGAAGTCCTGGTGGTGGGCGTCGCGGAAGCGCACCCCGGCGGCCAGCGAGGCCTCCAGGGCGGCGTCGCTCGCGGGCTTGATGTCGACGGTGAGGACGTCGTCGGCCTGGATGAAGGAGAGCGCGAGCTGCGCGTCGTGCTCGTCGGCCTGGACGCCGTAGGGAAGGCGCATCGCGTGGAAGCGGGCCTCGTGCCCGGCGGCGCGGGCCCGCTCGACGGCGAGCTGGCAGAGCCGTCCGGTGGTGGTGGAGTCGACTCCGCCGCTGATGCCGAGCACCAGGGAGCGCAGCCCGGTGGCGGTCAGCCGCTCGGCGAGGAACGCCACCCGGCGCTCGATCTCGCGCTCGGCCTCGAAGACCTCGGCCACCTGGAGTTCCCGGGCGATCTCCTGCTGCAGGGCGACGGCCGCCGACTCGCTCACGTCTGGCTCCTTGTTCCGGTTCACGATGTGCCGTCCACCCTACCGAGCCCTACCGAGAGGGCTTCCCGGGCAGTACGGAGGTCACGTAGGCGGCGGCCTCGGCGAGCAGCGCCTGGTCGTACGGGGCGTCCTTCGCGGCCTTGCTCGTCATGATCGCGAGGAGCACGGGCGGCGCGGACCTCGGGGGCCAGAGGACGGCGATGTCGTTGAGGGTGCCGTGGTCGCCGGTGCCGGTCTTGTCGGCGATGGTCCAGTCGCGGGGCAGTCCGGCCTTGATGCGCTCGGCGCCGGTGGCGTTGCGCTTGAGGAGGTCGAGGAGGAAGGTGCGCTTGCGGCCCGGGAGGGCGTCGCCGATGACGATCTTCCGGTACGTGCCGCCGAAGGCGCGGGGCGAGCTGGTGTCGCGGGGGTCGCCGGGGGTGGCCTGGGTGATCGCGGGTTCGACGCGGTCCATGCGGGTGACCTTGTCGCCGAGGCCGCGGGCGTAGGCGGTCAGGCGGTCGGGGCCGCCGAGGTCGCGGAGCAGCAGGTTCCCCGCGGTGCCGTCGCTGTAGCGGATGGCGGCGTCGCACAGCTGCCGGATGGTCATGCCGTCGTCGACGTGGCGCGAGGTGACCGGCGCGTGCTTCATGAGGTCGGCTCTGCTGTACGTGACGCGCTGGTCGAGGTGGGACAGCGGGTTGCCGTCGAGGACGGCGGCCGCGGCGAGGGCCTTGAAGGCCGAGCAGAAGGCGAAGCGCTCGTCGGCGCGGTGGGCGAGGGTGGCGCCGGTGGCGGTGTCGAGGGCGTAGACGCCGAGGCGGGCGTCGAACTCCCGCTCCAGGTCGGCGAATCGGCGGCGGTGGCGGCGGGCGCCCGGGGCGGGGGACGCCGACGGGGCATCGGATGGGGCATCGGCCGGGGATTCGGTCGGGCCCACGTGCGTGCCGCGTGGGTGCCTGACCGGGTCCTCGTCCGTGGAGCACGCGGCCAGCGGGACGAGCGCCGCCGCCCCCAGGAGTCCGCGGCGCGTCAGGGCCGAGCGCGGCGACGTCATGACCATCCCCCGTCAGGCTTTGCGAACACAACGAGCTGAGGCGAACGATACCTCCGGCCCCGCCCCGCCCGGTGTCCGCCCGGCCCCCTCAGCCCCGGCCGTCCTCGCCGCCGATCCCCGTCAACTTCCCGAAGGTGGCCCGCAGTTCGGCGAGCGCCACCCGCTCCGCCACCTCCGGGTCCCCCGCCTCGACCGCCCGGACCAGCGCCTCGTGGGCCTCGTCGCCGTGGTCCGACTCCGCGCGGTGGATGTCGATGAGGTCGAGCAGGGCGATCAGGCCCTCGCGCAGGGCGGGCACGAACTCGCCGAACAGGTCGGTGAGGACGGGGTTGTGCGCGGCGGCGACGACGGACGCGTGCAGGGCGATGTCGGCGTCGATGAAGGCGGCGTCGGCGGCGGGGGCCGCGGCCCTGCGGGCGGTGAGCGCGGCGTGCATGGCCCGGATGTCGGCGGGGGTGCGGCGGGTGGCCGCGAGCCGGGCCGCCTGCACCTCGACCAGCATCCGCACCTCGTACACGTCGCCGATCTTCGCCCTGCGCAGCCGGGTCGGCCAGTCCTCGGCGGGTGCCGTGGCGATGACGAAGACCCCGGCGCCCTGCCGCGCCTGGACGAGCCCGGCCCCGGCGAGCGCGCGCAGGGCCTCGCGGACCGTGGAGCGGCCGACGCCCAGTTCCCCGGCGAGGGTCGTCTCACCGGGGAGCTTGCTGCCGACCGGCCAGTGGCCGGTGGTGATCTGTTCGCGCAGCCGCTCCGTGGCCTGTTCGACGAGGGGGCTGGGGCGGAGGGAGCCGAGCGGCATGCGGGGGTCACCTGTCTGTCTGCGGCGTCGGGAACGCACGCCTGGTCCGTCTGTTGTCGGCCTGCGGGCGTCAGGAGCGTACGCCGAGTGTACTTGTCTGAGGAGTACTTGTCTGAGGATCTGAGGTGTGTTTAGGGTGCTCCGCATGATCTGGAACCCGCAGCGCCCCGGACCGATGCCCTTCCACCGCTACCGCTCCCACGAGGACCGCGTCACCGTCCTCGCCCCCGACCGCGGCTGGCCGTCGGCGCGGATCGAGAGCGCCCCGCTGTGGGTCCCCGTCGACCTGCGCGACGGCAACCAGGCGCTCGCCGAGCCGATGGACACCGCGCGCAAGCACCGCTTCTTCGAGCTGCTCGTGTCGATGGGCTTCAAGGAGATCGAGGTCGGCTATCCGTCGGCGAGCCGCGCGGACTTCGACTTCGTGCGCCACCTCGTCGAGCGGGTGCGCGCGGGCGCCGTACCCGACGACGTCACGCCGGTCGTCTTCACCCCGGCGCGGACCGACCTGATCGACCGCACCTTCGCGTCGATCGACGGGCTGCCGCGCGCGGTGGTCCACCTGTACGTCCCGACCTCGCCGGTGTGGCGCGACGTCGTCCTCGGCCGGGGCCGCACCGCCGTGCGCGCCACCGTCACGGAGGCCGCCGCCCACATGGCCCGCCTCGCCGACGCCCGCCCCGACGCGCACACCCGCTTCCAGTTCGCCCCGGAGACCTTCAACCTCACCGAGCCCGACTTCGCCCTCGAACTGTGCGACGGGCTCACGGAGTTGTGGGACGCGAGCCCGGACCGCCCGGTGACGCACAACCTCCCGGCGACCGTGGAGATCGCCACGCCCAACGTGTACGCCGACCAGATCGAGTACATGCACCGGAACCTGGCCCGCCGCGACTCCGTCATCCTGTCCGTGCATCCGCACAACGACCGCGGCACCGGCGTCGCCTGCGCCGAACTCGCGGTGCTCGCGGGCGCGCAGCGCGTCGAGGGCTGTCTGTTCGGCAACGGCGAGCGCACGGGCAACGTCGACCTGGTGACGCTGGCCCTGAACCTGTACGCGCAGGGCGTCGACCCGATGCTCGACCTCTCCGACATCGACACGGTCCGCGAGACCGTCGAGCACTGCAACCGCCTCCCGGTGCACCCCCGCCACCCGTACGCGGGCGACCTCGTCCACACCGCGTTCTCCGGCACCCACCAGGACGCCATCGCCAAGGGCCTCGCCCACCACGCCAAGCAGGCCGCCGACCTCGGCGTCGAGCCGCGCGACGCGCCCTGGAGCGTGCCGTACCTGCCGATCGACCCGGCCGACATCGGGCGTTCGTACGAGGCCGTGATCCGCGTCAACTCCCAGTCGGGCAAGGGCGGCACGGCGTATCTGCTGCGCACGCACCACGGCCTCGACCTGCCCGCGGGGCTGCGCCGCGACTTCTCCCGGGCGGTGCAGGAGGCGACCGACGACAGCGGCGGCGAGGCGAGCCCCGACGAGCTGTACGCGCTGTTCCGCACGGCGTATCTGGCGCCGGGGCGGCCGGACTTCGAGGGCGCGGTGTCCGTGCTCTCCTGGGCGACGGACACCGCCGCGGACGGCGCCCACCGCTGCGTCTGCACGCTCCGGGCCGGGGGCGGGACGGGGGACTTCGAGGGCTACGGCAACGGCCCGCTGTCGGCGTTCGTGGACGCGCTGTCCGCCGCCGGGGTCGCGGTGGACGTCCTGGACTACAGCGAGCACGCCCTCACGTCGGGCGGGGCGAGCGAGGCGGTGGCGTACGCGCGGTGCCGGGTCGGCGGGGCCGAGGGGCCTGAGGGGCCTGAGGGGCCTAAGGGGACGGACGTCTGGGGCGTGGGCGTGGACACCTCGCTCCTGGCCGCGTCGGTGCAGGCGGTGGTGTCGGCGGTGAACCGGGCGGGGGCCAGGGGATGACGACCTCCGTCACCCGCACGCCTACTGCCGACCCGGCCACCCCCTCCCCCGTCCTCCACGCCGACTCCGTCTCCGTCGTCCGCGACGGCCGCCGCATCCTCGACGACGTCTCCCTCACCGTCCGCCCCGGCGAGCACTGGGCGCTGCTCGGCGCCAACGGGGCGGGCAAGTCCACCCTGCTCGGCCTGCTGGGCGCGCTCGGCCACCCCACGCACGGCGCGGTGACGGTCCTCGGACGCCGGCTCGGCACCGTCGACCTGCGCGAACTGCGCACGTACCTGGGCCATGTGAACCCCCGCCACCCCCTGCGCTCGCCCCTGTCCGTCCGCGACGTCGTCCTGACCGGCCTCACCAACAGCGTGGCCCGCGTGCCGCACCGGACGCCGACGGCGGCGCAGCGGGACCGGGCCGAGCTCCTGATCGCGACCATGGGCCTGACCGCCCGCGCGGACGCGCCCTGGCCGACGCTCTCGCAGGGGGAGCGCGGCCGGACCCTCGTCGCCCGCGCCCTGCTGCCCGACCCCCGCCTGCTGCTCCTCGACGAGCCCGCGACCGGCCTGGACCTGCCGGGCCGCGAACAGCTCCTGGAGAGCCTCGACGCGCTGCGCGGCGCGCGTCCCGGCCTGGCCACGGTCCTGGTGACCCACCACCTGGAGGAGCTGCCCGCGGGGACCACGCACGCGCTGCTGCTTCGCGCGGGCCGCGCCGTGGCCGCGGGCGCCGCCGCCGACGTCCTCACCACGGAACGGGTCAGCGCGTGCTTCGCGCACCCGGTGCGGGTGGAGCGGCGCGACGGCCGCTGGAGCGCGCGGGCCGGGGCGCGGGGCTGAGGCGGGACGTGCGAAGGGGCCGCACCCCGGACACCGGGTGCGGCCCCTTCAGGGCGCGGGGCGGCCGTGCCGCACGCGCTACTTGTTCAGGCTCGCCCAGAACTCGTCGAAGGACAGCAGCTTGTCGCCGTTCGCGTCCTTGGACTTGATGATGGCCTCGGCGACCGACTCGGTGACGTTCCAGTCCCCCATCTGCGCCATGGCCTGCTTGTACTCCGCGGCCGTGATGAATCCGTCGCCGTCCGCGTCGAACCGCTCGAACTGCTTGCGTGCCTCTTCGATGTCCGCCACCGGGTCCGCCCCTTCGTTCCGCACTACTGCGTTCTGCATTACTGACGGAGGTCAGGGTAACGGCCGGTCCGGGTGGCGACTGCAAGGAGTACGGCCATGGCCAGCGCACTGATGGTGATCATTCAGTCGCGCGCCGGGATTCTTGCGACATCGCGCGTTGTTCCGGCCGCGCCGCACGGCGACCTTTGAGGAGCGCCCCCGCCTCGACCGTGGCGGGGGCCTCTTCATGGAGGAGTGACGTCGTGGCCGGGTACTTCGAACCGTTGAGCATGGGCAAGCTGGAGCTGCCGAACCGTCTGGTGATGGCGCCGATGACGCGCAGTCGCGCGGACGAGCGGGGCGTGCCGTCACGGCTGACCGCCGAGTACTACGCACAGCGCGCGTCGGCGGGCCTGATCATCACCGAGGCGACGCAGGTCAACGAGCTGGGGCAGGGCTACATCCTGACGCCGGGCCTGCACACCGACGAGCAGGTCGAGGCGTGGCGCGTGGTGACGGACGCCGTGCGCGCCGCGGACGGCCGGATGTTCGCCCAGCTCGTGCACTGCGGGCGGATCGGGCACCCGAGCCTGTACGCGGACGGCGTGCTCCCGGTCGGGCCGTCCCCGATCGCGTCCGGCGAGCAGCTGTTCACCGCCGACGGCATGCTCGACCATCCGACGCCGCGCGAGATGACCGTCGACGACATCCGCGCGACGGTCGGGGACTTCGTCACGGCCGCGCGCAACGCGGTGGCGGCGGGCTTCGACGGTGTCGAGCTGCACGCCGCCAACGGGTTCCTGCTCCACCAGTTCCTCGCCGACGGCGCGAACACGCGGACCGACGCGTACGGCGGCTCGATCGAGAACCGCATCCGGCTCACCGCCGAGGTGGTCGCGGCAGTCGCCGACGCGATCGGTCCGGAGCGGGTCGGGGTGCGGGTCTCGCCCGGCATCACCTACAACGGGATCAGCGAGAGCGACACCGCCGAGCTGTACGTCGCCCTCGTGCGCGCGCTCGCGCCGACCCCGCTCGCGTATCTGCACGTCCTGGAGATCCTCACCCGCGACGTCACGCGGCTGATCCGCGCCGAGTGGCCCGGCCTGCTGATCCTGTGCGCGCACCCGGACGCCGAGTCCTTCCCCAGTACGCCGGAGATCGGCGCCGAGGCCCTGCGCGACGGCCTCGCCGACGCCGTCGCGCTCGCCGAGATGTGGCTCGCCAACCCCGACCTGCCCGCCCGCGTCCGGGCCGAAGGGCCGTACAACACGGCCGACAAGGCCACCTTCTACGGCGGTGACGAGCGCGGTTACACCGACTACCCGACGCTCGACGCGCACCGCTGACCCCACCTTTCCCGTCCCACCCGCGCACCATCCCGCGCACAACACAAGGAGAAGTCATGGATCTGCAACTCAAGGGCAAGACCGCCGTGGTGACCGCCGCCAGTGGTGGCATCGGGGGCGCGGTCGTGCGCACGCTGGTCGCCGAGGGCGTCAAGGTGCTCGGCGCGGACCGCACGGTCTCGGACGAGCTGAAGGCCACGGGGGCCGTGACCGTGGAGGCGGACCTCCTCACCCCCGAAGGCGTCGAGGAGCTGCGGCGGGTCGCCGAGAGAGAACTGGGCCAGGTCGACCTGCTGGTCAACGGCGTCGGCGGTCTGGCGGGCCTGGACCTGGGGCCGCTGCCGGACCTGGACGACGCCACCTGGCAGCGGGCGTTCGAGCTGAACTTCTTCGGGTCCGTGCGCATCACCCGTGCGCTGGTGCCGCTGCTGCGCGAGTCCGTGGTCAACGTCTCCACCAGCGTGGCGCACTGGCCCGCGTCGGGCCCGCACTGGTACGGGACGTCCAAGTCCGCGCTGACCGCCTTCGGCAAGGGGCTCGCCGACGAGCTGGGGCCGCGCGGGATCCGGGTCAACACCGTCTCGCCCGCCCTGATCCGCACCCCGCTGTGGGACGAGTACGGCCCGCGCGTGAGCCAGGCCCGTGGCGCGGACTTCCAGCAGGTCATGACCGACCTGCCCGACCAGATCAACGTCACCCTGGGGCGCTGGGGAACCCCGCAGGAGGTCGCCAACGTGATCGTCTTCCTCGGCTCGCCCGCCGCCTCGTACGTCACCGGCAGCGACTACGTCATCGACGGCGGGCTCCTGAAGGTCCTCTGAGTCACGTGAGTCACGCGCCGCCCGGGACGGGAGTCGTGCCGGGCGGCGCCAGCGGGGGCGCGATCTCCAGGACGATGTCGGCGAAGGCCCGCACCCGCTTGTCGGCGTCGTCGCGGGTCCGCCACACCAGGCCCTGCTCGACCGGCGGCATGTCGGGGGCCGGCAGGAAGCGGAGGTCCGGCCGCTGGTACAGCAGCGGCAGTTGCGCGTCGCCGGGCACGACGGCCCGCCCCGCCGCGACCAGGGCCAGGGCCTCGGCATAGGTGGCGCAGGGATCGGCGTGCCTCGCGATCGGCTGCCCGCCGGGCGTCCGCCGGGGCATGTGGAAGTCGATCCACTCGGCGGGGACCGTCCCGTCCACGGAGACGAAGGTCTCGCCCGCCAGGTCCTCGAACCACACCGCCTCGCGCTCCGCGAGGCGGTGGTGCGCGGCCACGGCCATGTATCTGGTGCTGTGCGTGACCACCGCGCCGACCTTCAGGTCCGGCTCGTCCATGGGCAGCGTGATCAGCAGCAGATCGGCGGTGCCGTCGCGCAACTGCGCCACGTGGTGGTGCAGTTGGGTCTCGACGATGCGTACGGCGCACGCCGGGTTCCGCAGCTCGAACACCTCACGGGCGGCCCCCACCCAGCGTCCGCTCTGGCTGCCCATGAACCCGACGGTGAGCGTGCCGGTGATGCCGCGCCCGGCGAGCTCCACGCGGTCGAGCGCCCGCCTGATGCCCTCGTACAGCGGCTGCAGTTCGTCGCGGAGCCCTTCGCCGACGTCGGTCAGCGCGACGCGTCTGCTGGTGCGCGCGAACAGCATCACGCCGAGGCGTCGCTCGGTCTTCTTGATCGTCTGGGTCACCAGGGCGGGCGACACGTGCAGCCGGGCGGCGGTGCGGCCGAAGTGCAGCTCCTCCGCGAGCGTCAGGAATATCTCCATCTCGGCGCGTTCCATCATCCGACTGATCCCCCCTTGATCACACAGCCGATGTACACGATTCTGCCGCATCGTTCACACTTCCTGAACGACGGCTGCCCCCCCCGGTGGCCGGTCAGCGGAAGATGCCGGTGTGCCCCAGTGAGTAGCGGCCCGGCTGCGGATACACGGCCAGGCCGTGCGGGCCGCCGCCGACGGGGATGCGGGCGAGCTGGACGCCGGTGCGGGTGTCGATGGCGTACACCTCGGAGTCGTAGCGCCCGGACAGCCACAGGACCTTGCCGTCCGCGGAGACGCCGCCCATGTCGGGGCTGCCGCCGTCGGGCAGGTGCCACTTCTTGGTGAGCTTGTTCCGGGTGAAGTCGAAGACCGACACCGAGCCCTCGCCGCGGTTGGAGACGTACATCTCACGCGAGTCCCGGCTGACGTACAGGCCGTGGCAGCCCTTTCCGGTGGGCAGCAGCTCGGGCTTGGAGAAGGTGTCGCCGTCCAGGACCCACATGCCGTCGGCCATCATGTCGGCGACGTAGAACTTCTTGCCGTCCGGGGAGACCTTGACGTCCTGCGGCATGGCGCCCTTGAAGGGCAGCTTCTGCTGGCCGACGACCTTCATCTTCTCGGTGTCGACCTTGAGGAGTTCGCCGGAGAACTCGCAGGACACGATGAAGTAGCGGCCGTCGAGGGAGAAGTCGGCGTGGTTGACGCCGTAGCAGCTCACCGGTTCGGTCTTGACGCGCTTCATGGTGTGCGGGTCGCGGAAGACCAGCTCGCGGTCGAGGGACGCCATGACGACGGCGTACTTGCCGTGGGGGGTGAAGTAGAGGTTGTAGGGGTCGTGCACCTCCACGGGCTTGCCCGCCTTGCCGGACTTGGGGTCGATGGGTGTGAGCGTGTGGCCGCGGTTGTTGTTGACCCAGAGCGTCTTCATGTCCCAGGACGGCACGACGTGCTGCGGCTGGACGCCGACCTTGATCGTGTCGATCACTTCGTACGTCTTGGGGTCGATGACGGAGACGGTGTTGGAGTTGGTGTTGGGGACGTAGACGCGCGAGGGGAAGTCCTTGACCACCGGGGAGAGCTTGTTCGGGCGGTCGGCGGCGTAGACGTCCTTGGGGTCGAGGACGGGCGGCATGCCGGGCAGGCCCTGGACCGCCTTCGGCTTGGCGGGCTCGGGCACGGCCTTGGTGGACAGGGCCTTGTTCTGCCGGTCGGCCTGCTCGGTGCCGCAGCCGGCGAGGGCGGCGGCGACGGCGGTCCCGGCGGCGAGCAGCACGGCGGTCCGCCGGGTCAGCGTCAGGGGCAGCGGGGTGCGGGTGCGGGTTCGAGTGCGGGTCATCAGGTCAGCAGCTCCGTGGTCGTGACCGCGCGCAGGCCGCGGCGGTGGAGTTCGTCGAGAACGGCGGGGAGCGCGGCGACCGTGTCCGCGTACCCGAAGTGCAGGCTCACCACGGAGCCCGCGCGGACCTCGGCGGCGACGGTACGGGTGACGGCCGCGGCGCCGGGCGAGGTGAAGTCCAGGGAGTCGACGTCGTACGACAGGACGTGCGGGTAACCGGCGCGGCGCGCGAGGCGGGCGACGAGCGGGCTCGCCCGCTGGGCGCGCGAGGGCCGGAACCAGTTGCCGATGCCGCCGGTGAGCCGCCGCAGCCGGTCGGCGCACCCGGTGATCTCCGCGTACGCCGCCTGCTCGGGCAGCGCGTTGATGTCCCGGTGGTTCAGGGTGTGGTTGCCGAGGTCGTGGCCGCCGTCGAGGATGCGGCGTGCCATCTTCGGGTGGGCGTCGAGCCAGGTGCCGACGGCGAGCACGGTCACGCGGGCGCCCGCGCGTTCGGCCTCGGCGAGCAGGGCGCGGGCGGTCCTGGGGTCGCCCTGGCCGTGGAAGGTGAGGGCGACCTCGGGGCGGCCGCGGGGGCTGTGGGCGATCTGGACGGGCAGGCCGGGGAAGCCGCGGGGGCCGGGGGCGGGGTCGCGGTGGGGGGATCCGGTGGACCGGGGCTTGTCGCGGTGCCCCGTCGTGGAGCAGCCGGCGGTGAGGGCGCCCGCGAGGGCCAGGCCCACCGATGTACGCAGCACTCGGCGGCGGTCGGTCCCGTCTGCACGCTCAGTCACGGGGACCATTTAATGGGGACTGGTGGCGAAAGCTGCTGATTGACCCGGTTCGGGACTTTTGCGGGTCGCTGGCCTGGACCAGGAGGACCCCTTGAACCCTTCCCATCGACTCACACAGCCGCCGTTTAGCCATCGTTTACAAGGCGAGTGCTCTATCTCACCAAGGATTCACCTTTAAACTGTCACGCTCTGACCCGGTATGACCGGCTTGTGACTTTTGGATCGATGGCGGCCGTCTGCCATAGTCGGGGACGAGCGACTCTCCTTGACCCGAGCTATGTCGTCTTCGCGGCCGTGGACACACCCCCTCGTTCACGGTCCCGCTCGAAGGCCCCCGACAGCGCCGCACCCACGGCCCCGGGGGCTTTCGCGTACGCGCTAGCGCTCGGTGATCCGCATCTCGAACCAGGTCGTCTTGCCCCGCGGCAGCAGATCCACGCCCCAGCGGTCCGCGAGCTTGTCGACGAGGAAGAGGCCCCGGCCGCTGATGTCGAGCTCGTGGACGGGCATCAGGCACGGCAGTCCGCGCGAGGGGTCGCGCACCTCGACCCGGATCCAGCCGCGCCGCCGCAGCGTGCGCAGCCCGAAGGCGCGGGCACCGGTGTGCCGCACGGCGTTGCCGACGAGCTCGGACACCAGGAGCACGACGTCCTCGGTGAGCTTCGGCGTCAGGCCCCAGTGCCGCAGGACGACCACCTGCGCGAGGCGGCGGGCAATGGCCGCGGACTCCGGGCGGGAGGGCAGCGAGACCTCGGCGTCGGTCGGGTTGCCGAACAACTCCAGTGCCTTCAGCGCGTGTTCGTCCTCCACCGCCGGAGACCAGCGCGCCGCGGTCGCACCTGTGCGCCGCCGCTGCTGTTCGAAACCCTCCTGCCCCGCCATGCCCCCCATCATGGCCGCACCGCGACCGCATTGGGGCCGTTCCGACGGAATAAGCCCCCCGGAAGCTTCCGTTCCGGGGGGCCGTCCAGGCATATGCCTACGGCAGTTCAGCCTCTGCCGCACCCCCTCTCACCTGCGATGACTTCTTGCTCACAAGTGATCACGGAGCGCCCGCAAGGGCCCTGACTTAAGGTTGTCTTAAGGCTGCCATAATCCGCCCCTTCGGGGGACACTTTGGCTGACGGACCTTCAACTGGCCTGACTTCAGCGGAACTTCGCCTTGCCGGGACCGTCCTCCACGAAGCTGCGCATGCCCCGTTCGCGGTCCTCGGTGGCGAACAGGCCCGCGAACCACGTGCGTTCGATGGCGAGACCGGTGTCGATGTCCGCCTCAAGACCCGCGTCCACGCTCTCCTTGGCGGCCCGCAGCGCGAACGCCGGACCCTGGGCGAGCTTCGCGGCCCACGCGTGCGCCTGCTCGTACACCTCGGCGGCGGGCACGACCCGGTCCACCAGGCCGATGGTCAGCGCCTCGTCGGCCTTGACCATGCGGCCGGTGAAGATGAGGTCCTTGGCCTTGGCCGGGCCGACGAGCCGCGGCAGCCGCTGGGTGCCGCCGGCGCCCGGGATCAGGCCGAGCAGGATCTCGGGCTGGCCCAGCTTGGCGTCGTCGGCGGCGATGCGGAAGTCGGCGCACAGCGCCAGTTCGCAGCCGCCGCCGAGGGCGTAGCCGGTGACGGCGGCCACGACCGGCTTGGGGATGCGGGCGATGGCGGTGAAGGAGTCCTGCAGGGCCCGGGACCGCACGATCATCGCCGCGTGGTCCATGTCCTGCATCTCCTTGATGTCCGCGCCCGCCGCGAACACCTTCTCGCCGCCGTAGAGGACGACGGCCCGGACGTCGTCGCGGGCGGTCGCCTCCGCCGCGAGGTCCTTCAGGCGGTCCTGGAGCGCGATGTCCAGGGCGTTCATCGGGGGGCGGTCGAGGCGGATCGTGCCGACGCCCTCGGCGACTTCGAGATGCACAGTTGTCATGCGGGGCACGTTAGCCGTGCCCCGCACGCGGCGTGCGGAAGGGGGCGGGACCCGTCGGCGACGACAGGTCCCGCCCCCTTCCGGGACGGGCCGGGCGAAGGACTAGGCCTTCCACTTCTCCCAGGACATGTTCCAGCCGCTGTAGCCGTTCTCCGGGGCGATGATCTTGTCGTTCGAGTTCTTCACCACGACGACGTCACCGACCATCGAGTGGTTGAAGAACCAGGCGGACGGCACCTTCTTGTCGTAGCCGCCGCGCACGTCGCGCAGGCCGATGCAGCCGTGCGAGGCGTTGTAGTTGCCGAACGCGCCGCCGCCCCAGTAGTTGCCGTGGATGAACGTGCCGGACGTGGACAGGCGCTGGGCGTGCGGCACGTCCTTGATGTCGTACTCGCCGCCGTAGCCGACGGTCTCGCCGTTCATGCGGGTCACCTTGAGGCGCTCGCTGATGACCATCTGGCCGTTCCACGTCTCGTAGCCGGGCTTGCCGGTGGTGACGGGGATCTTCCTGAGGACCTTGCCGTCGCGCACGACGGTCATCTTCTTGGTCTTCACGTCGACGGTGGAGACCTGGCTGCGGCCGATCTCGAAGGTGATCGTCTTGGCCTGCTTGCCGTAGACCCCGGGGCGGCCCTCGACGCCGTCGAGGTTCATCTTCACGGTGACCTTGGTACCGGGCTTCCAGTACTTCTCCGGGCGGAAGTCCAGGCGGTCGTTGCCGAACCAGTGGCCCTCGACGGGCACCGAAGGCTCGGTCTTGATCTCGATGGCCTTCTCGACCGCGTCCGGCGACGTGATGCCGCGCGAGAAGTTCACCGAGAACGGCATCCCGACGCCGACCTTGGTGCCGTCCTCCGGGTTGAACTGGCCGACGAAGGTGTTCTTCGGCACGAGGGTCGTGAACGCCGAGTCCTTGGCGGACGTGCGGCCCTCGGAGTCCTTGGCGATCGCGTGGACCTTGTACTTGGTCCCGGCGGCGAGGTGCCGCTCGGGCGTCCACTTCGCGCCACCGGCGACGATCCTGCCGGGGACGGTCTTGCCCTTGGGGTCCTTGACCGTCACCTCCGACAGCTTGCCCTTGGCCGCGGATATCCTCAGCGCCCCGCTGGTGGCGACGGCGTCCGCGCCGTCCTTGGGAGCGATGGTGACGACGGCCTGCGAGGGCTTGTTGTCGTCCGCCTTGCCCTTGCCGCCGTCCCCGTCGCCGGAGTCGGAACCGCCGCCGCACGCGGTGACGAGCAGCAGCGTCGCCCCGGACGCCGCCGCGAACAGTGTGTTGGCGCCCCGCCGCCGCCCGCGCTTTCGCGCGTGGGCCGACGCCCCCGATATCGGTCGCCCGTTCAAGATTTTCTCCCCTCGCACGGCCCGATCAGGCCCGCACTCCAGTGCCCCGCGCGGTGGTCGAGAATGAGCCGACTCGCGCACTGCGCTAGATAACCACAGGCCCCGAAGCGATGACTCCCCGCCAATGTCACCGTTCCGTTCCAACTGCGTTCACGGTGCGGACCTGTGGCCGTCAGGGGCGGCCCGAGCGGGGCCTCTTGTCGCCCTTCTTCCCATCTGCGGCTTTCTTTCCCGTCTTCCACTCCTCCCAGTCCATGTTCCAGCCGCCGAGTCCGTTGTCGGGAGCGACCTTCTTGTCGTTGCTGTTGACGACCTCGACGACGTCCCCGATGAGGCTGCGGTCGAAGAACCAGCCCGCGGGCGTCCGCGAACTGCCGCCCTTCACGTCGCGCAGGCCCACACAGCCATGGCTGACGTTGGTGTTGCCGGGCGCGTGCGGCGCCCAGTAGTTGCCGTGCAGGAAGGTGCCCGAGGTGGTCAGGCGCATCGCGTGCGGCACGTCCGGGATGTCGTACTCGCCGCCGAAGCCGACGGTGCGGCTGTTCATGCGGGTCACCTCGAGCATCTCGGTGACGACCATCTTGCCGTTGTACGTCGTGGTCTTCGGGGCGCCCGCGGTGATCGGGACCGTGGAGAGCAGCTCGCCGTCGCGGCGCACCTCCATGGTGTGCGCGGCGGCGTCGACCAGGCTGACCTGGCTGCGGCCGACGGTGAAGGAGAACGTCTTGTCCTGCAGGCCGTAGACGCCGGGCGCGGCCCTCACGTCGCGCAGGTCCAGGTCCACGGTGACCTTCGTGCCGGGCTTCCAGTACCTCTCGGGGCGGAAGTCGAGGCGCGTGGCGCCGAACCAGTGCGGCCGGATCTCCACGGCCGGCTCCGCGGTGACGCGGACGGCGCGCTGGACGGCCTTCTTGTTCGCGACCTCGCGGTTGAACTCCAGGGAGACGATCATGCCGGTGCCGACCGTGGCGCGGTGCTCCGGCGTGACGTACCCGATGAAGCGCTCGTCGGGGACGAACGTCTTGAAGGTGGTGTGCCGCGCGGTGCGCCGCCCGTGGCCGTCGAGGGCGACCGCGTCCACCGTGTACTCGGCGGCGAGCGCGAGCGGTCCGTCGTCCACCGGGCGCCACGTCGTGCGGTCCGCGCCGATGCGCCCGGGCACCTCGGCCTCCTGCGCGTCCTGGGACCGCACCACCCGCACGGACTCCAGGCGCCCGTCCGGCACCCGCACCTCGAGGCGCTCCCCGGCGCGCACGTCCTTGTCGCCGTCGCCCGGCGTGACCCTGATCGCGTCGGCGGGCCGCGGCGGCTTGCCCAGCGCCCCGTCGAGCCCGGAGCCGGAGCAGCCCGTGGCCCCGACTGCCAGTCCTGCCCATGCCACCGCTGCGGCCAGCGCGGCCCCTGCGCGCCGAGCGCGCCTCGTTGCCTGTCTCACGTGGGTCCCAACGACCGTGCCCGCCCGGGGAAACGTGAGTGCGACGCACCGGCTGGGCAGAACAGACAGCAAGGACGTCGTGCGGGCAGCCGCGGCCGGGACGCCGCACGCCCTGAGCGCGCGCGTCGACCGGCCGGAGCCGCGGGAGGCGAGCAGGTGTCGAGCGCAGCCGAGCAGGAGGCAGTCCAGCGGGCGCGGGCCCGGGTCCGCGGCCGGCCGGACGACGGCACGGACACCGCCGCCGGGGCCAACGGCGGGCGCGGGGCGCGGGCCCGGCAGGCGCCCGCGCGGACGGTGTGGCCGGGGGCGCCGACGCCGCTCGGGGCCCGGTTCCGGGTGGGGCCCGACGGGGTCGCGGGCACCAACTTCGCGCTGTGGGCGGGCGGTGCGGAGGCCGTCGAGCTGTGTCTGTTCGACGAGGACGGCGGCCGCGGCGGCCGCGGCGGCAACGTCGTCGAGACGCGCTGCCCGCTCACGGAGCTGACGCACGAGATCTGGCACGGCTTCCTGCCGGGGGTCCTGCCGGGGCAGCGGTACGGCTTTCGCGTGCACGGCCGCTGGGACCCGTGGACGGGCGCCCGGTTCAACGCGGCGAAGCTGCTGCTCGACCCGTACGCCCGCGCGGTCGACGCCGGGGAGGGCAACGACTACGGCGCGCTGCCGCCGGAGGTGTACGGCCACGTCCGGGACTGGCCGCAGCAGCACGTCGCCGACACCGTGCGCGACGACCGCGACTCCGCGCCGTACGTGCCCAAGGGGGTGGTGGTGCACGACGACGCGCCGGACGACGAGTGGTGCGACGACCGGCGCCCGAAGACTCCCTGGGCGGACTCCGTCATCTACGAACTCCACGTCCGGGGCTTCACACGGCTGCACCCGGGGGTCCCGGAACCGCTGCGCGGCACGTACGCGGGGCTCGCGCACCCGGCCGCCGTCGACCATCTCGTGCGCCTCGGGGTGACGGCCGTCGAGCTGCTCCCCGTGCACCAGTTCGCGCACGAGGACCATCTGCTGCGCCGGGGCCTGAGGAACTACTGGGGCTACAACTCGATCGGGTACTTCGCGCCGCACGCGGCGTACGCGGCGTCCGGCACCCGCGGCCAGCAGGTCGGCGAGTTCCGGCGGATGGTGCGGGCGCTGCACGAGGCCGGGATCGAGGTGATCCTGGACGTCGTCTACAACCACACGGCCGAGGCCGGCGAGCTGGGGCCCCAGCTGTCCCTGAAGGGCATCGACAACCGCGGCTACTACCGGCTCCAGGACGACGCGCGCCGGTACGCCGACTACACCGGGTGCGGCAACACCCTGCACGTCGTCCAGCCGCACGTGCTGCGCCTGATCACCGACTCGCTGCGGTACTGGGTGTCGGAGATGGGCGTGGACGGCTTCCGCTTCGACCTCGCGGCGGCGCTCGCGCGCTCCTTCCACGACGTCGACATGCTCTCGCCGTTCCTCGCGGTCATCGCGCAGGACCCGGTGCTCCGGCGCGTGAAGCTGATCGCCGAGCCGTGGGACGTCGGGTCCGGCGGCTATCAGGTGGGGGCGTTCCCGCCGCTGTGGACGGAGTGGAACGACCGGTACCGGGGTGCGGTGCGGGACTTCTGGCGGGGCGCCCTGCCCGATGTGCGGGACCTCGGCTACCGGCTCTCGGGATCGAGCGACCTGTACGCGTGGGGCGGGCGGCGGCCGTACGCGTCGGTGAACTTCGTGACGGCCCACGACGGCTTCACGCTGCGCGACCTGGTGACGTACGAACGCAAGCACAACGAGGCCAACGGCGAGGGCAACAGGGACGGTTCGGACGACAACCGGTCCTGGAACTGCGGGGTCGAGGGCGAGACCGACGACGCGGACATCGCCGCGCTGCGACGGCGCCAGCTGCGGAACCTGATGACCACGCTGCTGCTCTCGACGGGCGTGCCGATGCTCGTCGCGGGCGACGAGATGGGCCGCACGCAGCGCGGCAGCAACAACGCGTACTGCCAGGACAACGAGGTCAGCTGGGTGGACTGGGAGGAGCGCGAACAGCCGGGGTGGCGGCAGCTGTTCGGCCTCACGGCCCGGCTCATCGCGCTGCGGCACCGGCATCCGGTGCTGCGGCGGAGGTCCTTCTTCTCCGGCCGGGCGCACGCGGCGGACGGGCTGCGGGACCTGGCGTGGTTCACGGCGCGCGGCACGGAGATGACGGAGGCCGACTGGTACGCGCCCGCGGCGACGCTCGGCATGTATCTGTCGGGGCGCGACATACCGGGGCGGGACGCGCGCGGCGCCGCGGTCACGGACGACAGCTTCCTCGCGGTCCTGCACACGGCGGAGCGGCCCGTCGACTTCCGGCTGCCGGGGCCGCCGTGGGCCGCCGCGTACGAAGTCCTCGTCGACACCTCCCTGGAGGAGCAGGAGGACGCGCCGGGCGCGCTGCTGGCCGCGGGGGCCGCGGTGCGCGTCGACGCGCGGTCGGTGCTGCTGCTGAGGGCCGTGCCGGGGGACGCGGTGCCCGGGGGCGCCGGGGCCGAGGGCGCTGGGGTGCGGGGGGCGCCCGGGACTTGATGGGCTTTCAGGTCCGTACCAAGGTATTGCCCATGGCGCGGTCCCGGACGAAGCTCACCGCATGGACCTGGAGTTGCGGCACCTGAAGACGATCCGGGCGATCGCCGACGCGGGCAGCCTCACCAAGGCTGCCACCGCCCTCGGCCTCGCGCAGCCCGCGCTCAGCACCCAGCTGAAGCGGATCGAGCGGGCCCTGGGCGGGGAGTTGTTCGAGCGGGGGCGGTCCGGGGTGCGGGCCACCGCGCTCGGCGAGTTCGTGCTCGCCCGGGCCCGGATCGTGCTGCCCGCGGTCACCGGGCTCCAGGAGGAGGCCGAGCGGTTCACACGCGGATGGCAGGACCGGCGCGGGTTCCGGCTCGGCGGTACGCACGGGCCGCTGCTCGGCGGGCTCGTGGACCGGCTCGCCGCCGCGCACCCCGACCAGCCCGTGTCCACGTACACCTCCTGGTCGGAGCGGGAGATCGCCGCCCAGGTGGCCGACGCGCGGCTCGACTTCGCGCTCGTCGGGACGTGCGGGGCGAGCATGCCGCCGGAGAACGAGCGGCTCGTGTGGCGCGAGGTGGCGCGCGATCCGGTGTTCGTCATGCTGACCACCGGGCATCCGCTGGCCGGGGCCACGGAGATCGATCTCGCCGATCTGGCCGGGGAGGCATGGACGGACGTGCCCGGGGACGGGTGCTTCGGGGACTGCTTCACCGCGGCGTGCGCGCGGGCGGGGTTCGCTCCTTCGTCCGTGTACGAGACCGACACCGCGTCGTGCGTGCATCTGGTGCAGGTGGGGCGGGCCGTGGGGTTGTGCCGGGCCACGTTTCCGCCGACCGCGGGGATCGTAACGCGGCCGCTGGCGGGGGCGCCGTTGTACTGGCGGCATTTGCTGGGGTGGCATCCGGAGACATACGCGCACGACACCGCGGCGGAGGTGCTCGCGCTTGCTCGGGCCGTGCATGCGGCTGCCGCCGCGCGGAGTGAGAGTTACTCGGCGTGGCTGGCCTTGCCGGGGGCCGAGGTGGGCTGAGGCCTCGCGGGGCGCCCCAGTCCCGCCCCTTCTCCGGAACCGGGGCTCTGCCCCTGGACCCCAGGGGTGGGTGTTCCGTTGCTGTGGGACGGACCGCCGCCGATCGCGCTGCGCGCTCGTCCTCAAACGCCGGACGGGCTGATCGGTTCCCGGTGCCCCCGGTTTCCCAGGGGTCCATAACATCTCCGCAGGGGGGCAACTGGCATCTATTTACCGCCTGTTGACCCTTCTACGGTGTGGTCGACCGGAGAACGAGCGGATCCCGCTTCCCCGCTTGGGGGTCCGCCGCTCCCCGTCCACACCGAGGAGAGACCCCCATGCAGCTCAGACATTCCTCCCCGACTCAAGACGGCCGGAAAGTGCTCCGCCGCGCCCAGGCGGCGGGTGCCGCGCTCGCCGCCGCCGGTGCGCTCGTCCTCGCCGGCCTGCCCGGCTCGGCGGTCGCTCAGTCCGACTCCCCGTCCCCCTCCCCCACACCCCGCGACGCGGCGGCGGCCGCCGCCGTGGAGCGGACGTCACCCGCGGTCCTGAAGGCGATGCAGCGCGACCTGGGCCTGACCGCCGCGCAGGCCAAGGCGCGGCTGGTCAACGAGGCGGAGGCGGGGGCCGCGGGCGGTGCGCTGCGGTCGGCGCTCGGCCGTGACTTCGCGGGCGCCTGGGTGACCGGCGCCACCTCGGCCACGCTCACCGTCGCCACCACCGACGCCCGGGACGTCGCGGCCATCGAGGCCGAGGGCGCCCGCGCCCTGGTGGTGCGCCACTCGCTGGGCCGGCTGGACGCCGCGAAGGCGAAGCTGGACCGGGCCGCGAAGAGCACCGGGACCGCTGACGCGCCCGTGTGGTTCGTGGACGTGAGGTCCAACGCGGTCGTGGTGAAGGCCGTCAAGGGTGCCGCGGCGCACAAGCTGGTGAAGGCGGCGAAGGTCGACCGCGGGCTCGTCGAGGTCCAGCGGACCGCCGAACGGCCGCGGCCCTTCTACGACATCGTGGGTGGCGAGGCGTACTACATGGGCAGCGGTGGCCGCTGTTCGGTGGGCTTCTCCGTCACGCAGGGCGCCACGCAGGGCTTCGCCACCGCGGGCCACTGCGGGCGCGCGGGCACCACCACGCGTGGCGTCAACCAGCAGGCCCAGGGCACGTTCCGCGGCTCGATCTTCCCGGGCCGGGACATGGCGTGGGTCGCCACGAACGCGCAGTGGACGGCGACGCCGTACGTCAAGGGCTCCGGCGGCCAGCGCGTGAGCGTCGCGGGTTCGACGCAGTCGCCGGTGGGCGGCTCGATCTGCCGCTCCGGATCGACCACCGGTTGGCACTGCGGCACGATCTCGCAGCACAACACCAGCGTCACCTACCCCGAGGGCACCATCAGCGGTGTGACCCGTACGACCGTGTGCGCGGAGCCCGGTGACTCCGGCGGCTCGTACATCTCGGGCAGCCAGGCGCAGGGCGTCACCTCAGGCGGTTCGGGCAACTGCCGTTCCGGTGGCACCACGTTCCACCAGCCGATCAACCCGCTCCTTCAGCAGTACCAGCTGACGCTGAAGACGACGGGCGGCCAGGACCCGGGCCCCGGCCCCGGCGACCCGACCGGCACCTGGGCGGCGGGCTCCGTCTACTCGGCCGGTGACACCGTCACCTACAACGGCGCGACCTACCGCTGCCTGCAGCCGCACCAGGCCCAGCCCGGCTGGGAGCCGCCGAACACTCCCGCCCTGTGGGAGGCCGCCTGACCCTGTCGAGGGCCCGCCCTGACCGGCGGGCCCGTCCGGGTCCCGGGCGGGACCACTGCTCATCCACGCTGGTGGGAGCGTGGATGCGGACCCATGGCCGTCAGGCCGCGACTCCGGGGGGAGGCGTGGCCGCAAGGACCGGATTCCGGCTTCGGCGGACCGCGTGGACGGTCAGTCGAGGATGCCGCGGCGATACGCAGTCGCGACGGCCGCGGCCCGGTCCTTGACGTCCAACTTGCCGTAGATATGGGTGAGATGGGTCTTGACCGTGGCTTCGCTGATGAACAGCCCCTTCGCGATGTCACGGTTCGACGTGCCCCTGGCGACGAGTGCGAGCACTTCCCGTTCGCGGGTGCTCAGCCGCTCGTCGTCAGGGGCACGTACGCGTTGCACCAGGCGGGACGCCACGGCCGGGGAAAGGACCGTGCGGCCCTCGGCGGCGGCGCGGACGGCGCCGAACAGCTCGTCGCGCGGGGCGTCCTTGAGCAGATAGCCCGTCGCCCCGGCCTCGATGGCGGGCAGCGTGTCGGTGTCCGTGTCGTACGTGGTGAGCACCAGGACGCGGGCGCGGGCGCCGCGCCGGGACAGCTCGGCGATGGCGTCGACCCCGCCGCCGCCCGGCATCCGCAGGTCCATCAGGACGACGTCCGGGTCGAGCCGCGCGGTCAGCTCGACGGCCTGGACGCCGTCGGCCGCCTCGCCGAGGACCTGGAATCCGGGCGCCGACTCGAACATGCCGCGCAGCCCGTCGCGCACGACCGGGTGGTCGTCGACGACGAGGAGGGTGATCACTTCAGTGTTCATCGCCCACCAACGGTACGCGCGCCGACACGGCCGTTCCCCCGCCGGGCTCCGACTCGACGGTGAGGGTGCCCGCGATGCGCTCGGCGCGGGCCCGCATGCCGGCGAGGCCGAAGCCGCCGGCGCGGGTGCGGGCGGTCCTGGCGAGCGGGTCGAAGCCGCGGCCGTCGTCGCGGATGTCGAGGGTGACCTCCCCCGCCATGTACGACAGGGTGACGCCGACGCGGGTCGCCGCCGCGTGCCGGGCCGCGTTCGACAGGGCCTCCTCGACGACGCGCAGCAGGGTCGCCTCGATCTCCTCGTGCAGGGGCCCGTCGGTGCCCGTGACCGTGAAGTCGGCGCGCACGCCCGTGCGGTCGCCCCACTCGGCGACCGTCTTGCCGAGGGCCTTGGGCAGGCTGTCGTGCTCCAGGGCGACCGGGGCGAGGTTGTGCACGGAGCGGCGGGCCTCGCCGAGGCTGTGCCGGGCCAGGTCGGTGGCCCGGTCCAGGTGCTCGCGGGCGAGCCGCCGGTCGGGGGTGTTCGCGACGACCTGGAGCTGGGCGATGATGCCGGTGAGGCCTTGCGCGATGGTGTCGTGGATCTCGGCGGCGAGGCGTCTGCGCTCGTCGGCGACGCCCGCTTCGCGCGCCTGGAGCAGGAGTTGGGCGTGCAGCGCGGCGTTCTCGTCCAGGGCCTGCTGGAGCGCGGCGTTGGCCGCTTCGAGCTGGTCGATGGTCCGCTCCTGGAACCGGGTGCGTTCCTCCTCCTTGTTGGCGATGTGCGCGAAGACCGTGAGCAGCCCTACGTTGACGCCGAGCATCGCGCCGAACACCACCCAGCCGATCCGCCCCTGCGGCGGCAGCCCGCCCGCCTGCGCGCCCGCCATCGTCACCGCGGTCACGAAGAGCCCGACCGGGACGAGCCGGTGCTTGAGCAGCCGCTCGGCCCCGAAGTACCCCGTGACGGCGTAGAACACGAAGAACGGGTTCAGCCACGACAGCGTGAACGCGAGCGCCCACCGCAGGAAGTAGTACGCCCCGCCGGAGCGGGAGGGACCCGGCCGGGAGCGCGCCGCCCCGATCCACCAGACCTGCAGCCCCACGGCGGCGACGATGAGCCCCGCCGCCAGGGCCCACGCGTCCCACCCCATGCCGACGAGATCGGCGGTCGCCGCGGACAGCAGGCTGCCGACGGCGAGGAGGGCGAGGGGGCCCCAGCGGTGGAACAGCTCCCAGCGTTCGGTGATGAGGGTGGTGGAGGCCGTGGCCGGGGTGGAGGCGTTGGTGGCGGTGTGGGTGGTGTCTCGCGCTGGGGATCGGCCGGTGTCGGCGGCAGGGTCGGGGCCGTTCGGCGCTGGGGGTCGGCCGGGGGCGCTGATGGCGTCCCGCGCTGAGGGCTCGCCGGAGGCGGTGGTGGTGTCGGGGCCGTCGGGCGTGCCTGGTCGCGCCATGTGCCCAGTCTCGTCCACTCGGCCCACGACCCGCGCTGCGCCCCCGCTCCCCGCCGACGGCCCCGTCCTCACTCCCAGCGGAACCATCGCGCCGCCGCCGCGGTGAGCACCGCCGTCCACAGCACGAGGACGCCGAGGTGGGCCGGTCCCGGCCAGTCCCCGGCCGCCGCCTGGTTCAGCGCTTCCGCGGCCGCGCCGAACGGCAGGGCCTCGACGATCCGGGCGAGGGTGTCCGGCATCGCCTGCACCGGCAGCCAGACGCCCGCGCTGAACATCATCGGGAAGAACACCGCCGAGCCGACCGCCGTCGCCGCCTTGGAGGTGCGCGAGAGCGCCGACACCAGGGCGCCGAGCGCGAGCGCGGAGGCCGTCGCCAGGACCAGCGCGACCGCGTACCCGAATATCTGCCGGGGCAGCGCCACGTCGAAGACGGCCCGGCCCACCGTCAGGGAGAGCAGCGCCGAGCCGAGCGCGGCGGCGCCGTGCAGTCCCGTCTGCGCGCCGAGCACGGCGGCGGGCCGCACGGGGGTGGCCGACATCCGGCGCAGGATGCCGCGCTCGCGGTAGCCCGTGATGACCGGCGGCATGGCCTGGATCCCCGACATGATCATGGAGAGCAGCACGGTCACGGGGACGTACGCGTCGACCAGGCGGATGCCGCCCAGGTCGTCCTGTGCCTCCCGGAAGGACGGGATGGAGCCGAGGACCGCCAGGAGCACCGTGGGGAAGGCGAGGATCCAGAAGAGGGAGCCCGGCTCACGCCGGAACAGCCGCACTTCGGCCTTGAGGACGGCTCGGGCGGCACCGGGGGCGCGGGCCGGGGCGGCGTGCGGGCCTGGCGCGGGCCCGGGGGCGGCGGGGCCGGTGCTCGCGGTGGCCGGGGCAGCCGACGCGGCAGGAGTGGGGCACGCGGAGGAAGCAGCGGAGGAAGCAGGGGAATCGGCGGGAGTGGTCATGCCGGGGCTCCGTGGTGTCCGGGGCGGGTGGGTGCGTGGCCGTCGGTCGGGGTGGAGTCGGTCGGGGTGAGGGGGTGGCCGTCGGCCTGGGTGGCTCCGTGGCCGTCGGTCGGTGCGGGCGCGTCGGTCTCGGTGGTCGTCAGGTCGAGGAAGGCGTCGTCCAAGGTGGCGTCGGTGACGCGGAGTTGGTGGGCCGTGATGCGGTGGCGGGCCAGGAGGGTGAGGAGGGCGTCGACCGTGGCGTCGGTGCCGTTCAGAGTGAGGCGGCCCTCCTTCTCCGTGGCGGAGCTGAGCCGGGGCAGCGCGGCCAGGTCGGCGGGGGCCAGCGGCATCGACGGCGTGAAGGAGATGACTGTGGAGCCGGCGGAGCGGCCGATGAGGCCGGCGGGAGTGTCGAGCGCGGCCACCCGGCCCCGGTCGATCACCGCTATGCGGTCGCAGAGCCGCTGGGCCTCCTCCATGAAGTGGGTGACGAGGAGGACCGTGACACCGCTGTCCCGCACCTCCTCGATCAGCTGCCAGGTGTCCCTGCGGGCCCGTGGGTCGAGGCCGGTGGTCAGCTCGTCCAGGACGACGACGCGGGGGCTGCCGATCAGGGCGAGGGCGATGAACAGGCGCTGCTTCTGGCCGCCGGAGAGCTTGGCGAAGCGGGTGTTCAGCTTGTCGGTGAGGCCGAGGCGCTCGGCGAGCGGGCGCCAGTCGGCCGGGCGGGCGTAGAACGCGGCGTACAGCTCGAGGGCCTCGCGGACCGTGAGCTTGGGCTGCAGCTCGCTCTCCTGGAGCTGCGCGCCGAGGATGCGGGTGACCCGCTCGTGGTCGGCCACCGGGTCGAGTCCGGCGACGCGCACCGCGCCCGCGTCGGGCACGCGCAGGCCCTCGACGCATTCGACGGTGGTCGTCTTGCCCGCGCCGTTCGGCCCGAGGACGCCGAAGATCTCGCCCTGCTCGACGGCGAACGAGACGCCGTCGACCACGGCACGGCCGCCGTAGACCTTGCGCAGGTCCCTGACTTCGATGAGGGGAGGAGACATGCGACCAGCCTCGCCGTCACGGCCCCCGCCCCACATCGCCCATCTCGCCGCGACCGCCATCAACCGATCGGTCGATGGCCCCCTACGACCCCTGGGAGCTGCGCGGAAGCGGCCGGCTCGACGGGCACGGACTAGGACCAGCGACCGACCGGGACCGGACCAAAACTCGGTGGGCGCTGTCAGTGGTGAAACGTAGGCTCGCCCCTGATGTCCACCACACACGCACCTGCCCAGGACCCCGGCCGACGCTCGGCCGTCAGGACGCTCACACGGCTGTGGCCGTACGTGCGCCCCGTACGGACACGCCTGTTCACAGCGGCGTTCGTCGCCATCGTGGCGTCCTGTACGGGCCTGCTGTTCCCGCTCGTCCTGAAGTGGATCGTGGACGGCCCGGTGGCCGACCGGGACACCGGGGGCGTCTGGCTCGGGGCGCTGCTCCTGCTGGGGCTCGGTGTCGTGGAGGCGGTGCTGTTCGGCTTCCGGCGCTGGCTGGTCGCGCGGCCGCTCGCGGGGGTGGAGGCGGAGATGCGGGCGGACCTGTTCCGCCATCTCCAGCGGGTGCCCGTCGCCTTCCACGACCGGTGGGCCTCCGGCCAGTTGCTGTCGCGCGGCACGACCGATCTGATGCTGGTGCGCATGTTCCTCGCGTTCCCGCTGACGTTCCTCGTCGTCAACGGCACGACGATCGCGGTCGGCATGGCCATCCTGCTGGCCCAGGACTGGACGCTCGGCCTGGTGCTCCTTGCGCCCGTGCTGCCGATGGTGGCCTTCCTCGCGTACTTCGAGGGGCGGTACGCCGCCGTGGCGCGGCGCGCGCAGGACCAGGTGGGCGATCTGACGACGGTCGTCGAGGAGAGCGTGCTCGGCGTCCGGATCATCAAGGGCTTCGGGCGGCACCGCAGTCAGGCCCGGGCGTTCCGCGAGCTGTCGGGCACGCTGCGCGGCACGGAGCTGGTCAAGGCCCGCCTCCTCGCCGCGATCTACGGCGTGATCATGACGCTGCCGGAGCTGGCGATCGGCGCCGCGCTCGTGCTCGGTTCGGTCCAGGTGGCCGACGGCGACCTCTCGACGGGCACACTGGTGGCGTTCCTGTCGACGGCGCTCGCGCTGCGCTGGCCGGTGGAGTCGATCGGCTTCCTGCTCGCGATGAGCCAGGAGGCGGCGACGGCCACGGAGCGGTACTTCGAGGTCCTGGACGCGGAGCCGGAGCCGGAGTCGGACACGGGCGCGGAGTCGGACGCAGAGGCAGGCGCGGGCTCGGACGACGCCGACTCCGTGACGGGCGCGGCCAAGACGGCCCCGGTCACCCCCGTCCCCGCACCCCGCACCCCCGCCGACGGCATCCGCTTCGAAGCCGTCGAGTTCCGCTACCCCGACGCCCCGGACACCGCCCCACCCGTCCTGGACCGCATCGACCTGCACATCCGCACCGGCGAGACGCTGGCCCTCGTCGGCGCCACCGGCAGCGGCAAGACCACGCTGACGGCCCTCGTGCCCCGGCTGCACGAGGTGACGGGCGGGCGCATCACGCTGGACGGCGAGGACATCGCGGCGATGGAGCGCGCACGGGTGCGCACGCTGGTGTCCATGGCGTTCGAGGAGCCCACGCTGTTCTCCGCCTCCGTGGGCGAGAACGTGCTCATGGGGGCCGACGGCAGCGCGGGCGACGCGGAGTTGGGGCGGGCCCTCGCGATCGCGCAGGCCGAGTTCGTGCACGGGCTGCCGAAGGGGGCGGACACCCAGGTCGGCGAGCAGGGCCTGAGCCTGTCCGGCGGACAGCGGCAGCGGCTCGCGCTGGCCCGCGCGGTGGTGGGCAGACCGCGCTTCCTCGTCCTCGACGACCCGCTGTCGGCGCTCGACGTCCACACGGAGGCGCTGGTGGAGGCGGCGCTGCGGCGGGTCCTGAAGGACACCACGGCGCTGGTGGTGGCGCACCGCCCGTCGACGGTGCTCCTCGCGGACCGGGTCGCGCTGCTGTCCGGGGGCCGGATCACGGCCGTGGGCACGCACCAGGAACTGCTGCGGGAGAACGCCGAGTACGCATGGCTGATGTCTGGGGGGACGGACGAATGAGCACGGTCGGCGACAAGAAGGCCCAGCCGGGCGACGAGCAGGCGGGCAAACCCACTGAACCCGCTGAACCCGCCCAATCACTGGGCAAGTTGAACAAGGAAGCCCAGGGCACCGGAGAACCCCGAGAACCCCAGGAATCCCGGGAGACCCAAGAAGCCCAAGAAGCCCAGGAAGCCCTGGACGACGCCTTCGACCAGGACACCCTCCCCGCTCCCCCGGGCGCGACCGGCACCCTGCTGCGCTCCCTGCTCGCGCCCCGTCGCGCCCGCGTCACGCTGGCCGCCGTCCTGCTCCTCGTCCAGCAGGCCGTCATCCAGGCCGGGCCGCTGCTCGTCGCGTACGCCATCGACCGCGCCGTGCCCGCGTTCCGCGCGGACGACCACGGCCCGTTGATCGCGGTCGGCGTGGCCTACCTGGTGTGCGCGGCGGCCGCGGGGGCGTTCCAGTACGCCTTCATCGTGGCGTCCGCGCGCGTCAACCAGGACGTGCTGCTCGACCTGCGGGGCCGGATCTTCCGGCACGCGCAGGCGCTGAGCGTGGACTTCCACGAGCGGTACACCTCGGGACGGCTGATCTCCCGCGCCACCACGGACGTGGAGTCGCTGCGGGAGCTGCTCAACGAGGGCCTGCAGGAACTGCTCACGGTGGTGCTGTCGTTCGTCACGATCTCGGCGATGCTGCTCTGGCTCGACCTGGGGCTCGGCGCGGTCGCCGTCCTGTCGTTCGTGCCCCTGTACGCCCTGATCCGGCTCTACCAGCACCGCGCGGGCAAGGTGTTCCGCGTCCGCTCGACCGCCGTCGCCGCCGTCATCGTGAAGTTCACGGAGACGATGAACGGCATCCGCCCGGTGCGCGCGTTCCGCCGCGAGCGGGCCAACGAGGCGCAGTTCGCGACGCTCAACCACCGGCACGAGCGCACCAACGGCGACGCGCTCCTGGAGATGGCGCGGTACGTGGTGGGCTCGCGGCTCGTCGCGAACACGGCGGTCGCGGGCATCGTGCTGTGGGGCGCGTACCGCGTGGCGCAGGACACGCTCGCGCTCGGTGTGCTCGCCGCCGCGGTGCTGTACCTGCGGCGCCTGTACGACCCGATCGACCGGCTCGGCATGTTCCTCAACTCGTACCAGTCGGCGGCGGCGTCGCTCGAGAAGATCGCGGGGCTGCTCGCGCAGACGCCGTCCGTGCCGGAGCCGGAGCCCGGCACCGAGAAGCAGCTGCCGCCGCTGGCGTCCGAGCACCCCGGCCGTACCGTCGAGTTCGACGGCGTGCGGTTCGCGTACCGCACGGGCGGTGAGATCCTGCCGCGCTTCGACCTGACGCTGCCCGCCGGGCAGACCGTGGCCGTCGTCGGCTCGACGGGGGCGGGCAAGTCGACGCTCGCGAAGCTGCTCGCGCGGTTCTACGACCCGTCGCAGGGGCAGGTCCTCCTTGACGGCGTCGACCTGCGCGAGCTCGCGAACGCCGAGCTGCGGCGCGGGGTCGTGATGGTCACGCAGGAGGCGTTCCTGTTCTCCGGCACGGTCGCGGAGAACATCGCGATCGGCCGCCCGGACGCCACCCGCGAGGACATCGAGCGCGCCGCGAAGGCCATCGGCGCCCACGACTTCATCGTGTCGCTGCCCGACGGCTACGACACCGACGTGCGCAAGCGCGGCGGCCGCATCTCGGCGGGCCAGCGCCAGCTGGTCGCGTTCGCCCGCGCCCTGCTCGCCGACCCCGCCGTCCTGATCCTCGACGAGGCCACCAGCTCCCTGGACATCCCGGGCGAGCGGGCCGTGCAGCGGGCGATGGACACGGTGCTGCGGGGCCGCACGGCCGTCGTGATCGCGCACCGCCTGTCGACGGTGGAGATCGCCGACCGGGTCCTGGTGATGGAGCACGGCCGGATCGTGGAGGACGGCACGCCCGCCGAACTCATCGCGGGGACGGGGCCGTTCGCGGAGCTGCACCGGGCGTGGCGGGACAGCGTCGTGGGCAGCGGCGCGTAGCCCGGGCCCGGGAGTCGGCGGGGCTCAGGTGGCCGGGCGGCCGGTCACGGCGGCGAGGGCCTCCCGGAGGGTCGTCCCGGTCGGGGGTCCCGCGGGCCAACGGGCCGCGACGTGCCCGTCGGGCCGCACGAGCAGGGCTCCGCCCGGGCCGAGGCCACAGACGTCGGCGTACTCCCCCGGCAGCGCCTCGACGCGCAGCGGCCAAGGCCCTCCGGCCGACGGCTCCCAGCGCGCGGGCTCCGGGGCGAACACGGTGAACCACTCCCCGCACGCGTCGAGCGTGGAGCGCCCGGGAGCGAGCCAGAGATGGGGCATACGACGCCCCGGCGTGGCCGACGGAAGGTAGTCCGTGCCTTCGTCACCGCAACCACCATCGCCATCGCCATCGCCATCGGGAAGAACGGCACCGGACTCATAACGGACCCCGAGCACGAGCCCGAGCTGGGCGAAGTACCGCTCGGACCAGGGGAGTTCCACCCGCCCCCGCACTGCACCCCCACCGGACCGAATCTGCTCACGACGCCGCTCCTGAACCTCGAACCCCAGCTTCGTGTTGGCGACCGCCTGCCGCAGCGTCCGGTGGGCGACGGGCAGCCGCTCCGCCTCGTACGAATCCAGCAGACCGGGCCCGGCCCGGCCGCGCAGGACGCCCGCGAGTTTCCAGCAGAGGTTGTGGACGTCGGCGAGGCCCGCGTTCATGCCGAGGCCGCCCATGATGGGCAGGGCGTGCGCGGCGTCGCCGGCGAGCAGGGTCCGGCCGTGGCGGAAGCGTTCGGCGACGGCGGCGTTCATGGTCCAGTGCTGGACGCGCAGCACGTCGGCGTCGACGTCGGTGCCGATGGCGTGCGAGACGAGGGCGGACCAGTCGGTGTCCCCGGTGTCCTCGGGGGTGGGGGCGAGCCAGGACCAGCCGCCCTCGGGGTAGAGCGGCAGGAAGGTGCCGTGGGCGGTGAAGTAGACGCCGGCGGGCTGCCGGGCCGCCAGGGCGCTCAGGTCGGCGTCGAACACGACGGTGGTGACGCGGGCGAGTTCGCCGGGGCCGGTCGTGCCGATGCCCAGGTGCCGTCGGACGGTGGAGTGGGCGCCGTCGGCGGCGAGGACGTAGCGGGCCCGTACGCGGGTCTCCTCGCCGCGCCGACGGTCGAGGAGGTGGGCCACGACTCCGTCGACGTCCTCGGTGAGGCCGACGAGTTCGACCCCGAACCGCACGGGCGCGTCCGCCGCGTCCGCCGCGTCCAGGAGGAGGGGTTCGAGCCGGTCCTGCGAGGTGACCGCGCCGGTCACGGGGCTCTCCGGCACGGGCGCGCGCACGCCCACTATCGCCGCGCTCGCGAAGTCGTCGCCGGACAGGGTGTCGCGGAAGCGGATGCGGCCGTACTCCGGCGGGAACGCGGCGTCGGCGACGGGGACGGCGAGGCCGAGCCCCCGAAAGATCTCCATGGAGCGTACGTTGACCAGCCGGGAGCGGGGGAAGGGCGACAGCTCGGTGCGCTTCTCGACCAGGGACGTACGGACACCCCACCGCTCCAGGAGGACGCGGGCGGTGAGCCCGACCGGCCCACCGCCCACGATCAACACGTCCACGTCCATGTCGGCGTTCGCTTCGGGCATGTCGGGCATCTCCCGCTCGCTCGATGGTCGGGGCACGCGGCGACGACCGCGCCGCCGTGACGCCCATCATCCGCACCCGGCGGCCGACCGCAACGCCCACGCGTCGGCGTACACCCGAACGCACTCAGGCGGCACCCCCGGCCGCGTAGAACGCGCGGGCCGCGAGGCCGATCCACTCCGGCCGCTCCCAGGTGGTCCAGCGGGCGCGGGCGGCCTGGTCGACGGCGGCGGCGGTCTCGTCGGCGGAGGCACCTTCGCCCCGCAGCCGGTGGGTCTCGGCCCGGACGTACACCAGGTAGTCGCGGACGTCGCGGATCAGGGCCGCCTCGGTGACCTCGCCGTGTCCGGGGACGACGATCTCCGGGTCGAGGGCGAGGAGTTGGTCGAGGACGGCGATCCAGCCGTCGCCGTCGACATCGGTGTCGTACGGCGGGAAGTACGGGGCGATCGGGAAGATCCGGGTCTCCAGGAGGTCGCCGCCGAAGAGCACCCGGCCGTCGACCAGGACGATCTGGTCGGACGCGGTGTGCGCGGGGCCGACCGACCGCAGCTCGGCGACGCGGCCGCCGAGGTCAAGATCGGCGCGGCCTTCGTAGGTCACGTCGGGTTCGACCAGCGTGACGTCCGCCAGCTCGGCCGCCACGGCGTCGCCGAGGCCCTGGAACAGGTCGAGGTACGCCGCGCCCTTGCGCCGCAGTTCGTCGCGCTGACCCCGGTTGTAGACGATGGTGGCGGCGCCCTTGAACGCCTGCGCCCCGAAGCCGTGTTCGGGGTGGAAGTGGGTGACGGTGAGATAGAGCTTCCGGTCGCCCGCGAGTTCCCTGGCCCGCTCCAGGACGTACGCGCCGTTGCGCGGGCCGATGCCGGTGTCGACGACCAGGGCGGCGTGCGCGCCCACGACGATGCCCACGTTCGGGACCAGTTCCACGCGGCCGTCGGGGATCACGTGGACGCCGTCGGCCACTTCGACGGGCTCTCCTCGCACGATCGGCGGGGGCGTGTCGGTGAGGTCGGGCGCGACTCCCGCGACCGCAGGGCCCGCGACCGCCTCCGCACCCCCCGCCCCCTCCGGCGGCACCTCTCCCCCTACCGCCCGCACCGACTCCCCCTGCGGCCCTCGCCCACTCATGACCCCTCCCGATCTAAGCAGCGTTCAGATTGCAGGGGCACCGTAGCATCAATCTGAGCGCTGTTAAGATCCGAGGCATGGGAAAGGGCACCGAGAAGGGCACGGGGCGAGGGCGCTATCACCACGGGGACCTGCGGGGCGCGCTTCTGGACGCCGCGGAGGCGCTGGTCCGTGAACGTGGTGTCGACGGCTGGTCGTTGCGGGAGGCGTCGACCCGGGTCGGGGTCAGCCCCAGTGCCGCGTACCACCACTTCGCCTCGCGGGACGCGCTGGTCAGGGCGCTGTCGCGGCGGGTGCTCGGGCAGCTCGGGGAGCGCATGGGGCGGGCCGCCGAGGTGCCCGCCGGGGGTGACCCGCACCGGCGGCTCGTGGCCGTCGGCCGGGCCTACGTCCGCGCGGCGCTGGAGGATCCGGCGGTGACGCGGCTTGCGTTCGGGGCGGGGGCCTCGCCGGCCGGGCAGGGGGTGGGCCCCTCTCCCGCCAGCCAAGGGGCGAGGCAGGGCCGGGCGCCCGGCGCCGAGCCCCTGCCCCTCCACCCCCACCACGTCCTCGACGCCGAGCTCGACCTCCTCGTGGAATCCGGCCACTTGGCGCCGTCGGCGCGGCCCGGGGCCGACTTCATCGTCTGGACGGCGGTGCACGGACTGGCCGTCCTCCTCGCCGACGGCCTCGTCACCGTCGACGACCTGGAGGCAGCGGACCGTCAGGCGGAGCGCACGGTCCGCACGACGCTCACCGGCCTCCACCACGAGGCAACCCCGACACCCCCCTGGCCAACACCCCACTCATCCCACACCAACCGCACAGCCGCCGCCCCCCACGCATAACCCCAACCCGACACCACGGCCCCGCCGACCCGAGCCCCCCCCACATCACAGGCACCGTCGACCGGGGCTGTGCCCACCCGTGCCGCCCCTGGCGGCCCAGCTGCCCACAGGGCAGAACAGCAGTCGGACGGGAACCCCCACCGGACCGATCCCCGCCATCCGAACCGGAGGGGACGTGCCGGTATGTCCGCGCGCAGCTCGGCTCACCACGAGGGGCGTACACAAAACGTAGGCGACGACGCACACGCGAGCACGGACATACCGGCGCAGCCCCGCACCCACGAACCGGACAGAGGGCGAAGGGACAGCAACCCCCACACCCCCCGACGCACCCCAACGCGCCCCCGCGAGAAACCGCATACCGGACACAAAAATTCGAACACCGAACGTATTCCAGCCAAAGTGAGTTCACCGACCTGACATGTCCCTGCCCTGAATGGCACCCTTCCCCTCACCAGCCGCACGCGCGCTCACGCGTGCGCGGCGCCCAGCAATCGCACCTCGGCTCAGCCCAGCTCACCGCACCACGTACTGCCTGCTCCGCCCCGGACGGTCACCGCCGTCCGGTCGCCCCCTGGCCGCTCGACCAGCGGCCGCGCAGAAGGAGTCCGTGTTGAGCAACTCCCCCACACCCCGCAGACGCATCGCCCGCAGGCGGGCCACCGCCATCGGCACCTTCACGGCCGTCGCCGCCCTCCTCGGCATGGCCGTACAGGCAGGCACCGCGTCAGCCGACAACCCGGCCTCGGGCACCAAGGTCGACACCGGCGCCCTGCCCCAGAAGCTCTCCCCGTCGCAGCGCGCCGAGCTGATACGCGAGGCGGACACGAGCACGGCCGCCACCGCCGACACCCTCGGCCTCAGCGCCAAGGAGAAGCTCGTCGTCCGCGACGTCGTGAAGGACCGCGACGGCACGACGCACACCCGCTACGAGCGCACCTACGCCGGACTGCCGGTCCTAGGCGGCGACATGGTGGTCGCCACCGACAAGAGCGGCAAGGTGACGGACGTCAACCGCGCGTCCAAGGCCAAGCTCGCGGGCACCGACACCGGCGCCGAGGTGAAGCCGGCCGCCGCCGAGAAGCAGGCGCTCGGCGCGGCCAAGTCGGAGAAGTCCACGAAGACCAAGGCGTCGCAGGAGCCGCGCAAGGTGGTGTGGCTCGTCGATACGAAGGGCGGCGCCCCCGTCATCGCGTACGAGACGGTGATCGGCGGACTGCAGAAGGACGGCACGCCGAACGAGCTGCACGTGATCACGGACGCGGCGACCGGCAAGAAGCTGCGGCAGTGGCAGGCCGTGCACAACGGCACCGGCAACACGATGTACAGCGGCCAGGTGCCCCTCGGCACGGCCCAGTCGGGCTCGCAGTACACGCTGACGGACACCCAGCGCGGCAACCACCGCACGTACAACCTCAACCGCGGCACGTCCGGCACGGGCACCCTGTTCAGCGGCCCGGACGACGTGTGGGGCAACGGCCAGCCGTCCAACGCGGAGACGGCGGGCGCCGACGCGCACTACGGCGCGGCCCTCACCTGGGACTACTACAAGGGCGTGCACGGCCGCAACGGCATCCGCGGCGACGGGGTCGGCGCGTCCTCCCGCGTGCACTACGGCAACAACTACTCCAACGCGTTCTGGCAGAACGGCTGCTTCTGCATGACGTACGGGGACGGCGCGGGCAACGCCAAGCCCCTCACGTCCATCGACGTGGCGGCCCACGAGATGACGCACGGCGTGACGTCGGCGACGGGCAACATGCAGTACAGCCGCGAGCCGGGCGGCCTGAACGAGGCGACGAGCGACATCTTCGCCGCGGCCGTGGAGTTCAACGCCAAGAACCCGAGCGACGTGGGCGACTACCTCGTCGGCGAGAAGATCGACATCCGGGGCAACGGCACACCGCTGCGCTACATGGACAAGCCGTCCAAGGACGGCCGTTCGCTCGACAACTGGAGCAGCAGCGCGGGCAACGTGGACGTGCACTACTCCTCGGGCATCGCCAACCACTTCTTCTACCTGCTCAGCGAGGGCAGCGGGAAGAAGGTCGTGAACGGCGTCTCCTACGACTCGCCGACGTACGACAACAAGCCCGTGACCGGAATTGGCATCGACAAGGCCGCCAAGATCTGGTTCAGGGCACTCACCACGAAGTTCAACACGACGACCAACTACGCGGCGGCACGCACCGGCACGCTGGCGGCGGCGAGTGAGCTGTTCGGCGGCACGGCGAGCGCCGAGTACAAGGCCGTGGCGAACGCCTGGGCGGCGGTGAACGTCGGCACCCGGCCGTAGCACGACACGGCAGCGACGAAGCACACGAAGCCGCGGCCGAACCACCGTGACCACGGCTTCGTGAGACAGAGCCGCCCCGGGCAGCGCTTTCCCGCCAACCGCCCGGGGACGGCACCCCTCTTCACCCACTGTTCGCATTGCGGACCTTGACCTTCGGCCAACGAACTTCTTTTGGCCAACATTCAATCAAGGCCCTGACATGCACCTGCCCCAAATGGCACGCTTCCCCCGCACGGCACACCAGTTACATCCGCACAGCACTTAAGGCCCGGGTGGTCCCCCATGCCACCCGGGCTCCCCCACACAAGGAGCTTGCGTGACCCCCCACATATCGAGGAAGCGTTCCACCCTGGTCATCGCCACCGCAGTCGCCGCCGGAGCGCTGCTCACCGCCGGACTGACCACCGGCGCCTCCGCACAGCCGGACGTCAGCGCCACCAAGGCGGACACCCCCGCCGCCTCCCCCATGCAGCTCTCCGCCTCGGTCCGCACCGGCCTCATCAAGGACGCGGAGACGAAGACCGCGGCGACCGCAGAGAAGATCGGCCTCGGCGCCAAGGAGAAGCTCGTCGTCCGCGACGTGGTCAAGGACAAGGACGGCACGACGCACACCCGCTACGAGCGCACCTACGACGGTCTGCCCGTCCTCGGCGGCGACCTGGTCGTGCACACCGCCAAGAGCGGCGCGGTCAAGGGCGTCAGCAAGGCGACGAAGGCGACCGTGAAGGTCAGGTCGACCAGCGCGAAGCTCGCGCCGAAGGCGGTCGCGAAGGCCGCGGAGTCGACGGCGGCGAAGACCGGTGAGACGAAGAAGGCGGACGCGAACGCGCCGCGCAAGGTCGTCTGGGCGGCCGAGGGCAAGCCGACCCTGGCCTTCGAGACGGTCGTCACCGGCACGCAGAAGGACGGCACGCCGAGCGAGCTGCACGTCATCACGGACGCGGCGACCGGCAAGAAGCTGTTCCAGTACCAGGCCGTCGAGAACGGCAAGGGCCACAGCCAGTACAGCGGCGACGTCGAGGTGGGCTCCACCAAGGCGGGCAGCGGCTTCGAGCTGACCGACGGCGGGCGCGGCAACCACAAGACGCTCGACCTGAACCACGGCTCCAGCGGCGGCAAGCTGTACACCGACGCGGACGACACCTGGGGCACCGGCAAGCCGGCCGACACCCAGACCGCGGCCGTCGACGCCGCCTACGGCGCGGGTCTCACCTGGGACTACTACAAGGACGTGCACGGCCGCAGCGGCATCAAGGGCGACGGCAAGGGCGCCACGTCCCGCGTGCACTACGGCAACAACTACGTCAACGCCTTCTGGCAGGACTCCTGCTTCTGCATGACGTACGGCGACGGCGAGGGCAACGCCAAGCCGCTCACGTCCATCGACGTGGCCGCGCACGAGATGACGCACGGCGTCACCTCGGCCACCGGCAACATGGAGTACAGCGGCGAGTCCGGCGGCCTGAACGAGGCGACCAGCGACATCTTCGCCGCCGCCGTCGAGTTCAAGGCCGACAACGCCCAGGACAAGGGCGACTACCTGGTCGGCGAGAAGATCGACATCAACGGCGACGGCACCCCGCTGCGGTACATGGACAAGCCCTCCAAGGACGGCAACTCCCTGGACTACTGGGACTCCAACGCCGGCAACGTCGACGTGCACTACTCGTCCGGCATCGCCAACCACTTCTTCTACCTGCTGAGCGAGGGCAGCGGCGCGAAGGAGATCAACGGCGTCAAGTACGACAGCCCGACCAAGGACGGGTCCAAGGTCGAGGGCATCGGGCGTGAGAAGGCCGAGAAGATCTGGTTCAAGGCGCTGACCGCGTACTTCACCACCACCACGGACTACGCGCAGGCCCGTAAGGACACCGTGAAGGCCGCGGGTGACCTGTACGGGGCCGGCTCCGCCGAGGTGAAGGCCGTCGAGGCGGCCTGGGCCGGTGTGAACGTCAAGTGATCTGGCCCCTGGGCCTGTAGAGCCGGGCGGCATCCGGGGGAGCTGTCCCCCGGGTGCCGCCCGCACCACGTTGTTTTTGCCTGCGGGCCCGCTGTGGCTGGTCGCGCAGTTCCCCGCGCCCCTTTCAGGGGCGCCAGCTGATCCCGCACATTCTCCTACCGCATCAGCACTCCCGCCGCCTCCCCCGTCGCCTCCGACGGCACCGCCACCAGCCCCAACTCCGCTCCGTCGGCCAGCAGTCGGTGCGACGGGAGGATGCGGACCGTGTAGCCGAACGGCCCCGTGCGGTCCAGGGCCAGTGGGCCCTCGTACAGGAGGCGGCCTTCCTGGTCGGGGCCGCTTGCGGGCTTGAGGGGGACCGGTGTCGCATCGGCAATGTGGTCCTCGGGGTCGACGCGGCCCGCGATGGCCTGGACCTCGACGTCGTCCGGGGTGAGGTCGCCGAGCTGGACGCGGACGCGCAGGGCGAGGGTGGTGCCGAGTTCGGCGGTGGTGCCGACGGCGGAGGCCTCGACGTGGTCGACGGCGACGCGGGGCCACGCGGCGCGGACCCGGGTCTTCCAGGTGGCGAGCGAAGCGGCGGCGTCCGGCGCGAGCACGCGGTGGGCGCGGGCGGCGGGGACGTACAGACGCTCCACGTACTCGCGCACCATGCGGCCCGCGAGGACCTTCGGGCCGAGGCGGGTCAGGGTCCTGCGGACCATCTCGATCCAGCGGTCGGGCAGTCCGCCGGGGCCGTGCTCGTAGAAGCGGGGGGTGACGCGGCGCTCCAGGAGGTCGTAGAGCGCGGCGGCCTCCAGGTCGTCGCGGCGGTGGTCGTCGGTGGCGGCGCCGTCGGCGGTGGGGATGGCCCAGCCGAAGTCGGGCTCGAACCACTCGTCCCACCAGCCGTCGAGTACCGACAGGTTGAGGCAGCCGTTGAGGGCGGCCTTCATCCCTGACGTGCCGCAGGCCTCCAGGGGGCGCAGCGGGTTGTTGAGCCAGACGTCGCAGCCCGCGTACAGCTTCTGGGCCATCGCCATGCCGTAGTCCGGCAGGAAGACGATGCGGTGGCGCACGCGCGGGTCGTCGGTGAAGCGCACCAGGTCCTGGATGAGGCGCTTGCCGCCGTCGTCGGCGGGGTGCGCCTTGCCCGCGACGACGATCTGCACGGGCCGCTCGGGGTGGCACAGGAGTTCCATCAGGCGGTCGCGGTCGCGCAGCATCAGGGTCAGGCGTTTGTACGAGGGGACGCGGCGGGCGAAGCCGATGGTGAGGACGTCGGGGTCGAGGACCTCGTCGATCCAGCCCAACTCGGCGGTGGCGGCGCCGCGCTGGCGCCAGGAGAGGTGCAGGCGCCGCCGGACCTCGTCGACGAGCTGGGCGCGCAGTTCGCGGCGCAGCAGCCAGATGTCGCCGTCCTGGATGTCGGCGACGGCGTCCCAGCGTTCGGAGCCGCCGACGGACAGGGCCTGGTCGGTGCGCCGCCGGCCGATCTGGCGGGCGCCGAGCCGGATCACCTCGGGGGCGACCCAGGTCGGGGCGTGCACGCCGTTGGTGACGGAGGTGATGGGCACCTCCTCGGGGTCGAACCCGGGCCACAGGCCCTGGAACATCTCCCGGCTGACCTTGCCGTGCAGGGTGGAGACGCCGTTGGCGCAGCGGCCGAGGCGCAGGCCCATGACGGCCATGTTGAAGAGGTTGGGCTCGCCGCCGGGGTAGGTCTCCATGCCGAGGCGCAGGATCTGCTCGACGTCGATGCGGGGCAGTTCGGCGTCGGGGCCGAAGTGGTGGGCGACGAGTTCGCGGTCGAAGCGGTCGATGCCGGCGGGCACGGGGGTGTGGGTGGTGAAGACGGTGCCGCCGCGCACGGACTCCAGGGCCGCGTCGAAGCCGAGGCCGTCGCCGACGCGTTCGTGGATGCGCTCCAGGCCGAGGAACCCGGCGTGGCCCTCGTTGGTGTGGAAGACCTCGGGTTCGGCGTGCCCGGCGAGGCGGCAGTAGGCGCGCACGGCCCGCACGCCGCCGATGCCGAGCAGCATCTCCTGGAGGAGGCGGTGTTCGCTGCCGCCGCCGTAGAGCCGGTCGGTCACCTCGCGGGCGGCCGGGTCGTTCTCCTCGACGTCGGAGTCGAGCAGGAGCAGCGGTACCCGGCCGACCTGCGCCTGCCAGACGTGGGCGCGCAGGTCGCGGCCGCCGGGCAGGGCGAGCCGCACCTGGGCGGGGGTGCCGTCGGTGTCGCCGAGGAGGGTGAGGGGCAGCTCGTTGGGGTCGAGGACGGGGTAGTGCTCCTGCTGCCAGCCGTCGCGGGTGAGGGACTGGCGGAAGTAGCCGTGCCGGTAGAGCAGTCCGACGCCGATGAGGGGCACGCCGAGGTCGCTCGCGGCCTTCAGGTGGTCGCCGGCGAGGATGCCGAGCCCGCCGGAGTACTGCGGCAGGGCGGCGGTGACGCCGAACTCGGGCGAGAAGTAGGCGATGGCGGCGGGCAGTTCGCCGCCGGGCTCGCGCTGGCGTTCCTGGTACCAGCGCTCCCCGGTGACGTACTCGCGCAGGTCGTCGGCGGCTTCGCCGAGGCGCCGCAGATAGCCGTCGTCGGTGGCGAGGGCGGTGAGCCGCGCGGACGGCACCGAGCCGAGCAGCCGCACGGGGTCGCCGCCTGCGGCCTCCCACAGGGCCGGGTCGGCGTCGCGGAACAGGTCGCGGGTCGCCGGATGCCAGGACCAGCGCAGATTGCGGGCGAGCTCGGCGAGCGGGCCGAGCGGGGCGGGCAGGACGGGACGTACGGTGAATCGACGGATGGCTTTCACGGGGCACCTCTGTCGGAAAGGCGTACGTGACGTTGTCGGCGTATCGAAGGTAGCGGCGCGGGGGCCCGGCAACCACGGCGCACGGGGCGCGCCCGGAGCACCCACATTGACGTGGACCTGCCGCGCCGGCGGGGCGGTCGTGGGGATAACGTGACCCCCGGTCACGAGAGTTCACGCGGTCACAGGGGGTACGGGGCGAATGATCGGCCAGTTGCGGGAGTCGTCACCACGTCGGATCGGCCCGTACGAGACGCTGGCGCGGCTCGGCGCGGGCGGCATGGGCGAGGTGTTCCTCGCCCGGCCCCTGGAGCTCGCCGCGTACGGGCCCAGCGACCTGGTCGCCGTCAAGGCCATCCGCAACGAGCTGGCGACGGACGCGGTGTTCCGGCGCCGCTTCCGGCGGGAGGCCGAGGTCGCCGCCTCGATCCGCGACCCGTACGTGGCACGCCTGGTCGGCAGCGACACCGACGCCGAACAGCCCTGGCTGGCCACGGAGTACGTGGTCGGCCCCACCCTCGCCGAGGCGGTGCGCGGCCACGGACCGCTGCCCGCGGGCGCCGTCGCCTCCCTCGGCGAGGGCCTGGCGCGGGCCCTGGCCGCGGTGCACGGGGCGGGGGCGCTGCACCGCGACCTCAAGCCCGCGAACGTCCTGCTCGCCCTCGACGGGCCCAAGATGATCGACTTCGGCGTGGCCCGGGTGCAGGCGGCGTCCACCATGACGTCGACGGGGCTCCTCGTGGGCACGCCGGGGTTCATGTCGCCCGAGCACGTGGCGGGCGGCAGACACGTGGTGGCCGCGTCCGACGTCTTCTGCCTCGCGTCCGTGCTCACCTACGCGGTGACCGGGCGCGATCCCTTCGGCGAAGGACCGGTGGCGGCCGTCCTGTACCGGGTCTCGCAGGCCGAGACCGACCTGTCCGGCATGCCCGAGGAGCTGCGGTCGCTGCTCGCGGCCTGCCTCGTGCGCGAGCCCGGCGAACGGCCCGAACCCGCCGGCCTCGTCGAGCGGTTCGGCGCCCTGAGGGAGGCGGCGAGCGCCCCGGAGTGGCCCGAGCCCGTCCGCGCCCGTACGGCCGAGGCCCGCCGGGACGTGGAGCAACTGTGCGCCTCGGGGCGGCCGTTGCTGCCGGTGCCGGTGTGGCCGGAGGCGGCGGGGGCCGGGCATCCGGCGACGGCCCAGGACGGGCCCGCGACGGCGCCGGGGCAGGGCGGGGCCGGGCAGGCCGGTGCGGGGCGCGGGCCGGGCGACACCCCGGGCGGCGCGCACCAGTTGCCGACGATGAGCGGCTCCCCGCCGCCGGTGCCGGGCGCCACCGGACCCGCCCGCTCCCGGCGCCGCCGCGCCGTCCTCGGCATCGTCGCCGTCGGTGTGGTCGCCGCGGCGCTCGGCGGGGCGCTCGCGGTGTGGGGCTCGGGGGCGTCGGACGGGGGCGAGGGCGGCGGCAGCGGCAGCGGCAGCGATGGCGCGAGCTCCGAGGGCCCCGGCCGCGGCGGGCGTTCCGGCTGGGTCGAGGCAGGGCCGAAGGACCCCGCGGCCGTCAAGAAGCTGATCGCGCGGGCCGAGGTGGGTGCCGGCGGCACGGCGGACGCCTCGGGCGCCGTGCCGCAGATCGCGACCCAGCGCCCCAAGGGCTGGAAGGCCTGGCAGGGCAAGCTCGGCCACGCCCCGATGGGTTGCTCCGCCGACACCCGCGCCTTGGTGTGCCTGCTCACCAACGGCACGTACGAGGCCGTGCGCACGAGCGACGGCAAGCGCCTGTGGACGTCCGGGAAGATCGACGCGGAGAGCGGCATGGACGAGGCGTACTACGGCCCGAGCGGATCCTTCTTCATGCCCGGCGACCGCCTCGAACCCGGCGTCAGGGGCGGCAGGGCGGCCATCGCGAGCGACGGCGTCCTGCAACTGCGCGACTCCACGACGGGCAGGGTGCTCTGGGACACCGAACCCCCGGGCGAGCACCGCGCGTTCAGCCAGGCGCCGCTCCTCGACGACCAGGTCGTCGTGGCCATCGAGGGGGTGACGTTCGTCCAGGAGGGCACGCAGGCGTCGGTCCTGCACGCGTACGACGCCGCCACCGGCCGTCCCCTCTGGGAGAAGCCGCTCGGCGAGGCCCCGAAGTCCAAGGCGGAGCTCAATATGTACGCGGTACGGGCCCTGCGCGACGGAGTCGTCTACGCCGACCAGAAGGAGGGCCTGGCCGCGTACGACGCCAGGACCGGTGAACTCCTCAGCCAGTCCGCCGACAGGTGCGGCGCGGTACTCGCGACCGCGAAGGCGGTGCTGTGCGCCACCGACGACGAGAGCGGCGGCGCGGCGCGCACGGCGATGGTGCGCCTGACGCCGCGCACCCTCAAGAGGATGGACGGCAAGCTGCCGTACCCGTCGTCGCAGGGCGACGGCCCCGCGCCCTTCGTGTCCGCCGTGGACAACGCCGTCGCCGTGGTCAAGGACACCCGCGCGGGCCGGGTCCTCGTGCACGACGTGCGCACGGGGAAGTCCCTGTACGCCGAGCGGACGCCGAAGGACAACGTCCCGCCGTCGGCGCCGCTCATCCTCGGCAAGCGCGTCGTCTACGCCAGCAACGAGGCGCTGTACGCGTTCCCGCTCGGCGACGGCGGCGGCAAGGCCACCCGACTCCCGGTGCCGGGCGCGCCCGGCGACCGCCCCGAGCCGCCGCCGAACGCGGCCGCGACGGTCATCTCGGAGACGCTGCGCCCGCCGACCGTCCTGGCCCTCGGGGGCGTGGCGCACATCGTCTACGACGAGGGCAGGATCTCGTCGGTGGCCATTCCCTAGCAGACCCGCCCCCCAGCGGCCCGCCTCCCGACGGAGCCCGTCCCTCCTGCCCCGAACCGCCCCCGAACCGACCCGAGGAGCCCCATGCTCGCCCCCCTCCCCCCGGGCACCCCACGCCGCATCGGCCCGCACACGCTGCTCGCCAGGATCGGCGCGGGCGGCATGGGCGAGGTGTTCCTGGCGCGCCGGGACGGGCAGGGCGACCGGGACGGGCAGCCGGGCCGGGCGGGGCAGGGTGCGTCCGCGCTGGTCGCGGTGAAGGTCGTACGGCAGGACCTGGACCTCGACGACGCGTTCCGGGCGCGCTTCCGGCGGGAGATCGCCGCGGCCCGCGCCGTCACGGGCCCTTTCACCGCCGCCCTGGTGGACGCCGACGCGGACGCCGAACGCCCCTGGCTGGCCACGGAGTACATAGCGGGCCCGTCCCTGGCCGACGTGGTCGAGCGCTGCGGTCCGCTGCCGGTCCCCGCGGTGCGTGCGCTGGGTGCCGCGCTCGCCCGCGCGCTCACCGCCGTGCACGGGGCGCGGGTCCTGCACCGGGACCTGAAGCCGGGCAACGTGCTGCTCGCGCCGGACGGGCCGCGCCTGATCGACTTCGGCATCGCCCAGGCCTTCGAGGCGACGGCCCTGACCATGACGGGCGTCCTGGTGGGCACGCCCGGCTTCCTCGCGCCGGAGCAGATCGAGGGCTCGCACGCGGTCGTGCCCGCGTCGGACGTGTTCTCGCTGGGCGCGGTCCTGTGCCACGCGGCGACGGGCCGCGGCCCCTTCGACGACCCGGAGGCCGCCGCCGTCATCTTCCGCATCGTGCGGGGCGACGCCGACCTGTCCGACGTACCGCCGGAGCTGCGCGACACTCTCGCCGCGTGCCTGCACCCGACCCCGGAGGAACGCCCCACCCCGGAAGCCCTCGCCACCACCCTGTCCGCCCCCGACGACGGCACACCCCCGAGCCCGTCCCCCTCCCCCTCATCCGCCCCCTTCCCGTGGCCCGCCGACGTCCTGTCGCTCTTCGCCGAGTACCGGGAGGCCGTCACGGCCAGTGAACGCGCCCACGGCCAGGGCGGGTTCGCCGACGCCGCGACCACGGCGGGCAGCTCGGGCCCCCGGCTGCGGGCCGAGCCGTCCCCGACGCTGGGCGGGGTTCCGGCGCCCCCGCCGGTCGAGCCGCCGACCGCCACCACGCCCCGGCGCGACCGCCGTCGCCTGTGGGTCCTCGCGGCGGCGCTCACCACGGCCGGGCTCGCGGTGGCGGCCGTGACGCTGCCGGACGCGCTGCGGGACCGCCCCGGCGACGACCCGTCGAAGAAGCCGCCGAGTGCCCCCCGGGCCGTGGCCGACCGGGTGGTCACCGCGTACGGGAACCAGGACCACTCCGGCGAGTTCGGCCCGTCGGCGGCCGACCGGGCGAAGCGCCCGGACGACTGGCGGTTCTGGTCCCGCGAGCGGTCCCGGGGCATGGACGGCATGGGCAAGGGCTGCGTCCTGACCGGGGACACCCTCGTGTGCCGGGACGGGCGCGGCGCCGCCCGGGCCCTGAACGCGGCCACGGGTGCCGACCGCTGGTCGACGCCCGGCTTCTCCGCCGCGCCGAGCGGCTTCCAGGAGGTCCCTCCCGAGGCCGACGCCAAGCGGGTCTTCGTGCCGAGCGAGCGGGGCGTCAGCGCGCTCGGCGTGAAGCGGGGCGAGGTGATCTGGCGCCACAAGGCACCCCGGTACGCGGGCCTGATCGCGATGACGCACGCCGAAGGGGTGGTGTACACCGCCGAGTTCAACCTCGACGGCGCCCCCGACCCGTACACCTCCACCGTGCGCGCCAGGAACGCCGTGACGGGCGACGAGCTGTGGCGGACCACGATCGAGGGCAAAACGCAGGGCACACCTCTTGTCCGGGACGGGGTGCTGTACACCGCCCTGGAGAACGGCGGGGTTGTCGCGCTGTCCACGAAGGACGGCGAGCGGACCGCCCGCGTCGCGAAGCCGCGGTGCGACAGCCTCCTCGGCCACCGCGACGCGGTGGTGTGCTGGTCCCGTACGGAGGACGGGGTGCGGGTCCTCGACGGGGACACCCTCGCCGTGCGCCGGACCATCGGGGAGGGCAAGCCGCTCGCCCCGCCGGTCGTGGGGAGCGCCGACGTCCTCGTCATCTCCCACTCCCCGCGCCCCCGGACCCCCAACCGCCTGACGGGTTACGCCTGGCGGTCGGGGAAGCGGCTGTGGGACGTGATGGCGGGCGGCGACGCCACGGAGCTCGCCCTGTCGAAGGACCGGGTGTTCGTCGTGAACTCGCACGACGTCCGCGGCGTTCCGCTCGACGGCGACGCGGAGCGTGTCACCACCTGGTCGATCCCCTACTCCGCCACGGGCCCGGAACCCAAGACGCTGTACACGCCCCTGTTCCTGGGCGGCACGGTGTTCGCCGAGTCCGGCAAGGGACCGATCGTCTCGGGCCGGGTCCTGTGACGGTCCGCGCTCAGCGGTCCTGCGGATACCAGCGCAGCTCCACGGAGTTCCCGTCCGGGTCCTGTACGTAGATCGACTCGGCGTCGCCCCGGGCGCCGAACCTGCCGACGGGGCCCTCCAGGACGGTGAAGGTGCCGGAGTCGATGACCTGCTGCCAGTCCAGCGGCTCCACGACCAGGCAGATGTGGTCGACGTTCGACTCCTCGGCCTCGCCGCGCTCGCCGGAGACCAGGTCGATGATGGTCACCTCGCTGACGCGCGCCGAGGGGAACGGGACCTTCCCGGCCCGCCACTCCTCGACCCGGACCGGCTCAAGACCGAGGGTGCCGCAGTAGAAGTCCAGGGCCCGCTCGACGTCCCCGACGTTCAGGACGAGGTGGTCGAAGTCCTTGACGCGCACGGCTCTTTGCTCTGTGCTCACTGCTGTTCCTTCCTCAGATGCGGGCGCTACCGGCGGGAACGGTACCTCGGCGAGGACGGGGACGAGCCAGGTCTCCTCGTACTCCAGATGTTCCGTCAGCTCCGCCGCGAGCCGGTCGAACTCCCCGAGGAACTCCTCGGGGTCGGCCGCGGCGAGGTCGGCGAGCAGCCCGACGAGGCTCTCCTTGAGCAGGGCGATGGCGCGGTGTTCCGTGCTCAGCCGGTCCAGGGCGGGCCGCAGGTGCGGGTGGTGCGCGGCGACGCCGGGGAAGACGTGGTCGTCCTCGCCGGTGTGGTGGAAGGTCAGGGCGTCGCAGAACTCCAGGCAGCGCTGCCTGATCTGCAGGCCGAGGCCGGGCGCGGGCGGCTGTCCGGGGCCCTGGTGGGCGGCGCGTTCGGCGAAGTGCGCGGCGGCCTCGGCGCGCAGCTCGACCAGCTGGCCGCGCAGCCAGTCGTGCACTTCGAGGAGCTTGTCGGCGAGGGTGTGGATCTCCCGGGGGGCCTGCGGGGCGGGCGCGGGCGTGGGGGTGGGCGCGGTCGTGGGCATGGGCATGGGCATGCGGAAGGGGTTCTCCAGACAGGTGTGTGCGCGGCATGCGGACCGCGAAAAGGACGCGGAAGGAAGCCGGCAGAGAAGAAAAAGGGGTACGCGGGGCGCGCTCAGGCTCGAAGGGCCCGGCGCGCGGGCACGGTCACGTCGAGGACGTCGTGCCGGTGCGCGGCGAGGTGAAGTGATCAGTACACAAGGTCATGTCCCTTGGTGCGGGTGCTCGCCCGGTCACCGGCCCGCCCACTGCTCTTCGGCCGGTGCCACGCGGCACCCGCCCATTACAGACGGCGTTCGCGCGTGCTGTCAACGCGGACGGGGGCGCAGCGTCCCGCCTCGGGCCGCCCCGGGCTCGTCGCGGGTCGTCCCGGGTCGGGTCGGCACCCGCCCGCTCCCCCGCCGGAGTCCGGACTGCGGCGGGGCGCGGGGCGGGTTGCCGCCCAGGGCCCTGAGGTGATCTTCCCGAACCCCCAAACCCCAAGTCAATCCTCGGAATTACTCGTACGACCCCAAGCTCAGGCTTGGGTTAACGGTACTTTGATCATGGTTCGTGGTGATACCACCCGTTCCACCCGCTGGTGCGGCCTTGTCGCCCTTCTCCCCGCACGAGACGCTGCGGGGGACGGCGCCGCCGCTGCACCGTGCCCGCGGACGCGCGCGCACCCGCGGCGGGACCTGCCGTCGGACCCAGGGGAGGGAATCCAGCCATGGCTGAACCACGGGCAAGACACCTACGTCTCAAGGGAATTCTGGCGGCCGCCGTCACGGCGGCCGCGCTCTCGATCGTCCCGACCACCGCACACGGCGCACCCGCGGCGCCCGACACACCGACCGGCCAGGGGATGGCCCGGAGCGGCTACGTCGTGACGCTCGCGCCGGGGACGGACGCCGCGTCCGACGCGGGCCGCGACCTCGCCGCGCGGTACGGGGCGAGCATCGACCGCACGTACAGCGCGGCGCTCAACGGCTTCGCCGTGCGGGCGGACGCGGCCCAGGCGACCCGTCTCGCCGCCGACCCGGCCGTCGCCTCCCTCGTCCCGGACACCCGGGTGCGCACGGGCGCGCGGCAGCAGAACCCGCCGTCCTGGGGCCTGGACCGCATCGACCAGAAGCGGCTGCCGCTCGACAAGTCGTACACCGCGCCGCGGCGGGCGGGCGCGGGCGTCACGGTGTACGTCATCGACACCGGCGTGCGCACCTCGCACCGCGACTTCGGCGGGCGTGCCCGCTCCGGGCGGGACTTCGTGCAGAACGACGGGGTCGCGCAGGACGGCAACGGCCACGGCACCCACGTGGCCGCGACGGTCGCGGGCACCAAGTACGGCGTCGCGAAGAAGGCGAAGGTCGTGGCCGTGCGGGTCCTCGACGACGAGGGCAGCGGCACCCTCGGCCAGGTCCTCGCGGGCATCGACTGGGTGACCCGGCACGCCCGCAAGCCCGCGGTCGCCAACCTGAGCCTCGGCGGCCCGCCCAACGCCCAACTCGACGCGGCCGTCCGCGCGTCCATAGCGTCGGGCGTGACGTACACGGTCGCCGCGGGCAACGAGAACGAGCCGGTGAGCCAGTCCTCGCCGGCCCGCGTCAAGCAGGCCCTGACGGTCGGCGCCACCGACCGGAACGACGCCCGGGCCACGTTCTCCAACCGGGGCGCGGGCCTCGACCTGTTCGCGCCCGGCGTGGCGATCCGGTCCGCGTCGATCAGGAACGACACCGCGTCCACGCTCTCCTCGGGTACGTCGATGGCGGCGCCGCACGTCGCGGGCGCGGCCGCGCTGTATCTCTCCGGCCATCCCTCGGCGCGGCCCGCCGATGTCGCCAAGAAGCTCGTCGCGCGCTCCGCCAAGGGGCTCGTGTCAAGCCCGGGGGCCGGGTCGCCGAACAGGTTGCTGCAGGTGAGCGGCCTGTAGTCGGCCTTGTCTGATGTCTCGCGCCGATGGCGCGCCGGCACGGGGACCGGCTCCGCCCACCCGGGCGGAGCCGGTTCCGTGCCTTCGGGACGGGGTTCGGGGAGCGGCTGGTCTTGTGCGTGCCGTTACGCGCGAGTAGTTAACAAAGCGCCGGATTGCCCACCCGAGAACCGTGGGAAGGCTCCTCCGGTACGCACTCGCACCCGCCCCTGGCGGGCCCGCAGCGGGTGCGCCGCGGAACCCCTCCACGACTCATCTCCGCCCACTCGCACGCGGAACAGGAGCGGTCATGCCTCAACCACGCAAGGCGCCAAGGGAGTTCACCGTCCGACCCCGGACCGGACGGATCCCCGTCCTGGACGTGGCACCGGTCGTACACGGCGGCCGCGCCCCCGCCAAAGCCGTCGTCGGCGAGACGTTCCAGGTCACCGCCACCCTCTTCCGCGAAGGGCACGACGCGGTGGGCGGCAATGTCGTGCTCAGGGACCCCTCGGGGCGCGAAGGACCCTGGACCCCGATGCGGGAGCTCGCGCCGGGCACCGACCGCTGGGGCGCCCGGGTCACGCCCGACCGGGAGGGCGAGTGGACCTTCGCCGTCGAGGCGTGGGGCGACCCGGTGACGACCTGGCGGCACCACGCGGGGATCAAGATACCCGCGGGCATCGACACCGAACTGGTCCTGGAGGAGGGCGCCCGGCTGTACGAACGGGCCGCCGCGGAGCTGCCCGCGCCCCCGGCCGCCACGACGGCCGCCACCTCCCCAGCCACCTCCACCCCCGCCGCCCCGGCCGCACCGCCCACCCCCGCCGAGATCCTCCGCACCGCCGCCGAAGCCCTCCGCGACCGCGACCGGCCGCCCGCCGCGCGGCTCGCCGCGGCCCTCACGCCCGAGGTGGACGCCGTCCTCGCCCGCCATCCGCTGCGCGAACCCCTCACCTCCAGCGCGGAGTTCCCCCTGCGCGTGGACCGCGAGCGGGCGCTCTTCGGCGCCTGGTACGAGTTCTTCCCGCGCTCGGAGGGCGCGGTCGTGCGCGCGGGCGCCCCGCCCGTGAGCGGCACCTTCCGTACGGCCGCGGGGCGTCTGCCCGCCGTCGCGGACATGGGCTTCGACATCGTGTACCTGCCGCCGATCCACCCCATCGGCAGCACCTTCCGCAAAGGGCCCAACAACTCCCTGTCGGCCGGACCCGACGACGTCGGCGTGCCCTGGGCCATCGGCTCCCCGGAGGGCGGCCACGACGCCGTCCACCCGGACCTCGGCACCCTGGACGACTTCGACGCGTTCGTCGCCGAGGCGGGGCGGCTCGGCCTGGAGGTGGCCCTGGACTTCGCGCTGCAGTGCTCGCCGGACCACCCCTGGGTGGACAAGCACCCCGACTGGTTCGCCCACCGGGCCGACGGCACCATCGCGTACGCGGAGAACCCCCCGAAGAAGTACCAGGACATCTACCCGCTGGCCTTCGACCGGGACCTGCCGGGTCTGGTCGCCGAGACCGTGCGCCTGCTGCGGTTCTGGATGGGCCACGGCGTGCGGGTCTTCCGCGTCGACAACCCGCACACCAAACCCGTCGTGTTCTGGGAGGAGGTGCTCGCCGAGATCCACCGCACCGACCCGGACGTGCTGTTCCTCGCGGAGGCCTTCACCCGCCCCGCGATGCTGCGCACCCTCGCGGCGATCGGCTTCCACCAGTCGTACACGTACTTCACCTGGCGCAACACGAAACAGGAACTCACCGAATATCTGACGGAGCTGGCGGGCGAGACCGCGCACTACCTGCGGCCCAACTTCTTCGTGAACACCCCGGACATCCTGCACGCCTACCTCCAGAACGGCGGGCGGCCCGCGTTCGCGGCGCGGGCGGTGCTCGCCGCGACGCTCTCGCCCACCTGGGGCGTGTACAGCGGCTTCGAGCTGTGCGAGAACACCCCGGCGCGCCCCGGCAGCGAGGAGTACCTGGACTCGGAGAAGTACCAGCTGCGCCCGCGCGACTGGGCGGCCGCCGAGCGCGCGGGCACCACCATCGCGCCTCTGATCGGCACCCTGAACCGGGTCAGGCGCGCCAACCCGGCCCTCGCCACCCTCCGTGACCTGCACTTCCACGACACCGACAACGACTCGGTGCTCGCCTACTCGAAGTCGGCGGCGGGCACCGGCGGTTCGAACACGGTTCTGGTGGTCGTCAACCTCGACCCCCACCACACCCAGGAAGCCACCGTCTCGTTGAACATGCCACAGCTCGGGCTCCAATGGCACGAGTCCGTGCCGGTGCGCGACGAGCTCACCGGCGAGACCTACCACTGGGGCAGGACCAACTACGTGCGCCTCGACCCGGCCCTGGCGCCCGCGCACGTGCTCGTCCTGCGACCGTCCTCACCGCTGATCGGAGGGTCACCCACATCATGATCTTCAACGAGCCCGTCCAGGACACCTTCGAGGACACGCCCACCAAGGACCGCGACCCCGACTGGTTCAAACGCGCCGTCTTCTACGAGGTCCTGGTCCGCTCCTTCCAGGACAGCAACGGCGACGGCGTCGGGGACCTCAAGGGCCTCACCGCGAAGCTGGACTACCTCCAGTGGCTGGGCGTGGACTGCCTGTGGCTGCCGCCGTTCTTCAAGTCGCCGCTGCGCGACGGCGGTTACGACGTGTCGGACTACACGGCGGTGCTTCCCGAGTTCGGCGACCTCGCGGACTTCGTGGAGTTCGTGGACTGCGCCCACCAGCGCGGCATGCGCGTGATCATCGACTTCGTGATGAACCACACCAGCGACCAGCACCCGTGGTTCCAGGCCTCCCGCAGCGACCCCGAAGGGCCCTACGGCGACTACTACGTCTGGGCGGACGACGACAAGCAGTACCAGGACGCCCGCATCATCTTCGTCGACACCGAGGCCTCCAACTGGACCTTCGACCCGGTCCGCAAGCAGTACTACTGGCACCGCTTCTTCTCCCACCAGCCGGACCTCAACTTCGAGAACCCGGCCGTCCAGGAGGAGATCGTCTCCGCCCTGCGGTTCTGGCTCGACCTCGGCATCGACGGCTTCCGCCTCGACGCCGTGCCCTACCTGTACGCGGAGGAGGGCACCAACTGCGAGAACCTGCCGCGCACGCACGAGCTGCTCAAGCGGGTGCGCAAGGAGATCGACGCGCACTACCCCGACACCGTGTTGCTCGCCGAGGCCAACCAGTGGCCCGAGGACGTCGTCGACTACTTCGGCGACTTCGCGCACGGCGGCGACGAGTGCCACATGGCGTTCCACTTCCCGGTGATGCCGCGGATCTTCATGGCGGTGCGCCGCGAGTCCCGCTACCCGGTCTCGGAGATCCTCGCCAAGACCCCGGCCATCCCCTCCGGCTGCCAGTGGGGCATCTTCCTGCGCAACCACGACGAGCTGACCCTGGAGATGGTCACCGACGAGGAGCGCGACTACATGTACGCGGAGTACGCCAAGGACCCGCGGATGCGCGCCAACATCGGCATCCGCCGCCGCCTGGCCCCGCTCCTCGACAACGACCGGAACCAGATCGAGCTGTTCACCGCCCTGCTCCTGTCGCTGCCGGGATCGCCGATCCTGTACTACGGCGACGAGATCGGCATGGGCGACAACATCTGGCTCGGCGACCGGGACGCGGTGCGCACCCCGATGCAGTGGACGCCCGACCGCAACGCGGGCTTCTCCTCCTGCGACCCGGGCCGCCTCTACCTCCCCACGATCATGGACCCGGTCTACGGCTACCAGGTCACGAACGTCGAGGCGGCCATGTCGTCGCCGTCGTCGCTCCTGCACTGGACCCGCCGCATGATCGAGATCCGCAAGCAGAACCCGGCGTTCGGCCTCGGCTCGTACACCGAACTGCCCTCGTCCAACCCGGCGGTGCTCGCCTTCCTGCGCGAGGCGCCCTCCACCGGTGAGGACGGCGACGACCTGGTGCTGTGCGTGCACAACTTCTCCCGCTTCGCCCAGCCCACCGAGCTCGACCTGCAGGCCTTCAACGGCCGCCACCCCGTCGAACTCATCGGCGGAGTGCGCTTTCCGGCCATCGGTGAACTGCCGTACCTGCTGACACTCGCGGGGCACGGGTTCTACTGGTTCCGGCTGCGCGACGACTCGGCGTAAGGTCGCCGTCACGGGCGGCGTGAGTCGGCCTCGCCGGCGTGACCCGCCCCGCTCGGGGCACTCGTACACGGCACGACCCCGCACGGCACCTCCCGCACACGGCACCTCCTCTGCTCGGCACCTCCCTCGGTACCTGACTTGTCCGCGCCGCGGAAAGGACGGGACATCATGTCGGAAGCCGCCACCCGCCCCAGTGCCGACCCCGGCGCGCTCCTCGCGTCCCTCGATCCGCTGCTGCGCGGCTGGCTGCCGCGCCAGCGGTGGTTCGCGGGCAAGGGCCGCCCGGTCGCGGGCTTCGATCTGGTGGCGGCGACGGAACTGCTTCCGCCCGGTGCCGAGCAGGGACTGCTGCATCTGCTCGTCCGCGTACGCCAGTCACTGCCGGGCGCCGCCCCGGCGTCCGACCACGAACTGCCCGCCGACTGCTACCAGTTGCTGCTCGGCGTACGGACCGAACTCCCGCCGCGGCTCGCGCCCGCCCTGATCGGCCATGTCACCGGTGGCCCGCTCGCCGGACGCACGGTGTACGAGGCGCTGCACGACCCGCGTCTTGCCGCGCTGCTCCTGGAACGGCTGCGGCTTCCCGGGCGCCTCGGCGTGCTGCGGTTCCTGCGGGCCCCGCGGGACGGGTCCGCCCCGGGCTCGCCCGCCGCCGGGAACGCTCACGGCATCGACATACCGCCCGGCCTCGCGCCCCGCGCTCTCGGCGCGGAGCAGTCCAACTCCTCACTCGTGTACGGAGATACGTTCATCCTGAAGCTGTTCCGGCGAGTGGTGCCGGGCGTCAACCCCGACCTGGAGCTGCCGCTCGCCCTCGCCGCGCAGGGCTGCCGCCGGGTCCCGCCGCCCGCCGCGTGGATGACGGCCGACAGCGCGAACGGCACCGACGAGCCGCTGGTCCTCGGCGTCCTCCAGCCATATGTGGCCGGGGCGACGGACGGCTGGGAGCTGGCACTCCAGGTCCTCGCCAAGGGAGCCGACTTCAGCGCCGAGGCCCGCGCGCTCGGCCGCGCCACCGCCGAGGTGCACGCCGCCCTCGCCGCCGCGCTGCCCACGGTGACGCTCGGCCGCGCGCAGGTCGAGCTGCTCGCGCGGGGCATGGCGGAGCGCCTGGACGCCGCCGCACGGGCCGTCCCCGCGCTGCGCCCGTACGCACCCGCCCTGCGCACCGCCTACGACGCGCTCGCCGACCTGGCCGCCGAGGGCGACACCGGCCTCATGGCCCAACGCGTCCACGGCGATCTGCACCTGGGCCAGTGCCTGCGCGCCCCTTCCGGCACCTGGTCCCTCATCGACTTCGAGGGCGAGCCCGCGCGCCCGCTCGCCGAGCGCCGCCTGCCGCAGCCCGCCGCCCGCGACGTGGCGGGCATGCTCCGCTCCTTCGACTACGCCGCCCGCGTCTACCGCCCGTGGTCCCCGGAGTGGGCCGACACCTGCCGCGCGGCGTACTGCTCCGGCTACGCCGACGTGTCCGGCCGCGACCCCCGCACCTCCCCGGTGCTCCTGCGCGCCCACGAGACCGACAAGGCCGTGTACGAAGCCGTCTACGAGGCCCGGCACCGCCCGGACTGGCTGCCCGTGCCCCTGGCCGCCCTCGACCGGCTCGCCGCGGGGTCCGCGCACGAGGGAGCCGCCGACCCCGGCACCGACGCCTCCCTCTGACCGCCGCCCCGCCCCGCGCACCCCCGCCCGCTGACAGGAGGCCGCCCCCGTGACCCGCCGCCCCACCTCCCGCACCCCGTCGGACCAGCCAGAACGCGATCCCGACAGCACGAACCCGCAGCCGAGGGCGTCCACGGCGTCCGGCGCGGCCAAGGCAGCCGGTACGGCCAAGGCGGCCGAGTCCGCCCAGAAGACGGCGAAGCCGGCCGCGAAGAAGACGGCTGAGAAGGCAGCCAAGAAGACAGCCAAGAAGACGGCTGAGGCGGCCGCCAAGAAGGCGACCAAGAAGACCGAGAAGCCCAAGAAGGCGGTCAAGTCGGCCGAGCCCGCCGCGCCCGCGAGGAGCGGCAGGGCCGCGACGCCCGCCGCGAAGGCGCCCCGGGCGACGGCGAGGGCAACGGCGGCAGCCGCCCCCACCGACCCCACCACCCCCGCCACGACCACCGCCCCCACTTCTCCCACCGCTTCCCCCTCCCCCGTCTCCCCCCTCGCTCCCCTCTCCCCCCTCTCCCCCCTCTCCCCCCTCTCCCCTGTCCCCGAAGCCGACCGCGCCCGGCTGCTCGACGGGACCCACCACGACCCGCACTCCGTGCTCGGCGCCCACCTCATCGGCGACGGCGTGGCGTTCCGCGCGCTGCGGCCCTACGCCCGTGCCGTGACCGTCGTCGCCGGGGAGCTGCGGGCCGAACTGGTCGACGACGGGGACGGGTTCTTCTCGGCGGTGGTGCCGCTGCGGGCCGTACCGGACTCCTACCGGCTGCACGTGACGTACGAGGAGACGGACCTGGAGGTCCCCGACGCGTACGGGTTCCTGCCCGCACTCGGCGAGTTCGACCTGCATCTGCTCGGCGAGGGGCGGCACGAGCGGCTGTGGGACGCGCTCGGGGCGCGGCCGATGACGCACCAGGGGGTGCGCGGGACCCGGTTCACGGTGTGGGCGCCGAACGCGCGGGGTGTGCGGGTCGTCGGGGACTTCAACTTCTGGGACGGCGTGGGCTTCCCGATGCGGTCGCTCGGCGGCAGCGGGGTGTGGGAGCTGTTCGTGCCGGGGCTCGGCGCGGGCGAGCTGTACAAGTTCCAGATCACGCGGCCGGACGGCGGCATGACGTTCCGGGCGGACCCGCTGGCGCGCCGCACGGAGGTGCCGCCCGCGAACTCCTCCGTCGTCCACGAGTCGGCCCACGTGTGGCGGGACGAGGAATGGCTGCGGCGGCGCGGCGAGACGCCCGTGCACGAGGCACCGTTCTCGGTGTACGAGGTGCATCTGCCGTCCTGGCGCCCCGGCCTGACGTACCGCCAGCTCGCCGACCAGCTCCCGGCCTATGTGGCGGACCTGGGGTTCACGCACGTGGAGCTGATGCCGGTCGCCGAGCACCCCTTCGGCGGCTCCTGGGGCTACCAGGTCACCGGCTTCTACGCGCCGACGGCCCGGCTCGGCTCGCCCGACGACTTCAAGCACCTGGTCGACGCGCTGCACCGGGCGGGCATCGGGGTGCTCATGGACTGGGTGCCCGCGCACTTCCCGCGCGACGACTGGGCGCTCGCCGAGTTCGACGGGCGGACGCTGTACGAGCACGAGGATCCGGCGCGGGCGGCGCACCCCGACTGGGGCACCCTGGAGTTCGACTACGGGCGCAAGGAGGTGCGCAACTTCCTCGTCGCCAACGCGACGTACTGGTGCGAGGAGTTCCACATCGACGGGCTCCGCGTGGACGCGGTGGCCTCGATGCTCTACCTCGACTACTCGCGCGAGCACGGCGAGTGGTCGCCGAACGAGCACGGCGGCCGGGAGAACCTGGACGCGGTGGCGTTCCTCCAGGAGATGAACGCCACCGTCTACCGCCGCTGCCCCGGCGTGGTCACCATCGCCGAGGAGTCCACGGCCTGGGACGGCGTCACCCGGGCCACGCACCACACCGGACCCGGCGCCCAAGGGAGTCCAGCACGCGGAGGCCTCGGCTTCGGCCTGAAGTGGAACATGGGCTGGATGCACGACTCGCTGGGCTACATGTCCAAGGACCCGGTGCACCGCAAGCACCACCACCACGAGATGACGTTCTCGATGGTGTACGCCTACAGCGAGAACTACGTCCTGCCGATCTCCCACGACGAGGTGGTGCACGGCAAGCGGGCGCTGGTGTCGAAGATGCCCGGCGACTGGTGGCAGCAGCGCGCCGACCATCGCGCCTACCTGGGCTTCATGTGGGCCCACCCCGGCAAGCAACTCCTCTTCATGGGGCAGGAGTTCGCACAGGGCGCGGAGTGGTCGGAGGGGCACGGGCCCGACTGGTGGCTGCTCGACCCGGCGTACGGCGCGGAGGCGGACCACCGGGGCGTGCGCGATCTGGTCCGCGACCTGAACGCCCTGTACCGGGCGGTGCCCGCGCTCTGGCAGCGGGACACCGACCCGGGCGGGTTCGCGTGGGTCGACGGGGACGCCGCCGAGGACAACGTGTTCGCGTTCCTCCGCACGGACGCGCAGGGCGCGCCGCTGCTCGCGGTGTCCCACTTCTCGCCGGTCGTCCGGCAGGACTACCGCCTGGGCGTCCCGGAGGAGTACGCGGCCTGGCAGGAGGTCCTCAACACCGACGCGGCCCGCTACGGCGGCAGCGACACCCTCAACCCCCACGCCCTCAAGCCGGACGCGTCCCCGTCCCACGGCCGCCCCGCCTCCCTGCGCCTGACGCTGCCTCCGCTCGCCACGATCTGGCTGCGCCCGGCCTAGGAACGGGTCCGCCCCCGCCGGGCGAGGTGCCGGCGGGGGCGGTGCGGTCCGGGGCGGTGCGGTCGGGAAGGGGCTGTCTGCGTCCGGGGCGGCGCCTTGGGCGGCGGTGCCGTCAGGCCGCGTAGCAGAGCGCCGCGGTGTCGGCCGGGGCCGAGGTGCGGGCGACGGTCGCGGGCACCGGCAGGGCGGCGCGGGGGGCGGCCGGGGCCTGGGTGCGGCCGCGGGCGAAGACGATGACGCGCAGGACCACGAACCGGGCGACACCGGCGAGCGCCGACGCGGACAGGTAGACGACCTGCTCCAGGACCGCGCCGGGCGTCGCCACCAGCTGCTGCAGGACGAGCATCGCCACGCTGGTCACCACGTACGCGGCCGCCGCGGACCCGGCCGACTGCGTGTGCTGGCGCCAGGTCGCGCGCCCGCCCGCCCCGAAGGTGAAGCGGGCGTGCAGCTCGGTGGCGAGGAGCGTGGAGACCACGGTGATCAGGGCGTTGGCCACGACCCAGGGAATCCAGGAGGCGAGGGCCGCCACGGCGAAGGAGGAGGCGACTCCCACCCCGCCGCCGCAGAGCACGAAGCGGGCGAAGGCGGTGAAGGCGCCGGGTGCCGTCCGCTCCTGGCTCTGCGCTGTCTCCATGATCCGACCCCTTCGACTCACTCCGCGAAACGCGCGCCCCCCGACCGTGCGGCCGGGGGTGCGCTGCCCATGACGCCATCATGGCACACTCATGGCGCCATGGCGAGCCACTTGTGGCACCACTGATGTCGCCGGTGGCGCCACACTCTGACTGGTGTCACATATCCGCAGGTCAGCGAAGTGGCACGGCTTCGGCGCCTTGGCGCCATATGAGCCGACCGGGTCATCCCGGTGGCACCATCCTCTGCCGAAGGCGCCGTCCGGCGACATGGGGCTAGCCCCACCTGAAGGCGGCGGGGTGGCCGGATCGCCCGCAGGTGCCACGCCCGGACAAGCTGATCTCCGGCGGTGATCAGCCGCCGGAGTCCGCACCATCCCCAGGAGTTGGCACATGCGTGAGCAGACGAGGCAGCGCGTTCATTCGGCCCGGCGGCAGCGGGGCGGCCGGCGCCGCGTCGTGACGGCGGCGGCCGCGGCGGCCGTCGGCGCCCTCGCCCTCACCGCCCTGGCACCGTCCGCGGCGACGGCGGCCACCGGGCCGGACCCCGTCAAGCAGGGCCTGAACAAGCTGGTCAGCGACGACGGCGTGCCCGCGGCCCTGGCGAGCGTCAAGGACCCGACGGGCCGCACCCGCACCTACACCGCGGGCGTCGCCGACCTCGCCACCGGCGCGAAGGTGCCCCGCGACGGCCAGGTGCGCGTCGGCAGCAACACCAAGGCGTTCACCGCCGTGGTCGTCCTGCAACTCGTCGCCGAGGGCAAGCTCCGCCTCGACGACCCGGTCGAGAAGCACCTCCCCGGCCTCCTGCGCGGCGACGGCATCGACGGCCACGCCATCAAGGTCCGCCACCTCCTCCAGCAGACCAGCGGCCTGCCCAACTACACCGAGTACGACATCCCCCTCAAGCACTACGAGCCCGAGGACCTCGTCGCCATCGCCCTGCGGCACAAGGCGAACTTCGCGCCCGGCGACAAGTGGCAGTACAGCAACACCAATTACGTCCTGGCCGGCCTGATCGTCGAGAAGGTCACCCACCACTCGTACGCCGAGGAGCTGGACCGCCGCGTCATCAAGCGCATCGGGCTGCGCCACACCTACTTCCCCGCCCCGCGCGACGAGACCATCCGGGAGGCCCACCCCAAGGGCTACCTCCAGGAGAAGCCGGGCGGGCCGCTGCGGGACGTCACGGAGATGGACCCGTCCTGGACCTGGGCGGCGGGCCAGCTCGTCTCCACCAACTCCGACCTCAACCGCTTCTACTCCACGCTCCTCACCGGCCACCTCCTCAAGAAGCCCCAGCTGGACCAGATGCGCACGACGGTCGCGGGCGCCGACCAGACCTTCGGCCCCGGCGCCCGCTACGGCCTCGGCCTGGTCAGCAAGCCCCTCCCCTGCCGCCCCGGCGAGGTCTACTGGGGCCACGGCGGCAGCTTCCCCGGCTACGAGACACGCGGCGGCGCCACCGCCGACGGCCGCGCGGCGAACGTGGCGGTGACGACCCAGCCGACGGACAAGACGGTGATGACCCGCGTGGACAAGGTCGTGGAACAGGCCCTGTGCCGCTGACCCGTCGGCTAGAGCAGGGAGGCCAAGGCGTCCGGCAGCTCCCGCGACGACAGGATCCCGAGCCGCTGTGTGGCCCGAGTAAGCGCAACGTACAGGTCACTGGTCCCGTACAGAGCGGGCTCGACCACCAGCACCGCGTCGAACTCGAGCCCCTTGGCCTGCCGGGGATCGATGAGCACGACGCCCCGCGTCAGATCGACCTCGCCGCCGGGCCCGGACACGTCAGGCAGCTTGCCCGCAAGGACACCGTGCAGCTCACGCGGAGCGATGACGGCGACCCGGCCCACCCCCGAGGCCTCCTCGGCGACGGCGTCGGCGACGGCCACAGGAAGATCGTCGACCAGCCGCGCCCAAGGCCGCACACCCGTGCTCCGCACCGAGGACGGCGGCTCGAACCCGGCCACCCCCGCGGCCCGCGGCACCTCCGCCGCGACGTCCATGATCTCGGCGGGCGTACGGTAGTTGACGCCGAGGCGCGCGTACTCCCAGCGGTCCTCGACGTACGGGGCGAGGATCTCGCGCCAGGAGCCGACGCCCCCGGACTCGGCGGTCTGCGCCGGGTCCCCGACGAGCGTCATCGACCGCGTCGGACTGCGCCGCATGAGCAGCCGCCAGGCCATCGCGGACAGCTCCTGCGCCTCGTCGACGATGATGTGCCCGAACGCCCAGGTCCGATCGGCCGCGGCCCGCTCGGCGGCGCTGCGGTGGTCGGCCTCCTCCTGGCGCTCGGCCATCCGCTCGGCGTCCATGATGTCGTGCGCGAGCAGCACCTCGGCGCCCTCGGGGTCGTTCTCCTCCTTGTCCTCGAACTCGTAGGTGCGGGAGGCGTACGACACGTCGAGCACGCCCTGCGCGTACGCGACCTCGCGCTGCCACTTGGCCTCCGCGCGGGCCCGCTCGGCGCTGTCGTCGACGCCGAGGAGCTCCGCGGCCTCGTCGAGGAGCGGTACGTCGGCGGACGTCCAGTCACCGCCCGGCGCCCGCCGGACGGCGGCGGCGTCCTCGTCGGACAGGTGCGTGGGCTCGGCGAGGAAGTCGGTGACGAACCGCTCGGGCGTCAGCGTGGGCCACAGCTCCTCGACGGCGGCGTGCACCTCGGCGCTGACGGCGACGGCCTTGCCGAGCTGGGCGATGTCGTCGGGTCCGAGGAAGTTGGGCCCGCCGTACGGGTCGTGGCCGATGCGCTCGGCCAGCTGCCGGGTGAGCGCGTCGATGACGTGGAAGGCGAACGTGGGCCGGGCGAGGTTGTGCGGCAGGTCCGCCGCGCGCGCCGCGTCCCGCGCCTCGTAGGCGATCGACCAGTCGAGGACGAGCTCGCCGTCGTCGTGCTCGATGACCATCGGCGCCCCGGGCTCCGGCAGTCGCTGCCGGTCCCGCAGCGCCCGCGCGAGCACGTCGGCCATCTCCGCGCGGCCCTTGACCTCGGCGGCGGCGGGCGAGTCGGTGCCGGTCGCGGTCACCCCGGGGAACAGCTCGCCGAGCGTCGCGAGCAGCACCCCCGTCTCGCCGAGCGCGGGCAGCACCTCGCCGATGTAGCCGAGGAACGCCGGGTTCGGCCCGACGACCAGGACGGCCCGCTTGGCGAGCAGCTCCCGGTGCGCGTACAGCAGGAACGCCGCCCGGTGCAGCGCGACGACCGTCTTGCCGGTGCCGGGCCCGCCCTCGACGACGAGCACGCCCTGGTGCGGGGCGCGGATCACGCGGTCCTGCTCGGCCTGGATGGTCTGCACGATGTCGTGCATGCGGCCGGTGCGCGCGGAGTCGAGCGCGGCGAGCAGCACCTCGTCGGCGTCGGCTGCCTCGTGCCCGGTGCGGGTGGTGTCGCTGAGGTCGAGGATCTCGTCGTGCAGGGCCGTGACCCGGCGGCCCTCGCTGGTGATGTGCCGGCGCCGCCGCAGACCCATCGGAGTGTGTCCGGTGGCGAGATAGAAGGGCCGCGCCACCTCCGCCCGCCAGTCGATGACCAAAGGCGTGCGCTCGATGTCGGAGGCGCGGATTCCGATGCGCCCGATGTGATGGTCACGGCCGTCCCTGAATTCAAGGCGCCCGAAGCAGAGACCGTTCTCGCCCGCGTCGAAGGCGGCGAGCAGACCGGACTGCTCCGCCACCATGACATCGCGCTCAAGACGTGCCTGTGACCCGTTGCCCACCTGCGCCAATGACGCCTGCACGGCGGACTCGGCCTCCTCGCGCAGCGCGTCGAGGCGCGCGTACAGCCCGGAGACGAATTGCTGCTCTTCCCGCAATTCCTCGCTTGACAATTCAGCCCCTCGCCAGTTACAGTGCTCTTATACAGATTCCCGCGCTGCCCCCGCACGCAGCAGTGCATGCGAATAGGCAGGGCTTCGCGAAAGAATCCAATATACGCAGAGAAAAGCCCCGGACGTCAATTCGTCCGGGGCTTTTCTCATGAACGGACCCGACCGGGGAGACCGGCCGACCCCAGGGCTACAGCACCCCCGCGCCCTCCAGCTCCCCCACCAGCTTCCGCTTCGCCCGCGCCCCCACGACCTGCCACACCGGCTCGCCGTCACGGAACGCCATCAACGTCGGCGTCGACAAAACCCCGTACGCCATCGTCGTCTCCGGATTGCGGTCCACGTCCACCTGCACCACCTTCAGCCGGTCCCCCTCCTCCCTGGCGATCTCGCCGAGGACCGGCATGAGCTGCCGGCACGGCCCGCACCACTCCGCCGTGAACTGCACCAGCACCGGCCGGTCCCCGGAAAGGACCTCGAACCCGAAGTCCGCGTCCGTCGCCTCACCGACACCCTCGGCCTTCACCACGCTCATCCCGCCACACCCCTCACATCGCTCAGTTCGCACCGCGGCTCCGGACCACCCGGAGCCGCCCCCGCGTCGGCGGCGAGCCCCGCCATCGCCTCCTCGGCCCGCGCCAACTGCGCGCCCACCTGTGCCCGCACGGCACTCAACTCGCCGATCAGCGCGTCGAGTTCGCCAAGCTTGCGGCGGTAGACGGCGACGGACGCCGGACACGAGTCCCCGGCCGGATGCCCGGAGCGCAGACACTCCACGAACGGCCGGGTCTCCTCAAGCTCGAACCCGAAGTCCTGCAGGGTCCTGATCTGCTCCAGGAGGCGCACGTCGTCCTCGCCGTACGTGCGATAGCCGTTGCCGTCGCGCCGCGCGGACAGCAGCCCCCGCGACTCGTAGTAACGCAGTGTCCGCGTGGTCGTCCCCACCCGGCCCGCGAGCTCGCCGATTCGCATGCGTCCGACGGTAATCCTTGACGTCGGGGTCAAGGCCAGCGCTCAACGGACCGGGCCCGGGGCAGGACTCACGCGCCGGGGTTGCGGACCCCCTCGACCGTCGCCGTCCAACTGTCCGCGCCGTGGCCCAGGTCCACCGCCCGCTTGGCGACGTCCCGCACCCCGCGCAGCACGGACACGTCCAGGCCGCGGCGCTCCGCGGCGTGCAGGATGTGCTCGACACCCGCCAGCTCCACGGCGAGGTTCGCCTCCGCGCCCTGGTACTCGCCGCTGTCGATCTCCTGCGCCGTCTCGTCGACCACCAGGCCGAGCAGCGCGATGTGGGCCTTCAGGAACGGCGCGAGCGCCGACGCCGGGACGCCGTCCTTCGCGGCGAGGGCGTAGCCGTGCACCAGACCGGCCATCGACGTCCAGAAGAAGTCGAGCATCGACAGGTCGTACACGGCGGCGAGACCGTGGTCCGCGCCGACGTACGCGGACTGGCCGCCGAGGGACTTCAGGAGCGCCTCGTGCTTCTTGTACGCGGCTTCGTCGCCGGAGTAGAAGAGCAGCGCCTCCGGGGTGCCGACCATCACGGTCGGGATCATGACCGCGCCGTCCAGATAGGCGATGCCGTGCCCGGCCGCCCACTTCGCCGCCGCGCGGGCGCGCTCCGGGGAGTCCGAGGTGACGTTCACGAGGACGCGTCCGGAGAGGTCGGCGGCCAGCGGCTCCAAGATGGCCTGCGACGCGTCGTAGTCGACGACGCACACGAGGACGAGCTCACCCGCGCGCACCGCCTCCGCGGCACTCGCGGCCCGGGTGGCGCCCCGGGCGACCAGGTCCTCGCCCTTGCCCGCCGAACGGTTCCAAATGGTCGTCGGATGACCGGCCTTGAGGAAGGCCCCCGCGAGGGCCTGGCCCATGGCGCCGAGGCCGAGGACGGTGACGGGGGTGGGGGTGGGGGTGACGGGGGTGGCAGGGTCGGCGGAGTGCGTGGAATTCGTTTCGGTGGGCATGCCTCCATCCTTGGTCGGCGCGAACCGACCCACAAGTACCTACTATTTGGTCAGGTACTCACCAAAAGGTAAGTAAGCCGTCTCGCGTACGCGCGAGGGCTCGTACTCCTGCGTGCCCACCGATTCGAGCGCCAGCGCGGCGAGCGCGCACCCGAGCCGCGCCGACCGGTCGGCCGGCCAGCCCCGCGCGACCCCCGCGAGATACCCGGCGCGGAAGGCGTCGCCCGCGCCCGTCGGGTCGGCGATCCGGCGCGCGGGCACCGCGGGAAGCCGCAGCGGCGCCCGGCCCGCGCGGGCGATGGTCACGCCGTCCGCGCCGAGCGTGGTGATCCAGGAGCCGACGCGGGCGAGGACCTCCTCCTCGCTCCAGCCGCTGCGCTTGCACAGCAGCCCCGCCTCGTAGACGTTGGTGAACAACAGGCTGGCGCCGAAGACGAGTTGGCGGGTCTGGGCCTCGTCGAGCCGGGCGAGCTGCTGGGCCGGGTCGGCCGCGAACGGGATGCCGAGGGCCCGGCAGGTCGCCGTGTGGCGCAGCATCGCCGCCGGGTCGTCCGCGCCGACGTGGACCAGGAGCAGGCCGCCGGGGCGCGGGACGAGCGCGGCCAGGTCGATGGCGCGGGCCTCGGCCATCGCCCCGGCGTAGAAGGTGGCGATCTGGTTCTGGTCGCGGTCGGTGGTGCAGACGAAGCGCGCGGTGTGCCGCTCGGCGCTGACGCGCACGCCGGACGTGTCGACCCCGGCGGCGCGCAGCCGGGCCGCGTACTCGGCGAAGTCCCGCCCGGCCGCGCCCACGAGCAGCGGCCTGAGGCCGAGCCCGGCCAGCCCGAAGGCGATGTTGGCGGCCACGCCCCCGTGCCGTATCTCCAGGTCGTCGGCCAGGAAGGACAGCGAGACGCGGTCGAGCCGGTCGGCGAGGAGCTGTTCGGTGAACCGGCCGGGGTAGGTGAGGAGGTGGTCGGTGGCGATGGACCCGGTGACGGCGATGCGCGCGCCCGGGCCCGTCGGGGTCACCGCTCCCAGGGGCGTGCCGGGCAGGGCGTCGCCCGCCGGGTCCCGTGTCGGGGCGGACACCGGCTCAGACCCCGGCCGCCGTGCGCAGGGCGTCCGCGCGGTCGGTGCGCTCCCAGGTGAAGTCGGGGATTTCGCGCCCGAAGTGCCCGTAAGCCGAGGTCTGCGCGTAGATCGGGCGCAGCAGGTCGAGGTCGCGGATGAGGGCGGCGGGGCGCAGGTCGAAGACGTCGGCGATGGCCTGCTCGATGCGGGCCTGGGACACCGTGGCGGTGCCGAAGGTCTCCACGAACAGGCCGACCGGCTCCGCGCGCCCGATGGCGTACGCGACCTGCGCCTCGCAGCGCCGCGCGAGCCCGGCGGCGACGACGTTCTTGGCGACCCAGCGCATGGCGTACGCCGCCGAACGGTCCACCTTGGAGGGGTCCTTGCCGGAGAACGCGCCGCCGCCGTGCCGTGCCATCCCGCCGTACGTGTCGATGATGATCTTCCGGCCGGTCAGGCCCGCGTCGCCCATCGGCCCGCCGATCTCGAACCGGCCCGTGGGGTTCACCAGGAGCCGGTAGCCCTCGGTCCCCAACTCCGTTCCCTCGTCGTGCAGTTCTTCGAGCACGTGGTCCACGACGAACTTGCGTATGTCGGGCAGGAGCAGCGCGTCCAGGTCGATGTGGGCGGCGTGCTGGGAGGAGACGACGACGGTGTCGAGGCGCACCGGGCGGCTGCCCTCGTACTCGATGGTGACCTGGGTCTTGCCGTCGGGGCGCAGATACGGCACGGAGCCGTTCCTGCGGACCTCGGTGAGGCGGCGTGCGAGCCGGTGCGCGAGCTGGATCGGCAGCGGCATGTACGTCGCCGTCTCGTCGGTGGCGTACCCGAACATCATGCCCTGGTCGCCCGCGCCGCCGGTGTCCACGCCCTGGGCGATGTCGGGCGACTGGGCGCCGATCGACAGGGAGACCCCGCAGGACGTGCCGTCGAAGCCCTTCGCCGAGGAGTCGTAGCCGATCTCCACTATGGCGTCGCGGACGAGCTGGGCCATGGGGGCGTACGCGGTGGTGGTGACCTCGCCCGCGAGGTGCACCAGGCCCGTGGTGACCAGGGTCTCCACGGCCACGCGGGCCGTCGGGTCGGCGCGCAGCAGGGCGTCGAGGACGGTGTCGCTGATCCGGTCGGCGATCTTGTCGGGGTGGCCCTCGGTGACGGACTCGGAGGTGAACAGGCGTCGGGGCATGGACTTCCCTTTCGTATCCGGGTGTTGGGCTGTGTCGGAAGGTCGGTGGGGCGGCGGTCACAGCCAGGCGGCCGCCGCCCCGAGGAGCAGCAGGTTGCAGACGCCCTGTGCGGCGGCGCAGGCGAGCGCGGAGCCGGTGACGGCCCTGAGGACGCCGAGGGCGAGGCCCATCAGGAACACCGAGGGCAGCAGCCCGCAGAGCACCTTCAGGTTGAAGGGGTTCAGGCCGTAGTCGCCGACGTGGACGGCCGCCCACCCGGCGGCCGTGGTCACGACGGCCGCGTAGCCGCCCCAGCGCACCTCGACGGCCCGGTACAGGACGCCGCGGTAGCAGACCTCCTCGACCAGCGGCACGAGCACGCCGAGGGCGAGGACCATCGCGACGACGTCGGCCCAGGGCGCGCCCGGCACCATGCCCTCGAAGAGCCTCGGCATCCACGTGGTCCAGTTGTCGTCGCCGTCGCCGAACGCGTCGCGGGTGGCGAGGAACGTCTGGCCGTAGACGACGGCGACGAGGGCGGTGCCGAGGACGGCGGGCAGCAGGGGGAACCGGCGCACCCCGGCGGCGGCCCAGTCCGCGCGCGGCAGGACCAGGAGCACGGCCGCGCTCAGCGCCACGGACAGGACCATCACCACGAAGGTGAAGGCCCCGGCGACGCGCACGGCCGCGAGCACCGCGAACAGCGCGGCGGCCGAGGTCACCGGGTACGCGGCGTGGTGCAGCCGCAGCCGGTCGAGCCTGCCGGTCCTGGGCGCGCCGGGGCCGGGCGCCCCGGACGCGGGGGTGTCGGACGCGGACGCCCCGGACGCGGGGGTGCCGGACCCCGGGGTGCCGGGCTCGTCGTGGATCTCCAGCATCATGCGCGTCACCCCGCCGTCGCCTTGTCCAGGCGGCGCCCGCGGACGCCGATGCTGGGCAGCCACCAGTTGTACTTGCGCAGGAGCAGCAGGGTGGCCGGGACGAAGAGCATGCGGATGACGGTGGCGTCGAGCAGGACGGCGAGGCCGAGCCCGGCGCCGTACTCCTGGAGCATCAGCGTGGACGACAGGGCCATCGTGCCGAGGCTGCCCGCCATCACCAGGCCCGCCGCGTTGATGACGCGCCCGGTGTCGACGACCGCCCGCATCGTGGCCTCCTCCTGCGAGAGACCGCTGCGCAGCAGGTCGCGGACGCGGGTGACGAGGAAGATCTCGTAGTCCATGCCGAGCCCCATCATCAGGACGGTGAGGAAGATCGGCAGATCGTCGATGATCGCCTCGCCGCGCCAGTGGTGGAAGATCAGCACGGTGAGACCGACGGCCCAGACGTTGCTGAGCATGATGGTGGCGATCAGGCGCAGCGGTACGAGCAGCGAGCGCAGCGTGAACATCAGCATCACGAAGACGCCGACGCTGACGAGGGCGACCATCTGCCAGAAGCTGGAGCTGAGCGCGGACCCGTACTGCCGGTCGACCTGGGTGGTGCCGCCGACCTCCAACTCCCCGACGGATCCTCCCGCTTCGTCGGTGACGCGTTCGACCCGGTCGACGGTGGCGCCGGCCGCCTCGGCGTACGGGTCGCCGTCCAGCGCGATCACGAAGCGCAGGGTGCCGTCGCGGGAGACGTAGTCGTCGAGGCGGCCGGCGTCCGCGAGCTGCCGGTCGGACCAGCGGGTGCCGAAGGGGTGGGTCGCGGAGTCCACGGAGGCGACGCCGGGGACGGCGGCGATGCGGTCGGTGAGCCTGGCCACCGCCGCCTGCCCTTCGGGGGTGAGGCGCCCGTCGCTGACGACGCCGGAATCGGCGCGGCCGACGGCGATCGTCGGCATGACGGCCGCGTCGCCCCACACCCGCGCGACGGTCTCGAAGCCGTCGCGGGAGTCGGTGGCCGGGCTGAGCGCGACCGGGTCGGACGTGGAGCGGTTCCCCGCGACGAGCAGGGCGAAGGGGATGGTCGCGGCGAGGAACGCCACCACGATCCACACCTTGCGGCGGCGCGCGAACTCCGCCGTGCGGCGCAGGTGCCTGCCCATCGCCCCCTTGTGCTCCAGGTCGGACAGCGGGTCGCGGCCCACCGCGAAGAACCGGTCGCCGAGCAGCACAAGGAGACAGGGCGTGAGGGTGAGGGCCGCGGCGAGCACGATGGGGATGCCGATGAGGCCGCCGTAGCCGAGCGGCGGGATCCAGTCCACCGGCGACAGGAGTGTGGCGCCGAAGGCGAGGGCGACCGCGACGGCGGCGAGGAGCATGCTCTCGCCCGCGTGCACGGTGGCGTGCACCGCCGCCTCGCGCGGCGGTCGGCCCGCGAGGCGTTCCTGCCGGTAGCGCGAGGAGAGCAGCATGCTGTAGTCGACGCCCGCGCCCAGCATCACGAACGTCATGATGGTGACAGTGAACTGAGTGAGCGTCACCTGTTCGCCGAGCAGCCGCAGCCCCGCCTGGCTGACGTTCATGGACAGGCCGATGACGGCGAGGGTGAGGACCGCGGGCACCAGGGCGCGGAAGAACACCAGCAGGATGACGAAGATGATGATGTACGCCACCGACTCCATCAGCGAGTTGTCGGCCTCCGCCTGCTCGTACGTGTCGTGGATGAGGGCGAGTTCGCCGGTGACGTGCACCTCGGCGGACTTGCCGAGGCCGCTGTCGGCGAGCAGGTCGCGGGCGGTGTCGCGCAGCCACTCCACGTCCGGGTCGGCGCCCGCCTTGTCGGTGTAACTCACGGACGCGAGCGCGGACTTGCCTTCGTCGGAGATGAGCCGTGCGACCGCGTCGCCCGGCACCGGCAGCGGGTAGTCGCGCCAGTCGGTGGCCGCCGCGAACTTCCCCGCGATCCGGGTGACGGCGGCCTTGCCGGACGCCTCGACGGCCTCCCTGGCGGGCCCGGCGAGCCCGGCCGGGATCCGGCCGCGGTCCGCCTCGCGGTCCACGTAGGCGCGCCGCCCCTTCGCATCGTCCGCCGCGGCCCGGGCCCCGTCGCGCACCTGGGTGAGGAACGCGGCGGTCGCGTCGCGGTACAGGGTGTACGCGGACGACGTGCGCTCGACCTCGCCGGAGCCGCGCAGCTTCGCGATGCGGCCGTCCAACTCGGAGAACAGGGACCGCACTTCACCGGAGCGCACGTCGGGCGCCTCGACGACGACGGTGACCTCCCGCTCGGAGCGGTGCGGGAAGGCCTTCTTCGTCAGCTCGTCGGCGCGGGCGCTGCTGGTGCCGGGGACGACCTTGGACGCGCCCTGGTCGGTGAGGACGTCGTCGAGCCCCATGGCGAACGGCGTGCACACGGCGATGAGCAGCGCCCACACCGCGATCACGGTCTTGGGCCGGGCGGCCAGTCTCTCGGCGAAGCGGTGCAGGGCCCGCTGGACGGCGCCGCGCGCCGGTCCCGGGCGGGTCCGGTCGCCGTCCCCCGGCGGCGGCGTCGGCGCGGGGGGTCCCGCGGCCCTGGTCGGGTTCGTCATGCGACGCCGGCCTCCTCGCCGGTGCGGGCCCCGTGCCGGGCGCGGGGGGCCACGGGCTTGGCGCCGGTGACCACGACGAAGGTGTGCTGGATGTCCAACGCGCCCTTGCGGGCCAGGAGTTCGGCGAGGGCCGCCTCGACGCGGTCGAGGACGAGCTGCTGACGTCCGTTGTCCACGGCGGTCTTGAAGCCCGCGGCGGCGCCGGAGCGCTGCACCCACTCCAGGACGGCCGCCGGGGTCTGCGCCGGGATGATCTGGGCGCCGTCGCGCTGCCCGGTGACGGTCAGGCCCGCCTTGCCGAACCACCCGGCCACCGCCGCCGCGTTCTTCGGCAGCGACACCCGGATGAGGCTGGTGAGCAGCGAGGGGTCGTCGGCGAAGACCTTCTCCAGGCCCTCGGTGAGCGCCTGGTGGGCGTCCGCCCGGGTCTCGATCACCATGATCCGGCCGCCCGGCCTGAGCACCCGCCCGATCTCCGCGAGCAGCCGCGTCGGCTTCGTGTAGCAGATGGCCCAGCCCACCACGACCAGGTCGGCGCTCCGGTCGGGCTGCGAGCGGATGAACGCGTCCATGTCGTCCACGAACAGCCGCACGTCCAGGCCGGGCCTCCCCTCGGTGAGCGCCTCCACCTTCCGCCGTGCGACGTCCAGCATCCCCGGCGACTTGTCGATGGCCCGCACGGACCCCTTGCCGTCGAGCCGCCGGATGATCTCGGCCGTCAAGTGCCCGGTACCACAGGCGAGTTCGACGACCCGGTCACCGGGCGCGATGGGCACCTCGGCGAGGGCCGCGGTGGAGTGCCCGCCCATCACCGGGCTGAAGAAAGTGTCGTAGTCGGAACTGGCCGCGTCGTAGTCGGCGGTCGGATCGGCATGCGCCCGATTCAACGCGAGACGCAGGGCGCGGGCAGCTAGGCGTATACGGGACATGTGCGGCTCCCTGGGTGAGTTTGCGGTGGTGGTCGGTGATGTGGTGGTGCGGTGGTCGGGCGGGTGCCGGGTCGGCGAGGTCGGTGCGTGTCCCGGCGGTGTGCTGTACGTCGGCGGGGTCGGCGCGCGTCCCGGCGATGTGCTGTACGTCGGTGGGCGGCGCCCGCCCTTGTGGTGGCCGTACGTCGGCGGGGCGGCGACCACCCCGGTGCCGGACCGCGCACCGGAGGACCGCACTTCGCCGGGTCGGCGTGCGCCGTCGCGGTGGCCCCTGCGCCAGTGGTCAGGGCCCGCGCGGGGCCGGGCACCAGCGGCCCGGTCCACGCGCGGAGGTGGGACGTCAACGGCCCGGTCTCGGCGCGGGCGCCGCGCGGGCCAGGTGCAGGAGTCCGGCCGCGCAGGCGAGGGCGCCCGCCGCGCCCCGCGCCTGCGGCAGCCACCAGGCGGCGGTGAGGGCGCCTGCGGCGAGGGCGACGACGACCAGGACGGCGTACCGGGACACCGACGCGGCCCCGCCGACGCCGGACACCCCCGACGCCCCCGACACCCCAGACGCCCTCGGCTCCCGCACCGCCGACACCCCGGCCGCCGCCGTCACGCCCACGAACCCCACCCCCGCCCCGCACACGCACAGCGCCGCGACCGCCGCAGCGGCCGCGCCCCCGCCGCCCGCGCACAGCAGCGCCGTGCCGAGGACGAGGAGCGCGACGGCGACAACGGGGCGGAGGTCGCCGCCGCGCGGCCGGAGGGTGCGGTGGGGGGCGGGGGTGGCGTGTCGGGCGGAGGCGCCACGCCGGGCAGGGGCGCCGGCCCGGGCAGAGCCGCCACGCTCAGCAGAAGTACCGCGCCGAGCCCACGACATGGTGCCCCCACGGCGGGCAGGCGACCCGGTGGCACTGCGCCCAGCGAGGCCTCCGGAGCCACCCCACCCGGCAAGCGCTCCCCGGTGGGCCAGCACCGCGCCCGCCACGAGCGCGAGGCCCCACCCCAGCAGCGACAGCCTCGGCACCCCGGGACCGCCCGCGGGATCGAAGCAGGCCGCGACGGACACCCCGGCCGCGCTCGCCGCGGCGGCCAGGGCGAGCCCGGGACCGGAGGAGTCGGCGCCCCCCGGTCCGGCACTCTCCGGCTCGGGGCCCGGCAGCCCGGCACCCGCCGGACCGGCGCCCACCGGCTCGGCGCCCCGCAGCTCGGCGCCTCCGGCGGCCGCACCACTCGCCCCGGCCCGACCGGCCCCCCGGTCGGACCCCGCGCGCCCTTCTCCCCCCGAGAAGCTCACGCCACGCTCACCGACGAGGCGACCCGGTCCCGCGCGCGCCGCAACTCCGGCTCGGAGCCCAGTACTTCGACGACGCGGTCGAGCTGGGCCCGGGTGTGGGTGGCCATGTAGCTGGTGCGCAGGCGGGGGGTGGCTGCGGGCGGGAGGACCGGGTTGACGTAGACGCCCGCGCGGACCAGGCGTTCCCAGATGGCAAGGGTTCCGGCGGCGTCGGGGACCGGGACGGGGATGATCGGCGTGGTGCTGTCGCCGGTGCCGACGCCGGCGGCGGTGAGTCCGCGCCGGACGTGGTCGGCCTTGGCGCGGACGTCGGTGGTGAGATGGGGCTCTGCGCGCAGTATCCGCAGCGCGGTGAGCGCGGCGGCGGTGCTGGTGGGCGTCATGGAGGCGCTGAACATCAGGCTGCGCGCCTTGTGCTTGAGGTAGTGGATGGCCTCCTCGCTGCCGACGACGGCGCCGCCGAGGGAGGCGAGGGCCTTGCTGAAGGTGACGGTGATCAGGTCGACCTGGTCGGTGAGGTCGAAGTGCGCGGCGGTGCCGCGGCCGCCCGCGAGGACGCCGAGGCCGTGCGCGTCGTCGACGAGGAGCCGGGCGCCGTACTGGGCGCAGACGGCGGTGATGGCGGGCAGGTCGCAGATGTCCCCTTCCATGGAGTAGACGCCGTCGACGATGACGAGCCGGGCGGCGGCGTCGGGCAGTTGCTCCAGGGTGCGCCGCAGGCCCTCGGCGTCGTTGTGCGGGAACCTGCGCACCTTCGCGCCGCTGAGCCGGCAGCCGTCGACGAGGGAGGCGTGGGCGTCCCGGTCGACGACGGCGTAGTCGCGCGGGGTGAGCAGCCCGGCGAGGGCGCCGAGGTTGGCCTGGTAGCCGGTGGAGAGGACCAGGGCGGCGGGCTTGCCGAGGAAGTCGGCGAGTTCGGCCTCCAGTTCCTCGTGCAGGTCGGTGTTGCCGTTGAGGAAGCGGGATCCGGTACTCGAACTGCCGTACCGGTCGAGGGCGGCGCGGGCGGCGGCGTGGACACGCGGGTCGGCGGTGAGGCCGAGATAGTTGTTCGAGCCGCACATGATCAGCTCCCGTCCGCTCCTGCGCACGGTCGCTCCCTCCTGTCCGGCGAGCGGCAGGAAGTAGGGGTAGAGACCGGCCTTCATCAGGTCGGACGCCGCGGTATAACTTGCGCAGCGGGAGAATAGGTCGGGCGGTTCCGATGCATTGAACATTTATTTCCCTCTGTGAATTCAGGCGCGTCCTGGAAAGCAGGGCGGCATGGCGAAACCGCACCGGATTCAGGGATGCGCGCAGGGTTTTGCATGCCACCGGATTCCCCTGGGCACGGGCAGACACAGGCGCCGTCGGCGGGAACATCCGAAGCATGGGAGCGAACCGGTGCATGGTCCGCAGCTGCCGCAGCGGACTCGAAAGGTCGCCTTTGACCTGGGCAGATACCGGTCCCGGCGGGCTTGCGAAGCCCGCGGGCAACGGGCGCGGAGAGCCCGTCCACCGGCTGACACAGAGAGTTAATACGCAGATGACTCGAACATGCAGCCCCCGATTGATGATCAATTCTGGCTTGGATTCGTCGACCGAATCAGCCAGGCAGCGACTTTAGACAACCTCCGACGAAAGCGTCAACCAATCTCTTGACCAACCCGGTGCGACGAAATGCAGAATTAACCGTTCCGCTTCCCCCGCGCCCCCCGCGGAATGCTCTCGCACCCCGCTCTCTGGCCATGCTAGCCTGCATTCGACCGTCCGGACGGTCGGAAACTCGAATGGGCGTCCGCGTAAAACAAGATCGAAAAAAGGCCGAAGCAAGATCGGCGATCTTTTGAAAGTGATCAGAGAAGCAGAACGACCGACGACCGAAAGACGGTGTGAGGCGTGCGCAACCGGCTCCTGAACGCGGCGGAGAGACTCCTGGTCAAGCAGGGTGTGGACGCCATCCGCCTGGACGCGGTGGCGGCGGAGGCAGGCGTGAGCAAGGGCGGCCTGCTCTACCACTTCCCGACCAAGCTGGCCCTCGTGCAGGGGGTGGTGGAGCGGCTCGCGGACCGCTTCGAAGAAGTACTGCCCGGCCCGGACGCACCACCGGGCGCGTTCGCGCGCGCCTGGCTCGACGCCTCGATCCCGGCCGATGCCCCCGAGGGCGAGGCCACCGCCTCCGACTCGGTCCCGGTCGCCCTGCTCGCGGCGGCCAACGGCCCGGAGGTGCTCGACATCCTCCAGGAGCGTTATCGAACATGGCAGGCGCGCCTGGAGCAGGACGGCCTGCCCCCGGGCGTCGCCACGCTCGTCCGCATGGCCGTCGACGGCTGGTGGACCGCCCGCCTCCTCGGCCTGGCCGACCCCAAGGGCGAGGACCACCGCCAACTGCGGCGGCTGCTCACCGAGTTGACCGAGGCGGCCGAGCCGACCGAGCCGACCGAGGGGGTCGCGTAATGGGCATCCTCCTGGTCGCGGGCGCCATCGTCTCCGAGATCGCCGCCACCCTCTCCCTGCGCGCCTCCAACGGACTCACCCGCCTCTGCCCGACCGTCCTCGTGGTCCTCGGCTACGGCGCCGCGTTCGTGTTCCTCGCCCAGGCTCTGAAGACCCTCGACGTCGGCCCCGTCTACGCGGTGTGGTCCGGCCTCGGCACCATCGGCGCGCTGGTCGGCGGGGTGCTCCTGTTCGACGAGGGCGTCCGCGTCGCCACGGTCGCGGGCGCCCTGCTCATCGCCCTCGGCGTGGCGGTCATGTACCTGGGTGGAGGCCTGGAGCACTGATGGTCCAGGCACCCCCGCACCCCCGCACCGCCCTCCGCGGCACCCCCGGGTTCACCGCCGTCAAGGTCGCCATGCTGATCACCGACGTCGGCTTCCTCGTGTACTGGAGCGCCGCGCTGCTCGGTCTGATCCCCGCGGAGTACGCGTACAAGGACTACGACGACCCGGTCATGAGCGACTGGAACTACTCGTTCCTGCCGCTGGACGTCGCCGCGAGCGCCACCGGACTCGCCTCCCTGCACCTGTGCCGCCGCGCCCGCGAGGGCGGCCCCCCGCAGCGGATCGCCTGGCGCCCCCTGATGCTGGTCTCCCTCACCCTCACCAGCACGGCCGGGCTCCAGGCCGTCGTGTTCTGGGCGCTGCGCGGCGACTGGTCGCCGACGTGGTGGATCCCGAACCTGGCGCTGCTCCTGTTCCCGGTCCCGGCGATCGCGCGGCTGCTGCGGCACGAGGCCGCGCGGGCGCCGGCGCGGTGACCGAAGATCCCGCCAACTCCCTTACCGCGCACGCCTCATGTCGTACGTTCGTGGCATCCGGGAGCACGGGGAGCGCGCATGGAACTGTCCGGGGTGACGCTGGCCGGGCGCTACGAACTGAAGGAGCTGCTCGGCCGCGGCGGCATGGGCGAGGTGTGGCGGGGCCACGACCGCTCGCTGCTGCGGCGTGACGTCGCCGTCAAGGTCCTGCCGACGCCGGTCGGCACGGACGCGGTGCGGCGCTTCCAGCGGGAGGCGGCGATCCTCGCGGGGCTCCAGCATCCCGGGATCACCGTGGTGCACGACGCCGGGGAGCACGACGGGTTCCTGTTCATCGTCATGGAGCTGCTGCGCGGCCAGGACGTGGCGCGCCTGATGGCAGGCCACTGCACGGGCCTTCCGGTCGAGCGGGCCGTCGGCCTGGCGCGGCAGACGGCCGTCGCGCTCGCCGCCGCGCACGAGAGCGGCGTCGTCCACCGCGACCTCAAGCCGGGCAACCTCTTCGTGCGGCCCGGCGACCACATCAAGATCTGCGACTTCGGCATCGCCCGCTCCGCCGACGCCTCGGCCGTGCTCACCACGGTCGGCCGTGTCGTGGGCACGCCGCTGTACATGGCGCCGGAGCAGTGGCGCGCCGAGGAGCCGGCCACGCCCGCCGACCTGTACTCGCTCGGCTGCGTCCTGTACGAACTGCTCACGGGCCGCCCGCCGTTCACCTCCGACGCGTCCCTGTACGCCCTGATGCACCACCATGTGACGGAGGTGCCCCGGCCGCCGCGCGAACTGCGGCCCGAACTCCCGCTGGAACTGGATGACTTGGTGCTCGCCCTGCTGGCCAAGGAGCCCGGGGACCGGCCGGACGCGGCCGCGCTGGCCCGCGGTCTCGCCGCGCCGAACGGGACGGCCGCACCGACCGGAACGCCCGAGGCCGCCGAGGCAGCCCCCGCGGCCAGACCCGCACCCACCCCCGCACCCGCGCCCCGGCGGAGCACCCGCGGGAGCGTCCTCACCGCCGTGGCCCGCCGCACCCTCTCCGGGCACCGCACCGCCGTCCTCTCGCTCGCGTACAGCCCCGACGGCCGCACCCTCGCGTCCGGCGGCGGCGACAAGTGCGTACGCCTGTGGAACCCGGACGGAGGCGAAGCGCGCGATCCGCTCCGCATGGCCGGCTCCCACACCGCACGCATCGCCTTCAGCCCGGACGGCCGCACCCTCGCCACCGCTTGTGGCCATTACGTACGCCTCTGGGACGGGCAGAACTTCGAGGAGCGCCTGGCCGTGAAGCACCCGGGCTGGTCCAGGGTGGCGAGTTCCGTCGCGTTCAGCCCGGACGGCCGCACCCTCGCCAGCGGTGGCAGCAACGGGGCGATCCGGCTCTGGGACGCGCACACCGGGGCGGAGGGGCAGGGGCTGCGCTGGCCCGGCGGCTGGGTGACGCGGGTCGCGTTCAGCCCCGACGGGCTCGGCGTGGCCGGTGGCGGCCACAACAGGACGACTCGGCTCTGGGACATCGCCACGGGCGAGACGCGCTGGGAGGTCCCCGGACGGACGGCCGACACCGCCCTGGCGTTCAGCCCGGACGGCGCCGTCCTCGCCACCGCCCCGCTCGGCGACCTGCTCGTCCACCTCAGGGATCCGGCCACGGGCGAGGACCGCCGCACCGTGGACGCGCACGCCCAAGGAGCGACGGCGCTCGCGTTCGGCCCGGACGGCCGCATCCTCGCCACGGCGGGGCGCGACGGGACGATCTGCCTCTGGGACCCGGCCACCGGCGACCAGCGCATCGCCCTGACCGGGCACGCGGGCGAGGTGCTCTGCCTGGCCTTCAGCCCCGACGGCCGCACCCTCGCCAGCGGCGGCCAGGACCGGGTGATCCGCCTCTGGGACATCTCCACGGGTCCGTAGCGCTCACGGGTCCGTAGCGCTCACGGCCCCGTGGCCGTCACGGCACAGCGACCGTCACGGCAGGCGTCGCGGCATCGGACGGTACGACGCCGTGAAGAACCCGCCGCCGTTCTCGCCGAGGCGCCCGGGGCCCGGGCGACGGGGACGGCCGCCAGGACGGCCCCCACCGCCGCCGCCACCGCTGTCGTCGTCATCGTCATCGTCGCCCTCGAAGGCGAACTCGTCCCCTGGGTCGTCCGGGTCCTCGTCCGCCGAAACACCGAGCAGCCGCCGCGTCAACTGGTCCCGGTCCGACAGGAGTTCACCGACAGCCGCGCGGACGTCCTCCGCGTCCGTGTCCGCGTCCCGCTCGGCGGCGACGAGCACGGCCCGCCGCACCAGCTCCTTCGCGAACGACGCCGTCGTGCCCTCCGTGCGCTCGACGGTCTCCGCGAGGACCTCCTCGTCGAGGCCGAGCGCGCCGCCGTACAGGTCGAGCAGGCGGCGCCGTCCCACGGCGTCGGGCAGCGGGATCTCGACGGCGAGGTCGACGCGGCCGGGGCGCTGGGCGAGGGCGGGCTCCAGGAGGTCGGCGCGGTTGGTGGTGAGCAGGAACGCCACGTCGGCGTCGTCGCCGAGGCCGTCCATCTCGTTCAACACCTGGAAGAGCAGGGGCTGTTCGCCGCCGCCGAAGTCACGGGACTCGGCGATGAGGTCGCAGTCCTCCAGGACGACGAGGGCGGGCTGGAGCATCCGGGCGAGGGCGCAGGCCGGGCCGATGGCGCCGATGGTGGTGCCGGACAGGAGGACGACGGTGAAGTCCGGCAGGCCGGAGAGGAGGTAGCGGACCGTGTGCGTCTTGCCGGTGCCGGGCGGGCCGTACAGGAGCAGGCCGCGGCGCAGGTGCTGGCCCGCCGCGCGCAGCCGCTCGCGCTGCCGGGCGACGCCCACGACCTGGCGTTCCACCCGGTCGAGCAGGCCGTCGGGGAGCACGATGCCGTCGCGGGTCAGGCCCGGGCGGCGGTGGAAGCGGAACGGGCCGAGGCCCTCGCCGAAGGCGTCGCCCTGGAAGGACAGGACCTGGCCGCGGAAGATGTTGTGCTCGCTCAGGTACGCGTCGACGCGGGCGAGCAGCCGCCGGGCGGTGTCGCGGGAGGCGGCGAGCACCTCCAGCTGGACCTTCTCGCGGCCGTAGTCCTCGTTCGGGCCGCGCAGCAGGGCGACGCAGCGCTCCTCGCGGCCGTCGGGGGTGCGTTCCGTGCCGAGGTAGAACCCGAAGGACACGCAGGCGAGTTCGTCGTCCGGCGAGATCGGCAGGTGGGTGTAGTCGACGGCGCCGACCACGAACTTGTCGTAGCGGTCGGCGGATTCGATGATCTCCGACAGGGAGTAGTGGTTGCGGTGGTCGGAGCCCGTCATGCCGAGCAGTTCGTACGAGCGGGACTCGGCCGTGAACCAGCGCTCCAGGGCGAGGTGCACGTTCGGGTGGTCGTACGCCGCGTAGGTGGCCTTGACCACGGGGGCCTCGCCGGGCTCGATGCCGAGGTGGGCGCGCAGGCGGGCGGTGAGGTCGCGGTCCGTGCCGTCGGTCCTGGCCGGGCGGGCGACGGCTTCCAGGAACTCCTCGAACAGCTGGCTCACGCGCTCGTGCCCGACGCTCCCGTCACCGGACGGGCGCCCCGCCGAGATCTCCGTCACGCCGTCTTCCCCCTGGTCCATTCGTCCACTCCTCGTGAGGCCGCGTCGGCCGCCGCTGGTCAGGCGGCGCGCCGTTGATGGCCTCTCAGCCTGCGGGGCGGCCGGGCCGGGACGCAACCGGATTCCGCACCGGGTCGCCCCGTTCGGGAAGTTGACGGCGTACAGCCATTGACGGCGCCGCCGCCCACAACTACAAAACCCTGAGAGCGCTCTCAGCGAACAGCCCCGCCCCCACCACCCCCAGCCTCACGGAGGTGCCCCATGGGCACGAGCCGCACGAGCCGCCTCTTCCGTTTCCGTACGAGACGTACCACCCCTCTCCTCGCCGGGCTCGCCGCCGCGGGCCTGTGCGCCGCGCTGCTGAGCCCCGCCGAGGCGCGGGGCGACGTCCCCCCGGCCCCCGGCTGGACCCTGCAGTGGAGCGACGACTTCAACGGCCCCGCCCGCTCGCTGCCCTCGGCCGCGAACTGGCAGATCGACACCGGCCACAACTACCCCGGCGGCCCCGCGAACTGGGGCACGGGCGAGATCCAGAACTACACCTCGTCCCCCGACAACCTGAGTCTGGACGGCAACGGCAATCTGCGCATCACCCCGCTGCGGGACGGCGCGGGCAACTGGACCTCGGCCCGGATCGAGACCAAGCGCGCCGACTTCAAGGCCCCGGCGGGCGGCACCCTCGCCATCGAGGGCCGCATCCAGATGCCGAACGTCACCGGCGAGCAGGCCCTCGGCTACTGGCCCGCGTTCTGGGCGCTCGGCGCGCCCTACCGGGGCAACTACTGGAACTGGCCGGGCATCGGCGAGTTCGACGTCATGGAGAACGTCAACGGCGTCAACTCGGTGTGGGGCGTGCTGCACTGCGGCGTGAACCCCGGCGGCCCGTGCAACGAGACCAACGGCATCGGCGCGAGCCGCGCCTGCCCGGGCGCCTCGTGCCAGTCGGCCTTCCACACGTACCGCTTCGAGTGGGACCGCTCGGCGAGCCCCAACGTCCTGCGCTGGTACGTCGACGGGCAGCTGTACCACAGCGTCGACCAGAACCGGGTGGGCGCCGAGGCGTGGAACAACATGACGAACCACGCGGGCTACTTCATCCTCCTGAACGTGGCGATGGGCGGCGCGTTCCCCGACGGCGTAGCGGGCCGTGCGACGCCGGTGGCGGCCACCGTGCCGGGCCGTGCGATGGCCGTGGACTATGTGGCGGTGTGGACGCGCGGCGGCGGGGGCGGCGATCCCGGTACGCCCGCCACCCTGCATCTGCGCCCGGGCGGCACCCTCGGCCAGTCGACGGGCGCCGCGGCGGCCACGACCCTCGCGTCGGCGGGCGGCGCCAACCACGACGGCGCCCCGCACAGTCCGCAGACGTTCACGGCCACCGGCGTGAACGGCGCCTACGGCGGCGGGGCCACGGAGTTCGACCTGCTCGTCGACGCGGGCTCGGCGGTCGCCAACGGCCAGCAGGTGCGGGTGAGTTACGACCGGACGGGCGACGGATCGTGGGAACGCACCGAGACGTATCAGTACTTCGCCACCGATCCGGTACCGGGCTATGAGCACTACACCCAGTCCAAAGGGCTCAAATCAGCCACCGGCGCGCACGGCGCCATGACGAACGGCACCGTGCGCGTCGAGGTGTGGAACGCGATCGGCAACGCGGCGAGCACGGTCGGGACCGGCAACCAGTCGTTCGTGCGGATCCCGTACGCGTAGCCCGACCGGTCGCCCCGGCCGCCGTCAGGCGGCGTCGAGGGCCTCGGTGATCTTGCGGTCCATGTCGACCAGGACCGGGCTCGGCTGCCCCTTGGTGGCCCGGGCCGCGGTCTCGACGGCGACGAGGACGGCCGTGCGGTAGTTGTCGGCCTCGGCCTGGTCCTGCTTCTTGAGCAGGGCCATGGCCGCCGTCAGGTTCGGCAGCACGCGGTCGGCCAGGTCGGCCACGGACCTGCCGCTGAGGTCGCTGTCCTTGGGGTACTCGGCGAGGACGTGTCCGACCACGCCGGTCGCGGCGGTCAGGGCGACGGAGCCCTCGGCGGCGACCTTGCCGGGCTTGCCGGTGGCGTCGGCGGCGGCCATCAGCGCGACGGCGCCGTACGCGGCGGTGCGGAGGGTGGACTTGTCCTGGTCGGTGAGGGTGACGGACATGGTGGTGTGCTCCTTCGAGTCTGTACGAGAGTTGTCTGGACGAGAGATGTCTGAACGAGAGTTGTCTGAACGAGAGTTATCTGAACGCGTGCGTGCTGAACGCGGGTTCTCGCGTACGGCTCCGGGCCGGGGTCAGTCCTCGATCGCCTGGTAGACCGTGGTCCAGAAGTCGTGGATCAGCCGCGCCGGGTGGGGCGTGGTCAGGCCGACCTGGGTCAGCAGGATCCCGGTGAGGCCCGTGTGCGGGTCGGCGTACGTGGAGGTGCCGGTGCCGCCGTCCCAGCCGAACTGGCCGACGGGCGCGTAGTCGCCGCGGTAGGTCCGCACCGCCATGCCGAAGCCCCAGCCGCCCTGCTGGCCCTGGCCGAACGACACCTGGACGCTGTCGCGGGCCAGGGTGGTGCGGGCCTTCTCCTGCTCGGGCGTGAGGCAGTTGGTGGTCATCAGCTCGACGGCGGGCCGGGACAGGATCCGCTCGCCGCCGTGCGTGCCGCCGTTGAGCAGCATCCGGAAGAACGCGTGGTAGTCGTCGGCGGTGGAGACGAGGCCGCCGCCGCCCGCCTGGAACGGCGGGGGTGAGCTGTACTGCCCGCCGGCGGCCTCGTCCCAGACGGTGAACGTGCCGGACTCCGGGTCGGGGGCGTAGCTGGGCGGCAGCCGGTCGAGCTTGTCGGCGGGGACGTGGAAGCCGGTGTCCTTCATGCCCAGCGGGTCGAGGACGCGCTCGCGCAGGAACGTCTCGAACGGCTTCCCCGTGACGCGGGCGACGAGCACGCCGAGGACGTCGTGGCTGAGGTGGTACTGCCAGCGCTCGCCGGGCTGCCGCATCAGGGGCAGTTCGCCGAGGGCGCGCATCCACGCGTCGGGGCCGGGCAGCGGCGACGCGCCCTGACTGAACACGCCGCTCTCGAAGACCGCGTTCATGATCGGGGTGCCGAGCGCCGTCAGGTCGATGCCGAGGCCGAACGTGGAGGTGACCAGGTCCCGGACGGTGATCGGGCGGCGCGCGGGCTCGGTGTCGTCCAGCGGGCCGTCGATCCGCTTCAGGACCCGGCGGTCGGCGAGCTCGGGCAGCCACTCGTCGACCGGGTCGTCCAGGCGCAGCCTGCACTCGTCGAGCAGGACCATGACCGGTGCCATCGCGACCGGCTTGGACGTGGACGCCATCCGGAAGATCGTGTCCCGGGCCATCGGCGCGCCGCCCTCGTGGCGCAGGGTGCCGACCGTCTCGACGTGCGTCTCGTCGCCCCGGGAGACCAGGGCGACGAGCCCGGGGATCCGGCCGGACTCGACGTGCCGTGCCAGTACCCCGCGCAGCCGGTCGAGCCCTGCCTCGGTGAAGCCGTTGCCCTTGCCCATCACGAACCCCCTTGCGTACCGTCTCCTGCGTTCAGCAATCACTGAACGAGCACGAAGCTACATTGCATTCACCGATCCGTCAAAGGTCAATGCGGCTCGACTATCCGTAATACCTAGGGATACTCATGCGCACATTGCAATGGGGCTGGAGCCGAACGCAATGGACGGCGCGTGCCGTGATTGCAATGGGCTGTGAATGAACGCATACTTCGCAGGTGCGGGCGCCGAGCCACGCGCGGGGCGACAGACCGGAGGGGACCACCGATGCCCGGAGGCAGACTGACCACCGAGGAGCGCCGACTCATCGCCGCGGGCCTCGCGGAGGGGCTCGGATACACGGAGATCGGCCGCCGTCTGGAGCGGCCCGCCTCGACGATCATGCGGGAGGTCGCCCGCAACGGCGGCCCCGAGAACTATGGGGCGGACCGGGCGCAGGAGGCCACCCGGCACCGCGCGCGCCGCCAGAAACAGGATCCGCCGCCGGCGCCGCCGCTGCCCGAGAGCAGCCACGGGCGCGACCCGCAGGCGGTCCAGGACTTCACGGACTCCTTCACCGAACTCCTGGTGCAGCAGGGGCTTCCCCGGATGATGTCCCGGGTCCTCGCCTGTCTGCTGGTCGCCGACTCCGGCGCGCTCACCGCCGCCGAGCTGGTCCAGCGGCTGCGCGTCAGCCCGGCGTCCGTCTCGCACGCGGTCACCTTCCTGGAGGAGCAGGGGATGATCACGCGGGACCGGGCTCCCGGGGCGCGCCGGGAACGCTACGTCGTCGACGACGAGATCTGGGTCCGGTCCACGCTGGCGGCGTTCCAGATGAACGACGTGCTAGCGGCCGCGTCGCAGCGCGGCACGGAGGTGCTCGGCCCCGGAACCCCGGCGGGGGACCGCTTCGGGTCGTCGGCCGAGTTCCTGCTGCTCGTGAACGAGGCGCTGGGGAAGGTCATGGACGAGTGGCGGCGGAAACAGGCCGCCGCGCGGGCCGGGGCACCGGGCGACTGAGACCCGCGCGAACGCGGCCGAGCCGCCGGGCGACTGAGACCCGCGGGAACACGGCCGGGGCCCGCCCGGCGGGTCCGCGCCACCGCGCCGACCCGCCGGACAGGCCCCGGCCTCGCCCGAACCGGCCTCAGCCCACAGGCTCCTTGACCGCCTCCCGGTCCCCCGCGGGCGCGGCCTCCGCGGGCTGTCGCTTCTCCTGCCCCTTCCTGGGGAGCAGGAAGCCCACGATCACCGTGCCGACGCCGAGGACCACCGCCCCGATCAGGCTGGTGTGCGCCACCGCGTCCGAGAACGCCGAGCCCACCGCGTGCTTCATCTGCTCGGCGCCCTGGGCGAGTTCGCCCGCCTGGGCCTTCAGTTCGGCGGCCTTCTGGGGCGTGGTGCCGGGCGCCGCGGCCTGCTCGGCGAGCTTGCGGGCCTGGCCGCCGATGGCCTGGGCGACGCCGCCGCCCGCGCCCACGGAGTCCTGCGCCTGGTCGAGGGCGGACGCCGGGAGCTTGCTGCCCTTGGTCTCGTCGGCGAGGCCGTCGGCGTAGGAGCCGGCGAGCACGGAGCCGAGGACGGCGATGCCGAGGGAGCCGCCGAGTTCGAGCGAGGTGTCGTTGACGGCGCCGCCGACGCCGAGTTCGGACTCGGGGAAGGCGCCCATGATGGCGTCCGTGCAGGGCGAGACGGCGAAGCCGAGGGACACGCCGAGGATGATCAGCGAGGGCACGAAGTCGCCGTAGGTGGAGCCCGCGTCGGTGGCGGTGAGCAGCGCGAGGGCGGTGGTGCCGCCGACCATGCCCGCAGTGACCATGACCTTCGCGCCGAGGCGCGGGGTGAGGAAGCCGGTCAGGGCCGTGCCGACGAACACCGCTCCGGCCAGCGGCAACATGCGGACGCCGGTCTCCAGCGGGTCGTACCGGAGGACGAACTGGAGGTGCTGGGTGAGGTAGTAGAACGCGCCGAAGACGGCCACGAAGAACAGGGCGACGGCGAGGTTGGCGCCGGAGAAGCCGCGCTCGGTGAACTTCCGTACGTCGAGGACGGGTCGCGGGTGCCGCAGCTCCCAGACGATGAACAGGACGAGGCCGACCGCGGCGATGACGGCGGCCGTCACCGCGCTCGCGCCCCAGCCGAAGCCAGGACCCTCAATGATCATGTAGACGAGCGCGCCGATCCAGACGACGGAGAGCAGCCCGCCCACGTAGTCGATGCGCCCGGTGTTCGCGGCCTTCGACGGCGGTACGAGGACGAAGGCGCCGACGATCGCGACGGCGGCGACCGGGATGTCGATGAGGAACGTCGAGGCCCAGCCGAAGTCCTCCAGGAGCGCGCCCGCGATGAGCGGTCCCGCGGCGATGGCGATGCCGGACGTGGCCGCCCACAGCGTGATCGCCTTGGCCCGCTCCTCGCGCGGGAACGTCGAGGCGAGCAGGGAGAGCGTCGCGGGCATGATCATGGCCGCGCCCACGCCCATCACCGCGCGGGCGACGATCACGGCGGTCGAGCTGTCCGCGAGGGCCCCGGCCCCGGCTCCCGCGCTCAGCACCACGAGCCCGAGGACGAGGGCGCCGCGGCGGCTGTACTTGTCGCCGATGGCGCCGAGCAGCAGCATCAGGGCGGCGTACGGGACGGTGTACGCGTCGATGACCCACTGCAGGTCGGAGCTGGACAGGTCCAGGTCGTGGGTCATGTCCGGGGCCGCGACCGTGAGCGCCGTGTTCGCCATGACGGCGATCAGCAGGCTCAGGCACAGCACACCCAGCGCCCACCAGCGGCGGGCGTAGGGCCGGTCCATCCGCTCGACCGGCTCCTTGATCAGCAAAGGCATCGGGTCCACCCCTCGCAAGAATGTCGCCAGCGCAGATCTTGCACAGCGCTGTGCAATTGCACGTCCTTGTGCAATGTACGCGATGAGCGACCGTGTTGCACATCGCTGTGCAACTACCTCCTTGGCGGCAGAATGAGCGCATGAGCCGTACGCAGCCGACGCCGTCCGCACCCCCTGCCGTGTCCGCCGCGCAGGCCCGCGCCGACGCCAACCGGCGCCGCATCCTGGACGTCGCCTTCGCCGAGCTGACCCGGGACCCGGACGCGTCCATGGACCAGATCGCCCGCGCCGCCGGTGTCGTACGGCGGACCGTGTACGGCCACTTCCCGAGCCGGGACGCCCTCGTCACCGCGATCCTCGACGAGGCCGTCGAGGCGGTCACCGCCGCGCACGCCGCCGGGTACGAAGGCGTGGACGACCCGCCGCGCGCGGTCGCCAGCGCGATGCTCGCCGTCTGGGACGTCACCGACCGCTACCGCCTGCTGATCTCCCTCGCGCAGCGCGCCATCGCCATGGAAGGCATCCGCGAACGCCTCGCCCCCGTGCACGAGCGCGGCACCGCGATGCTCCAACGGGGCCTGGACGAGGGCAGGTTCGTCTCCCCGATGCCCGCGAACGCCCTCGCCTACGTCGTGGAGAACATCATGTTCGCCCTGATGGAGACCGTGAACGACGGCCTCATGGCCCCGGAGGACGCCGGGCCCGCGGCGGCGGTCACGTTCCTCTGCTCGGCGGGGTTGCCCCCGGCGGAGGCGGAGGCACTGGTGGCCGAGGTGGCCGCCGAGCAGGCGCCGGGTGCGGGTACGGCGGGGCGGGCGTCCGAGCCGGGCGTCTGACTCCCCACCCACCCGCCCTCACCCCTTGCGGGGCAGCGTGGCGCGGACGGTCTTGCCCTGCCCGTCCCGCGGGAACCACTCCAGCTCGCGGACGAGCTGACGCACGACGACCAGCCCCCGACCACCCTCGCCGGATGCGGCGCCCCCGCCCTCGAACCCGGGGAACTCCCGCCTCGGGTCGGACACGTCGACGATCAGCCCGTCGTCCTCGGCGAGGGCGAGCCGCAGCCAGAGGTGGTGGCCGCTCACTTTGCCGTGCCGCGCGGCGTTGGCGACGAGCTCGGAGACGACGAGGACGGCGTCGTCGACGTCGCCCCGCCATCGCCACGCGTCGAGGCGGCGACGGGCGTGCTGACGGGCGAGGCGGGCGGAGGCGGGGGTGAGGGGGTAACCGGCGAACCAGTTTCGCGTGGGGAGCGCGGTGGGGTTGGTCATGCAACTACGTTCGCGGGCACCCTCGTTCGCTCACAATCGAACTTCCCTGAAATTTCAAGGACGGGGAAAGATGGACTATGCGCGAATCCGCACATGCGGCTGCGACAGCCGCACACGAGGTGTCACACTCCGTCCGCAGGGACAGGTGACACGCACAAGGGAACGCGGGCGGTGCACATGGCAGCCAAGCGTGGGCGGACCGGACAGAGGCTGGAACTCGGCCTCCAGTTGCGACAGTTGAGGGAGGAGTGCGGACTGACACGGAAGCAGGCGGTCCAAGGGCTGCGCATCTCCGAGGCATCGCTGCTGCGGATCGAGAACGGAGCCCTGAACTTCCGCAACGCAGGCGACCTACGGAAGGCGTTGACCAAGTACGGCGTTACGGACGAGGACGTCGTCGACTCGTTCGTCGCCCTCAACCGGGAGACATCCCGTCAGGACTGGCTGACGCAGTACCGAGGGCAGATGAAGCCCGGCATGCCGGCTTTCGTCGGCCTTGAACCAGAGGCCAAGAGCATGCGGATCTACCACCCCACGCTGGTCTACGGCCTGCTCCAGACACAGCGGTACGCGCAGGCCATCCACGACCTGAACAAGCCGGTGGAGGAGACCACGTCAGAGTTCATCCGCAGCGCCGTGGAAGTGCGCATGAGGCGCCAGGAATGCCTCACCCGGGAGAACCCGGTCGAGCTGCGCGCCATCCTCGGGGAGGCCGCTCTGCGCTACCCGGTCGGCGGGGCGGAGGTGATGCACGAGCAGTACGAGAAGCTGGCCAAGATGGCGTCCCTGGAACACATCACGCTCCAGGTACTGCCGTTCCAGAACGGCTACCGCTCGGTGAGCGACTTCGCGATCCTCGATTTCGGCGACCCGCTACCGGCCCGAGTCCAGATCGACAGCTGGAACGGAGCGCTCACGTCGGAAAAGCGCCGCGAAGTCGACCGGTTCACCCGTCGCTTCGACAGCATGGCGGCCTCCGCGGAGCCGCCCGAGCGCACGCAAGAATTCCTGGCCCAACTACAACGAGAGCTCTGACCCATGACCACGCACGCACACGCACTCGCCCCCGAGGGCGCCTGGTTCAAGTCGTCGTACAGCGACGGCGAAGGACTCAACTGCCTGGAGATCGCCGACCTCACCCCCCACCCCGCCGGAGGCGTAGGCATACGCGACTCCAAGATCCCCGACGGCCCCGCCGTCCTCCTCGGGCACCCCGCCTGGAGGGCCTTCCTGGCCTCAGTCGTCTAGTCCTGAGTGCGCGTACTCAGATCCCGTAATGACCGAAACGGATCGGGCACACGTCCGGGAAGCCGTACGGTACAAGTCGATCACTGCAACGTCGCACTGGCACACGCGCGTTGCCCGACCGCACGGGACCAGAACGGGGAAGAGTACGCATGGCGTGGGAGGAGTGGGAGCAGCTCAAGGCCGACGCGGCCGAGCAGCACACCGCACGAATGCAACTGAACCAGGCGGAGCCCGACTCGGGGGTCGACACCGGAGAACTGGTGTCGAACAAGAGGGCCTGGTCGAAGGCGGGCCATGACATCGGCTCGCTGCGCGAGGGCATCGGCAAGGCACTCGACCAGCTCTCCGAGGGCCAGAACGGCCTGGCAGCGGACACCGGCTGCCGGACCGCGGGCGCCCAGAAGGAGGTCCACGCCTCCTGGGAACGCTACGTGAAGGCCGTGAACCGCCGCTGCGGAGCGCTCGCGGGGCTCCTCGAGAAGGCCGGCAACGAGCAGTTGAAGACCGACGATTCGGTCAGGGCCGCGATCGGCAACCTGAAGATCGCGTACGGGGACACGCCCGCGATCGGCGGCCAGGGCAAGGGGCGGTAGCCGGACGTCATGGATCTCGCGACACTCAAAGCCCTCAAACCGAACGAGTACGCGGAGGCGGCCGACGGCTACCGCCGCACGTCGGACATGGCGCGGGCGGCCCACGACCGCATCGGAACGCAGATCGCCGCAGCGATGCGGAAGTCGCTGAAGGGCGAGGCCGCGTCGGCGGCGATCAAGCAACTGACGGAGCTGGGGAAGAACTTCCACTACGTCCAGACCGAGTGCGGCCTCGTCGGTTCGGCGCTCGACGCGTTCTCGTACGAGATGGAAGCGGCCAAGAAGAAGCTCGACGCGGCGTTGGCGGACGCCAGGGCCGGGGGCCTGACCGTGCACGCGGACGGCTCGGTCAGCTATCCGCCGGGCGGCGACAAGGACAAGGACGGCAAGACACCGGAGGGCGGCAAGGCCGGCGGCCTGACGGATGAGACCGCCTCAGCCGTCGGCCGCCAGGCGGCCGACTTCAACCCCAACCCCAAGGCCCGCCTCGCCCAGGACTGCGCGGACGCCATCGCCACGGCCCTCAAGGAAGCGACGGAGGCCGACGCGAAGTGGGCTCCGAAGGTGCGCGCGCTCAAGGCCGACGACGACCTGACGGTCAGCGCCAGGGACTGGGCCGACGCCGGTTCGGACACCCGGGGCGTGAACGCGGCGGGCAAGGAGTACCTCGACTCGATGCCGCAACCGCCCAAGAACGGCGACCCGAAGGCGAACGCCGAGTGGTGGAAGGGCCTCGACTCCGACGAACGGTCGGCGTGGGTCGCCATGCGCCCGGACTCCGTCGGCGCGCTCGACGGACTGCCGTCCACGGTCCGCGACGAGGCGAACCGGATGGTCCTCGCGGAGGCCCGCGGCTCGGCGCAGGGCGAGTACGACACGTGGCTGAGGAAGCATCCGGAGCCCGCTCGGTACACGGAATTCACCAACCCCCAGACCGGGGAGGTGAACAAGAAGGTCGAGAACCCGGAGTGGTGGAAGTGGGACAAGGCGCGCAAGGAAGCCCATAAGTCCATCGACGGCATGGACGCGATCCAGACCCGCTTCGACTCGACCGGCACAAAGGGGATGCCCGAAGCGTACTTGCTGGGATTCAGTACCGAAGGGGACGGTCGCGCGATCATCGCCAACGGGAACCCTGACACGGCGGATCACCAATCCGCCTACGTGCCGGGAACGAAAGCATCGCTCGGGAACATCGAGGGTGACATCAATCGTGGGGTCAAAGTCTGGCGCGTGGCCGATGACCAAGCTGATGGAAGATCTGTCTCCACCATCACCTGGCTCGGGTACGACGCCCCTGACACCGTCGAGAAGGACGCTCCCTTCGAGCACTACGCCTATGACGGGGCACCGGCGTTCAACCGCTTCCTGGACGGCCTTGAGGCAGCACACACCGGCGATACGGCACCGCACCGCAGTGTGATCGGGCATTCATATGGATCGACTCTGATCGGCGCGGCGGCCGAGACCGGGGACCTCAACGCCGACGACGTCATGTTCGCAGGCAGTCCCGGCGTCAAGGTGTCGGGCGCCGACGAGATGGACGTGCCGAAGGGGCATGTGTGGAACGAGGAGGCCGAGGGGGATGTGGTCCCGGACCTCGGCCGGTACGGACACGGTGGGGACATGTTCATCATCCCGAGCGACGAAGGATTCGGCGCCAACCAGATGGCCACGGACACCCAAGGCCACAGCGGCTATTGGGACGAGGGCTCGACGAGCCTGCTGAATCAAGCCCGGGTGGTGGCGGGGAAGGGCGATGACGTGGAACTGGTGCCGGAGCCGGAAGGGCCGCCCGAGGAATTGATGAACGCGAAGTAGGAGAAGACCCTGCCATGAAGACCAGGACACATGCGTCCATGCTTGCCCTGCCCCTCGTGCTCACGACCCTGACCGGATGCGGAATGACCGACAAAAAGAACGACGACGTCCCCTCGGCGGGCACGAGCACCTCGACCGCCGCCGCCGACGCGATGGAGAAGACTTCCAGCGGCATATACGACCTGATCGGCGTCAAGGGGCGGGCATCAGACAGCCAGCCAGGGGTCATGGAATGCGCGGACAAGGACGCGAAGACGCACTTTCGCATCTTCCATCCGTGGAGCTTCTACCCCGCGTCGGCAAGCGACCTCGACCGGGCAATGGAGCGACTCAAGTCGGAACTCCCGAAGCACGGGTGGAAGATCGTCAAGTACGGGCCGGACACGAGCAGGAACAAGAACCTCAAGCTGGTCGCCGACAACGACGAGAAGAAGGCCAGCGTGGACATCGTGAAGATGGCCAAGAACGACCCGCCGAAGCTGAGTCTCACCTTGGTGTCAGGCTGCTACCGCGTACCGGACGGACAGAAGGTGAAGCACTTCTGACGCCGAGTGCACGGACGGCCGAGGGGCCGGGCCTCCGCCGATGAATGCCGCGCCCCGACCGTTCACCCGCGGTACTCCACCAGCACCGGACTCTCCCCGTACACCACCCGCTCCCCCGCCCGCACCCGCCGCACCCCGCCGTCCATCCGCCGCAGCCGATGAGCCCCCTTGTCCAACTCGGCTTCCGCACGCCCCCGTTGGGTCCAGCGGACCGCCAGGCGCGGGCCCGCGGGGTCGGGTTCACGGGTTCCGCCGGGACGGAAGACGCACTCGTGGACGCCGGGCGGGAGGCCGATGCCGGGGCCCTTGCCGCAGGAGGTGATCTGCTGGTCGGCGAGCCAGGCGTGGAGGCGGCCGATGCGGCGGCCCGGTTCCGCGGGCGGGCCGCCCACGGGCTGGACGACCAGGGGGATGTTCCTGCCGCCCCACGCGTAGAAGTACATCCTTTCGATGTAGGACTTACGGGCGTAGAGGCCGACCAGGTAGAAGCGCACGGCGTAGTCGTTGGCGCGGCGGGCGGAGAGGCGGGCGCCGTCGTCGATCTCCGCGCCCGGGCCGGTGTTCCACACCCGCCGGCCCACGTTGTGTCTGCGGAAGACGTCCTCCGCCTTCGCCGCGAGTTCGATGATCTCCTCGGGCGGCCCGTCGGCCCGGCGCGGGTGCAGCTTGAGCGCCGCGGTGTCGCAGAACTCGTACGCCCCGGTGCGCACGAACTTCGCGAGCAGTTCCCTGCCTTCGGGCTCCCACAGCTTGCCGAAGGAGGGGCACGCGAGTTTCGCGTCCGGGTCGACGCGCCGGATGATCCGTGCCGCCCCGCGCACCATCTTGGCCAGCGTGGCCATGCTCCCGGTGTAGTGGGACGTGGCCCCCACGCTGTCCCAGAGCTCGTACGCCGCGATCCGGGAGCGGTAGCGCGTGGCGACCTTCTCGACGAAGTGCTCCCAGTCGGCGAGATCGTCGGGGGGCGCGGCGCGCGAGTCCTCCGGGTACGCCGACTTCGGTCCTTCGGGAGCCGCCCAGCCCGGAGTGCCGCCGAAAACGAACAGGACGGGCAGGCGCTTGCGTTCGGCGCCCCGCACCGTGCGCTCCAGGATCTTCCAGTCGAACTTCCCGCGCTCCGGCTCGACCTGGGCCCAGCGGGTCTCGCTCTCCCACAACCGGACCCCGCTGACGGCGAAGTCCGGCATGAGGCCGGTGTCGGTGTTCATCGTGACGCCGAAGAACTCGGGGTCGATCGGCTTGGGCGCGAGGGCCCAGTAGGGGCCGTCGATCCGCTGGCCGGAGGAGCGGTCGACCGTGCCGCCGCCGCTGTCCCCTGGGCCACCGTTCCCCGTGCCGCCGCTCGCCGTGGCGCCCCCGCCTTCGCCGCCCGGGTCCGGCCGCCCGTCGAAGGTCACGACGCTCACCACGGCGACGGCCACGACCATGGCGAGCAGGAGGGTGCGTAAGCGCCGCGGGGGGAGGGGGATCGGCCGCCGCCGGGTGGTCCGTGCGGCGGGCTCCACTGCGGTCGACGCGGCGGGCGGTCCGGCGGGCGGTCCGGCAGGCGGTTCGCCGGGTGAGCCGGCCTCCCCCGACGCGGCCTCCCCCGACGCCGCCTCCGCCCGCGCCCACGCCCCGTACAGCCGGTCGAGCTCCCCCTGCCCCGCCCCGCACACCCGCGCGATCCGCTCGACCGTGCCGAAGCTCGCGGGCACGGTCAGGCCCTGGCAGTAGCGGTGCACCGAGGAGCGGCTCAGGCCCGTGCGGCTCGCGAGAGCCGTGTAGCTGCGGCCGCTGCGCTCCTTCAACTCCTGGAGAAGATCGGCCAGTTCGTGAGTCTCGCTCATGGGCTCGCCCCCGGTGTCCGTCCCACAGCGGCAGAACATAGCAGGCAGGGCGGATTCGGGCGTCCCACCGTCCCAGCGGGACGCGTCCTGCTTGCCGACGGCACGCGTCGTCGAGATCGTCGTCCCTGTCGCCGTTCGGGGGATCGGCGACCGCTCGACACCATCGGGGGAACACACCGTGCTGCGCGTCCACTTCACCGCCACCGACCTCGTCCGCACCCGGGTCTCCGACGGGGCCGATCCGCTCTGGGAGACCGTCCTCAGCCTGCACCGGCTCCAGGACCGGCATCCCGATCCGGCCCTGCCCGTCCGTCGCCGTTCAGGGCACGGCGACGGGCGGGGTCCGCTCGGGATGCTCCTGCCGCTCGTACCGCGACGCGGCTACTTCCCGGACTTCCTCACCCCACCCGCCGCCGCGGCCGGGGTCGAACCCGGCCTGGAGGCGCTGATGTCCACGCCCCGCACCCGGCTGCGCGCCGAGCTGACCGTCCTCGCCGACCGCAACCCGCTGCCGTCCTGGACCCGCTCCCTGGCCGACGGCGAACCCGTCGCCCTGCGCCGGCTCGCCCGCGCCCTGCGCACCTACCACCACAGCGCGCTCGGCCCCGGCTGGCCCCGCGTCACCCGCCGCGCGAACACCGACCGCGCCCTGCGCCTGCACGCCCTGTGGCACGGCGGCGCGGAGGCGATGCTGCGGACGTACGGCCCGTCGATGCGGTGGCGGCCGCCGGTGCTCGAAGTCGCGTACCCGGTCGACCGGGACCTGCGTCTCGACGGGCGCGGGCTGCTCCTGGTGCCGTCCTGCTTCGCCCGCAGCCCGGTCGCCCTCGCGGACACCGCGCTGCCGCCGACGCTCGTCTACCCGGCCCGCCCGACCAAGGCGGACACCACCGAACCCGCGTACGAGGGCCTGGCGCCCCTGCTCGGCCACACCCGGGCCGCCGTCCTCCAGGCCCTGGGCGGCGACCCCACCACCACGGAACTGGCCCGCCGCGCCGGGGTCTCCCTCTCCTCGGCGAGCGAACACGCCGCCGTCCTGCGCGAGGCGGGCCTGCTCTCCAGCGTCCGCCAGAGCAACGCGGTGCGCCATGCGCTGACGCCTCTGGGTTCGGCGTTGCTGCGAGGGGACTCATCCAGCGTCGCCTGACGGTGCGGGCGGCGAGAGTATTGAGCCCGTCCGGCGATTGAGGACGAGGCCGAAGGCCGATCGGCCCCGGCCCCGTCCAAGAGTCACGCGAAGGTCAGACCTTGACGGCGGCCGCCTCGTCCTCAGCAGCCCGCCCCGCAGGGACCTCGCCCTCGACGTCAGAGGCGGGCTTCTTCTCCAGCGAAGGCCCCACGCCGTGGTCGTCGTCGTCCAGAAGCGTCCGCTCGTCGAACGGAAGCTTGCCGTCGAGGACGGCGGCAACCCGCTCCCGGTCGACCTCCTTCGTCCACGTACCGATCAACAACGTCGCCACCGCGTTGCCGGCGAAGTTCGTCAGCGCACGGGCCTCGCTCATGAACCGGTCGACGCCGATGATCAGGCCGACCCCGTCGACGAGCGCGGGCTTGTGCGACTGGAGGCCGCTGGCCAGGACCGCGATGCCCGAGCCCGAGACGCCCGCCGCGCCCTTGGACGCGATCATCATGAACAGGAGCAGCGAGATCTGCTCGCCGACGCCGAGCGGCTGGTCCATCGCGTCGGCGATGAACAGCGAGGCCATCGTCAGATAGATCATCGTGCCGTCGAGGTTGAAGGAGTACCCGGTGGGGACGGTGATGCCGACGACCGGGCGGCTCACGCCCAGGTGCTCCATCTTCGCGATGAGCCGCGGCAGCGCGGACTCGGACGAGGAGGTGGAGAGGATCAGCAGGAACTCGCGGCCCAGGTAGCGGAGCAGCTTGAAGAGGTTCACGCCGGTCGCCAGGCGCAGCAGCGTGCCGAGCACCACGAGGATGAACAGCGCACAGGTGACGTAGAAGCCGATCATGATGGTGGCGAGCGCCTTGAGCGCGTCCGTGCCGGTCTCGCCGATCACCGCGGCCATCGCGCCGAACGCGCCGAGGGGCGCCATCCACATGATCATGCCGAGGATGCGGAAGACCAGCTTCTGGATGTGCTGCACCCCGCGCAGGACCGGCTCGCCCGTCTTGCCCATGGCCTGCAGGGCGAAGCCGACGAGGAGGGCCACGAGGAGGGTCTGGAGGACCTCGCCCTCGGTGAAGGCGGAGACCATCGTCTTGGGGATGATGCCGAGCGCGAAGTCGACCAGGCCCTTGTCCGCCTCGTCGGCGGCGGTGTGGCCCGCCTTCTTGTCCGACGCGTCCAGGTCCATGCCGTCGCCGGGGTGCAGGATGTTGCCGACGATCAGGCCGATGGCGAGTGCGACCACGGACATCGCGACGAAGTAGGCGAGCGCGAGCCCGCCGACCTTGCCGACCTTCGCCGCCTGCCGGACCGAGCCCACGCCGAGAACGATCGTGCAGAAGATGATCGGCGAGATCATCATCTTGATCAGGTTCACGAAGCCCGTGCCGATCGGCTTGAGCTCCTTGGCGAAGTCCGGCGCGATGAAGCCGACGGCGATACCGATGAGTACGGCGCCGATGACGGCGATGTACAGGTAGTGGGTCCGGTCCCGTTTCGCGGGCGGTGCGCCCGTTCCGGCGGTGTCGGCCGCCGTCTGTCCCTCTGCCACGGGGTGCCTCCTTGGGCTACGTACGCTGCGTACGACTGGCGTCTGCGTCCTCGCTAGTCGTGCGGCTCACGTCCTGGCGATTCCGGGTGACTATCTCCCGGCCTGTGACGGCGGTCACGGTTACGTTCATTTAGTTCGCACATACACGTCCAGGCAGACTGGCCATATGCCCCAGGTCCCCCGACCCCCTCGCTCGGCCCGTTCGCCCCGCCGACCCCGCGGCCCGCGCAGCCTCGCCGGTCAGCTCTTCGCGATGCAGGTGGTCCTGGTGGCGGTCGTGGTCGCGGGCTGCGCCCTGTTCACGTACCTGAGCGACCGGCACCAGGCGGAGGAGGCCGCGCTCCGGCAGGCCACGGCGGCGGCCCGGGCGGTGGCGGACGCGCCCTCGGTGCGCGAGGCGATCCGCGGCGAGGACCCGTCCCGCACCCTTCAGCCGTACGCCGCCGACGTGCAGCGGCACACCGGCGTCGACTTCGTGACGATCATGGACCCGCGAGGCATCCGCTGGACCCACCCCGACCCCGACCGCATCGGCGAGCGCTTCCTCGGCCACACTTCGGAGGCCCTGCGCGGGCAGACCTTCACCGAGATCTACACCGGCACCCTCGGCCCGTCCGCCCGCGTCGTCACGCCCGTCCTCGACGGCGGCGACGAGCGGCGCGGCGAGAACGGCCGCATCGTCGGCCTGGTCAGCGCGGGCATCACCATCGACGCGATCAGCGAGAAGGCCCGCGGCCAGCTCCTCGCCCTGCTCGGCGTCGCGGTGGCCGCGCTCGCCCTCGGCGCCGTCGGCACGTACGTGATCAACGCCCGGCTGCGCCGCAGCACCCACGGCATGAACGCCGCCGAGCTGAGCCGCATGCACGACTACCACGAGGCCGCGCTGCACGCCGTCCGCGAGGGGCTGCTCATGCTCGACGGGCGGCGCCGCGTCGCCCTCATCAACGACGGCGCCCGCGAGCTGCTCGGCGCCCCCGAGGGCGTCGTCGGCCGGTACGTCACCGACCTCGGCCTTCCCGCGCCGCTCACCGGCGCGCTGCTCGACACCCGGCCGCGGGTGGACGAGGTGCATCTGACGGCCGACCGGGTGCTGGTCGTGAACACCTCGCCCGTCTCCGGCGGCGACCGCAAGGGCACCGTCGTGACCCTCCGCGACCACACCGAACTCCAGGCGCTCGCGGGCGAGTTGAGCTCCGAGCGCGGATTCACCCGGGCGCTGCGCTCGCAGGCCCACGAGGCCGCGAACCGGCTGCACACCGTGGTGTCCCTGATCGAGCTGGGCCGCGCCGACGAGGCCGTGGAGTTCGCCACCGCCGAGCTCGAGCTGGCCCAGGCCCTCACCGACCAGGTCGTCGCCGCCGTCAACGAACCCGTCCTCGCCGCCCTCCTCCTCGGCAAGGCCGCGCAGGCCAACGAGCACGGCGTGGAGCTGGTCGTCTCCGCCGACACCAGCGTCGACGACGGCATGCTCCCCACCGGCCTGCCGCCCCGCGACCTGGTCACCGTCCTCGGCAACCTCATCGACAACGCCGTCGACGCCGCCCAGGGCTCCCCCGCCGCCCGCGTCACGGTGACGGTCCGCGCGGAGTCCGGCGGCCTGCTCCTCCGGGTCACGGACACCGGCCCCGGCGTCGACCCCGCCCGACGCGAGTCGGTCTTCCAGCACGGCTGGAGCACCAAGGCCGCGTCAGGCCGCGGCCTCGGCCTCTCCCTGGTCCACCAGACGGTGACGCGGCACGGCGGCACGCTGACCTTGACGGAACCGGAGGGGGGCGGCGCGGAGTTCACGGCGAACCTGCCCCTGACGGCAAGGCCCGCCGACACGCGGAGCACGGCCGACGGCACGCCGAGAGCTGCCGCAACCGCTGTGGGCAATCGTCCCGCAGGGCGATGGGGGTCCCCCCTGCCCGAGCGAAGCCGAGAGCTTGGGGGAGGGCGGGCACAGCCCACGGCCGACGGCGCCCATAATGCAGGCGCCCACCCAGGCCCACGTACCGACGGAAAGGCCGACAGATGACCGACCCCGCCCCGATCCGGGTCCTGGTCGTCGAGGACGACCCCGTCGCGGCCGACGCCCACGTCCTCTACGTGAACCGCGTGCAGGGCTTCGAGGTGACCGCCACAGCCCACACCGCCGCCGAGGCCCGCAGAGCCCTCGACAAGACCCCCGTCGACCTCATCCTCCTCGACCTGAACCTCCCCGACGGCCACGGCCTGGCCCTCGCCCGCACCCTCCGCGCGGCGGGCCACCGCGCGGACGTCATCGCGGTGACGTCCGCCCGCGACCTGGCGGTGGTCCGCGAGGGCGTCTCCCTCGGCGTGGTCCAGTACGTCCTGAAACCCTTCACCTTCGCGACGCTGCGCGACCGCCTCACCCGCTACGCGGAATTCCGCACCGCCGCAGGCGAGGCGACGGGCCAGGACGAGGTCGACCGCGCCCTCGCGACGCTCCGCGCCCCCGCCCCCGCCGCCCTCCCGAAGGGCCTCAGCGGCCCCACCCTGGAGAAGGTGACCCGCACCCTCCAGGACGCGACCCCCGACGGCCTCACCGCAGCGGCCACCGCGGACACCACGGGCCTGTCCCGCATCACGGCCCGCCGCTACCTGGAGCACCTGGTGACGACGGGCCGCGCCGCCCGCAGCCCCCAGTACGGCCACGTGGGCCGCCCGGAGCTGATCTACCGCTGGCTCCCGCCGTCCTGACCACCGCCCCGCGGACCCCGTACGACGCCCCCGCCCTGCCGTCCTGATCAACGCCCGCGGGACCCCCAAACCCCCACCCCATAACAACGTTGTCACGTTACTGACAAGCGTCAACGCACAGCCCGCGCAACCCCGTTGCAAGGGCATTGACCTTGCTCCGAGCCCGCGCTTACGTTCACCGGCAGCAGCCCCGCGCGGCAGCGCCTCCGTGCCGTCGTGCGTGCCGCGTCGGACCGTAGGAGGTCGTGCCCGTGCGCCCCACCGCTCCCACCCCTCTGCTCCTGGCAGCCGTGCTCGCCGCCTCCACCCTGACCGCCTGCGGCGGCGGCTCCGGCGACGACCCGGACACCGTGAAGGTCTCGTACAAGCAGTCCATGGACAACAAGATCCGGGTGATGGACGACTACCTGGAGTCGATGAAGAAGCAGTTCGAGAAGGCGAACCCCGGCAAGAAGATCAAACTGGTGCCGATCAAGGCGCCGGACGCCGAGTACTACACGAAGGTGCAGCAGATGCTGCGCTCGCCGAAGACCGCCCCCGACCTGGTCTACGAGGACACCTTCCTCATCAACTCCGACATCACCAGCGGGTACTTGAAGCCGCTCGACCCCTATCTGGAGAAGTGGAAGGAGTGGCCGAAGTTCATCGACACGGCCAAGGCGGCGGCGAAGGCGGAGGACGGCAAGACGTACGGCGTGCCGGACGGCACGGACACCCGCGGCCTCTGGTTCGACAAGGACATCTTCGAGAAGGCGGGCCTGCCCGCGAACTGGCAGCCGAAGAACTGGGACGAGATCCTGGACGCGGCCCGCACCATCAAGGAGAAGGTGCCGGACGTCGTCCCGCTGAACGTCTACACCGGCAAGCCCGGCGGTGAGACCTCGTCCATGCAGGGCATGGAGATGCTCCTGTACGGCACGGGCGAGAACCCGCTGTACGACCCGAAGGCGAAGAAGTGGGTGGTGGGCGGCCAGGGCTTCAAGGACTCCCTGAAGTTCGTGGAGACCGTCTACAAGGAGAAGCTCGGCCCGGACGTCGAGGACGCCCTCGACCCGAACATGGCGACGCGGGTGCGCGGCGAGTTCCTGCCCAAGGGCAAGCTCGGCATCAACCTCGACGGCTCGTGGCTGCCGCAGGACTGGCTGCCGGGCTCGGGGCACGAATGGCCGGAGTGGTCCAAGGAGTTGGGGCTCGCGGCGATGCCCACGCAGCACGGGCAGGCGCCCGGCAAGGTGAGCATGTCCGGCGGCTGGACCTGGGCGATCCCGTCGAAGGCGTCCAACCCCGACCTCGCGTTCAAGTTCATCGAGACGATGCAGACCAAGGAGAACGCGAAGAAGTGGTACATCGCGAACTCCGGCATCTCGGTGCGCGAGGACGTCGCGAAGGACCCCGCGTACGTGAAGGCGCAGCCCGGCATCAAGTTCTTCACCGACCTGGTCGCGTCCACGCACTACCGCCCGGCGTTCCCGGCGTACCCGAAGGTGTCGACGGCGATGCAGGAGGCCATGGAGCAGGTCACGACGGGGGACGGCTCGGTGGACAAGGCGGCGGGCGGCTATGACGACGAGGTCGAGTCGGCGACCGACGGCAAGGTGATCGAGAAGTGACGGCTCCCCCGGGCCACCGGCGGCTCGCCCGCTCGCTGGCCCGGGCCCTGCCGGTGTCGCCCGCGGTCGTCCTGCTCCTGCTGTTCCTCGCGGGCCCGATCGGCTACTGCGCGTACATCGCCTTCACGGACCTCCAGCTCACCGGCCAGGCCCACGAGTCGTTCGTGGGCTTCGAGAACTTCCGGACGGCGTTCGGCGACGAGGACTTCATCAACGCGGTCTGGCTGACGCTGGTCTTCACGTTCCTGTCGTCGATCGTCGGCCAGAACACCCTGGGCCTGGCCCTCGCCGCCCTGATGCAGCGTGCGTCCAAGACGGTGCGCACGATCACCGGGGCCGTCGTCGTCACGGCCTGGGTGCTCCCCGAGGTCGTGGCGGGCTTCCTGCTCTACGCCTTCTTCCGCCGCGACGGCACCCTCAACGCCGTCCTTGACTTCCTCCAGCTGCCGTCCCAGAACTGGCTGTACACCCTGCCGATCCTCGCGGTGTCGTTCGCCAACGTCTGGCGCGGCACGGCCTTCTCGATGCTCGTGTACTCCGCCGCCCTCAACGAGATCCCCAAGGAGATCACCGAGGCCGCCGAGGTCGACGGCGCGAGCGGCTGGCGCCGGATGTGGCACATCACGCTCCCCATGATCCGCCGCTCCATCGGCACGAACCTGATGCTCAACACCCTCCAGACCCTGTCGGTCTTCGGCCTCATCTGGGTGATGACGCGCGGCGGCCCGGGCAACCGCAGCCAGACCCTCCCGCTGTTCATGTACGAGCAGGCCTTCCAGAAGAGCATGATCGGCTACGGCACCGCGGTGGCCCTGCTCCTGCTCCTGGTCGGATCCCTGTTCTCGCTCGTCTACATGCGCCTGCTGCGCACGGAGGTCTGAGGTGTCCGCACGCCGCACGAGAAGCCGCAGACTGGCCGCGGACATCGGCCTGTTGACGGTCGCCGCGACCTTCGCGGTGCCGCTCGCCTGGGTGGTCCTCTCCGCCCTCGACCCCAAGGCCGACGTGGGCATGAAGGCCCCCGACGGCATCACGCTCGACAACTTCGACGCGGTCCTCACCGACGAGATCACGTTCACGCCGATGCTCAACAGCCTGCTCCTGTGCGGCGGCGGCACCCTCCTGACGGTGGTGAGCGCGGCCCTGGCGGCGTACCCGCTCTCCCGCTACAAGTCCCGCCTGAACCGCCCGTTCATGCTCACGATCCTCTTCGCCACGAGCCTGCCCATCACCGCGATCATGGTTCCGGTGTACGCGCTGTTCGTCCGCGTCGACCTCATCGACACCATGCAGGGCACGATCTTCTTCTTCGCCGCGTCCCAACTCCCGTTCGCCATCTGGCTGATGAAGAACTTCATGGACGGCGTCCCCAAGGAGCTGGAGGAGGCCGCCTGGACGGACGGCGCGTCCCCCTTCCAGTCCCTGCTCCGCATCGTCCTGCCCCTGATGGGCCCGGGCGTGGCCGTCGTGACGGTCTTCTCCTTCGTCATGATGTGGGGCAACTTCTTCGTCCCCTTCATGCTGCTCCTGTCCCCCGACCAGATGCCGGCGGCGGTCAGCATCAACGACTTCTTCGGCTCCAAGGGCGCGATCATCTACGGCCAGCTGGCGGCGTTCTCCCTGATCTACTCGACGCCGGTGATCCTGCTGTACGTCCTGGTGGCGCGGCGCTTGGGCGGGGGGTTCGCCCTGGGGGGTGCGGTCAAGGGTTGATACCCGTACGAAAAGGGGCGCATGGAGTGCGTGGAGGGCGCCCACCCGCCGTACTTTCGTACGAGCCGCAGCCCTGTGTGAACAGACCGTAGTCGCCGCCCCCGTACGGCCATACCGTGTGCCCGTGCAACCGAGCCAGCCCACGCCGCCCTTCAACTTCCCCGCCGCGCGCCGCCTGCGGGAGGCTCTGGGCATGGCGCCGGGCCACGTCGCGTACGGCATGCGGGCCAGTTACGGCCTCGCGCATGTCACGCCGGACACCGTCATGGCGTGGGAGCGCGGGCTCGCCGCGCCGAACGCCGCCGAGCTGGCCGCGCTCGCGGCGACGCTGTGGTGCTCGCCGGGCGAGCTGATGGGCGCGGCCACGACGCTGCGGGAGCACCGCCTCGCCCGCGGCCTCGCCCCGGAGGACGTGGCACGCGGGGCGGGCGTGGAGATCCAGACGTATCTGCGCATGGAGGAGACCAACCAGTGGCGCGGCACGGACCGCCAGTCCGCGGCCCTCGCCCGCACGCTGCGGCTTCCGCTGCCCGACTTCGTCACGGTGACGGGCCGCGCCGACGACCTCGCGGAGCTGTTGCGCAGCGCGGTGACGACCCGCTGGCAGGGCTACGTCCGCCCGGTCAGCAAGCTGCTCGCCGTGGAGAAGCGCGACCTGGAGGGCCCGCTGCGCAAGCTCCACGAGGAGTACCAGTCCCGGATGGTGCGCACGCTCAGCTGGGGCGGCGGGGCGGGCGCGGACGCGTCGGGGCACGCGGGCCGCGACTTCCTGGACCGGATCCTGGACCACTTCTGGCCGCTGGTGCCCGACACGGCGGCCTGACGGCCTCCCGGGCCGTCCGTCGCGGCCTCCTAGAAGACCGACTCCGCCTCGTCCATGCGGTCCTTCGGGACCGTCTTCAGCTCGGTGACCGCCTCGGCGAGCGGCGCCATCACGATGTCCGTGCCGCGCAGCGCGGTCATGTGGCCGAAGTCCCCGCGGTGCACGGCCTCCACGGCGTGCCAGCCGAACCGGGTGGCGAGCACCCGGTCGTACGCCGTCGGCGTGCCCCCGCGCTGGACGTGGCCGAGGATGACCGGCTTGGCCTCCTTGCCGAGGCGGCTCTCCAGTTCGTAGGCGAGGGCCGTGCCGATGCCCTGGAAGCGCTCGTGGCCGAACTGGTCGATGGCGCCCTTGCCGTAGTTCATGGTGCCGTCGGCGGGGTGCGCGCCCTCGGCGACGCAGATCACGGCGAACTTCTTGCCGCGCGCGAACCGCTCCTCGACCATCTTGACCAGGTCGGCCGGGTCGAAGGGGCGCTCGGGCAGGCAGATGCCGTGGGCGCCGCCGGCCATGCCGGACTCCAGGGCGATCCAGCCGGCGTGGCGGCCCATGACCTCGACGACCATGACGCGCTGGTGGGACTCGGCGGTGGTCTTCAGGCGGTCCATCGCCTCGGTGGCGACGCCGACGGCGGTGTCGAAGCCGAAGGTGCGGTCCGTGGAGGAGATGTCGTTGTCGATGGTCTTCGGGACGCCCACGACGGGCACGCCCGCGTCCGACAGCATCTTCGCGGCCGTCAGGGTGCCCTCGCCGCCGATCGGGATGAGCGCGTCGAAGCCGCTCTTCTCGATGAGCTCCTTGGCGTTGTCGCAGGCGGCGCGGAAGCGGGCGCGCTCCAGGCGGGAGGAGCCGAGAATCGTTCCGCCGCGGGAGAGGATGCCGCTGACCGCGTTCAGGTCGAGGCTGCGGTAGCGGCCGTCCAGCAGGCCCGCGTATCCGTCCTCGAAGCCGATGACCTCGTCGCCGTAGTTCGTGACCGCTCGGTGCACGACCGACCGGATCACTGCGTTGAGGCCCGGGCAGTCGCCGCCCGCGGTGAGAATTCCGATACGCATCGCGCTGTGTCTCCTGCTCGCTGCTGGTACTTGTGAGCCGATCCGATTGTTCCACGGCCCCGGCGGGGCCGCCGCCCGTTGTCCGCTCTGCGGCCTAGCCAGCCACAGAGGTATTGTCAAGAGGGCACAGCCAACAATATCGGGTGTATTTCGGCGCTGCCGGAGCTGCCCTTCCCTCGCCTGACCAGCCAAGACAGCCAGCCGGGCCAAGACGGCAACGGCAACGACAGCGACGAAACGGAGAGCACGCGTGACGCGCAGCGTGTACGTGACCGGGATCGACCGGGGAGACGGCCGCCAGGTCGTCGAGCTGGGAGTCATGGAGCTCCTGACCCGTCAGGTCGACCGCGTGGGCGTCTTCCGCCCGCTCGTCCACGACGGACCCGACCGCCTCTTCGAGCTGCTGCGCGCCCGCTACCGGCTCGCGCAGGACCCCGCGTCCGTGTACGGCATGGACTACCACGAGGCGTCCGCGCTGCAGGCCGAGAAGGGCACCGACGAGCTGGTCTCCCAGCTCGTCGACCGCTTTCACGCCGTCGCCCGCGAGTACGACGTGGTCCTGGTCCTCGGCACCGACTTCGCCGCCACCCAGCTCCCCGACGAGCTGGCGCTGAACGCCCGGCTCGCGAACGAGTTCGGCGCCTCGGTCCTGCCCGTGGTCGGCGGCAAGAACCAGACCGCCGAGTCGGTGCGCGCCGAGACCCGCAACGCCCACCGCGCCTACGACAGCCTCGGCTGCGACGTCCTCGCGATGGTCACCAACCGGGTCGCCCCGGCCGACCGCGACGAGATACACGAGCGCCTGGCGGCCCGCCTCCCGGTGCCCTGCTACGTCCTGCCGGACGAGCCCGCCCTGGCCGCGCCGACCGTCGCGCAGATCACCCACGCCCTCGGCGGCAAGGTGCTCCTCGGCGACGACTCGGGCCTGGCCCGCGACGCCCTGGACTTCGTCTTCGGCGGCGCCATGCTGCCGAACTTCCTGAACGCCCTGACCCCGGGCTGCCTGGTCGTGACCCCCGGCGACCGCGCCGACCTGGTCGTGGGCGCGCTCGCCGCGCACAGCGCGGGCACCCCGCCCATAGCGGGCATCCTGCTGACCCTGAACGAGCAGCCGGGCCCGGAGATCCTGCGCCTGGCCGACCGGCTCGCCCCCGGCACGCCCGTGGTCGCCGTGACCGGCGGGTCCTTCCCGACGGCCCAGGAGCTGTTCGCCCTGGAGGGCAAGCTGAACGCGGCGACGCCGCGCAAGGCGGAGACCGCGCTCGGCCTCTTCGAGCGGTACACCGACACCGCCGACCTGCTGGGGCGCCTCTCGGTCTCCGGCAGCGACCGCCTCACGCCGATGATGTTCGAGCACAAGCTCCTGGAGCGGGCCCGCGCCGACCGCCGCCGCGTCGTCCTGCCCGAGGGCACCGAGGAGCGCGTGCTGCGCGCCGCCGACGTGCTGCTTCGCCGGGGCGTCTGCGACCTGACCCTGCTCGGCCCGGTGGAGACCATCCGCAAGAAGGCCGCCGACCTCGGCGTCGACCTGGCCGACTCGCAGCTCATCGACCCGCAGGCCTCCGAGCTGCGGCAGGGCTTCGCCGAGGAGTACGCGCGCCTGCGCGCCCACAAGGGCGTGACGGTCGAGCTGGCGTACGACGTGGTGGCGGACGTGAACTACTTCGGCACGCTGATGGTGCAGGGCGGCATGGCCGACGGCATGGTGTCCGGGTCCGTGCACTCCACGGCGGCGACGATCCGCCCGGCCTTCGAGATCATCAAGACCAAGCCGGAGGCCTCGATCGTGTCGTCGGTGTTCTTCATGTGCCTGGCCGACAAGGTCCTCGTGTACGGCGACTGCGCGGTCAACCCGGACCCGAACGCCGTCCAGCTCGCCGACATCGCCGTCCAGTCGGCCGCCACCGCCGACCAGTTCGGCGTGGAGCCGCGCATCGCGATGCTGTCGTACTCCACCGGCACCTCGGGGTCGGGCGCCGACGTCGACAAGGTCCGCGAGGCCACCGAGCTGGTGCGCGGGCAGCGCCCGGACCTGAAGATCGAGGGCCCGATCCAGTACGACGCGGCCGTCGAGCCGTCCGTCGCGGCCACCAAGCTGCCGGACTCCGACGTCGCGGGCCAGGCCAGCGTGCTGATCTTCCCCGACCTGAACACCGGCAACAACACCTACAAGGCCGTGCAGCGCTCGGCCGGCGCGATCGCCGTCGGCCCGGTGCTGCAGGGCCTGCGCAAGCCCGTGAACGACCTGTCCCGCGGCGCGCTCGTCCAGGACATCGTGAACACCGTCGCCATCACGGCGATCCAGTCCCAGACCCCCACCGCCCCGTCCCCCACCGAGAAGGCAACCGCCCAGTGAGCGCCACCCGTGTCCTCGTCCTCAACTCCGGCTCCTCGTCGGTGAAGTACCAGCTGCTGGACATGGCGGACAGCAGCCGTCTGGCCGTGGGCCTCGTCGAGCGCATCGGCGAGGAGACCTCCCGGCTCAAGCACACCCCGCTGACGGGCGACGGCGCCGAGCGCGAGCGCACCGGACCGATCGCGGACCACGAGGCAGCCCTGAAGGCCGTCGCCGCGGAGCTGGCCGCCGACGGGCTCGGCCTGGACTCGCCCGAGCTGGCCGCGATCGGCCACCGGGTCGTGCACGGCGGCAAGCACTTCACCGAGCCGACGGTCGTCGACGACGCCGTGCTCGCCGAGATCGAGCGCCTGATCCCGGTGGCCCCGCTGCACAACCCGGCCAACCTCACCGGCATCCGCACCGCCCAGGCGCTGCGCCCCGACCTGCCCCAGGTCGCCGTCTTCGACACCGCCTTCCACACGACGATGCCGGAGGCCGCCGCCCGCTACGCCATCGACGTGGCGACGGCCGACGAGCACCGCGTGCGCCGCTACGGCTTCCACGGCACCTCGCACGCGTACGTCTCGCGGACGACCGCGGAGCTGCTCGGCAAGGCCCCCGAGGACGTGAACGTGATCGTGCTGCACCTCGGCAACGGCGCATCCGCGTCGGCCGTGCGCGGCGGCGTCTGCGTGGACACCTCCATGGGCCTGACGCCCCTTGAGGGTCTGGTGATGGGGACGCGGTCGGGAGATCTGGACCCGGCCGTCATCTTCCATTTGGCGCGCGTCGGCGGACTGTCCATCGACGAGATCGACACTCTTCTGAACAAGAAGAGCGGCCTTGTCGGTCTGTGCGGCGACAACGACATGCGGGAGATCCGCCGCCGTATCGACGAGGGCGACGAACAGGCCCGTCTCGCCTTCGACATCTACATTCACCGGCTGAAGAAGTACATCGGCGCCTATTACGCGGTTCTCGGCCGGGTGGACGCGATCGCGTTCACGGCGGGCGTCGGCGAGAACGCGGCGCCGGTGCGCGCGGCGGCTGTCGAGGGCCTGGAGGAGCTGGGCCTCGCGGTGGACGGCGAGCTGAACTCCGTACGGGGTGACGAGCCGCGGCTGATCTCGCCGGAGTACGCCCGGGTGAAGGTCGCCGTCGTGCCGACCGACGAGGAACTGGAAATCGCCGCGCAGACTTATGCACTGGTCGCGCGGCATTGATAACGCTCCGCGGAGTGGGCAACTGAGCGCCGACCCGCCCATTTGTATCTTCCGCCAGATGGAATATTCCGAAGCGAAACAAACCGATAGGATCGCCCCCATGCGCCGTTCCAAAATCGTTTGCACGCTGGGCCCCGCCGTCGACTCCGAAGATCAGCTCGTTTCGCTGATCGAGGCCGGAATGAACGTGGCCCGCTTCAACTTCAGCCACGGCACGCACGCCGAGCACCAGGGCCGGTACGACCGCGTCCGGGCCGCGGCGGAGCGCACGGGCCGCGCGATCGGCGTCCTCGCCGACCTGCAGGGCCCGAAGATCCGCCTGGAGACCTTCGCCGAGGGCCCCGTCGAGCTGGTGCGCGGTGACGAGTTCACCATCACCACCGAGGACGTGCCCGGCGACAAGTCGATCTGCGGCACGACCTACAAGGGTCTGCCCGGCGACGTCTCCAAGGGCGACCAGGTCCTCATCAACGACGGCAACGTCGAGCTGCGCGTCGTCGAGGTCGCGGGCCCGCGCGTGAAGACGATCGTCGTCGAGGGCGGCGTCATCTCCGACCACAAGGGCATCAACCTGCCCGGCGCGGCCGTGAACGTCCCCGCCCTGTCCGAGAAGGACATCGAGGACCTGCGGTTCGCGCTGAAGATGGGCTGCGACATGGTCGCGCTCTCCTTCGTCCGCGACGCCGACGACGTCAAGGACGTCCACAAGGTGATGGACGAGGAGGGCCGCCGGGTCCCCGTCATCGCCAAGGTGGAGAAGCCGCAGGCGGTGGCGAACATGGAGGGCGTCGTCGCGGCCTTCGACGCCGTCATGGTGGCGCGCGGCGACCTGGCGGTCGAGTATCCGCTGGAGAAGGTCCCGATGGTGCAGAAGCGCCTCGTGGAGATGTGCCGCCGCAACGCCAAGCCGGTGATCGTCGCGACCCAGATGATGGAGTCGATGATCACCAACTCCCGCCCCACGCGCGCCGAGGCGTCCGACGTCGCCAACGCGATCCTGGACGGCGCGGACGCGGTCATGCTGTCGGCCGAGTCCAGCGTGGGCGCGTACCCGATCGAGACCGTCAAGACGATGTCGAAGATCGTCACGGCGGCCGAGGAGGAGCTGCTCGCCAAGGGCCTGCAACCGCTGGTCCCCGGCAAGAAGCCGCGCACGCAGGGCGGTTCGGTGGCCCGCGCGGCCTGCGAGATCGCCGACTTCCTCGACGGCAAGGCCCTGGTCGCCTTCACCAAGTCCGGTGACACCGCCCGCCGCCTGTCCCGCTACCGCGCGGCCCAGCCGATCCTCGCGTTCACCACGGACACCAGCACCCGCAACCAGCTCGCCCTGAGCTGGGGCGTCGAGGCGCACGTCGTGCCGCACGTGGACAACACGGACGCCATGGTCGAGCTGGTCGACGCCGAGGTGCTCAAGCTCCAGCGCTACAACGAGGGCGACACCATGGTCATCACGGCCGGTTCGCCCCCCGGCATCCCCGGCACCACCAACATGGTCCGCGTCCACCACCTGGGTGGCGGCGACCGCGACTGAGCCACGGGTCCACGGTCCGGCCCCCGACCAAGTCGCCGGACCGGGACCCGTTCTCTTCCGTACGACGTCGTGTGCGACGGCGTCCGTACGGCACCGAGGGCGCCCCCTGCGACAGGGGGCGCCCTCGGTGTTCGACGTGCCGCGGCTCCCGGAACGGGATCCGGGCCTCAGTCGGTGATCGACTGGTGCAGACCGGGGATGGTCAGCTCGCCGCCGAACTGGCCCGCCTGCTGGACCTTCACGTTGGTGAAGTAGATCAGCGGCAGGTTGAGCGGCGGCGGGTGCTCCGGGTCGAACGTGATCGGGATCAGGCCGAAGAGGTTGCCGGAGATCCGCTCGGTGTACATCGTCGTGTCGCCGTTACGGATCGTGGACGTGGAGCCCTTGGCCGCCTGCACGTGGTACTTCTTGCCGTTCGGGCTCTCGACGATCTGGTGCAGGTCGCCGATGTCCGTGCCGCCGCTGATGATGTACTTCAGCGCCTGTTTGGTCCGGCCGTCGGGCATCTTCAGGTTCACGACGCCCTTGTAGTCCGCGCCCTTCAGGAGCAGCGAGCTGGCCTCCAGGTGCCACGGCTGGTTGGGAATCGGCGCGGGCGACTGCTCGTCGTCACCGTCGACCTTCTTCTCCACCACGCACGGGAACGGCTTCTTGCCGTCCTCGTCCGGCGCCATCGGGTCCTTGGACTTCTCGGGGTCTTCGTCGTCCTCGGCCTTGTCCGCGACGTCTTCGGCCTTCTCGGCGGCCTTCTCGGCCTTCTCCGCGACCTCGTCGGCCTTCTCGGCCGCGTCCTTCAGCCGGTCCTCGGCGTTGTCGGCCTTGTCAGAGGTGTCCTTCAGGCCGTCCTTCGCCTTGCCGAGGGTGTCCTCGACGGGCTTGGTGACCCGGTCGCCGTCGGCGGAGTCCTTGGCGTCGTCATCCGAGGAGCCCGAGGACTTCTCGTCGCCCGACTCCTCCTTCGCCGCCCTCTCCTCCTGGGCCTTCTCCTCCTGCGCCTTCTTCTCCTCCGGCGTCAGGATGTCCTTGATGGCGTCGCCGAGGCCCAGCGGGTCGAGCGGGTTCTTGGGCTTGTCGGGGGCGGGTTCGTCGGCCGCGTCGCCCTTGTCGCTGTCGCCGGAGCCCTTGTCGCTGTCCCCGGAACCGTTGTCGGAGTCGGCGTCACCGGACGAGCCGGACCCGGAGGCGTCCTCGTCCGCGTCGCCGCCGCCCGAGGGCTTCGACGTACCGGACTCCTCCGAGGACTTGTCGCCGGACTTGTCGCCGTCCTCGCCCTCGGCCTTGTCCTTGGCCTCGTCGGCCTTCTCGCGCGCGGCCTCGGCCTTCTCGGCGGCCTCCTTCGCGGCCTTCTCCTTGGCTTCCTGCTCGTCCTTCGCGTCCTTCTCGGCGTCCTTGGACTGCTCGTCCGGGGCCGTGACGCAAGGGCCGTCCCGGAAGGGGTTCTTGGGCACGCCCGGCTTCGCCTGGGCGAGCTGGGGGGTCAGGCCCATGCCCATCAGTACGGCGGTGGGCATGGCAGCGAGGGCTATCGCCTTCCCCGCGGGAACATGCAGCCGGGTAAGGAGCGGCTTCTTCGGGGCCGCGTGCCGCGGCCCCGTTCTCACACGGGACGTGTCCGCATCAGTCCCGCGGCGCGCCTCGTCAGCCGGCACGGTGCCTCCCGTTCGTCCCGTTCGTCGGGCTCGTTCCTGACAGGTCATCGGTCGCACCGCCCGCCTCCGGTACGGCTCCGTTCGCGGCCCCCGCGGCCGCGGGCTCCGGAGCCCCGTCGTCGGATCCCCCGGCGTCCGGCGCCTGCGCGCCGCGCCTGGAGCGCTTCTCGGGCTTGAACGGCATCCAGGAGACGCCGAGCGCGCCGCCGACGAGGGCGAGCAGGAAGCCCATGACGAAGCCGCCGAAGTTGGACACCACCAGGGAGACCAGGGCGAGCAGGATCGCCGCGACGCCCGCGAACACACGGGACATCGGCTGGAACCACATGGTCAGGCCGAGCACGACCAACAGCACACCGATGATCAGCGATCCGGCACCGGCGGTGGTCGCCATCCGGATGGTCATCGTGCCCAGGGTGAGGTTCGCATAGGGGAAGTACATGATCGGGATGCCGCCGAGCAGTGTCAGCAGTCCACCCCAGAACGGGCGCTGACCGCGCCACCCTCGGAACGATTGGCGCATCCGGCCAAGCCTGTTGCCAAGGCCCATTTGCGCTTCGGCGCTCATGTCGTACAGCTCCTCGGGTATGGCGTTTGGTTCTGTGTGTGCGGATTCGGGCACGGGGACGATCGGTTGATGTGCGTGACGGCGCCCCCGCGCCCGGCCGTTTCAGCGCGACAAGTGCCTCAGTAGCACTCGTGCTTGCCCTTCTTGACCGACATGCCGAGGCCAGAGAGCTTGAAGGTGCCGGCCGTGGTCGCCCACGCGCGCTGCTTCACATCGGTGAAGCGGACCTTGTCGGCCTGCTGCGCGAACGAGTCCGGGACGTACTTGTCGCCCTTGGCCGGACCCGGGCCCTTCGTCGTACGGTCGATCGAGACACCGATGTCGACATTGGTGAAGGTCGCGTTGGCCTTCAGGTCGTCGGCGTCGATGTAGAGCTTCTTCGCCTCGACCCTCGGGCTGCCCTTGCCACCGGCCTTGAGGACCATCGACACATCGCCGAAGACCGGAACCGGGACGACAACGGACTGGCAGAGGTTGGTGATCTTCGCCGATTCCATGCCGACGACGGCGACCGGGTGGTTACCCGACTTGCCGCTGTCCATCCCGCCGTACTGGACGAATCCCGTACCGTCGAGCTGATCCGCGGTCACCTTGAACTGCTGACCGGACACACTGAACGATGCCGCGAGCGCACCCTGCGAGAGGGCCACGCCTATCGCGGCCGTCGCCGCGACGCTCGGCACCATGACCACGGCGAACCGCTTCCATCTGGTTCCGCCACGAGCCACGGACTCCATGACTTTCCTCCTTCTCGGACGTACATCTCCGGCCCTGACTGGTCCCGTTCGGGCGGCTCAGCCGGGCAGGGATGGGAGAAGTGCTACGTCCTCGGTAGGGAGAGCGCCCGCGTCAAGGGGCGCGCAGCGCGCCTCGATCACCGGCGATCACCCCCGAGCGACAACCACTGGTCGCGCCTGACGCATCACGCACAACCTTGCTTGGACAGGCCCTGCCGGAAATCCGGCGGAGACCCCCCTGTCCCAGACCGGCGACGGTGCCGCCGGCCTGCCCGGTGGGGACCCAGAATTCCCGTCTCCCGATTGGCTTTCGGGCTGCGGGCAATGGACCGAGCGTGGCCGATCGTGGTGCATTCTCGGCGTCCGCACAAGGGGGTTCGTTACTGGCTGGTAACGGCGGGATAACCGACCCGGCACCGCCCGGCATCGACCAACGACAGACGGTGGCCCCAACAGGGGCAAAATATCGGGTGATTGATGGAGAGAAGCGGACAGATCACCGCCCTACTCTTACTCCAAGTAACAGTGGCCGCGTTTGCCAAGATTCGGCAAAACGCGGCCACTGTGACACTGCCTCGGCAGAGTTTTCACTTGCGCACCACGGCCCGTCGCGCATCACCACAGGTCAGCGAACGGGCCGGGGCAATTCCGACAGTTCGCCGGGGTCGGGGCCCAAGGGCCCCCGCCCGGCGGTCAGTCGGCGGTCAGAAGAGCACGCGGGCGAGCGCCGTGCGCGCCGACGTCACCCGCGGGTCGTCGCCGCCGACGACCTCGAAGAGTTCGAGCAGCCGCAGCCGTGCGGCCTCCCGGTCCTCACCGGCGGTGCGCCGGACGGTCTCCACCAGACGTCCGAAGGCGTCCTCGACATGGCCGCCGACCAGGTCCAGGTCGGCCGCGGCGATCTGGGCGGCCGGGTCGCCGGGCTTCTCCGCGGCGTCCTTGCGGACCACGGCGGGGTCCAGGTCCTGCACCCGGCGCAGCAGTTCGGCCTGGGCGAGGCCGAGCTTGGCCTCGGTGTTGCCGGGGTCGTCGCTCAGCACGTTCTTGTACGCCTGGACGGCGCCGCCGAGGTCGCCCGCGTCCAGGGCCTGGACGGCCGCTTCGAGCAGGGCGTCGTAAGGGCCCGCCGGGGCGGCGGGGGCGGCCTGCGGCTCGTCGCCGGAGGCGTTGGGGTCGACGACCAGGCCGGTCAGGCCGAAGCGCTCCTCGCCGACCTGGATCAGCTGGTCCAGGGTCTGGCGGATCTGCGCCTCGGGGGCCGCGCCCTGGAAGAGCGGCAGGGCCTGGCCCGCCACCACCGCGAAGACCGCCGGGATGCCCTGCACCCCGAACTGCTGCATCAGCATCTGGTTCGCGTCGACGTCGATCTTCGCGAGGACGAACCGGCCGTTGTACTCCTGCGTCAGGCGCTCCAGGAGCGGGCTGAGCTGCTTGCACGGCTCGCACCACTCGGCCCAGAAGTCGATGACGACCGGCACCTCGGTGGAGCGCTGCAGGACGTCCCGCTCGAAACCCGCCTCGTCGACGTCGATGACGAGACTCGCGGGAGAGACACCGGCGCCCGCGCCGGGGCCGCCCTGCCGGGCCGCTTCGGCGCGCGCCTGCTCCGCCTTCGCCTTGGCCTCCTGGGCCGCCTTCACCGCGGCGAGGTCGACGACTCCGCTCATGGACATGTTCCGTGGCTGCATGAGTACATCCTCCCCCAAGCCGCGCGCGAACCGTGCCCGCCCGCCCGTCTCCCGCCGCCACCCTTCTACGGATGTCGCTTCGCTCCCTGGCCCGATCGCAGCTCTCCGCCGGATTGCGGTGCCGCGGGCCGAACCGATTCGCCTGTTCCTCCGGACCCCGAGGAGGACCGTGGGTCTCGCGGGGTCCCCACCCCGCGCTGTGGTTGCCGCCCGACGGGCGGTGAGAGTCGCTCGCAGCGGTCTGCCGCCGTACGCGGCTTTCGCTACGGCTCGTAGCGTAACTGCAGGACACGGGGCGCGGCAGCGGGCGTAACGTGATCTGCCTCACTCCGCGCTGGCCACGCTGGTCATACTGGCCGGTATGGTCGCGGGCATGCAGAGCCGCAACACACCGCCGACGCGTGCCGGGGGCCGACCCCGCAGCGCCGAGGCGGACACCGCCATCCTCGAAGCGACCAGGCAGGCGCTGGTCGACCTCGGCTGGACCAGGCTGACCCTGGGCGACGTGGCCACCCGGGCGGGCGTCGCCAAGACCACGCTCTACCGGCGCTGGGCGGGCAAGAGCGAGCTGGTCGTGGACGCGGTGGCCGAGCTGTTCGACGAGCTGGAGCTGCCCGACAGCGGCAGCCTGGCCACGGACATCGAGGGTGTGGTGCTGCAGTTCGCCGCGTTGCTCGGGCGGCCCGAGACCAAGACCGCGCTGATGGCGGTCGTCGCCGAGTCCACCACCGACGAGCCGCTGCGCGAGCGGATCCGCGGGTCCATCGTCGACCGCCAGAAGCGTCTCGTCCTCGCGGGCCGTGCCCGGGCCCAGGACCGCGGCGAGCTCCCCGTCGAACCGGACCCCGCCTCTGCGGCCCGTACCGCCGACCTCATCTTCGACGTGATCGCCGGTGCGGTGGTCCACCGTGCCCTCGTCAGCGCCGAACCGGTCGACGCGGAGTGGGCCCGCCGTTTCACGTGGCTGGTCCTTGGCGGTCTCTCGGCGGTCTCTGGCCGGGGGCCCGAACCAGGAACTCCGGTGCCCGCCCACGACGGGGCCCCGTAGGACGGGTGGGCCGTGGCGGTCGCCGCCGATCGCGCTGCGCGCTCGTCCTCAAACGCCGGACAGGCTTTCTCCCACCCGCCCGCCCAAACCTGCACCAGCTGTGCAGCAGCCCGGCACCTTCAGCCCCGAAACGGCTCACGCCACAGCGCCTCCCGAACCGCCCCGGCACCTTTCAGCCCACCCCGCAACACCTTCCCGGCCCGCCCTGCGGCACCTTCCGGCCCACCCCGGCTGAATTTCAGCCGGTCCGGCGTTTGAGGACGAGGCGCGAAGCGCCGATTCGGCGGAGGACCGTCCCACCCGCACGGGCCCCCCGGGCGGGCGCGGCTAGACCTGGTACGTGTGCGCCGAGAAGAGGGCGAGGTTGTCGGCGACCCAGGCCGAGGTGTGGGAGAGGCCCTCGCGGAGGGGGACCTGGGGCTGCCAGCCGGTGAGTTCGCGGGCGCGGGAGTTGTCGGACACGAGGCGTTCGACCTCGCTGCCCGCGGGGCGCAGGCGGGAGGGGTCGGTGACGACGACGGCGTCCCGGCCGCTCGCGGCGATGAGCTCCTGGGCCAGGTTCCCGATGGATATCTCCCGGCCGACGCCCAGGTTGACCACCTGGCCGACGGCGGCGTCGTGCTCCGCCACGGCGAGGAACCCGCGCGCGGTGTCGGTGACGTAGGTGAAGTCCCGGGTGGGCGTGAGCGAACCGAGCTTGATCTCGCGGGCCCCGGCGTGGAGTTGGGCGAGGATCGTGGGGATGACGGCGCGGGCGGACTGCCGCGGGCCGTAGGTGTTGAAGGGCCGCACGACGGCGACGGGCAGCTCGAAGGCGTGCCAGTGGGACAGCACGGTCATGTCGGCGCCGATCTTCGACGCGGAGTACGGCGACTGCGGCTGGAGGGGGTGGCTCTCGCCGATGGGGACGGTCAGCGCGGTCCCGTACACCTCGCTGGTGGAGGTGTGGACGAGCCGGCGCACGGAGTGCCGACGGCAGGCCTCGGCGATGTTCTCCGTACCGACGACGTTGGTCTGCACGTACGCGCCGGGAGAGTCGTAGGAGTACGGGATCCCGATGAGCGCGGCGAGGTGGAAGACGGTGTCGCAGCCGTCGACGGCGTCCATGACGCGCCCGGCGTCACGCACGTCACCGGCGACCAGCTCGACGCGCGGGTCCCCGGCGAGGTGCGCGAGGTGCCCCTTGTCGCCGTACGGCTTGTAGTGCACGAACGCGCGGACCTTCGCGCCGCGTTCGAGGAGCAGGTCGACGAGCGTGGAGCCGATGAAGCCCTCGGCGCCGGTGACGAGGACGGTGCGGTCACGCCAAGAAAAGGGGGCGGAGGGGGCGGAGGCGTTCGGGGCGAGGGCGTTCATGCGGCGTACTCCAGGTGATCGGTGCGGTGGGTGAGGTGCAGGACCCGCTCGGCGAGCAGGTCGGCGGCGCGGGCGTGCGGCCCGGGATCCGCGGCGCCGCTCATGGCGGCGAGCCGCGCGGGCTCGGCGAGCAGCGGTTCGAGGAGCCCGGCGAGCCGGTCGGCGGTGGTCTCGGCGTCGGGCAGGAGCAGCCCGGCGCCCGCGTCGGAGAGGACCCGCGCGTTGTGGGTCTGGTGGTCGCCGGGGGCGTGCGGGTAGGGCACGAGGACGGCGGGCACGCCGGTGGCGGCGAGCTCGGCGACGGTGGCGGAGCCCGCGCGGCAGACGACGAGGTCGGCGGCGGCGTAGGCGAGGTCCATCCGGTCGAGGTAGGGCACGGCGCTGGCGACCGCATCGCCGCCCTCCTGCGCGAGCCGCCGCCGCGTCTCGTCGAGCGCGGCCGGACCGGTCTTGATCAGCAGGGATACGTCACCGCGCCACCGCCAGCGCGCGGCGAGCCCGAGCGCCGCCTCGGTGAGCCGGGCGGCGCCGAGGCTGCCGCCGTTGAAGAGCACGAGGCGCGCCCCTTCGGGCACTCCGAAGGCGCGCCGGGCCTCGGCGCGCAGCGCGTCCCGGTCGAGGGCGGCGAGGGCGGCGGCGATGGGCATGCCGGTGGTGGTGGCGCGGTCGCCGCCGGGCAGATGGGCGCGGCTGCGGTCGAAGGCGACGGCGATGTGCGGGGTGAGGCGGGCGGCGAAGCGGTTGGCGCGCCCCGGCACGGCGTTGGACTCGTGGATGAGGCTGGGAAGCCCGGCCATGCGGGCGCCGACGATGACGGGGGCACTCGGGTAGCCGCCCATGCCGACGGCGACCTGCGCGCCCTGCTCGCGCAGGATGGCCCGGCACTGGGCGCCGGACTTCACCAGGGCGGCGGGCAGCAGATAGCGGCGGGCGCCGAGGGACGGGTCGAAGGGGATCATGTCGACGGTGTGCAGGCGGTACCCGGCCTCGGGGATGAGCCGGGTCTCCAGGCCGCGCTCGGTGCCCACGAAGGAGATCACCGCGTCCGGCACGGCGCGGCGCAGGGCGTCGGCGAGGGCGAGGCCCGGGTAGATGTGGCCGCCGGTGCCGCCCGCGCCGATCACGACGGACAGCGGCCTGTACGTGTGGGTCGCCGCGGCGCGGGCCGCGGCGGGAGTGACGGGAGTTCTCATGACGCCGGAGCTTCGCGACCCGTCCTAAGAGGGTTTTAAGAGCCGCATTTGGCACCTTTGGTCCATGAGCCGGTTCACGAGCCCCGTCACTCCCGCCCCGGGAGGCCCCGCATGACCCCCTTGGCCTCCGTGCCCTCCGGGCCGCCCACCAAGATCCTCGTCGTCGACGACGACCCGGAGGTGCGTGCCGCCGTCGAGGACGCGCTGACCGTCGAGGGCCACCACGTGCGCGGCGCCGCCGACGGGCACCGGGCCCTGACGGCGGTGGCCCGGTGGGAGCCGGACCTGCTCGTCCTCGACGTGCTGATGCCGGTGCTCGACGGGCTCGCCGTGTGCCGCAGGCTGCGCGCGGCGGGCGACCGGACGCCGGTGCTCGTCCTGACGGCCCTGGACTCGGTGAGCGACCGCGTGGACGGCCTGGACGCGGGGGCCGACGACTATCTGGTCAAGCCCTTCGCGCTGGACGAGCTGGTCGCCCGCGTCCGCGCGCTTCTCCGCCGCGCGGCCCCGGACCCGGCAGGGCCAGGCGGACACGACGACGACGCCCTCGCGTACGGCGATCTGTCTCTCGACGTACGCACCCGCACCGGGGTGCGAGACGGCCGCCGCATCGAGTTCAGCCGCACCGAGGCCACCTTGCTCGAACTGCTCCTGCGCAACGCGGGCCAGGTCCTGCCGCGCGAGCTGATCCACGAGGCCGTGTGGGGCCGCGACTTCGGCCCGGACTCCAACTCCCTCGCCGTGTACGTCGGTTATCTGCGCCGCAAGCTGGAGTCCGGCGGCGAGGCGCGGCTCGTGCACACCGTGCACGGCGTCGGCTACCGGCTGGGCTCGCCGTGACCGGCCGCCGCGCCGACCGCAGGCTGGGGGCGCGCTGGCGGCGGCGCCGTCCGCTGCGTACGAGGCTCGCGGTGGCCGCGTCCGCGGCGGTCGCGCTGGTCGCGGTCTGCGTCTGCGTCGCGTCCTTCTTCGTGATCCGCTACAAGCTGTACCAGCAGCTCGACCAGAACCTCGCCCAGACCGCGACCCTGGTCGCGCAGCAGCACGAGTACGACAAGGACTACGGCGTGCTCACCGGCGAGTGCCGCTTCCTCGGCGCGCCCGCCTGCACGCAGGTCGTCCCCGCGGACCCGGCCGACGACCCGAAGAAGCCGTACCTGCTGCCCGTGGCGCGCTCGACCCGGCAGGTCGCCGCCGGTGAACTGACGCCGTACTACACGAGTTTCACCCTGCCCGACGGCAAGCCGGGGCGGATGCTCACCACCCACTACGGCAAGGGCGCGGCCGTGCAGGTCGCCATGCGGGCCGACATCGCCGAGCGCGGGGTGCGGCAGACCGCCGCGATCCTCGCTGTGGTGGGCGGGGCGGGGGTGCTGCTGTCGGCGGTCGGCGGCTACTGGGTGTCGCGGACGGGCCTCGCGCCCGTCGCGCGCCTCACCGCCACGGCGGAGCGGATCGCGGCGACGCGGGACGCCCGGCACCGCATCGAGCTGCCACCAGGACCGCGCGGCGGACGCGGCGAGGACGAGGTGACGCGGCTCGCCACCGCCTTCAACACCATGCTCGGCGAGCTGGAGGACTCGGTCACGGCGCGCCGCCGCCTCGTCGCCGACGCCTCCCACGAGCTGCGTACGCCGCTGACGTCGCTGCGTACGAACGCGGAGCTCCTCGCCCGCGCCGATCGCCTGACGGCGGAGCAGCGGGACCGCGCTTCGGCCGCGCTCGGCCGTCAGTTGCGTGAAGTCACCGGCATGGTCAACGACTTGATCGAGCTGGCCCGCGACGAGGAGCCGCAGCCGCTCCTGGAGGAGGTACGGGTCGCTCCGCTGGTCGAGCACGTCGTGAACGCGGCGCGCGAGCACTGGCCCGCGATCGTCTTCACCTACGACGCCGCTCCCGGCGCGGCCGACCGCACCCTGCCCGGGGTGCCGTCCCGCCTCTCCCGCCTCGTCACCAACCTCCTGGACAACGCGGCGAAGTTCAGTCCGGCCGGGGCGAGCGTCGAAGTCTCCCTGACCACCACGGGCCTCGCCGTCCGCGACCACGGCCCCGGCATCGCCCCGGAGGACCTCCCCCACGTCTTCGACCGCTTCTACCGCGCCGAGAAGGCCCGCGCCCTGCCCGGCTCCGGCCTCGGCCTGGCCATGGCCCGCCAGATCGCACGGGCCCACGGCGCGGAACTGACGGCGGAACACGCGCCCGGCGGGGGCGCGTTGTTCCGTCTTACGTGGCCTGCCTAGAGCCCGGCCTTCACACCGTCGACGAAGTCGGCGAACGCGGAGGCGGGGACGGTGAGGACGGGGCCGTCGGGGTGCTTGGAGTCGCGGATGGGGACTATGCCGTGTGCGGCTACGAGGTTGACGGCGAGTTCTATGCACTGGCCGCCGTTACCGCTGTAGGAAGACGTGAACCAGAGGGGGGATTCGGTAGTCACGACGTGCCCTTTCGTAGCTCTTGGATCAAGGTCACGGATGCTGCCTGAGACAGCGCTTCGGCCTGTAGTTGATGGTAGGCCGCCAGGATGGGCAATACGAACGTGCTTTCGCGCTCCAGATGACCGCGGTGGGTGGACTCCGCGTACGACATGAGTGAGCGGTCGGGCATCGTGAGCACGGTGACGGGCAGGCTGAACGGTCTGCGCGCTCCCATCGAGAACGGCGCGACCTGCAGCACCGTGTTCGGCAGCTCAGCAAAGTCGAGCAGGCGCGTGAACTGGGCCTCCATGACAGCCGCCGTTCCCATGGGGCGGCGGATGCACCCTTCGTCGAGCACCGCGAAGATCAAAGGCGACGGCGACCGTACGAGAGTGGCCTGCCGTCGGACCAGCAGGTCGACCCGCTCCTCGGCCTGCTCCGAGGTGATCGCTTCCCGCCGCACGGCATCCGCTTCCAGCGCCGCCGCGTACTCAGGGGTCTGGAGCAGCCCAGGCACGACACCCACCTCGTACAACCGGACTTCCGCCGCCCGCCCCTCATGGGCGACGTACTCCGGGAACCCTTCGATCAGCGCCGTGTGCCGCGCAGCTCGGCTCTGCCGCTGGAACCTGTCACCCGTACCGAAAGCCCTGTCAACGCTTGCCGCAAACCGGAGAGTTGGGGAACGGCGGCCAGTTTCCACGGCCGACACATGCGTTCCGGAGCAACCGAGCCGCGCGGCGAGTTCGTCCTGCGTCCACCCCCGCTCATCGCGCAGCGCGCGAAGGCGCTGCCCAAACCGTGCGCCGGGCGATTCCTCCGGGTTCAATTCCTTGCGGTTCAACGACCCATCACCCAACTCTCCAAGCAACATGCGCAAGTTGAAGACAAGCCAACCCTAGGTCACGCTGAAGACCCTTGGTAGTGGAACCGCTACGGAGAGGTATGACCATGCGTGACGCTCCGCCCACGGGCACCCTCGTACGAGACGTGTCCCGCGACCTGATCGGCGAGTTCCGGGGAGAGTGGTGCGGGGTGTGGTCCCTGCGCCCGGCGACTGGCGGGCGGGAGTGGACCGTCGCGCCCGAGCACGTCGAACCGGCCACGCCCGCACAGCAGTTGTGCGCCGGGACGGCGAGGGCGAACGCGCGCAGCCGGGGTGAGCTGCTGTGATCGCATACCGACCCGGGGCGGTGGCCTACGACCGGGCGTACGGGATGCCGGGCACCGTGCGGCAGACGGACGGCGTGTTCGTCCGCCTGGACCGGCCGACGGGCATGACGTGGCGGGTCCACTACCGCCACCTGCGCCCGGCGACGGCCTGGGAGCGGCGCCAACTCCTCGCGCTGGCGCGGCTGCACGCGCAGCGCCTGCGGGGCATCGGCCGGGCGGGGCGGCGGCACGCGTAGGCGCGGCCGCCCCGCGGGGCGCGAGCGGGCTAGAAGCCCGGCGGCTCCACGTACACGCCCCACTCGTCCCGCAGCACCCCGCAGATCTCCCCGAGGGTGGCCTCCGCGCGGACCGCGTCCAGCATGGGGGCGATCATGTTGGAGCCGTCGCGGGCGGCGGCGAGCATCGCGTCGAGGGAGGCCCGGACCCGGGCGTCGTCGCGCCGGTCCTTGCGGTCGGCGAGGACGCGCACCTGCTCGCGCTCCACCTCATGGCTGACGCGGAGGATCTCCAGGTCACCGGTCACGGAGCCGTGGTGGGCGTTGACGCCGACGACCCGCTTGTCGCCCTTCTCCAGGGCCCGCTGGTACTGGAAGGCGGACTCGGCGATCTCGCCGGTGAACCAGCCGTCCTCGATGCCGCGCAGGATGCCGGAGGTGATGGGGCCGATGGGGTGCTGCCCGTCGGGGTGCGCCCGGCGCCCCCGCTCCTTGATCTGCTCGAAGATCTTCTCGGCGTCGGCCTCGATGCGGTCGGTGAGCTGCTCGACGTACCAGGAACCGCCGAGGGGGTCGGCCACATTGGCCACCCCAGTCTCCTCCATGAGGACCTGCTGGGTGCGCAGCGCGATCTCGGCGGCCTGCTCGCTGGGCAGGGCGAGGGTCTCGTCGAGGGCGTTGGTGTGGAGGGAGTTGGTACCGCCGAGGACGGCGGCGAGGGCCTCGACGGCCGTCCGCACGACGTTGTTGTACGGCTGCTGCGCGGTGAGCGAGACCCCGGCCGTCTGGGTGTGGAAGCGGAGCCACTGCGCCTTGTCCGTCTTGGCGCCGTACACCTCCTTCATCCACCGCGCCCAGATCCGGCGGGCGGCCCGGAACTTGGCGATCTCCTCGAAGAAGTCGACGTGGGCGTCGAAGAAGAAGGAGAGGCCGGGGGCGAAGACGTCGACGTCGAGGCCCCGGCTCAGGCCCAGCTCCACGTACCCGAAGCCGTCCGCGAGGGTGTACGCCAGCTCCTGCGCGGCCGTCGCCCCGGCCTCGCGGATGTGGTACCCGGAGACGGAGAGGGGCTTGTAGGCGGGGATGTCGCGGGCGCAGTGCTCCATCAGGTCGCCGATGAGGCGCAGGTGGGGCTCGGGCTCGAAGAGCCACTCCTTCTGCGCGATGTACTCCTTGAAGATGTCGGTCTGGAGCGTGCCGTTCAGGACGCCCGGGTCGACGCCCTGCCGCTCGGCGGCGACCAGGTACATGCAGAAGGCCGGGACGGCGGGGCCACTGATCGTCATCGACGTCGTGACGTCGCCGAGCGGGATGTCCTTGAACAGGACCTCCATGTCGGCGGCGGAGTCGATGGCGACGCCGCAGTGGCCGACCTCGCCGAGGGCGCGCGGGTCGTCGGAGTCGCGCCCCATGAGCGTCGGCATGTCGAAGGCGACGCTCAGACCGCCGCCGCCGGCGGCGAGGATCATCTTGTACCGCTCGTTCGTCTGCTCGGCGTTGCCGAAGCCCGCGAACTGGCGGATCGTCCACGTACGCCCGCGATACCCCGTGGGGTACAGGCCGCGCGTGAACGGATACTCGCCGGGCCATCCGATGCGCTCGAAGCCGTCATAGGTGTCCCCGGGCCGGGGCCCGTAGGCAGGCTCGACCGGGTCTCCGGAGAGCGTCGTGAAATCGGCGTCGCGCTTCTTCGCGGCGTCGTACCGGGCCTGCCAGCGACGGCGGCCCTCTGCGATGGCGTCAGCGTCCATGCCACCAATTTACTTGGACGTCCTAGTAAAAGTCGATGGCCAACCGCCACGGACCAGCCGTGGCGGGGGTGCGGCGCGGGTCCCTCAGGCCTTGGCGAGCGGGGTCGCGGCGTCCGTGAGCAGCGGCTCGACCTCGCGGACGACGTTGCGCTCGACGAAGAAGGCGGCCGTGGGAATGGTGCCGGACACAAGGACCCAGAGCAGCTTGCCGAACGGCCACTTCGCCTTGGAGCCGAGGTCGAAGGCGAAGACCAGGTAGATGATGAAGAGGACGCCGTGGATCTGGGAGACCGCGAGCGTCAGGCCCTCACCCTTGTCGAAGCCGTACTTGGCCACCATGCAGGCGCACAGGATCAACAACATGACGGCGGTGACGTAGGCCATTACCCGATAGCGGGTCAGCACGCTGCGTTTCATGGCTACGAGCGTAGCCCGCTCCCCCACGCGATCTTCAGCTGCCCCTTTTCCCCGACGACGAGGGCCGAAATCCAGCCCGTCCGGCGTTTGGGGACGAGGCCCGAAGGGCTGACAAAGGGGGGACAGGGGCGCAGCCCCATAGGGCTAAACGTCGAAGTCCTGCGCAGCAACCCGCAGGGGCCGCAACATCGCAAAAATGTCCCCGCACTCCTCCGCGTCGTAGACGCCGAGCCCGAAGTCCATCGCCATCAGCTCCCGCGTCGCCTCCTCGACGACCTCGCGCCCCTTCTCCGTGATGGACGCGAGCGTGCCGCGCCCGTCGTTCGGGTTCGGCCGCTTGTCCACGAGCCCGGACCGGACGAGCCGGTCCACCGTGTTCGTGACGGACGTCGGGTGCACCATCAGCCGCTCGCCGATCTTGGACATCGGCAGCTCGCCCGCCTTGGAGAAGGACAGCAGCACCAGGGCCTCGTAGCGCGCGAAGGTCAGTCCGTACGGCTTGACGACCGCGTCGACCTCGGCGAGCAGGATCTGGTGCGCGCGCATGATCGAGGTGATGGCGCCCATCGCGGGCACGGAACCCCAGCGCTGCTTCCAGAGTTCGTCGGCTCTGGCGATGGGATCGAAGGGGAGACTGAGCGGCTTCGGCACAGCGTCGACCTTAGCCGCCGGTCACATACCGGTCAGCCCCAGTCTCAGGATTCGGTAGCGCGTTCGCCTCCTGCCGTCCCGTCGACCGGACCTCGTGGACCAGGAGCAGACAGCACCCGGTGCCGAGCACGCCCGCGCCCGCGACCACCGTGCTGACGGCGAAGAACTCGGCGGCGAGCCCGGCGAGCGCCATGCCGACGCCCTGGAGGGTCATCAGGCCCGCCGTGTGCACGGTCATCGCCCGGCCGCGCAGCTCCGGTGGCACGGCGTCGACGAACCAGCGGTCGAGTCCGAGCGTGTACGCCGCTCCGGCTCCGGCGAGCACGAGGGCGGGCAGCGCCCAGGCGAGGCCGGGGGTGAAGGCGTACGCGAGCAGCGGGAGCAGCGTGGTCGCGGCCAGCGGCAGCACGATGCGGGAGCGGGCGGCGGGGCTGAGCGCGGACCCCGCGTACACCTCGCCCGCGATGGTGCCGACGGGCATCGCGCACATCAGCAGGCCGACCCCGGCGGTGCCGACACCGATCTGCTCGGCGTACGGGGCGGCGAGGGCCTCGGGGGCGACCACGAACATCGGGGGCGCCCAGAGCAGGAGCAGCAGCGCGCGGATCCGCCGGTGCCCGAGCACCTCACGGGCACCCGCGAGCGAGTACCGCAGGAGCGCGGCGTCCCCGCCCCCGCTCCCCCGGCCGCCCCCGCGCGCGGGCCGCCGCCTCGTGCCGGTGCGAAGGAGCAGCGCCGACGCGAGGAACGTCACCAGCGTGATGACGAGCGCCCCGCGCGGAGACACGACGGTGAGCAGCACGCCCCCGAGCCCGAAGCCGACGAGGACGGCGCTCTGCGAGACCATCCGCAGCAGCGAACGCCCGAGCACGAACAGGTCGCCGTCGCCGAGGACGTCGGTGAGCGTCGCCATCCGGGTGCCGTTGAACACCGGCGAGACGGCGGCGATCAGACAGCGCAGCGCGAGCAGTCCGGCGACCGGTGTCGCGGGCAGCGCCATCAGCGCGGCACACCCGGCGCACACCAGGTCGCAGCCGACGAGGACCCGGCGCGGCGGATACCGGTCGGCGACCCCGGCGAACAGCGTCCCGCCCACGAGGTACGGCAGCATCCCCAGCGCGAACGCCAGCGCGCTGAGCAGGGGCGACCCGGTGAGGTCGTACACGAGCACCGTCAGCGCGATCTCGCTGACGACCACCCCGAGCAGCGACAGCGCGTGCGCGACGAACACGACCCGGAACTCGGCGACGGCGAAGACCCGCCCGTACCCGTCTCTCGCCCGCCCCTCGTCCGGCCTCGCACCCGCGTCCGGGACCGGGCACCGCACGGCGGAGGACTCCTCGGCCCGCGCGTCCGCACCTCCGGGACCGGGCTCCGGGCCGACGGAGCCGAAGTCGTCCGCCGAGCCCGGCCCACCCCTGCACCGCCCCGGCGCCGCGCGCGCCACGCCCCTCTCCCCCGTGCCCGCGTCCACGCCCGTCGCCTCAGCCCCGCCTCCGTCGCTCATGCGCTCACCCTGGCGGGGCCCGGCGCCGGTCCCTAAAGTTTCGGCTCCAGCCGAATCTTCGGCGCCGACGGCACACGGGGTCCGACGTCGACGGCGCGAGCGGCACGAGGGGAGGAGGACGGGCCGTGCCCTTCGAGCTGCGGTTCGGGGAGGACGATCTGCTGCGGTGCCGGTTCGCCGTGTCGCCCCTGTGGGAGACGCAGGAGGCGGTGCGGACGCTGAAGCGGCGCGAGCGGCACGCGTACCACCCGGGGTGGCTGCGGCGGATCAAGGAGGCGGGGGCGGGGCTCGACCTGGAGGCCGTGTGGCTGCTGATGCCGTCGTGCGGGCACAGCCCGGACTTCCTCGGGCCGCCGCCGCTCGGCCCGGCGACGGGGTTCGACGAGGAGATCGCGGCGGTGCGGGCGGCCGACCCCGACGCGGCCAGGGACGACATGGCGGGGGCCCTCGCGGAGACGCCGGGGGCGACGGCGAGCCCGCTCGGGCGACGGCTCCTGGACGACCCGGCGCGGGCGGTGCGGGAGCTGGCGGACGCCCTGGAGGGCGCCTGGCACGCGCTGGTCGAGCCGTACTGGCCCCGCCTCCGCGCCCTGCTCGAAGCCGACGTGGCGTACCACTCCCGGCGCCTCGCGGAGGTCGGCCTCGGCGCCCTGCTTCCCGAGCTCGACCGCCGCCTCGCCTGGGACTCCGGGACGCTGACGGCGCAGTGGCGCGGGCGGCACGTGCGGGACCTGGACGGGCGCGGCCTGGTCCTGATGCCCAGCGTCTTCAGCTGGCCGGACGTGATCAGCGGCTACGACCCGCCCTGGCAGCCGACCCTGGTGTACCCGGCCCGGGGTCTCGCCGGACTGTGGAGCGCCCCGGCCGACCACGCCCCGGACGCCCTCGCCCGCCTCCTCGGCCGCAACCGCGCGGCCGTCCTCACCGCCCTCGCCGAACCCGCGGGCACCTCGGCCCTCGCCCACCGCCTGGCCCTGGCCCCCTCGTCGGTCTCGGCCCACCTGACGGCGCTGCGGGACGCGGGCCTGCTCACCTCGCGCCGGTACGGGCACCAGGTCCTGTACGAGCGGACCCCGCTCGGGATCGCGCTCGCGGCGGGCGGCTGACGGCCGCGGGCGGGGCGGCCGGGCGCGGGCGGCTGACTGCGGCGGCGCCGCGCGGTGTCGTACACGGGGACGATTGATCCCTTATGTCACGATTGCCGCACGACTCGCCTGCCCGTCACCGTCGACACCGTCGCTCAAGGGGTCTGGATGCACCGGCTGCTCCGTACGTTCACGGCACTCACGGCCGTCGCGGTCCTAGGGCTCGCGGCGGGGTGCTCCTCCGGGTCGGAACCGGGCGGGGAGAAGAAGGACGAGGGGACGCCCGCCGCCCGGCCCGAGGCGGCGCGCTCCGCGCAGCACCGCTTCTGGGTCGACCCGCAGAGCGAGGCGGCGCGGCAGGTCAGACAGTGGCAGCAGGAGGGCCGTACGCAGGACGCCGAGGCGCTGCGCCGGATCGCCGAGCAGCCGATGGCGGTGTGGCCGGCCGGGGACGACCCGGCGCCCGACATCGCGAAGGCCACCGCGGGCGCGGCGGACGAGGGCCGCACGGCGGTACTCGTGGCGTACAACATCCCGCACCGCGACTGCGGCCAGCACTCGGCGGGCGGCGCCCAGGACGCCGCGTACTACCGCCAGTGGCTCGGCGCGTTCGCCGACGCCATCGGGCGGAGCAAGGCACTCGTGGTCCTGGAGCCGGACGCCATCCCGCACATCGTGGACGGCTGCACGCCCGCCCAGTACCACGAGGAGCGCTACGAGCTCCTGTCGGAGGCGATCGAACGCCTCAAGCGGCAGCCGAACGTCAAGGTCTACCTGGACGCGGGCAACCCCGGCTGGATCAACGACGCGCGCAAGCTCACCCTGCCGCTCCAGCGGGCGGGCATCGACCGGGCCGACGGCTTCTCGCTGAACGTCTCCAACTTCCAGGGCGACACGACCGTCAAGGCGTACGGACGTCAGCTCGCCGCCACGGTCGGCGGCAAGCACTTCGTGATGGACAGCAGCCGCAACGGCAAGGGCCCGCTCGCCGGGGACCGCCAGGACGCCTGGTGCAACCCGCCCGGACGCGGCCTCGGCACCCCGCCCACCGACCGCACCGGCGACCCGCTCCTCGACGCCTACCTGTGGATCAAGCGGCCCGGCGACTCCGACGGCCCCTGCCGGGGCGGCCCCGCCGCCGGACAGTGGTGGCCGGACTACGCGCTCGGGCTCGTGCGCAACGCGAAGGCGTAGCCGATCTGATGATCGAGTGGACGGTCTGTGGAGGTCAACTCGCGTACCGGGAAAGGCCTTTGGCCACGCTGGCCAAAGGCACCGGCCACCTGGCAGCCTGAGGGCGCATGGGGCGTGAAGACTTCTCGCAGGCGGGCTACGGCGTACGGTTCGAGTGGGGCACGGCCGGAGCGAAACGCCTCGCGCCCGCCGTCTCCAGTCTGGTGATCGTCGACGTCCTGTCGTTCACGACGTCGGTGTCGGTCGCCGTCGAGTCCGGCTCCCGGGTCTTCCCCTATCCGTGGCGCGACGAGAGCGCGACGGCGTTCGCCCGCCAGATGGACGCCCGGCTCGCGGTGGGCCGCAGGGCCGTCACCGAGGCCAGCCCCTGGTCCCTGTCCCCCGCCGCCCTGCGCCGCGCCCCGCTCGCCCCGCGCCTGGTCCTCCCCTCGCCCAACGGCTCGGCCATCGCGGCGTCGGCGGGCGGCGCCGACATCGCCGCCGGATCGCTGCGCAACGCGACCGCCGTCGGCCGGTGGCTCGCCGACCGGGGCCACGGCACCCCCGAGCACCCCGTCGGCGTGATCGCCTCGGGCGAGCGCTGGCCCGACGGCACGCTGCGGCCCGCCCTGGAGGACCTGCTCGGCGCGGGGGCCGTGATCACCGCGCTGCGGGACCGCGGCGGCACGGCGCTCTCCCCGGAGGCCGCGTCGGCCGCTTCGGCGTTCGTGGCGGCGGTGGACGTGGGGGACGCGGTGGCGTCCTGCTCCTCGGGCCGGGAGCTGGCCGACGGCGGCTACGCGGAGGACGTGGCCATCGCGACGGAGCTGGACGCGTGCACGGTGGTGCCGGTGCTCACGCACGGGGCGTTCGTGGCGGCCAAGTGAAGGGGCGGGGCGGGACACCCGGTCCCACCCCGCCCTCACATCACGGGGGCCGCTACTTCACGTGCACCCACTTCGCCTCCGACGACGCCCCGGCCGCGTCCGTCACGAACAGCATGTACCAGCCGGGCGGCACGAGGGCCGCGTCCTCGCGGGGCACGTCCACCGTCACCGAGCCCGGCCCCTTGGTGAGCCCGAGCGCGATCGAGCGCTGCTCCACGTCCGTGGTGTGCGTGACGGCGCTCGGCCGCATGAGCCGGGCCGAGACCAGCTTCTCCGGGTGCGCGGTGCGGAACGTCGCGCGGCCGTCGGCGGGCAGCACGCCGGGGCCCTCGCCGAGCACGGGCCGGTTCTTGCCGGACTTGTGCAGGGACGGCGGCGTGAAGATCTCCATGCGCTGCTCGAAGTGGCCGAGCTTGGTGTTCTGCTCGTTGTCGAAGAGCGGGTCGGAGCCGAAGGTGGCGACGCGCCCGTCGGGCAGCAGCAGCGCCTCGGAGTGGTAGTTGCGGCCGACCTTCGGGTCGGCGGCGGCACGGAAGGCGCCCCGGCCCGCGTCGCCCTTCGGGTCGTAGAACTGGGCCTTGAGGATGTTGCTCGCGCTGCGGCCGCGGTAGTCGGACGAGCCGTTGGTGGTGAACACCGAGTCGTCCGGCATCAGGACGCTGTTCAGGTAGCGCGTGCCCTGGGGCAGTTCGGGCCCGGTCCTGAAGGCCGGGTTGTCCTGCTTCAGGTCGATGACGGCGGTGCGCTTGGTGGCCTTCTTGGACTCGCCGACCCCGCCGCCGCCGAGGATCATCACCTTCTGGTCCTGGGCGGGCGGGAGCAGCACCGACCCGGACGTCTCGGTCTGGTCGAGGTCGGTGAGTCCTGGCACCTTCTCGAACTTGTTGGTCTTCAGGTCCCACAGGCCGGGCGCGCGGCCCTTCTTGGCGGGCCCGTAACCGGCGTTGGAGGCGGGGTAGAAGAGCTTGCCGCCCTTGGTGAGGAACAGCGCCGGGTAGGTCGGGAAGTAGCGCTTGGGGCCGTCGGTCCACTTCTTCGTCTTCGGGTCGTAGATCTCGTTGTCGCCGGGGTCGATGACGCCGACGTCGTCGAGCCCGGACACGGCGAGCACCCGGCCGTCCTCCAGGCCGACCAGGGTGGGGTACCAGCGGGCCTTGTCCATCGGCTCCACGGCGATGTACTTCTCCGCGACCGGGTCGAACTCGTAGGCCGCCCTGATGCCCTGGAAGTCCTGCTTGTCCATGGTGAGCTTCTCGGCGATGCCGTACGTGTTGTCGGCCTCCTTGCCGGTCAGCCCCTCGATCTCGTACTGCGCGGACTTCTCCGTGACCGCGGGCGCGCCCTCGCGGACGGCCTCCACGAAGACCCGGGCCTCGCTCGCGACGACCTTCGTCTTCCAGGGCTGCATCGCGCCCGACTTGGAGTACGTGATCTCGAAGTCCCGCTCGGCCTTGGGGACCGTCACGTCGAACCGGCTGACGTACTCGACGCCGGACGGCGAGCGGAACTTGGTGCCCTTCTTCAGGACGACGGGCTTGTCCGGGTTCTCGTTCTTGACCCGCATGCCGCCGCCGGCCCGCTCCACCTCGCCGTCGAGGAGTTCGTAGCGCGCGGTGCCGCCCGCGACCAGGAGGCGGCCGTCGGGGAGCTGGGCGTGGCCCGAGCAGAAGAAGTCCTCGGGGGTGTCGATCTTCTTGAAGGTGTTCTTCTCCGGGTCCCACAGGACGGTGTCGAAGGACCCGGCGTCGAACTTCTCCTGCTCGTTCCCCGACCCGGCGACGATCAGGACCTTCCCGGTGTGCAGGAGGGCGGCGTGGATGGCGTTGGTGCGGAACTCCTTGGGAATGCCGACCTGCTGCCACGACCCGTACTTCTTCATGTAGCCGGGCCGGGAGATCTTGTACGCGTGGTACTTCTCCTCGGCGAAGGAGACGGCGGCGGGGGCGTTGAGGCCGATGAGCACGGCGCCCGCGCCCACGCCGAAGACGATCTTCTTGGTGCGCTTGGAGAACTCGGGGGGCCGAAAGGGCATGGCGTCAGTTACCTCCAGTCGTCGTGCCGGTGGCGAAGGCGGGCTCCGGCTCGCCGTCGGCGTCCGCACTGCTTTCCTGCCGCCGCCGGACCGCCGCGGCCTTGCGCGCCCGCTGCTCACGCACCGCGGTGACGGACCAGACCACGACCGGCGCCAGCGAGATGGCCAGGGCGAGCACCGCCCAGGTCCGCATCGCGACGTGCGTGTGGTCGAGCACGAACGACGCGACGAGCGAGCTGGCGAGCACCACCGCCCAGAACAGATGGATGCGGAAGGTGAGCAGCCGGTCGGGGGTGGCCCCGCCGCCCTTGGGGGTGACGACGAAGCGGCACGGGCGGCGCAGCGTGGCGGCGCCGAGGGACTTGGCGTAGATGGGCGCGGACAGCGCGGACATCGCCATCCCGGCCAGGCCGCCGGAGCCCTCGGGTTCGTGCGGCGAGACGTTGTGGCGCCGGTTCCACAGGTAGAGCCCGATCTGCAGGGCCGCGGCGTCGCTGTAGAGCATCAGCCACACGGAGGCGGCGACCTGGGTGCCGGAGGCCCCGAACCACAGGAAGAGCACGCAGCTGAGGATGCCGAGCAGCCAGTTGACGGCCGTCATCGGGTAGTAGACGAGCATCAGCGTGTACGAGAAGAGGCGGCCGGGAGGCATCGTGAACGGCGCCTTCCAGTACTGCTTGATCAGCGTCTCGTAGGTGCCGCGCGACCAGCGCATCTGCTGGGTGAAGAAGTCCGTCCAGGAGGCCGGGCCCTCGCCCACGGCGAGCACGTCCGGGGTGTAGACCGAGCGCCAGTGCCGTCCGGTGACCGGGTTCTTGTGCCGGTGCAGCTCGAAGCCGGTGGCCATGTCCTCGGTGATCGAGTCGTAGAGGCCGCCGACCTGGCGCAGGGCGGCGATGCGCACGACGTTGTTGGTGCCGACGAACATGGGCGCCCGGTAGCGGTTGCCGGCGCGCTGGATCAGGGCGTGGAAGAGGAACTGCTGGGACTCGGCGGCCTTGGTGACGGGTGAGACGTAGTTCCCGTACACCTGCGGGCCCACGACGAAGGCCACGTCCGGATCGCGGAAGAAGCCCATCATCCGCTCCAGGAAGTTCGGCAGCGGTACGTGGTCGGTGTCCACGGAGGCGAAGAAGTCGTAGTCGCCGCCGTGCATGGCCAGCCAGGCGTTGTAGTTGCCGTGCTTGGTGCGGGTCTTGTGGGGGCCCTTCTTGCGGTTCCACTCCGCGACGCCGAGGCGCGTGAAGTGGCGTACGCCCAGCTCCTCGCAGAGCGCCTTCGCCTGGTCGTCGTCGCCCTCGTCGAGCAGCCAGACGTCCAGGGGTCCGGTGTGGTGTATCCGGACGGCGCCCTCCAGGGTGGCGCGCACCATCGTGAGCGGTTCCTTGCCCGGCACGTACGTCGTGAGGAACGCGACGCGGGTGCCCTCCTCGGGCACGACCGGGACGGGGTCGCGGGCGACCATCGTGGCGTGTGCGATGGACACCACGTTGACCAGCATGAACACCTCGATCAGGCCGATCGCGACGAGCATCGTCACGTCCAGGCCGACCAGCCAGCGGTCGCCGCCCTCACGTTCCGTCCAGTGGGTGGGCCAGACGAGGTACACCAGCAGGGCGCCGGTCAGGAGGGGGGCCAGCGTCATCAGCAGGAGGGCGCGTATTCGGTGGGGCTCGCGCGCGAGGAGCGGCCGGTACTGCACCCGGTAACCGGCGTGGACGCCGCCGTTGCCGGCACCGCCCTCCGGCTCGGTGAGCGGTCCGGCGAGCCGGCTGTGGGTGTCGTAGTCGTAGCCCTCCGGCCGCACAGCGCCCTCCAGGTGATCGAACAAGCCGATACCCACACAAAAGTGGAGATTCCTCGGCGTGTCGAACCGGGCGCGTCCGTGCGAGCGGTTTTGCCTGCGGCTCGCTCGGGGACGGGGCTCGCCCCGGGGCCCCTTGCCCGCGCCCCGGCGGCCCGCCTGTGCCCCTTGCTGTCGTCCGGCGTCCGCCCGTCGGCTGTGGCCCGTAGCCCGCCCGCTCCGCGGCGGATCCCTCCCACCCGCCCACCCGTTTCCACCGGTCCGCAGGCCTCGGGCCGCCCGTGCCACCTGGTGCAGTCCGGCGTCCGCCCGCCGCCCGTGGCCCCCGCCGCTCCGCGGCGGACACCTCCCACCCGCCCACCCGTTTCCACCGGTCCGCAGGCCTCGGCCCGCCTGCGCCACTCACGGCCGTTCGGCGTCAGCAGGCCGGCTCCGACCTTCGGCCAAGCCCGTTCCTGACAGCCAGGCGCGCGGGGCCGCTTCCCAGCCCCCCGCTGTGGGCAGCTGGGCCGCCAGGGGCGATGGAGGTCCCCCCTGCTCGAGCGAAGCCGAGAGCTTGGGGGAGGGTGGGCACAGCCCCGGCCGACGGTGCCGTCGCGGTGTGGGCAACGCGTCCGGGCGCCGGTCAGGGGCGCGTCGCGCGGCGCAGGCGGTGGCGGAGGGCCCGCTGGGCCACCGGGCCCAGGTCGTCCAGGGCCGCGGCCAGGGCGGCCAGTTGTTCCAGGGCGTCCAGGGCACGCTCGGCCCCGGCGCGGTCGACGCCTTCGTACAGTTCGATGCCGACGAAGGACGCCGCGACGGCGCGGGCCAGGCCGACGGGGTCGGTGAAGTCGCCGAGGGGGGTCGAGCCGAGGACGCGCACGAGGACCTGCTCGACCTCGGTGACCCACAGGGAGAGGCCCGCGGCCGTCGCGGCGGCGAGCCGCGGCTGCGTCTGCGCCCCGGCGAGCAGCTGGGCGAGCACCGCCACATGCCCCGCCTCCCGCTCCTCCTCGTGCATCTCCCGCCCGAAGGCGAGGAGTTCGGTGAGGGAGGAGATCGCGGCGAGCCGCTCCCGGTAGCGGCCGACCCGCTGCTCCGTGGCGTACCGGCACGCCTCGGAGAGCAGTTCGTCGACGGACCCGAAGTGGTAGAAGACGAGCGCCTGGTTCACCCCGGCGGCCGCCGCCACGCTCCGCGCCGACGTCTTGGCGATCCCCTGCTCGGTGAGCGTCCGCACGGCCCCTTCGAGGAGCTTCTCCCGCGTCCCGGGCCCCGCCTGCGCGCGGCTCACGCGCGCACCTCCTCGCGCACGGGCCGCAGCCCGTCCCGCACCCCGCACTCCCGCACGTCCCGGTACACCGCCGCGAACGACCCCTCGTACCCGAACAGCGGCCCGAAGTACCGGTTCACGACCCGCACCCGGATCCGGAAGCGCCCGGACCGTTCGTCGTAGGACTCGCGCACCTCCGCGTCGCCCCCGATGACGTCGGGCACAGGCACGTCCACCGGGCCCTCGCGGAACCGGTGCGCCCCGGACCGGATGACGAGCGACCCGTCGGGCCGCGCGGAGAAGTGCAGGTCGCTCGCGAGGTGCTGATGGGTGCCCAGGTAGTCGAGCACCCGGTCGCCGCGGGGGCCGAGGACCATCTGGGCGTCGAAGCGCCGGGCCCTGCCGGGCAGTCGGAAGGTACGCACGAAGGTCACCGTCTCACGGCCGAAGGAGTCGGCGTACGGCACGTTCTCGATGGTGAAGGGGATGTTCCGGCCCGCGCGCGGGACGAGGATGTTGCGGGTCGCGCCGACCGCGAGGAACGGCTTCACGAAGCTGCCCCCGTGCCAGATCCGGTCCATCACGCCCTGCCCGATGCACGCCTCACCGCTGTCGAGCCCGACGGAGAAGCGCCGCTGGAGCGCCGGGTGCAGGCGCTCGAAGTCGGCGCCCATCACGGTGCGGAAGATCGACGTCATGCGGGCTGCTCCTCGGAGTCGGCCGGGCGGTCGGCGAGTGCGGTGAGGCGGTCAGCGGGTGCGGTGAGGCGGTCAGCGGGTGCGATGAGGCGGTCGGCGGGTGCGATGAGGTGGTCGGCGGGTGCGATGAGGCGGTCGAGCAGGCGTGGGGCGCGCACGGACGCGGGGGGCGTGCGCAGGCAGCGCCGCGCCGCCGGAGTCGTCGGCAACGGCGGCACGACGCACAGGAGGACGGCGGCGGCGAGCGCGGCCATGAGCGCGAACACCACGCCGACCGCCGGCCCGGCGAGGAGCCCGGCCGCCACGGCCACCGATGCGCGGACGACGACCTCGCAGAGGCCGTGCGCGAGCCCCCGCCGAGGGCTGATCCCGCGCTCGAGCCACAGCCGCAGCCGGTCGAAGGACCAGGCCGTCGCCCAGCCCATCAGCGGCCGCAGCGCGAAGCGGTCGGCGAGCGCCCCCGCCCGCCCCCACCGCGGCCGGTAGTCGTAGCCGGTGAGGAAGCGGACGCCGTCGTCCGTCGGTACGTAGCGCCAGTAGCCGCTGCCCTCGGCGAGCAGCGACAGCGGGTGCGGCGAGGCGAAGCGGAGCGCCGAGGTCCGGGTCCCGTCCGGGCGGCGCTTCTCGCCGGCGCTGACGCCGGTCCCGGTGATCGTGAGGAAGGGCAGGACCCGCGTCGCGTACCGGAAGCGCTGTGGCGCCCCGGGCTCGTCGGGCAGGTGGTCGATCTCCGTGAAGCGCAGGTCCCAGCGCTGGTGGGACGCGGGCTCCTGCGTGCGCTCCCACAGCGCGTCGAGGTCGGCGCGGATCAGCGCCTCGACGTACAGACTCGGCGGACTCCCGTAGCCCATCACAAACCCCCAGGCAGACCCCTGTTTGAGCGACTGCTCAAATCGTATGGGCGGCAATCTACAGCGAGTTTGAGCAGTCGCTCAAGTACGGGTCCGGCGGCTCGCCGGGGGGGGAGGCACCACTCCGCGCGGGCATGCGAAAAGCCCCCGCCGGGTCTCCCTGGCGGGGGCTTGAACGGCGGCCGGAGCGGCCGCGGCGATCACGCGGACAGGTGGCGCTCCACCGTCTCGACCTTGGAGGTCATCCCGTCCGTCACGCCCGGACGGATGTCGGCCTTGAGGACGACGGAGACGCGCGGCGCCCGTGCCTCGACGGCGGCGACGGCGCGCTTGACGACGTCCATCACCTCGTCCCACTCGCCCTCGATCGACGTGAACATCGCGTCGGTCCGGTTGGGCAGACCGGACTCGCGGACGACGCGGACGGCGTCGGCGACGTACTCGCCCACGTCCTCGCCGACGCCGAGCGGCGTCACGGAGAAGGCGACGATCATGCGTTCACGACCCCTTCGCGGCGGGCGCGCGAGGCCATGACCGCGGCCTCGGCCTCACGCTTCAGCTTGCGGTCGGCGAAGAAGCCGCCGGCGGGCAGCACGGAGAGGACGAAGTAGAGGATGCCCGTCTTGGCGTCCCACTTGGTGCGGTTCCAGGCGTCGAGCCAGAACAGGACGTACAGGATGAAGAGCAGGCCGTGGATCATGCCCATCGCCGGGACGGCGTTGAAGTCCGTGGTCCGCTTCAGCACCGAGCAGACGATGAGCAGCAGGAAGGACACGGCCTCGGGAATGGAGACCAGGCGGAGGCGGCGGAGTGCGGAGGCGGTCTTGATGTCCACGGGTCACCTTCGGGGCGGGGGCGGCGTCGATCTTGTGAACGGATGCACAAGCGCCCCCATTGTGGCATCAGGGACTCCTCGGGGAGTTTCCGGGGTCCGGTCAGGGTCGGTGACCCTGTCGCCGGGGACCGCGCTGCGGATACCTTCGCCTTCGTGGCTACGTTCCGATTGCAGGGCAGCAGAATGCTCGCCGTCGACATGACCGGCGACGCCGTCAAGGCAAAGAACGGCTCGATGGTCGCCTACGACGGCACGATGATCTTCAAGAAGCTGACGGGGGGCGGCGAGGGCATCCGCGGCATGGTCACGCGGCGCCTCACCAACGAGCAGATGACGGTGATGGAGGTGAAGGGGCACGGCACGTGCTGGTTCGCCGACCACGCGACGGAGATCAGCCTGGTCGGGCTCCAGGGCGAGAAGCTCTATGTGGAGTCGAGCAATCTCCTGTGCGCCGACGCGAGCCTGCGCACGGGCACGACGTTCACGGGCCTGCGCGGCGCGACGCAGGGCAACGGCGTCTTCACGACCACGGTCGAGGGCACGGGCCAGGCGGCCCTGATCTCGGACGGCCCGGCGGTGATCCTGCGCGTCACGAAGCAGTACCCCCTCCATGTGGACCCGGGGGCGTACGTGGCGCACCAGGGCAATCTCAAGCAGAGCTTCCAGTCGGGCGTGACCTTCCGCACGCTCATGGGAGAGGGCGGCGGCGAGGCCTTCCAGATCCGCTTCGAGGGCGAGGGCCTCGTCTACGTCCAGGCCAGTGAGCGCAACACGATCGCGGGAGACGTGTGACATGCCGTTCCGTGAGGTCAACGCGAAGATGGTCGAGGCGACCGTCCAGCCCGGCACCAAGATGTTCAGCCAGCGCGGCGCCATGCTCGCCTACAAGGGAGACGTCTCCTTCACGCCCAACGTGGGCGGCGGGCAGGGCGGCCTGATGTCCATGATCGGGCGCAGGCTCGCCGACGAGTCGGTCCCGCTGATGACGGTCGAGGGCAGCGGCACGGTCATGTTCGGGCACGGCGGCCACCATGTGCACGTGATCAGCCTGACCGGCGACACGATGTACGTGGAGGCGGACCGCCTGCTCGCCTTCGACGGCACCCTCCAGCAGGGCACGATGTTCCTCGGCTCGCAGGGCGGCGTCCTCGGCATGGTGCGCGGCCAGGTCTCGGGCCAGGGCCTTTTCACCACGACCCTGAAGGGCCACGGCGCGGTGGCCGTGATGGCGCACGGCGGCGTCGTGGAGCTGCCGATCACCCCCCAGCGCCCGGTCCACGTCGACCCCCAGTCGTACGTGGCGCACCACGGCGACGTGCGCAACAAGCTGTCCACGGCGCTCAGCTGGCGCGACATGGTGGGCCGCGGCTCGGGCGAGGGCTTCCAGCTGGAGCTCAGCGGCAATGGCGTGGTGTACGTCCAGGCATCGGAGGAGAAGCTGTGAGCACGCCCGTGATCTTCGACCCGATGACGCTGCCGAGCGACGACAACGTCAACGCGTACACCTTCTGCGTGGAGCTGACGGGCAGCCAGTGGTTCCTGCAGAAGGGCAAGATGATCGCCTACTACGGGCGCATCGACTTCAACGGCATCGGTCACGGCCGCCTGGACCGCCTCGTGCGGACGTCCTTCCACTCGCCGCTGCACGCGAGCGACTGGGTGGTGGCCGAGGGCGAGGGCAAGATGCTGCTCGCCGACCGCGCCTTCGACGTGAACTCGTACGACCTGGAGGACGGCAACCTCACCATCCGCGCGGGCAACCTCCTCGCTTTTCAGCCAACTCTCGCGCTGAAGCAGTCCATTGTCCCCGGTTTCCTGACCCTGATCGGCACCGGCAAGTTCGTGGCGGTGTCGAGCGGTCCCGTGGTGTTCATGGAGCCGCCGATCCGGGTGGATCCGCAGGCGCTCGTCGGCTGGGCGGACTGCCCCTCGCCCTGCCATCACTACGACCACCAGTACATGACCGGCGTGATCGGCGGCCTGCGGGCCCTCACCGGGATCGGCGGCACCTCCGGGGAGGAGCACCAGTTCGAGTTCGTGGGCGCGGGCACGGTGCTGCTGCAGTCCTCGGAGGCGCTGATGGCGGAGACGGCGACGGGCGCGGTGCCGCACCAGGACGGGGTGCCGGGCGGCGGGGGCGGCCAGGGCGCCCAGGGCTCATCGGGACAGCGGGGGCAACATGGCCAACGTGGACAGCAGTCGCAGGGACCGCGCCTTCCCGGACAACTAGGGGACCTCCAGCGTCGCTTCGGCCTGTGAGCGGTAGTCTGCGGAGTGTGACGGCGAACGCCTGTACCCCTCGAAATCCGAGGGGTGCGAGGCGTGTCACACCCCGACACTCGTTCACCATTCAACTTCTTAGGTAGAATCGATTCCATGGAGACCGAGACGGCCCCGCAGTGGCTGACCGACGAGGAACAGTGCGCCTGGCGCACCCACGTGGAGGTCAACAGGATGCTGACGTACCAGCTGGAGAAGGATCTCCAGCCGTTCAACCTCACCATGAACGACTACGACATCCTCGTACATCTCTCCGAGTCCGAAGACCACAGGATGCGTATGAGCGACCTCGCGGCCGCCACCCTGCAGTCCAAGAGCCGGCTCTCCCACCAGATCACCCGCATGGAGAACGCGGGCCTGGTCCGCCGGGAGAACTGCGAGTCCGACCGACGCGGCCTCTTCACCGTGCTCACCGACGAGGGCATGGACACCATGAAGCGCGTCGCACCGCACCATGTCGCCTCCGTGCGGCAGCACTTCGTCGACCTGATCTCACCCGAGGCGCTCGGCGACCTCCACAAGGCGCTGACGCCGATCGCGGAGCACCTGCGCGGACTGCGCGGCAAGCCATAACGCTGTCGCTGTGCCGTAGCGGGGCAGGGCGGGCGAACCCCGCCGCTCCAGCGCTCCCCTGGAAGAGCACTGTCACACTGCGGGCCGCCAGTGGCTGGTCGCGCAGTTCCCCCCGCCCCTTCGGGGCGCTCACGTACCGCGAGGCTCAGCGACAGGCAGACGCAGCACGAAGACCGCTCCCCCACCCGGGGCGCCGTCGACCGTGAGCGTCCCGCCATGGCGCGCGGCCACATCGCGGGCGATGGCGAGACCGAGACCCGCGCCTCCCTCATCACGGCTGCGCGCGTCGTCGAGCCGTACGAACCGCTCAAAGATCCGTTCCCGCTCCTGCGGCGGCACTCCGTCGCCGTCGTCCGCCACCTCGAGCACGGCCCAGTCCCCGTCGGCCCGTGCGGTGACCACGACCCGGGAACGGGTGTGCCGCTGCGCGTTGGTCACGAGGTTGCCGAGAACCCGCGCCAACTGACCGCGGGAACCGGCCACTTCGACACTCTTCAGCTCCGTCGTCACAGCCACCCGGTCCCCCGTGCGCTGCGACAGCTCCTCACGGGTCAGGGCCGCCAGATCCACCCGGCCCTGACCCGGCTTCTCACCGGCGTCCAGGCGGGCGAGCAGCAGCAGGTCGGCGGCCAGCTCCTGGAGGCGCACGGTGTCCTCGACGGCGCCGGGCACATCGAGGAGGTCCGGGTGCGCGGCGCCCACCTCCAGCTGGGTGCGCAGCGAGGCGATGGGGCTGCGCAGCTCGTGGGAGGCGTCGGCGACGAAACGGCGCTGGCGCTCCACCGAGGTCTGCAGGGCCGCCAGGGTCTCATTGGTGGTCCGGGCCAGGCGCGCGATCTCGTCGTGCGTGTCCGGCTCGGGCACCCGGCGCGCCAGGTCCTCGGACGCGGTGATCGCTGCCATCTCGGCGCGGATCGCGTCCACGGGCCTGAGCGCGCGGCGCGTGACCAGCCAGGTCACGCCCGCGATCACGGCGAGCAGGACCGGGAAGCCGATCAGCATCGCGGTCAACGCTGTCTTCACGGCGCTCTGTTCGGCGGCCAGGGGGGCACCGGCGTGAATGGTCAGCTCGCCCCGCGACTCGGTGTCCACGCGCACGGCGACGAAGCGGTAGTCCGCGGTCTCGCCGTCCACCCGCGCCGAGCCCTCGCTGACACGGGTCCTGTCGGAGATGGCGCCGGGGCCGTCCTCAGCGGCGTCCTCGGCGGCGTCCTCCGCGGCCTCCCTGCGGTCCTCGGCGGCTTCGCTCTCGCTGTCGGAGTCGTCGCCGTCGTCAGCGTCATCGGCGTCGTCGGAGTCGGTCTCCGTCGGCGTGGGCTTCGGCTTCTGCGAAGCCGTCGGCTTCGGGGACTTCGAGGTGCCGGGCTTCGGGGTCCGGGCGGCGGGATCGGGCCGTACGGCACTGACTCCCGTACCCGTCACACTCTCCAGGTCGTCGCTGGCCGCGACCAGGCGGCCCTTCTCGTCCACGACCTGGACGGGGTTGTCCTCGCCGTCGGGCAGCTCCAGCTTGTCGTAGGCGGTGCCCACCGCGAGCCGCACCGCCACCTTGCGGGCCGCCGACTCGGCCTGCGAGTCGGCCTGGTCGATGAGGCTCGCGCGCAGCGAAAGGAGCACGGCGGCGCCCGCGGCGACCAGGGCGAGCGCCACGACGAGGGTCGCGCCCACGGTCGCGCGGGCGCGCACGGAGCCGAAGAGCCGCCTCATCGGGGAGCCTCCAGTCGGTATCCGGCGCCGCGGACGGTCTTGATCAGCGGGGCGCCGAGCTTGCGGCGCAGCGTGCTCACGTACACCTCGACGATGTTGGGGTCGCCCTCGTACGCGAAGTCCCAGACGTGGTCCAGGATGTCGGCCTTGGACACCACCTGGCCCGCCTTGACCAGGAGCTGCTCCAGGACGGCGAACTCCTTCGCGGTGAGGGTGATCTCCGTGCCGGGCCCGTCCTCGCCCGCGCCGCGCACCACGCGCCGGGCGGCGGTGTCGATCCGCAGGTCGCCCAGGGTGTGGACGGGCGAGGGGGACGCGGCGCGGCGGCGCAGCAGGGCCTTCACGCGGGCGACGAGGACGACGTACGAGAACGGCTTGGTCAGGTAGTCGTCGGCGCCGGTGTCCAGGCCCTCGGCCTCGTCGTACTCGCCGTCCTTCGCGGTCAGCATCAGGATCGGTACGTCGTGTCCGGCGGCGCGCAGGGTCGAGCAGACGCGGTAGCCGTTCATGCCCGGGAGCATGATGTCCAGGATCAGCAGGTCGTACGAGCCCTCCGTGGCGCGGTGCAGACCGTCCACGCCGTCGTGGACGACGTCGACGGCGTAGCCCTCGGCCGTCAGGCCCTTGGCCAGGGAGAGGGCAAGTCGCTTCTCGTCTTCCACGATCAACAGGCGCATGCGTTCAGGATGCCTGAGCCAACCTGAAGAGTTCTTCAGGCTCCTTCAGGAGGGCTTCAGGAACGTTCAGGCACCTTGGTTCTCGTCGGAACGGACGGCCCCGCAACGGGGCCAACCACTCGGGAGGAACCCTCATGAAGCGCAACATCGTCATCGCCACCGTCGTCGCCGCCACGCTCGTCGGGGGCGGGACCGCGACGGCCTTCGCGCTGGGCGGCGACGACGAGTCGTCGGCGGCCGGCAAGTCCAGTGTTCAGCTGAAGCACGACGACAGCAGGGTGAACGAGGACCGGGACGACGCGGACGACGCCGCTGAGGACGCCGCCGACGCCGCGGACGACGCCCGGGACCGCCGGGACGACGCCCGGGACGACCGGGACGACGACCGCGACGACGCTCGTGACGACGACCGGGACGACGCGGACGACGCCCGTGAGGACGCCCGTGAGGCCCAGGGCGACAAGGCCGAGAACGCCGCCGAGGCGAAGGGCGCGAAGGTCGACGCCGCCGAGGCCGTCGCCGCCGCGCTGAAGGCGAAGCCCGGCACTGCCGTCTCCGTCGACCTCGACGACGAGAACGGCGGCCTGATCTGGGACGTCGACGTCCTCGGCAAGGACGGGCGCACCTGGCACAGCGTCCAGGTCGACCCGGGCACGGGCAAGGTCCTCGGCTCGCACGTCGAGCGGGACGACGACGGGGACGACGCCGCGGAGGCCTCGCGGATCGCGGCCGCCCTCAAGGGCTCCTCGGTCACCGCGGGCGAGGCCGCGAAGGCTGCCGCCGACAAGGGCAAGGTGACCTCCGTGGACGTCGACGACGACGGCGCCCGCGTGAACGTCTGGGACGTCGAGACCACCTCGGCCGACGGCACCGAGGCCCACTGGAACGTGGACCTCAAGACCGGCAAGGTCACCGCCGACCGCTACGACGACTGACCTCTCCCCGTCTGAGCCGCACCCCCACCCATGAGCCAGCCCCCGCCACTGCCCCCCGGTGGCGGGGGCTTCCCCTGCCCGCGACCGGGGCCCTTCGCGCACGACCGGGGGCCGCCTAGGCCGACGTCAACCCCTCCACCAGGGAATCCGCCGCCGCATAAGGATCCAGCTCGCCCGCCACGATCCGCTCCGCCAGCGCCCCGAGGCGTACGTCGCCGTGCAGGTCGGCGATGCGTTCCCGCAGTGCGGTGACGGCGATCGCCTCGACCTCGCCCGCCGCGCGGGTGGCGCGGCGGGAGGCGAGGACACCGCGCTCCTCCATCCACGCCCGGTGCTTCTCCAGGGCCTCGACGAGTTCGTCGGTGCCCTCGCCGCGGGCGGCGACCGTCTTGACGATGGGGGGACGCCAGTCCCCGGGGGAGCGGGACTCGCCGAGGCCGAGCATGTGGTTCAGCTCGCGCGCGGTCGCGTCCGCGCCGTCACGGTCGGCCTTGTTGACGACGTACACATCGCCGATCTCCAGGATTCCGGCCTTCGCCGCCTGGATGCCGTCGCCCATGCCGGGCGCGAGCAGGACCACCGACGTGTCGGCCTGCGCGGCGATCTCCACCTCGGACTGCCCGACGCCGACCGTCTCCACGAGGATCACGTCGCAGCCGGCCGCGTCGAGCACGCGGATGGCCTGGGGGGCGGCCCAGGCGAGCCCGCCGAGGTGGCCGCGGGTGGCCATGGAGCGGATGTAGACGCCGGGGTCGGACGCGTGCTCCGACATCCGGACGCGGTCGCCGAGCAGCGCGCCGCCGGAGAACGGCGACGACGGGTCGACGGCGAGCACCCCGACCCGCTTCCCGGCCCGCCGATACGCGCTGACCAGCGCCGACGTGGACGTCGACTTGCCGACACCGGGCGATCCGGTGAGCCCGACGACGTACGCGTGCCCGGCCAGCGGAGCCAGCGCCGCCATCACCTCGCGCAGCTGCGGCGACGCCCCCTCGACCAGCGAGATGAGCCGGGCCACGGCCCGCGGCCGGCCCTCGCGGGCCTGCGCGACGAGGGAGGGGACGTCCTGCATTGCGGCTCCGTTCCGTACGTTACGTGGACGAGTCGAGCGTCAGCGGAGGGGTGAGGGAGGGGCCGGGGCGAGCGGGAAGCGCGCCCCGGGCGACCGTCTCAGCTCTTGGCCACCTTCAGGATGAGCGCGTCACCCTGGCCACCGCCGCCGCACAGCGCGGCCGCGCCGACGCCGCCGCCGCGCCGCTTCAGCTCCAGGGCCAGGTGCAGCACGAGCCGGGCGCCGGACATCCCGATCGGGTGACCGAGGGCAATGGCCCCGCCGTTGACGTTCACCTTTTCCGTGGACACCCCGAGGTCCTTCATTGACTGGACCGCGACGGCGGCGAAGGCCTCGTTGATCTCGATGAGGTCGAGGTCGTCGACGGTCAGGCCCTCCTTCTTCAGGGCGTGCCGGATGGCGTTCGACGGCTGCGACTGGAGGGAGTTGTCGGGGCCCGCGACATTGCCGTGCGCGCCGATCTCCGCGATCCAGGCGAGGCCGAGCTCCTCGGCCTTGGCCTTGCTCATCACGACGACGGCGGCGGCGCCGTCGGAGATCTGCGAGGCGGTGCCCGCGGTGATGGTGCCGTCCTTGGCGAAGGCGGGGCGCAGCTTGCCGAGCGACTCGGCGGTGGTCTCGGCGCGGATGCCCTCGTCGCGGGAGACGAGCACCGGGTCGCCCTTGCGCTGCGGGACCTCGACGGGGGTGATCTCGGCGTCGAAGGTGCCGTTCTTCTGGGCGGCGGCGGCGCGCTGGTGGGAGAGGGCGCCGATCTCGTCCTGCTCGGGGCGGGCGATGCCGAGGCGGGTGTTGTGCTTCTCCGTGGACTCGCCCATGGCGATGTTCTCGAAGGGGTCGGTCAGGCCGTCGTGGGCCATCGCGTCGAGCATCTCGACGGCGCCGTACTTGTAGCCCTCGCGGGACTTGGGGAGCAGGTGCGGGGCGTTGGTCATGGACTCCTGGCCGCCCGCGACCACGATGTCGAACTCACCGGCGCGGATCAGCTGGTCGGCGAGGGCGATGGCGTCCAGGCCGGAGAGGCACACCTTGTTGACGGTGAGCGCGGGGACGTTCATGGGGATGCCCGCCTTGACGGCGGCCTGGCGCGCCGGGATCTGCCCCGCCCCGGCCTGAAGCACCTGCCCCATGATCACGTACTGCACCTGGTCGCCGCCGATGCCCGCCCGGTCGAGCGCCGCCTTGATCGCGAAGCCGCCGAGGTCCGCGCCGGAGAAGGACTTGAGCGAGCCGAGCAGACGCCCCATGGGCGTGCGCGCGCCCGCGACGATCACTGAGGTGGTTCCGGTCGTTCCAGACATGTGGCACGGCCCCTTCCAGCTGGGGAGCTGAGGAGAGTGAACGAGGGTTTACTCGAATGTACTGAGCGGTACGGCGCACGTCACCGGGCAGCCGGTGTGATCGCGCGCACGTTGCGTAATCACGGTCGGGGGCGCTGCACTTGAGGCATGCTGACGCGAATCGACCACATCGGGATCGCCTGCCGGAACCTCGACGAGACCGTCGAGTTCTATCGTGCTACGTACGGTTTCGAGGTGTTCCACACCGAGGTCAACGAAGAGCAGGGCGTGCGCGAGGCCATGCTGAAGATCAACGAGACCTCGGACGGCGGCGCCTCCTACCTCCAGCTCCTGGAGCCCACCCGGGAGGACTCCGCCGTCGGGAAGTGGCTGGCCAAGAACGGGGAGGGCGTGCACCACATCGCCTTCGGCACCGCCGACGTCGACGGTGACGCCGCGGCCATCAGGGACAAGGGCGTCCGGGTGCTCTACGACCAGCCGCGCATCGGCTCCATGGGGTCCCGGATCACCTTCCTGCACCCCAAGGACTGCCACGGAGTCCTCACCGAACTCGTCACTTCCGCACCCGCCGAACAGACGGAGCACTGACCCCCACATATCCGGGCCGGTAGGGTTGGGGGCGGCCGTCCGCATCTTGGGCGGTCGCTTGCCGGGGTCCGGGTTTCGGGGGACGAGCATCGGGGCAGCAGCCCGAGCTCCACTGTTGATCTGACACCATTCCCCGGGGGCCCCGTTCGGCGGATGGACGGGGCTCGTACGTCAGGGACATGAGACCAGGATGGGGTCTCCCCTGCTCGAGCGAAGCCGAGAGCTTGGGGAAGGATGGGACCGCGCAGTGCGGGGCTACGAGAGCCAGGACAGCCGACGACCGGCTGAGGCCGACCATCTCTCACGGTTCGAGGCCGAGATGGACCGGCTGAAGACCGAGCGGGAGAAGGCCGTCCAGCACGCCGAGGACCTCGGCTACCAGGTCGAGGTGTTGCGCGCCAAGCTGCACGAGGCGCGCCGCAACCTCGCGTCCCGGCCTGCCTACGACAGCGCCGACATCGGCTATCAGGCCGAGCAGCTGCTGCGGAACGCGCAGGTGCAGGCCGAACAGTTGCGCGCCGACGCCGAGCGCGAGCTGCGCGACGCCCGCGCCCAGACGCAGCGCATCCTCCAGGAGCACGCAGAGCAGCAGGCCCGGCTGCAGTCGGAGCTGCACTCGGAGGCCGTATCGCGGCGCCAGCAGCTCGACCAGGAGCTGAACGAGCGCCGCCAGACCGTCGAGTCGCACGTCAACGAGAACGTGGCGTGGGCGGAGCAGCTGCGCGCCCGCACCGAGCAGCAGGCCCGCCGCCTCCTCGACGAGTCGCGCGCCGAGGCCGACCAGGCCCTCGCCGCCGCCCGCGCCGAGGCCGAGCGCGTCGCCGAACAGGCCCGCCAGCGGCTCACCGCGGACGCCGAGAGCGCCCGCGCGGAGGCCGAGGCGCTCCTGCGCCGGGCCCGCACCGACGCCGAGCGCCTGCTGAACGCCGCCTCCACCCAGGCCCAGGAGGCCACCGAGCACGCCGAGGCGCTGCGCTCGTCCACCGCCACCGAGTCCGACCAGGCCCGCCGCAAGACCGCCGAGCTGAGCCGGAGCGCCGAGCAGCGCATGGCGGAGGCCGAGACGGCGCTGCGCGAGGCGCGCGCGGAGGCCGACAAGGTCGTCGCCGAGGCCAAGGAGGCGGCGGCCAAGCAGCTGGCGTCCGCCGAGGCCGCGGGCGAGCAGCGCACGCGTACGGCCAAGGAGCAGGTCGCCCGGCTCGTCGGCGAGGCCACCAAAGAGGCCGAGGCCGCCAAGGAGGCCGCCGAGCAGAAGGTCCAGGACGCCCGCGCCGAGGCCGAGAAGCTGATCGCGGACGCCGCGGAGAAGGCCCGTTCGATCACCGCCGAGGAGACGGCGTCGGAGATCGCGAAGGCCGCGCGGACCGCCGAGGAGGTCCTGGACAAGGCGTCCGAGGAGGCGAAGGCGACCACGCGCGCCGCCGCCGAGGAGGCCGAGCGGGTCCGCGCGGAGGCGGAGGCCGAGGCCGACCGGCTGCGCGGCGAGGCGCACGACATCGCCGAGCAGCTGAAGGGCGCGGCGAAGGACGACACCAAGGAGTACCGCGCCAAGACGGTCGAGCTGCAGGAGGAGGCGCGGCGGCTGCGCGGCGAGGCCGAGCAGCTGCGGGCCGACGCGGTCGCCGAGGGCGAGAAGATCCGCGGCGAGGCCCGGCGCGAGGCCGTCCAGCAGATCGAGGAGGCGGCGCGCTCCGCCGAGGAGCTGCTCGGCAAGGCCAAGGCCGACGCGGAGGAGGCCCGGCAGGCCGCGACCACCGAGGCCGAGCGGGTCCGCACGGAGGCCATCGAGCGTGCCACCTCCCTGCGCAAGCAGGCCGAGGAGACCCTGGAGCGCACCCGCGCGGAGGCCGAGCGGCACCGCACGGAGGCCGCCGAGCAGGCCGAGACGGTCAAGTCGGAGGCGCAGACCGCCGCGCAGTCGCTGCGCGAGGAGACCGAGCGCGCGGTCGCGGCCCGCAAGGCCGAGGCCGACACCGAGCTGACCCGGCTGCACACGGAGGCCGAGGAGCGCCTGGCCGCGGCGGAGCAGTCGCTGAGCGACGCCCGCTCCGAGTCCGAGCGGATCCGCCGCGAGGCCGCCGAGGAGACGGAGCGGCTGCGCACGGAGGCCGCCGAGCGGATCCGGGCGCTGCAGTCGCAGGCGGAGACGGAGGCCGAGCGGCTGCGCACGGAGGCCGCGGCGGACGCCTCGCAGGCGCGCGCCGAGGGCGAGTCGGTCGCGGTGCGGCTGCGTTCGGACGCGGCCGCCGAGGCGGAGCGCCTGAAGACCGAGGCGCAGGAGTCCGCGGACCGGGTGCGCGCGGAGGCCGCCGCGGCCGCCGAGCGGGTCGCCGCGGAGGCCGCCGAGGCCCTGTCGGCCGCGCAGGACGAGGCGGTCCGGCGCCGCCGCGAGGCCGAGGAGACCCTGGGCGCGGCGCGCACGGAGGCCGACCAGGAGCGGGAGCGGGCCCGCGAGCAGAGCGAGGAGCTGCTCGCGTCGGCGCGCAACCGTGTGGAGGAGGCCCAGGCCGAGGCGGTCCGTCTGGTCGAGGAGGCCGAGGCGCGGGCCACGGAGCTGGTGTCGGCGGCCGAGCAGAAGGCCCAGTCGGTCCGGGACTCGGTGTCGGGGCTGCAGGAGCAGGCCCAGGAGGAGATCGCGGGGCTGCGGTCGGCGGCCGAGCACGCCGCGGAGCGCACCCGCAGCGAGGCGCAGGAGGAGGCGGACCGGGTCCGCGCCGACGCGTACGCGGAGCGGGAGCGGGCCGGCGAGGACGCCAGTCGTACGCGCAGTGAGGCGGCGCAGGAGGCGGAGGCCGCCAAGGCCCTTGCCGAGCGCACGGTCGCGGAGGCGATCGCGGAGTCCGAGCAGATGCGGTCGGACGCGTCCGAGCACGCCCAGCGGGTGCGCACGGAGGCGTCGGACACCATCGCGACGGCCGAGCAGGACGCCGCCCGCACCCGTGCCGACGCCCGCGACGACGCCAACCGCATCCGCAACGACGCGGCGGCCCAGGCCGACACCCTGATCGGCGAGGCCCGCAGCGAGGCCGAGCGCCTGACGGCGGAGACGATCGCCGAGACCGACCGCCTGAAGGCCGACACGGCCGCCGAGGCCGAGCGGGTGCGGGCCGAGTCCGTGGCGAAGGCCGAGCAGCTGATCTCGGACGCCTCGGGCGACGCCGAGCGGCTGCGCGCGGAGGCCGCGGAGAACGTGGGCTCGGCGCAGCAGCAGGCCGAGCGGATCCGCAGTGACTCCGCACGCGTCAAGGAGGAGGCCGACGCCGAGGCCGAGCGGGTCACGGCGCGGGCACGCGAGGAGGCCGAGCGCACCCTCGACGAGGCGCGCAAGGAGGCCAACAAGCGGCGCACGGAGGCCGCGGAGCAGGTCGACACGCTCATCACGGAGGCCGCGGCCGAGGCGGAGAAGCTGACGGCGGACGCCCAGGAGAAGGCGCTCAAGTCGGCGACGGACGCGGAGGCGCAGGCCGACACGATGGTCGGCGCGGCCCGCAAGGAGGCCGAGCGTCTGGTCGGCGAGGCCACCGTCGAGGGCAACTCGCTGGTGGAGAAGGCGCGTACGGACGCCGATGAGCTGCTCGTCGGTGCCCGCAGGGACGCGACCGCGATAAGGGAGCGCTCCGAGGAGCACCGCGACCGCATCACGACGGAGATCGAGGAGCTGCACGAGCGCGCCCGGCGTGAGTCGGCGGAGGCGATGAAGACGGCGGGCGAGCGCTGCGACGCGCTGGTCAAGGCCGCCGAGGAGCAGCTGGCGGAGGCCGAGGCGAAGGCCAAGGAGCTGGTCGCGGACGCCAATTCGGAGGCCAGTTCGGTGCGTATCGCCGCCGTGAAGAAGGCCGAGGGCCTGCTCAAGGAGGCCGGGACGAAGAAGGCCGAGCTGGTGCGCGAGGCCGAGCGGATCCGCGACGAGGCGCGGACCGAGGCGGAGCGGGTGGTCGACGAGGGCAAGCGGGAGCTTGAGGTCCTCGTGCGGCGCCGCGCGGACATCAATGCGGAGATTTCCCGTGTCCAGGACGTGCTCGAGGCGTTGGAATCCTTTGAGGCCCCGCAGACCGGGGGCAAGGACGGTGGCGTCAAGGCGGGGGCCGCTGCGGGTGCGACTCGTTCGGGTGGCAAGCCGTCAGAAGGCTAGCCACGGAGCCTGTTCCGTGCTCGGCGAGGACCTTCGGCACTGTCGCTGGCAAGCAGTCTGCCGGTTAGCCACTCAAAAGGGGTGTCATTCTCCAGATCAAACGGGCATACGCTCGATGACACGCCGCAACGCCCCCTAGGATTCCCTCTATCACCTCACCCGGTCTCATTCGACAGGAACCCCATGAGCGACACTTCCCCCTACGGCTTCGAGCTTGTGCGGCGTGGGTACGACCGCGCTCAGGTGGACGAACGTATCTCCAAGCTCGTCTCCGACCGAGACTCCGCTCTCACCCGTATCACTGCTCTGGAAAAGCGCATCGAGGAACTCCACCTCGAGACGCAGAACGCCCAGGCTCAGGTGGCCGACGCCGAGCCGTCGTACGCCGGGCTCGGTGCTCGCGTCGAGAAGATCCTCCGCCTCGCCGAGGAGGAGGCGAAGGACCTGCGCGAGGAGGCGCGGCGCGCCGCCGAGCAGCACCGTGAGCTCGCCGAGTCCGCGGCCCAGCAGGTGCGCAACGACGCCGAGTCGTTCGCCGCCGAGCGCAAGTCCAAGGCCGAGGACGAGGGCGTCCGCATCGTCGAGAAGGCCAAGGGCGAGGCGAGCGCGCTGCGCGCCGAGGCGCAGAAGGACGCGCAGTCCAAGCGCGAGGAGGCGGACGCCCTCTTCGAGGAGACCCGCGCCAAGGCCGCCCAGGCCGCGGCCGACTTCGAGACGAACCTCGCCAAGCGGCGGGAGCAGTCCGAGCGCGACCTGGCCTCGCGTCAGGCCAAGGCCGAGAAGCGCCTCGCGGAGATCGAGCACCGCGCGGAGCAGCTGCGCCTGGAGGCGGAGAAGCTGCGCACGGACGCCGAGCGCCGCGCCCGCCAGACGGTGGAGACGGCACAGCGTCAGGCCGAGGACATCGTCGCGGACGCGAACGCCAAGGCGGACCGGATCCGCAGCGAGTCGGAGCGGGAGCTCGCCGCCCTCACCAACCGCCGCGACTCCATCAACGCCCAGCTGACGAACGTCCGCGAGATGCTCGCGACGCTCACCGGCGCGGCTGTCGCCGCCGCGGGCACGCCCGCGGAGGACGAGCCGATCTCGCGGGGGGTCCCGGCCCAGCAGAGCCGCTGACGCGGAGAGCGCCATCACGGGGTGAACGACGACGGAGCCCCCTGCCACGCCGAGTGGCAGGGGGCTCCGTCCCGTCTTAGCGTGTGCGCATGATCGAGCTCGAGGGTCTCACCAAGCGGTACGGCGAGAAGGTCGCCGTCAACAACCTCACCTTCACCGTCCACCCGGGCACCGTCACGGGCTTCCTCGGGCCGAACGGCGCGGGCAAGTCGACGACGATGCGGATGATGCTGGGGCTCGACAACCCGACCGCGGGCGACGTGCGCATCGACGGCAAGCACTACGCCCAGTTGAAGGACCCGCTGAAGTACATCGGCGCGCTCCTCGACGCCAAGGCCATGCACGGCGGCCGCAGCGCCTTCAACCACCTGCTGTGCCTCGCGCAGTCCAACGGCATCCCGCGCGCCCGGGTCCACGAGGTCCTGGACACCGTCGGCCTGACCGCGGTCGCCAGGAAGAAGGCCAAGGGCTTCTCGCTCGGCATGGGCCAGCGCCTTGGCATCGCGGGCGCGCTGCTCGGCGACCCCGAGATCCTGATGTTCGACGAGCCGGTGAACGGGCTCGACCCCGAGGGCATCCACTGGATCCGCAATCTGATGAAGTCCCTCGCCACCCAGGGCCGCACGGTCTTTGTGTCCTCGCACCTGATGAGCGAGATGGCGCTCACCGCCGAGCACCTCGTCGTCATCGGTCAGGGACGGCTGCTCGCCGACACCTCCATGTCGGAGTTCATCCGGCAGAACTCGCGCTCCTACGTCCGGCTGCGCTCCCCGCAGCGCGAGCGGCTCCTCGACGTGCTGCACGAGGCGGGCATCACCGCCGTCGAGGCGGGCAACGGCACCCTCGAAGTGGACGGCGCCGGCTCCGAGCAGCTGGGCGAGCTGGCCGCGCAGCACCAGCTCGTCCTGCATGAACTCAGCCCGCAGCAGGCCTCGTTGGAGGAAGCGTTCATGCAGCTCACGGCCGAGTCGGTGGAGTACCACGCGCACGCGGACCACCAGCCGCCCACCGCCGACCCCGGTTCGCCGCCGGCCGGCGGGACTCCCCCGGGCCAGAGCTGGGGCGCCACCTGGCAGCAGCCGGGGAAGGGGAACTGAGCCATGGCCGCGACGCAGGTACTCAGGTCGGAGTGGACCAAGATCCGCTCGGTGGCCTCGACCGTCTGGACGCTCGGCCTCGCCGTCGTCGTCACGATCGCCCTCGGCATGCTGATCAGCATCCTGTCGAAGAACGACTACGACAACCTCAGCCGCGAGGACAAGATCACCTTCGACCCGACGTACATCAGCTTCGCCGGGATGTCGCTCGGCCAGCTCGCGATGATCGTCTTCGGTGTCCTCGTGGTCTCCAACGAGTACAACACCGGCATGATCCGCACCTCGCTCGCGGCGGTCCCGCAGCGCGGCACGTTCCTGTTCAGCAAGGTCGCGGTCGCCGCGCTGCTCGCGTTCGTGGTCGGCATCGCCACCAGCTTCGTCGCGTTCTTCCTCGGCCAGGCGATGCTCGGCGAGTACAAGGCGCACCTCGGCGATCCGGGCGTGCTGCGGGCGGTCATCGGCGGCGGGCTCTACATGACGCTGATCGCGATGTTCTCGATGGGCGTCGCCGCGATGCTGCGCAGCCCGATGCTGTCCCTCGGCATCCTGATGCCGTTCTTCTTCCTGATCTCCAGCATCCTCGGCAACGTCTCGGCGACGAAGAAGATCGGACGCTTCCTGCCCGACCAGGCCGGCAGCAAGATCATGCAGGTCAAGTCGCCCTTCGACGACGACACCCCGTACGGCCCCTGGGGCGGCCTCGGCATCATGGTGGCGTGGACGGCCCTGGCCCTGCTCGGCGGCTACGTCCTGCTGAAGAAGCGCGACGCCTGACGCGCCCGCCTCAGCCTGCCCCCCGCCCGTCCCCCGGCGGCAGCAGGTCGTCGAACCGCGACCAGCCGCCCCACCGCCACACGTCCTTGTCCAGGTCCGGCTCAAGCGGTACGAAGCGGCCCAGCTCGAAGTCCCCGGCCTCCAGGTCGAACCAGCGCTCGTCCGCGACCTCCGTGCCCAGGCGCACCGTGCGCGCGCTCAGCCGGACGAGCAGCTTGACCCCGCTCGACCGCGACAGGTCCTTGCCCTGGATCTCGCGGAACGGCAGCCGCGGCACCGGGGCCTCGATCGGTATCCACACGGTGAAGGGCGCGCCGCGCTCCACGGCGAGCCAGTAGCGCTCGTCGGCGGGTTCGCCCTTCTCGTCCAGGACCTTCAGCCACTTCTTGTAGATGACGAGGCTGCCGTCGTGCGGTGAGGGCTCCAGGTAGCGCAGGTGCGCCCGGGCCCTGAGGTCGACGACGGACAGGTTGTCGAAGCGGTTGTAGAAGCGGATGGCGATCACCGCGTCCTGGCCGCTCGCACAGCGCAGCGCGTAGTCGGGAAAGTCCGTGGTCCTGGCCTGGGAGATGCTCGCGCGCCGCCGCCAGACGAAGGGCCGCAGCGCGAACATCTTGATCAGCACGATGCCGAGGAGGACCGCGGGGGCGAGTGCGCCGGTGATCGAGGCGACGGTCGCGAGCAGTTGCTGCGCGGTGTTGTCGCGCTGCGGTTCGAGGTTGTCGGTGCCGACGCAGGCGCGCAGGACCGTGAGCGCCAGGTCGAGGATCCGCTCCTGGCCGCCGAAGCGGTCCGCGAGGGACTCCTTCGAGTTCTCGGCGAGGGTCCACAGCGCCGCGACCAGGGCGGAGAGCGCCGCGAGCGCCGCCAGCGCCATCAGGAGCAGCGAGTGGACGGAGTGACCGGCGATCCACCAGCGAACGGATGTGCGGTACCGCGGATGCGGACCCCGCCCTGATCCAGTCGACCGCAGCACCACCGGCCTCAAGTCCCCTCGTTCTCCGACCAGTTGGAGAGACAACCTAGAATGGACTGGCATCTTTCCCGGCGAACGTCCCGAGCAATCGCACCGCGGGAGACGAGGGCAGGCATCGGTGCGGCCGGACCCTGCGTGGCAGGCTGCGTCTCCGCATCGCGCGACCACCCCGAAAGGCGTCACCGTGACGACAAAGGACCGAAGCCTCGCAGCGCTCGGCTTGGACGACGTGCCGGCGAGACAGCCCCTGACGTACCCCGGACGCCAGATCCCCGGCCCTTCCCTGCTCACCGGCGACGAGCTGCTCCAGCTCGACGTGCGCCCGCGGCGAATCGGCGACTGGCAGGTCAGGGAGCTGGGGGGACAGCCGCTCGACGCCGTCCTCACCGACCTCGGGCAGGCGAGTGCGGGCGACCGCCACCCGGTCATCGCGGTCGGCTCGAACGCCTCGCCCGGCCAGGTCGCGCACAAGCTCACCCGCCTCGGCATCCCGGCGGCGGTGCCGATGGCGCCGGTGCGGGTGGAGGGGATCGCCGTGGGCTGCTCGGGGCACATCAGCCCCGCCGGGTACGTGGCGGCCACTCCGTACGTGGAACGCGCGGCGGTGACGGAGCTCGTCCTGACGTGGCTGGATTCGGCGCAGCTCAAGGCGGTCGACGAGACCGAATTCCCGGACTACCGGCGGGCGGTCCTGCCGGGCGACCGGTTCGCGATGACACTGCCGTCGGGCGAGCGCCTCGGCGGCGCGTACATCTACTTCAGCGCGCACGGCGTCCTCACCGACCCCACCGGCGGCCTGCCGCGGCCGGGCGGCGGCGACCAGGCGACGCTCCTGCGGGCCCTGCTCACGGCATCCCCGCGCCTGGGGGAGCTGGTCGGGCCGGACCCCGAGACCTGGGTGGCCCGCGCCGGAGCCGAGCGTTCCGTGCGCGAGGAGGGCACCCGCGTCTTCGGGGAGGAGGGCTGGGTGCTCCCGCAGACGGACTTCCTGCCGTACGCCGACGAGTCCGCGGAGCTGCTCCGGTACGACGACCTGCCTTCGGCTTGACCGGAGTTTTACTCGCTCTTGGCTGGAACCGTCAGCCCACAGATATCCTCCTAACCCTTACGGGGGCGTGTGCCCCGACGTCCTGAACCATTCGATGGGTGCGGAGAATGATCGAGGCAGTCGGCCTGACGAAGCGCTACGGCGCCAAGACAGCCGTGTACAACCTTTCCTTCCAGGTGCGGCCCGGCACCGTGACCGGCTTCCTCGGCCCCAACGGGTCCGGCAAGTCGACGACGATGCGCATGATCCTCGGGCTCGACGCGCCCTCGCAGGGGCAGGTGACGATCGGCGGCTACCCGTACCGCAAGCTGCCGAACGCGCCCCGCCAGGTCGGCGCCCTGCTCGACGCCAAGGCGGTGCACGGCGGCCGGCACGCCCGCAACCACCTGCTGTGCCTCGCGCAGCTCTCCGGCATCCCGGCCCGGCGCGTGGACGAGGTGCTCGGGGTCGTCGGCCTCCAGGAGGTGGCCAGGAAGCGCTCCAAGGGCTTCTCGCTCGGCATGGGCCAGCGCCTCGGCATCGCCGCAGCGCTGCTCGGCGACCCGCAGGTGCTGCTCTTCGACGAGCCGGTCAACGGCCTCGACCCCGAGGGCATCCTCTGGGTGCGCAACCTGATGAAGTCGCTCGCCGCGGAGGGACGTACCGTCTTCGTCTCCTCGCACCTCATGAGCGAGATGGCGCTGACCGCCGAGCACCTGATCGTCATCGGCCGCGGCCAGCTGCTCGCGGACATGAGCGTCAGGGACTTCATCTCGACGAACTCCGCCGACTTCGCCCGGGTGCGCACCCCCGACACCGACCCGCAGCAGCGCGAGAAGCTCACCGCCGCGCTCACCGAGGCCGGCGGCCAGGTGCTGCCCGAGCAGGACGGCGCGCTGCGCGTCACCGGCCTGCCGCTGCCCCGCATCAGCGACCTCGCGCACGGCGCGGACGTCCGCCTGTGGGAGCTCTCGCCGCACCAGGCCTCGCTGGAAGAGGCGTACATGCGCATGACGCAGGGCGCCGTCGACTACCGCTCCACCGTCGACCAGCGCGCGGGCCTGCAGCAGCAGCTCCCGCCCGGCGCCATGGCGCAGCCGCAGCAGCCCCAGCTGCCGGTGCCCGGCCAGGGCCAGCCCGGCTGGTACGCCCCGCCGCCGCCCCAGCAGGGCGGCCAGCCCTTCGCGATGCCGCAGGGCGCGCCCGCCGCGCCGCCCGCCCCCGACGCGAACCCGTACGCCGCGGCCCCCCAGGCCCCGGCCGCGGCCCCCTCCGCCGCGCCCGACATGACCAAGAGCGCCACCGACAACGAGGAATCCCGATGACCACGCCTCCGACTCCGCAGCAGCCGCAGGCGCAGCCCCAGCAGCCGCAGGACCCGTCGGCCCACGCCGCCCCGGCCCAGCAGCCCCAGCCCCCCGTGCAGCAGCCCCAGCAGGCCTACGCGCACGCCGGGGCCCCGGTGCCGCACGGCGCCCCGGGCATGGCGGGCGCCCCCGCCGCACCCGCGCCCGCCGCCCCGGCCCCGCCGTCGGCCTGGCAGCAGGCGATGAGCAACGCCTACACCTCGCCGATCCCGATCAAGAAGACCAACCTCGGGCACGCCCTCGCCTCCGAGTGGACGAAGATCAAGTCGGTCCGCTCCACGGTGTGGACGCTGAGCATCTTCCTGATCCTCGTCATCGGCATCGGCCTGCTCGCCGTCGCGAACACGCAGGCCGACGACTACCGCGACGTGCCGTTCACGGTCCCGGCGTTCTTCGGCCTGATGCTCGGCCAGATCTGCCTGATCACCCTGGGCGTCCTGGTGACCTCGTCCGAGTACGGCACCGGCATGATCCGCACCACGTTCACCGCCTCGCCGCAGCGCCACCGCGTGCTCGCGGCGAAGGCGCTGATCTTCTTCATCATCGCCTTCGTGGCGTCCGCGGGCTCGATCCTGCTCGTGGGCCTGATGGCGTCGGGCGCGCACAGCGGCCCGGAGGCGGGCGACATCGCCTGGGGCGGCACGGTCGTCAAGGGCGCCCTGTACGTCTCGCTGCTCGGCGTGCTCGCGCTCGCCGTCGGCTCGATGCTGCGCCACTCCGCCGGTGCCATCACGACGATGCTCGGCGTGGTCCTCGTGCCCGCGATCCTGCCGGGCTTCCTCGGCATCTGGGACAGCACCCAGAAGCTCGGCGACAAGATGGCCGACTACAACGCCATCAACTCGCTCGCCAAGATCTTCCGGATCGACGGCCTCGACAGCACCAGCACGGGCACGTCCCAGCTGGTGCTGCTCGTCGTGATCACGGCCGCCGCCGTGATCGGCGCCTTCGCCCTCCTGGAGAAGCGCGACGTCTGACCGGACCGGGCCCGCCCCGCGGGAACGGCCCTAGTACCTCGGCGCGTTACGGGACCGCCGCACCCGCGTGGTGCGGCGGTCCTTCGCGTTCCAGCACGCCGTGTGCCAGTGCCTGCGCTCGTCCACGCCCGAGTGCTCGGGCCAGGCGACCACGTGCGCGAGCCCGGAGGGGATCTCCTGGTCGCAGCCCGGGCAGCGGTAGGTCTTGCCGGCCGCGCTGGCGCCCGCGACGTGGCGCACGCTCCACTCCTCACCCTGCCAGCTCTCGGCGCGCTGGAAGCCGCCGTAACGGCCGGAGGGCTCCGCGCCCTCGGCGGCCTGGCCCGGCCTGGGATCTCCGGCGCCCTTGGGGCGGTTACGACGCGGGGACACGGGACACCTCACGGAAGGGACAGTACTTGGCGTGGCTCGGCTGGACGGGCCGCCGACGGCGGGCGGGGGTATGTCCAGCCTACGCACCGTACCGAGGGGTACACGTCCACCACCAACCCCCACAGATCCCCCCTGCGCCGCGCAGAAAATCTGCCAATCTGCCCGCGAAGCCGTGCCTTTGGCACTTGTCACGCGTTGTTGCCGGTAGGGGAGTGCCTGCGTCGGTGCCAAGGAGGCAGGAAGTTCGATGCGCTTAGGAAGTTTTGTGCTGGCCGCCCAGTTCCCGGGCCAGGGCCACGGGGAAGCACTGCACCGCGCCGTGCGGTCCGTCGAAGTCGCCGAGGAAGCGGGCCTCGAATCGGCCTGGCTCGCCGAACACCACTTCGTGCCGTACGGCACCTGTCCTTCCGCGATCACGCTCGCGGCCCTGCTGCTCGGCCGCACCCGGCGCATCCGCGTCGGCACGGCCGTCAGCGTACTGCCCACCGTCCATCCCGTGGCCCTCGGCGAACAGGCCGCGCTGCTGCACCTCACCTCCGGCGGGCGCTTCTCGCTGGGTGTGGGACGCGGCGGCCCCTGGGTGGACCTGGAAGTCTTCGGCTCGGGCATCGAGGCGTACGAGAAGGGGTTCCCGGAATCCCTCGACCTGCTGCTCAGCTGGCTCAGCGGGGCGGGCCGGGTGGCGGGCCCCGGCGGCCGGTTCGCCTTCCGCGACGTCGCGGTCGTGCCGCGCCCGACGGAGTCCCTGTGCCCGGCCCCGGCCCCCTTCCCGGACCGGCCCGCGCCGCCGGAGCCGGACGGGACCGGGCCGTCCGCGGGCCCCGAGGTGGTCGTCGCCTGCACCTCGCCGTCCAGCGTCCGGCTCGCCGCGGCCCGCGGCCTGCCGATGCTCCTCGGCATGCACGTGGGCGACGAGGAGAAGGCCGAAATGGTGGCGTTGTGGAGCAGGCACGCGCGGGCCGCGGGGCGCACGCCGGACGAGGTGGCGCGGGCCGCGCACGTCTCGGCCGGGGTCGCCCAGATCGCGGACCGGCGCGTGGAGGCCAACGAGACGCTCACGAAGGCGATGCCGGGCTGGCTGAAGTACGGCCTCGACGCCCATGTCACGGTCGACGGCCGCGTTCGCGCCATGCGCGACCCCCTCGGGTACACGGAAATGCTGTGCGGCATCCACCCCGTGGGAACCCCACAGATGTGCGCGGACCGCCTCGCGGCGACCTCCGAACGCACCGGCATCACGCGCTTCGCCCTACTGGTGGAAGGCTCCGGCGACCTCGCGACAACAGAGGAGAACGTACGCCGCCTGGGCAAGGAAGTACTCCCACAACTGCCCTAGCGAAATCCGGAACACCCCGAGGGGAGCGCCCCGTAAGGGGCGCGGGGAACTGCGCGCCCAGCCCCCACAACTCCGCGCCCAAAAAAGAAGGGGCACCGCCCCCAAGGGGCACCCCACACAAGGCGCCCCCGCCAGAAGAAGGCTGCCGCCCCGGACTGAAACACCTCCCGCGTACGGAGCGGCAGCAACTGTCCTCAGCAGTCGCGAAGCTCCGGCGACTGATTCAACAACTGGCCGCGGATCGAAGTGAACTTGGCCAGCCTGTCGTCCGCGGAGCCGTCCAGCGGGAACACCGCCACACGGTGGCAGTTCTGGAATGCCAGGCGGACACCGAAGTGGCGCTGCAGGGCGCCGCGAATCGCGTCACTCGCGAGCGCGCGGAGCAACTGGCCGCGCGCCTGCTCGTCCGGCGGCGGCGTCTGGTTGTCGGCGAACTCGCCGCCGTCGACCTTCAGCTGGGCCACCAGGGAGCTGACCATCTCCCACGCATAAGGCAGGGAGGTCCGGACGCAGTCGACGAATGCTGCTTCGTCGACCTCGCCTCGCTCGGCCTGTTCCAACAGTGCCGGTGAGACGTCGAGCGACATGGGTTCTCCTCTCGCACCCCCAGGGAGCAGGGGCTTACGGACAGGGAAGGAGCTCGCATACGCAGCGTGCACGTGCGACGACCTCCTGCTTATACGGTAGGCAACGGCTCGGTGGACCACCAGGAGATTGGGCGCATAACCGGCCAGGATCGAACGGGTTCATCGCTGGACAAGTGGTGCGGCCCCCGGACCCGCGAAGTCGGGAGCGACCCGCGGAATTCGCCGCACCACCCCGCGTCGAGTAGCGTTGCCGACCATGCGTCTCGTCATCGCCCGCTGCTCCGTGGACTACGCGGGCCGGCTCACCGCCCACCTCCCGTCGGCTCCCCGCCTGATCCTCGTCAAGGCGGACGGAAGCGTCTCCATCCACGCTGACGACCGGGCCTACAAGCCCCTCAACTGGATGTCGCCCCCGTGCACCCTCAAGGAGGGCTCCGGCAACGACGCCGGTGTGTGGACGGTCATCAACAAGGCGGGCGAGAAGCTCATCATCACCATGGAGGAAGTCCTCCACGACTCCTCGCACGAACTGGGCGTCGACCCGGGTCTCATCAAGGACGGCGTGGAAGCACACCTTCAGGAGCTGCTCGCCGACAGGATCGAGACACTCGGAGAGGGATATACGCTGATCCGCCGCGAGTACATGACGGCGATCGGCCCGGTCGACATCCTCTGCCGCGACGCCGACGGGCAGACGGTCGCCGTCGAGATCAAGCGCCGCGGCGAGATCGACGGCGTCGAGCAACTGACGCGCTACCTGGAGCTGTTGAACCGCGACCCGCACCTGGCTCCGGTCCGGGGCGTCTTCGCCGCCCAGGAGATCAAGCCGCAGGCGCGCGTGCTCGCCACCGACCGCGGCATCGGCTGCGCCGTCCTCGACTACGACGCGCTGCGCGGCATCGAGGACGACAAGCTGCGCCTGTTCTGAACCGCCCGCCCCACCGGGGCGACCCGTGCGTGCGAAGGGGCCGGACTCCCTGGGGAGTCCGGCCCCTTCGCGCGTGCGCGTTCCCGGCCCCGGGGGGGGCGCGACCGACTCGCGGGCACGCCCCTGTCTGTCCGTACGCCTCCGTCGGCGCGTACGCCCCGTCAGATCACCGCCGCCGCACCGGCCCCGGACGTGCCGCCCGTCGTCGGGCCGGAGGAGGTGACCGGGCTCGACGACGTCGGGCCGCTCGCCGACGTGGAGGTGTCCGGCGAGGACGGCGGCGACGGGGTGGTCGGCGGCGGCGTGGTCGGCGGCGTGGTGGGCGGGGTCGTCGGCGGAGTCGTGGGCGGCTTCGTCGGCGGCTTCGTGGGCTTGGTCGGCTTGTCCGTCGGCTTCGTGGGCTTGTCCGTCGGCTTGGTCGGCTTGTCGCTGGGCTTGGTCGGTTTGTCGGTGGGCTTCGTCGGCTTGCCGCTCGGCTTGTCCGACGGGTCCTTCGGGTCGTCGCTCTTCGAGGGCTCGCCGCTCGCGCCGGGCTTCGGGTCGTCGGAGGTGCCCGGGACGCCGTCCTCGCCGGGGTCGGCCGGACCCTCGGAGGAGCCGTCGCCCGGCTTGTCCGCGCCGAGGCCGCCGCCGTCGTCGTCCGCGCTGGCCGACTGGTCGGTGCGCACACGGTCGGGCGGCCCGTCGTCCTTGTCGGAGGTCGCGCCGAGCGTCACCACGGTGCCGAGGACGGCGACGAGCAGCGCGCCCGCCCCGGCCGCGACCAGGTTGCGCCGGGTGCCGCGCACGATCGAGCGGCGCGTCGATCCGGAGCCCGCGCCGGGGCCCGCGGCCGACCCCGAGCCCGCCGGGACGGCCTGCCGGGTGACGACGGTGTCGGCCTCCGGAGGCGGCGGCGCGGGCAGCGCGAACGCCGCGGGGATGCCGCCGGGCGGTGACGCCGACTCCTCGTACCGGGCGTCGGGCACCTCCTCGCCCGCCGTCGCGTGGCCGTCCGGCAGCAGCCCGCCGGAGCGGTCGGCGACCAGGGCCAGCGCCCTGCGGCCCGCGATCATGCCGCGCTTGTCGGCGAGGGCGCCGCGCAGGCCGATGGAGGCCTCCAGCTCGGCGCGGGCCCGGTCGAGGCGTCCGGCGCAGAGCGCGAGAATGCCCAACTCGTGGTGGAAGTAGGCCTCTTCGGCGACCTCGCCGGAGGTGCGGGAGGCCTCCTGCCCGGACCTGAGCGCCCGCTCCCAGGCGCCCCAGTTCAGCCCTCCGGCGAAGGCGGGCGCCGCCGTGCGGGCGAGGAGCACCGCGGCGGACGGCTCGGTGCCGCCGTCGGCGCCGCTGTCGGCCCCGGCGGCGGGGCCGTTGACCAGGGCGGTGAGCGCGGCGAGGACCGCGTCGGCCTCGGCGGCGACCCGCTCGGGGGCCACCGACGGGTGCCCGGACCACCAGGCGTAGTGCCGGGCGGCGGACTGGGCGTTCGCGGCGGCGTCGTCGGCGTATCCGGCGCCCTCCAGCTGGGTGCGCACCCCGGCCGCGAGGCGGTAGTGGCCGCCGACCGGGGTGACGAGGGCGCAGTCGACCAGTTCGGCGAGCGCGGCGTCGGCGTGGGTGTCGCCGACGAGCGCGGGCAGGTGGGCCGGGTGCGGCAGTTCACCGCCGAGCGCGACGGCGAGCCGCAGCGCGGCGCGCGCGGACGCGCTGAGCCGGGAGGCGAGCAGCGCGGCGGGCGCGGCGCCGTCGGCGAGGGACGGCAGCGGCACGTCGTGTCCGGCCGCCTCGAAGGGCGCGTCGTAGCCGGGGTCCTGGCCGGGGCCGTACTCGTCGAAGGCGCCGGGGTCGGCGAGGAGCCGGTCGCGCTGGCGCAGCAGGGCTCCGGCCTGGACGAAGCGCAGCGGCAGGCCCTCGGACTCGAACCACAGGTCGCCGGCCCAGTTGGCCTCGTCGTCGGTGAGGACGCGGCCGACGACGCGCTCCAGGAGCTCCAGTCCGCCGCCGCGGCCGAGGCCGCCGAGGAAGACCTCTTCGAGGTGGGACTCGGGCGAGGGCGCGGCGACGTCGGGCGTCGCGGCGACGAGGAAGGCGCACTCGGGGGTGGCGTCCAGGAGCTCTTCGAGGGCGGCGCCGCCGAACTCCAGGTCGTCGAGGACGACGACGGCGCCGATGTCGCGGAGCAGTTCGCGCAGCATGGCCCGGTCGGGGCGGTGCAGGGGCGCGTCGTGGACGGCGGCGAACAGGTCGTACAGGAGGTCGCCGACGGTGCGGTGGTAGCCGCTGAGGCGGATCACGCCGTCGGGGGCGAGGTCCGCGCAGTCCTCGGCGACGGCGGCGAGCAGCGCCGTGCGGCCGGATCCGGCGGGGCCGGTGAGGCGCACGGAGCGGCCGCGGGCGAGCAGGCGCACCAGGCGCTCGCGCTCCTCCTGCCGTTCGAGCAGCGGCAGGCGGGGCAGGGCGGGGCCCGGCGGCACGGGGGGCTGGGCGGCGCGGCGGCGTTCGGCGCGCTCGACGGCGGAGTGCTTGGGCGGGTGTCCGGGCTGCTCCCCCGGCGGGCAGGGCTCTATCTCGCTGCCGTCGACGGGGTTCACGGTGAGCAGGAAGTCGCCGGACACCACTTGGACGGTGCGGGCGACGGCGGGCGGCCCGAAGTCGGCCGTGACGGACGGACCGGGCGGGCCCGCTGATACGTCCTGTGGCGTCTGGTGCTCGGCGGGCGCCGCGCCGTCGTCGTGGGTGCCCTCGCGGCCGCTGCCCGCGCCGTCGCGGTCGTCACCGTCGTGGCCGTACTCTTCCGGTCCCCGGTTCATCGGGTCCATGGTCTCAGCCCCCCAGATGCGTCGTGTGCGAAGCCCCCTCCGGCCTTGAGCACACCGCGCTGTCGCTTCTGGTCCGGTGCCCCCGTGCGGGTTCGTCTATCGGCAGGCGACCGAACCCTAAACCTTCTTCAGTATCGCCGTGGAAGGCGGGGTACCGCCCGGTCCGAGACGTCACAGTCTCGTGAGGATTGTGCGTGAGGGAGCGCTCCCGCCCCCCTCGCGCGGCTTATACGCGAGGGAGGGATTCGACCCCGATGCCGCCTTCGATGGCGAGGATGCGGTGGAGTCGGGTGGCGACGAGGAGGCGCTGCATCTGCGGGGGTACGCCGCGCAGCACCAGGCGGCGGCCGCAGCGGCCGGCGCGCCGGTGGGCGCCCATGATGACGCCGAGTCCCGTGGCGTCCCACGAGTCGAGTTCGGACAGGTCGAGCACCAGGTCGCCGGCGCCGTCGTCGACGGCCGAGTGCAGGACCGTACGGGCGTCCGCCGCGCTGCGTACGTCGAGGCGTCCCCCGACGACCAGCTGGGCCTGGTCGCCCCTGATGTGCATATGCGCTCCCCAAGAGTGCGGTGTCGTATGTGGCGCCTGTGCCGCGAGGCGTCTGTGTATGTCACAGCAACTGACTGCCGCTCGGGTACGGAAGTTGCCGTCTGTAAGCGAACCGATACCGAATTCACCCCGAGGGGTGATCCCAGGAGGCGTACAGGCGTCGGTATCCCCGTCAGTGCTTGTAGAAGCCCTGCCCGCTCTTGCGCCCGATGTCACCGGCGTCAACCATCCGGCGCATCAGCTCCGGCGGGGCGAACTTCTCGTCCTGGGACTCCGTGTAGATGTTGTCGGTGGCGTGCAGCAGGATGTCGACGCCGGTGAGGTCGGCCGTCGCGAGCGGGCCCATGGCGTGGCCGAAGCCCAGCTTGCAGGCGATGTCGATGTCCTCGGCGCTGGCGACGCCCGACTCGTAGAGCTTGGCGGCTTCGACGACGAGGGCGGAGATCAGACGGGTGGTCACGAAGCCCGCGACGTCGCGGTTGACGACGATGCAGGTCTTGCCGACGGACTCGGCGAACTCCCGCGTGGTGGCGAGGGTTTCGTCGCTCGTCTTGTGGCCGCGGACCAGTTCGCACAGCTGCATCATCGGCACCGGCGAGAAGAAGTGGGCGCCGACGACGCGCTCCGGACGGTCCGTCACCGCCGCGATCTTCGTGATCGGGATGGCGGAGGTGTTGGAGGCGAGCACGGTCTCGTCGCGCACGATCTTGTCGAGCGTCCGGAAGATCTCGTGCTTGACCTCGAGCTTCTCGAACACGGCCTCGACGACGACGTCCGCGTCGGCGGCGGCGTCCAGGTCGGTGGTGGTCGTGATGCGGCCGAGCGCGTCCTCGGCGTCGGCGGCGTCGAGCTTGCCCTTGCTGACGAACTTCTCGTACGAGGCCTTGATGCCGTCGGTGCCGCGGGTCAGCGCCTCGTCGGTGACGTCGCGCAGGACGACGTCCCAGCCCGCCTGTGCGGATACCTGGGCGATGCCGGACCCCATGAGTCCGGCCCCGATGACGGCGAGCTTCCGTGCCACGTTACGACTCCCCTTACCAACCGACGACTGAGCGCTTACACGCTGTTTACGTTTCGCTCTGGCCCGGACATTAGCGCTCACAGCCGCCCAGGGGACCGCTAAGAGACGCACGCCACGTCCCATTTGACGGACATCACACCGGGAGGGATCCCGGTGTGACCGTCAGGGCGTCATCTGGCCGCGCGGATGCCGTAGTTGAGGACCTGCTCGCCGAGCACGTCCTCCAGTTCGTCGAGCAGGTCGAGGGCCTCGCGGGAGACCTCCTCGGGCACCCGGAGCTTCATCATCTCGGCGCCGATCCAGGCGAAGACGGTGCCGTACGCCCAGCCGAGCTGGCCCGCGACGAGTTCGGGGAGGCGGCCGGGGACGGGGCCCGCCTCCTCGCGCAGGGTGGCCTCCAGGTCCTTGAGGCTCTCCTGCTGCAGGGCCCACAGGCGGGAGCGCAGGGCGGGCGACTCGGCGATGACCTTCATGAAGTCGGCGTACCCGGCGAAGAGCCCGACGGTCGGCGAGACGCCCTCGACCAGGACGCGCAGCTCGCGCAGGACGGCGGCGGCGGGGGACTCCCCCACCCGGCGCCCGCGCACCCACCGGGAGAGCCGGTCGACCATCTCGACGCCCCGGTCGAGGAACAGGTCCTCCTTGGCCGGGAAGTAGTTGTAGACGGTGTTGACCGAGACGTCGGCGGCGTCGGCGATCTCCGCGACGGTCACGGTGACGAATCCGTGCTCGACGAACAGGCCGGTCGCGATGTCCGAGATCCGCTGCTTGGTCTGCCGCTTCTTCCGCTCCCTGAGCCCCTCAGTCATGCCCCCATCGTAGCTTCGCTGGTCTTGATGAAAACTTGGGTTCCACAAAATTTTGGGTGCATTGCAAAATTTCATGGACTCTGTTTTTGTGGTCTCCATGGCAATCATCAGCACGGCCGGACTGGCCAAGACGTTCACGACGAAGGCGGGCCCCGTGGAGGCCGTGCGCGGCATCGACCTGACCGTCTCCCCCGGCGAGATCCTCGGCTTCCTCGGCCCGAACGGCGCGGGCAAGACGACCACGCTGCGCATGCTCACCACGCTCCTGCCGCCCACCGGCGGCGCCGCCACCGTCGCGGGCTTCGACCTGGCCCGCGATCCTGCGGCGGTGCGCGGCCGGATCGGGTACGTGGCCCAGTCGGGCGGCGTCGACCTGAACATCTCGGTGCGCGAGGAACTGGTCACCCAGGGGCGGCTCTACCGCCTCTCCAAGGCCGAAGCCGGCGCCCGCGCCGAGGAGTTGGCCCGCGACCTCGGCCTGTCCGACCTGCTCGACCGCAAGTGCGCCGCCCTCTCCGGCGGCCAGCGGCGGCGGCTCGACATCGCCATGGGCCTGATGCACCGGCCCGCGGTCCTCTTCCTCGACGAGCCGACGACGGGCCTCGACCCCGGCGCCCGCGCCGACCTGTGGGACCTGGTCCGCCGACTGCGCGCCGACCACGGCACGACCGTGTTCCTGACCACGCACTATCTGGACGAGGCGGACGCCCTGGCCGACCGGATCGTCGTCGTGGACCAGGGCGTCGTCGTCGCCGACGGCACCCCGAGCGCCCTCAAGCTCCAGCACGCGGGCTCGGCCGACGCCCCCCTCCAGGACGCCTTCCTCGCCATCACCGGCCGCGGCCCGGCCCCGGTCGACCGCACCCCGGTCGCCGTCTAGCCCCGGCGCCCCCGCACCCGGGCCGCTCCCGGCCCCGGCTCGCGCCCGACCTCAGCCCGCTCACGACGCCAGGACACCCCATGCCCTCTTTTCTCTCCGACACCGCCCTGGTCTTCGGGCGCTACGCCCGCCAGACCCTGCGCTCCAAGTTCCAGATGCTCTTCGGCGTCCTCACTCCCCTGCTCTACCTGCTCTTCTTCGGGCCGCTGCTCACCGATCTGCCGCTGGGCTCGCGCGGTGACTCCTGGCAGGTGCTCGTGCCGGGGCTGCTGCTCCAGCTCGGCCTCTTCGGGGCGACGTTCAGCGGCTTCGCGATCATCATCGAGAAGCAGTTCGGGGTGGTGGAGCGGATGCGGGTGACACCCGTGAGCAGGCTCGCGCTGCTGCTCGGGCGGGTGCTGCGGGATGCCGCGCTGTTCGTGTTCCAGGCGGTGCTGCTCGTCCTCGCGGCGCTGGCCATGGGCCTGCGGGCGCCGCTCGCGGGCGTCCTCATCGGCTTCGCCTTCGTGGGCGTCCTGACGCTCTCGCTCGCCTCGCTCTCGTACGCCCTGGCCCTGAAGGTCTCCAAGCCGCACGAGTTCGGGCCCGTGGTGAACGCCGTGAGCATGCCCTCCATGCTGCTCTCCGGCCTGATGCTGCCGATGGCGCTCGCGCCGGGCTGGCTGGACGTCCTGTCGCACTTCATGCCGTTCCGCTATCTCGTGGACGCGGTACGGGCGGCGTACGTCGGCGACTACGCGAGCCACGCACTGCTGTACGGAGTGGTGACGGCCGCGGCGTTCGCGGCGCTGTCCGTGATCGTGGGCACACGCGTGTTCCGGACGGCCGGGGCCTAACTACTCTGGCCGCATGGTCAATCTGACGCGCATCTACACCCGGACCGGCGACCAGGGCACCACCGCCCTCGGCGACATGAGCAGGACCGCCAAGACCGACCTCAGGATCTCCGCGTACGCGGACGCCAACGAGGCCAACGCCGCCATCGGCACCGCCATCGCCCTCGGCGGCCTGGCCCCGGAGGTCGTGGCGGTCCTCACCCGGGTCCAGAACGACCTCTTCGACGTGGGCGCCGACCTGTGCACCCCCGTCGTCGAGGACCCCAAGTACCCGCCGCTGCGCGTCGAACAGTCCTACGTCGACAAGCTGGAGGCGGACTGCGACCGCTTCAACGAGGACCTGGAGAAGCTCCGCAGCTTCATCCTGCCGGGCGGTACGCCGGGCGCGGCCCTGCTGCACCACGCGTGCACGGTGGTCCGGCGGGCCGAGCGGTCCACGTGGGCCGCGCTCGACACCCACGGCGAGAGCATGAACGCGCTCACCGCGACCTACCTCAACCGCCTCTCCGACCTCCTCTTCATTCTCGCCCGGACGGCGAACAAGGAGGTCGGAGACGTGCTGTGGGTGCCCGGCGGGGAGCGCTGACCCGCGCTGAAGGCAGGCTTCAGACCTTGGTGAGGTCGTGCGGCCGCTCGTCGCGCTCCTCCGGGCCCGGGGCCGGCTTCCGCTTGGGGAACAGCGTGTAGCTCAGCGCGATCAGGCCGTGGATACCGGCGGCGCGCCACGCCGTGTACATCCAGGAGTCCAGCGAGCCCGTGCGGCCCGGGTCGTCCACGTACCACTTGGCGAGCAGCAGCAGCCCGGACGCGACCGCCGCCGCGACCACCGTGCCCAGCCAGACCTTGCCCTCGTGCTGGGCGCGCGCCCAGCCGTAGCGCGGCGGGCGCGGCACCGGGGTGCCGTTGAAGCGGTGCGCGGCGTGGCCGTCGAGCCACTTCACGGTGCGGTGGCCGTGGCCGACGGTGTAGCCGATGTAGACGGCGGCCAGGCCGTGCTTCCAGCTCGGGTCGGCGCCGTTCTTCAGGTCGATGGCCGTGACGACGAGCAGGAGCAGTTCGAGCAGCGGCTCGCAGAGCAGGATCGCGAGGCCGAGGCGCGGCATCTTCAGCAGATAGCGGGCGCCGAGACCGGCGGCGAGGATCACCCAGAAGCCGACCTCGCAGATGATGATCAATGTGACGATCACGGCTCGTTCCTCCTGACACCGGCCCCGCGGGCCCTGGTCCTCGTGCTCACCTCTCCAGGCTCCCGCCGGTGACGGGGCCGATCGTCGTCGCGAGTGACGAATCGCGGCTGCATCCTTCGATGTACCGGGGCTTCACCCGGCATAGGGAGGCCAGGGCGCGCCGGGCCGTGTTGGATGGAGTCATGCCGCTGTCGCTCCCCCGCCGCCCGGACGTCGTCGACGTCCGCATCTGTGTGGTCAGCCTGGTCAGCGGTCTCGGCCTGTACGCGCTCGGCATCACCATGCAGAGCCGCGCGCTCGGCCCGCACTGGTCGCTCCTGCCGCTGTTCGTCATGTCCGGCCTGGTGCTCATGCGCCGCACGGCTCCGCAGTTCGCGCTCGCCGTGGGCACCCTCGCGCTCATCGCCGACCAGTTCACGACCGGGAATCTGGCGACGGTCGTGATGTTCACGGACATCGTGTACGCGGCCGTGGTGTACGGCACGCCCGCCCAGGCCCGCCGCATCCCGGTGACGACGGGCCTGATCACAGTCGCGGTGACCGTCGGCTTCCTGGCCTGGTTCCAGCAGGCGGACGCGATCCTCGTGGGCGCAGTGACCGCGCTCGTGTCGTTCGCACCCGCCACCACGGGCGTCCTGGTCCGCAACCACCGCGAGGCCGCCGACCTGGCCAGGCTGCGCGCCGAGCAGACCGCGCTGCTCGCCGAGAAGGACCGCGCGCAGGCCGTCACCGCCGAGCGCGCGCGGATGGCCCGCGAGCTGCACGACATGGTCGCCAACCACCTGTCGGCCATCGCCATCCACTCCACGGCCGCGCTGTCCCTGGACGACCCGCGCACCACCAAGGACGCGCTCACCGTCATCCGGGAGAACAGCGTGGAGGGCCTGGCCGAAATGCGCCGCCTCATCGGCATCCTGCGCGACTCCAGCGGCGACCTGGAACCGGCCGCCGCCCCCACCCTGGACGGCCTCGGCGCCCTCGCCGAGAACGCCCGCACCAACGGCCTGGACGTCCGCCTCGACGACGCCCGCACCCCGGACGACGCGCCCCTGCCCGCGCCGGTCGAGCTGGCCGCGTACCGCATCGTCCAGGAGTCCCTCACCAACGCCCTCAAGCACGCCGCGCCCGGCCAGGTCACCGTGGCCCTCGTCCGGGAGCGCGACGGGCTCCGCGTGCGGGTGACCAGCCCGTTCGGCGAGGTCAAGGGGCCGCGCGCGCCCGGCTCCGGCGCCGGTCTCGTCGGCATGGAGGAGCGGGCCGCACTGCTCGGCGGGACCTTCGAGTCCGGCCCCGAGGCGCATCCGGACGTGCCCGGCGCCAAGGTGTGGCGGGTCGAGGCCCGCCTGCCCATCGACCCCAAAGACCAAGGAGTCCCCGAATGATCCGCGTGCTCGTCGCCGAGGACCAGTCCGCCGTGCGGGCGGGCCTGGTCCTGATCCTCCGCAGCGCGCCCGACATGGAGGTGGTCGGCGAGGCCGCGGACGGCGAGCAGGCGGTGGCCCTGGCCCGGGAGCTGCGGCCCGACCTGGTCCTCATGGACGTGCAGATGCCCCGGCTCGACGGCGTCTCCGCGACCCGCCAGGTGGTGGCCGAACAGCTGGCGGACGTGCTCGTCCTGACCACGTTCGACCTCGACGAGTACGTCTTCGGGGCGTTGCGCGCGGGCGCGTCCGGCTTCCTCCTGAAGAACACGGAGGCCAGGGACCTCCTGGAGGCGGTGCGCACGGTGGCCCGCGGCGAGGGCCTGATCGCCCCCGCGGTCACCCGCCGCCTGATCGCCGAGTTCGCCACGCCGCGGCGCACCCCGCGCCAGGGCAGCACGGTGGATCCGGCGGTCCTCGACACCCTCACCCGCCGCGAACGCGAGGTCCTCTCCTGCCTCGGCGAGGGCCTCTCCAACGCGGAGATCGCCGGCCGCCTGGACATGGCGGAAGCGACGGTGAAGACCCATGTGAGCCGCCTCCTGGGCAAGTTGGAACTGCGCAGCAGGGTGCAGGCAGCGGTGCTGGCCCAGGAACTCGGGGTCTAGGAAATAGCCCGTCCGGCGTTTGAGGACGAGCCCGAAGGGCGATCAACGGCGCCCCACGCCGAGGCACTTCACTGCTCAGGGCCCAGGGGCCAGAACCCTTGACCGTTGGTCCAGACCTTTCTATTCTCGCGGCACTGCGGTGGGCACATGACAGGCACAGGACAGACACAGCGTGCTCACGGGCGTCGCAGGGATTCACCCCCACCCCCGGAACTCGACCGAGGAGCACCCCTTGCGCGTCAGACACAGGTCAAGACATCGGCTGACAGCCGGGCTCACCACCCTCCTGCTCCCCTTCGCCACCCTCGTCGCGCTCGGCGGCTCCGCCGAGGCGGCCCCGACCACGGCGCCGAAGACCGCGCAGGCCGCGCCGAAGGCGGCCGCCGGGGCCACCGCCACGTACGCCAAGACCCAGGACTGGGGCTCCGGCTTCGAGGGCAAGTGGACCATCAAGAACACCGGCACCACCGCCCTCAGCTCCTGGACCGTGGAGTGGGACTTCCCGGCCGGCACCAGGGTGACGTCGGCGTGGGACGCGACGGTCACCAACTCGGGCAACAAGTGGACCGCGAAGAACCTCGGCTGGAACGGCTCCCTGGCCCCCGGCGCGACCGTCTCCTTCGGCTTCAACGGCTCCGGATCCGGCTCCCCGTCCAACTGCACGCTGAACGGCGAGAGCTGCGACGGCGGCGGCCAGCCCGGTGACAACCCGCCCTCCGCCCCCGGCACCCCGACCGCATCCGGCATCACCGACACCTCGGTGAAGCTGGACTGGAAGGCCGCGACCGACGACAAGGGCGTCAAGAACTACGACGTGCTGCGCGACGGCGCGAAGGTCGCGACGGTGACCGGCACCTCGTACGCGGACTCCGGGCTCACCAAGGGCACCGACTACTCGTACAGCGTCCAGGCCCGCGACACCGCGGACCAGACCGGACCCGCCAGCGGCTCGGTGAAGGTGCGCACCACGGGCGGCGGCCCGGACCCCGACCCCGGGGACAAGGTGAAGCTCGGGTACTTCACCAACTGGGGCGTCTACCAGCGCAACTACCACGTGAAGAACATCGTGTCCTCCGGCTCCGCCGAGAAGATCACGCACATCAACTACGCGTTCGGCAACGTCCAGGGCGGCAAGTGCACCATCGGTGACGCCTACGCCGACTACGACAAGGCGTACACCGCCGACCAGTCCGTCGACGGCGTCGCCGACACCTGGGACCAGCCGCTGCGCGGCAACTTCAACCAGCTGCGCAAGCTGAAGGCCAAGTACCCGCACATCAAGGTCCTCTGGTCGTTCGGCGGCTGGACCTGGTCCGGCGGCTTCACCGACGCCATGAAGAACCCGGAGGCGTTCGCGGACTCCTGCTACAAGCTGGTCGAGGACCCGCGCTGGGCCGATGTGTTCGACGGCATCGACCTGGACTGGGAGTACCCGAACGCGTGCGGCCTCAGCTGTGACAGCAGCGGCCCGGCCGTGATGAAGACGATGATGCAGGCGTTCCGGACCAAGTTCGGCGCGAACAACCTCGTCACCGCCGCCATCACCGCCGACGCCTCCCCCGGCGGCAAGATCGACGCCGCTGACTACGGCGGCGCCGCGCAGTACACCGACTGGTACAACGTGATGACGTACGACTTCTTCGGCGCCTGGGACGCCAAGGGTCCGACGGCCCCGCACTCGCCGCTGACCGACTACCCGGGCATCCCGAAGGGCGGCTTCAACTCCGCGGCGGCGATCAACAAGCTGAAGGCCAAGGGCGTACCGGCCAAGAAGCTCCTGCTCGGCATCGGCTTCTACGGCCGGGGCTGGACCGGCGTCACCCAGAAGGAGCCAGGAGGCACGGCCACCGCGGCCGCGCCGGGCACCTACGAGGCGGGCATCGAGGACTACAAGATCCTCAAGAACTCCTGCCCGTCCAACGGCACGGTCGCGGGCACGGCCTACGCCCACTGCGGCAACAACTGGTGGTCGTACGACACCCCGGCGACGATCCGCGCCAAGATGGCCTGGGCGAAGGAGCAGGGCCTCGGCGGCGCCTTCTTCTGGGAGTTCAGCGGCGACACCGCGAACGGCGAACTGGTGACAGCGATCAATGACGGCCTGAAGTAACAGGCCCACACGACGAAGCCGGGTTGACGGGAACGCCCCCCGTCAGCCCGGCTTCTTCATGCGAGCGCCCCGAAGGGGCGCGGGGAACTGCGCGACCAGCCCCCACAAACCCGCAGACAGAGAACGCGAGACAACGCCGTCAGGCGACGTTCACCCGCTGGCCAGGAGGCGCAGCCTCCAGCCAGGCCAAGAACCCGGTCAGCGCATCCTCACTCATGGCCAGCTCAAGCCGCACCCCACGGTGCACACACCCCAGAACGACCGCGTCCGAAAGCAGCGCGAGCTCCTCCTCGCCGTCCGGGGCACGCCGGTCGACCACCTCGATCGCCGAGCGCTCCAGGATGCGGCGCGGCCGGGGGGCGTAGGAGAAGACGCGGAACCACTCGACCCGGTCGCCGTTGTAGCGGGCGACGCCGTAGCCCCAGCCCTTGCCGGAGACTCCGGCGGACTCCTCGGGCTCCGGGGCGTGCCAGCGCAGGCTGCAGTCGAAGGTGCCGCCGGAGCGCTGGATCAGCCGGCGGCGCAGTCCGAAGACGAAGAGCCCCAGCAACACCAGCGCGATCAACACAAGTCCGCACACGAGCAGAACGAGGATCATCGGCACCGACCTCCTCGCCTCAACACGACTTCTCGAAACGGACCAAACAACCGCACCCGGAACCGCACCCGCATCGCCTCAGCCGCGACCAGGTCCGGAAGGCTCCGGTCCTGGCCGCGGCTGAGTCACGTTACGCCGCGCGCCGGGGGTCAGCGCGCCGCCACCGCACGAAGTCGAACGTCGGCGCGCCGCTCGGCGGAGGCGTCGGCCTCCGACTTGGCACGCTCGAACGCCCGCTCCGCACGCTGGACGTCGATCTCGTCGGAGAGCTCGGCGATCTCGGCGAGCAGCGACAGCTTGTTGTCGGCGAACGAGATGAATCCGCCGTGCACCGCGGCGACGACCGTCCCGCCGTCGCTCGTACGAATGGTCACCGGGCCCGACTCCAGCACACCGAGCAGCGGCTGGTGACCGGGCATGACGCCGATGTCGCCGGACGTGGTGCGCGCGACGACCAGGGTGGCCTCGCCGGACCAGACACTGCGGTCCGCGGCGACCAGCTCGACATGCAGCTCAGCAGCCAAGGGTGGCTCCTCGGGTCACCACCCGGCGGTTCAGCCGGGTGTTGGGTCAAATTCTAGTGGGCGTAGGGAGAAGGGCGGACACGACCCCGTGTCGCGGGGTGTACCCGCCCCTCTCCCGATGAGCTGCTTGGCTCAGGAGACGCCGAGCTCCTTGGCGTTCTTCTTCAGGTCCTCGAGACCACCGCACATGAAGAACGCCTGCTCCGGGAAGTGGTCGTACTCGCCGTCGCAGATCGCGTTGAAGGCCGCGATCGACTCGTCGAGGGACACGTCCGAACCGTCCACGCCGGTGAACTGCTTGGCGGCGTGGGTGTTCTGGGAGAGGAAGCGCTCCACACGACGGGCACGGGACACGACGAGCTTGTCCTCTTCGCCGAGCTCGTCGATACCGAGGATCGCGATGATGTCCTGGAGGTCCTTGTACTTCTGCAGGATTCCCTTGACGCGCATGGCGGCGTCGTAGTGGTCCTGCGCGATGTAGCGCGGGTCCAGGATGCGGGACGTGGAGTCCAGTGGGTCCACGGCCGGGTAGATGCCCTTCTCGGAGATCGGACGGGAGAGCACCGTCGTCGCGTCGAGGTGGGCGAAGGTGGTGGCCGGGGCCGGGTCGGTCAGGTCGTCCGCGGGGACGTAGATCGCCTGCATCGAGGTGATCGAGTGACCACGGGTCGAGGTGATGCGCTCCTGGAGGAGGCCCATCTCGTCGGCCAGGTTCGGCTGGTAGCCCACCGCGGAGGGCATGCGGCCGAGCAGGGTCGAGACCTCGGAACCGGCCTGGGTGAAGCGGAAGATGTTGTCGATGAAGAACAGCACGTCCTGCTTCTGCACATCGCGGAAGTACTCCGCCATGGTCAGACCGGCCAGGGCCACGCGCAGACGCGTGCCCGGCGGCTCGTCCATCTGGCCGAAGACCAGCGCGGTCTTGTCCAGAACGCCGGCTTCCTCCATCTCGACCATGAGGTCGTTGCCCTCACGGGTGCGCTCGCCGACACCGGCGAAGACGGAGACACCGTCGTGCAGCTTGGCCACACGGACGATCATTTCCTGGATCAGCACGGTCTTGCCGACACCGGCACCACCGAACAGACCGATCTTTCCACCCTTGACGTACGGGGTGAGAAGGTCGACGACCTTCAGGCCGGTCTCGAACATCTCGGTCTTGGACTCGAGCTGGTCGAAGGCCGGGGCCTTGCGGTGGATCGTCCAGCGCTCGGCCTCGGCGACCGTGGACGCGTCGTCGTTCAGGACCTCACCGAGGGTGTTGAACACCCGGCCCTTGGTGACGTCGCCGACCGGGACGGAGATGCCCGCGCCCGTGTCGGTCACCGGGGCCTGGCGGACCAGGCCGTCGGTGGGCTGCATCGAGATCGCGCGGACCACGCCGTCGCCCAGGTGCTGGGCGACCTCGAGGGTCAGCGTCTTCTTCGCGCCCTCGGTCGACGGGTCGTCGACCTGGACGTGCAGGGCGTTGTAGATCTCCGGCATCGCGTCGACGGGGAACTCCACGTCGACGACCGGGCCGATGACCCGGGCGACGCGGCCCGTGGCAACGGCCGTCTCAACAGTGGTCGTCATTACTTGTCACTCCCCGCGGTCGCGTCGGACAGGGCTGCGGTGCCGCCGACGATCTCGCTGATTTCCTGGGTGATTTCGGCCTGGCGGGCCGCGTTGGCAAGCCGGGAGAGGTTGTTGATCAAGTCTCCGGCGTTATCGGTGGCCGACTTCATCGCGCGGCGCGTGGCGGCGTGCTTGGAGGCAGCCGACTGCAGCAGCGCGTTGTAGATGCGGCTCTCGACGTAGCGCGGCAGCAGGGCGTCGAGGACGTCCTCCGCCGACGGCTCGAAGTCGAACAGCGGCAGGATCTCGTCCTTCGCCGTCGACTCCTCGGCCACCTCGTCGAGGCTGAGGGGCAGCAGGCGGCCGTCGACCGCCGTCTGCGTCATCATCGACACGAACTCGGTGTAGACGATGTGGAGCTCGTCCACGCCGCCCTCCGCCGTCTCCGTCTCGATCGCCTCGATCAGCGGACCCGCGACCGCCTTGGCGTCCGCGTACTCGGGCTGGTCGGTGAAGCCGGTCCACTGCTTCGCGATCTTGCGCTCGCGGAAGTTGTAGTGGGCCACACCGCGGCGGCCGACGACGTAGACGTCGACCTCCTTGCCCGCGGCCTCAAGGCGCGCGGTCAGCTGCTCCGCGGCCTTGATGGCGTTGGAGTTGAAGGCGCCGGCGAGACCGCGGTCGCTCGTGAGGAGCAGCACCGCGGCACGCGTCGACGTCTCCGGCTCGGTCGTCAGCGGGTGCTTGGTGTTCGAACCGGTGCCCACCGCCGTGACCGCGCGCGTCAGCTCGGTCGCGTACGGCGTGGAGGCCGCCACCTTGCGCTGCGCCTTGACGACGCGCGAGGCGGCGATCATCTCCATCGCCTTGGTGATCTTCTTGGTCGCGGTGACGGATTTGATGCGACGCTTGTAGACCCGGAGCTGGGCTCCCATGAGTCAGGTCCCTTCCGTCGTCACTTGCCGGCAGCGGCAGGAACGTCCTCGCCGAGAAGCTTCCCGTCCGAGGTCTCGAACTGCTTCTTGAACTCCGCGACGGCGTCACCGATGGCCGTGATCGTGTCGTCCGACATCTTGGCGCCCTCCTTGATGGAGGTCATCAGGCCCTGCTCCTTGCGGTGCAGGTAGTCGAGCAGCTCACGCTCGAAGCGCCGGATGTCGTTGACCGGTACGTCGTCCATCTTGCCGGTGGTGCCGGCCCAGACGGAGATGACCTGGTCCTCGGTCGCCATCGGCTGGTACTGCGGCTGCTTGAGCAGCTCGACCATGCGCTGGCCACGCTCCAGCTGCGCCTTGGACGCGGCGTCCAGGTCGGAACCGAAGGCGGCGAACGCCTCCAGCTCACGGAACTGGGCGAGGTCCACACGCAGACGTCCTGAGACCTGACGGATCGCCTTGTGCTGCGCGGAACCACCGACTCGGGAGACGGAGATACCGACGTTCAGCGCGGGGCGCTGACCGGCGTTGAACAGGTCCGACTCCAGGAAGCACTGGCCGTCGGTGATGGAGATGACGTTGGTCGGGATGAACGCCGAGACGTCGTTCGCCTTGGTCTCGACGATCGGCAGACCGGTCATCGAGCCCTTGCCCATCTCGTCCGAGAGCTTCGCGCAGCGCTCGAGCAGACGGGAGTGCAGGTAGAAGACGTCACCCGGGTAGGCCTCGCGCCCCGGCGGGCGGCGGAGCAGCAGGGACACGGCGCGGTAGGCGTCGGCCTGCTTCGACAGGTCGTCGAAGACGATGAGGACGTGCTTGCCCTCGTACATCCAGTGCTGGCCGATGGCCGAGCCGGTGTACGGCGCCAGGTACTTGAAGCCGGCCGGGTCGGACGCCGGGGCGGCGACGATGGTCGTGTACTCCAGGGCGCCGGCCTCTTCCAGGGCACCGCGCACGGAGGCGATGGTGGAGCCCTTCTGACCGATGGCGACGTAGATGCAGCGGACCTGCTTGTTCACGTCACCGGAGCGCCAGTTGTCGCGCTGGTTGATGATCGTGTCGACGGCCAGGGCGGTCTTGCCGGTCTGGCGGTCACCGATGATCAGCTGACGCTGACCGCGGCCGATCGGGGTCATCGCGTCGACGGCCTTGTAGCCGGTCTCCATCGGCTCGTGCACCGACTTGCGCTGCATGACCGTGGGGGCCTGCAGTTCAAGGGCGCGGCGGCCGGACGTCTCGATCTCGCCGAGGCCGTCGATCGGGTTGCCGAGCGGGTCGACGACGCGGCCGAGGTAGCCCTCGCCCACCGCGACCGAAAGGACCTCGCCGGTGCGCTGCACCGACTGACCCTCCTCGATGCCGCTGAACTCACCGAGGATGATCGAACCGATCTCGCGCTCTTCCAGGTTCAGCGCGAGACCAAGGGTCCCGTCCTCGAACTTCAGCAGTTCGTTGGCCATGGCCGAGGGCAGGCCCTCGACCTTCGCGATGCCATCGCCGGCCAGGGTGACCGTACCGACCTCCTCGCGCGAGGCCGCGTCCGGCTTGTACGCCTGGACAAAGTTCTCCAGCGCGTCCCGGATCTCCTCCGGCCGGATCGTGAGCTCCGCCATCTGGGTTCCCTGCTCTCCTTGTTGGGCCCGAAGTTTCTTTGGGGGATCTGGGGGCTCCCCCCAGAAACTTTGCATCCTGTGCACGGCCCAACCAGGGCCGTCGATCTTGCTTGTTGAGTTACTGGCCCGCCATACGGCGGTGCGCGTCCTCGATGCGGTCCGCGATGGAGCCGTTGATGACCTCGTCGCCCACCTGCACCCGGATCCCGCCGAGGACCGTCGGGTCCACGTCGAGGTTCAGGTGCATCTGGCGCCCGTAGATCTTCGCGAGCGCCGCGCCGAGCCGCTGCTTCTGCTGGTCCGACAGCGGAACAGCGGAGGTGACGACGGCGACCATGCGCTGCCGGCGGTCCGCGGCCAGCTTGGAGAGGGACTCGAGGCCCTCTTCCAGGCTACGTCCACGGGGCGCGGTCACAAGACGCTCGACCAGACGCTCCGTGACGACGTCCGCCCGGCCGTCGAGCAGACCACGCACGAGGCCGCTCTTGGCGGTGGCGTTCGCGGCCCGATCGGTGAGCGCCGACCGCAGCTCGGTGCTGGAGGAGACGATCCGGCCGAACCGGAAGAGCTCGTCCTCGACGCTGTCCAGCGCGCCCGACTTCTGCGCGGCGGTCAGGTCGGCGAGGTCGGTCAGCTCCTCGAGGCCGTCCACCAGGTCGCGCGACTGCGACCAGCGGGAGCGCACCATGCCGGCCACCAGGTCGGCGGTCTCGCCGCCGACCTTGCCGCCGAGCAGGCGCCCGGCCAGCTCCGCCTTGGCCTCTCCGGACTGCGCGGGGTCGGTGAGGACCCGGCGCAGCGAGACCTCGCGGTCGAGCATCGCGGTGACCGCGGCCAGCTCGTCCGCGAGCTGCTTCGCGTCGACCGAGGTGTTGTCGGTCAGCGCGTCGAGACGCTCGCGCGCGGCGGCCAGGGCCTCGCGGCTGGCTCCGTGCGCTGACTGGGCCGTCATCGAGTTGCCTCTGCCTTCGCGTCGAGGTCGTCGAGGAAGCGGTCGATGGTGCGGCTCTGCCGGGCGTGCTCCTCGAGGGACTCGCCGACGAGCTTGCCGGCCAGTTCAGTGGCCAGCTGGCCCACGTCCTGGCGCAGCGCCTGCGCGGCGGCCTTGCGGTCGGCCGCGATCTGGCTGTGACCGGCGGCGACGATCTCCTCGCGCTGCCGCTGGCCCTCGGCCCGCATCTCGGCGATGAGCTGGGCGCCCTGCTCCTGCGCCTCCTGGCGCAGCCGCGCGGCCTCGTGGCGGGCCTCGGCGAGCTGAGCCTTGTACTGCTCGAGGACGCTCTGGGCCTCGGTCTGAGCGGCCTCGGCCTTCTCGATACCGCCTTCGATCGCCTCCCGGCGCTCGTCCAGAACCTTGTTGATGTTCGGGATGAGCTTCTTCCAGAAGAAGAAGAAAACGATGGCGAAGGCGATGGCGCCGACAAGCAGCTCGGGGCCCGGAGGAATGAGCGGGTTCTGCTCTTCCTCGGCCGCCAGCTGAACCAGGTTGGCGATCACATCAGTGCCTTTCGTCGAACGGGACTATTCGTCTGCGGCGATCAGGAGCCGTAGACGAACGGCATGACGATGCCGATGAGGGCGAGCGCCTCACAGAAGGCGAAACCGAGGATCTGGTTGGCACGGATGAGACCGGCAGCTTCGGGCTGACGGGCGAGCGCCTCGGTGCCCTTGCCGAAGACGATGCCGACACCGATGCCGGGGCCGATGGCCGCGAGGCCGTAGCCGATGGAGCCGAGGGCCTTGATGTCACCCTGGAGGGCGGCGAGCTCGAGAGTCGCGGACATGCCGTTACTTCCTTCTCTTTCTTGGACCGGTGGGGGTTGGCCACCGGGCGCTTAGGGGGTTGCGGGGAGGGTGCTCAGTGGTGCTCGGCGAGAGCGCCCTGGATGTAGGAGCAGGCGAGGAGCACGAAGACGTACGCCTGGACGGCCTGCACGAAGAGTTCGAAGCCGATCATCGCGATGGTCATCACGAAGGAGACACCGGCGGCCGGGATCAGCCAGCTGTTCAGCAGGTACCAGGAGGCGACGGTGAACATCACCAGCATCAGGTGACCGGCGAACATGTTGGCGAAGAGTCGCACCGCGTGCGTGAAGGGGCGCACGAGCAGGTTCGAGAAGAACTCGATGAAGGCGACGAGCCACTTGATCGGGCCCAGCGAGTTGTCGTAGCCGGTGATGTTCTTCCAGCCGCCGACGAAACCGTGGCGCTTGAACGTCAGGGGGACCCAGACGAAGTACACGATGCCCGCGAGGACGAACGGGTAGGCGATGACCGACGACACCGGGAACTGGGCCAGCGGGATCACCGACCAGATGTTCATGATCCAGATGAAGAAGAACAGCGAGACCATCAGGGGGACGTACTTCTCGCCGTCCTTCTTGCCCATGGTCTCGTACACGATCCCGCGGCGTACGAAGTCGTAGCCGGCCTCGCCGATCATCTGGACCTTGCCCGGGACCATCTTCGCCTTGCCGAACGCGGCGTAGAAGAAGGTCACCACGAGCGCGGTCGAGATCAGGGCGAGCAGCATCACCTTGTTGAACTCGAACCCGCCGACCGTGAAGATCGGCTTGAAGAGGAACGAGTGCAGGCCCGGAGCCGGGAAGCCACAGCCGTTGTCGGACATGATCCGACAGCTCCAGTTGAAGGCGAGCTCAGTTTGGTCAGCACTCACCGCGGGCTCCTTCGGCGTGACGCATAGGTACGGCAACCTCGTTGTCGTGTCGGCGCGGCGCGCAGCCGCGGGTCGGCACCGGACTGGTGATTCGGAAGTGTGAGCGGCGAACAGGCATCGAGCCTCGCGATGGTGCAGGCGTCAGCTCAGATGCCCGCGCCTGCAGTGCCGCAGTTGGCACCGGACGATAGCAGGATCTCGAACGAGCATTTATCCCGGCCCTACCACTCACGTCGTGGACCCCGACTTCTCCGCCTTTTCGCTCTTCTCGGAAGAGTTGGCGGAGGAAGGTTCGGGTTCCGGGTCGACGTAGAAGATCTTGGCCTTCATGTGCGCGCGGGCCTGTGACGCCATCCACACGACGGTCGAGACGGCGAGAGCGAGCGCGAAGACCTTCGGGTTGAACAAGGTGGTGTCCTTGAACAGACCCATGAAGATGAGAAGCAGCAGCAACTGGGCGACGTAGAGCATCATGCCCATCGCCTGGAACAACTGCGGAAGCGATTTTGCCGTCCGCTGGAGGACGTACACACCGAGTCCCATGAAGGCGACGACCACCGTGGTGCCGACGACAGCGCCGATTGCTCCCTTGCCGCCCGAGACCACGCCGCTGACGACGGCGATGATCGCGCCGACGGCAGCCGTGGGCACGGCGCACTGCAGGAGATTCCGGGTGTCTTGAGACGGCATGGCGGCAACTCCGCTTACAGATGGGGGCAGGGTGTCGTCATGGACGAGCGTAGACCCGGTCCGAGTGGGGTCCTCGGGCCAAGAGACCGTCGCACTACGGTCCTTCGGCTCTGTCGCCGGGTTTCGTGAACGGTATCACAAACTATTTGATGAGGTCTTTACCTGTCAGGTGTGCCCGCCGTCACACATGAGAAGTAATCCGCGCGTCTGTGCACGCGAGCGGGCGATCTGTCTGCTAATGGGACGCTTTGGCGGTCGCGTCAACGCGACGAACCGGCCTTGCGCCGGTCCAGGAAGCGCGGGCGGGTGCCGAGGGCGGTCGCGCCGTTGACGCCCGCGCCGACCGGCCGACGGGACGCCCCGTCGTCGCCGGTGGCCGCGTCGGCCCCACCGGACACCCCCGCGCCCTCCCCGGCCGTCTCCGCGGCCCCGGCGGCCCCACCGGCACCGGCGGCCACAGCGGCCCCCTGCGTCCCGTACGCGGCCTCGTCGGCGGCCGCACGCGCCGCCAGCTCCGCCCGCCTGCGCCGGTACCGCGGCGGCACGAAGCTCTCCGCCCAGCCGGGGGTGTGCGGGGTGAAGCGGGGCAGCAGGAGCAGGGCGAGGCCGACCGCGCTGAGGAAGACGATCAGGAGCAGGATCCACATGCTCGTGGAGTGCACCGAGTAGGCGACGGTGCCGAAGGCGATGAGGGCCGACCAGAAGTACATGATCAGGACGGCTCGGCTGTGCGAGTGACCGACCTCCAGGAGGCGGTGGTGCAGATGGCCGCGGTCGGCGGCGAACGGCGACTGGCCCTTCCAGGTGCGGCGCACGATGGCGAGCACCAGGTCCGCGAACGGGATCGCGATGATCGTCAGCGGCATGAGCAGCGGGATGAAGACCGGGAGCATCGCGTGCGTGGCGTCCCGGGTGCCGCCCAGGTTCAGCTTCATCGCGTCCGGGTCGACCTGCCCGGTGATGGAGATGGCGCCCGCGGCGAGGACGAGGCCGATGAGCATCGACCCCGAGTCGCCCATGAAGATCCTGGCCGGATGCATGTTGTGCGGCAGGAAGCCCAGGCACATGCCCATCAGGATGGCCGCGAAGAGCGTGGCGGGGGCGGCGGCCTCGATGCCGTACCCGTACCAGATGCGGTACGCGTACATGAAGAACGCCGCGGCCGCGATGCACACCATGCCCGCCGCCAGGCCGTCCAGGCCGTCCACGAAGTTCACCGCGTTGATCGTGATGACCACCAGGGCGACCGTGAGGAGCGTGCCCTGCCACTGGGTCAGGGAGACCGTCCCGGCGCCCGGGATGGGCAGCCAGAGGATCGTCAGGCCCTGCATGACCATGACGCCCGCGGCGATCATCTGGCCGCCGAGCTTGATCAGCGCGTCGATCTCGAACTTGTCGTCGAGGACCCCGATGAGCCAGATCAGCGCGGCGCCGGAGAGCAGCGCGCGCGGCTCGTTCGACTTCGTGAAGACCTCATTGAGGTTCGGCAGGTGGTCGGCGACCAGAAGCCCCGCGCACAGCCCGAAGAACATCGCGATTCCGCCGAGCCGGGGCGTCGGCTCCCGGTGCACGTCGCGCGCGCGGATCTCCGGCATGGCGCCGGCCACGATCGCGAACTTCCGCACCGGGCCGGTCAGCAGGTAGGTCACCGCGGCCGTGATGCAGAGCGTCAGCAGATATTCACGCACGGGCTTCCCCACAGGTATCGCTGGCCATCTCAGCACCACACCCTAGCTTCGCGCGCATAAGGTTGGGGACGTCTGGGTAGCGACGATCGTTGCACAAGTCCGCTACGCGGGTGCCGATCGCCCTCTGTCCGCACTCGGATACGGCGGAAATCGGCCTGCCATTTCCCGCACCGCGTCCCTGACTTTGGCCTCCTCACGGACCGCGCCCGCGAACAGCGCGGCGATTCTTGCCATTTCACCCTCGCCCATGCCCTGTGTGGTGACGGCCGCCGTCCCGAGCCGCAGCCCCCGGCCGTCGCCGTGCGGTAGCGCGCAGGTGTCCAGGACCAGGCCGGCCGCGGCGAGACGGCCGCGCGCCACCGCCGCCGTCACCCCCTGCGGAGCCGGGTCGGCCAGAATCAGGTGCGTGTCCGTGCCGCCGGTGCTGATGTCGAACCCCTCCCCCGCGAGCGCCTGCGCCAACACCTTTGCGTTCGCCACGACTTGATGCGCGTACGCCGTGAAGGCCGGTGTCGCCGCCTCGCCGAACGCGACCGCCTTGGCGGCGATCGTGTGCATCTGGGCGCCGCCCTGCGTGAACGGGAACACCGCCCGGTCCACCCGCTCCGCGAGCTCCCCCCGGCACAGGATCATGCCGCCGCGCGGGCCGCGCAGGACCTTGTGCGTCGTCGCGCACACCACGTCCGCGTACGGCACCGGGTTCGGCGCCGCGCCGCCCGCCACCAGGCCCACGGGGTGGGCCGCGTCGGCGATCAGATGGGCGCCCACGTCGTCCGCCACCGCGCGGAACGCCGCGTAGTCGATGTGCCGCGGGTAGGCGATCGAGCCGCACACGATGGCCTTCGGCCGGTGCCTGCGCGCCAGCGCCCGCACTTCCTCGTAGTCGATCAGCCCCGTCTCCGGGTCGAGCCCGTACCCCACGAAGTCGAACCAGCGCCCCGAGAAGTTCGCGGGCGAGCCGTGGGTCAGGTGGCCGCCGTACGGCAGGCCCATCGCCAGGACCGTGTCGCCCGGGCGCAGCAGGGCCGCGTAGGCCGCGAGGACGGCCGCGGAGCCCGAGTGCGGCTGTACGTTCGCGTGGTCGGCGCCGAACAGGGCCTTCGCGCGGTCCGTGGCGATGCGCTCCGCCACGTCCACCAGCTCGCAGCCGCCGTGGTGGCGGGCTCCCGGGTAGCCCTCCGCGTACTTGTTCGCCAGCGGTGAGCCCAGGGCCGTCAGGACGGCCTCCGACGTGAAGTTCTCCGCCGCGATCAGTTGCAGGCTGCTCGACTGGCGCTCCAGCTCGCCGAGCACCACGTCGGCCAGCTCCGGGTCCTGCCGCCGCAGCCCCGCATACGCCGCCGCAGCGGCGGCGGGTCCCGCGTCGGCCGTCGTCATCCTTCCAATGTAGGCCGGGGGTGGGGGTGCTGCGCGGCGGACGCTACCGCGGGGTCCCCAACCCCGCCCCTTCCCGATCCTGGGGCTCCGCCCCAGACCCCGCTCCTCAAACGCCGGAGGGGCTGAAAACTACCCGCACATTCCCAGCCCGCCCCGGGGATATTTCAGCCCGTCCGGCGCATGAGGACGAACCGCGAAGCGCCGATCCGGCGGGGGTCCGTCCCGCCCGCCCGGGACCTCCACCCGCACCTCTCCAGCCCGTCCGGCGCTTCAGGACGAACCGCGAAGCGCCGATTGGGCGGGGGTCCGTCCCGCCCGCCCGGGACCTCCACCCGCACCACTCCAGCCCGTCCAGCGCTTCAGGACCAACCGCGAAGCGCCGATCCGGCGGGGGTCCGCCCCACCCGCCCGGGACCTCCACCCGCACCACTCCAGCCCGTCCGGCGATTGAGGACGAGCCGCGGAGCGGCGATCAGGGGGGTCCAGGGGGCGCAGCCCCCGGTTTCGGAGAAGGGGCGGGACCGGGGCGCCCCCGCGAGGGCACTACGCCCGCGCCGCCGGCACCCCCGTCAGCGCCGTCACCACGGGCTCGAGGGCCTGCTGGATCTCGCCGCCGACGGAGCGGAAGAAGGGGAGGGGGGCGCCGTAGGGGTCGTAGACCTCGTCGGCCTCGGCGGAGGGGGCGAGGAGCCAGCCGCGGAGGGCGGCGGCGGCACGGACGAGGGCGCGGGCGCGCTCGACGATGCCGTCGGTGCCGTCGGGGTCGGGCAGCGTGGCGGGATCTATGGCCCGCACGAGCCGGGTGAACTCCTTCAGGGTGAAGGTGCGAAGCCCGGCGGAGTGCCCCATGGAGATGACCTGCGCCCGATGGTCCCGGGTGGCGGTGAGGACGAGGTCGGCCCGGATGACGTGGTCGTCGAGCAGCTCCCGCCCCACGAACCCGGACGCGTCCGCGCCGAAGTCCGCGAGGACGGCCTCGGCGTTGGTCTCCATGGGCGCCCCCTCGTGCCCCCAGGTCCCGGCGCTCTCGACGACGAGCCCCCCGGTGAGCGGGTCACCGAGCCGGTCGGTGAGGGCATGCCGGGTCAGCCGCTCGGTGATGGGCGAGCGGCAGACGTTGCCGGTGCTGACGTGGAGGATGCGGAAGCTGCCGGGTGTGCCCGCGGCTCCGAGGGAACCGAAGGACACCGAGTGCTCGGTGGGCTCGCCGCGCCCCGCTATGCCACGCCCCGGCTCAGGGGCCCTCAATTGGCCACCTCGAGGTCGGGTACGACCTTGCGCAGCTCGTCCGCGTCGAGCGCGCCGGCCCGAAGCAGGACGGGCACCTTGCCGGTCACGTCCACGATGGAGGAGGGCACGATGCCGGGCGTGGGCCCGCCGTCGAGGTAGACGGAGATGGAGTCGCCGAGCATCTCCTGGGCGGCGTCGCAGTCCTCCGGCGCCGGGTGCCCGGTGAGGTTGGCGGAGGACACGGCCATCGGGCCGACGTCGGTGAGCAGCTCGATGGCGACGGGGTGCAGGGGCATGCGGATGGCGACGGTGCCGCGGGTGTCGCCGAGGTCCCACTGCAGGGAGGGCTGCTGCCGGGCGACGAGGGTCAGGGCCCCCGGCCAGAAGGCGTCGACGAGCTCCCAGGCGGACTCGGAGAAGTCCGTGACGAGGCCGTGCAGGGTGTTCGGGGAGCCGATGAGGACGGGCGTCGGCATGGAGCGGCCGCGGCCCTTGGCGTCGAGGAGGTCGGCGACCGCCTCGGGGCTGAAGGCGTCGGCGCCGATGCCGTACACGGTGTCCGTGGGCAGCACGACCAGTTCGCCACGGCGGACGGCGGACGCGGCCTCGCGCAGACCGGTCGTACGGTCGGTCGCGTCGTTGGTGTCGTATCGCCGTGCCATCAGCTGGCCTCCTCGTACACGTACGTCTCGTCGGCGTACATCACGTGCATCGTCTTCTGCGTCGCCGCGGTGGTCACGGCATCGCCTTGCGGGCGGTCGCGAACCGCGGCCGGTTGTTCAGGTCGGGGTGGTCGGCGGCGTCCGCCCAGCCCCGCTCCTCCGTGAAGATCCACGGCACTTGGCCGCCCTGGGTGTCCGCGTGCTCCACCACGACGACCCCGCCGGGCCGCAGCAGCCGGTGCGCGGTGCGCTCGATGCCGCGGATCAGGTCGAGGCCGTCCTCGCCGGAGAACAGGGCGAGTTCGGGATCGTAGTCCCGGGCCTCCGGCGCAACGTACTCCCATTCCGTCAACGGGATGTACGGGGGGTTGGAGATGACCAGGTCGACCTGGCCGTCGAGATCGGGGAACGCGTCGCGCGCGTCGCCCTGACGGAGGTCGACCCTGGAGCCCTCGACGTTCTTGCGGGTCCACGGCAGCGCGTCCGAGGACAGCTCCACGGCGTGCACGCGCGAGCGCGGGACCTCCTGCGCCATGGCGAGGGCGATGGCCCCCGAGCCGGTGCACAGGTCGACGATCAGCGGCTCGACGACGTCCATCGCGCGGACGGCGTCTATGGCCCAGCCGACGACCGACTCGGTCTCGGGGCGGGGCACGAAGACGCCGGGCCCGACCTGGAGCTCCAGGTAGCGGAAGAAGGCGCGCCCGGTGATGTGCTGGAGCGGCTCGCGGGCCTCGCGGCGCGCGATGGTCTCCCAGTAGCGGGCGTCGAAGTCCGCGTCCTTGACGGAGTGCAGCTCGCCCCGCTTCACGCCGTGCACGAAGGCGGCGAGCTCCTCCGCGTCGTTGCGCGGCGAGGGCACGCCGGCGTCGGCCAGCCGCTGGGTGGCCTGGGCCACTTCCGCGAGCAGCAGGTTCACGCTGGTCCTCCGGGGGCGGTTCGTCGAAGGGTGGGCTTACGCGGCGGCGAGCTTCGCGGCGGAGTCCGCGTCGACGCAGGCCTGGATGACGGCGTCGAGATCGCCGTCGAGCACCTGGTCCAAGTTGTACGCCTTGAAGCCCACGCGGTGGTCGGAGATGCGGTTTTCCGGGAAGTTGTACGTACGGATCTTCTCGGAGCGGTCGACGGTGCGGACCTGGCTGCGACGGGCGTCCGCCGCTTCCTTCTCCGCCTCCTCCTGCGCCGCGGCGAGAAGCCTGGAGCGCAGGATACGCATCGCCTGCTCCTTGTTCTGCAGCTGGCTCTTCTCGTTCTGGCAGGAGGCGACGACACCGGTGGGGATGTGCGTGATGCGCACGGCGGAGTCGGTGGTGTTGACGGACTGCCCGCCGGGCCCGGAGGAGCGGTAGACGTCGATGCGGAGGTCGTTCGCGTGGATCTCCACGTCGACCTCCTCGGCCTCGGGCGTGACGAGCACACCGGCCGCGGAGGTGTGGATGCGGCCCTGCGACTCGGTCGAGGGCACGCGCTGCACGCGGTGCACCCCGCCCTCGTACTTCAGCCGCGCCCAGACGCCCTGGCCGGGCTCGGTGGCGCCCTGGCCGCCCTTGGTCTTCACGGCGACCTGGACGTCCTTGTAGCCGCCCAGCTCGGACTCGGTGGCGTCGATGATCTCGGTCTTCCAGCCGACGCGCTCGGCGTACCGCAGGTACATGCGCAGCAGGTCGCCGGCGAACAGCGCCGACTCGTCGCCGCCCGCGCCCGCCTTGACCTCCAGGATGACGTCCTTGTCGTCGCTGGGGTCGCGCGGCACGAGCAGCAGCCGCAGCTTCTCGGTGACCTCGTCGCGCTCCTTGTCCAGCTCCTTGACCTCGGCCGCGAAGTCCGGGTCGTCGGCGGCGAACTCGCGCGCGGTCTCGATGTCGTCACCGAGCTGCTTCCAGGTGCGGTACGTCGAGACGATCGGGGTCAGCTCGGCATAGCGCTTGTTCAGCTTGCGAGCGTTGGCCTGATCGGCGTGGACCGAAGGGTCGGCGAGCTTCTTCTCCAGGTCGGCGTGCTCGCCGACCAAATCCTCGACCGCCTCGAACATCGGGGGCTCCTGGTTTCTGCGTGAAGGGGCTGCGGGACGGCAAACGCCGGTCCCGGCCGCCCCCTGGTGAGGACGGCCGAAGACCGGCGCAGGTGGCTCGCTACTTCTTGGCGGAGCCGGCAGCCTTGCCGAAGCGGGCCTCGAAGCGGGCCACACGGCCACCGGTGTCGAGGATCTTCTGCTTGCCCGTGTAGAACGGGTGGCACTCGGAGCAGACCTCGGCGCGGATGCTGCCGCCGGAGATCGTGCTGCGGGTGGTGAACGACGCGCCACAGGTACAGCTGACCTGCGTCTCGACGTACTCGGGGTGGATGTCGCGCTTCAAGGTGTCTCCTAGTTTCGGGAGGGCACCGGGTCGCAGGCGCGGGATGCGGATGCGTGAACCGGGGCCGACGTACCAGTCTGCCAGGACTGGCCGCATCTGCCCAAACCGGGGTCGGTCCGGAAGTATTCCCGGACCGACCCCGGAGGGGTATGAGGGGGTGCCCCGTGGGGGTCAGTCGCTGGTGACGACCTTGCCGGCGCTGCCCTTGTCGCCCGCGGACTTGTCGGTGGCGGACTTGGGGATGGGCTTGTCCGCCTTGAGGGCGTCCCAGACCTGCCGGCCGGCCTCCTCCAGGGGGAGGACGCGGTTGCGGTCGGCCGGGTCGTACTGGATGGGCAGCGTGACCATCTTCATGTCGCCCGAGCCGATGCCCTTGAGGCCGTTGGCGAAGCCCGCGAGGTCCTTGACCGTGTCCAGCTCGGAGTCGGTGGTGATGGCGCTGGTGGCGGAGTCCGCGAGGTCGTAGAGCTTCTTCGGGTTGCCGAAGAGGTTGATGTCCTTGACCTGGTTCATCAGGGCCTTGATGAAGGCCTGCTGGAGCTGGATGCGGCCGAGGTCGCTGCCGTCGCCGACGCCGTGCCGGGTGCGGACCAGGCCGAGGGCCTGCTCGCCGTCCAGGGTGTGGGAGCCCGCCGGCAGGTCGAGGTGGCTGTCCTTGTCCTTGATCGGCTGCTTGGTGGTGATGTCCACGCCGCCGAGGGTGTCGATGAGCTTCTTGAAGCCCGTGAAGTCGACCTCGACGTAGTGGTCCATGCGGATGCCGGACATCTTCTCGACCGTCTTCACGGCGCAGGCCGGGCCGCCGACCTCGTACGCCGTGTTGAACATCTGGCGCTGACCGCCCGGGTCGACCTTGCCGTCGCCGTCCTTGACCGCGCACTCGGGCCGGGTGATGAGGGTGTCGCGGGGTATGGAGACCACGCTGGCCTTCTTGTGGCCCTTGTAGACGTGCACGATCATCGCGGTGTCGGAGCGGGCCGCGCCCTCGTCCTTGCCGTACTTGGCGTTCTTGCCGGAGCGCGAGTCGGAGCCGAGGACGAGGATGTCCTGGGAGCCGTTGTCGATGTTCTCGGGGCGGTCGGTGCCGAGCGCGGCGTTGATGTCGACGCCCTTGATGTTGCCGTTGAGCTTGAAGTACACGTAGCCGAGGCCGGTACCCCCGAGGACGACCACGGCCGCGGCGGACCACGCCGTGATGACGAGCGCCTTCTTGCGCTTGCTGCGCGGCTTGCGTCGCCGGCCGCCCTTGCCGCGGTGCTTCGGCTTCGCGTCGGCGGGGCTGCTCTCGTCGGTCATGCGCTCCTCAGTCCTCGTCGGTCGGGTACCCCCTGCTTTCAGGGCCAGGCATTGGCTTTTCGTCAATTGTCAGACGTGAAAACCGAAAGAAGGGTTGCATAGCACCCTGTGTGCGCCCTGGGGTCCAACCGTCACGCAGCGTGCCCCTCATCTAGTACTTTTGGCCCCCCACCTGCGGTTTCGTGAGCGGCAGCGCTACCGCCAGTGACCGTAAGAAACTCTTATCCGTGTGGGCAAGGTCTCTCGACGGGATCCGGCACACAGGCCGCACAGGCCGGCCCTCCTGTCACCGCATGCGGAAGGGGCCGGTCCCGTCGCATGACGGGACCGGCCCCTTCCGGTCAGTCCTTGACGCCTACGACTTCTCAGTCGTTGCCGTTGCCGGGGGCAGGCGTCGTCTTCTGGATCTGGAGCAGGAACTCGGCGTTCGACTTCGTCTGCTTCATCTTGTCCAGGAGCAGCTCGATCGCCTGCTGCTGGTCGAGCGCGTGCAGCACGCGGCGCAGCTTCCAGGTGATGGCGAGCTCGTCGCTGCCGAGCAGGATCTCTTCCTTACGGGTGCCGGACGCGTCGACGTCCACCGCCGGGAAGATGCGCTTGTCGGCGAGCTTGCGGTCGAGCTTGAGCTCGGCGTTGCCGGTGCCCTTGAACTCCTCGAAGATCACCTCGTCCATGCGCGAGCCGGTGTCCACGAGCGCCGTGGCGAGGATGGTCAGCGAGCCGCCGTCCTCGATGTTGCGCGCGGCACCGAAGAAGCGCTTGGGCGGGTAGAGGGCCGTCGAGTCGACACCACCGGACAGGATGCGGCCGGAGGCCGGGGCGGCGAGGTTGTACGCACGGCCCAGACGCGTGATCGAGTCGAGCAGCACGACCACGTCGTGACCCAGCTCGACGAGGCGCTTGGCGCGCTCGATGGCCAGCTCGGCGACCGTGGTGTGGTCCTCGGCCGGACGGTCGAAGGTCGAGGAGATGACCTCGCCCTTGACCGACCGCTGCATGTCGGTGACCTCTTCCGGACGCTCGTCGACCAGGACGACCATCAGGTGGCACTCGGGGTTGTTGTGCGTGATCGCGTTGGCGATCGCCTGCATGATCATGGTCTTGCCGGTCTTCGGCGGGGCCACGATCAGGCCGCGCTGACCCTTGCCGATGGGCGCGACGAGGTCGATGATGCGGGTCGTCAGGACGCCCGGGTCGGTCTCCAGGCGGAGCCGGTCCTGCGGGTAAAGAGGCGTCAGCTTGTTGAACTCCGGCCGCCCGCGCCCGGATTCGGGCGCCATGCCGTTCACCGAGTCGAGGCGGACGAGCGCGTTGAACTTCTCGCGGCGCTCGCCGTCCTTGGGCTGGCGCACCGCACCCGTGACGTGGTCGCCCTTGCGCAGGCCGTTCTTGCGGACCTGGGCCAGCGAGACGTACACGTCGTTCGGGCCGGGGAGGTAGCCCGACGTACGGATGAAGGCGTAGTTGTCGAGGATGTCCAGGATGCCCGCGACGGGGATCAGGACGTCGTCCTCGGACACCTGCGGCTCGCCCGCGAAGTCCTCGCGGCCGCGACGGCCACGGCGGTCGCGGTAACGGCCGCGGCGACCGCGACGGCCACCGCCGTCGTCGTCGAAACCGTCGTCCTGCGGGCCGTTGTCGCGGTCCTTGCGCTCCTGGCGGTCCTGCCGGTCCTGGCGGCCGCCCTGCTCCTTGCGGTTGCCGCCGCCCTGCTGGTCGTCGCCCTTGTTGCCGCGGCGGTCGCGGTCCCGGCCGCGGCCCTGGCGGTCGCGGCGGCCCTGGCGGCCCTCGCCGCCGTCGGACTCGCCCTTGTCGCCCTTGGCCTCGGACTGCTCCGTGCGGGCCTCGGCCTTCGGCTCCGCCTGGGCCTTGGCCTCGGCGGTCACGGTCTCGGGGCTACCGGCCTCGGCGGTGACACGACGACGGCCGCGGGCGCCGGAGGACTTGTCCTCGCTCGCGGGCTGGCCGGGGATGTCGATCTGCTGCTGGGCGGCCTTCGGCTGCTCGGCCGGGGCCGCGGCGGCCTCATCGGACTTGGCGGCCTTGGTCGCGGCGGCCTTCTCGGCGGCGTCGCCGGTGCGCGCCCTGGAGGTGGCGCGGCGCTTCGGCTTGGTCTCGGCGTCCCCAGCAGACGCTGCGGCCGGGGCGCTCTTCGCCGGGGCTCCGCCTGCGGCCTGCGCCTCCTTGATGACCTCGATCAGCTGGCTCTTGCGCATCCGCGCGGTGCCCTTGATTCCGAGGCCCGATGCGACCTGCTGCAGTTCGGCCAGCACCATGCCCTCGAGGCCGGTGCCGCGGCGCCGCCGTCCGGCCGAAGCACCGGTGGCAGGCGCCGCGGAGGCGTCCGTGGCGGGCGTGTCGGCAGTCACGCCCATCAGATCGGTGGTGTCGCTCACGAAGGGTCCTTCCCTGGAGCGGACGTCGGCCTGTCTGGCTCGGCGACCGGTTGTGCTGTCCGGCGGTCCCTGGTGTGCGGACCGTGCCGGGGCGGTTGTCCGCCAACGCGGCGGAAGAGTTCACAGATGTGGCGATTCCCGATGCCGGGCCACTGAGGTGCGGTGGTCACTCGGCTCGGTCACGCCGGTTCCGGAGCGTGCTCGGCACCGCTCAGTGCGGGGCACAGAGCAGTTTGGGAGGCTCCCGGAAGGATGGATGTCCCGGACGGGGACACAAAGCACCTCGCCATGGTGGGGTCGGGTGCAGACTTGAGGTTAACACTACCGGATCCAACAAACATTCCCCCTCTCCAAATCCGGACTCCGCGGGTTTGCCGCTGTCACCGTGTCAGGGCGCAAGCGGCAGCACGCTCGCTCCGGTGGCGTCGAGCGCCAGGCGGTTCGCCGCCCAGCCCTCCCCCGCCAGTCGTGCGACCTTGTCGGCCGCACTGTCCTCGGCCAGCGCGAGGACCGTGGGTCCCGCGCCGGAGATCACCGCGGGCACGCCGTCGGCGCGCAGGCGCTCCACCAGGGCGGCGCTCTCGGGCATGGCCGGGGCGCGGTACTCCTGGTGCAGGCGGTCCTCGGTGGCGGGCAGCAGCAGCTCGGGGCGCCTGGTCAGGGCCTCGACGAGCAGGGCGGCCCGGCCCGCGTTGGCGGCCGCGTCCACGTGCGGGACGGTGCGCGGAAGCAGTCCGCGGGCGGTTTCGGTGAGCACGGGCTTTCCGGGGACGAAAACCACCGGAACGATGGAATCGGCGGGATCCATCCTGATCGCGCGGGCCGCGGAGCCGTCCATCCAGGACAGCGTGAAGCCGCCGAGCAGGCAGGCGGCGACGTTGTCGGGGTGGCCCTCGATCTCGGTGGCGAGCTCCAGGAGCGCGGCGTCGTCGAGCTTGCTGTCGCCGCCTATGGTCACCGCGCGGGCGGCGACGATGCCGGCGCAGATGGCGGCGGAGGAGGAGCCGAGGCCGCGGCCGTGCGGGATGCGGTTGGCGCAGACGATCTCCAGGCCGCGCGGCTGTCCGCCGAGCAGGTCGAAGGCGGTCCGCAGGGACCGCACGAGCAGGTGCGACTCGTCGCGGGGCAGCGTCTCGCTGCCCTCTCCCGCGATGTCGACGCCCAGGCCGGAGTCGGCGACGCGGACCACCACGTCGTCGTAGAGCCCCAGCGCCAGGCCCAGGGCGTCGAAGCCCGGGCCGAGGTTTGCGCTGGTGGCAGGCACGCGCACCCTGACGGCGGCGGCGCGGAACGCGGGACCGGCCATCGCTCGTTGACTCTCCTTGAGCTCTGTTTTGTGGAGGACTTGCCGCCTGGACCAGCACACGTCCGGCATGGGACGGCAGCACCCGGGAGCCGTCTCTGCGGACGGCACCACGGCATATGCGGCGGCATATGCGGGGTGGGTTGGCTACAGCCTATCGAAGGAAGGTTCTGCGGCGACATAGGGCGCACAGGAGGCGCACGATGCGTGTCGCGAGCCCCCTGTGCACCCCCTGTGGGGAGTTGAGAGGTTTGGGCGTTACGCCAGGCCCAGGCGCTCCGCCGCGGCGGCCGCGTCGACCGGCACCGTGACCGGCTGCGGGGCGCCCGCGACGGCCCAGTCCGGGTCCTTGAGGCCGTTGCCCGTCACCGTACACACGATGCGCTGACCCTTGTCCACCTTGCCCTGCTCGGCCGCCTTCAGCAGACCGGCGACGGACGCGGCGGACGCGGGCTCGACGAAGACACCCTCCTGGGACGCCAACAGCTTGTAGGCGCGCAGGATCTCACGGTCCGTCACCTCGTCGATGAAGCCGCCCGACTCGTCGCGCGCGGCGAGCGCGTGCTGCCACGAGGCCGGGTTGCCGATGCGGATCGCGGTGGCGATCGTCGAGGGGTCCTTGACGACCTCGCCGCGCACGATCGGCGCGGAGCCGGAGGCCTGGAAGCCCCACATGCGCGGGGTGCGCGTCGACACCGAGTCGGCGGCGTACTCCCGATAGCCCTTCCAGTAGGCCGTGATGTTGCCCGCGTTGCCGACCGGCAGGACGTGGATGTCGGGCGCGTCGCCGAGGGCGTCGACGATCTCGAAGGACGCCGTCTTCTGGCCCTCGATGCGGAACGGGTTGACCGAATTGACCAGCGCCACCGGGTAGTTCTCGGAGAGCCCGCGCGCGAGGTTCAGGCAGTCGTCGAAGTTCCCGTCGACCTGGAGGATCTTCGAGCCGTAGACGAGCGCCTGGCCCATCTTGCCGAGGGCGATCTTGCCCTGCGGCACCAGGACGGCGCAGACCATGCCCGCGCGGACGGCGTAGGCGGCGGCCGAGGCCGACGTGTTGCCGGTGGAGGCGCAGATGACGGCCTGCGCGCCCTCCTCCTTGGCCTTGGTGATGGCCATGGTCATGCCGCGGTCCTTGAAGGACCCCGTGGGGTTGGCACCCTCGACCTTGAGGTGGACCTCGCAGCCCGTGCGCTCGGAGAGCACCGCTGCGGGCACGAGCGGCGTACCGCCCTCGCGGAGCGTCACGACCGGCGTGGTGGCGGAGACCGGGAGGCGGTCCCGGTACTCCTCGATGATTCCGCGCCACTGGTGGGTCATTGCTGCTTACTCCCCTTCAACCCGCATGATGCTGGCGACACCGCGCACGGTGTCGAGTCGGCGCAGCGCCTCGACGGTGCCGCTGAGGGCGGCGTCGGGCGCGCGGTGGGTGACGACGACGAGGGACGCCTCGCCGTCCTTGCCCGTCTGACGGACCGTATCGATCGATACGCCGTGCTCGGCGAAGACCGTCGCGACCTGGGCGAGAACGCCCGGCTTGTCGGCCACGTCGAGGCTGATGTGGTACCGCGTGACGACCTCGCCCATGGGGCTCACGGGCAGTTGCGTGTACGCGGAGTCGCCGGGTCCGGTGGCCTCGCCGAGCTTGTTGCGGCAGACCGCGACCAGGTCGCCGAGGACGGCGGACGCGGTGGGCGCGCCGCCCGCGCCGGGACCGTAGAACATCAGCTGGCCGGCGGCCTCGGCCTCCACGAAGACGGCGTTGTAGGCCTCGCGGACGCTCGCCAGCGGGTGGCTGAGCGGAATCATCGCGGGGTGCACGCGCGCGGTCACGGAGCCGCCGTCGGCGGCCCGCTCGCAGATGGCGAGGAGCTTGATGGTGCAGCCCATGCGCTTGGCGGAGGCGAAGTCGGCTGCGGTGACCTCGGCCATGCCCTCGCGGTAGACGTCGTCGAGCCGGACCCGGGTGTGGAAGGCGATGCCGGCGAGGATCGCGGCCTTGGCGGCGGCGTCGAAGCCCTCGACGTCGGCGGTCGGGTCGGCCTCGGCGTACCCGAGGGCGGTGGCCTCGTCCAGGGCCTCCTGATAGCCGGCGCCCGTCGAGTCCATCTTGTCGAGGATGAAGTTCGTGGTGCCGTTCACGATGCCGAGCACGCGGTTGACCTTGTCGCCGGCCAGCGACTCGCGCAGCGGCCTGATCAGCGGGATCGCGCCCGCGACCGCCGCCTCGTAGTACAGGTCGCGGCCGTGCTGCTCGGCCGCCGCGTGCAGGGCCGCGCCGTCCTGGGCGATCAGCGCCTTGTTCGCGGAGACCACGGAGGCGCCGTGCTCGAACGCGGTCGTGATGAGCGTCCGGGCGGGCTCGATGCCGCCGATGACCTCGACGACCACGTCGATGTCGCCTCGTTTGACCAGCGCCGTCGCGTCCGTCGTCACCAGCTCCGGGTCGATGCCCGCGCGCACCTTGGAGGGGCGGCGGACGGCCACCCCGGCCAGCTCGACCGGGGCGCCGATCCTCGCTGTGAGGTCGTCGGCGTGCGTCGTCATGATGCGCGCCACCTCTGAGCCGACAACCCCACAGCCCAGCAGCGCCACCTTCAGCGGACGCGTACGCATCATCCGACCTCGTTTCCTTCTCCAACTGCGGTGGGACCAGTCTCACCCACCGGTACGGTGTTTCTGACCATAGTCCGGATCGTGAGACACGTATTTCACGAACCGGGAGCTTCTCGGGGTGGTGTCACCCCACGTCGAGCGGGGTGGTGTGACCCCATGTCGAGCGGGGTGGTGTCACCCCACGTCGAGACGGAGCAGGTCCTCCTCCGTCTCGCGGCGCACGATGAGGCGCCCCGCGCCCTCGTGCACCGCCACGACCGGCGGTCGCAGCGCGTGGTTGTAGTTGCTCGCCATCGAGCGGCAGTACGCGCCCGTCGCGGGCACGGCGATCAGGTCGCCGGGCGCGAGGTCGGCGGGCAGGAACGCGTCCCGCACGACGATGTCGCCGCTCTCGCAGTGCTTGCCCACGACTCGTACCAGCATCGGCTCGGCGTCGGACGAGCGCGACACGAGCGCGACGCTGTACTCGGCGTCGTACAGCGCCGTACGGATGTTGTCCGACATGCCGCCGTCGACGGAGACGTACGTCCGCAGTCCGTCGAGCGGCTTGATGGTGCCGACCTCGTACAGCGTGAACGCCGTGGGGCCGACGATGGCGCGGCCCGGCTCGACGGAGATGCGGGGCGTGCGCAGCTTCGCCGCCGCGCACTCGCGCGTCACGATCTCGCGCAGCGCCGTGGCGATCTCGTGCGGCTCGCGGGGGTCGTCGTCCGAGGTGTACGCGATGCCGAGGCCGCCGCCGAGGTCGATCTCGGGCAGCTCGACGCCGTGCTCGTCGCGGATCTCGGCGAGCAGCGACACCACGCGGCGGGCGGCCACCTCGAAGCCCGCCGTGTCGAAGATCTGCGACCCGATGTGGCTGTGGATGCCGATGACGTCCAGGCCGTCCAGCTTCAGCGCGCGCCGCACGGCCTCCGCCGCCTGTCCCCCGGCGAGCGCCAGGCCGAACTTCTGGTCCTCGTGCGCGGTCGCGATGAACTCGTGCGTGTGCGCCTCGACGCCGACCGTCACCCGGATCTGCACCCGCTGGCGCTTGCCGAGCCGGTCCGCGATGTGCGCGACCCGCACGATCTCCTGGAACGAGTCGAGGACGATGCGGCCCACTCCCGCCGCGACCGCGCGCTCGATCTCGTCCACCGTCTTGTTGTTGCCGTGGAACGCGATCCGGTCGGCCGGCATCCCCGCGTCCAGCGCCGTCGTCAGCTCGCCGCCCGAGCACACGTCGAGGTTCAGGCCCTCCTCGTGCAGCCAGCGCACGACCGCCCGCGACAGGAACGCCTTGCCCGCGTAGAAGACGTCGGCGTCCGGGCCGAAGGCTTCGCGCCACGCCTGGCAGCGGGCGCGGAAGTCGGCCTCGTCGAGGAAGTACGCGGGCGTGCCGAACTCCTCGGCCAGCCGCTTCACTTCGATCCCGCCGACGGTGACCGTGCCGTCCTCGGCGCGGGTGACCGTGCGGGACCAGACCTTCGGGTCCAGGGCGTTCAGGTCGGTGGGCGGGGCTGTGTTCGCTGCGGAGCGCCCCTCGGGCAGGACGTCTCCGTGGCGGGGGCCTGCGGGGTGTGCGGAACGGCTCATGGCTCTTCTGGCTCTTCTCGTCTCACAAGTATTCGGGCGCGCTGATGCCGAGCAAGGACAGGCCGCCTGCGAGCACCGTCCCCGCGGCCTCGGCGAGCGCCAGGCGGGAGCGGTGGGCGGCCGAGGGTTTCTCGTCGCCGAGCGGCAGCACCGTGTGGGCCTGCGCGAGGAAGGCGTCGGCGGTCCGGACGAGGTGCCGGGTCAGGCGGTCCGGGGCGTGGCGGCGGGCTGCGGTCGCCAGGACGGTGGGGTGGTCGCCCAGGGCTCCCAGGAGGTCGTGCGCGGACGCGTCGGTCGCTCCGGGAGCCGCTGTGAAGCCTAGGTCGGCCGCGTTGCGCGTGAGCGCGCGGGTGCGTGCGTACGCGTACCGGATGCGGAACAGGGGGTTCGACTCGTGCTGGGCGAGGTGCTGCTCGGGGCCCGTGTGGGGGCGGTCGTGGGGGGCGGGGTGCAGGAGGGCCCAGCGGGCTGCGTCGGGGCCCAGGTCCAGGGGGTCGGGGGCGCCGGGCGTCGGAGGGACTGGGCGGAGGGTCGTCAGGGGTGTCGTAGGCCGTCCGTACGCGTCCACGCGCACCCCCGCGACCTCCACCCACCGCTCGTCCGGCGCCTCGTCGCTCGTCACGCGTACGAGGGCGCCCTGCGAGCGCAGAATCCTTCGTGCCGCGTCGGCCACGACGAGGGCGCGCAGGTCGTGGGGGGTGTGGAGCTGGACGATGGCGCCTGTGTCCGGGACCACGTGTCCGTAGTGCTCCCCCCGCTCGCGGATCTCCGCCACTAGGGCGGGGGTGCCGTGGGGGTCCAGGGTGATGCTCACGAAGCCCGGTCCTGTGGCCTCGGCGTGGGCGATGCCGGGCTCCGCGGTGAGGCGGGCGGAGAGCAGCTCGGCGACGCGGCGCGGGGGTGCGCCCGCCTCTCCTGCGATCCGCAGCGCCAGGTTCGTCGCGTAGTCCCCCGTGCCGCCCGGCCTCGGCCGCTCCACGTGGGCGTCGTCCGGGACGGTGGCGCTGAGCTCCCCGGCGTCCACGGCGCGGCGCATGGCGCGCAGGACGGTACGGGAGAGCTGTGCCGGGGTCACGGGACAAGGGTATGGGAGGTGGGGGGTGGGGTGCGCCGGGGTTTCTGGCGGGGGCGCCTCTGCCGCGGTCCTTCGCCCTCCGGCCGGTGGGTGGCCGTGGCCTCTTCGCCCTCGGTCCGGTGGGGGGTGCGGTCTCTTCGCCCTCTGTCCGGTGCGTGGGTGCGGGGCCGTGCCGGTATGTCCGTGCTCGCGTGTGTGGCGTCGCCTACGTCTTGTGTACGCCCCTCGTGGTGGGCCGAGCTGCGCGCGGACATACCGGCACGTCCCCTCCGGTTCGGATGGCGGGGATCGGTTCGGTGGGGGTTCCCCGTTCGGCTTTCGGTCAGGTGGGGCGAGTCCTGCCGTCCTGCCCTGTGGGCAGCTGGGCCGCCAGGGGCGGCACGGGTGGGCACAGCCCAGGCCAACGGTCACATTGATGTGAGGGGAGCGGCACGGCCCCAGGCCGACGGGGCTCTTGATGCGTGGGGTGGGGCACCCCCCAGATCGGCAGAGCGGCGCGTCGAGGCCCCGGTGGGCTAGGGGCAGCCCGGGACCGCCGAGGGGTCCGGGGTCCAGTCGCGGGGGCCCCGGCCCCGGTCGACCAGCTGTCGGACGATGCCGAGGAGCTCGGCCGGTTCGAACGGCTTCGCCAGGAACGCGTCGACCCCGACCTCGATCCCCGCCTCGACCTCGTACTGCGTACAAGCACTCACGACCACCAGCGGAAGCCCCCGCGTCCGAGGATCGGACCGCAACCGCGCCGCCGTCCGAAGCCCGTCGAGCCGCGGCATCACCACATCGAGCGTCACCACATCGGGCCGCACCTGATGGACGACATCCAGACACTCGGCACCATCGGCCGCGGTCACGACCTCGAAGCCCTCCAGCTCGAGATTGACCCTGATCAGTTGCCGGATGACCTTGTTGTCGTCAACAACAAGCACACGGCCGGACGCGCCTGGCACAACTCGAGAGTAGGTCGACAGCCGCCATCGCGTCCGGGTTTTGCCTACTTCTGCCACTTGCGGGGGAGCCGCAGCGGACCGCCGAGGTCCGGACCAGGGCGGACGCACCGGCCCCCGCCCACCGAGCACGACACCGTGTTGCCGAACACACGAACGCCCGCTGGCGACGCCCCACGCAGCACACGCACCACACGGGAATCCGCCAGGCCCGCCCGGCCGGGCGATACGCTCCGCAACGCCAGCGGGAGGCCGACCACAGGGAAAGGCCGTCATGTCAACCTTCGTTGTATTCGACCTGGAATTCACGACATGGCCGGAAGCACTCGAGCAGGACTGGTCGGCACCTGGCCAGTACCGCGAGATCGTCCAGATCGGCGCCCTGCGCCTGCGCCACGACTTCTCCGTCGTCGAGGAGTACGAGGCCCTGGTCCACCCGGTGATGAACCCGCGCCTGTCCCCGTACTTCACCGAACTCACCGGCATCGACCAGGAGTCGGTGGATCGGGACGGCCTCCCACCGGCCGAGGCCCTCGGCGACTTCCTGTCCTTCTGCCAGGGCCAGTCCGTGCTCTCCTACGGCAACGACATGGTCGTCCTCGGCGAGAACGTCGCCTGGGCCCGAGCCCGCGGCGAGCCCATCAAGAGCTCCTTCCTGACCGCCGGTTTCCTCAACGTCCGCCCCTGGCTGAACACCGTCGCCCCGGAGACGGCGACCTCCAACGTGGGCCGTCTGTGGCAGGTCTTCGGTCTCCCCGAGCCTGCGGCGGGGGGCAGGGAGCATTCGGCTCTCTTCGACTGCCATTCCTTCGCCGTGGCGTTGAAGCATCTGCATGCCCGTAGCGCCTCTCTGCCCGCGGCGTTCCTCTGACGTGCCGTCATATCGGCGGCTCGAGCTCGTCGATGACGTCCAGGAAGGGACGGAGCAGAGGTTTCCTGCTCGCCGTCGGCCACATCAGGCCGTAGTCGACCGTCGAGGCGTCGTGGAAGGGCACGAACACCATGCCCGGCCGGGTGTAGAACTGCTCGCCGCGCGCGGCGACGGTGCTGACACCGACACCGGAGGCGACGTGGAGCAGGACTTCCGACCAGTACTTCGTCGCGGGCCCCCGGGGGATCGGGCGACCCGCGGGGGTGCGGCGGGGGTAGTAACGGTCCATCCAGTAGCGGGGGATGTCGGCGTCGGCGAGCGTGACCAGCGCGGCGTCAGCGAGGTCTTCGAGCGAGACGGACTTCCTGCGCGCGAACGGATGACTCCCGGGAACCATCAGCGACCGCGGCTCCGCGAAGACCAGCCGCCCGGTGGTGATGTCCGGTTCGTCGATGGGGAATTCCGTCACCTGTACGTCGATGGTGCCTGCCCGCATGCCGCCGAGGGGGTCGCAGAGCTGGACCTCCAGGATCTCGACCTCGCAGCCTGGGTGCCGGGCCCGGAACAGCTCCGCGGCCCGCACCACGAGGTTTCCGCACCACGGCCCGGACCAGCCGACCCGCAGGACTCCCTCGATCCGCACGCCCCGACCGCTCGCGATCGCCTGCGCGAGCCCGAGACCGATCTGCTCGTACGCGGGCAGCAGGTCGTCCCGCAGCCGCGCGCCCACCTCGGTCAGCGTCACACTCCGGCTGTTGCGCACGAACAGCTGCGCGCCGACTCGGCGCTCCAGCTTCCTGATGGTCTGGCTGATGCGGCTCGTCGTCACATGGAGCCGTGCCGCGGTACGGCCGAAGTGCAGTTCCTCCGCCAGCGTCAGGAACGCCTCCAACTCAAGCCGTTCCAGCATGCCTTCCTCTCATCCTTCCTCTCGTCTTCGTACAGCCAAGTCGTCTTCGTGTAGCCAGGCTCAACGGAGCGTGGTCCTTTCCGGCCTTGCTGGCCGATTCGCTGTTCTCCGATGCTGAGTTGCACGGCGGCGCGATCGCCGTCCCTCACTCCAAGGAAGTGCTCTGCCATGCGCAAAATCGTCAACTCCACGTACGTGTCCCTCGACGGCGACATCGAGAAGCTCGACCAGTGGTCCTTCGACTACTGGAGCGACGACCTCGAGCGGTACGCGAACAAGCTGCTGTTCGCCGCGGACGCCCTGCTGATGGGGCGTGAGACCTATGTGAACTTCGAGCCGGCGTGGTCGAAGAGAGCCGGGGCCGACGCGTTCACCGACCGCATGAACAGCATCGACAAGTACGTCGTCTCCTCCACCCTCACGGGCGGCGACTGGGGCCCCACCACCGTCATCCCCCAGGACGGCGCCGTCGAGGCCATCGCCGCCCTCAAGGAGCAGCCGGGCGCCGACATCCTCATGTACGGCTTCGGCCCCGTGGCCAAGACCCTCCTCACGCACGGCCTCCTCGACGAGGTCCACTTCTGGGTCCACCCGGTGATCGCCGGCGGCGGAACCCTCGCCTCCGACAGCTTCCAGCACCGCCTGAAGCACCTCCGCACCGAAACCCTCGACACCGGCGTCGTGGTCCTCACCTACGCTCCGGCTCGCGGGGAAGCTCCCCAGCCCTGAAATCCACGAAACGAGACGGTCCGTATCGTCTCGCATCGATACTATGAGGCATGCGGCGCCTGACCGCAAGCGAGAAGCCGCCGACGCGGCGAGAGGGGCACGGTAGGACACAAAGAAGAGGGCGGGAGTCAGTAAGACTGACTCCCGCCCTCTTCTTTCGGCATCCGCCCTGGTCGCACCTGAACGTTCAGGTGTGGTCTGGCGAGTGCCCCCGGCAGGATTCGAACCTGCGCACACGGCTCCGGAGGCCGTTGCTCTATCCCCTGAGCTACGGGGGCGTGTCGGCCGCTGTGTGGCGGCGACGGGTAGAACCCTACCAGCTTCGTGGGGGTCGGCATGAACGGGTATTTGTGCAGCGTCCGGGGGGCTTGGTGCGGTACCTGGGGAGTTCCGCCCGGGGCCCTGCGGGGCGCCCCGGGCGGGGTGGGGAGGGGGTCAGGGCTTGCGGGCGACGCCTGCGTAGGCGTCGGCTGCGACCGTGGTGTCCGTGGTGGGGTCCGGGCGCCAGTGGGTGACCTGGGTCACGCCGGGGTCGGTGAGGGTGAGGCCGTCGAAGAAGCCGGTGATCTCCTCGACGCTGCGGACGTAGTAGGGGATCGCGCCGCTCTTGTTGTACGCGTCCGACGCCGCGATCATGCCCTCGCTCGTGGACGTCGAGTCGCTGATCACCAGGTAGCTGCCCGAGGGGAGTCCTGCCATCAGGCGGTTCACGAGGTCGCGCGCCTCGTCGTACGAGGAGACGTGGCCGAGGGTGTTCAGGATCATCAGGGCCACGGGCTGGGAGAGGTCCAGGGTCTCGCCCGCGGCCGCCAGGATCGCCTCGGGCTCGTACATGTTCGCGTCGATGTACGACGTGACGCCCTCCGGCGTGCTCGTCAGGAGCGCGCGGGCGTGGGCCAGGACCAGGGGGTCGTTGTCCACGTACACGATGCGGGAGTCGGGGGCGACGCGCTGGGCCACGTCGTGCGTGTTGTCCGCGGTCGGCAGGCCCGTGCCGACGTCCAGGAACTGGCGGATCCCCTGCTCGCCCGCCAGGTGGCGGACGGCACGGCCGAGGAAGTGGCGGCTGGTGCGGGCCACGTCCACCAGGCCCGGGAAGATCTCCTTGATCTGGTCGCCCAGTTCGCGGTCCTTCTCGTAGTTGTCCTTGCCGCCCACGAAGTAGTTCCAGAAGCGCGCCGAGTGCGGCTTGCTCGTGTCGATCCGCGCGCGTATCTCGGCGGACGAGTCGAGCCTGGGGTCGGAGCCTGACACGGGGACCTCCTGCGGTGCTTGGGCCGTTCGGCCGTGCGATCAACTCGCAACCTAGCAAGTGGGCACCAGGTCAGGGGGGTCGGGAGCGGGGGTACTCAGGCGGGTCCGAGTACCACTGCGGATGCCCGTCGACGGTTCGCGGCACGACTCTTGCGGGCATGACGAAACCTCTGCGCGACCTCAAGTGGGCAGTGATGCGGGGCCTGTTGAGCACCGTCGGACGGTCCTCGCGGGGCGTCCGGATCGGCTATCGGCACGGCTTCGACAGCGGCACCATGCTCGACTACGTGTACGTGAATCGTGCCCATGGCGTTCTTGGACTCGGGCGTCTCGTGGATCGCGTGTACCTGAACGCCGTCGGGTGGCGCGCCATCCGCTCCCGGCGTGAGCTGCTTCAGGACGTGCTGCGGGAGCAGGTCGCCGCGCGGCCCGACCGTGAAGTCCTCGTCCTCGACGTCGCCGCAGGGCCCGGGCGCTACCTCCAGGACCTGGCCGCCGCGCACGGGCCCCGGCGGGTGCGCGTCGTGTGCCGGGACCTCGCCGTGGCCGGGCTGCGGCAGGGCGAGCGGCTCGCTCAGGAGCGCGGGATCAGCAACATCTCGTACGAGACCGGGGACGCGCTCGACCCCAAGGAGCCGGACGCCGGTCCTCCGGACGTCATCGTGGTGTCCGGGCTCTACGAGCTGCTGCTCGACGACGACGTCATCCGCGCCTCCATCGAGCGCCTTCGCGCGCTGCTCGCGCCGGGCGGCACCCTCGTCTTCACCACCCAGACCCGCCATCCCCAGCTCGACTTCATCGCCAACGTCCTGCCCAACAGGGACGGGCAGTTGTGGGTGATGAAGTGCCGGGACGTCGTCGAGACCGAGGGGTGGGCGCGCGCCGCCGGGTTCGGTGCGGTGGCCAGTCGGCGGGAGGGGGTGGGGTTGTTCACGGTGACGGTCTGCGGGACGTCCGGGTGAGCTCGCCGCGGGCGTCTGTCACGCCGACGCCCGCTTCGTCGTCTTCTTCGGTGTCGTCGACTTCTTCGACGCGGTCTTCTTCGCCGTGGACTTGGCGGTGGACTTGGTGGCGGACTTCGTGGGGGCGTTCGCTGCCGTCTTCTTCGTCGTGCTCTTCTTCGGGGCCGCCGCCTTGGCCTTCGACGCGGTCTTGGCCGTCGACTTCTTGCCGCCCACCTGCTTGGGGGCCGCCGGGGACGACTTGCGGGCGGGGGTCGACTTCCGGGTGGAAGACGTCTTCCCGGCCGCCGACTTCGTCGTACGCGAGCGCAAAGACGTCACCTCGGCCTCCCGCTCCTGGTCCCCGTCCGCGCCGGACTTCTCGCCGCGGGCCGTCCGCGCCGCCCGCACGCTGTTCTCCAGCGCCGCCATCAGGTCGATGACCTTGCCGCCGCCCGGCTCGGCCGCCGGGGCCGGGGTGTAGGTCCCGCCGCCCTCGACCTTCGCGGCGATCATCTCCTCCACGGCCGTGCGGTAGTCGTCGTGCAGGGTGTCGAGGTCCACCTCGCCGAGGGTGTCCATCAGGGCGTCGGCCAGGTCCAGTTCGGCGTCGCGGACCTTGACCTCGGTGTCCGGTGCGACGGAGTCGGTGGCGCGGATCTCGTCCGGCCAGAGCAGGCCGTGCATCGCGATCACGTCCTCCACGACCCGCAGCATGCCGAGCCGTTCGCGGCCGCGCAGGGCGAACTTGGCGATGGCCACCTTCCGGCTGCGCTTCAGCGCCTCGCGCAGGAGGGTGTACGGCTTGGCGGCGGGGACTCCGTTGGCCGACAGGTAGTACGCCGTGTCCATCTGGAGGGGGTCGATCCGGTCGGCCGGGACGAAGGCGACGATCTCGATGGTCTTCGCGGTCGGGATCGGCAGGGCGGCCAGGTCGTCCTCCGTGATCGGGATGATCGAGCCGTCCGCGTCCTCGTACCCCTTGCCGATCTCCGCGCTCGTGACCTCGCGGTCCTCCAGCTCGCACACCTTGCGGTAGCGGATGCGGCCGCCGTCCTCCGTGTGGATCTGGCGGAAGGAGATCGAGTGGTTCTCCGTGGCGTTCACGAGCTTGATCGGGATGCTGACCAGGCCGAAGGAGATGGCGCCGTTCCATATGGACCGCATGTGGAGCACCTTTCGGCAGCTCGGGGAAGGGGAGACCTGGGGAGGGAGGGGCTTTCGTCCTGGTTTCGTGGGATTCTCATCGTATGACGCCCATCACCGAGGTGGAGGGGCGAAGGCTCGCGCTCAGCAATCTCGACAAGGTGCTCTACGCGGACAGCGGCTTCACCAAGGGCGAGGTGCTGCACTACTACGCCACCGCCGCGTGGGCCCTGCTCCCCCATCTGCGCGACCGGCCCGTGTCCTTCCTGCGCTTCCCGGACGGGCCCGACGGGCAGCGGTTCTTCGCCAAGAACGTGCCGCCGGGTACGCCCACCTGGGTGCGGACGGCCGAGGTACGGCGGTCGGACGGGGTCTCGCGGCAGATCGTCGTGCAGGACCTGGCGACGCTGATGTGGGCGGCGAACCTGGTCACGGAGTTCCACACGCCGCAGTGGCGGACGGACGCGCCCGGGCTCGCCGACCGGCTCGTGCTCGACCTCGACCCGGGGCCGCCCGCGAGCGTCGTGGAGGCCTGCGAGGCGGCGCTGTGGCTGCGGGAGCGGCTGGTGGCCGACGGGTTCCCGGTGTGCGTCAAGACGTCGGGCAGCAAGGGCCTGCACGTGCTCGCGCCGCTGCGGCCGACGCCCAGCGGGGACGTCACGGCGTACGCGAAGGGCCTTGCCGTGGCCGCCGAGCAGGCGCTGCCGCGGCTCGTGGTGCACCGGATGACACGCGCCCTGCGGCCGGGGAAGGTGTTCGTCGACTTCAGCCAGAACGCCGCGGCGAAGACCACGGCGACGCCCTACACCCTGCGCGCGCGGACCGAGCCGACCGTGTCCACGCCGGTGACCTGGGACGAGGTGGAGGCGTGCCGGGAGCGGCGGGATCCGGGGCTGCTGATGTTCCTGGCGACCGATGTCGGGGGGCGTCTGGAGCGGTACGGGGATCTGCTGGGGCCGCTGTTGGACCCGGAGCGGGGCGGGGTGCTGCCGCCGCCGGGGTGAGCCCCGGCCCGGCTCAGCCCACGGCCCAGCTCCCGCACCCCCGTCCGGCTCAGCCCGCCCGGCCCGGCGCCCAGCGCCCCCTCACACCCGGTTCCATGTCCGCCGGTCGCGGGCCAGCGCGTGCAGTGCCTCGACGTCCGCCGGCTTGAGGACCCCGCCCGTGCGGGCCAGCGCCGGCAGGTCCTCCTCGCGGAGCACCCGCACCTCCCGGGGCGGCGCCGCGACCTCCACGTCCACCGCCCCCACGGGCACGAGCACCGCCCGCACCTCCGCCGTCAGCGCGAACGACGCCCGCCCGGCGTCCGCCCGCAGTTCCCGCAGCAGCGGCCCCGCCTGGCCGCGCCCCACGGCCACCATCGGGTCGGCCACCCGCACGCGCTGCCTGCGGGCCGGTAACGCCCGGACGCAGAACAGCCCGCCGGGGCCGATCAGGAGGTGGTCCACGCGGCGGCCGCCGGGGAGGCCGACCGAGTGCAGGGTGTGCCAGCCGACCGCGTCCAGGCGGTCGAGGGCGTCGCCGACCGCGGTCTGCGCCGCGAGCGCCCGGTGCCGGGGGTCGGACCGGAGCCTGCGCGCGGGCGGCGGGTCGCGGTCCAGGTCGACGCGCAGGGCCTCGCCGGGCCGGTTCGGGGCGAGGTCGTCGTCGGGGTGGAGCGTGAGCCTGGCCAGCTCAGCGGGGGTGGGGACGGGCGGTGGCCCCACCGTGACGTTGCCCGTCAGGAACGGGCCGAGGGCGTCGAGGACGTCGGCCTCGCGGTCGGCGCTCAGCAGGTTCACGCGGGCGGTGTCCCTGTCGTACCAGGCCACGTTGCCGCCGTCCGGCCTGCATACGTAGAGCCGCTCCTGACCGTGCCTCCAGGCCGGTACGACACGCAGTCCGCTCATGCCCCATCACCCCATGACCATGGGAGCAGCCCGGGCACCGCTCCGGCAAGAAGCTGACAGGGCTCCGCGGAAGTCGGGGGCGATCCGCCCTGTGTTCGCCACCCCGGGCGGGTTCGTACGCCATGACCCCGCCCGTCCCGTAACGGCACCGCTCGCACAGCTATGGCCCCCTGTTACACAGTCGCCGAACCGCCGCAACGGCGGACACCTAGCGTCGTCCTTGTCACTGCCCGCAGCAGAGCGCAAGGAACGTACCGTGAGCAATCGTCGCCGAACCTCGGCCCTCCGCACCGCCGCCGTCGCCACGTTCGCCGGCGGCGCGCTGCTGCTCCCGGCCACGGCCGCCTTCGCCGCGTCGCCGTCCGGCACCGCCCCGCACTCCCCCGCCGCGGCCACCTCGGCCCGCCTCGACGACGGGGTGGCCGGCGTTCCCGAGGGCGGCGTCAAGGCGGGTGCCACCGGGGTGCGGGACGCCGGGGATCCCGCGTTCATCGTGGCGGGCGGGGCCATGGCGGCCGCGGGCGCGGCGGGGCTCGGCTTCGCGATGATGCGCCGCGGGCGCACGGACGCCTGACCGGCACACCCCCAAGGAGCCCCCGTGCACACCCCCAATCCCGGCGAGGCCGAGCAGGACGCCCACCCGAACACTTGGGACCACCCGAGCCCCGCGGATCACACGCGCCTCGCAGGCCACCCAGACCCTCTGGACCACACGCACCCCACGGACCGCCCCCGCCCGCCGCGCCGCGCCACTCCCGTCGGCCGCATCGCCGCCGCGGCAGCCCTCACCGCCGCCGTCGGCGTCGGCCTCATCGCCTGCGGGCAGGGCGGCGGCTCCGGCGACCCCGCCCCCGATGTGGCCGTCAAGAACGTCACGACCACGCGGGCCAAGCAGGCGCCGCCCCCGATGGCGGAGTCGAGGCCGACGGGTCTGCGGATCCCGGCGGCGGGCGTGGACGCCACGGGGATGCTCGACCTCGGCATCGGCGAGGACGGGGCGCTGCAGGTGCCGCCGGCCTCGAAGGCGGAGCTGCCCGGCTGGTGGACGGGGGGTGTCACCCCTGGCCAGAAGGGCGCTGCGGTCGTGGTCGCGCACTACGACACGGTGCACGGTCCTGCGCTCATGCGGAACGTCGCGAAGGTGCGGGCCGGTGACCGGATCATGGTGCCGCGGGCGGACGGCACCACGGCGACGTTCAAGGTGCGTGCGATCCAGCAGGTCGGCAAGGAAGACTTTCCAACCCATAAGGTGTACGGGGCGACCGACCGCCCGGAGCTGCGCCTGCTGACCTGCGGCGGCCCGATCAAGGACGGTCACCGGACCGACAACATCATTCTCTACGCCGACCTCGTGCGGTGAGGCCGCGTCCGGGCACCCCCGGCCCCGCGCCGAAGCCCCGCGCCCGGCCCCCGCGAGCAGGAGTGCCAGTTGAACCGCAGCCGCAGGCCGAGCCGCCCGAGGCCCGCACGCCGACGCGTGCTCGCCGCGGGCGCCCTCGCGCTGGCCGCGACCGGACTGGCGGCGGGCTGCGGCGACCCCGGCGACCTGCGGAGCGCGGGCGCCACGCCGACGGCCGTCGGCCCCACCCGGCTGTGGCCCGACCTGCCGCCCGCGTCGTCGCCGGTCGGTGACTACGGCGAGGCGGACACCGAGGAGGTCGAGGGCGTCAAGGTGCCCGGCGGCGATCTGCACAAGGTGAACCCCGTCGCCATCGTCCGGGCGGAGGTGGCCGCGAACCCGGACGTCTACAGCGGGCCCGACGGGCTCTACAAGGAAACCGTCGAGGCCCTCAAGGACTGCGGCAGCGAGCCCAAGGACTGCCCGGTCCTCAAGGCGTACTACCGCGACTTCACCGGCGACGGGAAGGACGACCTCGTCGTCGGCATCCGGATGCCCGAGGAGCAGCTCGCCGTCCGCGTCTACGCGATGGAGAAGGGGCACCTCACCCAGATCATGGGCACCTCCGACGCGGTGCTCGGCGTGGAGCTTGCCGGGCGTGACCTGGTGGTGCGCGCGGTCTCCGGCATCCCCGGCTACGAGTACCGCACGGCCTGGTCCTGGGACCGGCACCAGCGCGCGATGCTGCCCACCCGCGACGAGATCCTGCGCTCCTCCGACGCGCCCCGCCCCAAGGGCGCCCGCAGCCAGGTGCCCGCCCTCACCGAGGCCGACCCGGGCGCGGGCCCCGGCCCCGGTGAGACGCCGGGCCCGACGCCGACGGCGGGGCCGACCGCCGACGACCGTCCGGGTGAGGGTCCGTGAGCGCCGACTCCGGGGCCACGCCCCACAACGAGGCCCGCGCCACGCCCCGCGCCGCGACCCGCGCCCCCGGCCCCCGGCTGCCGCGCCCGCCCCGCCTTCCGTTCCGGCTGCCCGCCTGGACCGCGACGCTGACCTGGAAGGCCGCGGTGTTCATCGCCGTGATGTGCTGCGCGCTCGCGGCGCTGCTCGGCGTGCTCGTCCATGTCGCGGTGACCAACCAGACCGTCGGCCAGGCCCGCGACCGCGCCCTGACCCGGCTCGACGACGCCACCAAGCAGTACGAGGCGGGCGGGCGGCTCGGCCCCGGAGTGGGCATCGACCCGCCCGGCCTGCCGCGGCGGCTGCGCGACCTCGCGGTGAGCGGGGAGCGCGGCACGATGGTCGGCGACCACGACGATCGGCCCACCGTGTGGGCGGCGGGCCCCGCGGACGGCGGCCGGGCCATCGCCGTACAGGTCGACTACGCCCAGGGCGCCCGCACCATCGACGGGCTGGACCGGGCCATCGTCGGCTCGTCGGTGCTCGCCATCGGGGCGACGCTGCTCGTCGGGGCGTTCGCGGTGACGCGGGTGACCCGGCGCCTTCACCAGACGGCCCGGGTCGCGCGCCGCATCAGCGCGGGCGACCTGGACGCGCGCGTCAACGACCCCCGCACCCACGACGACGGCCGCCACCAGGACGAGGTGGCCACCGTCGCCGGCGCCCTGGACACGATGGCCTCGTCGCTGCAGGGCAAGCTCCTGAGCGAGCAGCGGTTCACCGCCGATGTCGCGCACGAGCTGCGCACCCCGCTCACCGGGCTGCACGCCGCCGCCGAGCTGCTGCCGCCGGGCCGCCCCACCGAGCTGGTCCGGGACCGGGTGGCGACGCTGCGCACGCTCACCGAGGACCTCCTGGAGATCTCCCGCCTCGACTCGCGCAACGAACGCGTCGACCTCGACGCGGTCCTCCTCGCTCCCCTGGCCGAACGCGTCGTGCGGGCTTCCGGGGCCGAGGTCGAGGTGCGCGTCGTGCGGGACATCGTGGCGGAGACCGACGGGCGGCGCCTGGAGCGGGTGCTCGGGAATCTGGTCGGGAACGCCCTCAAGCACGGGGCTCCGCCGGTGTCCTTGACCGTGGACGGGCCCGTGATCACCGTTCGGGATCACGGGCCCGGGTTTCCCGCCTACCTCATCGAGCACGGGCCTCAGCGGTTTCGTACGGAGGGGACCACCAAGGGGCACGGGCTCGGGCTCACCATCGCGCTGGGGCAGGCGGAAGTGCTTGGCGCACGGCTTGTGTTCTCCCATGCGGACGAGTCCGGCGGGGCGGTGGCCACGCTCACACTCCCGCATGTCGCCTCGGGCGGCGTGGGGGACGAGGGCTGACCCCGGCGACGGGCTTGAATTTCACCTTCTGTGACCGTTTGCGTGCCCCTTGTGTCGCTCATAGCGTGACATCGCGGCCTTTGCACCGGTCGCGATGTCACCCTTCCGCTCCCTGAGGAGGCCTCATGGCCCTTCGTACCCGCTCCTCCGTCGCCACCCGGCTCTCCATACTCGTGGCCGGCGGCGCCCTCGCCGCCGCGACCGTCCTCACCGCCGCGCCCGGCGCCGCCGCCGACGACGCGAACAACAATCCGCCGATCTACAAGGGGCGGGTCACCGCCAAGTCCGGGCTGCTCCTGCGGGACGCGCCGACGCGGGGCAGCAAGGTCATCCGGAGCGAGCCGTACGGCAAGGTCGTGCACATCTTCTGCAAGGCGCGCGGCGAGTACGTGCACCACAACGACCGCTGGTACCTGCTCACCGACGGCACCTGGGCCTGGGGTGCCGCGCACTACATCGCCAACATCGGGCCCGCGCCGCGCTGGTGCTGAGCAGGACACCGGCGACATAACCGGACATTAGGCCCACCGCTTGCTACGTTCCGGGCATGACCGGAACAGCGGCGGAGCCCGCCACCGTCGCCGCTGTCCGCGTCCCGCGGCGCCGCGGCACCGAGCTGGCGCTGATCGTCGTGGCCGTGCTGCTCTCGGTGTACGGCTACTGCGCCGTGGGGCTCGCCCACGACGGTTCGCTCCCGCCCGGCGCCGCCGGTTACGGCGCCGGGCTCGGGGTGCTCGCGCTGCTCGCCCACGGGGCGGTGCGGCGCCGGGCCCCGTACGCCGACCCGCTGCTGCTCCCGATCGCGGTGCTGCTCAACGGCCTCGGCCTGGTGCTCATCTACCGGCTCGACCTGGAGACGCCCGGCGACCGGGCCGCGCCCACGCAGCTCGTCTGGTCGACGATCGGCGTCGGCCTCTTCATCGCCGTCGTCCTGCTCCTGCGCGACCACCGCGTACTCAAGGGCTACGCCTATCTGTCCGTGGTCACCGCGCTGGTCCTGATGATCGTGCCGATCTTCTTCCCGGCGGTGAACGGCGCCCGCATCTGGATCCGGGTCGGCGGATTCTCCATCCAGCCCGGCGAGTTCGCGAAGATCCTGCTCGCGGTGTTCTTCGCCGGCTACCTCGCGGCCAACCGCACCGCCCTCGCGTACGCGGGCCGCCAGGTGTGGAGGTTCAAGCGCCTGCAACTGCCCACCGGGCGGGTGCTCGGGCCGATCGTGGCGATCTGGCTCCTCAGCGTCGGCGTGCTCGTCCTGGAGCGCGACCTCGGCACGTCGCTGCTCTTCTTCGGGCTCTTCGTGATCCTCCTGTACGTCGCCACCGGGCGCACCGGCTGGATCGCCGTCGGCCTGCTGCTCGCGGCGGTCGGGGCGTTCGCGGTGGGTTCGCTGGAACCGCACGTGCACGGCAGGGTCGAGGACTGGCTGCATCCGTTCGCGTCGATCGAGGCGGGCGAGGGGCCGAACCAGCTCGCCCAGTCGCTGTTCGCGTTCGCGGCCGGGGGCCTGCTCGGCACCGGTCTCGGGCTCGGGCACTCCATCCTCATCGGCTTCGCCGCGAAGTCGGACTTCATCCTGGCGACGGCCGGGGAGGAGCTGGGTCTGACCGGGCTCGCGGCGATCTTCCTCCTGTACGCCCTGCTCGTGGAGCGCGGCTTCCGGGCGGGGCTCGCGCTGCGTGACCCGTTCGGGCGGCTGCTCGCGATCGGGCTCGCGTCGATCGTGGCGCTCCAGGTGTTCGTGATCGCGGGCGGGGTGACGGGGCTGATCCCGCTGACCGGGATGGCCATGCCGTTCCTGGCGCAGGGCGGTTCGTCGGTCGTCACGAACTGGATCATCGTGGCGCTCCTGATCCGGGTCAGCGACTCGGCGCGCGCCCAGCCACTGCCGGTGTCCGGGGCCGAGTCCAAGGAGGTCAGGGCGTGACCCGCCACATCCGCCACGCCGCCGCGTTCTGCGCGCTGCTGCTCGTGGCCCTGCTCGTGAACGCGACCCGGGTGCAGGTCGTCGACTCCCGGGCGTACGACGGCAATCCCGCCAACCGCCGTACCGCCATCGCCCGGTACGACCAGCCGCGCGGCGACATCCTCGTGGACGGCGAGCCCGTGACGGGCGCCAAGGACACCGGCGAGCAGCTCCGCTACGAACGGACGTACCGCAGCGGCCCGTTGTACGCCCCGGTGACCGGCTTCGCCTCGCAGGTGTACGGCACCACGTTCCTTGAGCACGCCGAGGACGACGTGCTCTCCGGCACCGACCCCATGCTGGCCCCGCTCCCCCTGTGGAACGACATCACCCGCGCCCAGAACCCCGGCGGCGAGGTCGTCACCACCATCAGGGCGGCCGTGCAGCGGGCGGCGTACGCCGGGCTCGGCGGCAAGAAGGGTGCCGTGGCCGCCCTCGACCCGGCCACCGGCAAGGTGCTCGCCCTGGTGTCGACGCCGTCGTACGACCCGGAGCGCCTGGCGGGCACGGGCAGCGCCGTGACCGGTGCCTGGGCCGGGCTCAACGCCGACCCGGACAAGCCGATGCTCAACCGGGCGCTCAGCCGGACCTATCCGCCAGGGTCGACGTTCAAGGTGGTGACGGCGGCGGCCGCGCTCGACGCGGGCGAGGTCACCGACCTGGACGCGGACACCAAGTCCCCCGACCCCTACACCCTGCCGGGCACCACGACCCGCCTCGCCAACGAGGTCGAGGGGTGCGCGAACGCCAGCCTGCGGTACGCCTTCCAGTGGTCCTGCAACACCGTCTTCGCCAAGCTCGGCGTGGACACCGGCCAGGACGCCATGGCGGGCACGGCGAAGAAGTTCGGCTTCGACACGTCCGGCCTGCGGATCCCCTCCCCGGTCGCCACCAGCACCTTCGACACCGCCGTGGACGACGCGCAGCTCGCCCTGTCCGCCATCGGCCAGTACGACACGCGTGCCACGCCCCTGCAGATGGCGATGGTCTCGGCGGCCGTGGCGGGCGGCGGCTCGGTCAAGGCGCCCTACCTGGTGGACCGGACGACGACCGACGACGGCGACACGGTGGCGTCGACCGGCACCCGGACGCTCCGGCAGGCGATGAACCCGGGCACCGCCGTGCAGTTGCGCGAGCTGATGACGGACGTCGTCGAGAAGGGCACGGGACGGAACGCCGCGATCGAGGGCGTGACCGTCGGCGGCAAGACGGGCACGGCCCAGCACGGCATCGGCAACGCGGGCACCCCGTACGCCTGGTTCATCGCCTGGGCCCAGGAGCCGGGCGACGCGGAGCCCTCGGTGGCGGTCGCGGTGGTCGTCGAGGACGCGTCGGCGGACCGCTCGGACATCAGCGGGGGCGGGAGCGCGGCGCCGATCGCGAAGGCCGTGATGGAGGCGGCGTTGCGCTGAGGCCGCCCGGTCGGGGTGCCTAGTCGCCCAGCTGGGCCGTGGTGCTCGCGCCGTCGATCGCCTCGCGGAGGAAGTCCGCGTGCCCGGAGTGCTGCGCCGTCTCGCGCAGCAGGTGCAGCACGATCCGGCGCACGGACCACCGCGGTACGACGCCCGGCTCCCAGGGCGCCTCGGGCAGCGGCACGACGGTGTCGAGCCCCACGCGCTCCACGGCCTCGTCGGTGGCGCGCGCGGCGGCCTCGTACGCGGCCACCAGTCCCGCCAGGCCGGCGCCCGGCGGCATCTTGTACTGGTCCATGTCGAACATGCCGGGCGGGGTCTCGCCGGTGCCGCTGCTCAGGATGAGCGTCCAGTTGCGCTCGCCGTGCGTCAGGTGGTTCACGATGCCGCCGAGTGTCAGCTCGCTGACGGTGGAGCGGGTGGCGGCCTGCTCGTCGGTGAGTCCGCGCGCCGTGATGAGGAGGGTGCGGCGCTGCTCACGCAGGGCGTCGAGGAGTTCCTGGGTCTCGGTCATGCGCACACGCTAGAGCTCAACTAGGCCAGGGTGTGGCCTAGTCGGTGTCCGCGGCCGCGCCCGCCGCGACGGCGGCCTCGACCTCGGCGACCCGCTCCCCCTCCTCCGCGGCAAAGCGCTCAGCGTCCAGCTTCTCCGCGATCTCCTCGTCCTGCGCCATCAGCTGGTCGAGGTTGGAGTCGCCCATCTCGAACACGCCCATGTCGACGTACGCCTGCTGGAGCCGCTTGCCCCACAGGCCGATGTCCTTGACGCACGGCACGATGCGGCTGAACAGCAACTGCCGGAAGAGCTGCAGGTATTCGGAGCGCTCGCTGCACTCCTCGGCGTCCTTCAACGGGATGCCGAAGTTCTCCAGGACCTCGACGCCCCGCAGCCGGTCACGCATCAGGTAGCAGCCCTCGATGACGAACTCCTCGCGTTCGCGCAGTTCCGCGTCGGAGAGCTGCTGGTAGTAGTCGCGCAGCGCCATCCGCCCGAAGGCCACGTGCCGGGCCTCGTCCTGCATGACGTACGCGAGGATCTGCTTCGGCAGCGGCTTGTCGGTGGTGTCGCGGATCATGCCGAAGGCGGCCAGGGCGAGGCCTTCGATGAGGACCTGCATGCCGAGGTAGGGCATGTCCCAGCGGGAGTCGCGCAGCGTGTCGCCGAGCAGCGCCTGGAGGTCGTCGTTGATCGGGTAGAGCATGCCGATCTTCTCGTGCAGGAAGCGGCTGTAGATCTCGGCGTGCCGGGCCTCGTCCATGGTCTGGGTGGCGGAGTAGAACTTCGCGTCGAGGTCGGGGACGGACTCCACGATGCGGGCCGCGCACACCATCGCGCCCTGTTCGCCGTGCAGGAACTGGCTGAACTGCCAGGAGGCGTAGTGCTTGCGCAGCTCGCCGCGCTCGGCGGGGGACATCACGTCCCAGTACCGGGTGCCGTAGATCGACATGGCCTCGTCGGGGGTGCCGAGTGGGTCGAGCGGGTCGACCTCCAGGTCCCAGGCGATGCGCTTGGCGCCGTCCCACTGCTTGTCCTTGCCCTTTTGGTAGAGGTTGAGCAGGCGCTCACGCCCCTCGCCGTACTCCCAGCTGAAGCGGGCCGCGCCGGTGGCGGGCACCTGCCAGGTGAGGTCCTGCTGGCCTGAGGTGTACAGATCGCGTGTGGACACGGACGGCTCCTCGGGTCTCGGCGGCCCCCGCCGCGCAACCGCCGCACAGGGGTGGCTCCTTGAGCAGGCTCACACGGTGGTAGACGCGGGGTCAACAAGTCGTGCGCAAGGGATTGACGGCCTTGCTGACAAGCAGTCTCATAAGACGTGACCCCCGGTAACCCGCTTGCGAGAGCACACGAGGAGCAGGAGATCTCATGACGACCGTGACCGAGGACAGCGAACTCGCGGGTCTGCGGGACGCGCTCGGCCTGCTCAAGGACCGCGAACAGGTGGCGCAGCGACTCCTGGAGTCGTCCGCCAAGCACTCCTTCGACCCCGACAAGGAGCTGGACTGGGACGCGCCGGTCGAGGACGGCAAGTGGTTCTGGCCGCCGGAGCTCGTCTCGCTCTACGACACCCCGCTGTGGCGCCGGATGTCCGAGGAACAGCGCATGGACCTGGCCCGGCACGAGGCGGCCTCGCTCGCATCGCTCGGCATCTGGTTCGAGATCATCCTGATGCAGCTGCTCGTGCGGCACATCTACGACAAGTCCGTGACCAGCGCGCACGTGCGGTACGCCCTCACGGAGATCGCCGACGAGTGCCGCCACTCGATGATGTTCGCCCGCATGATCGAGAAGGGCGGGGCGCCCACGTACCCCGTCACCAAGCTCAACCACAATCTCGCCCGCGTCCTCAAGACCGTCTCCACGACGCCGGGTTCCTTCGCCTGCACCCTGCTCGGCGAGGAGATCCTGGACTGGATGCAGCGCCTGACGTTCCCCGACGAGCGCGTGCAGACCATCGTGCGCGGCGTGACCCGCATCCACGTCGTGGAGGAGGCCCGCCACGTCCGGTACGCCCGCGAGGAGCTGCGCCGCCAGATGGTGACCGCGCCGCGCTGGGAGCGCGAGCTGACCCGCGTCAGCAGCGGCGAGGCGGCCCGCGTCTTCTCCATCGCCTTCGTCAACCCGCAGGTGTACACGAACGTCGGCCTCGACCGCCGCGAGGCCGTCGCCCAGGTCAAGGCGAGCGGCCACCGGCGCGAGGTCATGCAGTCCGGTGCGAAGCGGCTGACCGACTTCCTGGACGACATCGGCGTGCTGCGCGGGGCGGGCAGGCGGCTGTGGAAGTCCTCCGGCCTGCTCGCGTGACCCGCGGGGCGCCCCCGCTCGCTCCCGGCGACCCGCGCGTCCGGGGCGTCCCCGCACCCGACTCTTCGTACGAAAACACGGTTACGCTGCGGGACATGACCCAAGCCGTCGGCCCCACCCGCGCGTACCGGCGCCTCAGCGTCGAGGAGCGCAAGAGCCAGCTCCTCGACGCCGCGCTCAACCTCTTCGCGCACCGCGCCCCCGAGGAGGTCTCGCTCGACGACGTCGCGGAGGCCGCCGGGGTGTCGCGGCCCCTGGTGTACCGCTACTTCCCCGGCGGCAAGCAGCAGTTGTACGAGGCGGCGCTGCGCACGGCCGCCGACGAGCTCGAACAGTGCTTCGCCGAGCCGCAGGACGGCCCGCTCACCCGGCGCCTCGGCCGCGCCCTCGACCGGTACCTCGCCTTCGTCGACGAGCACGACACCGGGTTCAGCGCGCTGCTCCAGGGCGGCAGCGTCATCGAGACCTCCCGCACCACCGCCATCGTCGACGGCGTCCGCCGCGCCGCCGCCGAGCACATCCTCAACCACATGGAGCTCCCCGAGCCGCCCGGCCCCCGGCTCCGGATGACCGTCCGCATGTGGATCACCGCCGTCGAGGCGGCCTCCCTCATCTGGCTCGACGAGGACAAGCAGCCGCCCCTGGACGAGCTGCGCGAGTGGCTGGTCGAGCAGTTCGTCGCCCACATCACGGCCACGGCGGGCCGCGACCCCCAGACCGCCGCGATGGTCCGCCGTGCCCTGGCCCTGGAGACGCCCGAGGGCCCCGTGGGCGAGCTGGTCCGCAGGGTCCTTCCGGTGGTGGCGGAGGCGGGTCACCTGCTGTAACCGGCCGCGCGGCCGGTTCACCGGGGGGAGACACTGGTCCCGTGAAGAGTGAAGAGACCCCCTTCGTGGGCGGCCCCCTGGACGGCCGCGTCCTGCCCGTCCTCCTCGGCCCGACCGGCCACCCCCCGAAGGTCTACCGCGTCCCCGTCCCCGACGACGCGGGCGGCGAGCCCACGATCCTCGTCTACCGCCGCGTGGCCGCCGGCACGGCCCGCCGCTTCGGCCTCCACCCGGGCTGGAAGTACGAGTACGACGCCGGGGGCACCGGGGGCGGGAGCGGCTTGCGGAACCTGCGGTGGCCTTGGTCGAAGCCGGATCCTGGGCGGACGCACGGGTAAGTCTCAGCCCCTCATGGGGTCCCCCCTGCTCCTTAAGAGCTTGGGGGAGTTTGAGGAGCGGGGTCGGGGGCGGAGCCCCAGGTTCGGGTAGGGGCGGGATTGGGGAGCCCCCGGCAAGGGCCACCCCAGGGCCGACCTCAGGTCCCGAACCCGCCGCGCGCAACCCGCCGCGCCGCGAACCCCTGGACGGGTGACCTCATTGCGCCAACCGATCGGCGCCGACGCGCGCCCCTCCTGGCCCCGTCCCATGCTCACGGTGCCGGGCGGACCCCCCGCCCCGCACCGGAAGGTGATGACATGTCAGGAAGGCTGCTGCGCTGGGCGTGCACCGGATCCGCCCTCTCCGCGCTCCTCACCGCCACCCCCCTGGCCCCCCACGCCGCACCCGCCCACGCGGCCCCCGTACCCGGCCCCGGCGAGCGCCCGGTCACCGAACTCCTGACGGACCTTCAGCGCCTGTACCGCAGGGCCGAGGAGTCCACGGAGACGTACAACGCGACCGAGGAGAAGCTCACCGACCAGCGCCGCCGCGTCACCGGCCTCAACCGCAGCCTCGCGCGGGCCCGCGCCTCCGCGCACGACGGCAGGGGCGCGGCAGGACGCCTCGCCCGCCAGCAGTACCAGCACGGCACCATCGAGATCTCCTCGTACGTACGCCTCCTCCTCGCCCGGAATCCGCAGGGCGCCCTGGACCAGCGGCACGTCCTGCGGCGCGCCGCCGCCGAGCGGGCCGCGACCGTCACCCGGCTCGTCGACGGCGAGAAGAAGGCCGACGGCCTCGCCCGCGCGGCGCGGCGCGCCCTCGCCGCCCAGGAGTCCCTCGCCCAGCGGCAGCGGACCGCGCGGGACGCCGTGCGGACCCGGCTCAAGGAGGTCGAGGAGCTGCTCGCCTCGCTCTCCGCCGAGGAGCTTGCCGCGCTGGCGCGGGCCGAGGAGGACGGGGCCGAGCGGGCGCAGCGTCGGCTCGTCGCGTCCGGGGCGCTCGGGGCGCCCGCCGAGGTCGGGCGGGCGCCGTCCGCCCGGGGGGAGCGGGCGCTGCGGTACGCGGTCGCGCAGATCGGGAAGCCGTACGAGTGGGGGGCGGAGGGGCCCGCCGCCTTCGACTGTTCCGGGCTCACCCAGCGGGCCTGGGGGGTCGCCGGGCGCGGGATTCCCCGGACCAGTCAGCAGCAGTGGGCGCGGCTGCCCCGGGTTCCGCTGCGGGACCTGCGGCCCGGCGACCTCGTCGTCTACTTCCCCCGTGCCACGCACGTGGCCCTCTACCTCGGCCGCGGCAAGGTCGTCCACGCGCCCCGCCCCGGGGCCCGCGTCAAGGTCTCGCCCCTCGCCGCGAACCCCGTCCTCGGCGCGGTCCGCCCCGACCCGCGCGCCACCCCGGTCTCCGACTACCGCCCGCCCCGGCTGCCCGCGGGGGCGACGAAGGGGGCGGACCGGGGGTGGGCGGGGTAGGCCTCGCGGGGGCGCCCCAGACCCGCCCCTTCACCGGCTGTGTCAATTTGCGGCTCCGCCGCGTGGGGGGCTGCGCCCCTGGACCCCGTAGGCGGTCGTCCCGTGGCGGGTGGGACAGTCCTCCCCCGAAATCGGCGCTCCGCGCCTCGTCCTCAAACGCCGGACGGGCTGAAATATCCCCGGGCGGGCCGGAAAGGTGCTGCGGGGTGGTCCGGCGAGGCGCTGCGGTGTGAGCCGTTTCGGGGCTGAGGGTGCCGGGCTGTTGCTCGGCAGCGTGCAGGTTTGGGCGGGTGGGTGGGAGAAAGCCCGTCCGGCGTTTGAGGACGAGGCGCGGAGCGCCGATCAGCGGGGGTCCAGGGGGCGGCAGCCCCCGGTTTCGGAGAAGGGGCGGGATCGGGGGCTACGCAGCCGCGACCCCCGCCACGTACCCCTCCGCCAGCTCCGCCTCATAGAAGTAGTTCTCGAAGTCCGACGGATCGTTGAAGCCGTTGGCGAAGCGGTCGGCGACCGGCTGGAGGGAGCCGGCGGCACCGAGGAGGTTGAGGACGTGCTCGGGCGGCACACCGAGCATGGCGTTGGTCCACTTGGTGACGTGCTGCGCGCTCGCCCAGTAGCGGTCGAACGCCCCCTGCATCCACGCCTCGTCGAACACCCCGTCCCCGTGGGACACGATCGACGAGAGGTAGGAAGCGGCGCACTTGGACGCGGAGTTGGACCCCTGCCCGGTGATCGGGTCGTTGGCGACGACGACGTCGGCGACGCCGAGGACGAGCCCGCCACCGGGCAGCCGCCCGACGGGCTTGCGCACGGTCGGGGCGTACCGCCCGGCCAACGTGCCGCCCGCGTCGGTGAGTTCGACCTTGGTGGCGCGGGCGTACTCCCAGGGCAGGAACTTCTCCAGGAGTTCGAGGGTGAGGGCGAGGTGCTCACCGGGGTCCTTGACGCCCTGGAAGACGTCGAGCGGACCGCCGGGAACGCCCTCCCAGAAGAGGATGTCGGCGCGGCCGGACGTGGTGAGCGTCGGCATGACGAAGAGCTCGCCTACGCCGGGCACGAGGTTGCAGCGCACGGCGTCGAACTCGGGGTGCTCGGGCCGCGGCCCGAGGCCGTGGACGTAGGCGACGGCGAGGGCCCGCTGCGGCGCGTCGTAGGGCGAGCGCGAGGCGTCCCGCTCGAACATGGACACCAGCTCGCCCTTGCCCGCGGACACGAGCACCAGGTCGTACGTACGGGAGAAGTAGTCCAGGTCGGAGACGGCCGCGCCGTGGATGACGAGCTGCCCGCCGCGCTGGGCGAACGTCTCCATCCAGCCGGCCATCTTCACGCGCTGGTCGACCGACTGCGCGTACCCGTCGAGCCTGCCGACCCAGTCGATGACGCGGGCGGCATCGGGACCGGCGACGGAGACGCCCACGCCCTCGATGTTCGGGGCCTGGGACTCCCAGAAGTTCAGGCCGAGTTCGCGCTCGTGCTGGAGGGCTGTGTGGAACATGCACTGCGTGGACATGACCCGGCCGGACCGGATCTCGTCCGCCGTGCGGTTGGACATGAGGGTGACCTCGTACCCCTGCGACTGGAGTCCGAGGGCGATCTGGAGACCGGACTGACCGGCTCCGACGATGAGTATCTTCCGCATGCTGAGAGGGATCCTTCTGTTCAGGGCTGCTCGGGGGTGCGGTCCAGGGCGTGCCCCACCAGGGCGAGCAGCGATTCGATCGCCGAGATCCGCTGCCGCGCGTCCATGATCAGGACGGGGATGTGCGCGGGCACCGTCAGCGCCTCTCGGACGTCTTCGGCCTCGTACCGCTCGGTGCCCTCGAAGTGGTTGACGGCCACGACGTACGGCAGCCCGCAGCTCTCGAAGTAGTCGAGGGCGGGGAAGCAGTCGGTGAGGCGGCGGGTGTCGGCGAGCACCACGGCGCCGATCGCGCCGCGCACCAGGTCGTCCCACATGAACCAGAAGCGCTGCTGGCCGGGTGTGCCGAAGAGGTAGAGCACCAGGTCGTCGTCCAGCGTGATGCGGCCGAAGTCCATGGCGACGGTGGTCGTGGTCTTCTCGGGGGTGGCGCTCAGGTCGTCGGTGTCCGCGCTGGCCTGCGTCATCAGCGCCTCCGTCTGGAGGGGCGTGATCTCGGAGACGGCGGTGACGAGCGTGGTCTTTCCCACGCCGAAGCCGCCCGCGACGACGATCTTCGTGGCGATCGGCGCGCGGGTGTGGTCGCTCTGCCAGGCCTGCACGCCCTCTTCGCGGGCGAGGAGTTCGGAGACGGCGGAGTCAGAGACGGCGGAGTCCACTCAGCACCCTTTCGAGCAGTGCGCGGTTCGGCTGCCCGGGGCCGTGGCCCGTTCCGTACACGCGGATCTTTCCCTGGTCGGCGAGGTCGCTGAGCAGCACGCGGACCACGCCGAGGGGCATCTTCAGGAGCGCGGAGATCTCGGCGACCGTACGCATCCGGCGGCAGATCTCCACGATGGCCCGCATCTCCGGCATGACGCGGGTGGACAGCGGGTCGCCCTTGCCCAGCTCCCGGCGCTCCTCGGGGGCCTCGATGGCGGGGTTCGCGGCCACGAACGTCTCGACGAGCAGGACGTGCCCGAAGCGGGTGCGGCCGCCGGTCAGCGAGTACGGGCGCACGCGCGCCGCCTTCCGGGCGCCGCCGCGCCGGGGCAGCTCGGGCACGACGCTCATCACGCGTTCTCCATCGACTGGCGCAGCTCGCTGCGGAGTTCGGGCGTGAGGACATGTCCGGCGCGGCCCACGAACAGCGCCATGTGGTACGCGACGACCGTCATGTCACAGTCGGGGGTCGCGTGCACGCCGAGCAGCGAGCCGTCGCTGATCGCCATCACGAAGAGGCTGCCCTCCGCCATGGCGACGACGGTCTGCTTGACCGAGCCGCCGTCCATGAGGCGGGCCGCGCCGAGGGTGAGGCTGCCGAGCCCGGACACGATGGTGGCGAGGTCGGCGCTCGAACCCCGCGGCCCGGTGGGTCTGGCGGCGGGGCGGCGCTCGGCGTTGCGCACGGGGTCGGAGGACAGCAGCAGGAGCCCGTCGGACGAGACGACGGCGACCGAGAGGATTCCGGGCACCTCCTCGACCAGGTTGGTCAGGAGCCAGTGGAGGTTCTTGGCCTCACTGCTGAGTCCGTAGGCGATGGGTTCGTCGGACGCCGACGCGGGGTCGGGGCCCGGGGCGGGTTTCACTGGCTCGGCGGAAGAACCGGGTGTGCGCATGGGCGCAGTCAACTGCTTGCCTCCTCGACTGGGTCCCCCGGAACATCTGCGGCACGGTGGCCTTCGGCACTCTCTTCTGTACGGGCTGCTGCCCTGTGGGCTTCGGTACGGGGTGCCCCGTGGGATTCCGTACGGGCCAGTTCCGCCGCCACGTCGCGGCGGCCGCTCTTGGCCCCCTGCTGGAACCCGCCGAGCCTGCGCCGCAGTTCCTCGGCGTCGACGGCGGGCCGCGGCTGCGGTGTGGCGCTCCCGGCGGTGGCGCTGATCCTCGGGGTCCGCTTGGGGAGGCCCTTGGCGGTGAGGACGGGGGCGTCGGCGTCCGGGGCGACGGCGGTGGCCCCGCCCGGCACGTCGGCGGCTTCCGCGCCCAGTAGGTCGGCGGCTTCCGCGTCCGGTACGACGACGGCTTCCGCGTCCCTCGGTGGCGCCTCGGTCTCCCGTGGGAACTCGGCTTCCGGAAGGCCCCCGCCCTCCGGGAGTTCCTCCGCCGCGAGCGGCGCGTCCCGCTCCGACGGCGACTGCGCGTCCGGCTTCGGGCGCGCCTCCTGCTCCGGCCGGACCTCGTCGTCCGGCCGCGCGTGCGGCTCCGCTTCGTCCGGGTGGTCGGCCGGGACGGGCGGCGCCAGGAGTTCGAGGGTGGTCTCCGCGGCGGCGATCAGGGGGTCCCGGTCGCCCGAACGGGACGGCAGGACATTGGAGTTGGCCTCGGCCTCGGAGCCGGGCAGCTGCACCAGCGGGGCCTCGGCGCGCGCGGCGGGCACCGCGCCGGGCATGCCCACCGCGGGCGGGGCGGCGAGGATGCCGTCGGGCAGCACGACGACCGCCGCGATCCCGCCCTGCTTCTGCTCGCGCAGGCGCACCCGCGCCCCGTGCCGGGCGGCGAGCCGCGCCACCACGTACAGGCCGAGCCCGAGTCCGTCGCCGCCCTCCTGGTCGTACACGTCGTCGGGGGAGAACTCCGCGAGCCGCGCGTTGAGTTCCTCCAGGCGCTCCGCGCCGACGCCGATGCCCTCGTCCTGCACGGAGAGCATCACCTCGCCGTTCTCCAGGAGCCAGCCGGACACCTCGACGGCGGCGTCGGGCGGCGAGAACGAGGTGGCGTTCTCCAGGAGTTCGGCGACCAGGTGGCTGATGTCGTCGGCGGCGAACCCGGCGATGTGGGCGTGCGGCGGCAGCGTAGCGATGCGGACGCGTTCGTACCGCTCGATCTCGCTGACGGCGGCGCGCACGACGTCGACGAGCGGCACCGGGCCCGCGTGCTGGTGGCCGTGCTCGGCGCCCGCGAGGACCAGGAGGTTCTCGCTGTGGCGGCGGGTGACGGTGGCGAAGTGGTCGAGCTTGAAGAGGGTGGCGAGCCGGTCGGGGTCCTGCTCGCGCTCCTCCAGGCTCTCGATGACGGTGAGTTGCCGCTCGACCAGGCCGAGCGTGCGCAGCGCGAGGTTCACGAACGTGCCGTGGATGCTGCGGCGCACCCGCTCCAGGTGGACGGCGGCCTCGGCGAGTTCGGCGCGCAGCGCGTCGCGCTCGTCGGCCATCTCCTGGCGGGCGTCGGCCATGGTCTGGCGCTGCCCGATGAGGTGCTTGCGGTCGGACTCCAGGGTGGTGAGCCGGTCCTGGAGGGCGACGGCGTGGCCGTGCAGCGCGTTGACGGAGCGTACGACCGCGGCGAACTCGTCGTCGCGGCCGGTGAAGCGCACCGGCTCCTCGGTCGCGGGCGCCGTCGCGACCCGCTCCGCGCCCCGGCGCAGCGCGGCGAGCGGCCGGGTCAGCGAGCGGGCGGTGCCCATGCACACGCCGACGGCGACGAGCAGGAGCACGCCGACGAGCGCGATCCGGATCTCCAGCGCGGTGACGTCGTCGTCGCGCAGGTCGCCGAGGCTCTGGGTGCGGGCGTCGGCGAGGGCGTTCTCGGCGCCGCGCATGGCCTCGATGCGGGCGGACAGCGCGCTGTCGAGCTTCTTGCGGTCCAGGCGCTGGTCGGCGGCGGAGAGCCGGGGCCGGTCGGTGAGTCGCGTCAGGTACTGCTCGGCGGTCGTGACGCCGTTCCCGGTGACGGTGGACTCGTAGGTGGCGCGGGCCTTGGCGGGCGCGGCGTCCAGGAAGTCGGCGAGCGCGGCGAGCTCGCGGACGTGGGCCTGCTGCGCGGCGGCGCTGAGGCCGTCGCGGCGCCCGTCCTCCTCGCTGTCGCCGGTGCCGGAGTTGGTGGGCAGCCCGGTGACCGGGTCGACGGTGGAGCCGGTCGACGCGGGGCGGGGCACGGCGAGCGCGGCGAGCAGCAGGCCGCGCGCGGATCCCGCCTGGTCGACGGCGTGGTCGAGGTCGGCGAGGGCGTGGGCCCCGGAGCCCGCGCGCGGCGGGAGTCTCTCGGCGAGTTCACGGGTGAGGCCGTGCAGTTCGGCGATGGCTTTCGCGTACGCCTTGTGGGCGTCCAGGGCGCTGGTCTTGCCGGTGAGCGCGGCCCTGCGCACGGACGCGAGCCCGGCGAGGTCGCGGCGCAGCTCGGCGGTGACGGAGGTGTTGGTGTTCGCGCCGTCGGCGGCGTCGCGCAGCTCCTCGATGCTCCGGTCCACGCGCGCGCTGTGGCTCTCGGAGAGGCCCTTGCCGTCGGGGCGTCCTGCGGCGATGTACGCGGTGACCTCGTCGCGCTCGTCGGCCAGGGAGTGACTGAGGGTGATCGACTGCTGGGTCAGCTCGGCGAGCGTCACCAGGCTCTGGGATTCGTTCAGTTGGCTGGACGCGGTCACGATGACGGGCGCGCCCGCTCCGGCGACGGCGGCGGCGACGACTGCGACGGCCACGATGAGGCGGTTGCGGACGCGGGACTTGGGCGGGGTGGGGGGTGCGGGGGTGGTGGGGGTGATGGGGGCGGACGGGGCGTCCGGGCTTGTCGTGAGTGAGGCGGTGCCTGTGGTGGAGGTGGTCGCGGACGTGGCGGTGCCTGTCGTGGACGAAGCCGTGGGCGTAGCGGCGCGTGTCGTGGACGAAGCCGTACCCGTCGAGGGCGAAGCCGCCGACGCAGTCGTGCCCGCGCCGGGCTCCGGCGTGCTCTCCGCGGCGTCGGGCCCGCGCTCCGCGGGAGGGGTCGCGCCCGGCGAGTCACCTGCCGGGGCCTTCTGCCTGCCTTCGCGCCGAGGCCGCATCTCTTGCACCGGTGCTCGCATTCCTGTTTTCGTCTGCCCTAGGGCCCAGGTGACGATCCGTCAACGCGAGCGCTCCCGGCACGGTTCCCGACCTTCGCAGACGATTCCAGTGCCGGAGCGCGGCAGTCGAGCATCGTCTGCCTGGCCACCTGAAGGAGTGAACATCGGCAGGGAGTTGGTGAGCAAGTCACCCTGCGTGTCGTGGGGGCCGCGCGCGGTGTGCCAGTTGGACGTCTGTGGGCGGCTTTGGCAGGATGCGCCGCCACACCGGCGTCGGAGTTGATCATTCCGGCCGAAATCCGGCGCCTGACCTGCCGACTCACCCTCTGTGGCCGCCCACACCGTCCACCCCGGGGGTGTACACCCGCCTCGGGCAGACTGGCCGAATGCGCATCGAACTGACCACCGAACCCGGCGACCCGGACCGCCCCAACGAGGACTACGCGTCCGTGGCGCTCCCCGCGTCCGGACAGGGCGGATCACTGGTGCTCCTGGACGGGGTGACCCCTCCGTCCAGCGACGCCGGCTGTTCGCACACTGTCCCCTGGTTCACCGCACGGCTGGGCGGCGCCCTGGGCGAACTGTCCGTTTCACGGCGGGATCTGACGCTGCCTGAGGTCCTCGCGGCGGCCATCGCGCGCACCGCGGACACCCACCGTGACGCCTGTGACCTTTCTCACCCGCGCACCCCGCAGGCGACGGTGGTCCTCGCGCGGTGGGACGCGGAGCGCTTCGAGCACCTGGTCCTGTCGGACTCCGCGCTGCTCGTGGCGGACGCCGACGGCGAGGTGGAGGCGGTGCTCGACCCGCGGCTCGACCAGCTCCCGGACGCGGTCCGCAGGCAGCGCGACGCCGTACGGGCGCTGCCGCGCGGCTCGGCGGAGCGGCAGGCGGAGGGGCGCAGGTACGCGGCGGCGGTCGAGGCGCTGCGGAACGCCGAGGGCGGCTTCTTCACGGCGGCGGCGGATCCGGCGGTGGCGGCGCTCGCGGTCACCGGCGAACGGCCCCGCTCCGCCGTCACCGCGCTCGCGGCCCTGACGGACGGCGCCGGGCGCTGGGTCGAGACGTTCCGCGAGGGCGACTGGGCGGACTGCTTCGCGCTGCTGCGCAAGAGCGGCCCGCAGACCCTGGTGGACCGGGTGCGGGAGCTGGAGCGGGCCGACCCGGAGGGTGCGGTGTTCCCGCGGGGGAAGCGGCACGACGACGCGGCGGTGGTGTGCGTGGAGCTGTAGCTCCGCGGGCGCGGGGAGTTGTGGCGCCGCGGGCGTTTCGGCACCCACCGGCCGGGACAAATAGCAGAACAATTCAATTCACCAATTCCCGCAGCCGCGGCGAACTGATCTCCGGAACATTTCAACTGAAGCAGAGATCAGGAATTGCCTGTTGAAATTCCATTCCGCGACAGGGAAGGATCAGCGGGCATGGGGAACGCATGGCCACATCCGGTCATGTGCCCGCGCACGAAGGAGAATTGAATGTCCCGGCGCATGGCGGTCATCGCGGGTTCGGTACTCGCGGCCGCGCTGGTGCTCAGCGGCTGTGGTTCGGACGACGACGGCGGCGACAGCAAGGAGGGCGGTTCGGGCTCGGCCGGGGCCGAGGCGAAGGTGCTCGCCGAGGTGGCACAGCCGAAGGTCGGCGAGATGGCCGGTGCCATGGGCATGTGGACGACGGACAAGAATTTCGTCAAGGCCGGCCTCAAGAAGATATCCGGCTACCCACTGGCAGGCGGAAAGGCCGAGTGGGAGGTCCCGCTCACCGGCGAGGTCTGCTGGTCGTCCCAGACGCCCACCAAGGACGGAAAGGTCGCCGTCGTCTTCCAGAACGACAAGAAGGACCCGTCCGTCTGCACGGAGATCGGCGTCGTCGACATCGACAAGGGAAAGCTGCTCTGGCACAAGCAGGCCGTGAATGAATACGGCAGCGCCGAGATGTTCGACGAGATCGCGGTCGGAGGCGGCACGGTCGCCGCGGCGGGCACCAGCGCGAGCGCGGGCTGGAAGCTCGACGGCACCCCCCTGTGGAAGCCGTCCGACGAGACCTGCGACACGGTCGGCCACGCGGGCGACGACACCAAGCTGATCGTGGTCCGCGACTGCGGCGACACCGACGCCCCCAAGCTCCAGGTGGAGACGGTCGACCCGGCGACACGCGCACCGAAGTCCACGTACAAGCTGCCGCAGGGCACGGAGTACGTCCATGTGGTCGCCGTCGACCCGCTGGTGCTCGCCGCCGACGACGGCAAGTCGCAGGGCGGCTCCGGGATCTCGCGGTTCATCACCGTCGACGACAGCGCCGCGCGGGGCGAGGAGCTGAGCACGATCCCCGCGGGCGGCGGCAAGCACGGCAAGTACGAGGCCGACTGCCCGGCGACCGAGGTCACGGGCTGCGCCCAGCTGGCGGTCAGCAAGGAGAAGAACGCGCTGTACCTGGGCACTTCGGACCCCGCGAGCAGTTCGTCCGAGGCCAGGAACGACCTGGTGTCCTTCGACCTGAAGACCGGTAAGCAGCTGCACCGGACGCCCGGCTCGGACTCGGGCCGGCTGGTGCCGATCGGCCTCGACGACTCCGGCAAGGTCATCGCGTACCAGGAGGCGAACATCGCCCGCGAGGAGGGCGGCGGCGTCTGGCAGGCCGACCCCGGCACCCTCAAGGCGCGTCAGATCCTCCAGAACCCGTCGGACAGCTACGAGATGGAGTCCCGCTTCGAGTCCGACCGCCGCGCCCTCTACGCGGGCGGCCGCCTCTACCTGGGCGCGGACCACGTGACGGAACCGTCGACGGTGTACAAGACACCGCAGCCGCTGGCGGTGGTGTTCGGAAAGAAGTAACACTCGTTCGGGAAAGAAGTACCCCCGAACGCACCTGCAGCGCAGCAAGAACATCAATGCGGGCGTACCGGGCGCAACGCCCACCATCCGGCGCGGGGTAAACGGGTGGAGCGGGTGGGAGAAATCCGCCGCGAAGCGGGCGGCATACCCCCGCCCTAGGCCTCCGCGCCAGAATTGAGTTTGCCCAGCAGCCGCGCAAGCTCGGCCACCTCCCCCCGATCCCACCCGGCGAGCTGCCGAACGTACCGCTCCCGCCGGGCCCCCCGAACCGTCCAGAACCGCTCACGCCCTTCCTCCGTGAGCCGCACGAGCCAGGCCCTGCCATCGGCGGGGTCTGGCTCACGCGCGACAAGGCCCAACTGCTCGAGCCCCCGCAGCTGCCTGCTCATCGTCGCCTTGCCGACCCCGATGAACGCGGCGAGATCGGTGGCCCGGCGCGGCCCCGACTCGTCCAGGAACGCCAGCAGCCCGTACGCGGCCGGCTCCAGGTCCGGATGCACCTGCCGGGCCATCTCCCCGGACGAGGCCCGCGCCCGGCGAAGCAGCAGCGTCAACTCCCGCTCCAGGGCCAGAAATTCGTGGTCCACCCCACCGCCGGACCCGGCCCGGTCCACCCCGGCGCCCTCGCCGCGGCCCGCGCCCTCGCGCATGTCAGCACCCATGCCACACTTTTCCGATCCTGAAAGTTTCCGCCGACCACGGCCATCGCCGCAGCTCGACCAGTATTTCGCAGGCGTAGACCAACGGCGGGCGCGAGTGCCTCTTCCCCTTCGGGGTCTACGTGCGTAGCGTCATTGATGACATGTTCACACCAGCGACATGTCGACAGGTCCCCCCACCGAGTCCCGTACCCACCGCACGCCCTCCGTACGACGTGGGAACCGTGAACCCCACGTACGGAAACGGCGCGCCTGCGCACGCGACTCCACGAGGCCATTCGGAGGCACGCCATGCCCGTGCACAGACCTGGTACCGCCCGCCGCGCCCACCCCGCGGCCGGCATTCTCCTCGCCGTCCTCTCCGCCCTGTCCCTCCTCATCACCCTGCCCGGCGCCGCGTCCGCCGCCGACGGTGACGACCTCCCGCCGCGCGGCTCCGCCCGCATGGGCATGGGCGTCCTGGAACACGACGGCCAGGGCGGCCGGCCCAGCGGCGGCGACGCCGTCCAGACCGAGGGCGTCGACGTCAGCAGCCACCAGGGCAACGTCAACTGGCAGGCCCTGTGGAACAGCGGCGTGCGGTGGGCCTACGTCAAGGCGACGGAGTCCACGTCCTACAAGAACCCGTACTTCGCCCAGCAGTACAACGGCTCCTACAACGTCGGCATGATCCGCGGCGCCTACCACTTCGCCACCCCCGACACCTCGAGCGGCGCCGCCCAGGCCAACTACTTCGCGAGCAACGGCGGCGGCTGGTCCCGCGACGGCAAGACCCTGCCGGGCGCCCTCGACATCGAGTGGAACCCCTACGGCGCGGCCTGCTTCGGCAAGTCCCCGTCCGCGATGGTCGCCTGGATCCGCGACTTCCTCAACACCTACAAGGCGCGCACCGGCCGCGACGCCGTCATCTACACCGCCACCAGCTGGTGGAAGCAGTGCACCGGCAACTACGGCGGCTTCGGCAGCACCAACCCGCTGTGGATCGCCCGCTACAACACCAGCCCCGGCGAACTCCCGGCCGGCTGGGGCTTCCACACCATGTGGCAGTACACCTCGACCGGTCCCATCGTCGGCGACCACAACAAGTTCAACGGCGCCTACGACAGGGTGCAGGCCCTGGCCAACGGCTGACCGGGCCCCTCTCCCACCCACAAGCACCTCACCGCCCACGGGCACGCCTCCCGCGTGCCCACTCCCACCCACCGGGCACCCCTGCCGCGTGCCCACTCCCACCCGACAGGCGCGCGCCGCCCACCAGGCAGCAGACGCCGTACGGGTGAGCGGCGGGGCCCGGACCTTCCTGGGGTCCGGGCCCCGCCCTTCCCCGCCGCGCCCGTCACGCCGCGACGGGAAGCCGTGTCACGCCGCCGCCGGAACCCGCACCTCGGCCGGCGCGAGCGCCAGCTCCAGGACCTGGCGGACGTCCGTCACCGCGTGCACGTCCAGCTTCTCCAGGACCTCGGCCGGGACGTCGTCCAGATCCGGCTCGTTCCGCTTGGGGATCACGACGGTGGTGATCCCGGCCCGGTGCGCGGCGAGCAGCTTCTGCTTCACACCGCCGATGGGCAGCACCCGCCCGGTCAGCGACACCTCACCGGTCATCGCCACGTCCGTACGGACCAGGCGGCCGCTGAGCAGCGACGCGAGTGCCGTCGTCATCGTGACGCCCGCGCTCGGCCCGTCCTTCGGCACGGCGCCCGCCGGGAAGTGGATGTGCACGCCCCGCTCCTTCAGGTCGCCCACGGGCAGCTCCAGCTCGGCGCCGCGCGAGCGCAGGAAGGACAGCGCGATCTGCGCGGACTCCTTCATCACGTCACCGAGCTGTCCGGTGAGCGTCAGCCCCGCCGCACCCGTCTCCGGGTCGGCCAGCGACGCCTCCACGAACAGCACGTCACCGCCGGCTCCGGTGACCGCGAGCCCCGTAGCCACACCGGGCACCGCGGTCCGCCGCTCGGCCGGGTCCTGCGCGGACTCCGGCACGTGGTGCGGCCGCCCGATAAGACCGCGCAGCTCGTCCGCGCCGACGGTGAACGGCAGCTCCCGCTCGCCCAGTTCGTGCTGCGCCGCGACCTTGCGGAGCAGCCGGGCGACGGAACGCTCCAGATTGCGCACGCCCGCCTCGCGCGTGTACTCCCCCGCCAGCTTGCGCAGCGCACCCTCGTCGATCGTCACCTCGCCGTCGCCGAGCCCGGCCCGCTCCAGCTGTCGCGGCAGCAGGTGGTCCCGGGCGATGACGACCTTCTCGTCCTCCGTGTACCCGTCGAGCCTGACCAGCTCCATGCGGTCGAGCAGCGCCTCCGGGATGGCTTCGAGGACGTTGGCCGTCGCCAGGAACACCACGTCGCTCAGGTCGAGCTCGACCTCCAGGTAGTGGTCGCGGAAGGTGTGGTTCTGCGCCGGGTCGAGCACTTCGAGGAGCGCGGCCGCCGGGTCGCCCCGGAAGTCCGAGCCGACCTTGTCGATCTCGTCGAGCAGCACCACCGGGTTCATGGACCCGGCCTCCTTGATGGCCCGCACGATCCGCCCGGGCAGCGCGCCCACGTACGTACGCCGGTGCCCGCGGATCTCCGCCTCGTCCCGCACACCGCCGAGCGCGACCCGCACGAACTTGCGTCCCATGGCGTGCGCCACGGACTCCCCGAGCGAGGTCTTGCCGACTCCGGGCGGGCCGACGAGGGCCAGGACCGCGCCACCGCGCCGTCCGCCCACGACACCCATGCCCCGGTCCGAGCGCCGCTTGCGCACCGCCAGGTACTCGGTGATGCGCTCCTTCACGTCCTGCAGTCCCGCGTGCTCCGCGTCGAGGATCTCCTGGGCGCCCTTGATGTCGTACTCGTCCTCGGTGCGCTCGTTCCACGGCAGTTCCAGGACCGTGTCGAGCCACGTGCGGATCCAGGAGCCCTCGGGCGACTGGTCGCTCGCGCGCTCCAGCTTCTCGACTTCCTTCAGCGCCGCTTCCCGGACGTTCTCCGGCAGGTCGGCGGCCTCGACCCGGGCGCGGTAGTCGTCGGACTCCTCCTCGCCCTCCTTGCCGTCCAGCTCGCGCAGCTCCTTGCGCACCGCCTCCAGCTGGCGCCGCAGCAGGAACTCGCGCTGCTGCTTGTCCACACCCTCCTGGACGTCCTTGGCGATGGACTCGGCCACGTCCTGCTCGGCCAGGTGCTCCCGCAGCTGCTCGGTGGCCAGCTTCAGGCGCGCCGTCGGGTCCTCGGTCTCCAGGAGCTGGATCTTCTGCTCGGTCGTGAGGAACGGGGAGTAACCGGAGTTGTCCGCGAGCGCCGACACGTCGTCGATCTGCTGCACGCGGTCGACCACCTGCCAGGCCCCGCGCTTCTTCAGCCAGCTCGTCGCCAGCGCCTTGTACTCCTTGACCAGCTCGGCGGTGGCGCCGGGCAGCGGGTCCGGCACGGTCTCGTCCACCCGCGCGCCCTCCACCCACAGCGCCGCGCCGGGACCGGTCGTGCCCGCACCGATGCGCACCCGCCCACGAGCGCGGATCAGCGCCCCCGGATCCCCGTCCGCGAGCCGGCCGACCTGCTCGACCGTCCCGAGCACGCCCATGCCCGCGTACGTCCCGTCGATCCGCGGAACAAGCAGCACCTTCGGCTTGCTACTGCTTCCACTGGACCGCGCGGCGGCCTGCGCGGCCTCCACCGCGGCTCGTACTTCGGCATCGGACAGGTCGAACGGCACCACCATGCCGGGCAGCACGATCTCGTCATCGAGCGGCAGCACGGGCAGAGCGAGCGATGTGTACGACGTGGACTCAGCAGCCATGATCTCCCCTTCGGCATTCAAGTTGAGCTATACCGACTCAATGCTTGTGAGCCTCTGAATGTTCCCCCGGACTTGTTCGCTGTCAGCGATCACCCCTGTCCCCGCCGAAATCTCCCTACGTAAGGTTCTCTCAGCACTAGCAGCCATTACATGTCGATCGTCATCTGAAGGGGTGCCCCATGCACGGGATAAAGGGAGCAGAGGGAGCCCCCCTCGCGGGCCGCGACGCCGTCCGGGCCTGGATCGACGGCTGGGGCGTCTCGCGCGGCGCCGCCCCGCCGGGCGTGGAGCCCTGGGGCTTCACGATCGACGTCGGCCAGATCAAGCATCCGTACCGACATGTCCTCGGCGCCACCGGCGCGGACGTCCAGGAGGCGGACGTACGCAAGGTGGCCTCGTCGGTGACCGGCGCCGACGTCTGGCTGAAGGTCTTCGACTTCCCGGGCCGCGTCGCACCCTGGCTCGGCCCCGAGTGGTGGGTCGACCCCGAGGACGGCTACCTGATGACCGTGCCGCTCGCCCCGGTCCCCCCGAACCACCTGGTCGTCCCGGACGGCTACCGGCTCCGCACTTGGTCGCGGGGCGGCGTCTTCCGCGCGATGGTCACCACCGCGGACGGCCACTGGGCGGCACGCGGCCAGATCGCCCCGACCGGCCGCACAGCCGTCGCCGACCAGATCGAGACGTCCCCGCAGCACCGCCGCAAGGGCCTGGGCAGCCTGGTCATGCGCACCCTCGCGGTCGCCGCCGTCGACGAAGGCGCGGAGATCGGCGTGCTGGCCGGGACTCCGGAAGGGCGCGCCCTCTACGAGTCGTTGGGGTGGCGGGTGGTCGCCGGCCTGACTAGCGCGCGCCGGAAGGGACCGGAGGAGGCCTGAGCGCCCCGGCTACTCGGCCGCCGCGGCTGCGGCCTTCCTCGCGCGCATGTCCCCGTGGACATAGGGCAGCCCGGGCAGCATCAGGAGCAGCGTCGCCCACAGGGGCAGCCGGAAGAGCGTGCCGTCGCCCACGAGCCAGGTGGTGAGCTGCGCGATCCCGATGCCTATCAGTCCGACCAGCAGCCACCTCAGGAAACCGAGGCTTCCCCGCCGCAGCTCCAGCGTGACGCCGACCGCGATTATCACGGCGTAGAACGCTATGCGCGGGGCCTCGACGGGCAGCGCGAGGGTCCGGTCGATCAGATGCGTGAGGAGCAGCAGTACACCGAGGGCGAACGGGATCAGTGCGGCCATCCGCAGCGCCCGCAGGCGCAGGGGCGTGCGCGCCCGGGCCCAGGAGGCGGCGAAGCCCGGCACGTCCGGGCCCACCACGTCCTTCGGGGAGCGGCCCGCCGACGCGGCCTCCTCCAGGTGCTCGGAGAGCTCGGCCAGCATCTCGCGCACGGAGGCGTCGTCGATGCCTCTGTACTCCCAGTTGCTCCGGCAGACCGCCAGCACGCGGGCGCGCTCCGCCTCGCCGGGCATGCTCTCGGTCGTCTCACTGGTCGTCTGCTGTGTCATGCCGTGCCCCCGTGTCCCCCGTGTCGCTGTTCTGTGCGCCGCCCTGACCTTCCAAGGTCCTGGAGACGGCCACCGTGAAGGTGCCCCAGGTGGCGCGGCCCGCGGCCAGCTCGGCCGTGCCCGCGTCCGTGAGGCGGTAGTACTTGCGCGGCGCCCCGCCCGCTGCGGACGGGGCGCGGTAGGAGTCGACCAGCCCCGCTCTCTCCATCCGGGCGAGCAAGGGATAGATGCTGCCCTCGCTCACCAGGTCGAGGCCGCTCTCGGTGAGGGCCTCCACGAACTCGTACCCGTACCGGGGTTGTTCGCCGATGAGCGCGAGCAGGCACAGGTCGAGCACCCCGCGCAGCAACTGACTGCGACGCTGGTCGTGCATCGCGGACAGTTCCTTTGTCATGCGGTACAAGATAGTCGCGAAGTACCTTGCACCGCAAGACATTTATCCGGAGGTCGTCACTCCACGTACATGACGGCAGAGAAGCCGGCCCAGCGACGGGCCGGACGGGGGCTAAGCGGAAACGTCCCGCCCGTGCCCCCGCAGCAGCGGCCATGTCGCGACCCCCACGACCAGCGCGAGCAGGTGGCCCCAGTTGGTCATCGGGTCCGTGAAGGCAATGAGGTCCTGGACCAGCATCCAGCCGAACCCCGCGAGGACGGCCCAGCGCAGCCACGGCGTGAGAAGCCCGGCGAGCGCGCCGACGCTGGCGGCGACGCCGAAGCTGATGCCGTAGTCCAGGCGGTAGACGGAGCTGCTGGGCAGGTGGCCCGCCAGGACCGAGAGCCCGACGGGGACCTCGGTGGCCAGTGTGGCGACGGCGTGCCCGAGCAGGAAGACGCCGGCGGTGCGCAGTCCGCCCACGCGGCGCTCCAGCGCGGTGAGGACCAGCAGGAACACGATGGCGTACGGCGACGTGATCCCGCCCGCGATCCACAGCGCGCTGGCGACCAGGACGAACATCGGCCGGTCCGCGAGGTGCGCCACGTCCGTGCTCGAACCCTGATGCAGGGAGGAGATGAGGGAGGGGTCGCCGTACTCGGCGAAGAGCGAGGTCAGGAGGAGGACGACGGCGTATCCGAAGGTGAAGGGCGTGCCGGTCGGCGTCGGCAGCAGCCGCCAGGGCCGCAGCCCGCGCAGCCCCCGAAGCCTCGCCCGCACCGCGCACGCCCCGGCGCTCACACCCCGGACCGCCTCGTCGGGCACCCCCGGCACCGGCCCGGCGACAAGGCCCGCCCCACTCGTCCCGTCCACCCCACTCGCCCGATCCGCCCCGCCCACCCGACCCGACCCACTGGCCTGGCTAGGCACCGCGTCCAGCGTCACGAGCCCCGCGGCCCCGAGCAGCGCCTCCGCGCCCACGGACACCGGAAGCCCCACGGCACCCCCGGCGCCCACAGCGCCCTCGGTCGCCGCCCCGCCGCCGTCCTCACCCACGGCGGCGCCCCCGCCCGAAACCCGCACAGACCGGTCCACGCTGAGGCGCTCCTTCCATCACGGCTTCACTGATCTTCCATCACAGAAAGATCACGGGATCACGCTTCACCGATCTTTCCCCTGCTGTCTATGACCGACGCCACGTGAGGCGCGATTCACAGGAACCCACAGCAACCTCACACCATTCCCCGGCGTCCCGCAGCACACGCCCGCGAGGCCGCAGCAAAATGGGCCGATGCACACCCCGTACCGACCCGATCCCCCCGTGGTTCTCGACCGGCACGAAGGCCCCTACGGCGAAGTCGTGCTGCGCCGCCACGGAGACCTGCTGCAGATCATTGCCAACGGCATGTTCCTGATGGACACCTCGGACGGCCGCTCCGAGCGGCTCCTCGTCGACGCGGCGTACGACGCCCTGGACGGGCGGCCGCGGCCGAGCGTCCTCATCGGCGGCCTGGGCGTCGGCTTCTCCCTCGCCCACGCCGCCAAGGACCCACGCTGGGGCCGTATTTCCGTGGTCGAGCGCGAGCGGGCCATCATCGACTGGCACCTCGAAGGACCGCTGTCGGAGCTGTCCCGGGAGGCGCTCGCGGACCCGCGCACGGAGATCCTGCACACCGACCTGATCGCATATGTCAATGGCTCATTCGCAGGCGCCAACGCCCCCTCCGGCACCTACGACGCCCTGTGCCTCGACATCGACAACGGCCCCGACTGGACCGTCACCGAGGACAACGGGAGCCTCTACTCCCCCGCCGGCCTCGCCGCCTGCCAGGCACGTCTCAACCCCGGCGGAGTCCTCGCCGTGTGGTCCGCGCAGCCCTCACCCGCTTTCGACTCCGCTCTACGGAATGCCGGGTTCCAACAGGTACGTACGGAAGAGATCCCCGTTGCCCGGGGCGTACCGGACGTGGTTCATCTCGCGACAAGGGCTGCGTAGCCGAGGTGCCGTCACGCCCCGTACTCTGCTGACCGGACACCAAGCGATCACGTCAGGGGCGGGGCGATGGAGCAGACACACACCTCCCACAACAGCGCCACGGCAGCGATGCCGGGCGCCCAGCGCCGGGTTCTGGTGGTCGAGGACGACCCGACGATCGTCGACGCCATCGCCGCCCGGCTGCGCGCCGAGGGTTTCGTCGTGCAAACGGCGGCGGACGGCCCGGCGGCGGTGGACACCGCACAGGCATGGCAGCCGGATCTGCTGATCCTCGACATCATGCTGCCGGGATTCGACGGTCTGGAGGTCTGCCGGCGCGTGCAGGCCCAGCGGCCGGTGCCAGTGCTGATGCTCACCGCGCGGGACGACGAGACGGACATGCTGGTCGGGCTCGGCGTCGGCGCCGACGACTACATGACCAAGCCGTTCTCGATGCGCGAGCTCGCCGCACGCGTGCACGTCCTGCTGCGCCGGGTCGAGCGGGCCGCGCTGGCCGCCACGACGCCGCGCAGCGGCATCCTGCGCCTGGGCGAGCTGGAGATCGACCACGCGCAGCGGCGTGTGCGAGTGCGCAGCGAGGACGTCCATCTGACGCCCACGGAGTTCGACCTCCTGGTGTGCCTCGCCAACACCCCGCGCGCGGTGCTCTCGCGCGAGCAACTGCTCGCCGAGGTGTGGGACTGGGCCGACGCGTCCGGCACCCGCACCGTCGACAGCCACATCAAGGCGCTGCGCCGCAAGATCGGTGCGGAACGCATCCGTACGGTCCACGGGGTCGGGTACGCCCTGGAGACCCCGACGCCATGACGGCGGACCCGGGCGCCGCCGGCGGGACGGCTCGCGGCGCCCTGAGCGGTACCCCGGGCAGTGCGCACGGCACCCCGGGCGGTGCGGCGGACGCCGAGCGGGGCACGGTCCGGAAGTGGCGCTGCGACCGGGGCGGGAGCATCGGCCTGAACGGCCCGTTCGCGGGTGTGCGGCCGTTCTCCATCAAGACGAAGCTCGGCACCCTGGTGGTCGTCTCGGTCTTCATCACCACCGGGCTGCTGATGGTGGCCATGGAGACGGAGACCGAGCTCCGCTTCATCACGGTCTTCTCCGTGATCGCGACCCTGCTGATCACGCAGTTCGTCGCGCACAGCCTCACCGCGCCCCTCGACGAGATGAACTCGGTGGCCCGCGCGGTCTCGCACGGCGACTACACGCGCCGCGTGCAGGGAGCCGACCGCCGCGACGAGCTGGGCGACGTGGCGATGACGATCAACCGCATGGCGGACGATCTGGAGGCGCAGGACCAGCAGCGCAAGGAGCTCGTCGCCAACGTCTCGCACGAGCTGCGCACGCCCATCGCGGCGTTGCGCGCCGTCCTGGAGAACGTCGTCGACGGTGTCTCGGCGGCCGACCCGGAGACGATGCGCACGGCCCTGAAGCAGACCGAGCGCCTCGGCCGCCTGGTGGAGACACTGCTCGACCTGTCGCGCCTGGACAACGGCGTCGTACCGCTCAAGGCGCGGCGCTTCGAAGTGTGGCCCTATCTGTCGGGTGTCCTGAAGGAGGCCAACATGGTGGCCTCCGCGCGCAAAGGGATGACGTCGGGCTCCGGCAGTCACACCCGTACGGACGTGCATCTGCACCTGGACGTGTCGCCTCCGGAGCTGACCGCCCACGCGGACGCCGAGCGGCTGCACCAGGTCGTCGCCAACCTCATCGACAACGCGGTCAAGCACAGCCCGCCGCACGGCCGGGTGACGGTGCTCGCCCGGCGCGGCCCGCACCCGGAGTCCCTGGACCTGGAGGTCCTCGACGAGGGGCCCGGCATCCCGGAGTCGGAGTGGCACCGCGTCTTCGAGCGCTTCAACCGGGGCGCGCACGTCGGCGTCCCGCCGGGCAGCGACGGCGGCACCGGCCTCGGGCTCGCGATCGCGCGCTGGGCGGTCGATCTGCACGGCGGGCACATCGGCGTGGCCGAATCGGCTCGGGGCTGCCGAATTCAGGTCACGCTTCCGGGCCTGCCCGAAGACTGAAGTTGACGTAAGGTTCGAAGCGGAAGCGACCTCTGGGCGCGCGCACGGTGCGCCGGACGGGTCGCAGCCGCGTGTCGACGTACCCAGGACGTGCACAGACGTCCCCACCAGGGCTCCACGCGGCGCCTTGCCGTAGGCGAACTTCGCTTGTTTCCCGCCATTTACAGCCCCGAAACCAGCTTCCCGGTGTGACTTACGCGACGGATGACCGGCCCGGTCTGCACTGCGCGTCCTTGGAGGCGTAGCCTTTATTTCCGCTGTCCATCACCTTGTGAAGCGGAAGAGGGCGGTTGCCGCCGTGTCGCCACAGTCCCCCAGTAACTCGAGCACTTCGACCGACCAAGAAGCGCAGGGCAAGAACCCTGCTGCCGCGTTCGGTCCCAATGAGTGGCTCGTCGACGAGATCTATCAGCAGTACCTCCAGGACCCGAATTCGGTCGACCGTGCCTGGTGGGACTTCTTCGCCGACTACAAGCCGGGCGTGGGCGCCTCCGTCGCCGCCGCTCCGGCCAAGCCGGCGGGTGACGCGGCCGCGGGGGTCGCGTCCACCACGTCCCCCGCCCCGGCCGCCGCGAAGCCCGCAGCCCCGGCCGCTCCCGCAGCGAAGCCCGCGGCCGCTCCGGCGGCGCAGGCCCCGGCTCCCGCCCCCGCGAAGCCCGCGGCCGCCAAGGCCGCGCCCGCGAAGGCGGAGCCCGCCAAGGCCGCGGCGGACTCTGCGGACGCCAAGGAGAAGGCGGGTCCCGAGTACGTCCCGCTGCGCGGCCCGTCCGCAGCCGTGGCGAAGAACATGAACGCCTCCCTGGAGGTGCCCACGGCCACGTCCGTGCGCGCCGTCCCGGTGAAGCTGCTGTTCGACAACCGCATCGTCATCAACAACCACCTCAAGCGCGCCCGCGGCGGGAAGATCTCCTTCACGCACCTCATCGGGTACGCGATGGTGCAGGCCATCAAGGCCATGCCGTCGATGAACCACTCCTTCGCGGAGAAGGACGGCAAGCCGACGCTGGTCAAGCCGGAGCACATCAACTTCGGCCTCGCCATCGACCTGGTGAAGCCCAACGGCGACCGCCAGCTGGTCGTGGCGGGCATCAAGAAGGCCGAAACCCTGAACTTCTTCGAGTTCTGGCAGGCCTACGAGGACATCGTCCGGCGCGCCCGCGACGGCAAGCTCGGCATGGACGACTTCACCGGCGTCACGGTCTCCCTGACCAACCCCGGCGGCCTCGGCACGGTCCACTCCGTGCCGCGCCTGATGCCCGGCCAGTCGGTCATCATGGGCGTCGGCTCGATGGACTACCCGGCGGAGTTCCAGGGCACGTCCCAGGACACCCTGAACAAGCTGGGCATCTCCAAGGTCATGACGCTGACCTCGACGTACGACCACCGCGTGATCCAGGGTGCGGCGTCCGGCGAGTTCCTGCGCATCGTCGCGAACCTCCTCCTCGGCGAGAACGGCTTCTTCGACGAGATCTTCGAGGCCCTGCGCATCCCCTACGAGCCGGTCCGCTGGCTCAAGGACATCGACGCCAGCCACGACGACGACGTCACCAAGGCCGCCCGGGTCTTCGAGCTGATCCACTCCTACCGCGTCCGCGGCCACGTCATGGCCGACACGGACCCGCTGGAGTACAAGCAGCGCAAGCACCCCGACCTGGACATCACCGAGCACGGCCTGACGCTCTGGGACCTGGAGCGCGAGTTCGCCGTCGGCGGCTTCGCCGGCAAGTCGATGATGAAGCTGCGCGACGTCCTCGGCGTCCTGCGCGACTCGTACTGCCGCACCACCGGCGTCGAGTTCATGCACATCCAGGACCCCAAGCAGCGCAAGTGGCTGCAGGACCGCATCGAGCGCCAGCACGCCTCCAAGCCGGAGCGCGAGGAGCAGCTGCGCATCCTGCGCCGGCTGAACGCCGCCGAGGCCTTCGAGACCTTCCTGCAGACGAAGTACGTCGGCCAGAAGCGCTTCTCCCTGGAGGGCGGCGAGTCCGTCATCCCGCTCCTGGACGCGGTCATCGACAGCGCGGCCGAGTCCCGCCTGGACGAGGTCGTCATCGGCATGGCCCACCGCGGCCGCCTGAACGTCCTCGCCAACATCGTGGGCAAGTCGTACGCCCAGATCTTCCGCGAGTTCGAGGGCAACCTCGACCCGAAGTCGATGCACGGCTCCGGAGACGTCAAGTACCACCTGGGCGCCGAGGGCACCTTCACGGGCCTGGACGGCGAGCAGATCAAGGTCTCCCTGGCCGCGAACCCCTCCCACCTGGAGGCGGTCGACCCGGTCCTGGAGGGCATCGCCCGCGCCAAGCAGGACATCATCAACAAGGGCGGTACGGACTTCACTGTCCTGCCGGTGGCCCTCCACGGAGACGCGGCCTTCGCGGGCCAGGGCGTCGTCGCGGAGACCCTGAACATGTCGCAGCTGCGGGGCTACCGCACCGGCGGCACGGTCCACGTCGTCATCAACAACCAGGTCGGCTTCACGGCCGCTCCGGAGTCCTCGCGTTCGTCGATGTACTCCACGGACGTGGCCCGGATGATCGAAGCGCCGATCTTCCACGTGAACGGCGACGACCCGGAGGCCGTCGTCCGCGTCGCGCGGCTCGCCTTCGAGTTCCGCCAGGCGTTCAACAAGGACGTCGTCATCGACCTGATCTGCTACCGCCGCCGCGGACACAACGAGTCCGACAATCCGGCGTTCACGCAGCCGCTGATGTACGACCTGATCGACAAGAAGCGCTCGGTGCGCAAGCTGTACACCGAGTCCCTGATCGGCCGCGGCGACATCACCCTGGAAGAGGCCGAGCAGGCCCTCCAGGACTACCAGGGCCAGCTGGAGAAGGTCTTCACGGAGGTCCGTGAGGCCACCTCGCAGCCCGCTCCGGCGGAGGTCCCCGAGCCGCAGGCCGAGTTCCCGGTGGCGGTCAACACGGCGATCTCCCAGGAGGTCGTCAAGCGCATCGCCGAGTCCCAGGTCAACATCCCCGACCACGTCACGGTCCACCCGCGTCTGCTGCCCCAGCTGCAGCGCCGCGCGGCCATGGTCGAGGACGGCACGATCGACTGGGGCATGGGCGAGACCCTGGCCATCGGCTCGCTCCTCCTGGAGGGCACCCCGGTGCGCCTGGCGGGCCAGGACTCCCGCCGCGGCACGTTCGGCCAGCGCCACGCGGTCCTGATCGACCGCAACACGGGCGACGACTACACGCCGCTGCTGTACCTCTCCGAGGACCAGGCCCGCTTCAACGCCTACGACTCGCTGCTCTCCGAGTACGCGGCCATGGGCTTCGAGTACGGCTACTCCCTCGCGCGTCCCGAATCCCTCGTGATGTGGGAGGCGCAGTTCGGCGACTTCGTCAACGGCGCGCAGACGGTCGTCGACGAGTTCATCTCGTCGGCCGAGCAGAAGTGGGGCCAGACGTCCGGCGTCACCCTGCTGCTTCCGCACGGCTACGAAGGCCAGGGCCCCGACCACTCGTCGGCCCGCCCGGAGCGCTTCCTGCAGCTCTGCGCCCAGAACAACATGACGGTCGCGATGCCGACCCTCCCGTCGAACTACTTCCACCTCCTGCGGTGGCAGGTGCACAACCCGCACCACAAGCCGCTGGTGGTCTTCACCCCGAAGTGGATGCTGCGCCTCAAGGCCGCGGCCTCCAAGACGGAGGAGTTCACGACGGGCGGCTTCCGCCCGGTCATCGGCGACGACTCGGTGGACGTCAACGCGGTCCGCAAGGTCGTCTTCTGCGCCGGCAAGCTCTACTACGAGCTGGACGCCGAGCGGAAGAAGCGCGGCATCACGGACACGGCCCTCATCCGTCTGGAGCGCCTGTACCCGCTGCCGGGTGCCGAGCTCCAGGCCGAGATCGCCAAGTACCCGAACGCCGAGAAGTACCTGTGGGCGCAGGAGGAGCCGGCGAACCAGGGCGCGTGGCCCTTCATCGCCCTCAACCTCATCGACCACCTGGACCTGGCGGTCGGCGCCGACATCCCGCACGACGAGCGTCTGCGCCGCATCTCGCGGCCGCACGGCTCGTCCCCGGCGGTCGGCTCCAAGAAGCGCCACGAGCAGGAGCAGGAGCAGCTCCTGAACGAGGTCTTCGAGGCCTAGTCCGCGGCGGTCACCGCCGTTCGGCACGTCGGGTGGGCCCGGCTCCGAGTCCTGTACGGGACTTGGGGCCGGGCCCACCGGCGTACGGCCGTACGATGAAACGGAACGCAGCCCGGCCACCGGCCCGGGTCCGGCCCGCACCAGGAGCAAGAGTTGTACTTCACCGACCGTGGCATCGAGGAGCTGGAGAAGCGGCGCGGCGAGGAGGAGGTCACCTTCGAGTGGCTCGCCGAGCAGCTCCGCACCTTCGTGGACCTCAACCCGGACTTCGAGGTCCCGGTGGAGCGCCTCGCCACGTGGCTCGCGCGCCTGGACGACGAGGACGAGGACGAGTAGTCGTCATCTCCGGGGGTGCCGGTACGCCTCCAGGGCTGCCGGTACATCTCTAGGGGCTGCTGATACGTCTCCAGGGCCGCTGATACGTCTCCGCCGGGTTGCCGGTACGGCCCGCTCCGGTCTCGGCGAAAAATCACTTGCCTGTAGGCCCCGGCCGCCCCGTACGCTGCCTCCCATGTGCGCATTCGCAGCTGCTGCCATCACAAGGATCCGCCGCGCCTAGCGGCGGGCCGACCTCATCCCACTCTGGAACGCCCCGCCGCTTCCACGCGTAAGCGCCGAGCGGCACTTCGTGCTGCCCGGCTTACCTCGAAGCCGCGGAGACACCTGTGCGCACGCACCACCATGGCCGCCATGAGTTCGGCCAGAACTTCCTCACCGACCGCTCCACCATCGGCACGTTCGTCGACCTCGTGGGCCGCACCCACGGCCCGATCGTCGAGATCGGCACCGGGGACGGGGCCCTGACGCTCCCCCTGCAACGCCTGGGCCGACGCCTCACGGGCATCGAGATCGACCACCGCCGGGCCGAACGACTGCGGCGGCGCGCCGCCCCCTCGACGACGATCGTCACGGCCGACTTCCTGCGCTACCGCACCCCGCCGGAACCGCACGTCCTGGTCGGCAACCTCCCCTTCCACGAGACGACCCCCATGCTGCGCCGCATCCTGCGCTCGACGGGCTGGACCGACGCCGTCCTGCTCGTCCAGTGGGAGGTCGCCCGCCGTCGCGCCGGGGTCGGCGGGGCGACGCTGATGACGGCCCAGTGGTGGCCCTGGTACGCGTTCGGCCTCGAAGGCCGCGTCCCTGCGGCGGCGTTCCGGCCACGCCCCAACGTCGACGGCGGCCTGATGACGATCGCCCGTCGGGAGCGGCCCCTGGTCGCGTCCGGCCGGCGGCAGGAGTACCAGGAGTTCGTACGCCGGGTGTTCACCGGACGGGGCCGAGGACTGCCTCAGATCCTCGCCTCAGCGGCTCCCGACCTGCCCCGGCACAGGATCCAGGAGTGGGCGCGGCGAGGCGGCCACAGCCCCGCACGCCTGCCCAAGGACCTCGGCGTGGAGGAGTGGGCGGAGCTGTTCGGGATGCGGGGGCGGGGATAGCCGGGTGAGGGCGTGGCGGCAGGAGGGCTCGGCGCCGGTCAGCGGGTGAGCACCGGCGCCAGCTCCCGCCACTGCCGCAGGGGCAGCTCGCCGGGGTCGGCCGTCAGGACCTGGACGCAGACGTGGTCCGCCCCGGCCGCGAAATGCTCCGCCACGCGTGCGTGGATGGCGTCGACGTCTCCGTAGGCGACGATCGCGTCCACCAGACGTCGGCTCGGCTCACCGCTGTCGGCCTCCTCCTGGAAGCCGAGCCGACGCAGACTCGCGAGCTGGTGGGGCGCCCGCAGGTAGCCGACGACGTGCTCGGTGGCCACCTCGCGGGCCCGCGCGCGGTCCGTTTCGAGGACGACGGCCTGCTCGACCCCGAGGAACGCCTCGGGCCCCAGGATGTCCCGGGCCCGCGCGGTGTGCTCCACCGGCACGAAGTACGGATGCGCGCCCCAGGTGCGCTCGGCCGCGAGACCCAGCATCTTCGGCCCGAGCGCGGCCAAGAGGCGGCGCGGGGCGGGGTCCGGCACGGGGCCGTACGCGGGCGCCGCGTCCATGGCGTCCAGGTAGCCCCGCATGGTCGCGACCGCCCGCCCGCGCGCGGGCACCTTGTAGCCGTCGACGTCCATGGCGGTGTCGTCGACCCGGTGCCCGCCCAGGCCGAGGACGTAGCGGCCGGGGAACGCCTCGCCGAGGGTCCGCTCGGCATTGGCCATGGCGAGGGGTTCCCGGTACGCGATGTTGGCGATGCCGGACGCGACGACGATCCGCCGGGTGGCGGACAGCAGCAGCCACGCCTGCCCGTGCGTGTCACGCCCGAACGCCTCCCCGTACCAGATCGCGCCGTACCCCAACTCCTCGATCTCCGCGGCCGCTTCGCGCACCCGCCCCGCGGGTTGCCCCTCGAAGGCGAAGGTCCAGATCCCCGCCCGCCCGGGCCCGTCGGCTCCCTGACCGAGCCCGACGTCTCCTTGGAGGTCACTCATCCCGCACCCCACATCCATTAACGGAGAACTTCTCCGGTTACTTGCGGAGTACGATACGGAGAACCTCTCCGCAAGGCCAGCCCTCTCCCAGCCGTCCTCTCGCCCGCCGCCACCCGCCTCCCTCCTGCCCGCCCCCCTCGACCGTCCCGACCTCGGCCCGGATCCCGGATTCCTGGATCGCACCCGCTCTCGGGAAACGACACCCCGGGACACAGAGATGAACCAGCAGCAGCCCCAGCGCCAGCCCCGAGCGCGAGCCTCCGCAGCCACCCGCGCAGCCGGTCCCGCCACGACCGGCCGCCCCGCCCGCGCCGACGCCGTCCGCAATCGCGAGCGCATCGTCGCCGCCGCGCGGGAGGCCTTCGCCGAGGCGGGCCCGGAGGCGTCGTTGAACGAGATCGCCCGCCGCGCGGGCGTGGGCCCCGGCACGCTGTACCGACATTTCTCCGGTCGCCCCGAACTGCTCGCCGCCGTCCTGAAGGAGCGCGTCGACATGCTGTGCACTCGGGCGCAGGACCTGCTGTCGGCCGACTCTGCGGGGGCCGCACTGGAGGAGTGGCTGCGCGCGTTCCTCGACCACGCGCGCGTGAACCAGGGGTTGGGCGGCGCGCTGATGTTGGAGGAGCTGGAAGCGACCGGCGCGCTGGGTTCCGACTGCCATCAGCGCATCCTCGACGCGGCAGGCGCGCTGCTGACGCGGGCCCAGGATTCGGGCGCCGCCCGCCGCGACCTGTCGCCGGCCGACCTGCTTCAACTGGTCGTCGGGGTCGCCCTCTCCACCACCCACAAGCAGGCCTCAACGGCGGGCGACCCGAAGCAGCCGGGGCGCCTGCTGAGCCTGGTCCTCGACGCGACGAAGCCCCGCTGAGCCGCCCCTGTCCGGACGGCCCCGCACATCACTCCCCGCCCCGGGCCTTCCTCCGCTCACGGACGAGCCCCAGCACCCCGTGCAGCACAAGGACCGCCCCTGCCACCGCCCAGCCACTGCCGCGGCGGCGCGGCGACCAGAGCAGGAGAGGGATGCCGACCGCGAGCTGGGCCCCGGCCAGGGCTCGGGACAGCGGCCCGCTCTCGACGGCGTCGAGCTCCGCCCGTACGGCGTCCCGCCAGCCGGACCACTCGACGTGGCGGACGCCGTCCAGCACCCGGGCGACCTCCCGGAGGCGGTCGGCGGGCTCGCCGGGGCTCAGCCCGGGTGGCAGGTCGACGCCCGCCCGGGTGAGGACGGCGAGCAGCCCCCGCATCCGGGCGCGCGCGTCGGCCGCCGAGTCCGGCCTGGCCAGCGCGTCCAGGGCCTGCATGTCGAGCACCGGGTCCAGGCCCAGGCGCGCGGCGAACGACCGCATCGCCTCGTCCTCGCCGACCGGCGTGCCATTGGCCAGCCACACGTACCCGACCGTCCGCCGGAAGCCCGCCGCGAGCGTGTAGCCGGAGCGGTCGGCGTCCCACCACAGTGCGAGCACTGGCCCGGGTGAGGCGACGGCGAGAGCGGTGGCCCAGCCGGTGAGCACCCGGTCGACCTGCTCGTCGCCGTGCAGCCACGGCTTGCCCTCGGGCACGAGCACGCTCCACTCGTCCCCCGCGGACGCGAGCAGCATCCGCTCCCGCAGCAGCTGCGCGACCGTCTCGACGGCGTCCACTCCGGCCCGGCAGAGCAGCAGCGCGCCCGCGGATCCGGTCGGCTCGGATGACATGGCCCCACGCTAGGACATTTCATGATTTCTGGCCCGGAGGCAGACGGCGGGCGACCGCGGAGAAGAGATAGGTCTTGACTTTCCGTATCCGCGATATATCGTGTGTATCAGAGACGCGATATGGCGCGTCGCGTCCGACCCGCTCAAGGAGGTCCGCCACCATGCCAGAGTGGTCCGTCGCCGAGCCCAGGAAGCTGACGTTCGAGGAGCCCGTGAGGACACTGCGCGTGCGCGTGGTGAACGGCACGGTGAATGTCGTCGGCACAGACGAGGACTCGGCCAGACTGGAGGTCTCCGAGATATCGGGCCCTCCGCTCACCGTGACGCAGCACGACGGCACCTTGTCCGTCGCGTACGACGACCTGCCGTGGAAGGGCTTCCTGGAGTGGCTCGACCCCCACGGCACCCGCCGCCACACGGTGATCTCGCTGGCGGTGCCGGCCGGGACCCGTGTCGAGGTGGGAGCGATCGGCGCGGGTGCCGTGGTCACCGGAATCGAGGGCCGCACCGAGGTGCGGGGCATCACGGGCGACACGACCCTCGTCGGCCTCACGGGACCGGTCCGGGCGGAGACGTTCTCCGGCAACGTCGCGGCCCAGGGCGTCACCGGTGACCTGCGGTTCGACTCGATCTCGGGCGACCTGACCGTCTTCGACGGCTCCGGGTCCTCCGTTCGGGCCGAATCCGTGAGCGGCGCGATGATCGTGGACCTGGACCCGGCCACAGGATCGGCCGATGTCGGGCTCACCAGCATCTCCGGCGAGATAGCGGTCCGCCTCCCGCATCCGGCCCACGCCGAGGTGCGGGCCAATACGGCGAGCGGCTCGGTGTCCAGCGACTTCGACGACCTCCGGGTCAGCGGCCAGTGGGGCGCGAAGAAGCTCACCGGCAGGCTGGGGTCGGGCAGCGGCCAGCTGCGGGCGAAGACGATCTCCGGCTCGATCGCGCTTCTGCGCAAACCCTCGGTGGAGGAAGATCTGTACAAGCACGATCTGTACAAGGCGGATGAGCCCTCGCGGGACGCACCCCCCTCGGACTCCCCGCTCCCGACCCCGCCCTCCCCGGCCGCCACCCCGAGCGGCGGCCCGGACGCGGACGCCCCCGCCGATGCCCCGAAGGCGGACGCCGCCGACGGCCCGACCGACAAGAAGGTGCTCTGAGATGCCTCCCGTGTTCGCCCACGGCCGCCTGCGCCTGTACCTGCTGAAGCTCCTGGACGAGGCCCCGCGCCACGGCTACGAGGTGATCCGCCTCCTCGAGGAGCGCTTCCAAGGGCTGTACGCCCCCTCGGCGGGCACCGTGTACCCCCGCCTGGCCAAGCTCGAGGCGGAAGGCCTGGTCACCCACACCACCGAGGGCGGCAGGAAGGTGTACGCGATCACCGACGCGGGCCGCGCCGAGCTGGCCGACCGCAGCGGCGAGCTGGCCGACCTGGAGCTGGAGATCCGTGAGTCGGTGGCGGGGCTCGCCGCCGAGATCCGCGACGGCGTGCAGGGTGCGGCGGGCGAGTTGCGGCGGGAGATGCGTGCGGCCGCGCAGGAGGCGCGCGCCGGCAGCAAGTCCGGCACGGGCGCGGGCTTCCCGAACCCCTCGGACTTCTTCGACAGCTCCTGGGCGGACAGCGACGGCTGGCGCCAGGCGAAGGAGGAGTTCCGGCGCGCCCGGCAGGAGTGGAAGGAGCAGGCGCGGCGAGCGAAGGACGAGAGCCGCCGGGCCCGCGAGGAGGCCCAGCGGGCCCGTCGACAGGCGAAGGACGCACAGGAGCGGGTGCGGGCGGAGGCCCAGGAGGAGCTGCAGCGCATGGCCAGGCGGGTGCAGGAGCAGGTGCAGGACCACTTCGCGCGGGGCGACTGGCCGACGGGTGTCCGTGAGGGCCTGTCCGAGCTGGCCAAGGAGTTCGGCGACTTCGGGAAGGAGTTCGGCAAGGACTTCGGGGTCGACTTCGGCAAGGACTTCGGTTTCGGGACGTCGGACAAGGCCTCGGGCGGCAAGACGTCCGAGCCGGGCCCCGTGTTCACGGTCGAGCGGGACGAGGTGCCCGTCGAGTACGTCCCGGACTGGGCCCACGAGGAGTCCAGCGGCGAGCCCGCGCGCGACCTGGAGCGACTCCTGGACCGCTTCCGCGACGACATCCGCGACGCGGCCCGCGACTGCGGGGTCTCCGAGGAACAGCTCCGCGAGGCTCGCCGCCACCTCTCGGAGGCAGCGGCCCACATCGGCGTGGCCCTGCGGACCCCCAAGGCGCCCGAGTCCCCCAAGCCCTGACTCGACGCCCACCGGGCCACGGAGCCCCGGCACATCGGCCGGGGCCCGGGGCCGTGAGGCCCGGGGCCGTGAGGCCCGGGGCCGTGAGGCCCGGGGCCGTGAGGCCCGGGGCCGTGAGGCCCGGGGCCGTGAGGTGCGCTCACCTCACGGCAGGGTCGGGGCGCTGGCGCCCGCCTGCGCGCGCCTCCCGCATGGGGCGCATTGCTGGCGTCGGCGCGGGACACGCGGTCGGCCAGGCCGGGCACGTGGGCCGCGACGGCGGCAGGTGGCAGGCAGGTGGGATGTCAGCCCGGGCCGAGGCAGGCGGGCGGGCGATCCCCCGCACTCACCGCGTCCCGTCCCGTCCCCTAGGGCCCTAGGCCTGATACAGCACGCGTTCCACCGCGGCCCGCGTCACCCCGTGGTCCGCCAGGGCTTCGGCGACGATGCCGGGGCGGGTGGTCAGGGCGAGGAGGATGTGTTCGTCGCCGATGCTGCGGTCGCGGCGGGCGGTGGCGATGCGCAGGGACCGTTCCAGGGTGTCCTTGGCGTCACGGGTGAAGCCGCGGTGGCCGATCCAGGATCCGAGGCCACGGCGTTCGCGGCGGGCGCCCACGCCCGCCAGCGCTCCGGCGCCATGGGTCTCCTCGACGCGGGAGACGATCTCCTCGACGTCGATGCCGAGCCCGGCGAGGGCGTCGGCGTCCGCCTGGGTGAGGCCGCCCCGGCGCCGCGCCTCGGCGAGGGCCCGGGTGATGTCCGCACGGCGCCGGTCGGCACCGAGGGCGGCCAGGGCGAAGGAAGCACGGGTGCCCTCGCGGTCGAGGAGGGCGAGCAGCAGATGCCCGTCGTCGATGGAGTCGGCGCCCTCCCGTTCGGACTGCTCGACCGCGCCCGTCACCACGTCACGGGCACCATTGGTGAAGCGTTCGAACATCACTGCCTCCCGTACTTCTTGTGCACGGCCTGCCTGCTCACGCCCAGTTCCGCGGCGATCTCCTGCCACGACCAGCCCTGCTGGCGCGCGCTGCGCACCTGCACGGCCTCGAGCTGCTCCACCAGACGCCGCAGCGCGGTGACGGCTCGCAGCCCGACTCGTGGATCGCGGTCGCCCGCGCGCTCGGCGAGATCCGTTGCTTCGGTCATGTTGTCAACGTACGTTGACAAGCCCGCACTGTCAACCGTGGTTGACAGCGGGCGGGCTCGACGACCTCAGACGGTCGGCGCCTCGGACCGTCGGCGCCTCAGACGGTCAGCACGATCTTGCCGAACTGGTCGCCCGCCTCCAGGCGTTCGAAGCCCTCGCGGGCGCGGTCGAGGGGCAGGACTTCGTCGATGACGGGGCGTACGCCGGTGGCGGCGCAGAAGGACAGGAGGTCTTCCAGCTCGTCCTTGGAGCCCATGGTGGAGCCGACGATGCGCAGTTCCAGGAAGTAGACGCGGGTCAGTTCGGCGTGGGAGGGGCGGTCACCGCTGGTGGCACCGGAGATGACCAGGGTGCCGCCGGGACGGAGCGACTTGATGGAGTGCGACCAGGTGGCGGCGCCGACCGTCTCGATGACCGCGTCGACCCGCTGCGGCAGCCGGGCTCCGGCAGGCAGGGCCTCCACCGCACCCAGTTCGAGGGCGCGCTTGCGCTTGGCCTCGTCGCGGCTGGTGGCGAAGACCTTCAGGCCCGCGGCCTTGGCGAGCACGATGGCGGCGGTCGCCACGCCGCCGCCGGCGCCCTGGACGAGGATCGAGTCGCCGGGGCGTACGCCCGCGTTGGTGAAGAGCATGCGGTACGCGGTGAGCCAGGCGGTGGGGAGGCAGGCGGCCTCCGCGAAGGAGAGTTCCTTGGGCTTGGGGAGGACGTTCCAGGTGGGCACGGCGACCTGCTCGGCGAACGTGCCCTGATACTTCTCCGTCAGGATGGAGCGGCGCTCGCGCGGGCCGACGCCGTGGCCGGACTGGCCGATGACGGAGTGCAGGACGACTTCGTTGCCGTCCTCGTCGAGGCCGGCCGCGTCGCAGCCGAGGATCATCGGGAGCTTGTCCTCGTCCAGGCCGACCCCGCGCAGGGACCACAGGTCGTGGTGGTTGAGGGAGGCGGCCTTGACGTTCACGGTCGACCAGCCCGGGCGTGGGGTGGGGGCCGGGCGCTCCCCCAGTTCCAGGCCGGTGAGGGGGTGATCGCGGTTGATGCGGGCGGCGTAGGCAGCGAACATGGCGCCGACGATATGCCTGGCCCCTGGGCCTTCGGAACGTCCCACGGGTGTGACCCGCACCGCGTCACCGGCCCTACCCGGGGCTCGGCCGCCCCGCGCCTCGCCTCGGCCCTGCCCTTGCCCCCGACAGAGGCCTCTGCCCCGCGCCCCGGTGCGGCCCAGGCAATCCTGCCTCCGTCGGACCCGCAGCACTGCCGCTGTACCCACCCGTCCCGCCCAGCGGGACGATTGCCCACAGCGAAACGCACCAAGCAGCACCCGCAGCACCCGCAGCACCCGCCAGACCAAAGCCCCACAGCAGCACCCAGCACCCAGCACGTCAGAACGACCGCGCACCCCACCCCGCCCGTCAGGGCGGACCCCCACAGGCACCGCGCACCGGGGCACCTCACGCCCCACCCACCAGACCCCTGGGCATGCACCGCCCACCGGAGCAAACCACTCCGCCCCCGCCCGCCAGGGCAAACCCCCCGCAGCCGCCCGCGGCGACCACCCCCCACAAGCGGCGTCCACCCCACGGATCGCCAGAAGCGGGTGGGCGGGCGGGAAAGAAAAAAGCGAGGGCCCCGCCGGACAACCCGGCGGGACCCAGACGCAAGGCTCAGCGCCGAGCCACACCCTCGGCCCGCGCGGCCGCCGCAACAGCCGCCGTGACCGCGGGAGCCACCCGCTCGTCGAACGGCGAGGGGATGACGTAGTCGGCGGACAGTTCGTCGCCGACGACATCGGCCAGCGCGTCGGCCGCCGCGATCTTCATGCCCTCGGTGATCCGAGAAGCCCGCACCTGCAGCGCGCCCGCGAAGATCCCGGGGAACGCGAGCACGTTGTTGATCTGGTTCGGGTAGTCCGAGCGCCCGGTCGCCACCACGGCGGCGTACTTGTGGGCGATGTCGGGGTGCACCTCGGGGTTCGGGTTGGCCATGGCGAACACGAACGAGTTCGGGGCCATGGAGGCCACCGCGGGCTCGGGCACCGTACCGCCGGAGACGCCGATGAAGACGTCCGCGCCGGCCAGGGCGGACTCGAGCGAGCCGCTCAGCCCGGCCTTGTTGGTGAGCTCCGCGAGCTCCCGCTTGACCGGCGTGAGGTCGTCCCGGTCCCGGGACACGACGCCCTTGCGGTCCGCGACCGCCACGTCACCGAGCCCCGCCTCGAGCAGGAACTTCGCGATGGCCACACCGGCCGCGCCCGCGCCGGAGATCACGGCCCGCAGGTCACCGAGGGTGCGCCCGGTCAGCCGCGCCGCGTTGCGCAGGGCGGCCAGGGTGACGACGGCCGTGCCGTGCTGGTCGTCGTGGAAGACCGGGATGTCGAGGCGCTCCTGGAGCCGACGCTCGATCTCGAAGCAGCGCGGCGCGGAGATGTCCTCCAGGTTGACGCCGCCGAAGGACGGCGCGAGCCGGACCACCGTGTCGATGATCTCGTCGACGTCGGTCGTGGCGAGCGCGATGGGCACCGCGTCGACCCCGCCGAACTGCTTGAAGAGGATGGCCTTGCCCTCCATGACGGGGAGCGAGGCCTCCGGGCCGATGTCACCGAGCCCCAGCACGGCGGTGCCGTCGGTGACGACGGCGACGACGTTCGACTTCCACGTGTAGTCGTGGACGAGCTCCGGCTTCTCGGCGATGGCGCTGCACACCTTCGCGACGCCCGGCGTGTACGCCAGGGACAGGTCGTCCTTGTCGCGCACCGGCACGGTCGCCTGGACGGCCATCTTGCCGCCGCGATGCAGCGCGAAGGCCGGATCGAAGGGCTCCTCCGCGCCTTCGTGCCCGGCTGTGCTGTCGCTGCGAGGATTGACGATCTCCGCTGCCACTGTGTCTGACCCCTTAATTCTTCAGGTTGAGGGTGAACCACTTCCTGGTGGAGAAGTGGGGCGGGAACCGCGTCCGGTGTGAGCCCTCGGGCCTTGCGGCCGTCGGCTCCCCGCCTGTCGGCGGAGCGGTACGGGAGGTACGTCCGAACGCGCGGGCACGCCGCACACGTGCCCTGGCCCCGGATGAGGGGTGTAACCGTCTTTTCTACCGGATGCTTCCGACCGCCGACGAGCCATATCTGTGTCAGATCGATGTGAACAGCAGGTATCCCTGGGACCACAGGGGTAAAATGTCCGTATTATTTAGAAATCTCCACCCCGGCAGTCCGCATGGCGAGATTGGGTGGTTATCAAATGGTTGACGAGCGTTCGCACCGGCGCGGCAATGACCGTGACGCACCGGGCTGTTGGGGTTTGCGGATCGCCCGTTATCCGATTTTGACATCTCCAGCCCCCAGAATCGGGGTGTCCGAATGGCAAGATGCCTCATCACACGAGGTCGCGACACCCGAAGGTGTGTGCACGACCGCATGGCTGCTCCCCCATCCGCCGGAGGAACCCCTATGACCGCAGGCACCATTTGTCGCACGACCGCCGCGAAGTCCGCGAAGTCCCGGATCGTCGCTGTCGGCGCGATCGCGGTCGCCGGCACGCTGCTGCTCACCGGCTGCGGCGACCAGACGGACAAGAAGGACGAAGGCGGCAAGAAGGTCGTCAGCGCCCCGCTCTCCGACGAGCTGCCCGCGAACATCCGCAACAAGGGCGTCATCAAGGTGGGCTCCGACATCGCCTACCCGCCGGTCGAGTTCAAGGACAAGGACGGCAAGACGGTCGGCATCGACCCGGACATCGCCGACGCGATGGGCAAGCAGCTCGGCGTGACGTTCGAGTTCGACAACGGCACCTTCGACACGCTGCTCGGCGGTCTGCGCTCCAAGCGCTACGACATCGCCATGTCGGCCATGACCGACACCAAGAACCGCCAGGAAGGCATCGACGAGGAGACCGGCAAGAAGGTCGGCACCGGCGTCGACTTCGTCGACTACTTCACGGCGGGCGTCTCGATCTACACCAAGAAGGGCGACGACCAGGGCATCAAGACCTGGCAGGACCTCTGCGGCAAGAAGATCGTGGTCCAGCGCGGCACCGTCTCGCACGACATGGCCAAGGCCGAGTCGAAGAAGTGCAAGAGCGGCAAGATCTCGATCGAGTCCTTCGACAACGACCAGCAGGCCCAGACCCGGCTGCGCTCCGGTGGCGCGGACGCCGGCTCCTCGGACTTCCCCGTCGCGGCGTACGCGGTCAAGACCTCCGGCGGCGGCAAGGACTTCCAGCTCGTGGGCGAGCAGGTCGAGGCCGCTCCGTACGGCATCGCGATCGCCAAGAACAACCCCAAGCTGCGTGACGCGATCAAGATGGCGCTGGACGCGATCATCGCGAACGGCCAGTACGAGAAGATCATCAAGAAGTGGGGCGTCGACGCCGGCGCAGTCAAGGAAGCCAAGATCAACGGCGGCAAGTGACCGCGTCTCGTCATCTCGTCGCTGAAAGGCCACACCCGTGACAACGGACATCAGCAAGTCGGGCGACTCCGCGCCCAAGGATGAGCCACCGCGCTCCGCCCCCGAGGCGATCAAGGCGATCCCGGTGCGCCACTACGGCCGGTACGTCGCGGCCGTCCTCGCCATCGGCGTGCTCGCCGCGCTCGTCATGGCGTTCGCCAATGGCGACATCAACTGGGACGCGATCCCGGACAACTTCTTCGACGACCGCATCATGAAGGGCGTCCGGGAGACCCTGATCCTCACGGTCCTCTCGATGCTCATCGGCGTCGGCGGCGGCATCGTCCTGTCGGTAATGCGGCTGTCGAAGAACCCGGTGACCTCGTCGATCGCGTGGTTCTACATCTGGTTCTTCCGCGGTACGCCGGTCCTGGTCCAGCTCTTCATCTGGTTCAACCTCGGCTTCGTCTTCGAGTACATCAACCTCGGTCCGGTCTACAAGGACGAGTGGTCGGACTTCATGACGCCGTTCCTGACGGCGCTCCTCGGTCTCGGCCTGAACGAGGCCGCGTACATGGCGGAGATCTGCCGCGCGGGCCTGCTGTCGGTCGACGAGGGCCAGACGGAGGCCTCGCAGGCGCTCGGCATGAGCCACAACAAGACGCTGCGCCGCATCGTCATCCCGCAGGCCATGCGTGTGATCGTGCCGCCGACGGGCAACGAAGTCATCAACATGCTCAAGACGACGTCGCTGGTCGCGGCGGTGCAGTACTACGAGCTCCTGCGGTACGCCCAGGACATCGGCACCTCGTCCGGCGCGACGGTGGAGGCACTGCTCCTTGCCGCCACCTGGTACCTGATCATGACGTCGATCCTCAGCGTCGGGCAGTTCTACCTGGAGCGGTACTACGCGCGCGGCTCCTCGCGCGCCCTGCCGGACACTCCCTGGATGAAGATCAAGGCCAATATGTTGTCGCTGGGCAACCGCTCGGGGGGTGTGCGCTGATGACCGCCATGGTGAAGTCCGAGGGGGTCCACAAGTCGTTCGGACACGTCGAGGTCCTGAAGGGCATCGACCTGGAAGTGAAGTCCGGCGAGGTCTTCTGCCTCATCGGCCCGTCCGGCTCCGGCAAGTCGACGTTCCTGCGCTGCATCAACCACCTGGAGAAGATCAACGCCGGGCGGTTGTACGTCGACGGGGAGCTGGTCGGCTACCGGCAGAAGGGTGACAAGCTGTACGAGCTGAAGGACAGCGAAGTCGCGATGAAGCGCCGGGACATCGGCATGGTCTTCCAGCGCTTCAACCTCTTCCCGCACATGACGGCCCTGGAGAACGTCATGGAGGCGCCGGTCCAGGTCAAGGGCCAGTCCAAGGCGGCGGCGCGGGAGCGCGCCGGGCAGCTCCTGGAGCGGGTCGGGCTCGCCGACAAGGCGAAGAACTACCCCTCGCAGCTCTCCGGCGGCCAGCAGCAGCGTGTGGCCATCGCCCGCGCGCTCGCGATGGACCCGAAGCTGATGCTCTTCGACGAGCCGACGTCGGCGCTCGACCCGGAGCTGGTCGGTGACGTCCTCGACGTCATGCGCGACCTCGCCGAGTCCGGCATGACGATGGTCGTCGTGACCCACGAGATGGGCTTCGCGCGCGAGGTCGGCGACAGCCTGGTCTTCATGGACGGCGGTGTGGTGGTCGAGTCCGGCAACCCGCGGGACGTCCTGACGAACCCGCAGCACGACCGGACGAAGTCGTTCCTGTCGAAGGTCCTGTAGGGATCGTTGCCTACGTAGAGGGGCGGTACGGATCATCATCCGTACCGCCCCTCTACGTAGGAGAGTTGTATTCCCTACTTGAGGCCTAGGACCAGAGCGTCCGAAGGCGACGACCACACCGTGCGGGCCTCGGCGAAACCCGCCTCCCGGAGGGTGCGGATGTGCCACTCGGCGGGCGGGGTGTCGCCGTCGGCGTGCTCTCCGTAGATCTCGAACCGCTTGGCGGTGGGCTCGGCGAGCACCGGGTCGTTGGCGGCGAGCCCCCACCAGTCCGCCCAGTCGAGGACACCGGCGGCCTTCGCGGCGGACTGGCGGGCGTGCCGCTGCTCGCGGTCGGCGGCGTTGATGCGCGGGGTCGAGGGGTCGGGCATGTGGTCGGCGTTCATGAAGACGCCGCCGTCGGCCACGATCTTGCCGAGCTGTTCGTAGAGCGCGGCCAGCGGTTCGCTGAACAGCCAGTGCAGGGCGGTCGCGGTGAGGACGGCGTCGTACGAGTCGTGGGGCAGCTGGGAGGTCCAGCCCGGGTCCTTCAGGTCGGCGGTCACGAAGGTGACGCGGTCGTCGCCGGCGAAGGTGCCCTCGGCGATGGCGAGCAGGGCGGGGTCGAGGTCGACACCCGTGCTGACCGCCTTCGGGAACCTTTTGAGGAGTCTGTCCGTAATACTTCCCGTACCGCACGCGAGGTCAAGGACGCGCGGTTCCGGGCCGACGAGAGCTTCGACCATGTCGAGCATCACGCGGAACCGCTCCTCGCGGTCCGGCATGTACCACTCCTGCTGCCGATCCCAACTCTCCTGCCAGGCACGCCAGTCGGTCCCGAACCCCGTACCGCTCGTCGTTTCCGTCACCGGAAGACCTCCGTCCCGTACTACGCTCGACTAATCTCGTCGAGTAACACCCGCGAACGAAAAGCGACTGTTACCTCGCACGAGAACGAAGATAGCCCGCCCCCGTAAGGACTACAAGTGGAACTGGCCTATTACTCGGACTATGCCGTGCGCCTGGTCAACACCGAGGAACCGGCTCGTCACAAGGACTCGCTGACCTCCGTGGACACGATCCGCGAGCTGTTCGGCGAGAACCAGCAGGCCGCGCGGCGCGCCACGGACTCCGACGTGACGCGCTTCCGCTCGGTGCGGGCGCGGCTGCGGGCCGTCTTCGAGGCGGCCGACGGCGGGGACGAGACGCTGGCCGTGGACCTGCTGAACTCACTGCTCCTGGAGTTCCCGGTCAGCCCCCAGATCTCCGGGCACGACTACCGGGACGACGACGGCCGCCCCCTGTGGCACATGCACCTGGCGGATCACCCGTCGAACGTCACCGCCGGGTACGCGGCGATCGCCGCGATGGGCCTCGCCTTCCACCTCACCGAGTACGGCGTGGACCGGCTCGGCCTGTGCGAGGCGGCCCCGTGCCGCAACGCCTATCTGGACACCTCGACCAACCGCTCCCGGCGGTACTGCTCGGACCGCTGCGCCACGCGCGCGAACGTCGCCGCCTACCGCGCGCGCAAGCGCCTGGAGAGCGAGCGGTCGGCGAGCACGGGGCGCACCGCCGAGAAGGTCCAGGAGACCAGCGCCGCGAGCGAGAGCTGACGCCGCCCGCGCGCCTCCCGCTCCTCACGGAACCTGCTCAGCGGCCGGAACCGCGCCCGCACGCGCGCGAGGACCAGTTCCTCCGGCACGACCCCGTAGACCGTGCTGTCGCCCCCCGCGTTGAACGGATTGTCGCCCAGCACCCACCAGCCGCCGTCGCGCCGTTCGACGGCGCGCTTGACCACCAGCAGGTCCTGCTGCAGCGGATGACGCAGGATCACCACGTCACCGGGCCGCACCCGGGCGCCGTGCCGCACCAGCATCCAGTCCCCCGGATTCAGCGTGGGCACCATCGACGGCCCGTCGACCTCGATCAGCTGGAACGGCACGCGTGTCTCCCGCCCGTCTGCCGTCGTCTCCGGCATCAGACAACCTCCCGGACCAATCCTCCACCGGCCTCCCGGTCCCATCCTCCACCGTCTCCAGTGTGACCCTGGACTTTTGTCCTAAGCCCATGGGGGCACTCGCGAAAACAGGTCTCTCACGGAGTAATGTCCCACCTGAGAAGACGATCACGAGGAAGGACAGCTCAATGCTCTCCCGCCTGTTTGCCCCCAAGGTGAAGGCCAGCGCACACTGCGACCTGCCCTGCGGCGTGTACGACCCGGCCCAGGCCCGCATCGAGGCGGAGTCGGTCAAGGCCGTGCAGGAGAAGATGGCCGCCAACGACGACGCGCACTACCAGGCTCGCGCCACCGTCATCAAGGAGCAGCGCGCCGAGCTCGCCAAGCACCACGTGTCGGTGCTCTGGAGCGACTACTTCAAGCCCCCGCACTTCGAGAAGTACCCGGAGCTGCACACGCTGGTCAACGACACCCTCAAGGCCCTCTCGGCCGCGAAGGCGTCGGCGGACCCGAAGACCGGTGAGAAGGCCCTCGAGCTGATCGCCGAGATCGACCGCATCTTCTGGGAGACCAAGAAGGCCTGATTCAGACCCCGGGCCTCGCGCCCGCCTGACCGCACCCGGTCCCCCGGGGCCGCCGTATCTCGGCGGACCCGATGGGCCGGGTGCGGTCGTTCTCCCGCCGCCGGCTTCTGTGCCGCCGCGTTCTGCCTCGCCTTCCGCGCCGCCGCCGTCACCGTCGCCGCGGGCGCTAAATCGGTTGCCCGCGCCCCGGCCGGCCTGTTGCAGTTACCCCGTCACCACCCCGCCGACCGACGGAACCAGGAGCCCCCAGATGCGGCAGACGTCCATGTCCCACCAGGAAGGAATCGCCCCCCGACACGAGGACATGACGCCTAGTGCAAGCGCACACGCATCAGCAGGAGAAGCTCCACCACACCCTTAACCTGGGCATCCTGGCGCACGTGGACGCCGGGAAGACCAGCCTCACCGAGCGGCTGCTGCACTCCGCCGGAGTCATCGACGAGATCGGCAGCGTCGACGCGGGCAGCACCCAAACCGACTCCCTCGCCCTTGAGCGGCAGCGCGGCATCACCATCAAGTCGGCGGTCGTGTCGTTCGCGATCGACGACGTCACCGTCAACCTCATCGACACCCCCGGCCACCCGGACTTCATCGCCGAGGTGGAGCGGGTCCTCAGCGTGCTCGACGGCGCCGTGCTCGTCGTGTCCGCCGTCGAGGGCGTCCAGGCGCAGACCCGCGTCCTCATGCGTACGCTGCGCAGGCTCGGCATCCCCACGCTCGTGTTCGTCAACAAGGTGGACCGTCGCAGCGCGGACCCCGAGCGCGTACTCGCCGAACTCGCCCGGAGGCTGACGCCCGCCGTCATCCCCATGGGCACGGTGCACGCCCCCGGCGCGCACGCGGCGCGCTACGTCCCGTACGCCGCCGACGACCCCCGCTTCACCGCCCGCCTGGCCGAGGCGCTGGCCGAGCGCGACGACGCGCTGCTTTCCGCGTACGTCGAGGGCGACGCCGCCGTCCTCACGCCCGGCGGGCTGCGCACGGCCCTCGCGGACCAGACCCGGCGGGCCCAGGTCCATCCGGTGTTCTTCGGCTCAGCCATGACCGGCACCGGCCTGGGCGCGCTGACCGACGCCGTCAAGGAGCTGCTGCCCGCGGCGGCCGGAGCGGCGGACGGGCCCGTCGCGGGCACCGTCTTCAAGGTCGAACGCGGCCCCTCGGGCGAGAAAGTGGCGTACGCGCGGCTCTTCTCGGGGACGGTGCGCGTGCGCGACCGCGTGGCGCTGCCCGGCCTCGACGGCAAGGTCACCGCCGTCAGCGTCTTCGAGCGGGGCGCGGCCGTGCGGCGCGACGCCGTGGCCGCCGGGCAGATCGCGAAGCTGTGGGGGCTCAACCGGGTACGCATCGGGGACGTCCTCGGCGACCCGTGCCACGTACCCGAACGGCACGCCGCCGCGCACCACTTCGCCCCGCCGACCCTCGAAACCGTCGTCGCGCCCCGGCACGCCGCCGACCGGGGCGCCCTGCACGCGGCGCTGACCCAGCTCGCCGAGCAGGACCCGCTGATCGACCTGCGGCAGGACGCGCTGCGGCAGGAGATCTCCGTGTCCCTGTACGGCGAGGTGCAGAAGGAGGTCATCGAGGCCACGCTCGCCGAGGAGTTCGGCATCGGCGTCGACTTCCGCGAGAGCACGACGCTGTGCGTGGAGCGGGTCGTCGGCACCGGAGCGCACGTGGAGTTCATCGACACCGACCCCAATCCGTTCCTCGCCACGGTGGGACTGCGGGTGTCGCCGGCCCCGGCCGGGACGGGGGTGGAATTCCGGCTCGGGGTGGAACTCGGCGCCATGCCCTACGCGTTCTTCAAGGCGGTGGAGGAGACGGTCAAGGAGACGCTGACGCAGGGGCTGCACGGATGGGAGGTGCCCGACTGCCTCGTCACGATGACGCACTCCGGGTACTGGCCGCGGCAGAGCCACGCCCACGCCGTCTTCGACAAGAGCATGTCGAGCACGGCCGGTGACTTCCGCCAGCTCACCCCGCTCGTCCTGATGGACGCGCTGCGGCGGGCGGGGACGCGGGTGCACGAGCCGATGCACCGGTTCCGGCTCACCGCGCCCGCCGATGTGTTCGGCACGCTGCTGCCCGCGCTCGGGCGGCTGCGCGCGGTGCCGCACGCGCCGACGGCGCAGGGGTCCGCGTACGTCATCGACGGCGTGATCCCCGCCGCGCGTGTGCACGGGCTCGAGCAGGCGCTGCCCGGACTGACGCGCGGCGAGGGCGAGTTGGAGTCCGCCTTCGACCACTACGCGCCGGTGACCGGGACGCCGCCGGCGCGCCCGCGCACGGACCACAATCCGCTGGACCGGAAGGAGTACGTGCAGCGGGTCACGCGGCGGACCCGGGTGGGGTGAGGTTCAGTCGGCGGCGGGGGGTGCGCCGTCGGAGGTGGAGGGGGCGCCGTCGGCGGCCTCGGCTCCGGCAGCGCCCGCCGACACGACCGCCGCGACCGTCCGCGCGTCCACCAGGTCCCGCAGCCGCTCCTGGTCCGCCAGGATGTTGATCTCGACGATCCGGCCGTCCCTGACAGTGAACTCCCCGACGGAGAAGGGCTCTCCGTTGTGGACGGCGATCTGCCCCACCTTGCCGTTGACCAGCGCCAGATACGTGGTCGGCGCCAGCGTGGCGAACGACCGCGCCCCGGCGACCACCGCGGTCGCGCCCCGCACGAGCCGGGAGAGCCCCGCGGCACCGCCGCCGTCGGCCCGCAGCACCACGCCCGGGTCGAGGAGTTCGAGCAGCGCGTCGAAGTCGCCCTTGCGGGCCGCAGCGAGGAAGGCCTCGACGACCTGGCGCTGGCGCGTGCGGTCCGGGTCCGGGCCGGGCGTGGGGTCGGCGTCCCGCACCCGGCGGCGGGCTCGGCTCGCGAGCTGCCGGGTCGCGGCCGGGGCCCGCTCGACGATGGGCGCGATGTCCTCGAAGGGCACGGCGAACATGTCGTGCAGCACGAACGCGAGGCGCTCGGCGGGGCTCAGCGTGTCCAGGACGACGAGCAGCGCGAGCCCCACCGAGTCCGCGAGCAGGGCCTCCTGCTCGGGGTCGACGGCGTCCCGGCCGCCGGGCAGCGCGCTGACCTCCGGGTCGGGCACGTGGGTGTCGGCCCCTTGGACGTCGAGGGGCTGCTCGCCGCGCTGCTTGCGGGAGCGCAGCAGGTCGAGGCAGACGCGGCCGATCACCGTGGTGAGCCAGCCGCCCAGGTTCTCCACGCGTTCGTCGTCGGCGCGGCTGAGCTTCAACCAGGTCTCCTGGACGGCGTCCTCGGCCTCGCTCAGCGAGCCGAGCATGCGGTACGCGACCGCCCGCAGGCGAGGCCTGTGCTCCTCGAAGCGCTGCGCCAGAAGATCTCTTCCGTCCATCCCGTCACATTCCTTTGCCGTGATCCGTCGTAGCAGTGACGTACCGACGACGGCAGTGCGCCGCGGGTCGACACAGCGGGTGCCGACCAGCAGATCACGAAGCGGTACGACGGCAGCGATCTCGCCGATGTGACATGGAGGACATTGCCATGAAGGACGTCGATGCCCCGGTGCGGGCGGCCGACACGGGGTGGGGCGCGGGGCCGGGAGCTCCCCGGCCCCGTAGGCCCGCCGCGTGCGCCCGCCCCCTGCTTGCCCGGCCCTCTCAGCCCAACACGGGCTCCAGCGCCGCCTCTAGGTCGTCCGGTCCCCGGTACAGCACACCCGTCATGCCCAGCGCCACGGCCGCGTCCACGTTCTCCTGGCGGTCGTCCACGAACAGACAGCGGTCGACCGCGGCGCCCACGCGCTCGGCGGCGGCTTCGTAGATGCGCCGGTCGGGCTTCACCACGCCGAGCACCGCGCTGGACACCACGTCGTCCACGAGGGTGTTGAGGCCGAGCAGCGCCAGGTCGTCGTCCAGCCAGGGGGTGGCGTTGGTGACGATCGACACCCGTACGTGTGCGCGGGCCCTCCGCAGCAGGCCGACGACCGTCTGGTCGGCCCGGAACTTGGAGTCGGCCAGGGCGATGCCGAGTTCGCGCCCGCGCGCCGGGGCGAGCCCGTGCCCGCGCGCGAGTCCGGCCGCGATCGCGTCGGCCCACTCCGACTTGCCGATCCGCCCGAGCATCAGCGGCAGATCGGTCTCCGGCGCGAACGCGACCTCGGCGGTGGCGCCTTCGGGCAGTCCCGCGGCGCGTTCGAGCTCGGCGACGTCCGACATGTCGTAGAAGCGGATGACGCCGTCGAGGTCGGTGAGGACCGCGTCGAACGGAAGGCGGGATCTGCCCCCGTGCTCCCCGTGCTCCCTGTGGTCCCTGTGATCAGGGAAGGGAGACTTGTGCATGTGGTCGTTCATCCACCGGCTCCCAGCACGTTCCGCACGGTCGACCGCACCCTTTCCTGGTCGGCGCGCACGGATTCGTACGCGGATCTGTGCCGGGATATGTCGCGTCGCTGCCGCTCGGCCGTGACGGCCCGCCACACGCCGGCGGTGTTGTGCTCGCGCTTGCACTCGATGTCGGCGACCGCCGTGTCCCGCTCGCGGCGGGTGCGCCGGGTGTCGCCTTCGCCGCCGCGGTGCCACGCCTTGTCGCGGAAGGCGGCTTCCGGGCTCGCGTACCGCTTGAAGCCCTTGCCGACGACGCAGTCCGCCCAGGTGGCGAGGGCGCGGCGCATCCGCGGGTCCTTGGCGACGGCCTTGTCGATCGCCGCGCGCCGGCCGCCGACGTACACCGTCATGCGGGTCTCGTCCTTGACGCCCGCCAGCACGCGCCGCGCCCCGACCTGGGCACAGCCGTCTTCGGCGTCGTTCAGCGCGCTGTACTCGGCCGGTGTGACCAGGCGTCCCTTGGGCTCGCGCCCCTTCTTGAGCTTCTTGAGCGCCTCGCGGTCGATGCCGTAGCCCCGGGTGCGTGCGGCGTCGAGGTCCAAGGAGCCGTACAGGGTCGTCGATATGGCCACCGCCAGCAGGCGGTTGGACATCTCTGTCCCCTGCTCGCGCCAGTGCCGGGGGAAGTCGGCGAAGCCCCGGGACCTCATGCACCGCTGTGTGAAGCGGGCGGTCGCCCGCTCCCGGAGTGCGTGGTCACGCGCACTGAACTCGTACCGCTCCAGGGGCAGTCCGGACATGTCCTTCTGGTCGTCGACCTCGGGCACCCCCGCGTCACGCGCGGCGTCCCCGCCGGATCCGCCCGCCGCGGACCCGCACCCCGCCAGCGCCGCCAGCGCCACGACGGCCACTGCGACGGCCACACGGCGTGACCCTCGCACCCCCCACGTCACCTTCATGCGCAGAACCCTAACCGCGCCCACTGACAGTCAGGGGTGTCACACAGGCCCGACTAGGAGCCGGGCTGCGGCTCCGCCCGTGGTTCGGCCTCGGGGTCGGCCGCGGTCGCGCCGGGCTCCAGGTCGACCTTCGGCGCGGGCTGCCCGCCGGGCCCCGGGGCGGCTTTCCCGCCGGTCTCCGGGGTACGCCTCGACAGGTGCCCGCGCTTGTACTTGCTCTTGTGGCCGCGGCCCGCCCGCGGCTTCCCGCCCGGCTCGTCCACGACGCACGCGTCGCACTCCGGGTTGCGGCAAGGGGCGGGGCCCCACACAGGGACGTACGCCCCGAGCACCTTGCGCCGTTTGATGGCCGTACCGACGGGCCGTCCGCAGTGCTCGCACACGGGGTCGCTCTGCGGGCGGGGGCCGGACCGGCGTCCATCGCTGCCCATGACCTCAGGGTAGGGCGGTTCCCCGAGGTCGGACAGCCCAGCGGTCAGTTCTTCCCGCGCTTGCGGGTGTACGTGCGGACGACGACGCCGTTGCCGAAGATCCGGGACGAGGACAGCTCGAACTCGCCGACAGCGGACTCCACGCCCGCGAACATGGGCATGCCCGACCCGAGCAGCACCGGATAGGTCTTGAGCACCAGCTCGTCGACCTCGTCGATCAGCTGGCCGGCGATCTCCGCGCCGCCGCACAGCCAGATGCCGAGTTCGCCGTCCTCGGCCTTGAGCTCGCGGACCTTGCCGAGCAGGTCGTCGGCGACGATCTCGACGTTGGCGGCGGGGGACGTCTGGAGGCTGCGTGAGGCGACGTACTCGCGCAGGTGGCTGTACGGGCTCGGTTCGCCCTGGTCCAAGCCGAGTTGGTAGCTGCCCCTGCCCTGGATGACGGTGTCGAACTGCCGGTTCGGCACGTCGTCGCCGAAGCCGAGCATCTTGCGCGCGGGGGCGGAGACGGTCTCCGGGTACTCGGCCCTGAGGTACCCCAGGAACTCCTCGTCCACGAACGACATGAAGGAGTCGGCGTCGCCACTCGGGTCACCGATGAACCCGTCGATCGAGACGGCGACGAAGTAGGTGAGCTTTCGCAAGCTGATTCTCTTTCCGCAGATGACAGTAGGGGTGAGACGGGGCGGTTGTGGCCACCCCGACTCGAACAACTGCATTTATAGTGCTTCACTCGCAGTGGTTTCAAGTGTTTCGCCGAGGCAGCCGCAAAAAAAATCGGCCCCGGGGTCCTGGCTGCTTGTGCCAGGACCGATCCGGGGCCGATGCCGATTCCGGGGCCGATGGGCCGACCGGGTGATCGAAGCCTCCGCGTCACACCATCTGCGGCTCACGCCACATGGGCCACATCCGCGGCCCGTCCGGCAGGTCGAGGGCGTCGCCGAGGTCGGTGAAGCCGAGGCGCCGGTACAACTCCCGGCCGCGCGGGCTGCTCGCCTCCAGGTAGGCGTGCAGCCCCTCGCGGTCGCACCGCTCGAGCACCGGCGCGACCAGGGCCGAGCCGATGCCCTCGCCCTGCCGCCGCGGCTTCACGCCGATCATGTGGAGGTACTGGTGCGGCCGGTCGGACGGGTGGATCTCGGACGTCAGGCGGCCGATGGTCTCGACGCGTTCGTTGTCCGGGTCGACGGCCTGCCGCAGGTGCACGGGCCCGTCGGCGGCGTCCTCGGGTGCCGGGCCCGCGGGCACCGACCACCACAGGGCCACGCCCGAGCCGTCCTCGGCGATGTCCACGTACCCCTCAGCGAAGGCCATGTCGAGGAAGGCCTCCATCAGCCCGCCGTGCCGCTCCCGCCGCCTCTGCTCGTCCGGGAACACCCAACTGCTCACGGGGTCCCGCATGAACGCCTCGTCGAGCAGCGCGACCACCTCGGCCCGGTCGCTCTCGCCGGCTCTCCGGATCGGCACGCCCACGACGTCTCCCCTTCGCCTCGTCCTCGCCCCACCCCGGGCCCCGAACCCAGGCCCGTCAACTCCGGGCCCGGCACTGCCGGGTGCAGCCTAGGTGACCATTTCGCGTACGACGACGGTCCCGCAGGTACCCGCCCAGAGGCTGCCCGCCGAACTGTCCGCCCCCTGCACCACCCGCACCGCACCGCACGGCGAGCCGGTCGGCGTACGGCCCCTGACCGCACGCCGACCGACAGCGCCCCACCCCCTCCCGCACCACCGGCTGCCCCAGGACGACCGTCGAACTCCCGGCGGAGCGCCCCCTCTCACGCCCCGCCGGGAGTCCCCCGGACGGTCAGTGGGACCGGCGTGTGACGAACTCCGCGAGCGCCAGCAGGCCACCCGCACGCTCCGGGTCGGGGACCGCGCGGGCGAGTTCCCCGAGCGCCCGCGACATCCGGTCCGCCGCGTGGAGCTGCGCCCAGTCCCGGCCCCCTGCCCCCTCGACGGCACGGGCCATCCGCTCCAGGTCGCCCTGGCCCGGCTTCCGGCCGTACAACCCGGCGAGCTCCGCCCCCTCGGGCGTGCCGGAGGCCAGCGCGGCGACCACCGGCAGCGACTTCTTGCGGACGGCGAGGTCCGCGCGCGCGGGCTTGCCGGTGCGCGCCGGGTCACCCCAGATGCCGATCACGTCGTCGATGAGCTGGAAGGCGAGACCGGCCTGCCGTCCGAACCCGTCGAGCGCCTCCACCGTGTCGGCACCCGCGCCCGCGTACACAGCGCCGATCGCGCAGGCGCAGCCGAGGAGCGCGCCGGTCTTGGCCTCGGCCATGGCCAGGCACTCCGCCAGCGAGACCTCGTCCGGGCCCCGGCTCTCCAGGGCGCAGTCGGCGTGCTGCCCCGCGCACAGCTCGACGACGCAGGCGGCCAGGCGGGCGGCCGCCGCCGGGGCCCCCGGATGGGGGTCCTCGGCGAGCATCCGCTGCGCGAGGGCCTGCAGCGCGTCCCCGGCGAGGATCGCGTCGGAGTCGCCGAACACGGTCCACGCGGTGGGGCGGTGCCTGCGGGTCGCGTCGCGGTCCATGACGTCGTCGTGGAGCAGCGTGAAGTTGTGCGTCAGCTCCACGGCCGCGGCCGCCCTGACCGCGCTGAGCGGGTCCCCGCCGAGGGCCCGCACCGCGGCCAGGACGAGGGCGGGCCTGATGGCCTTGCCCGCGTTCCCGGCCGCGGGCGTGCCGTCGGCGTGTTCCCATCCGAAGTGGTACAGCGCGATGCGGCGCAGCGAACCCGGCAGCGACTCGACCGCGGCGCGCAGCTCCGGGTCGACGCACAGCCGCGCCGCCGACAGGATCTCCGCGGCCTCGTACCCCTCCCCGAGTGCCTGCCCTCGCGGGCGGGGCGCGCAGTCCGTCATGTCCGTGGTGTCCGTCATGGACTCACTCCGGCGGGGCGGCGGACGGTGGCGGATCCTGGGCCTGCGGGCGCGTACGCCAGGGGTGTACCCGCCAGCGTGCCCGCGGACACGGGCGGCGGCCCGCCGCCCGTCCCGACAGGGCGTCGACTCACCTCCACCGGCCGATCTCGACGTTCTCCAGGATGCCGAGGGCGTCCGGCACCAGGACGGCCGCGGAGTAGTACGTCGACACCAGGTAGGAGATGATCGCCTGGTCGCTGATGCCCATGAAGCGCACGGACAGGCTCGGCTCGATCTCGTCCGGGATGCCCGCCTGGTGCAGTCCGACGACGCCCTGCTCGTCCTCGCCCGTACGCATGCAGATGATCGAGGACGTGCGCTCCTCGGTCACCGGGATCTTGTTGCACGGGAAGATCGGCACGCCGCGCCAGGTGGGGATGCGGTTGCCGGACACCTCGATGGTCTCGGGGACCAGACCGCGCTTGTTGCACTCGCGGCCGAACGCGGCGATCGCGCGCGGGTGGGCGAGGAACAGCTTCGATCCGCGCCTGCGGGTGAGCAGTTCGTCCATGTCGTCGGGGCTCGGCACGCCGTCGTGCGGCTGCAGGCGCTGGTCGTACTCGCAGTTGTTGAGCAGTCCGAACTCGCGGTTGTTGATGAGCTCGTGCTCCTGGCGCTCCTTCAGGGCCTCCACGGTCAGCCGCAGTTGCTGCTCGGTCTGGTTCATCGGCTGGTTGTAGAGGTCGGCCACGCGCGTGTGGATGCGCAGCACGGTCTGGGCGACGCTCAGTTCGTACTCACGCGGTCGCGATTCGTAGTCCACGTAGGTGCCGGGCAGGACCGCTTCGCCGACGTGGCCCGCGGAGAGGTCGATGGGGGCCTCTCCGTAGTTGTTGGTGCGCTGCTCCGGGATGGCCCGCAGCCGCTCGAGGTGGGCGCGCAGGGACTCGGAGCGCTCCGCCACCTGTTCCAGGTCCTGGCGCGGGAGCGTGAGGACCGTGCAGGCCGTCACCGCGCGGACCGTGTACTCCCAGATGGTCTCCGGGTCGATGAGGGCCTGCTCTCCGAAGTACGCGCCGTCGGCGAGCGTGCCGAGCACCGTGTCGTCTCCGTAGGGGCCCGTGCCCACCTTCTCGACGCGGCCGTGGGCGAGCAGGAACACCTCGTCCGCCTGGCTGCCGAACGACGTGAGCACCCCGCCGGCCTCGAACTCGCGCTGCTGGCAGCGGCGCGCCAGCTCGCCGAGCACCTCCTGGTCCTCGAAGTCCCGAAGGACCGGCAGCTCGCCGAGCTCGGCGGGGATCACCTCGACGCGGTCTCCCGTCTTGACGAACGTGACCCGGCCGTCCCCGACCGAGTAGCTCGTCCTGCGGTTGACTCGGTACGTACCGCCTTGCACCTGTACCCAGGGCAGCATCCGCAGCAGCCAGCGGGAGCTGATCTCCTGCATCTGCGGCGCGGACTTGGTGGTGGTGGCCAGATTCCGCGCGGCGGATGTGCCGAGGCTCTGCTGCGGCTGGTCCTGCTCCGAACGGATCTCTTCGCCTACCGACATGGACAATGCCCTCCCAATCATGCGCTGACCTGGCTCGCAACCCTTCCAGCACGGTGAGTACGCGCGCCATTACACAAATGAGCGGGAATGGATCGAGGCGGGCGGGGCACGTTGCCGCTAACCAGGCCCGATCCCTCGTACGTCCGTCCAGGACCGCCGACAACGGCACTCGACGCGCGCCCAGAAGCGGAATATCAGCCGCCGAGCCGAATGATTCCGGCCAACCCCTGAGGTGCGGGCCGACCGGCTGACGCGGGCGCCCACCGGGTACGGCGACGCGGCGAGGGGGAACTCCAAGATCCGTGCGTTCGTTCACAAGGGCGAGCGCAGCGTACGCACCATCAGCACCGAACCATCGGGAGAAGGCACATGGCAGGCTTCCTGGACCGCGCCAGAGAACAGGTGCAGCAAGGTCTCACCCAGGGCAAGCAGAAGCTGGACGACGTGCAGGCACAGCGGGCGGGCAACGACCTGCTCAAGCAGCTCGGCGCGGCGTACTACGCGGAGCGGCGCGGCAGCGGCACTCCGGACGCCACCCAGCAGGCACTCTCCGCCCTGGAGACACACATCGCGACGCACGGCGACGGCTTCCTGCGCGCCTGACCGACCGGAGCCGACCAGCCATCCGGCTGACCGGATCGACTCGCACGGTGCCCGAACAGATGGTTCGGGCACCGGCGGTTCCGGTACAAGCTGCGTACGAGGCGGTTCGCGACCGGCGACCGTCGCGCCCGCAAAGGAGGCGGTCATGGCCCCACCCATGTCCGCGAACAGATTCCTGGACCTGCTGAAGGACGAAGGCGTCACGGTCGTCGAAGTCGGCAACTGGCGCGAGCACAACCGCAATCACGTGGGCCCCTGGGGCCCGGTGCACGGCGTGATGATCCATCACACGGTCACGTCCGGCACCGAGCAGACCGTGCGCATCTGCCGCGACGGCCACTCCACCCTGCCCGGCCCGCTCTGCCACGGCGTCATCACCAAGGACGGCCGTGTCCATCTCGTCGGCTACGGCCGCTCCAACCACGCAGGACTCGGCGACGACGACGTCCTGCGCGCCGTCATCGCGGAGAAGCGCCTCCCCCCGGACAACGAGGCCAACACCGACGGCAACCGCCACTTCTACGGCTTCGAGTGCGAGAACCTCGGCGACGGCGAGGACCCCTGGACCGACGAGCAGCTGGACGCCATCGAGAAGGTCTCGGCCGCCGTCTGCCGTCACCACGGCTGGACCGAGCGCTCCGTCATCGGTCACCTGGAGTGGCAGCCCGGCAAGATCGACCCCAAGGGGTTCACGATGGACGCGATGCGGGAGCGGATCGGAGAGCGACTGAAGTAGTCGAAGCAGTCCGCTAGGCCCCGGCCAGGCACGCCTCCCCATCCGCGCCTCTGCTCCCCCAACCCCCCACCTTCGCTCCGCCACGCTCCACCGGACCCGGCCCGCCCACCACGAGGGAGAATGGCGGGGTGCCCCCCACCCCGCCCGCCCCCGCCCTGCGGCCCCGGCTCCCCACCCCGCTCCAGCCGGTCACGGACCCGCGTTTCGAGGCCCGCGACGTCCGCCTGCTCCTCAAGCGCGACGACCGAATACACCCGGACCTGCCCGGCAACAAGTACCGCAAGCTCGTCCTCAACCTGGAGCGGGCGCGCGCGGCGGGCCTCGGGACGCTGCTCACCTTCGGCGGCGCCTACTCCAACCACCTGCGGGCCACCGCCGCCGCGGGCCGCCTGCTGGGTTTCGCCACCGTCGGCGTAGTGCGCGGCGACGAACTGGCCGACCGCCCCTTGAACGCGTCCCTCGCCCAGTGCGCGGCCGACGGCATGCGGCTGCACTTCGTCGACAGGTCGACGTACCGGCAGAAGGCGGATCCCGTGGTCCTGGCCGCGCTCCGGCGGCGGACGGCCACCGAGGACGCGTACGTGATCCCCGAGGGCGGCAGCAACGCCCTCGCCGTCCAGGGCTGCACGGCCCTCGGCGCGGAGCTGCGCGGCCGCACCGACGTCGCGGCCGTCGCCTGCGGCACCGGCGGCACCCTCGCGGGCCTCGCCGCAGGCCTCGCCCCCGGCCAGCGCGCGCTCGGCATACCCGTCCTCAAGGGCGGCTTCCTGGGCCCCGAGACAGCGGCCCTGCAGCGCTCCGCCTTCGGCGCCCCCGGCACCAACTGGACCCTCGACGACCGCTTCCACTGCGGCGGCTACGCCCGTACCACCGACGAACTCACCGCCTTCGCCGACGACTTCGAGCAGCGCCACGGCCTCCCTGTGGAGCGCGTGTACGTGGCCAAGCTCCTGTACGCGCTGACCGCACTCTCCGAAGAGGGCGCTTTCGCCCCGGGGACGACGGTCACGGCGGTCATCACGGGCACGCCGCCCGGCTGAACCCCCTGGGTCCGCTCGGCCCGCCCCGGCCTCCCGTGGGGCCCGCCGCTCACTCCTCGATCTCCCGGTGGGCCGCCGCCTCCTCCAGGTCCAGCTTCCGCAGCAGGGTCCGCAGCAGCTCGTCGTCGATGCGCCGCTCGTCCCGCATCCGTACGAACACCTCGCGCTCCGCGGCGATCGCCTCGCGCGCGAGCCTGCGGTAGGTGTCGTCCGCGGACTCCCCCGTGACGGGGTTGGACTGGCCGAGCCGCTCCCAGACCGAGTTGCGGCGCCGCTCGAGAACGGTGCGCAGACGGTCCTCAAGGGGCCCTGGCAGCCGGTTGCGCTCGTCCTCCATCAGCTCCCGCAGCCGGGCCTCCGCGGCCTGTGAGGCGGCGTTCTGTGCCTGCGCCTCGGCCAGCGTCTGCGCCTGCGCGTCCCGCCCGGGCACCTTCAGGACCCGGATCAGCCAGGGCAGCGAGAGCCCCTGGACCACCAGCGTCCCGATGACCGTCGTGAAGGTCAGGAAGAGCACGAGGTTGCGGCCGGGGAAGGGCTCGTCGTCGTCCGTCATCAACGGGATGGAGAAGGCGATCGCCAGCGACACCACTCCCCGCATCCCGGCCCAGCTGACGATCAGCGGGCGCCGCCAGTCCATGTCGCCCTCGCGCTCACGGATCCGCGCCGACAGCGCGCGCGGCAGATACGTCGCCGGATACGACCACACGAAGCGCACCACCACGACGCACGCGAACACCGCGACGGCGTACCAGACTGCCTGCCCGACGCTGTACTCGCCGAGCTCCCCGAGCACCACGGGCAGCTGCAGCCCGATGAGCGCGAAGACCGCCGACTCCAGGAGGAAGCCCACGACCTTCCAGACCGCGGCCTCCTGGAGTCGCGTCTCGAAGTCGACCTGCCAGGAACGGTGCCCCAAGTAGAGGGCCACCACGACCACGGCGAGCACTCCGGAGGCGTGGAACTGCTCCGCGGCGGCGTACGCGACGAAGGGGATGAGCAGCGACAGCGTGTTCTGCAGCAGCGATTCCTTCAGATGGGTGCGCAGCCAGTGGATCGGCACCATCAGGATCAGCCCCACGCCGATCCCGCCGACCGCGGCCACCAGGAACTCCCGGATGCCGCCGCCCCAGCTCGCGCCCTCGCCGACGGCCGCCGCGAGCGCCACCTTGTAGGCGGTGATCGCGGTGGCGTCGTTCACCAGGGACTCACCCTGGAGGATCGTCGTGATGCGCGAGGGCAGTCCCACACGGCGCGCGATGGCGGTGGCCGCCACGGCGTCCGGGGGTGCGATCACCGCCCCCAGGACGAGCGCGGCGGTCAGCGGGAGATCGGGGATCAGCAGATAGGCGAGCCAGCCGACGACCAGCGTCGCGAACAGAACGTAACCAACGGAGAGGAGCGCGACGGGCCGCACATTGGCCCGCAGGTCCAGATACGAGCTCTCCAGGGCGGCCGTGTGCAGCAGCGGCGGCAGGATCAGCGGCAGCACCACGTGCGGGTCGAGGTGGTACTCCGGCACTCCGGGGACGTACGCCGCGATCAGGCCAACGCCCACAAGGAGCAGCGGTGCGGGGACCGGCGTGCGGCGCGCGGCGCCCGCGACGGCGGCGCTCGCGGCGATCAGCGCCACCAGGGGCAGTACGTCCATCGGCAAGGCCCTTCGCCGTCCGGTCTCCCGTCGTAACCTGGCCATCATGAACGAGTGCTCGCACGTCAGCGCGCTGCCCCACCCCGAACCGACGCCGCTGAGCGAAACGTGTCCGGAATGCCTCGCGGCCGGCAGCCACCCCGTGCAGCTGCGGCTGTGTCTGGTCTGCGGGCACGTGGGCTGCTGCGACTCGTCGCCCTTCCAGCACGCGACGGCGCACTTCAAGGAGACCGGTCATCCGGTGATGCGGACCTTCGAGCCGGGCGAGAACTGGCGTTGGTGCTTTGTCGACGGTTCGATCGTCTGAGGCCTGGGTACGTCAACCCGACGCTCGTTCTTTCCAATTGGGTCCGCGAAACCCCTAGCCACTGTCCGTACCCGTAGGCTTACTATGAGTGACAGCAACGGGGTGGGGCCCCGGGACACGGAACTGAGCAGCGCGGTAGCGTCACCGCTGAAAAACGTGGTGCGTCACCCGTGTGACGCAGTCCGGACCGCCGCGGCGCGACGGCCGGAGCCCCGAAAGTGCTTGTACCACCTTGGAGGTGAGGGTGTCCCAGATCGCAGGCGAGCCCGGGAATCAGGACTTCGTGGAGGTCCGCCTTCCGGCTGCGGGTGCCTACCTGTCGGTGCTGCGTACGGCCACGGCCGGCCTCGCGGCACGCTTGGACTTCACCCTGGACGAGATCGAGGACCTCCGCATCGCGGTCGACGAGGCGTGCGCGATCCTGCTCCAGCAGGCCGTGCCCGGTTCCGTGCTCAGCTGCGTCTTCCGGCTCGTCGACGACTCCCTGGAGGTGACCGTCTCGGCACCCACCACGGACGGCCGTGCCCCGGAGCGCGACACCTTCGCATGGACGGTCCTCTCGGCCCTCGCGGGCAAGGTCAACTCCTCGGTCGCCGACGACAAAACCGTTTCGATCAGCCTCTACAAACAGCGCGGCGCGGGACCCGGGCCGGCGTGAGGAACGGGGACGGGCCGGTGCGGGACGAAGAGCGCGGCACACGTGGCACACACGGTCTGCCCGCCCGCGGCAGGGGCGGCACGCGTCCGGCCTCCGGGCGCGGTCCGGTGGAGCCGGGGCCTGCCCCCGGCGGCATCCCCGAGCAGCAGGCCAGGCCGCACCCACAGGACCCGGAGCAGCAGGGTCAGCGGGCGGTGGCCGGGACGGCCGCCGCGCGAGAGCAGGCAGAGCCGACCGCCGGGGACGGAACCGACGGGCTGTCCGGCCCGGGCGGGCGACAGGACCAAGCAGGCGCCGCACGCAGGGGGTCCCCCCGGGCGTCCAGCACTGGGGGCGAGTCCCCAGAAGGGCGGCGGCGGGTGACGGGCGGGACGATGAGCGAGCACGAGCAGCACAGCCGGCACGATCCACAGGACCGCAGCGGCGCGCGGGCGAAGTTCGTGGAGCTGCGCGCCCTGGAGAACGGCAGCGCGGAGTACGCGGAGCTGCGCAATCAGCTGGTCCGCATGCACCTGCCGCTCGTGGAGCACCTGGCCCGCCGCTTCCGCAACCGCGGCGAGCCCCTGGACGACCTGACCCAGGTCGCCACGATCGGCCTCATCAAGTCGGTGGACCGGTTCGACCCGGACCGCGGCGTCGAGTTCTCCACGTACGCCACCCCGACGGTCGTCGGCGAGATCAAGCGCCACTTCCGTGACAAGGGCTGGGCGGTGCGGGTGCCGCGGCGGCTGCAGGAGCTGCGTCTCGCGCTGACGACGGCCACGGCAGAGCTGTCGCAGCTGCACGGCCGCTCCCCGACCGTGCACGAGCTGGCCGAGAAGCTGGCGATCTCCGAGGAGGAGGTCCTGGAGGGCCTGGAGTCGGCGAACGCGTACTCCACGCTGTCCCTGGACGTCCCGGACACGGACGACGAGTCACCGGCCGTGGCGGACACCCTCGGAGCCGAGGACGAGGCCCTGGAGGGCGTCGAGTACCGCGAATCCCTCAAGCCGCTCCTGGAGGACCTGCCGCCGCGCGAGAAGCGCATCCTGCTGCTGCGGTTCTTCGGGAACATGACGCAGTCGCAGATCGCCCAGGAGGTCGGCATCTCCCAGATGCACGTCTCCCGGCTGCTCGCACGCACCCTCGCGCAGCTGCGCGAGAAGCTCCTCGTCGAGGAGTGACGCAGGAGTGACCGAGGTGTGAGCGGGCCGCACGGCCCCGCAGGAACGCCACTGGGGGCGGCAAGGTCATCCTTGCCGCCCCCAGTGGCGTTCCTGCGACCCTGCGACCGCGTGCCGGTCCGTGCGGCTACTTGCCGCCTTCCTGTACGTTCCCCGCTCCGCCGATGCCGAGGGCCTCGGTAGTGGCGGGATGGATGAGCAGCACCAACGTCGCGACCGCGACCGCCGCCAGCGCGATACCGGCGGGAATCATCGCGCTGTCAGCCTGGAGCAGCTGCCAGGCCACCGGCAACGCCATGATCTGCGTGATGATCGCGGGCCCGCGCGCCCAGCTGCGCAGCCGCAGCAGACCGCGCGCGGCGAGCAGCGGAAGGAGGGCGAGGACGATCAGCGTGACGCCGCCCGTCGTCGCCTGGCGCGGGTTGTCGGGGTCGCCCGCGAGCCCCATGACGAGCATGTAGGCACCGCCGACGACGAGGGCCAGGCCCTCCAGCGCGGCGAGTGCCGCGGCGGCCGTGAGGCGCCCGGGGCGGGAGCCCGACGCGGGGGCTTCGGGGGTGGTCTTCGGCTCAGTGCTCACGCATCGAGGGTAGCCCCGGGCGTCCGGGGAGCGGCACGTCGGTGCGGTTCGGGCCAGACCTCGGTCTGGGCCAGGTAAAGACCCCTAGGTAGTCTGCTGCGCATGCGTGCACTTCTCGTGGTCAACCCGGCGGCTACTACCACCAGTGCGCGCACACGTGACGTACTGATCCACGCGCTCGCGAGCGAGATGAAGCTGGAAGCGGTCACTACGGAGTACCGCGGTCACGCCCGGGACCTCGGCCGGCAGGCCGCGGAGAGCAAGGACATCGAGCTGGTCGTGGCCCTCGGCGGCGACGGCACGGTCAACGAGGTCGTCAACGGTCTGCTGCACAACGGCCCCTCTCCGGAGAACCTGCCCCGCCTCGCCGTCGTCCCCGGGGGTTCGACGAATGTCTTCGCGCGCGCCCTGGGCCTGCCGAACGACGCCGTGGAGGCGACCGGTGCCCTCCTGGACGCGCTGCGTGAAGGAAGTGAACGCACAGTGAGCCTCGGCCGGGTCTCCGGGACCCCCGGGACGGATGACGAAGCGGTGCCGTCGCGCTGGTTCACGTTCGCGGCGGGGCTGGGATTCGACGCCGGAGTGGTCGGCCGGGTCGAACAGCACAGGGAGCGCGGCAAGCGCTCGACGCACGCTCTTTACGTGCGCCAGGTGGTACGCCAGTTCCTCGGCGAGGGCGACCGCCGGCACGGTTCGATCACCCTGGAGCGGGCCGGCGAGGAGCCGGTGACGGACCTCGTGATGTCCATAGTCTGCAACACCTCCCCCTGGTCCTACCTGGGCAATCGTCCGCTGTACGCGTCCCCGAAGGCGTCCTTCGAGACGGGTCTGGACGTGCTGGGACTCAAGCGCCTCTCGACGGCCTCGGTGGCCCGGTACGGCACCCAGCTGCTCCGGTCGACACCCGACCGCGGGCCCCACGGAAAGAACGCCGTCTCGCTGCACGACCTGACGGACTTCACCTTGCATTCGAAGGTGCCCCTCCCCCTCCAGATGGACGGTGACCACCTGGGGCTGCGGACGAGCGTGACGTTCACAGGCGTACGCCGTGCACTGCGTGTGATTGTGTGAGTGGAAGGGCCTAAAGTCCTTTCACTCGAACGTTTAGGCCAGGCTCCACCCCATGGAAGTACGGCTGTGACTCAGTCGACACCGAGGAATCAAAAAAAACTTTCCGGAAGGGGTTGTATCCGCCGCCGAGGTTTGCGAATCTCTACATGGCGATCGGGACGGCCCGCAACATCGGCCTCTACAGGTCGCCAGAACCCCTCCTCTCACCACAAGGTCCACACCAGGCAACTGGTAGTCGGCCCTTCCCGTGCGGGGGGATTCGTGAAAGCGTTCACATTCACAAGCAATCTTCATGTAAGACCAAGGAGAGGTAGCAGCCATGGACTGGCGTCACAACGCCGTTTGCCGCGAGGAAGACCCCGAGCTGTTCTTCCCCATCGGCAACACCGGTCCTGCGCTGCTGCAGATCGAGGAAGCCAAGGCCGTCTGCCGTCGCTGCCCCGTCATGGAGCAGTGCCTGCAGTGGGCGCTCGAGTCCGGCCAGGACTCCGGCGTCTGGGGTGGCCTCAGCGAGGACGAGCGCCGCGCGATGAAGCGCCGCGCCGCCCGCAACCGGGCGCGCCAGGCCAGCGCCTGACGCCCACGCCCCATACGAGCCTGAGCTTGGCGGCGCGTGTGCCTGACGGTATTGATCCGTAGACAGCGCGTACGCAACCCCCGCCCCCGAGCCGCAGCCGCGCAGTACCCCCGATGCGCATCGCAACGTGAGCAGGAAGCCCCGGACCGACATGGTCCGGGGCTTCCTGCTGTGTGTGAATGTCCCTGCTGTGCGCGAGTGCCCCCGCTGTGCGCGAGTGCCCCTGCCGTGTGCGAGTGCTACTTGTCGCCGCGTACCGGAATATCCAGGACGACGCGGGTCCCCCGCTCCGGCGCCTTGACCATGTCGAACGTGCCGCCCAGCTCGCCCTCGACGAGGGTGCGCACGATTTGCAGGCCCAGGTTGCCCGAGCGATGTGGGTCGAAGTCGTCGGGCAGTCCGACGCCGTCGTCCTGGACGGTGATCAGAAGCCGGGCGTCCTTCGCGGTGCCGCCGCGGACCGCAGAGACCTCGACGGTGCCGGTGTCCCCCTGGGCGAAACCGTGCTCCAGGGCGTTCTGCAGGATCTCCGTCAGGACCATCGACAGCGGCGTCGCGACCTCGGCGTCGAGAATGCCGAAGCGGCCGGTGCGCCGGCCCGTGACCGTGCCCGGCGAGATCTCCGCGACCATGGCGAGGACGCGGTCGGCGATCTCGTCGAACTCCACGCGCTCGTCCAGGTTCTGCGAGAGCGTCTCGTGGACGATGGCGATGGAGCCCACACGCCGCACCGCCTCCTCCAGGGCCTCGCGGCCTGAGACGGAGTCGATGCGGCGCGCCTGCAGGCGCAGCAGGGCCGCGACCGTCTGGAGGTTGTTCTTCACCCGGTGGTGGATCTCCCGGATGGTGGCGTCCTTGGTGATCAACTCGCGCTCGCGGCGGCGCAGTTCGGTGACGTCCCGCAGCAGGACGAGCGAACCGATGCGCGGCCCCTTCGGCTTGAGCGGGATGGCGCGCAGCTGGATCACGCCGTCGCCGCCCTCGATCTCGAACTCGCGGGGCGCCCAGCCGCTGGCCAGCTTCGTCAGGGCCTCGTCCACCGGGCCCCGGGACGGGGCGAGTTCGGCGGTGGCCTTGCCGAGGTGGTGGCCCACGAGGTCGGCGGCGAGACCCAGGCGGTGGTACGCGGAGAGGGCGTTCGGCGAGGCGTACTGGACGACGCCGTCCGCGTCCAGGCGCACAAGGCCGTCCCCCACGCGCGGGGAGGCGTCCATGTCGACCTGCTGCCCCTCGAAGGGAAACGATCCCGCGGCGATCATCTGCGCCAGGTCGGACGCCGACTGGAGGTAGGTGAGCTCCAGGCGCGAAGGGGTGCGCACCGTAAGGAGGTTGGTGTTGCGGGCGATGACTCCGAGGACGCGCCCCTCCCTGCGTACGGGGATGGACTCGACCCGCACCGGCACTTCCTCGCGCCACTCCGGGTCGCCCTCGCGCACGATGCGGCCCTCGTCGAGCGCCGCGTCGAGCAGCGGACGGCGGCCGCGCGGGACGAGGTGGCCGACCATGTCGTCCTGGTAGGACGTCGGTCCGGTGTTGGGGCGCATCTGCGCGACGGAGACGTAGCGCGTGCCGTCGCGCGTGGGCACCCACAGCACGAGGTCGGCGAAGGAGAGGTCGGAGAGCAGCTGCCACTCCGAGACCAGCAGATGGAGCCACTCGAGGTCGGAGTCGCCGAGGGCCGTGTGCTGGCGTACGAGGTCGTTCATGGAGGGCACGTGTGCGAGCGTACCTGGCGGTCCGGGCAGGTCCGGGGGTGTGCTGCTCCCGGCGCCGGTCCCCGTCGGGCAGCGGCGCCGGGGCGGGACCCTCAACCCGACCCCAACACCGCGGCCCTTCAGGTGCATCGGCGGCCAGAATGTGCGGTACCGGCCACCGATTGAGGAGTGCCCGGCGCGGTCAGGGCAGAGAGCACCGGCTCCTCGGCCGCTCTTCTGTGCGGGAAGAGCGGAGCTTTACTCCCGCATTGTGGACTAGACCATTCTCCCATGTCTATGCGCGGGACGGGGTTTGTTGTCGGATCTTCCTCCAGAATCGGGGGCAGGTCCGGGCCTGGCGGGGAGCCCGCGCCGACGCCTCACCCGACCGCCACCGGCCCCGGCGTCGACCCCGGTGTCGGCTCGCTCAGGCCTCCGGCCAGGCCCGCATCGCCAGGTCGACGACAACCTGGAGGTCTTCCCTGGTGGCGCCGTCGCGGGACTGCTGGGACAGGCCCTGGAACACCGCGCCGACATAGCGGGCGAGGTCCCCTGCGTCGACACCGGCCGCGATCTCACCCGCGTCGATGCCCTGCTGGATGCGGGCCGCGAAGGTCGCGACGTTCGCGTTGCGCTGCTCGCGCAGGGTCTGCTCGACCTCCGGCGTGGTGCAGTTGGTCGCGGCGTGGATGACGAGGCATCCGTGGGGAAGGCCCGGCTCGGTGAAGGCGTCGACGGCCTCGCGCAGGGTGCGCTCCATCGCGCCGCGGGCCGTCGGCTCCTCGGCGAGGACGCGCCCGCCGAAGGCTCCGTACGAGCTCGCATAGCGCACCAGGACCTCCTCGAAGAGCGTCCGCTTGTCGCCGAAGGCCGCGTACAGGCTCGGGGCGCCGATGCCCATCTCGCGGGTGAGGTCGGCGACGGACGTCGCCTCGTACCCGTGCTCCCAGAACTGTCGCAGGGCCTGCTCCAGCGCCGTCTCACGGTCGAAGGAACGCGGCCTGCCTCGCTGTTTCGTCGCCATGGGTGAATTTTATAGCGCGCGCTAGAAAAGCGGGTGGCGATCCGCTACGGTTCTTTGTGTAGCGACCGCTAGAGAAAGTTGGGGGGCGCCTGACCATGGGTGCACTGACGGAGACGACGGCAACCGGGCAGACCGCAGAGGCGGCGGAGGGGGCCGCGGGAGACGGGGCGCGGGTGCAGCGGCTCGCGGGCAAGACGGCCCTGGTCACGGGCGCAAGCCGGGGTATCGGGCGGGGGATCGCCGAGAGGCTGGCCCAGGACGGGGCGCGGGTCGCCGTGCATTACGGCAGCAATGAGGCGGCCGCGAAGGAGACGGTCTCGGCGATCGAGGGGGCGGGCGGCTCCGCCTTCGCGATCGGCGCGGAGCTGGGCGTGCCGGGCGACGCGGCAGCGCTGTGGGCGGCGTTCGACGCGCACGCGGACGGCCTGGACATCCTGGTGAACAACTCCGGGATCGGCACGTCGCACTCGTTCACGGAAACGGACGAGGACGAGCACGACCGGCTGTTCGCGGTGAACGTCAAAGCGCCGTTCTTCATCACCCAGCTCGGCGCGGAGCGACTGCGGGACGGCGGGCGCGTCATCAACATCTCATCGGGCCTCTCCCGCGCCGCCGTGATGCCCCAGATCATGACGTACGCCATGACCAAGGGCGCCCTGGACGTCTTCACGCAGAACCTGTCGAAGGTGCTCGGCGCCCGCGGCATCACGGTCAACTCGGTGGCCCCGGGCATCGTGGACACGGACGTCAACGCCGCCTGGCTGCGCGGCGAGGAGAACAAGCAGGCGTGGGAGGGTGCGGCGGCCATGTCGGCCCTCGGCAAGGTCGGGACACCGCAGGACATAGCCGACGCGGTCGCCTTCCTCGCCTCGGAGGACGGGCGCTGGGTGACGGGGCACTGGCTGGACGCGACGGGGGGTTCACTGACCTGAGGTGCCTCGGCCCGGCGGGGCGGGAGCGGGACGGCTGGCCCAGAGGGACGACAGCCCCGGGGGGACGACTGGCCGGGGGGCCGCCGGGCACCCCCTCACCTCACCTCCCTCACCTCGCCCCCGTCACTTCGCCCCCCCCTCACCTCGTCTCCGTCACCTCGTCTCCGTCACCTTGGCGAGAGCCCTGGGCGCGTCCGGGTCCTGGCCGCGGGCGATCGTCACCTCATAGGCGAGGAGTTGGAGGGGGATGATCTCCAGGATGGGCTGGACCTCCTCGGGGACCCCGTCCGTCGGCAGGGCGAATCCGGCGGAGGCCCGTTCGACCTGCGTCTTGGGCCCGATGACCACGAGGTCGGCGCCGCGCCCGCGGAGCCGGTCGAGGACAGGTTGGAGCGCCTCCCCTCCCCTGCCGTCCGGGACGACGGCGATGACCGGTGAGATGTTGTCGACCATGGCGAGGGGGCCGTGCAGCAGGTCGGCGCCGGAGTAGGCCAGGGCGGGGATGTAGCTGGTCTCCATCAGCTTCAGCGCGGCTTCCTTGGCCGTGGGATAGCCGTAGCCGCGAGAAGTGATCACCATGCGCTCGGCGAAGCGGTAGCGGGCGGCGAGCGTCCGGATCTCCGGCTGCCGGGCCAGGAGGTCGGCGGCGAGGTCGGGCAGCGGGCCCGCGGCGGCGCCGTCGCCGTCGCGCAGCCCCTCGATGAAGAGGTAGAGGGCGAGCAGGGACGCCGTATAGGTCTTCGTGGCCGGGAGGGCCTTCTCCGGGCCCGCGAGGATGTCGATGTGGTGCTCGGAGACGGCGGCGAGCGGGGAGTCGGGGTTGTTGGTGACCGCGAGGGTGATGGCGCCGGCCTCGCGGGCGGCCTGGGTGGAGGCGACGAGGTCGGGCGAGCCACCGGACTGGCTCACGGTGACGACCAGGACGTCCCGGAGGTCGGGCTTGGCGCCGTAGGCGGTGGTCGTGGACATGGAGGTGAGGCCGCAGGGCAGGCCGAGGCGGACTTCGAGGAGGTACTTGGCGTAGAGGGCGGCGTGGTCGGAGGTGCCGCGGGCGGTGAGGAGGACGAAGCGGGGGCGTTGCGCGGCCACCTGGCGGGCGGTCTCGCGGATCGCCGGGGCACCGGTGTCGAGGAGCCGCCGCAGGACCTCGGGCTGTTCGGCCATCTCACGGGACATGATGCGGCCGGGCTGCTCGCTGTAAGGGGAGGACGACATCGCAGTCATGCTTCCCACTGTGCTGGCTACTGGCCGGGAGCGCTTGCCCTCCGGGCGGGGAGGGGGACGGGGTTGGGTCGGGGGCGTGGTGCGGAGCCCCGGCCTCGGGGGTGCTGCGGCGTGGGGCAGGCGCTGCGGTGCGGTGCAGCGTAGGGCAGGCGCTGTGGTCCGGTGCGGCGTGGGGCAGGCGCTGCGGTCCGGGTGGCGCCACCGTGACGCGGGCGGTCGCCGGGGTCCAGGGGCAGGCGCCGGGGTCCAGCGGCAGCCGCCGCGACCTGGGCCGGCCGCCGCGCGAGGGAGACGTCGGACGCGGCCCAGCAGGCTCGATCCGGCGGGCACGACTCAGCGGGCTCGACCCGGCAGGCGCAGCACGGCAGGCGCAGCACGGCAGGCGCAACACGGCACACGGCAGGCGCAGCACGGCAGGCGCAACACGGCGGACACAGCAGGGCAGCTGAGGGCCACCGTCAGGTCGGCGCGCGGCGGCCCCAGCGCGGCGGCCGCTGCTCGGCAGGCGGAGGCCGGGGTCGGGTCGGAGCATGGACGTGTGGGGGCGTGCGCGTGTGCGGGCGGGAAAGTGCTGGTGTCGTGGGCGCCCGGGGCGTCCGACCCCTGCACCTGGGTGGTGCGGCTCTGCTAGATTGGTCTATACCACACTCTTCCGAGCGCCAGTCCCGCTCCTCCCCTACACCAGATCGGCAGGCCCAGCGTGGAAGTTGTCATCGTCCCGGACGCCAAGGCAGGCGGCGAGCTCATCGCGGAGGCCATGGCCGCCCTCGTGCGCCGCAAGTCCGACGCCCTGCTCGGTGTCGCCACCGGCTCGACCCCGCTGCCCATCTACGAGGCGCTGGCGGCGAAGGTCCGCGCGGGCGAGGTGGACGCGTCGCGGGCCCGGATCTGCCAGCTCGACGAGTATGTGGGGCTGCCGGCGGGGCACCCGGAGTCGTATCGCTCGGTGGTGCTGCGTGAGGTCGTGGCGCCGCTCGGGCTCGACGAGTCGGCCTTCATGGGGCCCGACGGCAGTGCCGCGGACGTGCAGGGCGCGTGTGAGGCGTACGACCGGGCGCTGGCGGAGGCGGGCGGTGTCGACCTGCAGTTGCTGGGGATCGGCACGGACGGGCACATCGGGTTCAACGAGCCCTGCTCGTCGTTGGCGTCGCGGACGCGGATCAAGACGCTGACCGAGCAGACCCGGGTGGACAACGCGCGGTTCTTCGACGGCGACATCGACCAGGTCCCGCACCACGTCATCACGCAGGGCATCGGCACGATCCTGGAGGCCCGGCACCTGGTGCTGCTCGCGACGGGTGAGGGCAAGGCCGACGCCGTGGCGGCGACGGTCGAGGGTCCGGTGGCCTCCGTGGTCCCCGCCTCCGCGCTCCAGCTGCACCCGCACGCGACGGTGATCGTGGACGAGGCGGCCGCGTCCAAGCTGAAGCTGGCGGACTACTTCCGGCACACGTACGCCAACAAGCCGGAGTGGCAGGGGCTGTAGGCGACACGGCGGCACGGCGGCACGGCCACATAGCCGCACAGCGACGTACGAAGCGTATGCAGGAGGGGGCGCCCCAGAGCCTGGGGCGCCCCCTCCTGCGTACGCGAACTGCTCCGGTCCGAGCCGCCCGGCGCCGCCGACCTGCATCGGCAGGCAACCGCACCGGCGCGGGCGCCCGCGCGGGGCATCGGCGCCAAGTCCGGCCCTGCCCGATGCCCCCGTCCGGACCCCGGGGTCACCCCCCGACAAGCACCTCCGCCGCGGCCTGGCCGCAGACCCGGGCGGCGCCGTACGTGGCGATGTGCAGGGAGCCGGTGGGCTTGGACTGGGGGACGCCCATCTCGACGACGACGGTGTCGGGGCGGGCGGTGAGGAGGTGGTCGACGGCGGCGGCCATCCACGGGTGGCGGTGGGCGTCGCGGACGACGGCGACCACGCGTCGGGAGCCCGCCGCCGCGAGAGCCTTCGCGCCCGCGTCGTCGCCGCTGAAGGAGCCGGTCTCGGTGCCGGGCAGACGACGGGTCAGCTCGGCGGCGACGCCCCACGGGGTCTCGTCGCCGACGGCGATGTTGGCCAGCGGGGTGAAGGCGGCGACGTAGGGCGCCTCGGTGAGCGCGCCCGCGGAGGACTCGGTGTGGGTGACCGTCAGGGCGCGGCGGGCCGCGCGCAGGCCGATCTCCGGGTCCGCCGCTCCCCCGGCGCCGGCCGCGCGCGAGGCCGAGGCCCAGTCGGCGAGGGCGCGCACCCGGGCGGCGGCGTCGGCGAGCCGCTCCTCGGGGAGTTCGCCCGCGCGCACGGCGGCCACCAGGGCGTCCCGCAGCCGCAGCACCGTCAGCTCGTCGTGCAGCCCGCCGCCCACGCAGATCGCGTCGCAGCCCGCGGCGACGGCGAGGACGGTGCCGCGCTCGATGCCGTAGGTCCCGGAGATGGCGCGCATCTCGATGCCGTCGGTGACGATCAGGCCGTCGAAGCCGAGTTCGCCGCGGAGCAGGTCGGTGAGGATGCGCCGGGACAGCGTGCCCGGCAGCTCCGGGTCGAGGGCGGGGACGCTGATGTGGGCACTCATCACCGCGCGCGTACCGGCGGCGATGGCCGCGCGGAAGGGGACGAGTTCGCGGGCGTTCAGGACGTCCGCGTCGACGTCGATGTGCGGCACGGCGTGGTGCGAGTCGACCGCGGTGTCCCCGTGGCCGGGGAAGTGCTTGGCGCAGGCGGCGACGCCCGAGGACTGCATGCCCTCGATGTAGGCGCCGGTGTGCCGGGCCACCAGGTCCGGGTCGGAGCCGAAGGAGCGTACGCCGATGACCGGGTTGCCGGGGTCGGAGTTGACGTCGGCGGACGGCGCCCAGTTGAAGGTCACCCCGCACTCGGCGAGGCGGCGGCCGAGCTCCGCGGCGACGCCCCGGGTGAGCGCGACGTCGTCCACGGCGCCGAGCGCGTGGTTGCCGGGGAAGGAGGAGCCGGTGCGCACCTCCAGGCGGGTGACGTCGCCGCTCTCCTCGTCGATGGCGACGACGATGTCCTCGCGCTCGGCCCGCAGTTGGGCGGTGAGCGCGGCGACCTGCTCGGGCGTCTGGATGTTGCGGCCGAACAGGCCGACGGAGGCGAGGCCCTCGCCGATGCGGCGCAGCAGCCAGTCGGGGGCGGTGGTGCCGCCGAAGCCGGGCTGGAGCACGGTCAGGGCGTCGCGCGTGAGGGAGTCCTGGGTGCCGGCGGAGGCGGTGTAGGAGGAGGTCATGGTGCGTTAGCCCTTCACGGCGCCGTCGGTCAGGCCGGCCACGGCCCTGCGCTGGAGGAAGACGAAGAGGATCAGGATCGGGATGGCGAACAGCGAGGCCGCGGCCATGGTGGCGCCCCAGTCGTCGCCGAACGCGGTCTGGAAGCTGGAGAGCCACACCGGCAGGGTCTTGGCGTCCGCTTCCTTGTTGAGCACGAGGACCAGCGGGAACTCGTTCCAGGCGGTGATGAAGCCGAAGAGCGAGGTCGACATCAGGCCCGGCGCGAGCAGCGGCAGGATCACCCGGCGGAAGGCCTGCATCCGGGTGCAGCCGTCGACCATGGCGGACTCCTCCAGCTCCCTCGGCACGGCGGCGACGAAGCCGCGGAGCGTGAGGAGGGTGAAGGGCAGGATCATCACCATGTAGAAGAGGGTCAGCGGGATCAGGCTGTTCAGCATGTCCGCGTCGCGCACGATGATGTAGATCGCGATGACCATGACTTCCCACGGCGCCATCTGCGCCAGCATGAAGCCGATGATGAAGCCGCGGCGTCCCTTGAAGCGCATCCGGGCGAGGGCGAACGCCGAGGTCACGCCGATGATGAGGGAGAAGACGACGGCGAGGATCGTGACGGTGAGGGAGTTGCCGACCATGGTCCAGAAGTGGTCGACGTCCATCGCGGTCTTGAAGTGTTCGAGCGTGGCGTCGGTCGGGAACCAGACCGGGTCCTCCGCGATGATGTCGCCGGTCGGCTTGAAGGCCGTCGCGAACATCCAGTACACGGGGAAGACGCAGAAGACGAACATGACGACGGCGACCAGGTTGGGCCACAGCCGGCCCATCAGCGAGCGCTTCACAGCTCGTCCTCCTCTTGCTTGAGCACGATCCGCAGGTAGAACGAGGTGATGGCCAGCAGGATGACGATGGTGAGCAGCGCGATCGCCGCGCCCATGCCGAAGTGCTGGTTGCCCATGCCCTCGATGTAGGCGTAGACGGGAAGGATCTCGGTGAGCCGGTCGGGGCCGCCCTCGTTGATCGTGAAGACCTGCACGAACGCCTTGAAGACCCAGATGATCTCCAGGAACGTCGTGGCGTAGAGGAAGGGCCGCAGGTACGGCAGCGTCACCTGGGTGAACTGCTTCCAGGCCCCGGCGCCGTCGAGCGACGCGGCCTCGTACAGCTCCTTGGGAATGGTGGTCGTGGCGGCGTACAGGTTGATCGCCACGAAGGGGATGGACATCCAGACGATGAGCAGCAGGACCACGAAGAAGGTGGAGTACTGCGTGGCCAGCCAGTCGTGGTCGGCCATCGAGTCGAAGCCGACCTTGGCGAGCACCCAGTTGACGACGCCGAAGCGCTGCGCGAACAGCCACTGGTAGACCGTGCTCGCCGCGACGACGGGCATCGCCCACGCGAGTACGAGGCCGACCAGGAGGAACGTGCGCATCTTCCGGCCGAGGCGGGCCAGGAGCAGTCCGACCAGCGTGCCGAGGATCATGATCAGCACGACGTTGACGGCGGTGAAGGCGACCGAGCGGCCGGTGACCCGCCAGAAGTCCTCGCTGCTGAGGACCTCCTTGTAGTTGTCGATTCCGTTCCACTCGGTCAAGTGCAGAATGAACTGCCGCATGTTGAGGTTCTGGAACGACAGGATCCCGTTGTTGACCAGCGGCCAGCCGAGCAGCAGCAGGGTGGCGATGATCGCGGGGGCAAGTAGCAGATAGGGCGTGAGGCCGGCGAGACGTCCTGGGGACCTGCGCGGGCCCTTTGGCCGTGGCCCGCCGTCCAGTGTCTGCACCTCCGTCGGGCCGGAGGGCGGCCGTTCGGTCTTCTGCACGGTCATGCTCGCCATCTCTTTCGTGGGCAACGCGAAACGCTGGGGGCCGGCGCGGGGGCGCCGTGGTCAGCGCGGGGAACGCGGGGTGGCGCCACCGGGGGGCGCGAAGAACGCGGAGTCGCGCGGGGAGCGCACGGAACCCATGGGTACGCCGGGGGCAGCGGGGTCGGTTCACCCGCCGCCCCCGGCGGGGTCAGTGTTCTCGGAGTTCTTACTGCTTCTGCGCCAGGCGCTTGTTGAGCTCGCCCTCGACCTTCTTGGCGGCGTCGGCGGGCGAATCGCCGTTGAGCACCGCGGTCATGTAGTTCTTGATCGGGTTCGGCGGGTTCTCGACCGCGCCCCACTCCGGGATCAGCGGGGTGGTGCCGCCGCCGGCGGTGGCGGGAGCGGCGGCCTCGGCGGCCGCGTTGCCCTTGAGGTTGGACTCCAGGGCCTTCTTGTTCGGGATCGTGCCGCCTTCCTTGGCGAACTGACCCTCGAACTTGTCGGACAGCGCGATCTTGAGGAACTCCTTGGCGAGCTCCTGCTTCTTGCTGGTCGCGGCGACGGCGAGGTTGGAGCCGCCGAGGAAGACGCCCTCGGGCTTGGCGGCGGTGGCGCCGGGGATCGTGAAGAAGCCGATGTCCTTCTCGATCTTCTTGTTGGCCTTGATCGCGGTCGCGGCCTCCCAGCTCATGCCGATGAAGGCGCCGGTCTTGCCCTTGGCGAAGACCTCGGCCTGCTGCGGGGTGGCCTCGTCCTTGTTCTTCGGCGCCTTGGAGAGGTCCGCGAACTGCTTGTACGTCTTCATGGCCGCGGCGACCTTGGGGTCGTCGAGGTTGGAGACGTACTTGTCGCCGTCCTTCTTGACCAGCTCGGCGCCCTCACCGATGGTCAGGCCGACGAAGTGGTACCAGTTCTGGCCGGGCAGGTAGATCGGCTCGGCGTCGGTCTTCTCGCCGATCTGCTTGAGGTTCTTGAGGAACTCGGCGCGGGTCTTCGGCGTCGTCTTGATGCCGGCGTCGGCCCAGACCTTCTTGTTGTAGACCACGACGCGGTTGAGGACGAACCACGGGGCGGCGTACTGCTTGCCGTCGATGACCGAGGCCTTGTTCATCGACTCGGTCCAGTCGGCGCCGATGGACTCCTTGAGGTCATCGAGCTCGGCGAGGCCACCGGTCTTGGCGTACGCGGCGGTCTGGGTGTTGCCGATCTCGAAGACGTCCGGCGGGTTCTCCTCGGAGAGGGCGGTCGTCAGCTTCTGCTGAATGCCGTTCCACTGCTGGACCTCGAACTTCAGCTTCGCGCCGGTCTTCTTCTCGAAGGCGGCCGTGACGTCCTTCTGCCACTGGTCCGGCGTCGAGCCGTCCATGGCCCAGAGCGTCAGCGTCTCGCCCTTGAAGCCGTCCGCCCCGGACTTCTTGTCGTCCTTGTCGTCGCCGCCACAGGCCGCGACGGAGACCAACATGCCCGCGACACCGATAGCCGCTATGAGCTTGCGCTTCACAGTCATCCTCCTTTGGATGCCAGCCAACCCCCCACCCGCAGCGACCAAGAGGACCGAAAGACTGCCCGTGGGACTGGACCTGGTCTTTAATGGTGTAGACCAGTACGGGGAGCTTGGCCTAGACCTTTATAGGTGTCAAGGGTGTATAAGAAGGGCAGTCACGTCCGTTATCGGACCGACACCTGAGTGGGTACGGGCCCGTGTCGCACCCCCGGAAACACCCCGGGACCGCGGCCCCGCGCGACCTTCGCGCGAGCAGGGGGCGCCCCTCGCCCCGGACCGTGCCACGATGTGAGCCGCGACAGACGGAGGACCCGGTGGCGACAGCGCAGGAGCCGGTGACAGCAGCAGCACAGGAGCCGGGAAGGCGGAGCATGGGCACAGAGGCGGGCAGTACCCAGGCCGGGGCGGGCGCGTCCGTGACGGGGGAAGCGTCCGTGACGGGAAACCCCACCGCCTCCACCACGGCGGACGGCCCGGGCCCCGGCAAGTCGGTACGTCCGGCGAGGGTGCCCAAGTACTACCGCCTGAAGCGGCACTTGCTCGACATGACCGAGACCCTGCCCCCCGGCACCCCGGTCCCGCCCGAGCGCACCCTCGCCGCCGAGTTCGACACCTCCCGCACGACGGTGCGCCAGGCCCTGCAGGAGCTGGTCGTCGAGGGCCGCCTGGAGCGGATCCAGGGCAAGGGCACGTTCGTGGCCAAGCCGAAGGTCTCGCAGGCGCTCCAACTCACCTCGTACACCGAGGACATGCGGGCCCAGGGCCTGGAGCCGACCTCCCAGCTGCTCGACATCGGCTACATCACCGCCGACGACACCCTCGCAGGCCTCCTCGACATCGCCACCGGCGGCCGCGTCCTGCGCATCGAGCGCCTGCGCCTGGCCAGCGGCGAGCCGATGGCCATCGAGACCACACACCTCTCGGCCAAGCGCTTCCCCGCGCTCAGACGCTCCCTGGTGAAGTACACGTCCCTCTACACGGCGCTCGCCGAGGTCTACGACGTGCACCTCGCGGAGGCCGAGGAGACCATCGAGACCTCCCTGGCCACCCCGCGCGAGGCCGGACTGCTCGGCACCGACGTCGGCCTGCCCATGCTGATGCTGTCGCGGCACTCGCTCGACGGATCGGGCCAGCCGGTGGAGTGGGTGCGGTCGGTGTACCGGGGCGACCGGTACAAGTTCGTGGCCCGGCTCAAACGCCCCCAGGACTGATCCCGTCCGCCCTGTAGCGCGGATCACGTTCCTGCCCTACCGTCCTCCCGTCACCGCAGATCGTGAACGGGAGGACGGCCCGTGCGCACAGCGAACCCCAAGAGCATCGCCCTCTGGACAGTCGTCGCGCTGGTCGGCGCCTCCGGCTGGACCGTACTCGCCCTCTCCCGGGACGAGGAGGTGTCCGCCGCCTGGATGGTGGCCGCCGCCCTCGGCTCGTACGCCATCGCCTACCGCTTCTACGCGAAGTTCATCGCGTACAAGGTGCTCAAGGTCGACAAGCGCCGGGCCACGCCCGCCGAGCGGCTCGACAACGGGATCGACTACCACCCGACCGACCGGCGGGTGCTTCTCGGCCATCACTTCGCGGCCATCGCGGGCGCCGGGCCGCTGGTCGGTCCCGTGCTCGCCGCCCAGATGGGCTATTTGCCGGGCACGATCTGGATCATCGCAGGAGTGATCTTCGCGGGGGCCGTGCAGGACATGGTGGTCCTGTTCTTCTCCACCCGCCGCGACGGCCGCTCGCTCGGCCAGATGGCGCGGGACGAGATCGGTCCCTTCGGCGGGGCCGCGGCGCTGCTCGCCGCCTTCGCCATCATGATCATCCTGCTCGGCGTGCTCGCCCTGGTGATCGTGAACGCGCTCGCCGAGTCGCCGTGGGGCACCTTCTCCATCGCGATGACGATCCCGATCGCCCTGTTCATGGGCTTCTACCTGCGGATCCTGCGGCCGGGGCGGGTCAGCGAGGTCTCCCTCATCGGGGTCGCGCTGCTGCTGTTCGCGCTGATCGCGGGCCGCTGGGTGGCGGAGTCCTCGTGGGCGGAGGCGTTCACGCTCGCGCCGTCGACGCTGGTGATCTGGCTGGTGGCGTACGGCTTCATCGCCTCGATCCTGCCGGTGTGGATGCTGCTCGCGCCGCGCGACTACCTGTCGACGTTCATGAAGATCGGCACCATCGTGCTGCTCGCGCTCGGCGTCCTCATCGCGCTGCCGACGCTGAAGATGGACCCGGTCACCGACTTCGCCTCGCGCGGCGACGGACCGGTCTTCGCGGGCTCGCTCTTCCCGTTCGTGTTCATCACCATCGCGTGCGGCGCGCTCTCCGGCTTCCACTCCCTGATCTCCTCCGGCACGACGCCGAAGATGATCCAGAAGGAGACGCAGGTCCGGATGATCGGGTACGGCTCCATGCTGATGGAGTCGGCGGTGGCGATCATGGCCCTGGTGGCCGCGTCGATCATCGACCCGGGCCTCTACTTCGCGATGAACGCGCCCGCGGGCGTGGTCGGCGACACCGTGCAGGAGGCGTCGAAGGCCGTCGCGGGCTTCGGATACACCATCTCCCCCGAGGACTTGGCGCAGGCCGCCAAGAACGTGGAGGAGAGTTCGCTGCTCTCGCGCACCGGCGGCGCGCCCACCCTCGCGATCGGCGTCTCGGAGATCTTCTCCAAGGTCACCGGCGGCTCGCTGAAGGCCTTCTGGTATCACTTCGCGATCATGTTCGAGGCGCTGTTCATCCTCACCGCGCTCGACGCGGGCACGCGCGTGGGCCGCTTCATGCTCCAGGACATGCTGGGCAACGTCTACAAGCCCTTCAAGAACATCAGCTGGAAGCCGGGCCTCGTCCTCACCAGCGCCGCCGTGACGGGCCTGTGGGGCTACTTCCTCTGGGTCGGCGTGCACGAGCCGCTCGGCGGCATCAACCAGCTCTTCCCGATCTTCGGCATCGCCAACCAGCTCCTCGCGGCCGTCGCGCTCGCCGTCTGCACCACCCTGCTCGTGAAGTCCGGGCGCCTCAAGTGGGCCTGGATCACGGGCGTTCCGCTGGTCTGGGACGCCACGGTGACGCTCACGGCGAGCTGGCAGAAGGTGTTCTCCAGCGACCCGCGCGTCGGCTTCTTCAAGCAGCGCTCGATCTACCAGGACGCCATCGACGACGGCAAGGTCCTGCCGCCCGCCAAGTCGATGGACGACATGCACACCGTCGTCACCAACTCCACGGTGGACGGCGTCCTTTCGGCCGCGCTCGCGCTCCTCATCGTGATCGTGATCGCCGACGCGCTGCGCATCTGCGTGCGCCACATCCGCGATCCGCTGTCGTCGAAGCTGAGCGAGGCGCCGTTCGAGGAGTCGAAGACGGTCGCGCCCGCCGGTCTTTTCGCGACGAAGGAGGAGAAGGCGGAAATCGCCGCGGCCCAGGAGCGCGAGACGGCGGGCTCGCCATGAGCGGCCCCCTCCTGCGCGCGCTGCGCGGACTGCGGTGGTACGTAAGGGAGTTGACCGACGAGTCCGCGTACGAGCGGTACGTGGCGCACCTCCGCAAAGATCATCCGGACGCCGTCGCGCCGAGCCGCCGCGCGTTCGAGCGGATGCGGACGGACCGGCAGGAGTCGGACCCCCGCGCGGGCTTCCGCTGCTGCTGAGTCCGTCGTTGAGCAGGCACGACGGCACTTCCGGTACCCGTCCGTTATACGGACAGGGGTTCCGTACCGCGAGATCTCTGACTTAGATTTCCCGCACGTTAAGAACGGGATAAGTGAGGGAACGGAGCCGCGGTATGTCAGATGCGCCTGAAGTGCCAGTTGCGCCTGAAGTGAGACAGCCGGTGGTCACGCCGGTCCGCGTGGTCATCGCCCTCTGCCTCGTGGCGCCCTTCGTGGCGATGCTCTGGGTGAGTTCGTACGCGAAGGCCGACCCGACCTTCATCGGGATCCCGTTCTTCTACTGGTACCAGATGCTGTGGGTGCTGATCTCGACCGCGCTCACGATGATCGCCTACCAGCTGTGGCAGCGTGACCAGCGCGCCCGCAAGGCCATCGAGGAAGGTGCGTCCCGGTGAACGACGGCGTGAACGGCGTCGCGCTCGCCGTCTTCATCTTCTTCTTCCTCGCGGTCACCGTCATGGGCTTCCTGGCGTCCCGCTGGCGCCGGGCCGAGAACGAGAACAGCCTCGACGAATGGGGCCTGGGCGGCCGGTCGTTCGGGACCTGGGTGACCTGGTTCCTGCTCGGCGGCGACCTCTACACCGCGTACACCTTCGTCGCCGTCCCGGCGGCGATCTACGCGGCGGGCGCGGCCGGCTTCTTCGCCGTGCCGTACACGATCCTCGTCTATCCGCTGATCTTCACCTTCCTGCCGCGCCTGTGGTCCGTCTCGCACAAGCACGGGTACGTGACGACGTCGGACTTCGTCCGGGGCCGCTTCGGCTCCAAGGGTCTTTCGCTCGCCGTGGCGGTCACCGGCATCCTCGCGACGATGCCCTACATCGCGCTCCAACTGGTCGGCATCCAGGCCGTCCTGGACGTGATGGGCGTCGGCGGCGGCGAGGACACGAACTGGTTCATCAAGGACCTGCCGCTGCTCATCGCCTTCGGCGTGCTCGCCGCGTACACCTACTCGTCCGGGCTGCGGGCGCCCGCGCTGATCGCGTTCGTGAAGGACACCCTGATCTACATCGTGATCGTGGTGGCCATCATCTACATCCCGATCAAGCTCGGCGGCTTCGACGACATCTTCAGCGCGGCCAATGAGAAGTTCTCCGCGACGAACGAGGCCACCGGCAAACCCGTCGGCTCCCTGGTCCCGGGCGACGCGGGCACCTGGACCTACGCGACCCTGGCCCTCGGCTCCGCGCTCGCCCTCTTCATGTACCCGCACTCGATCACGGCGACGCTGTCCTCGCGCAGCCGCGACGTGATCCGGCGCAACACCACCATCCTGCCGCTGTACTCGCTGATGCTCGGCCTGCTCGCGCTGCTCGGGTTCATGGCGATCGCGGCCGGAGTGAAGGTCGAGAACGGGCAGTTGGCGATCCCGCAGCTGTTCGAGGACATGTTCCCGGACTGGTTCACGGGCGTCGCCTTCGCGGCCATCGGCATCGGCGCGCTCGTCCCGGCCGCCATCATGTCCATCGCGGCCGCGAATCTCTTCACCCGCAACATCTACAAGGACTTCATCAGGCCCGACGCGACACCCGCCCAGGAGACGAAGGTCTCCAAGCTGGTCTCGCTCCTGGTGAAGGTGGGCGCGCTCGCCTTCGTCCTCACCATGGACAAGACGGTCGCCATCAACTTCCAGCTCCTCGGCGGCATCTGGATCCTGCAGACCATGCCCGCCCTGGTCGGCGGCCTGTTCACGCGCTGGTTCCACCGGTGGGCGCTGCTCGCGGGATGGGCGGTCGGCATGATCTACGGGACGGTCGCCGCGTACGGGGTCGCCTCGCCGACGCAGAAGCACTTCGGCGGCTCGTCCAAGGAGATCCCGGGCATCGGTGAGATCGGCTACATCGGCCTGACCGCGTTCGTCCTGAACGTCGTCGTGACCGTCGTCCTCACCTTCGTCCTGCGGGCCGCGGGCGCCCCCGACGGCGTCGACGAGACGTCCCCGGAGGACTACACCGCGGACGCCGGCGACAAGGGCGTGGCGGTCGAACTGCCGAAGGTGGGTGCCGGGCACTGACGCCCGGGGCCCCGGCCCCGCCTGGAGGCCGCCGCGTCCCCGCCCGGGGCGCGGCGGCCTTCGCCGTGCCGCCTCCGGCCCCGAACCGGCGTACGAAAGAATGGGCCCATGCCGCGCACTCACCTCCTGCTCCCCGCCGCCCTGCTGCTGCTCGCGCCCCTCGCCCTCACCGGGTGCGGCACCGAGACCGCCGGGTCCGAGAACAGGGCCTCCGAGGACGCGGGCTCCGGCGCCGGATCGACGCCCTCCCGGGCCGACCTGGAGGACCGCGCCCGCGCCGCCCAGACCCGGACGGCGCACGTGTACGTGACCGAGGCCGACGGGTTCACGCTGGCGGAGCAGTCCGTGGGCGTCCTCGGGGACGACGGCTTCCAGGCGGTGTACGTGGCGAGGAAGGGCGGCGCGCAGATCAAGGTCGGCGTGGAGCGGGGCACCGTCGACGACACGTCCTGCCGAGGCCTCCACCCGCCCGCGAAGCGCTGCGAGAAGGACGGCAAGGGCTGGTACCGCACGCCGGGCCCCGGCGCGCCCGACAGCACCGACGCGTCCGGCTCCTGGCACGCGTACGCCCGCTCCGAGCACGGCCTGCGCATCCAGCTCTCCGCCGACCCCGCCCTCGTGGACCGCGACACGCTGCGCGCCGCCGCCGAGGAGGCGCACCGCGCGGACGCGGCCGAGCTGGACGCCGTACTGCCGAAGAAGACCTCCCCCGCGACGCCGGTGGAGCGCGGCGACATCCCCCGCGACGGCGACGGCGCGCCCCAGGACCCGCCGGGCGCGGGTGGCTGAACGCCCCCTCGGAATGCCACGCCCCGCCCCCGAGTTGAGGTTCAGGGCGCCCCGTCGCGCGACAGCGCCACTACCCTCCGACACAACATCTAGGGGTGGCACCGAAAGCCAGCACAAGATGTATGCTCGTCCTCGCTGTCGCCGCAGGGGAATCCGGTGCAAGTCCGGAACTGTCCCGCAACGGTGTACTGGTACGCATTTGTGCGCTCGCGCCCGCAACATGCGCCGGTGAGTCCGACGACCTGCCGACAGCGCACCTGGACCGTCCGGTCCCGGTGCCAGAGACGTCCGGGCCTCGCGGAATGGGTTGGTGGACGCGGAGTCGCCCCTGCGCGGGCGCGTCCGTGCCGTCCTGCCCCCTCGAAGGCCCAGAGCCGAGCGAGGGAGAGCACCACGTGACCATCGCGCCCGCCGAACCCGCGTCAGCGCAGGCCGCCGAGCAGGCCGAGGCCCAGCAGGCCGCGCAGACCACCGACGGACCGGGGACCGCCCTGCTGCGCGTCCTGACCGACCTCACCGCCGACCTCCCCGACGCCGACCCCGGCCGGGTCGCCGCCGCCGCGCTGCGCGGCCGTTCGGCGAAGGCCGACGAGGTGGAGCTGCGGGAGCTCGCGATCGAGGCGGCCGCCGGCCTCATCTCCGAGGACCCCGCGTACTCGCAGCTCGCGGCCCGGCTCCTGACCATCGGCATCCGCGAGGAAGCCGCCTCGCAGGGCGTCACGTCGTTCTCCAAGTCCGTCGCCGTCGGCCACCGCGAGGGCCTGATCGCGGACCGCACCGCCGAGTTCGCCACGCTGCACGCGGAGCACCTCGACGGCCTCGTGGACGCCGCGCTCGCCGACGGCGCCGACCGCCGCTTCGGCTACTTCGGCCTGCGCACCCTGCACAGCCGCTACTTGCTCCGGCACCCGATCACCCGCAAGGTCGTCGAGACCCCGCAGCACTTCATGCTGCGCGTGGCCGCCGGTCTCGCCGAGGACGCCTCCGAGCGGGCCCTGGACGAGGTCGCCGCGCTCTACCGCCTGATGAGCCGTCTGGACTACCTGCCGTCCTCGCCGACGCTCTTCAACTCCGGCACCCGGCACCCGCAGATGTCGTCCTGCTACCTCCTGGACTCGCCGCTCGACGAGCTGGACTCGATCTACGACCGCTACCACCAGGTCGCGCGGCTCTCCAAGCACGCCGGCGGCATCGGGCTCTCGTACTCCCGTATCCGCTCGCGCGGCTCCCTGATCCGCGGCACCAACGGGCACTCCAACGGCATCGTGCCGTTCCTGAAGACGCTCGACGCCTCCGTCGCCGCCGTGAACCAGGGCGGCCGCCGCAAGGGCGCCGCCGCGGTCTATCTGGAGACCTGGCACTCCGACATCGAGGAGTTCCTGGAGCTGCGGGACAACACCGGCGAGGACGCCCGGCGCACCCACAACCTGAACCTGGCGCACTGGATCCCCGACGAGTTCATGCGCCGCGTCGCCGCCGACCAGCCGTGGTCGCTGTTCTCCCCGGCCGACGTGCCCGAGCTCGTCGACCTGTGGGGCGAGCAGTTCGACGCCGCGTACAAGAAGGCGGAGGCGGCCGGTCTCGCGCAGAAGACCATCCCCGCCCGTGAGCTGTACGGCCGGATGATGCGCACCCTCGCGCAGACCGGCAACGGCTGGATGACCTTCAAGGACACCGCCAACCGCACGGCCAACCAGACCGCCGAGCCCGGCCACACCGTCCACTCCTCCAACCTCTGCACGGAGATCCTGGAGGTCACGGACGACGGCGAGACGGCCGTGTGCAACCTGGGTTCGGTGAACCTGGGCGCGTTCGTCGACACGGCGAGCGGCGACATCGACTGGGAGCGGCTCGACGCCACCGTGCGCACGGCCGTCACCTTCCTCGACCGCGTCGTGGACATCAACTTCTACCCGACCGAGCAGGCCGGGCGCTCCAACGCCAAGTGGCGGCCCGTGGGCCTCGGCGCGATGGGCCTCCAGGACGTCTTCTTCCAGCTGAAGCTGCCGTTCGACTCGCCCGAGGCGCGCGCCCTTTCCACCCGCATCGCCGAGCGCATCATGCTCGCTTCGTACGAGGCGTCCGCCGACCTCGCCGAGCGCCCCCAAGCACCTTCGACAGGCTCCGGTGCAGGGGGGACCCCCATCGGCCCCTTCCCCGCCTGGGAGAAGACCCGCACCGCGCGCGGCGTCCTGCACCCCGACCACTACGACGTCGAGCTGACCTGGCCCGACCGCTGGGCGGCCCTGCGGGAACGTATCGGCAGGACGGGCATGCGCAACTCGCTGCTCCTCGCCATCGCGCCGACCGCCACCATCGCGTCCATCGCGGGCGTGTACGAGTGCATCGAGCCGCAGGTCTCCAACCTCTTCAAGCGCGAGACCCTGTCCGGCGAGTTCCTCCAGGTCAACTCCTACCTGGTGCAGGAGCTGAAGCGGCTCGGCGTGTGGGACGCGCAGACCCGCGAGGCGCTGCGCGAGTCCAACGGCTCGGTGCAGGGCTTCACCTGGGTCCCCCAGGACGTCCGCGACCTGTACCGCACGGCCTGGGAGATCCCGCAGCGCGGCCTCATCGACATGGCCGCCGACCGCACGCCGTTCCTGGACCAGGCGCAGTCCCTGAACCTGTTCCTGGAGACGCCGACCATCGGCAAGCTCTCCTCGATGTACGCCTACGCCTGGCAGCGCGGCCTGAAGACCACGTACTACCTGCGCTCGCGCCCGGCGACGCGCATCGCCCGCGCGGCGTCCGGCCAGGCCGCCGCCGCTGCCCCCGTCCCCCAGCAGGTGACCGACCCCGAGGCGATCGCCTGCTCCCTGGAAAACCCCGAGTCCTGCGAGGCCTGCCAGTAATGTCCCAGTCCGACCTGCACACCACCACGACATCTGGTGAGAAGAACCTGCTCGACCCCGGCTTCGAGCTGACGCTCCGCCCCATGCGCTACCCGGACTTCTACGAGCGCTACCGCGACGCGATCAAGAACACCTGGACCGTCGAGGAGGTCGACCTCCACTCGGACGTGGCCGACCTGGCCAAGCTCACGCCCGAGGAGCAGCACCTGATCGGCCGTCTGGTCGCGTTCTTCGCGACCGGCGACTCGATCGTGGCGAACAACCTCGTGCTCACGCTGTACAAGCACATCAACTCCCCCGAGGCGCGGCTCTACCTGAGCCGGCAGCTGTTCGAGGAGGCCGTGCACGTCCAGTTCTATCTGACGCTGCTCGACACCTACCTGCCGGACCCGGACGACCGCGCCGCCGCCTTCGCGGCCGTGGAGAACATCCCGTCCATCCGGGAGAAGGCCGAGTTCTGCTTCAAGTGGATGGACTCGGTGGAGAAGCTGGACCGCCTGGAGTCCCAGGCCGACCGGCGCAGGTTCGTGCTGAACCTGATCTGCTTCGCGGCGTGCATCGAGGGCCTGTTCTTCTACGGTGCCTTCGCGTACGTCTACTGGCTGCGCAGCCGGGGTCTGCTGCACGGCCTCGCGACCGGCACCAACTGGGTGTTCCGCGACGAGACGATGCACATGAGCTTCGCCTTCGAGGTCGTGGACACCGTCCGCAAGGAGGAGCCGGAGCTGTTCGACGACCGGCTGCAGCAGCAGGTCACGGACATGCTGAAGGAGGCGGTCGACGCCGAGCTGCAGTTCGCGCGCGACCTGTGCGGTGACGGCCTGCCCGGCATGAACACCGAGTCGATGCGCGAGTACCTGCAGTGCGTCGCCGACCAGCGCCTCCAGCGCCTCGGCTTCGCGCCGGTCTACGGCTCCGAGAACCCGTTCTCGTTCATGGAGCTGCAGGGCGTTCAGGAGCTGACCAACTTCTTCGAGCGGCGCCCCTCGGCGTACCAGGTCGCCGTGGAGGGCTCGGTCTCCTTCGACGACGAGTTCTGAGCGAGGTCCTGAGCCGGGACCCGGACCGGGTCCTGAGCCGGGCTCCGGCTTGAGAGCTGCTGCCCTCGCTCGGCCTCGCGCAGCTGGCGGTCGATCCGCCGGTCGTGCGCGTGGCCGATGAGCGAGGGCAGCGCCATGAGCAGGAAGACTCCGAGGACGGCCAGCGTGTTGAGTGCGTCGTGTGCGTTCATGACATCCACTCTCGCGCCGGCCGTCCTTCGCCGTCAGTGGCAGGACTGTCGTACGACCTCGATTTCCTGCCAGCCCTGCGGCACACTGGCAGGATGCTGACCAACGTGGCCGCCGTCGTGCTCGACGGCGTGCACCCCTTCGAGCTCGGCGTCGTGTGCGAGGTGTTCGGCCTCGACCGCAGCGACGAGGGGCTTCCCGTGTACGACTTCGCGGTCGCCTCCGCCGAGGGCCCCGTGCTCTCCACCCACGCCGGGTACTCGATCACCGCCGCGCACGGCCTCGACCGCCTGGAGGAGGCCGACCTCATCACCGTCCCGGCCGGCGACTCCTACGTCACCCGGGAGTTCCCGCCCGACCTGCTCGACGCCCTGCGCCGCGCCGCCGACCGCGGCACCCGGGTGCTCAGCGTGTGCACGGGCGTCTTCGTGCTCGCCGCCGCCGGGCTGCTCGACGGGCGGCGGTGCGCCGTGCACTGGCGGCACGCCGATGAGCTGAAGCGGCGCCATCCGCGCGCGATCGTCGAACCGGACGTGCTCTATGTGGACGCGGACCCCGTCATCACCTCCGCGGGCACCGCCGCGGGCATCGACGCCTGTCTGCACCTGGTCCGCAAGGAGAACGGCACGGAGGTCGCCAACGCCATCGCGCGCCGGATGATCGTCCCGCCGCACCGCGACGGCGGCCAGGCCCAGTACATCGAGCGGCCGCTGCCCCGCACCCGCTGCGACACCGTCGGCGAGGTGCTCGCGTGGATGGAGCGCCATCTCGACCGGGAGCTGACCGTCGACCAGCTCGCCGCCCGCGCCCATATGTCGCCGCGCACGTTCGCGCGCCGCTTCCAGCAGGAGACGGGCACGACGCCCTACCGCTGGCTGCTGCGCCAACGCCTCCTTCACGCCCAGGAGTTGCTGGAGGCGACGGACGAGACGGTGGACGCGATCGCGGGCCGCGCCGGATTCGGGAACGCGGCCGCGCTGCGCCATCAGTTCGTCCGCGCGCTCGGCACCACACCCAACGCCTACCGTCGGACGTTCCGCGGGCCCGGGGCCGACTCGGCCGCCTGAGAGCGGGGGCGAGCCGGCCACGGGCCCCGGGTCAGCGCCGTTCGGCGCGCAGGACCAGCTTCTTCGGGTGCAGCGTGATGCCGACCTTGGTGGCCGTGTCGGTCGACTCGACCGGGCTGAGGCGCCACTTCGGCAGGACGGTGGCCAGGATGAGGGTCAGCTCCGCCAGGCTGAAGTGATCCCCGGGGCACTTACGGTTGCCGACGCTGAACGGCATCATCGCGAACTCCGGGACGCTCGCGGCGCGTTCCGGATTCCAGCGGTCCGGGTCGAACTCCAGATGCCGCTCGAACGAACGCGGATCGCGCTGCATCGCGTACACGCTGTAGACGATGTCCGCGTCGGCCGGAATGCGATAGCCGCCGAGGTCGGTCTCGGCCACCGAGCGGCGCGTGAAAATCCACGCGGCCGGACGTATACGCATCGCCTCCGTGACGACATTGCGGGTGTGCGGCAGCTCCTTGAGATCGGCGAAGGCCACCGGGCGTCCCGACGCCACGGAATTTACTTCTTCAACCAACCGCCTTTCCTGCTCGGGGTGTTCGGTGAGCAGATGGAACGTCCACGCCAGCGTGGACGCGACATTCTCCGCGCCCGCGACGACGAGGGAGACCACATGGTCGTGGATCTCCTGATCGGCGAGCGGCTCTCCGGTTTCGTCGTGCGCGCGGAGCAATTCGGCCAGAAGGTCCTGTTCCTGGCCGGTGCCGAGGGCGCGGCGTTCGGCGATGATCTCGTCGACGAGCGCGTGCAGATCCGCGAGCGCGCGCTCGAAGCGCCGGTTGGCGGGGGTCGGCACCCGGTAGAGCGGGCCGACGGAGAGCACCATGCGGCGGTAGAGACCTTCGAAGACGGTGTGCAGCGAGTCGCTGATGCGTTCCGCCTTCTCGCCGATCGAGTCGACCTCCAGGAGCGAGCGGGACACGATGCGCACGGCGGTGCGGAACATCTCCGCGCTCACGTCCACCGTGCTGCCGTGGTCCCAGCGGGCCGCCGTCGCCTGTGCCTCCTCGGCCATCACGCGCGCGTAGTCGGCGATGCGCTCGGGCCGGAACGCGGGCTGCATCATGCGCCGCTGGCGGCGGTGCACCTGGCCGTTGCTGGTGGCCACGCCCTTGCCGAGCAGGACCTCCAGGGTGTCCCAGAGGGGCCCGCCGACGATGTACTCCGGGCTCTTGAGCATCCGCCCGACCAGTTCGGGATCGTTCACCGCGTACGCGGTCTTCGGCCCCAGCCTGATCCGGACGAGATCCCCATGGTCACGCAGGGCGGCGAGGAAGCCGAGCGGGTCGCGCACCAGGTTCCAGGCGTGGCCGAGAACCGGTGCTCCGCCCTGCACCACCGGTGGGGTGCGCAGCTGTGCGGTGGTCGTGGTCGCGGGTATCGCGGAGGCCGTGGATTCGACGGTCATTCTTCACCACCAGAGGGATCGGTTTCTGCCAGGTCGGTGCTCGGGAATTCGGGAACTCCGGCGTCGGACACATACGGGGGAAGGGACCTGTCGTCCCAACTCTCCACGCGATACCTGCCGGATTCGTGATGGAACCAGTACACGGAACTGAACCAGTTCCGCATGTTGAAGACACACGATTGGAGCGCGGCGCCGATACGCCTTCCGTAGGCGCCGTCCGCCGCCATTTCGTCGGCCAGCAGAATGAGTTCCGGCTCCACCGCCAGGAAATCACTGACGCAGTCGCTCACGCGTCGGTGGACTTCCGCGACCGTCTCCTGGAGCGAGAGTCCCTCGTGCTGCATGAGGGATATCCCGAGGTTGTGCACCTCGTCGCCCGCCAATTCCTTGGGGAGCGAGCAGAGGTCGTTGTACCAGGCGGAGAAATCCTGGGTCGCGAGCGCCGCCGCGCGATATGCCGGGTGTTTGCGGACGGCGTCCGGCAATTCGCAGCGCGCGGTGGGTTCGAGCAGATCGATCCACACCCAGTGCGCGAAGGTGAGGCGGCGCAGTTCCACGTACGCCTCGACGGCCGGGACGGTCCCGGTGCGCCGGTTGCCGAACTCGTGGTCGTAGGCGTCGATCACCGGATGGAAGTGCCGGGCGAACCGCGCGTTCCAGCGTGGCCCGAGGTGCGAGTAGAGCCTCAGGACACAGTCCGCGAAGCCCGCGACCAGTGGGTCCGGATGGGTCAGTTGCTGCCGCGGGTGCTCCAGGGTCGCGTGCAGCCCCTGGCACAGCCGCCGCCACTGCGCCGTCCTGCCGTGCACCGCGTCGCGGTCGTGCCGGTCGTCCCAGCCGAAGAACCAGGAGCTCAAGTCCGCGATGGCGGCGAGCAGTTCGTCAGGGGCGCCGATGTAGTACCCGGCGACCAGGTCGGTGTAGCAAAGGCTGTCGGCATATGCCGCAACCTTGTCGGGGGGCATGAGCCGCTTTTCCAGGAGCCATGCCCGTGAGTTCTCCTGAAGCTCTGGCCAATACGGATGCAGATGACGAGGAAACTCCGACTCCACCACCGGAAGGGCCAGTGGGGGCGGTACGGATACCGCCCGCGTTCGAACGGCTGGACGCATCGCCCCGGTCGGCTTGCGGCGTTGCCGCGGTACGCGTTCCGCCGCATATGCCGGAAGCCTTGTCGGTACCCGTGCCGTCCGGTCCGACTGCGAAGTGCTGTGTGAGGAAGCAGGCACGAACAAACCCCTCTCGACCGCCTGAGGACACACGCCCCTCCCGCCGTGCCGGGCGCGCGCCGTTGCGTATCCCCGCGCTTTCCATTCAGCACCACAACTGACCGTTCAGGGAACAGATTTGCGCCATTCACTACCCCGGTGTGCCGAGAACATCCCCTTACGTGACCGAATCTGGATCACCGGCGTCCGATCGTGGGCTAGTCCTGTCCGGTTCTGCACGGGTACGCCAACGGCCCCTGGTCAGTGGGGTGTTCCCGACCAGGGGCCGCTGCTGTCACGTACTGCTCGTGCGCCTCAACCGCTGCGCAGTTCAGTCATTCGGCACCACGGGGTAGCGCGGTGTGCCCTCTTCCATCTGCCGCAGCGCGTCCTTGCGCTCCCGCTTGGAGAGACGGTCGATGTAGAGATACCCGTACAGGTGGTCCGTCTCGTGCTGCAGGCAGCGTGCGAAGTAGCCGGTGCCGCGCACCTTGATGGCGTTGCCCTGCTCGTCCTGACCGGTCACGACGGCGTAGTCCGGGCGGGCCAGCGGTGCGTAGGCCGTCGGCACGGACAGGCAGCCCTCGCCCGAGTCGTCCAGGCTGCGCTGGTCGGCGGGCAGCTCCTGGAGCACGGGGTTGCACACCACGCCCACGTGCCGGACGCCCTCGTCGTCCATGCAGTCGTAGACGAAGACCTTCAGGTCCACGCCGATCTGGTTGGCGGCCAGGCCCACGCCCTGCGCGGTGCGCTGGCTGGCGAACATGTCGTCGACGAGCTTCGCGAGCTCGTCGTCGAAGGCGGTGACGTCCTTGCACTCCTTGTGCAGGACCGGGTTGCCGACGACCGTGATCGGCCGGGACGTGCCGCGCTCGCGGTAGTCCGTCTCGCGCTCCTCGGCGTCCTCGGTGTCGATGACGAAGCCCTCGTCGTCGACCGGGAGCACTCCACCCGTGAAACTCTGCTCAGTGTCCTGCGCCATGTCCGCCGTATGCCTTCTTCCTGGGACTTCCTGGGAACCGCTGCCTGTGGTGCCCGTACAGGGTACGGCGTCCGCACGCGCCGGACGGGCTCTGCCCAGGGCTGCCGGACAGGCTCTGCCCAGGGGCTAGCAGACCTCTTCCAGGTCCCGCCAGTCCCGTGAGTCCGGGCTGTCGGCCACCCAGCCGTCCAGGAGTCCCCGCACCAGGCCGGCCGGCGCGGCCAGGCCGCACTCGCGCTCCGGCACCCACAGCGCCCCCGGGCTGCGGTGCCCGAGCGGACCCGGGTGCCCGGGCTCGCTGTGGTCGTGGGGGTCCAGGTGCTCCCCGTCCCCCTCGTCGCTCGGCATCCGCGACTCCGAGCACATCCGGCACAGCAGCCGCACGGACGACGACCAGTCCTCGGCGGCGAACCCGGCGTCGGCGGCGAGCCGCTCCAGGGCGTCCCTGTCCTCCTCGGTGGCGGCCTCCAGGAGCACCACCCAGGTGGGCACCGGCGAGGGCGCCCACAGCTCGATCTCGTCGAAGACGGGGTACGCGTGCCCGGCGGCCGTGGTCCGCTCGCCGTGCGGCACCCCGTCGTGCAGGACGACCTCGCCCCAGCGGCGCCCGGAGGACGGCAGCGGGATGGAGAGCACCTCTATCCGCGCCGGGTCCAGCCTGCGCCCCCACACGACCTCCGCCTCGCCCTCCGGCGAGAGCCGCACGGCCGCGCTGCCCAGCTCCATGCCCATCGGTTCACCCGTGGCGGCGACACCGCCGGGGACCTTCAGGCCGTACGCCTGCCAGGCGCGGCGCGCGAGCGGCCAGTCCTGGAGCGCGGTCGCCGCGATGCCCACGTTCCACCAGTCGGGGGCCCCGGCCGAGCGGTCGAGCAGCGCCACGGCCCTGAGGCCAGCGGCCCGCGCCTGCTCCCAGTCGTGCCGGAACTTGTGCAGGAGCGCGAGGTTGAACCAGGACTCCGACAGCCAGGGTTCGAGATCGGCGGCGCGTGTCAGGAGCGCGCCCGCGTCCTCGTAGCGGCCGTCGCCGATGAGCGTGAACGCCCGGTCGGTGGCCTGCCGCCAGGAGGCGGAGGGCCGGTGCCGTCCCTTGCCGAAGATCCTCACGATTCCCGCCTGCCAGCTCTTGTCGGGGTTTCCCCGCTGCCGTGCTGTCGCGCTTCCGCGCTTCCTTCGCATCCAACCACGGACCGTCGGACGGCCGCTCATTACCCATGGGTTACCCAGCTGGGCACGGGGTCAGACGGCCCGTGGCGCACACCACCGCGCCGTCACCCGCACTCCCCCGCGGGCCCCCCACGAAGCCCGCCGGGACCCTCCTGGGGCTCCTTTGGCGGCCCGGGTACCTGCCGCCGCTCGCCCGGCCGCCCGCGGCCCCGCGCGAGCACCCGTGCCAGGGCCTCCACGACCTCCGGCTGGTACTCCCTGCCGGTGCCGAGGCGCAGCCGCTCCAGTGCGCTGAGCGGCCCCTGCGGCCCGTGTTCCCGAGCCATCTCGTCGTATGCGTTCGCGACGCGCACGATGCGCGCGGTGAGCGGCTGGTCGCGGTACGGATCGGCCTGGCGCTCCACCACCACGGCGACGTCGGCGGCGACACCTGTCTGGCGTACGACGGCGCCGCCGAGCAGGGCGATCCGGCGCTGCTCGGCCTCCGGCAGGGCCGCGGTGGCGCCCGCCGGGACGGGGTCGACGAGGGAGAGCTGGCCGATGTCGTGCATCAGGGCGGCGTGCTCGAGGACGCCCAGGTCGGCCCAGGAGAGGCCCAGCTCGCGGCCGGTGGCGCGGCTGAGGTCGGCGACGCGGCGGGCGTGGCCGGGCGGGGTGTACCCGGCGATCTCGGTGGCGCGGGCGAGGGAGGCGATGGTCTGCCGGTAGGTGGTCCGGACGGCCGCGTACCGGCGGAAGGCCAGCTGGGTCAGGAGCAGCGGCAGGCTGAAGACGGGCAGCGCCCACAGCCCGGCCACGGCGACCGCGAGCGCCATCACGGCCCCCGTCGCGCACACGGCGGACCCGATCCCGGCCATGCCCCGCAGCTCGTCCCGCAGCAGCGGCCCGAACGGCCACCCCGACCCGGCGTGCGCCATGGCGGCGGCGAGCACGGCGTCGCACAGGGCGGTGAGCGCGAGGAGGGTCACGATGACGGCGGCGTACCCCGGCCCGTGTCCGGCGACGGCCTCCAACCGCCCGGAGTTGTACAGGGGTTGGAAGCACAGCGCGGCGAAGGCCACGGCGAGGACCCGGCGGGCGATGTGGTCGGGGGACGGGCCGCGGCCGAGCGCCACGTGCGGCACGGCCGCGACCAGTCCCGCCGCGACGACGACGGCGACGACCTGGAGGACCCCGTGGTGCGTCGGCCGCCCGCCGCACTCGCCGAGCAGGGCGTACGCGAGCGCGCCCGCGGACCCGAGCGGCGCGGGCTCCCGCTCCGCGCCGCTCCCCCACCGCGCCAGCTCCCCGACGGCTATGAGCACCCCGAAGGCCAGCGCGACCCCGGGCTCCTCGGCCCCGTTCCAGAGGGTCGCCCCCAGCGCCCCGGCGGCGACGAGCCCGGCGGCCCCGCGCACCGCACCCGGCACGGCGGCGGGCAGCCGCGGCCCACGGCGAGCGGTCACCGGCTCAGGGGGCGGAACGCTTCGGGGAGGTGCGGGGCGGCGCCGGGGCGGGCCTCGGGGGCGGGCGCGGTGCCGTCCGGCGGGACGTCGTCCTGCGGGGCGCTCCCCGCCGTCACCTCCGAGTCCCACCCGTGCCGGTCAAGGGCCCGCACCAGCGCGCCGACCATCGCCGCGTCGAACTGGGCCCCGGCGCAGCGCCGCAGTTCGGCGAGGGCGGCGGGGACGGGGCGTGCGCGGCGGTAGGAGCGGGACGAGGTCATGGCGTCGAAGGCGTCGGCGACGGCCACCACGCGGGCGGACTCGGGGATCTGGGCGCCGGTCAGGCCGTAGGGGTAGCCGCTGCCGTCGATGCGTTCGTGGTGGTGCAGGATCGCCGCCCGCGCGTCGCCGAGGAAGCCGATGCCGCGGACCATCTCGTGCCCGTACTCGGGGTGCAGCTCGATCACCCGGCGCTCCTGCGGTGTCAGGGGTCCCTCCTTGCGCAACAGCCGGGTGGGGACGCCGAGTTTGCCGACGTCGTGCAGGATCCCGGCGAAGCGGAGGACCTCCACGCGCTCGTCGGGCATGCCGAGTTCGCGGGCGATCAGGACGGCGGCGCGGCCGACGCGCTCGCTGTGGCCGCGGGTGTAGCGGTCCTTGATGTCGACGGCCTGCACGAGGGCGCGGATGGTGGCCCGGTGGGCGGCGCGTTCGCGGTGGTACTGGGCGAACACCCAGCACGAGACGCCCATCGGAAGCAGGACGAGGAGGGCCGCGGGCGGGCCGTAGGGGCTCTGCCACAGGACGGCCATCATCAGTCCGGCGAGGCCGTGCACGGCGACGGGCGCGAGCGAGCGGGGCAGCGTGCCCTGCCAGGCGTTCCGCGCGGGCACCCGCTCCGCCGTCACGAGGATCCCGCCGTCGAGCGCGGCGAGGACCCCGGCGAAGGCGAGCACGGCGGCCGCGGCGGGCAGCAGGACGTACGGGAAGTGGGGCGCCGACGCGGCCCAGGGGCCTTCGAGCGCGGCGTACGCCTGTCCGGCGGCCCAGGCGGCCAGGGCGAGCTGCGCCGCGCGCCAGGCCCGGCGCAGCCACCGCGGGCGCCGCTCGACGCGGGCGCAGAGGGCTCCCGGGACGGCGACGAGGGCGGCGGCCGCGGGCGGCAGCAGGAAGACCCCGGCGAGCAGGACGGGGAAGAACGTGCGGGCGGCGACGCCGTGCCGCACGGCGCGCTCGCCCCCGGCGTACAGGGCGGCGAGCAGCGCGACGACGGTCCACCGGGTGTGCGGGCCGAGCGCGGGCGCGACGCAGGCGGCGCCGCCGAGGGCGACGCACAGGACGTATCCGCGGGCCCGTGCCGGAACCGAGCGCATGGCCGCCTCCTCCCCCGATCCAGGTCCGGAGATCCGGAGACTAGAACGGGGTTCGGGCATGCCACGGCTCGCAGCCGCGAATTAGCACCTTCGAGTGAGAAAGCGCGTGAGAAAGAAGAGAAACGAACGTCCGACGGCCGAATTACGCCGCCCGGATCAAGACCCCCCGGATCACGACCCGAGGGGTCGGGTCAGGCCGTGCCGTCCACCGGCGTGGCCGTCAGGTCCTGGTCGGGCACCGCCTGGCCCGAGCGGATCAGGTCGATCCGGCCCATGACCTTGGCCCGCAGGTCGGCGGGCACGTCGTCCTGGCCGCAGCAGCGCTTCACCAGCTTCTTGACCGCCTGCTCGAGGCCGTACTTCTCCAGGCACGGAGAGCACTCCTCGAAGTGCGTCTCGAACTTGGTGCAGTCACTGTCCGGCATCTCGTGGTCCAGGAACTCATAGAGATGGTCCAGGACCTCACTGCAGTCAGTCTCGTGCGGCTCTTCGCAGCTCATGAGCCCGAGCCTTTCGCTTCGTTCGACTCCCCGGCACCGGCCGGGACCAGCCCGCGGTCACGCGCGTAGTCCTCCAGCATGCCGCGGAGTTGGCGGCGGCCGCGGTGAAGACGGGACATCACCGTACCGATGGGTGTACCCATGATGTCGGCGATCTCCTTGTACGCAAAGCCCTCTACGTCCGCGAGATAGACGGCGATGCGGAATTCCTCCGGAATCGCCTGCAGCGCGTTCTTCACGTCCGAGTCCGGCAGGTGGTCGAGCGCCTGCGACTCGGCGGAGCGCAGACCGGTGGACATGTGCGACTCGGCACGCGCGAGCTGCCAGTCCTCGATCTCCTCGGCGGCGCTGCGCTGGGGCTCGCGCTGCTTCTTGCGGTACGAGTTGATGAACGTGTTCGTGAGGATCCGGTACAGCCACGCCTTGAGGTTGGTGCCCTCGCGGAACTGGTGGAACGACGCGTACGCCTTCGCGTAGGTCTCCTGCACCAGGTCCTCCGCGTCCGCAGGGTTGCGCGTCATGCGCAGCGCCGCGGAGTACATCTGGTCGAGGAACGTCAGGGCGTCCCGCTCGAAGCGGGCCGTGCGCTGCGCGGCCGTCTCCTCGGGCTGCCCGGACTGCTCGGCGTGGCCGTTCTCGGTCCCTGCGTCGGTCCCAGTGACCGGACCCACCTCCTCCAACGACGTGGCGGGTCCGAAAGCGGCCCCACTCGAATCGGAGGATAGACGACGACCCCCTCCGCGCGCCGCCCGAATAGGAGCGGCCTTGGGCGCGCTCAGCACCGTCCACTCCAGGTCAGAGGTGGTGGAGCGGTCCGGGCAGATGGTCGGTCCCATGCGGTGGGCTCCCTCTCGTACGAACGGCTGTCGGGGTCTGCTGGCGACAACAGCCGTCACGCACCCAACATTCCCGCCCACCGCGCGACGGCGTCCGTGATGCGTTTCACTGCCTCGTCCTGTCCGATGTCGGCCTTTTTGGGCACGGCGAAGGAGTGATCGCCGAAGGGGATCTCGACGAGTTCGTAGGCGCCGCCGGCGGGGAACTCCGCCGGTTTGCCGAAGGGATCGTTGCCGCCCTGGACGACGAGGGTCGGCACTCCGGCGCCCAGGAGCTCGTCCGCGCGGGACTTCTCCGGCTTGCCGGGCGGGTGCAGCGGGAAGCTGAGCGCCAGCACGGCCGCCGCGCCCAGTTCGCCCGCGGTGCGGCAGGCGACCCGGGCCCCGGCGCTGCGACCGCCCGCGATCACCGGGAGGCCGGGCTTCGTGAGCGCGGGCCACAGGCCGCGCCAGCCGACGTCGAGGGTCTTGGGGGCGGGCGCCACCTTCTTGCCCGCGACGCGCCACGGCTGCTCCACCAGGGCGACGGTCACGCCGTGCGCGGGCAGCCCGGCGGCGAGGGCCCGGAGGTCGCGCGCCTCGATGCCGCCGCCCGCGCCGTGGCTGACGGCGAGGACGAGCCGCGCCTTCTGCGCCGGGTGCCAGGTGATCCTGGCCGTTCCGGCGTCGGTCTCGACGGTCTCGCTCTTGGCCGTACCGGCCGACTCGCTCTTGGTCACGTCAGAAGAGTGTGCCCTCTTCCGGACCCTCCAGCTCCGTCAGCAGCTCCGGTCCGTTGTTCCTCACACTGCTCACGGCCGTGGACACGGGGTACGCCCGCATCAGCCCGTGCGGCGGCGGCTCCAGGAGGGAGCGCAGGTCGTCCACGTCCGTGCGGGCGGGGTCGAGCCAGGCGTCCCAGCGGTCGGGGGTCAGCATCAGCGGCATGCGCGGGTGGATGTCCGCGAGGGCCTGCGGGCCCTCCTTGGGGCCGACGGCCAGCGGGGCGGTCTCCGCCTCCGTGGTGATCACCGAGCACGTCACCCACCAGGCGAGCGGATGCTCGTCGGGGAGCGTCCTGTCCCGCCAGAACTCATAGAGCCCGGCCATCGCGAACACCGACCCGTCGGCCGGGGTCACGAAGTACGGCTGCTTGCGGGGCCGCTTCTTCTTGCCCTCGACCTCCAGCTCCCGCTCGGCCTCGCCGGTCACCCACTCGTAATAGCCGTCCGCGGGCAGCACGCACCGGCGGGTGGTGAAGGCCCGGCGGTACGACGGCTTCTCGTGCACCGTCTCGGCGCGCGCGTTGATCATCCGCGCGCCGCCCTCGGGCGTCTTCGCCCAGGACGGTACGAGTCCCCACTTCAGCTTGCGCAGCTGACGAACCGGACGGCGGTCCTCGGCGTCCTTAAGAGGACGGTCGAGGACGGCGTAGACCTCTTTGGTGGGAGCGACGTTGTAGTCGGGCTCAAGAGCCTCTCCCGGCTCCCACTTCTCGATCTCGAAGATTCCTGCGAGATCCTCTGGTCCACGACTCGATGCATACCGTCCGCACATACGTGCCAGACTGCCATGCTGCGGCCTACGACAGGGAGCCAACGAAGCAATGCACACCTCCGCTTCCGCCAGCCTGAGCGACCTCTGGGACCGCCTCACCGGCACCCAGGCCGCCCCCGAGCAGTGGCTCGTGCTCGTCACCGCGGCCGTCGCCCTCGCCGCCGTCCTGCCGCACGCCGTCTGGCGGGTCTCCCGCAACGCCGTCACCATCGCCCACGAGGGCGGCCACGGCCTGGTCGCTCTGCTCACCGGGCGCCGCCTCGACGGCATCCGGCTGCACTCCGACACCAGCGGCCTGACCGTCAGCCGCGGCAAGCCCACCGGCCTCGGCATGATCCTCACCGCCGCCGCGGGCTACACCGCGCCGCCGCTGCTCGGCCTCGCGGGCGCCGCGCTGCTCGGCGAGGGCCGCATCACGGCGCTGCTGTGGGTCGCCACGGCCCTGCTCGTCGCCATGCTGGTGATGATCCGCAACGCCTACGGCGCGCTGACCGTGATCATCTCGGGCGGGGTGTTCCTCGGCGTCTCCTGGCTCGCGGACACGGACGTCCAGGCGGCCTTCGCGTACACCGTGGTGTGGTTCCTGCTCCTTGGCGGCGTACGTCCCGCCTTCGAGCTGCAGGCCAAGCGTCGGCACGGCGGGGCCGGGGACTCCGACGCGGACCAGTTGTCGCGGCTCACGCACGTCCCGGCCGGGATGTGGCTGTTCCTGTTCCACGCGGTGTCGCTGTGCTCGCTCATAGGGGGAGCGCGCTGGATGCTCACGGTGTGACATCGGGCCGACGTCCCCCGGTCACCCCGTGGTGGCCCGGTACTCCCCGCCCGTTCCCTGGTTCGCCTGGGTTTCGCCACTTTTGATCAAGATCTGCGGTCGGCGCGAGACACTAAAGTGTGGGCATGACCGTGAACCCGACACACACCGCCCTCTGGCCCGCCCCGCACGCGAGCGGAGCCGTCGCCGCGACGGTCCACGTGCCGGGCTCGAAGTCGGTCACCAACCGTGGCCTCGTCCTGGCCGCGCTCGCCGCCGAGCCGGGCTGGCTGCGCCGCCCGCTGCGCTCCCGCGACACCCTCCTGATGGCGGCCGCGCTGCGCGCGATGGGCGTGGGCATCGAGGAAGGCGTAGGTCCCGACGGCTCCGGTGAGGCCTGGCGCGTGATCCCCTCGGGCCTGCGCGGCCCGGCCACGGTCGACGTCGGCAACGCGGGCACGGTCATGCGCTTCCTGCCGCCGGTCGCCGCCCTCGCCGACGGCCCGATCCGCTTCGACGGCGACCCCCGTTCGTACGAGCGCCCCCTGCACGGCGTGATCGACGCGCTGCGCGCCCTCGGCGCCCGCATCGACGACGGCGCCGACGGGAACCCCGGCGCCCTGCCCCTGACGGTGCACGGCGGCGGCGCCCTGGACGGCGGCCAGGTGGAGATCGACGCCTCCTCCTCGTCGCAGTTCGTGAGCGCCCTGCTGCTCTCGGGCCCGCGCTTCAACCAGGGCGTGGAGGTGCGCCACGTCGGCAGCGCCCTGCCCTCCATGCCGCACATCCGGATGACCGTCGACATGCTGCGCGCGTGCGGCGCCCAGGTCGACACCCCCGAGGCGGGCGGCGAGCCGAACGTCTGGCGGGTCACCCCCGGCGCCCTGCTCGGCCGCGACCTGACCGTCGAGCCCGACCTGTCCAACGCCCAGCCGTTCCTGGCCGCGGCCCTGGTCACCGGCGGCCGCGTCACCGTGCCCGACTGGCCCGCCCGCACCACCCAGCCCGGCGACGCGCTGCGCCGGATCTTCACCGAGATGGGCGGTTCCTGCGAGCTGACCGAGCAGGGCCTGACCTTCACCGGCACCGGCTCCGTGCACGGCATCGACGTCGACCTCAGCGAGGTCGGCGAGCTGACCCCCGGCATCGCCGCCGTCGCCGCCCTCGCCGACTCCCCCTCCACCCTGCGCGGCGTCGCCCACCTGCGCCTGCACGAGACGGACCGCCTGGCCGCGCTCACCAAGGAGATCAACGAGCTGGGCGGCGACGTCACCGAGACCGCCGACGGCCTGCACATCCGCCCGCGCCCGCTGCACGGCGGCGTCTTCCACACGTACGACGACCACCGCATGGCCACCGCCGGCGCCATCATCGGCCTCGCCGTGCCCGGGGTACAGATCGAGAACGTCGCGACCACCGCCAAGACGCTGCCCGACTTCCCCGAGCTGTGGGCCGGGATGCTCGGGAACTGACGGGCGATCACGACCATGCGCCGCTACGGCAAGAACCCGGACGAGGACGACATCCGCGTCCGCCCCAACCGCAAGGGCAACCGCCCGCGCACCCATATCCGCCCCAAGCACGAGGACGCCGCCGAGGGCATGGTCCTGACCGTCGACCGCGGCCGTCTCACCTGCCTCGTCGACGACCGCGTCATCGTCGCGATGAAGGCCCGCGAGCTGGGCCGCAAGGCCGCCGTCGTCGGCGACCGCGTCGGCATCGTCGGCGATCTCTCCGGCAAGAAGGACACCCTCGCGCGCATCGTCCGCATCGAGGGGCGCTCCTCCGTCCTGCGCCGCACCGCCGACGACGACGATCCCTACGAGCGCGTGGTCGTCGCCAACGCCGACCAGCTCGCCATCGTCACCGCCCTCGCCGACCCCGAGCCGCGCCCCCGCATGATCGACCGCTGCCTCGTCGCGGCCTACGACGGCGGCCTCACCCCGCTGCTCGTGCTCACCAAGTCCGACCTCGCGCCCCCGGACAAACTCCTCGAGCTGTACGGCGACTTGGACATCCCCTACGTCGTCACCAACCGCGAGGAGCTGGAGAACGGCGACGCCGCCGACCGCGTCCGCGCCGAACTCGCCGGAAAGATCACGGCGTTCGTCGGCCACTCCGGCGTCGGCAAGACGACCCTCGTGAACGCCCTGGTCCCGCCCGAGCGGCGGCGCAGCACCGGCCATGTGAACGCGGTGACGGGACGCGGCCGGCACACCACCACCTCCGCCCTGGCGCTGCCCCTGCCCGACGACGAGGGCTGGGTCGTCGACACCCCGGGCGTGCGCTCCTTCGGCCTGCACCACGTCGACCCCTCACGCGTCATCCACGCCTTCCCCGACCTGGAGCCCGGCACGGAGAACTGCCCGCGCGCGTGCGGCCACGACGAGCCGGACTGCGCGCTCGACGCGTGGGTGGCCGAGGGGCACGCGGATCCGGCGCGCCTCTACTCGCTGCGGCGGCTGCTCGCGACGCGCGAGCGGCACGAGGGCGACTGACACGAAGGCGGCTGGCACGAAGGCCGCTGACACGGAGACGGCTGATCGGCCCTGAACTCCGCGTTGTTTACGCCCCCGTCGCTCCGGTAAGTGCATAATCGCACCAAGATTGAATCAAGCTTTGGTGAAGCGGTCACGGAACGTACGGACGCGGGAGGCACAACCATGGCGTGGCTGCTGGTCATCGTCGCCGGGATCCTCGAAACGGGCTTCGCGGTCTGCCTGAAGCTGTCCCACGGCTTCACCCGTCTCTGGCCCACCATCGCATTCGCGGCCTTCGCGCTCGGCAGCTTCGGGCTGCTCACGCTGGCCCTGAAGAAGCTGGACGTGGGGCCCGCGTACGCGGTCTGGACCGGCATCGGGGCCGCGGGCACGGCGATCTACGGCATGATCTTCCTCGGCGACCTGGTCTCCACGCTGAAGATCGTCTCCATCTCGCTGGTGATCGTCGGCGTCATCGGCCTCCAGCTGTCGGGCTCGGCGCACTGACGCCGACCCATCGGACACGCCCTAGCGGCCCGCCGCCCCCGCGATCACCCTCCGCACAAGCCGCGCCGGGTCCTCCTCCCGCCCCGCGGGCGCCACCACGTACGACAGCGCCACCCGCACCGCGCTCTCGCACGCCCGTGCCAGCTCCTCCGTCTCCGAGGGGCGGCCGCGCTCGGTGAGTGCGGCCATCGCGCGGTCCCTGACCTGGGCGAGGAGTTCGGCGGGTGTGGGCACGCCCGCGTCGGCGCGGCGCTGGGCCGGGACCGGGGAGCTGGACACGGCCGCCCGGCTCGGCATCGGCAGCCGCTCGCCCCAGAAGCCGGTGAGCACGGCCCGTACCAGGACGTTGTCGCGCGCCGCCCCGATCGTCCACGCGCTCACCGCGGCAAGCCTGTCCACGGGGTCGCGGGCCTGCGCCAGCGCCCGCTCGACGCCCCGCAAGTACGCGTCGGTCTCGCGCCGGAGCAGCGCCCTGGCGAGGCCGTCCTTGCTGCCGAACTCGTTGTAGAGGGTCTGCCGGGACACCCCGGCGACGGCTGCCACGTCGACCATCCGCACCCCGGCCCACGGCCTGCGGGCCAGCGCGGTGTAGGCCGCGTCCAGCAGTGACTCCCGCGCTGCAGGCATCGTCGCCTCCCGCTGCCCCGGGCCTGGACGGCCCTTGCGGTCCTGTTCGCCAGAGTTGACGCGCCCGCGGGCACTGTCAAGGGTTCCTGCGGGCACCGCCCGATACGCGCTGTGGCCCGTGCGAAACGAGATCGATACTGTTCACCCATGCCCGACTACCACGATGATCTGCGCCTCGCCCACGTCCTCGCGGACGCCGCCGACGCCGCGACCATGGACCGGTTCAAGGCCCTCGACCTCAAGGTCGAGACCAAGCCGGACATGACGCCGGTCAGCGAGGCCGACAAGGCCGCCGAGGAGCTGATCCGCGGCCAGCTCCAGCGGGCCCGGCCGCGGGACGCGATCCTCGGCGAGGAGTACGGCATCGAGGGCACGGGCCCCCGCCGCTGGGTCATCGACCCGATCGACGGCACCAAGAACTACGTACGCGGCGTACCCGTCTGGGCCACGCTCATCTCCCTCATGGAGGCGGGCCCGATTGATCCTGCGCCGCAAAGCGGCTCGTTTGAGGGTGGTGGTGGGAGACGGGAGGGCGGTTATCAGCCGGTCGTCGGCGTCGTCTCCGCGCCCGCGCTCGGCCGCCGCTGGTGGGCGGCGAAGGGCGGCGGCGCGTACACGGGCCGCAGCCTGACGTCCGCGACGCGGCTGCGGGTCTCCCAGGTCTCGCGGCTCCAGGACGCCTCGCTCGCGTACTCCTCGCTGAGCGGCTGGGAGGACCAGGGGCGCCTCGACGGCTTCCTCGACCTCACCCGGGCCTGCTGGCGCACCCGTGGCTACGGGGACTTCTGGCCGTACATGATGGTCGCCGAGGGCTCCGTCGACCTGTGCGCCGAGCCGGAGCTGTCGCTCTGGGACATGGCGGCGAACGCGATCGTGGTGACCGAGGCGGGCGGCCGCTTCACCGGCCTCGACGGCACCCCGGGACCGCACAGCGGCAACGCGGCGGCGTCGAACGGCCTGCTCCACGACGAGCTGCTCGGCTACCTCAACCAGCGCTACTGACCCGGGCCACCGCCGCCGGCGTACGGCGAACGCCTGCGCTCCGGCGCTCGTGACGTCCGGTGAACTGACCCCGTACGCCCTCTTGTTGCCGCCCCGCGCGCCTGCGACTCTGAGAGTTCCCCCACTTGTGAACTTGTGAACCCGTTCTCCAAGTCGATGACGGGGAGGCCTGCCTCCGCCCTGAAGCGGAGGCAATCCTTCGGCATCGCGCGGACCACGGGTTCACCAAGGAGGTGGCTCCAGCCCATGCTCGTCCGCGACGCCATGAGCACGATGGTCCTCACCATCGGCCCCGCCCACACCCTTCGGCAGGCCGCCCGGCTGATGTCGGCCCGCCGCGTCGGCGCGGCCGTCGTCCTCGACCCCGACACCTACGGCCTCGGCATCCTGACCGAGCGCGACGTCCTGATCTCCCTCGGCCTCGGCCAGGACCCGAACGTCGAGACCGCGGGCACGCACACGACGACGGACGTCGTCTTCGCCGCGCCGACCTGGACCCTGGAGGACGCCGCCGACGCGATGTCGCACGGCGGGTTCCGGCACCTCATCGTGCTCGACGGCGACGAGCCGGTGGGCATCGTCTCCGTCCGCGACATCATCCGCTGCTGGGCGCCGATACGGCGGCGGGCGGCGACGCCGGCCTGAACACAGGCCTGAGCACGGGCCTGAGCACGCCCGACGGGCCGGACTCCCTGGGGGATCCGGCCCGTCGCCTACGGCAGGAACGCTGCTGGTCAGCCGCGGAGGGCCTGGACCGCGGCCTCCAGGCGCTTGCCGAAGTCACCGTCCGCCTGGCGGAAGTTGTCGATGGCGCGCTCCGCGATGTCGTCGCGGGAGACACCCGCGATGTTGCCCGCGAGGTTCTCGATCAGGCGCGCCTTCTCGTCCTCCGACATCAGTCGGTAGAGGTTGCCCGCCTGCACGAAGTCGTCGTCCTCGGCGTGGCTCGGGGTCTCGTGGTTGCCGGTGCCCCCGCTGACGGGCGTGGCCGCCCACAGCGCGCGGTCCGTCTGGAAGGGACCGCCGAAGCTGTTCGGCTCGTAGTTCTTCGCGCCCTTGTGGCGGCCGTCGTACAGGAAGCCGTCCCGGCTGTTCGTGCGCGCCTCGGTGGCGTGCGGGCGGTTCACCGGGAGGTGGTCGGCGTTGATGCCGACGCGGTACCGATGGGCATCGCCGTACGCGAACAGGCGGCCCTGGAGCATCTTGTCCGGCGACGGGCCGATGCCCGGCACGAAGTGGGCGGGGCTGAAGATGGCCTGCTCGACCTCCGCGAAGACGTTCTCCGGGTTGCGGTTGAGCTCCAGCTTGCCGATCTCGATCGGCGGGTAGTCCGCGTGCGGCCAGACCTTGGTGAGGTCGAAGGGGTTGAAGCGGTACTTCGCCGCGTCGGCCGCCGGCATGATCTGCACCTGCACGGTCCAGGACGGGAACTCGCCGCGCTCGATGGACTCGCGCAGGTCGCGCTGGTGGGAGTCGGGGTCCTTGCCCGCGAGGACCTCGGCGTCCGCGGCGGTCAGGTTCTTGATCCCCTGGTCCGTCTTGAAGTGGTACTTGACCCAGAAGACCTCGCCCGCCTCGTTGCTCCACTGGAACGTGTGCGAGCCGAAGCCGTCCATGTGCCGGTACGACGCCGGGATGCCGCGGTCGCCGAACAGCCAGGTCACCTGGTGCGTGGACTCCGGGCTCAGGCCCCAGAAGTCCCAGACGTTGTCGGCCTCCTGCGAGCCCGTGTACGGGTCGCGCTTCTGGGTGTGGATGAAGTCAGGGAACTTGATGGCGTCCCTGATGAAGAAGATCGGGGTGTTGTTGCCGACGAGGTCGTAGTTCCCCTCCTCGGTGTAGAACTTCAGCGAGAAGCCGCGCGGGTCGCGCACCGCGTCGGCCGCGCCCAGGTTGCCGGCCACCGTGGAGAAGCGGAGGAAGGTCTCCGTCTCCTTGCCGACCTCGGAGAGGAACGCGGCGCGCGTGTACTTCGTGACGTCCGCGGTCACCGTGAACGTGCCGTAGGCGCCCGCGCCCCGGGCGTGCACGACGCGCTCCGGGATGCGCTCGCGGTTGAAGTGCGCCAGCTTCTCCAGCAGCAGCTGGTCCTGCACCAGGACCGGTCCGCCGACGCCCGCGGTCTCGCTGTTCTGGTTGTCCGCGACCGGTGCGCCTGCCTCGGTCGTGAGGGGTCCCTGCGTCACGTGCGCCTCCTGCGTCATTTGGTGCAAGTCCTGTCCCTTGGCTTATGCCGAACTCGATCCTACGATAGACAATGTCTAAGTCAAGTAAGCTTCCAAAGTCACACCCGTTCGGGACCTGGTCCCCTTGCCTGTTAGGCTGGCTGCATGAGTGACCTGTTGGAACGACTGCGCGGACGCGGCTGGCGGATGACCGCGCAGCGGCGTGTCGTGGCCGAGGTCCTCGACGGAGAGCACGTGCATCTGACGGCGGACGAGGTCCACGCCCGCGCCGTCGACAAGCTGCCGGAGATCTCCCGGGCGACCGTCTACAACACCCTGGGCGAGCTGGTCTCGCTCGGCGAGGTCCTCGAGGTCTCGACGGACCGCAGAGCCAAGCGGTACGACCCGAACGCGCACCGCCCCCACCAGCACCTGGTGTGCGCCCGCTGCGGCGCCATCCGCGATGTGCACCCGACGGGGAACCCGCTGTCGGCGCTCCCCGACTCGGAGCGCTTCGGCTTCACGATCTCGGACGTGGAGGTCACGTATCGGGGCGTGTGCCCGAACTGCGTGGCGGCCGCGTAGGACCCGCTACTTCTCGTACGAAGGCCCGGCACCGTGGGGTGCCGGGCCTTCGCCGTTCTTCGCGCACGGGTGGGGCCGCACATGCCGAAGGCCCGGAATCGATGAACGATTCCGGGCCTTCGGTTTCAGTAGCGGGGACAGGATTTGAACCTGCGACCTCTGGGTTATGAGCCCAGCGAGCTACCGAGCTGCTCCACCCCGCGTCGGTGAACCCAACAGTACGCCAGGCCCACGACCAGCGCAAATCGCTTTCTGAAGCTACGCGGTCAGCTCCTGCCGCAGCGCCTCGCGCAACCGCGCGGCCCGCTCGGCGACCTCCGCGGGCCCGAGCTCCACGGCCCGCGAGGCCCACCGCTGCCCCTCGGTGAGCTGCCCCCGCCGCGCGTACAGCAGGGCGAGCCGCAGCGCCGCCCGTCCGTGCCCCGCGTCGGCGGCCCGGGTCCACCACAGCGCGGCCTCCGGCTCACTGCCCTCCCTGGCGAGCAGCAGCCCGAGGTTGAACGCCCCGTTCCGGCTCCCGGCCTCCGCGGCGAGCCGGTACCAGCGCGCGGCCTCGACCACGTCGCCCCGGCCCGCGGCGAGCATCCCGACCCGCACCTGGGCCCGCCGGTGCCCCTGCTCGGCCGCGCGCTCGTACCACTCCTCGCACTCGGTCTTCTGCGCGGCGGGCTCCCCGAGCGCGGGCGGCCCCGCGGGCGGCCGCCGCGCGTCGAGCACGGTGCCGAGCCGGTAGGCCGCCTCCGCGCTGCCGCCGCCCGCCGCGCACCGCAGGTGTCGCTCGGCGTCCCGCTCGTCGCCGTCGCGCAGCCGCGCCGTGCCGACCTGGAGGGCGGCCTCGGTGTGCCCGGCCGCGGCGGCCCGCTCGTACCACTTGAGGGCCGCCACGTCGTCACCCCGACTCGCGTACAGAATCCCGAGGTTGAACGCCGCGTCCACGCTGCCCGCCTCCGCGGCCTTGGAGAACCACGGCTCCGCGCCGGCCGCGTCGCCGCCCTGGAGCAGCAGCACGGCGAGCGCGTTGGCGGCCTCGCGGTGCCCTGCGTAGGCGGCGCGGCGGTACCACTGGTCGGCCTGCGCGGTGCGCTTCTGCTCGGCGCAGAGCAGGCCGAGGTTGTACGCGCCGTTGTTGTCGCCCGCGTCCATGGCCGCGCGGTACCAGCGCTCGGCGGTCTGGGTCTCGCCGCGCTCGGCGTGCAGCGCGCCCAGGGCGTTGGCGGCGTTCCCGTCGCCGTCCTGGGCGGCCCTGAGCCACCACACGGCGGCGTTCTCCTCGTCGCCCGCGTCACGCAGCAGGAAGCCGAGCGCGCAGGCGGCGCGCGCCTCGCCGTCCTTGGCGGACGTCAGGTACCAGCGCCCGGCCTCCTTGAGGTCGCCGCGCCGCTCCAGGATCGCGCCCAGGTGCAGGGCGGCCCTGCGGTGTCCGCGCGCGGCCGCCTGGCGGTACCACTGCTCGGCCTCGTCGGTGAGCGAGAGGCCGCGGTCGCCGCGCCGGGCCTCGGCGCCGCCCGCGCGGACACCGTCCTTGCGTCCGTTGTCAGAGCGCGCGTCACCGGAGCGCGCGCCACCAGCAGGGCGCATGGTGCCGATGCGCGCCCCCATGTCGGGGTGTACGAGACCGGGCTTCGCACCGTCGGTCCGCGCGCCCGCGCCGGGGCGCACGGGCTGACCCGGCTGGCCGGACAGCGCAGACAGCGCGGGGCGCAGACCGGTCCCGGTCCGGACTCCGGACTCCCCGGGCGCCTCCCGCTCCGCGCGCTTGTCGAGGACCCGCGCCAGGCGGTACGCCGCCTCGCGATGGCCGCGCTCGGCCGCCGTGCGCATCCAGCGCTCGGCGCCCACGTCACCGCGGTGCTCCAGGAGGTCGGCGAGGGCGTACGCCCCCAGCGTGTGGCCCTGCTCGGCGGACTGCCGGAGCCAGTACTCGGCGGCGGGCTCGTCGCCGCGCTCGCGGTGGTGCCTGCCGAGCGCGTGCGCCGCGGCGGCGGAACCGGCGACGGCGGCGATGCGCCACCACCCTGCCGCTTCGTCGACATATCCACGCTGGTGCAGAAGGACGCCGAGGTTGTTGGCCGCGGCACGGTCACCGGCCGCGGTCGCGGCCCGCAGCAAGGATTCGGCACCGTCGAGATCACCGCGGCGCAGCAGCAGGCTGCCGAGAACGCTCATCGCGTCCACGTCTCCGGCCTCAGCCGCGATCCGGTGCCGCATCTCCTCAGCGGCCGACCCGGGATCCTCCCGTTCGGCCGGCTGCGCAAACCGCCCACTCTCCAACAGAGTTGCCTTGTCCCCCATAACGTCCATCGTCGCACCACCTGCAACCTGGGTACACCTGGTATACCGCAGCCAGTGAGGTCACTTCAGCGTTTTGTCGACATGCCCACAGAGAGATAAGTGAAACACAGCTTTGCCCAACTCCCCCCGCCCGGACCACTCTTCGCACGAACCCCACACCGATGGCATGGGCCACCGGTATAGGCCCTGCTCACGCCCGGACCGCACCGGCACATGACGAAGGCCCGGATCCTCTAGAGGATCCGGGCCTTCGCTTGAGTAGCGGGGACAGGATTTGAACCTGCGACCTCTGGGTTATGAGCCCAGCGAGCTACCGAGCTGCTCCACCCCGCGCCGTTGTGTTGCAACCGTACCACGGCGCGAGGTGGTGCCCGTGCGCTGCCCGCGCGCTACGGGCGGGCAGCGCGGCGACTAGCCGCTGTCCCCGCCGCCCTTGTCCGGCTCCTTGTCCGGATCCTTGGCCGGCTCCTTGTCAGAGCCGTCCGACCCCTTGCCGTCACCACTGCCCGACGGCTTGGTCTGGGCGTCCTCGGCCCGCTGCAAGGCGTCCTGCAGCTTCTGCTGCGCCTTGCCGTAGGCCTCCCAGTCGTCGTTCTTGAGGGCCTCCTTGCCTTCGTCGATCGCCTTCTGGGCGTCGTCGATGGCCTTCTGGAGACTGGGGTTCCCCGTCGTCGGCGGCTTCTCCTTGTCGGGCTTGCCCGGCTCGTCGCCCTTGTCCGGTGGCTCGGTGGGCGTCTTGGCATCCGTACCGAAGACCACGTTGAGCGCCTTGTCCAAGGTGTCCTCGAAGGCGATCTTGTTGCCGTAGGTGACGAGGACCTTCTTCAGGAGCGGATACTTCAGCCCGCCGCCCTTGACGTAGACGGGCTCCACATAGAGCAGGCCTCCGTCCAACGGCACGGTGAGCAGATTTCCGTAGTCGACTTCGGAGTCGCCGCCCTTGAGAAGTCTGATCTGTTCCGCGATCGCTTCGTTGGAGTTGAACTTGCTCTGGACCTGTTTGGGTCCGTCGACCGTCGTGCTCGACGGCATCTTCAGGATTCTGATCTTGCCGTAGTCATCGGTCCCCGGCTCGGCGTTGACCGACATGAAGGCACTCAGGTTGTCCCGGCCGTTGGGATTGAAGGACGTCGTCAGCGAGAAGTCCTGCTGCTTCTGGCCGGGCATCTTCATGCTCAGGTAGTACGGCGGGACGGCGCTCGACGTCTGGTTCGTCGGGTCGTCCGGGACCTGCCACACCTCGCTGCCGCTCAGGAACGTCTCGGCGTCCTTCACGTGGTAGCGGGTGAGCAGTTCGCGCTGCACCTTGAACAGGTCCTGCGGATAGCGCAGGTGGTCCATCAGGGCCGGGGAGATCTCGCTCTTGTCCTTGACGGTGTCCGGGAACGCCTTGCGCCACGTCTTGAGGACGGGGTCCTTGGTGTCCCACTCGTAGAGCTTGACCTCGCCGGTGTAGGCGTCGACGGTCGCCTTCACCGAGTTGCGGATGTAGTTGACCTGGTTCTGCTGGGCCACCACCGCGCGCTGGTTGTTCTGCGCGGTCAGCGAGTCGGCCGTGGTGTCGCCGAGCGTGGTCCGCGACGCGTACGGATAGCCGTTCGTCGTGGTGTACGCGTCGACGATCCACTGGATCTTCTTGCCGACGACCGCGGGATAGGCGTCGCCGTCGATGGTCAGCCACGGGGCGACGGCCTCGACGCGCTCCTTCGGCGTGCGGTTGTACAGGATCCGCGAGCCCTCGCCGATCGCTCCGGAGTACAGCATCTGCGGTTCGCCGAACGACACCGCGTACGCCGCCCTGTTGAGCGGGTTGGAGAGGTTGACGCCGCTCTTGCCCTTGTAGCTGGTCGTCTTCTCGCCGTCGTCGTCCGAGTAGTCGATCTCCTTCTGGGGACCGCCGACGATCGAGTACTGCGTGGTCTTCTCGCCGTAGTAGATCCGCTGCTCGTACTTCCCGAGGCTGCCCTTGGACGGCAGATCGGACTCGGTGAACTTCGGCCTGCCCTGCTCGTCGGCCTCGGTGCCCTTGGCGGCGACCACTCCGTACCCGTGGGTGTAGCGGAAGTGGTCGTTGATCCAGTTGTTCTTCGGGATGCCGTCCAGGTTCAGCTCGCGCAGACCGATGACGGTGTCCTGCTCCTTGCCGTCCTTCGACTTGTACCGGTCGACGTCCAGGTTCGACGGGAAGCCGTAGTAGTTCTTCATCTGCTGGAGCTGCTGGAACGTCGGCGAGACGATGTTCGGGTCGAGCAGGCGCAGGCTCGCCGCGCCCGCCACGTCGTCGCGCAGCTTCGTCTTGTCGGTGGTCCGGCTGACGCCGGGGTACTCCGTGACGTCGGTGCCGCCGATGCCGTACGCCTTGCGGGTCGCCTCGAGGTTCTTCTCGACGTACGGCGACTCCTTGGCCTGCTCGTTCGGCTGGACCTGGAACTTCTGCACGATGGCCGGGTAGAGCCCGCCGATGAGGATCGCGGAGAGCACCATCAGGCCGAAGCCGATGACCGGCAGCTGCCAGGTGCGCCGCCACAGCGTCGCGAAGAACAGCAGCGCGCAGATGACGGCGATGCAGAACAGGATGGTCTTCGCCGGGAGGTAGGCGTTCGCGTCGACGTAGCGCAGGCCCGTCCAGTTGCCCGTGGCCTTGAAGTCACTGGACTTCACCGCGAGGCCGTACCGGTCGAGCCAGTAGGCGACCGCCTTGAGGGCCACGAAGATGCCGATGAGCACCGAGAGGTGACCGGTGGCCGCGGCCGTGGCCCGCCCGCCGGGGCTGGTGATGCGCAGCCCGCCGTACAGGTAGTGCGTCAGCGCGGCGGCGATCACCGCGAGCACCACGGCCGCGAAGCCGAAGCCCAGCAGGAAGCGGTACCAGGGCAGGTCGAAGGCGTAGAAGGACACGTCCAGGTGGAACTGGGGGTCCTTCTGGTGGAACGGGACGCCGTTGACCCACATCAGCCAGGTGCGCCACTGGCCGGCGGCGGACGCGCCCGCGATCAGGCCGACGAGGGCCGTGATGCCGATCAGCAGCCACTTCTTGTAGGGCGCGATCGCCATTCGGTACCGGTCGAGGCTCTGCTGCTCCATCGACATGGCGCTCAGCGGCGGGCGCAGCCGGTGCGCCAGCCAGATGTTCACGCCGACCGCGGCCGCCATGATGAGGCCGAAGACGAAGAACAGACCGATCTTGGTCCACAGGGTCGTGGTGAAGACGGATGAGTAGCCTACGGAGCGGTACCAGAGCCAGTCCGTCCAGAATCCCGCGAACATGACGAACGCCATGGCCAGGACGGCCAGGACGCCGAGCGTCATGAGCAGGGTCCGGACACGACGGGACGGTCGGCCCACTCTGATCCGTGGCCCCGTCGGGCCTCCGCCGCGGTCCGGCATCTGGAAAGCCAAGGTGCGCACCTCGAAGTTCGCTGTAGCTGTGGCTGGCTGAAACGGGCCCCGCGATCGTAGAGCCCACTCATGCAACTTACCGATGCTTTACTCAGTTCCCGTTCCCGGGTCCGAACGAGGCAGGATATTGGGTATGCCCAACGTTTCCCCCTCCGGCCCACCGATGGCCGCGAGTCCCCTCACCCGCGCAGTGCTCGAAATCGACGACTATGTCGCCGGACTCGGCTGGGATCAGCCCGCACGGCTCTTCGCGCTCGTCGACACCGCCCGGCTCCGTGTGCAGGAGCCCACCCTGGCGGACCGCCTCGGCCTCGCCGACGCCGCGGCCGCGGCGCCCCTGACCCCCATCGAGCAGGAGGAGCTGCCCGCGGGCTCCCCGCTCGACGAGTTCCTCGGCACCATCGCCTGGCCCGACTCGGTCGCCGGCTGCGCCCTGAGCGTGGAGCGCCTGATGCTCCCGCCGTCCGCGGAGGCGTCCGTCCCCGAGGGCATGAGCGAGAAGCAGCTCGCGAAGTGGGTGGCCAAGCACCCCGAGCGCCAGGAGGTCCGCATGACCGTCGCGGTGCTGCGTGACGGCGCCCGCGAGTCGGCGCTGCGGCTGCGCGAGAAGGACGCGGCGACGGACGTCCTCACCGGCTCGGACCTGGTTCCGGGGCTCGCTGAGGCGCTGGCGGCGACATTCGCGGAGTAGGCGGAGCAGGCGGAGCAGGCAGAGCAGCTTCCTGATCCGTCGCGGAGCGGCTCGCCGACGCTGCTCGCGCGTTACATGGCCGGGGCCGGCGTCCGCCGCCCCGGCCACTGCCGTCGGATCAGCCCTTGGTGGTGCACTTCGGCAGGTCGGCGGTGTCGCCCTCGCTGATGGCCTTGAGCGACTCCACGGCGTCCTTGATGGTGTTCACCTTGACCAGCGTGAGCCCGTCGGGGACGTCGCTCGCTGCGGACGCGCAGTTGTCCTTCGGCGTCAGGAAGTACTCGGCGCCCTTGTCGCGCGCGCCGACGGTCTTCATCTCGATGCCGCCGATCGGTCCGACCTTGCCGTTGTCCTCGATGGTGCCGGTGCCCGCGACGAACTTGCCGCCGGTGAGGTCGCCCGGCGTCAGCTTGTCGACGATGCCGAGGGCGAACATCAGCCCGGCGCTCGGCCCGCCCACGTCGGCGAGCTTGATGTCGATGGTGAACGGGTACGTGTGGTCGGTCCCGGCCTTGATGCCGACCATCGCGACCTTGGGGTCGTCCTCCGCCTTCGTCGTGGTGATCTTCACCTGCTCGGTCGCGGCCGGCCGCTTGTCGGCCTTCTCCGCGGCGGCCGCCTCCTTGACCGGGACGATGCCGAACACGACCCGCTCGCCGGGCTTGTGCTTCCTGACGAGCTTGGCGACGTCCGTGAACTGCTTCACGGGCTCGCCGTCGACGCTCCTGATGACGTCACCGGCGTGCAGCCTGCCCTCGGCCGGGCTGTCCTTGTAGACGGTGGAGACGACGACCTGGGACTTCACAGGGATCTTCAGTTCCTTCAGGGCGGCGACCTTGGCGCTCTCCTGGGACTGGCTGAACTCCTCCGCGTTCTCCTGCGTCGACTGCTGCTCGGTCTTGCCGTTCGGGTACAGCGTGTCGTGCGGCACGACGATGTTGTCGTGCGCCAGCCAGCCGTACACGGCCTCCGGGAGGTTCATCTTGTAGTCGGCGCTGGTCACCCTGACCGTCGTCATGTTCAGGTGACCGCTCGTCGGGTACGTCTTGCGGCCCGAGATCTGCAGCACCGGCTCGCCGTCGTGGTCCCCCAGGGTGTTCACCGTCGGGCCCGGTGACATCTCCGAGTACGGCACCTTGATGAGCACTCCGGCGCAGAGCAGCGCGATCAGCATCAGGGTGGAGGCGAGCATCGTCGCAGTGCGGCGTGGCATGGAACGACAGTACGGGACGGTCCTGTGGGTGCATCCCTGGGGCGTCCGTACGGGATCGGGCGGGGGCCCGGCAGGGAGCGGGCGGGGGCTCGGCAGGGATCGGGCGGGGATCAGGCAGGGGTGTCGGAGCCCGAGTGGGACTTCTCCATCGCCTCGCGGAAGGCCGCGTAGCCGTTCAGCTCGCTGATGTCACCGGTCCTGCCGCTCTTGCGGTTCCGGTTGGCCCAGCCGGCCCACAGACCGGCACCGACCGCCGCCAGAAGCGGAATCAGCAACCAGGCAAGCGACGCCACGTCGACCTCCCGACCCCATGAGCGACCAAAACTGACTGATCAGCAGATTAACCATCCGCTCCGTCAACGCTCACGGCAGGGGTCTGGTTACGCAACCGGAGCTCTCCTGGGCTACGCCCCGACCCACTCCTCCTGGCCGTCGGAGAACTTCTGGTGCTTCCAGATCGGCACCTCGTGCTTGAGGTCGTCGATCAGCTTGCGGCAGGCCGCGAAGGCCTCGGCCCGATGCGGGCAGGACACCGCGACGACGACCGCGAGGTCGCCCACGGCGAGGTCACCGACCCGGTGCACGGCCGCCAGGGCGCGCACGGGGAAGTCGGCGACGACCTTCTCTGCCACGCGGCGCAGCTCGGCCTCGGCGCTGGGGTGGCTGGAGTACCCCAGCTCGTCCACGTCGGCGCCGCCGTCGTGATCGCGCACCGTCCCGACGAACAGCGCCGTCCCGCCCGCGGAGTCGTCCCCGACGGCCTGGAAGACCTCGTCGAGCGAGAGCGGGATGTCCCGGATCGCCAGCAACCGAATCGGCTCATCACCAGCCCGCTCACCGGGGTGGTCCATCGGATTACGCACCATGCCCCCATCGTGCCCCACACCACTGACATCCAGGAATAGCCGTTTCCCCCGTCCCGGCCACCCCTCGCTTGGACGTCCCTACAGACCGCCGACGCCTCCACCGCTGTGGGCAGTCGTTCCGGCAGAGCGCTAGAGCCGCCGCCGAGCCTTCCGAGCCCGCCGCACCAACGCAGCCGTACCCAACAGAGCCACCGTCGCCCCCGCGGCCCCCGCAGCCGTGGCGTCCTTGCGCCCCAGCCGCCGCCCGGCGACAGTCCGCCGCCCGGCGACCTCCTCAAGCAGCTCCGCGAGCACCTCTTCGTTGGTCCACTGCGGCCGCCACCCGGCATCGTGCAGCCGACTGACGCTGACGACCCACGGGTACATCGTGTAGGCGAGATCCCCCGCCGGGGACGGCGTGAGCCCGATCCGGTGGAGCCGGGCCGCGGCCCCGAGAGCGACCGCGGACGGCAGTTCCATGCGCCGGATCCCGCTCAGCTCCTCGACCTCCTCCTGCTCCAGCCACCCGTCGCACCCGACGGCCAGATCCCCGTCGACCTTCTCCACGACGGCGTACTCAAGCGCGCTGCACAGATCGTCGACGTGACAGAACTGCCAGGCGGGCCGCGACCCGGCCACGACCAGCAGCCGAGGCGACTCGAAGTACCTGGTCAGCGCGGTATCGGTGCCGCCGACGAGGATCGCGGGCCGCACCACGGTGACGTTCAGACCGGGATGCGCGCGCGGCGCGCGGCGGGCGAGCCGCTCGATCTCCAGGAGGTCACCGACGCCCGTGGCCTCCGCGGTCGCCCGCAATTCGGCGTCTTCGGAGAGGGGCAGTTCGTTGTCGGCGAGCGCTCCGTAGACCATCGCCGAGGTGCACAGGACGACCCGGTGGACGCCCGCGGCGGCGGCCGCGGTGAGGACGGTCTGCGTGCCGCGCACGTTGTACGCGGTGCGGGCGGCGGCGTCGGTCTCCAGGTCGAGGTCGAGCGCCAGGTGCACGACGACGTCCACGCCGCGCAGCTTCTCGGCGATGGCCGGGTCCCGGACGTCGAGGATGTGCCACTGCGCCCGCGCGCACTCACCGCGGCGCTCGTCGATGGCCACGACCTGCTTGATCTCCTCGGACGCGGCCAGGCGCTCGGTGAGGAGCGCGCCCACGCCCGTGGCCGCGCCGGTGACGGCGACGACGGGGCCGCGCGAGGAGGACGGGGAGGCGGACGAGGAGGCGGACGGCGAGCCGTCGCGCAGCGGCACCACGGCGGGTGCCGTCTCCCGCGCCGTCTCGGAGTCCGGCCCTCCGCCTGCCTCGGGCGGCGTCGGGTCTTCGGGGTTTCGCGCTGCGCGAACCTGTGGATCTGGGGAACTCACCGGGCGTCTCCAGCGGTTGTCTTCAGTACAGACGCAAACTGACGCGTACGTACCAGGTGGCACCATCCTGCCGCAGCCCCCGGGGCGGCGGAGCACCGAGGCCCGAACCCGCCGCGGTGTCTACGCTGGGTGGTGTTGTCGGGCAGCCGCCGCCGGACCCAAGATCCGGTGGCCTTACGAGCCGAGGAATCCCGTGAGTGACACCCCATTCGGATTCGGCCTTCCGCCGGAGGAGCCGGAGAACGGCGACGAGGGCAAGAAGAAGGACACCCCCGGAGGGGGACAGGGTTCCGGCGGCCCTGCCAACCCGTTCGGCTTCGGGCCGCTGGGAGCGGGCGGCGCGGGGGGTGACAACCCCTTCGCCGCGATGTTCGGATCGATGAATCCGAACGACCTGGGGGCCGCGTTCCAGCAGCTCGGCCAGATGCTCTCGTACGAGGGCGGTCCCGTGAACTGGGACATGGCCAAGGACATCGCCCGCCAGACCGTCTCCCAGGGCACGGCGGACGGCACCAAGGACGCGAGCGTCGGCCCCGCCGAGCGGACCGCCGTCGAGGAGGCCGTGCGCCTGGCCGACCTGTGGCTGGACGACGCGACGTCCCTGCCGTCGGGCGCGGGCAGCGCCGTCGCCTGGAGCCGCGCCGAGTGGGTCGAGGCGACCCTGCCGGCCTGGAAGGAGCTCGTCGACCCGGTCGCCGAGCGGGTCGGCCTCGCCATGGGCGACGTCCTGCCGGACGAGATGCAGGCCATGGCGGGCCCGCTGATCGGCATGATGCGCTCCATGGGCGGCGCCATGTTCGGCCAGCAGATCGGCCAGGCCGTGGGCGTCCTCGCGGGCGAGGTCGTCGGCTCCACGGACATCGGGCTCCCCCTCGGCCCCGCGGGCAAGGCCGCGCTCCTGCCGGTGAACGTGGAGGCGTTCGGCAAGGACCTCGGCGTGCCGATGGACGAGGTGCGCCTGTATCTCGCCCTGCGCGAGGCGGCCCACCAGCGCCTCTTCGCACACGTGCCGTGGCTGCGCTCGCATCTGTTCGGCGCCGTCGAGGGGTACGCGCGCGGGATCAAGGTCGACACCTCCAAGCTGGAGGACGTCGTCGGCCAGTTCGACCCGCAGAACCCGGAGCAGCTGCAGGAGGCGCTCCAGCAGGGCATGTTCCAGCCCGAGGACACGGCCGAGCAGAAGGCCGCCCTCGCCCGCCTGGAGACCGCTCTCGCGCTCGTCGAGGGCTGGGTGGACGCGGTCGTGCACGCGGCGGCCAAGCCCCGGCTGACGTCCGCGGACGCGCTGCGCGAGACGCTGCGCAGGCGCCGGGCCACCGGCGGCCCCGCCGAGCAGACCTTCGCCACCCTGATCGGCCTGGAGCTGCGCCCGCGCCGCCTGCGGGACGCCTCGCGCCTGTGGGCCTCACTCACGGACGCGCGCGGTGTGGACGGCCGTGACGGCCTGTGGGCCCACCCGGACATGCTCCCGACGGCGTCGGACCTGGACGACCCGGACGGCTTCGTGCACCGCGAGCAGCTGGACTTCTCCGAGCTGGACAAGATGCTCGGCGAGGCGGCGAGCGGCGACACGTCCGGCAAGCCGGACCTCAAGAAGGGCGACGCCACGGACGGCGGCCCGGGCGAGGGCGGCTCCGGCGAGGGCAAGGACGACGACGGCAAGTGAGCCTGCACGACGACGCGGTTCTCGTACTGAAGGCATACGAAGACCGGTACGAGGGCCAGGACGAGCTGCGCCAGTACTACCTGGACCACCTGTCCGCGCACCCCGAGGACGGCCTCTGGAAGGCCTGCACGGACGGGCACGTGACCGCGAGCGCCCTGGTCGTGGACCCGGCGCGCGGGCGCGTGCTGCTCACGCTGCACAAGAAGCTGCGGATGTGGCTCCAGATGGGCGGCCACTGCGAGCCGGGCGACACGACGCTGGCCGGAGCCGCGCTGCGGGAGGCGACGGAGGAGTCCGGCATCCCCGCTCTGACGCTCCTGGCGGGCGGCCCGGTGCGCCTGGACCGGCACCCGATCCCCGGCCCGTGCACCCAGCACCTGGACGTGCAGTACGCCGCGCTGGCCCCGGCGGACGCGACCGAGGCGATCAGCGACGAGTCCCTGGACCTGCGCTGGTTCGCGTACGACGAGGTGGCGGACGTGGCGGACGAATCGGTTGTGCGCCTCGTGGAGGCGACCCGGGCGCGCCTCTAGGCGTGCCCCCGAAAGAGGCGCGGGGAACTGCGCGACCGGCCACAACCGGCCCGCAGCTCCCCGCGACCTGCTCCTGATCCCCGTCTCGTCCCCGGGGAAGCCCTCAGTTCCAGACGTTGCCCTGGTTCTGTCCCCGGGCGCCCTGCTGCCCCATGCCGAACTGGGCACGCGCGCCCTGGCCGATGTTGGCGTGCTGCGGCGGCAGCATCTCGCTGGGCTGGACGAGGGCGTAGCCCTGGCCCATGAAGCTGAGCTCCCAGCCCTCACCGGTGTTGCCGCGGCGCCGCCAGACGCCCGAGGAGTGCGTCTGGGCCTGCATCTGCACCCGCAGCCCGTTGGACCAGGCGACGATCGCGTCCGCGTCGGCGTTGACGTACCGGTCCGGGGTGACCTGGAGCATCAGCGGCTGGCCCGACGTCATCAGGGCGACCTTGCCGCGCCCGGTGATGTTGAGCTGGTACTTCCCGGAGCCGGAGATGCCGTACTGGCTGTCCACCGCGATGACCTGGTGGGTGAGGGACGAATCCATGGCGAGGACATAGGCGCTGTCCACCGTCAGGCCGTCCTGGTCCACGTCCACCAGGTGGATGTACTGCGCGAGGTTCGCGAGGTAGACGGTGCCCTGCCCGTGGCAGCGCATCAGGTCCAGGCCCTCGCCGGTGTGCGCGCGGGCGCGCTGCTGGCCGCGGCTCTGGAACTCGGCGTCGAACTCGATGAGCCCCTGGTAGGCGACCATCGAGCCCTTGCGGGCGAGCACGTCGTCGTGGCCCTCCAGGGCGACCCGCAGGAGCTGCGGGTTCTGGACGGAGTAGCGCTCCTGAGTCTGCTGCTCAGCGTGCGCGAAAAGCGAGCTCTGCATGGTGTGTTGCTCCCCCTCAGCTCCGGATCCGGAGGCGGTCGGTGCTGTCCTCACTGGGCTGTACGACGACGATGCCCTCTCCGGAGAAGCCCATCTGGTAGGCCTCGCCGCTGCCGCGCCCGATCAGGGAGCCGGCCCTGAAGCTGCGCTTGCCCTTCACCTTCAGGTTCGGCGACCAGGCGATCAGTGCGTCCGGGTCCACGTACGTCTCGTCCTCGCCGCGGCCGCAGTCGACGACGATCGGCGTGCCGCGGGAGGTCAGCGCCACCCAGCCCTGGCCGGAGACCTTGATGTTCCACAGGCCCTGCCCGGCGAACTTCGCCAGGCCCTTGACCCGCTCGACACCCCACTGGAGGCTCGCGTCGAAGGCGAGCAGGTTGGTGCCGTTCACGGAGAGCGAGTCGCCCGCCAGGTTGATGATGACGACATCGGCTCCGTAGTCGGCGAGGTAGAGCAGGCCGTCTCCGGAGCACTTCATCAGGGGGGCGCCCTCGCCGGTGATCCAGTCGCGTGCGATCTGGCGGACGGCGGGCGGGTTCGGCTCGTACTGCACGAAGCCTTCGTAGGCGACCATCGACCCCACGCGCGCGAGGAGGTCGTTCCCGGTCTGCATGGCGACCTTGACCATGTGGTGGCCGTGGTTCTCCATGCGGGCGGCGACGGGTGCCGGGGCAAAGCCCGCGAGCTGCTGGTTCATGACGGGCTCCCTCAGACCTCGAACGGCTGGACGACGATGAAATTGCCGGGCGCGCCACGGAACTGGAGGTTCACGCTCTCCCCCGTGGAGCCCGCGGAGGCGTTGCCACGCAGCCTGACCTGGCTGGACACGATGGCCTGTGCCGCCGCCGACCAGGCCACCACGGCGTGGCAGTCGGCGAACGTCGTCGGCGTGACGGGCAGCACGACAGGCATGCCGTGCGTCTTCACGACGACCGTGCCGGTCCCCTGGAACTGCATGACGAACAGCGCGCCACCGGGGATCCCGTGGCCCTCGATGCGGCGCACCTCGTGCTGCAGCGTCTCGTCGAAGGCGAGGACGTTCTCCGCGGAGACGCAGATCGCGTCGCCCTGGAGCTCGATGGGGTGCAGGTGCGTACCTTCCTCCGCGAGGAAGACCTGACCGCGTCCGGAGCAGCGCATGAGCTGCATCTCCTGGCCGGTCGCGTTGCCGACGATGCGGCCCTGGAAGCCCGCGCCCTTGTAGCTGAACTCGACCTTGCCCTGGTAGAGCACCATGCTGCCCTGGCGGGCGAGCACCGGCTGGGCGCCGACGCCGAGGTCGACGCGGACCAGCTTCTCGTTCTGCTGCGTCCAGCGCTGTCCCGTGCCCGCCTCGCGGTACTTCTGGAGCGCGGCGGCCACACCGGCGGCCTGCGGGGCGCCCTGCGGGACTCCGCCCGGGGCTGCCTGGCCGAACGGGGCCGGGGCCTGGCCGGGGATCTGACCGGGGACCTGGCCGGGCATCGGGGCCTGCGGCGGCTGGCCGTAGCCGGGCGGCGCGGGCGCGGCGGCCTGCTGGCCGTAGCCCGGGGGCAGGGGCGCCGAGGGCTGCTGCTGGTCGTAGCCGGGCGGGGGCGGTGCCGAGGGCTGGCCGTAGCCGGGCGGAAGGGGTGCAGAGGGCTGCTGGCCGTAGCCCGGGGGCGGGGGCGGGGTCTGGCCCGGCTGGGGCTGGCCCGGCTGGCCGTACGGGCCCGGGGCCTGCGGGGGCGGGACGGCGCCGCCCGGCTGGTTGAGCGGCGCGACGATGGTCTGCGCGGCGTGGACCGAGGGGTCGGGGGCCGGGGCGGGCGGCGGGGTCGCGCCGCCGGGGGCGCGAAGTGCTGGGCGGGAGCGGGGTCGGGCGCGGGGGCCGGAACCGGCGCCGGGGGCGGCGTGGCGGGACCCGCGGGCGCGCCGAACGCGGGCGGCGCCGCGGCGGCGGGCGCGGCACCGCCGGCGGGCGGCGCGAAGCCGGGGGCGGCCTGCGGCTCGGGGGCCGCGGGCTCCTCCTCGGCGACCTCGCCGCCGAAGTTCCTGATCAGCGCGTCGAGGCCGCCGTCGAAGCCCTGCCCGATCGCGGCGAAGCGCCAGACGTCCTTCAGGTAGAAGTCGCCCAGCATCAGGGCGCGCTCGGTGGAGAACTCCGAGCCGTTGAAGGAGTACCGGGCCACTTCCTCGCCGCCGGCCACGATCCGGATGTACCCGGAGGCGAGCTGCGACATCTGCCCGGCGCCGTCGATCGCCGCCGTGAACGACAGCTTCTGGATCTGCGGCGGGATCCGGTCCAGCGTGACCCGGAAGGACTCGTCGTCACCGGCCTGCGCGCCCAGGAGCTGAAGCGACTCCTCCGGAGACTTCGGCTGGTTGAAGAAGATGAAGTAACGGTCGTCCGACAGCCGCTCACTCGCGTCGAGGCCGAAGCAGCTGATGTCGAAGGTCACCCCTGGGGCAGCGATGTGCACGCCTACGTACAGATCGGTCCCCGCGGTGAGGTCACTGATCTTGGCCTTGTGGCCGCGTTGGAATTCCCTGGCCATACGTAACGACCGTCCCCCATCCCGAGTGGTTGCGTCGCGCCAGGCTAACCGCTCCGTCCGACAGCGGACGACGTCGGTACAGACCCGGTACACAACCGGCGCACCAGGCGCCCCTCACTCCTCGCGGGCGGCCGGAAGGTGCGGCAGCCGGTCCGCCGCGACCACCCCTTCGAGGTAGCCCCGGGCCCGCTCGGTGCGCGGATACGCGTCGAGGAGGCGCCAGAACCGGGGCCCGTGCCCGGGCACGAGGAGGTGCGCGAGCTCATGGAGCAGGACGTAGTCCACGACGTACTCGGGCATGCCCTGCAGCCGGTGGGAGAGCCGGATGCTGCCCTCCGACGGCGTGCACGAGCCCCACCTGGTGTTCTGATTCGTCACCCAGCGCACGGAGCTGGGCCGGGCCCGGCCCTCGAAGAACTGCTCGGACAGCCTGAGGGCCCGCTCGGACAGCTCGCTGTCGCCCAGAACCCGCTTGCTCTCCTGCGCCGCCAGCTTGTCCAGCATGACGCCCACCCAGCGCTGCTCCTCCGCCTCGGACATCCGGGCGGGGATCAGGACGACGGTCCGGTCGCCCTCCCGGTACGCCGAGACCGTTCTGCGGCGGCGGGCGCTCCTTCGCACCTCGACCGCGCTCGCCGCCGAGCCGGATGGCGGCGGGCTGGTCGCGCTGCGCTGTGGGCTTCCGCGATGCAGTGGGTCGGCGGGCACGCCATGACGTTACCCGCTTGGCGTGGGGGAAGTCCCGCCTCCGGGACGGTTCGGTCCCGATCCACTCCCCATGCGCTGCATTAGTACGACAAGTACTCAGCGCCTGTGGACAACCGCGCGCACGTCGGGCCCGGGCCGGGCATTCTGGCATGCGAGCGGCCGCACGACGACGACCACGACGACCACGACGTCCGGCCGGACCGACGGGGGGCCGAACGATGCATCCGATCCTGAAACCGAGCCTGCGCCGGGGCTGGCGCGACCTGAACACCGTCCAGTTCGGGGCGACGCGGGCACACGCCCGTGTCCTCGGGCCCGTGGACACGGCGACGGGCAGCTTCCTCTCTCTCCTCGACGGCACCCGCGGGCTGCCCCTGCTGCGCGCGGAAGGACAGCGGATAGGACTGCCGGACGGCCATGTGGACCGGCTCCTGCACCGGCTGGCCCGCGCCGGACTGCTCGACGACGCGACGGGCGGGGGCCCGGCGGCCGACGCCCTGCGCGCCCGCACGGACGTGATGGACCGGCTGCGCCCCGACCTCGCCGCGCTGTCGGTCGTCACCCCGGAGCCGAACCAGGCCGTCCGCACGATGGCCGCGCGCCGGGCCACCCGCGTGCGCGTCAAGGGCGGTGGCCGGGTGGGGGCGGTCGTCGCCTCGGTCCTGTCCGGGGCGGGGGTCGGCGAGGTCGATGTGATGGACGGCGGCTGCGTCGAGCCGTGGGACGTCGCTCCGGGCGGGGTGCCGCCGGATTCGGTGGGACAGCGAAGGGACGCCGCCGCGAGAACGGCCGCACGGCGCGCGGCGCCCGGACGTCCGCCCCGCCACCCCGAGGACCGGGGCGACGGCGAGCGCGCCTGGTCTCTGGTCGTCCTCGCCCCGCGCGACGGCCTGGACGCCTTCGCCCCCGACCCGGCCGCCGCCGAACCCCTGATCGCCACGGGGACCCCGCATCTGTACGCCGGGGTGATCGAGGGCACAGGCGTGGTCGGCCCGCTGGTCCTGCCCGGCGCGACCGCCTGCGCGGGCTGCCTCGCCCTGGACCGGGCCGACGCCGACGCGGCCTGGCCGCGGATGCTGGCCCAGTGGCGCTCGGGTCGTCGCCGCCAGGTCCCGGCCTGCGACCTCGCCCTCGCGGCGACGGTCGCGGGACTGGCCGCGGCGCACGCGCTCGCCTTCCTCGACGGGGCGGAGCCGGCCCTCGCGGGGGTGCGCTGGGAGGCCTCGACGCCCGGCTTCGACTGGCGCAGACACCGCGCGCGGGCGCATCGTTCGTGCCCCTGTGGGGCGAGTGAGCAAGTAAAGGGGGAGCGCGCCTCCGTGGATCGAGAGCCGCACGAGACAATGGCCGAGTAAGCGTCCGAAAGGGCGCGGCTGTCTGGGATTTGGAGGGGCGCATGTCTGATCTTCCCCGGAAGGCGGTCACCCGTACCGCCAAGCTGGCCGCGCTGCCGCTCGGCTTCGCCGGGCGGGCGACCTGGGGGCTCGGCAAACGCATCGGCGGCAAGTCGGCGGAGATCGTCGGCCGGGAGCTGCAACAGCGCACGGCGGAGCAACTGTTCAAGGTCCTCGGCGAGCTGAAGGGCGGCGCCATGAAGTTCGGGCAGGCGCTGTCCGTCTTCGAGTCGGCGCTCCCGGAAGAGGTGGCGGGGCCCTATCGAGCGGCGCTGACGAAGCTTCAGGAAGCGGCACCGCCGATGCCGACGCGCACGGTGCACGCGGTGCTCGCGGAGCGGCTCGGGGCGGACTGGCGTGATCGTTTCCAGGAGTTCGAGGACAAGCCCGCGGCGGCGGCCTCGATCGGCCAGGTGCACCGGGCGGTGTGGGAGGACGGGCGCGATGTCGCGGTGAAGGTGCAGTATCCGGGCGCGGGTGAGGCGCTGCTCTCGGACCTGAACCAGTTGAGCCGCTTCGCCCGGGTCCTCGGACCGCTGATCCCGGGCATGGACATCAAGCCGCTCATCGCCGAGCTGCGCGACCGCGTCTCCGAGGAGCTGGACTACGGCCTGGAGGCACAGGCCCAGCGCGTCCACGCCGAGGAGTTCGCGGACGACCCGGATGTCGTGGTACCGGACGTGGTCCACCAGAGCGAGCAGGTCCTGGTGACGGAGTGGATGGACGGGGTGCCGCTGTCGGAGGTGATCGCGGAGGGGACGCAGGAACAGAAGAACCGCGCCGGCCAGCTCCTGACGCGTTTCCTCTTCTCGGGACCGGCCCGCACGGGCCTGCTGCACGCCGACCCGCACCCGGGCAACTTCCGGCTGCTGACCGGCGAGAAGGGCGAATGGCGGCTCGGCGTCCTCGACTTCGGCACGGTGGACCGGCTGCCCGGCGGACTGCCCCCGACGATCGGCGACTCGCTGCGGATGACCGTCGAGGGCGAGGCGGACGCGGTCTACGACATGTTGTGCGAGGAGGGCTTCGTCAAGGAGACGGTCGACCTGGAGCCGGAGGCCGTCCTGGACTATCTGCTGCCGATCATCGAGCCCGCGGTGGCGGAGGAGTTCACGTTCACCCGTGGCTGGATGCGCAGCCAGGCGGCCCGGGTGGCCGACCCCCGCTCCCCCGCCCACCAGTTGGGCAAGCGGCTGAACCTCCCTCCGTCGTATCTCCTGATCCACCGCGTGACGCTCAGCACCATCGGGGTCCTGTGTCAGCTGGGCGCGACGGTGCGGATGCGGGAGGAACTGGAGGAGTGGCTGCCGGGGTTCGTCGCCCAGGACGGCGAGGAGTCGGCCGACGTGCCGGACGACCTGGTGGACGACGGGATCGGGGAGGCGGTGGAAGCGTGACCGTGCGCAGAACGCCCCGCCGCGCGGCGCGGGTTGCGGTGATCGCCCCGGACGACGCGGTCTTCCTCTTCGGTTACGACAACGAGGAAGTGGGGGTCCACTGGGCCATGCCAGGCGGTGGCCTGGAGCCGGACGAGGCGCCCCGGGAGGGCGTGTTGCGGGAGCTGCGCGAGGAGACCGGCTGGTGGGACGTGCGGCCCGGGGCCCTGCTGTGCACGTGGGAGCACGACTTCACCCGTGCGGGCGTGCCGGTGCGTCAGCACGAGCACATCTATCTGGCCCGCGGGCCACGGCGCGCGCCCACGGACGAGGCCGCCGCCGCGCACGCCGAGGACGGCATCCTGCGCTGGCGCTGGTGGACACCGCGGGAGCTGGCCGAATCGCCCGAGCCGCTGTGGCCGCCGCAGCTCCCGGAGCTGCTGGACGCGCTGCGCGCCGGGGGCGGCGCGGTGCCGCAGGCAGTCGATCTCGGGTACCAGCCCCAGGTGGCGGCGCGCCGGGGCTGACGCCCGGGCGGGCCGGGCCGCCGTCGGACCAAGGGGCGGCTCACCACCAGGCGGAGTCGAGTCGTCCCTCGATGGCCCGGATGTTGTCCCGGGAGCAGGCGTCGCAGAAGTAGTGCCGGGCGCCGTTCTCCACGGAGCAGATCCATGTCGGGGGCCGGCCGTCGGCGACCGTGCCGCAGCGGAAGCACACGACGTTCTCGGTGTCGTTCTCGACGTCGTGCCGGGCGTCCGCAGGTTCAGGAGGCTGCTGGTCCACGCGGCGACCCTATCGCCGCCACCGGAGGATCGGTGCGCACAACGCACCGCGGGGGCCGGTCCGTTCGGACCGGCCCCCGCGGGGTGATTCCGTGAAGCTCACCGGGAGCTTCGTCTGTGCCTGTGCCGCGGGCGCCGTGTGCGCCGCGCTGCCGTGCATGTCGTGGTGCCGTGCATGTCGTGCCTGCCGCGGCGGCCAGGGACCTCGCGGCCGCCGCGGTTCTCGCGGATTCGCAGGACTACTGCATGACCGCGATGGCGAGGGCACGCCTCGCGCGCAGGGACGCGCGCTCGGCGCGGCGCTGCATGCGGCGGGCCGCGATCAGGCGCGCGGCCGGGCGGTTCTCCTCGGCCTCACGCAGGCGTTCGTGCATATGCGCACGGGCCAGGGCTTCTGGGATGAGTTGCATTTCGCGGGTCCTGTTCTGGCGCGAGCCGGTCGCGCCGGTGGTGGTGAAGTCTGAGATGGCGGAGCCACTGGGCTCGCTCGTGGGTGCCTTCATCGGGGCCTGCTTCTTGGGGTCGTGCGTCACGGGGCGATCGATCGTTCCGGCGGTACTCATGCCACGACCGGGTTCTTCCGCGGACGGCCACGCGGCCGCTTGCGGGCGACGACCACGCCCTGGACGAACAGCTCGCCGCCCCAGACGCCCCACGGCTCACGCCGCTCCTTGGCGCCGGCCAGGCAGGCCTCCATCAGCGGGCAGGTACGGCAGAGGGACTTGGCGTACTCGACGTCGGCCGGGGACTCGGCGAAGAAGACCTCCGGGTCGTAGGCACGGCAGGGGACGGGTACGCCGAGGTTCTCGATGGCGTCGTCGAGCGCGGTGAGCGCGGTGAGGGGAGTCAAGGTCGGGTCCTCCGTGGGTGCGGGCGGCGGGAGAGTGTCTGAAGGCGGTACGGACGGGGCGTGCGCTTCGAGTTGCACGGTGGTGTTTTCCTCGTCTGGTCGTGCCGGCCTGGGTCGGCCGGTTGGCGGCTGGTACCGGGTCTTGCTCAGCCCCTTCGCTCTGTCTCCCGGTTTTGGGGAAAACAGAAGGGCCGCGGATCCCGGGTGGGGTTCCGCGGCCCTGAAGGCGCCGGTCTGATCGAGATCAGACTGGATCACTCCAGGGTTCGAGCCCACGGAAGGCCCACATCGTGTGGTGCTGCTGCTGCGTCTTGTTCCGGAATCCGGCACCGGCTGCCGCGAAGACATAGGCCTGTGCCTGTGCCGTCGCTACTGCTTCCGATGCCTTGGTCGGTCGCTCATTGCCCTCGCGGATCTCAAGACCCGACAGAGGCAGGGCGGGGGCGGCCGGACGCACGGCGGCGCTGCCGAGAGACGGAGCGGCGTTGCCGACGGACAGACCGGTGCCCTGGTTCGAGAAGCCGAGCAGGCAGGAAGCGACGACCGAGCGATCGGTCATTTTGACGGTGCTGATGAAGCTCTTGTTGTTGCTGATCACTGGAATCGCCTCCTCTCGGCGTCTAGGGGAGCGGCCGAAACCGTTCCTCGGACTGACAAGTACAGCACGGGACCAGGGCTTCGGAGAAGCCGCCGTTCCCGTGCTTAAGAACCTATGGGTCTTCCTTGCGCATGCGCAAACTATTTTTTCGACGAGTTTGAATCAGTTCGCCTCGTCGCCCTCCGCAAGCTCCTGACCTGCACAGATAGCGAGGACGTCGGCGCCGAAGTGACGCAGCTTGCGGACGACGACGCCCGGGATGCGGGCCAGCTCGCCCTCGTCCTCCGGCACGGCCTCCGCGATGGCGATCAAGGTTTTGTCCGTGAAGACGCAGAACGGGGGCTGTCCCAGGCGCCTCGCCTGGCCCGATCGCCACTCGAGGAGCCGTTCGTAGAGCCCTTCGTCCATGTCCGACGGGCAGTCCTCGCAGCGCATGAGCTTCATCTCACCGGCGTCGGTGAGGGTGCGGCCGCAGACACGGCAGCGCGCGGGGCTGCGGCCGCCGCGGGCGCTCCCGGGGCGCCCCGGGAGCGCCGGGCTCCCCGCTCCGGCCGGTGCCGCGCTCGATGCCGCCGGGTCCGCCCGCCGCGCGCGACCCCGCGGCCGCGCCCGAGCCGGGGCGCAGGCCGTCGAGGAAGCGGCTGGCCCGGCGGCCGGCGCGGCCGCCAGGGGACCGGGAGAGGGCCCAGGACAGGGAGAGGTGGACGCGGGCGCGGGTCACGCCCACGTACAGGAGCCTGCGCTCCTCCTCGACCTGCTCGGCGGTCTTGGCGTACGTGATCGGCATCATGCCCTCGGCCAGGCCGACCAGGAACACGGCGTCCCACTCCAGGCCCTTCGCGGCGTGCAGGGAGGCCAGCGTGACGCCCTCGACGGTGGGCGCGTGCTGCGCGGCGGCGCGCTCGTCCAGCTCGGCCACGAGGTCGGCCAGGGTGGCGTCGGGCCGGGCGGCGGCGAAGTCCTCGGCGAGGCGCACCAGGGCGGCCAGCGACTCCCAGCGGTCGCGGACCGCGCCGGAGCCCGCGGGCGCCTTGGTCGTCCAGCCCTTGGTGGAGAGCACGGCCCGCACCTGCGAGGGCAGGTCGACCATGTCGTCCAGGAGGGTGTCGTTGCCGCCGAAGCGGGCGGCGCCGCGCAGGGCCGCGCCCGCCTCGCGGACCTCGGTGCGCTCGAAGAAGCGCTCGGCCCCGCGGAGCAGGTAGGGGATGCCCAGGTCGGCGAGGGCCTGTTCGTAGATCTCCGACTGGGAGTTCGTGCGGAAGAGGATCGCGATGTCGCCTGCGGGGACGCCGTCGGCGATCAGGGCGCGGATGCGGCGGGCGGCGCCCTCGGCCTCGGCGGGCTCGTCCGCGTACTCCGTGTAGACGGGGTCGGTGCCGCGCTCGCGCTGCGAGACCAGTTCGAGGCGGTGGTCGGCGGCGCGGCCGACGGCCTGGGAGAGCAGGCCGTTGGCGAGGTGGACGACCTGGGGCGTGGAGCGGTAGTCCCGGACGAGCTTGACGAGGGTGGCGCCCGGGTGGCGGGTGCGGAAGTTCAGCAGGTGGTCGGGGGTCGCGCCGGTGAAGGAGTAGATCGTCTGGCTGGCGTCGCCGACGACGCACAGGTTGTCGCGGTCGCCGAGCCACAGCTCCAGGAGGCGCTGCTGGAGCGGGCTCACGTCCTGGTACTCGTCGACCACGAAGTGCTGGTACTGGGAGCGGACCTGGTCGGCGATGTCGTGGCGGTCCTGGAGGATGCCGACGGCCAGGAGCAGGACGTCCTCGAAGTCGATGACCGAGCGGTCGCGCTTGAGGTCCTCGTACGCCGCGTAGAGCTGGGAGATCTCGGCGGGGTCGCGGGGGGTGTCGCGGCCGGACTTGGCCGCGACGGCGGCGTAGTCGGCGGGGACGGTCTGGGTGACCTTGGACCACTCGATCTCGCCGGTCACATCCCGCAGTTCGTTGCGGTCGAGGCGGACGCGGCAGGCCGCCGCGGCCTCGGCGACGAGCTGGACCTTGCGCTCGACGAGGCGGGGCAGCGAACCGCCGACGGCCTTGGGCCAGAAGTACTGGAGCTGGCGCAGGGCGGCGGAGTGGAACGTGCGCGCCTGGACGCCGGTGGCACCGAGCTGGCGCAGGCGGCCGCGCATCTCCCCGGCCGCGCGGTTGGTGAACGTGACGGCGAGCACGCTGTGGGGCTGGAGGATCCCGGCCCGCACGCCATAGGCGATGCGGTGCGTGATGGCGCGGGTCTTGCCCGTGCCCGCGCCCGCGAGCACGCACACCGGCCCGTGCAGGGCGGTGGCGACCTCGCGCTGCTCCGGGTCGAGCCCGTCGAGCACCGCGTCGGCCGTGTCCGGGACCCGGGGGAAGAGGGTGGAGTGCGTTGCTGCTGTCACCCCGCCATGCTGCCAGGTCCCACGAGGCGGCCGTGCCGGTTGTCCACAGGGGGGCGCTCGCAGTCGTACTAATGCGGGAATGGTGACCGGGTCGCGTACGTTCGAGTCAGTGCGGCTACGCACACGACGTGCGGTGACGCACCCCGAGGCTTAAGGAGCGCGAGAGACATGCCGGGCACTGTGACGATGTACAGCACCACGTGGTGCGGCTACTGCCGCAGGCTGAAGAGCCAGATGGACCGCGAGGGCATCACGTACGAAGAGATCAACATCGAGCACGACCCGGACTCCGCGGCCTTCGTCGAGAAGGCGAACGGCGGCAACCAGACGGTTCCCACCGTTCTCTTCCCGGACGGCTCGACGCTGACCAACCCCTCGCTGGCCCAGGTGAAGCAGAAGCTCGCCGCCTGACCCACGGGCCGGTCGGCCGCCCGGCTCAGCCGAGCGTGCCGGGCCTCGGCAGGGGCTTGCCGTACCAGAGCTCGATCAAGCGGGCCGCAATCGAGATGCCGTAGGGAGGCAGGACCTCCCCGGACTCGAAGGCGGCCCGCAGGTCGTCGCGGGAGAACCAGCGCGCCTCGTGGATCTCCTCGCCGTCGACGTTGATCTCCGAGGACGTGGCGCTCGCCATGAAGCCCAGCATCAGGCTGGAGGGGAACGGCCAGGGCTGGCTCGCGACGTACTCGACGTCGCCGACCGTGACGCCCGCCTCCTCGAAGACCTCGCGGCGCACGGACTGCTCGATCGACTCGCCCGGCTCCACGAAGCCCGCGAGGGTCGAGAAGCGGCCCTCGGGCCAGTGCACCTGACGGCCGAGGAGCGCGCGGTCCTCGCTGTCCGTCACCAGCATGATCACGGCGGGGTCGGTGCGCGGGTAGTGCTCGGCGCCGCAGGCCTGGCAGCGGCGGATGTGGCCGGCCGCCGCGATGACCGTGCGCTCGCCGCAGCGCGAGCAGAAGCGGTGCATGCGCTGCCAGTTCTCCAGGGCCACGGCGTGCACCATCAGGCCCGCGTCGCGCGGGGAGAGCAGCAGGCCCGCTTCGCGCAGGCCCGCCGCGCGCGCGGAGGCGTCCATGCGTCCGGGCAGCGCGTCCTTCTGGAGCGCGAAGTAGCTCACACCGTCGTCGTCGGTCCCCAGGAAGTAGCGGTGCGCCTCGGTGAGGGGCGCCTCGAACGACGGGGTCATCACGAGTTCCGTGCGTCCTTCGGGGGTCTCGTCGATGAGCACCTGGCCGCCGGACACCACGAAGACCCGGGTCGAGGGGTGGCTCCACGCGGCGGCGAGCCAGGCCTCGTCGAGACGGTGGTGGGCCGCGCGGTCGATGCCGCTCGGCGCGGTGAGCGAGACGGGACGGTCAGCTGCGCGGTCGGTCCAGGTGGTCACTGGTGCTTCCAACTCCCCCGATGGAATGGGTGGTTCAGCGAGCGGGTCTCTTCAGTGTGCATCGCGGTGCGCGAGGCGTTTCGCCGGTTCAGTGGGCGCCGCGCCAGTGCTCCGCGAGGTCGCCCCACAGGTAGGCGCTTGTCTCGGCGCCCTTCAGGAGCAGATCGAGCTCGACCTTCTCGTTCGGCGCGTGCCAGCCGTCCGAGGGAATGGAGATGCCGAGGAAGAGCACGGGCGCCCCGAGGACGTCCTGGAGGTCGGCGGCGGGTCCCGAGCCGCCCTCCCGGGTGAAGCGGATGTCCTGCTCGAAGGCGCGGCCCATGGCGCGGACGACGGACTGCAGCGCCGGGTGGTCCAGGGGCGTCAGACAGGGGCGCGTGGCCCCGCTGAAGGTGATCGTGTGCCCGATGCCGGCGGGCAGCTGGTCGGCCACCCACGCGCGGACGGCCTTCTCGACGCGCTCCGGGTCCTGGCCGGCGACCAGCCGGAAGGAGAGCTTCAGGAAGGCGCTCGACGGGATGATCGTCTTGCCGCCGGGGCCTTGGTAGCCGCCGCCGATGCCGTTGACCTCGGCGGTCGGGCGGGCCCAGATGCGCTCCAGGGTGCTGTGTCCGGCCTCTCCGTAGGGCGCGTGCGACTTCGCCGTACGCAGCCACTCGGCCTCGTCGAACGGCAGCTCGGCGAAGAGCTCGCGCTCGCGGTCGGTCAGCTCGACGATGCCTTCGTAGAAGCCGGGCACGGCCACGCGCGCGTGCTCGTCGTGCAGGGCGGCCACGAGGCGGGCGGCGGCCGTCGCCGGGTTGGGCACGGCGCCGCCGAAGGAGCCGGAGTGGATGTCCTGGTCGGGTCCCGAAAGCTCGATCTCGCACTCGGCGAGGCCCCGCATGCCCGTGCACACCGTGGGGGTGTCCTTGGACCACATGCCGGTGTCGGAGACGATCACCGCGTCGGCGGCGAGGCGCTCGGCGCGCTCCTCGACCAGGGCGCGGAAGTTCGGGGAGCCGGACTCCTCCTCGCCCTCGACGAGCAGCTTCAGGTTCACCGCGGGCGCGCTGCGGCCGGTGACGGCGAGGTGGGCGCGGACGCCGAGGGTGTGGAAGAAGACCTGGCCCTTGTCGTCGGCTGCCCCGCGCGCGTAGAGGCGGTTGTCGCGGACGACGGGCTCGAAGGGGTCGGTGTCCCAGCCGTCCTCGACGGCGGCGGGCTGCACGTCGTGGTGGCCGTAGACGAGGACGGTGGGCGCGTCCGGGTCTCCGGAGGGCCACTCGGCGAACACCGCGGGGGCGTCGGCCGTCTCCCACACCTCGACCGTCGGGAAGCCGGTCGACGTGAGCCGCGCGGCGAGCCAGTCGGCGCTGCGGCGCACGTCGGGCGCGTGGTCGGGCTGTGCCGACACGGACGGGACGCGCAGCCACTCGGCGAGGTCGTCGAGGAAGGCGGCACGGTGGTCGTCCAGGTACGCGCGGACGGCGCTGACGACACTGTCAGAGCTGTTGACGGTCTTGCTCATGGTCACGAGCCTATCGGCCCGCGGGAGTGCTCCGGTCGGGCGGCCGGTCACCCCGCTGTCCGGCGGCCGCTGCGGCCTCGCCGAGCAGCATCCGCTCCAGCTCGGCCCGGCCCGGCAGGTTCGCCGGGCGGACGGTCTCGCCGCTGCGCACGTAGAGGAACGCGGCCCCCACGGACTCGGGCGGCAGGTCGTGCTGCTCGGCCCACGCGAGGCGGTAGACGGCGAGCTGGAGGGGGTCGGCGTCCTGGGTGTGACCGGTCTTCCAGTCGAGGATCTCGTACGTGGTGTCGTCGCCGTCGCCGTGCTTGTAGACGGCGTCCATGCGGCCGCGGATGACGCGGCCCGCGAGGGCGATCTGGAAGGGGTACTCGACGCGGTGGGGGGTGCGACGGGCGTACTCGGTGCGCTCGAAGGCCTCCTTGAGCGCCTCCAGGTCGCGTTCGTCCGCGATCTCCGCCTCGCCGGGGCCGCCGCCCGGCAGCTCGTCCGGGCCGAGCATGGGCAGCCGCAGCTCCTCGAAGCGTGCCTGCACCCAGGCGTGGAAGCGGGTGCCGCGGCGGGCCGCGGGCTGCGGCGGCCGGGGCATGGGCCGCGCGAGCTCCTGCGCGAGGGCGTCCGGGTCACCGGCGAGGCGAAGGAGCTGGGAGGCGGTGAGCGTGGTCGGCAGGAGGACGTCGCGGACGCTCTCGCGGGCCCGAAGCAGCTCGCCGGTCAGGGCGTCCAGGTCGCGGTCCCAGGAGGCGAGGGTGCGGGATTCCTCCGGGGTGAGGCGCGGGGGCGCCTGGGGGGTGCGGGCGTGCGGGATGGCGTCCGTGGTGGGGGCCGTCTCGTCGGAGGTGGTGTGCCTCGGGTGGGGCGGGGTCGGGGGCTCCGTGGACGCGGGGCGCTGCGCGGACGCCGACCGCCCCGGGGATGTCGGGTGCCCCGGAGACGTCGGGTGCCCCGGGGACGTCGGGCGCTCCGTGGACCAGGAGTGCCACTCCGAGGGGTCCTCGGTGCCCGTTCCGTGGGTGGCGTCGTCCCCGAAAACGTCGCCTTCGTAGACGTCGGCATCGCCTTCGTAGACGTCGGCACGGCCTTCGTAGGCGTCGATCTCGTCGTCGTCCGGCGGGGGCGGCCAGTCCGGGTCCGTCGCGTACTCCGGGGGCTCGGCGGCGTACGCGGAGACGGGGTCGCCCGCGGCGGGGTGGGGATCCTCGTGGGAGCGGGCGTTGTCGGCCGTGAGGCGGTCCAGGTGGGCGAGGACGGTGTCCGCGGCGGCGCGGCGGCGGGTCAGGGAGTCGGCGTCGAGGGGCAGCGGCCAGGCGTGGTCGGCGGTCTTCTCGTGCAGCGCCGGGTTCTCCTCGTCCTCGGCCGGCGCGTCCGCCCAGGCCTCGATCTCGCCGTGCCCCGCGGCGCAGTGGTCGTACAGGGCGGTGAGGAAGTCGGACGGGCCGCGGGGCTTCTTCTGGGTGGGGCCCCACCAGTGGCCCGAGCCGAGCAGGAGGCTGCGGGGGCGGGTGAACGTCACGTACCCGAGGCGCAGTTCCTCGGTGTGCTGGTGGTCCTTCATCTCGGCGTGGAAGGCCTTCATGCCCTTGGCGTCCCACGCGCCGACGTCGGGGAGCGTGTCGGCGTCCCCGCGCAGGGCGTGCGGGACGACCTTGGCCTGGGCCGTCCACTTCTCGCGGCCCTGCGTGCTCGGGAACGTGCCGGTGACCAGGCCGGGCACGGCGACGACGTCCCACTCCAGGCCCTTGGACTTGTGGGCGGTGAGGACCTTGACGGTGTTCTCGCCGCCGGGCAGGGCGTTGTCGAGGCCCTTCTCGTACTGGGCGGCGGTGCGCAGGAAGCCGAGGAAGGCGAGCAGGGAGGCCGAGGGGTCGTTGGCGGCGAAGGACGCGGCGATGTCCAGGAAGTTCGACAGGGTCTCGCGGCGGCGGGCAGCCAGGGCGTGCGGGGACGCGGAGAGCTCGACCTCCAGGCCGGTGACGGCGAGCACGCGGTGCAGGACGTCGAGGAGCGGGTCGGCCAGGGAGCGGCGCAGGTCGCGCAGTTCGGTGGCGAGGCGCGCGAACCGCACCCGGGCCTCGGCGGAGAACGGCAGCCCGTCGTCCCCGGAGCCGTCGCCGGGGGTCTCCAGGAACGTGTCGAGGGCGTCCGCGAGCGATATCACCTCGGACGGGTCGACGCCCTCGACGGCCTCGGCGAGCCGCCGGTCGGCGTCCTCGGGTCCTTCGGGCGCGCTGTGCCGCACGAGGAGGCGGGCGCGGCGGCCCAGGAGGGCGAGGTCGCGCGGGCCGATCCGCCAGCGGGGGCCGGTCAGGAGCCGCACCAGGGAGGCGTTGGCGCCCGGGTCCTGGAGGACTTCGCAGACGGCGACGAGGTCGGCGACCTCGGGCAGGTGCAGCAGGCCGGACAGGCCGACGACCTCGACGGGGATGTCGCGGGCGACGAGGGCGGCCTGGATCTCGGCGAAGTCGCCGGCCGTGCGGCACAGGACGGCGATCTCACCGGGGGCCTTGCCGGTGGCCACGAGGTGGGCGAGGGAGTCGGCGATCCAGTCGATCTCCTCGCTGTGCGTGCGCAGCAGGGCGCAGCGCACGCTGCCGTCGCGCTCGGCGCCCGGGGCGGGCCGCAGGGCCTCCACGCCCGCGTGCAGGGCGCGCAGCGGCGCGGCCAGGCCGTTGGCGAGGTCGAGGAGGCGGCCGCCGCTGCGGCGGTTCTCGCTGAGGGCGTGGCGCGTGGCGGGGCGGCCGTCGGCGTGCGCGAAGTGGTCGGGGAAGTCGTCGAGGTTGGCCACGGAGGCGCCGCGCCAGCCGTAGATTGCCTGGCAGGGGTCGCCGACCGCCGTCACGGGGTGGCCGGTGCCGCCGCCGAACAGGCCCGCGAGGAGGACGCGCTGGGCCACCGACGTGTCCTGGTACTCGTCGAGGAGGACGACGCGGAACTCCTCGCGCAGGATCTCGCCGACCTCCGGGCGGGTGCGGGCGAGGGTCGCGGAGTGGGCGATCTGGTCGCCGAAGTCGAGGAGGTCGCGGGCGCGCTTCGCCGTGCGGTACCGGTCGACGAGCTCGGCGAGCTGGAGGCGGGCGGTGGCCGTCTCGGGGACCTTGCGCAGGTCGGCGTTGGTGAGCTTGGCGCCCGCCAGGGTGCGGAGCAGGTCCACGTCGTGCGCCCGGAGGCGGTCGGGTGCCACCAGGTGCTCGGCCAGCTCGCCGTCGAGCGTGAGCAGGTCGCTGACGAGGTCGGGGAAGGAGCGGGTCAGCGCGGGATACGGTCCCGGGGCCTCGCGCAGGACGCGGGCGGCGAGCTGGAAGCGGGTGGCGTCGGCGAGGAGGCGGGCGGTGGGCTCCAGGCCGATGCGCAGGCCGTGGTCGGTGAGGAGGCGGCCCGCGAACGCGTGGTACGTGGAGATGACCGGCTCGCCCGGAGGGTTGTCCGGATCGACGGTCTCCGGGTCGGTGACGCCCGCCTTGATCAGCGCCTTGCGCACCCGCTCGGCGAGCTCGCCCGCCGCCTTGTTCGTGAACGTCAGGCCGAGCACCTGCTCCGGGGCGACCTGCCCGGTGCCGACCAGCCACACCACGCGCGCGGCCATCACCGTCGTCTTCCCCGACCCGGCTCCGGCCACGATCACCTGCGGGGCGGGCGGCGCGGTGATGCAGGCCGTCTGCTCCGGGGTGAACGGGATACCGAGGAGCTCTTTGAGCTGCTCGGGGTCGGTGAGGCGAGGAGACACGTCAGAGAGGCTAGCGGCGGCCACTGACAGTCGGGGCGGGACGGGATCGTCCGTCGCCGCCGCGCGCGTCCGTGGCCGCCGTCACAGGAGCGGGGCGGATCAGAGTCCGGCCAGCTGCTTCTGGTCGACGACCTCGCCGGGCGCCGGGGCCTTGACGTCGACGGGCTCGCCGTAGCCACTGAAGGTCGCCGTGCCCTTCTCGTCGCCGTCGTTGGTGACCTTCAGGAAGTAGGGCTTGCCCTCCATGGCGACGTAGAAGGTGGTGGTCTCGTCGCCCTTCTTCTTGACGAGGACTGCGGCCTTCTTGCCGTCGACCTCGGCGTCCTTCTCACGCTTGAGGTTCTTGAACTTCTTGCTCTCGAACATGTCGCCGAGGGCGCAGGCGCTGTCTCCCTTGGAGGGCGCCTTCACCCAACGTCCCTTGACGCGCCCGGCGATCGTGGCGCCGGCGGTCGTCTTCCAGTACTTCTCGTCGGCCTTCATGTACGAGGCATCGCCGACGGTGAGGATCTCGGAGTGGCCCTGCTTGCCCGAGTCGATCGTGGCCTTGCAGTCGCCGCCCTTGGCGACGGTGAACTCGCCGGTGGCCTGCCCGGTGCTCTCCTTGACCTGGCTCTTCATCGTGAAGGAGCCCGCGTTCTTGGAGGTCTTGGAAGCCTTCTTGGCGATCTTGTCGGCGCTCATGCCCTCGAAGGGGTCCTTGTCGCCGCCATTGTCGCCGCCGCAGCCCGTGACGCCGATGACGACGGCGGCGCAGGCGGCTGCCACTGCCAGGAGCTTCCGGTTGGCTGCCATGTGTGCTTCTCCTAGGAAAGACGTTCAGTTCAGCGAGACTTTAGATGGCCTGTGGGAGTGCTATGAGGCACGGGTGAGCGGACGTGACGTTGGCCACCGGCGGCTGCGCGCCGGTCACTCCACGACTTGCCTGCCCTCCGGGCGGGCGCTGCACGAGGCGCGGAAGGCGCAGTGCGTGCAGTGCTGGCCCGTGACGGGCGTGAAGCGCTCGTCGAGGACCTTGCCCGCCGCCGTGGCGAGGAGGTCGCCGACCCAGTCGCCGGACAGCGGCTCCTGGGCCTGGACCTTCGGCAGCGCGTCACCGCCGTCCTTCTTGGCCGCGCCCTGGCGCAGCTGGACCAGTTCCGCGCCGCCCACGTCGGGGCGTACGCCTTCGAAGACGTCGTCCGCGGCGCCCTCGCGCACGGCGAGCTGGTAGACGGCCAGTTGGGGGTGGCGCTCGACGTCGGCTGCGCTCGGGGACTGTTTGCCGGTCTTGAAGTCGACTACGTAGGCGCGGCCTTCGCCGTCGCGTTCGACGCGGTCCATGGAGCCGCGTACGCGTACTTCGTAGGGGCCCGCTTCGAGCGTCACGTCGAAGTCGTGCTCACTGGCGACCGGGGTGCGGCCCGTGTGGGCACCGCTGACGTGCCACTGGAGGAAGCGTTCGAGCGCCACACGCGCGTGCTCCTTCTCCTGGTCCGACTTCCAGGGGGCGTCGAAGACGAGGGCGTCCCAGACGGATTCGAGGCGTTCCATGAGGACGTCTAGGTCGGCGGGCGTGCGCCCGGACGCGACCTCGTCGGCGAGGACGTGCACGACGTTGCCGAAGCCCTGGGCGGCCGTCGCGGGCGCGTCGGCCTTCACCTCGCGGCCCAGGAACCACTGCAGGGCGCACGTGTTGGCGAGCTGGTCGAGCGCGCTCCCGGAGAGCGCGACGGGCTTGTCGCGGTCCCGCAGGGGCACCGCGCTCGCCGTCGGCTCGAACATCCCCCACCAGCGGTGCGGGTGCGCGGACGGCACCAGGGGGCGCTCGTCGGCGTCGGTGAGCGCCGCGAGACGGGCCAGGCGCTGGGCGGCGGCCGCGCGCAGGGCGTCCGACACGTGCGGGTCGACGGTGGTGGCCCGCAGCTCCGCGACGAGCGCGGAGACCGAGAGCGGGCGGCGTGGGCGGCCGGTCACGTCCTTCGGTTCGACGCCGAGTTCGGTGAGGAAGCGGGAGGGCTGGTCGCCGTCGTCGGCGGGCGCCTTGACAGCGGTGACGACGAGGCGCTCCCGCGCGCGCGTGGCGGCCACGTAGAACAGCCTGCGCTCTTCGGAGAGGAGCGCTCCCGGGGTCAGGGGCTCGGCGATGCCGTCGCGCCCGATGCGGTCGGCCTCGAGGAGGGAGCCGCGGCGGCGCAGGTCCGGCCAGAGGCCTTCCTGGACGCCCGCGACCACCACGAGCCGCCACTCCAGGCCCTTGGAGCGGTGTGCCGTCATCAGGCGTACGGCGTCGGGGCGCGCCGCGCGGCGCGTCAGCGTGTCCGCGGCGATGTCCTGCGCCTCGATCTCGTCGAGGAAGTTCAGGGCGCCGCGCCCGCCGGTGCGCTCCTCGGCGCGGGCCGCGGTCGCGAACAGGGCGCACACCGCGTCGAGGTCGCGGTCGGCGTTGCGCCCCGCCGCGCCGCCGCGCCGCGCGGCGCGCTCCAGGCGCCGCGGCCAGGGCGTGCCGTCCCACAGGTCCCACAGCGCCTGCTCGGCGGTGCCGCCGTCCGCCAGCCGCTTCCTGGCCCGGCTCAGGAGCTCGCCGAGCCGCTGGGCCCCCTTCGCGTACGAGGGGTCGTGCGCTGTCAGCCGCTCCGGCTCGGCGAGGGCGCGGGCGAGGAGCTCGTCGGACGGCGGCGGGACGTGGTTGCCCGCGGCCCGCTCCTCCTCGCGCAGGGCCCGCCCGAGGCGCCGCAGGTCGGCGGCGTCCATGGCCGCGAGGGGGGAGGTGAGCAGGGTGAGAGCGGTCTCGGTGTCGAGCCAGGCGGGGACGGTGGGTTCGGCTTCGCGGGGGCCGCCGGGGGACGGCTCGGTGGATTCCGGCACGGCTGCGGGGGACGGCTGCGGGGACTCGGGCGCGGCTTCGGACGACGGCTCCGAGGAGTCCGCCCCGGTCTCGGACACCCCCTCCGAGCCTTCGGCCTCTGCTTCGGACGCCCCCTCCGAGCCTTCAGCCTCTGCTTCGGACACCTCCTCCGGAGGTTCGCGCGTGACGTCGGACGCCATCTCCGTAGGCTCCGCCTCGGCTTGGGACGCCACCTCCGACTCCGCCCGAGCCACCGCCCGCAGCGCCGTGAGCAGTGCCGTCACGGCGGGCTCGTGGCGCAGGGCGATGTCGTCGCCGTCTATGTCCAGGGGGACGCCCGCCGCGGTGAGGGCGCGGCGGAGGGAGGGGATCGTGCGGGCGCCCGCACGGACGAGGACGGCCATCTCGTTCCAGGGGACGCCGTCCTCCAGGTGCGCGCGGCGCAGGATGTCCGCGATGTTGTCCAGTTCCGTGCCGGCGGTGGGGTACGTACGGACGTCGACGCGGCCGCCGTCCCGGACGGCCGTCAGCTCGCGGTGGGCGCGCACCTTCTCCGCGGGCAGCCGGGTGAGCGGCATGCGCGCGGTGACGAGACGGGTCGCCGCGAGGAGCCGTGCGCCGGAACGCCGGGACGACGTCAGGACCTCGACCGGCGCCTCGGTGCCGTCCGCGCGCGGGAAGTCGGACGGGAAGCGGAGGATGCCGTTCACATCGGCGCCCCGGAAGGCGTAGATCGACTGATCGGGGTCTCCGAAGGCGACGAGGTCGCGCCCGCCGCCCGCGAGCGCGTGCAGCAGCCGCACCTGCGAGGGATCCGTGTCCTGGTACTCGTCCACGAACACCGCGTCGTACTGGGCGGCGAGCGCCCCGGCGACCTCGGGGCGGCGGGCGAGCAGCACCGCGCGGTGGACCAGCTCCGCGTAGTCGAGCACCCCTTGGAGGTCGAGCACGTCCAGGTACTCGGCGAGGAAGGCCGCCGCCGCGCGCCAGTCCGGCCTGCCGCCGCGCCGGGCGAAGGCGTCCAGGGCGTCCGGGCCGAGGCCCAGTTCGCGGCTGCGCGCGAGCACCGCGCGGACCTCGTCGGCGAAGCCGCGCGTGGTCAGGCAGGCGCGCAGCTCGTCCGGCCAGCGCACCCGCGCCAGGCCCTCGCGCGCCAGGTCGGTCTGGCCCGCGAGGAGTTCGCGCACCGCCACGTCCTGCTCGGGTCCCGAAAGGAGTCGCAGGGGTTCCACGAAGAGGTCGGCGTCCTGGTGGGCGCGGACGAGGGCGTAGCAGAACGAGTGGAACGTGGTGGCCTGCGGGGCGTCGGCGGCGCCGATGCGCCGCGCCATGCGGTCGCGCAGCTCGACCGCCGCCCGGCGGCTGAACGTGAGCACGAGGACGCGCTCGGGATCGGTCCCCTTGGCCACCCGCGCGGCCACCGCCTCCACCAGCGTGGTGGTCTTGCCAGTGCCCGGACCTGCGAGAACGAGCAGCGGACCGCCCGCGTGGTCAACCACGGAGCGCTGCCGTGCGTCCAGCTGAGGGGGATCCGCGAGGACCGGAGGCGTACGCACAAGGCGATAGGCACCCGGAGTCCCCTGTCGTACCCGAAGGTGCGACGGGTGCCGGGCGTGCCGGGCGGATGAAAGGGAGCTCACGTGGATCGCCGGTCCTGGTGGGTCTAACGGGTCGAGGTGCGGCTGCGTGTCAGCTGCGGGGTGAGTGTGAATGCGTGCTGTCGACGCTACGCCAGCGGATGAGCGGGGCGCGTGGCTTCCCCCGTACGGACCTCGGGGCCGCCGCCCGGCCCGCGCGTGCCGGAAGCTGTCAGGTGTGAGCCTCCGGAGCCACGTCTGTCACGGCTGCCGTGCCTGTCGTGTCTGTCACGTCCGCCGCGCCTGTCGCGCCTTTCGTGACCGTCACGTCCGCCGCGGCCACCGCTCCGCCGTCCCACCGCGCCCTGCGCATGTCAAGGCGCGGCATGCTCCGCTCCGACGCCCGGCCCGGCTCCCGCAGCGGCGTGCCCTCCGCGCGGTACGCCTCCAGGGCCCGCAGTTCGTGTCCCGGCAGCAGCACGCCGTCCGAGCGCACCACGCGCCACCACGGCACCGCGCCGCCGTAGAGCGCCATCACCCGGCCGACCTGGCGCGGGCCACCCTCCTCCAGCCACTCGGCGACGTCTCCGTACGTCATCACCCGGCCCGGCGGAATGCGCTCCGCCACATCGAGCACCCGTTCCGCGTACTCGGGGTACTCGGGTACGTCGGGGTGGTCCACCAGCTCCGGTTCCGGTCGGCTCTCCTCGCTCATCCGGCCCATCCTGCCGCATGGCACCGACATGGTGACGGCTCCACGACAGAGGGTGCGGTAGGGCGTGCGACGAGGGACGAAGTGGCAAATCGTGACCGTTTCGCGCCCCCAGATTGCCCCCTGATGCCCCCCGTTGTCAGCGGGGCATGCCACCATCGTGCGGGCGGTGACTGGTGATACGAGATCAAGAAGAGGCGACGGAGCAGCAGGGCGTGCATTCCGACAAGACGGCTGGCACCTCTGCGGACACGGCGCGCCCGGACACCGATGAGCTGGTCGTGAAGCCCCAGGACGAGTCCGCCGAGCCGTCCCGCGGCGAGTCTCCGGAGCCGTCCCCGCCCGAGCCCTCCCGGCCCGAGTCATCCCACGACGAGTCCCCCGCCAAGCCCACCGAGCCCGCCCCCCACGACTGCGCCGAAGTCGACGACGACCCCCACTCCGAGCGCGTCGAGGGCGACGAACCCCTCCTCCCCGCGCGCGTGCACCGCCCCTCCGACCTCATGCGGCTGCTCGTCGGCATCCTGGCGATCGCCGCCCTGCTCCTGATCTCCGCGTTCGCGCACGGCACGACGTCGGGCCTGGAGCAGGACATCAACGCGGGCACGGGTGAGCCCCCGGACCTGCTGATGAAGCTGGCGGGGCTCACCGCGAGCATCGGGGTGCTGCTCGTCCCGGTGGCGTTCGCGATCGAGCGTCTGATCAAACGCGACGGGCTGCGCATCGCCGACGGGGTCCTCGCGGCGGTGCTCGCGCACGGCGTGACGCTGGCCACCGACCTGTGGGTGGCCAAGGCCGCCCCGGAGTCCATCCAGGACGCCCTCACCCAGCCCTCGCCGGGTGACATCAACTCGCTCACGGACCCGGTGCACGGCTATCTCGCGCCGGTCATCGCGTACATGACGGCCGTGGGCATGTCCCGCAGGCCGCGCTGGCGCGTCGTGCTGCTCGTGGTGCTGCTGCTCGAAGCCTTCACGATGCTGGTGTCGGGGAACACGACACCGTTCTCGATCATCCTGACGGTGCTCATCGGCTGGACCGTCGCCTACGGCACGCTGTACGCGGTCGGCTCGCCGAACGTGCAGCCCACAGGGCAGACCCTGCTCGCGGGCCTCCGGCACGTCGGCTTCCGGCCAGTGAGCGCGGCCCGTGAGGAGTCCGGCGACGCCTCCGACCAGGACAACCGCGGCAGACGCTACTTCGTGACGCTGGAGGAAGGCCCACCCCTCGACGTCACGGTCATCGACCGCGAACAACAGGCGCAGGGCTTCTTCTACCGGGTGTGGCGCAGGCTGACGCTGCGCGGCATCACCCAGCGCCGCAGCCTCCAGTCGCTGCGCCAGGCCCTGGAGCAGGAGGCCCTCCTCGCGTACGCGGCGATCGCGGCCGGGGCGAACGCGCCCAAGCTCATCGCCACCTCCGAGCTGGGCCCGGACGCCGTCATCCTCGTGTACGAGCACACGGGCGGCCGCTCCCTGGACTCGCTGCCGGACGCGGCCCTCACCGACGAGCTGCTGTGCGACACCTGGCGCCAGGTCAAGGCCCTCCAGTCGCGCCGGATCGCGCACCGCAGGCTCGCGGGTGACGCGATCCTGGTGGATCGTTCCGGCACGGTGATCCTGACGGATCTCCGGGGCGGCGAGATCGCGGCCGGCGACCTGGTCCTGCGCATGGACATCGCGCAGCTCCTGACGGCCTTCGGCCTGCGGGTCGGCGCGGAACGCGCCGTCGCCACGGCCGTCGAGGTCCTCGGCCCGGACGCCGTGGCGGACTGTCTGCCGCTGCTCCAGCCGATCGCGCTGACCCGCTCCACACGCGGGACGCTGCGCAAGCGGGCCCGCGAGCGCGCCCAGCGGGAGCGGGACGCCGTCCTGGAGGCCTCACGCAAGGCGAAGGCGGCCCGCACGGAGGCCGAGAGCGCGGAAGCCGAGAGCGCGGCGACGACGACCGAAGACACCGGGACCGCTGGGACCACCGAAGCCACCGGCGCCACCGAGTCCGCCCTCGCCCCCGACCCCGCCACCACCCGCCCCGACGACCCCGTCACCGTCCGCAAGACGGACCCGATCGCCGCCCGCACCGCCGACCCGGGAGCCGCCCGCAAGACCGAGACGGTCGCCGCCCGCAAGTCCCTGCGCGCCGAGAAGCAGGCTGAGAAGCAGGCCATAGACGAGGCCCTGGAGCAGGCCCGCGAGGAGGACCTGCTCACCCAGATCCGCCACCAGGTGCTGCTGATCCGGCCGACGGCCCCCGTGGAACCGGCGCAGCTGGAGCGGATCAGGCCGCGCACGCTGATCAGCTTCATCGCCGGCGCCTTCGGCGCGTACTTCCTGCTGTCCCAGCTCACGCACATCGACTTCGGCACCATCTTCGGAGAGGCCGAGTGGGGCTGGGTGGCCGCCGCCGTGGCGTTCTCGGCGCTCAGCTACTTCGCCGCGGCGATGAGCCTGCTCGGCTTCGTGCCGGAGCGGGTGCCGTTCCTGCGGGCCGTGTCCGCGCAGGTCGCCGGGTCCTTCGTGAAGATCGTGGCGCCCGCGGCGGTGGGCGGCGTGGCGCTGAACACCCGCTTCCTCCAGCGCTCGGGAGTGCGCTCGGGGCTCGCGGTGGCGAGCGTCGGCGCCTCGCAGCTCTTCGGCCTCGGCTCGCACATCCTGCTGCTGCTGATCTTCGGGTACGTCACCGGCACGCAGAAGACGCCGACGCTGACCCCGTCCCGTACGGTCATCGCGGGCCTCCTGACGGTCGCGGTGCTCGTCCTCGTGGTGACCGCCATCCCGTTCCTGCGGAAGTTCGTCGTCACGCGCGTGCGGTCGCTGTTCGCGGGTGTCGTGCCGCGCATGCTCGACGTCCTGCAGCGGCCGCAGAAGCTGCTCACCGGCATCGGCGGCATGCTGCTCCTGACGTTCCTCTTCGTGCTCTGTCTGGATGCCTCGGTGCGGGCCTTCGCCAGCGAGGAGATGGGCACCCTGAGCCTGGCCAGCGTCGCGGTGGTCTTCCTCGCGGGCAACGCGCTCGGCTCGGCGGCGCCCACCCCGGGCGGCGTCGGCGCCGTCGAGGCGACCCTGACGTTCGGCCTCATCGCGGTGGGCGTGCCGAAGGACGTGGCGGCGCCCGCCGTGCTCCTGTACCGACTGCTCACGCTGTGGCTGCCGGTGCTCCCCGGGTGGCTGTTCTTCAACCATCTCACCCGTAAGGGCCTGTTGTAGGCACAGGTCTCCGTAGCGGGCCCTGTAGGCACAGGTCTCCGTAGCGGGCCGCACACCGGGAGGTCACCCGCACGGCCCGTGTCCCGAGCGGCAGGGCCGCCGCCCCCGCAGGATGGAGCCATGCCCAAGCTCCCGCCGCGCGCCAAGGCCATGGCCGCCACCGCCGTCCTGCTGACCGCCGCGCTCGCCGCGTGCGGCGACTCCGACTCCGGTTCCTCGGACACGGCCCTGCCGGACCAGAAGCTCAGCTGGAAGGACTGCCCGGCCCCGTCCGCGGCGGAGGGCGGCGGGGACGCGCCCTCGCCGCTGCCCGGCGGCGCCGAGTGGCAGTGCTCGACCATGAAGGCGCCGCTCGACTGGGACGAGCCCAAGGGCGACACCGTCGACCTCGCGCTGATCCGGGCGAAGGCGAGCGGCGACGAGGACCGGCGCATCGGCTCGCTGATCTTCAACTTCGGCGGCCCCGGCGGCTCGGGCGTCACCACGCTGCCCGCGTTCGGCACGGACTACGCGAAGCTGCGCACCCGCTACGACCTGGTGAGCTTCGACCCGCGCGGCGTCGGCCGCAGCGCGGGCGTGAAGTGCGAGGACGACGAGCAGCTCGACGCGTACTACCAGCAGGACGCGACCCCCGACGACGCCGCCGAGCGCGACAAGCTCATGGACAACGTCAAGAGCTTCAACGGGGCGTGCGAGAAGAACTCCAAGAAGGTCCTCCCCCATGTGCGCACCACCGACGCGGCCCGCGACATGGACCTGATGCGCCAGGTGCTCGGCGACGACAAGCTGCACTACTTCGGCATCTCCTACGGCACCGAACTCGGCGGCGTGTACGCCCACTTGTTCCCCAAGAACGTGGGCCGCGCGGTGTTCGACGCGGTGGTCGACCCCACGGAGACACCGGAGCAGGGCTCGCTCGGGCAGGCCAAGGGCTTCCAGCGGGCGCTGGACAACTTCGCCGAGGACTGCGCGTCGCAGGCCGACGACTGCCCCGTCGGGGACGACGAGCAGGACGTCAAGGACCGCATCGCCAAGCTCCTCAAGGACCTCGACAAGAAGCCGCTGCCCGCCCTGCCGCCGCGCGAGCTGACCCAGACCGCGGCGACGAACGGCATCGCGCAGGCCCTGTATTCCAAGGACTTCTGGCCCTACCTCACCCAGGGCCTGGAGGACGCCTACGACGGCGACGGCAAGATCCTGATGGTCCTGTCCGACTCGATGAACGGGCGCAGCGAGAACGGCGAGTACAGCAACCTCCAGGCCGCGAACGTCGCCATCAACTGCGCCGACGACAAGCCGCGCTACACCCCCGAGGACGTCGAGAAGAAGCTGCCCGAGTTCCGCGAGGCCTCGCCCCTGTTCGGCGACTACCTGGCCTGGGGCATGGTCAACTGCTCCGACTGGGCCGTCGACGGCGCGGCCGACCACCCGGACGTGAGCGCGTCGGGCGCGGCCCCCGTCCTCGTCATCGGCAACACCGGCGACCCGGCCACGCCGTACGAGGGCGCGCGCAAGATGGTCGACGCGCTCGGCGAGGGCGTCGGCGTCGAGCTGACGTACAAGGGCGAGGGCCACGGAGCGTACGACAGCAAGAACAAGTGCGTGCGGGGCGCCGTGGACGGCTATCTCCTGAACGGCACGGTGCCGAAGGCGGGCACGGTCTGCTCCTGACCGCCCGCCGGAGCCCTTGTCAGTGGCCGTGCCTACTATGGCCTGACTGCCTTCCGAGGGGGGAAGCGTCATGCCGCGTTTCGTACGGTCAGCAGCTCTGGCCGCCGCAGGTGTTCTGGTGGCCGGGCTCGCCGTGGGATGCGGTGGCTCGTCCGACGACGAGGACAGGTCCGACGGGAAGCGGCCGGGGCCCACGGGCGCCGACCCGGCGCCGCGCCCCGACCCCTCCTCCACGCTGCCCGCGGCCGTCACGACGCAGAAGCTCGACTGGGGCGGCTGCAAGGCCTCGGGCGGCGAGCAGGCGCCGGGCGACGAGTGGCAGTGCGCCACCCTCAAGGTTCCGCTCGACTACGAGAAGCCGGACGGCGAGACCATCGGCGTCGCGCTGATCCGCGCCAAGTCCACCGGCGAGGGCGACCGCATCGGCTCGCTCCTGTTCAACTTCGGCGGCCCGGGCGGCTCCGGCGTCTCCATGCTGCCGTCCTTCGCCGATGGCTACAGCAAGCTCCGCGAGCGGTACGACCTGGTGAGCTTCGACCCCCGCGGAGTGGGCGCCAGCGAGGGCGTGCGCTGCCGCAGCGACAAGGACACGCAGGCCGCGGAGCGGACCGACCTCACGCCGGACACCCCGGCCGAGGAGAAGGCGTACTTCAAGGACGCCGCGGACTTCGGCGCGGGCTGCGCGCGCTCCGCGAAGAAGCTGCTCCCGCACGTCTCCACGGCCGAGGCCGCCCGCGACATGGACGTGATGCGCCAGGTCCTCGGCGACGCCAAGCTGCACTACTTCGGCATCTCGTACGGCACCGAACTCGGCGGTACGTACGCCCACTTGTTCCCCAAGAAGGTCGGCCGCCTCACGCTCGACGCGGTGGTGGACCCGACGGCGGGCGGGGTCGGCCACGCCGAGAACCAGGCGCGCGGCTTCCAGCGCGCCCTCGACAACTACCTGAAGGCCAACGGCCAGGACCCGAAGGCCGGCACGAAGAAGATCGTCGACCTGCTGCGCCGCATCGACGCGAAGCCGCTGCGCACGGACACCCCCGGGCGGAAGCTCAGCGAGTCCCTGGCGACGACCGGCATCACGGTCACGCTGTACAGCAAGCAGACCTGGCCCGCGCTGACCAACGCCCTGGAGGAGGCGGAGAAGGGCAACGGCACGGCGCTGCTTCAGCTGGCCGACGCGTACAACGAACGGGACGCGTCCGGGCGTTACAGCACACAGGCCCATTCGCAGCGCGCGATCTCCTGCCGGGACGGCAAGGAGCGGCCGACGCCGGAGCAGGCGAAGGCGAACCTCGACCGGTTCCGTGAGATATCCCCGCTGTTCGGCACGTTCATGGGCTGGGACACGGCGGGCTGGTGCCACGAGTGGCCGGTGGCCGGGCTGCACGACAGCCCCGAGGTGAGCGCGCCCGGCGCCGACCCCGTCCTGGTCGTCGGCAACACCGGCGACCCGGCGACGCCGTACGAGGGCGCGCGGAAAATGGCGGACGAGCTGGGCAAGGGCGTGGGCGTGCACCTGACGTGGAAGGGCGAGGGCCACGGGGCGTACGGCAACGGCAGCGACTGCGTGGACGGCACGATCAACGACTATCTGCTCGACGGCAAGGTCCCGGACGACAACAAGGTGTGCGAGTCCTAGGGTCCCCGGCCGACCCGGCCCCGGGCTGCCGGGGCCGGGCAGCCGAAGGCCCCGCCCACCGGAGGGTGAGCGGGGCCGGGAGAACGGCTCGGACCGGCTAGTACACCGGCTTCTCGGGCTCGATCTGGTTGACCCAGCCGATCACGCCGCCGCCGACGTGCACCGCGTCCGCGAAGCCCGCGGACTTCAGCACGGCGAGGACTTCCGCACTGCGGACACCTGTCTTGCAATGCAGGACGATCTTCTTGTCCTGGGGCAGCGTCTCCAGGGCGGTGCCCATGAGGAACTCGTTCTTCGGGATCAGCTTGGCGCCCGGGATGGAGACGATCTCGTACTCGTTCGGCTCGCGGACGTCGATGATCTCGATCTTCTCGTCGGCGTCGATCCACTCCTTGAGCTGCTTGGGAGTGATCGTCGATCCCGCCGCCGCCTCCTGGGCCTCCTCGGAGACGACGCCGCAGAAGGCCTCGTAGTCGATGAGCTCGGTGACGGTGGGGTTCTCGCCGCAGACCGCGCAGTTCGGGTCCTTGCGGACCTTGACCTGGCGGTACTGCATCTCCAGGGCGTCGTAGATCATCAGGCGGCCCACGAGCGGCTCGCCGATGCCCGCGAGGAGCTTGATGGCCTCGTTGACCTGGATGGAGCCGATGGAGGCGCAGAGCACGCCGAGCACGCCGCCCTCGGCGCAGGACGGGACCATGCCGGGGGGCGGGGGCTCCGGGTAGAGGCAGCGGTAGCAGGGGCCGTGCTCGGACCAGAAGACCGAGGCCTGGCCGTCGAAGCGGTAGATCGAGCCCCAGACGTAGGGCTTGTTGAGCAGCACGCACGCGTCGTTGACCAGGTAACGCGTGGCGAAGTTGTCCGTGCCGTCGACGATCAGGTCGTACTGGCTGAAGATGTCCATCACGTTCTCGGCCTCGAGCCGCTCTTCGTGGAGGATCACGTTCACGTACGGGTTGATGCCGAGGACGGAGTCCTTCGCGGACTCGGCCTTGGAGCGGCCGATGTCGGCCTGGCTGTGGATGATCTGACGCTGCAGGTTCGACTCGTCGACCTCGTCGAACTCCACGATGCCGAGGGTGCCGACGCCCGCCGCCGCGAGGTACATCAGCGCCGGTGACCCGAGGCCGCCGGCGCCCACACAGAGCACCTTGGCGTTCTTCAGCCGCTTCTGCCCGTCCATCCCGACGTCGGGGATGATCAGGTGGCGGGAGTACCTGCGGACCTCGTCGACGGTGAGCTCAGATGCTGGCTCGACCAGGGGTGGCAGCGACACGGGGACTCCGTTGGTCGGAAGTGCGATCGGGGTCCCCCGGCCCCGCCGCGGCCGGGCTGGGGGACATCAGTTCTCCTGGTAACACTGCCATGGCCATCTTCATTCCGAGACACCTGGTCCGACCCGCGAGACGATCTCGTCCCAGTAACCGGGCAGCGACTCCCAGGGGTCTCCGGCCGGGCCGGTGTCGGTGCGGTCGGTGAAGTAGATCGTCGAGGCGCCCTGCCAGCGGGCGACGCGCAGGGCCTCGTCGAGGTGGCCGCCCGGCATGCCGTGGACGAGGTGGCAGAAGCGTTCGGGCGGGTGGTCGGCGGTCCACTCCGCGGCCTGGGACCAGCGGTAGTCGCTCCAGGGCCCGGCGAAGGTCACCAACTGGTCGGCGGCGTCGGCGTATCCGGGGTACGGGTGGGTGCCGTGGCCGAAGACGATGTGGCCGTCGTCGGACCCGTCCCGGAGCAGGGCGCGCAGGGTGGTGACCGTGCGCGCGACCTCGGGGAGCGCGGTGCGTTCGGTGGGGCAGCGGCCGAGGAAGAAGCCGTCGACGAGGTACCAGTCGAGGTAGCGGTGGGCGTCGGAGACCAGCTCGCCGAAGCCGCGTGCACCGTAGGTCACATCGAGCCGGCCGAGGACGCGGACTCCGGCGTTCCGCAGCCGTCCCGCGGCGTCCAGGCAGTGCGGGTCGGGCCGGTCGCCCGGACCATTGTCGATATTCAGGACAACCCAGTGCAAAGGGGTGTCGGGTCGGGTGAGTTCGGCCCATTCGGTGGGCGCGAGCAGGGGGTGGGCGAAGCCGGGGACGCCGAATCCGACGGCTACGTCGGTCTGGGCGACGCCGGTGGCCGTGCTGCTCAGATGCGGCATGCCGCCTCCATCCAGATGTCGGCCAGGGACTCTTCGAGGTTGATGCGGGGCCGCCAGCCGAGCCGGTCGCGCGCGGTGCGCACGTCGGCCTGCTGCCAGCTGCCGCAGCCGTCGGGGTAGGGGTACGCGGTCGGGCCCGCGTGGTCGGGATCGGCGCGGGGGTGGCCGATGACGGGCCGGACGGAGGGCTGGTCGAGTTCGTGCAGGGCGCCGCCGTATCCGGCGACGCGGGCGAGGACGGCGGCCGCGTCCCGCAGCCGCACGGCCCGCCCGGAGCCGATGTTGACGATGCCCTGGGCGGCGGAGAGGGAGGCGGCGTGCACGGCGCGGGCGATGTCGCGTACGTCGATGAAGTCCCGTTGGACGCCGAGTCCGCCGAGTTTGAGCTCGCCGTCGCCGGACTGCATGGCGCGCCGCATGGCCTCGGCGAGGCGGCCGAGCGGTGAGCCCGCGGGGGTGCCGGGTCCTGCGGGTGAGAACACGCGCAGGACGACGGCGTCGAGGCCGGAGCCGAGGACGAGTTCGGTGGCGGCGAGCTTGCTGACGCCGTACGGCCCGCCGGGGCGTGGCACGGCGTCCTCGGCCGTGGACGATCCCGGCTGGCTGGGGCCGTATTCGGCGCCGCAGCCGAGCTGCACCAGGCGGGCGCCGCAGCCGCTGCGGCGCAGGGCCTCGCAGACGGTGGCGACGGCGACGGTGTTGTGCCGGGTGAGTTCGCGGGCGCCGCCGCGGGTCGCGCCGGCGCAGTTGATGACGACGCCCGGGTGCACGGCGTCCAGGAAGCGGGTGAGCGCGCCGGGGCTGCCGCTGGCGAGGTCGAACCGTACGTCCGAGTCGTCGCCCCGGCCGAGCGCGGTGAGCTGTACGGCGGGGTCGGCGAGCAGCCGGTCGGCGACGAAACGGCCGAGGTATCCGTTGGCTCCGATCAGCAGCACCCTCATCGGACGGCTCCCGGGACGGACGCTCGGAAGGTGGGGGTGGTCATCTGGGTTTCTCCTTCGGGGTGTTGCCGAGTGCGGGGAGGTTCGTGGTCTCGCGGTACGGGCGGGCTTCGGGGACCGGGTGCGCCGATCGGGCGGGGTGGGCCGGGGCTGCGGGGGCCGGGTGGGTCGATCGGGCGGGGTGGGCCGGGGCTGCGGGGGCCGGGTGGGTCGAGCCGGTCGAGTCGGCCGAGTCGGTCGACCGGGCGGGGCGGGTCGAGTCGGCCGACCGGGCTGATCTGGTCGAGCTGATCGACCGCGCCGCGTTGGCTTGAGGGCCGGGGCGGGGGCGGTGGGGCTGGTGGCCTTGGTGTGGCCACGGGGTCCGGTGGGGGTGACGGCGCTGATGGCGCTGGCCGCGCAGGAGGGGCGCGTGCGGGCGCCGCCGCCCGGCGCGGTCCCCGTGAGGGACGGCCGCCGCGGCCGCGTCGGCCCGCGCCGGGCCGCTCATCGGGCCCCCTCCGCCGCCGCGTGGGCGGAGGCCCGCCCGAGGACCCGGACCGCGCGCACCAGGAGCACCACGGCACCCGTGGCGCAGGTGAGGGCGGCGAGCGCCCCCGTCCCCGCCGCGTCGACCAGGCCCTCCACGGGCGCCGCCAGGAATCCGCAGCCCGGCAGGCGGCCCGCGAACAGCAGGGCCACCGCCGCGGCCTGGGCCGCGCCGACCGTCGCGTACACGAGGGCGGGCGCGCGCCGCGAGCCGTGGGCGCGCAGCATCCGGCCGAGCCACAGCAGCGCGGCCAGCGCACCGGCCCCGGCCGCCGACAGTGCCGTGCCCGGGCCCGGCACGGGCAGCGTGCGCACGCCGGTGATCAGCGCGCCGGCCGCGCCCAGGTACAGCGCGAAGACGACGATCAGCAACGGGCGTACGGAGGCGGCGAATTCGGCGAGGCCGCGGCTCGCGCCGAGCCTGCCGCCCGCCCGTACCGCGAAGAGCCGCGCGCACCACGTGCCGGGGGCGACGGCGCCCGCGAGGACGAGGGCCGCGGCGGCCGACGGCGCCCAGGGCCCGTCGGGTCCGCCGGACACGGCCGCCCGCAGGAGTCCGTCGCCGAGCAGGGCGTACGCGAGGAGCCAGCACACCCACATGTGCGTGGGCCGGGTGGCGGGGAGGGCGGCGCGCAACGGTCCGTACCGCAGGGCGATGCCCGCGGCCGCGGCCACGGCGAGGGCGCCGCCGAGCATCACGGCGAGGCGCGGGCGGCCCTCGACCAGGCCGAGCCCGGCGACGGCGAGGGCGCAGGCCGCGCCGGGGAGCAGCGCGAACACGGCCCACCCGGGCGGTACTTGAGCAGTGGTGTCGGCGCGGACCGCGTGGGTGTCACCGGCGAGGTCGTCCCACTCCGCGCTGTCCTGCGGCACGCGCGCGTACATCTCCTCCGCGAGCGCGAACACGTCCCGGTGCCGGAACCGCGCGGCCGTCCGGTCGGTCACCCCGTGCGCCTCCAGGCCCGCTGCGATCTCCAGCGGGTCCACGGCGCGCTCGCACAGGTCGCGGTGACGGTGCATCAGCGCCTTCACCGGGTCGGCGGGGCCGCGGCGGGGGGTGGTCGCGGGCGGTTGTGCGGGGGCTGTGGGGGCTGTGGGGGTCGGAGCGGGATCGTGTACAGGGGTCGAGACAGGGGCCTGTGCGGGGGTCGGTGCGGGATTCCGCAGGGGGGCCACTACGGGATCCCGTACGGGAGTCGGTGCAGGGCTCTGCACGGGAGCCGGTGCAGGGCTCTGCACGGGAGCCGGTACGGGGCTCCGTACGGGAGCCGGTACGAGGCCCTGCACGGGAGCCGGTACGAGGCCCTGCACGGGAGCCGCTGCGAGGCTCGGCGCAGGAGCCGCCCCGCCGACCGATCCGGGCGCTCCCTCCCCCGTACCCGCCGCCGCGCCTTCCGCCGTCCCACCCGCCAGCTCCGCCGACCGCGCGTCCCAGCCCCCCGCGCCACCGGGCGCCCGGGGCACGTCCACCGACCGTTCCGGCCGCCCCGTCATGACAGCGCCTCCCTGAACCCGAGGCCCAACCCGGGCCGCCCGCCGCCCTGTTGTCGCGCTTGCCGGGGCTGCCGTGCCGCGACCCAGCTCGGCGCGGGCGCGGGGGCGGACGCGGGCACACCGGAGGCCCCGCCCGGCCAGGGCGCGCCGGACGCACCGGCCGCACCGCCCGTCCGGCCCGTCCCGGTGTCGGCCGTGCCGCCGACGGCCCACCGCCCCGGCACGTACGCCTCGGCGGGGTGTGCGAACGGGACGGGCTCGCCCGCCTCGTTCACGGCCTCGCGACGGACCGGGCAGTGCGAGACGATCTCCAGGTAAATGCCGTTAAATGCTGCGAGGTTCTGCTCGACGGTGAAGAGTTCCAGGGCCCGTGCCCGCGCCGCCGCCCCCAGGCGTGCACGGCGCTCGGGGTCGCGCAGGAGCGCCACGCACGCCTGCGCGAGCGCCCGCGGGTTGCGCGGCGGCACCACGAGTCCGGTGCCGCCGATGACCTCGACCACGGCGCCGACGTCCGTCGAGACGGTCGCGCGGCCGCAGAGCATGGCCTCGATGAGGCTGATCGGGAAGCCCTCGACGACGCTGGACAGGACGACCACGCCGCCCGCCGCGTACGCGTCCGGGAGGTCGGGCAGCTCGGGGCCGCCGATCTCCTCGAAGGACACGGGGTTGGCGCCGACCGCGTGCGCGCCGTCCGCCTCGTCGGGGAAGAGCTGCGCGGCGAGGGCGCGGCAGTGCGCGAGGTACGCGGCCGCTTCGGGGCCGTCCGCGAGGGCGCCGACGATGCGCAGGCGCGCCTTGGGCTCCTCCTTGCGGACCTCGGCGAAGGCGTGCAGGAGCGAGATCAGGTCCTTCGACGGCTCGACGCGGCCGACCCAGATCAGGGTCTCGGGCTCGCCCGGGTCCTCCCGCTCGCCGACCTCGCCGAAGCGGGCCGCGGGCAGTCCGGGGTAGACCGTGCGCAGCTTGGCGCGGTCCGCGCCGCACCGTTCCTGCCAACGGCGGGCGTGCGCGTTGCCGGGGGTGATGAGGGCGGCCTGCCGGTACACCTCGGCGGCGAGGCGGCCGTGGAAGGAGGCGAGCAGGGCCCGGGCGGGCGCCGCGAGGCCCGCGTCACCGGCCCCACCACCACCGCCACCGACCTCGCGCCCACCGCCAGCCGCGCCGGCGCCACCGCCGGCCCCAAAGCCCGCCCCGGCCCCAAATCCCGCACCCGCACCCGCACCCGCACCCGCACCCGCACCCGCACCCGCCAAATAGTGCGCCCGAAGCTGCACCCCGTACTCGGTGACAAGGAGCGGCACCCCCGCGAAGTGCTTGGCCAGCAGCCCCGGCAGCGCGGCGCCGCCGCCCGCCGTGGCGTGGCAGACGTCGACCGCGCCGAGTTCGTCGTCCCCGTACCAGTCGAGGGACAGCGGGCGCAGCACGCGCTCCAGGCGGTCCACGACGGCGAGGAGGTCCGGTACGCGGGCGGCGCGCGCGGCACGCAGTGCGCCCGGCGCGCGGCAGGCGCTCTCCAGGGCGCGTACAGCGGCCTCGGAGCGCAGGGCACCGCCCAGGCCTCCCGTGTCACGGGCAAGGTCGGCGAGCGCGTACAACGCACTGCCGAAACGGTCCGCCAACTGGCCGGAGCCGTCCCGCTCCCCCGCTCCCGCCCCGCTTCCGGGCTCCGCACCCGCTCCCGAGCACACCACCCGCGCCAGCTCACCGAAGCTCTCGGCGAACCGCCGCCGCACCCGCCACCCGAAGCCGAACCCCGAACCGGACCCGAACCCCGAACCGGACCCGAACCCGGAACCGGAACCACCGAACGCGAACGCGGAGCCACCACCGACCCCGGCCCCCGAACCACCGGCCCCGAAGCCCCCTCCGACCCCCGACCCGCCCCCGGCCTCGACCCCCACCGCACCACCGGCCGCCGAACCCCCCGCCCCCCACAGCGGAGCGCTCCGCACCCGTCGCACCTGCGGCGGCAGCGCCACCCATCCGCGCGCCTCCTGCCGCTCGCTCCGGCTCAGCGCGTACACGTCGAACTCATGCTGCCCGAGCCCGCGCACGAGCCGGTCGCACCAGAGCCTGGCCTCACCGTCCACATACGGATAACCACCCTCCGTAAGCAGTCCTATGCGCACGCGTGCACCCCCGATCTCCCATATGGGGAGCCGCCGTTGGACCGGCGGCTCGCAGCGGGACGAACGTATGCGGACATGACGGTGGCGCGACGGACGGTTGTCCATCGCGCCACCAAAAGGGGTGAAGAGCCGTAACTTTCCCGCGCCGGTCGCGTTCCGTCGCGCTATAGCGGACGTACGACTGGCTTACAGCGCAGCAAAAGCCGCAAGAGACCAGAATCCACCCGGCAGATCCTCACGGTGTGTCACGCTGCGGCCAGCTCCTTCCCGGTGCCGCCGCCCTCGCCGCCCTCCGCGCTCTCTGCGCCCTCCGTGCCCGCCGCGCGCGCCTCCCGTGCGGCCGCCGCCACGCGCCGACGCGCCGCCCGCCGCTCCTGCGCGGCCGCCGGGTCGAGCGCGGGCACGGCCGCGAGGAGCTGCTGCGTGTACGGGTCCTGCGGCGCGCCGTACACCTCGTCCACGGAGCCGTACTCGACGATCCGTCCGCGCCGCATCACCGCGACCTTGTCGCTGACCTGACGGACCACCGCCAGGTCGTGCGCGACGAAGACGAGGGCGAGCCCCAGCTCCCGCTGGAGTTCGGCGAGCAGCGCCGTGACCTGCGCCTGCGTGGTGACGTCCAGGGCGGAGACCGGTTCGTCGCACACGATGAGGCGGGGCTCGGCGGCGAGGGCGCGGGCGATGCCGACGCGCTGGCGCTGACCGCCGCTGAACTCGTGCGGGTAGCGGCCGTAGTGCGCGGGGTCGAGGCCGACACGCGTCATCAGGTCGCGGACGCGGGTGCGGATCGCGTCCTCGTCGCGGTCGCCCCGCGCCCGCAGCGGGTCGGCGACGGACTCGCCGACCGAGCGGCGCGGGTTGAGCGAGGAGACGGGGTCCTGGAACACCATCTGCACCCCCGGCACGACGCCCTTGGCCTGCTTCTCCGCACCCCCGTAGCGGAGTTGCCCGGCCGTCGGTTCGAGGAGGCCGACGAGCATCCGGCCGAGGGTCGTCTTGCCGCTGCCGCTCTCGCCGACGACGCCGAGCGTCTCGCCGCGCCGCACGCTGAGCGACACCCCGTCGACGGCCGCGAAGGCCTTCTTGCCGCGCCCGAACTCCCGCCGCAGCCCGTCGGCCTCGACCACCACGTCGCCCAGGTCGGCGGAGCGCTCCTCGCGGACGGCGTCCACACGGGGCACGGCGCTCAGGAGCTGCCGGGTGTACGTCTCCCGGGGCGCCGACAGGACATCGGCGACGCCCCCGCTCTCGACGACGCGCCCGTGCCGCATGACGAGCACGTCGTCGATGCTCTCCGCCGCGACGCCGACGTCGTGCGTGACCAGGAGCAGACCCATGCCGGTCTCCTCGCGCAGGCCGTGCAGCAGGTCGAGGATCTGCGCCTGCACGGTCACGTCCAGGGCGGTCGTCGGCTCGTCGGCGATGAGCAGCTGGGGCTCGCAGGCGAGCGCCATGGCGATCAGGGCGCGCTGGCGCATGCCGCCGCTGAACTCGTGCGGCCTGGACCGGGCGCGGCGCGGCGCGTCGGGGATCCCGACGCGGTCGAGCACCTCGACGGCGCGGGCTCGGGCGGCGCGCCGGGAGGCCTTGGAGTGCGTCCGGTACACCTCGGCGATCTGGTCGCCGACCGCGTAGTACGGGTCGAGGGAGGACAGCGGGTCCTGGAAGACCATCGCGGCGACCGGGCCGCGCAGCCTGCGCAGTTCGGCGTCCGTGGCGGCGCCGACGTCGGTGCCGCCGACGCGTACGGAGCCCGTGACGCGGGCGCCCGTGTCCCGGTGGAGTCCGAGCAGCGCGGACGCGACGGTCGACTTGCCGGATCCCGACTCGCCGACGAGGCCTAGGGCGCCGCCGCGCTCCAACGTGAAGGAGACCGCGTCCACGGCGCGCACGTCGCCGAACTCGACGCTCAGGTCGTCCACTTGGACAAGACTGCGGACGAGGCTCTGGTCGGGGCTCATGACAGCACCACCCGTCGGTCGGCCACCGCGTACAGCACATCCGCGACGGCGTTGGCGAGGACCACGAAGAAGCCGGTGACCATGACCATGCCGACGACCACCGGCAGGTCGACGACCCGGACCGCGTGCACGAGTTCGCGTCCGAGCCCGGGCAGGCCGAACAGCGTCTCGGTGAGCAGCGCGCCGCCGAACATCGACCCGAAGTCGTTGGCGCTGAGCGCGATCACGGGGGCGAGCGCGCCGCGCAGGGCGTGCCGCCCGACGATGGACCGCTCCTTGACGCCGTACGCGCGGAAGGTGCGCACATGGTCCTCGGCGAGCGTCTCCAGCATCGAGGCGCGGGTGAGGCGGGCGTACTTGGCGGCCTCGATGAGCGCGAGCGACACCCAGGGCAGCAGCAGGTTCCACGCCCACTGCTGCGGGTCGTCGGTGAACGGCACGTACTGCGGGAACGGCAGCCACTGGAGCTGGCCGCAGACCACGATCATCAGGAGCAGGCCGATCACGAACACGGGCGTGGCCGTGCCCGCGAGGGTGACGCCGGTCAGGACGCGCTCCGTCAGACGGCCGCGCCGCCAGGCGGAGAGCACGCCGGTGCCGACGCCGAGGATCAGCCACAGCACCATCGCGCCGAGCGCGAGCGAACCGGTGACGGGCACCTTGTTCAGGATCAGCTCGGTGACCTGCTGGTCGGTCTGGTACGACAGGCCGAGGCAGGGCGCGTCGCAGTGCAGCACGCCGGTGCCGGTGGAGTAGTCGTGGCCGACGACGATGCCGCGCAGGAAGTCCAGGTAGCGCGTGTACAGCGGGTCGTCGAGCCGCAGCTGGTCCGAGACCTGCTGCACCTGGGCGGGCGAGCAGCGCGGGCCGCAGGTGATCTGGGCGACGTCGCCGGGCGCCACGTAGAAGACGGCGTAGATGACGACCGAGAGCACGAAGAGCGTGACGACGGCGCCGAGGACCCGGCGCAGGACGAAGCCGGTGAAGCCGCCGCCGAACAGACCGCCGAGCGAGCCACGGGCCTTGGTGGCCACGGAGGCGGAGAGGGTCGCGGTCACGATGCGCCCTCCCGCTTGCGTCCGGTGCCGATCCGCAGCCGGGACGCGGCGCGCGGGTCGAGGGCCGTGCGCACCCCGTCGCCGAGGACGGTGAGCGCGAGCACGGTCACGAACAGCGCGGCGGCGGGCAGCAGCAGGTACTGCGGGGCCGCCTGGTACCAGACGTCGGCCGAGGTCAGCATCTGTCCCCAGGAGGCGGTGGGCGGCTTCACGCCGACGCCGAGGAAGGACAGGGCCGCCTCGACGGTGATGTTGCCGGGGACGAGCAGCGCCGCGTACGTGATGACGGGCGCGGCGAGCGCGGGCAGCAGCTCGCGGCGGGCGATCCGGACGCCGCCCCAGCCGCTGAGCCGGGCCGCCGCCACGTGGTCGAGGGACTTCAGGGAGATGGCCTTGGCGCGCACGATCTTCGCGATCCCGCCCCAGCCCACGAACCCGATGACCAGCGCGACGAGCACGGGCCGCGGGAAGCTGGTGGGCACGACGGCCAGCAGCGCGAGCGCGAGGACCATCAGGGGCAGCGCCACCATGACGTCGGTGGCGCGGCTGAGCGTCTGGTCGAGCCAGCGCCCGCCGAGGCCGCTGGCGAGCCCGACGGCGACGCCGATGGCGACCTGGAGGACGGTGGCGACGACGGCGACGCCGAGGGACACCCGGGCGCCGTACACGAGCCGTGCGAACAGGTCGCGGCCGGTCTGCGGTTCGACGCCGAGCCAGTGGTCGGCGCTCATCCCGCCGAACGAGCCGACGGGCACACCGCCGCGGGCGGAGTCGACCAGACCGGGGTGGTACGAGGTGGGGTCCTGGCCCTCCAGGGCGGTGAGCAGGGGCGCGGCGAGCGCGACCAGGACGAGCAGCGCGACGACGGCCGCCGCGACGAGGGCGGCGCGCTGCGTGCGCAGCCGCCGCCAGAACTGACGGGCTCCGGAGGCGGGGGCGGGTGCCGTGGTGGCACCCGCCCCCGGGGTCTCCGAGGCCAACAGGGCCTCACTCATGACAGGTTGACCTGAATCCGTGCTTCGGTGCCGTGCTACTTGACCGCGACCTGGGAGACGTCGAGGACGCCCGTCCAGTCACTGATGACGACGTTCTTGACGTCCTTGCCGTACAGGCGCTTGTAGACGGGGTGGAACAGCGGCACGTTCAGGGCCTTGGCGCCGATCTTCTTGTCGAGGGCGCCCCAGCGCTTCGCGGCGGCGGCGTGGTCGGTCAGCTTGTTGATCTCGTCGATCTCCTGGTTGACCGACTTGTCGTTCAGGAAGCTGGAGTTGAAGTTGTAGCCGTCCTTGACGATCTGGCGGCCGTCGAAGATCGGGGCGAGGAAGGGGCCGCCGGAGGGCCAGTCGGCACCCCAGTGGGCGAGGAACAGGCCGGGCTCGTCCTTGGCGTCGTGGACCTTGTCCTCGTAGTCGTTGTCCTCCAGGCCCTGGAGCTTGACGGTGATGCCGGCCTTCTTGAGGGCGTCCTGGAGGGCGGTGGCGATCTCGGGGCTGGTCTCGAAGTTCTTGTCGTTGGAGTGCGTGAGCGTGATGGTCAGGCCGTCCTTGTGACCGGCCTGCTTCAGGAGCTCCTTGGCCTTCTCGGCGTTGCCGGAGGCGCCCGCGGGGAAGTGGTCGAACTTCGTGTATCCGAAGGATTCCTGGTTCGGCAGGAAGGTGGTGGCGGGCTCGGCGAGCGAGGAGCCGCCGGCGGCGTTGATGACGGAGGTGCGGTCGACGGCGTAGGAGATGGCCTGGCGGACCTTGGGGTCGTCGAACGGCTTCACCTTCGGGTTGAAGGCGAGGTAGTTGGTGTAGCCGAAGTGGCCGGTGCCGACCTGCGCGGCGAGCTTCTTGTCGCCGGTGACCTTGGCGAGCTCGGCGGGCCCGAGGTTGGTGTCGGTGGTGATCGCGGCGGCGTCGGCGCCCTGGCTCGCGGAGAGCCGCTGGTTGATGACGGACGAGTTGAGGCCGGAGCGGACGTCGATCTTGTCGGGGTAGGCCTTGCGCTCGGCGTCGGTCTTGGCGGACCAGTGCGGGTTGCGCTCCAGCTGGAGCCGCTCGCCGTCGCCGCTGTTCTTGACGACCTTGTAGGGGCCGGTCGAGACCGGGTGCTCCTCGTACTTGGTGCCCTTGTCCTTGGCCTTCGGGACGGGCGCGAACGAGGTCTGCGTGGCGACGTAGTCGAAGTCGCCGACGGGCTTGTTCAGGCGGAAGACGATCGTCTGGTCGTCCGGCGTCTCGACGGAGTCCAGGCCCTTCTTATCCTTGTAGGGGCCCTGGTACTTGTCGCCGCCGATGAGCCAGTCCCGCAGGAAGGGCGCGCCGCCGGACAGTTCGGCGGCGAAGGAGCGCTCGATGCCGTACTTGATGTCCTTGGTCGTGACGGGCGTGCCGTCCTCGAACTTGACCCCCTTCTTGATCTTGTACGTCCACACGGTGGCGTTCTTGCTCGGCTTGCCGAGGCCCTCGGCGAGGTCGGGGACGACCTTGGTGCCCTCGGCGCCGTCCTCGCGGTTGCGGGTGGTCAGGGTGCGAAAGACGAGGCTCGGGACGTTGCCGCCGCCGGAGGTGTAGAGGCGCGCCGGGTCGAAGTCGCTCTGCGGGTTGCTGTTGAGGACGGTGAGCGTGCCGCCCCGTTGCGGCTTGCCGCCGCCGCCCGCCTCGTTCTTGTCGTCCGGGCCCGCGCAGGCGGCGGCGCCGACGGACAGCACGACCAGGGTGGCGGACGCCACTGCCACGCGACGGGATATGACGGACCTTTGACGGTGCGGACGACGCAGACGCATCGGAGTGCCTCTCGGAAAGCGAAAGAGAAAGATTCAAGGATTCGCGAGAGCCCACCCAGGGCGAAGCGCGCCGAGCGCGGCTTCGGGCCTGCCGCGGCCCGCCGCGCGCACCGGCCGAAGGCGGTTCGGGCACACGACGGGGAGAAATGCGGCAGAGCCGAGAAAAACGAAGCAGAAGCGACGCACTCGCCGGGGGCGGGCGTCAGCGACAGTGAATGTCGGCCACGCAGAGCGCGGTCACGCCGAACAGCGCCAGCTCAAGGGCGGCGCTCACGGAGGCGTGACGGATCGACATGCGGAGAAATATGGACGATGCCGCGCGGAAAGTCAACGCGATGCCCGGTTCGTCCCCCGTTCCGGTGCCGGGACCGGCTCAACTCTCGGGGAACGCCCAGGGGTTGGCCTTGCAGCGGATCCCGTCGTGGTCGAGGAACTTGGTCTGCTGCTGCATGACCGGTGCCAGCTCGCCGTCGCGGCGGCAGTCGACGTGGCCGTAGCCGAGCCGGTGGCCGACCTCGTGGTTGATGAGCATCTGCCGGTAGGGGTGGATGCGGTCGCCGTAGGTCTTGGCACCCCGGGCCCACCGATAGGCGTTGATCATGACGCGTTCGGTCGACGCGGAATCGCACGACACATTCTGCTGGAGCGTGTCGAGTCCGGATTTGGCGCACCATTTCGCGGTGGTCACCGGGCTGGCCAGCGTGATGACGAAGTCGGGCTTCCCGGAGGAGATCCGCTCGAAGGTGCGGCCGCCGCCGTGCGCCCAACTCCGCTTGTCGTTCAGGGTCTTCTGCACGGCCTGCGCGAACAGGCCGCCGTCGAGGCCCATGCCCTTCTCGACGTCGACGCGGTAGCGGAATCTCTGTCCCTTGCCCGGCGCCTTGTCGAATCCGCGGACGGCGTCGAATTCCCCGGACGCGGCGAGTTTCGCGTCCAGCGGGTATTTCTTGCCCATTTTCTCGTCGTACGTCGCGGGGCGGGGCGGGGCGGGCTTGGTGGGCGTCGGCCGGTCGTCCGAGCGGGACGCCGGGTCGCGGCCGTCGCGGGTGTCGCCGCCCTTGTCCGCGGCCCGTGCGGGCGAGCTGTCGTCGCCTCCGCCGTCGGCGACCTGACCGGCCACGATGACGGCGAGGACGGTGGTGACGGCCGCGGCGGCGATGCCGGTGACGGTGCGGGCACGGTTCTTCTCGCGGCCCTTGGCGGTCCGCGCGTCGGGCCCGCCGTCGTCGTCGCCGTACGGGTCGCCGTCGCCATCGGCCCCACCACCGTCACCGCCGTCGAAGCCGTCGGACTCCCAGGCCGTCACGGACTCGTACGGGTCCCGGGGCGGGGTGCGCCGCGAGGGCACCCCGCGGGCACCGAAGAGGTCAGGCTCGTCGAAGTCAGCGAGGTCGGAGAGGTCGCCGTCGAAGGCGTCCACATAGTCACGCCGGGGCCCGGCCCCACGCGCCCCGGGCGGCACGACGCCGTACCCGGCCCCCATCCGGGACCCGGCGCCGGCGACCTCGCCCCAGCCGCCCCCGGCCTCCCGCTGCTCGGGGTGCCCGCCGCGCACGTGCGGGGTCCCGCCGGGCGGGGTCTGGCGGGGCACGCCGTGCGACGGGGTGTGCTGCGGCACGCCGTGCGGGGGCGTGTGCTGCGGGAACCCGTGGGCCGGGGTGTGCGCGGGGTCGCCGTAGGGCGGGGTCTGCCGGGGCAGGCCGTGCGGCGGGGTGCCGTGCGGGGGCGTCTGCTGGGGGACGCCGCGCGGCGGGGTGTGCTGCGGGATGCCGTGCGGAGGCGTCTGCTGCGGGACGCCGTGCGGCGGGGTGTGCTGCGGGACGCCGTGCGGAGGCGTGTGCTGCGGGAACCCGTGGGCGGGCGTGTGCGCGGGGTCGCCGTACGGAGGCACGGCCTGGGGGATGCCGTGGGCGGGCGTGCCGTCGGGGGCCGTGCCGCGTCTGCGACGGCCGGAGCCGCCGTCCTGCGCGGGGGCGGCCGGGGCCGACGGGGGCGCCTGCTGCGGCTGGGGCCTGGCGGCGGCGCCCCCTATGCCGGAGGTGCCGGTGGTGTCCGATGCGGCGGCCGGGCCGCGGCGGCTATGACGTCCCACGCGGCGCCTCAGCTCCTCGAACCCGAATCGCGATGGTCGCTCACACGGCCACCATCGCGCACACCAGGCGTCTCACTCAACTCATCCGGACCGGCCAACTCCCCTGTATCGGCCAGAAGTTCACGAATCGCGGTGGCCACGGTCTCCGGATACTCCATCATCGCCACGTGCCCCGCGTCCGGCAGCGTGAGCAGCCGGGAGTAGCGGAAGGCGGCCGACGCCCGGCGCGCCATCCGGTACGACACGAGCTGGTCCCGGCCGCCGTACACGAGCAGGGTCGGCGCGAGCACCCGCTCGGCCTGCCGCCACAGGCCGTGCTGGCCGCCGAGGGTGTACGCGTTCACGATGCCGCGGGCCGACCGGGCCATCGCGTCCCAGAAGTACGGCAGGGCCAGGCGCCGCTCCATCTCGCGCACCGCTGCCCGGAAGCCCTCGGGCGTGACCCGCCCCGGGTCGCCGTAACAGAGGCCGAGCACACCGCGCACCCGCTGCTCGGCCGTCCAGCCCTCGGTGAGCCGCGTGAACAGGCCCGCGACGCCGGGCACGGCGAGCAGGCCCGTGGGCACCGCCGTGCGCTGCACCCGCAGCTCGGGCAGCGCGGGCGAGATCAGCGTGAGCGTGCGCACCAGGTCCGGCCGGACCGCGGCGACGCGGGTCGTCACGGCGCCGCCCATCGAGTTGGCCACCAGGTGCACGGGGCCGCGGCCGCCGGCGTCCAGGTGGCGGATGACCGCGCGCGCGTGCCCGGTGAGCGAGTAGTCGCCGTCGTCCGGCGGCGGCGAGTCCCCGAAGCCGGGCAGGTCGAGGGCCTCGCAGTCCACCACGTCCTCGAGCAGCGGCATCAGCGCCGACCAGTTCAGGGAGGACCCGCCGAGCCCGTGCACGTACAGCGCGGGCGGCAGTCCGGAGCGCGTCGACGGTCGCGAGCGCACGTTCAGGGTGAGCCCGGGCAGCGCGACCGAGGCGAGCCGCTCGCCCTCGGCGACGGCGACGGCGCCCGGCTTGGGGGCGGCGGCAGCGGCCAGCGCGTGCGGCAACTCGGTCGAAGGCATGCGGGCAATGTTACGAGACGATCACGCGTGGGATCGCGTGTTCGGCATCACAGATCCCGTACAGATCGCGTAGCGCCCCCCGCACGTCTTCCCTAGGCTCGTAGACAAGCGAGCCTAGGAGTCCACATGACCGTCGACCCCACCGACCCCGAGACCTTCCAGGACGAGGGAACCGGGGACGAGAGCAGCCCGGAGACCCCCGAGGCGGACTCCGCCGAGCAGCACACCGACCTCACCCCCGAGCAGGACGACTCCCTCCAGGGCTTCGACTCCGACACCGCCAATGAGGCCGATGTGGCCGAGCAGGCGCGCGTGGTGTCCCTCGACGAGGACGACTACCGCTGATCCGGGCGGCCGACAAACACACAGCTGCCCGTGTTTGCCCTGCTACGCACGGCTGCGCGGATCTGTCGAGGGCATCCAGTCCGTGAAATTCTGCGCTCGCACCGCGCACATCACAGTTACCGAAAAGTACGATGGCGGCGCGGCGCACACCGCAGCACAAGGACGACTTTGGGAGGCGGCGTGACAGCCATCGAGCAGACAGAGGCGGCACGCCCGCGGGGCACACGCCTGCCGCGCCGTGCCCGACGCAACCAGCTCCTGGGCGCGGCCCAGGAGGTCTTCGTGGCCCAGGGGTACCACGCGGCCGCCATGGACGACATCGCCGAGCGGGCCGGCGTCAGCAAGCCGGTGCTCTACCAGCACTTCCCCGGCAAGCTCGACCTCTATCTGGCGCTGCTCGACCAGCACTGCGAGAACCTGCTGCAGGCGGTGCGCGCGGCGCTCGCGTCGACGACGGACAACAAGCAGCGCGTCGGCGCGACGATGGACGCCTACTTCGGGTACGTCGAGGACGACGGCGGCGCGTTCCGCCTGGTCTTCGAGTCGGACCTGACGAACGAGCCCGCGGTCCGCGAGCGCGTGGACAAGGTGACCCTGGAGTGCGCGGAGGCGATCTGCGAGGTCATCGCGGAGGACACCGGACTCTCCAAGTCCGAGTCGATGCTCCTGGCCTCGGGACTCGGCGGCCTCTCCCAGGTGGTCGCGCGCTACTGGCTGCACAGCGACGGCGGCGTCCCGCGCGAGAAGGCGGTGCAGCTGCTCACCTCGCTGGCCTGGCGCGGCATCGCGGGCTTCCCGCTGCACGGCGCCGAAGGTCACTGACCGCGCGTTTGTTCCCGTCCCCCGCGGCCGCCGTGTTCGCTCCTGGCGTGCACGGCCGGAACCGATCCTGTCCCCTCTCCGGGCTAATCTGTGCTGGGTACGGCGCGGGCGACCGCGCACATCACTGACCGTCGGAGGGACAAAGCGTGGAGGTCAAGATCGGCGTGCAGCACGCGCCTCGCGAGATCGTTCTGGAGAGCGGTCAGAGCGTCGAGGAGGTCGAGAGCGCGGTGGCCGACGCCCTGTCGGGCAAGGCCCAGCTGCTGACTCTGGCGGACGACAAGGGCCGCAAGGTCCTGGTGCCGGCCGACCGCCTCGCGTACGTGGAGATCGGCGAGCCGACCGTGCGCAAGGTGGGCTTCGGCGCCCTGTAGGACCGCACGCAGGACGACGGAAGGGCCCGGAGGCGATGCCTCCGGGCCCTTCCGTCATGTGCGCACACCACGGTGGCGGCTCCGCCGCGGGCGCCTCGACTGCGTGGCGGGTGCGCCGAGTTCACCGCCGTCCCGCGCTCCGGTGCGCGGTGGGTATGGAGGGTTGCGTTCCGGCAGCCGGGGTAAGACCGGCTACGACCGTTTTGCACCTGGTCCATTCAAGGGAGGGAACACACCGTGATCCTCGAAGCACTAGGCTCCGCACTGATCGGCCTGGCCCTCGCCTGGGCGACGGCCCGCCGCCTTCCGCACCGGCTGCCCGCACGGACGCTGGTCCTCGCGACCGGCGTGGGCGGAGCGCTGATCGGAGCGTTCATCACGCACATGGCGCTCGGCCCCGGGAGCAGCCCCGCGACCCTGGTCGGAGCCCTGGCCGTGTCGGCCGCGCTCCTCTCCCTGCTCCTTCGCCCCACCCGCCGTCTGCACCGCCGCCAGGCCCCTGCCTGACGGCGGAACGGAGTCACGAGCCAGGAGTCACGGGGCAGGAGTCAGGCGGCAAGACCCAGCGCCGCCATCCGCTTGGTGTGCGCCTCGGTGATCCGCGAGAACATCCGGCCGACCTCCGCCAGGTCGAACCCGTCGGCGACCCCGCCGACCAGCATCGTCGACAGGGCGTCCCGGTCGGCGACCACCCGCTGCGACTGCGAGAGCGCCTCGCCCATCAGCCGTCGCGCCCACAGCGCGAGCCGCCCGCCGACGCGCGGGTCGGCGTCGATCGCGGCCCGCACCTTCTCCACGGCGAAGCTGGCGTGGCCGGTGTCGTCGAGGACGCCGAGCACCAGGCTGCGGGTGTCCCCGTCCAGGCGGGCCGCGACCTCGCGGTAGAAGTCACTCGCGATCGAGTCGCCGACGTACGCCTTGACCAGGCCTTCGAGCCAGTCGGACGGCGCCGTCTGCCGGTGGAAGCCGTCGAGCGCCTCGACGAAGGGCTCCATCGCCGCCGTCGGCTCCTCGCCGACCGCCGCGAGCCGGTCCCGCAGCCGCTCGAAGTGGTGGAACTCGGCCGACGCCATCTTCGCCAGCTCCGCCTTGTCGCCGAGGGTCGGCGCCAGCTTCGCGTCCTCCGCGAGCCGCTCGAACGCCGCGAGCTCGCCGTAGGCGAGGGCGCCGAGGAGGTCCACGACGGCGGCGCGGTACTGCGGGTCGGCGGAGGCTGTCTTCCAGTCCTGGGCGGCGACCCCGGTGGGGGCGGCGGAATCGGTGTCCGCGTTGTCTTCGGGCGGCTGCGCGGCGGTGTCAGGCGTCTCCATGAAGCGCACAATAGCCCGCCCACCGGATGGCGTAAGGGCCTGGTCAACCACTGTGACGACAGCAACGTGAGGAATTCGCCGGACACGCATGCGAGATTCCGGGGTACAGTGGTAATGCGCCCGCCGAATATTCGACGGGCCGCATGAATGAGGATGCCCGGTCGGTGGCCCGATCGGCTCCGACCAGACAGCCCTCCAGGGCGTACGCACCGTGCGTACGGCAAGCGGAGGGACCCCCTCAGCGGTGTGAGCGCTCGAGCGTCGGCAGTGGTCCCGTACCACCCGGCTCGCCCGGCTCTTTCCAGCAGGCGGCCGGCAGTCCCCGGCACGGTCACGACCCCCAGCGTTCGCCTCGCGCCGCGTCTCACAGAAGAGGCATTGCCCTGACTACGACTTTCCGAGAGCTCGGGATTCTTCCCGAGACAGCCGAGGCCCTCGAGGCCGTCGGCATCATCAACCCCTTCCCCATCCAGGAGATGACGCTCCCCGTTGCCCTTTCCGGCACCGACGTCATCGGCCAGGCCAAGACCGGCACCGGCAAGACGCTGGGCTTCGGCCTGCCGCTCCTCGAGCGCGTCACCGTCCCCGCGGACGTCGAGGCCGGGCGTGCGGCGCCCGAGCAGCTGACGGAGGCCCCGCAGGCCCTCGTCGTCGTCCCCACCCGCGAGCTGTGCCAGCAGGTCACCAACGACCTGCTGACCGCAGGCAAGGCGCGCAACGTCCGCGTCCTCGCCATATACGGCGGCCGTGCCTACGAACCGCAGGTCGAGGCCCTCAAGAAGGGCATCGACGTCGTCGTCGGCACCCCGGGCCGCCTGCTCGACCTGGCCGGACAGCGCAAGCTGAACCTGAAGCACGTCAAGTGCCTCGTCCTCGACGAGGCCGACGAGATGCTCGACCTGGGCTTCCTGCCCGACGTCGAGAAGATCATCAACATGCTTCCGGCGAAGCGCCAGACGATGCTCTTCTCCGCGACGATGCCCGGCGCCGTCATCGGCCTCGCCCGGCGTTACATGTCGCAGCCCACGCACATCCGCGCCACCGCGCCGGACGACGAGGGCGCGACGGTCGCCAACACCACGCAGTTCGTGTACCGCGCGCACTCCATGGACAAGCCGGAGATGGTCTCCCGCATCCTGCAGGCCGACGGCCGCGGGCTCGCGATGATCTTCTGCCGTACGAAGCGGACGGCCGCGGACATCGCCGAGCAGCTGGAGCGGCGCGGCTTCGCCTCCGGCGCGGTCCACGGCGACCTCGGCCAGGGCGCCCGCGAGCAGGCCCTGCGGGCCTTCCGCAACGGCAAGGTCGACGTGCTCGTGTGCACCGACGTCGCCGCCCGCGGCATCGACGTCGAGGGCGTCACGCACGTCATCAACTACCAGTCGCCCGAGGACGAGAAGACCTACCTCCACCGGATCGGCCGCACCGGCCGCGCCGGTGCCTCCGGCACCGCGATCACGCTCGTCGACTGGGACGACATCCCGCGCTGGCAGCTCATCAACAAGGCGCTCGACCTGGGCTTCAACGACCCGGTCGAGACGTACTCCAGCTCTCCGCACCTGTACGAGGAGCTGAGCATCCCCGTCGGTACGAAGGGTGTCCTGCCGCGTGCCGAGCGCACCCGTGCCGGGCTCGACGCCGAGGAGATCGAGGACCTCGGCGAGACCGGCGCCCGTGGCTCGGGCTCGCGCGGCTCCCGTGGCGCGCCGCGCCGCGGTGAGCGTGCCGCTGCCCGGCCGCAGGCCGAGGAGGCCGAGCGTCCCGCGCGTACGCCGCGGCGTCGGCGTCGCACCCGTGCGGGGGCGCCGCTCGACGCCGAGGCCACGCCCTCGGCCGCGCCGGTCGAGGCGGCGCCTGCGGCTGCTGCCGCGGTGACCGAGGAAGCCGCGCCGCGTACACCGCGGCGTCGGCGTCGGACGCGTGCGGGCGACTCCGCGGCGGCCGAGCCGAAGTCGACAGCGTCGGCCCCGGCCGCCGCTGCCGCCGCCCCGGCCGCGGAGGAGGCCCCGGCCAAGCCGCGCCGCCGCCGCACCCGCAAGTCGGCCGAGCCCTCGGACAGCTAGCCCACAGGGTGGCCCCCGCGGCCACCCACCCCCCGCGCCCGGAGGCCCCGCCCCCGGGCGCGGCCACATCTCCCCCGCCGCTCCGCGGCAGAAACATCTCCCACCCCGCCCACCCGTTTCCACTGGTCCGCAGGCGTCAGCCCGCCAGTGCCCCCAGGGGCAGTTCGGCGTCAGCACCACATCTGTGCCCGGCGCCCATGCCTGAGCCCACCCCACCCGACACCCCTCCGCAGCGGCCGACGGCCACGGCCCGCCCCCTGCGGTGCCAGCCCCCTACGGAGCGGCAGCCACTGTCCGTCCCACCCTGTGGGCAGCTGGTCCGCCCAGAGGGCGGAACGGGTGGGCACAGCCCAGGCCGACGGCGCCCGTTGGTGTGCGGGGCCTCGTCCGGCCTTCGGTCGGCTAGGGGCGCAGTCGCTTCCAGCCGCCCCCGCTGTGGGCAATCGTTCCGCAGGGCGATGGGGGTCCCCCCTGCTCGAGCGAAGCCGAGAGCTTGGGGGAGGGTGGGCACAGCCCAGGCCGACGGCGCCCGTGGTGTGCGGGGAGGGGCACGGCCCCACGCCGACAGCGCCACGACGGCAAGGGCAGGGCATGCCCAGGTCGACGACCCCGCGCCGTCGGCGCAAGGGCACCGGCGGGGCAAGGGCACCGTCCCCCCAAGGCCCAGGGGCCAGTAGCCTCGGGGCCATGAGCAGGCCCCCCACCTTCACCCCGCCCGAGGGCACCCTCGCGTACCCCCTCCGGACGGAGCGCGGCGAGTTCGCCGTGCTCGACACCCGCCCGACCGGCCAGGTCAAGGGCACCGCCCTGCTCCTGCCGGGGTACACGGGGAGCAAGGAGGACTTCATCGCCCTGCTCCGCCCTCTCGCCGACGCCGGCTACCGCACCGTCTCCGTGGACGGCCGCGGCCAGTACGAATCCCCGGGCCCGGACGACGAATCGGCCTACGCCCAGGCGGAGTTGGCCAAGGACGTGCTCGCCCAGGCGGCGGCCGCCCGGACCCCGGACGAGGGCCCGCCGCACCTGATGGGCCACTCCCTGGGCGGCCTGGTGGCCCGCGCCGCCGTCCTCCTCGCCCCCGCGGGCACCTTCGCCTCGCTCACCCTCGTCGCCTCGGGCCCGGCCCGCGTCTCCCCGTCGCAGCGCACCCGCGCCACGCTCCTCACGGACGCCGTCGCGGCGCACCCGATGGACGTCGTGTGGGAGGCGATGCAGACCCTGGACCCGGTGGAGGACGTGAGCGTGCACGTAGACGGCGTCGCCGGCGTCGGCGCCGACGCCGCGGCGCTGCGGGCACGCTGGCTGCGCAACAACCCGTCCCAGCTCATCGCCACCGGCAGGCAACTGTGCGGCGAACCCGACCGCGTCGACGACCTCGCCGCCGTACCCCTGCCCAAGCACGTGCTGTCCGGCGAGAGCGACGACACCTGGCCCGTGCCGCTGCTCGACGAGATGGCGCGCCGCCTGCGCGCCCACCGCACCGTGGTCACCGGCGCGAACCACTCCCCCAACACCGACCGCCCGGCGGCGACGGCGACCGCGCTGGCCGCCTTCTGGGACCGGGCGGCCGACCGCAACGGAGGCCCGTGCTAGCTCAGTAGCACTTCTGCAAGTGGTCCCAGAAGCCGTCCCGCAGCACCCGCCGCAGGTCGGACTGGCCGCGCAGCGAGTAGTCGAGCAGCCGCTCCGCCTCGACGAGGAGTTCCTGGTCGACGGACCCGGGCAGGTAGGGGTGGCCGGGCAGCAGCCCCACCAGCGCCTCCCGGCCGCGGGCGGAGAGCCACCGCGCGGAGATCTGGGCGCCGACGAAGCGCACGTCCTCCCGGGAGGGCCGGGGCATGGCCTGCGCGCCCTCGTGCGGGACGGCGGGGCGGCGGGTCACGAACGGCTTGAAGAAGTCCGCGTCGAAGGTGCGCTGGCTGTCGACCTCCCACAGCAGCGGCTCCGCCTGGTTGCGGCCGTCGGGCGCGTCGATGCCCCAGAGGTGCACGCGGGCGCCGTACCCCTGCGCCGCCTCGACCGCGGAGACCAGGTCCTCGTCGCCGCCGATGAGCGCGGCGTCGCTGATGGCGCGGTGCCGTGCCAGGGACTCCAGGTCGCTGCGGATCAGCGAGTCGACGCCCTTCTGCTGGTTGTTGGCGTTGAGGTTGCCGAGCCGCACCTTGACGTCGGGGAGCTCCGCGATCGTCTGCTGTTCGGAGGTGTGGATGCGGCGTCTCGCGCCGTCGTACCAGTACACGCGCAGCAGTCTGCTGTCCGCGAAGATCGTGCGCGCCTTGTCGATCAGTGCGTCGATGAGCGCCTCCGCGTCGAGGTCGAAGGCCCGCCGGTCCTCGGTGCCCGCGGCGAGCCGTCCGGCGGCGGCGTACAGATAGCCGGCGTCGACGAAGATCGCGTGCGTGGACGGGGTCTTCGCGACCTCGGCGAGCATGCGCTCCAGGAGGCCGTTGGTGCGCTCAAGCCGGAGGGTGATCTCGCCGATCTCACGGACCGTGCTCTCACCGAACTCGTCAATGGTCTCGTCCATGTCCATACGGAACGCATTGTCTCGTCCGTCACTCGGCAGGCACAACCGGTAGCTGTCACTCAACGAACACAACCAGCCGCGATACAGTCACGAAACGCGGCGTTCATTAGTCTCGCGAAAATTTTCTTTAGCGTAGGGAATGTTTGAGGGAGTCAAGCCGTTGCACCCTACGTAGCCAGCAGTTCTCCTTCAGGAGGATCACCAGACGAAGGGAGAAGCCCATGCGCTTCGAAATCATGCGACTCGACGACGTCGACGGCACCGCCGTGGACACGACCGTCGTGGACGCCGCCTCCGTCAACCGGATCGTGCAGCAAGCCGCCGCCATAGGGCAGCGCCTCTACATCCGTCCGGCCGACGCCTCGGCCTCATAACGGCGCCGAACGGCCTCATCACACACTTCAGAGCCCTGTACGACACCGGCGCGTCCGGTGCCGTACAGGGCTCTGTGCGTGGGTCGCGGTCACCCGCACGGCTCAGCCGCCGCGGATGACCTGCGTGACGCCGTTGATGATCTGCTGCACGGCGATCGCCGACAGCATCATTCCGGCGAGCCGCGTCACGAGCACGACGCCGCCGTCCTTGATGACGCGGATGATCAGCAGCGAGAAGCGCATCGCCACGAACAGCACCACGTGGATGGCCAGGATCGCCGCCCACACGGAGACCTGCTCCATGCCGCTGGCGTGCTGGACGGCCAGGATCACCTGCACGATCGCGCCGGGGCCCGCGAGCAGCGGCATGCCGAGCGGGACCAGGGCGACGTTGACGTCCTTGGTCTGCTGCGGCTCGTCGGTCTTGCCGGTGAGCAGGTCGAGCGCGACCAGGAGCAGCAGCAGACCGCCCGCGATCATCAACGCCTGGGTGGAGACGTGCAGATAGTCGAGGATCTGCTGGCCCACGACGCCGAAGACGGCGATGACTCCGAAGGCCACGCACACGGCCTGGAAGGCCATCTTCTTCTGGACCTTGGCGGGGCGGCCCGAGGTCAGCGCGAGGAAGATCGGCGTGACCCCAGGGGGGTCCATGATGACAAAAAGGGTGAGAAAGAGGGATCCGAAGACGGCGACGTCGAACACAGTGATGGCCTTGCAGAGGAGAGTCGTACAGAACAGCGGGCGGTGGCCCGGGGACGCGTACCGCGGACGACGGCAGCGCGTGCCGCGGACGGTGACGGTGACGGTGGGGCGTTACGGGGACGGGGGCGGCGCGGGACGCGGACGGTGGCGCGTTACGCCGACGGGTCTCCGCCCGCGCCCGGCACCGGGAACGCTCCCGTCGCCCGGCGCGTGATCTCGCCGTAGATCTCGGGGTCGGTGGTGTACTCCCCGAGCACGCACGTCTTGCGCGTGCCGTGGTAGTCGCTCGACCCGGTGACGAGCAGCCCGAGGTCGGCGGCGAGGCCGCGCAGGCGGGGGCCGGACTCGGGCGCGTACGCCAGCTGTTCGGGGTGGTCGACCTCGATGCCGTCGAGGCCCGCCGCGGCCAGCTCGGCGATCGCCGACTCGGGCACCACCTTGCCGCGCTGGGCGGCGGCGGGGTGCGCGAAGACGGTGACGCCGCCCGCGGCCTTGACCAGGCGTATCGCGTCGAAGGGGTCGAGCTCGTGCTTCTCGGCGTAGGCGCGGCCGCCGGCGGCGAGCCAGTCGGGCGTGAAGGCGGCCGAGACGTCCGGTACGACGCCCAGCTCGACCAGGGCCTCCGCGACGTGCGGGCGGCCGACGGATCCTTCGCCCGCGATGCGCGCGACCTGCTCCCAGGTGACGGGGACGCCGAGCTCCTGGAGCTTGCCGACCATCGCCTTGGCGCGCGGCACCCGGTCGTCGCGGACGAGTTCGCGCTCCCGGGCCAGGTCCGGCTCCTCGGGGTCGAAGAGGTACGCCAGCACGTGCATCCCGACGCCGTCGAGGCGGCAGGACAGCTCGGCGCCGGTGACGAGGGTGAGGCCGGGCGGGAGTGCGGCGATCGCCTCCGCGTGGCCGCGGGTGGAGTCGTGGTCGGTCAGCGCGACCACGTCCAGGCCGGCCGCGGCGGCGTTGCGCACCAGCTCAGCCGGGGTGTCCGTGCCGTCGGACGCGGTGGAGTGGGTGTGCAGATCAATTCGCACGCAGGGCTCCACGCTTCTCGGGACGGCCGGGGGGACGCTCCAGTCTAACGTTCCCCCACGCCCACCTGGGGCGCCGCCGATCCGGCGCTCCGCGCCTGGTCCTCAATCGCCGGACGGGCTTTCTCCCACCCACCCGCCCGAACTCGCACCGGCCTGGCCAACGGCCCGGCACCGTCAGCCCCGCAGGGGGGCACCCCCGTATCGGCGCTCCGCGCCTCGTCCTCAAACGCCGGACGGGCTTTCTCCCACCCACCCGCCCGAACTCGCACCGGCCTGGCCAAGGCCCGGCACCGTCAGCCCTGCGGGGGGGGCACCCCCGTATCGGCGCTCCGCGCCTCGTCCTCAAACGCCGGACAGGCTCTCCCCGCCCGCCCGCCCCCATCCATTGCTTCGGCTGGGGCGGTCCGCACAGCCTGCCCGGTACGCCTTCAGCCCGTCTCGGGGAAGTTTTCAGCCCGTCCGGCGTTTGAGGACGAGGCCGCAGGCCGATCGGGGGCGGACCGTCCCACCCGGCGGGGACACCCACCCCCTGGGGCCCAGGGGCGCAGCCCCGGTTTCGGTGAAGGGGTGGGACTGGGGCGCCCCGCGAAGGACGGCGCACGCGCCCTACGGCATCAGCAGCCGCGGCGAGAGCGCCCCGCACGGCACCAGGTCGACCTCGGCACCGGCGTCGCGCAGGTCGGTGAGGACGAGCTCGTCGTACATGAGGAGCCCGGACTGCTCGGGCCAGGCGATGGCCCACAGCCAGAGCCCCCGCGCCTCACCGGCGAAGACGGCCCGGTCATCGGGCGCACCCGGCACGTGCCACATGGCCGTGGGCCGCCCGGCGGCAAGCACCTTGGCCTGGGCGGGCTTGCCGACGCTCATGGAGGGCCCGGGATCGGGCCCGTCGATCCCGGCGTACCGCGCCCCGAGCCCGACCCCCAACTCCTCGGCGACAAGCACGAGTTCCCCGACCCCGCCGAGCGGCGCGGGCCCGGAGCAGGCGACGGCGGTGGCCCGGCCACCACTGCGGTCGTCCCCGGCGCAGGCGACCCCGGTGAAGAGCCACCCGACGGGCAGCGGCCACGGCATCCACACGGGCACCTGCGCACGCCGCACGACGACCTGGAGGGCCTCGACGCTGGGCGGGATCACGGGCTGCAGCGGGTGCACCGTGCCGTGCACATCGCACTGCCAGGAGTCGGCAAAGAGGCCGGGAGCCCTGACCCGGCCACCACACTTCGGGCAACTGGGTTCGCCCCTCATAGCGCCCAACGGTCCTCCCCCCTCGCCGCCCCGTCAAGGACGATCACCCGTCCGGAGGCCGCCTCCACGAAACTGCCCGCTACTTTCCCGGGCCCACCACCAGGCAAAACTAGATGTAGCTTGCATTAGTTAGCTCAGCTAACTTATTATGTGTATACGTCAACGATCTACGTCCGGAAGCACACGAAGGAGCTGCGGATGACCACCCCCACAGCCGGAGCACACGAGGACCCCTTCGACGCCGGGGCCGGCGGCCTGCTGCGCCAGCCGAGGGCGGTGTGGGCCACGGCGGGCGCGTCCGTCGTGGCGTTCATGGGCATCGGCCTCGTCGACCCGATCCTGCCGTCCATCGCCCAGGGCCTGCAGGCCACGCCGAGCCAGGTCTCGCTCCTGTTCACCTCGTACTTCCTGATCACCGCCGTGGCGATGCTGGTGACCGGATTCGTCTCCAGCCGCATCGGCGGCAAGAAGACCCTCCTCGCCGGGCTCGCCCTGGTGATCGTCTTCGCCGCGCTCGCCGGTACGTCCGGCTCGGTCGGCGAACTCGTCGGGTTCCGGGCCGGCTGGGGCCTCGGCAACGCGCTGTTCGTGTCGACGGCGCTCGCCGTCATCGTGGGCGCGGCGGCGGGAGGCAGCGCCGCGGCGATCCTGCTGTACGAGTCCGCGCTCGGCCTCGGCATGGCCTGCGGGCCGCTCCTCGGCGCGCTGCTCGGCGACGCCAGCTGGCGCTACCCGTTCTTCGGCACCGCCGCCCTGATGGCCGTCGGCTTCCTGTGCATCACGGCGTTCCTGAAGGAGCAGCCGAAGCCCGCGCGGAAGACCTCACTGCTCGACCCCGTCAAGGCCCTCGGCCACGGCGGCCTCGCCTCGGTGGCCGCGTCGGCGTTCTTCTACAACTACACGTTCTTCACGGTCCTGGCCTTCACGCCGTTCGTCCTGAACATGACCCCGTACAAGTCGGGTGCGGTGTTCTTCGCCTGGGGCGTGCTGCTCGCGGTGTTCTCGGTGCTCGTCGCGCCCCGGCTCCAGGAGCGGTTCGGCTCCCTGAAGGTGCTCGGCGGTTCGCTGGTGCTGCTCGCCGCGGACGTCCTCGTGCTCGGGTACGGCAGCCGCACCGCCGCCGTCGTCTGCACGATCCTGTCCGGCGCCTTCATCGGCGTGAACAACACCGTCTACACGGAGCTGGCCCTCGGCGTCTCGGACGCGCCCCGGCCCGTGGCCAGCGCCGGTTACAACTTCGTACGCTGGTTCGCCGCCGCCGCGGCCCCCTACTTCGCGCCGAAGATCGAGGAGTGGAGCGACATCCACATCCCGTTCGTGGTCGCGGCCGTCACGGCGGTGCTCGGCGCGGTGGTGGTGTGGGTCCGCCGGAGCGCGCTCACGCACGAAGCCGAGGAGCTGGAGACCCGGCACGCGACGGAGGACAGTGTGGCCGTCTTCGCCAACTGACGCGGCGGAGGCGGACGTTCAGTCCAGCGGTACGGACGTGCGCAGGGGATCGCGCAGGTCCGTGCCGCTGTTCAGCCAGCGCTCCTGGAGGGCCCCGGCGCCGTGCACCCGCTTCCACGCCGCCTCGTTGGGCGTCATCGGAAGCAGCGGCAGGAACTGGACGGGGTCCATCGGCGCGTCCAGGTCCAGGTCCTCGACGAGGCCGCCGGGCTCGGCGACGAGGACCGAGGTGAACGGCGCGCCCGGCCACAGCGGCTCGCCCACGTCCAGGGAGGCGCCCGGCGCGACCACGAGGCCTTCCACCTGCGGCGACGCGGCGAGCACGGCCAGCGGGCGGAGCACCTTGTCGGTGTCGACGAGCCCGCCGCGCACGGAGAGCACCAGTTCGGCGCGCGGCCCCTGCACGGGGTCGGCGAGCACGGCCGTGGGGTCGGTCATCGGGTGGGCGGACATGCCGAGCGTGGCGTACCGCACGACGTCCCCGTCCGTGAAGCGCACCACTTCGATGCGGTCCGTGCCCAGGAACGTCACCGCCGCGCGTGCGTCCGGTTCCCCCAGGCCACTCCGGAGACGGGCCTCGACCAGCGCAAGAACATCAGCCATGACGCGAGCATAGAACTCGTCAGTGATGGGTAAAGGCGGGGGTTCGGCTGCCGGTCGGCTGATACTGTTGGCCGCTGGCCCGGGCAGCACGCAGAAGCGTCGCCTTCAAGCCCGGACGCAGGACGGCGCGTTACGCGCCAGGGACCTCCCCTACGGGGGACCGGCCGGAGGAGGTGGGGCTGCAGTGGATCGAAGTCGACCGTGCAGTACCACTCGCTCTTCCGCCCGCTGAACGTCCCGCAGCAGCGTAGCTGCGGCCGCGCGCACGGCCCCTCCCGGACGAAGCGTCCGCATCCGGCCCGTACCGCGCACGACGGAAGAGCACCGCGTTTCACCTGATCTGCATCAGTAGCGTTGCTGCCATCGCGACGGTGCGGTGCTCCCCGCTTTGTGGACGTGCCAGATCCCGCAGCAGGACGTCCCCATTCCGGGCAGTTCCACCCGTCGCCGGCGGCCCTTTCGTCGAAGGAGCCTGCCCATGTCGATGATCCGTGACCTGCGTGACGCCGTGCGCCCGTCCCAGCGCAAGGACACCTCCTACAGCTCGTACGACGCCACCCGCGACCCCAGCGCCGTCTCCGCCGTCGTCGACTGCGCCGTCTACCGCGACGGCCGCCGCGTCGCCTGCGACGACACCCTGACGCCGCACGAGGCGATGCTCCAGGTGCGCCGCGACGGGGGCTTCGCCTGGATCGGCCTGCACGAGCCGACGGAGGCCGAGTTCGCCGGGATCGCCGCCGAGTTCGGGCTGCACCCGCTGGCCGTGGAGGACGCCGTCCACGCCCACCAGCGGCCCAAGCTGGAGCGCTACGACGACACGCTCTTCACGGTCTTCAAGACCATCCACTACGTCGAGCACGCCGAGCTGACCGCCACCAGCGAGGTCGTCGAGACCGGCGAGGTCATGTGCTTCACCGGCCGGGACTTCTTCATCACCGTCCGGCACGGCGGCCACGGCTCGCTGCGCGCGCTGCGCCGCCGCCTCCAGGACGAGCCCGAGCTGCTCGCCAAGGGCCCCTCCTCGGTCCTGCACACCATCGCCGACCACGTCGTCGACGGCTATCTCGCGGTCGCCGACGCCATGCAGGTCGACATCGACGACGTCGAGAACGAGGTGTTCGCGGCCACCGGCAAGGGCGTCTCGCGCGGTGTCGACGCCGGGCGGATCTACCAGCTCAAGCGCGAGGTCCTGGAGTTCAAGCGCGCCGTGTCGCCGCTGCTCCGCCCCATGCAGCTGCTCAGCGAGCGGCCCATGCGGCTCGTCGACCCCGACATCCAGAAGTACTTCCGCGACGTCGCCGACCACCTCGCGCGCGTCCAGGAGCAGGTCCTCGGCTTCGACGAACTCCTCAACTCCATCCTCCAGGCCAACCTCGCCCAGGCCGCCGTCGCCCAGAACGAGGACATGCGCAAGATCACGTCCTGGGCGGCCATCATCGCCGTACCGACGGCCGTGTGCGGCGTGTACGGCATGAACTTCGACCACATGCCGGAGCTGCACTGGCGCTTCGGCTACCCGATGGTGCTCGGCCTCATCGGCACCGTCTGCTACACGATCCACCGCACCCTCAAGCGAAACGGCTGGCTCTGAGGCGCGTTGCGGGCCTCGCTAAGCTCTCCGCATGACTGCTGACGCGCTGTTCGACCGCGCCCTCGTCGAGGAGGCCACGAAGAAGTCGGGGCTGATCTGGGTGCGCGGCGCCGCGCCCGACGGCCCCGTGCGGGCCCTGTGGCACGTGTGGGTCGACGGCGCGGCCCACCTCGTCGGGGACGGCCCCGGCGAGCAGCCGCTGCCCGACCTCGTCGACGGGGCGGGCGCCGAGGTGACCGTGCGCAGCAAGGACAAGGGCGGCCGCGTGATCGCCTGGACCGCGGCGGTGACCGAGCTCGCGCCGCGCTCCGAGGCCTGGGAGGCGGCCGTCGCCGAGCTCAAGGGCAAGCGCCTCAACGCCCCGGACGGGGAGCGGATGGTGGAGCGCTGGGCCGCGGAGTGCCGGGTGCTGCGGCTCACGCCGGGCGCGGCGAGCACGGACCTGCCCGACGGCTCCCTCGCGGCGGCCCCCCTGCCGACGGACGCGACGACCCGCAAGCCCGTGCCTGCGGCGCTGCCCCGGCTGCTCCTGCGACGCAAGAAGAAGCAGAAGCGCTGACGCGCCCTCACTGCGTGGGCAGCTGCTTGCCGTAGTCCACCGTCTCGTCCTTGCCGGGCTCCTCCAAGACGAACTCCTTGCCCCACTCGGTGAGCCGCAGCGTGCCCGCGCCGCCCGCCCGCTGGAGCCGCAGCGGATACGGCGCGCCCTCCAGGGACACGTCCAGCGTGCCGCCCGCGCCCTCGTCCCCGGCGATCTTGATGACGCGCCGCGTGCCCGAGTCGGACCGCTCGCCCTTGGACAGCTTGCCGTGCAGGGCGAGGGTGCCGTCGAGCATCAGGTCCTTGTCGGTGAAGCCGCTGAGCTGCCGGTACGCGGGGTCGCCCGCGGGCACCTTCACGAACTTGCCGTTGAGTTTGGCCGCCGCGGCCTGGTCGCCCGCCCCGCCCGCCTTGCCCTCGGCACCCCCGGCGCCCTCGTTCTGGTGCTTCCAGAAGCCCGAGTCGGCCTTCAGATACAGGTGCTCGCCGACGCGGAGCAGCTGAAACGTCCCGCCCTTGACGGTCACCGTGCCCTCGCCGCCCGATCCCTTGAGCCGCATGTCGAGCTTGTACGTCTGGCCCTTGCTGACGACGGTGCCGGAGAGGCGGACCGCGTCGGCGCCCTTGGCCGCCTGCCGCGTCTTGCTCTGGATCTTCGCGGCGGACAGCTTGCCCACGCCGTTGGTGCCCGCGTCCGGGTCCTCGCCGCCGCCCCCGCAGCCCGTAAGACCGGCGCAGCCCGCCACGAGCCCCGCGCACACCGCGCTCAGCAGCGCCGACCTTCGGGTACGACGGGCCTGTCGCATCGCAGTCACAGGTGGCGCTGCCTCTCGTGCGGACGTCCTCTACGGCGGCGGCCGTAGCGCGGCTACGGCCTGGCGTACCGCAGCGTACCGGTGTCGCGGACCCGCCTCGGAGCCAGTCCGTACGGACGTCTCACCAGGGCGGATACGTCAGGCAGGGGCTAGCCTGGGGCGCGTACGAAAGATCGTATAAATGCACCTGAAAGCGACATCGCTCGATACGACCAGCGGTAGTGAGCAGCAGGGAGGCGCCGCGCATGGCGGCAAGCGCGCCCCGGATCTTCGTCTCGCACCTGGCCGGCACCGCCGTCTTCGACCCGAACGGCGACGAGGTCGGCCGGGTGCGGGACCTCGTCGTCATGCTCCGGGTGGGCCGCAGACCGCCGCGGCTGCTCGGCCTGGTCGTGGAACTCGCCACCCGCCGCCACATCTTCCTGCCCATCACCCGGGTCACCGGCATCGAGTCGGGCCAGGTCATCACCACCGGCGTCCTGAACGTGCGGCGCTTCGAGCAGCGCCCGACGGAGCGGCTGATCCTCGGCGAGATGCTGGACCGCCGGGTGCGCCTGGTGGAGAGCGGTGAGGAGGTGACCGTCCTCGACATCTCCGTGCAGCGGCTTCCGGCCCGCCGTGACTGGGAGGCGGACCGGGTCTTCGTACGGAAGGGCAAGGGAGGGGCCTTCCGGCGCAAGGGCGAGACGCTGACCGTCGACTGGTCGGCCGTGGACGGGTTCTCCCTGGAGGAGCACGGACAGGGCGCGGAGAGCCTGCTCGCCACGTTCGAGCAGCTGCGCCCCGCCGACCTCGCCAACGTGCTGCACCACCTGTCGCCGAAGCGGCGTGCGGAGGTCGCCGCCGCGCTCGACGACGACCGGCTCGCGGACGTCCTGGAGGAGCTGCCGGAGGACGACCAGATCGAGATCCTCGGCGCCCTCAAGGAGGAGCGCGCCGCCGACGTCCTGGAGGCGATGGACCCGGACGACGCCGCCGACCTCCTCTCCGAGCTGCCGGAGGACGACAAGGAGCGCCTACTCACCCTGATGCAGCCGGACGACGCGGCCGACGTGCGCCGCCTGATGGCGTACGAGGAGCGCACGGCGGGCGGTCTGATGACGACCGAGCCGATCGTGCTGCGCCCCGACGCCACGGTCGCCGACGCCCTCGCGCGGGTGCGCCAGGAGGACCTCTCCCCCGCGCTCGCCGCGCAGGTGTACGTGTGCCGCCCGCCGGACGAGACCCCGACGGGCAAGTACCTGGGCGCGGTGCACTTCCAGCGCCTCCTTCGCGACCCGCCGTACACGCTCGTCGGCTCGATCCTCGACGACGACCTGCGGCCGCTGCGCCCGGAGGCCGAGCTGCCGGTCGTGGCGGGCTTCTTCGCCGCGTACGACATGGTGTCGGCGCCGGTCGTCGACGAGAGCGGTTCGCTGCTCGGCGCGGTCACCGTCGACGACGTGCTCGACCACATGCTCCCCGAGGACTGGCGGGAGACGGAGTACCACCTCCAGGAGGGGGCCGGGCATGGCGGCAGCTGAGCGGGAGCGGGAGCGCGACAAGGACGGGCGCGGGCGGGAGCGGGAGGGGCGCGTCCGGTTCCGGCTCGACCAGCCGCGGGCGCCGCGCCGCAAGCTGCTGCCCGACTACGACCCGGAGGCCTTCGGGCGGCTCTCGGAGCGGATCGCGCGGTTCCTCGGCACGGGCCGGTTCATCGTCTGGATGACGGTCGTCATCATCATGTGGGTCGTCTGGAACGTCTCCGCCCCGGCCGGCCTGCGCTTCGACCAGTACCCGTTCATCTTCCTGACCCTGATGCTGTCGCTCCAGGCGTCGTACGCCGCCCCGCTGATCCTGCTCGCGCAGAACCGCCAGGACGACCGCGACCGCGTCACCCACGAGCAGGACCGCAAGAGCAACGAGCGGTCCATCGCGGACACCGAGTACCTCACCCGCGAGATCGCCTCGCTGCGCCTCGGCCTCGGCGAGGTCGCCACCCGCGACTGGATCCGCTCCGAACTCCAGGACCTGGTCAAGGAGCTGGAGGAGCAGCGCGAGGTATTCCCGTCCGAGAGCGCTGGGTCACGTGATGCAGGCGACCGCTGACGGCCCTTTCCCGCCTTCGGTTACCGCGCCGTACGCCCACCCGTCGCCCACCACCACCCTTCTAAGGAATGGCGCTGCGCGCCGCCGTACTATCGGGTGTATGGCTACGGAAGACGCGGTGCGTGAAGCACTGGCGACGGTGAACGACCCCGAGATCCAGCGACCCATCACCGAGTTGGGGATGGTCAAATCGGTGGAGATCGGCGCCGACGGCGCGGTCGCCGTCACCGTGTATCTGACGGTCTCCGGCTGCCCCATGCGCGAGACGATCACGAAGAACGTCACGGACGCGGTCGCCGCCGTCGAGGGCGTCACGCGCGTCGACGTGACCCTGGACGTGATGAGCGACGAGCAGCGCAAGGAGCTGGCCACCGCGCTGCGCGGCGGCACCGCCGAGCGCGAGGTGCCCTTCGCCAAGCCCGGCTCGCTGACCCGGGTGTACGCGGTCGCCTCCGGCAAGGGCGGCGTCGGCAAGTCGTCCGTGACGGTGAACCTGGCGGCGGCGATGGCCGCCGACGGCCTCAAGGTCGGCGTCGTGGACGCGGACATCTACGGCCACAGCGTGCCGCGCATGCTGGGCGCCGAGGGGCGCCCCACCCAGGTCGAGAACATGATCATGCCGCCGTCGGCGAACGGCGTGAAGGTCATCTCGATCGGCATGTTCACCCCGGGCAACGCACCCGTCGTGTGGCGCGGCCCGATGCTGCACCGCGCGCTCCAGCAGTTCCTCGCGGACGTCTTCTGGGGCGACCTGGACGTGCTGCTCCTGGACCTGCCGCCGGGCACGGGCGACATCGCGATCTCCGTCGCGCAGCTCGTCCCGAACGCGGAGATCCTCGTCGTCACCACCCCGCAGCAGGCCGCCGCCGAGGTCGCCGAGCGCGCGGGCTCCATCGCCGTGCAGACCCACCAGAAGATCGTCGGCGTGGTCGAGAACATGTCAGGCCTGCCCTGCCCGCACTGCGGCGAGATGGTCGACGTGTTCGGCACCGGCGGCGGCCAGAAGGTCGCGGAGGGCCTGACGAAGACCACGGGCGCGACCGTGCCGGTGCTCGGCTCCATCCCGATCGACGTGCGCCTGCGCGAGGGCGGCGACGAGGGCAAACCCGTCGTCCTCACCGACCCGGAGTCGCCCGCGGGCAGCGCCCTGCGCACCATCGCGGGCAAGCTGGGCGGCCGCCAGCGAGGGCTCTCGGGGATGTCGCTGGGGATCACGCCCAGGAACAAGTTCTGACGAAGGCCGGACGGGGGCATGACCAGCCCGTCCGGCGTTTGAGGACGAGGCGCGAAGCGCCGATCGGCGTGCACGCGAGTGTGGGGCACCGTCAAGGCGAACGGCGCCCCACACCCTGTACCGGTCCGGAGGACTACCCCGCGTATTCGGCGATGTCCTTGATCACCGAGAAGCCGAGGCCGTACGCGCTCATGCCGCGCCCGTACGCCCCCAGATGCACCCCTGACTCGGTGGACCCGGCGAGCACCCAGCCGTACTCGGACTCCCGGTAGTGGAACGAGGTCGGGACCCCGTCCACGGGCAGGGAGAGGGTCGACCAGTCGGACCCGTGCAGGTCGTCGGCGAGGACCCAGGCGGTCTCCGTCTGCTGGTCGAGCCAGTCGTCCCGCAGGCTGTGGTCCATCTGGCCGGGCCAGGTGAAGGACAGCAGCCCCACCCCGGCGAGCCAGGCCGCGGAGGACACCGAGGTCGCCTCCAGGACGCCGGTGCCGTCGGCGCTGCGCCGCACCGGGTTGGCGGCGATGGTCACCACGACCGCGAACCGCTCCTTGTCGCCGTTCCCGAAGGAACCCTCCGCCCTGACCGACGGCTCGTCACCGTGACCGATGGAGCCGTGCTCGACGGCCCCGTCCGCGGCGGTGCCGACCTGCATCAGCCAGCGCGGTCCCGTGAAGGCCTCGTCCAGGCCGTACCAGGGGAAGGGCGCCAGCAGGTAGCCGTCGACCGTACGCCGGGCGGAGGGCACCGCTTGCGCGGCACCATCCGCGGCCGGCGCCTGCGCGCCCACCCGACTTGTCGTCTCCATGTACCCGGCCGCCTCCTCGCTCTCGTCGGTCCGGAGCGGCCCGCCCCCCTCGGGCGTCCTCACGCCGGACAACAAGGCAGGATAGCCACACCGATTCCGGATGCCGGTGAACCGGTCGGCGGAAGGGGTGTTCGCGACCGTCCCGACCAGGCCGTACCGGGCGCCGGGCGGCGCATCTCGGACACGCACCGGCGCACGCGGGCGCCGGGGGCGGCGCGAGGTTCCGCCGGACCGCCGTGCGGTGCCCGCGGGGGCCGACGGGTGCCGTCAGGCGTCGGCGGGTCGCCTCAGGTGGCGTCCGCGTCGAACGGCGGCGGGTCGCCTGCCGCCGGTTTTCCGGGCTCGGGCCGCTTCTCCATGTCGATGCGGCCGCCGCCGGAGCCGTTCGCCGACGTCGTCGAGGAGCCCGCGGAACCCGTGGCCCGGCTGCCCGAGTCGTCGCCGGAATCGCTGTCGCGCCCGTGCACGGCGTCCGCGACTTCGGCCATTTCCTTCTTCAGGTCGAAGCCGTTGCGGATTTCCTTCAGACCGAGGTCGTCGTTCTCCATCTGCTTGCGGATGAACTTCTTCGGGTTCAGGTCTTCGAACTCGAAGTCCTTGAATTCCGGGCCCAGTTCATTCCGTATGTCCTGCTTCGCACTGTCGGAGAATTGGCGGATCTTGCGAATGGTCCGCGACACGTCCTGAATGAGCTTCGGCAGCTTGTCCGGGCCGAAGATGAGCACGGCGAGGATGACCAGCGTCACTATCTCGAGTGCGCCAATGTCGTTGAACACCTTGAAAGCTCCTTGCCGTCCGGACCGGGTCTACGGTACCCGCCGTGGTTGTCCGTCCGGTAGCCGCAGGGCGACACCGCGGACAACGCGGGGCGGTGCGGCGCGGCCTGGGCGCCGGACCTGGTGGGACCGCAGGCCGTCCGCAGGCTGCCCCCTGCCTACTCCCCGCTCGCCGTGCCGAGGACCAGCGTCACCTTGCGCTCGTCGCCGCCGCGCTCGACGGTCAGCTCCAGGCGGTCCTTCGGGCGGTGGGCGCGGACCTTGACGATCAGCTCGTCGCCGGAGTGCACGCGCTGGCCGTCCACGGCCGTGATCACGTCGCCCGCCTTCAGGCCCGCCTTGGCGCCGGGCCCGCCCCGGTTGACGGCGGGGCCGCCGTTCCGGCTCTCGCGCGCGATCCTGGCGCCGTCGCCGGTGAACTGCTTGTCGATGGTGACGCCGATGACGGGGTGCGTGGCCCGGCCGGTGTTGATGAGTTCCTCGGCGACCCGCTTGCCCTGGTTGATGGGTATGGCGAAGCCGAGGCCGATGGAGCCGGACTGGCCGCCGTCGGGGCCGGAGTCGTTGCCCGCGGAGCGGATGGCGCTGTTGATGCCGATGACACGGGCCCGGGAGTCGACGAGGGGTCCGCCGGAGTTGCCCGGGTTTATGGGCGCGTCGGTCTGCAGCGCGTTGACGTACGAGACGTCGCTGCCGTCACCCTTCTCGCCGCCCGCCGTGATGGGGCGCTCCTTGGCGCTGATGATGCCGGAGGTGACGGTGTTGGCGAGGTCGAAGGGCGCGCCGATGGCCACGACGGGGTCGCCGACCTGGACGTTCTCGGAGTTGCCGAGGGGCAGCGGCTTGAGTCCGCGGACGCCGGAGACCTTGACGACGGCCAGGTCGTAGCCCGCGTCCCGGCCGACGACCTTGGCGCTCGCGGTCTCGCCGCCGCTGAAGGTGACCGATATGTCGCCGCCGGAACCGCCGGGCTCGACCACGTGGTTGTTGGTGAGGATGTGGCCCTTGGCGTCGAGGACGAAGCCGGTCCCGGTGCCCGCGCCGTCGTCGCCGCGCACGTGCAGCGTCACGACGCCGGGCAGGGCGCTCGCCGCGATCCCGGCGACGCTGTCCTTGGACCGCTTCTGCGACCCGGACTCGGCCTGCGGCAACTCCACGTCGCCGCCGAACCCACCGTCCCGCTCCAACTGCGCCCCGACGACCCCACCGATCCCACCCGCGACCAACGCGATCACCGCGGCCCCGAGCACCAGCACCCGCCGCCCCCGCCGACGCCGCTGCCCCTCGGTCTCGACGGCGGCACCGGTCTGCTGCAGCGGCGCACTCCAGGGGTCATAACGCTGCCAGGGCCCACCGGCCCCGGCGGCACCTTGCCCAACGGCTCCTGTTCCGGCGCCCTCCGGCCCGGGATTCGGCTGGGCGAACGCGTCGGCCCCGGGCGGGGGCGTGCCGTGGGTTGGGGCGCCGTGCGGCGGGGGGCCCTGGGGCGAGGCGGCTTGGGGGTACGGGCCGGGGGCCGGGGTGGCGGGCACGGGGGCTCCGTGGGCCGCGGCGGCGTCCAGCGGGGTGCCGGACGCGGGCGTGGCCTGGGTCTGCGTGCCGTGGGCGTGCGGCACGTGGCCGTGGGCTGCGGAGGGCTGGGGGGTGCCGGGGGCCGGGGCGCCGGGCACGGGGGCACCCTGGGACACGGCGGCGTCCAGCGGGGTGCCGGGCGCGGGCGTGCCGTGGGTCTGCGTGCCGCGGGTGTGCGGCACGTGCCCCTGAGCAGCAGCGGGCTGAGGCGTACCGGGAGCCGGAGCGTCGGACGCGGGCATGCCCTGGTGCAGGGGGTTGGGGGCAGGGGTTCCGTGCGGCGCGGCCGCGTGCGTGGGGGTGCCCTGGGCGGGCGTGCCGTGGAGGGGCGCGCCGTGAGCTTGCTGGCCGTGTCCCTGGGGTCCGCTCTGTCCCTGGCTTCCGGGGTACGGGGATCCGGCTCCGGGCGGCGGTGTGCCGTGCGCGGGGGCGCCAGCGGCCGGGGCGCCGGGTATGGGGGCGCCGTGGCCCTGGGTCCCGTGGCCCTGGGTCCCGTGGACGGGGGTGCCTTGGGCCGGGGTCGCCACGGGGTGCTGTACCGGCGGGGCGGGGGCCCAGGGCCCGGGCTCGCCGTAGGGCGGTGTGCTGTACGGGTCGGGGTCGTGCAGGGGGCGGGGGCGGTCGGTGGGGGCGCGGTCGACGGGGGCGGGCACGGGGTCAGCAGGCGCAGCACCAGCACGACCGGCGTCAGCGGACGCGGAGGCCGTCGCACCGGCCGAGGTCACGTCGGCCTCCGGCCCGGCAGCCCCGGCCGTACCCGCACCTCCGCCACCAGCAGCACCACCACCCACACGAACCGTCCGGCCGCTCTCGACGTCCCCGGACGCGGAATCCGTGCCCCGAGGCAACTCGTCGTGAGGCCCCGCATCATGCGCCGCCACGTCGCGGGCCACCACGTCCAGACGCTGCTCGCCGGAGGCCACCTCGTCCCGGAGCTCCCCGCCCGGGGCCACCTCGCCGGACGGCCCGGCCAGGCGGTCCCGTCCCTCAGGCCCAGTGCCAACGTTCGGCTCGTCCATGCTCTCCCCACAACTGGCCCGCGGCGGACGCCGATTACGTGCTTGTCGCCGGGTCCGCCGAGTCCCCGGCGGGCACGGCCCACCGAGGATTCAACCAGGTCTGCTTCGCCGACGTGCAGCTCACGTCGGCGAAGGGGGGTGGTGGGCCGTCAGTGGTACTGCCTGCCGTAGAGCGGGTCGGGCCTGGGGGTGGCCTTGGGGGTGGAGTCCACCGTGGCGTTCAGGGTGAGGCCCTGGGGTGTGCCGTCCCTGGACTCGTCGGCGACGGCCCGCACCAGCGGGGACATGACGCCCGCCCCGGCCAGGAGCGGGGCCGTGACCTGCGGGGTGTCCGGCCCGTGCCCGGGGCGCAGCCGACCGCCCGCGAGCAGGGGTGCGGCGGCCGTGGTGGGCGCGAGGGCCGGGGACCGGGGTCCCTGGACGGAGAGCGGATTGGCGCCGCGACGCCGCACGGAGTCGGGCACCGCGGCGTTGGCGGTGCTCGGGGAACGCAGCGGCGAGGCGTTGCTGTTGGCTGCGCCGGCGCCGGCCGCACGCTGCTCGCCCGCGGTCAGGGGCGTGCCCATCGTGACCCCGCCGAGTGCTATCGCGGCCAGCGACACCGCCCCGGCCGCGGCGAACGCGAACCGGCGGCCGAGCCAGACGGACCGCTCGGCCTCGGGCCGGCCGACGTCATGGATGCGGAAGCCGCGCTGCTCACTGGGCAGCACCGCGGCGTGGGCGCCCGAAGGGTCGTACCCGGCGAAGGGCTCGGGTCTTCCCCCGCGGATGCTGAAGACACCGCCCTGGGGCAGGCCGGTGGTCTCCGACGACCCGGTGGCGAAGCCGTCCTCGACGGGCGTGCGCGGGCCCCCGGACCGACCGATGTCGTCGATGTCGGCGGCGGGAAGGCTCTGAAGGCGGGCGAGAAAGCTCTCGCTGGGGGGCGGCGCCGCGGTCTGCGCGAAGACGTTCTTGAGGCGGCGCTGCGCGTCGGCCTCGGCCTTGCACTTCGGACAGGTCGCGAGATGCGCGAGCACTCGCTCGCGCGCGTCATGACCGAGCTCACCGTCGACCAGCGCGGCGAGCCGGTCCCCCAGGTGCTGCTCGGCGAGATGCCGCTCGGCAGGATTGGACCGTGATCCACTCACGCGGTCGCGCCCCCTCCTCCCAGCGCCACGGCTCCGCTCACGGCCAGCGAGCGGCGCTCGGCGCGGGCCTCGGGGGAACGGTGCTGGAGGGCCTTGCGGAGCTGGGAGCGACCGCGGTGGATACGGCTGCGGACCGTACCGAGCTTGACGCCCAGGGTGGCGGCGATCTCCTCGTACGAAAGGCCTTCGATGTCGCACAGGACGACGGCGGCGCGGAACTCGGGCGCGAGGGTGTCCAGCGCCTGCTGGACGTCCGCGTCGAAGTGGGTGTCGTTGAACACCTGCTGGGGGGACGGCTCGCGGCTGGGGAGGCGCTCGGCGGCGTCGTCACCCAGGGCGTCGAACCGGATGCGCTGCTTGCGGCGCACCATGTCCAGGAAGAGGTTCGTGGTGATGCGGTGCAGCCAGCCCTCGAACGTGCCGGGCGTGTACGTCGACAGCGAGCGGAAGACGCGGACGAAGACCTCCTGCGTGAGGTCCTCGGCGTCGTGCTGGTTGCCCGTCAGGCGGTAGGCGAGGCGGTAGACGCGGCCGCTGTGCGTGCTGACGATCTCTTCCCAGGTGGGAGGAGTCCACGCCTGCGATTCCGCGTCAGCGGCAAAGGTCGCGGTCTGAGCGGAGTCGGTGGCGCGGGAACGGTCAGCGGTGTCGGTCACGGATTTCGGCTTGCCCGCCCGTCCGAGAAAGCGCTTGAGTGGCCTTCTCCGATCTGCGCGCGCAGCCGCACCTCCCCTGTCGGCTCTGGTGGTGTCCAGTGGAGCCCCTACCATAACCACCTCGCCCGTTAGCTCCGGATAAGCGTTTTTACGTGAATTTGGTACTTGGCTCTTGCCGTACCCGGCCCGTCGGGTCTGCTTCACGCAAACTCCGCGAGCCGACTTGAGTTCCAGATCCATGTCTATGCCCCCGCTGTCCTCACACCCCTTCTAAACGCACGGTCCCATCTGCGGGTTCCCGGCCCCAACGGATACAGTCACGGCCAGGCAACCACGGGGACAGGAGAGGGCCATTACCGGCAACCGGCAGACGAGCTGGGCGTTCGCCGACGCCTTTGTCGCCGAGGACGAGGCGCTGCGCTGGGCCCGGGACCGGGCGCGGGAGGCCGGGCTGCGCTCGGTGTCCCCCGGCACCGGCGCCGCGCTCGGCATGCTGGCCGCCACCGTGGACGCCAAGGCGGTCGCCGAGATCGGTACGGGCACGGGAGTGTCGGGCATCCACCTGCTGCACGGAATGCGCCCCGACGGCGTCCTGACCACGGTCGATCCGGAGCCGGAGCGCCAGCAGTTCGCCCGCACGGCCTTCCGCGCCGCCGGTTTCGCGGGCAACCGCGCCCGCTTCATCCCCGGGCGCGCCCTCGACGTACTGCCCCGCCTCGCGGACGGCGGCTACGACCTGGTCTTCTGCGACGGCGACCGCACGGAGTGCCTCGACTACCTCGCTGAATCGTTGCGCCTGCTCCGTCCGGGCGGCCTGGTCTGCTTCGAGGGCGTCTTCGCGGACGGCCGCACCGTGGACTCGGGGCCGCAGCCCGTGGAGGTGCTGCGGCTGCGTGAGCTGCTGCGGGCCGTCCGCGAGAGCCAGGACCTGGTGCCGTCGCTGCTCCCGGTGGGCGACGGCCTCCTCTGCGCCGTCAAGCGCTAGGCGCCGTCAGGCACCAGGTGCCGTCGAACGCCGGGCATTCGGCGCCCGGGCCGCCCGCCGACCCGGTGATTCCGGCCTTTCACCCCGGCGGAATCCGGACGTCCGCGCAGGCCGCGGACCCCGCGCGGGCCCCTCGCCCGTCAAGCCCACGTATGCCTTCGGCCCCCGTACACAGCGCTGCCCCGGCTCGTCGTACGATGCCGGGGCAGTGCAAAAAAACGGTGAACCCTGTGGGCGCTTTCGCGTCAGCCGACAACCTTTTTCAGGGCGTCGCCGAGGGCGTCGGCCTCGTCGGGGGTCAGTTCGACGACAAGTCGACCGCCGCCTTCGAGCGGAACGCGCATGACGATGCCCCGCCCCTCCTTGGTCACCTCGAGCGGGCCGTCGCCCGTCCGCGGCTTCATGGCCGCCATGCTCGTTCCCCTTCCTGAAACCAGCTTGTCGCAGCCGACAACCCAGGTGTCAGCGGCATCGAACACATTGCTTCCAGGTCATTATCCCGCATCGCGGGACCCGATGACCAACATCAGTCGGCATCGCTTGCGCAACGCGCGTCCGCAAAACCACTCAATTCGGCGATGTGACTGCAATACTTCGCCGCCCCACACGCTTCTCCCGCCCCGCGCACTTTGACGCAGGTCACATCGGCGACGGCGTACCGAGGGCCGATGATCTAGGTCATGCTGGGCCCGAAGCCCACCGGGCAGCGGACCACCACAGCGGACCACACAGGACAGCGGAGGGGACCCACCATGGCCGACACCGTGCTCTACGAGGTGAGCGACGGGCTCGCGACGATCACGCTGAACCGCCCCGACGCGATGAACGCGATGAACGTCGAGGCCAAGGTCGCCCTCCGGGAGGCGGCGCGCTCGGCCGCGGCGGACCCCGCCGTGCGCGCGGTGCTGCTCACCGCCACCGGACGCGCCTTCTGCGTGGGCCAGGACCTCAAGGAGCACGTCGGCCTGCTGCAGCAGGACCGCGAGACCGGCTCCGGGCAGACCATGAGCACCGTGCGTGAGCACTACAACCCGATCGTGCGGGCCCTGACCGGGATGCCGAAGCCGGTCGTCGCCGGGGTCAACGGCGTCGCGGCCGGCGCGGGCTTCGGCTTCGCCCTCGCCGCCGACTACCGGATCGTCGCGGACACGGCGTCGTTCAACACGTCCTTCGCGGGCGTCGCGCTGACCGCCGACTCCGGCGTCTCCTGGACCCTCTCGCGCCTCATCGGCCCGGGCCGCGCCGCCGACCTGCTGCTCTTCCCGCGCGGCATCAAGGCACAGGAGGCGTACGACCTGGGGATCGCCAACCAGGTCGTGCCCGCAGCCGAGCTCGCGGAGACCGCCCTCAAGACGGCCCGCGCGCTGGCCGAGGGCCCGACCCTGGCATACGCGGCGATCAAGGAGTCGCTCGCCTACGCCGCCGGGCACACCCTGGACCAGGCCCTCGACAAGGAGGACGAGCTGCAGACCCGGGCGGGCGCCTCCGAGGACCACACCATCGCGGTGAAGGCGTTCCTGGACAAGGCGAAGCCCGCGTACCTCGGCCGCTGAGCGACCCGGGGCCTCAGGCCCCGCCCGCCTCGCGGGCCACACAGTCCGCGAGGTGGTCGTTCACCAGGCCGCAGGCCTGCATCAGGGCATACGCCGTGGTGGGTCCGACGAAGCGCAGGCCGCGCTTCTTCAGCGCCTTGGACAGGGCCGTCGACGCGTCCGTGACCGCGGGCACGTCCGCGAGGGTCCGCGGCGCCGGGCGCCCGGCCGGGTCCGGGGCGAACGACCAGATCAGCTCGTCCAGTTCACCGGCGGACCAGTCGGCGAGCACGCGCGCGTTGGAGAGCGTCGCGTCCACCTTCGCGCGGTTGCGGATGATGCCCGCGTCGGCGAGCAGCCGCTCCCGGTCCGCGTCCCCGAACTCCGCGACTGCGGCGATCTTGAAGCCGGAGAACGCGGCGCGGAAGCCCTCGCGACGGCGCAGGATCGTGATCCACGACAGGCCCGACTGGAACGCCTCCAGGGACACGCGCTCGAACAGGGCGTCGTCGCCGTGCACCGGGCGGCCCCACTCCTCGTCGTGGTACGCCACGTAGTCCTCGGTGGACAGGCCCCAGGGGCAGCGCAGGCCGCCGTCCGGGCCCGGGATCGCCCCGCCGCTCATCTGCCGTCCTCCGGTCGCTCGTCCGCCGGCGCGGGGGCGCCGTGCCGCTCCTGCCCGCGCTGTGCCGCGTCGTACTTCTTGAACAGGCCGGGCCCGCCGACCGCCGTCGCCTGGGCGCCCGCGAGCGCTGACTCCAGCTCGGCGATGCGGGCGTCCCGCTCCGCCAGCTCGGCGGCGAGCCGGTCCAGGCACTCGTCCACGTCCACCATCCGATAGCCGCGGACCGTCATCGGGAAGCGCACCGCCTCCACGTCCGCGCGGCGCAGCGGGCGGTCCGGCGGCAGCGGGTCGGTCAGCCGCTCCGGCGGCGCCTCGGGCAGCGCGCCGCTCTCCCCGCCGCCGAGGACCGCCAAGGTCACCGCGCCCACCACGACGACGAGGGCGATGACCAGGAACAGGAACATGACCATCTCTGCGGTCCCCACGCTCGGATGCCGGCCGCACCGCGGCCGACACGGAAACTGTCTGGCTCCGATCGTGCCATGCGGGTGTGACAGTTAAGGTCGCAGGCGGCCGGACCGCGTGGCCGGACAGAGGAACGACAAGGAGGCTCACAGGGGATGCTCAGGCTGGGCAGGCGCGAGTTCGACGCGCACGAGCCGGTGATCATGGCGATCGTGAACCGGACCCCGGACTCCTTCTACGACCAGGGGGCCACGTTCCACGACGAACCCGCCCTCGCGCGCGTGGAGCAGGCCGTCGCCGAAGGCGCCGCGATCATCGACATCGGCGGGGTCAAGGCCGGGCCCGGCGAGGAGGTCACCGCCGAGGAGGAGGCGCGGCGGACCGTCGGCTTCGTCGCCGAGGTGCGGCGGCGCTTCCCCGACGTCGTCATCAGCGTCGACACCTGGCGGCACGAGGTCGGCGAGGCCGTCTGCGACGTCGGGGCCGATCTGCTCAACGACGCGTGGGGCGGGGTCGATCCCAAGCTCGCCGAGGTCGCCGCGCGGTACGGGGTGGGGCTCGTGTGCACCCACGCCGGTGGCGCCGAGCCGCGTACGCGGCCCCATCGCGTCCAGTACGACGACGTCGTCGCCGACATCCTCCGTGTGACCGTCGGGCTCGCCGAGCGGGCCGTCGAGCTCGGGGTGCCGCGGGAGTCCGTGCTCATCGATCCCGGGCACGACTTCGGGAAGAACACGCGGCACTCGCTGGAGGCCACGCGGCGGCTCGGGGAGCTCGTGGACACCGGGTGGCCCGTGCTCGTCTCCCTCTCCAACAAGGACTTCGTCGGGGAGACGTTGGACACTCCGCTCAAGGAGCGGGTGGTGGGGACGTTGGCCACGACCGCTGTGTCCGCGTGGCTGGGGGCGCAGGTGTATCGCGTCCACGAGGTCGCCGAGACGCGGCAGGTCGTCGACATGGTCGCCACGATCGCTGGCCACAGGCCTCCAGCGGTGGCCCGGCGGGGGCTGGCGTAGGCCCTGCGGGGCATTCCCCAATCCCGCCCCTTCCCGAAACCGGGGGCTGCGCCCCCGGACCCCCGCTATCGGCGCTCCGCGCCTCGTCCTCAATCGCCGGACGGGCTAGATGATGTGCTGCTGTATTTCAGCCCCTCCGGCGTTTGAGGAGCGGGGTCTGGGGCAGAGCCCCCCACGCGGCGGAGCCGCACAGTGTCACAGCCGGGAAGGGGCGGGACTGGGGCGCACCCGCGAGGGCAACGCCCTACCGGCCCACTTCCTTCGTCACCAGCGCCACCGCCTCCTCCACCTCGTCCGTGACGTGGAAGAGGAGGAGGTCCTTCTCGGAGGCCTTGCCCTGGGCGACCACGGTGTCGCGGAGCCAGTCGACGAGGCCGCCCCAGTAGGCGGTGCCGAAGAGGACGATGGGGAAGCGGGTGACCTTGCGGGTCTGGACGAGGGTGAGGGCCTCGAAGAGCTCGTCGAGGGTGCCGAGCCCGCCGGGCAGGACGACGAACCCCTGGGCGTACTTCACGAACATGGTCTTGCGGACGAAGAAGTAGCGGAAGTTGACGCCGATGTCGACGTGGGGGTTGAGCCCCTGCTCGAAGGGCAGCTCGATGCCGAGCCCGACGGAGATGCCGTTGGCCTCGCGGGCCCCCTTGTTGGCAGCCTCCATGGCGCCGGGCCCACCGCCGGTGATGACGGCGAAGCCCGCGTCGACGAGCGCCTTGCCGATCCGCACCCCGGCCTCGTACTCGGCGGTGCCCGGCTTGGTCCGGGCGGAGCCGAAGACGCTGATGGCGCTGGGGAGTTCGGCGAGCGCGCCGAAGCCCTCGACGAACTCGGACTGGATGCGCATGACCCGCCAGGGGTCGGTGTGCACCCACTCGGTGTCGCCCTCGGTGTCGAGGAGGCGCTGGTCGGTGGTGCCGGGCGTGATCTGATCGCGCCGCCGCACCACAGGACCCAGGTGCTGCTCCTCCGGCGGACCCTGTGCTTCCGGACTGCCCATGAACATCCCCTTCCACTGCCGGTCGACCCCGGCCCACCCGCACGGCCGCGCTCAACTCGTTCGTTGTGCCACTTCAGCGTAGGTCTACGGGCGTTACGCGGGGCGTAACTCCAGAAGTCGACAGGCCGCGTCAGGCCGCGGGGCCGGTCAGCCGGTGAGCCAGGCCCGCAGCCGCTCCTCGGCAAGCGGGATCTCGGACGCCCGGACGCGCTCGTCGACCTTGTGGGCGAGGATCGGGTTGCCGGGGCTGTAGTTGACCGCGGGCACGCCGAACGCGCTGAAGCGGGCGACGTCCGTCCAGCCGAACTTGGGCCGCGCCTCGCCGCCGACCGACGCCATGAACGCCGCCGCCACGGGGTGCGTGAGGCCGGGCCGGGCGGCCGGGGAGTGGTCGTCGACGATGAACTCGTCGATGCCGCAGTCGGCGAAGTACGCGCGCACGAAGGCCTCGGCCTCCTCGGGGGTGCGGTCGGGCGCGTAGCGGAAGTTGACGACGACGGTGCACTCGTCGGGGATGACGTTGGTGGCGACGCCGCCCTCGATGCGGACCGCGTTCAGGCCCTCGTGGTACTGGAGTCCGTCGACGACGGGCTTGCGCGGCTCGTACGCGGACAGCCGCTGCAGGATCGGCGTCGCGGCGTGGATCGCGTTGGAGCCCATCCACGCGCGCGCGGAGTGCGCCCGCTCGCCCTTGGTCTTCAGGAAGACGCGCAGGGTGCCCTGGCAGCCGCCCTCGACCTGGCTGTCGGTGGGTTCGAGGAGGACCGCGAAGTCGCCCGCCAGCCAGTCGGGGTGGGCCTCGGCGACCTTCCCCAGGCCGTTGAGGTGGGCGGCGACCTCTTCGTTGTCGTAGAAGACGAAGGTGAGGTCGCGGTTCGGCTCGGTGACCGTCTGCGCGATGCGCAGCTGCACCGCGACGCCCGCCTTCATGTCGCAGGTGCCGCAGCCCCACAGCATGCCGTCCTCGTCCAGGCGCGAGGGGACGTTGCCCGCGATCGGCACGGTGTCGATGTGGCCCGCGAGGACCACGCGCTCGGCGTGGCCCAGGTGCGTGCGGGCCACCACGTTGTTCCCGAACCGGTCGACCGTCAGGTGCGGCAGGGCGCGCAGGGCCGTCTCGATGGCGTCGGCGAGCGCCTTCTCCTCGCCGCTCGGCGACGGGAAGTCGACGAGCGCGGCGGTCAGCGCGGCGGCGTCGAGCGTGAGGTCGAGCGGGGCCGCGCCTGCCGTGGCGGGCTGAGCGGCGGTGTGAGCTGGCGTCCGGTCCATGGCTTCGACCCTAACTCTCCGCGCGGGGACACCCGCCCGGGGCCGCCCGGGCCCGTCCGCTCCAGTACCTTGGGGCCCGTGTCCGGAACCGCCGCCTCCGCTCGGCGCGGCCGCCTCCCGCGCGTCGGGGTGGCCGTGGCCGTCCTGCTCGCGGTCGTGGGCTACGGGGTCATGCAGTACGTGTCCGGGGAGCCGGGGCCCCGGTGCGCGGTGGTGTCGGGCGACGGCGACGGGGCCACGTACGAACTGAGCGCGGAGCAGGCCGTGCACGCCTCGACGGTCGCGGCCGTCGGCACCCGGCGCGGGATGCCGGAGCGCGCCGTGACGATCGCCCTCGCGACCGCGCTGCAGGAGTCCGGCCTGCACAACATCCGCCACGGCGACCGCGATTCGCTGGGCCTGTTCCAGCAGCGGCCCTCACAGGGCTGGGGCACCCGGCGGCAGATCATGGACCCGGTGTACGCGGCCGGGCGGTTCTACGCCCGCCTGGCGGAGGTGCCGGGCTATTCGCGGCTGCCCCTGACGGTGGCCGCGCAGCGGGTCCAGCGCAGCGGCTTCCCGCAGGCGTACGCCAAGCACGAGCCGGACGCCGTCCTGCTCGCCGCCGCCCTCACGGGCCGGGCGCCCGCCACCCTCACCTGCGAGGGGCGGCCCGGCACGGATCCCGGCGGACCGGAGCGGGTGCGCCGGGCACTGGTGCGGGACTTCGGGGCGGAGGTCCTGCCCGAGCGCGGCCGGGCCGAGCGCATCCGGCCGAAGGGCGACGCGGCGGGCGGCGGCGTGGTCCGCGTGCCGGTGCCGGACGCGGTCGCCGCGGGCGGCGGTGCCGCGCGGCGCGGCTGGGAGCTGGCCCACTGGGCCGTGGCCCACGCCTCCGCGCTGCGCATCGAGCGGGTCTCGTACGCGGGCCGTGAGTGGCGGGCCCGGAGCGACGGTTACGGCACGTACACGCCGTCCACCGGGGATTCTGTGGATTCCGCTGCGAATTCCGGGGATTCTGTGGATTCTGCGGATTCCGGGCATGGATGGCGAAAGGCGGAGGCCGGTCCGCAGAAGTCCGAAGTGAGGCAAAATACCGGGTCCGACGGTGCCGCGCATGACTCCGGCGGCGCATCCGGCGGGGTCGGCACGGGCTCCGGGCCCGCCGGTGAGGTCCGAATCGTCACTGGGCAATAGTGCGGCCGATCACCCGAAGGGGGCATGGCGGTCGCCGCGCGGTGACACCGGTGGCGGATGTTCGCGCGACCCTTCGCGCATGTCGCAAAGCCCTTGGGAACAAAGGGCTTTACGGGGTTCAAGCCTTCAGAAGCGAACGCTGTTTGCCCGATTTTATCCGGACCCGATTATGCGACGCATTGCCAACTCTTTACGTTGGCGCACCGCAACCTTCGGGACCTTCGAGCGGTAGTCACTGCGTCCGAGCGCCGCAGTCCGCACCGCGCCCCGCAGTGCGGATCGGCCGGGCACCTCACACGTTCTCTCCGTTCTGAAGGAGCATCATGTCCCTCCCCCTGACCCGTCGGATCGCCCGTGCCGCGCTGCTCGTTGCGGCAGCGGCACCCGTGGTCGGTGCGGCCGGCTCCGCCAGCGCCGCCGAGCTCCCGGCCGCCCCCGCACTCGGCGGGGTCACCGCCCTGGACGGCGCGAACCTGGGTGACGCCGTCGACGACGCGTCTCGGAACGTCACCGACCTGGCGGGGCAGGCCGGAAGCAAGGCCGTGAAGAAGGCCGTTCCCACCGCGGGCCAGGCCCTCGGCAAGAGCGTGCGGACCACGGCCCCTGCCGCCCAGCAGGTCGGCGGCGACCTCGCCGGATCCGCCGGTGACGTCGTCGGCGACACCGCGGGCACGGCCACCCAGGGCGGCCTGCCCACCGACGCGCTCGGCAAGGGCGCCCCGACCGACCAGCTGCCGCTCAAGGGCCTGCCCCTCGGCTGACCCCGCCGCGGGCACACGACCGATCCACCCGCGTACGCACCCCCCGCCCGCGTACGCCGAAGGGTGCGGGAGGCCCAGCGCCTCCCGCACCCCTTCGTCGCGTCGTGCGCGCCCCGGCAACGCCGGGACCCGGCTCACCGCAGGCGCGACACCGCCGCCGCCACCCGCTCGTCCGTCGCCGTCATGGCGACCCGGACGAAGTTCCGCCCGGCCTCGCCGTAGAAGTCGCCGGGAGCCACCAGGATGCCCAGGGAGGCGAGGTGGGCGACCGTGTCCCAGCACGACTCGTCGCGGGTGGCCCACAGGTACAGGCTCGCCTCGCTGTGCTCGATGCGGAAGCCGTGGCCGAGGAGGGCGTCGCGCAGAGCCGTGCGGCGGGCGGCGTACCGCTCGCGCTGCTCCTGGACGTGCGTGTCGTCGCCGAGGGCGGCCACCGCGGCCGCCTGCGTCGGGGCGGAGGTCATCATCCCGCCGTGCTTGCGGATCTGGAGCAGGTCGCCGAGCACGTCGGCGTCACCGGCCAGGAACGCCGCCCGGTACCCGGCGAGGTTCGAGCGCTTGGACAGCGAGTGCACCGCGACGAGGCCCTCGTAGGAGCCGCCGCACACGTCCGGGTGCAGGACCGACGTCGGCTCCGCCTCCCAGCCCAGCTCCAGGTAGCACTCGTCGCTCGCCACCAGCACTCCGTGGCCGCGCGCCCACGCCACGACGCGCGTCAGTTCGTCCTTTGACAGGACACGACCGGTCGGGTTCGAGGGCGAGTTGAGCCAGAGCAGCTTGAGGCCCGCCGGGTCGAGGCCCGAGCCCGCGGGGTCCGCCGCGAGCGCCTCCGTGTCGTACGTGACGTACTCCGCGCGGGCCAGACGGGCGCCCACCTCGTACGTCGGGTAGGCGAGCCGCGGGTAGGCGACCTTGTCCCCCGGGCCGAGGCCGAGCTGGGTCGGGAGCCAGGCCACCAGCTCCTTGGAGCCGACGATCGGGAGCACGTTCCGGTGCGTGACGCCGCGCGCGCCGAGGCGGCGCCCGCACCAGCCGGTGAGGGCGTCGCGCAGCTCCGCGGTGCCCCACACGGTGGGGTAGCCCGGCGAGTCGGCGGCGTCGATCAGCGCCTTCTGGATCAGCTCGGGCACGGGGTCGACCGGGGTGCCCACGGACAGGTCGACGATGCCGTCGGGGTGGGCGGCCGCCGTCGCCTTGTAGGGCTCCAGCTTGTCCCAGGGGAAGTCGGGGAGGCGGTCGCGCGGCGACGCTCCACGGGTGCCGGACGGGCGGTCGGTGGCTCCAGACACGGACGGGCTCCAGGTGTGTAGTTCGACAAACGCCCCGGTCCCGTACAGCGGAATGAGCCGTACGGGACCGGGGCGGCGCTTCGGCGGCCGCTTACTGGTTCTGCGGCGGCAGCGCGGCGATGAAGGCGTGGTCGCGCTCGATCAGGCCGAGCTTGCTGGCACCACCGGGCGAGCCGAGGTCGTCGAAGAACTCGACGTTCGCCTTGTAGTAGTCCTGCCACTCTTCAGGAGTGTCGTCTTCGTAGAAGATCGCCTCGACCGGGCAGACCGGTTCGCAGGCTCCACAGTCGACGCATTCGTCCGGGTGGATGTACAAGGACCGCTTGCCCTCGTAAATGCAGTCGACCGGGCACTCCTCGATGCACGCCTTGTCCTTGACGTCGACACAAGGCTGCGCGATGACGTAGGTCACGCTGTCGTTCCTCCTCGATACGGGCGTTGGCGGGCCGTCCTCAGGCTCCGCTCGCCTGGCGCGCGGGAGCGCGGCGTCGTCGATGCCCGCACCTAGTATCTCCGTTCCCGGGCATGATCCGAACAGGAGGGGCGTACAGAGCTGTGGAATTCACCGCCGGCGGACGGCTAGAGGTCCGAATCACCCCATCTGACGTGGGCAAACGTGTCTCTGTCCGACGCCTGGTCGAAGGTGGTGCACCGCCACAGGAGTTCACCGACACGGTGGGTGTTCTCACATCGTGGAATGACGGTGTGCTGGTGATCACACGCCGGGACGGGGAAATCGTCCGGATCGAGCAGCGGACGCTGGTCGCGGGCAAGACCGTGCCCGCCGCTCCCGCCCGCAGGCGCGGCCCCGCGGCCACGTACGAGGAGCTGGCGCGGGTCGCGGCGCGGGCCTGGCAGCCGGTGGAGAGCGAGCGGCTCGGCGACTGGGAGCTGCGGGCCGCGGTGCAGGAGGTGCGCGCCGACGGCGCGGGGGCCGGGCGCCGGGCGGGATTCACGCGGCGCGCCAACTCCGTGCTGCCGCTGGGGGATCCGGGGCGCCCGCTCGACGAGGCGCTCGGTGCCGTGCGGCGCTGGTACGCCGACCGGGGGCTGCCCGCCTACGTGCAGACCGCGACCGGGGGCGCGGGCACGCAGGAGCGGCTGTGCGCCGAGCTCGCCGAGCGGGGCTGGGAGCGGGAGGTGAGCGCCGAGCTGCGGGTGGGCGCGCTCGCGCCGGTCGGGGACCTCGACGCGGAGACCGGGCACGTGGCGCTCTCGCGGTCCGTGGACGCGGACTGGCTCGGCCGCTACCAGCGGTCCGGGGAGGTCGGGCCGCAGGTCCTGCACGTGCTCGGCAGCGGCCCTTCGGTGTGGTTCGCGACCGTGCCCGGCGGCGAGGGGCCGCCCGCGGCGATCGGGCGGTGCGTGGTGGACGGGCGGTGGGCCGGGTTCATGGCGGTCGAGGTGGATCCGGCGCGGCGGCGCGAGGGCCTGGCGACGGCCGTGATGGCGGCCCTCGCGCGCCGGGCGCTCACGGAGGGCGCGTCGGCCGCGTGGCTCCAGGTGGAGCAGGACAACGGCGGCGCGCGGGCCCTCTACGACGGGATGGGCTTCGCGACCCACCACCACTATCACCACTACCGAGAACCGGAAGGGGGCGGTCCGGGTGGTGGCGTAGGACAGTGAGCCACCGCGGGGATCCGTCGAGGGGGTGACCCGGAAGGGTGACGGGAGGTACGGGGCCGGGAGGCCGCCCGGGTCGTGACGGGCGGTGCGCGCGTGAGCTGTCCTGAGTGACGGAAACGACCAAGACGCGGTCGGTCCGGACGACGGAGAGTGCGGGCGGCGGGCGCGGGCATGAGCGGTGCGATATGGCCAGTCACCGGTGGACCCGACGCTTACGGCTAAGGTCCCCCGGGAATTTGCCTCACCGGCAACGCGACGGGGGACACCGCACGACCGCACCACCACAGGCCCCAGGGGCACCGCCCGACCTCGGCGCCCCGGCGACCGCACCACCGGCAACCGCACCACGGATGAACCCGACCGGAGAATCCCACCGGTGCCAGACAGAAACGACAGAGGCACGGATGCGCGCACAGCCCGCGAAGTCCAGTGAATGGCGGCGCAGGTTCGCCGACGAGGCCAGGTCCGAGCGGCCCGACCTGTCCCTGTTGTGCCTGCTGCTCAGCGGGGAGGCGGACCCGGAGCTGGACGAGGCGGGCATCGACGCGGCGCAGATCGAGCTGGACAAGCTCGCCGGACAGCTGCCCTTTCGCCCCGGCGGGCCACGCGAATGGGCGACGGCGGCGGCCGAACTCCTCGGCGGACAGCACGGGTTCCACGGCACCCCGCCGGACTACCAGCGCCTGGAGTCGTCCCTGCTCCACCAGGTCCTGCGGCGCAGGCGGGGCCTGCCGATCCTGCTCTCCGTCGTCTGGATCGAGGTTGCAAGGCGCGCCGGGGCGCCGGTGTACGGCGTGGCGCTGCCCGGCCATTTCGTCGTCGGCTTCGGCTCCCCCGACGCCTACGGCAAGCCGGAGCAGGTGCTCGCCGACCCGTTCAACGGCGGCCGGCTGCTGTCCACCGAGGACGCCGAGCAGCTGGTGGCGCAGGCGTCGGGCGGCAGGCTGAACCCCTCGCTCCTGTCGGCGGCCGACCCCCTGAACATCATGCTGCGCATCCTCAACAACATCCGCGCCTGGGCCGCGGCCCGCTCCGAGCGCTCCCACGTGGCGCTGTGGGCCCTCGAGCTGTCCCTGCTGCTGCCCTCGCACCCGGCCCGGCTGCGCTACGAACGCGCCCATCTGCTGGTCGAGCGCGGCGACTTCCTGGCGGGTGCGCGGGGACTGGACGAGTACGCCGAGGTGGTGGCGTCGATCGAGCCGACGACGGCGGAGCGGGTGCGCCTGGAGGCGCGGGCGGCGCGGGCGAAGCTGAACTGAGGGGCGGGGCGGGCGCAGCCGCCCTGGAGGGCGGGGCGGGCGCGGAGCCGGGCCAGAAGGGCCGGGGGTGCGCGCGGTGTTCGTATGCGATGACCGTAGGCGGTCCCTGTAGGCGAAGTGCTTGGCCCGGGCATCGACCGGTAGCGATCGGTCCGGACGGGCACCACGGACGTATGCACCCCCGACCCGCACGGACCACACCGTGGCGCCGGGCCTTCGCGGCCGAGGCCAGGGCCGAGCGGCCCGACCTCGCGCGGCTGTGCCTGCTGATCGGCACGGAGGCGGACCCCGCCCTCGACGCGCGGGGCATGGCGGCGGCACGGCGGCGTCTTGACCGGCTCGCGGCCCTGCTGCCCGCCGGCCCCTGCTGCCCGCGCGCGTGGGCGGCCGCCGTCGCCGAACTCCTCGGCGTGCGCTGCGGGTTCGGCGGGCGCCCCGGCGACTACCAGCGCCTGGATTCGTCCCTGCTCCACCAGGTCCTGCGGCGCGGGCGCGGCCTGCCGATCCTGCTCTCCGTCGTCTGGATCGAGGTCGCCCGGCGCGCCGGGGCGCCCGTCCACGGCGTCGCCCTGCCCGGCCACTTCGTCGTCGGCTTCGGTCCGCACGACGCGTACGAGAGATGCGTACTGGCCAATCCCTTCGACGGCGGACGGGTCCTGAGCGCCCTGGACGCGCAGCTGATGGTCGCCGGGGCCACCGGGGCGCCGCTCGACCCCGCGATGCTGCGGCCCGCCGGTGCCCTGGACATCGTGCGGCGCGTCCTCAACAACATCCGCGCCTGGGCCGCCACCCGCCCCGAGCGCGCCGACGTCGCCCTGTGGGCCGTCGAACTCGCCCTGCTCCTGCCCGCGCACGAGAACCGGCTGCACTACGACCGGGCCCAGCTCCTCGTCCGGCTCGGCGACTTCCGCACCGGCGCCGCCGAACTCGACGCGTACGCCGAGGCCCTCGCCGCCGACGACGCGGAGGCGGCGGACCGGGTGCGCAGGCAGGCGAGCGCGGCGCGGGCGCGGCTCAACTGACCGCTGCTCGACGGGCCGCCCCTCGACCGGCCGCCCTCGACCGACCGCCCCTCGACCGACCGCCCCCCGGCCGACCGGCCTTCCGCCGACCGCCCCTCCGCCGACCGCTCAGAGCCAGCCCTTCTCGCGGGCGATGCCGACCGCCTCCGCGCGGTTGCGGGCCGCCAGCTTCTGGATGGCCGTCGACAGGTAGTTGCGGACGGTGCCCTGGGAGAGGTGCAGGGCGGCGGCCAGCTCGGCGTTCGTGGCGCCGTCGGCCGCGGCGCGCAGGATCTCGCGCTCGCGTGCCGTCAGCGGGTTGGCGCCCTCGGCCAGGGCGGCGGCGGCCAGGGTGGGGTCGATGACGCGCTCCCCCGCCAGGACCCGGCGCACGGCGTCGGCGAGTTGGGACGCGGGCGCGTCCTTGACCAGGAAGGCGACGGCCCCGGCCTCCATGGCGCTGCGCAGATAGCCGGGCCGCCCGAAGGTGGTGAGCACGACGACCTTCAGCTCCGGCAGGGCCCCGCGCAGCTCCGCCGCCGCCTCGATGCCGGTGCGGCCCGGCATCTCGATGTCCAGGAGCGCCACGTCCACGTCCCCCGCCAGGGCGGCGGCGAGGACCTCGTCGCCGCGGGCGGCCTGCGCGACGACCTCGATGTCCGGCTCCAGGCCGAGCAGCGCGGCGAGCGCCTCGCGGACCATCGACTGGTCCTCGGCGAGGAGCACGCGGATGGGGCGGTCGGGGGCGGGGGTGCCGGGGGCGGGCCCCGTGCCGGGCGCCGACGCCGTCCCGGGGGCGGGCCCCGTGCCGCCGTCCGCCCCGGTCCCGCCCGCTGCCCCAGTGGCCCTCACAGGCCCGTCCGTACCGCTCATGCGGATGATCCTAGGGCGGTGGGCGCGACGCCCTCCTGGGGGCCCGCGACCAGCGGTACGCGCGCCGCGAGCCGGAACCCGGGCCGGTCACCGCCGTGCCACCGCCGCCCGCCGAACACCGCTCCCGCCCCGGCCCCGCCCCCGGACGACACGTCGAGGACCCCGCCGACCGCCTCAAGGCGCTCCGTGAGCCCCGTCAGGCCGTTGCCCTGCCTGCCGGGTCCGCTGCCGGGCGGGAGGCCCACGCCGTCCTCCCCCGGGCCCACCCCGTCGTCCTCGACCGCGAGTTCCAGGAAGGGCCCGGCGAGGGTCTGGTGGCGGGTCAGCGTGACCGCGCAGCGCCGGGCGCCGCTGTGCCGTACGACGTTGGTGACCGCCTCGCGCAGCGCCCAGGCGAGCGCGGCCTCCCGCTCCTCGTCGGGCGCGGCGTCGCCGCCGGGTGCCTCCAGGGGGACGTCGGCGTCGATGCCGGCGGCGGTGAGGGCCGTGCGGGCCCCTGCGAGCTGTCCGGCGAGGGTGAGCCGCCGATAGCCGGTGACGGCCTCGCGCACGTCCACCAGGGCCTGACGGCTGACCTGTTCGATGTCCGCGACCTGCTGGGCGGCCTTGTCGGGGTGGTCGGGGAGCATCCGCCCGGCCAGCTCGCTCTTCAGGGTGATCAGGGACAGGGAGTGGCCGAGCAGGTCGTGCAGGTCCCGGGAGAGGCGCAACCGTTCCTCGTTGGCGGCCAGTTGGGCGACCGTGGCGCGCGCCTGGCGCAGTTCGACGGTGGTGCGGATCAGCTGCCGCACGCCCGTCATCGCGAACCCGACGAGGAGCGTGGTCACGCCGAGGCCGGGGAACAGGTCGGCCGCGTCGGTCTCCCGCGTGCCGATCGCCACCATCAGGAGCGTGACCCCGGGGATGGCCCACACCGCCCGCCGCATCGGAAGCACCGCGCCCGCCGCCACCGCCACGTACACGAACAGACCGAGCCAGGCCGTCCCCATGGTGACGGCGAGGACCACCGCGAGGACGGTGAGCGCCGCGAGCGTCACGTACACCACGCCCCACTCCCGGATCCTCGTGGTGTACCGGAAGACCAGCGTCAGGTAGCAGCCGACGAACGCCGTCAGGCCCAGCGAGCCGAGGACGGTGGCGGTGACGCCGTGGCCGCCGTCGATCAGGTCGTTCACGGGCCCGGCGAGGAAGACCAGCCAGATGCCGATCCAGGCCAGCTTCACGCGGGCCTGGCGGCGGTCGAGGACGGGCTGCCCGAACGCGTGCATGGGGTGTCGGTCGGGGTCGTGTGGTTCGTTCACGCCTTCAGTGTGTCCTTCCGGTACAGCCAGGCCGCGCCGCCCGCGAACAGCAGGAAGTACGCGAGGAGCAGCACGACGTCCCCGGCGTGCGGCGCGCCGCCCAACTCGATGGACCTGCCGAGGGCCGCGTACGCGTGGGTCGGCGTCCAGTCGGCGAGCGTCCGGAGCCAGTGCGGGAACGTGGTGGTCGGCATCCACAGGCCGCCCAGCAGGGACAGGGCGAAGTACAGGATCATCGTGACGGGCCGCACCGCGTCACCCGTGGCGCTGTAGCCGACGGCCACGCCGAGCGCGGCGAAGCAGAGGCTGCCCGCCCAGATGGCGCCGGTGAGGGCCAGCCACTGCCAGGCGTCCAGGCGTACGTCCTTGACGGCGGCGGCGGTCACGAAGACCACCACGATCGACGGCAGGCTGACCACGGCGGCGCTCGCCGTCTTCGCGAGGACGTAGCCGCGCCCCGGCAGGCTGGTCAGCCTGAGCTGGCGCACCCAGCCGCTCTGCCGCTCCTTGGCGATGCGCTCGCTGTTGCCCATCAGGACGGCAGTGAGCGCGCCGAACGACGCCATCGACACCATCATGAACGCGGGCAGCGCGAGGCCGGTCCCGTCGACCTTCGTGGTGCTGTCGGCGCCGCCCGCGATGATCACGAAGAGCAGGGCCGGGTAGATCACGGAGAAGAACAGGAACTTCTTGTTCCGCAGGGCGCGCCTGACCTCCAGGGTGACCAGGGCACCCGAGGTGAAGCGCGGGCCGCCCGCGGTGCGGGGGTTCGGTGTGGCGTGCGTGGTCATGTGGTTCTCCTTGTGAGGCCCGCGGGTGCGGTGCTCCTTCTCCGGGCCGCGGGTGCGGGCGGCCTCGTCGATCGCGACGCTCGTTCCACTCGTTCCGCTCGTCCCGCTCATGCCGACCTCGCCTCCTCCGCCGCCGTGATCGCGACGAAGGCCTGCTCCAGGCCGAGGCCCGCGACCTCCAGGTTCCGCGGGTGGACGCCGAGGCCGTACAGCGCGTACACGGTGGCGTCGGCGTCGGTCGACTGGAGCCGGACGGTGTGGCCGGAGATGTCGAGCGCCGACAGGAACGGCAGCTCCCGCAGCCGCTGTTCGACGGCCGCCGCCCCGTCCGCGCGCAGCTCGTCCAGGTCGAAGCCGATCTTGCGGGCGCCCGCCCGCGCCTTGATCTCGGCGGCCGTGCCGTCGGCGAGGAGCCGGCCGCGGTGCAGCACCAGGACGCGGTCGGCGATCGCGTCGGCCTCCTCCAGGTAGTGCGTGGCGAACAGGACGGCGCGGCCCTGGTCGGCCTGCTCGCGCATGGTCGCCCAGAAGGCCTGGCGCGCGGTGACGTCCATGCCGGTCGTCGGCTCGTCGAGGACGATCAGGTCGTTGGCCCCGGCGGTGGCGAGGGCGAACCGGACGCGCTGCTCCTGGCCGCCGGAGAGCTTGTTGACCCTGCGGTCGGCGATCTGGGCGATCCCGGCGGCGGCGAGGACGTCCTGGACGCGGTACGGCCGCGGGTGCAGGTCGCAGGCGAGCCGGACCAGCTCGCCCACGGTGACCTCGTCCATGAGGCCGCCGGACTGCAGCATCGCGCCGACCCGCCCCGCGGTGATCGCCTCGCGCGGTCCTGTCCCGAACACGCTCACCGTGCCGCTGTCCGGGCGCCGCAGGCCGAGGAGCAGGTCGAGCGTGGACGACTTGCCCGCGCCGTTCGGCCCGAGCAGCGCCACGGTCTCGCCCGGGTACAGGTCGAGGCTGAGCCCGTCCACCGCCACCACGTCGCCGTACGCCTTGGTCACCCGGTCGAAGCGCACGGCGCTGCCGACTGCCCCCGCGGCCGTGCCCGCCGTTGTCTCTGTCGTCGTCATGTGCACCATCGTTGCTGGTCACAGCGGTGCCCCGGCAGTGTCGTGTGTGACAGGACCGGGATGACAGTTGTCATGTCGTACGGGTGACAGAGCGGCGCGGCGACCGGGCGGCGGGCCGTCCGGGGATCGGCGGAGGAACGCGGACGGGCGGGGCGCCTTCCGGCACCCCGCCCGTTTCGTCCCGCTCCGGCTTCGGCTAGCTCGGATTCGTCTCGATCACGCCGTTCCGCTCCGCGGGCGTCTTGCCGCGGAGCGCCTTGCCCATGGCCACGGCGACGTCCGTCGGCTGCACCGGCGTCTTCTTGCCGTTGGCGCGCTGGATCATGATGCCGTCGAACGTGTTGCCGTAGAGCTGCTTGAGCGCCTTGAGGTCGTACGTCTCCGTGAGCCTGCCGCTGCTCGCGGGCTTCGCGCCGAGGATCTGCGGCAGCGACTTGGCCGGGCCGAGCGGGATCGACGCGCTGGTCCCCTTGACGCTGATGGTGACGTTGGCGGACATGGCGGGCTTCGCGAACCGCGTCATGAACGCGTCGACCTCGGCGTCCGAGACCGTGGGCTTGCGGTTGGTGACCGGCACCGCGACCGTGCCCGCGCTGCCCGTCTCGACCTGCTTCTTGTACGCGGCGGCGACGGCCTCGGACGCCTTGGCGGCGTCGATGCCCTTGCCCGCCTTGCCGTAGACGGCGACGGCCTTGCCGGGCACGAACTTGACCGTGCCCTCCTTGGCAGAGCCCGAGCCGCCCGCGGCGCGCTCCAGGGCGGCCGCCAGCTTCTCCTCGTCGACGGGCATCTCGGGCTCGACGACGCGCTCGCCGCCGAAGAGGCCGCCGATCACCGACACCGGGTTGTAGTCGCTGCCCGCGGCGGCGCGCACGGTGGCCTGGCTGTCGAGGGTGAGGCCCGCCTGGTCCGGCTTGAGGGTGACCTGGTCGCCGCCCACCGTCAGCTTCAGGGGCTTGTTGACGCGCTCGCCGAGCGCCGCGTCGAGCTTCTTCACGGCCTCGTCGCGGGTGCCGCCGCCGACGTCGACGCCGAGGACGGTGGTGCCCTTCGGCACGTCGGCGTGGTTCATCAGGAGCCCGGCGCCGTACGCGCCGCAGCCGAGGACGACGACGACTCCGCCGAGCAGGACCACCTTGCTGCGGCCCTTTTTCTTCTTCTTGGCCGCGGGCGCCGCCGGCACGTTCGGCTGCACCGGCTCGGGCAGCTTCGGCGGCGTGTGCGGACCCGGCTCGTCGAGGTGCGCGCCGGGCGCGAACGGCGAGTTCTGCGCGGGCGGGACGACGGGGATGCCGCTGTTCAGCGTGTCGCCGGAGACGTTGCCGCCGGGGCCGCCGGGCACGCCGGGCGCGCCGGAGACGGGCGGACGCTGGCCGGAGGCGGGCTTCTGCGGCGTGAGGATGGCGGTGTCGTCGCTGAGGCGGGGGGTGACGGGGGCGCCGGGGCCGTTGGGGGCGACGGGGTTGCCGGGGCCACCGGGGGCGCCGGGGGCACCAGGTCCTCCGGGGTTGCCGGGGCCACCAGGGGCGCCCTGGCCGCCGGGTCCGCCCGGGCCGTCGCCCAGGGGGCCGCCGTCGGGGAAGGCGTCCGAGCCCGAGCCGTAGCCCGCGCTGCCGTAGAGGTCGGTGCCGTTCGGATAGCCGCCGAGGTCGGGGCCGGGGCCGGGCGGCAGCATCGGGCCGTCGCCGGTGACCGGTCCCCCGGTCGGCCCGACGGGGCTCTGGCCGGAGGCTCCGTACTCGCCCTCGCCGCCGGAGAAGTACGGCAGGTCCCCGCGCTGCGACTCGCCGCCGCGCGGCCCGCCCGAGCCCAGCGGCCCGTTCGCGACGGCACCGGACACGTCGTACGCACCGGTGCCGGACCCTGCGCCCGGACCGCCCGAACCGGAACCGGAAGCGCCGGAAGAGCCGGAGGACGGCGCGCCGGAGGACGGCGTGCCGGAGGACGCCGCGGGGCCCGGTGCGCCCTTCGGGGCGGACTTGCGCGGCGCGAACCAGTCGCTGGCCTTCTCGTCGCCGTCCTCGGCGCCCGCGGCGCCCTGGGGCGCGGCCGGACCCGAAGGGGCGGCACCGGCGGCCGGGGAGGCGGAAGCGGAGGATGCCCCGGTCGCGGAGGGACCCGACAGACCCGTCGTGCCCGCGCCACTGAGAGCGCTCGTGCCCGACCCCGCGCCCCCGGCGCCGTCCGCGCGCCGGTCGTCCGCGCCTCTGTCACCGTCGGCGTCACCGACGGGCGTGCGCATGACGACCGGGGGGATCGGCCGCGAACCGGGGATGTTGATCCGGATGCGGGTGGTCAGCGTGGTCTCGGTCTTGGGTTCGTCGTTCCGCTCGTCGCCGGCACCCCGGCCGACGCCGTCCGGACCGCCCTCGGGCGCGGCGCCCTGTGCGGGCGAGCCGTACGGCGGCGTGCCCGACGGGTACGCGGCCCCCGTGCGTCCCTGGGGACCGGAGGACGAACTGTCAGTTTCACGACTCAAGGCAGGTTCTCCTGGTTGGCTCCACCGCCCGTTTCGACCACTCGGGCGGCTCGGCGGCGCGCACCACCATACTGGCCGCCGCCCACGGTCATCCCGTGACCGGCGTCAAACCCGTGCGGGACACGGGCTCAAGTGGTACGTCACTTGCCAAGTCGGGCGTCGGACGCGCCCGGTTGCGGTGACTGCCCGAGGGTGGCACACATCACAGCCACCCCCATACCGCCCAACAGGAAGACGTACGAGCCGAGACCGGCGCCGAACACGAAGTCGCCCTCCGGCCGCGTCGCGGTGAGCAGCATGACGGCGACGAGCCAGCCCGCGGCGGGCGCGACGGCCCCGCCCCGGGTGCCGGTGGCGCGCGAGCCGCCGTAGAAGGCACCGGCGGAGCCGGCGAGCGCGAGCAGCAACCCGCCGGGGAACCAGCCCTGTTGGGCGAGCGCGCCCGCCACCCCGACGACCGCGCCGAGCAGGAAGAGCCCGGCGTACGCCACCAGGCGCACGGCGTTCAGCGGCTGCGCGAGGAAGCCTCCGGGCGCCGCGGACGCACCGGCACGGCCGGAACCGGCGGCCGGGCGGGCCGGGGTGGCGGCGGCCTTGGCGGCACCGCTCTTGCCGCTTGCGCTCGCCTTGCCGCCCCCGGCCGTCTTACCGCCGGATGTGGACGTATCACTTCCGCTCCCCTTGCCGACGGCTCCGGCGCGGGCCGCCTTGGCCGACTTGCCCGCCTGCACACCGGCTCCCTTGGCCGAGGGCGACGAAGAGGATGAAGAAGACGAAGAGGACGAAGCCCTCGAACGCGCGCTCACTTCGCTCCCTCCGCCACGCCGAGCCCCGCGAAGAGATCCGTCTCGCGTCCGCCGTCCACCGTGCCCGCCTCGCCTCTCACCAGTTCGTAGTACTCCACGTCGAAGATCGGCTGCGCCAGGCCGTTGGACAGGGCGAACAGCCGCTCGTGGACCTCGATCTGGGTCGCGTGGGCGCGCATCGCCGCCGCCTTGGCCGCCCCGAAGGCCCGCCCGTCGATCTCCGTCGTGACGCGCTCGTCGTCGGTGACGCCGGGCACGTCGGCCACCGCGGCGACGGCGGTGAAGGGGGAGGCGGGCAGCTCGTCCGGGAGCCGCCGGAAGCGGTCCTCGACGGTGGTGCGGGGCGCGCGGTTCCAGTAGACCTTGGCGACGGTGTGCGCGTCGCCGAGGTCGGCGCGGAAGGCGGGCTCGGCCGCGAGCTCGACGGCGCGCATGGCGACGCGGTGGGCCTGGATGTGGTCGGGGTGGCCGTAGCCGCCGTCCGGGTCGTACGTGACGAGCACCTGCGGGCGCAGTTCGCGGATCACCTCGACGAGGTCGGCCGCCGCCTCGTCGACGTCGGCGGACCAGAAGGCGCCGGGGCGGTGGTTCTGCTCGGTGCCCATCATCCCGGAGTCGCGGTGGCGGCCGGGGCCGCCGAGGAAGCGGTGGTCGGTGACGCCGACCTCCTTCATCGCGGCGGCGACCTCACCGATGCGGTGGGCGCCGAGCGTGTCCTCGCGGTCGGCGGCCAGATGGGCGAGGTCGGGCGGGATGACCTCGCCCTCCTCGCCGAGCGTGCACGTCACCACCGTGACTCGGGCGCCCTCGGCCGCGTACTTGGCCATGGTCGCGCCATTGTTGATCGACTCGTCGTCGGGGTGCGCGTGCACGAGCAGCAGGCGCCGGGCGGGCTGTTCCGTCATGGGAACAGCCTACGAGCCCGGAGCGCGCCCGCCGCGGGCCCGCGAGCCCCTCGCGCCCGCTCGCCTCCCGCTCCCCCCGGCCTCGGGCCCGCCCGCCCCGGTACTCCCCTCTCTGCCCCCTTTGTCCCCCTCTGCCCCTTGACCACCGGGCCCCCCTCCCCCTGTCCCCCCGCTCCCCTCGCCAGACCGAGTCCGGCCGCGGCGGCCCGTACCGCGGATGCCGTCAGAACTTGATGTCCTCGATGACCCCCGCCAGGTTCGTCGACAGCTCATCGATGGTCGGCGCGAGCGACGAGCTGGCCAGATAGAAGCCGAGCAGCGCACAGACGATCGCGTGGATCGTCTTGAGCCCCTGTTTCCGCACCAGCATGACCACGATGATCGCCAGCAGCAGCACCACCGATACCGAGAGTGCCACGGCGGTTCACCTCCCATTCCCATCACGCGACAACGTTCCGACCGACTGCCCCGAGCCGCCTCGGGACCGCCCCCTGCGTCCGGCCGACAGGACCCAACTCGCCGTGCCAGCAAGGTCATACCCACCAAGCGCTACGGATCATAACTATGTGTCGAGCCACATGAGTCGGAGCACCGCAGCACAAGGGGCGCATGAGCCATAGGCTCGGGGAATGACCACCGAGACCCCGGAAACCGACGGGCCCCAGGACGGTGCCGCGCAGCGGCTTTCGTTCCCGCGCCAGCACGCCCGCACGCAGCGCTTCTCCCTGGGCGCGCCGCGCGCCTTCACCGTGGCCCCCGACGGCTCCCGCGTCGTCTTCGTCCGCTCCGCGTCCGGCACGGACCGGACGGGCGCGCTCTGGGTCCTCGACCTGTCCGACGGCGGCGCCGAGCGGGTCGCCGCCGATCCGCGGGCGCTGCTCGACGGCTCCGCGGAGCGGCTGTCGGCGGCGGAGCGGGCGCGGCGCGAGCGCAGCCGCGAGGGCGGATCCGGCATCGTCGGGTACGCCACCGACGCGGCCGTGGAGCTCGCCGCCTTCGCCCTGTCGGGCCGCCTCTTCGTCGCGGAGCTGCGCGCGGGCACCGCCCGCGAACTGTCCGCCCCCGCCCCGGTGATCGACCCGCGACCCTCGCCGGACGGACGGCATGTCGCGTACGTGTCCGCGGGTGCCCTGCGCGTCACGGGCGCCGACGGCACGGGCGACAGGGCGCTCGCGGCGCCGGACGCGGTCGAGGCGGACACCGTGACGTACGGGCTCGCCGAGTTCATCGCGGCCGAGGAGATGGACCGCCACCGCGGCTTCTGGTGGTCGCCGGAGTCCGACCGGCTGCTCGTCGCGCGGGCCGACGACGCGCCCGTACAGCGCTGGTGGATCGCCGACCCGGCGCACCCGGACCGGGAGCCGACGTCGGTCGCCTATCCGGCGGCCGGCACCGACAACGCCGACGTACGGCTCTTCGTGGTCGGCCTGGACGGGGTGCGCACCGAGGTCGCGTGGGACCGGGCGCGCTATCCGTATCTGGCGCGGGTGCACTGGTCGGCGGACGGGGCGCCGCTGCTCCTCGTCCAGGCCCGGGACCAGCGCAGCGCGCTGTATCTCGCGGTGGACCCCGACAACGGCTCGACGCGGATGGTGCACGCCGACGAGGACGCCGACTGGCTCGAACTCTTCCCCGGTTCGCCCTCCTGGTCGCCCAGCGGGCGGCTCGTGCGCATCGCCGACGAGGGTGGCGCGCGCGTCCTCGCCTGGGGCGAGCGGCCGCTGACGGGCCCTCAGCTGCATGTCCGCGCCGTGCTCGACGTGACCGAGGACTCCGCGCTGATCTCGGCGTCCGCGGGTCCCGGCGCCGCCGGTCCGGAGATCGGCGAGGTGCATGTCTACCGCGTCAACGAACTCGGCGTGGAGCGGGTCTCGCAGGAGCCCGGGGTGCACTCGGCGGTCCGCGCGGGCGAGGTCACCGTGCTGGTTTCGGCCACTCTTGACCGTCCCGGCTCACGGGTGTCCGTGCTGCGCGACGGCAAGCAGGTGGCGACCGTCGCCTCGCACGCCCAGCGCCCGGGGCTCACCCCGCGCGTGACGCTTCTCGAAGGGGGCGCGCGGCGGGTTCCGTGCGCCGTGCTGCTCCCCACCGGGTACGAACCGGCGGACGGGCCGCTTCCCGTACTCATGGATCCGTACGGCGGTCCGCACGGGCAGCGTGTGATGAAGGCCCACAACGTCTATCTGACCTCGCAGTGGTTCGCCGACCAGGGCTTCGCCGTCGTCGTCGCCGACGGGCGCGGGACGCCGGGGCGGTCGCCTGCCTGGGAGAAGTCCGTCAAGGGCGATCTCACCCGGACCCTCGACGACCAGGTCGAGGCGCTGCACGCGCTCGCCGAGCGCTTTCCGCTCGACCTCGGCCGGGTCGCCATGCGCGGGTGGTCCTTCGGCGGCTATCTCTCCGCCATGGCCGTCCTGCGCCGGCCCGACGTCTTCCACGCCGCCGTCGCGGGGGCGCCCGTCACCGATCTCCGTCTCTACGACACCCACTACCAGGAGCGGTACCTGGACGATCCGCGGACCTCGCCCGAGGCCTATCGCAACAGCTCGCTCGTCTCCGACGACGGGCTCGTCGATCCCGGGGAGCCGCATCGGCCCATGCTCATCGTGCACGGGCTCGCCGACGACAACGTGGTCGTCGCGCACGCGTTGCGGCTGTCCTCGGCGTTGCTCGCCGCCGGGCGGCCGCACGAGGTCCTGCCCCTCTCCGGGGTCACCCATATGACCCCCCAGGAACAGGTGGCCGAAAACCTCCTGCTGCTCCAGGTCGACTTCCTGAAGCGCGCGCTGTCCCTGAACTGACCGCGCCCGTCCACGGCCCGCCGGCCGCGGGGGTGACCGGTCGGGGTGACATGGCGCACCCCGACCGGTCCAACGGCACCCGCACGGCCGTACTCCCCACCCTGCCCGCCCCATGTCTCCCCCACGGGTCAACGGGGTTGCCCACATGTTTCCTCGTCCCCCAACCCCACCCCTTCCCGAAACCGGGGCTCCGCCCCTGGACCCCGTAGGCGGTCGTCCCGTGGCGGTGGGACAGTCCTCCCCCGAATCGGCGCTCCGCGCCTCGTCCTCAAACGCCGGACGGGCTGAGATATCCCCCGCGGGGCGGGCCGGAAAGACACTGCGGAGCAGAGCAGAGCTGCGGGGCAAGGCTGAAGCGCGGAGCAGGGCTGGGATGCGAGGCAAGGCTGAATCACGGGACCGGGTTGGGCTGCGGGGCTGGGCCGAAGTGCGGTGTGAGCCGTTTCGCGGCTGAAGGTGCCGGGCTGTTGCGCAGCAAGGTGCAAGTTCGGACGGGCGGGCGGGAGAAAGCCCGTCCGGCGCTTGAGGACGAGCGCGCAGCGCGACCGGCGGTGCCCCCGGCGGGGCTGAGGGTGCCGGGCTGTCGCTCGGCTGGTCCAAGTTTGGGCGGGCGGGTGGGAGAAAGCCCGTCCGGCGCTTGAGGACGAGCGCGCAGCGCGACCGGCGGTGCCCCCGGCGGGGCTGAGGGTGCCGGGCTGTTGCTCGGCTGGTCCACGTTTGGGCGGGTGGGCGGGAGAAAGCCCGTCCGGCGCTTGAGGACGAGGCGCGGAGCGCCGATAGCGGGGGAGGACTGTCCCACCCGCCACGGGACGTCCAGAGAGCCGCCGCTCACGGCACCACGTGCTTCTCCTCCGCGAAATGACAAGCAGAATCATGCTCCGCAGGCCCCCCGACCCCCCGGAACTCCGCCGGAACGGCAAGGGCAGGCACCTCAAGCGCACACCGCTCCTGCGCCTTCCAGCACCGCGTCCGGAACCGACACCCGGAAGGGGGATTCGCGGGCGACGGCACATCCCCGCTCAGAATGATCCGCTCACGGTGCTCCCGGGCATCCGGATCGGGCACGGGCACGGCGGACAGCAGCGCCTGCGTGTAGGGATGCGTCGGATGCTCGTAGATCTCGGCGTCGGTCCCGGTCTCGACGATCCGCCCGAGGTACATGACCCCGACCCGGTCGGAGATGTGCCGCACGATGGACAGGTCGTGGGCGATGAACACGTACGAGAGGTGGAATTCGCTCTGCAGCCGATCGAGAAGGTTGACGACCTGCGCCTGGACGGAGACGTCGAGCGCGGAGACGGGCTCGTCGGCGACGATGACCTCGGGCCGCAGCGCGAGCCCGCGGGCGATGCCGATGCGCTGCCGCTGACCGCCGGAGAACTGGTGGGGGTAGCGGTTGATGTACTCGGGGTTGAGCCCGACGACGTCGAGGAGTTCCTGGACCTTGGCGCGCCGCGACCCCTTGGGGGCGACTTCGGGGTGGATCTCGTAGGGCTCCCCGATGATGTCGCCGACGGTCATGCGGGGGTTCAGGGACGTGTAGGGGTCCTGGAAGACCATCTGGATGTTGCGCCGGACGGCCTTGAGGGCCCGCCCGGACAGCTTGGTGATGTCCTCGCCCTTGTACTGGATCTCCCCGGCGGTGGGCCGCTCCAGGTTGACGAGCATCTTGGCGACGGTGGACTTCCCGCAGCCGGACTCCCCGACGATGCCGAGGGTCTCCCCGGCGCCGAGTTCGAAGTCGACGCCGTCGACGGCCTTGACGGCGCCGATCTGCCGTTTGATGAGGATGCCCTGCGTGAGCGGGTAGTGCTTGACGAGCCCGCGCACCCGGAGGAGCGGCTCGGTCGTGACCGGCTTCTCGGCCACGCCCGCCGTCTTGGCCATGTCAGCCACGGAGGGTCTCCTTCCAGAAGTGGCAGGCACTGCGCCGCTCCGCGGTGAGTCCCTCGTACGTGACCTGCGCGAGCGGCGGGACGTCGGTGCGGCACACGTCCTGGGCCATCGGGCAGCGCGGGTTGAAGGCGCAGCCCGGCGGGATGTTCATGAGGTTGGGCGGCAGGCCCTTGATGGCGAAGAGGTCCTGGCCCTTCTGGTCCAGGCGCGGGATGGATTCGAGCAGGCCCTTGGTGTACGGGTGCGCGGGGGCCTTGTAGATCTCGTGCACGGGGGCCTTCTCGACGATGCGGCCCGCGTACATGACGGCGATGGTGTCGGCGACGTCGGCGACCACACCGAGGTCGTGGGTGATCAGGATGAGGCCCATGTTCAGCTCGCGCTGGAGCTCGGCGAGGAGTTCCATGACCTGGGCCTGGACGGTGACGTCGAGGGCGGTGGTGGGCTCGTCGGCGATGATCAGGGAGGGTTCGAGCGCCATCGCCATGGCGATCATGATGCGCTGGCGCATGCCGCCGCTGAACTGGTGCGGGTACTGGGTGACGCGTTCCTTGGCGGCCGGGATGCGGACCCGGTCCATCAGCTCGACGGCCTTGGCGCGGGCGTCCTTGCGGGACATCCCGCGGTGCACGACGAACATCTCGCCGAGCTGGTCGCCGACGCTGAGCACGGGGTTCAGGGAGCTGAGGGCGTCCTGGAAGATCATGGCCATGCCCGCGCCGCGGATCTTGCGCCGCTCGTCCTCCTTGAGCCCGAGCAGGTCCTTGCCCTGGAAGAGGATCTCGCCGGAGGTGATGCGGCCCGGCGGGATGTCGAGGATGCCCATGACGGCCTGCGCGGTGACGGACTTGCCGGAGCCGGACTCGCCGAGCACGGCGAGGGTCTCGCCCGCGTCCACGGCGTAGTCGACGCCGTTGACGGCCTTGGCGACGCCGTCGCGGGTCCTGAACTCCACGTGCAGGTCGCGGACTTCGAGCAGCTTGGCTGCCGTACCGGATTCCGTGTTCGCCATGGGCGCTACCTCAGCTTCGGGTCGAGGGCGTCGCGCACCGCGTCGCCGAGCATGATGAACGCGAGCACGGTGACCGCGAGGGCGCCCGCGGGCCAGAGCAGCATGTGCGGGGCGTTGCGGATGTACTGGGACGCCGCGGAGATGTCGATGCCCCAGCTCACCGTGGGGGGCTTCAGGCCGACGCCCAGGTAGGACAGGGTGGCCTCGAGGGCGATGTAGGTGCCGAGGGCGATGGTCGCGACGACGATGACCGGGGCGACGGCGTTGGGCGTGATGTGCCGGAGCAGCATCCGGGAGTTGGAGGCGCCGAGGGCGCGGGCGGCCTGGACGTAGTCGTTCTGTTTGGCGGTGATGACGGAGCCGCGGGCGATGCGGGAGATCTGCGGCCAGCCGAGCAGCACCATGAAGCCGATCACGGGCCAGACGGTGTTGCTGGTGACGACGGAGAGCAGCACCAGGCCGCCGAGGACGACGGGGATCGCGAAGAAGATGTCGGTGATGCGGGAGAGGATCGCGTCCCACACGCCGCCGAAGAACCCGGCGAGCCCGCCGAGCACGCTGCCGAGGACCGCGACGCCGAGGGTGGCGCAGACGCCGACGGTGACGGAGGAGCGGGCGCCGTACACGGTGCGCGTGTAGACGTCGCAGCCCTGGCCGTTGAAGCCGAAGGGGTGGCCGGGCGAGGAGCCCTTCTGGGCGTTGGCGAGGTCGCAGTCCAGGGGGTCGCCGGAGGCGATCGCGGAGGGCCAGAGAGAGATGAAGACCAGGAAGAGGATGATCAGGCCCGAGATGACGAAGACCGGGTTGCGGCGCAGGTCGTGCCAGGCGTCGGACCACAGGCTGCGGGCGGGCGCGGCGGCGCCGGTGCCGCCGGGTCCGCCTTCGGGGCCGCCCGGGGCCAGCGTCGTCGCCTCACTCGCCGCGAGGTCCATCGCGCCGCCCGCGCCGGTCCCTGCGATGGCGCCCTCGGCGGGCTCATGGGGTTCAGGCATAGCGGATCCTCGGGTCGAGTACGGCGTACAACAGGTCGACGATCAGGTTCGCAAGCAGGAAGACGAGGACGAGCACCGTCACGAACCCGACGACGGTCTGGGTGCTCTGCCGCAGGATCCCCTGGTAGAGCTGGAAGCCGACGCCGTGGATGTTGAAGATCCGCTCGGTGACGATGGCGCCGCCCATGAGCGCGCCCACGTCCGTGCCGATGAAGGTGACGACCGGGATCAGTGAGTTGCGCAGCAGGTGCTTGGTGATCACGCGGCGCCGCGGCAGGCCCTTCGCCACGGCCGTGCGGACGTAGTCGGCGCGGCGGTTCTCGGCGATGGAGGTCCGGGTGAGGCGGGTGACGTACGCCAGGGAGACGGACGCGAGCACGAGTCCCGGCACGATCAGTTCGTCGACGGTCGCCTCGGTCGACACGGACGGTTTGATGACGCCCCACTCGACGCCGAGCAGCAGTTGCAGGAGCAGACCGGTCACGAACGTGGGGATGGAGATGACCACGAGCGTCAGGAGCAGCACGACCGTGTCGACGGGCTTGCCGCGCCGCAGGCCGGTGAGGACGCCCAGCGAGATGCCGATGACGATCTCGAAGACGATGGCGACGAGGGTGAGCCTGAGGGTCACGGGGAACGCCGAGGACATCAGCTCGGTGACCTTCTGGCCGTTGAAGGCGGTGCCGAAGTCGCCGGTGAAGACGTTGCCCATGTACGTCGCGTATTGCTGCCACACGGGCTTGTCGAGGCCGAACTCCTTCTTCAGCTGGGCGGCCGTCGCGGGGTCGCACTTGCGGTCGCCGCAGAGGCCCGCGATGGGGTCGCCCATCACGTTGACCATCAGGAAGATCAGCAGGGTGGCGCCGAAGAAGACCGGGATCATCTGCAGCAGACGCCGGATCACATAACGACCCATGGGGCTCGCTCCAGGAGTAGTGGGAGCGGCCGCCCGGCGGGGGTGCCGGACGGCCGCTCCACCGGCGTCAGTTGACCTTGATCTCCGAGTAGACCGGCACGCTGAACTGGTTCAGCGCGACGTCGGAGACCCGGTCCGAGTAGCCGGCGCTGCCGTTCTGGTACCAGAGCGGGATGGCGGGCATGTCCTTGGCGAGGATCTTCTCGGCGTCCTGGAACTTGGTGACGGCCTTGGCGGCGTCCGTCTCCCCGTTGGCCTCGTTGATGAGCTTGTCGAAGTCCTTGTCGGAGTACTTGCCGTCGTTGGACGAGGCGTCCGTGTAGTAGTTCGGCTCCAGGAAGTTCTGGATCAGCGGGTAGTCCATCTGCCAGCCCGCGCGCCAGGCCCCGTCGAGCTTCTGCTGGGACGCCTGGCTGCGGAAGTCGGCGAAGGTGCCGATGGGGTTGCCGACGCAGGCCTTGTCGTTGCCGAGGGCCCGGTTGATGGAGTTGCAGACGGCGTCCACCCACTCCTTGTGCGAGCCGGTGTCGGCGTTGTACGAGATCTTGAGGGTCCCCCCGGGAATGCCGCCCCCTTCCTCGACGAGCTTCTTCGCCTCCGCCGCGTCGTACTCGCACCACTCACCGCACACGCTGTCGCTGTAGCCGCCCTCCTCACCGAGCACCGGCGAGGTCCAGTCCTTGGCGGGCGTGCGGGTCTTCTGGAAGATCGTGTCGGTGATCTGCTCGCGGTTGATGGCCCGGGAGAGCCCCTGCCGGACCTTCTCCGACCCCGCCTTGTCCCACTTCTTGTCGTAGAAGGGGAAGGCGAGGGTCTGGATGATGCCGGCGGGGGTGTTGATGTACCGGTCCCCCAGGTCGCTCTTCACGTTCTTCAGCTGCGAGGCCGGAACGTCGTCGACGAGATCGAGGTTCCCCGCCATCAGATCCGTGTAGGCGGTGTTGTTGTCGGTGTAGACCTTGAGGTCCACGCCCCCGTTCTCCGCCTTGTCGTCCCCCTTGTAGCCGTCCCACTTCCTGAGCTCCATCTTGGAGCCCTTCTGGTACGACTTCACGGTGTACGGGCCGTTGCCGACGGGCTTGGACAGCCAGGCCGCGTGGTCGTCGAAGAACGCCTTGGGCAGCGGCGCGAAGGAGGGGTAGCCGAGGGTCTCGGGCCAGGTGGAGAACTTCTGCGTGAGCTTCACGGTGAAGGTCTTGGGGTCGACGACCTTGAGCCCGGACAGGGTCTCGGCCGTCGCGTCGCCCTTCTCCGGGTGCACCTCGGCGTACCCCTCGATGTACCCGAAGAAGTAGGCGTTCTTCTGGTTGTTCTTGAGGTGCGCCCCGTAGTTCCAGGCATCGACGAACGACTTGGCGGTGACGTCCTCACCGTTGCTGAACTTCCACCCGTCCTTGAGCTTGACGGTGAAGTTCTGCGAGTCCTTGCTCTCGATGGACTCGGCGATCATGTCCTTGGCCTCGCCGGTCTTCGGGTCGTACCGCTTCAGCCCCCGGAAGACCATGTCCAGGACCTTCCCGCCCTGGACCTCGTTCGTGTTCGCGGGCTCCAGCGGGTTCTGCGGATCCCCCCAGGACGACCCCACCACCCCGGAGCCGTCGCCGCCGCCACCGCTGCTCCCGCCCCCACAGGCCGTCGCCGCGAGTGCGACGGCCACCGCACCAGCGGCCCACTTGGCGTGCGTGGCTCCACGCATGGAGTGCCTCCTCGATCGCTCTGCGCGCCGACAGTGCGCGCGTTACCGCAAATATCGCGGCAGAGCGGACGAATCGCACATTTAGCCCGGCCGTATGAGGGGGAGGCCATCCGGATGCCGCATTCCGGGCCAAGAAGGGCTCGCTAGCCTGGGCGCATGGACTACGCCACGATGCGGGCGATCGCCGAGCAGCTCGGGGCCTACGCCGAGCAGTTCGAGGGCTCCTGGCGCGTCGAAATCGGCCCTTCCGGACCGATCCTGTCCATGACGTGCCCGTCTAAGAGGCACGCAGGCACAGTCCGCCGCATCCGCAGACAACTCCACGACCAGCTCCTCGCCACCCACCCCGGCTACATCTGCGCCAACGGCCCCGAGATCGAGCACTACCTGATCGTCGACCCCAGGAAGGGCACCGTCGAGGTGCACTCCGAGCCGTGCGGGACGCATTACGGGGAGAAGGAGCCCTACATCTTCGGCGACCAGGTCCCCCTGGGCCCCTGGACCGTGGACACGTCTGCCTTCCGGCGCTACGGAAAGACGGACCGCTGGCCGCGACGAAACGTGCGTGTGCCCCGCCGGGCTTGCCGGCGGGGCACACGCACAGCACCACGGCGCTACGCCGCGTGCACCACGTCCTTCTCCTCCGCGAAGTGGCACGCCGACTCGTGGGCGGCGGGCGTGTCCTTGCCCACGAAGCGCTCCGGGATCGCGAGGAGCGGGATCTCCTCGGCGCAGCGGTCCTGGGCCTTCCAGCAGCGGGTGCGGAAGCGGCAGCCCGAGGGCGGGTTGGCCGGGGACGGCACGTCGCCGGTGAGGATGATGCGCTCGCGGCCCTCGCGGGCCTCCGGGTCGGGGACCGGGACGGCCGAGAGGAGCGCCTGCGTGTACGGGTGCGTCGGGTGGTCGTAGATCTGCTCGTCGGAGCCGATCTCGGCCATCTTGCCGAGGTACATCACACCCACGCGGTCCGAGATGTGCCGGACGATCGACAGGTCGTGCGCGATGAAGAGGTAGGACAGGTTGAACTCGTCCTGGAGCTTCTCCATCAGGTTGATGACCTGGGCCTGGACGGACACGTCCAGGGCCGAGACCGGCTCGTCGCAGATGATGATCTCGGGGTTGAGCGCCAGGCCGCGCGCGATGCCGATGCGCTGGCGCTGACCGCCCGAGAACTGGTGCGGGTAGCGGTTGATGTACTCGGGGTTGAGGCCGACGACGTCGAGGAGCTCCTGGACCTTGCGGCGGCGGTCACCCTTCGGTGCCACCTCCGGGTGGATCTCGAAGGGCTCCCCGATGATGTCGCCCACCGTCATACGGGGGTTGAGCGAGGTGTACGGGTCCTGGAACACCATCTGGATGTTCCGGCGGACGGCCTTGAGCGCCCGGCCGGACAGCTTGGTGATGTCCTGGCCCTTGTAGAAGACCTCGCCCGCGGTGGCCTGCTCCAGGGTCATGAGCAGCTTGGCCACCGTCGACTTGCCGCAGCCCGACTCGCCCACGATGCCGAGCGTCTCGCCCTGGTAGAGGTCGAAGGAGATCCCGTCGACCGCCTTCACCGCCCCGACCTGGCGCTTGACGATGACGCCCTGGGTGAGCGGGAAGTGCTTCACCAGGTTGCGGACCTGGAGGATCGGCTCGCCGCGCTCGGCGGGGGCCTCGATGGCGGCCACCGCCTGCTCGGGCGTCTCCGCGTCGACCGTTTCCACCTCGGAGACGTTCGGCGTGGCGTCCGTCGGCTCGTCGTTCTTGCTGACCTCAGCCATGGATCGTCTCCTTCCAGAAGTGGCAGGCGCTGCCGCGGCCCACGAGCTCCGCGCCGTCCCGCTCCGTCACCGGAACCAGCGGCGGTACATCCGTGCGGCAGATGTCCGTCGCCTTGGGGCAGCGCGGGTTGAACGCGCAACCCGAGGGGATCTTCAGGAGGTTGGGCGGCAGGCCCTTGATCGCGTAGAGCTCCTGGCCCTTCTGGTCCAGGCGCGGGATCGAGTCGAGCAGACCGCGCGTGTACGGGTGCGCGGGCCGCTTGTACAGCTCGTGCACCGGCGCCGTCTCCACGATCCGGCCCGCGTACATGACGGCGATCTTGTCCGCCACGTCCGCGACCACACCGAGGTCGTGGGTGATGAGGATCAGACCCATGTTGTACTCGCGCTGGAGCTCGGCGAGCAGGTCCATGACCTGCGCCTGGACCGTCACGTCGAGCGCCGTGGTCGGCTCGTCGGCGATGATCAGGTCCGGCTCCAGGGCGAGCGCCATCGCGATCATGATGCGCTGGCGCATACCGCCGGAGAACTGGTGCGGGTAGTCGCTCACCCGCTGCTTGGCGGCCGGGATCTTCACCCGGTCCATCAGCTCGACGGCCTTGGCCTTGGCCTCCTTGCGGGACAGGCCCTCGTGCACCCGGAACATCTCGCCGAGCTGGTAGCCGACGGAGAGCACCGGGTTCAGGGACGAAAGCGCGTCCTGGAAGATCATCGCGATCTTGCGGCCGCGGATCTTCCTGCGCTCCTCGTTGGACATCTTCAGCATGTCCTGACCCCGGAAGACGATCTCGCCCTGCGGGATCTTTCCGGGCGGCATGTCGAGGATGCCCATGATGGCCTGCGCGGTCACGGACTTGCCCGAGCCGGACTCGCCGAGCACGGCGAGCGTCTCGCCCGCGTCCACGCTGTAGTTGACGCCGTTGACGGCCTTGACCACACCGTCGCGGGTGTGGAACTCGACGTGCAGGTCCTTCACGTCGAGCAGCCGGCCGCTCTTCTCCTCGCCCGAGCGGGGGGCGGGGACGTCCGCGGTTTTCTCTGTGATCGTCACGTACGCCTCCCTCAGCGCAGCTTCGGGTCGAGGGCTTCGCGTACCGCGTCGCCGAGCATGATGAACGCCAGCACGGTGATGCTGAGCATTCCGGCGGGGAAGATCAGCGTGTGCGGGTTGTTCCGGATGTCCTGCGTCGCGTCGGAGATGTCGGCACCCCAGGACACGGCGTCACTGCCGAAGCCGAGGCCCAGGTACGACAGCGTCGACTCCGCGACGATGTACGTGCCGAGGGCAATGGTCGCGACGACGATGACCGGGGCGACGGCGTTCGGCAGCACGTGCCGGAACAGGATCCGCTTGGTGCCGGCGCCGAGGGCCTTGGCCGCCATCACGTAGTCCGCGTGCTTGGTCGTGATGACCGCGCCACGCATGACGCGCGCGATCTGCGTCCAGCCGAGGAACGCGAGCGCACCGGTGATCACCCACACGTCGCGGTCGGTGAAGGCGTTCAGGACGACCATCGCGCCGAGCAGGAACGGGATGCCGAAGAACACGTCGGTGATCCGGGAGAGCAGGCTGTCCCAGAAGCCACCGAAGTAGCCCGCGAGCATGCCGACCAGACCGCCGAAGAAGGTGACGAGCAGCGTCACGCCGAGACCGACCATCACCGAGTTCCGGGCGCCGAAGACCACGCGGGCGTAGATGCTGCGGCCCTGCCGGTCGTACCCGAACCAGTCGTCCTGGAAGAAGTGGGTCAGGTTCGGCGAACCGAGGAAGTTCTTCGTCAGGTCGCCGCTGCCGGGGTCGGTGCTCGTGAACAGGCCGGGGAAGGCCGACACGAGGAGCACGAGGAGGATCAGCAGGCCGGAGACGACGAACAGCGGCCTGCGGCGCAGGTCGCGCCAGGCGTCGCCCCAGAGACTGCGGGCGCCGCCCACCTCGCCGGCTTCGGCAGCCTTGCCGCTCGGCGGCGCGAGCGCCACCTCCGGCTCGTCCGCGGCCGGGGTCTTCATCAGGTCAGGCATAACGGATCCTCGGGTCCAGGACCGCGTAGAGCAGGTCGACGAGCAGGCTGGCGAGGAGGTACACGATGACGAGGACGGTGACGATGCCCACGATGATCGCGCCCTCACGCCGGGCGATCCCCGTGTACAGCAGGTTGCCCACGCCCGTCACGTTGAAGATGCCCTCGGTGATGACCGCGCCGCCCATCAGGGCGCCGATGTCCGTACCGAGGTAAGTGACCACGGGGATCAGGGAGTTGCGCAACAGGTGCCGGGAGATGATGCGGCGTCTGGGCAGACCCTTGGCGACGGCGGTGCGGATGTAGTCCGCCGACCGGTTCTCCTTGATGGAGGTACGGGTCAGTCGGGCCACATAGGCGAGGCCGACGAGGCCGAGCACGAGCGCCGGCAGCATCAGCTGCTGGAAGTTCTCCGAGTCCTGCACGGTCGGTTTCACCCAGCCGAGTTCGTTGCCGAAGATCAGCTGGAAGCCGAGGCCGAACACGAAGATCGGGACGGAGATCACGAGGAGCGTGAAGAACGTCACGGTGGTGTCGATGATCCGGCCGCGCCGCACACCGGCGATCACACCGAGGGTGATGCCGACGACGAGCTCGAACGTCCAGGCCATCGCGGCGAGCCGCATGGAGACCGGGAAGGCCTGCGTGATCTCGTCGAGGATGGGTCGGTTGCCGGCGATGGTGTTGCCGAAGTCGCCCTGGAACAGACCCTTCATGTAGTGCAGATACTGCTCCCAGAGGGGCAGGTCCAGACCCCGGTCGTGCTTGATCTGCGCGACCTGTGCCGGGTCCGGCGGCTTGTCTCCCCACAGCGCCTTGACCGGGTCACCCGGGAGGGCGTTCACCATCAGGAAGATCAGCAGGGTGGTCCCGATGAAGACCGGGATCATCTGGAGCAGTCGCCTCGCGACGTAGCGCCCCATAGTGGTGCCTCCGTCCATTGCGGAGCCGCCCGGAAGCGACGCCCGGGATCGCCGGGCGTCGCTTCACGGTGCGGTACTCCGGCGACTGCTACTTCTCGAAGACCTCGACGTCGGACAGGATCGGGTCGCCCGCCTGGTCGAACTCGATCTTCTTGACGTTGTTCGAGTAGGCGGAGAGCGTCTTGTTGTACCAGAGCGGGATGCCCGGGAAGCTGTTGACCAGCTCCTTCTCGGCCTTCTGGTACAGCTCGGCGGAATCGTCGATCGTCTTGGCCTTGTCGGCCTCAGCGGTCAGCTTGTCGAACTTCTTGTCCGAGAAGCCGCCCTTGTTGCCGTCGACGCCGGTGCCGTAGAGGTCGGCGAGGAAGTTGCCGTTGAACGGGTAGTCGAGCACCCAGCCGGAGCGGTACATCGACTTGACCTTCTTCTGGTCACGGATCTCCGTGTCGGCCGCGAAGTCCGTCACCGCGTCGCCGGTGCACTTGACACCGGTGGCCTTGGTGATGGAGTTGCAGACCGCGACGACCCAGTCCTTGTGCGGCTGGTCGGCGTTGTACTGGATCTGGATCTTGTTGCCCGGGACACCGCCGCCGGCCTTGATCGAGTCCTTGGCGGCCTTCGGGTCGAACTTGCAGAACTTGCCACAGGCGTCGTCCTGGTAGCCCTTGACGCCCTTGGCGACCCAGCCGGTCGCGGACTCACGGGTGCCGTAGAACACCGTCTTGGCGATGGTGTCGCGGTCGATCGCCATCGACAGGCCCTGGAGGACCTTGATGTCGGTCTTCTTCCACTGCGGCTGGTAGAAGGCGAAGTTGACCGTGTTGAGCGCCGAGTAGTCGGAGACGATGGCGCGGTCGCCGAAGTCGTTCTTGAAGTTGGCGAGCTCGCTGTTCGGCACGATCGGCATCGTGTCGACGTTGTCCGACTTCAGGTCGGCGTAGGCCGCGGTGTCCTTGGTGTAGGCCTTGAAGTCGATGCCGCCGTTCTTCGGCTTGTCCTCGCCCTTGTAGCCGGGCCAGGTGCGGACCGAGATCAGCTTCTTGCGGTCCCACTTCGAGAACTTGTAGGGACCGTTGCCGACCGGCGCCTCGCCGTACTTCTTCGGGTCCTTCAGCGCGGCCGCGGGCAGCGGGAAGAAGGGCTTGTAGACCAGCTTGTACTGGTAGTACGGGATGCCGTTCTTCAGCGTGATGGTGAAGGTGTTCTCGTCGACGACCTTCAGGCCGGACATGGCCTTCTTCTTGGCCTTGCCCTTGGCCGGGTGGACGTCGTCGTAGCCGACGATGTCGCGGTACCAGGCGCTGTTCTGCTGGCCGTTGGCCGGGTCGGCGGCCCAGTTCCAGGCGTCCACGTACGACTTCGCCGTGACCGGCGTGTTGTCGTGGAACTTCCAGCCCTTCTTGAGCTTGACGGTCCACACCTTGTTCGCCTTGTCGGGCGTGACCGACTCGGCGTTCTCGTAGGTGATGTTGCCCTGCTTGTCGTAGTGGACAAGCCCCGTGAAGAGGGCGTCGATGACGACGCTGCCGTACGCCTCCATGGTGTTGGACGGCTGCAGCAGGTTCTGCGGCTCACCATTGGCGTAAGAGACGATCCCCTTCGGGTCGACCTTGCCGCTGCCCTTGTCGTCGTCGCCTCCACCACAGGCAGTAGCGGTAAGCGCCACAACACCGGCTATGGCGACCCACTTGGCGCTCTTGGCACCACGCATGGGGTTCCTCCTCATGAGTCCACTTGTTCACTACAAGAGGGGGTACGCGGAGCAGCGCCGACACCCCTGCCGGCGAAGATCGAGTACCCCAGTGTGCTCGTGAGTCGGCGCTCCCCACAGCGCGTGACCCATTGACCCGAGCTATACGCGGTCAACTATTAGCCATGAGGTACGGCCCGACCACACCCTTTTGGTCTCGGTTCAATCACACCTGGCACGTACAACTTCCAAAATCCGGACAAACCGATCCCAGATAGATGGTTGCGAAACGGACGTGTTACACATCTAACGGTCAAGGGGGTCCGCATACCGGACAGATCGCGGGTGAAAACCGGTTGCCAGACGGCCCGTCGACGGCCCCCGGGGTCGACGCGCGTCACACCCCGTCACCGTATCGCCCGGCGCAACGCGAGAAGCCGGTTTTCCCACACACGTCGTGTGCGGGAAAACCGGCCTCAGCGACCGAAGGGGCGCGGGGAACTGCGCGACCGGCCACGACGGAGTCGCGGACGAAGGACGGCAGGTGGCGGCCCGGCCCAGAGAGCCAGGCCACGCCCGCGTGGGTCAGCCGTGCTTGGCGCGCGAAGCCGTGCGGCCGCGCTCCTTCTGGTCCAGGACGACCTTGCGGATGCGCACGGCCTCCGGGGTCACCTCGACGCACTCGTCGTCGCGGCAGAACTCCAGGGACTGCTCCAGGGAGAGCTTGCGCGGCGGGACGATCGCCTCGAAGGAGTCGGCCGAGGAGGAGCGCATGTTGGTGAGCTTCTTCTCCTTGGTGATGTTCACGTCCATGTCGTCGGAGCGCGAGTTCTCGCCGACGATCATGCCCTCGTACACCTCGGTGCCGGGGTCGGTGAACAGCACGCCGCGCTCCTGGAGGTTCGTCATCGCGAACGCGGTGACGGCGCCGGCGCGGTCGGCGACCAGGGAGCCGTTGTTACGGGTCTTCAGCTCGCCGAACCACGGCTCGTGACCCTCGTGGATGGAGTGCGCGATGCCCGTGCCGCGGGTCTGGGTCAGGAACTCCGTACGGAAGCCGATGAGGCCGCGGGACGGGACGACGAACTCCAGACGGACCCAGCCGGAGCCGTGGTTCGACATGTTGTCCATGCGGCCCTTGCGGACGCCCATGAGCTGCGTGACCGCGCCCATGTGCTCCTCGGGCACGTCGATGGTCATGCGCTCGACGGGCTCGTACGTCTTGCCCTCGACCTCCTTGGTGACCACCTGCGGCTTGCCGATGGTCATCTCGAAGCCCTCGCGGCGCATCTGCTCGACCAGGATCGCGAGCGCCAGCTCGCCGCGGCCCTGCACCTCCCAGGCGTCGGGACGCGCGGTGTCCAGGACGCGCAGCGAGACGTTGCCGATCAGCTCGCGGTCCAGGCGGTCCTTGACCTGGCGGGCGGTCACCTTGCGGTCCTTGACGGCCGCCTTGGCGTCCGCGCCCTTGCCGGTGCCACCGCGGCCGACCAGCGGCGAGGTGTTCGTACCGATGGTCATGGAGATCGCCGGCTCGTCGACCGTGATCAGCGGGAGCGCGATCGGGTTCTCGGGGTCGGCCAGGGTCTCGCCGATCATGATGTCCGGGATACCGGCGACGGCGCAGATGTCGCCGGGCCCGGCGACCTCCGCGGGCTTGCGGGTGAGCGCCTCGGTCATCATCAGCTCGGTGATGCGGACGTTGGCGATCGAGCCGTCGCGCTTGATCCAGGCCACGGTCTGGCCCTTGCGCAGCTCGCCCTGCTCGACGCGGAGCAGCGCGATGCGGCCGAGGAAGTTGTCGGCGTCCAGGTTGGTGACGTGGGCCTGGAGCGGCGCGGTCTCGTCGTACTCGGGGGCCGGGACGTGCTGGAGCAGCGTGGTGAAGAACGGCTCCAGGTTGGTGCTGTCGGCCGGGACGGTGCCGTCCTCCGGCTTGGTCAGCGAGGCCACGCCGTCACGGCCGCAGGCGTAGACGATCGGGAACTCGATCTGGTCCTCGTCGGCGTCCAGGTCGAGGAAGAGGTCGTACGTCTCGTTCACGACCTCGTCGATGCGCGAGTCCGGACGGTCCGTCTTGTTGATGCAGAGGATGACGGGCAGGCGCTGCATCAGGGCCTTGCGGAGCACGAAGCGGGTCTGCGGCAGCGGACCCTCGGAGGCGTCCACGAGGAGGACGACCGCGTCCACCATCGACAGACCGCGCTCGACCTCGCCGCCGAAGTCGGCGTGGCCAGGGGTGTCGATGATGTTGATCGTGATCGGGTCGCCACCGTCCTTCGGGTGGTACTTGACCGCCGTGTTCTTGGCCAGGATCGTGATGCCCTTCTCACGCTCCAGGTCGTTGCTGTCCATCATGCGGTCGTCGAGGGACTCGGCGGCGTGCGCGGCGAAGGCGCCCGCCTGCTTGAGCATGGCGTCGACGATGGTCGTCTTGCCGTGGTCGACGTGGGCGACGATGGCGACGTTACGAATGTCGTGGCGCGTGGGCATGCGAGGTGCGCTTCTCCCGGGAGGCTTGGACGGCGGCGCGTACGTCCATTTCGTACGCGTGCCCTGCCGGGCAGACGTGCCACGGCCTTACCCCATCCTACGGTGCCTCGCCGGGGGCGGCTTGTCGGGCTCCTCGGGCGGCCCCGGAACGGGAGGTTCCGCCAGGCCGGGGGCGCCGTCGATCGCGGCCTCCGGCCTGGCTCGTCCTCAATCTCCCCCAAGCTCTCAAGGAGCAGGGAGGGGCCCCACTACGGGCGCTTGACGGCCTTGGTTCCCGGCTTCAGGAAGCCCATGTCCTCATACGTCGGCGTCTCGAAGCCGAACGCTCCCGCGTTGGCGAGGTTCGTGCGGGCCGCCACCAGCTGGGGGCGCTGGTAGAGGGGGACCGAGCCCGCCGCCGCCCAGATGCGGGCGTCGGCCTTCTTCACCAGGGAGCGGTTCTCGCCCTCGTCCAGCTCGCTCACGGCCTGGTCGAAGAGCTGGTCGATGTGGTCGGTGCCGACGCGGGTGTAGTTCTGCTCGACGTTCAGGGAGCCGTCCGCGGCGGGCACCGGCTTGGCGAAGATCGGGCGGGCGTCGGTCGCGGGGAACGCGGACGCCGGCCAGGAGTACAGCGCCAGGTCGTACTGGCCGGACGCGATGTGGTCCTTGAAGTAGCTGTCGTCGGCGACCTTGGCGATCTCCGTGCGCACCCCGATGCGCTGCAGCATCCGCGAGATCCGGTCGGCGACCCCGCGCAGCGACTCCGAGCCCGCCCCGGAGGGGAGCACGAAGCGCAGCGTCAGCGCCTTGCCGTCCTTGGCGAGCGGCCCCGCGGCGGCGCCCTTGGCGGCCTTGGGGGCGGCGGTGCCCTTGGGGGCGTACGCACCGGGGGCGCCGCCCTGGGCCTGCTTCTTCGCGTGCTGCTTGGCGTGGCCGCCGGGGTCCTTCTTCTGTTCCTTGTCGGCCTCGCGGCGCGCGGTGAGGGCGTCGGCCTGCCGCATCAGGACGGCCTGCTGGTAGGCGGCGGCGCGGTCGGGGCTGAGGAGGGCGGCGCGGGGGTCGCCGGGCTTCTGGTCGTCCTCGCCGACGATGTAGGTGCCGTCGTCGGACTCGGAGCCCGAGCCGGAGCCGGAGTCGGAGTCGTTCTCCGAGGACTCCGACCCTGCGTCGCCCCCGTCACCGTCCTTCTTCTTGCCCTCCCCCTTCTCCTTGCCCTTCTCCTTGAGCGGGCCGCCCGGCGTCCAGCCCGCGTCGGCGAGGAGGGCGGAGGCCTCCGCCGTGTCCTGGTCGCCGAGGGCGCCGCTGTTGTCGGCGTACGCGTCCTGACCGGCGAGGGCGAGGTGGCTGCCGACGGGCTCGGCGGGCAGGCCGAGGGGCTTCAGAACCGTTCTTGCGAGTTCGTCGCGGTTCAGGGCGCGGGCGACGGCGCGGCGGACGCGGTCGTCGGCGAGGGGGCCCTCGGAGCCGTTGAGGGCGAGCTGGGTGTAGGCGGGTTCGAGGGACTTGCGGACCTCGTAGCCGCGCAGGCCGGACTGTTCCTCGGCGTACCGCTCGACGGCCTTGCGGGTCTTCGCGCGGGCCTCCTGCTCGATCTCCGCGGCCTCCTCGTCGGAGCCGTGGGCGCGGGCCCAGGAGCGCAGCGCCCCGGCCGGGCCGATGGCGGCGCCGGGGCCGTGGGCGAGCGGGCCCCGGGCGCCCTTGTCGCGGGCGGCGAGGGCGATGCGGCCCGCCTCGTCGGCGTCGATCTCGGCGAGGTCGACCTTGCCCTCGGCGAGGGCGGCGGCGCGCTTGTCGCGGGGGACCTCGCGCAGGACCAGCTTGTCGAGCTTGGCGGGGCTGCCCCACCAGCGGGCGCTGCGGCGCAGGGTCAGCTCGCCGTCGTCGCGGTCGACGTCCTTCAGGGCGAAGGGGCCCGCGGTGACCTTGAGCTTGGTGCGGGCGCCGTCGTTGAAGGAGTCCGGGGTGCCCATGACGTCCTTCGGGTACAGCGGGGAGAACAGGGAGCGCCAGTCCGCGTAGGGCTTGTCGAAGGTGACGCGCACCTCCAGGTTGTTGGCGCCGCGTTCGATCTTGCCGATGCGGTCGTAGCCGGCGTTGCGGGCGGTCCAGTACGCGCTGTCCTTGCCGGAGAGTGCGCGCCACTGGGCGGCGAAGTCGTCGGCGCCGATCTCGCGGCCGTCGCTCCACACCGCCTGCTGGTTCAGCTTGTAGAGCACGACCTGCTGGGGCTCGCGCTCGACGACCTTCGCGGACTCCAGGAAGTCGGCGTCCGCCTCGGGTCTGCCGCGGGAGTCCAGGCGGAACATCGACGGCAGGACGGCGCCGGCGACGCGGGTGGTGGCCTCGTCGGCGTCGGACTGGAAGGAGTTGAAGGTCTCGGGGAGGGCGTCGACGGCCCACTTCACCGAGCCGCCGTCGGCGACCCGGTCCCGGGCCGCGGGGGCGATGTCCTGCCCGGCCGTCGGGGCGCTCGACTCCTCGCCGGAGCCGCACCCGGTGAGGGTGGGCAGCGCGAGGACTCCGGCGGCGAGGAAGACGGCGGATCGCCTGGAGCGGTCGAGGGGCATGACGGGTACCTCCGGGGGTTGCCCGTGCGGGGTGCACGTTTGGCGGTATCGCGGGGGAAATATGGAGTTGATCACACGTATGTCATCCACTGAACGTGAGGGATCTCTGGCGGGGGCGCCGACACGACGGGGTGCCCTCGGTAAGCCACCCGCTCGGCGCAACGGCCCCCTGGGCCGGGGTGGCCCCCGATCGCGCTGCGCGCTCGCCCTCAAACGCCGGGCGGGCTTTCTCCCACCTGCTCGCCCTCACTCGACCGGGCACCCGTGGAACGCACAGGGGGCTGACATTTTGAGCCCGTCCGGCGATTGAGGACGAGCGCGGAGCGCGATCGGGGGCGCCCCGGCGCACAGCCGGAGAACCCCTGCCCCCGGGCGCCCCCGTCCGACCAGGCGCCCCGCCGGAGACCTCACTCGGAGGGGGCGAATCCACGCACGTGGGTTCCCAACACGGGATGTGAGGAGCGACACTCTCAGGCGCATGAGCGTTGCCGCCGCACCTGTGAAGTGAGGGCAAGTCATGGCTCTGCACGACGATCTGACGGCCATTCAGCGCTGCGTGGACGACCTGGTCCGCACTGTGGGCAGGATCGCGCAACGCGCCGACGCGGACCTCGCGGGCGTCGACTTCCGCCGCGTCCGCATGGACACCGACCACCTGCGCGAGAGCGTCGCCCTGCTGCGCGCCGCGGCCACCTCCGCCGCGGCGCCACCGGCCCCGCCCGCGCCCCCCAAGACCCGCCCCGAGCTGGTCACCATCCCCGACACGCCGTACGACCGGTCCCTGTGGACGGACTCGGACGACGAGGGCCTGGGCGCCCGCGACCGCCGCGCGCCCTAGCGGCCCCCGCACCGAACCGCCCGTCGACGAAGGAGTGGAGCCTCGTTGGCCACTGGCACGGAACCCCATCTGAAGAAGGGCACGGGCCCCGGCGGCGTACGGCACGGCACGCGCGCCGCCATCACCGCTGCCCATTTGCGGACGGACCGCTGGTGGCTCCAGCCCGCCGCGACCGCCGCCGGACTGTTCGCCTTCGTCGTGTACTCGACGTGGCGGGCGTTCGCGAACGCCGACTACTACGAGGCGCCCTACGTCTCGCCGTTCTACTCCCCGTGCGTCGCGGAGAACTGCGAACCGATGCGGAACGGGCCCAACTGGGAGATCTTCGGCAGCTGGTGGGGCCTTTCCCCGGCGCTCCTGATCCTCATCTTCCCGCTGGGTTTCCGCCTCACCTGCTACTACTACCGCAAGGCCTACTACCGCGGCTTCTGGGCGTCACCGCCCGCCTGCGCGGTGGCGGAACCGCACGCGACGTACACGGGTGAGACGCGTTTCCCGCTGATCCTGCAGAACATCCACCGGTACTTCTTCTACGCGGCGGTGCCGGTCGCGGGCATTCTCACGTACGACACCGTCCTCGCCTTCCGCAACGAGGACTACGAGTGGGGACACATGGGGCTCGGCACCCTCGTGTTCCTGGTGAACATCACGCTGATCTGGGCGTACACGCTCTCCTGCCATTCCTGCCGGCACATCGTCGGCGGCAAGCTCAAACACTTCTCCAAGCATCCGGTGCGCTATCGGATGTGGCGCTGGGTCGGCTGGCTGAACGGCCGGCACATGCTGCTCGCCTGGGCGTCGCTGATCAGCGTCGCGCTCGCGGACTTCTATGTGTACCTGATCGCTTCCGGTGCTTTCGATGACCCGACCCTCTTCTGACAACGCAAAGGGTGCTTCTGATGTCTCAGGTGGAGCGGCAGCAGTGGGACGTCGTGGTCGTGGGCGCCGGTGGCGCCGGGCTGCGGGCCGCCATCGAGGCCCGTGAGCAGGGCGCCCGTACGGCCGTGATCTGCAAGTCGCTGTTCGGCAAGGCCCATACGGTGATGGCCGAGGGCGGCATCGCCGCGTCCATGGGCAATGTGAACTCCGGCGACAACTGGCAGGTGCACTTCCGCGACACCCTGCGCGGCGGCAAATTCCTCAACCAGTGGCGGATGGCGGAGCTGCACGCCCGCGAGGCGCCCGACCGGGTGTGGGAACTGGAGACGTGGGGCGCGCTCTTCGACCGTACGAAGGACGGGCGGATCTCGCAGCGGAACTTCGGCGGGCACGAATATCCGCGGCTCGCGCACGTCGGCGACCGCACCGGCCTCGAACTCATCCGCACGCTCCAGCAGAAGATCGTCGCCCTGCAACAGGAGGACGAGCGCGAATTCGGCGACTACGAAGCCCGGTTGAAGGTATTCCAGGAATGCACCGTCACCCGCGTCATGAAAGACGGCGAGCGCGTTTCGGGTGCCTTCTGCTACGAGCGCGAGAGCGGGCGCTTCTTCGTCATCGAGGCGCCGAGCGTGGTGCTCGCCACCGGCGGCATCGGCAAGTCCTTCAAGGTGACGTCGAATTCATGGGAGTACACCGGGGACGGGCACGCGCTCGCGCTGCTCGCCGGGGCGCCGCTCCTGAACATGGAATTCGTGCAGTTCCATCCGACCGGAATGGTCTGGCCGCCGTCGGTGAAGGGCATCCTCGTCACCGAGTCCGTGCGCGGCGACGGCGGAGTGCTGCGCAATTCCGACGGCAAACGCTTCATGTTCGACTACGTCCCGGACGTCTTCAAGGAGAAGTACGCGGAGTCGGAGGCGGAGGGCGACCGCTGGTACGACGACCCGGACAACAACCGCCGCCCGCCCGAGCTGCTCCCCCGCGACGAGGTGGCCCGCGCCATCAACTCCGAGGTGAAGGCGGGCCGCGGCTCCCCGCACGGCGGGGTGTTCCTGGACGTGTCGACGCGCATGCCCGCCGAGGTCATCCGGCGCCGACTGCCGTCCATGTACCACCAGTTCAAGGAGCTGGCGGACGTCGACATCACGGCCGAGGCGATGGAGGTCGGGCCGACCTGCCACTACGTGATGGGCGGCATCGCGGTCGAGTCGGACACGGCGGCGGCGCGCGGCGTGCCGGGGCTCTTCGCGGCCGGTGAGGTCGCGGGCGGCATGCACGGCTCGAACCGGCTCGGCGGCAACTCCCTGTCCGACCTCCTTGTGTTCGGGCGCCGGGCGGGGCTCCACGCGGCGCGGTACGCGGACGACCTCGCCACCGCCCCGGTCGTGGACGACGCGCAGGTGGACGCGGCCGCCGCCGAGGCGCTGCGCCCGTTCAGCGCCGAGGGCCCGGAGGCGGGCACGGCGCCCGAGAACCCGTACACCCTGCACCAGGAGCTCCAGCAGACCATGAACGACCTGGTCGGCATCATCCGCCGCGAGGGCGAGGTGGCCGAGGCCCTGGAGAAGCTGGCGGAGCTGCGGCGGCGCGCCCGCAGGGCCGGGGTCGAGGGGCACCGCCAGTTCAACCCGGGCTGGCACCTGGCGCTCGACCTGCGCAACATGCTGCTGGTCAGCGAGTGCGTGGCGCGCGCGGCCCTGGAGCGCACGGAGAGCCGCGGCGGGCACACCCGCGAGGACCACCCCGGCATGAACCGCGAGTGGCGCCGCGTGAACCTGCTGTGCGCCCTCGCCGACCCGACGGGCGTCCTCTCGGTGAGCGACCCGGCCCACGGCCAGATCGACCTCACCCGGGTCACGACCGACCCCATCCGCCCCGACCTGCTCGCCCTCTTCGACAAGGAGGAGCTGGTCAAGTACCTCGCCGAAGAGGAGCTCTACGAGTGAGTACGAGGACGACTTCCGGCACGGGTTCCGGCGCGGCCGGGAACGAGAGCGGGGCGACCGGGGGCGGCGACGAGGGCTCGGGGGCGTACGACGCGCGCTTCCGGGTCTGGCGCGGCGACGTCGAAGGCGGTGATCTGAAGGACTTCACCGTCCAGGTCAACGACGGCGAGGTGGTCCTCGACATCATCCACCGGCTCCAGGCCACCCAGGCCCCCGACCTCGCCGTGCGGTGGAACTGCAAGGCGGGCAAGTGCGGTTCGTGCTCCGCGGAGATCAACGGGCGGCCACGCCTGATGTGCATGACGCGCATGTCGGTGTTCGCACGCGACGAGGTCATCACGGTGACGCCGCTGCGCGCCTTCCCCGTGGTGCGGGACCTGGTGACCGACGTGGGCTTCAACTACACGAAGGCCAGGGAGGTCCCGGCGTTCGTACCGCCGAAGGAGCTCGGTCCCGGCGAGTACCGCATGATGCAGGAGGACGTGGACCGCTCCCAGGAGTTCCGCAAGTGCATCGAGTGCTTCCTGTGCCAGGACACCTGCCATGTGGTGCGTGACCACGAGGAGAACAAGACGGCCTTCGCCGGGCCCCGCTTCCTCATGCGCGTCGCCGAACTCGACATGCACCCCCTGGACGCGGCCGCCGCCACCGGCCTCGACCGCAAGGCGACGGCCCAGGAGGAACACGGCCTCGGCTACTGCAACATCACCAAGTGCTGCACGGAGGTGTGCCCCGAGGGCATCCACATCACCGACAACGCGCTGATCCCGCTGAAGGAGCGGGCCGTGGACCGCAAGTACGACCCGCTGGTCTGGCTCGGCAACAAGATCCGGCGGCGGCCGACGACGTAGCGGGCAGAGCGAGCAGAGCGGCCAAAGGGTCCTGGGTGGGGGTAATCCCCCACCCAGGATTCTCCGGATTGCCTCCATGGTCGCGGGCGTCATGCCAGGTCAGCATGGAGACATGAACCTTCGTGATCTCCGCTCCCCCCGCTCCCGCACCCGCAGGGGCGCGCTCGCCCTGGGGCTCGCCGTGGCCACCGTGATCGCCGCGGGGGCTGCCGCGCCGGTCTCCGCGCAGGACGCGGGCGGCGCCCAGGAGGCGCACGGCGTCCGGGCCGCGCTGCCCGCGCCCACAGGGCCGCACGCCGTCGGTACGTTCTCGACCCGCCTGGTCGACCGCTCCCGCCACGACCCGTGGGTCACCGCGCAGCCGTACCGGGAGCTGATGGTGAGCGTCTGGTACCCGGCGCGTGCCACCGGCGGGCACGGGTTCGCGCCGTACATGGCGAAGGGCGCCGCCGCGCGCTGGAACGCGGCCGCGCCGCACGGGATCCCGAAGGACGCCGTCGACTGGGCGGGCATGCGGACGCACGCCCGGGAGGGCGCCCGGGTCGAGACCGGCGGCGGGCGGCTGCCCGTGCTGCTGTACTCGGCGGGTGCCAACGACCCCCGGACCTGGGGCACTTCCCTCGTAGAGGAGATGGCGAGCCGCGGCTATGTCGTCGTCACCGTCGACCACACCTACGAGTCCCCGGGCGTCGCGTTCCCCGACGGCTCCGTGAAGACCGACGAGCCGCTGCGGGACGCGCTCGCGCAGACCCCGCCGGAGAAGCTGCCGGGGCTCATGAAGAAGGTCCTCGACGCCCGCGTCGCCGACGACAAGTTCGTGCTCGACCGGCTCGGCGCGCTGCCGCACGGCCTGGGCAGGGCGGTCGACCGGAGCCGCGTCGGCATGTTCGGCCACTCCGCCGGCGGGATGGCGGCCGCCGAGACCATGTACGAGGACAAGCGCGTGCGGGCGGGCGTCAACCTGGACGGCACCCTGGAGCACAACGCGGAGCCCCAGGGCACGAACCTCACACCCGTCGCCCGGCACGGCCTGGACCACCGGCCGTTCCTGCTGATGGGCCGGGACGGCAGCGACCACACCACCGAGCCGTCCTGGGGCTCCTTCTGGAAGCACGGCACCGGCTGGAAGCGGGACCTGAACCTGCGCGGCGCGAAGCACCAGACGTACACCGACCTCGCCGCGGTCCTGCCGCAGGCCGGGGTGGGGCGCGACGTGGTCGAGAAGAACATCGGCACCGTCGACCCGGCGCGCGCCACGGCCGCCCAGCGCGCGTACGTGGCCTCGTTCTTCGACCGCACGCTCGGCGGGCACGACGACCACCTCCTCGACGGTCCCTCGCCGCGCCACCCGGAGGTCCGGTTCGTGGGGCGCTAGGGCCTGTCCGAGGGGCCGGGGGCGTGCGGGCGGGGCGGCGACGGGGGTGCCGCCCCGCCCCGGTCGCGTGACCCCATGGGCGGCCATACGCTGCCACATGTGACGCCGTCCTCCCGCGCCCCGTCGCACATAGCCGCGCGGGCGGCGGCCGCCGCGCTGCTGCTCTGGTGCTGGCTCCCGCTGTCGGCACCCCCGGCGGGCGCCGCGTCCGCCCTGCCCGCCGCGCCCCCCGCGCGTGCCGCGCCCGCCGACGACCCGGTCCGCCTCGACCGCGACGGCCAGATCACCGACCGCACCGACGCGCTCGGCGACCGCCGCACGGCCGTGGCCGACGCCCTCGACCGGCTCTACGAGGAGCAGCGGATCCAGCTGTTCGTCGTGTACGTACGCGACTTCTCCGGGCGGTCCGCGCAGGGCTGGGCCGACACCACCGCCGACCGCAACGGCCTCGGCGCCGACGACGTGCTGCTCGCCGTCGCCACCCACGACCGGATGTACGCCTACTCCGTCGACGCGGCCGCGCGGCTCACCGACGGCCAGCTGCGGGAGGTCGCCGCCACCGCCGTCGAACCCGCCCTGCGGCGCCACGACTGGGCGGGGGCCGCCGTCGGCGCGGCGAACGGGTACGCGGCGGTGCTCGACGGGCAGCGGGTGGTGGCGCCGACGATCACCCCGGGCGAGGCCGACCCCGGCGGGAGCACCGCGGGCGGTGCGGACAGCGTGGATGACGGGGTGGCGGGCGATCTGGTGCTTCCGGTGGTCGCGGCCTGCGCGGCGGGCGGCTTCGCGCTGGTCGCGTACCGGCGTCGGCGGCGGCGCGTCACCTCCCGTACGACACCGGGACAGGGCACCGGGCCCGAGCCGCTGCCCGACCTCGACGCCCGGGCGAGGGCCCTGCTCGTGGAGACCGACGACGCGGTGCGCACCAGCGCCGAGGAACTGGGCTTCGCCACCGCCCAGTTCGGTGAGGAGGCCGCGCGGCCCTTCACGGCCGCCGTGGCCGCCGCGCGCGAGGAGCTGACGGCGGCCTTCCGGCTGCGACAGGAGCTCGACGACGCCTGTCCGGAGGACGACGCGACCCGGCGCCGCATGCTCGACGAGATCGTCGCCCGCTGCACCGAGGCGGACCGCCGCCTGGACGCCGAGGCCGCCGCCTTCGACCAGCTGCGCGCCCTCGAACGCGCCGCGCCCGCCGCCCTCGACCACGCCGAGGCGGTGTTCCAGCAGGTCAGTGCCCGCACCTTGGACGCCGAGAGCACCCTGAAGGAGCTGCGGTCCCGCTACTCCCCCGGCGCGAGCGAAGTGGTCGTCGGCAACGTCGAACAGGCCAAGGACCGCCTCGTGTTCGCCACCGCCCAGTTGCACCTGGCCCGTACGGCCGTCGACGGCGCCGACAACGGCACGGCCGCCGTCCATCTGCGCGCGGCCGAGGGCGCCGTCGACCAGGCCGACACGTTCCTCACCGCCGTCGAGCGGCTCGCCGGTGAACTCGCCGAGGCGGCGGGCCGGTTGCCGGGCGCCCTGAGCGAGGCGGATGCCGACCTCGCCGAGGCCCGCGGACGGCTCACCGGCTCCGGCGGCGCGCCCGACGCCGACCTGCGCGGGCGCGTGGCCCGGGCCGATGCCGTCACCGGCGAGGTGCGGCGGGCCGTCGCCGCAGGGCCGTACGACCCGATCGACGCCCTGCGCCGGGTGGAGGAGGCCGACGCCGCGCTCGACGCGGCCCTGTCCGGCGCACGCGAACGTGACGACGCCGATGCGCGCGCCCGCTCCCTCCTCGGCCAGGCCCTCCTCACCGCCCGCAGCGCCGTCGCCGCCGCCACGGACTACGTCACGACGCACCGGGGCGCGGTGGGCAGCGCGTCCCGGACACGGCTCGCGGAGGCGCAGCGGCACTTGGAGGAGGCGGAGCGGGCGGAGGGGGCGGAGGCGGTGTCGGGCGGTACGGGGGCGGGTGCGGCCCTCGCGGAGGCCCGGCGTGCCGACTCCCTGGCCCGCGAGGCCCAGGCGCTCGCCGAGCGGGACGTCCGGGCCTACGGCCATCCGTACGGCGGCGGGCGCGGGGGCGCGGGCGGGACGGGCGGGGCCGTGCTCGGCGGGATCGTCCTCGGGCAGATCCTCGGCGGGCTCGGGCGCGGGGGCCTCGGGGGGACGGGCGGGGGCGGCTTCGGCGGGGGCGGCGGGGGTGGCGGGGGTGGCGGTCCTGGGAGCTTCGGCGGGGGCGGGACCCGGGGTCGCAGGGGCGGGGGCGGGCGGTTCTGAGACTCGTCCGCGGGATCCGTACCCGTACGCACACACAAGGAGAGAGCCCTCATGGCCAAGCAGACCGTCCTCGGGCGCGTGGCGCAGTTGGCGAAGGCCAACGTCAACGCCCTCCTCGACCAGGCCGAGGACCCGCAGAAGATGCTGGACCAGCTGATCCGCGACTACACGGAGAACATCCGGGAGGCCGAGCAGGCCGTCGCGGCCACGATCGGGAACCTGCGCCTGATGGAGGAGGACCACAGGGAGGACGTGGCGGCCGCCGACGAGTGGGGCGGCAAGGCGCTCGCGGCCAGCAGGAAGGCGGACGCGCTGCGGATGGCGGGGAACGCCGGGGAGGCCGACCGGTTCGACGGGCTCGCCAAGGTGGCGCTCGGGCGGCAGCTGCGGTCCGAGAAGGAGGCGAAGGACGCCGAGCCGACGATCGCCGCGCAGTCCGAGGTGGTCGCCAGGCTCAAGGACGGCCTGGACTCGATGAAGATCAAGCTGACGGAGCTGCAGTCGAAGCGGGACCAGTTGGTGGCCCGGGCGAAGTCCGCGCAGGCGCAGAACCAGATGCTGGACGCCGCCCGCAGCATCGACGTCCTCGATCCGACGAGCGAGCTGAGCCGGTTCGAGGAGAAGGTGCGGCGCGAGGAGGCGCGGGCCCTCGGCAGGGAGGAGCTGGCCGCGTCCTCGCTGGACGCGCAGTTCGAGCAGTTGGACAGCCTGAGCGACACGGCGGAGGTGGAGGCGCGGCTGGCGGCGCTGAAGGCGACGACGTGAGCCGGACGGGGGCGCCTCGACCAGGACGGCGCCGCGCGCCTGTCCTTTCCCTCCCCCGCCCTCACTGTCCGCCCGGAGCCCACCGCGTGCTCAGAACAGGCTCATCAACGCCTCCGCCGCGTCCATCGGCTGCGATTCGCCGTCCGGCAGCGCCAGTTCGAACCACACCGTCTTGCCGCGCGGTGTCCGGCGTGAGCCCCAGGCCGCGCTGAGCAGGCCGACGAGCTGCAGGCCGCGCCCGCCCTCGTCGGTGTCGCGGGCGCGGCGGCGGCGCGGCTGGACGAGTCCGGCGTCCCAGACCTCGCAGACCAGGGTGCGGTCGAGCAGCAGGCGAAGGCGGATCTCGCCCTCGCCGTAGCGCAGGGCGTTGGTGACCAGCTCGCTGACGAGGAGTTCGGCGGTGTCGACGAGCGCTTCGAGGTCCCACTCGCGCAGCCGCTGACAGGCCAGTTCGCGGGCGCGGCCCACGGACTGCGGCTCGCGCGGCAGCGTCCAGTCGCCGACGTGCTCGGCGGGCAGGCCCTGCACCCGCGCCATGAGCAGTGCGATGTCGTCCTCGCCGTGGTGGGTGTCGAGCGTGTTCAGGACGTGGTCGCAGATGTCCTCAAGGGCCTGCGCGGGGTCGTCGAGGGCGCCCACGAAGGCGTTCAGGCCCTCGTCGAGGGGGTGGTCGCGGGACTCGACGAGGCCGTCGGTGTAGAGGGCGAGCAGCGCGCCCTCGGGCAGGTCGACGTCGACCTCCTCGAAGGGTTCGCCGCCGACGCCCAGCGGCATGCCCGGGGGCACGTCGAGCATGAGCGCGGACTCGCCGGGCTCGACGAGGACCGGCGGCAGATGCCCGGCGTTGGCGAAGGTGACGCGGCGGGTGACGGCGTCGTACACCGCGTACACGCAGGTCGCCAGGTAGACCTCGGCGAGGTCGTCGGTGTCGCGGCTCCGGGCGGGGGCGCCGCGGCGGGCGTGCTGCTGGCCCTGGGGGTTGCCGAGGCCGCGGGCGATCTCGTCGAGGGCGGAGAGCACCTCGGCGGGCTCCAGGTCGAGCAGCGCGAGGGTGCGTACGGCGGAGCGCAGTTCGCCCATGGCGACGGCGGCGCGCAGGCCGCGGCCCATGACGTCGCCGACGACCAGGGCGGTGCGGTGGCCCGGCAGTTCGATGACGTCGAACCAGTCGCCGCCGACCTCGGTGGCGGCGTTGCCGGGCAGATAGCGGCAGGCGATGTCGAGTCCGGCGGCCTCGGGGTCGCCGGGCGGGAGCAGGGACCGTTGCAGTATCAGCGCGCGCTCGTGCTCGCGGCGGTAGAGGCGGGCGTTGTCGATGCAGACGGCGGCGCGCGAGGCGAGTTCGACGGCGAGCGCACGGTCGCGTTCGCCGAAGGGTTCGCTGCCCTTCGTACGGGAGAACTGCGCGAGGCCGACGACGGTGTCGTGCGCGACCATCGGCACGGCGAGCGTGGACTGGATGAGTCCGCTGGTGAGCCGGCGGGCGGGCCCGCAGTCGTCGTCGGCGGCGACCAGGCGCGGGCGGGCCGTGCGCAGGGCCTCCGCACAGGGCGAGTTGAAGGCGAAGCGGTGCACGGAGCCGACGTCGACGGGGCCGGTGCCGTCGGGGAAGGGCGCGTCGGCGACGGCGCTCGCGAAGGCGACGCGGCGCAGTTCGGCGCTGCCCTCGGCGAGGCTCTGGCGGATGTGCGCGGCCTCGTCGCCGTCGAGGAGGCCTTGGTAGAGGTCGACGGATGCGAGGTCGCAGAAGCCGGGGACGCTGACGTCGAGGAGCTCGCGGGCGGTGGTCTCCAGGTCGAGGGAGTTGCCGATGCGGGCGCCGGCCTCGTTGAGGAGGGCGAGGTTGCGGCGGGCGTGGGCGGCCTCGCGGGCGGCGGCGTGCCGGTTGGTGACGTCGTTGCCGAGGCCGGCGACGCCGATGGGGCGGCCCGAACCGCTGTGCACGCGGTAGAGGTTGATCGACCAGTGGCGGCGTTCGTTGCTGCCCGGGGCGGGGCCGACGATCTGCATGTCCGTGACGGCCTCGCCGGTCTCCAGGACGCGGCGCATGGCGTCCTGCATGCGGTCGGCCTCGTGGCGGGGCAGATAGTCGTGGACCGTGCGGCCGCGGTGGTCGTCGACGGCGCCGCCGAAGACGGCGGCGAACCGGCGGTTGGCGCGCTGCACCTTGAGGTCGGTGCCGAACAGCAGGAAGCCGAAAGGAGATTGTCCGAAAATGGCCTGCGAGGCGGCGAGGTCGGTCTCGATCCGGCGGAGCGCGCGGACGTCGACGACGATACAGACGGCGGAGCGCTCGCCCTCCGGCGTCCGGGCGGGCATCACATAGACCTCGGCGATGCCTTCGAGCCCGGCGGCGGCCGGGGCGGACCCGCCGCCCCTGCCGGTGACCGGGGCGTCCGGTCCGGACTCCGGCACGTGGAGGGACGACTCCGGCACCCGGAACGGGACCGACCCGGTCCACTCCCGCCCGTCGAGGATCTCGGCCATCTTGCGCCGCCCCGCGGGCCGCAGCTCGGGCGCGATGAACGCGTCGATGGGGTCCTTGCCGACGGCGTCGCGCGCGGCCACGCCGAACAGCCGCTCGGCGCGGGCGCTCCACTGGTCGACCAGGCCGTCGGGGCCGATCGAGAAGGAGGCCACCTTGATGTAGTCGTAGATGGACCCGGGCGGGCTGCTCTGCCAGACGACGTCGTCCGTCGTGAGGGGCGGGTCGTCGACGCGGGCGGGCACCGCGCCGACGCCCCGGTGACGCGCGTCGGCGTCCCCGGGGGCCCCGGCTACGCCATGCGACCCACCGGCGCCTACGGTTCCGGGCGCGCCGGGGACTACGTCACGCGCGGGGCCTCCGGCGGCGGGGCCTCCGGCCGGGGCGTCCTCGTCGCCGGGGCCTTCGTCCGCGGGTCCGGGCGCGTCCTCGCCCGCGGGGTCGGCCGGTCCGTGTCCGGAGCCGTCCCCCGCGGCGACGCGCGCGCCGCCGCCGGCCGCGTCCGCCGCACCCGGCGCACCCGTCACGACGTCCGTGGTCCCCGTCGGCGCCGACGAGAGAGGTCCGCCCCCGGCTCCCGGCACCGGCCGTGCGGGCAGGGCCCCGCCCGACCGCGCCGCAGGCCGCGTCGAACCCGTCGCCTTCGCTGGTATCTCGCTCACGCGAACCGTCCCCTCCAGCTCACCGCGTCCGGTACCGGTCACCGGATGTGGCTGCCCGCAGTATCCAGCACTACGGTGCCGAGCCACACGCCGTTCACGATCACAGCACGGACCAATCGCTTTTTGGCCCGTGTCCGCCTTGTGCTCGTCCCGTGCACTTGTACGTACCGGCGCCCTCTGTCTTCTATCCGGGCAGCGCCAGCTCGAACCACACCGTCTTCCCCGTCGTGCCCGTACGTCCCGGACGCGTGCCCCAGCGCCGGGACGACCGGGCGACCAGCTGGATGCCGCGGCCGCCCTCGTCGTCGGGGGCGGCGGACCGTTCCGTGGGCGGATCGGGCAGCGGGTCGGACACCTCGACGAGCAGCGTGCCCAGCGGATCGCCCTGGCGCACCAGGCGGACGCCGATGGGGCCCGAGGCGTAGCGCAGGGAATTGGTCACCAGTTCGCTGACGAGCAGCACGGTGACGTCGCCGAGGGCGCCGAGCCCCCATGCGCCGAGCTGTGCGCGGACGACGGCGCGGGCGGTGCGGACGGCGCCCGGGTCCGCGGGAAAGTCCCACTCGGCGCACGCGCCTTCGGTGTCGATCACGCCGATCACTTCCCGGCCCAACGGCGGACCTATGTCCGGTTTCATGGGGTTAATGGGCACATACCCGATATCCAGGCGGAAGTACCGCGTTCCAGGTGGCGTTGTGGCACGAATGGCGTAGAGGGGCGTGCGGTCTGTCCCGCCATCACCTCGCGCGCCCCTGCTCCCCGGCCGCCGCAGGGTCCCGGCGGCGGCCGACCCGCCCGGCTCCGGTGGGGTGTTCCGGCAGGTCGGAGGGGCTGACGGAGGGGCCGCCAGACGGGGTGTGCCGAGGCGTCGACGGTAGCGCGGCGCGGGATCGGGCCGCCAGGAAAGTCAGGAGGGCGGTCCGTCAGGATTCCGTCAGGGCGTGGATCGCCGGTACGTCGCCGGGGAGCCAGTCCACGGTCCACAGTTCGCCGGGGCCGAGCCAGCGCAGTTCGTCGTGGTCCTCCAGGGGCTTCGGCTCCCCCGCGAGCAGCCGGGCCCGCCACACCCGCATCACATAGCCGCGCCCGAGGTCGAACTCCCCCGGCACCCGCGCGAGCGGCTCCGCCTCGACGCCCAGCTCCTCGCGCAGCTCGCGTACGAGCGCGTCCTCGCCGCGCTCGCCGGGCTCGACCTTTCCCCCGGGCAGCTCCCAGCGCCCGGCGAGTTCCTCGGGCGCGCTGCGGCGGGCGGCGAGCAGCCGTCCGTCGTCGTACAGGGCGGCGCCCACCACCACGATCCGATCGGTCATGCGCGGGAGCCTACGGCCTTCACCTCGCGCCGTTCTGGTTCAGCCGCTCCACCCAGTACAGCTGTTCCTTGCCGCGGTCGTCGAGGCTGTCCGCGATCTTCTGCGCCTCGGCCTTGGTCGCGTACCTGCCGACGCGGTAGCGGTTGCCGTTGTCGTCCTGACGTATCACGAGCCAGGGCAGTATGACCGTCCCGTCGTTCATGCCGTCCCTCCGCTCCCCGCCCCCGGCGCACCCCACGCCTCGATCAGTAAGGAAACCGCAATCCGCATATGCCCGAGCTTACGCCCGACCTTTACGCAGCGGATACGACTTTGCACAAAGAGATACGCAATCGGCCAGCACGGAGGGGGCGCGTCCGCAGGGACGCGCCCCCCACACCGGCCCCGGACGGGCACGGCAAGCCCGAACTCGGCCCGCTTTACGGTTCGTTGACGAATGACGCGCCCGCGTGCGCCCCGACCTACGGGGCCGGGTCCGGCGCGGGCACCGCCGGGACCGTCGGCACCGGCATGAGCACCGGCCCGCTCGCGGGCGACGTACGGCAGACGTCCCCGCACTCGGCGTCGAGGGAGCAGCACAGCGAGCAGATCGGCCCCGACCGGACGGGGCAGTCGGCGATGTCGGGGAGTTCGTACGCGGTCTCGCACACCGCGCAGGTGTGGGTGGCCGTGATGTCGGGGACCTCGACGTGCGGGCCGTTCACCGGGTTCGGCCGCGCCAGGTAGTACCTGCCGCGGGTGGCCCAGGCGATCAACGGGCACAGGAGCAGGGCGAGTCCGGCGGCGATGAAGGTCGAGAAGGCCTCGGCGTACCGGCCGAACAGGCCGAAGAACGCCAGGATGGAGACCGTCGAGGCGATCACCATCGCCCCGAATCCGGCCGGGTTCACCGCGTACAGATAGGCGCGTTTGAACTCGATGTACGGCGGGCTCCAGCCCACCCGCTTGTTGATGACCAGGTCGGCGGCGACGGCGACGATCCACGCGATGCCCACGTTGGCGTAGAAGCCGAGGAGCTTGTTGAGGGCCGCGAACATGTTCATCTCCATCAGCGTCAGCGCGATGGCGAGGTTGAGGAAGATGTACCAGACCCGGCCCGGGTGGCGGTGTGTGACGCGGGAGAAGAAGTTCGACCAGGACAGCGAACCGCTGTAGGCGTTGGTCACGTTGATCTTGATCTGCGAGACGATGACGAAGACCGCGGCGGCGGGCAGCGCGAAGGAGCCGAGCCAGGGGCGCAGCGCCTCGATCTGCGGGGCGATCGGCTCCAGGGCGTGCGTCTTGCCGACCGCTTCCAGGGCCACGAACGCCAGGAACGCGCCACCGAGCTGCTTGGCGGCGCCGATGATCACCCAGCCGGGTCCGGCCGCGAGAACGGCCAGATTCCATCGCCTTTTGTTCGCCTCGGTCTTGGCCGGCATGAAGCGCAAGTAGTCGGCCTGTTCACCGATCTGTGCGATGAGGGAGAGCGCGACGCCGGTGCCGAGCCCGAAGCCGATCCAGGAGAAGCCCTGGCCCGCGCCCTCGGTGCCCTCGAACGAGCCGAAGGCGCCCCAGGCGTCCGGCGCCTCGAAGGCGAGCACCACGAACGGCAGGACCATGCCGACGAGCCAGATCGGCTGGGTCCACGCCTGCACCTTGGCGAGCGCGCCCATGCCGCGGAAGACGATCGGGATGACGATCAGCGTCGTCACCAAGTAGCCGATCTCCACCGGGAGTCCGACCGCCTGGTGCATGGCCTGGGCCATGATCGAGCCTTCGAGGGCGAAGAAGATGAAGGTGAACGAGGCGTAGATCAGCGAGGTGAGGGTGGAGCCGAAGTAGCCGAAGCCCGCGCCGCGCGTGACCAGGTCCATGTCCAGGCCGTACTTCGCGCAGGCCCGCGCGATCGGCACGCCCGTGCCGAAGATGATCGTCGCGGCGCACAGGATGGACGCGAATCCGCTGGTGAAGCCGTACGTGAACACGATGGACGCGCCGATCGCGAAGTCCGCGAGGTAGGCGATGCCGCCGAGCGCCGTGGACGCGACCATGGTCGGCGACCAGCGGCGGAAGGAGTGCGGGGCGTAGCGCAGCGAGTAGTCCTCGCGGCTCTCGTCGGCGGCGAGCCGGGCGTAGCTGCGCTTGGGGCCTCCTTCGGCCGGGGTCACCTCACCCACCGGGCTCGCGTCGTCGCGCGTGACCGTATCCGTCATGAGGGCTCCTGGCTTCCGACCGGACTGCGGGTACGGAGGGGGAAGTTAGGAGCCGTGCGTGACGATCGGCTGCGGGGCGCGATTGCCCAGGCGTTACGGAACCCGGGCGGACGTTAACTCGCGATCACGCACCTGGTCACCGCACCGGCAGGTGATACGCGATGCGATAGCGGTCGGCGGGCACGACGATGTCGGCGGTCTCGACGGGGCGTCCCGAGGCGTAGTACGTCCGCTGGAGGGAGAGCACCACGTGGCCGGGGACGCCGCCGAGGGCGAGCAGTTCCTCGGCGAGGCCGGGGCGGGCGCCGACCTCCTCCGCGACGTTGTCCACGATCACGTCGATGGCGGCCATGCGGTCCACGACGCCGCAGCCGCCGAGTGGGCCCTCCTCCGGGAGCATCACGGGGGTGCGGCCGGTGACGGCCAGGGGCTCCCAGGACGTGGAGATCATCATGGCCTCGCCCGCGTCCCGGAAGACATAGCGCGTGCACATCACCCGGTCCCCGGGGCGGATGGCGAGGCGCTCGGCGACCTCGTCGGTCGCGTCCGTCTGCTCACTGCGGGACTCCCAGGTGCCGCGGGCGTTCTCGGCGGCCTGCTCCTGGCGGAAGGGGGTGGAGGTGCCGGGACCGCGGAAGCCGGTGCGCGCGACGCGGCGCGGGTCGGGGCGCTCGCGCACATAGGTGCCGGATCCTGAGCGCCCCTCGACCAGACCTTCGGCCATGAGCACCTTGCGGGCCTCGAGAGCGACCGTGTCCGACACCCCGTACTCCTCGCGGATCCTGGCCTGCGAGGGGAGCCGGGTGTGCGGGGGCAGCGAACCATCGGTGATCTTCTTACGGAGATCACCCGCGACGCGCAGATAGGCCGGCTGCTCACCGAATGTCACTGGCCACTCCCATCAGGTTGACAGACAGCAACAGCGTGGCAACCGTGGGTTGTTGGCCGCAACCCTAGGCCAAGGAATCACTCGAAGTGATGATTTCCTGGCCCGCAGGGCTTTACGCAGGACCTTTCGAGCGTTATAGCAATCAACTAACTGATCGCCCCCGGCGGTTGACCCACCGGCGCACACCGGTCGGCACACGGCTCACGCCGGGACCCGAGGGGGCGCACGCACCACCGAACGCACCTCGTCCCCGCGGTCGGCCGGGTCGAGGACCCGGAGCCGTTCCGCGAGGACGAGGGCGAAGAGGTGTGACGGTGAAGCGCGTTGATCAGTCGCGTCCGACGGGTGTCAGGGGGTCGGCGCCGGAATCGCCTGGCCCGAGGCCGTCAGACGGACGGCGTCAGAACTGCAGGCCCCAGGAGTCGAGGGTGCCGATGTCCTGGGCCGCGTTGTCGCTGACCCGGAGCTTCCAGGTGCCGTTGGCCGTCTCCGAGGAGGCGTTGACGGTGTACGAGGTGTTGATGTCGTCCGAGCTGCCGCCGACTCCGTAGTCCTTGAGGACGTAGGCGGAGCCGTCAGGGGCGAGGAGTTCGACCTTCAGGTCACCGACGTAGGTGTGCTTGATGGCCACCGGGACGCTGAGCGCCGAGGGGGCGTTGCCGGGGACACCGGTGACGGTCACCGGCGACTCGACGGTGGAGTTGTCGGTGATCGCGAAGTCCGCGCCGTTCTCGAACTTCGGTCCGGGCGGGTTGGTGCCGCCCGTGCCCACGTACAGCAGGCGGTTGGGCGAGCCGGTGCCGGGGCTGCCGACGACGTTCGGCGTGGCGGCGGTCGTCAGGGCCGTGGAGACCTGCGCCGGGGTGGCCGACGGGTTCTCCGCGACGTACAGGGCCGCGGCGCCCGCGACGTGCGGGGACGCCATCGACGTACCGGAGATCGTGTTGGTCGCCGTGTCGTTGGTGTTCCACGTCGACGTGATGCCGGAGCCGGGGGCGAACAGGTCGAGGACCGTGCCGAAGTTGGAGTAGTTGGCCTTGGCGTCGGTGTTGGTGGTGGCGCCGACGGTGATGGCCTCGGTGACGCGTGCGGGCGAGCGGGTGTTGGCGTTGGTGGTCTCGTTGCCCGCGGCGACGGCGTAGGTGATGCCGGCGGCTATGGAGTTGCGGACGGCGGTGTCGAGCGCGCTGTCGGCCGGGCCGCCGAGGCTCATGTTGGCGACGGCCGGCTTGGTGGCGTTGCGCGTCACCCAGTCGATGCCCGCGACGACCTGGGCGGTGGTGCCGGAGCCCGAGTTGTTGAGCACGCGGACGCCGACGATCTTGGCCTTCTTGGCGACGCCGTGCGCGGTGCCGCCGACGGTTCCGGCGACGTGCGTGCCGTGGCCGTGGCCGTCCTGCGCGACGTTGTCGTTGTCGATGGCGTCGAAGCCGTCGACGGCGCGGCCGCCGAAGTCCTGGTGACTCTTGCGGACACCGGTGTCGATGACGTAGACGGTGGCGCCCTCACCGGCCTTGTCCGGGTAGGTGTACTTCTGGTCCAGCGGGAGGTTGCGCTGGTCGATGCGGTCCAAACCCCACGACGGCGGGTTGGGCTGGGTCGCGGAGACCGTGTACGTGCGGTTCTGCACGACGGAGGCGACGGCCGGGTCGGCGGCGAACTTCTTCGCCTCGGCCTCGGACGCCTGCACCTCGTAGCCGTTCAGGACCTTCTTGTACGTCCGCTCGATCTCGGCGCCGTGCTTCTTCGCAAGCGCCTTGCCGGCGGGCGAGTCCGCCTTCGGGGCGTCCGCGTCGAGGGTGACGATGTAGCTGTTCGCGATCGAGCCGGGAGCGTCCGCGTACTGGATCCGGCCTTCCGCTGCCTTCGGCTGCGCGCTCGCGGGGAGCGCGGCGACGACACCGAGGGCGACGGCGGTGGCGGCGGTGAGGGCGAGGGTGCCCGTACCGGCCAGTCTTCGGCGGGGGTGACGCATCACTGCCATCTGAGGGGTCCTCCTCAATCGGTGGTGCGCTGGTGGGGGATGCGACAAGGGCATGACAATGTTTGGCCGACATGTGCACGCCGAGCTGATCAATGTTCAACTCTCTGTCGCCGACGAAAGATTGGCGGATCCATAGGAAACCCACAAGGGCGGTGTTCGGACGTAACACGACTGCCATGCACCGGCCATGACATGGCAGCAATAATCCGTGCATTCCCCCCGTAACAAGGGAGTGGCACGTGGGACGGGGTGGCACTGCCGGACTGCGGCTTCCACGAGACGGAGGGGGCGGGGGCGCGGCGTTGGCGGGATTTCAGCCACCATCGATTTCCCGGGGGCGGGACGGACGGGGGTGACACGGGAGGCGACCGGGCCGCGGCCGGTCCGCGGCACCTCCCGTGCGACCGCAATGCGCCATCCGCCCGGCCGCGGCTACGTGATCGACGTGTCGCCCTGCTGCTCCAGGAACGTGCGCAGCAGCGCGGCGGCGGCCTCGACCTCCGCGCGGTCGAGGTCGCCGAGGAGGCGGGCGTAGCGCTTCAGATGGTCGGCCATCAGGACGTCCGTGAGCTGCTTGCCGTGCTCGGTGAGCCCGATCCGGACCGTGCGGCGGTCGGCGCCGTCCCTGACCCGCTCGACCAGGCCCTTGGCCTCCATCTTGTCGATCCGGTTGGTGATCGCGCCCGAAGTCACCATGGCCGCCTTGAGGAAGGCGCCCGCGGTCAGGGCGTACGGCGGCCCGGAGCGGCGCAGCGTCGTCAGGACGTCGAACTCGCCCCACTCCACACCGTGCTCGGCGCAGAACACCTTGGCCCCGCGGTCCAGGACGCGGTTCATCCGCTGGACCCTCGCGATCAGCTGCACCGGCCAGAGGTCGTCCCCCCACTCGGGCCGCTCCTGCTCCCACTGCCCGACGATCGCGTCCACGGCGTCGCTCATGCCGACCACTCCCCTGCCTAGTCACCGCATCTTCTCAACAAGAACCTTCTCAATGTTAAGACACTTGACGCTGAAAGAACCCACGTGCTTTTATCTCAACGTTGAAACTTTCAGTCTTGAGAAGACGAACGCAGAGACAACGAAGGAGCCCCACCATGTCCGAGCTCGCCCTCGCCCCCGCCGCCCAGGACCTGCTCTTCCGCGAGGCCCGCACGGCCAACACCTTCACCGACGAGCCCGTCACCGAGGAGCAGCTCCAGGCGATCTACGACCTGGTGAAGTACGGCCCCACCGCCTTCAACCAGTCCCCGCTGCGCGTCATACTCGTCCGCACCCCCGAGAGCCGCGAGCGCCTCCTCAAGCACATGGCCGAGGGCAACCGCGCCAAGACCGCGACGGCCCCGCTGGTCGCGATCCTCGCCACGGACCACGAGTTCCACGAGGAGCTGCCCCAGCTGGTGCCGCACGCCCCGGGGATCGGCGACGTGTACTTCTCCGAGCGCTCCGTCCGCGAGCAGTCCGCCCTCGTCAACGGCACGCTCCAGGCCGCGTACTTCATCGTCGGCGTCCGCGCGGCGGGCCTCGCCGCCGGGCCCATGACCGGCTACGACGCCGAGGGCCTGCGCGCCGAGTTCCTGGACGACGACCACGAGCCGCTGATGGTGGTCAACATCGGCCGTCCCGGCGAGGACGCGTGGTTCCCGCGGTCGCCGCGGCTGGCGTACGAGGACGTCGTGACGTCGGTCTGAGCGCGGGGCGGGCGCCGCCTGCCCCTTCCCTTACGTCCACCATTCGCCGTTCCGCTCCAGGGGGTCCCCATGTCCAGCACCACCGCGCCCACAGCGTCCACCGCATCCGCCGCGTCCACCACCGCCGTCACAGCGCCCACCACGGACCGCGCCCCCCGCCAAGTCCCCGCCTTCTGGCTGGCGTTGCTGGCCGCCCCCGTGGCCGCCGGGGCCAACGCCCCCGTCCTGATCCTGCCGGACATGGCGCGCTCCCTCGGCGTCGCGACCGCCACGGCGACCTGGATGGTGACGGCGTTCGCCTGGGCGATGGCGGCGGGCACCCCGCTGCTCGCGGCCCTGCTGCGCCGCCGCGGCCTCAAGCCCCTGCTGCGCCTGAGCACGGCCCTGGTGCTCGGCGGCACGGCGCTGGTCGCGGTCGCGCCCTGGCTGCCGGTGGCCCTCGCGGGCCGGGTCGGACAGTCCCTCGGCGGGGCGGGCCTGGTCGCGGCGGCGATGAACCTGGCGGGCAGCGCGCGCCGGATGGGCGTGATCAGCTCCGGGTTCGGCGTCATGGGGGCGGCGGGACCGCTGCTCGGGGCGACGCTCACGGACGCGGTGTCGTGGCGGCTCGCGTTCGCGGTGTCGGCGATCGCACTGCTCGCCGTGCCGGCGGTGGCGCGCCACGCCCGCGACACGCAGCCCGGCGAGGGCCGCTTCGACGCACGCGGGGCGACCCTGCTCATCGCCCTCGCGACATCCCTGATCCTGCTGCCGACGGCCCCGCTCCCGGCCGTGGCGGCCGCCCTGCTCACCGCCGTGCTCCTGGCCCTGCACGTCCGCCGCCGCCCGGAGGGCTTCGTCCCCGCGACGCTCCTGCGCTCCCCCCTCTTCCTCGTCTCCGCGGCCCTCGGCGTCACCCTCTCCACCACCTACTTCACGCTCCTGTTCACCGTGCCGTCGCTGCTCCAGGACCGGGCGGGCTGGTCGAAGGGCGCGATCGGAACGGGCCAGCTGATCACCCTCCTGACCGCCTCGGCCCTGTCCTGGCTGCTCGCGGCGAGCTCGGCCCGCCTGGGCCGGACGACGGTCCGCGCGATCCTCATCACGGTCGGCGCGACGGCGGTGGCCACAGCCACCTTCACCAGCTCGGGCCCCCTGCTCCTCCTGGCCGCAGGCGCCGCGGCCTTCACCGCGACCGGCGCCAACGCCACCCTCTCGGTCCACGCGGCCTCCGCCACCACCCCCACCCAACGCCCCACGGCGATAGGCCTCTTCGCCCTCAGCTACCAACTGGGCGGCGCCTTCGGCCCGGGCATCACGACCCTCCTGATCCTGAGCTGACGTCCGCGCCCACCGCCGACGCCACGGCCCCCGCCCGCAAAGGGCGGGGGCCGCACCGCTGCGTACCGACCGACCCGCGACCCGCCATGTGCCGCTACCGTGATCCCATGACCGCACTGCCCGACTGGATGCGCCCGCCGCGCGCGGAAGGCTGGTTCGCGGAGGACCTCGACCGCCTCCCCGAGGCGCCTCGCCACACCGAGCTGATCGACGGAGCGCTCGTCTTCATGATGTCCCCGCAGCGTGCCTGGCACGGCCGTCTCGTCACCGCCCTCACCACGGAACTCATGGCACGGGTGCCGAACGGTTTCGAAGCGGAGCGAGAGATGACCATCCGGCTCGACGAACGCAATCGCCCCGAGCCGGACCTCCTCGTGACCACCGCCGCCTACGCCCCCGACCGCACCTGGTACGCGCCGGAGGACGTCCAGCTCGTCATCGAGGTCGTCTCCCCCGAATCCGCTCACCGCGACCACACCGTCAAGCTACGGAAGTACGCCGAGGCGGGCATCCCCCACTACTGGTGCATCGAGGACGAGGGCGGCGCACCCGTCGTACACGTCTACGAGCTCGACGAGCCGACCGGCGCCTACGCCCCCGCCGGAATCTTCCGGGGCACCCTCCAGCGCCCGGTGCCCTTCGAGATCAGCCTGGACCTCGACAAGCTCACGCCGCCGCACAGCAGCTGAACGCCAGCACCAAACCGGCACGGGAATGCGGAAGGGGTCGGGCTCACCAGAGCCCGACCCCTTCCGACCTGCGTACGTAACGCGGCTACCGCATGTGAGGCAGCGAACCGGCTACACGTTGAAGCGGGATTCCACCACAAGGCCGTGACCTGCGGAAATTCGGGCGCATCCCAGCACCATCCCAGCACGGGATGCGCGACAAAGTACAAGAAGACCGAAGATCGCCAACGCTACCCGGAAGCGCCCGCACATGCCTGAAGTCTGCGGAACTTCTACGAGCGCCACATCAGGCTCGTGCCACCGCACCGAGCCTCGCAGAGCAGCACAGCGCTCGCGCTCACTCGCGGCCTTCCCGGGCGTCGGCGGCCAGCTCCGCCGCCTGGCCGCCTCCCAGAATGCACGTCCAGACCTCGGGGTCGGCGCGAGCGTCCACAGATCCCGCATACCCCCGGTTTGGCGGGGCATAGTCAGAAGCTTCCGCGCTGTCGCAGGTCAGCCTGCATAGCTCAGCGGGTGGAGCAGGCGCCTTCTAAGCGCTTGGCAGCAGGTTCGAGTCCTGCCGGTGGCGCCCAAACATGGCTGGTCAGGGCTCTCTCGGACCGCCAGCGGAGAAACGGTGCGCGCGGTACTGCGCCGTTCGTTCAGAGCGTTGGATTCCGTGCTCCAGAGAGGGGTAACGTGGATCAGCTCGGCATTCAGCTGGCCGAGGTGAGACGCGCCAGGCCCCCCTTCTCCAGCTCGTGCACCACCAGCTCCTCCATCACGTGTCGCTCCCTGGCGGAGGCGTCGGCGAGGTCGTGCAGGGCAGCAGCACGCCTGGCGAAGTCCCGCCTCACCGCATCGGTCGGCCAGGGGATCTTGTAACGGGAAAAGCCCTTGCGCTTCATCGCGCGGGCCTGCTCACCCTGCGTAACGGCCGTCAACTCCCGCCTCCGGTAACGCAGCGAGTGCAACAACCACATCCGATCGACCTCGGACTCCGTGTAAATCGCGAGCGTCCGCCGACCTGGCACTACCGGGGTAGTAGTGAGCACGGTCCGCACCTCCCCGGGACGGGGCGCGATCAAGAGGCTGCCGGACGGGCATACAACCTCCGCTTGCGCCGCGGTGCGTGAAGTCACTGCACCCAGATGTACTGTCTTGCAGTTCAGTACTTCGCGGGGAGACACCCACGGCATAGCCGACTGCTCGCTGTCCGGCAGAGACTGTGCCGCACCAGCCGTAACCTGACAGACTTCGCCCACTGCACGCTCGGTAGCGGGACCTTGCCCGCACTTCTGCAGCGCCTCCATGAAATGCGCATCCGCTAGTTCCGTCGCGCAAGACACAATCCGGGTGTTCAACGCATTCTTGCGCTCAGCAAGCGAGATCAGCGAAAGCAGCCTCTCCCGCACCGGCGCTGGAGGCACTGGCACGGGAAGTCGGTTGAGTGCCTGCAGAGGCAAGGTCATGTGCTCGGCGTTCGACGAGGACAGCGTGAGATAGCTCTGGCTCTGCGAGGTCTTCAGCCACCATCGAAGCCACAGATCCCATTGTTGGGCGCGGCCCTCTGGTGTCCAGCGGACGACCGCGAGCGACCTGGCGACATTCCATCCTGCGTGCTCCTCCCCTGCAACTGCTGCCTCCCCCACACGCCCCACGAGCACGACAAGGAGGTCCCCAGACCTCAGCGTGCTGCGTGGGTGGCGTCTGGCCACATCGGGAGGCACAAATGTGAACTCCTGGACGTGCACACCTCCCTCGACGATCTCTGTGGCGCGGATCATCGGGATTCCGCCGGATGCCTTCTGCTGTCGCGCAATTCCGTAGGCGGCGTACTCGACCCCAGGGAACTCACGCAACTCAACGACGGGCCACGGAGTGGGGACATCATCCGATTCTGTAGTCATGCCTGCTCTCCAGGGCGTCACGGACTCGGTTCCTGGCTGCGGCGCTACGATCCATGCACTCATACAGCTCGGCCTTCCGGTTCCGGTCTCCGTCACTTGAATGCAACTGCGCGGTGCCCCCGTTCCGTACGTAGCGTGCGGGAGTCAGATCGAAGCCCGCCTCAGCGATTTCCTCGTACCTCGCCGCACGGCACCATGGGACGGATTCAGGGTCCCCCTCGCCCTCACGGCGTCGAAGTCCCTGCCATTCACCGAAGATCTGCAGCAGGCGTTCGGCCGAGTCCTTTGCGAAGTGACGCCGCTGCCCCTTCTTCGCTGCTGGCAGTTTCCCTGCATCCGCGAACAAGACCTGATCAGAGTGCGGCCGCTCCCCTTTGGCCAGCAGCCACAGCGCCGTGCTCGCGCTGGTGTGCGGAAAGAGCCACGTCGGCAAGGCCACGACGCCCACGACCAGACCGTTCTCCAGCAGCCCACGGCGGATCAGTCCGTCGGTGCTGTTACTGCTGTGCGCCGCGCCGGAAGACAGCAGAACGACGGCCCGTCCTTGTGGCGTGAGATCGGCAAGGATGTGCTGGACCCAGGCGAAGTTCGCGTTACCCGGACGTGGCACCCCCAGGGTCCACCGCCAGTCGTCCTTCAGTTCACCGTGCCCCCAGTCCCTCTGGTTCACAGGAGGGTTGGCGACGATCACGTCGGCCGCTATCGGTGAAGTGCCCGCCCTGAGGCTGTCAGCTCCTTCCTTGCCGAGGTCGGCGAGAAATCCGTGCAGGGCGAGGTTGACGGCTGCGGCATAACGCGCCGTCCGGTTGATATCCGAACCGGACAAGCGCACTTCACCCCCCTGTGCCCGAGCCCGGTGTGCGGCGGCGCGCAGCAGTCGCCCGCTGCCGCACACCGGGTCCCGAACAATCTCGCCTCCTCGGGGAGCGGCCAGCCCCGCGAAGAGGTACGCCAGGTCGTTTGACGTGAAGTAGTCATCGCCACGCGCATAGCGTGTCGAGTACGTGTCGAGGAGCACGTCAAGGAGCCTCGGGTCCGGATCCAGCTGCCGCACCTCCGCGATCAGCTCACGGAGGGCCGGGTCGATGAGCTCGAAGGGGCGGCTCACACCTTCGTCGCGATACGCAGGAAGACTGTGGGCGCGAGCAACGGGCGTACGCGGCCACACTGCGCCGAGCCTGGCCCCCGCTGACTCCGAATCCGGCCCCCACAACCGGTCCACCTCCGCCAGTGATCCATGGCGGGACCAGCAGTGAAGGTAGACCACTTGAAAGGCAAGACGGTACGTCGTCGCAGCATCGGCGACGCTGCGTAGCTTCTCGACGGCCCGCAGCACTCGCCGGTACTTCAGCCGCCCCTCTTCGTTCGCCCATTCCTCCTGGGTCACGACGACCTTAGCCAGGAGACGACCGCCAGTCCGATGAGAACAGTGGCTCCGCAGGCGGCACCACCGTTCTGGATGGCCGTGACGACCTCTCCCGCGCCCACGAACTCGAGGATTCCGGCCACGAGCCCCACCACCACGGACGCCAGGACGACCACCACCAAGAGCAGCGCTCGCTGCGACATGCCACAACTCCCTCGGTTCCACCAGAAGTTAGCAGTTCTGCGGTTCGTTCCGCGGACTTGAAAGTAGTGGCCTGACGCACCTCACGTCTCGCAGCACGAGAGTTTGCTTTTGCCATAAGGCGGTCGGGCGCAGCCCCTGCCGACGCCACGAAGGACATCCGGTCGGGCAGACGACCGCCCCGGCAAGCAGACGCTTGCCGGGGCCAGAAGCGAGATGAGCGAGGGCTATGCGCCCGCGGTCGAGCCGTCCTGGGACCACTTGTCGGCGAAGTGCTCCATCTGGCGGATCACCAGGTCGATCGCCTCCTTGGACTGCTCCGGCGGGTAGCCGTGGCGGGCCAGGAGGCGCCTGATCGTGGCGCGGAGCCTGGCCCGGACCGGTTCGCGGGCGATCCAGTCCTTCTTGAGGTTCTTGCGGACCTGGACCACAAGGTCCCGGGCGATACCGGAGAGGACCTCGTCGCCCATGAGGTCGCGGGCGCTGCCGAGGTCGGCGACCGCGTCGTAGAAGGCGAGTTCGTCGTTCCCCAGCGGCGGGGTGAATTTCTCACCTCGCCGGGCGTCTTCCGCAACCGTCTTGGCCAGTTCCACCAGCTGGGCGATGATCTCGGCGCTGGTGAGCTGCTGGCGCATGTAGCGGGTCATCAGGTCCTGGAGGCGCTCCGAGAACGCGGTCTGGCGGACGATGTTGTGCCGGGTCTGCTCGCGCATCTTCTGCTCGACGAGGCGGCGCAGGGCTTCGGCGGCCAGGTGTGGGGTTTCGCTGTTCTGAAGGCGGCCGACAAGGGCGTCGTTGAGGTGCGTGAGGTCGGCCTTGTCCAGTCCGGCCTCGGAGAAGAGGTCGGTGACGCCACCGGTCTCCACGACGGCAGAGGTGAGCTGGGAGAGGTAGAGAGCGACGTCACGGGCGACGGGCAGGCCCTGGGCCTCGCGGTCCATGGCGTCGAGCTTCGCCATGTATGTACGGACCTCGACGAGGAACTGGATGTCGCGCTTCCAGTAAGGCTGGTCGGTGAACCGGGAGGAGATGTCGGCGGAGGAGCCGGCGAGGGCGAAGAAGCGCTCCAAGCGGTAGCCGTGTTCGCGGAAGCGGCGGCTGAGGGTCTGGTTCGGGTCGTCGAGCTGGTCGGGGTTGTTGCCCGGGGTGGCGGGGCTGCGGAGGTACTCGGCCGTGGTGTAGGCCGCCTTGATGAAAGCCTTCGGGTCGGGGCGGGAGAGGCGTTCGCGCCAGTTCCAGCCGAGGAGCATCTGGTCGAGGATGTCGTACTCGTTGCGGAGTTCGTCCAGGGCGCGGTCGATGTCCTGGCCGAGGGTCCGGTCGGCCTGATCATCGGCGGAGTACTCGGCGATGGCCTTCTGGAGGTTCTCGGTGAGGGGGGCGTAGCCGACGAGGAGGCCCTCCTCCTTCTTGCGGAAGCGGCGGTTGACGCGGGCGAGGGCCTGCATCAGGCCGGCGCCGCGCAGCGGCCGGTCCAGGTACATGGTGTGGATGGACGGTGCGTCGAAGCCGGTCAGGAGCATGTTGTTGACGATGAGGAGCTGGAGTTCGTCCTCGGGGTCCTTGGCACGGTTGATGACGGCCTTGCGCTGGGAGTCGCGCAGGGCGTGGGCGCGCAGCTCCTTGGAGTCCTTTCGGGAGTCCGAGGAGTAGACGATCTTCATGGCGCCGGTGGTCGGGTCGTCCGTGTGCCAGTCGGGACGCAGGATCTTCAGGGCGTCGTAGACGCGGACGCAGATCTCGCGGGTGGCGCAGACGAGCATCGCCTTGCCGGGGGCGCCGCCGGGTACGTCATCGGCGTCCGCGACGAAGGGCAGCATGGCCCCACGGCGGGCTTCCCAGTGTTCGACCAGGTCCTGGGTCAGGTCGCGTATCCGGGCAGGGGCGCCGTACATCGCGTTCATGGTGGCGACGGCCTGTTCGACGCGGGAGCGCTCGGTGTCGTCCAGGCCGTCGGTGATGCGGTCGGCCTCGGTGTCGATCGTGGTGGGGTCGATGTCGTGGTCTAGGACGAGCTGGACGACTCGGCTCTCGTGGTAGACCTTCACGGTCGCGCCGTCGTCGGCGGCCCGCTTGAGGTCGTAGGTGTCGATGTAGTCGCCGAAGACCTCGCGGGTGTTGCGGTCGGCCTCGGAGATCGGGGTGCCGGTGAAGGCGAGGAGCGTGGCGTGCGGGAGCGCGTCGCGCAGGTGGCGGGCGTAGCCGTCGAGGTGGTCGTAGTGGCTGCGGTGGGCCTCGTCGACCACGACGACGATGTTGCGCCGCTCGGAAAGGAGCGGGTGGTCGGTCCCGGACTCCTTCTCCTGCTTGGTGCGGCCGAACTTCTGCAGAGTGGTGAAAAGGATTCCGCCAGTGCGCTTGGCGGCGAGCTCTTCGCGGAGTTCGGCGCGGTTGAGGAACTGGTGGGGCTGTTCCGGGAGGACCTCGCTCTCTTTGAACGTGTCGAAGAGCTGGTCGTCGAGGTCGGTACGGTCGGTGACGACCACCACGGTGGGGTTGTGCAGGGCGGGGTCGCGCATGACGAGGTTGGTGGTCAGCACCATCTCCTCGGACTTGCCCGAGCCCTGGGTGTGCCAGACCACGCCCGCCTTGCCGTCGGTCGCGGCGGCGCGGCGCACGGCGTCGGCGGCACGGGTGACCGCGAAGTACTGGTGCGGCTTGGCGATCCGCTTCATGCGCTTGGCGGGCACGAAGTTGATGAAGGACCGGACGAGGGCGAGGAAGCGGGGCTGGGTGAACAGGCCGTGCAGGGCCAGGTCCTGGCCAGTCGGGATGTCGGCATCGGCGTCGGCGTGGACGGCGGCAGCGTCCACGGTGTCCACGCGGGCGCCGAACTCGTCGGTGTTCCACGGGGCGAAGTGCTCGTACGGGGTGAAGGGCGTGCCGTACTTCGCGGTGATCCCGTCAGAGAGCAGCACGACCGCGTTGTAGCGGAAGGCGGTCGGGAACTCCTCGACGTAGTGCCGGATCTGGGTGTGCGCGGCGGCGAGGGTGGCGTTCGGGTCGCCGGCCCGCTTGAGCTCGACGACGGCGAGCGGAAGCCCGTTGACGTACAGGACGAGGTCGAAGCGGCGGTTGCGCTCACCGTTGATCACGGTCACCTGCCGGACGGCGCGGTACGTGTTCGCGTCCGCGAGCTCCAGGTCGACGATCCGGACGGTCGGCGTGTGCTCGGCGCCGAGCGCGTCGGTGTACGTCACGGAGTGGACGCCATCGGTCAGGTAGCCGTGCGCAGTCCGGTTCTCCTCGTATGTGTCCTGGGAGGTCGGGGTGGCGGCGGTCGCGAGGGCCTCACGGACGGCCTCCGGGGGGAGGGCGGGGTTGAGCCGCTCGATGGCCTCGCGGAGATCGGAGTAGAGGATCAGGTCGTCCCAGGAACGGCGGTGCCCGGAACCGGGCGCGAACTCGTTACCCTCGGCCTTGGGCCAGTCGAGTTCCACGAGCTCTTCGAGGGCGAGGAGCTCCCAGTCGATTTCGAAGGGGCGGAAGTTGTCGGGGGTGGGGGTGTCGGGGGTGGGGGTGTCGGGGGTGTCGCTGCCGCTGTTGCCGTGTGTGGTCATACGTGGTCCTCGACAATCTTCTCGGCGTCCTTGACGCGGAGGCGGCCAGTCATGAGTTGGGGGAGGAGGGTGTCGCGGAGGGTGGCGAGGCTCAGAGACTCTTTTTCAGCTACCAGTGCGCGCTCCCAGAGAGGGCTGATTACGCAATCCAGAGCCCCCAACGTCTTGGGGCGCGGAACCGGTACAGGCTCATCCAAGTGCCTCCGCTGAATGTGCCCCATCGTGGTTGCCTTGTCGGCAGCGATTGAACGGAACTCATCCAACTTCCGATGCACTAGCTGACTCACCAGCCAAATCGGATACTCACCCCTTGGAATACATTTGAAGATGTGCTGATTGATGATCGCTTCGGGCCGAAACCATCGCGCAGCAGTCAACGATCCAGACCACGCGAACAGCAAGTCGCCAGGGCGAGCCAAGTGCCGATCTGGAACGTCGATTTCGTTGTAAACCGTAGAGACCCCCGGACCGCTGTTGATTTCAGCAATCCGCGCAACCATTCGCCCCGTCCCGGTGGCATCCTTCGTGAAAGCCCGTCCGTTGATGAACTCTGCCACAGCCGACAGTGGCTGATCACTAAATCCATCGGCCGACTTCAGCAAAACCTCACCGAATAGCGCCCGGGAGAGATCATCAGCAGTTGCCGCAATGCGCTCATTGACGGCGATCTTGTCGTCCAGCGCCCCGAGAGCAGTCGCGATGGCCTGCTGCTCCTGGAGGGGTGGCATGAGAATCTCGTATTCGCAAATCCTTCCCGGACTCGTGTGCTTCACCGTAGTTCCAGTCGCGCCGCCAACAACATGACGCCTATATCCGTCCCCTCGGAGCGCATAGCCCAAGAATTCCTTGGAAACGACATCAGGAACGGTCACCTCAATACGTCCAACCCGCTGATTATGCAGGTAGGTTACACCTTCCGGAACGAACGCCGGGTAACCGAGAGTGTCAGACGCCTTACTGAGATCCGTCATCGTCACAACAAGATCGCCTGCATAAAGGGCGAACCCTTCCGGAATTTCACCAGAATAGCTTTTAGGGGACGTCTCTTTAAAGCCGCCACCGATGGCAAAATTTCCAGGTGTCACGAGGATCGGACCGGCAGGGTCACTTCCGAAAAACTCACCCTTGAAGGCAAACCCATGCCTAATATTGATCACGTTTCCCAGTTTTACGGAAGTCCACTCAGCCATCGATCCTCCCCATCTGCTCGCGCACCGTCTTCGCCAGCTCGTCCGACTTGTCGAACAGCTCGTACAGCTCCCCCGTCAGCCGCGCGATCTTCTCGGCGACCGCCTCGGCGTCTTCTTCCTCCGCCTCAGCCGCCCCGACGTACCGCCCGGGCGTCAGCACGTATCCATGCCCCTGAACCACCTTCAGGTCCGCGCTCGCGCAGAATCCCGGCACGTCCGCGTACGACTCCCCGGCATCCTTCGCGCTCGTCGTCCCGCGCCACGCGTGATAGGTCCCTGCGATCTTCGCGAGGTCGGCGTCTGTCAGGACCCGCTCGGTACGGTCAACCATCTCGCCCATGTCCCGAGCGTCGATGAACAGGATCTCGCCCCGGCGATCCGCAGCCGCAGCCTTCTGCCCCTTCACGCCCCCCGGCGACTTGTCCTTCGCCAGGAACCAGAGACAAGCAGGGATCGCCGTCGTCCGGAACAGCTGCGCCGGCAGCGCGACCATGCACGCCACCATGTCGCCGTCCACCAGGGACTGCCGGATCTCGCCCTCGCCGCTCTGCTGGCTGCTCATCGAGCCGTTGGCGAGGACGACGCCCGCCGTTCCCCGCTCCCCCAGCTTGCTGATCATGTGCTGGAGCCAGGCATAGTTGGCGTTACCCCTGGGCGGAACTCCGTACTTCCACCGCGCATCCGACTCGTTGCGCGCCCAGTCCTTGATGTTGAAGGGCGGGTTGGCCATCACGTAGTCGGCCTTGAGGTCCGGGTGCTTGTCGTCGGCGAAGGTGTCGCCCCAGCGGGCGGCGAGGTTGCCGTCGATGCCGTGGATGGCGAGGTTCATCTTGGCCAGGCGCCAGGTGCGTTCGTTGAGTTCCTGGCCGTAGACGGAGATGTCGGCCTTGTGGCCGCGGCCGCGGTGGGCCTCGATGAACTTGGCCGCCTGGACGAACATGCCGCCCGAGCCGCAGGCCGGGTCGTACACGCGGCCCTCGTACGGCTCCAGGACCTCCACAAGGAGGCGGACGACGCTGCTCGGGGTGTAGAACTCGCCGCCGCGCTTGCCCTCCGCACGGGCGAAGTTACCGAGGAAGTACTCGTAGACCTCGCCGAGGACGTCCTGGGCGGGCTTGTCGTCGCTGCCGCCGAAACGGGCGTCGGTGATGAGGTCGACGAGTTCGGCCAGGCGCTTCTTGTCGACGTTGTCCTTGTTGAAGATCTTGGGGAGGACGCCGGTCAGTGAAGGGTTGGCCTTCATGATGGCGTCCATAGCCTGGTCGAGGACCTCGCCGACGTTGCCACTCTTGGCGTTGGCGGAGATCGAGGTCCAGCGGGCGTTCTCGGGGACCCAGAAGACGTGGTGCCCGGTGTACTCGTCCTGGTCTTCCAGGAACTCCTCCAACCGGTCCTCGGCGATGCCTTCCTCCGCGAGCTCCTTGGCGAGCTGTTCGCGGCGCTCGGCGAAGGCGTCGGAGACGTACTTGAGGAAGATCAGGCCGAGGACGAACTCCTTGTACTGGTTGGCGTCCATGGAGCCGCGCAGCTTGTCGGCGGCCTTCCAGAGGATGGCCTGGATCTCCTTGGGCGTGGAGGCGGTGAACAGCTCCGCCTGGTCGGCGGGCTTCTTCTTCCGGGGAGGCATGGGCGCTCGGGTCTCCTTCACGAGTCGGACGAGGGTCGGACGAGAGGTGGTTCGGTGAGGGTCAGCGTGCCGTCGACGAGGCCGGCGGCAGTCAGGGAGGTCAGGTCGTCGAGGGCCGCCGCGTGCTGTCGCAGCAGGGCCGTGCGGCGGGCGATGTCGGACAGGAGGGCGTCGTAACGCTCGGCCTCGTCGTCGGGCAGGTCGGGGATGAGAAGGTCTTCTATGCGGCGGGCGGAGCGCACCGCGCCGCTCACCCGCCGATGTTCGGTCGCCGCCGAGCGCAGGAGCGCCGCCAGGACGCGGGGCCGTACGGGATGCTCGGCATCGGACCGTGCGCGCAGGACGCGGGCGGGGAAGGCGACCACGGACAGGCCCTCGTCGTCGACGTACGCGCCGAAACTCGGGGTGGCGGTGACGACGATGTCGCCGGGTTCGGTGAAGTAGGCGTGCTCGTAGGCATTGAGGAGTACGGCGCGGTCGATGCGGTGGCTGTCGACCGGCGCGCTGCCGGTGATCTCGGCCGGGGTGAGAACGGTGTAGTGGCCCGCGCCGCCGGTGAGGAGATGGTCGGCGGCGATGCGGTGGCCGGGCAGTCGGCGCAGGCGGCGGTCCTTGAGCAGGCGGGCCACGGTGGTGCGGCTGGCCGGCCGGTCGTCGGGGCGCAGGACGGCGTTGGCGCGGATCGTGGGCGCGTGGTCGAGGGCGCTGCGGGTGGCGTCGATCAGCTGCTGAAGTCGGAGTTCGGTCTCGGAGATGCGGGCCGGGCGTTCGACGACGGTGCGGGTGTAGCGGTCGGCGTGCGGGCGGTGCTGTGGGGTGAACGCGGCACCGGGTGCGTCGGTCAGCGTGGTGGCCCGGACGACGGCGGCGTTGCGCGGTTCGTGACGGCTGTCCGCCCGCCAGCCCGCGTCGCGGAAGATGTCGATGTCCTCGGCCAGCGCGTCCAGGGTCTGCGGGGTGAGGTTGCGTGAGGAGAGGTCGGCGAGGAGGACTTGGCCGGTGCGTTTGTCTTCGGGGGTGCGGTGCAGGATCCAGATCGCGGTGCGGTGGGCCGGGCGGAAGGGGAGTACGCCTTCGGGGAGGCTGATCGCGGCCTTGAGGAGGTGCTGTTCCAGGAAGTCCCGGCGCAGACGGTCCGCTTCCCCGCGTGCGGGCAGGGGCCGGACGAGCGCGTCAGCGGGTCCCAGGACGACGGCCGTGCGGTCCTCGGCGAGGAGGTCGGTGAGGTCCTGCAGGCTCTGCAGGACGGCGAGCGGGCTGCGGGTCTCGGCCGCCTCGTAAGGGAGGCAGCAGGCGATGACGTGCGGATTTCCCCAGTCTTCCGTGGCCAGTTCCTCGCCGTCGGCAAGGTCCATCTCGAATTCCTGAACGCCCTGTGCCATGAGGCGGCGACGAGCGAGCCGGGCCAGGTCCGGCATCGGGTCCGCGGAGAGGAAGAAAGGCGAATCCTCGGCATCGGACACGGATTCGCGCAGGGCGACTAGTAGATCGCCGCTCCGGGGGTGGAGGACGGCGGCCGTTGCCCCTTCTTCGCGTTCGTTCAGTCGCGCGAGGCCGGTCAGGCGGGCCATCGTCCGGCTCACCGGCGGAATCGGTTCCTCGGCGGCGAGGTCGTCGCAGCCCAGGCGGCAGCGTGCGTCCATGACGCGTTCGAGCGCTTCGGCCGGGGTGTAGGCGGCCTCGGTGAGCTGGTCGGCGAGCACGGCGAGCAGGGGGCCCTGCCGTTCGGCGTCCGGCAGTTCGCGCAGCTCTCTTCGGAGGAAGGTGTCGTCGAAGTCGATCTCGGCGGCACGCTCCAGGATCGTCTGCCAGGGCAGGTTGGCGAGCGGTTCATCGAGGAGCTGACGCAGGCAGAGCAGTGCGGTCACTGTGTCGACCAGGGTGCGGGCGGGGATCGCGCGCCGCCAGGCGGACAGGGTGTACAGCACCAGCTCCGCCCGGATCTGGCCGGCGTCGGCATTGCCGCGGCCCGTGGACAGAAGCCATTCGGCGACTTCACGGCCGTCGAAGAGCGGGCTGGCCCCCTCGTAAGCGACGGGCTCGGGAAAATCCGCGTGCCGGCGGGCCCAGGTGGTGACGACGGGGCGTTGGACCTGGGCCAAGGTCCCGATTTCGGCGTAACTGATCCGCCAGGAGATCTCCTCGGGCAGGATGGGAGCGGTTGCTTCACGTGTGCCGGCCATGCGGTTCCGCTCCCTTCGTGACAACTGCCTCGTGCTCTCGGTCGAGAACGTTTCTCCCAGGGCACCTCACACGCTACAGCCGGTCGCGGTCTCAGCGTCGCCAGCCGTTGATAACCAGGGTTATCAGGCTCTCGAATAATTTCACCTCCAATCTTCTGACACCTTCGTCACCATCACCCCGGCACCACCCGCCGGGACGCCAGCCCCATACGAGCCCGACCGCACCGGCATCCTCATTGCCGCACCTCCGCTCCCTTGCCGGGCACTCACCCCTGTCCGCCTCGACACCACCCGTCCCGTAAGGCCGCTCGGGTAACCGAACCGCACCGCAACCTCGCCCCAGGAGACCTCTGTGTCCAGCACCGCGTCGAAGCGCACCCTGTACCGCCTGACCCACGTCAAGGCGACCCCTGAGTCGATGCTCGAAGCCCTCGACGTCGACGCCCTCGACACCTTGGACGCGGTCGTGCGCGACGTCAGCGATCACATAGGAGTTCCCGCCCTCGCGGTGTCCTTCGCCGTAGCGAAGGAGGAAGCCTCCTGGGGCAAGGACGTCCTCCGGCTCGCCGGCGAATCGGACCTGCTGCAGAGCGAGCAGCGCACCGGCGCACTGCTCGTGCTCGCCGTCGACGACGTGGTGTACGCGATCGGCTTCGACCAGGGCTACCGGCTTCTCCCCGCCCAGCTCAAAGACGCGCACTTCGGTCTGTCCTTCGGTATCCGCGCCATCAACCCGCGTCAGGTGCGGGACTTCACCGCCAGCGCCCTCGGCCAGGCGCGCATCGACAGTTCCCTGATCCCTACCGGCGCCTCCGTACCGGCACTCGGACTCCGGGACCACGGGCGGATCATCCGCCACCTCGGCGGCTACCTCGACGAAGTCGACCTCACCGCAGGGAGGGGCACCAGGAACGGGGCCATGACCGCGGAGGGCGGCATCGGTCTCCGTATCAAACTCGGCACCACCCCCGCCACATTGATCAAGGACATCCGCGCCATCGCCGCGATCTGCGATCACGTCGTTCCCCACCCCGACCTGGCCTTCGTCGAGCACATCACCGCGGTCAAGGACCCTTCCCTCATCGACGCGCTCGACGCGGAACTGGACGCCACGCTCGGCCGTGCCGCAGACGGCCGGATCATCACCGCCGTCCCCTTCTCCCAGAGCACCGATCTGCCCCGGTCCACCGCCTGCACCATCAAGATCGGTTCCTGCCCGCCCCACCTCCGGGACGAGTTCAGTCTCGACTACGTCCTGGAGCGGGCCCGTGTGATCAAGGCAGGCACCCGCGTCACGGCGCTCCGGCAGGGCACCGTCGAACTGTTTCGTGACACGCACTCCGCGCGGACCGCGCTCGCCCCGCGCACCGCCTCCCTGGAAGCCCTGTCCAAGGAAACCGCCATGAAGTGGATCGAGGTCACCTTCTCCCTCGGCTCCCGCACGTTCTGTCTGCTCGACGGTGAGTGGTACGAGCTTGGGGCGGGCTACCTGCGCGACGTCAACGAGACCGTGGCTCCCCTGTTCCCCGACGCGCCCTCCGTCGCTCTCCCCCGCTGGCCGCTCGTCGAGAAGCTCAACAAGAAGGGCATGCGCGTGATGCGTCCCGTAGACGAAGGCGACTACAACAAGCTGGCCGCCCAGGCCCGTCGCGGCTGGGTCTGCCTTGACAAGAAGAATGTCCACAACCCCTTTCGGGCAAGCAACTCCGTTGAGATCTGCGACCTGTTCACCGAGGACGACACTCTTGTCCTCGTGAAGCCCGCGCACTCCTCCAGCCCGCTGAGTCACCTGTTCAGCCAGGCGCGCGTCGCCGTGGAGCTCCTGTTCGAGAACGCTTCCGTACGCGCGGAGTTCGCCCAGTCCGTACACGTCAACAGCGATCCGGCCCGCAGCATCCCCGAGGACTTCACCCCGCGCCGCGTCGTCTTCGCGATCCTTCTGAAGGACGGAGTCAAGCTCACGCCGGACTCCCTCTTCCCGTTCTCCGCCATCACCCTGGCCCAGACTGCGAAGGCCCTCGCCGCTCGTGGCGTGACCATCGAAGTCATCGGCATCGAAAGCGAGTCGGCCCAGTCCGCCATGCGCGACGAGGCTGCGTAGCCGCCCGGGACTCTCGCCGTAAACACGCCCTCTACATCTCTCATCCGAACGAGGAGTCCTTTCAACAACCCAGAATTCCCGCAAGGGCAACGGGCATCGTCTCCGGGGGCGGGGCACCCAGGGAACGGCGGGAGGCTATATGGAACAGGCCCTCAACAAGCGGCAGCAGGCCGTGCTCGGCTGGGTGGGCCAGGGGTGTCCCGACGGAGTCTGGCCAGACAGCACGTACAAGACCAGCGGACAAGCCCTGCAGAACCGAGGGCTCATCAAAGTCACCAAACGCCGCGGGCATTGGAGCGCCCACCTCACCGAGAAGGGGCGGCAGCATCTCATCGAACGCGGCATCCGCCCCGTGGAGCAGAGCACTCGGCCGCCGGAACGGCCCGCTCGAAAGCCGGCACCGCCGCGCCCCAGAGCCGCACCGAAGACCCTTGCGAACCACGCGGACCAGCTACTCGATGAACTGGCCGCTGCGAACGACGGCTGTCTCATCAAGCCCATCGAATCCGGCCCGCACGCGGTGAATTGGGCGTCTCGGGTCAACGCCGCCCGCAAGTCCGGCAAGATCCCCCACACGCAGGAAATCCACGGATACCGCACCCACCGCGGCTACGAGATCAAGCTGGTCGACATCCCTGCCTGGCGCCTCGCGGAACTCACCCCGCTCCCTGTGCCGGCCAGACTCACCAAACCCCATGCCGTCGTGGCCGCCCTCCAAAAGCAGCCGCAGCCCATGGGCCTGACCAAACCCCTCCAGGGCCGAGCCCTGCGCATCATCCAAACCCTCATCGCCGCCACCACAGCCCAAGGCCACAAGGCATCGGTCGGAACCACAGAGGGCGCGCCCCCGCCCCATCGGCGCCGCAAGGCACCACCGCACTTCTCCATCACCGCCCACGGCGAAAGTGTCGGATTCCTCGTCCTCCAAGAACAGGACCGCAGCGAACACGTCCCCACAGACAAGGAACTCGCCGACGCCAAGAAGTACTCATGGATGCGCATCCCCCGCTTCGACTACACCCCCTCCAGCCGCCTACGCTTCATACTCCGCGGCGGCAGCCCGCACCGTGCAAGCGAATGGGCAGATCTCCCCGACCGGCCTCTGGAAGAACAACTCGCCGAGATCGTGCAGGAGGTCGGACTCCGCGGCGAAGCCGCTGAACGCAAACGCCTTGCAGACCAGCAAGCCAGAGAGGTACAGCAAGAGCGCTGGGAAGCCGCCATGCAGGAAGCCCACGCCGCCTACGCCCACGCCTACCGTGTCAAACAACTCGGAAAACAGGCAGACACCTGGTACCAGGCCAGGCGCCTGACTGAATACGTCGCAGCAGTAGGCGTCCGTGCCACAACACTTCCGCCCGGGCAGGAGCGGGCCGAGGTCGAGGCGTGGCTCGCGTTCGCGGACGCGCACCTCCAAAACCTCACCGAATCGGCCTCAGCGCCGAAACTGCCCACGCCGCCGAAACCCAGCGGCGACGACCTCAAGCCCTTCCTCGGTCACTGGAGCCCCTACGGACCCCGCTCCTACTGAGCCGGACCAGGGGAAATCACACCGCCACGAGCCGGACCCGCTCGCCGCACAGCTTGGCCATGTCGTCAATATCGGAAGTCAGCATGACCACGGGGCGGTGCTGTCGCAGCGCGGCCTCGGCGACGGCCGCATCGATCGCGTACTTGTGTCCGTGCAAACCAGCATCCATCAGCAACTTCGAGGCAGCCCTCGCCTCCTCGTCACCGACCGGAACTACGCGCAGCCCGGAAAGCACCCAGTTCAGGCGTGACTTGTTCGTACGGGCATGGACGGCTTCGATGATGGTGAGCGCACTGATCACGACCTCCATGCCACGCGAGCGCGCCTCAGCGATCAGAGCCACCACCTGTTCTTCGTCAGCGAGCAGCTTCGAGAGTCCCTCGCTGTCGAGGACGAGCGTCCCCTCGTGACTCAGCCTGCGGCGGGCCACTCGGCCTCCTCGGCGAACACCTCGTCGAAGACCTGCCGCGCCCGCTGACGAGCCGGCTCGGAGACCGGCCCCTTGCGGCTCTCGTAGTCCGCCAGGTACTCGTCCAGGACCTGTCCGCGCAGCTCACGCTCGACCGCCTCGGCGATGAACGCGGAGAACTCCCGCTTGCCCACCCGAGCCCGGATCGCCTCCGCGGTCCCCTCCGGCAGCGACAAGCTCACCCGCGTCGCTGGCCCTTCCCCGATGCCGTACGTCGCCTCAGCCATGCCCCCGATTGTGTCAAACGAGTAGGAAAAGCGCCACGTCCGCACTACCTTCACAGCTCGGCCAGCGCCCCGCTCACACAAATCCCAGCACGGCCCCCCATCCCATCCCAGCACGATCCCAGCACGGTACGGATGACCAGGGATGACGACAGGTGACGAGGGATCAGCTATCCCAGCACCATCCCAGCACGGGGAAGAACAAAGGGCCCGACTCCGAAGAGTCGGACCCCATCTGACCTGCACGTTTGCCAGATCAGCGACGTGGTGTTATGTCACCCGTCACACATTGAACCGGAACTCCACCACATCCCCGTCCTGCATCACATACTCCTTGCCCTCCATGCGCGCCTTGCCCGCCGAGCGGGCCTCGGCGACCGAGCCGGTCTCCACCAGGTCGGCGAAGGAGATGACCTCGGCCTTGATGAAGCCCTTCTGGAAGTCGGTGTGGATGACGCCGGCTGCCTCGGGGGCGGTCGCGCCCTGCTTGATGGTCCAGGCGCGGGACTCCTTGGGGCCTGCCGTGAGGTAGGTCTGGAGGCCGAGGGTGCGGAAGCCGACGTGGGCGAGGGTGGCGAGGCCGGGCTCTTCCTGGCCGACGGACTGGAGGAGTTCGAGGGCCTCCTCGTCGTCCAGCTCGGCGAGGTCCGCCTCCAGCTTGGCGTTGAGGAAGATCGCCTCGGCCGGGGCGACCAAGGCGCGCTGCTCGGCCTTGAAGTCGTCGTCGGTCAGCTCGTCCTCGTCGACGTTGAAGACGTAGAGGAAGGGCTTGGTGGTGAGGAGGTGCAGGTCGTGGAGGAGTTCCTCGTTGCCCGAGCCCTGGACGATGCCCGCAGAGAAGAGCGTGTCGCCCTTCTCCAGGATCTCCTTGGCCGCCTCCACCGCCGCCACCTTCGGCGCGATGTCCTTCTTGATGCGCGACTCCTTCTGGAGGCGCGGCAGGACCTTCTCGATCGTCTGGAGGTCCGCGAGGATCAGCTCGGTGTTGATCGTCTCGATGTCGTCCTTGGGCGAGACCTTGCCGTCGACGTGCACGACGTTCTCGTCCTTGAAGGCGCGGATGACCTGGCAGATCGCGTCGGACTCGCGGATGTTCGCGAGGAACTTGTTGCCCAGGCCCTCGCCCTCGCTCGCGCCGCGCACGATGCCCGCGATGTCGACGAAGTCGACGGTGGCGGGGAGGATCTTCTGGGAGCTGAAGATCTCGGCGAGCTTGGTGAGGCGCGGGTCCGGGACGCCGACGACGCCCACGTTCGGCTCGATCGTCGCGAACGGGTAGTTGGCCGCAAGGACGTCGTTCTTGGTCAGGGCGTTGAACAGGGTCGACTTGCCGACGTTGGGCAGACCGACGATTCCGATCGTGAGCGACACGTTGCGACTTCCCGTACGTAAGGACTGTGAGGGCTGAAGGACTGGCGGACAGTCTGGCGATCCACCAGTCTACGGCGTGTCGCGCCCCGCCCCCGTACCCGCCCGAAGGCGCCGTAAGGCCCCGCCCCGGACACGCCGTCGCCCCCGCCCCGCGGCCCCCGCACCCCCGCCCCGTACCGCCGCCCTGTCGAACGCATCGCCAAGGTCGGCCAAAACGCGTGTCCCAATACGGTATGACCACCCGGGCCGACCTAGGTTGGACCGGTGGAGCAACACAGGACCCGTCCCCCGGGCGCAAGGCCGCGCCGCACCGCGCCGCTGCCCGAACAAGGCAGCCCCGCGGAGCCCCCCGTACCCCGTACCCCGCCGGGCCCCCGCAGGCCCGCCTCGCCGCTCGTCCGCGTCCTGCGCAGAACGCCGGTGTACCGCAAGGTCAGCCGGATGCCGCTGTACCGGCGGCTGCGCCGGATGCCCAACCCCCGGCTGACCGGGCTCGGCAGCGGGCTCTTCGCCGCGGCCGTGATGTTCGTGCTCGCGTGCCTGCTGCGGCTGCTCTTCGGCGGCTCGCTGGTCGCGTACGGCGTGCTGTTCCTGCCCGTGAGCGCCCTCACCGCGCTCTGGGTGCGGCCCGCCGACCTGGTCACCGCGCCCGTCGCGGTGCCGATCGCGTTCGCGGCCGGGGTGCTGCCGATCTCCGGCGGCACCGACGGCTTCGGCGGCCAGTTCATGGGGCTGCTGACGTCGCTCGCACTGCACGCGGGCTGGCTGTACGGCGGGACGCTGGTCGCCGGTGTCATCGTCACCGTGCGCAAGATCAAGCTCATGAACCGGCGGCGCCAGCAGCGGCAGTGGAAGGACCAGCAGCGGCAGGGCGGGCGGCTGCGGCCGCCGGGCGGCCCGGCGCAGCGGCGGGTGCCCGCCTCCTAGCCGGCCGCGAGGCGCGCGGCGCCGGCGGGCTACACCCCCTGCCCGGCCGCCCGCGCCGCCATCGCCGCGCCCACGATGCCCGCGTTGTTCTGCAGCTCCGCCGGGACGATCTCGGCCTCGATGCCCTTGATCAGGGGCAGGAACTTGTGGGCCTTGCGGCTCACGCCGCCGCCGATGATGAACAGCTCGGGCGAGAACAGCATCTCGACGTGCGCCAGGTACTTCTGGACGCGGTGCGCCCAGTGCTCCCAGGTCAGGTCCTCGTCCTCGCGGGCCTTGGACGAGGCCTTCTTCTCCGCGTCGTGGCCGTGCAGCTCCAGGTGGCCCAGCTCCGTGTTCGGCACGAGGTGGCCGCCGGTGAAGACGGCGCTGCCGATGCCCGTGCCGAGGGTGAGCGTGATGACCGTGCCGGTGCGGCCGCGGCCCGCGCCGAAGTGCATCTCGGCGACGCCCGCCGCGTCCGCGTCGTTCAGGACGGTCACCTGGGCGCCGCCGACGCGCTCGGAGATCAGGCCCTGGATGTCCGTGCCGATCCAGCTCTTGTCGACGTTCGCCGCCGTGCGCGCCGTGCCGTCCATGATCACGCCCGGGAACGTGGCGCCGACCGGTCCGGTCCAGCCGAAGTGCTCGACGACCTCGCGCACGCCCTCGACCACGCCGTCGGGCGTGGCCGGGTGCGGCGTCAGCACCTTGTGCCGCTCCTGGGCCAGGTCCCCGCGGTCCAGGTCGACGGGCGCGCCCTTGATCCCGGATCCGCCGATGTCCACACCGAAGATCTGCATGGACTCCACGTTACGACGCCGGACTGACAGTCACGCCCTGGTTGGACCAGTCGGCCAGACCCGCCGCCGCGCGGGCTACTGCTTCGCGGACAGCTCCGCCGCCTCCGCGCGCAGGTCCCGGCGCAGCTCCTTGGGCAGCGAGAACGTGATCGACTCGTTGGCCGTCTTCACCGTCTCCACGTCCGCGTACCCGCGCGCGGCCAGCCACTCCAGGACGCCGTCCACCAGGACGTCGGGGACGGACGCGCCCGAGGTCAGGCCGACCGTGGTGACGCCGTCGAGCCAGGCCTCGTCGATCTCCCCGGCGTTGTCCACCAGGTGCGAGGCGGGCACGCCGGCCTCCAGGGCGACCTCGACCATGCGAATGGAGTTCGAGGAGTTCTTGGAGCCGACGACGATGACCAGCTCGGCGTCCTCGGCGAGCTTCTTCACGGCGGTCTGGCGGTTCTGCGTGGCGTAGCAGATGTCGTCGCTCGGCGGCGAGAGGAGGTTCGGGAACTTGCCCTTGAGGGCGTCGACCGTCTCCATCGTCTCGTCCACGGAGAGCGTGGTCTGGGAGAGCCAGACGACCTTGTCCGGGTCGCGCACCTCGACGTTGGCGACGTCGTCGGGGCCGTCGACGAGCGTGATGTGGTCGGGGGCCTCGCCGGACGTGCCGATGACCTCCTCGTGGCCCTCGTGGCCGATCAGGAGGATGTCGAAGTCCTCCTTGGCGAACCGCACCGCTTCCTTGTGGACCTTGGTGACCAGGGGGCAGGTCGCGTCGATCGTGGCGAGCCTCCGCTCGGCGGCCTCCGTGTGGACGGTCGGGGCCACGCCGTGGGCGGAGAACATCACGATGGAGCCCTCCGGCACCTCCTCCACCTGGTCGACGAAGATGGCGCCCTTCTTCTCCAGGGTCTGCACGACGTACTTGTTGTGGACGATCTCGTGGCGGACATAGATCGGGGCCCCGTACTGCTCCAGGGCCTTCTCGACGGCGATCACGGCACGGTCCACACCCGCGCAGTAGCCACGGGGAGCGGCGAGCAGGACACGGCGGGAGCCAGGCGTTGCAGTCATACGGACCATCGTAAGGCCGCGTACGACAGGTCAAAGATCGCCTCAGTGGGGAGACTGGGAGCCACTGCGTGACCAGCGGAGACCCGGAGGCCCGATGTCCGCCCACACGACGAACGCGCCCCTGCCGCCCGACGGGGAAGGTGCCCCGAAGAACGGCGAGGGCCTGAGACGGAGCCTCGGCTTCCGGGACCTTGTCGTCTACGGCCTGCTGTTCATCGCCCCGATGGCCCCGGTGGGCGTCTTCGGGACGCTCGACGCGAAGTCGCACGGCGCGGTGGCACTGGTGTACGTCATCGCGACGATCGCCATGGCGTTCACCGCCTTCAGCTACGCCCAGATGGTGAAGGTGGTCCCCCTTGCGGGTTCCGTGTTCGCCTACGCGCGCGTGGGGCTCGGCAACGGCCCCGGGTTCATCGCGGGCTGGATGGCGATGCTGGACTATCTGCTCATCCCGGCCGTCGCGTATCTCTTCTCCGGGATCGCCATGCACGAGCTGGTGCCTTCGGTGTCCCAGTGGGTGTGGACGACGATCGCGGTGCTCCTGACGACGGCCCTGAACCTGTGGGGCGTGCGGCCGGCGGCGCGGGTCGGGTTCGCGGTGCTCGCCCTTGAGATCGTGGTCCTGCTGGTGTTCGTGGTGTCGGCCGTCGTGGTGCTCGCGCGGGACGGGGCGGAGCGGGGGTGGCTGTCGCCGCTGACGGGTGACGGGACGCAAGGGGCGTTCGCGTTGTCGGCGGTGGTCGGGGCCGTGTCCGTGGCCGTCCTGTCCTACCTCGGGTTCGACGCGATCGCCTCGTTCGCGGAGGAGGTCACCGGGGGCTCGGCGAAGGTGGCGCGGGCGGTGCTGTTCTGTCTGGCCCTCACGGGCGTGCTGTTCGTCCTGCAGACGTATCTGGTGGCGCTGCTGTCCCCGGTCTCGTCGGCCGACCTCGCCGCCAACCCCGGTGACCAGGGGTCCGCGTTCTACTCCTCCGTGGACGCGGCCGTCGGGGACTGGCTGCACGACCTGGTGGCCGTCAGCAAGGCGATCGGGGCGGCGTTCGCGGCGCTCGCCGGGCAGGCGGCCGCGGGGCGGCTGCTGTTCGCGATGGCGCGGGAGCGGAGGCTGCCGCGGCTGCTCTCGCGGACCGAGTCGGGTACGCCGCGGATCGCGCTGCTGTGCGCCGCCGTCGTCACGCTCGTGGCCGCCGTGTGGGCGTCCCGCCGGGACGACGGCATGGACCACCTGGTGTCGGTGGTCGACATCGGGGCGCTGACGGCCTTCTTCCTGCTGCACGCGAGCGTGGTGGGGTGGTTCGCGGTGCGGCGGCGGGGTGGTGCGGTGAGTTGGTGGCGGCACGTTCTCGTGCCGGTGCTCGGCGCCGCGATCGTCGTCGCCGTCATCGTGGAGGCGTCGGGGTCGGCGCAGGTGGTCGGGGCGATCTGGCTGGGGGTGGGGCTTGTGGTGCTGGTGGCTCAGGGGGTGCGGGGCAGACCTCGGGTTCCGTAGGACGCTTCCGCCCCCGCCCTGTGGGCAGCTGGGCCGCCCAGAGGGCGGAACGGGTGGGCACAGGGCGGGCCCCGGCGCCGGGCGACAACCCTCGCTGCAGCAACCCCGGCGGACGGGCGGCTGCCGCAGGGCAGGAGGATGGGCAAGCAGGGCGGGGGCGGTGTCAGTGTCGGCCGATACGCTCGGTTCATGGGTCTCAATACGTCTGCTGACGCGCCGCTTCCCGTCGGGGAGGTGTCCCGGCTCATCGGGGGCTGGATCGACCGGCTCGGGGCGATCTGGGTCGAGGGGCAGATCACGCAGCTGTCGCGGCGCCCGGGCGCGGGCGTGGTGTTCCTGACGCTGCGCGACCCCTCGCACGACATCTCCGTGAGCGTCACGTGCTACCGCCAGGTGTTCGACGCTGTGGCGGACGTGATCGCGGAGGGCGCCCGCGTCGTGGTGCACGCCAAGCCGGAGTGGTACGCACCACGGGGCCAGCTGTCCCTGCGGGCGGCGGAGATCAAGCCGGTCGGCGTCGGGGAGCTGCTCGCCCGCCTGGAGCAGCTGAAGAAGTCGCTGGCCGCCGAGGGCCTGTTCGCGCCGGACCGCAAGAAGCCGCTGCCGTTCCTGCCGCAGCTCATCGGCCTGGTCTGCGGCCGCGCCTCGGCCGCCGAGCGGGACGTCCTGGAGAACGCCCGGCACCGCTGGCCGGCCGTCCGCTTCGAGGTGCGCAACGTCCCGGTGCAGGGCGTGCACGCCGTCCCCCAGGTGGTGCAGGCGGTGAAGGAGCTGGACGCGCTCGACGAGGTCGACGTGATCGTCGTCGCGCGCGGCGGCGGCAGCGTGGAGGACCTGCTGCCGTTCTCCGACGAGCAGCTGGTGCGCACGGTCGCCTCGTGCCGTACGCCCGTGGTCTCCGCGATCGGCCACGAACCCGACACCCCCCTCCTGGACTACGTGGCCGACCTGCGCGCCTCGACCCCCACGGACGCGGCGAAGCGGGTCGTGCCGGACGTCGGCGAGGAGTACGAGCGCGTGGCGTTCCTGCGGGACCGCGCGCGCCGCAGCGTCGAGGCGTTCCTGGACCGCGAGGAGCGCGGCCTCGCGCACGCCCTGGCCCGCCCCTGCATGGAGCACCCGCACCGCATGGTCGAGGACCGCGAGGAGCAGATCACGGCGTACGTGGACCGGGCGCGCCGCACCCTCGGCCACCTCCTGGACCGCGCGGAGTCGGAGCTGACCCACACCCACGCGCGCGTGGTGGCCCTCTCCCCCGCCGCCACCCTCCAGCGGGGGTACGCGGTGCTGCAGAAGAAGCAGGGCGGCGCGGTGGTCCGCGCGGCGGACGAGGTGGCGTCCGGCGAGGAACTGAGGGCCCGGGTCGCCGACGGCGAATTCACGGTACGAGTCGACATCTAGGGTGGGCGCATGACCAGCAAGACGGACACCGAGGCCACGGCGCTCGGGTACGAGCAGGCCCGGGACGAGCTGATCGAGGTGGTGCGCCGCCTGGAGGCCGGGGGCACGAGCCTGGAGGAGTCGCTCGCCCTGTGGGAGCGCGGCGAGGAGCTGGCCGCCGCGTGCCGCCGCTGGCTGGACGGCGCCCGCGCCCGCCTGGACGCGGCGCTCGCGGCCCCGGACGCCGAGGGTGCCGAGGGTGCCGAGGGTGCCGAGGACAACACCGACACTGAGGACGCGTAGGACATATCGACCCCTCCCTGTGAAGCGGATCACCACGCCCCGCTTTTAGTTGAAGATTGAACCTCGCTGTCGTACTGTCGATGTCACCGGCAGGCACCGGGCACCCCCCAAGCGCCCGAGCACCCCGCCGGAGCCCTCAGCCACGCATCGAGAAGGTTGTAAAGATGTCCCTCGTTCTTGACCCCGCCGCCCAGGACCTGCTCTTCCGCGAGGCCCGCACCGCGAACACCTTCACCGACGAGCCCGTCACCGAGGAGCAGGTCCAGGCCATCTACGACCTGGTCAAGTACGGCCCCACCGCGTTCAACCAGTCGCCCCTGCGGGTGACCCTGGTCCGCTCCCCCGAGGCCCGCGAGCGCCTGGTGCAGCACATGGCCGAGGGCAACCGCCCGAAGACCGCCACGGCGCCGCTCGTCGCGATCCTGTCCGCGGACAACGAGTTCCACGAGGAGCTCCCGGCCCTGTTCCCGCACTTCCCGCAGGCCAAGGACGCGTTCTTCGCCGAGCGCCCCGTCCGTGAGCAGGCCGCGGGCCTGAACGCCGCGCTGCAGGCCGCGTACTTCATCGTCGGCATCCGCGCCGCCGGCCTCGCCGCCGGACCGATGACCGGCTTCGACTTCGCGGGCGTGCAGAAGGAGTTCCTGGACGACGACCACACCCCGCTGATGGTGATCAACATCGGCAAGCCGGGCGACGACGCCTGGTTCCCGCGCTCCCCGCGCCTGGAGTACGAGGACGTCATCACGACCGTCTGAGTCCCGGCAGCAGGACGCGGCAGGACACAGCAGAACGCCAGAGGCCCCCGGCAACCGCCGGGGGCCTCTCGTCGTACCGCTGTCGCTCCTCGTGGCGCGAACCGCTACACGCTGGTCTTGACCGGCGTCCGCTTCATCTCCAGGGACTCCGCCATCGCCGTCAGCTGACGGAACGAGGCCGTCCCCGCGACGACCGTCGTGGCGCCCTTGTCCTGGAGGACGAGCGCGTCGTAGCGGGAGCCCTGGTAGCGGTGCCAGGTCTTGCCCGCGATCTCCTGGGTCCGCTCGGTCTTGCGGGCCTCCTGCGTGGCCGACTCGATGAACTCGGACGGCTTGCCCGTGGACTGCTTGACCGTCACGTACTCCCCGGCCGGGTCGAGGAAGCCCAGGTGCCAGCTGTCGTGGTCGGCGCCGTTGTACCGCACCGAGGTCGGCTTCCACGACTTGGGGAGGCCCTGGGGCGCGGCCACCGGATAGGGCGCGGCCCGCCTGGCGGTCAGGAGCTCGACGCGGTAGTCGACCCGCTTGACCGGTTTCTCGGAATCGTCGTGCGGGATGAAGACGTAGATCCCTGCCACCACGATGCCGATGACGGCCATCGAGAGCAGCATGTTCCGCACGGTCTGCTTGCCATTTCTGCCTGCCACGCCCCCAATCGTCGCAGGTCCCCCCGGCACACCGACCCGCACCCCCACCCGCGCTCACGTGTGGGGCCCTCTGCTCATTCTTTCGACCTGCGGATAGAGTCAAGGGCATATCCCTCATCCGGCCGCCCACCCGTCTCCCACCGCCGCCCTTCCAAGGACGCCCTGCGGGCGCAGTTTCTATATCGCATCAGAAAGGTGCGCCTCGATGACCGAGCATCATTCGCTGCCGTCCGAACTCGTGGTCTCCCCGGAGGCTCCCGACCGCAACCTCGCCCTGGAGCTCGTCCGGGTCACCGAAGCCGCCGCCATGGCCGCGGGCCGCTGGGTCGGCCGCGGCGACAAGATCGGCGCGGACGGGGCCGCCGTCAGGGCCATGCGGACCCTCGTCCACACCGTCTCGATGAACGGCGTCGTCGTCATCGGGGAGGGCGAGAAGGACGAGGCGCCGATGCTCTTCAACGGCGAGCGCATCGGCGACGGCACCGGCGCCGAGGTCGACATCGCCGTCGACCCGATCGACGGCACCACCCTGACCGCCAAGGGCATGCCGAACGCCATCGCCGTCCTCGCCGCCGCCGACCGCGGCACCATGTTCGACCCGTCCGCCGTGTTCTACATGGACAAGCTGGTCACGGGCCCCGAGGCCGCCGACTACGTGGACATCAACGCGCCCGCCGCGGTCAACATCCGCCGCGTCGCCAAGGCCAAGAAGTCCTCGCCCGAGGACGTCACCGTGATGATCCTTGACCGGCCCCGGCACGAGGGCATCGTCAAGGAGATCCGCGAGACCGGCGCCCGCATCAAGTTCATCTCGGACGGCGACGTGGCCGGTTCGGTCATGGCCGTCCGCGAGGGCACCGGCGTCGACCTGCTGATGGGCGTCGGCGGCACCCCCGAGGGCATCATCAGCGCCTGCGCGATCAAATGCCTGGGCGGTGTCATCCAGGGCAAGCTGTGGCCCAAGGACGAGGCGGAGAAGCAGCGCGCGATCGACGCCGGGCACGACCTGGACCGCACGCTCTCCACGAACGACCTGGTCAGCGGCGACAACGTGTTCTTCGTCGCGACCGGCATCACCGACGGCGAGCTGCTCCAGGGCGTGCGCTACCGCGCCGAGAACGCCTCGACGTCCTCGCTCGTGATGCGCTCCAAGTCCGGCACCATCCGGAAGATCGAATCCGACCACCGGCTCTCGAAGCTGCGCGCGTACAGCGCCATCGACTTCGACCGCGCCAAGTAGGCGCGGGTCGGCGGCAGAACACAGCACCGCGGCATACGACAGCTCCGCGGCGTACGACGACGGGGGCGCTCCGTGCGGGGAGCGCCCCCGTCGTCGTACGCGGACGAGGTCTCGTGCGCGCCGGAGTTCGCGGTGGGCTCAGCCCGCGGCGGCGATGGTGCCCGCGGCGGTGCGGGTGGCCTTCTGGAGCTCCAGGTCGCGCCGGCGGCGCCGGGCCAGGACCACGCGGCGCTCGGCGGCGGTCAGGCCGCCCCAGACGCCGTACGGCTCGGGCTGGAGCAGGGCGTGCTCGCGGCACTCGACCATCACCGGACAGCGGGCGCAGACGCGCTTCGCCGCCTCCTCGCGGGAGAGCCGGGCGGCGGTGGGCTCCTTGGACGGGGCGAAGAACAGTCCGGCCTCGTCCCGGCGGCACACGGCGTCGGAGTGCCATGGGTTGTCCTGGTCCCGCTCGCGCGCTGGCACCCTTCCCCAAGCGCCCGACTGCGCTCGTGCCGGGGAGGCCCCCTCCGCCGGCACGGCGACCTGCAGGGACTGATGCGTCGGTTGCAGCACGGTCTACTCCTGACGACGGCTTCGCGAGCGAGAGACGATGCCCGAAGCTCTACCCGCTGTGTGCGGGCCTATGCACTGTGTTCCGGTGTACGGAAGCTCCGGTTCCTGCCGGATGACGCGGGTGGCCGGAACGTGTCGTCGTCGAGCGGGTGCCCGGGCGCCGCGGCGGCGGGCGGGGCGCTCAGCCCTCCAGCCGCTTGCGCAGATATCCGCGCAGGTCACGGATGAGCTTGCCGCGCTTGGGGCGAGCCTTGATGTCGCCGAAGACGGCGAATCCCTCGACGAAGACGACCGGCGCGTCCTTCTCCTCGGCGTCCAGGGTGTCCACTTCGACGGTGCCGAAGACGCCCGTGCCGCGGCCGCGCAGCGAGATGTTCTCGGGGACGCGCACCTTCACGTCGCCGAACAGCGCGAATCCCTTGATCACGACCTGCCGGTGCTCGAAGACGGCCTCGCTGAGGTCGAGCACGACGTCACTGAACACGGCGTACGCGTGCGTGCGGCGGCCGACGCGCCAGCGGCCCTTGCGGACGGCGTCGCCGAAGACCGCGTGCAGGGTCTCGTCGGCGGTCTCGGGGACCTCGCCCGGCGTGGGCCTCGCGGGCGCCTTCTCGAACGAGGGGCCCTTGTCGCCGGGGGCGGGCAGGTCCTCGACGAAGGGCTCGAGCTCGGCGACGGTCTTCGCGCCGTAGACCCCGTCGATCCGCTCGCCGTGCTCCTCCGGGTCGATCCGGCCCGTGGCGAGCGCCTCGGCGAGGATGTCGGCGGCGCGGTCTCGGTCGGCGTCCGAGGCGCGCAGCGGCGCGGGCGCCTTGGCGGCAGGGGTCTGGGAACGCTTCTCTAGGTCCACGCCGTCAGCGTACCCAAACGCGATAGATCGCGACTAGACCCCACAAGGGGCGGACCGGGCACCGGCGTCAAGTGAGCCTTACCTCACCGGACCGGCACTCCCGAGGCGCTCTACGCTGGTCGGGCGCCACCAATGGAGGTCGCGCCGCTGTCTGCCGAGTGAGGAATTGGGCGTCATGCCAGAGTTTGCGTACTCCGATCTGCTCCCGCTGGGAGAGGACACCACCCCGTACCGGCTGGTGACCTCCGAGGGTGTGTCCACCTTCGAGGCCGACGGGCGCACGTTCCTCAAGGTCGAGCCGGAGGCGCTGCGCAAGCTCGCCGCCGAGGCGATCCACGACATCCAGCACTATCTGCGCCCGGCCCACCTGGCGCAGCTGCGCCGCATCGTGGACGACCCGGAGGCCTCGGGCAACGACAAGTTCGTCGCCCTTGACCTGCTGAAGAACGCGAACATCGCCGCCGCGGGCGTGCTCCCGATGTGCCAGGACACCGGCACGGCCATCGTCATGGGCAAGCGCGGCCAGAACGTCCTCACCGAGGGCGGCGACGAAGAAGCCCTGTCGCGCGGCATCTACGACGCGTACACGAAGCTGAACCTGCGCTACTCGCAGATGGCCCCGCTGACGATGTGGGACGAGAAGAACACCGGCTCGAACCTGCCGGCGCAGATCGAGCTGTACGCGACCGACGGCGGCGCCTACAAGTTCCTCTTCATGGCCAAGGGCGGCGGCTCCGCCAACAAGTCGTTCCTCTACCAGGAGACCAAGGCGGTCCTGAACGAGGCCTCCATGATGAAGTTCCTGGAGGAGAAGATCCGTTCGCTCGGTACGGCCGCCTGCCCGCCGTACCACCTGGCGATCGTCGTCGGCGGCACGTCCGCCGAGTTCGCCCTGAAGACCGCGAAGTACGCCTCCGCGCACTACCTGGACGAGCTGCCCTCCGAGGGCGCGCCGACCGGCCACGGCTTCCGGGACAAGGACCTCGAGGAGAAGGTCTTCGAGCTGACGCAGAAGATCGGCATCGGCGCGCAGTTCGGCGGCAAGTACTTCTGCCACGACGTGCGCGTGGTGCGCCTGCCCCGGCACGGCGCCTCGCTGCCCGTCGCCATCGCCGTGTCCTGCTCGGCCGACCGGCAGGCCACCGCGAAGATCACCGCCGAGGGCGTGTTCCTGGAGCAGTTGGAGACCGACCCGGCGCGGTTCCTGCCGGAGACCGAGGACTCGCACCTGGAGGAGTCCGGCGACGTCGTCAGGATCGACCTCAACCAGCCCATGGACGCCATCCTCGCCGAGCTGACCAAGCACCCGGTGAAGACCCGGCTCTCCCTCACCGGGCCGCTCGTCGTCGCCCGTGACATCGCGCACGCCAAGATCAAGGAGCGGCTCGACGCGGGCGAGGAGATGCCGCAGTACCTCAAGGACCACCCCGTGTACTACGCCGGTCCGGCCAAGACCCCCGAGGGGTACGCCTCCGGGTCCTTCGGGCCGACGACCGCCGGGCGCATGGACTCCTACGTGGAGCAGTTCCAGGCGGCCGGCGGGTCCAAGGTGATGCTGGCCAAGGGGAATCGCTCCAAGCAGGTCACGGACGCGTGTGACGCGCACGGCGGCTTCTACCTGGGGTCGATCGGTGGGCCCGCCGCGCGGCTCGCGCAGGACTGCATCAAGAAGGTCGAGGTCGTCGAGTACGAGGAGCTCGGTATGGAGGCCGTCTGGAAGATCGAGGTCGAGGACTTCCCGGCGTTCGTCGTCGTCGACGACAAGGGCAACGACTTCTTCCAGAATCCGGCTCCTGAGCCGACGTTCACCTCCATTCCGGTGCGGGGGCCCGGGCTGGCTTAGCGCCTGCGGGCGGCGGGGGATGGATTTCGCCCCCGCCGCCCCTACCCGTCCCGTACGGGGGCTTCGCCCCCTGGCCCCCCTCTTTGGCGCTTCGCGCCTCGTCCTCAAACGCCGGACGGGCTAGATCTCCTACGCGAACCGTTGGTTCGGTGCTCCCGTGCACTTCTGGAGGCGCAGGGGATCCTTGGTGCCTGCCAGGGTCAGGCAGAGTGTGGTGTCCGCCGCCGGGCGCAGGGTCCCGGACTGCTTGACGAACTTCTGGTTGGCGGCGCCGTGGCAGTTCCACAGCGTGACCGCGGTGCCTTCCTTGTACGCGCCCTCGGGGACGTCCAGGCAGCGGTCCTGGGTCAGGCCGGTGTGGAGGGAGCGCTGCGCGGAGTCGTACCACCAGGTCTGGTTGCGGTTGCCGGTGCAGTCCCAGCCCTGGACCTTGGTGCCGTTGCGGCTGCTTGATGCGTCCACGTCGACGCAGGTCTTCGTGGCCTCGTTCGTCAGCGGCTCGTACGCGTCGTCCCAGCCGCCCTCGTACAGCTTGGCGCTGCCCGTGGACGCCGGGTCGGCGCAGCTGCCCTCGCGCCAGCCCGAGTTGTGGAGCTGGGTGAGGCAGGAGGCGAAGGCGCCGTGGCCGCGGGCGTTGGGGTGGAAGGACTGGCGCACCGAGTTGGAGTCCGGCGGGAACGGGTTGGTCAGGTCCACGTACAGGCCGCGGGCCCAGGTGTCCTCCATGCAGACCTCGTGGCCGTGGAAGAGCCGGGAGTTGTCGAGGTAGAGCGCGCCGGAGTTCTTGGCGGCCCTGCGCATGCCGCGCTCGAAGGCGGGCACGGCCTCGTTGCGGCCCCACTCGGTGTCGGAGTCGTACCCGAGGCCGCCGCAGGCCGGCTTGCCGGGGAACTTCGGGTTGTCGCGGAAGTCGGGGCCGATCGGGCTCGGGTAGCCCATGACGACGAGCTTGTAGGCGTCGCCCGCGTAGCCCGCCTGGTCCATGACGGTGCGCAGGTCGCGCACGGACTGCTCGACCTTGGGCACGAGCGCGTCGACGCGGGCCTGCCAGCCGTCCTTGTACTTGGGCGCGCACGGGCCCTGGAGGGTGAGGTAGCGGGTCACGCAGTCGGTCATGACCGGCGCGAACTGCAGGTCGTCATTGGCGCCGATGACGAGCAGGATCGTCTTGATCCGGGTGTTGCGGGCCTTGATGGCGAGGTTGTCGCTCTGCACCAGCTCGTCCGCGTACTGCTTCTGGCCGCCGATCCTGATGTTGACGGTCTGCGCGCCCGAGCAGGCCACGTTGTACGTGACGTCCGCGGGGATGCCGGTGCGGTGGATGGCGGCGTCCGGCGAGCGGTGGCACCAGTTGTCGGGGCCGTTGGTGCCCGGCTCGTACGTCCCGACGCCCTCGCCGCTGATCTCGCTGTCGCCGAGCGAGATCAGGCCGGTCTTGCGGTCGGCGAGCGGGCGCTCGGCGGGGTCGCCGTACAGCTTGGTGGCCTCGGCGGCCCGGATCTTCTCAAGGTCCGGCGACAGGGGCGTCGCCGCGGGGGCGGGACCCTTGGGGTCCGCCGCCTGCGCCGGGACGGCCGTGGCGGCCCCGGCGATCAGGACCGTGACGGCGGCCGCCGCCGTGAGTGTGCCGCGCAGTCGGCTCGCGCCGACTCTTCCGACGCGTTGAACGCGCTTCATTGCGCCTCCCCGGTTTCGTGTTACCCACGGTTTTTACTGGTGGGTAGGGAGCTTGGGAATACTCCGAACAAGACAAGTGCTCAACTTTTTGAGGCAGTTGCGTACCCACAAGCACGGAAGGACCAGCGGACATGAGCGGCGGCGACAGCGGCGAGCAGGGCCGAGACAACGGCGTTGACCAGGGCGGATACCGCGTCGAACACGACTCCATGGGCGAGGTGCGGGTGCCGGCCGACGCCAAGTGGCGGGCCCAGACCCAGCGCGCCGTGGAGAACTTCCCCATCTCCGGCCAGCGCCTGGAGCGCGCCCACATCGCGGCCCTCGCCGAGATCAAGGCGGCCGCCGCGAAGGTCAACGCCGACCTCGGCGTCCTCGACAAGGACATCGCCGAGGCCGTCGCGTCCGCCGCCCGCGAGGTCGCCGAGGGCCGCTGGGACGCGCACTTCCCCGTCGACGTCTTCCAGACCGGCTCCGGCACCTCGTCCAACATGAACACCAACGAGGTCATCGCCACCCTCGCCACCGAGCGGCTCGGCCGGGACGTCCACCCCAACGACCACGTCAACGCCTCGCAGTCCTCGAACGACGTCTTCCCCTCCTCCCTCCACATCGCGGCCACCGCCGCCGTCACCGGCGATCTGATCCCCGCCCTCGACCACCTCGCCGATGCCCTCTCGCGCAAGGCCGAGGAGTTCGCGGACGTCGTCAAGTCCGGGCGTACGCATCTGATGGACGCCACGCCCGTCACCCTCGGGCAGGAGTTCGGGGGGTACGCGGCACAGGTGCGGTACGGGGTCGAGCGGCTGCGGGCCTCGCTGCCGCGGCTCGCCGAACTGCCGCTCGGCGGGACCGCCGTGGGCACCGGCATCAACACCCCGCCCGGGTTCTCCGCCGCCGTCATCGCCGAGGTCGCCCGGGCCACCGGGCTTCCGCTGACCGAGGCGCGCGATCACTTCGAGGCGCAGGGGGCGCGCGACGGGGTCGTCGAGACCTCCGGGCAGCTGCGGACCATCGCCGTCGGGCTCACCAAGATCTCCAACGACCTGCGCTGGATGGCCTCCGGGCCGCGGACCGGGCTCGCCGAGATCAGCCTCCCCGACCTCCAGCCCGGGTCCTCGATCATGCCCGGCAAGGTCAACCCCGTCATCCCCGAGGCCGTCCTCATGGTCGCCGCGCAGGTCACCGGCAACGACACCACCGTCGCCGTCGCCGGGGCCTCCGGGAACTTCGAGCTCAACGTCATGCTGCCCGTCATCGCCAAGAACGTCCTGGAGTCGGTGCGGCTGCTCGCCAACGCGGCGCGGCTGCTCGCCGACCGGACGGTCGACGGGATCGTCGCCCATCGCGAGCGGGCCCTGGAGTACGCCGAGTCGTCGCCGTCCGTCGTCACGCCCCTCAACAAGTACATCGGGTACGAGGAGGCGGCGAAGGTGGCGAAGCGGGCTCTGGCGGAGCGCCGGACCATTCGTGAGGTGGTTCTTGACGCGGGGTACGTCGAGCGGGGGGATCTGACGCTGGAGCAGTTGGACGCCGCGTTGGACGTGCTGCGGATGACGCGGCCGTAGGCCTTCGCGGGGCGCCCCAGGCCCGCCCCTTCTCCGAAACCGGGGGCTGCGCCCCCTGGACCCCCCTCATCGGCGCTTCGCGCCTCGTCCTCAAACGCCGGACGGGCTGGAAAATCCAGCCCCTCCGGCGTTTGAGGAGCGGGGTCTGGGGCGGAGCCCCGGTTTCGGTGAAGGGGCGGGACTGGGGCGCCCCCGCGAGGCCCCCGGCCGCAGACCCTAATATCTGTTCATGACAGACGACGGTGGCGGCGCGGGTGGCGCGGCGAAGGCGGCTCGGTGGGAGCCGGGGACGCAGGTTCTGTGGCGGTACCGGGAGAACGCCGGTGACGGGTTCCACATCTGTCGGCCCGTCACCGTCGTGCGGGACGAGGACGACCTCCTCGCCGTCTGGATGGCACCGGGCACGGAGTGCGTGAAGCCGGTCCTTGAAGACGGCACTCCGGTGCACCGGGAGCCGCTGGCCACGCGGTACACGAAGCCGAGGACGACGCGCAGGGACCACTGGTTCGGCACGGGCGTGCTGAAGCTGGCGCGTCCGGACGAGCCGTGGTCGGTGTGGCTGTTCTGGGAGCCGGGCTGGCGGTTCAAGAACTGGTACGTGAACCTGGAGGAGCCGAGGGCCCGCTGGCACGGCGGGGTGGACTCCGAGGACCACTTCCTGGACATCTCCGTACGCCCGGACGGGACTTGGCGCTGGCACGACGAGGACGAGTTCGCCCAGGCGCAGCGGGCGGGCCTGATGAGCGAGCGGAAGGCGGCGGCGGTGCGCGAGGCGGGTCACGCGGCCGTGGACGTCATCCGCGCCTGGGGCCCTCCTTTCGGGGACGACTGGCCGAGCTGGCGCCCGGACCCGTCGTGGCGAATTCCCGCCCTCCCCCATGACTGGGACCGTACGCCCGCGCACGTGTCCTCATGAGACCCTTGATGCGCCCCCGTGGTTCAAACGTAGGATCGTCCTCCGCAAGGGCGCACAGCGACAACTCCTCGTGCCCCCGCAGCGCCTGACAGGATGTCATCAAGGAGCGGCTGAACGTGAGCGAGGCATACGACGCGCCTGGCGGCCACGACCGCACGGGCCAGGCCGAGGCGTTCGACGCCATCGGCTCGGCCTACGACGTCGCGTTCCCGCACAAGTCGGGCCAACTCGCGGCCGGCCGCCGCCTCGCCGAGGAACTTCCCGCGGGCTCCCGGATCCTGGACGTGGGCTGCGGCACGGGCCTGCCCACGGCCCGGCAGCTGGCCGACGCGGGCCACTCGGTGCTCGGCGTCGACCTGTCGGCGGGCATGCTGGACCTGGCCCGGGTGAACGTACCGCCGCCGATGGCCGAGTTCCGCCGGGTGGATCTGGCGGATCTGCGCCCCTCGGGTGAAGGGCCGGGCGCTGTGGGGCAGTTCGACGGAATTGCCTGTTTCTTCGCGCTGTTGATGCTGCCCCGGAAGGAGATACCGTCTGCTCTTCGACTGCTGCGGTCCCTGCTCAGGCCCGGCGGTCTGCTGAGCCTTTCCATGGTCGAGGCCGACCTTGACGACGCGGCAATTCCGTTCCTGGGGCACACGATCCGGGTATCCGGTTACCTGCGGGACGAACTGCGGCAGGTCGTGCGGGACGCCGGCTTCGACATCGCCCACGAGGAGTCGTACTCGTACGCCCCGGCGAGGATCGATGCACCACCCGAGCACCAGTTATTCCTGCACTGCCGACGCGGCTGAGCAACGCTTGGACGGCGCGCGCGGCGCGCAGCCCCGGACGGACGGATTCGAAACGCGTGACGGAGCACCTCAGCCCCTACGAGGGCCGCAAGGCACCAGTTGCCCGGCCGACCGCCCCCGCGGATCCCCGCGGGGCGCTGCTGCGTGCCCCGGAGACGGACACGTTCGGCTCCGGGGGCGTGAACGCCCTGCCCGCGCAGGCGCGCACGGGTGAACAGGGCACGGGCAGCGAGCACGCCCAGTCGTCCACACCCGCCACGGAAGGCCCCGGCAGCCACCGCCCGCGCCCGGCCCCCGAGGGCGTGCCGACCCAGCCGCACCCCGGACCCGATGCCGCGAGGCCGGGCACCGAGGGCCCTGCGGGCATCGCCGGCGTGAGTGACGTGCCGGGCGCCCCCGGTGGCGCCGAGCGCCGTTCGGGCCGCCCCCGGCCGCCGGGTCCGGCGGCGATGCGGCGCGACGGGGACCGGCTGCGCTTCGTGGGCGCCGCCACCCGGCGCATCGCCCGCGGCATCGACCTCGACGAGATCGTGATGGGCCTGTGCCGGGCCACGGTGCCGACGTTCTCGGACGCGATCCTCGTCTATCTGCGCGACCCGCTGCCGGTGGGCGACGAGCGCCCCGCGGGACCGCTGCTGCTCCGCCTTCGCCGCACCGACCGCATCCCGGAGGACCAGGACACCGACGGCGGCACGCTGCCCGCCCTCCAGGTCCAGTCCGACCTGTCGTCGGCCGCCGAGCTGTGCGAGGTCCGGGTGGGCAGCGCGCTCGCCGAGGTCCTGCGCGGGGTGCGGCCGGTTTTCGCGGACGCCGCGACGGCGTTCGGCGCGCTGCCGGAGCTGCTCGGCGAGGGGCGCACGGTGCCCGGCGGACAGCGCGCGATCCTGGCGCCGCTGCGGGGGCGGCGTCGGGTCATCGGGGCCGCGGTCTTCCTGCGCCGCCCGGACCGGCACGCCTTCGAGGCCGACGACCTCCTGGTCGCCGCCCAGCTCGCCACGCACAGCGCGCTCGGCATCGACAAGGCCGTCCTGTACGGCCGCGAGGCGTACATCGCCGACGAGCTGCAGCGCACGATGCTCCCCGAGACCCTGCCGCGCGCCACCGGCGTGCGCCTGGCCTCGCGCTACCTCCCGGCCGCCGAGACCGCCCGCGTCGGCGGCGACTGGTACGACGCCATCCCGCTGCCCGGCAGCCGTGTCGCCCTGGTCGTCGGTGACGTCATGGGGCACTCCATGACGTCCGCCGCGATCATGGGCCAGCTGCGCACCACCGCGCAGACCCTCGCCGGTCTCGACCTGCCGCCCCAGGAGGTCCTGCACCACCTGGACGAGCAGGCCCAGCGCCTCGGCTCCGACCGCATGGCGACCTGCCTGTACGCGGTGTACGACCCGGTGTCGCACCGCATCACCATCGCCAACGCGGGCCACCCGCCGCCCGTCCTGCTGCACCTGGGCGGCCGCGCGGAGGTCCTGCGGGTGCCGCCGGGCGCGCCGATCGGCGTGGGCGGCGTCGACTTCGAGGCCGTCGAGCTGGACGCGCCCGCGGGCGCCACGCTGCTCCTGTACACGGACGGCCTGGTCGAGTCCCGCCTGCGTGACGTCTGGACCGGCATAGAGCAGCTGCGCGAGCGGCTCGCCGCGACCGCCCAGCTCACCGGGCCCGACCACCCGCCGCCCCTGGAGGCCCTGTGCGACGAGGTCCTCGACATGCTCGGCCCCGGCGACCGCGACGACGACATCGCGCTGCTCGCCGCCCGCTTCGACGGGATCGCGCCGAGCGACGTGGCGTACTGGTTCCTGGAACCGGAGGACGCCACGCCGTCGCGCGCCCGCAGGCTGGCCCGCAGCGCCCTGGAGCGCTGGGGCCTGACCGAGCTGAACGACGCCGTGGAGCTGCTCGTCAGCGAGGTCGTCACGAACGCCGTGCGGTACGCCACGCGGCCGATCACGCTGCGCCTCCTGCGCACGGACGTGCTGCGCTGCGAGGTCGGCGACGACGTGCCGCAGCTCCCGCGGCTGCGCCAGGCCCGCGCGACGGACGAGGGCGGACGCGGGCTCTACCTGGTCAACAGGCTGGCGCGGCGCTGGGGTGCCACGCGCCTGAGCACGGGAAAGGTGGTCTGGTTCGAGCTGAACCAGAACGGCTGACGGGGATCGTCCGGGGCCGGTCGTGGGCTGCGGCCCCGGCCGGCCCCTGTACGTGCCCGGTCGCCTCCGCTCGCGCTCACGTGCCCTGCCGCCGGAATCGGACCGGAACTGGACCCCGTCCAAATGTTGCCGACACCCAGTCGGCGGAGTTCACTGGCCTGTGTGCCCGAGCTCCGTCCGATGGGAGGACGCTCATGAAGTACACGACGAACAACGCCGGGATCCCGGTGGAGAGCGACGAACACTCGCTGACCGTCGGGTCCGAAGGACCGATCCTGCTCCAGGACCATCACCTCATCGAGAAGATGGCCCAGTTCAACCGGGAGCGCGTGCCCGAACGGGTGGTGCACGCCAAGGGGTCGGGGGCGTACGGGACCTTCGAGGTCACCAACGACGTCAGCCAGTTCACCAAGGCCGACCTCTTCCAGCCCGGCAGGCGCACCGAGATGCTGGCGCGCTTCTCGACGGTCGCCGGTGAGCAGGGCTCGCCCGACACCTGGCGCGACCCCCGCGGTTTCGCCCTGAAGTTCTACACCGAGCAGGGCAATTACGACCTGGTCGGCAACAACACGCCGATCTTCTTCGTCCGCGACCCGATCAAGTTCCAGGACTTCATCCGCTCCCAGAAGCGCACCCCCGCCAGCGGCCTGCGCGACCACGACATGCAGTGGGACTTCTGGACACTGTCCCCGGAGTCCGCGCACATGGTGACGTGGCTGATGGGCGACCGGGGCATCCCGAAGACGTACCGCCACATGAACGGCTACTCCTCGCACACCTATATGTGGATCAACGGCGGCGGCGAGAAGTTCTGGGTGAAGTACCACTTCAAGACCGACCAGGGCATCGACTTCCTCACCCAGGCCGAGGCCGACGAACTCGCGGGGACGGACGGCGACGCCCACCGGCGGGACCTGTTCGAGTCGATCGCGCGGGGCGAGCACCCGAGCTGGACGCTCAAGGTCCAGATCATGCCGTTCGAGGACGCACCGGACTACCGCTTCAACCCGTTCGACCTGACGAAGGTGTGGCCGCACGGCGACTACCCGCTGATCGAGGTCGGCCGGATGCGCCTCGACAAGAACCCCGAGGACTTCCACATCCACATCGAGCAGGCCGCGTTCGAGCCGTCCAGCATGGTGCCCGGCATCGGCCCGTCCCCGGACAAGATGCTGCTCGGTCGGCTGTTCTCGTACCCCGACACACACCGCTACCGCATCGGCCCCAACTACGCCCAGCTGCCCCCGAACCGCCCGCACACGGCCGTCGCCTCGTACGCGAAGGACGGTCCGATGCGGTACGAGGCCGCCGACGTGGCCCGGCCGTACGCGCCCAACTCCTACGGCGGTCCGGCCGCCCCCGTCCAGGAGTCCGTGGACCCCGCGGGCTGGCGGACGGCGGGCGAGATGGTGCGCGAGGCGTACAAACTGCACCGCGAGGACGACGACTTCGGTCAGGCGGGCACGCAGGTGCGGCAGGTGCTCGACGACGCGCAGCGCGAACGGCTCGTGTCGAACATCAGCGGCCACCTCCTCGACGGCGTCTCCCGCCCCGTCCTCGACCGGGCGCTCGCGTACTGGCGCAGCGTGGACAAGGGGCTGGGCGACCGGGTCGCGGCGAAGGTGAACGGCGGCGGCTGAGCGCGAAGGACCGGACCAGGTCACCCTGGTCCGGTCCTTCGGTCACCTTTGTCCCGGCGGTCGGTCGTTGCCGTGGCGCCCGGTCAGTCGGCCCGGTCCGAGCGGTCCGCTCTGTCGTCCGGGTCGTCCGGGATGCCCCACGTCGGTGGTGGCGTCGTCGGGGTCGTCGGCGGGTTCGTCGGCGTCGTCGGGGTTGTGGGCGGCTTCGTCGACGGGGTCGTCGGGGGCGAGGTCGTCGGGGGCTTCGTCGACGGCGGCTTCGTCGACGGCTTGTCCTTGTCCTCGTCGTCCGTCTCGGTGGGCGGCGCCGTCGGGGTCCGGGGGGCCTGCGTCGTCGGCTCGGGGGGCGCCTCGACGCCGGAGCCCATGTCCGTCTTCAGGTTGAACTTGGTGCGCGAGCCCGTCGCGTTGAACGTGTACGCCGCCCAGACCTCGGCGGGGAAGCTGCCGCCGTCGACGCGCGGCTTGCCGCCCGCGCCCCGCATGGACACCTGCTGGCCGCGCTTGAACTTGCCGTCGTCCTTGGGCTGCTCGCCGAACAGGCCGACGGACGTGACCAGCTTCGGGGTGTAGCCCACGAACCAGGCCGACTTGTTGTCGTCGGACGTGCCGGTCTTGCCCGCGACCGACTGGCCCTTGCGGTTGCTCGCGTCGCGCACCGAGGTCCGCGCCGTACCGTCGTCGACCACGCCGGTCAGGACGGAGGTGACGGAGTCCGCGGCGCCGCGGCTGATGACCTCGTCGCCGATGGCGTCGGGCAGGTCGACGGAGCGGTCCTTGTGCTCGACCGACTTCACGAGCTGCGGCGTGACCTGCTTGCCGTGGTTGTCGAGCGTCGCGTACACGGCCGCCATCTCCAGCGGGCTCGCGCCCATCGACCCGAGGGTCTGCGCGGGCACGGCGGGCAGGCCCTTGACGTCCATGCCGAGTTTGCCCGCGGTCTGCAGGACCTTGTCCATGTCGACGTCCACGCCCATCTGCGCGAACACCGAGTTCACGGACTTGTTCATCGCCGTCTGGACGGTGACGGGGCCGTACGAGCGGCCGTCCTCGTTGGGCGGTGCGAAGCCGATGGCGCTGCCCTTGACGGGGCGCTTGCTGCGGCCGCTGTAGATGGTGTCCGCCGTGATCGGCTTGCCCTCCTGCGTCTTCGCGCCCTGCTCCAGGGCGGCGGCGAGGATCAGCGGCTTGAAGGTGGAGGCGGGCTGGTAGTCGGCGCGGGTGGCGTTGTTCGTGAAGTGCTTCAGATAGTCGCGGCCGCCGTACATCGCGACGATCCCGCCGGTCTTCGGGTCGACGGACACCGCCCCGGCCTGCACGCGCGCGTCGGCCTTGCTCTTGCCCGGCTCCAGCTTGTCGTTGAGCTTCCTGTCGACCGCCTTCTCCAGCTGGCGCTGCTTCTTGGGGTCGATGTTGAGCGTGATGGTGTAGCCGCCCGCCTTGAGCTGCGCCTCCGCCTCGGACTTGGTGTAGCCCTCCTTGACGAGCTGCGCCTCGATGGCCTCGTTGGCGGCCCGGACCAGATAGCCGGTCTGCCCCTTCATCTCGGGGTCGGGCTTCGGCTCGTGCGGCTTCGGGAACTTCAGGCGGTCGCGCTCGGCGGAGTCGAGCCAGCCCTGCCCGACCATGTTGTTCAGTACGTAGTCCCAGCGCTCCCTGACCAGCTTCTTGCCGGTGGGCGTGGCCGTCGCCCAGTCGTAGGAGCTGGGGGCCTGGAGCAGCGCGGCGAGGTAGGCGCCCTGGGCGACGTTCAGCTTCTCGGCGTCGACGCCGTAGTAGGCCTGGGCGGCGGCCTGGATGCCGTAGGCGCCGCGGCCGTAGTACACGGTGTTGAGGTAGCCCGCGAGGATGTCGTCCTTGCTCTTCTCGCGGTCCACCTTCAGCGAGATGACCAGTTCCTTGAGCTTGCGCGAGACGGTCTGGTCCTGCGTGAGGTAGTAGTTCTTCACGTACTGCTGGGTGATCGTCGAGCCGCCCTGCTTGCCCTTGCCGGCCAGCGTGTTGAGGACACCGCGGGCGGTGCCCTTCAGGTCGACGCCCGAGTCCTTGTAGAAGGACTTGTTCTCGGCGGCGACGAACGTGCGCTGCACCGGCTTCGGGATCTTGTCCAGGTCGATGATCTCGCGGTTCACGTCGCCGTCGCCGTCGCGGGCGAGGAGCGTGCCGTCGCTGTACTTGTAGACGTTGCTCTGCAGCCGCGCGGCGGCGTTGCCCTTGGGGATGTCCACGACCAGATAGAGGACGACGAAGCCGAGCATCAGGAGCAGGATGAAGGAGAAGAACGCGCCGAGGAGCTTCTTCCACGTGAAGAAGCGGCGGATGCCGGTCTTCTTGGGCTTGGCCGGGCGGCCGCGGCGGGCGGCACGGCGGCCGCCGCCCTCGCCGGACTCGCCCGGGCCGGATATGCCCTCGCGGGAGGTGTCCTCGCCGACGGGGCCCGCGCCTGCCGGTCCGTTCCCGGCGGGGCCGCCGGCGGAGGGACTGCCGGTGGCAGGGGCGCCGTCGGACGGGCGGGGGCGCGCTGCTCGGCGCGCTCCGCGCTGCCGCGCTTTTCGCTCTTCCGCTCGGCCCATGACTGTGGCGCTCCGCTTCGTCTCGTCGTGTTCGTACCGCGTGTGTGCGTCGTACTCGGGTCCCTGCCGCCGTATGCCCGCCGACACCTCAGGTCAGCTCACGAAGCTAACACCGCGCCAGTGGACAAACGCCCCACGATCCGGCCTTTTCCGGACGTGACAATCAGCACCCGGCACAGGGGAACCAGTGCTGTCCCACCCAAATCGACTCACCAGGGCCACGGACGGTTGCCCGCGAACCGAACACACAGGCGCCCGCCGACCTAGACACTGCGCGTATACACACCACGTATACGTGGTGTGTATAGTGCTCCGCATGTCCATCGGTCACACCCTCCTCGGGCTCCTCGAATCAGGGCCCCGCCACGGCTACGACCTCAAGCGCGCCTTCGACGAGAAGTTCGGGCACGACAAGCCGCTGCACTACGGCCAGGTCTACTCGACCATGTCCCGGCTCCTGAAGAACGGCCTCGTCGAGGTCGACGGCGTGGAGGCGGGCGGCGGCCCGGAGCGGAAGCGGTACGCCATCACCGAGGCGGGCATCACCGATGTCCAGCGGTGGCTCGCGACGCCGGAGAAGCCCGAGCCGTACCTCCAGTCGACGCTCTACACCAAAGTCGTCCTCGCGCTGCTCACCCACCGCGACGCCGCCGACATCCTCGACACCCAGCGCGCGGAGCATCTGCGCCTGATGCGGATCCTCACCGACCGCAAGCGGAAGGGCGATCTCGCCGATCAGCTCATCTGCGACCACGCCCTGTTCCATCTCGAAGCCGACCTGCGCTGGCTGGAGCTCACCTCCGCCCGACTGGGCAAGCTCGCCAAGGAGGTGCTCCCCTCATGACCCCCGCTGGTTCCCTGCTCACCGCAGACGGGCTGCGCAAGGCCTACGGCCCGACCACCGCGCTCGACGGCGCCGCGTTCTCCATCCACCCCGGCGAGGTCGTCGCCGTGATGGGCCCCTCCGGCTCCGGCAAGTCCACGCTCCTGCACTGCCTCGCCGGGATCGTGCGGCCGGACGCGGGCGAGATCACGTACAACGGGCGGAGCCTGACCGGCATGAGTGACGCCGCGCTCAGCGCGCTGCGCCGCAGCGAGTTCGGGTTCGTGTTCCAGTTCGGCCAGCTCGTCCCGGAGCTGACGTGCCTGGAGAACGTCGCGCTGCCGCTCAGGCTCAACGGCGCCAAGCGCAAGGACGCCGAGCGGACCGCGCTGACCTGGATGGAGCGCCTGGAGGTCGACGACGTGCGCGACAAGCGCCCCGGCCAGGCCTCCGGCGGCCAGGGCCAGCGCGTCGCCGTGGCCCGCTCCCTCGTCACCAACCCGCGCGTGCTGTTCGCGGACGAGCCCACCGGCGCCCTCGACTCCCTCAACGGCGAGCGCGTGATGGAGCTGCTCACCGACGCCGCCCGCTCCACCCACGCCGCCGTCGTCCTCGTCACCCACGAGACCCGGGTCGCCGCCTACTCCGACCGCGAGGTCGTCGTGCGCGACGGCAAGTCCCGTGACATGGAGCGCCTGGTATGAGCACGACCCGTACGAAGCCGGTGGCGCCGCCCGACGCCGGGGACCGGCCGACCGGTCCCACCGGCGTCCGCGCCTGGCTCCGCGACCTCGTCATGGGCATGCGGTTCGCGGTCGGCGGCGGCCGGGAGGGCTGGGTGCGCACCGGGCTCACCGCCGTCGGCGTGGGCCTCGGCGTCGCGCTCCTTCTCGGCGCCGCCTCGGTGCCCGACCTGCTCGCCAACCGCGACGCCCGCGCGACGGCCCGCCATCCCGCGGACACGATGGCCGCCAAGAAGATCGACCGCTCCGACTCGACGATCCTGATCGTCGACGCGGGCACCGACTTCCGCGACTCGGAGATCGGCGGCCGCTCGGTGCGCGCCGACGGCGACCACCCGGTGCTCCCGCCCGGGGTGAGCGAGCTGCCCAAGGGCGGCGAGATGGTGGTCTCGCCCGCCCTGCGCGACCTGATGAACAGCTCCGAGGGCAAGCTCCTCAAGGAGCGCTTCGAGGGCTACCGCGTCACGGGCACCATCGGCGACGCGGGCCTGATGAGCCCCAAGGAGCTGTACTACTACACGGGTTCCGACACCCTCACCAAGGAGCAGGGCGCCCACCGCATCAAGGCGTTCGGCTACGAGGACCCGGCCGAGCCGCTCGACCCCCTCCTCGTCGTGCTCGTCGTCCTGATCTGCGTCGTGCTGCTCACGCCGGTGCTCATCTTCATCGGCACCGCGGTGCGCTTCGGCGGCGAGCGGCGCGACCAGCGCCTCGCGGCGCTGCGGCTCGTCGGCGCCGACCGGCGGGCGGTGCGCCGGATCGCGGCGGGCGAGGCGCTCTTCGGCGCCCTCCTCGGTCTCGCGCTCGGTGCCGTGTTCTTCCTCGGCGTACGGCAGTTGGTGGGCGTCGTCGACATCTGGAAGGTCAGCGCGTTCCCCTCCGACATGGTGCCGCTGCCCGGGCTGGCGGTGCTGATCGCGCTGGCCGTGCCGGTCTCGTCCGTGCTCGTCACAGTGATCTCGCTGCGCGCCGTCGCCATCGAGCCGCTCGGCGTCGTCCGCAGCACGACGGCACGCAAGCGGCGGCTGTGGTGGCGGCTGATCCTGCCCGTCGGCGGCCTGGTGATCCTGCTCAACCAGGACCAGGTGACCCGCACCGCGGGCGAGAACGTGCAGGTGTACTCCATCGCCGCGGGCGCCACCCTCGTCCTGGTGGGCCTCGCGACGCTGATGCCCTGGCTGGTCGAGGCGGCCGTGGCGCGGCTGCGCGGCGGACCCGTGCCGTGGCAGCTCGCCACCCGGCGGCTGCAGTTGAGCAGCGGCACGGCGGCCCGCGCGGTCAGCGGCATCACGGTCGCGGTGGCGGGAGCGGTCGCGCTGCAGATGCTCTTCGCGTCCATGCACGACGACTTCAACACCACCACCGACCAGGACCCCCGGCGCGCCCAGCTCAACATCAGCTCGCCGGAGGCCAGCGGACCGCTCGCCCAGCGGATGATCGACGACTTCCGCACCGCGAAGGGCGTCAAGGGCGTCATCGGCCGGGTCTCGTCGTACGTGGTCAAGCCGGGTGAGCTGAAGAAGGCCGACGACATGCGGCCCACCACGGAGCTGTCCGTCGGCACCTGCGCGACCCTGCGCGAGCTGGCGCGGGTGAAATCCTGCAAGGACGGCGACACCTTCGTCGTGCACACCGGGGACCGGGACCTGGACCACTGGGTGGACCAGACGGCACGGCCCGGCCAGAAGGTCGACCTCAACAGCGAGAGCTGGGGCGACTACGCGGGCGAGGGGCGCGGCGAGCACGTCCCGTGGACGCTGCCGAAGTCGTCGCGCACGATCACCTCGCGCCCCGACCCGGTGGGCGACCGCTACAACGGCATCTTCGTGACGCCCAAGGCGATCGACGTGGCCAAGTTGAAGGGCGCCGACACCCAGGCCCTGGTGCAGATCGACCCGAAGGTCGAGGACGCCGAGGAGTACGTGCGCAACGCGGCCACGCAGATCGACCCGCTGATCCGCGTGTACACGATCCGCATGATCGAGCGCGACAAGCAGTACGCCTCGGTGCAGAAGGGCCTGCAGGCGGGCGCGATCGCCACCATGATGCTGATCGCGGCGTCCATGCTGGTCTCGACCCTGGAGCAACTGCGGGAGCGCAAGCGGCTCCTGGCGGCCCTGACGGCCTTCGGCACCCGGCGCTCGTCGATGGCCTGGTCGGTGCTGTGGCAGACGGCCGTCCCCGTGGTGCTCGGCCTCGGCCTCGCCATCACCGGCGGTCTGGCGCTCGGCGCCGTGATGTGCCGGATGGTGGACAAGGGGGTCACCGACTGGCTGGTGTTCCTGCCGCTGGGCGCGGCGGGCGCGGCGCTGGTCGCGGTGGTGACGCTGCTGAGCCTGCCCGCCCTGTGGCGGATGATGCGGCCGGACGGGCTCCGTACGGAGTAGCTCCCGAGGGGGGAACCGTCAGGCGTGGGTAGGGGCACACAGCTCGGCTGTGTGCCCCCACCCATTGCGTCGCCCCACGCGTCACCTCACCCCACGCGTCACCTCACCCGGCCCGCCGCCTCACAACACCCGTACCGGCAGCGGCCGCAGCGCCTCCCGCAGGGCGCCCGCCAGTTCCTCGTACTCCGCCGCCCGCGCGGCACCCGTACGCATCGCGAGGGCCACCCTCCGCGTCGGCGCCGGGTCGGCGAAGTACCCCGTCAGGAGCTGGCTGCTGCGGCTCGTCTCGACGCGGACCGCCGTGCGCGGAAGCAGGGTCACGCCGAGGCCGCCCGCGACGAGTTGGACGAGGGTGGAGAGCCCGGCGGCGGTCGTGGTCACCGGCAGGTCACCCCTGCCCGCCTCCCGGCAGATGTCCAGCGCCTGGTCCCGCAGGCAGTGGCCCTCGTCGAGCAGCAGCAGGTTCAGCTCGCGCAGCGCCTCGCGCGGAATGCCCTCGCGGCCGCCCAGCCAGTGGTCGAGCGGCGTCACGAGCACGAAGTCCTCGTCGAAGAGCGGCAGTTCGGTGACGCCGGGCACCCCGAGCGGCACGGCGAGAAGGAGCAGGTCGAGCCGTCCCGCCGCGAGGCCTTCCAGCAGCGAGGACGTCTGCTCCTCGTGCACCTGGAGGTCCAGGTCCGGATACTTCTCGTGGACGAGGGCGAGCACCGTCGGCAGCAGGTACGGCGCCACCGTCGGGATCACGCCGAGCCGCAGCGCGCCCGTGAACGGCGCCTTCACCGCGTCCGCCTCCTCCATCAGCGCCTCGACCTCGTCGAGGACCGCCTTCGCGCGCACCGCGAGCCGCTCCCCCGCCGGGGACAGCAGCACCTTGCGCGTCGTGCGCTCCAGGAGCTGGACACCCAGTGCCTCCTCCAGGGCGGACACCGCGCCGGACAGCGCGGGCTGACTCATCCCGATTGCTGCCGCCGCGTCCCTGAAGTGCAGATGCTCGGCCACGGCCGCGAAGGCGCGCAGCTGCGCCAGGCTGGGTTGCTTGCCCCTATTTACGGCTCGCACTGATAGCTACCTCCGATCAACACAACCGAGTGTAGCTATTTCCCTAATCAATGCACCCTGTGCCACGATCGACAGCAGTCCAACCCCCTGGAGCCCCTTACCGGGCTCCTACGCTGCAAGGAGAGCGCGTGCTCACTGTCGGTGACAAGTTCCCCGAGTTCGACCTGACTGCCTGTGTCTCGCTGGAGAAGGGCAAGGAGTTCGAGCAGATCAACCACAAGACCTACGAAGGCAAGTGGAAGATCGTCTTCGCGTGGCCCAAGGACTTCACCTTCGTGTGCCCGACCGAGATCGCCGCCTTCGGCAAGCTGAACGACGAGTTCGCCGACCGTGACGCCCAGGTCCTCGGCTTCTCCGGCGACTCCGAGTTCGTGCACCACGCCTGGCGCAAGGACCACCCGGACCTGACGGACCTGCCCTTCCCGATGCTGGCCGACTCCAAGCACGAGCTCATGCGTGACCTCGGCATCGAGGGCGAGGACGGCTTCGCGCAGCGCGCCGTCTTCATCGTGGACCAGAACAACGAGATCCAGTTCACGATGGTGACCGCCGGTTCCGTCGGCCGTAACCCCAAGGAGGTCCTGCGGGTCCTCGACGCCCTCCAGACGGACGAGCTGTGCCCGTGCAACTGGAGCAAGGGCGACGAGACCCTGGACCCGGTCGCGCTGCTCTCCGGCGAGTGAACGGAGCGTACTGACGTGGCTCTCGACGAACTCAAGTCCGCCGTACCGGACTACGCCAAGGACCTGAAGCTGAACCTCGGCTCGGTCATCGGCAACTCGGACCTTCCGCAGCAGCAGCTGTGGGGCACGGTGCTCGCCTGCGCGATCGCCTCCCGCTCGCCGCGCGTGCTGCGTGAGCTGGAGCCCGAGGCCAAGACGAACCTCTCCCCCGAGGCGTACACCGCCGCCAAGTCGGCTGCCGCCGTCATGGCGATGAACAACGTCTTCTACCGCACGCGTCACCTGCTCTCCGACCCGGAGTACGGGACGATGCGGGCCGGTCTGCGGATGAACGTCATCGGCAACCCGGGCGTGGAGAAGGTCGACTTCGAGCTCTGGTCCCTCGCGGTGTCCGCGATCAACGGCTGTGGGCAGTGCCTCGACTCGCACGAGCAGGTGCTGCGCAAGGCCGGCGTCGACCGCGAGACCATCCAGGAAGCCTTCAAGATCGCCGCCGTCATCCAGGCGGTCGGGGTCACCCTGGACTCCGAGGAGCACCTGGCCGGCTGACCCCAGCCGACCACTCCTGTACGTCACGTAGGGCCCCGCTCACATCGAGCGGGGCCCTACGCGTGCACGCCCCCGCCCGGCGCTCCGCGCCGACTTGCACCTGCCGACCAACCCGGCACCCCGGGCCTCGAACCGGGGCACCCCCGATCGGCCTCCGGCCTCGTCCTCAAACTCCCCCAAGCTCTCAAGGAGCAGGGGGGACCCCCACGACGGGCTCTTCCCCACCCACCCGCCCGAACCATCCCTTCGGCCTGAGCAGTCGGCACTGCCTGCCCGAGGGTGCCGGGCTGTTGCTCAGCCCCGGAGAGGGATGGGGGGGCGGGTGGGAGAGAGCCCGTCCGGCGCTTGAGGACGAGGCGCGGAGCGCCGATTCGGGGGTGGGGTGGCCCACCCGCACGGGACGACGAGCCCCGCACCGGACAAGGCGCCCCCGCCAGATCAGGCGTCGGGCTCCGTGGGGGTGGGGGCGAGTTCGGATGCCGTCGCCCCCCGAGGCTGCGGCGCCTGCTTCAACGCGGCCTCGCGAGCGTACGCACGGAGATAGCCGACGACCGTGTTCGTGACGGCGACCAGCGGCACCGCCACCACCGCCCCGCCGATCCCGGCGACCATCCCACCGGCGGCCACGGAAAGGACCACGGCCAGCGGATGCACGGCCACGGCCCGCCCCAGAATGAACGGCTGCAGGATGTGGCCCTCGATCTGCTGCACGGCGAGCACCACGATCAGCGCCATCACCGCCGTGAACACGCCCTGCGTGACGAGCGCGACGACCACGGCGAGCGCGCCGGAGATCACCGCGCCCACCAGCGGGATGAACGCGAACAGGAAGATGAACACGGCGAGCGGCACGGCCATGGGCACGCCGAGGAAGTAGATGCCGACGCCGATGAACACGGCGTCGATGAGAGCCACTATCACCGTGCCCCGCACATACGCGGTGAGCGTCCGCCAGGCCCGCGGCCCCGCGCCCGCGACCCCCGGCCGGGCCGCGGCGGGCACCAGCTTCAGGAACCACTTCCAGATGCGCGGCCCGTCGTACAGCAGGAAGAGCGTGGAGAACATGGCGAGGAGGATCCCGGTCATCGCCTCCACGATGACGGTGACGCCCTCGAGCCCGGCGGAGGTGATCTCCTCGGAGTTGGCGCCGACCGCCTCGCGCAGGGACTTGGCGATGTCGTTGATCTGGTCCTCGGTGACGTGGAAGGGGCTGTTGAGCAGCCACTTCCGCAAGTCCTCGATGCCGTCCTGGACTTGGCTGGAGAGCGTGTCCACGTTCTCCATGACCTGCCAGACCACGAACCAGCCGACGAGCCCCATGATCACGAAGCCGAGCACGGCGGTGCACACGGTGGCGAGCCCCCGCGGCAGCCCGAGCCGCTTGAGGCGGGCCACGGTCGGCTGGAGCAGCGCGGTGATGAGGAGCGCGGCGACGAACGCGAAGACGACGAGCTGGACGGCGCTGATGACCTTCATCAGGACCCAGACGGTCCCGGCGAGGACGAGCAGCCGCCAGCCGGCCTCCGCGGCGACCCGCACGCCCCAGGGCACGGCGGCGACGGGGTCGGGCCGTGCTCCTATGTCGGGCGCGTAGGCGGGCGGGGCGGGGACCTGGTCGGCGGCGCCGGAGCCGCCCGCACCGGACTCCCCCGGCGCGTCGTCGCCGAGGCCGTCGAGGTCGTCCTCGGCGGCAGCGGCGGCCCGCACCCGGTCCGCGTACCGCTTGCGCAGCGACAGCTTCCCGTGGGCGCCGGTGCCGACGGCGGCGGCGCCGTCAGCCGGGGCGCTCCCGGCGGCACCCGAGGCGGAGGCACCCGCGTCGGACGCGACCGCTCCGGACGGCGTCGAGTCGGCCGGCACGTCCCGCGCACCGGCGCCGGACTCGTCCGCCGCCGTGCCCGCGACCGCCGCCGGCCGCTCCTTGGAGCCGCCCAGGCGTTCACCCATCCTGGTCAGCGCGCCGCCCACGCGGCCGCGCCACCCTGGAACTCGCGCCATGATCCGTCCTCTACCCCCGTCTTGCCCCACCACGTACCAAGTCCCCCGCACATCTCTCGGGGGACCGCCGGACCGACCGTACACGGGCGGGACCCCTCACCGTAGGACGGTGAGGGGTCCCTGAAGGTTGAGAGCGATCTCGGCGCTGTTCACTGCTGGTCAGCGCCGGTCGCACACCTCAGTACCAGTTGTTGTTCTGCCAGAAGTCCCAGGCACCGCAGGGGCTGCCGTACCGGTCGTTCATGTAGTTGAGGCCCCACTTGATCTGGGTGGCCGGGTTGGTGCGCCAGTCCGCGCCCGCCGAGGACATCTTCGAGGCGGGGAGCGCCTGGACCAGGCCGTACGCGCCGGAGGAGGCGTTGGTGGCCTTGTAGTTCCAGGTCGACTCGTGGTTCACGATGTTGCTGAAGCACTGGAACTGACCGGCCGGGACCATCTGCCGGGCCATCGCCTGGACCTGCGCCACGGAGTAGGAGCTCTGCGGCGCGAAGTCGGAGGCGTCGCGTCCGGAGGAGCGGCTCGCCTTGGACTCGGCGGCCTTCTCACGCTCCTTCTTCTCCGCGGCCTTCTTCGCGGCGGCTTCCTTCTCGGCCTTCTCCGCCTTCTCGGCCGCCTGCTGCTTGGCGACGGCGTCCTTGGCGGCCTGCTTGCGCGCCGCTTCCGCGGCGGACTTCTTCGCGGCCGTGTCGGCGGCCATCGCCTGGGCGTCGGCCTGCTGCGCCACGGAGGTGGTCTGCACCTGGGCGTGCTGACCCGCGGGTATGTCTGCGAGGAGAGTCGCGTCGCTTGCCGTCGCCTCGAGGTCGTTGGACTTCGAGGACTGGGTGTCGCCCGAGGCGACTCCCACGACAGCGCCGACGGTGGTGACCGCAGTGGCCGAAGCCACCGCGAATCCCCGGACCGAGATCCGGCTCACACGGTTTCCTTCCAGCATCGCCCGCATAGGTGACCCCGCGGACGCAATCGTGCCCCTGACGCTGGCCTCCGCTGGGTACATCGGTCACGGGAGGCGCGGGCCCGGTGGACAACTCCTGGGAAAGGAGCGCCGCTTGGTGCTCGGGCGGCATACGGCTACCACTATGAAGTTCTGTTGTTCCGTACCGCTGGGGGTACAGGAGTGCCGTATGCGGGGCCTGACAGGACCCAGACTCTGCCGTAGCGAGACACCGGGAGGCAATTCTGCGTTGCGTGTGAAAGCTCACACCCCGTTTGCCTCAGGAGTTTTGCGGAAACACCCGCACACCAAGACGCCGCCCGGCTAGGCTCACTCGCTTCGCCGGGCGGCGCCAACTACCCCACAGGGGAACCGAACTTGGGCAGAGGCCCAAGATCAGGGTCAGATCTGTCCGTCCTCCAGCATTTCGGTCACAAGCGCCGCGATCTGCGACCTCTCGGACCTGGTGAGGGTGACGTGCGCGAAGAGCGGATGCCCCTTCAGTTTCTCGATGACGGCCACGACTCCGTCGTACCGGCCGACCCGGAGGTTGTCGCGCTGGGCGACGTCATGGGTCAGTACGACACGTGAATTCGCCCCGATCCGGGACAGAACGGTCAAGAGGACGTTCCGTTCCAGGGATTGGGCCTCGTCCACGATGACGAAGGCGTCGTGCAGCGAGCGGCCCCGGATGTGCGTCAGCGGCAGGACCTCCAGCATGCCGCGCGCCGAGACCTCCTCGATGACCGCCTTGCCCGCGACGGACCCGAGGGTGTCGAAGACGGCCTGCGCCCAGGGCCCCATCTTCTCGGCCTCGGTGCCCGGCAGATAGCCGAGCTCCTGCCCGCCCACCGCGTACAGCGGCCGGAACACCATCACCTTCTGGTGCTGGCGGCGCTCCAGGACGGCCTCCAGGCCCGCGCACAGGGCGAGCGCTGACTTGCCGGTGCCCGCGCGTCCGCCCATCGACATGATGCCGACGTCCCCGTCGAGCAGGAGGTCGAGGGCGATGCGCTGCTCGGCGCTGCGGCCCTTGATGCCGAAGGCCTCGCGATCGCCGCGTACGAGACGGACGTTGCCCTCGGGCGAGATCCGGCCGAGCGCCTTCCCCCGCTCGGACTGGATGGTCAGGCCCGTGTGCACGGGCAGGTCCGCGACCTCGGGGACGTACAGGCTCTCCGTCTCGAAGAGAAGGTCGACCTGCTCCCCCGAGAGGGTCAGCTCGGACATTCCGGTCCAGCCGGAGGCGTCCGTGATGGCGAGCTCCGCGCGGTACTCCTCGGCGAGGAGTCCGACGGACGACGCCTTGATTCTGAGCGGCAGGTCCTTGGAGACGACCGTGACCTCGTACCCCTCCGCCTGGAGGTTGCGTGCCACCGCGAGGATCCGTGAGTCGTTGTCGCCCAGGCGGTAGCCCGCCGGGAGCACGCCGGGGTCGGAGTGGTTGAGCTCGACGCGCAGCGTGCCGCCGAGACCGCCGATCGGGATCGGCGCGTCCAGGCGCCCGAAGCGGATCCGGCAGTCGTCGAGCAGGCGCAGGGCCTGCCGGGCGAAGTAGCCGAGCTCGGGATGGTGCCGCTTGGCCTCGAGCTCCGTCACGACGACGATCGGCAGCACGACTTCGTGCTCGTCGAAGCGGGACAGGGCGTTCGGGTCGGCGAGCAGAACGCTGGTGTCAAGAACATAGGTGCGCCGGCCTTGCTGGCGCTTTGTGCTGGTCACCACGGAAGGACGTACCCCCTCGGATGAGGTCGGGGAGCGACGGAGGGAACTGGGCCGGTGACTGGCCACCCTGCGCGGGCCGAGCACCGGCCCTCCCTGTCGTCCGCGCTCGGCGCGCGGTCGTCCTGGTGCAAAGGGCCTCCCGGGCGGACGGCCCCGTGCCGTCCGCTGAGATCCGGCGTCCGTGAATCGGACGCCGACCTGCAAGTGGTATTCCCTCGAACAAGCGCAGCCATGCCATGGCATATGACGGCGCGTTGGTTAACTCCTGGTTACCGAGACCTCATCGGAGTGCTTGTGTCAGCCGCCGTAACGGCGGTGGCGCGCGGCGTAATCGCGCAGCGCACGCAGGAAGTCGACCTTCCGGAAGGCCGGCCAGAAGACTTCGCAGAAGTAGTACTCGGAGTGAGCGGACTGCCAGAGCATGAAGCCCGAAAGCCGCTGTTCTCCACTCGTCCGGATCACCAGATCGGGGTCGGGCTGGCCGCTCGTGTAGAGGTGCTTGGAGATCTGTTCGACGTCGACGCTCTCGGCGATGTCCTCGATGGAGGTGCCGCGGTCCGCGTGGTCGAGCAGCAGGGAGCGGACGGCGTCGGCGATCTCCTGGCGGCCGCCGTAGCCCACGGCGACGTTGACCAGTATTCCGGTACGGGTGTGGGTGGCCTGTTCCGCTTCCTTCAGGACGCCCTGGGTGCGGGAGGGCAGCAGATCGAGGGCGCCGACGTGGTGGACGCGCCAGCGGCCGTCGTCGACGAGGCTGCGGACGGTGTCCTCGATGATGCCGAGGAGCGGGACCAGCTCGTCCTCGGGGCGGTCGAAGTTGTCCGTGGAGAGCATCCACAGCGTGACGACCTCGACGTCCGTCTCGGCACACCAGCCGAGGAACTCCTCGATCTTGTACGCGCCCGCCTGGTGGCCCTGGGCGGTGGTGCCGCCGGAGGCCTTCGCCCAGCGGCGGTTGCCGTCGAGGATGACGCCGATGTGCTTGGGCACCTGGTCGTGGTCGAGGCGGCCTTCCACCCGGCGTGCGTAGAGTCCGTACACCAGGTCGCGCAGCTTCACCTTTGTCAGCCCCTCCATACAGACGGCAGTCCCCGAAGGCGAAAGCGTACCGCTGCGCGGGCGCCTCCAGAGCCGGGGTGCGGCCCGCCTTCCGGTTTCCCGGCACGGACCCTTTGAGTACACGCGCGCGACCCGCGTCCCGGTTCCCTGAAGTAGCTTCGTCCTCATGAACGACACCTCCGAATACCGCGCGGCAGCGGACCGTTACGACTCCATGGAGTACCGGCGCAGCGGCCGCAGCGGTCTGAAGCTGCCCGCCGTCTCCCTCGGCCTCTGGCACAACTTCGGCGACGACCGCGCCCTGGACTCGCAGCGCGCGATCCTGCGCCGCGCCTTCGACCTGGGCGTCACCCACTTCGACCTGGCGAACAACTACGGCCCGCCGCCCGGCAGCGCGGAGCTGAACTTCGGCAAGCTCTTCGCCCAGGACTTCGCCCCCTACCGGGACGAGCTGGTCATCTCGACCAAGGCGGGCTACCTGATGAACCCCGGCCCGTACGGCGAGTGGGGTTCCCGCAAGTACCTGCTGTCCTCACTCGACGCGTCCCTGTCCCGCATGGGCCTGGACTACGTCGACATCTTCTACTCGCACCGCTTCGACCCGGACACCCCGCTGGAAGAGACGATGGGCGCGCTCGCCTCGGCCGTCCAGCAGGGCAAGGCGCTGTACGTCGGGGTCTCCTCGTACAGCAGCGAGCAGACGGCGGAGGCGGCGCGGCTCCTTCGCGAGATGGGTGTGCGTCCCCTCATCCACCAGCCGTCGTACTCGATGATCAACCGCTGGACCGAGGACGACGGCCTGCTCGACACCCTGGAGACGGCCGGCATGGGCTGCATCTCCTTCGTGCCGCTCGCCCAGGGCCTGCTCACGAACAAGTACCTGAAGGGCATCCCCGAGGGCTCCCGCGCCACCCAGGGCAAGTCCCTCGACCCGCAGCTGCTCAACGACGAGGTCGTACGCCGCCTCAATGGCCTGAACGACATCGCCGCCCGCCGCGACCAGTCGCTCGCGCAACTGGCGCTGAACTGGGTCCTGCGGGACGAGCGCATGACGTCGGCGCTCATCGGCGCCTCCAGCGTGAAGCAGCTGGAGGAGAACGTGGCGGCGCTCGCGGGTCCGAAGCTGACGGATGCGGAGCTCTCCGAGATCGACACGTTCGCCGTGTCCACGCCGGGGACGAACATCTGGGCAGGCCGGGGCTGAGGGCTCGTGCCCTGCAGCGGTGCGGGTTCGTCGTGGCTTGTCGCGCAGTTCCCCGCGCCCCTACGGGGCACGTCTGCGGGCGCTCGAACGCGGATTCGGCGGCGCGCGCGTGGGCGCAAAAAAACGGGCCGGTCCGTGGGGGGGAGACGGACCGGCCCGAGGGGGGGTTTCCACCATAACCCTTCGTAAGTGGTTCGCGGTGCATCGGCGTGCCACAACTACGCTCCGAAATCGCCCGACAACTGGCTGAGCCTGTTCTCCCACCGGATTTCGGCCCTCTCGGCGGGATCCGGTCGCCGGGGGCGAGTACTCCCGAAGGGTGACGGGGGTGAGGGGCGCGGGCTTGACGGCGATGGTCGGGCCGGCGGGCGGGGGCGGAGCCCGGCGGGTGGAGGCCGGGCGGAAGCCGGGGCGGGGCCGGGCTTCGAGGGGTGCGCGTGGCCGCGCAGCCCCCTCCACTGCGCGGCACCGCCCGCGCAACTTTGCTCACGCGAATTAGCGTTGGTCTGAACTTACGGGAGGTGCGAGGCGGAATCGAGCCAGTTCGCATAACGATGCGGAATCGACTGGCGGGACCTCGTCGATTTGCCCCCATTCACACCGGGTCGGGGTCGCTTCAGGCGGACTGGGCGGCGACGCCGCCCCCCTCCTTCTCCTTCTCCCTGCTGCCGCCGACCCTCTCGGCGTGCCGCTCCACCAGCCGCTGCATGTGCTGGTCGCCCCAGATGCCGAGGGGCTCGAGGGCCTTGTTCAGGGTCTGGCCGAGCTCGGTGAGGGAGTACTCGACCTTGGGCGGCACCTCGCGGTAGACCTCGCGGTGCACGATGCCGTCGGCCTCCATCTCGCGGAGCTGCTGGATGAGCATCTTCTCGCTGACGCCGGGCACGTGCCGTCGCAGCTCACCGAAGCGGAGCGTACGACCGGCGTACAGCGCCCACAGGATCAGGGGCTTCCACTTGCCGCCGACGACATCGACGGCCGCGTCCAGGCCGCAGAGGTACGGTTCCTTGCGATTCGCCATGCCAACTCCTCGTCCACGTACCGGCTCCACCGCATCACTTACCGAACCGACAGTACCGCCGAACGGATGAACAGGGCCCCGGCTTCTCTCGGCTCCCACCGGCTCCCGCCGGCTCCCGCCGGCTCCCACCGGCTCCCACCGACTATCGCTTGACCGCGTCGAACAGATGCCGGGTGCTGTGGGCGACGAAGGGCCCCTCCTCGCGGATCCGCTCGTGCAGCTCGCGCAGGCGCGGCCGGTAGGCGTCGACCGTGAAGCCGGGCACCATCCACACGACCTTGCGCAGGAAGTGGACGACGGCCCCGATGTCGTAGAACTCCATCCGCAGCCGCTCGGCGCGCAGCGAGACGACATCGAGCCCGGCGGCCTCGGCGGCGGCGCGCTCCCCCTCCGGATCCCGCGCCCCCCGGACCTCCTCGGACTGCTCCCCCAGGAAGTACTCGACCACCTCGAACACGCTGCTCGGCCCCACGTGCTGGGCGAAGTACGTCCCGCCGGGCCGCAGCACGCGGGCGATCTCGTCGAAGTGCGGCGTCACCGGATGCCTGCTGGTGACGAGGTCGAACACCCCGTCCGCGAACGGCAGCGGCGCGTCCTCGGGCGAGGCCACGACGACCACGCCGCGCGGGTGCAGCAGCCCGGAGGCCTTGGCGACGTTGGGCGCCCACCCTTCGGTGGCGACGGCGAGCGGCGGCAGCACGGGCGCGGAGGCGAGCACCTCACCCCCACCCGTCTGCACGTCCAGCGCCGCCCCGGCCCGCCCGAGCCGCTCCCCCATGGCCCGCGCGTACCCCCACGAGGGCCGGGCCTCGGTGGCGCGCCCCTCGAACCAGGAGAAGTCCCAGCCTTCGGTGGGGGCTGATTCGGCTTCGGCTACGAGTTGGTCGAATGTGGGGGGTGTGGGGGTGGGCATGGGGTGATCGTAGGCATCTGGGCTTCGGGCGGGCCACGCGTTTTGTGGGGTGTCGGGTGAGCGTCCCACCGTCGGCCGCGCTGCCGGCTGCCTCGCGGCGCGCAGCCGCTGTGAGGGGTCGTTCGCACGCCAACTGGCATGTCCTGAAACGGAGATCGCTGGGATCTTCCCCGCCCCGAACGTAGTCTCATGGCTACGACATCTGTACCTGCGCAGGGACCCGGACCCGGGTCGGTCCCGATCCCGGTAATCCCGGTCCCGATCCCACCAACGATCTCCGAGGAGTCCCCCACATGGCCGAGCCCAAAGTCGACCACTCCGGACTGCCGTCCGCCGCTGACGGAACGGTGAGCAGCGCGCGGTTCTGGAACGCGGCTCAGGGCGGGAAGGACAACTACGAGCGGGACCGGCAGGCCGTGGAGGCGGTGGAGAAGGTCGCGCCCGGCATCTCCGCCGACGCCCGCTCGGCCCGGCAGTTCCTGCGCAGGACCGTCCGGTGGGCGGCGGCCGAGGCGGGGGTGACGCAGTTCCTTGACCTCGGGGCGGGGCTGCCGCTGGCGCCCGACATCCACCACATAGTCAGCCGCCACCAGCCCGACGCGCGCGTGCTGTACGTCGACAGCGACCCCGTCGTCCTCGCCCACCAGAGCGCGTACCAGGACCCGCCCCTGAGCGGCTACATCGACACCGACATGCGCGACACCGACACCGTCCTGACCCACGCCGCCGAGCGCTTCGACCTCACCAAGCCCGTGATGCTGACCTTCAGCAGCGTTCTGGGGCACTTCTCGGACGACGAGGCGCACGCGTTCATCGGCCGCCTCCTCGCTCCCCTCGCCCCCGGCAGCTGCCTCATGCTCAGCCACGACATCCCCACGCCCACGATCATCGCCGCGTGCGAGGTCTACTCCGCCGCACCCGGGGCGCTGCCCTACCAGCCGCGCACCATCGAGCAGTTGCAGGCGTTCTTCGAGGGGATGGACCTCGTCGAGCCGGGGCTTGTGCCGCTGTTCGAGTGGCGGCCGGACGAGGCTACGGAGGTCACCGAGGTGATGGGGTACGGGGCGGTGGGGCGTACGCGGAGCTGAGGGGTCTTGGGGTGAGGCGGGGGCGGGTGAGGCATGCGGGCGGGGCGGGGCGGGGCGGGGCGCAGGCCGCCGCGCCGGCCCTCGCCTCAGCTCCCGCCTTCCGCCGTGGGACCGCTCGACGTGCCGCCCCTCGGGAACGACACCTCCACCCGCCGGTTCTTCTTCCGTCCCTCCTCCGACCCGTTGTCCGCGATCGGATAGTCCTCGCTGTAGCCGCGCACGGCGTACGTGACCTCCGGGCCCAGGTGGGTCGCCAGCTCGTCGTGGACCGCCTCGGCACGGTCCTTGGAGAGCTTCTTGCCGTGGCCGTACGAGCCGAGGTTGTCCGTGAAGCCGAAGACGCGGACGTCGGTCGCCTTCTGGGCCTTGGCCTCCTCGGCGATCGCCTTGATGCGGGCCGCCGCCTCCGGGTTCAGCTTGGAGCTGTCCTTGGGGAAGAGGACTTCGGCCTGGAGGGCGAACTTCACGTCCGTGTTGGTGTCCTCGCGGCGTTCCTCACCGCCCATGTCCTCCACGACGGACTTGATGTCGAGGACTTTGGCGGGGGCGAGGGTGGCGCCGTCGGCGAGCTTCAGGCCGGGGCTGTTGGGGTCGACCTTGGGGGGTGGGGAGGTGGTGGTGCTGCCGGGGGGCGCGCTGGGGTCGTCGTCGTCCGCCCAGGCGGGTGCGGGTGCCATGAGGACAAGAGCCGTCAACGCGGTGGCGGTTGTCGCCGCCCACGTTGCCCCTAGAGCCGGAATTCGAGGGCGGGCCATGGCTTACTCACCCTCGCTGATCTCGATGGAGGCGGGGGGCATGGACGGCACCTGGAACTGCACCTTGTCCGTGCCTTCCGGCGGCGCCGGGAACTGCGCGAACCAGTCGACGGACCCGTTCTGGTCGACGCCTCCTTCAAACTTGGTGCACAAGCACCTGCCCGTCGTGTCGCGCAGCACGAGATACCTCTTCTTGCCCTCCGGGTCCACCAGTGCCGCACCCGCCAACGAACCGCCGTTCTGCTTCAGCTCGCTCTCGTCGCTCTGCCACTCACGCGCGACCCAAATCCCTGAAGTCCCGTTGGTCACACGCCCGCTGACGGTCAGGAAGCCGCCCTCGTCACGCGAAGCCGAACTGACCGTCAGAGTGATCCCGTTGTTGCGCACCTCCGCCAGGGCCTCCTGCTGCGGAGTATCGTCGGATCCCTTGTCATCGCCGGCGCCATCCCCCTTAGGAGACGACGATGAGGAGCCCTTGTCGGGCTTGTCTCCGTCGCCGCCGCCGTCATCCCCGCCTCCGCAGCCGGCCACCGCGAGGACCAGCCCAGTCGTGATCGCCACGGCGGTCATTGCCCTGCGGTCCTTCATGGTGCGCCGAAGTTTCATCTCAGCGGCTTCCTTTTCTCATTGAGCGCTCGTCAGTCGGCCAGGTGAACGGAGAAGAGATCGGATGCGTCCGGAAGGTCCTCCGGATCGAAGTCATCCGGATCGATCTCTATCGGCTCATCGTCACCGTCGCAGATGAACTCCACAACCTTCTCCGGGTCAGCGGCCTCGGCCAGGTCACAACGGGGCTTGATGACAGCGGTGGCCTCAGCCTTCGCGTGCTTCGACTCTGTGCCCGGGATGATCGAGTCGCCCACTGTGTAGTTGGTGGTGACCTCGGCCCAGTAGCCCGGGTATCCGTTCACCTCATCCGGCTCGAATCCCGACACATGAGCGTCGTTCTCGGCAGCCAACGCGTCAGCCGCAGCCTTGGCCTCACCATCCGGCGTGGCCATGGCGCCGTCGAGCCAATCGAGCCAGTCGTCGTCCTCGCCGGTCGCGATGGCCTTCCCCAGGCCATCGACCAACTCGTCGCGAGCGGCCTGCGCGGCCGCCAACGCGGCGGCGTCCGCGGCTGATTGCGCGCCGTTGCGTGCGGACGCAGCCTGAGCGAAGGCGAAGAATGCCAACGAGACGAAGAGCAGAATGCCCGTCACCCAGATGTAGAGGGGAAGCGTTGACCCGCGGTCGTCCCGCAGCCAGCGCCAGGTCAGCCGATGACGCGCCCGACAGCGTTTCCGATCGCCGTAGAGATCTTGCCGTCCAGCCCCAACTGGTCGATGAACGTGTAGATCCCGGCAATCAGAATCATCAACCCCGCGTACTCCACGAACCCTGCTCCCCGGTCGCCCGCGCTCCCACGGACCCGGCTCGTCCGGGAGGACACTGTCAGCGTCCACTTCACCCACGCCCCTAGAACGCGATCCTTCAGCACGACGGACGACCTTTCTCTCCCACCCGATACCGCGACCTTCACCGACGCCGCTGTTGTCATGGGGCAACGTACGCGACAACACGTATCTCGGCAGCAACTCTGCGCGACCGATGCGGCTCCAGGCACGCCTGATCCGCAAGTTGGCGAGTTCTCTTCCCTCCCGAGGTGATCACCATGCACGCCGAGGGGCGGATGTACAGAGCTCCACGACGCGCCTCCTCGGTCGGACTCTCCTGCTCCAGGAGCCGTCTGGCTCACCCAGTCGACTCTGGCACATCCCTTCCCGACCGCTGAGGGCTTTCACTCACTTCGTACGGGAGCTGTCGTGTTGTCGCCGTCCGGTGCCCCGCGGGCCATCTCCACGTCACCCAAGGGCGTCTGAGCCTGCGACGGGGCCCGGGCTTCACCTGCCGTCGTACGCGACGACCACACCGCCCAGGTCCCGTGCGACCAACGACCCGATCGTCCTGTCGCACAGATTGACCGTCCAGTTGCCCGCCGTGACCAACTGGGCAGGCACACCTCGATACTTGATCGCCTCGCGGAGCACCGCGTCCCGCTGCGCGTCGGTCTTGTGGAGCGCCAGGACCGCGCAGTTCGTCAGCCCGGGCTTCCCCGTGAGGCACTTCAGGGTTCCGACGGCGGTGGTCTCCCGCTTCGTGCACCCCACGGACTTGTCCAGGGCGTCGGCGAGGTCGTCGACCTTCTGGTAGCGCGGCTTGCTCGGGATGTCGGGAAGCGGGTACTTCGGGGTCTTGGGGCCCTTGCCTTGCAGGACCACGGCATCCAGGGCCTTGGCGATCGCGGGGGCGGAGTCGGGGTGGCTCTGTGCGCCTCGTACCCAGATGTACCAGTTTCCCGCGGCCACAAGGGTTTGCTGGTACGGGGGCCTGCGTCGTGAGGCGATGGACGCGCCGATGTCCGCTCTGCTTGTCCGGTCCGAGAAGACGGAGATCTCGATCTCCGTCTTCCCGCCATCGACCTCTGCCGCGCAATCGAGTCCCCTGTTCCTGCGGCGCAGGACCTCGCACTCGATGCCTTCCTTGCCCAGCGCCACAACCACGTCTTCGGCCTCGCTGAAGCTCGGCCTGGACGGCACATTGCTCGGCATCGGCGTCTTGGGCGGCTTGTACGGCTCGGCACTGTCACAGCCGACAAGCACGAGCGCGGCCAGCACCGCGCACAACGCAAGCATGGTCTTCTTCACCGGTCAGCTGCCTTCCGGCGGAACGGGGGCGGGGAGGGGACTCGGGTCAGGCGTGCCGGGCTCGGGATCGCTCGGCGAAGCGGGCGCCGGAGGCCGGAGACCCGGTCCGCCCTCACCTACCGGCGTAGCTCCGTAGATGGGGTTCAAGGAGACCTGCTCCCCCGGGGCCTGGGACTGCAACTGGGCCATGGTGTCCGCCCGCTCCTTGTCCGACAGGTCCCACCAGGCCAACGCGTCATCAAGGTGCGGCTCGACCTTGTCCCAGCTCTCGCTCCGGGTACGGACGACATTCTCGCGGTACTCCGACTCGTCTCCGTACCGTTCGTTGTCCCCACGCACCTGGGGTGTGTCCGCCGCGTAGAGCACGAAGAGCTGCTTGTCGGTGTCGGATCCCTCTGGATCATCGCCGTTGTGCCTCAGGAGGTACGCGCTCAGCCGTACGTCGAGGTCCGGGTTGCCCTCGATCTTCGCGGCCAGTTCGGTGTCGCTCACATCGCGGAGCGATCGTCCGTCCTCAAGCAGGAACTGGTCTGGGTACTGCTCGAGCACCGTGCGCGCCGTCTCCAGCTTCATGTGCGTAATCCCGAGCGACTTGTCCGGCTTGAACGAGGAAGCCGCGATCCACTCGGCGACCCGCCAGGCCTCACTGACGGGAGAGCGCAGGCCACGGTCGAAGTTCTGATACCACTGCTGCTCCTGCCACAGTGTGGCCAGGAGCAGCTTGCGGCTCACGCCCGTTTCCTTGGCGGCCTCGTTCACCGCGTCGAGCACGGATGGTGGAACGTTGATGCGATGCACCCCGTCGAGCCCTCCCGACAACCGCAGCGCGATGGCGAGCGGGCTGCCGGGGTCCAGTGCCTGGCGGGCCAGCTCGGGGTCCTTGATGGCGGTCAGGCCCTCGATCGTGCGGAGTCGGGCTGCGGTCTCGGTGTCGGCTCGGGACGCCTGCTGCAAGGCCGCGGAGACGACCTCGGTGGTGTGCCGGATGTGCCTGTCGGCCTCGGCCTCGTACGCGTCCTTGCCCGGCGCGGTGGCCATCGGGGCGGCGAGTTCCGCGCGGCCGCTGGGGTACACCTTCAGGCCGTGTCTGCTCGCGTAATCGAGGCCGCTGCGCAGGTCGCGCTGAGCATCCGTGATGTCCGCGGCCAGGTCGTCGTACGCCTTGGCCAGGGCCTTGAGCGCGATCTCCGCCGCCTCGTAGTCGTCGGCGTGCTTGACGAAGTTCGCGCGTGCCGCGCGACCCGCGTCGCCGGCCCAGTTCGCCTTGAGGGTGTCGGCCATCTCGTCCCGCGCGTAGTCGGCGATGGTCGCGCACTGCTTCGCCGCTCGGAGTGCGTCGTCGGCCGCGTCTCGCCACTGCTGCGGCCGCGCGGCATCCAGCTCCTTGACGGATATCACTGCTCAGCTCCCCTGGGACGGTACCGGCCGTCAGGCCTTCTCCAGCCAGCTGCCCGCCGCCCTGAGGCGGGCAGCGATCGACACGTCCTCGCTGATCTGCTGGTCCATCGCCTTGGTGAGCGCCTTCGTCGCGTCCTCCACCCGGTCACCCAGCTTGTGGAGGTGTCGCTGCCACGCGCCCACACAGTCGTTGCTCGCGCCACCCGCCGCCCAGTCGGCGTGCGTCTTGCCGACGGCCTCGCAGTCGTTCAGCTTGGACTTGTCGCGGGCATCGGTCTTCACCGTCTCGAAGTCGGACGCCTTCTTCCGGATGGGGGAGTCCTTCAGTCCGAGGTCGGCAGCAGGGACACCGGAGCCCGCCATCGGCGTCACCCCGTCCGCCTTCGCCAACTGCATCCGCGCGTCCCCGGCGTGTCTCTCCTGTGCGTCCCGCTTGAGCTGAGCCCACTCCTCGGCGAAGTCGTACGTCATGCCCCACCCCCATGTCCGCAGTTCGCTTCGCGGATGGCAACAGTAATCGACCGCCGTTCCGAACAGGAGCGGGATTCAGCCCTCTTGGCTCCGCAGGCCCCCTGGTTCCCTAGTCCCCCAGAATCGACCCGAAGTCCGACCCCGACCCCAGGAACATCCCGGACGCGATCAGGATCATCGTTGCCGGAAGCATGAAGACAAGCGTCACCATTGTTGCCTTGGGGATGGTTTTCGCCGCCCGGCGGCGGGAGTTCTGGGCGTCGGTGCGGCGCATGTCGGTGGCGAGTTGGATGAGGGTTTCGGCGATGGGGGAGCCCAGTTCCTCGCCTTGTTGGAGGGCGGAGACGAACTGGGCCACCTGCTCGGACGCGTTGCGTTTGCGTAGTTCGTCGAAGGCCTGGCGGCGGCTGACGCCCATGTCCATCTGGCGGAGGGTGATGCGGAGTTCGTCGGCCCACGGGCCCTCGTACTTATCCGCGACGCGGTCCAGGGCCTGGCGGAAGCCGAGGCCCGCGGAGACGACCACGGCGAGGACGTCGAGGAAGTCGGGGAGGGTGCGGTCGATGACCTCGCGGCGTTCGCGTACCGCCTGCCAGATCAGGGCGTCCGCGGCCACCGCGCCGAAGACGAAGGTCATGGCCGCGAAGAGGGGTTGGGCGTTGGTAAGGAAGATCAGGCCGAGGACGAGGCCGAAGATTCCGTACACCGCCCGCCGAGCCGCGTAGCGGTCGATCGTCAGGCCCCCCGGATTCCCCGCCATGTCGATACGCCGACGCTTCGCCGTCACCCGCTTCGGGCCCATCAGGCGCAGCACGAGTGGCGCGAACCGCATGCCGAGGCGGTCGACCGCGCCGCCTGCCACGGAGACGCGGGACGCGCCCACCTCCAGGGCCACGGCGAGGTCCGCGGGGAGTTTCGCCTCGGCGCGGTACATGCGGATGCCCTGTGCGGCGCCGGCGACGGCCAGGCCCATGAGGGCGGCGAGGAGCAGGGCGGTCATCGGGGGCTCAGCTCCCCTCGTACGCGTACGGAGTTCACGTTCACACCTCGATCTTTCCGAGGCGCCTGATCACGAAGAAGCCGACGGCGTAGAGGCCGAGGGAGATCAGGATCAGGGTCTGGCCGAGGGGGGAGCCCGTCACGCGCTCCAGGGCGCCCTCGTTCGACGAGTTGATCAGGAGCAGCGAGCCGAGGCCCAGGAGCGGGACCGTGAAGGCCGTCGCGTGCACCTCCGACAGCATCGTGCGGACCTCGCGCCGGGTCTCCTTGCGGTCCTCCAGGGTCTGGGTGAGGTTGCGGAGGGAGTTGACGACCGAGCCGCCCGCCTTGTTGGAGAGGACCAGGGTGGTCACGAGGACTATCAGTTCGCGGGAGGGGAGGCGTTGGGCCAGCTCCTCCAAGGTGTCGTCGATCGAGCGGCCGAGGGTGAGCTGGTGCGCCACGTGGGAGAGTTCCTCGCCCGCAGGGGCCTCCAGCTCCTCCGCAGCCATCGCGAGCGACGTGCGCAGGGCCAGGCCCGCCGCCGTCGCGTTCGCGAGGATGCGGGCGACGTCCGGGAGTTGGTTGATGAAGGCCTCGATGCGTTTCTGGCGTTGCCAGTTGAGGAAGATGACCGCGCTCCAGACGGCCACGATCCCGGCGATGGGGCCGAAGAAGGGGGCCAGCGACGCGGCCGCCATCAGCCAGAGGGCGGCGACGACCGCCGTGACGTAGGTGAAGAACTCACCGGGGGTGAGGTCCAGGCCGGTGGCGGAGAGGCGGAGTTGGAGTTCGCGGCCGAGGCGCGTGCGGCGCAGGCGACGGTCCACGGACGTGAAGCGGCGGACGCGGCCCCCGCTCTCCAGGGCCGGTCGGGTGCCCTCGCCCGTCAGCCGGTCCTCCAGGGCCTGGCGCTGGGCGCGCCCGGAGGCGTACGTCTGGAGGCCTGCGACGGCCAGGGTGCCGGTGAGGAGGGTGGCGCCGAGGGCCAGGAGCGTGGGGTTGTCCATCAGCCGATCGCTTCTCTCGTGTACGTGTACGTGTCCGCGTCCATCAGCCGATCGCCTCGCGGGTGTTCAGTACGTCGATCGCCTCGGCCACGCCGTACGCCGGCGGCACCGGCTCGCCCGCCACGTACAGCTTCTCCGCCACGGCGCGCGGCAGCGGCAGATGCTCGAAGTAGCCGTGGACGATGCGGTCCGGGCCGACCGGGTGGGCCACGAAGCGGGTGACGGGGGCGATGCGGAAGTGCTCGCGGCCGTGCGAGACGAGCAGCACGATCTCGGCGACCTTGCGGGAGCCGTCGGCGTGCCGGGAGAGCTGGACGACGACGTCGACGGCCGAGTTGATCTGGTCCTTCAGCGCCTCGAAGGGGATCTGCACCTCGGACATGGAGCCGAGGGTCTGGAGCCGCATCAGGGCGTCCTCGGCGGTGTTCGCGTGGACGGTCGCGAGGGAGCCGTCGTGGCCCGTGGACATCGCCTGGAGCATGTCCAGGGTCTCGCCGCCGCGGACCTCGCCGACGATGATGCGGTCGGGGCGCATGCGCAGGGAGTTGCGTACGAGGTCGCGGATGGTGATCTGGCCCTTGCCCTCGACGTTCGGGGGGCGGGATTCGAGGCGGATCACATGGTCCTGCTGGAGCTGGAGTTCCGCGGAGTCCTCGATGGTGATGATGCGCTCGTGGCCGGGGAGGAGGCCGGAGAGGGCGTTCAGGAGGGTGGTCTTCCCCGAGCCCGTGCCGCCGCTGACGATGATGTTGAAGCGGGCCCGTACGAACGCGGCGAGCAGCATCAGCATGTGCTCGTCGAGCGAGCCCAGGCCGATGAGTTCGGGGAGCGTGTACGCGCGCGGGAAGCGGCGGATGGTGAGGGTCGCGCCGGTCAGGGCGAGCGGCGGGATGATGACGTTGACGCGTTCGCCGGTGGGGAGGCGGGCGTCGACCATGGGGTTGGACTCGTCGACGCGGCGGTTCACGGTGGAGACGATGCGTTCGATCGTCTGCATGAGCTGGTCCTCGGAGGCGAAGCGCAGAGGGAGCTGTTCGACCCGGCCCGCGCGCTCCACGAAGATCGAGTCGGGGCCGTTGACCATGATCTCCGTGATGGAGGCGTCCGCGAGGAGCGGTTCGAGCACGCCGAGGCCCAGGGCCTCGTCGACGACGCGGCGGACCAGGTGGGCGCGTTCGGAGGAGGAGAGGACCGGGCCCTCGCGGCTGATGATGTGGTTGAGCACGCGCTCCAGGCGCAGCCGCCGGTCGGCCGCCGCGAGCGAGGACATCTCGGCGAGGTCTATCTCCTCGAGGAGCTTCGCGCGGTACGTCGCCACGAGGCCCTCGTCGCGGTCGGGCGTGACCGCGTCGGCGGGCGAGGCGATGCGGGCTCTCAGGCTCATCCGGGTCAGCCTCCGGCCTCGGGGTCGTCGTTGGGCATCGTCGCGGACTTCTTGACGGTCCAGTCGGTGTCCACGAAGGGGAGGAGGGTGGGGACCTGGACGGTGACGGTCGCCTTCGAGGTGTCGCCGCCCGGGTCGACGGCCACGTCGGCGTCCAGGCCGTCGTGCATGGCCGCGTGGCCCGCCGCCTCGCCGCCGCCCTCCCCCTGCGAGGCCACCCGGGCGGCGGCGCGGGCGCCGGAACCGGCCTGGTTCGCGGCGTAGCCGACGAGGCCGAGCTGGATCGCGGCCATGCCGATGATGAGGAGGATGGGGAGGAAGCCGGCGAATTCGAGGATGGAGACGCCTGCGTCGTCGTAGGGGTGACGGCTCCTCGGGGTGCGCGAGCCGGTGGACCGGGTACGGGACCCGGCGTTCCGGTGCGCGGGCACCCACGCCCGGCCCGCCGCACTGCGGCGACAGCGGCGCGGGGCGCCGGACGTACGCTGCAGCACGCCCCTCACGGCGAGTCCTCCCCCTCGCGAGCCGCCCCCGCCTCCGCCTTCACGGTCCACCCGGCGTCGACGCCCGGGAAGAACAGCGGGACCTCCACGTCCACGCGGGCCTTCCACACGTCGCCCTCCGGCGCGCAGTCGATGCCGGCGTCCTGCCAGGCGCCGGGCAGGTGCTCCTTGCCCGCGGCCTCGCAGGCACCCGCCGTGTCGCCGTGCACCGCCGCCGCGGCCGTCGCGGCCCGGGCCGCCTCGTCGGCCGCGTTCCCGGCGAGCGAGTAGGAGTAGCCGTACAGCGCGCACTGCCAGAGCAGCCCGATGACGGTGAGCAGGAGCGGGAACAACCCGGCGAACTCAAGGGTGACGGCGCCCCGGTCGGACCGCAGCCCGTCCTTGCCCGCCCCGGCGCCCGCTCCGGCACCGCCCCCGTCCCCCCGGCCCCGCTCCGCCTTCCCGAGCCGCCGCGTCCCCCGCCCGCCCTTCCGCCCGTGCCCCGCCGGCTCCGGCTCCACCAGCCCCAGTTCCCCCGCGAGGCCCCACAGCGCCTGCTTGACCGTCGACTTGCTGTCGAGGTCCTGGAGGCGGCCCGCGTCGACGGGGGCCTGGAGTTCCTTGGGGGCGTCGGGCACGGTGGCGCGGGCGGCGCGGGTGCCGGTGACGCGGGAGACGAGGGTCGGCTGGATCTCGGTGCCGCGGGCGGCGCGGTTGACGACCGTGACCGTCTCCTCGGCCTTGCGGATCTGGAGCCGGTCCCAGAGCCGCACCATGCGTTTGGCGGCGCGCACGGCGACCACGTCGGGGGTCACCAGGAGCACGGCCTGGTCGGCCATCTCGACGGCGGTGGCGGTGGCGGACGTGACGTACGTACCGCAGTCGACGACCACGACGTCGTACCGCCCGCGCAGCGCGTTGACCGTCTGCCGGGCGACCCGGTCGGTGATCTCCTCGCCGCGCTCGCCCTCGGCCGGGGCGAGCAGCAGGCCGACGCCGGACTCGTGGGCGTACACGGCGTCCTGGACCACGCGCGGCGAGATGTCGCTGATGGCGGCGAGGTCGGCGACGGAGCGGCGGAACTGCACGTCGAGGTACGAGGCGACGTCGCCGGACTGGAGGTCGAGGTCGAGCAGGGCGGTGCTGCGGCCGGAGGCCTGGGCGGCGAGGGCGAGCTGGACGGCGGCGAGGGTGGTGCCGACGCCGCCCTTGGCGCCGGTGACGGCCACGACCTGGCCGCCCCCGGGGACGGCCGCGCCGGGCCCGCCGCCGTACAGCTCGACGGCGCTCGACCCCAGGTGCCGCCGCATGCCGCTGGACCAGGCCGAGGCGGCCTGCACCCGTTCGGCGAGGGCGTCGTAGGCGAGCGGGAAGGTGACGATGCCGCGGGCGCCGCTGTCCATCGCGGCGGTGAGCAGCGCCGGGCTGGTGTCGGCCGTGACCAGCACGACGCCCACCGCCGGGAAGCGCAGGACCAGGTCGCGGATCAGGTCGAGCGCGGGCACGGGCGCGATGCGTTCGTGGACGAGGACGACCTCGGGCAGCTCGTCGACGGAGACCGCGGCGAGCCGGGCCAGGGTGTCGAGCAGGGCCGTGGAGTCGGTGACGGGCGGGGCGGGTTCGGCGTCGGGGAGCTGCGCGGCGAGGCCGGTGAGGGCGCGGGCGGCGTCCACGTCGCCGACGGCGGGCAGGATGCGGGTGATCACGCGCGGCCTCCCCGGGGCCGGACCCAGCGGGTGCGCTGAGAGGGAACGTACATAGGCCTGCTCCCCTTACTTGTCCTCGTCCAGGGTGTACGTACGGTCCCCGCGCGGCACGTCGGCCTCGCCCCCCTGCCCGACCAGGGCGAGCCGCACGTGGGAGGCGAACGACTCGGCGTACGCGACGCGTTGGGCGTCCCGCGTGTCGAGGGCGAACGTGATGGGCACGGCTTCGTCGTCGCGGCGGCGGCTGCGGTCGTCGCGGTCGCCGTCGAGGGCGGTCAGCTTCCCGACGTCGATGACCCTGGCGCCCTCCACGATGACCTTCGACTGGTCCTTGCCGCGTTCGCTCTCGGCCTTGAAGGTGGCGTAGATGTTGACGGTGGAACCGGGCGTGATCTTCCCCGCCACGCCCGTCGCCGCGTCGATCATGATCGCGATCTCCTGCTGCCCCGGCTCCAGTTGAGGCCGCTTCACGATCATGTCGGTCTGCAGCAGCGAGCCCTTCTGCAGCTGTGTGACGGCGATCTTCCCGCGGATCTCCCGCAGGTTGGTCACGGCGTTGTCGGACAGCCACCGCTCGGGCATCTCGACCTTCTTGAACTGGTCCGGCTCCAGCTCCTTGTACGGCGCGATGTCCCTCTTCAGCTCGTACGCCTCGACCTCGGGCCCGACCTTGGAGTTCACGTCGCGGATCACCGAGAGCACCCCGGCGAACGCGCCGAGCGCGCACAGGACCGACAGGACCAGCAGGATGACGCCTCGGCGCTGGCGTGAGTTCATGGACCGGACTACCTACCTCGTTCGTGCAGCGAGTGCGTGTGGCTACGGACAGTGAGCGGGGTGGTGCGTGGGTGTCGTACGCGTGCGTACGCGCGCGGGTGCGGCGTTAGGTCCCGCCGCGGGGCAGGGCGTGCACCGTCGGTTCGGGTACGGCCGGTGGCATCGGCGCGGCGCAGAAGGCGCAGCGGTCCCCGATGAGTTCGAGACCGCACCAGTGGCAGTCCTCCCTCCGCACGGACGACACCAGTTGGTAGAGCACGGAGATGTCCGGGATGGCCGCGGCGAACTCGACGAGCTTGCCGGTGGCCCACCAGCGGGGCGAGTCCCCGGGCAGCTCCACGTCGGCGCAGCCCTGGACGTTCCAGGCGGGCGCGAGCGTGTCCACGACCCAGTCGGGGGCGAGCTGCCCGGCCGCGTACAGGAGCTTCGTGCTGAACGCGGGCCCGGCGGGGAGCCCGTCGCCGCCCACCTTCACCAGCTCGGGCCGCGGCGCGGCGAGTACCGCGAACTGGGCGCCCGGAACCCATGACTTGGTGTGCGACCGCAGCGTCACCGGCACCCGGTCGAGCTTGGCGACGGAGCCGAGGAGCGCGCCCGCGTAGATGTAGTGGCTGAGCAGCCGGGCGGCGCAGGCGAGCACGCCCGGGCTGAAGTCGCATATCGACAACTGCCGCAGCTGGAGCGCGAGGACGGAGAGCCCGAGGGGCGGCAGGTCGCTGCGCACGAGCGCGATGCGGTCGCTCTCAAGGACGGACCGGATGGCGTGCAGGCGGTGCAGGACGGCGGGCGGCGCGGAGGACGGGCAGAGCACGATCACGTAGCCGTGGTGCTCGATGAGGGTGTGCATCTCGGTGAGGGCCTGGTCCAGCGACTGCTCCGCGGACCCCTTCCCCGTGGAGGCCTTCGTGGCCGCCGACTTGGCGGCGTACCCCTTGCCCGCGTGCGCCCGCGCGGCCTGCACGGCGCTCTGCAGGACGGCGGCGGTCGGGGTGTGCCGGTCGGGCGAGGGCAGCACCAGCTCGGGGCTGGTGACGGCTATCGCGGTCGGCATGCGCACACCCCCGGCTCCGAGTCCTCACGCTCCCGTCCGCACGCCAGCGTTCACGTGCGCCTCTGACTGTGCACCATATCCACGCGGAGGCTCGGCTAACACCCAACTTCGCACTGTTCACCTCCGGGTTGTCGTGTTGCGTGTGCGCACGGGAGTTCCCGGAGCGCTCCCGGTCACGCGAGAACTCTTGACAACCCCATTGGTCTGGACCACGTTGTACGACCAAGCAGCAGCGGTGGCCACCGTTTTCGTACCTCCTTCCCGACTCCCCCCACGGAGGCAGAAGATGGACCGCGCACGCAGCAGAAGGAGCGCCCTCGTCGGTGGGCTCGCCGCGCTCGGGCTTGCGATCGCCGGGCTCGCGACCGGTGGCACCGCGAGCGCCGACGCGTCGCCGGGCGCGCAGGACAGCGGCACCCGGGCCGCGGCCGGGGCGCAGGCAGCCGCCGGGGCCAAGGCCGTGCCCAAGCACGCCGTCACCGGCTACTGGCAGAACTTCAACAACGGCGCCACCGTGCAGAAGCTCAGCCAGGTGCAGAACCAGTACGACATCATCGCCGTCGCCTTCGCCGACGCCACCGGGACGCCGGGGCAGGTGACCTTCAACCTGGACTCGGCCGGGCTCGGCGGGTACACCGTCGACCAGTTCAAGGCCGACATCAAGGCGAAGAAGGCGGCGGGCAAGTCCGTCATCATCTCGGTCGGCGGTGAGCGCGGCGCCGTCGCGGTGAACAGCTCCGCCGCCGCGACGAACTTCGCGAACTCCGTCCACTCCCTCATGCGGGAGTACGGGTTCGACGGCGTCGACATCGACCTGGAGAACGGGCTCAACTCCACGTACATGACGCAGGCGTTGAAGTCGCTGGGGCAGAAGGCGGGTCCCGGGTTCGTGCTCACCATGGCGCCGCAGACCATCGACATGCAGAACAAGAACAACGAGTACTTCAAGACGGCCCTGAACGTGAAGGACATCCTCACGGTCGTCAACATGCAGTACTACAACAGCGGTTCGATGCTCGGGTGCGACGGCAAGGTGTACAGCCAGGGGTCCGTGGACTTCCTGACCGCCCTCGCCTGCATCCAGTTGGAGGGCGGGCTCGCGCCGTCCCAGGTCGGCATCGGCACCCCCGCGTCGACGCGCGGCGCCGGTTCGGGCTACGTCGCCCCGTCCGTCGTCAACAACGCCCTCGACTGCCTCGCCAGGGGCACCAACTGCGGCTCCTTCAAGCCGTCCAAGACCTACCCCGGCATCCGGGGCGCGATGACCTGGTCGACCAACTGGGACGCGGCCAACGGCAACGCGTGGTCCAACGCCGTGGGTCCGCACGTCCACGGGCTCCCGTAGGCCTCCTGCCCTACGTCAGCCCCCTCCCTCCGCAGCGCCGCCGCTCCCCCGGCGGCGCTGCTGTCTTGTACGGGAGCGTGTACCGGGGCGTGTACGGGGACGCGTACGGGATCTCGTACGCGTCAGAAGAGGCGTTCCCAGTCCACGTCGATGACCTGCTTCACGCACAGCACCAGGAACAGCAGGCCCGCGATCGTCAGCATGCCGTTGCTCAGCCAGCTGTTGCGCCACGGGGCGGGCGTGCGCGAGGTGTTGAGGAGCCAGAGCAGGGTGAGGGCGAGGAAGGGCATGAAGAACGCGCCGAGCACGCCGTACGCCACCACCAGGCCGAAGGGCTCGTCGAGGAAGAGCAGGCCCATGGGCGGGAAGGTGAGCCAGAGGAGGTAGGCGCGGAACGGGAGGGACTTCTCGCGCTTGCCCTCGGCGACCTCCTTGACCATGTCGCTCTCGGCGGCGACGCCTGTGTCGGCGGCGCCCGTGTCGGCGGCGCCCGTGTCAGCGGCGGCAGCCTCCTTGGCGCCGCCGGACGCCGCGGCGCCGTCCCCCGACCCCCGCTCCCGCAGGAACCGCTCCACGAAGTCCGCGAACATCAGGCTGACCCCGTGCCACACGCCCATCAGCGCGCCGAACGACGTCGCGAAGAAGCCGATGAGGAACAGGTTCGCGGTGACCGCGCCGAAGCGGTCCTCCAGGACGTCGCCGAGCTGGATCAGGCCCTTGTCGCCCGAGGTCAGCGCGATGTGCGAGGAGTGCAGGAGCTCCGCGCCGATGATGAGCATGGCGACGACGAAGATGCCGGTGGTGACGTACGCGACGCGGTTGTCCAGGCGCATCACCCGGATCCAGGTGATGTCGGTCCAGCCCTTGGAGTTCACCCAGTATCCGTACGCCGCCATCGTGATCGTGCCGCCGACGCCGCCGATCAGGCCGAGGGTGTAGAGGATGGAGCCGTCCGGCAGGACCGGCGCGAGGCCCGCGAACGCGTTGCCGATGTCGGGGGCGACCCTGATCGCGACGTACACGACGACCAGGAACTTCATCCCGATCACGACCGTCATGACCTTCTCGAAGACGGCGTACCGGTTGAACCACACGAAGGCCAGGCCGAGCAGCCCGCAGATGACCGCCCAGGTCTTCAGGCCTGGGCCGTCCGGGAAGAGCGCGACCAGCGGCAGCGCGCTGGACGACATCGCCGTGGCGCCGTACACGAAGCCCCACACGATGACGTAGACGCCGAAGTAGTACGTCGTCCATTGGCCGAGGCTGCGCCAGCCCTCGAAGAGGGTGCGGCCGGTGGCCAGATGCCAGCGGCCGGTGGCCTCCGCGAGGGAGATCTTGACCAGACAGCCGATGATCGCCGCCCACAGCAGGGTGTAGCCGAACTTGCTGCCCGCGATCAGGGTGGCGACGAGGTCGCCCGCTCCGACGCCGGTCGCGGCGACGACGATGCCCGGACCCACGTACTTCCAGCTGGGTTTGCGCAGCGGGACCTTGGCCCCGGACGCGCCCGCTCCGCCGTTCTCACCGACCTCGCCACCCGTGATTTCAGCCATGCGATCAAGAAAGCGCAAAGACTCCTGGTGCACAAGAGGTACGTCGGGACGGCTCAAAGGGGCCATTGACCGGAGCATGCCACGCCGCGACCATGGGGCCGCACGCCCGCACGTCGCACGGCTCGACCCCCCACCCCCACAGGAGCACACATGCGACTTCGCATACGCGGAAAGAGATCAGCGGCCCTCGCGGCCATGCTGGCCCTCGCGGTCGCGGCGCCCCTCAGCGCCAACGCGTCCGACTCCTCCTCGCCCTCCGCCAGGAAGGCGGCCGCCGCCACCGCGGCCGACGAGGACGTACGCCAGTACTCCATCCCCGGCCCCTCGACGACCGCCGCGCGCACGGCGGTCGCCGCCACCGGCGTGTCCATCGACGAGGCCGACGACCACGCGGTCGTCGTCACCGCGGACGCCGCCCAGGCCAGAAAGCTGCGCGCCCTCGGGTACACACTCAAGGTCCTGCCCGCGCCGCCCGCCCGCACCGACGGCAAGCGCGCCGAGGTACGGGACTTCCCGCCCGCCGACTCCCGCTACCACAACTACGCCGAGATGAACGCGGAGATCGACCAGCGGCTCCAGCAGTACCCGAACCTGATGAGCAAGCGCGTCATCGGCAAGACGCACCAGGGCCGCGACATCGTCGCCATCAAGATCAGCGACAACGTCGGCACGGACGAGACCGAGCCCGAGGTCCTCTTCACCCACCACCAGCACGCCCGTGAGCACCTCACGGTGGAGATGGCCCTCTACCTGATGCGCGAGCTGGGCGCCGGCTACTCCGCCGACGACCGCGTCAAGAAGATCGTCGACTCCCGCGAGATCTGGATCGTGCCGGACCTCAACCCCGACGGCGGCGAGTACGACATCGCCAGCGGGTCCTACCGGAGCTGGCGCAAGAACCGCCAGCCCAACGCCGGTTCGGCCAACGTCGGCACCGACATGAACCGCAACTGGAACTTCAAGTGGGGCTGCTGCGGCGGTTCCTCCGGCTCCACCGGCTCCGAGACCTACCGCGGCCCGCGCGCCGAGTCGGCCCCCGAGGTCAAGGTCGTCGCGGACTTCGTACGCAGCCGGGTCGTCGGCGGCAAGCAGCAGATCAAGGCCGGCATCGACTTCCACACGTACAGCGAACTGATCCTGTGGCCCTACGGCTACACCACCGCCGACACGGCCCCCGGCCTCACCCAGGACGACCGCGACGCCTTCGCCGCGGTGGGCCGTAAGATGGGCGCGAGCAACGGCTACACCCCCGAACAGTCCAGCGACCTCTACATCACCGACGGCTCCATCGACGACTGGCTGTGGGGCAACCAGAAGATCTTCGGCTACACCTTCGAGATGTACCCGCGGTCTGCCGGTGGCGGCGGGTTCTATCCGCCCGACGAGGTCATCGAACGCGAGACGTCCCGGAACCGGGACGCTGTGCTCCAGCTTCTGGAGAACGCGGATTGCATGTATCGGTCCATTGGGAAGGAGCAGCAGTACTGCTCCGGTAGCTGAGGGCAGTCCTGGGAACGTATGGGCGCGGCGAGGGATGCCTCATCGGGACCCCCTCGCCGTGCCCCTGCCGTCACCCGGCTCGCGGTTGGCCGAGGCTCGGCGAGCCGGTCGGAAGGGCTGAGCTGCTAGCGCACTTGTACACGTCCCGGGCGGCCACACGGAGGGTCTCTGCGGTCAATTCGGCGAAGGCCTTCTCATCAGACCTGCCTGGAGGGAAGCCGCTTATGCCGAACACGCTCGCTGTGATCGTTCCTGGGGCACCCTGCATGGGACAGTTCAGGCGCAGAATGGCGACGTGCTTCGAGACGTATCCCCGAGCTTCGCCGAGCCGCAGCGGGACGCTTCCCGGGTTGTTCGCGATGCGCTCGACTTTGTCTTCAGCATCGTGACGAGCCTTGTACCTTCCTGTGTCCAAGAACTTGTTGTACTCCACCATCACTCGCCGACCACCAGCGGAGAGAATGCATTCTGGAGTTGGTCCAGTGTAAGGAACTCCAAACTCATCCCCGACGTTCTCCCAGTACTGCTCCCCTGCCTCTGGCAGGAAGTCAGCTACCAGATGCCCGGGCAGCGTTCTCCCGCACACGCGATCTGGCACGGCAATGGCGGGGTCACTGGCAGGCCACAGCTGCCAGACAGCTACACCAGCAGCAGTCACCAGGGCCACAGCAACGGCCGTCCAGAGATTCCTCTTGCGCTTCGGCGCTACGGTCCCGGGCATCAACCCGCTCCACCTTCACTCTGACTCGCAAGTCCGTAGTGCAGTTTGGCTCTTTGCCGTGCAGAGTCCGCCACGACGTCTGCGTCAGCGGAACTCTGCCCCTGCTGCCTCGCTGCGCTGTGCACAGCGTCGTACGTGGCATCAGCAGACTGCAAGAACTGCTCGTCCAGGAGGTTCTGCCTCTCCTTCATCGCGTCTTCGCTGGAATCTCTGCTGTACTTGTCGACAACGCTCTCCCGCGCGTCCTCAGCGATCCAACCAACGGCTTCGCCTGCATACGGAATCTCACTGGCCCCGATCTTGATGGCGCGTTCCGCCCACTTTCCCGCCGTATCGACGCTGCTGTTGAACTCCTCGTCAGCCGCGATTCGTTCATCGTAAACAGCTCGCGTCCGCGCTTCGGCCATGATTCCGGCGATGTCGGCGCCTGGGGAAACCTTGTTACTCACATCGCTCTTGACCGTCTCCTCAGAAAGACCATCGGGGTTCTGGAACGTCTCGTGAACGAGCTGGGTCGTGGTGGACTGCTGGGCGTTGAGGATGGCGCCATAGGCTCCGGGGTCCGTGCCCACCGTCCCCAGGAAATCTCGCACAGTGGCCATGGGAAGGTTGCCGATGTTCGCATTGCTGCCGTACGTCTTCAGCTCCCGCGGCCCGTTCATCCCGTCCTGGAAGTCCCTCATGTACTCCGCCGTGATGTTCCCCATGCTGCCCCGCAGCTTCGAGTCCTCCAGGTGCTGCGGATTGCTTCCGTAGTAGTCCACGAGGCGGTTGACGAAGGACGCGCTGGCGTCCGAGTGGGGGCGTGGGGAGGCTTCGGCGTCGTAGGGGGTCTGGTTGGCTGCCGATTCGAGGGCGTGGCCGAGGCTGGTTTCGTACTGGTTGCGGAGGTCGCTGCCGAGCAGCGGTGCGGCGGCGTCGTAGAGGCTGTTGCGGGAGCCCTCGCCGTGGCCGACGAGGTAGTCCCAGTGGCTCTGGGCGTCAGGGCCGCTGTGGAAGAACTGGAGGGATGCCTCGGGGTTGTGGCCGAGGGACTCCATGAAGCCGGAGACGGCGTCGCCGGGGGCGTCGCCGGGGAGGTGGTTGAAGCGGCTCGCGGGCGGGCGCGGCTCGAAGGGGGAGAGTTCCTTCTCGTGCTCCAGCAGTGCGCCGCCGTAGTCCTGAAGGAACTTCGTGTCGAACTTCCCCTTCAGCATCAGGCTCGACATGACGTCGAACCCGTACGGCGAGGCGCCCGCGGCGGCTCCCGGTGCGGTGGGAAGGCGTTGGCCTCCGGCCTCGATCAGGTCCTTCTTCCAGGCCTCCATCGCCGGGCTGTCGACCCTGGTCGCCGCGGCCAGCGTGAGGCTCAGGTTCTCCTGTACGCCGCCGAGGATCTCGGCGCGTTCGCGATCCACCGCGCCCAACGTGTCGGCGGGGTGGGCGAGGTCGCGCCAGAAGCGGAGGGTGCCCTCGGCGCCCAGCTCGGTGGCGAGGCGCGCGGCGAAGGCGGGGGTGTCGCGGTAGCGGGCGAGGTCGTCGTTGAAGCGTTTGAGCTTCGCTTCGCTCCAGTCGGCGACGCCGCCCTTGGCGATCTCCTTGGCCCAGCGGTCCGCGTCCGCCCGGCCCTGGAGGTCCTTCGCGTGGTCGAGGCTGTCCACGCGGACGTCGGAGAAGTCGTGTGTGCCGCGTGCCAGCGCCCGCAGGGCCCGTTCGGCGATGCGGTCCGTCTCGTCCGCCTCCTGGAGGATGTGCGTTGCGTCCCGCATGGTCGCGATCAGGTCCATCTGCGTGGGAGCGCCGTCCTTGGCCGCGTCCCCCGGAGAGCGGGCCTCCGCCCCGCCCTCGGGCGTGATGCGGATGTTGCGCTTCGCGGCGCTGTCCGCCACCCGTTCCATCTCGTCCTTGTGGTGGGCGAACGCCTTGTGCGCGCCCTGCAGGACCGCGAGGACGCTCCGCGCGGAGGTGACGGCGTCGTCGAACTCGGATGCCGTCCTGACCACGAACGCCTTGCCCACGGTGGCGTTCACGCCCTTCCAGTCGGCCAGCTCCGCCCTGCGCTTGAGCAGGGCCGCGCTGTCGCCGCCGCCCCCGCCGCCGGCCAGCTCGCCCAGGCGCCGCGCCATCACCTCCCAGTCGTCGACGGCGGAGGCCAGCTTGCCGAGACGCAGCCCGAGAAGGTCCTGAACGGTCAGCAAGTCCTCGCCCCTGTACCCGTACCCGTACCCGTGCCCGTGCCCGTCCTCATCCCCGCCCCGTCACTTCATGTACGTGTAGATGACCGACGCCGAGACGGACGTGGCGACCTTGTCGTCGTCCTTCCTGTGCTGTGCTCGGGTGAAGTCCAAGTGGTTGGAGATGTGACCGCACGCGTCCACGAGGGTCCTCGACTTGGAGTTCCAGGCGTCGTGCAGCTCGGTGAGCGCGGTGCCCATGCCGAGCCCTTCGTTGGACAGTTCGACGGCGGCGCCGAAGGTGGCCTCGCGGGCGTGGTCGGAGTCCTTGCGGAGGCGGTCGCGCAGCCTGTACGCGATGCCGCCGAGCGCGCCCAGCTCGTCGTCATGGACGACGAGGTCCGCCGCCGTGCCGGGCTGCGTCACGCTGTTGAGGCGGGTGCGGTCCGCGTGCCTCCGCGCGGCCGCGGCCTTCAGTTGCTCCCACTCGTCCCATGTCATCTCACGGTCTCCCTGTGACGTGCGCGTGCGCGACGGATCTGCGCCTGCGGACGGCCATGGCGGCGGCCGCCCCACCGATCAACGCCGCGGCGCCCACGCCCGTCACGATCCACGTCGTGGTGTTTGTTCCGCCGCCCCCGTCCTCGGCGGCTGCCGGGGCTGCGGCTGGGGTCCGCCGATCGTCGGGGGTCTCCGCTTCGGGGGACGAAGGGGCAGGTGGGGAGGGCTTCTTCAGGTCCGGGAGGGGGTACTCGTCGGCGGGGCCGGGGTCGCCCGGCTTCTCCAGGGCGACCCGGGGGCGCACGATGCCGTACCCGATGGAGTCGTTGCGCTTCGCGCCGTCCGTGGGGCCGCCGATGGTGTTGAGCATGACCCGAAGGACCTGGTTGTTCGTCCAGTCCGGGTGCTTGGACCAGATCAACGCGGCGCTGGCGGAGGCGAGGGCGGTGGCGTCGCTGGTGCCGTGGCCTTCGCATGTGCCTTTGCCGTTCCGGCACAGCGCGTGGATCTCGTCGCCCGGCGCGGCGATGTCCACCTGCGGACCGCGCTGGGACCACGATGCCCGCCGGAGGTTCTTGCCCACTGCCGCCACACCGACGACACCAGGCGTGGCGGCGGGGTAGGCGACGCCCTGCTTCTTCTCGGCGTCGTTGCCCGTCCCGGCGAGTACCAACGCCCCCTTGTAGAGGGCGTACTCGACCGCCTTCGTCAGCTCTGCGCTGTCCATGCCGCCGCCCATGGAGACGTTGATGATCCGGGCGCCGGAGTCGGCTGCGTAGCGGATGCCCTTGCTGAAGTACGTGGGCACTTCGAACGGGCTGACGTCCTTGGTGTCGGGCATCCGCACCGGCAGGATGTCGGCACCGGGTGCGAGCCCGAAGGCGCCGTTCCCGCCGCCGTACTCCCCCGAACCGGCGATGAGTCCGGCCATCGCCGTGCCGTGCCCGTCGTAGTCCGTGTGCTCGTCGCCCGCGCGGCTGGAGGGCGCGAAGTCCTTCCCGTCGAGGACCCTGCCCTCCAAGCCGGGGCTTTCCGGGTCCACTCCGGTGTCGATGACGGCGACCGTGAGCCCCTTCCCCTTGCTGGTCTGCCACATCTGCTCGGCCTTCATCGCGCCGAGGTGCCACTGCTTGCCGGGTACAGGCTCCGCGTGCGCGGGAGCGGCGGCGGAGCCGACCAGCAGCAGGCTCACGGCACCGGTGATGATGCTCCGGAGTCGCCCACCGCACAGCCCGCGGACAGGCATCTGCTTCCTCATGATGTCTCGGTCTCTCGGTGCGGGATCAGTCGATGACGGGAGGTACGACCCGGCGGCCGTCCTGCCGCCAGGTGTCCTGGTCCTCGGTGAGGTGGTCGGGCCGGTCGCGCCGTTCGTCGTCGCCTCGCGAGCCGGGCGGCCGGGAACCCCTCGGCGCCGTACCGCCCTGCGGAGGCCCCTGAGCACCGCCCGTACGTCCCTGCCGCCTCGGCTGCCCGCCCACAATGCCGTTGGGCGCACCCATCGGCCGTTGCCCCGGCATGGCCGCGCCCCGCCCGGCACCGGGACCTCCCGTGCCGGTACCGGCAGTCGGGCCGCCCAGGACCGTCCCTCGTGGCAGCCCGCCCGACGGTCCGCCGGGGCCCGCCGGAACGGGACGGCCACCGACGATTCCGTCACGGCCCTGCGGACGTCCAGGGGCCGGATTCCCGGACGCCGGGGAAGGCGTGCCCACCACCGGCCGTGCGGGGCCCGTCGGGTTCGGAGACGCCGACGGCGGGAGTGGGCCGACACCGGGCACACGCCCAGGAGCAGGTTCCGTCCGCCCGGTACTCGGCGGTGCGGACGTACGCCTGCCGGATTCCGTTCGCCGCGGGCCCGGCAGCTTCGACGGGCTCGCAGGCGGCCTCGGAACACGGCCAGGAACCGGCGGAATTGTGCTCACGGGCTGCGCTGTGCCGCCGTCGAGCCGGACTCCGCTCGGCGGGACCTCAGGATTCGCCGGGGGCGCCTGGGGCAGCGACTGCCCCACGCCGTCGATCTCGACGCCGACAGGCTCGACAGGCACGGGGCCAGGGGCCGACGGGAGAGGCGGCCGCCGCGCCTGGTCCGGCGTGTCATGCCCCGCACCTCCACCTCCGGGGCCGCCGCCTTCGGCCCGTGGATGATCCGTTCCGCCGGACGACGGGATCGCCAGCCCGCCCGGGGGCGCTCCAGAGCCAGCAGGGGCGCCTCCGTGGGGCGACGCTCCCGCGGGAGTGTCGTGGCGCCCCCGGTCCGGGGCCAACGGCACCATGTCCCCCGGCAATGGCCGAAACCGAGGCCTCTCCAACCCCTCCAACTGCTCCGCCGACAACCGATACGCCTGTCCCAACTTGCGCATCTCCGCCGCGGCCTCCTGCCGCACCTTCTCCTCGGCCGCCTCGAGCCGCGCCAGCTCGCCCGCCGACTTCGCGCCCACCGCGCGCGCGTCCGGGTCGTTGGGGGACGACTGCGCCGCCTTCACGTTGCCCTCGGCGCCGGCCTTGTCACGGGGGATCGACGCCTGCGCGGTGGCGATCGCCTCCGAGGCGCGGGTGAGCCACTTCGCGGAGTCCTCGCTGAAGTCGCCCAGACGGTGGGTGGAGTTGGCCAGGTCCGCGCTCCACGTACGGAACGCCGTCGCGCCCTCGCCCTTCCACCGCACCCACTGCGGCCGCACCTTCAGCTCGTCCGCGATCTTGCGGATCTCCGTGGCCGCGGCGACGAGCCGGTCGGCGGCCGCCTGGACCACGCCGCTGTTCGCCTGGTCCAGCCACGCCAGCATCTGCTCGTGGCTCATGGACTCGAAAGAGGTGCCGCCCCCGCCGCTTCCTCTGCCGCCCATCAGATGGTCCCTCCCGCGTCGCCCGCCCCGTCCGACGGCCCTCGCCGGTCCGCGCGGCCCGGGACCTCCCTGCCACCGGCGCCATCGGCCCCGTACCGCTCCGCGATCCCCGCGCTGATCTCCGCCATGCGATCGCGAACGTCGTCGTCGACGTTCCGATAGCCCTTGTGCGAGGCGAGGACCGCGATGCCCATGCCCTCGATGGAGTCGGAGAGGAGTTTGGACAGGTTCTCCAGCTCGGAGATCACGGTCTCGTAGGCGCCGAAGACGCCGGACGCCTCCGCCCACGCCCCGTCGCCGCCGCCGAACTGGCCCCGTGCCAGCGGCTCTTGTCCCACCTCGCCCGGCCCCGCCGGGGATCCCTCGAGGTTCCGGATCAGCTCGTCCACGCGCTCCTGGAACCGGACGAACGACGAGAACTCCGTGGCCACGTCGGCGGCGGCGTCCCGCACGCCGCCGAGCACATCCGGCAGCCCCGACGCGCCGCCCGGCCTCCCCGCCGAAGCCGCACCACCGGATCCTGACAGCACCAGTCCCACCCCCGCGGCGACCAAAGCCACATCGCAAGCCACATCGCATAGCTATCGCGAACTGCCAAGCAACTCTAGCCACAGAGGGCGACACTTCGTAGCCGGGTGATCACAGGGGTGATCGAGTTCAAGCCAGTGCGCGACCCGAGTTGGACCCAAAGGCGGTCAGGGGGCGCCCAGTTGAAGGGTGTGCCGCGCGCAGCCGGGCTGGCAGACTCCCGGCATGGGTTCGATCTTCGCGTTCCTCGCGGGCGTCAACGCCTACGATCCGCGGCTCGCCAGGCCCCTGCGCGGCTGCGTCAACGACGTCACCGCCGCCCGTGAGCTGCTCACGCGGCGCACGAACGGCGCGGCGAGGACCGCCGTGGTGTGCGACGGCGAGGTGACCGTGGCCGTGGTCGAGGACGGCATCCGCCGCTTCCTGGGCGCGGCGGGGCCCGGCGACACGGCGCTGTTCTGGTTCTCCGGTCACGGCACGCACACCTGGGCCACCGGCGCCGACCTGCTCGTCGAGCCGACCGGCCGCAACCAGGCCCTGCTGTGCACGGACGGGCCGCTGCCCGACAAGCGCCTCGGCGCGCTGCTCGACGCGGTCGCCGCGCGCGGCGCACACGTGGCCGCCGTCCTCGACTGCTGTTTCTCGGGCGGCGCGACACGGGAACCGGAGGGCCTCACCGCCCGGTTCGCGCCCCCCGCGGAGGCGTCGCCCGGCGCGGAGCCGTGGCGCCCGCGTGAGCCGCGCGCTGCCGGAGGGCGGGACGTGCCGGTACGCGACGACGCCGGGCGGCACGTCCTGCTCGCCGCGAGCCGGCTCGACCAGCTGTCGTACGAGGGGTGGTTCGGCGACCGGCCGCACGGAGCGTTCACGTACGCGCTCCTCGGCGCGGTCCGGGACGCGGGGCCCGACGCGACGTACCGGAACCTCCTCGCCGCGGCGGACGCACGGGTGCAGCGCGGCGGCGTCGGCCAGCAGCCGGTCCTGTATCCGGCGGCTCCCGGGGGCGTCGCCGACCTGCCGTTCCTGGGCGGGGCCGTGGCCCGCGCGCCGGGCCCGTATCTGCTGCGGTGCGGCGCGCGGGGGTGGGAGGTCGACTGCGGTACGGGGCACGGCCTGCGGGACGGGGAGGGGGCGTCCGGGACGGAGTTCCGGGTGGTGGGGGACGGAGGGGATGCGGGAGGTGAAGGGGAAGCACCTGAGGCCGTCGGGGGCGGCGGGGATGGAGAGGGTGCGGCTGACGGTTCCGTGCGGGGGCGGGTGGTGCGGGCGCGGGAGGTGTTCGCCGACCGGGCGCTCGTGGATCCGCTGGGGTGGGAGCCCGACGCCGGGCAGGTGTATCCGGTGGCCCTGTCCGCGCTGGCGCTGGCGCCCTCCACGGTGAGCTTCGGGGCGGAACCGGGCGGGCCGCACACGAGTGGGCCGTCCGGCGGAGCGCAACCTCCCGGCGGCCCAGTCCCCGCTCTCCAACCCCCGCCCCTCGAAGCCGACTTCAGGAACGCCCTCGCCACCTCCGGCCCCGGCAACGGCCCCTCCCCCTTGCTCCGCCTGACCAACACCCCCGCCGACCTCCACTTCCACGTGGAGCCCCGAGACGGCCTCGCCCATGTCCTGCGGCGCGACGGCACCCCCTTCACCGCCCCGCTGCCCCTCGCGGGACCCGGTGACGTACCGCGCCTCGTGGACTGCCTCTCGCACCTCACCCGCTGGCACCAGATCCGCGATCTGGCGCCGCGCCCCTCGGTCCTGGACAACCTGGTCCAGGTGGAGATCGCGCCGTGGGGCGCCCCGCCGGGACAGGTGCTCGTGCCGGACGGCAGCGGGGAGATCGTCTGCGCGTACGGTCCCGAAGGGGCGGAGCCGCGCGAGCCGTGGGTGTCGATCCGGCTGCACAACCGCTCCCCCGGACGCACCCTGTGGTGCCTGCTGCTCGACCTCACCGACAGCTACGGCAGCCACTCCGCGCTGTTCCCCGGCCGGTTCATCGGCCCCGGCCGCACCGGCCACGCGCTGGACGGCGACCCCGTGCAGCTGTACCTGCCCGCGTCGCGGCCCGCCGTGCCGGGGGCGTCGGCGCGCGACTGGCTGAAGCTCGTCGTCGCCGAGGGCGAGCTGAACACGGTGCCGTTCCACCTGCCCGCGTGGGACGCGGACCGATCGGGGGCGCGGGACGACGCCGTCGGCTTCGGCACCGGGGCGCTGCGGCTCGACCCGCCCGAGGCGGCCGTCGGCAGCCGCGACCTCGGGGGCGTCGCCCCGGGCTCCCCCGGCCGCTGGACCGCCCGCACGATCAGCCTGCGCACGGTCGTTCCCGAGGGCTACTGACGGCTGCTGACGGCTGCTGACGGCACTGGCGGCTACTGGCCCAGGTGCGTGAACCCCGCCCACGCGCTCAGGTCGTCCGGGTCGATGCGGCGGGCCCGGAACGCGAGGGACGCGGGCAGCGTGGGCGGCAGGACCCGGTGCGGGTCGACCATCCACAGCTGGGCGCGGCGCAGGGCCCGCGCGGGCGGCTCGCCCTCGGCCCGCAGGTAGTGGTGGGCCATGAACATCAGGACCGACGTGGCGTCGTCGGGCACCGGCCACAGCGAGCCCACGACGGACCGCGCGCCCGCCACCAGGAACGCGGTCGCGAGGCTGTACGCCTCGTTGTGGCCGTGCCCGGACACATGGCTGCGGCAGGCCGCGAGCAGGACGAGGCCGAGCCGCCCCCGTCGGCCCGCGCCCACCGCCTCGGTGAGCTCCTCGGCCGACAACTCGCCGCCGTGCAGGCTCAGGTGGGAGCTGCGGCGGGCGCTGGGCGTGACGGCGGCGTGGCAGGCGAGGTGCAGGACGGCGCCGTCGTCGCCGCCGTCGCGCGTCAGCCAGGACACCACCTCGCGGGGCGTCCCAGGACCGGTGCCTTCCCCGCCCGCGCGGCGCCCGAGGAACTGGCCGCGCGGGTAGAAGACGCGCTGCACGGCGTCCGCCTCCTCGCCCGCGTACCGCAGGTCGCCGGTGGGGTCGCCGACGACCAGGGCGGCGCCCGTGTGCGGGGCGGCGGGGCGGGCGGCGACCTCGCAGAGCAGCCGCGCCGACGCGGCGTAGGAGATCTCCGCCTCGGCGAGCGCGTACCGGCGGCGGCCCTCGGGCCCTTCGGTCCACGCCGCGTGCCAGGGCACGAGGCCGAGGGTGCCCATCGGCACGAGCACCAGGCGCGGGCCGCGCCCCGTGGCCGTGGCGAGGGTGTCGAACAGCGGCTTGACCCCGGCGTACCAGGCCCAGCCGCAGAGCCGGTCGAGCTGGGCGCGCAGGGGCGGCGGGCGGTGGTCCGGTGCCGCGCCGGGCACGGGGCCGAGGTCGCGGGCGGCGACGGCGTCCGGCCGGTACGCGCGCAGGGGCGCCGCGTCCTCGGTGAGCCGGGGCAGCGGCACGGCGTGCACGTCGGCGCGGGAGGTGACGACGACGGCGGTGCCGCCGACGTCGTCGGACGCGGGCACCAGGTAGACCAGGGCGTCCTTGCCCTGGGTGCGCAGCGCCGCCGCGATCTCGGCCGTCGTGGGCGGGTCGAGGAGGCGGTCCTGGGCGCCGTCGGATCCGGTGAGGGCGGCGAGGACGCGGCGGCGCAGGGAGCTGGGCACGGTGGGCGCGGCGGCGGCCGGGTCGAGTGCCGCGTCCGCCCCGGACTCCCGCCACTCCCGGGCCAGTTCGCCGTGGCCGGCGGCGACGAGTCGTTCGGGCACGGTGCTCGACGTGGTGGCCGCGTGCAGGACCAGGCCGCGGCAGGCGTCGAGCGCCTGCACCGCCTCCTGCGGGGCGTTGTCGCGCAGGCACCAGCCCGCGACTTCGAGCGCGGCGTCGGTGGCCTGCGCGGCGGCCTGCGCGGCGTGGCCGGTGCCGGACTGCAGGAGCGCCGCCCAGGCGTGGCCGCGCAGCGCGTCGAGTCCGGTGCGGCGGCCCGCCTCGCGATCGCCCCGGCGGGCGTCGCCCCGGGTGCGGTAGGCGCGGCCGAGCGCGAGGCCGGTGGAGGCGTAGAGGCGGTGCTCGGGGCCGCCGCAGCCGCGCAGGGTCCGCTCCAGGAGGTCGAGGCCGCGCGCGACGCCCTCGGTGCGGGCGGCCGGGTCGCGCTGCTGCTCGGCGTGCGTGCAGTGACAGACGCCCAGGCCCGCGCCGTACCGCAGTTGGTCGTCGGCGCCCTCCGGGGCCAGGTCGTACGCCTCCCCCAGCAGCTCCATCGCCTCCCGGGCCGCCGCCTCGTCCCAGGGGTCGGTGGCGCGGGCGAAGCGGATGAGGCCCTGGTCGCCGAGGACCCAGGCCCGGCGGTCGCGGGTCAGCCGCCGGGCCTCGACGCGGAGCCGGTCCGCCGACCGTCGCGCGACCGGCCGGGGCGCGGCGGGGGCGCCGAGTGCGGCGGCGAGCGCGTCCCTGGCCATGAGGGCGTTCTCGATCAGCGTGCCGATCTCGGCGCGCACGGGGTCGTCGTCCGCCAGCCCGCGGTAGACCTGCGCCACTTCGCCGATGTGCCGGTCCGCCGCGCGCAGGTCGCCGCGGTCGACGGCCTCCTGGGCGTCGACCGCGGAGTGCTGGGCGCCGACGAGGCGGCGGGTGTGCTCGGCGATGTGCGGGCTGTCGCGCAGCTCCGCCCACGCGGCGCGGGCCTCCTCCCGGTCGTCGGCGGTTCCCGCGGACCGCCCGCGCTGGCCGAGTGCCTGCATGCGGCCGAGGTTCACGAGGTGGCGCTGCTCCTCGTCGGCCGCGCCGCCGGGGTGCGTACCGGCCCGGACGAAGTGGTCGATGACCTCGTCGATGGCGTCGTCGGCGCCCGCCATGGCGTCCCGCAGCCGTACGTTGCCGACGACGGCGTGGGCCCTGCGCTGCCACTCGGGGTCGTCGGGGCGGAAGGCGAGGACGCAGTCGATGAGGGCGTACTTCTGCCGTGCGGTGGGGTACGGGGCGTGCGGGTCGAGCACCGCGAAGTACTGCAGGAGCTCCAGGGCCGTCCGGGCGCGCGACTCCTCGGACTCCGTCCGGCTCCAGGCCGCGAACCCCCGGTCGAAGCGGTCGGGCACCTCCTCCATGCCGGTGCGGCCCGCCGACATGCCGGGGAACCCCTCGACGCTCCGGCTGTGGTCGATGTAAGTACGCCCCGCCGCAAGCGAGTTCATGAATCCCAGGATGACCTCGCGCAGCCCGAGCTCGTCCCCGGCGGGCCCCTCGGGACCGGCGTCGGGCCCCGGGTCGACGCCGAGTTCGGCGCACATGAACCGGGCCCAGCCGGCCCACACCTTCCCCGCCTCCCGCGCCCTGTTCCCCAGTTCGTCGTCGAGGGGGTCGGCGACCAGGAGCCGCGCGGCCCTCGCCACGTCGTGGACGCGCTCCGGGTCCCTGTCGTCCCAGAAGCGCGACTGCTGGAACATGGCCAGGAAGAACGCGGGCGCGGCGATCCTGCCGTGCCGCTCCTCCTGCCATTCACCGACCGCGCGCCGGATGAGTCCGATGCCGCGGTCACGGACCTCGCCGTCGCCGCGGAGGGTGGCCCGCTCGTACAGCACCCGTCCGAAGCCGTCGAGCTGGACCGGGTTCATCGCCTTCTCGGTCTCCGGGTCGGCGAGCAGCGCGAGCACGTCGGTCTCGGCGGCGACGGACTGGGCCTGGTCCTGGAAGTTGCTCCAGATGATGACGCGGATGAACGCGGCCCGGATCGCGGCCTCCCGGGCCCACTCGGGCGCGGCACCGGGCCGCTGCCCCGCCTCGTGCAGGGCGCGCTCCAACTCCTCTCTGGCCGCCGTGAGTCCGGCGCGGTCCTGGGTCTGCCACGCGGACTCCATCAGCGCGATCCCTCTGCTGCACCGCAGGTGCGGCAGGTCACTGCCCGCGGGGGCCGTCTCCAGCGCGGCCCCGTAGTGCGCGGCGGCCGTCGCCGCGTCGGCGGGCCCGCCGCCGTGCCGCATGGACCGCTCCGCGTACAAGGCGCCCTGGTCCGCGCTCAGTTCGGCCCGCACGTCGGTGTCGAGGTCCGCGCACCGGACCGCTTCGTCGTAGCGCCGCAGCGCCTCTTCGAGGACGGGCCGCCGCGGGTCCGCCAGGTACTGGAACAGCGCGACCTGGGCGTACGCGGCCCGCCACAGCCCGAAGTGGACCGGATCGCTGGGCGGCGTCCGGACCGGCGCCGCGCCGCCGAAGGCCACCTCGAACGCCTCGTCGGCCCGGCGCAGGTCGTCCGGGCGCTCACCCGCGCGGAAGGCCTGGTAGCTCACGAACCCTATGCGGGCGTGCAGTTCGGGCGCGCCCGGGCCGTCCGGGCCGGGTGCGGCGAGGATCCCCCGGAGCTCGTCACGCTGGGCGTACAGCTCGTCGATGGCTGCGGGGGATGCGGGCGCTGCGGCGTCGTCAGGGGACACGGGTACGGCCCTTCGCGGGAAGAGGGAGGGAAGAGGGCGGGAAGAGGGGGAGCGGGACGGCTCGGGAAGCCGGACGGCGCGCGGCTCAGGGCGCGATCCGGACGAAGTACGGCTCCAGGAGGGCGTCGAGCCACTCCTGGCCGTCCTCCGTGCCGAAGTCCACGACGCCGTCCTCGACGACCTCGACGGTCCCCGGCGGGCAGCGGTCGCCGAAGAGGACCACCGCGCGGTCGCCGGGCTCCCGCTTGGAGGCCCAGACCAGACCCTTGGCCCAGGGGCCCGTGCGGCCGCGGATCCAGTGCGCCCAGTCACGGGTGTACGCGTACTCGCTCGCCTCGGTGTGCACCAGCCAGCTGTCCTGGTGCACGGCGGCGAGATCGCGCGCGGTGGTGAGGGAGACGACGTCGGTGTCGGCGGCGAGCCGCAGGGTGCTCAGGCGCCGGTGCTCGACGCTCACCCGGGGCAGCAGGCGGGGCCCGCCGTCCGGGTCGAAGGGCAGCGAGCGCAGCAGGGTCTCGCAGACGGCGGCGGCCGTGCCGATGCCCGCGTAGAGGTAGGGGTACGGGTCGCAGGACGTGCCGTCGAACCGGCCGCCGCCGTACAGGCAGTGGGCGGGTCTCGGGTTGAAGGCGGCGGCGTCGCGGTGGCCCGCGTGCACGCGGTACAGGGTGGTGCCGCGCGGCAGCGTCGCCTTGGTGGGCGTGCCCTGCGGCCGCTCCGGGGGGCGGTAGTTCGGCACGTCTACCCCTCCTCCATCAAGAGCCGCGCGGTGTCGGCGAGTTGGCGGTCCCGGTCGGTGCCGAGGAGCCGGGCGGGCCGGGCGCCGAGCCAGGCGTTCTCCGACAGCCACCAGTCGGCGGCGCCCCACGGGTCCCGGTCGGCCGCGAGGTGGGTGTTGACCTCGATGACGACGGGCCGGGCCGCCCCGGCGGCGGTGAACTGGAACCGGGGCAGCCGTGGCCGCCCGCCCGCGCCGGGGAGCCTGATGAGTCCTGGCTGGTCGGGGGCGCCGCCGAGCCGCGTCAGGGCGTCCGCGTCCCAGGCGGGCGCGGCGAGCAGCCGTTCCCGTACGGGTCCGAGCACCGGCCCGACCATGCGGTGCCCGTCGGTCAGCAGGACGGCGAGGTCCTCGGCCGAGAAGCCCTGGTAGGAGGGGTGCGGTGCGGCGTCGGGGGTGTCGGCGTCGACGAGGGCGCCGCCCGCGAACCGGCCCTGCGGTCCCGCGCCGCCGAACTCCTCCGGGAGGTGGCGCACCAGGAGCGCGGCGGCCTCGTCGGCCGCGGCCCGCCGTTCGGCCTCCGGCGCGCCCCGGCGGCGTACGACGGCGAGGAGGCCGGTGAGGGTGTCGCGGGGCGGCCCGGTGAGCCGGTCGGCGACGCGGTCCCAGGCCGCGGCGGCGGCGGCCAGGACGACGTAGGGATTCACGGTGCTCCCACCCCTTTTCTGCGGCTCGCCCCGGTGCTCCTGGGCGCGCTGGTCGGTCCTGGTCCCGTGTTCGCCACGGACGACGTCACGGCCGGCTCCCGCCGGGTCCGCCCGCGTCGCCTCTGTCCGCTCTGTCCGCGCCGACTCCGGCGAGGAGGCGTTCGACGAGGTCGGCGCGGGCGTGCCTGCGCACCACGAAGTGCACGTCGAGCTCGGCGCCGCGGACGAGTTCCGCCTCCACGGCCGCCCACAGCGCGGAGAAGCTCTCCAGCGGCGAGAGGCCGCCGCGGCCCGCGCCGAGGAGCGGCAGGCAGACGGAGGTGAGCGGCGGTTCGGCGTGCGCGTTCTCGGCCGTGAGGAGCGCGAGGGCGCGGGCGACGCCGCGGGTCAGGTCGGCGGGCTGGACGTCGTAGTCGTTGGTGCCGGGCCGGGGCACGGCCACGGCGACGTGGTAGATCCGCCGGATGCCCTGCGCGGTGAGCGCCCCCGCCGAGGTGGCGGCGACCGTGCCGGGCAGCGCCTCCCGCCCGGGTGCCGCGTGGCGCCCGGCCCAGCGCGCCAACTCGTCGTGGACGCGGTCCTCGACGAGTCCCCCCGACGCGTCCCTGCGCGCCCCGGCCCGGCGCAGGGTCGCGGCCACGGACGACTTGTAGGCGGCGGGCAGCGAGAAGTAGGTGTTGGACGGCGAGAGGACGACGTCGACGTCGCGCAGGAGGTCCACCGAGTGGACGTGCACGGTGACGGGGACCGTGCGATGGGCGAGGCGGACGGGGACGGTGCGGTGGGCGGGCGGGAGGGCGAGGGGGGCCGTGGGTCGCCCCGGGAAAGGGGTCGCGGTGGCCGCCGAGGCGTGCCCGGGGGCCGGTCCTTCGCCCTTCGCGGGCGCCTCGCCGAGGGGCCGCGGCTGCCCCGGGGCCACCGGGGGCGCGGGCTGCGGGCCGCGCGCCGCGATGTCGACGATCCGCTCGGCTATCTGCCCGAGCACCATCAACTCGTGGTGTTTGCGGAAGCGTTCGACGCTGACGCCGTACACCTGCGCGGCGCGCCTGCGGCGGGAGGAGGCGGGCCAGTCCCGGGTGCCCTGGGCGAGCCCGAGGGTGAACTCGGCGGCCTCCTGGAGCGTGCCGCCGCCGACCGCGGCGACGGCGGTCCGCAACAGCCGCTCCACGGCCCCGCTGTCCGTCGGCTGCGCGGCGGCCGAGGGTAACTCGCGGCCGACGCGGACCAGTTCGGGCACGTCGAGTTCGCGCAGCCTGAGGAGTCCGGCACGCCGCACTCTCCTCACCTCCGCGAGAACCGATCCGTGATCGGGTGGGCGGGGAGTGACCGGCATGGCGGCAAGGATCGCACCGCCCCACACCCACCACAAGCCCCGCCCACCCGGCTCCCCCCTGCTTCTCCATTGCACACGAGGGGCCGGTCGGGGACGGGGCGCGGCGGGGCGGTTCGGGGGCGGATCCGGGGCGAAGGCGGGCCTGTCCGCGCCGGATCGGCCCTTACGGCGTCGCCGGGTACTTGCGGGCCGACGTCACCTGGCAGGAGTAGACGAGGCGGTCGTTGGTGCTGTACGACGCGTGCATCTTGATGGTGCGGTCGCCGCCCGACGAGACGGTCGCCGTGTCGCTCCGGTAGGCGATGGTCCTGGTCGCGGTCGCGGAGCCGGCGGACTGGCCGACCTTGAACACCACCGAGAAGGAGTACCGGAAGGCCTGGTCGGAGGAGGAGTTCTGGATGTCGACGTCGTAGTTGATCCGCCCGGTGCTGCGCTCGTAGCTGCAGTTCTGGCCGATCACCTCGCCCAGGGCGTTCGGGTCGTACGTCGGCTGGCCGCTGCTGCCGCCGGAGCTGAGCCCGCCCGAGCCGCTGGACCCGCCGGACGTGAGCCCGCCGGAGCCGCTGGAGCCACCGGAGCTGAGCCCGCCCGACTCGCTGGAGCCGCCCGACGACGTGCCCGGGGTGTCGGGCAGCCCGCTGGGCGGCGGCGACAGCGACGGGTTCGGCATGGTCGGCATGGTCGGTGGCGCGGGCGCGTCGCCGCCGCCGAAGGCCTTGTCCTCCGGGTCGTCGGTGCAACCGGAGAGCACGGCGACGGCGGCGATGGCGAGAGCGGCGGCGCCGACGGTGCGACGAACACGCATGTACTGATCCCCCGAGTACTGAATTTCCGACAGTTCGCACAGTTCGCACGATTGACGCGAAGCGGACGGCGCGAACAGGTGATTGAAAGGCGAAGAGCCCCGGGCAGGCTACCCGGTCGCTCCCGGAAATCCGTGGGAGGTCGCACCCGTAGCAGTCCCGTTGCGCTCCTGTGCCCATCCTGTGGCTCGCCCCGCTCGGACTCCGTGGCCGCGCGGACCCCTTGGTACCTTGACCGCTCCCGCACCCATGTGCAGCGAACGCATCCACCATCGGGGGACCCATGAGCCATCCCTGGCAGCCACAGCCACCGCAGTACGGTCAGCAGCCGCAGTACGGCCAGCCGCCGCAGCAGCCGGGATACGGCTATCCGGGCCCGGGCCCGAACATGGCCCCCTACCCTCCGCAGCAGCCGATGCCGCACGGCTACCCCTACGCCCCCGGCTTCCCGCCGCCCGGTGGCGCGCAGCCGGGCAGGGCCTTCTTCCTCGGCCTGATCATCTCGATGGGCCTCGGCCTCGCCTACGCGGGCATCCTGTTCGCCGCCCACGAGGACCTCTCGCGGGTGGGGCTCCAGGTCAGCTATCTGGCCTGTGCCGCGGTGCTCGCGGTGGTCGTGGGCGTGGTGACCGGTCGCACCGGCGGCCGCGAAGCGGGACCGGCCGTCTGGGCCGCCGTCCTGGCCGCGCTCGGCGCGTACCTGGGTGTCGCCAACGGCTATGTGTTCACCCTGCTCGACATCGGCGGCACCGACCTCCTTGAGACGATGCTCGACAACGAGCCGATGGCTCCGCACAAGTTCTGGTGGAAGCGCGTCGACGCCGGCTTCGCCCTCGCGGGCCTGGCCGTGGCCATGGTCGGCGCGTTCGCCGTGAACCGCGCGGTCAGCAAGAAGCAGCCGCACTGAGCAGCCAAGAACTGAGCAGGTGAAGGGGGATGCGCGGCCGGGTCGCCGCGCATCCCCCTTCACGTACCGCCGGAATCCGGTGACGTACCGCCGGACACCGGAGCCACGGCTACACGAACAGGCTCACCACCGCCGCCACCGCGAACCCCGCGACCGAGAGCACCGACTCCAGGACCGTCCAGGTCTTCAGGGTGTCGCGCTCGGAGATGCCGAAGTACTTCGCCACGATCCAGAAGCCGCCGTCGTTGACGTGCGAGGCGAAGATCGAGCCCGCGGAGATGGCCATGATGACCAGGGCGGTGAAGGCGTGGGAGTAGTCGCCCTCGGCGAGCAGCGGCGCGACGATGCCCGCCGTGGTGACGATCGCGACCGTCGCCGAACCCTGGGCCACGCGAAGGACCAGGGAGATGAGGTACGCGAGGACGATGACCGGCAGGCCCACGTCGTTGAAGGTGTCGGCGAGGGCGCCCGCGACGCCGCTGCCCTTGAGCACGGCGCCGAAGACGCCGCCCGCGCCGACCACGAGCAGGATGTTGCCGACCGGCTTCAGGGACGCCGTGGACACCGTCTCCAGGGACTTGCGGGACCAGCCGCGGCGGATGCCGAGCAGGTAGTACGCCATCAGGAGCGCGATCGTCAGGGCGACGAAGGGGTGGCCGAAGAACTCGATCACGCTGCGGAGCGTGGACGGGTCGAAGGCGATGGAGGAGAACGTCGCGAGCAGGATGAGAAGGAGCGGGGTGCCGATGATCAGGAAGACGGTGCTCAGCGCGACCGGCTCCTCCGTCGGGGTCAGGCCCTGTGCGCGCTGCTCCTCGGCGACGGCCGCCTTCGCCTCCTCGGAGGCCTCCAGCATGTCCTGCGGTACGGGGACGAAGATCCGCTTGCCGATCCAGGCGGCGAAGACCCAGGCCGCGAGCACGGCCGGGACGCCGCAGACGACGCCCATGAGGATGACCCAGCCGAGGTCCACGTTCAGGAGTCCCGCGGCGGCCACGGGGCCGGGGTGCGGGGGCAGGAAGGCGTGGGTCATGGACAGGCCGGCGAGCAGCGGCAGGCAGTAGAGCAGGATCGACTTGCCGCTGCGCTTGGCGGCGGCGTACACGATCGGCGCGAGGACGAAGATGCCGACGTCGAAGAAGACCGGGATGCCGAAGATGAGGCCGGTCAGGCCCATGGCGACGGGGGCGCGCTTCTCGCCGAAGAGGTCGAGGAGGCGCTTGGACAGCACCTCGGCGCCGCCGGAGACCTCCAGGATCGCGCCGAGCATGGTGCCGAGGCCGATGATGATCGCGACATGGCCGAGGATGCCGCCCATGCCGGACTCGATGAGGGAGACCGCGTCCGACTTCTGGACGGTGCCGAAGAGTTCGGTGACGGAGAGTCCCGCGGCCAGGCCGACGGCTATGGAGACCGCGAGGAGGGCCACGAACGGCTGGAGCCTGACCTTGATGATCAGGTAGAGGAGCAGCAGGATGCCGAGGGCCGCGACGGTCAGCAGTCCCGCCGTGCCGTCGATCAGGGCCATCAGGCCGCCGGTGTGCGGTGGGGTCTCTTGCGCGGGGGCGGTGGCCGCGAGCGTCGCGGACACGGGGGAGGACGGGGACATCGTTGACCTCGTAAGTGCATGGGGCTTTCTTGGGCAGGGGGGATCGCGGCGCGGCGCCCCGGATGGGGGTCCCCCCTGCTCGAGCGAAGCCGAGAGCTTGGGGGAATGGGGCGCGGCGCCGTGACGACGTGCGGCTTGCGTGGGGTGGGGGGTGCGGCGGGAGGCGGGGAGGCCGGGTGCGGCCTCCCCCCTCCTCAGCCCGCGATGGCGACGGCGGTCAGCCGAGTACGGCCAGCGCGTCGATCTCGATGAGCAGGCCCTTGGGCAGGCCGACGTACACGGTGGTACGGGCGGACGCCGGGGCCTTGAGGCCCTGCTCCTCGAAGTACTGGTTGTAGATCTCGTTCATCTCCGCGAAGTGGTCCACGTCCGTGAGGTAGACGCGCATCATCATCACGTCGTCCCAGGTGGCGCCGCCCTCTTCGAGGATCGCCTTGACGTTGGCGAAGGTCTGCAGGGTCTGCTCGCGCAGGGTGGGGCCCGCGGGGGTGGGGGCCTTGCCCTCCTCGGCGGGCAGGAAGCCGACCTGGCCTGCGACCTGGAGGATGTTGCCCTTCTTGACGCCGTGCGAGAACTTCGCGGGCGGCGCGGTGTGGGTGGCGGGGGTGAGGGCCGTCTTCTCGCTCATGAACTTGCTCTTTCCTTCAGGGTGTTACGGGTGCTGGGTGCGGCTCGGGACGCCGGGTCCCGCGGGGTACTACTTCTCCGGGGCGTGGCCCGAGTACTCCCTGCTGATGGCCTCCGCCGTGCGCCGCACCAGCGGCAGCAGGCGCAGGAGTTCCTCGGCGGTGACCACGACGTTCGGGGCGGACACCGACATGGCGGCGACGACCCGGCCGTCGGCGCCGCGGATGGGGGCGCCGACGCAGTTGATGGACTCCTCGTGGCCGCCGAGGTCGGTGGCCCAGCCCTGCTCGCGGACCTGCGCGAGCTCCTTGAGGAAGGCGGCGGCGTTGGGGGTCGAACGGGAGGTGTACGCGGGATAGTCGAGCTTCTCCGCGAAGGCGCGGCGCTCGGCCTCGGGGAAGTCGGAGAGCAGCAGCTTGGCGACGGCGGCGACGGTGATGGCGACGGGCTTGCCGATGCGCGAGTACATGCGGACCGGGTAGCGGCTCTCGACCTTGTCGATGTAGAGGACCTCCTGCTCCTCGTACACGGCGAGGTGGACGGTGTGGCCGCACTTCTCGTTCAGGGCGAGGAGGTGGGGGTGGGCGATCTCGCGCACGTCGAGGTTCTCCACGGCCTCCTGGGCGAGCGCGAACAGCCGGGCGCCCAGGCGGTAGCGCTGGTCGGACTGGCGGAAGACCAGGCCGTGTTCGTGCAGGGTGCGCAGCAGGCGCAGGGCCGTGGACTTGTGCACGCCGAGGCGCTCCGCGACCTGGCCGAGGTCGGCGGGGCCCTCGGCGAGCAGCGGCAGGATCGACAGGGCGCGGTCGACGGTCTGGCTCATGACGTACGTACCTCCTCGTCGGCCACGGCGGTGGCCCGGGTGGGATCGGCCGCCGTCCAGCCGGGACCGAGACGCAGTGTCTCCCAGTCGGCGGGGTCCAGGGCGGCGAGGGTGTCGGCGTGGGCGCGCGACGGCGGGGTCGCGAGGTCGCCGGGCACGGTGAGGGCGGCGGCGGCCATCAGGTGGCCGTGGCGCAGGCGGTGCTCGGCGGGCAGGCCGCGCAGGGTCGCGGAGAGGAAGCCGGCGGCGAAGGCGTCACCGGCGCCGACGGGGGCGACGACGTCGACGCTCAGGGCGGGCGCGAAGGTGGTGGTGTCGCACCCGGTGGCGTGGTCGGCGGCGAAGACGGTCGCGCCGCGGGCGCCCTGCTTGACGACGAGCACGGCGGGCTCGGGGAGCGCGGCCCGGACGGCGGCCGGGCCGCCGGTGACGTCCCAGGCCGCCGCGGCCTCGTCCTCGCCGACGAAGACGAGGTCGGCGCCGCGCGCGAGGTCGAGCAGTACGTCGGCACCGTCGCCGTCACGCCACAGTCCTGGCCGGTGGTTGACGTCGAAGGAGACCAGGGAGCGGCGTCCTGGCTTGCGGTCGCACAGGTCGCGGACGAGGGCGAGGCAGTCGGCGGAGAGGGCGGCGGTGATGCCGGAGAGGTGCAGGACGCGGCCCGACCACAGGGCGTCGTACGGCATGGTCGCGGGCGACATCGCGGAGGCGGCGGAGCCCGCGCGGTAGTAGACGACCTCGTGGGCGTCGGTGCCGCGGTCGTCGGCGGTGCGGAAGTAGATGCCGGTGGGGCGGTGCGGGTCGCGGCCGACGGCGGAGGTGTCGACGCCGTAGTGCCCGATCGTCTCGACCAGGTGGTCGCCGAATCCGTCGGCGCCGACGCGGGAGACCCAGCGGGTGCGGTGGCCCGCGGCGGCCAGGGCGCAGGCCACGTTCGACTCGGCGCCGCCGATGCCGCGCTCGAAGGACGGTACGTCGGCGAGCCGTCCCGGGCGCGAGGGCAGGAACGTCACCATGGACTCGCCCACCGCCACCACGTCGGTGTCCAGGGAGTTCGTGTCTCCGGCGGCGCCTGCTCGGGTCACGTCGGTGTCAGCCTCTCGCTCGCTTCGCTCGCCCGCCGGATCCGTTGACCCGGCGTTGGCTCGGATGTTAGACAGCAGTAAGCGACATACGCAATGAACGTTGCATATTGTGCAACGCCCACGTTGGGGGGCGTTGCGAAGCCACACCGACGAGCTCGGGCAGCGCAAGGCTGACGGGCCCGAAGAGCCGAGGAGGCGCCCCATGGCCGCCGACAAGCCCGCCCCCGCCGACCGCCGCGCGCACGCCGTCGCACGCCTCGCCGACGAGCGGATCGACCACCGCTTCAAGGCGCTGCCGCCGGACGCCGACGGGCTGACCGTCGGCGAGCTGGCCGCGCAGCGCCGCAACCTCTTCACCGGCGGCTTCACCACCCCCGTGCTCGCCCTGTCCGCCGAGCGCCTCGAACACAACCTCGCGCTCATGGAGGAGTACGCCACCCGGCACGCCCTCGCCTTCGCGCCGCACGGCAAGACGTCCATGGCCCCCCAGCTCTTCGAGCGCCAACTCGCCCACGGTGCCTGGGGGATCACCCTCGCCGTGCCCCACCAGGTGCGCGTGGCCCGCGCGTTCGGCATCTCCCGGATCTTCCTCGCCAACGAGCTCGTCGACGCGGCCGCCCTCGCCTGGCTCGCCGCCGAGCTCGACGCCGACCCCGGCTTCCGCTTCGTCTGCTACGTCGACTCCGTACGCGGCGTCGAGCTGATGGACGCCGCCCTGCGCTCGGCGGGCGCGCGGCGTCCCGTCGACGTCGTCGTCGAGCTCGCCGCCGGTGACGGTGCCCGCACCGGCGCCCGCACCGAGGCCGACTGCGCCGCCGTCGCCGACGCCGTCGCCGCCGTCGGGACGCTGCGGCTCGTCGGTGTCGCCGGGTACGAGGGGGAGGTGCCGGACGCCACGCCCGAGCGGGTGCACGCCTGGCTGCGGCGTCTCGTCGCGCTCGCCGAGGAGTTCGACGTGGCGGGGCGGTTCAAGTCCGGCGGGGTCGACGAGATCGTCGTCAGCGCCGGGGGGTCTGCGTGGTTCGACGCGGTGGCCGACGAGTTCGCCTCCGTCCCGGCGCTCTCCCTCCCCGTCCTCAAGCTCCTTCGCTCCGGAGCGTACGTCTCCCACGACGACGGGCACTACGCGCATCTCACCCCGTTCAACCGCGTCCCCTCGGAGGGGGCCCTCCAGCCCGCCTTCCGGCTGTGGGCGCAGGTCGTCTCGCGTCCCACGCCGGAGCAGGCCTTCGTCAACGCCGGGAAGCGGGACGCCGCGTACGACCTGGACCTGCCCGCCGCGCAGGTCGTGCGGCGCGCCGACGGGGCCGAGGTCGGCGCCGACGGGGTCACCGTGACCGGGCTCTCCGACCAGCACGGGTGGCTGCGGACCGCCTCCGGCGCGGAGTTGGAGGTCGGCGACTGGGTCGGCCTCGGCCTCTCCCACCCCTGCACGTCCTTCGACAAGTGGCAGCTGATCCCCCTCGTCGAGGCCGACGGAACGGTCACGGACTACATCCGCACGTACTTCTGACCACCGGCCCTCGTGCGGGTGGGCCGGGGCCACCCCGATCGGCGCTCCGCGCCTCGTCCTCAATCGCCGGACAGGCTCTCTCCCACCCACCCGCCGAACCCTTGGACCGGCCAACCGGAAGCCCGGCACCGTCAGCCCCAAAAGGGGCACCCTCATATCGGCGCTCCGCGCCTCGTCCTCAAACGCCGGACGGGCTCTCTCCCGCCCACCCGCCCAAACCATTCGTTCAACCAGGCAGTAGGCACCATCAGGCCCGCCCCACAGCGCCTTCCCGCCCGCCCCACACCCCCCCCTTCCAGCCCGCCCCGGGGAAATTTTCAGCCCGTCCGGCGTTTGAGGACGAGGCGCGGAGCGCCGATTCGAGGGAGGACTGTCCCACCCGCCACGGGACACCCACCCCCGGGGTCCAGGGGCGCAGCCCCGGTTTCGGAGAAGGGGTGGGACCGGGGCGCCCCCGCGAGGACGCAACCACCCGCACCAGAAAGGCACCCCACCATGGACCTGGTCATCCGCGGAGCCCGCCTCATCGACGGCACGGGCGACGCCTCGTACAGAGCCGACGTGGCCATAGCAGAGGGCCGCATCACGGAGATCCACCGAGAGGGCACGGGCCCCCGCCCGACCGCACCGGCGGGCACGAGGACGGTGGAGGCCGACGGCCTGGCCGTCAGCCCCGGCTTCATCGACATGCACGCCCACAGCGACCTCGCCCTCCTCCGCGACCCGGACCACAGCGCGAAGGCGGCCCAGGGCGTCACCCTGGAGGTCATCGGCCAGGACGGCCTGTCGTACGCGCCGGTGGACGACGCCACCCTCACCCAGGTCCGCCAGGCCATCACGGGCTGGAACGGCGGCGCGCCCGGGGACACCTCCGTCGACTTCGACTGGCGCACCGTCGGCGAGTACCTGGACCGCCTGGACCGGGCGCACGGCGGCCGCGGCATCGCGGTGAACGCCGCGTACCTGATCCCGCAGGGCACGGTCCGGATGCTCGCGATGGGCTGGGAGGACCGCGAGGCCGCCCCGGCCGAGCTGGAGCGGATGAAGGACCTGGTCGCGCAGGGCATGCGGGAGGGCGCCGTCGGCATGTCGTCGGGCCTGACGTACACCCCGGGCATGTACGCGAAGGACGCCGAACTCACCGAACTGTGCCGCGTGGTGGCGGCACACGGCGGCTACTACTGCCCGCACCACCGCAGTTACGGCGCGGGCGCCCTGGAGGCGTACCAGGAGATGGTGGAGCTGACGCGCTCCGCGGACTGCCCCCTCCACCTCGCCCACGCCACCATGAACTTCGGCGTGAACAAGGGCAGGGCCCCGGACCTCCTCGCGCTCCTGGACGACGCCCTCGCGGCCGGCGCCGACATCACCCTGGACACGTACCCGTACACACCCGGCTGCACGACCCTCGTGGCGATGCTGCCGAGCTGGGCGAGCGAGGGCGGCCCGGACGCGATCCTCGCCCGCCTCCAGGACGACGACACGGCGGCGCGGATCCGCCACCACATGGAGGTCATCGGCGCGGACGGCTGCCACGGCGTGCCCATCGAGTGGGACACCATCGAGATCTCCGGCGTCTCGGACCCGGGCCTCGCGTCCTGCGTGGGCAAGACGATCCAGCAGTCGGCGGACATGCGCGGCGAGGAGCCGTGGGTGACGGCACGACGGCTGCTGATCAACGACCGGCTCGGCTCGACGATCCTCCAGCACGTGGGCCACGAGGAGAACGTCCGGGCGATCATGCGCCACCCCGTGCACACGGGCGGCAGCGACGGCATCCTGCAGGGCTTCAAGCCGCACCCGCGGGCGTACGGCACTTTCCCGCAGTATCTCGGCCGGTACGTACGGGAGTTGGGGGTGCTGTCCCTGGAGGAGTGCGTCGCGCACCTCACCTCGCGCCCCGCGGCCCGCCTCCGGCTCCCCGACCGGGGCATCGTCCGCGAGGGCTACCGCGCCGACCTGGTCCTCTTCGACCCGGACACGGTCGCGGCGGGCTCGACGTTCGAGGCGCCGCGCACCCTGCCGGTGGGCATCCCGCACGTCCTCATCGACGGCGAGTTCGTGATCGAGGACGGCCGGCGCACGGACGTCCTCGCGGGACGTGCCGTGCGCCGGACCGAGACCTGAGCCCCGGGGAGGGTCAGGGCTTGGGCAGCGTGCAGCCCGGACGGTTCAGGTCGATCTTGTTGCCCGCGCCGACGCACGGCACGATCGTGTACGTCTGCTGGCCGTAGTTGATGCCCTGGCGGACGGTCACCTTGCCGTTCTGGTCGACCTCGCACGGGTTGTTGTCCGTGCACCGCTCGCCGTTCTCATTGCCGGTGTTGTTGACGGCGACGACCTTGCCGGTCGCGTCGTCGACCACCGGCGAGCCCGACGTACCGCCGATCGTCTGGCACGCGGAGGTGTAGCGGACCGAGTCCTTCCAGGTCCAGCGCCCCTCCTTGAGCCGGTACGCGAAGCCGTCGACGTTGCACTTGTACATCCGCTTCCAGTAGCCGGACACGACCGTGATGGCCTTGCCCTGCGTCGGACGCGCGGAGTCCAGTTCGAGCGCCTTGATGCCGTACCGGCTCTCGATGTCCTTGTAGGTGCTGGTGAGCTGGTAAAGCGAGACGTCGTTGTCGGTCATCGTGCCGTAGGCGATCTTGCTGGCGCGCACGGTGCCCGCGTTGCCGCCGCTCGCGTTCAGGAGCGTGAAGCTGCGGGACGAGGCGCGGTCGACGATGACCTGGCCCGGGGCCGGGAAACCGGTCTCCAGGCAGTGCCCGTTGGACATCACGAGCGCGGGGTCGGTCGGCTGCGACGACGGTACGCGGACGACGGAGCCGGAACAGTTGCTGAGCGCCACGGTGCCGGCGAAGCTCACGGCCTTGGCCGCCGGCGCCTTGACGGCGGCCGCCGTCCGCTTGTCGGACGACGGCGCGTCATTGCTGACGGCCGCCGCGGGCACGCTCGCGGCACCGAGAAGCACGGCGGCGAGCGCGGTTCCGACGAGAGGCTTGTTCATGTGGGGGTCCCCTCTGGATGACGAAGTGGCCGAAGGTCCTTCGGCCCTCCTCTTTTGTCATGCGCATTGTTGGGCCCCACGGGCACCACCACAAGACCGCGTACAGCCAAGAACAGGCCTGAAGGAGGGCACCCCAAAGGGACGCAGTCCCGAGGGGGAGCGCCCGAAGGGGCGCGGGGAACTGCGCGAGCAACCACAACGAACCCGCACCCGCCGACGGGCACAGGTGACCGAGCTCTCCCCACCCAAGGCGCCCCCGCCAGCTACCCTCGGGGGATGCAGGTGATCCAGTCGACCAAGCTCGCCAACGTCTGTTACGAGATCCGGGGCCCGGTCCTCGAGGAGGCGATGCGCCTGGAAGCCGCAGGCCACCGCATCCTCAAGCTCAACACGGGCAACCCCGCGGCCTTCGGCTTCGAGTGCCCCCCGGAGATCCTGGAGGACATCCTCCGCAACGTCGGCGACGCCCATGGGTACGGCGACGCGAAGGGCCTGCTCGCGGCGCGCCGCGCCGTGGTGATGCACAACCAGACCCTCGGCATCGAGACCGACGTCGAGCACGTCTTCATCGGCAACGGCGTCTCCGAGCTGATCGTGATGGCCATGCAGGGCCTGCTCGACGACGGCGACGAGGTCCTGGTCCCCGCGCCCGACTACCCCCTGTGGACCGCCGCGGTCTCCCTGTCCGGCGGCACCGCCGTGCACTACCGCTGCGACGAGCAGGCGGACTGGATGCCCGACCTCGCCGACATCGAGCGCAAGATCACCGACCGCACCAAGGCGATGGTGATCATCAACCCGAACAACCCGACCGGGGCGGTCTACGACGAGGCCATGGTCCGCGCCCTCACCGACATCGCGCGCCGCCACAACCTCCTGGTCTGCTCGGACGAGATCTACGACAAGATCCTCTACGACGGCGCGACGCACACGCCGACCGCCGCGGTCGCCCCGGACCTCCTTACACTCACGTTCAACGGCATGTCGAAGGCGTACCGCGTGGCCGGGTACCGCGTCGGCTGGATGTCGGTCTCCGGGCCGAAGGCCCACGCCGCCTCGTACATCGAGGGCCTGACGATCCTGGCGAACATGCGCCTGTGCGCGAACATGCCGGGCCAGCACGGCGTGGTCGCCGCGCTCAGCGGCCGGCAGACCATCAACGACCTGGTGCTCCCGGGCGGCCGTCTGCTCGAACAGCGCGACACGGCGTACGACCTGCTGACCCAGATCCCCGGCGTCACCTGCGTGAAGCCGAAGGGCTCCCTGTACCTCTTCCCGCGGCTCGACCCGAAGGTCTTCAAGGTCAAGGACGACCGCCGGCTGGTCCTCGACCTGCTCCGCGCCGAGAAGATCATGGTGGTCCACGGCACCGGCTTCAACTGGCCCGAGCCCGACCACTTCCGCGTGGTGACGCTGCCGACGGCGCCGGACCTGGCGGACGCGGTGACCCGGATCGGCAGCTTCCTGGACGGCTACAGCCAGCCGTAACCCGCTCGCGGCCGGACGCGCCCCCGCTTTCCAGGATCGACTCAACTTTAGACAGAATCTAAGCTAGGATGGCTTTCAAGCAACCGCCTGGAGGCCTTCTCATGTACGAGCCGATCCGCACCAAGTCGGTCCACGCCATGGCCGACCCGGGCGACTTCCCGCACCGCTCCCGCGAGGAGGAGCTGGACATCCAGCTCGCCGGACACCTCGCGGCGCTGCTCGCCGTCACCGACGAGCTGCGCGGACTCACCCCCTCCCCCGGCCTCGACGCCGCCGCCGAGCAGCTCGCGGCCCAGGTGACCCGGCTGCGCGGCGGCCTGCCGCCGGTCCGCGCGGGCGTGGTCGCCGCCATCCACGAGCCGCACGTGTCCGGCCTGCACCAGCGCGCGCACGCCCTCGCGGGCCGCGCCCTGGTGGTGGCCGCGTCCCGCGCCGACACCGGCGCGGCGATCCTGGCCGCCGAGCGCATGGACGCGCACGCGGCCGCCGCCCACCTCGTGGGCGCCGCCTGAAACGACCCCGGGCCGCGCGCCTCAGCGGCGTGCGGCCCGGGTGTCATCTGCCGGTCGGGATGCCGGTCGGGATGCCGGTCGGAGTGCCGGTCAGGTACCGGTCGGGTCAGCCCAGACGGGCGACCAGCGCGCGGTACTCGTCCCACAGCTCCTTCGGGGTGTGGTCCCCGAACGTGTTCAGGTGCTCGGGCACGAGCGCGGCCTCCTCGCGCCAGACCTCCTTGTCGACCGTGAGCAGGAACTCCAGGTCGGCGGCGGGCAGTTCGAGGCCGTTCGTGTCCAGGGACGCGGGCGTCGGCAGGACGCCGATGGGGGTCTCCACGCCCTCGGCGCGCCCGTCGAGACGGTCGACGATCCACTTCAGGACGCGGGAGTTCTCACCGAAGCCGGGCCACACGAACTTGCCGTCCGCGTTCTTGCGGAACCAGTTCACGTAATAGATCTTGGGCAGCTTCGCCTGACCACCTTCTGTCCGCGCGGCGGCCGCGCCCACCTTGACCCAGTGGGCCATGTAGTCCCCCATGTTGTAGCCGCAGAACGGCAGCATGGCGAACGGGTCGCGGCGCAGCTCGCCGACCTTGCCCTCGGCCGCGGCGGTCTTCTCGGAGGCGACGTTCGCACCCAGGAAGACACCGTGGTTCCAGCTGAGGGACTCGGTGACCAGCGGCACCGCGGAGGCGCGGCGGCCGCCGAAGAGGATCGCCGAGATCGGCACGCCCTTGGGGTCCTCCCACTCGGGCGCGATGATCGGGCACTGCGACGCGGGGACGGTGAAGCGGGCGTTCGGGTGGGCCGCCGGGGCCTCGGAGTCCGGCGTCCAGTCGTTGCCCTTCCAGTCCGTGAGGTGCTTGGGCTGCTCCTCGGTCATGCCCTCCCACCAGACGTCGTTGTCGTCGGTGAGGGCGACGTTGGTGAAGACGGAGTTGCCCCACAGCGTCTTCATCGCGTTGGCGTTGGTGTGCTCGCCGGTGCCGGGCGCGACGCCGAAGAAGCCGGCCTCGGGGTTGATCGCGTAGAGGCGACCGTCCTCGCCGAACCGCATCCAGGCGATGTCGTCGCCGATGGTCTCCACGGTCCAGCCGGAGATCGTGGGCTCCAGCATGGCGAGGTTGGTCTTGCCGCAGGCGCTCGGGAAGGCGGCGGCGACGTACTTGCTCTCACCCTGCGGCGGCGTCAGCTTGAGGATCAGCATGTGCTCGGCGAGCCAGCCCTCGTCGCGCGCCATGACGGACGCGATGCGCAGGGCGTAGCACTTCTTGCCGAGCAGGGCGTTGCCGCCGTAGCCGGAGCCGTACGACCAGATCTCGCGGGACTCCGGGAAGTGCGAGATGTACTTCGTGGAGTTGCAGGGCCACGGCACGTCGGCCTGGCCGTCCGCCAGCGGGGCACCGAGGGTGTGCACGGCCTTCACGAAGAAGCCGTCGGAGCCGAGCTCGTCGAGGACCGGCTGCCCCATGCGGGTCATGGTGCGCATGGACACGGCGACGTACGCGGAGTCGGTGATCTCGACGCCGATCGCGGACAGCGGCGAGCCGAGCGGGCCCATGCAGAACGGCACGACGTACATCGTGCGCCCGCGCATGGAGCCCCGGAAGATGCCGCCCTCGCCGCCCGTGCCGGAGAAGACCTCCCGCATCTCGGCGGGGGCCTTCCAGTGGTTCGTGGGCCCGGCGTCCGCCTCCTTCTCGGAGCAGATGTACGTGCGGTCCTCGACGCGGGCGACGTCGGTCGGGTCGGAGGCCGCGTAGTAGGAGTTGGGCCGCTTGATCGGGTCCAGCTTCTTGAAGGTGCCCTTGGCCACGAGCTCCTCGCACAGGCGCTCGTACTCGGCCTCGGAGCCGTCGCACCAGACCACCCTGTCCGGCTGGGTCAGTTCGGCGATCTCGTTCACCCAGGACACGAGTGCCTGGTGGTCGGTGGGGACGGTGCCCGGGGACGTCACTGACGGGGGAGCCGCGATATCGCGCGCCACGATTGCTCCTATACGAGGGTTTTGTGGTTGGGGCCCCGTGGGGGCTGCGACCCGGATGCTTCACTGCTTCGATCTTCCTGGCGCTCATCCGGTGCCGACCGCACTCATTTGATCATCCGACGCATATGCGCATCTGTCCAGAGTGCCTCACAACTGAGCGGCGTGAGCATTGCCACTCCCCGGGTCCCCCATCCGGGCACCCCCGCACCCTGTGACCGTGAGCCTCACCACTAGTAAGCTCTGCCCACGCCACCTTTGACACCTAACTTACGGTTGCGTAGGTACGATGCCGCCCATGACTTCACCCGTCCCCGACGCGCTCGTGAACTCCCCCGCAGGCGGCTCCGACCCGGCCGCGGCCGAGACGTCCGCGCCGGTGCAGCCGGTGAAGCCCAAGCTGCGCGGCTGGCTGCACGCCGGGATGTTCCCCGCGGTGCTGGTCTCGGGCCTGTTCCTGACGGCACTCGCCGACTCCACCCGCGGCCGCATAGCGTGCGGGATCTACGTCCTCACGGCGTGCCTGCTGTTCGGCGTCAGCGCGCTCTACCACCGCGGCAACTGGTCCCCCCGCGCGGACGGCGTCCTGCGCAGGCTCGACCACGCCAACATCTTCCTGATCATCGCGGGCACGTACACCCCCCTGACCCTCCTGCTCCTGCCCGACGCCAAGGGCCAGTGGCTGATGTGGGGCATCTGGGCGGCCGCCGCCGCGGGCATCGTCTTCCGCGTCTTCTGGGTCGGCGCCCCGCGCTGGCTCTACACCCCCTGCTACCTGGCCATGGGCTGGGCAGCCGTCTTCTTCCTCCCCGACTTCCTGCGCACGGGCGGCATCGCCGTCCTGGTCCTCGTCATCGTCGGCGGCCTCCTCTACAGCGTCGGCGGCGTGGTCTACGGCTTCAAACGCCCCAACCCCTCCCCCCGCTGGTTCGGCTTCCACGAGGTCTTCCACTCGTTCACGCTGGCGGCGTTCGCGGTGCACTACGTGGGGATCTCGCTGGTGGCGTACCAGCACGCGTGAGGTCGCGGGGCATGACGGGGCGCAGGGCACGGTGGGGTGCATGACGAGGGGTTCTGACCCGCACGTCTGAGCGAACAGGAGGACGGTCCAGCCCGTCCGGCGCTTGAGGACGAGGCGCGAAGCGCCAACAGGGGGGGAGAGGGGCGCAGCCCCAGCCGACAGCGGCAAGCCGTAAACCCAAGGGCGCCCCGCCAGAACCTGCCATGCTGGGCCGCATGAACGGTCCGGAGATCCTCATCGACTTCGCCCCAGACCTGGCCCTGTTCGTCCCGCACGACCGGCGCGGCCGCACCACCACCGCCGTCACCGACGGCGCGTCCTCCCTGGGGCACGTCGTGGAGTCGCTCGGCGTCCCCCTCACCGAGGTCGGCGCGCTCGTCGTGGACGGCCACGAGGTCCCCGTCGGGCACGTGCCCGCCGCGGGGCAGCGCGTCGAGGTGCGGTGCGTGCCGCGGCCGCAGCGGGTGCGCCCCGACGAGCAGCCCCCCGAGGAGCCCCTGCGCTTCCTCCTCGACGTACACCTCGGCACCCTCGCCCGGCGCCTGCGGCTGCTCGGCGTCGACACCGCGTACGAGAGCACGGACATCGGCGACCCCGCGCTCGCCGCCCGGTCCGCCGCCGAGCGCCGCGTGCTCCTGAGCCGGGACCGGGGGCTGCTGCGCCGCCGCGAGCTGTGGGCGGGCGCGTACGTCTACAGCGACCGGCCCGAGGACCAGCTCAGCGACGTCCTGGAGCGGTTCGCGCCGCCGCTCAGGCCGTGGACGCGCTGCACGGCCTGCAACGGGACGCTGCGGGCCGCCACCAAGGAGGACGTGGCGGAGCGGCTCGAAGGCGGCACCCGGGGGACGTACGACGTGTTCGCGGAGTGCGGCGACTGCGCCCGCGTGTACTGGCGGGGCGCCCACCACGAACGCCTCCAGTCCATCGTCCGGCAGGCCGTCGCGGCGTCGGAGGGCACGGTCGCGCTGCCGCCGGGCTGATCCCGCGCCCGGAAGCCGCCGCGGTCAGGAGGCCCCCGGGAGCCGCCGCGGTCAAGAACCCGCCGGAAGCCGCGCGAAGAAGTACGACCCGCCGCCCTCCGTGCTGCCGCCGAGCCACAGCGCCCCGTCCGGGCCCGAGGCCAGTGCGCCCACGGTCAGCGGCTCCGGCTCGGGCCCGGCCGCCGCCGCCCAGGTGCCGCCGGTCCAGCGCTGCAGCGGCGTGCCCCTGCCCGCGACCCGCACCTCCGTGCCGTACACCGCCAACTGCGTGGCCTCGGAGGCCTCCTGGCCCGCCGGGTGCCGCGCCGACCACGCGCTGCCGCTCCACGCGGCCACGGCGGCACGGTCGCCGACCCCACCGCCGACGCCGGGGCCGGTGAAGCCCCCGGCCCACAGCACGCCGTCGTGCACGAGCAGCGAGGACACCTGCCCGTCGGCCGTGCCGAAGGGGTTGGGCAGCCGCTTCCAGGACGAGCCGTTCCAGTGCAGCACCAACGGCGTCCGCCTCCCGAAGGCCTCGGCGGCCGTGAAGCCCCCCACCCAGACGTCGTCGGCGGCCTCGACCCGCACGGTGAGCAGCCGGGCGCCCGCGCCGAGCCCGGAGGGCAGGGCGACCGGGGCCCAGCCCGAGCCGCTGCGGCGCAGCGCGACCGCCCCGGTCGCCGGGTGCTTCGCGCCGCCGACCACCCAGACGTCGGCGCCGGTCCCGTCGACGTCATGGGGTTCGCCGATGGCGGCCCCCGCGGTCCGGTCGGTCCACGTGCTGCCGTTCCAGTACAGGATCTGGGCGTCGTCCCGCATCGGCTGCCTGTTCCACCTCAGGCCCACGCCCCAGGCGCCGCCCGCCTCGACGGACAGGCCGTTCAGGGGTCTGGTGCCCTCGGGGAAGCGGCTGTGCCGGTAGGACTCCCAGGCCTTCCCGTCGAACCCGAAGGCAGCCGGCTCGTACTGAGTGGTCTGCCCGTCGAAGGTGACGTACGTGGCGAGCGCGAGTGCGCCGCCGTCCGGGGCGAGACCGAGCCGGTTGAACGCGTAGCCGCCCCCCGACCCGCCGACCGGGAAGACCTGCCACTGCGCCTGGGCCGCGCCCGCCGCCGAGGCCGCGCCGGGCAGCGCGCCCCCGATCGCGAGCGCCGGTACGACGACTGCGGCGGAACGCAGCAGGGTGCGACGGCTGACTGCCATGGGACCTCCATCAAAGGGTGCCGATGGCGGTCGATCCTGGCCGGGGGGCGCTGACGGGCCGCTGACGGATCGGGGCCGGGGGCTCGGGGTGGGCGGGAGCGCGGCCCAGGGCGGGCAGCGCCCACAGCCCAAGTCGGCCGGGGCCGCTACCGGGACACCCCCAAGGCCCGCGCCAGCTCCTCCCCGTCCGTTGTCGGGCGGTCGCACACGAACCCCCGGCACACGTACGCCGTCTCCTCGCCGTCCACCAGCGACCGCCCCGCGAGCAGCGGGAGTTCGCCGTCCGGGCGCCCCGCGGCGACGACGGCGCCGGGCGCGGTCGCGAGGAGTGCGACGCGGTGCAGGGCGCCGCCGACCTCCCCGGCGACGGCCACCTCGCGCGGCCCGTCGAGCGCGGCCTCCGCCACGGCGAGCCCGTGGCCGATGAACCGCGGCGCACGCGGCGCGAGGGACGCGACGACGCCGAGCGCCCGCTCGGCCGCCTCCCGGTGGGGCGTCGCGCCGGTCTGGGCCGCGTACGACAGGAGCGCGCCCGCCGCCGCGGTCCACCCGGAGGGCGCCGCGTTGTCCGTGGGGTCCTGCGGGCGCCGGATGAGCCGTTCGCCGTCGGCCGCCGTGTCGTAGAGGGCCCCGGACTCCGCGTCGACGAACTGCGCGAGGACGTGGTCGAGCAGGAACCCGGCGAACTCCAGCCACACGCCCTCGCCGGTCACGGAGGCGAGGGCGAGGAAGCCCTCGGCGACGTCGGCGTAGTCCTCCAGGACCCCGGCGTTGGCGCCGACGTGCCCGTCCTTGGAGGTGCGGGCGAGCCGGGCGCGGTCGTCGAGGTGGAGGCGGACGAGCAGGTCACCGGCGGCGACGGCGGCGGCGACCAGGTCGGGGCGGTCGAAGAGGGCGCCGGTTTCGGCGAGCGCGGCGATGGCGAGGCCGTTCCAGGCGGCGACCACCTTGTCGTCGCGGGCGGGCGCGGGCCGCTCGGCGCGGGCGGCGAGGAGGCGGGCGCGGATGCCGGCGATCCGGTCGGCGTCGGCGACGGCGCCGTCCTCTCCACGGGGGAGCTGGAGGACGGACGCGCCCTCCTCGAAGGTGCCCTCCTCGGTCACGCCGAAGTACGCGGCGGCGAGGCCGCCGTCGTCCTCGCCGAGGACCTCGCGCAGCTGCGCGGGCGTCCAGACGTAGTACGCGCCCTCGACGAGCCTGCCCGTGGCGTCGGGGCTGTCGGCGTCCAGGGCGGAGGCGAACCCGCCCTCGTCGGTACGCAGTTCGCGGACCATGAAGTCGGCCGTCTCCAGGGCGACGCGGCGCGCCAGGTCCGATCCGGTCGTCCGCCACAGGTGGGCGTAGGCGCGGCACAGCAGCACGTTGTCGTACAGCATCTTCTCGAAGTGCGGCACGACCCACGCGCGGTCGACGGAGTAGCGGGCGAAGCCGCCGCCGAGCTGGTCGTAGATGCCGCCGCGGGCCATGTGCTCGCAGGTGTCGGCGGCCATCTGCAGGGCGCCCTCGGAGCCGGTGCGGGCGTGGGTGCGCAGCAGGAACTCGACGACCATGGACGGCGGGAACTTGGGGGCGCCGCCGAAGCCGCCGTGCGTGGCGTCGTAGTCCCGGGTCAGGCCGAGGAGCGCCTGGGCCAGCTCCTCCTCGCCGGGCCGGCCGCCGTCCCCGAAGGCCAGTTGACGCTCCGACAGATCCTGCGTGATCTTCGCGGCGACCTCGCCGACCTCGTCGCGCCGGTCCGTCCACGCCCGGTGCACGCCGTCGAGGACCTGCGGGAAGGACGGCATGCCGTGGCGGGGCTCGGGCGGGAAGTAGGTGCCGAAGTAGAAGGGTTCGGCGTCGGCGGTGAGGAAGACCGTCATGGGCCAGCCGCCCTGCCCGGTCGCGGCCTGCACGGCCTCCATGTAGACGGCGTCGACGTCGGGGCGCTCCTCACGGTCCACCTTGATGTTCACGAAGTGCTCGTTCATGAGTGCGGCCGTCGACTCGTCCTCGAACGATTCGTGCGCCATCACATGACACCAGTGGCAGCTTGAATACCCGACGGAGAGGAGCACCGGCACACCGCGCTCCCGGGCGGCGGCGAACGCCTCGGCCGACCAGGGCCACCAGTCGACGGGGTTGTCGGCGTGCTGGAGGAGGTAGGGGGACGTCTCATGGGCCAGTCGGTTCGGCATGGCTCCATCCTCGCGCACACCGGCCCCTGATCCGCCGACTCCCTCGCGCCGACGCCCCGTACGCAGGACACTGACACGTACATGTAGAGGTACGGGGCAGACGTACCCCTGCACGGGGCACACGCACGGACACGTGCCGACGGCACGTGCCGCTCTCGGAGGGGGACCACATGCGGGACAGCCATCGGGCCGAAGCCGAGCGGCTGTTGGCACGGGCGGTCGAGGAGGAGGTGCGGCGCACCGGTGGGCGCACGGACGGCGGGGTGCTCCTTTCGCGGGCGCGCGGCGCGCTCGACGCCATGGCGCAGACGGCGGCGGAGGAGTACGAGGCGTACACGCGGGCCCTGGACGAGGCGGCGGCCGGACAGCTCACCTTCGGCCAGCGGTACGCGAAGGAGGGCGCGGGCACGCCGCTGCTCGTCGTGGCCGTCGCCGCCGTCGCGGCCACGGCCGCCGACCTCGCGCTCGGCACGGGCGGCGGCACGGCCCTCGGCGCGGGCGCGGCGGTCGCGGTGGCGGGCGCCGCCGCGACGGTGGTGAAGGTGACCGCGTCGCACGTCCCGGCCGCGCAGCGGCACGCGGGCGCGGTGAGCCAGCCGGGCGGGCCCGAGCAGCTGCGGCTCCAGTGGCTGACGGCCCTGGAGGTGCGCGGGATCCGGCCGTTCCTCGACCAGCAGCGGGTCTTCAACGCCGCGAGCGGCGCCGGGGTGACCGGCGGCAGCGGCGGGCAGAAGAAGCCGGCGCCGCAGCTGCGCCGCACCGACAAGAGCGCGGCGGCCCGGCGGCGTACCGTCCTGGAGCAGTCCTTCGCCCAACTGCCGCAGCCAGGCGGCACGTTCGCGGGGCGGCGGGCCGAGCTGGGCCGGATCGCGCAGTGGGTGCACGCGGCGCGCGCCAGCACCCAGACCAAGCCGACGGTCGTCGTGCTGCACGGAGCGCCCGGCGCGGGCCGCTCCTCGCTCGCCGTGCGGGCCGCGCACGACGTGAAGGACCAGTTCCGCGGGGCCTGCCTGGTGGACCTGCGCGGCGAGAGCCCCGACACCCCGCCCCTGTCGACCCGCGACGCGCTCCTGCACCTTCTCAACCGCCTCGGCGCGCCCCGCGAACAGCTTCTGTTCCGTGAGCGCTCCACGCAGGAACAGCAGCTCAGACGACTCAGCGAGATCTACCACCAGTATCTGACGGGCCTTGAGGTGGTCGTCGTCCTCGACGACGCCTGCGACCCGGAACAGGTCCGCACCCTCATCCCCGAGCGCTCCGACAGCCTCGTCCTCGTCACCGCCCGCAAACCCCTCGACCTGCCCGAGGACCTGCCCGCCTGGGTGCACCAGCTGCCCGTGGCGGAGCTGGACGCGGCGGGCGCCGAGCAGTTGCTGCGCACCTCGGCGGAGGAGCTGACCGGGCCCTACGACGCGGCGTCCCTGGAGACCGTGCGGGACCTGTGCGGCGGCCTTCCGCTGGCGCTGCGCGCCGCCGGGTCCTCACTCGGGCCGCGCACCCCGCTGGAGCTGGTCAACGACCTCTCCGCGTACGGGCCCCTCGCCCCCGTCGAGCGCGCCCTCTCGCTGCGCTACGCCGACCAGGCGGAGCCCGCGCGCCGCCTGCTGCGCCGCCTCGCGCTCGCGGGCCGTGCCTCACTCGGCGCGGCCGCGGCCGCCGCGCTGCTCGCCACCGACGAGGCCGAGGCGGGCCGCCAGCTCACCGCGCTGTCCCGGGCGGGCCTCGTCGACCACGTCCGCGGCGACCGCTACCGGCTGCACGACCTCGTGCGCTCCTTCGCCCAGGCCCGGCTCGCCGACGAGGAGGAGCCCGGCGAGCGCACCGCCGCGCAGGAACGTCTCATCGTCAGCTACGGCGAGCTGGCCGACTCCGTGATCCGCCTCGTCGACGGCAAGACCTCCACCCGCGCCGACCACTTCGGGCAGCACGGCTTCACGTCCCTGGACTCCGCGCTGCGCTGGCTCGACGACGAGTCGAGCTTCATCACGGCGGCGTTGCGGCACGCCGAGGGCGTCGACCCGCAGGCCGTCCTCAATCTGCTCGGCGCCCTGTGCGACTACTGCCTGCTGCGCGGCGACCTCTACCGCCTCGGCGAGATCAGCGAGTTCGCGCAGTCCCTGGAGAAGCTGGAGCAGGGCAGCACGGCCGCCGGGGGCGCGGCGGGGCGGGGCCGGATGGAGCGCAGCGTGCAGTGGCGCACCGGCATCGCGGCCCGCCAGATCGGCGACCTCGACCAGGCCCGCTCCACCCTGTCGTCCGTCGTCGACCTGTACTTCGAGGCCCACCAGGACGCGGGCGCGGCCCGCGCGCTCGGCTCCCTCGGCATCACCCTGCACCACCAGGGCAATCTGTCCGAGGCCGCCGCCCGCCTGCGCGAGGCCCTGGACCTCCAGGTGTCCGAGCAGCTCGCGGGCGACCGCGCCTGGACCCTGCACGCCCTGGCCGCCGTCGAACGCGACCGGTCCCGCCTCGGCGAGGCCGAGGACATGCTGCGCACCGCCCTGGTCCTGCACCGCGAGAGCGAGTCCGTGCACGGCGAGGCCTGGGCCCACTTCCAGCTCGGCCAGGTGTGCCTGCGCAAGGGCGACGTGCCGCGCGCGGAGGAGGAGCTGCGGCGCGCCCTCGACCTGTACGGCAGCACGCGCGACGCCCGCGGCGAGGCCTGGGCCCTCACCCAGCTCGCCCGCGCCCGGCTCGTCGCGGGCGACCCCGCGCCCGCCGTCGACAGCCTGCGCCAGGCCGTCTCCCGGCACCGCGACAACGAGGACGCCCGCGGCGAGGCCTGGTCCCTGTACTACCTCGGCCAGGCCCTGGAGGAGACCGGCAACCTCGAACAGGCCGTCCGCGACCTGGAGCGGGCCCGCACGATGTTCTCCCGCATGCGGGACGTCTACGGCCTCGCCTGCGCCCGCCACCACTCGGCCCGCGTCACCCGCGACCAGCGCGCCGCCCAGACCGGCTCCCTGCGCAACTCCGGCTTCGCCCGCCAGCTCCTGATGGACGCCCGCGCCGACTTCCAGCGCATCGGGGTCGCCCACGGCGAGGCCTGGACGTGCCTGGAGCTGGCCGTCGTCGACGCGGGCAACGCCCGCACGCAGGCGGCCCTCTCCCTCTGCGACGAGGCCATCGCCCTCTTCGCCTCCTACGGCGACCGCCGCGGCGAGGACTGGGCCCACTTCCTGCGCGCCACGCTCCTGCCCTACGCGTCCCCCGGCGGCTGGGAGATCGGCACGGCGGTCGCCCAGGAAGAGCTGGTCCAACTCGCCCGCGCCGTCCACCCGTTGCGCGACGGCAAGCTCGACCAGTACGTCGAGGCGTACCTGCTGCTCCTGGAGCGCGGCGCCGAGCTGGACGCGGGGTGGCAGGCGTGGCGGCTCGGGATGACGCCGGACCGGCACGCCAGGGAGATCATGGGGGTTTCGGTGACCACGCCCTGAGCGGGGCGCCATAGTGGGGAGTTGAGGGGAACAGGGGCGGGGGGTGGGGTACGTGGAGGGGTGGCTGCCGGACGACCTGTCGCCGTACGACGGGCCTCGTGAGGTGGCGGAGCTGCCGCCCGCGCTGCGGGCTTTCCTCCAGCCCGGCGGCTGGAACCCCGCGATCCTGGAGCTGTACGGGGCACCGGGCGCCGGGACGTATCGGCTGGCTGTCCGGCTTGCGCATCTGGCGCGGGACACGGCGGACGAGGCGGCGCGGTTCACACCCTGCTGGCTGCCGCTCGGCGCCGTGGGCACCACGCCCGACCTCGTCCTGTTGCCGCTCGTGGAGCAGTTGCTCGACGGCCGCCCTCCGCGTTCCTTGTACGACCTGGTGCTGGCCGAACCCGCCGGGCTTGAACAGGCGCTGACCTGGCCGTGCCGTGAAATTCTGCGGCACGGGCGCCGCCTGGTGGTGCTCGACGGACTGCCCGCCGGACAGCCCGGGCTCGATCTGCTGCGCGTGGTCCACTGGCTTGTGGCGGGCACGGGCTCCCGGGTCCTGGCCGTCTCCGAGGCCGTGCACGAGGCACCCGTGGTGCCGTTGATCGCCTACGAGGTGACGGATGGCCCGGAGAGCCATGCACCCGAGATCGGCACACTGGCCCGGACGCTGCTGAAGTCACTTGAACGCTGGCAGGGCGACGAGGTCAACGCACCGGTGGCAGCCAGGCTGCGCACGGGGCGGTCGCAGCCCGTCGGTCAGGTCCGGAGGGCGCTGCGGGACCTGTACGCGAGCGGGCTGCTCCGGGCCACGCGGCACGATTGGTACCGCCTGCGCCCGGACCAGCGCACAGGGGCCGCCCTCCCCCACCCGGATCTCGATCTCGCCAAGGCGGTGCTTGACGGCTCCGCCGACCCGCGCGACGGCGCGGACGCGTACGTCGACCTCGTGGCACGCCTCACCCGCGCCGGGTCGGCGGAGACGGCCGCCGCGCTGCTCGATCGACTCGAACCTCAGCTGATGGGTCGACAGGGCCTGTTCAGGCTGCTGCGGCTCAAGCAGTCCCACTGGCACGCGACGGGCGACTGGGAGTCGCTGAAGCTCGTGGCGGCCGCCTCCGCCAGGGATACCGGCAGCCCCCTGCCCGCCCTGGAAGCCCTCGCCGCCCTCGACTCCTCGCGCGCCGCCGTCCACACGGCGATCACCCACCACCGCCTGGGCCTGCTGCACGAGGCCGCAGCCGCGCTCGACGCGATCCCCGACGCCGTACCGCCGGACGGCTGGGTGCTGCACACCCGCGCCGCCGTCCAGTGCGACACGGGCCAACTCCACGGCGTCGACCGGCTGTTGCGCAGCGCCGTCGAAGCCCATCAGGTACGAGGGGATGCGCGCGGCGAAGCCTGGGCCATTCACCACTACGGGCGACTGCGGATGCTGCGCGGCGACCTGGAGGAGGCACAGAAGCGCCTTGAGGCCGCCCGGCACATGTTCATGGAGCTCGGTGACCACCAGGGCCAGGCCTGGACGGAGACCGAACTCGGCAGGAACCAGACGCTGTTCGGGAGCCACGCCGAGGCCCTTCACCAGCTGCACAAGGCGCTCGGTCTCCACCTGGCGAACGGTGACGCGCGCGGCAAGGGGTGGACGTACCTGTATCTCGCCGTGGCTCACGAGGCTTCCGGCGACCGGAAGGGGGCCACGCCTCTGGCGTGCTCCGCCGAACGAGAACTGCTCAACGTTCCCGACCAGCTGGGCGCCGCCTGGGCTCAACACTGTCGCGCGCTCCTGCCGTTCGCCAGTCGTGCGACCTCACCGACGGCGGAGGCGCAGCTCCAATCGGCGATGGAAGGCTTCCGACTTTCCGGCTGCCTCCACGGCCAGGCCTGGAACACCCTGGAGCTGGCGCGGCTGTTGCGGCGGAAGGGGGCACGTTCGTTGGCCAGGGCCGAGGTGGAGGTCTACCGGGACGCCGAGCGCCGGTTCGAGGCCATCGGTGACTCCTATGGTCAGCGGTGGGCCATGTCGCTGCGCGCCAACACCTTCGACCCGAGCCACCGCCCGGAGCACATCCCCCTGACCGCCCGCCACCTCATCCGCGAACCAGGCGCCCCCGACCTCGGCACCCCCTTCCCCACCACGCTCTCCTACGTCCGCCTCACCCTCCTCGACGACGAATCCACCGCCGGTACGGCGTCCCGCATCGCCCTGCACGTCGAACCGGGCCCCGAGCACCCCTGGTCGACCCGCGCCCCCGACCTGCCCTGGCTGACCGCCCGGGCCACGCCCCTCACGGCCGCCGACGTCGAGCCCGCGCACGCGGTGACCATCAAGCCCTCGCCCCGCGAGCAGGACGGCGCCGAATTCCTCTTCACCCCCCGCCGGGCAGGCCGCCACCGCCTCCTCTTCACCATCGAGGACTCCGCGACGGCGACCGTCCTCCAGCAGGTCGAGACGTACATCGACGTCACCGACGGCGAGAGCGGCCCGCGGGACGCCCTGTCGCCCGAAGCGCTGCGGAGGGCCTAGGACCCATGGCCCACGAACTCCCGACGCGCGTCACGCACGACCCCAGCCTCGGCTTCACCCGTCTCCCCCGGCATGTGATCCGCCACCCCGACCTGGTCGTCGGCCTCGACGCACGCCGCGAGGACGAACCCGTGCAGGCCCGGATGTACGGCCCCGCGGTGCCCTCCCTCAGCGGCTCCGAGCACACGGTCACGCTCAACGTCCGCCCCCGCGAGGTCCGTTCGGTGGCGGCGCGGCTGCGGCAGGTGTGGAAGGACGAGTTCGTGGCGCTCCAGCCGGTGGACGAGGCCGGCCGCCCCGCGGTCGGCCGCACCCCGCTCCCGTACGCCTCCCTCGTCGACCTGACCGGCCGGCCCCCGGCCGAACTGCGGGCCGTGCTCGCCCGCCTTGCCCTGGACGGCACCCAGTTGCTGTACGACGTCCTCCTCGGCGGCGAGTCCGAGGAGCTGAAGCTCTTCCGCGGCTTCCTGACGGACGTCCTCGGCAGCGACCGGCCGCTGCGGGTCCGCTTCCACTCGGACCTGTACCTGCCGTGGCCGATGCTGTGCCTGCCCGCCGCTCCGGACGAGGACCCGGGGCCGGGCCCCGAGAGCCTGTTCGGCCGCTTCCTCGGCTACCGCCACCAGCTCGAACACACCGGCGGCAACGCGTACGCCCGCGTCGCCGACGACCGCGACCCGCCGCCCCGCTCCGCCCCCACCGTCAGCCTCAACCACGACACGGGCGTCGACGCACAGGGCCTGACCCGGGCCGCCGACGTCGCCACCGCCCTCGCCGACGGCGGCGACCTCGTCGAGCGCACCACCCGCGACCAGCTGGAACGCGCCCTCGGCGACACCCTCCTCGACGAGCAGCTGATGTACTTCTGGTGCCACGGCCACTTCACCGCGTCCGGCGACGAACCCCCGTACCTCGTCCTGAAGTTGACCGACCAGCGGGCCATCGACGCGCACAGCCTGCGCGCCCACCGCCCGCCCCCGCACTCCTGCGTGCCGTTCCGCCCCTTCGTCCTGCTCAACGCCTGCTACGCGGGGCTCCCCGGCAACGCCGACCTGGCCTACCTCGGCCGGGCCCTGTTCGACGCGGGCGCCAGCGGCATCCTCGGCCCCCAGATCGAGATGCCCCAGCGCTTCGCCGCCGAGTACGCGCTCGCCTTCGTCACCCGCTACCTGACCGGCCACGAAACAGCGGGCGACATCGCCCACGCCCTGTCCCGCCACTTCGCCGACACCTGCCACAACCCGCTGGGCTTCGCGTACGCACTGCACAGCGGCATGGACAGCCGATTGGAGCGCACGGCGTGACCGAGGACGATCCCGTTGCCGTCGTCGACCTCGACGCGACCGGCTGGCCCCTGCGGCCCACCCGCGAAGGACCGCGCCCCGTGCCGCCGCCCGGCCTGGACGCGTACCTCGCGCAGCGGCTGACGCCACCGCCGTGGGCCACCGACATCGTCGTGTACGTCCACGGGTGGCAGACCTCGCAGGCGTCGGCGCTGGGGGCGCTGCGGACGTTGATGGGCCTGGTGGAGACGCAGCGGGTCGAGCGGGCGAAGCTGTATCCGCGGCTTCGGGGGGACGCTTCCGGGCGGCTTCGGGAGGACGCCCCCGCGCACCGGGACTTCGCCCCGTGGCCGGTCCTGGTCCGGTGGCCGTCGCGCTCCCTGCCGTCCCTCGGCGGCTACCGTCGCATCCGGGACCGCGCCCACGCGATGGGCACCGAGGGCCACGCGGCCCGTGTGATCGCGCAGCTCCTGGGCTATCTGGACGCGCACCGGGGCGACCCGCGCGCCACCCCCGTCCTCGCGGGGCGCGGCGGCCAGTACCTGCACCTCGTCGGGCACTCGTTCGGCTGCCGCCTGCTGTGCGAGGCGGTGCAGTGGGCGGCGGCGCCGCCGGGCGGGACGCTGGGCTGGAGCACGCCCGCGCCGCCGGGGCGGCCGTTCACCGTCGACTCGATGCTGCTGTTGCAGATGGCGGCGGCCCGGGACGCCTTCGCGGCCACGTTCACCGCGCTTGCCGGGGCACCGCTGCGCGGCCCGGTGGTGGCGACGTACTCACAACACGACCGCGCGACCGGCTTCTGGCACCTGCGGGCCGAGAAACGTGCAGGCATCGGCTACGCGGGCATCGGCACGGCCCCCGCACCCGTCTCAGCCATCCGCATGCACCCCACCGACGAGCCGTACCCCCACGCCGCCCTCGACCACCGCTTCGTCAGCGTCGACGCGAGCACCGTCTTCACCCACGGCCGGGGCCCGGCGGGCGCCCACTCCGACCACGTGCGCCCGGAGTCGGCCCACCTGCTGCTGTCACTGGCGGACCACTCGCGGTGAAGGTGACGGCGCGGGGGGGGCTGATGTCAGCCCGTCCGGCGTTTGAGGACGAGGCGCGGAGCGCCGATCAGCGGGGGCCCGGGGGCGCAGCCCCCGAGAGGGGCGCCCCGGCCTACCTGCCCCGGGCGCCCCCGCCAGCCTCAAGCTTCCTTCGTCCCCTGACCGCCGGAGGCACCCGCAGGCTCAGACCGCTCGGGGTCACCCGCGCCCTCGGACGGATCCGGGGACTCCTTGAAGTCCACCTTCCCCATGTGCCGGTTCATGGACTTCATCAGTCGCCACACCGCGAGCGCCATCACCGCGAACACGATGAACCCCAGGACCCCGGGGGTCACCTTGTTCTCGTCGACCTCCTTGGCGAGGGGGACGAGGTGCGTCACTGCCAGGCTTGCGCTTCCGCTCATGTCAGGCATTGTCGCGGATGCCCGCGAAGAGGTCGTCCTCGGGGAGGGAGGTATCGACCAGAGACTTCGCGAGCTCGTACTCCTCGGTCGGCCAGACCTCCCGCTGGATGTCCATCGGGACGCGGAACCAGCCGCCGTCGGGGTCGATCTGCGTGGCGTGCGCGATCAGCGCCTTGTCGCGGATCTCATAGAAGTCGCCGCACGGAACGTGCGTGGTCAGCGTGCGCTCGACCCGCTCGAACTCGTCCCAGCGCTTCAGCCACTCCCCGTACGGCGACTCCAGGCCGCGGTCCAGCATCGCCTGGTGCAGCGCCTCGGTGCGCGGCCGGTTGAAGCCCTGGTTGTAGTACAGCTTCTGCGGCGTGAAGACGGGGCCGAACTCGCTCTCCGGGTACTTCTCCGCGTCCGCGGCGCCCTCGAAGGCCACCATCGAGATCTTGTGGGTCATGATGTGGTCCGGGTGCGGATACCCGCCGTTCTCGTCGTACGTCGTGATCACCTGCGGGCGGAACGTACGGATCTGCTTCACCAGCTCCCCGGCCGCCTTGTCGACGTCCTCCAGGGCGAAGCAGCCCTCGGGCAGCGGCGGCAGCGGGTCGCCCTCGGGCAGGCCCGAGTCGACGAAGCCGAGCCACTCCTGCTTGACGCCGAGGATCTCGCGCGCCTCGTCCATCTCCTTCTTGCGCACCTCGTGGATGTGCTCCTGGATGTACGTGTCGCCCTGGAGCTTGGGGTTGAGGATGTCACCGCGCTCTCCGCCCGTGCAGGTCACGACGAGCACGTCCACCCCTTCGGACACGTACTTGGCCATGGTGGCCGCGCCCTTGCTCGACTCGTCGTCGGGGTGGGCGTGAACGGCCATCAGTCGAAGCTGCTCAGTCAAGACTCGATCCTCAGGTGTCCGGCGCCGACGCGTGCTGCGGCGCCCTCGGTCATCAGGCGTTGTACGGGGCTTCTATAGTGACGGAACCGGGGGGCGGAAAATTCCGGCATTCCCTGCCCGTCTGGAGGACGATCATGACCGCGGTGAGCGGCGGCGACAGCGGCGGTGTGGCCACGCGCGTTCCGGAGGACCGCTACGGCAGGTCCGCGGACGAGCGCGCCGACCGCACGCTGAAGATCGTCGGCTCCGTTCTCGGCGTGCTGCTGCTGGGTGTGGTCGGCTGGATCGGGTACGGCTCGATCTCCGCCGGGTCCAGGCTCAGCGGCGAGATGATCAAGTTCGACGTGGTCTCGGACAAGGCCGTCGAGGTGCACCTGGAAGTGCGCAAGGACGCGGATGCGAACGGCTACTGCACGCTGCGCTCCCAGGCCGAGGACGGCTCCGAGGTGGGCCGCGCCGACTTCCGCTTCGACCAGGACAAGGGGCGTGTCGACAAGGTCGTCACGCTGCGTACGACGGAGCGCGCCACCAGCGCGGAGCTCATCGGCTGCCAGGCCGACTGAAGGACCGCACGGACGCGGCGACACGCCTCACTGCTCCGGGCATCCCCGCCTTCACCTGCGCTAACACTTTTCTGATGGCTTATGTCCTCCCCCTCAGGCACCGAAATTGTTAGGCTCGTGGTTTCGCCCACCCGTTAGGGAACATCCTTCTGGGTAGGGCGATGCTTTGTATTCCCAGTACCTACGAGGAGCACCTGTGACCCAGACCAGCGACAACGTCACCTGGCTGACCCAGGAGGCGTACGACCAGCTCAAGGCCGAGCTGGAGTACCTGTCTGGTCCTGCGCGCACCGAGATCGCATCCAAGATCGCGGCGGCGCGTGAGGAAGGCGACCTGCGCGAGAACGGCGGGTACCACGCGGCCAAGGAGGAGCAGGGCAAGCAGGAGCTCCGCGTCCGCCAGCTGACCCAGCTCCTGGAGCATGCCAAGGTCGGTGAGGCGCCCGCCGAGTCGGGCGTCGTCGCCCCCGGCATGGTCGTCACGATCGCCTTCGACGGCGACGAGGACGACACGCTGACCTTCCTGCTCGCCTCACGCGAGTACGCCAGCGACGACATCGAGACGTACTCCCCGCAGTCGCCGCTCGGCAGCGGCGTCAACGGCAAGAAGATCGGCGAGGACGCCCAGTACGAACTGCCGAACGGCAAGCTGGCCTCCGTCAAGATCCTCGAGGCCAAGCCGTACCAGGGCTGAGTCCCCTCGGGACACCCGAAGACCCCCGGCGCGATCGGCGCCGGGGGTCTCGTGCGTTCCGGGTGTCACCCGCGGGCGAGGGTCCCGGCCGTCACCTGCATTCGAGGTAGATGCCGCCGGACTGCTTCACGTCCACCCTGTTGTTGGTCCTGGTGCCCGACAGGAAGGTCTTGAAGGCGCCCCGGGTGGGGCACTTCACGGACGTGTTGATGCTGCCCAGCGAGCTGGGCGACACGTTCTGGCACTTGTTGGTGAGCTGCACCCAGCCGGAGAGCGTCTGCCCGAGCAGCGAGACACAGACCTTCTTGTAGCCCTCGTAGAACCCGTTGCCCCAGATCTTGCCGTTCTGGACCTTCGGGGTGTACGCGATCAGTTCCAGCTCCTGAGCCGCGGCCGACGACTGGGACGCCGCCCCCATCACCATTCCGGCCGCCATCACGGCCGCGGCCGCGCTCATCCGCGCCTTGGACACCTTGGACACCTTGGACACCTTGGACATGGACTTCCCCTCGTTCCGTCGGTCGATCGTGCCCGCGCCGGTCACCTGCACTTGACGAAGCGGGGCGCCGAGTCCTTGATGTCCTTGCGGTTGTTGGTCCTTGTGCCCGAGAGCAGGGTCCGGAAGATGCCCTCGCGCGGACAGTCGGCGCCGATGCTGATGCTGCCCAGCGAACTCGGCGACACGTTCTGGCACTTGCCCTTCACCGGGATCGGCGGGAGCGTCCCGAGGCCCTCCTGGAGCAGCGTGACGCAGACCTTCTTGTAACCCTCGTAGAACCCGCTGGCCCACACCTTGCCGTTCTGCGCCTTGGGCTGGTACGCCACCAGCTCCAACTCCTGGGCCGCCGCGGACGACTGGGACGCCGCACCCGCCACCATCGCCGCCGCCATCACGGCCGCGGCCGCACCCATCCGCACCTTCGACATGGATTTCCCCTCGTTGGCTGTACGTCGGTCGGCCGGACCGGCCGGGGCGCGCCACCCGGACGTTCTCGACGTCTGTAGCCTCCAGCCCCGCGCGCCCCGGCAGTACCCCCCGCCCAGGGGATCTTTTGCGCCACGCCCGGGACACTTTCCTGCCGATGATTCATGTTCATGTCACTCGCAGTTCACCTTCGGCGTCGCACCATCTTGGGCGTACGCAGCCTGATCACGTAGTCACTGCCGTGATGGACCACTGGCTGCGCACTCACCACGGGGAAGCAGTGAGACACGGGGGTCAACTGTGATTTCGGTCGGTGTCATCGCGCGCGGCGGACCGGAACGGGCGGAGCTGCGGGCCGCCCTGGAGGCGGAGGGGCGGCATCTGGTCGCCGACGAGGACGAGCCGGGCCGGGAGGTGGCACTCGTGCGCCGCGCCCGGCCCCGGGTGCTCGTGGTCAGCCAGGGCGACGAGGAGTCAGCGGTCACCGCCCTGCACCGGCTCGCCGCCGCGCCCGCGCCGGTGGCCGTGCTGCTGCTCGCGGGCCGCTTCACCTGTGGCGGCCTGCGCCGGATCCTGTCCTGCCGCCCGGCGGGCGTCCTGCTCCGGGCCACGGCGGCCGCCCATCTGCCCTGGGCCGTCGGCGCGGCGGCCGCGGGCGGGCCGGTCCTCGGCCCCGAGCTGGTCGACGTCGTGGCCGGTGCCTGTCCGTGCCCCGGCTGCGCCCCGTCGGCGCGGGACGAGGCGCGGGCCCTGCTCGCCACCCTGTCCGCCCGCGAGCTGGAAGTGCTCGAACTCGTCGGCGACGGCCTGTCGAACCCGCAGATCGCCGCGGCCCTCACCATCAGCTGCGACACCGCCAAGGACCACGTGGGCAGCATCTGCGCCAAGCTCGGCATCCGCGGGCGGCTCCAGGTCGCCCGGGTCGCCTGGCAGGCGGGGCTCACCGGGCGGCGGGCCCCCGCGGGCGGGCGGGTGCACGCCGCCTGCGGGTGACCGGCGCGCGGGTGTCGGGCCGCCGGATGCCGGGCCGCCGAGGTGCCGGGCGGCCGGGTGTCAGGCGGCCGCCGAGCGGTACTTGCGCACCGCGAGCGTGCGGAAGACCACCAGGATCAGGATCGACCAGAGCACCGAGGCCAGGACCGGGTGCTGCATGGGCCAGGCGTCCGGCGTCTTGAAGCCGGGCGGCAGATTGCCGAACAGCTCGCGGCACGCCTGCACGGTGGTGCTGAACGGGTTCCACTCGGCGATGTGCCGGAAGAACGTCGGGAGGTTGTTGGAGTCGACGAAGGCGTTCGAGATGAACGTCAGCGGGAACAGCCAGATGAGCCCGCCGGAGGTCGCGGCCTCCGGGGTGCGCACCGACAGGCCGATCAGGGCTCCGATCCACGAGAAGGCGTACCCGAGCAGGAGGAGCAGCGCGAAGCCCGCGAGGATCTTGCCGACGTTCTCATGGGTGCGCCAGCCGATGAGGAGCGCGACCAGGGCGAGCACGACCAGGGTCAGGGCGGTCTGCACCAGGTCCGCCACGGTGCGGCCGGTGAGGACGGCGCCGCGCGCCATGGGCAGCGAGCGGAAGCGGTCGATGAGGCCCTTGTGCATGTCGTCCGCGATGCCGGCGCCCGCGCCGGCCGTCGCGAACGTGACCGTCTGGGCGAAGATGCCCGCCATCAGGAACTCGCGGTAGTCCTGCGACGAGAGCGAGCCGCCGACCTGGATGGACCCGCCGAAGACGTACGTGAACAGGACCACGAACATCACCGGCTGGATGAGGCCGAAAAGCACCATCTCAGGAATCCGGGACATTCTGATCAGATTCCGGCGGGCGATGACCAGGGAGTCGCGGACGGACTTGCCGATGCCGCCGGCCGGCCTGGGGGCGGGAGCGGTACGCGTGACGGCACTCACGGAGCGGCCTCCTTCTTGTGCTTGTCCTTGGCGACGGGCACGCCCTTGACGTCCCTGCCGCCGCTCGCGCCGCTCGCGCCGTTCGCGCCGTTCTCTTCGTCCCTGACCTCCGCCATGTGGCCCGTCAGGGAGATGAACACGTCGTCGAGCGTGGGGCGGCGCAGGCCGATGTCGTCGATCTCGATGGCGCGGGTGTCGAGCTCGCGGATGACCTCGGCGAGCAGCTTCGCGCCGCCGGTGACGGGGACGGTCAGCTTGCGGGTGTGCCGGTCGACGGCGGCCTCGCCCTTGCCGAAGCCGGTGAGGACCTCGACGGCGGTCGTGATGTGGTCCGGATCGTGCACCACGACCTCGACGCGCTCGCCGCCGATCTGGGCCTTGAGCTGGTCGGCGGTGCCGCGGGCGATGACGCGGCCGTGGTCGACGACGCAGATGTCGTGCGCCAGGTGGTCGGCCTCCTCCAGATACTGCGTGGTCAGCAGGAGGGTGGTGCCGCCGGCGACGAGCTCCTGGATGACCTCCCACAGCTGCTGGCGGTTGCGCGGGTCCAGGCCGGTCGTGGGCTCGTCCATGAACATCACCGGCGGCGACACGACCAGGGCGGCGGCGAGGTCGAGGCGGCGGCGCATACCGCCCGAGTACGTCTTGGAGGGGCGGTCCGCCGCGTCCGAGAGGTTGAAGCGCTCAAGCAGCTCGCCCGCCCGCTCCTTGGCCTCCTTGGCCCGCATCTCGTAGAGCTGGCCGACCATCTGGAGATTCTCACGGCCCGTCAGATACTCGTCCACGGCAGCGAATTGGCCGGAGAGGCCGATCGAGCGCCGCACTTCGTTCGGATGCTTCAGGACGTCGATCCCGGCGACGAACGCCTTGCCGCTGTCGGGGGTGAGCAGCGTGGTCAGACAGCGCACCGCCGTCGTCTTTCCCGCGCCGTTCGGCCCGAGGAGGCCGAGGACGGTGCCTTCCGGGACATCGAGATCGACGCCGTCCAGAGCCTTGACGTCGCCGAAGGTCTTCACCAGACCTTCGGCGTAGATGGCGCCTGGCATAGGGGGTCTCCCATGTTTTGGGTGGTTTCCTAGCGAAAGCTTAGAATCGCCGGGTTCCGATCGCCCGGCGCTCAGTGGCGTGAATCACAACACTAACGCGATACATCGCGTCACTCAACGCATTCGCCGAATCTTGCGGAAACCAGCGGGGCACAGGATCCGTCGCGCGCCCCCCGCGTCGCCTGCGCGCCCTCACTGCCGTACGCGACGTAGCCGGCGTCAGTCGATCTACGTGCCCGACATCAGCCGATCGACGTGTCCCGTCGTCAGCCGATGACCGTGTACCCGGCGTCCCGCAACGCCGTCGCGACCTCCGCGCAGTGCTCGGGCCCCTTGGTCTCCAGGTGCAGCTCCACCTCCGCCTCCGTGAGCCCGAGCCGGGGATCGGTCCGCACATGGCTCACGTCGAGGACATTGGCGTCCACCTCCGACAGCACCCCGAGCAGAGTCGCCAGGGCGCCGGGCCGGTCCGTCAGACGCAGCCGCAGCGACAGATAGCGGCCCGCCGCCGCCATGCCGTGGCGCAGGATGCGCTGCATCAGCAGCGGGTCCACGTTGCCGCCGGAGAGCAGCGCGACGACCGGGCCCTCGAAGGCACGCGGATCGCTCAGCAGCGCCGCCACCGGGCTCGCGCCCGCGGGTTCGACGACCATCTTGGCCCGCTCCAGGCAGAGCAGCAAGGCACTCGACAGCTCGTCCTCGGACACCGTGACGACGTCGTCCACGAGCTCCTCGACGAGCCGGAAGGGCACGTCTCCCGGGCGGCCCACCTTGATGCCGTCCGCCATGGTCACGGGGTTGTCGATCGACGTCGGGCGGCCCGCGGCCAGCGACGGCGGGTACGCCGCGGCGCCCGCCGCCTGCACCCCGACCAGGCGTACGTCCGGGCGCAGCGACTTGACCGCGACCGCGATGCCCGCGACGAGGCCGCCGCCGCCCACGCCGACGACGAGCGTGCGCAGCTCCGGGCACTGCTCCAGGATCTCCAGGCCGACGGTGCCCTGTCCGGCGACGATGTCCGGGTGGTCGAAGGGGTGGATGAAGACCGCGCCCGTCTCGCGCGCGTAGTCCTGCGCGGCGGCCAGCGTCTCGTCGATGACGTTGCCGCGCAGCCGGACCTCCGCGCCGTAGTCCCGGGTCGCCGCGACCTTCGGCAGCGGGGCCCCGGCCGGCATGAACACCGTGGCGCGGACGCCGAGCAGGGAGGAGGCGAGGGCCACGCCCTGGGCGTGGTTCCCGGCGCTGGCCGCGACGACTCCGGCGGCACGCTCCTCGGGCAGAAGGCCGGAGATGCGCACATAGGCGCCGCGGAGCTTGAAGGAGCCGGTCCGCTGGAGGTTCTCGCACTTCAGGTGCACCGGCGCGCCGACCAGCTGCGACAGGTGCCTGCTGCCTTCCATGGCGGTCACCCTGGAGACGCCGACGAGCATCTTCTGGGCGCCCCGTACGTCGTCGAGCGTGACAGCGGGAAGGGAACGAGGAAAGGAGCGAGTCGTGCGGTGGCTCATGACTGCAGTCTCGCAGTTCACGCCCGTCCCCTCCCGGCGTGACCAAGCGGCGAGACGGGTTTGCGCAGCGCCGGTACGGGTAGCGCCCGGGCCGCGTACCCTGTCCCCCAACCCACCACCCTTCCCATGAAGTGAGCCCCCGGCCATGCCCACAACTCCGGACATGACGACCGCCAGCGATCCCGGCCTCCTCGATACGCTGCAGCACCAGGTTGCGGTGTTCGCACGGCGTGCGGAGCAGACCCGCCTCGGCGGCGTCGGACAGGTCCGCAACTCCATGGACCGCGCCGCGTACTTGCTGCTCAACCGCCTCGACAAGGAAGGTCCCATGGGCGTCAAGGCGCTCGCGGCGAGCATGGGCATCGACTCGTCGACCGTGACCCGGCAGGTCGCGCCCCTGGTCGACACCGGCCTGGTCAAGCGCACCTCCCACCCCGAGGACGGCCGTGCCGTCGTCCTCCAGCTGTCCCCGCGCGGGCAGGCCCGCCTGGACGAGGTCCGCTCCTCGCGGCGCGAGCTGATGGCGGAGCTCACGCAGGACTGGGCCCCGGCGGAACGCGAGAGCTTCACCGCGCTCCTCACCCGCTTCAACACCGCGCTCTCGGCGCGGCAGTCCTCCCAGGGGGTACCGGACTCCGTCGCTCCGACCGACTCCTGAGCCCCCGGCCGCGGTACGCCGACCACCGCGGCCGGGCGCCGGGCGGCAGGGTCCGCTCGCGCAGGGCTCTTGACCTGGGCACCGTGCCTGGCCTCAGATGAAACCGAGTCCCCCTACGCCGGACGGCGGGAGGCACGGTGCGAGAGCGGCAGGCCGCCCAACAGGCCCGCCGTGCCCGGGAGTTCCAGGCGTTCGTCGCGGGCGCGGCAGGGCGTCTCCTGCATGCCGCCACGCTGCTCACCGGTGAGCGCCCTGACGCCAACCCGCGCGCGCGGGCGTTGCTCACGGCCGCGCTCGCGTCCACGTACGCCTCCTGGGACAGGCTGCGCGGCGAGGATCCCTACGACCGCACCCGCACCGTCCTCGTCGTCCGCTTCGCCCGGGGCGCCTGGCGGCGGTCCCGCGGACGCGGTGGGCTGCTCGCCCGGCTGTCCCCGCAGGAGCGGCTCGTCGTCGTTCTCCGCCTGTACGAGGGTGTGGCGGAGGAGCAGACGGCGGCGCTGCTCGGCCTCGGCGTGGAGCGGGTGCGGGTGCTGTCGGCGCGGGCCGTCGCCGCGGTGCTGCATCCGCCGCGGGGGCCGGCGCCCGCGCCCGCCATGCCGCCCGGTGCGCCGCTCGGGAAGGCGGCCTCGCCATGAGCCAGCAGGAGCGGCGGGAGGCCGTCGTACGGGGGATGCTCGACGCCGAGGGACCCGTGTCGGTACCGCCCGACCTGCACGCGGACGCGGTGCGGCGCGGGGCCCGGATGCTGCGGCGCCGCACGGTCGTGCGGCGCCTGATGTGGCTGCTCCTGCTCATCGCCGTCATCGCGTTCACCGTCTGGGCGGCGGAGACCCAACCCTGGGTGGAGCCCCCCTCGAACCGCACCCCGCCCCTGACCAGCTGGTAGCGCTGCGGCGGGCCGGGGAGCCCCTGTCCCACCGCTCCCCCGCTGTGGGCGGCCGGGGAGACCCCCGACCGCCCCGTAGCGCCGAAGCGCCCGCGCGCCTAGCCCAGCGCCTGCTGCAGGTCCGCCAGCAGATCGTCCGCCGACTCGATGCCCACGGAGAGGCGCACCAGGTCGGCCGGGACCTCCAGGGCGGAGCCCGCGACGGAGGCGTGGGTCATGCGGCCGGGGTGCTCGATGAGCGACTCGACGCCGCCGAGGGACTCGCCGAGGGTGAAGAGGCGGGCCCGGTCGCAGACCGCGACGGCCGCTTCCTCGCCGCCCTCGACCTGGAAGGACACCATCCCGCCGAAGGACTTCATCTGCTTGGCGGCGACCTCGTGCCCGGGGTGCGAGGCGAGCCCCGGGTACAGCACCTTGGTCACGCGCGCGTGCCGCGTGAGCATCTCGACGACGCGCTCGGCGTTCTCGCTGTGCCGGTCCATGCGGACGGCCAGCGTCTTGATGCCCCGCAGGACGAGCCAGGAGTCGAAGGGCCCGGCGACGGCCCCCATCGCGTTCTGGTGGAACGCCAACTCCTCGCCGAGTCCGGCGTCGTTGACGACGAGCGCGCCGCCGACGACGTCGGAGTGCCCGCCCATGTACTTCGTCATGGAGTGCACGACGACGTCCGCGCCGAGGGCGAGCGGCTGCTGCAGATAAGGGCTGGCGAAGGTGTTGTCGACGACGAGCTTCGCCTCGGCCTCGCGGGCGATCTGGGCGACGGCCTCGATGTCGGTGATGCCGAGCAGCGGGTTGGAGGGGGTCTCCACCCACACGGCCTTGGTACGCGGCGTGAGCGCGGCCCGCACCGACTCCGGGTCGGAGGTGTCGGCGACCGACCACTCCACGCCCCAGCGCGAGACGACCTTGGCGAACAGGCGGAACGTACCGCCGTACGCGTCATTGGGGATGACGACGTGGTCGCCGGGGCCGAGCAGCGTACGCAGCAGGCAGTCCTCGGCGGCGAGGCCGGAGGCGAAGGCGAGGCCGCGGCGGCCGCCTTCCAGGGCGGCGAGGTTCTCCTCCAGGGCGGTGCGCGTCGGGTTGGCGCTGCGGCTGTACTCGTAGCCGCCGCGGAGTCCGCCGACTCCGTCCTGCTTGTACGTGGACACCTGGTAGATGGGCGGGACGACGGCGCCGGTGAGCGGGTCGGCGGTGTTGCCCGCGTGAATGGCGACGGTCTCGAAATTCTGGCTGCTGTGCGAGTCACTCATGCGGCCTGAGCGTAATGCGGCGCGGCCCCGGGGGCCGGGCGGGGCGAGGGGTGGCCCGGGTCGGGCGGCGCGGGTTGACCGGCGGGGACGGCCACGTTGGCCAATTGTCACCGGCGTCTGGTTCGCTTGTACGTATGGAGATTCTCTGGGTCCTGATGGCAGTGGTCATGATCGGGGCGGTGCTCGGGCCGGTCCTGCTGCGCAGGCGCGGCGGAATCCGCCAGGTGCACCCGGGCGCGCCGGACGCGGCGGACCCGGCGAACTACGGCTTCGCACGCCAGGAGGAGCTGGACATCCGCATGCCGGGACCGGACCCGGACCTGATCGAGGTCCTCGACCTGGTGCAGCGCACGCAGGACTGGCGTGCCGCGTCGCAGCTGCTCGCCGGGACAGAGGTGCACGGTGAGCAGCGGTGGCAGCGCGTGCAGGCGTTCGCGGGCGCGGCGTCCCTGGAGCTGGCGCAGCGGCCGGGCGGGGTGAGCGACAACCCGGGCGGGCAGTGGCTGCGGGTGTGGCGTGCGGAGGCGCCGAAGGACGCGGGTGGCGCGGCCGTGCACGCGGAGTTTCTGGTGCAGCAGGCGTGGCGGTCCTCGACGGCCGGGACGGACGAGTTCCGGATCATCCTGGAGGAGGCGAAGGAGGCCTGCGGGCAGGCGGCACTCCTCTCCCCCGGCGACCCGATTCCGTACATCGTCGAGTTGTCGATCGCCCGCGGCATGGCCTATCCGCGCGCGGACTTCGAGCAGCTGTGGCTGAAGATCCTGGACCGCGCCCCGGCCCACATGGGGGCGCATCTGGCGGCGCTGCACTACTGGTGCGAGAAGTGGCACGGCACCCGCGAGGAGGCGTACTCCTTCGCGGAGGCCGCGGCGGCCCGCGCCCCCAAGGGCTCCCTGCTCTCCGCGCTCCCCCTGTTCGCGGTGTACGAGCACCTGCCCGAGGTCAACCTGGTGCGGGGGTTCTACCAGAGCGAGGTCGTCACCAAGGCGATCGAGGGCGCCAAGTTCGCGGTGCACTCCGCCCGCCCGGACGACCCGATGCTGGCCCACGTCCGCCATCTCCTGGTCTTCTTCCTGGTGCGCTGCGAGCGCTGGGGCGAGGCCATGGACCAGCTGATCCACGTCGACGGCCACGTCGGCGCCCTCCCCTGGACCCTGTCCCCCGACCCGGCCGCGGACTACGCGGTCTACCGTGCCCTGGCCGTCGCGGGCTACGAGGCCAACGGCGGCAGCCCCGCGACGCTGCCGCGCTGACCGGCAGGAATGCGGGGCCCGACCCCGGCGTTCCAGTGACGCGCCCCGCCCCACCCCGCCCCACCCCGCCACAAGGAGTGAACCCTCATGATCTTCGGCCGCACGCCCGTCCTCCCCACCCCCGAGGAAGCCCTGAAGGGCCGCGAGACGCCCGAGTTCGAGGTCCCCTCCCGGCACACGGTGCTCGGCAACGCCCTGCTCGGCCCCTACCCCGACGGCCTGGAGGTCGCGGACTTCGGCCTGGGCTGCTTCTGGGGCGCCGAGCGCAAGTTCTGGCAGACCGACGGCGTCTGGACGACCCTCGTCGGCTACCAGGGCGGCTACACGCAGAACCCCTCCTACGAAGAGGTCTGCTCCGGCCTGACCGGCCACACGGAGGTCGTGCGCGTCGTCTTCGACCCCGAGAAGGTCACGTACGCCGAACTGCTGAAGCTCTTCTGGGAGTCCCACAACCCCACCCAGGGCTTCCGCCAGGGCAACGACGTGGGCACCCAGTACCGCTCCGCGATCTACACCCACACCCCCGCCCAGGAGACCACCGCCACGGCCTCCCGCGACGCCTACCAGCAGGTCCTCACGGCAGCGGGCCACAGCGAGATCACCACCACGGTCCTCCCGGCGGCCGACCGCACCTTCTGGCCGGCCGAGGCCTACCACCAGCAGTACCTGGACAAGAACCCCGACGGCTACTGCGGCATCGGCGGCACGGGCGTCAAGCTGGGCGACCCCTTCGAGACCAACTGGGGCGTCTCCTGCCCGACGGGAATCGCCCCGGCCGACGGCTGAACCTGTCGACCGGACGATTTTCGGTCACGCGGTCCGCTTGCCGCATGAATCACCGAGCCGATCGCCACGATTACAGGCATGGCGACTTCGGGGGCAAGAAGCAAGCAGCTCGGTGGCTTGGGGCAGTGGTGGGGCGTCCTGGCGGGCGCCCTGCTCATCGCCGCGTGGGTCAACGAGGCAGCGGGCCCGGCAGTGATCATCACACTGTCCGCCGTGGTCGTCCTCTGGTCCTTCTTCCAAGCGCCGGTGACCTGCGGAGCCCCGGTCCGAGGGCGGAAGGACGGCTGCCGCAACAACGCGACCGGCATCCTCATGGGCTGCCACATCCATCAGCACCGCTGGCAGAAGCTCAAGATGCTGATCCTCCGGCGGCGCGTGCGCGAGTTCTGCTCCGGGCTCTTCTCGGACGGCAAGGCCGCCGTGGTCACCCTGGCAGCGGTAGGCAGCTTCCTGTCCGGGCTGGTGGCGCTGATACCTGGCGTCGCCGTCTGACGGAGGACGCCGCAGCGCAGCGGGATGGTCCCTGCAACGTATCGTTCGATCGCATACGTACCCGTACGCGTCCGTCCCCCCGTGCAGCCCCCGCCAAGGACCCCCATGCCCCACGCCTACGCCCCCGACGGCACCGCCCTGTCCTACGAACTCCGTGGCTCCGGTGAGCCGTTGGTGTTGTTGAGCGGGCAGTCCAACAGTCGGCACTGGTGGGACCCGGTGGTCGAGGACTTCGCCGCCGTGTTCACCGTGGTCACGGTGGACTGGCGGGGTACGGGGGACAGTGATCGGCCCGACACCGACTCCTACAGCACGCGGGGGTTCGCCGAGGATGTCGTCGCCGTGCTCGATGACGCGGGGATCGGGCGGGCGCATGTGTACGGGACGTCGATGGGTGGGCGGGTCGCGCAGTGGTTCGCCGCTGAGTTTCCGGAGCGGGTGGGGCGGCTCGTGCTCGGGTGCACGTCGCCGGGGGCGCCGCACGGTGTCGAGCGCGGGCCCGAGGTGCGGCGGGCGCTCGCGCAGGGCGATCCGGAGGCGGCGCGGCGGGTGCTGCTCGAGCTGATGTACACGCCCGCCTGGATCGCCGCCCAGGAGGCGGGCGGGCGGCGGGAGTTCGGGACCCTCGGCGATCCCTCCATGCCCGCGCACGCCCGCCGCCGCCATCTGCGGGCCAGCGCCCGGCACGACGCGTGGGACGCGCTCGTCAGGATCAAGGCGCCGACCCTCGTCGTGCACGGCGGCGACGACACCTTCAACCCCACCGCCAACGCGCCCCTGCTCACGCAGCGCCTGCCGGACGCCCGGATGCGGCTCGTCCCGGGCGCGCGGCACGCCTATTTCGAGGAGTTCGCGGAGGTCGCCACGCCTCTGGTCCTCGGGTTCCTCCGCGACGGCGAGGCGTGAGGCGAGGGCGGTGCGTGAGGCGGTAGAGAGGCGTGAGGCCGCGTCACGCCGCCTCGCGGAGCTACTCCCCCGATCCGTACGCCCTCGTGATGATCTCCAGCTTGTGGCCGTCCGGGTCGTCCCAGTACACCCCGCGGCCGCCGTCGTTCGTGTTGATCTGGTTCTCCTGCGTGTGGTACGGGTCCGCCCAGTAGGTCAAGCCCCGCTCCTTGATGCGGCCGAAGATCGCGTCGAACTCGTCCTCGGAGACCAGGAACGCGTAGTGCTGCGGGACCAGCGGGCCGCCGTCGCCCTCGTAGTAGTCGAGGGTGACGCCGTTGGGGATCTCCACGGGGATGAACGGACCGTACTGCGGGCTGACTTCGAGACCCAGGATGTCGGCGAGGAACTGCGCGGACGCCTTCTTGTCCGTGGCCGCCACAATCGTGTGGTTCAGCTCGATGGTCATCGTGCGGACCTCCTCGGACTTGCCGTGTTCGACCTGTGTACCTGACATCGACCACGTTATGTCCGGGCGTCCGGGCCGACATCGGTCAGCGGTTCGGCGCGCCCTGCGCATTGCGCCCTAGGCCCCTGGTCCCAGGCGAAATCCGGTCAGGGGGCGGCGGTGGCGCGTACGCCCCAGGCCGCCGGCCCCCAGGCCGCCGGCCCCCAGGCCGGGCCGTCCCACCAGGTCAGATCGTCGCCGCGTCGATCACGAAGCGGTAGCGCACGTCGCTCGCGAGCACCCGCTCGTACGCCTCGTTGATCTGCTCGGCCGAGATCAGCTCGATCTCCGCGCCCAGGCCGTGCTCGGCGCAGAAGTCCAGCATCTCCTGGGTCTCCTGGATGCCGCCGATGCCGGAGCCCGCGAGGCTCCTGCGGCCGAGGATCAGGGAGAAGAGGTTCAGCGACACGGGCTCCTCGGGGGCGCCCACGTTCACGAACGCGCCGTCCGTCTTCAGCAGGCCGAGGTACTTGTCCAGGGGCAGCGGCGCCGACACCGTGGAGACGACCAGGTCGAGGCTGCCCGCGAGCTGCTCGAAGGTGGCGTCGTCGCTGGTCGCGTAGTAGTGGTCGGCGCCGAGGCGCAGGCCGTCGTCCTTCTTGCGCAGGGACTGCGAGAGGACGGTCACCTCGGCGCCCATGGCGTGCGCGATCTTGACGGCCATGTGGCCGAGGCCGCCGAGCCCGACGACGGCGACCTTCTTGCCGGGGCCCGCGTTCCAGTGGGCCAGCGGGGAGTACGTGGTGATGCCCGCGCACAGCAGCGGCGCGGCGACGTCCAGGGAGAGGCCGTCGGGGATGCGGAGGGTGAAGGCCTCGTCGACGACGATGCGGGTGGAGTAGCCGCCGTAGGTGGGCCTGCCCTCCTTGTCGAGGGCGTTGTACGTCTGGATGTTGCCCTGGGCGCAGTACTGCTCGAGGCCCGCCTTGCAGTTCTCGCACTCGCGGCAGGAGTCGACCATGCAGCCGACACCGACGCGGTCGCCGACCCTGAACTTCGTGACGTCGGCGCCGACCTCCGCCACCACACCGGCGATCTCGTGGCCGGGCACCATCGGGAAGATGCCCTCGCCCCAGCCGTCGCGGGCCTGGTGGATGTCGGAGTGGCAGATGCCGGCGTACTTGACGTCGATCAGGACGTCGGACGCGCCGACGGCGCGGCGCTCGATCGTGGTGCGCGCCAGCGGGGCGCCTGCCGCGGGGGCTGCGTAAGCGGGGACGTTCGTGGTCTGTGCGGTCATGCCATCGACGCTGTCACCTGCGCGAAGACCTACCCAGCCCTCCATTGCGCGTACGTCCGGCAGGCCTACCACGGGCCGTCGTACCCCTGCCCTGCCTACCACTGGCAGTGTCAGGCTCCCGCGCCGGCGAGACGGAATACTGGACATCATGGACGACAACGCGCCCACCCCCCGGCGGCAGCCGGAGACCCTCGACCCGCGCGCCGAGCTGAGCGAGTTCCTGCGCACCCGCAGGGCCCGGCTGCAGCCGCACGACGTCGGCCTGCCCAGCTTCGGGCGGCACCGGCGGGTGCCGGGGCTCAGGCGCGAGGAGCTGGCGCAGCTCGCCGGGGTGTCGGTGGCGTACTACACCCGCCTCGAGCAGGGCAACGGCCGCAACGTCTCGGGCGAGGTCCTGGACTCCATCGCGCGCGCCCTGCGCCTGAGCGACGCCGAGCACGCGCACCTCACGCACCTGGCGCGGCCGACCGCCCACAAGAAGAAGAAGGCGACACGGCCCCAGCACCTGCGGCCCGCGGTGCAGCACCTGATGGACGCCATGGACGGCGTCCCCGCCTACGCCCTCGGGCGGCGCTCGGAGATCCTCGGCTGGAACAGGCTGGCGGCCGCGCTCTTCGGCGACTGGGGGCTGCTTCCGCCCGAGGAGCGGAACTGGGCGCGGCTCACGTTCCTGAGCGAGGACATGCGGACGCTGTTCGACGAGACCTGGCAGCAGAAGGCCTCGGACATGGTCAGCTTCCTGCGGATGGAGGCGGGCTGCTATCCGAACGACCCGCTGCTTTCCGCCCTGGTGGGCGAACTCTCCGTGAAGAGCGAGGAGTTCAGGCGGCTGTGGGCCGAGCACGACGTGCGCGAGAAGGGCCACGGCGTCAAGCGCCTGCGCCACCCCCTGGTCGGCGAGCTGACCCTGTCGTTCGAGTCCATGCGCCTGCCCGACGACTACGAACAGACGCTGGTGACGTACCACGCGGAGCCGGGGTCGCCGTCGGCGGAGGGCTTGCAGCTGCTGGCGAGCTGGGGTGTGGACGCGGTGGATCCGGAGCGCCGGAGGGTCCCGTAGGCCCTCCGGCGGGCGGCCGTCCGGCGGGTCAGACGCGGTACCGGGGGAACTTCGCGGTTTCGATGGTCCACGCGCCCATCGGGACGGCGTCGCCGAACTTGTAGCGGCGCGGGTTGTCGGCGTACCGGGGCTCGCCACTGGCCGAGTCGGGGCCTGAGTGCACGGTGACCGTGCCGTCCCGGGGGTCGATGATCACGTAGACGGGAACGCCCATGCGGGGGTAGTCGCGGAGCTTGGTGATGTAGTCGTTGCCGGGGTTCGAGGGGGAAATTACCTCTACGGCCACGGCCACGTCGGGGGCGAAGGTCGCGAAGTCGTCGGTCTGCCGCTGACGGGCATCCGTCGTCAGAATCATGAGGTCTGCTGTGCGGCACAGGCCGAGCCCGGGGTGATGCACGCGGTTCTCGACGGGAGCGATGGCGTCAGCGTCCTGCGAGCGAACCTGGAAGACGACCTCCTGCACGATGTCCGCGTGAGGGTTGGACGGACTCATCATGTGGACTTTGATCCCCTGCTCGCTGATGTCTGCCCGCACACGCATGCCACGCCGATCCGCCTCAGTCACTATGCCGTCAGCGAGGGCACGGAGTTCGTCGTACGTGACTGTCGACCTGTACGGCTCAATCGGCTGCGCACTCATGCTGCGACTCCCTTGCGCGTGTATGGTGCCCGGCCGCGCGGCGGGCCCGTCTTCACGGTACCCGCCGCGCGCCCGCGCCCGCCCGCTCGTTCCCCGACCGAGGGATCAGGGCTGGTACGGCGGCGCCGCCCCCCAGTTCCACAGCGGCACCGGCTGGCTGGCGGGGCGGGCCGCGTCCGGGCCCGAGAAGTAGACCGCGAGCCGCGTGCCCCACTCGACGTACGCGAGGAACGCCGAGCGGAACTCCGCGTCCGTCGGCAGGCCCGCCTCGTCCGCCGCGTCCTGGATGAGGTTCACCCAGCGGCGCCGCTGGGGCTCCGTGATGCCCTTGCCGACGTGCTTGCCGACCATGTGGGCGTGGGCGCCGTCGCCGCCGTTCTCCTTCGAGTACGCCGCGGGGCCGCCGAAGACCTCGCCGAGCCACTGCGCGACGTGCGCGGCGTGCTCGGGCGCGAGGCCCGCGAAGACCGGCGCGAGCAGGTCGTCGGCGAGCACCTTCTCGTAGAAGACCTCGGTGAGGCGGTCGAAGCGCTCCGCGCCGCCCGCCCACGCGTACAGCGTCGGCGTGGAGGCGCCGGACCCGCGCACGGACGTCGGCGTGTAGTGCCGCATCTCCTCGATGTTCTCGACGTAGGGACGGATGTGCGCGAAGAAGTCCTGGAACTGCTGGGAGGATCTGAAGCCCTCCAGGTGGTCTTTCGTGGACGTCCAGGTGATGCGCAGGATGAAGTGCTCGAAGTCCTCCTCGCAGCGCGTGAGTTCGTAGTCCACGCACTGCGGCGCGGCGGCCAGCGGGACGGCGGCGAGGGTGTACGCGGCGAGGAACTCGGCGGCGCGGTCCTCGGGGACGCGGTAGCGGATGTACTCGACGGTGTGGGCGCTCATGGGGCGACGGCTTCCTTACTCCCTGGCGGCCGGGGCCTTGGCGCCCCAGTCCCAGAGTGCTTGCAGGACTTGACCCAACTCCCGGCCGTGCGAAGTCAGCTCATAGGTGACGGCGGGCGGCCAGCCGGGCGTCCGCGTGCGCCGGACGACCCCGGCGTCGGTCAGCTGGGTCAACCGCTCCACAAGTACTTTGTCGGACAACTGCGGGAGGGCGGAGGCCAGTTCGCTGTACGCGTACACGTCACCTGTGAGCAACTCGCGGACCAGGAGCGTCGTCCAGCGCCCCCGCAGCGCCGCAAGGGTGACCTCGACGGGGCACTCGGCGGAGGGCGCGGTGACGCGGGCGCGGGGGTCGTCGGGCAGGCCGGGGCGCGGCTCCCCGGGGGCCGGGGATGCCTGCCTTACCGTTCGGTGAGCCACGGGCGCGCCTCCTACTGTGCCGGTCATGAGCACTTTCATCCTGCCCCAGCGCCCCGAGGACGTCCCGACGGCGTTCGCCGAGCGGTTCAACAGCGGCGACGCCGACGCCGTCCGTGAGCTGTACGAACCCGGGGCCTGTTTCGTCCCCGAGTCGGGTGCCCCCGTGCGCGGCGCCGACGCCATCGCCGCGCAGAACGCCCCGTTCCTCGCCCTCGGCCTGCCCATCTCCGTGACGCCGCGGCGCGTGCACGTCGTGGACGACATCGCGCTCCTGCTCGTCGACTGGGAGATCGGCGGGAAGGTGGCGGCCACCGCCACGGACGTGGCGCGCCGGGGCGCCGACGGGTACTGGCGCTATCTGATCGACAGCCCGTTCGGTGCGGGGCGCCGCGGAGCGGAGGATCAGGACCAGGCGGAGGACTAGGACCCGGGCGGAGGACCAGGACCGGGCGGAGGCCTAGAACCGGGCGGAGGCCTAGAACCGGCTACTTCCCGATGTACGCGTCGCGGATCGTCACCGTCGCCCTGTTCCCCTTCTTGTCCTCGACCTCGGCGCGGAAGGACACCGACTTGCCCGCGGCCGGGTTCCGCACGGGGATCCGGCCGTCGCGGACCGTCGCCTTCTTCCAGGTGCGGCCCCGGTCGTGGGAGACGTACACGGCAAGGGACTTGAGGTTCCCGCCCGCGGCGCTGCCCTGGACCGTCACGGGAACGGACTGGGTGACCCCGGCGGGTACCCGGCTGTCCAGGCCCACCTTCGGCGTGAAGCGGACCGTGGAGGCGGGCAGCCGGACCTCGCCGCTCGCCTTCTGGGAGCGGAACGTCCAGCTCGCGTCGACGCGCGAGGAGACGGGCGCGACGCGCGGGTCCCGCCGTACGGACGTGGTCAGGCGGTAGTCGGCGGCCGCCGCGGGGACCTTGAAGGACTCGTCACCGGAGAGCGGGTCCCTGTTCGTGGCGATCCTGCGGCCGTCGCGGTAGAGGGTCGTCCGCACCGAGGAGAAGACCGACCCGCCCTCGTGCCCCTCGCCGTCGGAGACCACCGGCACGTGACCGGTGATCCTGTCGCCCTCGCGGGAGATCCCGTGGTCGTGCCCGAGGCGCGGCCCGAACACGGCCGTGTTGAACGCCTTCGTGTAGGTCCTGCCCGCCCTGAACGTCTCCGGCGCGAAGAGGAAGTACGTCGCCTCGGAGGCCAGGTCGCCGTTCTCGTTCTCGACGAGCTGGTCGAAGACCGAGTCCCACGCCACCTTGTCCGCGGTGGACAGGTGGAACGTACGGGTGCTGTGGGCGCGCTGCGGCACACTCCAGCCGGAGGCGATCCCGCTGCCGTCGGGCAGCCACCCGTGGACGCCGGCGACGCCCTTCTTGCCCTGGGCCGACGCCCCCAGACGCATCTTCACCGTGGCGAGTTCGCGGGCCTCGTAGTGCTTGGTGTAGCCGGTCGCGAGCCGGTCGGCCCTGCCGCCGACGAGGATGTCGTACTGCTCGTCGTCACCCTTGATCCAGTGCCCGGACCACTGCTGGTGCAGGGAGCCGTCCGTGACCGCGGGGCCCAGGTGCGCGGTGCGCACCTCGGCGAAGGAGTCGACGTTCACTCCCGAGCCCATGTCGTCGGGCAGGACGAGCTGGAGAAAGCCGGACACCTGCCTGGCGTGCCTGTCGGGCACCGTGATGTCCACCGGCTCGGCCCTCCGCGCGTCCACCGTCAGCGTCATGTCCTTGGTGACGTCCAGCTTCGGCCGGGCGAGCCAGTCGACGCCCTTCGCGGCGTCCTGCGGGTCCTGGTAGATCTTGGCGTCGAGGAGGTAACCGCCCCTGGGCACCCGGAGCTCGACCGTTCCGGAGACGTCGTGGACCTCGAAGTCCGCGTCAGCGGCGGGCCCGCTCAGGCCGAGGAGGCCGGACGAGTAGAACCGCGCGGGCTTGCCGTCCCGCCCGACGTACTTGAGCGTCACGTCGAACGTCTCCCCCTCGCGCTGCACCACGGCGGCCGTGCGCACGGACTGGCCGTCGCCCTTCGCCACGACGTACGCGGAGTAGGTGCCGTGCCCCGCTCCGCCGAGCCTGGTGCGGGCCGTCAGGGCGACCGCCGCGCGCCCGCCCGCGGGCACCGTCACCTTCTTGGCGCCGAGCGTGTAGAAGCCGCGCGGGGCCGGACGCCCCTTCGGGTCGGTGGCGGTCACCGAGAGGTCGAGGGTGACGTCCTTCGTACCGAGGTTCCTGTACGTCACCTTCCTGGTGACCGGCTTGTCGTCGGTGTGCGGCCACTTCGGGGCGCCGAGGTTCAGCGACACCGGGTCGGCGACCACCGTCTGCCCGACGGCCCTGTCGACGGCGACGCGCCCGGAGCCCTGCTGGTACGGCGTGTACGTGCCGCCCTTCGCGAACGAGGCGGACGAGGCAGACGAGGCGGACGACGTCAGGGCCCGCTTGAGGTCGGCCGCCGTCCAGTCGGGGTGCCGCTGCTTGAGCAGGGCGGCGGCGCCCGCGACGTGCGGGGTCGCCATCGACGTACCGGAGATCGTCAGATAGCCCTCGGGCTTCTGGCCGACCTCCTTCTCGATCTCGCTGCCGGGGGCCGCGGCGGCCGTGATGCCGACGCCGGGCGCGGTCACGTCGGGCTTGACCGCGCCGTCACCGGCGCGCGGCCCTTGGCTGGAGAAGCCCGCGAGCTTGTCCTTGCCGTCGACCGCGCCGACGGTGAGCGCCGCGTCCGCGCTGCCCGGTGAGTCGATGGAGCCGCGGTAGCCCTCGTTGCCCGCCGCGACGGCGAACAGGACGCCCTTCTCGGCGGAGATCGTGTTGACGGCCTCCTCCAGCGGGTCGACGCCGATGTCGTCGGCGCCGCCGAGGCTCAGGTTCACGATGTCGGCGCCCTGCGCGGCCGCCCACTCCATGCCCGCGACGATCCCGGAGTCGCTGCCCCTGCCGTCGTCGTCCAGGACCTTGCCGTTCAGGACCCTCGCGCCCGGTGCGACGCCCTTGAACGTCCCGCCCGACTTCGCCCCCGTACCGGCCGCCGTGGACGCGACGTGCGTGCCGTGCCCGACGCGGTCCTCGGTGTCCGGCGAGGGCGTGAAGTTCCTGGCCCCGACGACCTGCCCCTTCAGGTCCGGGTGCGTGGCGTCGACGCCGGTGTCCAGGACGGCGATCCTGACGCCCCTGCCGTCGTACCCGGCGCCCCACGCCTTCGGGGCGCCGATCTGCCGGACGCTCTTGTCCAGGCTCGCCCTCCGCGTCCCGTCCAGCCAGACGCGGCTGACGCCGGACGCGGTGCCGCGCTTGCCGGTGAGGGTCTTCCAGAGGGCCGCCGCGTCCCGCTTCGGGGTGGTCACGGCGTCCGCGTTCAGGGACGAAAGGGTGCGGCGGACGGCGGTGTCGCCCGCCGCGCGGACCCCGGCCCTGGCGCCGCGCGCGCTGCCCTCGTAGCCGACGATCAGCTTCAGGCCCTCGCCCTGGGCCCGCCGGTTCGCCCGGCTCGTCAGCTCCGACACGTCGAAGAGCCGCTGGTCGACCTTGCCGTCGGCGATGAGCCGCTCGGCGTCGTACGGCAGGACGAGGGCGTGCCCCCGCACGGTCCTGGTGCTCACGGGGATGCGCTCGCGCCCCTCGGCCGGCACGAAGCCGACCAGGCGGCCCCTGCCGTCGACGGTGACCCGGTCGCCGGTGACGAGGGTCAGCCGGTGCACGGCCCCGGCCTGCCCGGACGCCCGTTGGTGGCCCCGGGGCTGTGCCCCGCCGTCCGCTCCCGCCGACGCGGGCCCGACCACCCCCGCCGCGAGCAGCGCGGCGACCACGGCCGCGTACGCCTTCTTCCTGTGCTGTCGCAAGATTCCCCCTGCCGTCGAAGTGTGTTCCGGAAAACGGGAAGCGGCTCCCGGGGCCTGTCGGGCCCCGGGAGCCGCTCCTCACACTCCTTCAACTGTCCGCGGGAATCAGGTGGGTTCCCCCGGCGGGAAGGTCACTTCCCGTAGTACGCGTTGTAGATCGAGATCGTGGACTTGTTGCCCTTCTTGTCCGTGATCTTGGCGTGGAACGAGATCCCCTTGCCCTTCTCCGGGTTCTTGACCTCGACCTTGCCGTCGGTGACCTTCAGCGGGTCCCCCCAGTGCTGGCCGTAGTCGTAACTCACGTAGAAGTGGAGCGACTTGAGGTTGTTCCCGGCCGCCGCGCCCGTGACCTTCAGCGGCACCGACTGCTTGGCGCCCGCGGGGGCCCGGCTGTCGAGGCCGACCGCCGCGTCGACGCGCACGCCGGAGACGGGCAGCTTCGTGGCGGAGGCGGTCTTCTTGGAGCGGAACGTCCAGCTCGCGTCGACCCGCGTGGAGGCCGCGGACACGGCCACCGAACGCTTCACGGACGTCGACAGCTTGTACTCGGCGTCACCGGCGGGGACCGTGAACGGCTTTTCGCCGGTCAGCGGGTCGTCGTTGGTGCCGACCTGGGTGCCGTCGCGGGTCAGCGTCGTCTTCACCGAGGTGTAGAGCGAGCCGCCCGCGTGGGTCTTGCCGTCGGCGAACACCGGCAGATAGCCCCTGAGCTTGTCGCCGTCGCGCACGACGCCGAACTCACCGCCGACGCGCGGCCCGATGACGGCCGTGTTGAACGTCTTGGTGTACGTCTTGCCCGCGGCGAACGTCTGCGGCTTGCCCAGCGTGTACTGCGCGTCGATGATCGGCCAGCCGTCATCGCCGACGCCGCCGCGCTGCTCGTACTCCAGGCCCCACTTGACCTTGTCGTCCGTGGAGACGTACAGGGTGCGGGTGCTCGGCGCCTTCTGCGGGGCGCTGAAGCCGGTGGCGCTGAAGCTGCCGGGGAGGCGGCCGTAGCCGGTGACCGTGGCCTGCTTGCCGCTGGAGGACGCGCCGAGGCCCGCCTTCACGGTGGCGAGGTCGGCGTCCTTGTACTCACGCGTGAAGCCGGTCGCGAGCTTCTTCACGGGGCCGCCGGCGACGGTGCTGTACTGCGCCTTCTCGCCCTTCGTCCAGTGCCCCTCCCACTTCTGCAGCAGCGAGCCGTCGGTGACCTGCGGGCCGAGGTGCGCGCTGCGCAGACCGGTGTAGGAGTCCAGCCACCAGCCGAAGCCGTAGCCGTTGCCGCCCGCGGTGATCTCGTAGCTGGGCGAGGCGAACACGGACTTCGCGGCGGACGACGGCACGCTGATGTCGACCGGCTTGGCGGTGCGGGCGTCCACCGTCAGCGTCGCGTCCTTGGTGACGTCGAGCTTCGGCTGCGCGATCCAGTCGGCGCCCTTGGTGAAGTCCCGCGGGTCGACGAGGACACCGGCGTCCAGGACGTAACCGCCCTTGGGCACCCGGACCTTGGCGGTCCCGGACTCGTCGAACACCGGGACGAACTGATCCTCGGCGAGCCCGGAGAGGCCGACGAGCGAGGTGTTGTAGTGCTTCGCGGGCTGTCCGTCGCGGCCGATGTGCTTGACCGTCAGGTCGTACGACTCGACCTCGCGGTCGACCGCGGCGGCGGTGCGGACGCTCTGGCCGCCGCCGTTCGCCACGATGTACGCGGAGTAGGCGCCGTCGACCGTCCCGCCGAGGCGCGTGTCGGCCGTGACATCCACGGAGGCCGTGCCGCCCGCGGGGACGGTGACCTTCTTCGCGCCGAGCGTGAAGAACCCGTCCGGCGCGGGATTGCCCTTCGGGTCGAGGGACTCGGCGGTGAGGTCGAGGGTGACCTCGTCCTTGCCGAGGTTGCGATAGGTGACCTTCTTGGTGACCGGCTTGTCGTCGGTGTGCGGCCACAGCTGGGTGCCGAAGCTGACCGACACCGGGTCGGCGATCACCGTCTGCTTGATGGCCCGGTCGACGGCGATGCGGCCCGAACCCTGCTGGAACGCCGTGTACTTGCCGCCCTTGGTGGACGCGGTGAGGGCGCCCTTGAGCTCCGGCTGCTTCCAGTCGGGGTGCTGCTGCTTGAGCAGGGCGGCGGCGCCCGCGGCGTGCGGGGTCGCCATCGACGTACCGGAGATCGTCAGATAGCCCTCGGGCTTCTGGCCGACCTCCTTCTCGATCTCGCTGCCGGGCGCGGCGGCCGCCGTGATGCCGACGCCGGGCGCGGTCACGTCCGGCTTGATGGCGCCGTCCCCGACGCGCGGGCCCTGGCTGGAGAAGGGCGCCAGCTTGTCGTTGTCGTCGACCGCGCCGACGGTCAGCGCCGCGTCCGCGCTGCCGGGCGAGCCGACCGAGCGGGGCGAGCCGTCGTTCCCCGCGGCGATGGCGAAGAGGATGCCCTTGTCGGCGGAGACCTTGTTGACCGCGGCCTCCAGCGGGTCGACACCCGGGGTGTCACCGCCGCCGAGGCTGAGGTTCACGACGTCCGCGCCCTCGGCCGCGGCCCAGTCGATGCCCGCGATGATGCCCGAGTCGTCGCCGGAGCCGGTGTCCCCGAGGACCTTGCCGCTGAGGACCTTGGCGCCGGGCGCCACGCCCTTGTACGCGGCGTTCTTGGCGCCGGTGCCCGCCGCGATGGACGCGACGTGCGTGCCGTGCCCGACGCGGTCCTTGGTGTCCGGCGAGGGCGTGAAGTTCTTGTCCCCGACGACCTGCTCCTTCAGGTCGGGGTGAGTCGCGTCGACACCGGTGTCCAGGACGGCGATCTTGACGCCCTTGCCGTCGTACCCGGCCTCCCAGGCCTTCGGGGCGCCGATCTGCTTCACGGACTTGTCCAGGCTGGCCTTGCGCACCCCGTCGAGCCAGACGCGGCTGATGCCCGCGGCGGTCGTGCGCGCGCCGTCCCGCTCGGCCGTCAGGGCCTGCCACAGCTCGGCGGCGTCCCGCTTGGGGGTCTGGACCGCGTCGGCGTTGAGGGTCTTCAGGGTGCGGCGGAGCTTGGTTCCGCCCGCGTCGCGCACCTCGGCCCTGGCCGCGCCCGCCGCGCCCTTGTAGCCGACGATGACCTTCAGGCCCTGCTTCTGTGCGGTGCGGTTGGCCTTCTTGCTCAGCTCGGTGACGTCGAACAGACGCTGGTCGAGCGTGCCGTCGGCGATCAGACGCTGGGCGTCCGCCGGTACGACGAGGATGTGGCCGTCCCGCTGGGTGGTCCGCACGGGTATCCGCTCACGGCCCTTCGCGGGGTCGAACGCGATGGGGCGCCCCGAGCTGTCGAGGGTGACGCGGTCGCCGGTGAGCAGGGTGACGTGGTGGCGTACCGGCACCCTGACCTCGTCGGCCGCGGTGCCTGTCGTGCGGCCCTGGCGGGCCGCGTCCGGGTCGGCCTGCGCCGGGCTGGTCATGCCCGCCGCGAGTGCCACGGCCGCGGCGGTGGCGACGGCGGCAGCGGCCGCACGCCGCGCTGCGACCGGTCTCTTCGCTTTCTGTACTTGTCTGAGCAAGTTTCCCCCTCAAGGTGAAAGCACTGAGTCACGCAGTATGTCGAGGGGGACGATATCTGCTCAACTATGAGACAGAAGTGATTAGTTGGTGTTGTTGGCCGGTTCAACATGGTGCCGCAACACCACGGACACGACGATGGCCCGCACCCCGGTGGGGTGCGGGCCACTGCGCGTGGGCGAAAGGGGTGCGCCGGTCAGACGGCGGAGCCCGCCTTCCACTGCGCCCAGCTCATGTTCCAGCCGTTGAGGCCGTTGTCCGGAGCGATCGTCTTGTCGCCGGTGTTGCGGACGTCCACGACGTCACCGGTGATCGAGTTGTTGAAGAACCAGGCACCGGGCTTCGACTTGTCGCCCGCGCCCTTGGCGTCCTGAAGGCCGATGCAGCCGTGGCTGGTGTTCGCGTTGCCGAAGATCGACGGCGAGCCCCAGTAGTTGCCGTGGATGAAGGTGCCGGAGGAGGACAGGCGCATGGCGTGCGGCACGTCCTTGATGTCGTACTCGCCCTTGCCGTCGTTGTCCGTGAAGCCGACGGTGGCGCCGTTCATCCGGGTCTCCTTGAACTTCTCGGAGATCACCATCTTGCCGTTGTACGTCTTGTTCTCCGGCGAGCCCGCGGAGATCGGGATGGTCTTGACGACCTTGCCGTCCCGCATGATCTTCATCTGCTTGGTCTTGGCGTCCACGACCGAGACCTGGTTGCGGCCGATCTTGAAGGTGACCGTCTTCTGCTGGACGCCGTAGACACCCTCCGCGCCCTCGACGCCGTCGAGGTTCAGCTTCAGGGTGACCGTGGAGTTGCCCTTCCAGTAGTCCTGGGGGCGGAAGTCCAGGCGGTTGCCGCCGAACCAGTGCCCGACGACCTCCTGGCCGCTGCTGGAGGACACCTGGATCTTGGACTGCACGGACTTCTTGTTCGTGATCGCCTTGTCGAAGTTGATCGACACCGGCATGCCGACGCCGACCGTCGAGCCGTCCTCCGGCGTGAAGCTGCCGATGAAGCTGTTGGCCTTCGAGACTGTGGTGAACGAGGAGTTCTCGTGCGCCTTGCGGCCCTCGGAGTCCTTCGCCGTCACCGCGATCTTGTAGGTGGTGGCGCGCTCCAGCTGGCCGCTGGGCTTCCAGCTCTTCTTGTCCGCGGATATGTCGCCCGCGACCGCGGCGCCGCCCTCCGCCTTCATGACGACACTCGTGAGCGTGCCCTCGCTCACGGTGACCTTGGCGTCCTTGTTGATGCCGGTGTTGTCGGAGCCGTTCTTCGGCGCGATCTCGATCTTGGCTTCCGAGGTCTTCTCGGCCGCCGCCTCGTCGACCTGGTTCTGCGACTTCTTGCCGCTGCCCGAGCCGCCCTTGTCGCCGCCGTCGTCGCTACAGGCGGAGAGCACAAGCACCCCGCCGACCAGGGCGGACACGGCCATCAGACCCCTGCGCCGCTTACTGTCCGTCATTACACGCTTCTCCATCGTCGCCGAATCCCCAAGACCCCGCGGGTCCCCCCGTAACCCCGCCTAACGCCTTGCCCGGTGCATCCCGTTCCATTTCTGCCGAAGATGTGGTGAACGCCACGTCGGCGGTGCGGCCGGGACGGCCGTGCGTTCAGGAGACGACTGAGCCCCGGGCGGCGGTTGCCGCCCGGGGCTCCCCATTTCAGAAAGCGCTTCCCGGGGCGCTGTACGCCCGCCGCGGCTACGGCTCGTCGCCGTCCTCGGCGTCATCATGCTCGTCGGGGTCCCAATCCGGCGAATCGGGGTCGTAGTCGATCACCTCGCTGCTCCAGGAGGCCTGGGTCAGCTCCACGCCGGGGATGTCGCCGACGAGGTCCACGGGGTCCACGAGGTAGGCGAGCGCCTCCGCGTCGTCCTCCTTCACCGTGGCCTGGGCGTGCGCCCGCTCGTCCTCCGGCATGTACGTGTCCCGGGCGATGCGCCCGAGGGCGGTGGAGCGCAGGTCCTCGGGTCCTTCGACCTCGACCACCAATTCGACGCGCAGTCGCACAAAGCGTGATGTCTCGTCCGTACTCATACGCCGGAGCGTACGGCCCGGGACCGGCGCGGCTTTCCCGCGACCCGCGCCTTTCACTAGCATCGCCCCAGACGGCCAATTCGCCAGCTCCACAAGGGGGATCCGTTTCCCGTGATCGCACGTCGACCGTTGCTGACCGCAGCCGCAGCCGGGGCCCTGCTCGGCGCCCTGTGGTTCGTCCCCTCCGCGAAGGCGACCGCGTCACCGGGCTCGCCCGGCGACATCGCGCGCCACTCGGCGAGCTCGACGCACGAGACAGCCCACAGCGACGACCGCCTCGCCGACTCCGGCGGCATCGACACGACTCCGTACGTGGCCGGTGGCACGGCGTTCCTGGGCCTGGGTGCGGGGTTCGTCCTGTACTCGGTGCGCAGGGAGCGGGCGGAGATGTACTGAGCCCTCGCCGGGCCCACCTGGGACCGGCCGGGCCTTGACGGACCCGTACGGCGTGTGGCCCCGACTCCGGGTACGTCCGGAGCGGGGCCACACGCCGTACTGCTGAGATCAGGTCAGGCCAGCGGTCCCGTGACCTGCTCCACGGCCGCGACGAGCCGGCCCTCGCGGACGAAGGTGTCGGCGGCGGCCAGGTCCGGGGCCAGATAGCGGTCGGGGCCCGGACCCTCGACGCCCGCCTTGCGGACGGCGTCGATGGCGGCGCGGCTCGCGGGGGCCGGGGTCAGGCCGGTGCGCAGCTCGATCGCGCGGGTGGCGGCGTACAGCTCCACGGCGATGATCCGGTTGAGGTTGCCCACGGCCGTACGCAGCTTGCGCGCGGCCGACCAGCCCATGGAGACGTGGTCCTCCTGCATCGCCGAGGACGGGATGGAGTCGGCGGAGGCCGGGACGGCGAGCCGCTTCATCTCGCTGACCAGGGCGGCCTGCGTGTACTGGGCGATCATCAGGCCGGAGTCGACGCCCGCGTCGTCCGCGAGGAACGGCGGCAGGCCGTGGCTGCGGTTCTTGTCGAGGAGGCGGTCGGTGCGGCGCTCGGCGATCGAGCCGAGGTCGGCGGCGGCGATGGCGAGGAAGTCCAGGACGTACGCCACGGGGGCGCCGTGGAAGTTGCCGTTGGACTCGACGCGGCCGTCGGGCAGCACCACGGGGTTGTCGACGGCGGAGGCCAGCTCGCGCTCGGCGACCGTACGGGCGTGCGCGAGGGTGTCCCGGCCCGCGCCCGCGACCTGCGGGGCGCAGCGCACCGAGTACGCGTCCTGCACGCGGGGCGCGTCGTCCTGGTGATGGCCCGTCAGGCCCGAACCGGCGAGCACGGCCAGCATGTTGGCGGCCGAGGCGGACTGGCCCGGGTGCGGGCGGATCGCGTGCAGCTCGGGGGCGAGGACCTTGTCGGTGCCGAGCAGCGCCTCCAGGCTGAGGGCGGCGGTGACGTCGGCGGACTTGTACAGCGTGTCGAGGTCGGCGAGGGCCATGACCAGCATGCCGAGCATGCCGTCGGTGCCGTTGAGGAGGGCGAGGCCTTCCTTCTCGCGCAGCTCGACGGGGGCGATGCCGTGCGCGGCGAGCAGTTCGCCCGCGGGCTTCAGCTCTCCGTCCGGGCCCTCCGCCTCGCCCTCGCCCATCAGGGTCAGGGCGCAGTGGCTGAGCGGGGCGAGGTCGCCGGAGCAGCCGAGGGAGCCGTACTCGTGGACGACCGGGGTGATGCCGGCGTTCAGGATGTCGGCCATGGTCTGCGCGACCTCGGGGCGGACGCCGGTGTGGCCCGAGCAGACCGTCTTCAGGCGCAGGAACATCAGGGCGCGCACGACCTCGCGCTCCACCCGCGGGCCCATGCCGGCCGCGTGCGAGCGGACGATGTTGCGCTGCAGCTGGGCGCGGAGGTCCGGGCCGATGTGGCGGGTGGCGAGCGCGCCGAAGCCGGTGCTGACGCCGTAGACGGGGTCCGGCTTGGCCGCGAGGGCGTCCACGATCTCGCGGGCCGCGGCGAGGGCGGTGACGGCGTTCTCGCCGAGTTCGACGCGGGCGTTGTGTCGGGCGACGGCTACGACGTCCTCTGCGGTTGTGCCGGTGGTTCCCAGCACCACGGTCTGCATATCCATATTCAGGGAGCCTACGCACTGAATCGCCTCGTGTCACGAGTCCGTCTGCCCCGGGTGCCCCACCGCTCCGCGCCGGGGATCCCCACCCCTCCCCCAAGCTCTCGACTTCGCTCGAGCAGGGGCCCCCATCCCGTTTCCAGTCGACCGTGGGCTTCTGGCCGCCTGTGCCACGGCCGGTCCGTCGGCGGCTGCGGGCCGTCGGCCCTTTCGCCGCTCCGCGGCGGGATACCCCACCCGCCCGCCCGTTTCCAGCCCACCGCGGGCTTCTGGCCGCCTGTGCCACGGCCGGTCCGCAGGCGGCTGCGGGCCGGCTGCGCCGGGCGCGGCCTCCGCGCCTGCCCCCGTTGTCGCAACCGCTGTGGGCAATCGTTCCGCAGGGCGGAACGGGTGGGCACAGCCCCAGTCCGACGGTTCCCTTGATGTAGGCAGAGGGGCACGGCGCAGGCCAACGGCGACCTTGCACCCGGGGAGGGTGCAGCCCCAGCCCCCACGCCCCCTGGCACCCAGGGCACCCAGGGCACCCAGGGCACCCAGGGCACCCCACCCCTACCTCCCGCGGAAGCGCCTCCGCTCACCCGCCCCCGCGGGCCGCACCGAATCGGCCAGCCGAATCACCGGATCCTCGCCCCCCGCGGGGCCCTCCCGCCCCGCCACCACCGGCTTGGCCGCCCCCGCCGCCTTGGCCCGGTACTGGGCCGCGTCCGCGAGCCGGAACAAGCGTCGAGCCGACCGCACGGCCCCGATCGGATCCCCGGTCGACGCCACGCCGCAGGCGACCCCGTCCCCGAATTCCAACTCGTCCGCCCGCACACACAGTTCATCGGCGACCCGCACCACCTCGTCCGCCGAAGGCCCCACCGAGAGCAGACAGAACTCGTCCCCGCCGAGCCGCGCTGCCAGCGCCCCCGGCAACATCGCCCCGCACAGCGAGAGCACCGACCCGAACCGTTCGAGGAGCCGGTCCCCCACCGCGTGCCCGAGGCTGTCGTTGACCCGCTTGAGCCCGTTCAGGTCGCACACGACGAGGCTGACCACCGCCCCCTCGACCCGGTGCCGCTCCACGGCCTCGTCGAGCCGCAGATCGACCGCGCGCCGATTGGCGAGCCCGGTCAGGGAGTCCGTGAAGGCGAGCCGCCGCGCCTCCTCCAGGCGCTCCGTCTGAGCGATGCCCGCGGCGACGACGGCCGCGAGCACGGAGGCGAAGTCCGCGTCACCCCGCTCGAAGACGTGCTCCCCCACGGGCCGCGCCACATACAGCTCACCCCAGGCCCGCCCGTGCAGCACGATCGGCGCGACCACGCAACACCCGCGCCCGCGCCTGCGCAGCGCGGCCACCCGCTGGTGGCAGTACCCCGCACGCTCCCGGTCCCCGGGCCCACCCGCCGTCTCCACCCACGCGTGCGGCTCCCCACCCCCGGCCCACCGCTCGTGCAGGAACTCGGTGATCTCCGGAAACTGATGCACGGGATAGGCCTCCCCCTCGGGGAACTCCTCCTCCCCCGGGGCCCGTTCACCGACGTTGGCGAGCACCCGAAGCCGCCCGCGCTCCCGCTCCCACACGGACAGCGCGGCAAAGCTCCCGCCCAGGGCGAGCAGCGCCCCCTGGGCGGCCGCCCGCCAGGACTCACGCGGAGTGTGCGCGGCAGCCATGCCCTGCGCCAGGGCCACTACGGCACGCAGCCGAATGTCCTCACCCATTGCTCCAGGTTACGGACATTTCACCCATAGAGAGATCCGACGAACAAATTCCCACACCTGCCCCGCCTCGGGGCGCCTGGCCCCAGGGTTCCGGACCCGGGGGCGCCTGGTCCGAGGTTCCGGCCCCGGTGCGACTGGCCCAGAGTTCCGGTCCCGGTGCGACTGGCCCGAGAGTTCCGGGCGGGCGGGTAGGAAACCCGCCGCGGTAGCGGCGGGGCGGTTGCAGCCGGGCGGCAGCCCGCAACGCACCCCCGCCCGGGACGGCGCGCCCCGGACAGTGCGACTGGCCCCCACAGTCACGGGCGGGCGGGTGGGGAAAACCCGCCGCGACAGCGGCGGGACGGCTGCAGTGGGCCCAGGCACGCCCACCACACCCCAAGTCCCCCAGGGCGCCCTCGCCAGCCTATTCTCCGGGCCACTCCGGCTTCCGCTTCTCGTTGAAGGCGGCAACCCCCTCCGCCCGGTCCCCGGAAAAGGCCACCGACCGCCAGGCCGCGTCCTCGACCTCCAGGCCGGCCCGGAGGTCGAGCCCGTGTCCGAGGCGGAGGGCGCGCTTGGCGGCGCGCAGGCCGACGGGCGAGTTCGCGGCGATGCGGCCCGCGAGGGCGAGGGCCTCGTCGCGGTCCTCCCCGGCCCCGGCGACGAGGTCGACGAGGCCCAACTCCTTGGCCTCGGCGGCCTCCACCCGCCGCGCGGAGAAGATCAGCTCGGCGGCCCGGGCCGCCCCCACGCGCCGGGGCAGGAGCTGCGTACCGCCGCCACCGGGAATGACACCGACGGACACCTCGGGGAGCCCGACCACGGCGGTGGGGTCGGCGACGATGATGTCGCAGGACAGGGCGAGTTCGAAGCCGCCGCCGAGGGCGAAGCCGTGGACGGCCGCGACGGTGGGCATGGGGAGTTCGAGGACGCCGGTGTAGGCGGCGCGGGCGACGGGCCGCTGGCGCACCAACTCGGCGTCGGAGAAGGAGTTCCGCTCCTTGAGGTCGGCGCCGACGCAGAAGGCGCGCTCATGGGTGGAGGTGAGCACGACGACCCGTGCGTCCGGGTCGGCGGCGAGCGCCGCGCAAGCCTCGCCGATGGACCGGGCCATGGCGCTGGACACGGCGTTCATGGCCTTCGGCCGGTCCAGCGCGAGCTCGGCCACGTACCCGTGCCGCCGGACCTCCACGAACTCCCCGAACCGACGCTCGCCCATGACCCCTCCACCTGACGGTTAACGATCGTTACCCGGCGATCATGTCAGCCACCGCGCCCGTTGGGTACCCGGCCCGGCGGCCGGTTCAGCCGCGGCGGGCGAGCAGCCAGGGCTCGACGATGCCGAGCCCGCGGACCGGCCGCTGCCACATGGGCTGCAGGGCGAAGCGGTAGCCGGGCGGCTCCTCGCCCTCCTTCTCGGCCTTCTCGGCGAGGGCGGCGGCCTCGGTCTCGGAGGCGGGCGCGTCACCGGTGCGCACCAGTTCCTCGGCGAGCGCGCCGTCGACGAGCACGGCGTCGCGGGGCGCTATCGAGGTGAGCCGGGACGCGAGGTTCACGGTGGTGCCGAAGACGTCGCCCATGCGCGTGGTGACGGTGCCGAAGGCGATGCCGACGCGCAGCTCGGGCATGGTCTCGTCGTTGGCCATGGTCTCGATGAGGCGCAGCGCGATCTCCGCGGCGGTGCCCGCGTCGTCGGCGGCGTACAGGACCTCGTCGCCGAGGGTCTTGATGAGCCGTCCGCCGTGCGCGGCGACCAGGTCGGCGGCGGTGGTCTCGAACGCCTCGACCAGCTCGCCCAGTTCCTCTTCCTCCATGCGCCGGGTGAGCCGCGTGAACCCGACGAGGTCGGCGAACCCGACGGCGAGCCGCCGGTCGACCATCTCCTCGTCGTCGGCGGCCTGCACGACGCGCCCGGTGGCGGCGGCGAGCTGGCGCCGCCACACGTACACGAGGAACTCCTCCAGCTCCGGCAGGAGCAGTTCGACGAGGGGGTACGTGACCTCGGTGCGGGTCATGCCCGGCTCCGGGGGCTCCGTCAGGCCCTCCAGGAAGGAGTCGATCTGCCATTCGGCCAGGCGGGCGGTGGTCTGCCCGGTGGAGCGCGCCACCTGCACGGCCATGGCCTCGCTGAGCAGCCCCGCCTCCACGAGGCCCGCGAGCCGCCGCAGCGCGAGCACGTCGGCCTCGGTCAGGGCCTTGGCCTGGCCGATGTCGGGGAAGCCCATGGCCCGCCAGAAGCGCGAGGCCAGCTCCATGGAGACACCGGCGCTGCGGGCCGCCTGGAAGGGGGTGTAGCGGCGGTCGGCGCCGAGGATGAGCTGTTCGAGGCGGAGCGCGAGCGGGTCCTTGTCGGCGCCGTCCGCGCCGTCCGCACCGTCGAGTCCGGCCGTGCCGTCCAGGCCCCCGGCAAGGTCCGGTTCGTCCGGCTTCTCGTCGGCCGGTGGGTGGTCGTCGGCCGCGTCGCCCGCGTCGCGTTCCGGGTACGCCGATTCCGCCGGGCGGGGGTCACCGTCGGGGCCGGGGGGTGTGCCCTGGCCGGAGCCGGTGTCGTCGACGGTCACGCCTGCTGCCCTTCCGATCTGCCGTGGTCAGATATCGACCGGCGCCAACTTTACGGCAGGTGTGCCGCAGCTCACTCCCGACTCCGGCGTGCCGGGGTGCCCGATGTCCGCGGGGCGCCCGCGCGAGGCCGCGAACGGGGGCGCCGGGGCCCTCCTCAGCCCTCCCGCGCGGGCCGCAGGTGCACCACGTCCCCGGCCCCCACCGGCTCCCGCCCCCCGTCCTCCGTGGCGAGGACGAGACGCCCGTCGCCGTCCACGGCCACGGCCTCGCCCGTGACGTCACGCCCGCCGGGCAGTTCGGCCCGGACCCGGCGCCCGAGCGTGGCGCACCCGGCCGCGTACGCCTCCTGCAGCCGGGACGGCGCCGGGTCGCCGCCCGCCGCACGCCAGTCCCCGTACCAGCGCTCCAGCTCGCGCAGCACGGCCCGCAGCACCGGATCGCGGTCGGTTCCCGCGGCCCCGGCGAGGGCGAGGGACCCGGCGCCGGGCACGGGCAGCTCGTCGGCGCGCAGGGAGACGTTGACGCCGATGCCGACGACGATCCCGCCGCCGCCGACGGACCCGGCGCGCTCCGCGAGGATGCCGCCCGCCTTGCGCTCCTCGCCGTCGACCGTGACCAGGAGGTCGTTGGGCCACTTCAGGGCGGTGTCGACCCCGGCGGCGCGGGCGATGCCCGCGGCGACGGCGACGCCGGTGAGCAGCGGCAGCCACCCCCACCGCTCCACCGGCACGTCGTCCGGCTTGAGCAGGACGGAGAAGAAGAGGCCTGAGCGCGGGGGCGCGCTCCAGCGCCGATCGAGGCGGCCGCGCCCCGCGCTCTGCTCCTCGGCGACGAGGATCGCGCCCTCGGGCAGTTCGTCGGCGCGGGCGGCGAGGTCGGTGTTGGTGGAGCCGGTGGCGGCGACGACGTCGAGGGAGGTCCACAGGCCGCCCTCGCGGACGAGGGCGCGGCGCAGCGAGGCGGCGGAGAGCGGCGGCCGGTCCAGGTCGGACCAGCGGTTCGGGGGGTCGTTTGCGTCATTCGGCGGCGTCATGCAAGCCACCCTAGGTGTGGTAAACGCCGCACTGCACAGGCGTATGCGCGCCGATACGCTACGGGGCAGTAGCCAGCTGGCACAGCGTGCCACCGACGCACGCCGTCACCCGCCCCAGTCCCCATTGAGCAGGCAGGGAGCCGCGACCCGATGTCCGAGCCGCAAGAGCCCGACAAGGCCGACACGCCCGACACTGAGATCGACATCCACACGACGGCCGGCAAGCTCGCCGATCTGCGGCGCCGCATCGACGAGGCGAAGCACGCGGGTTCCGCGCGGGCGGTCGAGAAGCAGCACGCGAAGGGGAAGCTGACGGCGCGCGAGCGGGTCGAACTGCTTCTGGACGAAGGCTCGTTCGTCGAGCTCGACGAGTTCGCCAGGCACCGCTCCACGAACTTCGGCCTGGAGGCCAACCGGCCGTACGGCGACGGGGTGGTGACCGGGTACGGCACGGTGGACGGCCGCCCGGTGGCGGTGTTCTCGCAGGACTTCACCGTGTTCGGCGGCGCGCTCGGCGAGGTCTTCGGCCAGAAGATCGTGAAGGTCATGGACTTCGCCCTGAAGACGGGCTGTCCGGTGGTCGGCATCAACGACTCGGGCGGCGCCCGCATCCAGGAGGGCGTGATGGCGCTCGGGATGTACGGGGAGATCTTCCGCAGGAACACCCACGCCTCCGGTGTGATCCCGCAGATCAGCCTGGTGGTCGGCCCGTGCGCGGGCGGCGCGGTGTACTCCCCCGCGATCACGGACTTCACGGTCATGGTCGACCAGACCTCGCACATGTTCATCACGGGCCCGGACGTCATCAAGACGGTCACCGGCGAGGACGTCGGCTTCGAGGAGCTGGGCGGCGCCCGCACGCACAACGCGACCTCGGGCGTGGCGCACCACATGGCGGGCGACGAGAAGGACGCCATCGAGTACGTGAAGTCGCTGCTCTCGTACCTGCCGTCGAACAACCTGACCGAGCCCCCGGCCTTCCCCGAGGAGGCGGACCTCGAACCGTCCGACGAGGACCGCGAGCTGGACACGCTCGTCCCGGACAGCGCGAACCAGCCGTACGACATGCACACGGTGCTCGAGCACGTCCTGGACGACGCCGAGTTCTTCGAAACCCAGCCGCTGTTCGCGCCGAACATCATCACGGGCTTCGGCCGCGTCGAGGGCCACCCGGTGGGCCTGGTCGCCAACCAGCCGATGCAGTTCGCGGGCTGCCTGGACATCGACGCGTCCGAGAAGGCGGCGCGGTTCGTGCGCACCTGCGACGCGTTCAACGTGCCCGTGATCACCTTCGTGGACGTGCCGGGCTTCCTGCCGGGCGTGGACCAGGAGCACACGGGCATCATCCGCCGCGGCGCCAAGCTCATCTACGCCTACGCCGAGGCCACCGTCCCCCTCATCACCGTCATCACGCGCAAGGCCTTCGGCGGGGCCTACGACGTGATGGGCTCCAAGCACCTGGGCGCCGACCTGAACCTCGCCTGGCCGACGGCGCAGATCGCGGTGATGGGCGCGCAGGGAGCGGTGAACATCCTGCACCGCCGCACGATCGCGGCGGCGGACCCCGAGGACCAGGAGGCCACCCGGGCCCGCCTGATCCAGGAGTACGAGGACGCGCTCCTGAACCCGTACACCGCGGCCGAGCGCGGCTACATCGACGCCGTGATCCTGCCGTCCGAGACCCGCTCGCACCTCGTACGGGGTCTGCGTCAGCTGCGTACGAAGCGGGAGTCCCTGCCTCCGAAGAAGCACGGCAACATCCCGCTGTAGCCCGCGCCGCCCGCTTCATCCGCTTCGTCCCCGAAGGGAGCCACTGTGATCAAGGTCGTACGGGGCAATCCCACCCCCGAGGAGCTGGCCGCCGCCCTGGCGGTGGTCCAGGCGCGCGCCGCGGCGGCAGCGCAGGCGCCGTCCGGCGCGCCCCCGGTCCCGGCCGCCTGGGCGGACCCGGCGCGGGTGGCCCGGGAGCGGATGCCCGCACCGGGCGCGGCGGCGTGGAGCCGCACGTACTGGCCGGGGTGACCCGAGGTGCCCGTGGGGCGCGCGATCCGTCCGCGCGCCCCACGGCCTGCCTCCGGGTCAGCTCCCGAGCACCGACCCGAAGCTCTTGTTCTGATAGGTGAGGCCGAACGCCTTCTCGCTGAGCGCGTACGCCCCGGTCACCGTGACGCCGGCCGCCGACCCGCGCAGCACCCAGTCCGAGCCGTCGGACCAGCGCGCCCCGGCGAACACGTCCTCGTCGGCCGCCGCGACGACGACCTCGGCGCGGCCGTCGCCGTCGGTGTCCTGCACGCGGACGGCGGAGCCGAAGCGGTCGTCGTCCTCGGCGGCGCCGGGCACGCCCGCGGTGCCCTGGTTGAGGGCCTGCGCGCCCGCGCCGGTCAGGCCGGACGCGGAGCCCTTGAGGAGGGTGACGGCGCCGGTGGCGATCCGGCCGTCCACGTTCTCGGCGGGCGCGCCGACCGCGACGTCCGCGTAGCCGTCGCCGTCGACGTCGCCGACCGCGGCGCTCCCGCCGAACTCGTCGGCGCCCTCGTCCGTGCCCGGCACTCCGGGGCTGTCCTGGTCGAGGACGGTCCTGCCGCCGGTGCCCGGCCCCGCGGGGCCGCCGTAGTAGACGCCCACGCCGCCGCCCTTGCCGACGTTGAAGTCGGTGACGACGACGTCGGCGTAGCCGTCCTTGTCGATGTCGCCGGAGCCCTTCAGGCCGGTGCGGGTCGGGGGCAGCGCGGCGGGCTTGTCGGTGAACGTCATGCCGTCGCGGCCGCCGGCCCAGTGGCCGAACCAGCCGTTCAGCTCGTCGCCCTCGATGTTCTCGATGCCGGAGGCGAGCAGGTCGTCGTCGCCGTCGCCGTCGTAGTCACCGGCGTCCAGGCGCTCGACGACCCGGAAGCCGTCGCCGCCGCCCATGGGCAGCCGCCGCTGCTCGGGCGCCGTGGTGCGGGTGAAGCCGTCGCCGGACATGCTGACGGCGCCGTAGTACGAGTGCGTGGCGAGCTGCTGCCTGCCGTCGCCGTCGAAGTCGCCGACGACCACGGACCGGCCGTAGTGCAGGTCGAGGTCGGGGTGCGGCGTGGACGTGCTCAGGCCGCCCTCGACGAGCCCGCCGCGGCCGCCCCACAGGACGGTCACGATCCCGGCGTCGTCGTTCTCGCCGGGGACGCCGACGACCAGGTCGGTGTAGCCGTCGCCGTCGAGGTCCCCGGTGTCGTACGACCCGCCGAACAGGTCGTCGGCCTCCGGGGTGCCCGGCACCTTCGCGGAGGCCTGGCTGATGAGCGCCTTGCGGCCGCCCTCGACGCCCCGCGCGGTGCCGTAGAGGACGGCGATGTGCCCGGCCTTCTTGACGCCGTTCACGGTGGCCTTGGGGGTGGCGAGCACGACGTCTCCGTAGCCGTCCCCGTTGAAGTCGGCGGCCTTGGGGGCGGCGGGTCCCGCGGGGGCCGCGGCGGCCGTGCCCGACAGCGGGACCAGCAGGCCCGCGGCGGCCGTCACGGCCGTCGCCGCCGCAGTCAGGACACTTCTGCGCATCTTGCGCATATCGGTTCGCTCCGTTCCCTGGAAACCCTCGGCTGGTTGACACCGGGCGGCGCCCGGGGGTTGTACGGGTGAACGGAGCCGGAGCGGGAAGCACGGCAACTTGAGTACGCGTACTCAGGCGCGCGGCGCGGCGCGGTCGCACCATCGGAGCCATGCTGTGGTCCGACCCGGAGAACGACCCGCCCAAGGACATGCGGGACATGCAGGCGAAGATGCGCCGTGCGGGTGTCCTGCTCGCCCTGGCGATGGTCGTCGCGATGCTCGTCCTGGGCGTGATCTGAGCCGTCCCGAGACGCTCGTCCCGGTGGTGATCCGACCGCGCTGCGGCGCTCGCTAGGCTGACCGCATGAGCGATCAACCCCGCCGTCTCGTCCTCGCCTCCCAGTCCCCGGCCCGGCTCGGCCTGCTGCGCCAGGCGGGCCTCGCGCCCGAGGTCGTCGTCAGCGGCGTCGACGAGGACGCGGTGACCGCGCCGACCCCCGCCGAGCTGGCCAAGGCCCTCGCCGAGGCGAAGGCGTCGGTGGTCGCGGCCCGCCCGGAGGTCAAGGGCGCCCTGGTCATCGGCTGCGACTCGGTCCTTGAGCTGGACGGCCGGGCGCTCGGCAAGCCCGCGGACGCCACGGAGGCCACCGCGCGCTGGCAGGACATGCGGGGCCGCGCGGGCGTCCTGCAGACCGGACACTGTGTGTACGACACGCTCTCGGGCGAGCACGTGGCGGCGACCGCGTCGACGGTGGTCCGCTTCGGCAAGCCGTCCGACGCGGAGATCGCCGCGTACGTGGCCAGCGGCGAACCGCTGCACGTGGCGGGCGCGTTCACGCTCGACGGCCGCTCGGCGCCGTTCATCGACGGCATCGAGGGCGACCACGGCAACGTCATCGGCCTGTCGCTGCCGATGCTGCGGCGCCTGCTCGGGGAACTGGGCGTCGGGATCACGGAGTTGTGGGCGGACTAGGGGCGCGCGAGGGCACGCACGGGGGCAGCACCCCGCGGCCCGCCCGGACAGCCCCGTAGGACCGCTCAGGCAGCCTGCGGGGCACCGTCCACACCCACGGCGTCCCTCCTGTCGTACGCGATGAGCGGCAGCACGATGAGGCCGAGCACCGCCATCATGAGGACGAACGCGAGCCAGCCCACCAGGCCGACCGCGAACGCGCCGAGCAGACCGTGCGTCACGGCGGCGCTGATCAGCAGGATCTTGCCGAAGCGTCCCGGCGCACGGTCGGTGGCGGCGGTGCGGGCGAGGACGAGGCCGCACAGCGCGAGGTAGAGCCCGAAGAGGCCGCCCGCGACCCACGCGCCCACGCTCATCGCGTGCGGGTCGAGCCCGCCCATGGACATGTCCTGCTTGTCGACGACGAGCCCGAGGAACCAGTTGAGGAGGACGATCCCGACCGCCTCGGCCCAGAGCGCGACCGCGCCCACCCACGCCACCGGCCTGCGCGCCACGGCGCCCACCCACTCTCTGCCTACCGCTGTTACCGCTAGTACGTTGAGACATCGGCACGCTACTAACGGGTAAACCCAGGGACAAGGGCTGCACCGCAGGCAAAGAATCCTTGGGCCATTCGTAGGGACTCCACAAAGAATGGCCTCGCGCCGCAGCGCTGCCTCACAGAGACCTTGACCACACCGGAGGGCTACGCTGCCGGGAAAGGACCCTGCGTACCACGGTGCGACAAGGGATTTCGGGGATCGACAGGGCCTCGGATCACGCTCCGTGTGGGCAAGCTCACCATTGGGGACGGGTCGTAAGGCCGTGTCGGCAGTCCCTAAACTCGGCTTGTTTCAAGGAGGGAGCCATCGTGCGCAAGGTGCTCATCGCCAACCGTGGCGAAATCGCTGTCCGGGTCGCCCGGGCGTGCCGGGATGCCGGGATCGCGAGCGTTGCCGTCTACGCGGACCCCGACCGGGACGCACTGCATGTGCGGGCCGCTGACGAGGCGTTCGCTCTTGGCGGTGACACTCCGGCCACCAGCTACCTGGACATGGCGAAGGTGCTCGCCGCGGCCAAGGACTCCGGGGCGGACGCGGTCCACCCGGGCTACGGCTTCCTCTCCGAGAACGCGGAGTTCGCCCAGGCGGTCCTGGACGCCGGTCTGACCTGGATCGGCCCGCCGCCGCAGGCGATCCGGGACCTGGGCGACAAGGTCGCCGCCCGGCACATCGCGCAGCGCGCGGGTGCCCCGCTGGTCGCGGGCACGCCGGACCCGGTCTCCGGCTCCGACGAGGTCGTCGCCTTCGCCGAGGAGCACGGCCTGCCGATCGCCATCAAGGCGGCGTTCGGCGGCGGCGGCCGCGGCCTGAAGGTCGCCCGCACCCTCGAAGAGGTGCCGGAGCTGTACGACTCCGCGGTGCGCGAGGCCGTCGCGGCCTTCGGCCGCGGCGAGTGCTTCGTGGAGCGCTACCTGGACAAGCCGCGGCACGTGGAGACCCAGTGCCTGGCCGACCGCCACGGCAACGTGGTCGTCGTGTCGACCCGTGACTGCTCGCTGCAGCGCCGCCACCAGAAGCTGGTGGAGGAGGCCCCGGCCCCGTTCCTCTCGGACGCCCAGCTGGAGGAGCTGTACAGCTCCTCGAAGGCGATCCTGAAGGAGGCCGGCTACGTCGGCGCGGGCACCGTGGAGTTCCTGGTCGGCGCCGACGGCACGATCTCCTTCCTGGAGGTCAACACCCGCCTCCAGGTGGAGCACCCGGTCACCGAGGAGGTCGCCGGGATCGATCTGGTCCGCGAGATGTTCCGCATCGCCGACGGCGAGGAACTGGGCTACGACGACCCGGCGCTGCGCGGTCACTCCTTCGAGTTCCGCATCAACGGCGAGGACCCGGGCCGGGGCTTCCTGCCCGCACCCGGCACCGTCACCAAGTTCGAGGCCCCGTCCGGCCCCGGTGTCCGCCTCGACGCGGGCGTCGAGTCCGGCTCGGTCATCGGCCCGGCCTGGGACTCGCTGCTCGCCAAGCTGATCGTCACCGGCCGTACGCGCAAGGAGGCCCTGGAGCGGGCCGCGCGCGCCCTGGCCGAGTTCGAGGTCGAGGGCATGGCCACCGCCATCCCGTTCCACCGCAAGGTCGTCGCCGACCCGGCGTTCGCGCCCGAACTGACCGGCTCCGACGCGCCGTTCACGGTCTTCACCCGGTGGATCGAGACCGAGTTCGTCAACGACATCCCGCCGTTCGCCCCCGTCGGCGGCGACGCCGACGAGGAGGACGGCGACCGCGAGACGATCGTCGTCGAGGTCGGCGGCAAGCGCCTGGAGGTCTCCCTGCCCGCCGGCATGGGCATGTCCCTCGCGCGGACGGGCCTCTCGGCGGGCGCCAAGCCGAAGCGCCGCGCGGCCAAGAAGTCCGGCCCCGCGGCGTCCGGCGACACCCTCGCCTCGCCCATGCAGGGCACGATCGTCAAGGTCGCCGTCGAGGAGGGCCAGGAGGTCAAGGAGGGCGACCTCATCGTGGTCCTCGAGGCCATGAAGATGGAACAGCCCCTCAACGCCCACCGCTCCGGTACGGTCAAGGGCCTGCAGGCGGAGGTCGGGGCGTCGCTGACGTCGGGCGCCGCGATCTGCGAGATCAAGGACTGAGTTCTCCCCAACCCCGCCCTTTCCCGAAACCGGGGCTCCGCCCCGGACCCCGCATCGGCGCTCCGCGCCTCGTCCTCAATCGCCGGACGGGCTAGATCATGTGCTGCATGTATTTCAGCCCCTCCGGCGTTTGAGGAGCGGGGTCTGGGACGGAGCCCCAGTTTCGGGAAAGGGGCGGGACTGGGGCGCCCCCGCGAGGAGACCCATGCGCGCCGACGCCCGCCGCAACCACCACCGGCTCCTGAGCGAGGCCCGCACCGCGTTCGCGGAACACGGCACGGACACCTCCCTGGAGGACGTGGCCCGCCGAGCGGGCGTGGGCATCGGCACCCTGTACCGCCACTTCCCCACCCGCCACGCCCTCCTGAGCGCCGTCTTCGAGGACGCGGTCAGCGACCTGTTGACCCGCTCCCACGACCTCCTGGACGCCCCCCAGCCCTGCACGGCCCTGGTGGAGTGGCTCCGGGCGATCATCACTCATGCGGGTGAGTACCGCGGCCTCGCCCACGCCCTCATGTCGGCCTCACGGGACGACAGTTCCGCGCTCGCGCGGTGCAGCCGCCCGATGCGGGAGGCGGGCACAGAGCTCCTGGAGCGCGCCCAGTCGTCGGGCGCGGTGCGCGAGGGCGTGTCGATCGACGATCTGCTCCAGCTGACGAACGCGATCGCGCTGGCGGCGGAGCAGTCCCCGGACGACCCGGAGTTGGCGGACCGCCTCCTGACACTGACGCTGCGCGGCCTGAAGGCAGAGCCGGGCGGACGAGCGGGGCAAAGCCCGTCCGGCGATTGAGGACGAGGCGCGAAGCGCCGATCAGCGGGCGCCCCGGCCCAGGGCAGGCGCAGGGCGACCCTGACCTGCCCAAGGCCCAGGAGTCGGCCCACCCGCCTATCGACGCCGCAGGTCGGCGACCCTAGCCCCCCGTTCCCCGGCAGGCTGCTCGCCGAGTACGGACGCGCTGCGCAACTGCGGCCCGGCGCCGGGCCCCGCGCCATGGCCCCCGTGCCCCCGCCGCTGACCGGGCAGCGGCACGTCCCTGCGTGGCTGCCGTCCGGCTGGGACGGAGTCAACTCCGGGGGCCTGGCCGGGGCCCGTCGACGCTCCGGCGACCGCGATCTGCACGCCCTGGTCGGCCAGTGCCTGCAACTCGGTCGCCGCGCGGTCGTCGTGCGCGGGCGGCTCGTCCGTGACCAGACGTGTGATGACGTCCGTCGGCACCGTCTGGAACATGGTGTCGGTGCCGAGCTTGGTGTGGTCGGCGAGGACCACCACCTCCGCTGCGGCCTGCACGAGCGCGCGGTCCACGCTCGCCGACAGCATGTTGGACGTGGACAGGCCGCGTTCGGCGGTCAGGCCGCTGCCCGACAGGAACGCCCGCGACACCCTGAGCCCCTGGAGGGACTGCTCGGCGCCGCTGCCCACCAGCGCGTAGTTCGAGCCGCGCAGGGTGCCGCCGGTCATGACGACTTCCACCCGGTTGGCGTGGGCGAGGGCCTGTGCCACCAACAGGGAGTTGGTGACGACGGTCAGGCCGGGCACCCTCGCGAGCCGGCGGGCCAGCTCCTGCGTGGTCGTACCCGCCCCGACGACGATGGCTTCGCCCTCTTCGACGAGACCCGCCGCGAGATCGGCGATGGCCGTCTTCTCGGCGGACGCGAGATGTGATTTCTGCGGAAAGCCGGACTCCCGCGTGAATCCGCCCGGCAATACCGCACCGCCATGTCGGCGGTCGAGGAGTCCTTCTGCCTCCAGCGCGCGCACGTCCCGCCGTACGGTCACTTCGGAGGTCTGGACGACGCGGGCGAGCTCACGGAGCGACACCGCTCCGTTGGCCCGCACCATTTCGAGGATCAATTGGCGACGTTCTGCAGCGAACACGAAACTGACAGTAACCCCAACGACCGTCTGCTTTCAGCAGTTTGCGCCGAATTACAGAAGTTGTTCGCACAGGAGGGGTGGAAGTGGTATAGGGGGTACTCTCCCCGCCTATGCCGTGCGAATGGGCCGCAACAGGCTGTGACCTGCGGAGAGTTGATTCCGGCCGACCGGACGATCACATCGCCCGATCGGCGCCCACTGACCGAACGGTCGGGATCAGGCCTCCCCGGCGACCTTACGCGTGTGCAACTGCCGCGCGACTTCGGCGATCGAGCCCGAAAGCGATGGGTACACGGTGAAGGCGTTAGCGATCTGCTCCACCGTCAGATTGTTGTCGACCGCGATCGAGATGGGGTGGATCAGTTCCGAGGCGCGGGGCGAGACGACGACTCCGCCGACCACGATTCCCGTACCCGGACGGCAGAAGATCTTTACGAAGCCGTCGCGGATGCCCTGCATCTTCGCGCGCGGGTTGCGAAGCAGCGGCAGCTTGACGACGCGGGCGTCGATCTTTCCGGCGTCGACGTCGGCCTGGCTGTAGCCGACGGTCGCGATCTCCGGGTCGGTGAAGACGTTCGACGAGACGGTCTTCAGGTTCAGCGGGGTGACCGCGTCGCCCAGGAAGTGGTACATCGCGATGCGGCCCTGCATGGCGGCGACCGAGGCGAGGGCGAAGATGCCGGTGACGTCACCGGCGGCGTACACGCCGGGCGCGGAGGTCCTGGAGACCCGGTCGGTCCAGATGTGCCCGGACTCCTTGACCTTGACCCCGGCCTCCTCCAGGCCCATCCCGTCGCTGTTCGGGATGGCGCCGACGGCCATCAGGCAGTGCGATCCGGAGATGACGCGGCCGTCGGCGAGGGTGACCTCGACGCGGTCGCCGACGCGCTTGGCGGAGGCGGCGCGGGTCCGGCCCATGACGTTCATGCCGCGGCGGCGGAAGACGTCCTCGAGCACCGCGGCGGCGTCCGGGTCCTCGCCCGGCAGCACGCGGTCGCGCGAGGACACCAGCGTGACCCGGGAGCCGAGCGCCTGGTAGGCACCGGCGAACTCGGCGCCCGTCACACCCGACCCGACCACGATGAGCTCCTCGGGCAGCTCGTCGAGGTCGTACACCTGCGTCCAGTTCAGGATCCGCTCGCCGTCCGGCTGGGCGTCCGGGAGCTCGCGCGGGTGGCCGCCGGTGGCGATCAGGACGGCGTCGGCGACGAGCGTCTCCTCCGTGCCGTCGGCGGCGCGCACGACGACCTTGCGGGAGCCGTCCATGGCCTGCTGGCCCTCGAGCCGGCCGCGGCCGCGCATGACCCGGGCGCCCGCACGCGTCACGGACGCCGTGATGTCGTGCGACTGCGCGAGCGCGAGCCGCTTCACACGCCGGTTGACCTTGCCGAGGTCCACGCCCACGACCCGTGCCGCCTGGTCGATGTGGGGCGTGTCGTCCTCGACGATGATGCCCAGCTCCTCGTACGAGGAGTCGAAGGTCGTCATCACCTCGGCCGTCGCGATCAGGGTCTTCGACGGTACGCAGTCGGTGAGCACCGACGCCCCGCCCAGACCGTCGCAGTCGACGACGGTCACCTCCGCGCCGAGCTGGGCGGCCACCAGGGCCGCCTCATATCCGCCGGGTCCGCCGCCAATGATCACGATCCGAGTCACGTACGCCATTGTCCCGCACAGCCCGAGCAGACGACGAACCGGGGCGTCGAAGCCCGTCCGGCGCTTGAGGACGAGGCGCGAAGCGCCAAGGGGCGGGGGAAAGGGGCGCAGCCCCATAGAACCCCATCCCGTAAGGCGCCCACGCCAGGAGGACGTACTCTCGGTCCCATGTCGCTCTACGCCGCGTACGCCGGCAATCTCGACGCGCGGCTGATGACGCGCCGCGCCCCGCACTCGCCGCTGCGCGCGACCGGCTGGCTCAACGACTGGCGGCTGACGTTCGGCGGCGAGCACATGGGCTGGGAGGGCGCGCTCGCGACGATCGTCGAGGCGCCGCGCTCGCAGGTCTTCGTCGCGCTGTACGACATCGCCCCGATGGACGAGGACTCCATGGACCGGTGGGAGGGGGTCGGGCTCGACATCTACCGGCGCATGCGGGTGCGGGTGCACACCCTCGAGGGCGAGGAGGCCGCCTGGGTGTACGTCCTCAACGGGTACGAGGGCGGGTTGCCCTCCGCCCGCTACCTCGGCGAGCTCGCCGACGCCGCGGAGTCGGCCGGCGCCCCCCACGACTACGTCATGAACCTCCGCAAACGCCCCTGCTGACCCGCCCCACCTCGGACCGGCCTGCCCGAAAGCCCGGCACCTTCACCCCCTCGCGAGCCACCCCCGAATCGGCGCTCCGCGCCTCGTCCTCAATCGCCGGACGGGCTCTCTCCCACCCGCCCGCCCGAACTCGCACCGGCCTAGCCACCAGCCCGGCACCCCCAGCCCTGCCGGGGGCACCGCCGATCGCGCTCCGCGCTCGTCCTCAAACGCCGGACAGGCTCTCTCCCACCCGCCCGCCCCCGCCTGCACTTGGCTGAGCAACGGCCCGGCACCCTCAGCCCCGAAACGGCTCACGCAGCAGCACCTTTCCGACCCGCCCCGCGGCACCTTTCCGGCCCGCCCCGGGGATATTTCAGCCCGTCCGGCGCTTGAGGACGAGGCGCGAAGCGCCGATTTCGGGGGAGGACTGTCCCACCCGCCACGGGACGCCTGCCTACGAGGTCCAGGGGCGAAGCCCCGGTTTCGGGAAAGGGGCGGGACTGGGGCGCCCCGCGAAGGACAGCGCCCCGCCCACCCCCTTCGTCGGAAACGACAAGGCAACGATCCGGATCCCGTGGGCATCGTCATCTACGCGCGTAGGGCGTAACCGGCTACCCTCGTCGGCGTGAACGCTTCAGTTATTCCGGACGACATCCAGGGCGACCCCTACGCCGCCGCCGACGCCGCCGCCGCCCGCCTGCGCGAGCTGACAGGCGCCGAGACCCACGACGTAGCCCTCGTGATGGGCTCCGGCTGGGCCCCGGCCGTGGAGGCGCTCGGCGCCCCCGAGGCCGAGTTCCCGGTCACCGAGCTGCCGGGCTTCCCGCCGCCGGCCGTCGCGGGCCACGGCGGCCGGATCCGCTCCTTCAAGATCGGTGAGAAGCGCGCCCTGGTCTTCCTGGGCCGCACGCACTACTACGAGGGCCGCGGCGTCGCCGCCGTGGCGCACGGCGTACGCACCGCCGTGGCGGCCGGCTGCAAGACGATCGTGCTGACGAACGGCTGCGGCGGCCTCCGCGAGGGCATGCGCCCGGGCCAGCCCGTCCTGATCAGCGACCACCTGAACCTGACGGCGACGTCCCCGATCGTCGGCGCGAACTTCGTGGACCTGACCGACCTGTACTCGCCGCGCCTGCGCGCGCTGTGCAAGGAGATCGACCCGAGCCTGGAAGAGGGCGTGTACGCCCAGTTCCCCGGCCCGCACTACGAGACCCCGGCCGAGATCCGGATGGCCCGCACGATCGGCGCGGACCTGGTCGGCATGTCGACGGTGCTCGAGGCCATCGCCGCGCGCGAGGCGGGCGCCGAGGTGCTCGGCATCTCCCTGGTGACGAACCTCGCCGCGGGCATGACGGGCGAGCCGCTGAACCACGAAGAGGTCCTGCAGGCGGGCCGCGACTCCGCCACGCGGATGGGCGAGCTGCTCGGGAAGGTCCTGGGCCGCATCTGACCCGCGCACCCCACCCGACCCACCTGATCCACCTGCCCCCGTCCGGCCGCGCGGCGGGTACCGACGCGCGCCGGGCGGGAAAGCCGGAAGAGCAAGACCCCCGTCACGGAGAGGCCGACCAGACGTGCAGGACCACGGAGAACTCATCACCCGCGCCCAGGCCTGGCTGGCCGAGGACCCGGACCCGGAGACCCGCGAGGAGCTGGCGAAGCTCGTCGACGCGGCGCCGGGCAGCCCGGCCGTCCTCGCCGAGCTGGCCGCGCGGTTCGCGGGCACGCTGCAGTTCGGCACCGCCGGTCTGCGCGGCGAGCTGGGCGCGGGCCCGCTGCGGATGAACCGTTCCGTGGTCATCCGCGCGGCCGCGGGCCTGGCGGCGTACCTGAAGGGCAAGGGCCGGACGGGCGGCCTGGTCGTGATCGGCTACGACGCGCGCCACAAGTCGGCGGACTTCGCCAGGGACACGGCCGCCGTGATGACCGGCGCGGGCCTGCGCGCCGCCGTCCTGCCGCGCCCCCTGCCGACCCCGGTCCTCGCCTTCGCCATACGGCACCTGGGCGCGGTCGCGGGCGTGGAGGTCACCGCCAGCCACAACCCGCCGCGCGACAACGGCTACAAGGTCTATCTGGGCGACGGCTCGCAGATCGTGCCGCCCGCCGACGGCGAGATCGCCGCCGAGATCGCGGCCGTGCGCAGCCTGCACGACGTACCGCGTCCGGAGAGCGGCTGGCAGACCCTCGGCGAGGACGTCCTGGAGGCCTATCTGGCGCGTACGGACGCCGTTCTGGCCCAGGGCTCCCCGCGGACCGCCACGACCGTCTACACGGCCATGCACGGCGTCGGCAAGGACACGCTCCTCGCGGCGTTCGCGCGGGCCGGTTTCCCCGCGCCGGTGCTCGTCGCGGAGCAGGCGGAGCCCGACCCGGACTTCCCGACGGTCGCCTTCCCGAACCCGGAGGAGCCGGGCGCGATGGACCTGGCGTTCGCCACGGCCCGCGAGGCCCGCCCCGACCTGGTGATCGCCAACGACCCGGACGCGGACCGCTGCGCGGTGGCCGTCCCGGTGGGCGACGGCGACTGGCGGATGCTGCGCGGCGACGAGGTCGGCGCGCTGCTCGCCGCGCACCTGGTGCGCCGGGGTGTCGCCGCGGACGGGCCGCGCACCTTCGCCGAGTCGATCGTGTCGTCGTCGCTGCTCGGCCGCATCGCCGAGAAGGCGGGCCTCGGCTACGAGGAGACGCTGACGGGCTTCAAGTGGATCGCCCGCGTCGACGGCCTGCGGTACGGCTACGAGGAGGCGCTCGGCTACTGCGTCGACCCCGAGGGCGTACGCGACAAGGACGGCATCACGGCGGCGCTGCTCGTCACGGAGCTGGCCTCCGGCCTGAAGGAGGAGGGGCGCACCCTCCTGGACCTGCTCGACGACCTGGCGGTGGAGCACGGCCTGCACGCCACCGACCAGTTGTCGGTGCGGGTGGAGGACCTGTCGCTGATCGCGGCCGCGATGCGCCGGCTGCGCGAGCAGCAGCCGGAGCGCCTCGCCGGGCTCGCGGTGACCCGCGCGGAGGACCTGACCAAGGGCACGGAGACGCTGCCGCCCACGGACGGCCTCCGGTACACCCTCGACGGCGCGCGCGTCATCGTGCGCCCCAGCGGCACCGAGCCGAAGCTCAAGTGCTACCTGGAGGTCGTGGTGCCGGTGACGGACCGCGCCGCGCTGCCCGCGGCCCACACGAAGGCGGCGGAGCTGCTCGCGGCGCTGAAGCGGGATCTGGCGGAGGCCGCGGGGATCTGAGGGGCGGTCCAGAGGGTCTGAGGGGCGGCCTCGGGGATCTGGGGGCGGCGGTCGCGTACGGGGCCGTGTGGGTGGCGTCAGCTCCGCGCCGCCCAGCCACCCGTACGGGTGGGCGCACGCCCTGCCACCCGAAGGGGTGGTTCCGGTACGGCGCCTGACGCGGCTCCCCGGTGAGCCACCGGTCCCTCGGGAAGGGTCGACCGGTAGCGCACCTTCTCGTACCGGGAGCCGCAGTGCCGTACGGACCCCCTTCCGACCTCTCGACCACCGCGCCGTCCCGCGTCCCCGCCTCCCGCCGCCCCCGCGCCACGGCCCCGCGCGCCGCCGCGCACCGGCGTGCGGCCCGCGCGCTGCGGTACGCGGCGCCCGCGCTCCTCGCGTACGCCGCCGTCCGCGCCCTCGGCCTGCTCGTCCTCGCCGTCTGGGCCCGCCGCGAACACCGTGAGCTGTGGCATCTGCTCGCCGAGTCCTGGGACTGCGACTGGTACTTGAGGATCGCGGCGCACGGGTACGCGGACACGCTCGGGCACGCCTTCGACACCAACAACCTGGCGTTCTTCCCGCTGTTCCCGCTCCTGATCCGGGCGGGCGACGCGCTGCTCCCGGCCCCGCGCGGCGCCGTCGGGCTCGCGCTCGCCGTCGGCTGCTCCTTCCTCGCGGCGTGGGGGATCTTCAAGGTCGGCGACCGGCTGCACGGGCGGCGCGCGGGCGTGCTCCTGGTGACCCTGTGGGCCTGTCTGCCGGTCGCGCTCGTGCAGTGGATGGGCTACACGGAGTCGCTGTTCACGGCGCTCGCGGCCTGGTCGCTGTACGCGGTGCTCACCGGCCGCTGGGTGTGGGCGGGCGCCCTCGCCGCCCTCGCGGGCCTCACCCGCCCCACCGGCATCGCCGTCGCCGCCGCCGTGTCCGTCACCGCGCTGCTCGCGCTGCGCCGCGGCTTCGACGCCCGCGCCCTGACCGGCGCGCTGCTCGCGCCGCTCGGCTGGCTCGCGTACGTCGGCTGGGTGGGGGCGCGCCTCGGCCGCTGGGACGGCTACTTCGCGGTGCAGAGGCTGTGGCACAACGAGTGGGACGGCGGCGTCGGCACCCTGCGCTGGATGAAGCAGCTGTTCCTGGTGGAGCGTCCGCAGCTGTTCCTGGTGATGGTGACGCTCGTCCTGCTCGGCGCGCTCGTGCTGTACGTCCTGTCGGTGACCGGGCGCGAACAGCCCCTGCCGCTCCTGGTGTTCACGGGCCTGCTGGTCGCGATCGTGCTCGGCTCCAGCGGCGTCTACTTCCCGCGCGCCCGCTTCCTGCTGCCCGGCTTCCCGCTGCTCCTGCCGGTGGCCCTCGCGCTCGCCCGGGCGCGGAAGCGGGTGACGCTCGCGGTGCTCTCGACGGCGGCGCTGACCTCGGCGGCGTTCGGCGGGCACATGCTGTTGGTGTGGTTGGGGCCGCCGTGATCCGGGGGGTCTGCGGGGCGGTGGCTCCGCGAGCGCGGGGGATCCAGGCGATCGGCGCCGGGATCGGCGCGGGAAAACGGTGCGGGAAATTGGGGGTCCGGGGTTGGGAACCTCGGGGCGGTGGGCGGTGTATCAGGGGTAGTTGCTGATTCGTCGTGGAGTGGGGGGCGTCGCATGAAGGGGCGTGGGCTTCGGGGAGTGGTGGCCCTGGTGGGGGTCTGGGTGCTGGTGGCGTGCGGGGGCGGGGAGGGCGGCGGGGGTGGTGGAGGCTCGGGGTCCGGCGGCGGCCGGGGCGCGGAGAGGGCGGCGGAGGGCCGGGCCCAGGCGCCGCGAACGCCGCCGCCCCGGATCCCGTCGGCGCCGGACCTGCCCGGCTCGCCGTTCGGCATCGGCTTCGCGGCGGACGGCTCCGGCTTCGCGCTGCTCGCCGAGTGCTCGGAGCGCCGGTGCCGACAGCGCGTGGCGGTGCTCGACGGGGGTGCGAAGGCATGGCGCCCGCGTGGTTCGCCGCTGCGGGATGTGACGGGCGACCGGGGCCTGTCGGCGGACCTGACGGTGCTCGGGCCGGGGCGGGCGCTGATAGTCGAGGGCTCGGAGCGGGCGGACACTCCGGGGCGCACGTGGTTCACGGGCGACGGCGGCCGGACGTGGCGGCGCGGGACGACGGAGGCGGCGGGTGCGGTGGCGGCCGTGGCGCGGGGCGGCGTCCTCGCCCCGGAGTGCCTGGAGCGCGACAGGTCCGACCCGAACGACTGTGTGCGGGAGCGGCTGCTCGCCGTGTCGCCGAGGACGGGCGAGCACCATGCCCTGGCCCACCAGCCGCCGCTGCGGAGCCCGTTGCGTCAGGCCGGTGGCCTCGCCGGTGAACTCCCCGGGGCAGGCCTGTTCGTCTCCGGCACGGACCCGCGCACGGGCCTGCCCGCGCTGGCCAGGAGCACGGACCGGGGCCGCACGTGGCAGCGCCCGCGCCTGACGGGCGTCGGCGCCGAGGGCACGGTGTTCCGGGTGGTCGCGGGCCGGGGCGGGCTGTACGCCACCCAGCACGGACCGGTGTCACCGCCGGCGAAGAACGGCCTGGTCACGATCCACGTCAGCAAGGACGAGGGCCTGACGTGGACGCGGCTCTGGCGACACCGGAAGGACGTCGAGCCCCGCACGCTCGTCGGCGATCTGCTGGTGGCCGACGACTCCAGCCTGACGGTGCACGGCGAGGACGGCGGGTGGCGCAGCACGGACGGCGCGCGGACGTTCGTCCGGACCACGGCAAGGGCGCCGTCGGGCTCGGTGGTCCGCACACCGGTGGGCTGGCTGCGGCAGGACAGCTTCGGCGGGAGCGGGTTCCGGATATCGGCGGACGGGGTGCGCTGGACGGGGTTCCGGCTGGGGCGGGGGAACTGACGGGCCGGGGACCTCGGACCCGTCGGCCCAGGGCGAGCGGCACCGCGAGGACCGGTCAGCGCAGAGCGATCAGCCCGGGACGATCAGCCCGGGGCGAGCGGCACGGCCAGGACCGGTCCACCGAGGGCGGGCGGCACCGCCAGGACCGGTCCACCCACGCCGGGCGGCACCGCCAGGACCCGTCAGCCCACGGCGAGCAGCACCGCGAGCAGCACCGCCCCGGCGGCGCTCGGCGCCAGGATCTCGTACGCCCAGTGCGCGACCGGCTCGCCCTGCGCGGCCTCGGCGCCCTCGCGCCGCTCGGCGATCTCCCGCAGGTCGTCCATGGTCTGGTCGCCGGCGTCGCGGGCGACGGGCTGTGCCGTGCCCCGGGCGCCGGGCCGGACCCGGCTCGCGACCGGGTCGTCGGCGGCGACCTGCTGGGCGTGCCGCCGTGCGGCCTTCTTGCGGCCGCGCAGCGAGACGGGGATGGCCCACAGCTGGAACTTGGTGCCGTCCTGGGTGAAGACCTCGTTCGAGTATCCGGAGCGCAGCCCGGAGATCGCGCCCCAGGGCAGCGTGATGGTGCGGAACGGGTTGCGGATGCGCAGCCGGTCCTCGTTGGCGTAGACGGCGGGCCGCAGGGTGTAGGCGATGACGAGGGGCACCGCGAAGAGGAGCCCGGCGAGGGCGAGCCACGGGGTGCGTCCCTCGCCCCGGACCAGCGCGTCGACGCCGAGCCAGCCGCCGATCGCGAGCAGCAGGACGCCTCCGGCGATGGCTCCGTGGGACCGGTGGACGCGGTCCTTGTAGGCCGGGTCGTCCGGGTCGGCCGTGGTGCTCTGGTCGGCCTTGGCGGCCGTGGCGCTCTGGTCGGCCTTGGCGGCCGGGGTGGCGGCGACGGTCGGCTTCGGCCGGGCTGCCGAGTTCGGGCGGGCGGCGCTCGCCGGGGCGGCCGCGGTCGCCGGGGCAGCCGACTGCTCCGGGGCAGCGGGCTTCTCCAGAGTGGCGGGCGTCTCCGGGGCGCCGGGCTTCTCCGGGGCAGCGGCCTTCGCCGGAGCGGCGGGCTCCTCCGCGGCAGCGGCCTTCGCCGGAGCGGCGGGCTCCTCCGCGGCAGCGGGCGTCTCCGGAGCGGCCGGCGTCTCCGGTTCGGTCGGCTTGCCGGGGGCGGCCGACGCTTCCGGTTCGGCCGGGCTCGCCGGGTTCGCCGGGTCCTGCTCCGCCGGAGTGGGCTGCGGGTCGCTCGTCATGGGCCTGATTCTGCCTGACGCGATGACGTCGGCCGCGCGCGGCGGGGGTATGGGGATTGGTCCAGACCTAGTACGGTCGAGGGTTGTCATGTACGCCGACAATCGGTCGGCGACGCGACGCACCGGCGCCACCCGAACCCCCGAGGAGCCACCCGCACGCCACACCCCCGAGGAGAGCCATGACCCCCACGGAAAGAGGATCCAGGAGAACGCCAGGAGTCTTACGAAGAGCGACCGAGGCCACGCGCGGCCGCACCGCCGCCCTGCTCGTCGCCCTGCTGCTCCCCCTGTCCCTGCTCACCGCCCTGACGGCGACCCCCGCGCACGCGGCGGGCACGCTCACCGCGACCTTCACGACGGAGGGCAGCGGCTCGTCCTGGCAGGGCAAGTACGTCGTCCGCAACAGCGGCACCGCCCCGTCGACGGCCTGGACGCTGGAGTTCGACCTGCCGCCGGGCGTCACCGTCAGCGGCCACACCCACGGCGAGGCGACCGTCTCGGGCAGCCACGTCACCGTGAAGAACGCGTACTACAACGGCCGGGTCCCGGCGGGCGGCTCGACCGAGCCGTACAGCTACACGTTCACGGGCCGGGGCCCGGTCGGGACGCCGACGGGCTGCACGATCAACGGCGACAAGTGCGACGGCACGCCGGACAAGCCCCCGACGGCCCCCGGCGCCCCGACGGTCACCACCGCCACGTCCCGCACGATCTCCCTGACCTGGCCCCCGGCCGGGGCGGGCGACTACCCGGTCACGAAGTACGAGGTCCTGAGCGGGTCCACCGTGGTGGCGACCTCGGCGACGAACAGCGCGACGGTCACCGACCTGACCCCGGCCACGCGCTACAGCTTCACCGTCCGCGCCAAGGACCGGCGCGACAACACCAGCCCCGAGAGCCCCGCGGTCACCGCGACGACCGTCGACCCGGCGACCGACCCGACCCCGCCGACCGCGCCGGGCAATCTGCGCACCACCGGCAAGACACAGGTCTCGGCGAGCCTGACCTGGGAGAAGTCGACGGACAACGTGGCCGTGGCCGCGTACGACATCTACCGCGGCAGCACCCTGGCGAAGACCGTCCCGGCCTCGGCGACCACCGCGACCGTCGAGGGCCTGGCCCCCGCCACCGCCTACACCTTCACCGTGAAGGCACGTGACACGGCCGACAACGCCTCGCCCGCGTCGAACGCCGTGAACGTCACCACCGACGACGCGGCGGGCCCCGGCAGCCACCTCAAGGTCGGCTACTTCGCGCAGTGGGGCATCTACGGCCGCCAGCACTTCGTGAAGCACCTGGACACGTCCGGGGCGGCGGCGAAGCTCGACGTCATCAACTACGCCTTCGAGAACGTCGACCCGGTCAACCACACCTGCCTGGCCGGCGTGGTGAAGGGCGTCTCCGGCAATCCGCAGGACCCGGACGAGGGCACGGGCGCGGGCGACGCCGAGGCGGACTACGGCCGCGCCTTCTCCGCCGCGCAGTCGGTGGACGGGGTCGCGGACGACGGCTGGGGCAAGCTGCGCGGCAACTTCAACCAGCTGAAGAAGCTCAAGGCCAAGCACCCGCACCTGAAGGTCGTGGTCTCGCTGGGCGGCTGGACGTTCTCGAAGTTCTTCGCGGACGCGGCGGCCACCCCGGCCTCCCGGACGAAGTTCGTCAAGTCCTGCGTGGACACCTGGATCAAGGGCGACCTGCCCGTCTACAACGGCGCGGGCGGCCCCGGCACCGGCGCGGGCGTGTTCGACGGCATCGACATCGACTGGGAGTGGCCGGGCTCGGAGGGCCACCCGGGCAACCGCTGGGGCCCCGCCGACAAGGACAACCTCACCGCGCTCCTCGCCGAGTTCCGCAAGCAGCTCGACGCCACCGGCGGCAGCCACAAGCTCCTGACCGCGTTCACCCCGGCCGACCCGGCGAAGATCGAGGCGGGCTGGGACATCAAGAAGATCTTCGAGTACCTGGACTTCGCCAACGTCCAGGGCTACGACTTCCACGGCGCCGGAAGCGACAACTCCTGGGAGCCCAAGCGCACCGGCCACCAGGCCAACCTGCACCGCGACGCCCAGGACCCCTACCCCTTCGACTTCAGCATCGAGAAAGCCGTCCAGACCTACCTGGACGCCGGGGTGAACCCGCGCAAGCTCACCATCGGCTTCCCGTTCTACGGCCGCGGCTGGAAGGAAGTGGCCGACGGCGGCGTGAAGGGCGAGTGGCAGTCGGCGAACGGCGCGGCCCCCGGCCAGTTCCCCGAGGAGGCGGGCACCAAGGGCTACCACAACCTCCTCACCACGGTCCCCAACCTCACCGTCCACCACGACGAACAGTCCATATCCACCTACGGCTACACCGGCAACAACGGCCAGTGGTGGAGCTTCGACGACCCCTGGTCCATCGGCAAGAAGACCGCGTGGCTCAGATCGAAGGGCCTCCTGGGCGGCATGATCTGGGAGATGTCGGGAGACACCCCCACAGGCACCCTCATGACGGCACTGGACAACGGCTTGAAGTGACGTCCACGAGCGGACCGAGCTGACCCTTCGAGCGCCGGGCGGGCCATTTTCAGCCCGTCCGGCGATTGAGGACGAGCCGCGAAGCGGCGACAGCGGGGGTCCAGGGGGCGGCAGCCCCCGGTTACGGTGAAGGGGCGGGCCTGGGGCGCCCCGCGAGGGCACCCACCGACCTCGCCCCCTGTACAGGCCGCTACGCGCGTAGATATGCTCCCCTCGTGACTATGCCGACGACGCCATCACCCCCAAGGACAGCCGCGCCCGCAGGGCCGCCGCAACCCTTCGCTGACGTCACCACGTCGGCATCCACACTCCGCCGCTTCCTGCACGGCCTGCCGGGCGTGGACGCGGTCGGCCTGGAGGCCCGCGCCGCCGCGCTCGGGACGCGTTCGATCAAGACCTCGGCCAAGGCGTACGCCATCGACCTGGCCATCTCCATGATCGACCTGACGACCCTGGAGGGCGCCGACACCGCGGGCAAGGTCCGCGCGCTCGGCGCGAAGGCCGTCCACCCGGACCCGACGGACCGCACGACGCCGCGCACGGCCGCCGTCTGCGTGTACCCGGACATGGTGGCCACGGCGAAGCAGGCCGTGGCGGGCACGGACGTGAAGGTCGCCTCGGTGGCGACGGCGTTCCCCGCGGGCCGCGCGGCCCTGGACGTGAAGCTGGCGGACGTCCGCGACGCGGTGGCCGCGGGCGCCGACGAGATCGACATGGTCATCGACCGGGGCGCGTTCCTCTCCGGCGACTACATGAAGGTGTACGAGGAGATCGTCGCCGTGAAGGAGGCCTCCGCGCAGGCCCGCCTGAAGGTGATCTTCGAGACCGGCGAACTCTCGACGTACGACAACATCCGGCGCGCGAGCTGGATCGGCATGCTCGCGGGCGCGGACTTCATCAAGACGTCCACCGGCAAGGTCGGGGTGAACGCGACGCCCGCGAACACCCTCCTGATGCTGGAGGCCGTCCGCGACTTCCGCGCGCAGACCGGCGTCCAGGTGGGCGTGAAGCCGGCCGGCGGCATCCGGACGACCAAGGACGCGATCAAGTTCCTGGTCCTGGTCAACGAGACCGCGGGCCCGGACTGGCTGGACGACCACTGGTTCCGCTTCGGCGCGTCCAGCCTGCTCAACGACCTGTTGATGCAGCGCCAGAAGCTGGCCACCGGACGCTACTCCGGCCCTGACTACGTGACGGTGGACTGAGACCTCATGAAGAGCGAGAACAGCGAAAACGCAGCATCCGCGTTCGAGTACGCACCGGCGCCCGAGTCCCGCTCGGTCGTCGACATCGCCCCCTCCTACGGCCTGTTCATCGACGGCGAGTTCGCCGAGGCGGCCGACGGCAAGGTCTTCAAGTCCGTCTCCCCGTCGACCGAGGAGGTCCTCTCCGAGGTCGCGCAGGCGGGCGAAGCCGATGTCGACCGGGCCGTGAAGGCGGCCCGCAAGGCCTTCGAGAAGTGGTCCGCGCTGCCGGGCGCCGAGCGGGCGAAGTACCTCTTCCGCATCGCCCGCATCATCCAGGAGCGCAGCCGCGAGCTGGCCGTCCTGGAGACCCTCGACAACGGCAAGCCGATCAAGGAGACCCGCGACGCGGACCTCCCCCTGGTCGCGGCGCACTTCTTCTACTACGCGGGCTGGGCCGACAAGCTCGACCACGCCGGCTACGGCGCGAATCCGCGCCCGCTGGGCGTCGCGGGCCAGGTCATCCCCTGGAACTTCCCGCTCCTGATGCTGGCGTGGAAGATCGCCCCGGCGCTCGCCACGGGCAACACGGTGGTCCTCAAGCCCGCCGAGACGACCCCCCTGTCGGCCCTCTTCTTCGCGGACATCTGCCGCCAGGCGGGCCTGCCCAAGGGCGTCGTCAACATCCTCCCCGGGTACGGCGACGCGGGCGCGGCCCTGACCGCGCACCCGGACGTGAACAAGGTGGCCTTCACCGGCTCCACGGCCGTCGGCAAGCAGATCGCGCGTACCGTCGCGGGCACGGACAAGAAGCTCACCCTGGAGCTCGGCGGCAAGGGCGCGAACATCGTCTTCGACGACGCTCCGATCGACCAGGCCGTCGAGGGCATCGTCACGGGCATCTTCTTCAACCAGGGCCAGGTCTGCTGCGCGGGCAGCCGCCTGCTGGTGCAGGAGTCGATCCAGGACGAGCTCCTCGACGCGCTCAAGCGCCGTCTGTCCACGCTCCGCCTCGGCGACCCGCTGGACAAGAACACCGACATCGGCGCGATCAACTCCGCCGAGCAGCTGGCCCGCATCACGGCACTGGCCGAGACGGGCGAGGCGGAGGGCGCCGAGCGCTGGTCGGCCCCGTGCGAGCTGCCCACGTCGGGCTACTGGTTCGCCCCGACGCTGTTCACGAACGTCACACAGGCGCACACCGTGGCCCGCGACGAGATCTTCGGCCCGGTCCTGTCCGTCCTCAGCTTCCGCACCCCGGAAGAGGCCGTGGCCAAGGCCAACAACACGCAGTACGGCCTGTCGGCGGGCATCTGGACGGAGAAGGGCTCGCGCATCCTCGCGGTCGCGAACAGGCTCCGCGCCGGGGTCGTCTGGGCCAACACGTTCAACAAGTTCGACCCGACCTCGCCCTTCGGCGGCTACAAGGAGTCGGGCTTCGGCCGCGAGGGCGGTCGCCACGGCCTGGAGGCGTACCTCGATGTCTGAGAAGTCCGAGCGCTTGACTGTGTTCAAGACCTACAAGCTGTACGTGGGCGGCAAGTTCCCGCGTTCCGAGAGCGGCCGGGTGTACGAGGTGAGCGACTCGAAGGGCAACTGGCTGGCGAACGCCCCCCTCTCCTCCCGCAAGGACGCGCGGGACGCCGTCGTGGCGGCGCGCAAGGCGTTCGGAGGCTGGTCGACGGCGACGGCGTACCTGCGCGGCCAGATCCTCTACCGCGTGGCCGAGATGCTGGAGGGCCGCCGCGAGCAGTTCGTGCGCGAGGTCGCCGAGGCGGAGGGCCTGTCGAAGTCCAAGGCGGCCGCCGCCGTGGACGCGACGATCGACCGCTGGGTCTGGTACGCGGGCTGGACCGACAAGGTCGCGCAGGTCGTGGGCGGGGCGAACCCGGTCGCGGGCCCGTTCTTCAACCTCTCCACGCCCGAACCGACCGGCGTCGTCACCGTCGTCGCCCCCCAGGAGTCGTCGTTCCTGGGCCTGGTGTCGGTGGTGGCCCCCGTGATCGCGGCGGGCAACACGGCGGTCGTCATCGCCTCCGAGAAGTCCCCGCTGCCCGCCCTCTCCCTCGGCGAGGTCCTGGCCACGTCGGACCTGCCGGGCGGCGTCGTCAACGTCCTCAGCGGCAGGACCGCGGAGCTGGCCCTCCCCCTCGCCGCCCACCAGGACGTGAACGGCCTGGACCTGGCCGGCGCGGACGCCGACCTGGCGAAGGACCTGGAGATCGCGGCGGCGGACAACCTCAAGCGCGTACTGCGTCCACAGGCTGTGGAAACCGACGCGGACTTCACCACCGCCCCCGGCACCCACCGCCTGACCCACTTCCTGGAAACCAAGACGGTCTGGCACCCCACGGGCTCCCTCGGCGCCTCGGGCTCGGCGTACTAGCCACCCCTTGGATCAGCCCCCAGCCCGCCCGCCGTCCAGGGCGGGCTGAGGGCGTTCTCTGGCGGGGCGCCACAACACGTTCCGGCCCCGCCCGCCGCGGCACCTCACCGCGTCGCGGCACCTCACCGCGCCCCGGCACCTTCCAGCCCGTCCGGCGTTTGAGGACGAGCGCGCAGCGCGATCGGCGGCGCCCCGTCCCACCCGAAGGGAACACCCACCCCGGGGCCCAGGGGCGAAGCCCCGGTTTCGGGAAGGGGCGGGATCGGGGAAAGCCCCGCAGGGCCCTACCCAGGCAAGATGCCAGCCACCGCCCCCACAACGGGCATCTCCCCCAACGACCCGCCCTGGGTCAACGGCCCCGTGGCCATGGCCGTGGACACCGGCTTGAAGTCGGCCACCTGAGTCCCCACCGCGTTGTCGAGCGGATCGACCCCCGTCCCGGCCAACGGATTGAGCCGAAGATCCTTCACGGCCCCGAGCCCCCCGGCCGTGGCCCGATGCACCCCGTCGGCCAGCGCGTTCCCAGCCACGTCGGGATCAACCTCCCCCACCGGCGTGGCAAGACCCGCCGCAGGCACCACCGCGGGCGCCGCCCCGGCGACCCCACCCCCAAGGCCCAACGCCGCCCCCACCACGGAGACACCGAGCCCCGCGCGCAGCAGCGCCCGGGAAGCGGGAGAAGTCTTCGACGCCGAGTGCCGCGCCGCGTCACGTGCAGGGTTTCGAGCCATGGGGACCGCCTCTACGGAACATACGTAAGTAATCGAGCGTGCACGAAGAGTAGTTGAGCGGCCCCCCGCATATCAAAGACCCCCCGCACCCCCACGCCCCCGAGAATCCCGCGACAACCCGCCCCGAGCGCCCGCGTCCCCCCACAGAGCTACGCCACGAAACCGCCCCTGAGCGGGACGCACACCACCCCTGCGGTCGCATAGCGTCACCACCACCGGGCTCACCGGCACCCACCACGCCCGCCCGAAGGACCGCCCGTGCCAGCCACGCCTCCCCCTACCGACCCCGTCCCCCGCAACCCCCTCAAGCCCCTCAAGCCCCTCAAGCCCCTCATCCTCCTCCTGGCCCCCCTCCTCACCCCCACCCCCGACCCCCTCCCCCCACTCACCTGGCCCCGCCCCCTCCGCTACCTCCCGCACACCCTGGTCGCCCTCGCGGCCACAGCGCTCGCCGCGACGGGCGCGGACCTGACGGCCCGCCTCCTGGCGGTGACCCACGCGGCCACCCTGCTCCTGGCCCTGCGCAGACCGGCCCCGGCGTACTGGCTTTCCCTCACCTGCTGCGCGGCGATCCCCCTCGCCCACCCGCCCACGCACGACAACGAGTTGTGGGCGTGGGCGGTCCACGCGGGCGTCCTGCTCCTGCTCGCCCTGCGCGTCCCGCTGCTCCCGGCGGCGACGGCGACAGCCTTGAGCGCGGCTCTGGGGGCGGCCCTGAAGCTGCTCGGCGTGGGCGTCGGCTCCTGGCCGACCGTCGCGACCGGCACCGCGCTGTACGCGACCGCCCTGCTCGCGGGAGCGATCCGCAGGGGCCGCCGCGAGGACCGCGCCCGCCTCGCCGAGCAGATCGAGGCGACGGCGGCGGAGCGGGCCCGGCGCACGGTCCTCGAGGAGCGCGCCCGCATCGCCCGCGAGCTGCACGACGTGGTGGCCCACCACATGTCGCTGATCTCCATCCAGGCCGACGCCGCGCCCTACCGCGTCCCGGACCCGCCGGGCGAACTGGTCACGGAGCTGGCGGCGATCCGCGCCAACGCCCTGGAGGGCCTCGCCGAACTGCGCCGCCTGCTGGGCCTGCTGCGCGCGGAGTCCGCCGACGACGCCCCGGCCGACATCACCCCGCAGCCCTCCCTGGACCAGCTCGACGCCCTCCTGTCCCAGGTGCGGGCCACCGGCCTGCCGGTGTCCGCGCGCGTGACGGGAACCCGCCGCGCGCTCCCGCCGGGCGTGGAGCTGTCGGCGTACCGCATCGTCCAGGAGGCGCTCAGCAACACCCTGCGCCACGCCCCGGGCGCCGCCACGGCCGTGGAACTCGGCTACGGTCGCACCACGTTGACCCTGCGCGTCACCAACGGCCCGGCCACCGGGACCGCCCCGCCCTCGCCGGGCGCGGGCCACGGCCTTACGGGCATGCGGGAGCGCGTCGCCATGCTCGGCGGCGACTTCGCCGCGGGCCCCGCACCGGAGGGCGGGTACGAAGTGACCGCGACCCTGCCCACCCACACCGCCCCGCCGCTCTCCCCCGACAAGGACTCCCCCGCATGACGATCCGCGTGGTGATCGCCGACGACCAGGCGATGGTCCGGGACGCGTTCTCGGTCCTGCTCGGCGCCCAGCCGGACATCGAGGTCGTCGGCACGGCAGCGGACGGGGCGGAGGCCGTGGACCTCGCGGCGGACCTGCGTCCCGACGTGATCGTCATGGACATCCGCATGCCCGGCGTCGACGGCATCGAAGCGACCCGCCGCATCACCGCGCACCCCGAAACCCACCCGAAGGTCCTGGTCCTGACCACCTTCAACCTCGACGAGTACGTGTACGAGGCGCTGCGCGCGGGCGCCGCGGGCTTCCTGCTCAAGGACGCGTCGGGCGTCGAACTCGCCGAGGCCGTACGCGTCGTGGCGGGCGGCGCCGCGCTGCTCTCGCCGGACCTCACCCGGCGCCTCATCGCGGAGTTCGCCCGCATCGGCACCGGGCCCGTGCGGGCCTCCGGCGCCCGGGTCGAGGGGCTGACCGGCCGGGAGACGGAGGTGCTCGCCCGGATCGCGCAGGGCCTGTCCAACACGGAGATCGCCGCGGCCCTCACCGTCGCCGAGGAGACGGTCAAGACCCACGTGGGCCGCATCCTGCACAAGCTCCAGCTGCGCGACCGCACCCAGGCCGCGGTGTTCGCGTACGAGAGCGGCCTCGTCGTACCGGGCGGCGGGCGGAGCTGAGGACGGACGGCCGTCGCGGGGCGACTGACTCCCCGGACCGGCCTGCCCCGAACCGACTGGCTCCCCGGAGCCACCCCCGGAGTTGGCTCTCCGGCGGGACTCGCCCGGCCGCCCCCGGTTCCTACGGTGAAGTCGCCGAGGCCGCCCGCAGTGAACGGGTGCGGCCGTGAGACAAGGAGCCCACCGCCATGAAGTCGCGCCGCCACAGGGCCGTCGCCGCCCTCCTCACCTGCGCCCTCACCGGCGGGGCCACGGCCCTCGCCACCGGCGCCCAAGCGGCCCCCGCCCGGGAGCACACCGCGAACGCCGGACCCGCGTCCACCCGCACCGAGGCCCCGACCCCACCACTGCGCCTGCCGAAACCGACCGGCCCCCGCGCCGTCGGCCGCACCTCCCTGCACCTGACGGACCACAGCCGCCGCGACCCGTGGGTGCCGAGGTCCGGCGACCGGGAGCTGATGGTGTCGCTGTACTACCCCGCGCGGAAGGGCACCGGCACCCCGGCGCCGTACATGAGCGCCGAAGGCGCCCGGCTCTTCCTGGCGGACCGGGGCATCGAGGGCGTCCCCGCCGAGGTCCTGAGCGGCACCCGCACCCACACCCGCGCCGGCGCGCGCCCCGCCCCCGGCTCGTACCCCCTGCTGGTCCTCTCGCCCGGCTTCTCCGTGCCCGGCACCACCCTCACGGGCCTGGCCGAGGAGCTGACGAGCCGGGGGTACGTCGTCGCGGTCGTCGACCACGCCCACGAGGCCGTCGGCGTGGAGTTCCCCGGCCGGGGCATCCTGCCGTGCGCGGCCTGCGGGCGGGTCGACGAGAACACCGTCGGGCCCGCCGCGAAGGGCCGCGCCAAGGACCTGCGCTTCGTCCTCGACCGGCTGACCGGCTCCCGGCCGGTGTGGCGGCACGCGGACCTGATCGACGACAAGCGCGTCGGCATGGCCGGGCACTCGCTGGGCGGCGCGGGCGCGGCGGCGGCCGCTGCGGGCGACGCGCGGGTGCGGGCCGCGGCGAACCTGGACGGTCCTTTCGTCGACGTCGGCCCCTCGTCGGGCCTGTCGGGACGCCCGATGCTGCTGATGGGGACGGCGGCGGACCACAGCGGCAGGGACAAGGCGTGGGAGGCGGCCTGGACCCGGCTCAGCGGCTGGAAGCGGTGGCTGCGGGTGGCGGGGGCGGACCACTTCGCCTTCACCGACCTGGCACCGCTGGCCGGGCAGTTGGGCGAGGACACCCCGGACGGCCTGCCGGGCCGCCGCGCGGCGGCGATCACCGGCGCCTACGTAGGCGCGTTCTTCGACCAGCACCTGCGCGGCCGCCCGCAGCCGCTCCTGAACGGCCCGAGCGCCGCGAACCCGGAGGTCGCCTTCCATCACCTCGCCCGCCCCGGCACACAGAAGTAGCGTTTCCGCAAGCCGGTCCGGGGTGGTCGCACATTGCCGCCGCCCCGGGTCTGGGCACCCGGAGCACAGCGGTTGATAATGGCTCGGACCACCGCCGACGAGCCATGCCCGCAGGGCGGGGCCGACCAGGGCCACGGGGGTCAGCAGGGCCGAGAGGGGCAGCCACAGCCGCCCCGTCGGCGAGACCACTGGTGAGAAGGTTCACAGCTTTGGGTTCCCATCCCCCGATACCCACCCGAGTCGTGCTGCTCGCCGGCCCCTCCGGCTCGGGCAAGTCGTCGTTCGCGTCCCGCACGGGGCTGCCCGTGCTGTGCCTCGACGACTTCTACAAGGAAGGCACCGACCCGTCGCTGCCTCAGGTCGCCGGCACTTCGGACATCGACTGGGACTCCCCGCTGTCCTGGGACGCCGACGTGGCCCTCGCCGCGATCGGCGAGCTGTGCCGCACCGGCCGCACCCGGGTCCCGGTGTACGACATCGCGACGAGCGCGCGGACCGGCGAGGAGGCCCTCGACATCGAGCGCACGCCGCTGTTCATCGCGGAGGGCATCTTCGCCGCCGACATCGTGGAGCGCTGCCGTGAGATGGGGGTCCTCGCGGACGCGATCTGTCTGCGCGGCCGCCCCTCGACGACGTTCCGGCGCCGCCTCCTGCGCGATCTGCGCGAGGGCCGCAAGTCCGTGCCGTTCCTGCTGCGCCGCGGCTGGCGCCTGATGCGCGCGGAGCGCTCCATCGTGGCCCGCCAGACGGCGCTCGGCGCGCACGCCTGCGGCAAGGAGGAGGCCCTCGGCCGCCTCGCGGCCGCGGCGGCGGGCCGCTGTGTCAAGGCCCGCGCGGCGGCCTGAGGCAAACGCCGAAGACCCTGAGGCCGGCCGCCTCAGGGCGTGACGCCGGCGCCGGAGAACTCGCGGACAACGCCAGACAGCGGGCCCGGAAAGACCCCCCGGCCTTCCGGTCCCGCTGTCTGTTTCCCCCGTTGGTCCCCGTATCCCCCGTGGACCCCCGTTCCCCCCTGTTCCCCCTTGTTTCCCCCGTGGGTTCCCACCACCCCCCAGTTCCCCCGGGTGGGTCCCCCTTACTGCTTCCGCCGCCTCCCCCGAAGCGACGGCCCCGTGTCCCCCCGTCCTCAGGCGACCAGTTCGCCGAAGGACTCCTCCTGGTCACGGCCGAAGCTGAGGACCTCGTCCTCGCGCAGCCGGCGGAGCGACCGCCAGATGCTGGACTTCACCGTGCCCACGCTGATGTCGAGGATGTCCGCGATCTCCGGGTCCGTGCGGCCCTCGTAGTAACGAAGGACCAGCATGGTGCGCTGGAGTTCGGGCAGCCGGGCCAGGGCCTGCCACAGCACGGCGCGCAGCTCGGTGCCGCGCATCGCGTCCGTGTCGCCCACCGTCTCCGGCAGTTCCTCGGTCGGGTACTCGTTGAGCTTGCGGCGGCGCCAGGCGCTGATGTGCAGGTTCGTCATCGTGCGCCGCAGATAGCCGCCGACGGCGGCCTTGTCGCTGATCCTGTCCCAGGCGCGGTACGTGGAGAAGAGGGCGCTCTGCAGCAGGTCCTCGGCCTCGAACCGGTCACCGGTCAGGTGGTAGGCGGTGGCGTACAGGGAGGCGCGGCGCTCCTGGACGTAGGCGGTGAACGCCGCTTCGGCGTCCTCGCTGTCCGTCCGGGTCTGCGTCCGCTCCCCCGAGACCTCCCTGTACGCGGCTCCCCCGTGAGCTCCCCCGTCACCGCCGCCCTTGAGTGCGTCAACCACCGTCATGTACGCGGTGTGCTGACGCCCGGTGCCGCGAGCGCACCCCCGCCCGCTCACGGCACCGGACTTCTCGTGCTTCTCAGAACTCCGGTGGACGTCGTGCAGACGCGTGACAACTGCGCTTGAGCTGGTGCTGTGCAGCGTGTTCATCTCGCGCCCCCCGTCGTGGAGTCTGGGATTTCCGTGTGACCAAAACTCTGCCCGGCCCACTTCATGGCGGTGTCCCCCGACTGTCACAGGCCTGCAACAGGCCTCGTGGCACCGAAAGGGCTCCCCTTACTCGTGTGGGTGCGGTGTGAGACCCCCGCCAACAGTCGAACTGGGCCCGCACCATGGGACAGAATGACGTTTGTGCCTTCCCTGTTGCTGATCGAGGACGACGACGCCATCCGGACGGCCCTGGAGCTTTCGCTGACGCGCCAGGGCCACCGGGTGGCCACCGCTGCCACCGGCGAGGACGGTCTGAAGCTGCTCGGCGAGCAGCGGCCGGACCTGATCGTGCTGGATGTGATGCTGCCGGGCATCGACGGCTTCGAGGTGTGCCGTCGCATCCGGCGCACCGACCAGCTGCCGATCATCCTGCTGACCGCGCGCAACGACGACATCGACGTGGTCGTGGGCCTGGAGTCCGGTGCCGACGACTATGTGGTCAAACCCGTGCAGGGGCGGGTGCTCGACGCTCGTATCCGCGCGGTGCTCCGCCGCGGCGAGCGCGAGGCCAACGACGCGGCCACGTTCGGTTCGCTGGTGATCGACCGCGCGGCGATGACGGTGACGAAGAACGGCGAGGACCTGCAGCTGACGCCGACGGAGCTGCGGCTGCTCCTGGAGCTGAGCCGCAGGCCCGGGCAGGCGCTGTCGCGCCAGCAGCTGCTCCGCCTGGTGTGGGAGCACGACTACCTCGGTGACTCGCGGCTCGTCGACGCCTGTGTGCAGCGGCTGCGCGCGAAGGTGGAGGACGTGCCGTCCTCGCCGACGCTGATCCGTACGGTGCGCGGCGTGGGATACCGGCTGGACACGCCTCAGTGACCAAACCGCACGACAAGCTCCGCGGTCTGCCCGCGGCCCGCAAGGCGTTCCTGTCCGGCCTGCGCTTCACCAGTCTGCGGCTGCGCCTCGTCGTGGTGTTCGCGCTGGTGGCGCTGACGGCCGCCGTGTCCGCGTCCGGCATCGCGTACTGGCTGAACCGCGAGGCGGTCCTGACGCGTGCGCAGGACGCGGCCCTGAAGGACTTCCGGCAGCAGTTGCAGACCCGTGCGGGCGCGCTGCCGCTGAATCCCACGCAGGACGAGCTGCAGGCCGCCGCCGGGCAGATGGCGAACAGCAGCCAGCGCTACAGCGTGCTCCTGATCAGCGAGAACGCCAGCGGCGACCAGGTGTTCGGCTACTCCGACCTGGACGCCTTCACGCTCGCCAAGGTGCCGAAGTCGCTGCGGGACGCGGTCAAGAAGGAGCAGTCGGTCTCGTCCGGCAACAAGAGCCCGTACCACCTGTACTGGCAGCGGACGGTGGACCACGGCACGCCGTACCTGGTGGGCGGGGCGAAGGTGATCGGCGGCGGGCCGACGGGCTACATGCTCAAGTCGCTGGAGCCGGAGGCCAAGGACCTCAGCTCGCTCGGCTGGTCCCTCGCCATCGCGACGGCGCTCGCGCTCGTCGGCTCGGCGCTGCTCGCACAGGCCGCCGCGACGACCGTCCTGAAACCCGTGCACCGCCTGGGGGTGGCCGCGCGCAGGCTCGGCGAGGGCAAGCTGGACACGCGCCTTCGGGTGTCGGGCACGGACGAGCTGGCGGATCTGTCGCGTACGTTCAACCGCACCGCGGAGAACCTGGAGAAGAAGGTCGCGGACATGAGCGCCCGCGACGAGGCGAGCCGTCGCTTCGTGGCGGACATGTCGCACGAGCTGCGCACCCCGCTGACCGCGATCACCGCGGTCACGGAGGTCCTCGAGGAGGAGCTGGACGCCGAGACCGGCTCCGTCGACCCCATGATCGAGCCCGCCGTCCGCCTCGTCGTCAGCGAGACCCGGCGCCTGAACGACCTGGTCGAGAACCTGATGGAGGTCACCCGCTTCGACGCGGGCACCGCCCGCCTGGTCCTCGACGACGTCGACCTCGCCGACCAGATCACCGCCTGCATCGACGCCCGCGCCTGGCTCGACGCCGTCGACCTGGACGCCGAGCGCGGCATCCACGCCCGGCTGGACCCGCGCCGCCTCGACGTGATCCTCGCCAACCTCATCGGCAACGCCCTCAAGCACGGCGGCTCCCCGGTGAAGGTGTCGGTGCGCCTGGACGGCGACAGCCTGGTGATCTCCGTGCGCGACGGGGGCCCCGGCATCCCCGAGGACGTCCTGCCGCACGTCTTCGACCGGTTCTACAAGGCCAGCGCGTCCCGGCCGCGGTCGGAGGGCAGCGGGCTCGGGCTCTCCATCGCGCTGGAGAACGCGCACATCCACGGCGGCGAGATCACCGCGGCCAACTCGCCGGACGGGGGCGCGGTGTTCACGCTGCGGCTGCCGCGGGACGCCTCGCCGCTGACGGCGGAGCCCGGTCCCGACCAGGAGGCCGGGGCGGACGCCGACGGGGAACGGGGCGAAGGGCGCCCCGAGGAAGGCAAGGAAGCGACATGACCGGGCGACGGCTGAGCGCCGCGCTGTCCACCGCCGTGCTCACCGCCACGCTGGCCGGCTGCGGCATCCGCTCCACGGAGGTGCCGACCGACTTCGGTGCGGCGCCCTCGCGGGTGCCGTGCGTGGCGTCGGGCCCGGACATCTCCTCGCGCGCCGAGTCCACCGGCGTGCCCGTGCAGATCTTCCTGGTGTGCGCCTCGCAGCTGGTGATCGTCGACCGGACGGTGCGGATCCCGACGGAGAAGGCGACCACGGACCGGGTGCGGATCGCGCAGGCGCTCCTCGACGAGCTGTCGGTGCCGCCGTCGCAGGCCGCCAAGCAGGCCGGTTACGCCACGGACGTGCGCCGCGGCATGACCGTCACGGGCCCGCAGCGGGACGACCCGGACGAGGCGCTGCGGCTGAGCACCCGCCCGCAGAGCCTGTCCTCGCACGCGCTCGCGCAGATCGTGTGCACGTACGCGGACAGCGCGGCGTCGGACGGCGACGGCTCCGTCGTCCTCGGCGGCCCCCCGGGGACCGGCCTGGAGCGGTACGAGTGCACCCAGGCCGTGCGGGCCCGCCCCGGCACGGTGTCGCCGCCGTCGCAGTCCCTCGACTCCTAGGGCGTGAACGGCGGGGCGGGGCCGGGGCCCTCCCGGCCTCACCCGCAGGAGTCGGGGAGGCTGCGGAACCGATCCCGCCGCCACCGGCGTCTTGGGGGGCGTGCGTCAAGGCTCGGGCGGGCGCGGTGCCGCCATTCGCTTTCGCGCGGCGGGAGGGGTTCTCCTCGCCGCGCATCTCCTGGTCGTCGCGTGGATCACGCTGCGCCCGCTGGACGTGCCCTGGGTGAGCGCCGCGAACCTGGAGCCGCTGGCCGGCATCAAGGCGGACCTGGAGCGCGGCCCGGAGCAGGCGGCCCGGCAGATCGGCGGGGCGCTGCTCCTGCTCGCGCCGCTCGGGGTGCTGCTCCCGCTGGTCGGGGGGCGCCTCGACGTCTCGCGGCTCGCCTCCCTGGCCCGTACGGTCGCGGCGGGCGCGCTGCTGTCCCTCGGCATCGAGCTGTTGCAGACCGGGGTGCCCGGTCAGGTCGTCGACGTCGACTCGCTGCTCCTGAACACGCTGGGCGTGGCGCTCGCCCATGTCGCCGTGGTGCCCGCGGCGCGGGCCCGGCTCCGCCGCCGTTCCTCCGTGCGGCCCCGTGCGGCCCGCCTCAGGGAGGAGACCCCGCAGGGGGCGACCCCGAAGATTCCCAGGGTCGGCATCGCTCCGTAGCCTGACGCTTTGCCCGTTTCGTGGACCTACCTTGGGTATACCGAGGCGACGACAAGCCGAAGCCTCCCGCCCCCGACCCGACCACGGTCCACGAGGAGCCCCCATGTCCGCCCTTGCCCGCCCCACCGACGGCCGCATGATCGGCGGCGTGTGCGCTGCCATCGCCCGCCGCTTCGGCTGGTCCGCCACGACCGTGCGCGTCGCGTTCGTGCTCTCCTGCCTGCTGCCCGGACCGCAGTTCCTGCTCTACATCGCGATGTGGATCGTGCTCCCGAACGAGAACAAGGCGAAGACGGCCTGGTGACGACGGCCGCGGTCCGCCGCGCCGACGGGCCCGTTCCGGTACGGCGACGGGGCGCACCCCCAAAAGGGGTGCGCCCCGTCGTGCGTGTGCCGGGTGCTTCGGGTCAGCCGAGCGGCAGGCCCTGGACCGGGAGGCCCTGCAGGCCCTGGGTGGGCAGCGCGTTCGTGGGCAGGGCGCCGGCGGGCAGCACGTTGGTGGGCAGGGCGTTGGCCGGCAGCGCGCCGGTCACCGTGTCGGTGGGGAGGGCGTTGGTGCCGAGGCCCTGGGCGACGGGGATGCCGCCGAGCAGGCCCTTGACCGGGTCGGCGGGCTTCGGGGCGGGCTTGGTGGCCATCGCGCGGTCGGCGCCGCCGTCCTCGCCCTGGTCGTCGCCCTCGTCGCCGCCGAGCGGCAGGAGCTTGTCGGTGGTGGGCTTGGCGGACTTCAGGCCGCTCTGCAGGGCGCTGTGTCCTGCGGCCAGGGCCTCGGGGGCCCCGTCGGGCAGGCTCTGGGCGGTCTCCTCCAGCGGCAGCGTCGAGGCGACCGTGCCCAGGGCGCCCACGGCGTCCGGACCGGCGGCGGCGCTCGCGGCACCGGCGCCCGTGGCGGCGAAGGCGGCACCGAGGGCGGCGACACCGAGGGTCTTGACGGCAGACTGCTTCATGTTGAATGCGTCCTTGATGACGGGGGCGTTGAGCGGGGCTCGACGGTAAGCACCCGCTGGTACAGCCCGCAAACAGTCGAAAGCGGCCGGGAGTTACTGCCCCCGGCCGCCGTGTTGACGTACAAAATCCGCTTAGCTGTCGGCGGACCCGCTGGTCGAGACCGTCTGGCGGAAGAGCCACTCGGACTTCAGCTCGGCGTAGCCGGGCTTGATGACGTCATTGATCATGGCGAGGCGTTCGTCGAAAGGAATGAACGCCGACTTCATCGCATTGACGGTGAACCACTGCATGTCGTCGAGCGTGTAGCCGAAGGTGCCGACCAGGTGCTCGAACTCGCGGCTCATGCTGGTGCCGGACATCAGGCGGTTGTCCGTGTTGACGGTCGCCCGGAAGTGCAGCTTGCGGAGCAGGCCGATGGGGTGCTCCGCGTACGAGGTCGCGGCGCCCGTCTGGAGGTTCGAGCTGGGGCACAGCTCCAGCGGGATCCGCTTGTCGCGGACGTAGGAGGCGAGGCGGCCGAGCTGGACCGTGCCGTCGTCGGCGACCTTGATGTCGTCGATGATGCGCACGCCGTGGCCGAGGCGGTCGGCGCCGCACCACTGGAGCGCCTGCCAGATGGAGGGCAGGCCGAAGGCCTCGCCGGCGTGGATGGTGAAGTGGTTGTTCTCGCGCTTCAGGTACTCGAAGGCGTCGAGGTGGCGGGTGGGAGGGAAGCCCGCCTCGGCGCCCGCGATGTCGAAGCCGACGACTCCGAGGTCGCGGTAGCGGTTGGCGAGCTCGGCGATCTCCAGGGCGCGGGCGGCGTGCCGCATGGCGGTGAGGAGCGCGCCGACGCGGATGCGGTGGCCGTTCGCCTTGGCGCGGCGCTCGCCCTCGCGGAAGCCCTCGTTCACGGCCTCGACGACCTCTTCGAGGGTCAGGCCCGCTTCCAGGTGCTGCTCGGGGGCGTAGCGGATCTCGGCGTAGACGACGCCGTCCTCGGCCAGGTCCTCGGCGCACTCGGCGGCGACGCGCTTGAGCGCCTCCTTGGTCTGCATGACGGCGCAGGTGTGCGCGAACGTCTCCAAGTACCGCTCCAGGGAGCCGGAGTCGGCCGCCTCGCGGAACCAGACGCCGAGCTTGTCGGGGTCGGTCTCGGGCAGGCCCTCGTATCCGCATTCCCGGGCCAGCTCGACGATCGTGCCGGGGCGCAGGCCGCCGTCGAGGTGGTCGTGGAGGAGGACCTTCGGGGCGCGGCGGATCTGCTCCGGGTCGGGGGTGCCGGGGTGGCCCGCGCGGTCGCTCGCTGCGCTGATCTTGCTGGTCTGGCTCGTCATTTCCGCACTCTAACTCCTACGCGCGTAGAACTCACCGGGTCGATATGTAACAGTGACCCTGCGGACAGGTGGCATACACCATGACTTCTGACACTGTTCTGCCATGGCACAGCAAGCGACGTCCCGTCCCGTGCGCACGGCCAGGCTCGGGCGTGTGGTCGGCACGCGCCCCTCGACGGTGGGCGCGGTGGCACTGCTTCTTCCCGGTGGCCACGAGACGTCCGCCCGCAAGCCGTTCCCCTTCGCCGCCGCGGCGATACGTTCCCTCGGGCGGCACCTCGCCCGGGCCGGGCGGGCCGACGGGCTCGCCGTGCACGTCGTGCACTATCGGGTCGGCGGCTGGAACGGGGCGGAGGCGCAGCTCGCGCGGGACGCCGAGTGGGCCGCCGACGAGGTCGTGCGGCGCTACGGCGATGTGCCCGTGTGTCTCGTCGGTGTCGACATGGGCGGGCGGGCCGCGCTGCGGGCCGCCGCGCACACCGCCGTCAACTCCGTTCTGGCGCTGGCCCCTTGGCTGCCCGAGGACGATGTGGCCGCGCCGCCAGAGCCGGTGAAGCAGCTGGCCGGGCGGCAGGTGATGATCGTGCACGGCACGAATGACGAGCGGACCGATCCCGAGTTGTCGTTCCGGCTCGCCGAGCGGGCGAAGAAGGCGAACCGGGATGTGTGTCGGTTCGAGGTGCACTCGGACGGGCACCGGCTGAGTCAGCATCACGCCGAGGTGCAGGCGCTGGCCGCGAACTTCGTGCAGGGGGCGTTGTTCGGGCATCGGTACGCGCGGCCGGTCGAGGACGCGTTGGCCGCGCCGCCGCCGCTGGGGTTACGGATGCCGTTGGCCTCCGGCTTCGGTAAGACGCTGCGCTGAGCCAGGTTCCGGGTGCGGGTGGGACTCCGCGCCTTCGAGGGTCAGTCGGGACCTTCGAGGATCAGTCGGCGCCTTCGGGGATCGTCTCGGGCGCCGGGCCCGGCCTACCCGCGCGCTTGGTGGCCGCGCGGAACCAGATCTCCGTGCCCAGGCTGGAGCTGAGGGAGCGCAGGCCCTCCGGGATGGGGTGAACGCCCAGGAGGGACGCGCGGACGGCCGCGTCGTCGATCAGTCCGGCGCGGGCGAGCCACGAGTCGTCGAACAACTCGACCAGGGCGGCGCGGTTGTGGCGCAGGGCCGCGTGGAAGTCGGTGCTGTACTCGCCCTTGGTGTGGCGGCGCAGGACGTCGTCGGGCACGGTGCCGCGCACCGCCTCGGCGAGCACCGGCTTGTACCGGCCGGGGGTGCTGCGCTCGGCCACGCGGATGGCGAGGGCCGCCTCGATCACCTGGTCGTCGAGGAAGGGCGCGGCCTGCCCGAGGCCGCGGGCTGAGGTGACCTGGTCCAGTTGGCGCAGGCCGCGCCCGCCGGTGCGGACGCACGCGAGCGCCGTGTGCTGGCCGCGCTGGGGCGCGAGGGGTTCGGCGGTCTCCGCGGTCTCGGCCGCCTCCAGGAGCAGGCCGCGGACGGCCCGGACCGCGTCGGGGGTGGCCCAGGGCGGCATGCGCAGGTCCACGCCCCACGCCGTGGAGGGCGCGCCGCGCACCAGGGCGGCCGACGAGGGCTCGGCGACGCCCAGGCCCTCGGCCCACGCGGTCAGCCACTGGCCGAACGTCCTGCGGTCGGCGAGCTGGCGCAGGAGCGGTCCGAGCGGCCAGTGCTGGGAGGCGCGCTGGGTGCGGATGCGGCCGTACGCGGCCAGCGGATGGCTGCGTACGTAGTCGTGCAGGTGGGGCGGGAACGTGCTGAACAGCTCGTCCCCGCCGCCGCCCATCAGGTGCAGCCGGGAGCCGCGGCCGGTCATGAGGCGGCAGAGTTCCGCCATCCTGGCGCCGTCGCGCACCCACGGTCCCGGCTCGTCGGTGGGGACGGCGTCGCCGGTGAGGGCCGCCAAGTCGCTGTACCAGAGGGGCCATCGGTCGGGGTCGGGCGTGACGTGCTCGCTGTCGGGCAGGTGGGCGGCGGCGCGCGCGGCCCAGGTCGCGTCGTCGTTCTCCGGGTCGACGCTCCGCCAGCGCAGGGTCACCAGCCTCGCCCCGGGCGGACGCGTCCGCTCCTGCTCGCGGGCGGCCAGGAAGCACAGGCTGGTGGAGTCCAGGCCGCCCGAGAGGTCCGCGCTGACGGTGCCCCCGCCGTCCGTGCAGGCGGCCACGGCGGCACGCAACGCGGCGCGCACCTCGGGCAGTCCGTCCTGCCAGGCGCGGTGCGGCTCCGGCGGGGTCCACCAACGCCCGGTGCGGGCCCGCCCGTCCGCGTCGATCAGCAGGCTGTCGCAGGACCGTACGGCCTCGACGCCCCGCCAGACGCAGCGGTCGTCCAGCGGGTACGGCAGCGGCGACGCGAGCAGGTGGGCCGCCAGGATCCGCTCGTCGGGAGCCGCCCCGATCGCGGCGGCGAGCCGGTCCGACCGGTCGGCGGCGACCCGGGCCCCGGCCACTCGCGCGTGGAAGAGCCGCCGCACCCCGGACGCGCTCCCCCGCGCCCGGACCGCGCCGTCGACGGCGGCGACGAGGTGGAAGCTGCCGGTCAGGCCGTGGGCGATGGCCTCGACGTCCTCGACGGCGGCGACGCCCCGCAGCCGTCCCGCCCGCGCGGACAGCTCGTCGGCGGTGACCGGGCAGCGCCCGATCACCGCGACGCGCCGCGCCCCCGCCGATCCCACCGTCACGTGTCCGTCCGGCCAACTGCCGAGCAGCCAGGGCCGGCCGGAGGGGTGTGCGACGGTGTCGGTGGCGCGCGGGCGCAGGACGCGCGCCGCGGCCGCGCCGGATTCACCGTCCGGAAGGATCGTGAACCACACGTCACCGCTCATGGCACGTCACCCGTCATGTGCTGTCGGTCCGCGGTCAGTTGGGGCCGAGATACCACTCGTAGGGCGGCATGCCGCCCTCGTGGAACGCGCCCAGGGCCTCGCCGCGGATCAGTTCGGCGAAGTCGCCGACTTCCACCATGGCCGGGGGTTCGTACAGGTCGTCCTGCTGCATGAGGGGCCATCCCTCTCGTCCGCGGACGGCGTGGAACCCCACGCCGATGCGGACCGTGCCCATGGCCCTGTCGCGCTACGCCCCGGGGACGGCCGTCCCACCTGATCCGGTGAAGTGGAGGGGATTTCGCCCCTCCGAGGAGGCACGGGGGAGGTGCCGTGTGCGCCGTGCGCGCCCGGGGTCGGGGCACCACCGATGAGTTCCGGGGGCGCGGGCGGTCCCCCCTGACGTGGCAGTCTCTCAAGCACATTCGCCGAACCTGCTGGTCATGAGCGGGCCCGTCCGCCAGGACGACATACCGCGGCTCGTCGCCGACCTGCACTCCGTCCTGCTCGCGTCCGGCACCGCCGAGGTGGTCTGCGACGTCGGCGGGGTGACCACCGCCGACCTCGTGACCGTGGAGGCGGTGGCGCGGCTCAGACTCGCCGCCCGCAGGGCGGGCGTGGGGCTGCTGCTGCGGGGCCCCACCCCGGCCCTGTGGGCGCTGCTCCGGCTGGTCGGTCTCGCGGAGCTATGCGTCGAGGTGGAGGGGGACCCCGAAGAGCGGGAACCACCGCTGGGTGTCGAGGAAGCAGTGGAATCCGGCGACGCGACCCGCTGAGATCTCGATGACCTGGATCGCCCAGGGCATGTACCCGCCCTGGTCGGGGTCGGGCTTGTACTGCGCGAAGCCGGGGGTGCCGTTGACCGCGACGGGCAGCAGCCGGGAGCCCTCGCACTGGGCGCCCATGGTCGACATGAAGCCCGTGATGTCCTGCGGGCCGCGCAGCCACAGGTCGAACGGGGGCATCGTCATGATCGCGTCTTCGTGCAGCAGGGCCGTGAGCGCCGCCATGTCATAGCCCTCGAAGGCGGTGACGTAGCGGTCGAGGAGCTTCTGCTGCTCGTCGTCCAGCGGGTCGGACGTCGCCGTGTCGTCGGCCGGGCGCTCGGCGAGGGTGGCGCGGGCGCGCTGGAGGGCGCTGTTGACGGACGCGACCGTCGTGCCGAGGAGCTCGGCGACCTCGCTGGCCTTCCACGCCAGGACCTCGCGCAGGATCAGCACCGCCCGCTGCTTGGCGGGCAGTTGCTGCAGGGCGGCGATGAAGGCGAGGCGCACCGACTCCTTGGCGACGGCGGCCTCGGCGGGGTCGCCGATGGTGGGCAGGACCCGGCCGTCCGGTATCGGCTCCAGCCAGACGTTGTCCGCGCGGGGGGTCAGGGCCGCCTGGGCGAGGGGCGTGGAGGCGGTGAGGTCCATGGGGCGGGCGCGGCGGTTGCCCGCGTTCAGCATGTCCAGGCAGACGTTCGTCGCGATGCGGTACAGCCAGGAGCGGAGGCTGGAGCGGCCCTCGAACTTGTCGAAGCTGCGCCAGGCGCGGACCATCGTGTCCTGCACGGCGTCCTCGGCCTCGAAGGCCGAGCCCAGCATGCGATAGCAGTACCCCGTCAGCTCGGTGCGGTGCTTCTCCAGGCCCGCGTCCAGCTCCACCGTCGCGCTGTCACTCATCCCAACCCACCCCTGTGCCTCTGCGTGCCCGTGTGTGTGCCTGTGTGTCCGTGTGCGCCTGTCCGCCCGTGTCGTTTTGCGGCCACGGAAGTCCCAGCACCTCGGAAGCTACCGCAGCCCACTGACAATGGCCTGCGGAGCGGCGAAAACGGCAGTTCACAGAGGTTGTTTGCGGTAAGGAGCGGGAGGCGTCAGGCGGTGCGGGCCGCCGTCACCCGCTCCACGCGCGCCACCCGGCTCCCGTACAGCGTGATCGACACGACGCCGAGGACGGCGAGGATGCCGAGGCCGACCGTGCCGCCCCAGCCGCCCGCGTGGAAGGCCATCGCGCCGAGGGTGCCGCCGAGGCTGGAGCCCACGTAGTACGCGGACTGGTAGAGGGCGGAGGCCTGGGCGCGGCCCGTGGTGGCCGTGCGGCTCACCGACGAGGACGCGACCGCGTGGCCCGCGAAGAAGCCGGCCGTGATCAGGACCAGGCCGAGCAGGACGAGGACCAGCGAGGTGGACAGGGACAGGAGCAGGCCGCCCGCGGTGGTGCTCACGGCCAGGTACAGGGCGCCGCGCCTGCCGAGCCGCGTCACCAGCTTCCCGGCCGCCGCCGACGACGCCGTACCGACGAGGTAGACGAGGAAGATCGAGCCGATGACGCCCTGCGGGAGCGAGAACGGGCCCTCGGTGAGGCGGTAGCCGATCACCGTGTAGACGGCGCCGAAGACGGTCATGAACAGCGCGCCGATCGCGTACAGGCGGCACAGGAGCGGGTTCGACAGGTGCGAACGGACCGTGCGGGCCAGCGACTTGGGGCTGAGCGTGCCCGGCGTGAAGTGGCGCGGGGCGGGCAGCAGGGCGCGGAAGGCGAGCGCGCCCGCCACCGCGAGCAGGCCGACCACGGCGAGCGCCCAGCGCCAGCCCCAGGCCTGCGCGGCCCAGCCCGTGACGATGCGGCCGCTCATGCCGCCGATGGAGTTGCCCGCGACGAACATGCCGATCGCGGCGACCAGCGCCTTGGGGCGGACCTCCTCCGCGAGGTAGGCCATCGCGGACGCCGGGAGTCCGGCGAGCGCGGCGCCCTGCACGGCGCGCAGCGCGATCAGGACGCCGATGTTCGGCGCGAACGGGACCAGCAGGCCCACGGCGACGGCCACCGTCAGCGAGACCGTCATCAGCGTGCGCCGCCCGAACCGCTCCGACAGGGCGCTCAGCGGAAGCACGAACAGGGCGAGCGCGCCGGTCGCCGCCGACACCGTCCAGCTCGCCGTGGACGCGCTCACGCCGAGGTCGGCGGAGATCAGCGGGAGCAGGGCCTGGGTGGAGTACAGGAGCGCGAAGGTGGCGACGCCCGCCAGGAAGAGGGCGAAGCTCATGCGGCGAAAGCCGGGGCCTCCCGGTGCCATGCGCGTGTCGTGCGGGGTGGTGGATGCGGGGGACTTGGAGTCGGGGGACGACGGGGTGAGGGCGACCGCGTGGGTGGCGGACGCCCCGCTACTGGCAGGAGGCATGCCACGAACGTACGACCACGATTCTCATGCGTCCAATGCATGGAATCGCCATAATCGTTCCCATGCAGCATCAGCAGAGGTCAGGCGCTCGCCTGTCGCAGAACAGTGACACAGAGGACACAGCTCACATCGTGCGGCTGCTCGCTCCGCGGCTCGCGTACTTCGCCGGGGTCGCCCGGACCGAGCACGTCACGCGGGCCGCGCGGGAGCTGGGGGTGCCGCAGTCCACGTTGTCGCGCGCGCTGGTGCGGCTCGAACAGGACCTGGGCGTCGACCTGTTCGCCCGGCACGGTCGTACGGTGTCGCTGACGCCCGCCGGGCGGACCTTCCTCGCCTCCGCCGAGCGGGCCCTCGCGGAGGTGGGGCGGGCCGCGGAGTCCGTGCGGGCCGACGCGGATCCGGCCGGCGGGAAGGTGGCGTTCGGGTTCCTGCACACCATGGGGTCCGAGACCGTGCCCGGGCTCATCCGGGCCTTTCGCGCGGATCATCCTCGGGTGCGGTTCAGTCTCGTGCAGAACTATGGCGAGGCCATGCTGGAGCGGCTGCGGGCCGGGGAGCTCGACCTCTGTCTCACCTCCCCCGTCCCCGACGCTCCCGGGCTCGTGGCCCGGCGCCTCGACGAGCAGCGGCTGCGGCTCGTCGTCCCCGACGACCACCGGCTCGCCTCGCGCAAGCGCGTCCGGCTCTCCGAGGCCGCCGACGAGGCCTTCGTGACCCTCGAACCCGGGTACGGCCTGCGGCGCATCACCGACGATCTGTGCGCCGATGCCGGGTTCCGGCCTCGGATCGCCTTCGAGGGCGAGGAAGCGGAGACCCTACGCGGGTTGGTCGCCGCCGGACTCGGCGTGGCCCTCCTCCCGCCCCCCGCCGTGGCCCGGCCCGGCGTCGTCGAACTCACCGTCACCGGGCAGCGGGCCGTCCGCGAGATCGGGGTGGCCTGGTTGGAGGGCCACCCCGACACGGCGCCGGTGGCCGCCTTCAAGAAGTTCCTGCTGAGCAGGAGGGGGAAGCTGCTCCCGGAACAAGCGGGCGTCTCGCCTTGAGGGACGTGGGCGGGCGCTCGCCTTGGTGGGACTCCCGTGCGGCTGGGAGTGGTCCGCCCCGATCGGCGCTCCGCGCCTCGTCCTCAATCGCCGGACGGGCTTTCCCCACCCACCCACCCTTATCCGCCCTCCGGGCGGGGGGGTGGGCGGGGCGTTGCCCTCCCGGCGGGGGTGGGCGGGCCGTTGCCCACCCGGCGGGGGTGGGCGGGCCGTTGCCCACCCGGCGGGGGTGGGCGGGCCGTTGCCCACCCGGCGGGGGTGGGCGGGCCGTTGCCCACCCGGCGGGGGTGGGCGGGCCGTTGCCCACCCGGCGCAGGCGAGTGGGGCGTTGCCCCCACCCGCCCTCCGCCCGAGAGGAGCACCCCGCCCCTCCCCCGCCCGAAGGGCGGAAAAGGGGCGGGTGGGTGGGGAGACAGCCCGTCCGGCGATTGAGGACGAGGCCGTTCAGGCCGATGGGGGGCCGGGGGCGGAGCCCCCTGGGGTGGTGGCGGCGCCTGGGGTCAGCTGATGCGGTCCAGGATCGTGGGGCGGGGGGAGAAGTCCGTTCCCGTCGGGGACACGTCGTACGTGGAGTTCAGGGCCTCCAGGGCGTACTCGAAGCGCTCGGGGGTGTCCGTGTGGAGGGTGAGGAGGGGCTGGCCCGCCACGACGGAGTCGCCCGGCTTGGCGTGCAGGACGACGCCCGCGCCCGCCTGGACGGGGTCCTCCTTGCGGGCCCGCCCGGCGCCGAGACGCCATGCGGCGACGCCGATGTCGTACGCGTCGAGGCGGGTGAGCACACCGGAAGAGGGCGCCGTGACGGTGTGCGTCTCGCGGGCCTCGGGGAGCTCCGCGTCCGGGTCGCCGCCCTGGGCGGAGATCATCCGGCGCCAGACGTCCATCGCGGAGCCGTCGGCGAGCGCCTTCGCGGGGTCCGCGTCCGGCAGCCCCGCCGCGTCGAGCATCTCGCGGGCCAGGGCGAGGGTGAGGTCGACGACGTCGGCGGGCCCACCGCCCGCCAGGACCTCGACGGACTCGCGGACTTCGAGGGCGTTGCCCGCGGTCAGGCCGAGGGGCGTCGACATGTCGGTGAGGAGGGCGACCGTGCGGACGCCGTGGTCGGTGCCGAGGCCGACCATCGTGGAGGCCAGTTCGCGGGCGTCGTCCAGGGTCTTCATGAAGGCGCCGGAGCCCACCTTCACGTCCAGGACCAGCGAACCCGTACCCTCGGCGATCTTCTTGGACATGATGGAGGAGGCGATGAGCGGGATCGCCTCGACGGTGCCGGTCACGTCGCGGAGGGCGTACAGCTTCTTGTCGGCGGGGGCCAGACCGTCGCCCGCCGCGCAGATGACGGAGCCCGCGCCGTTCAGGACGTCCAGCATCTCCTCGTTGGAGAGCAGCGCCCGCCAGCCGGGGATCGACTCCAGCTTGTCGAGGGTGCCGCCGGTGTGGCCGAGCCCGCGCCCGGACAGCTGCGGCACGGCCGCGCCGCAGGCCGCGACCAGCGGCGCGAGCGGCAGCGTGATCTTGTCGCCCACGCCGCCCGTGGAGTGCTTGTCGGCGGTGGGGCGGGACAGCGAGGAGAAGTCCATGCGCTCGCCGGAGGCGATCATCGCCGCCGTCCAGCGGGCGATCTCACGGCGGTTCATGCCGTTCAGGAGGATCGCCATGGCCAGGGCCGACATCTGCTCGTCGGCGACGGCGCCGTGCGTGTACGCGTCGATGACCCAGTCGATCTGCTCGTCGCTCAGTTCGCCCCGGTCCCGCTTCGTACGGATGACGGAGATTACGTCCATGGCGGCAATTCCCTTCCGGCGGTGCCGGTCGTCAGTGACCGACGTGCGTCCGCACGACTCTACGCGCATAGAGCAAGGAAGCGGCAGGGCCCCCGCCAACTCGGCGGGGGCCCTGTCAGGTTGGGCTCAGTTCAGGTGCTCGGGCCCGAACGCGTCCGGCAGCATCTCACCGAGCGACCGCACCCCGGCCGACGTCTCAAGCAGCAGCCCAGGACCGCCGAACTCGTACAGGAGCTGACGGCACCGGCCGCACGGCATCAGGATGTCGCCCTTGCCGTCCACGCAGGTGAAGTGCGTGAGGCGGCCGCCGCCGGTCAGCTGGAGCTGCGAGATCAGGCCGCACTCGGCGCACAGGCCGAGGCCGTACGAGGCGTTCTCGACGTTGCAGCCGGTGACGGTGCGGCCGTCGTCGGCGCGGGCCGCGGCGCCGACCGGGAAGCCCGAGTAGGGCGCGTACGCGCGGGACATGGCCGCGCGCGCGGCATCCCGCAGGTCGTCCCAGTCGACGTCCGCGGCGGCGGTCACCGTCCCCGCCCCTCGGCAGAGTGCGTCATTTCCCTTGTCCCTTCCGGTACGGCATCCCGTCCGCCTTCGGCATCCGCAGGCGCTGGGCGGAGAGCGAGAGCACCAGCAGCGTGACGACGTACGGCGTGGCGGTGACGACCTGGTTCGGCACCTCGTCGGTGAGGCCGTACCAGAGGAACATCAGCGCCGACGCCGCCGCGGTGATCACCGCGGGGACGTAGCGCTTGCGCCAGATCAGGTAGGCCGCGCCGATGAGGAGAAGGATGGCGATCAGGAGCAGCAGGGCGTGGACATTCGTGCCGCCGCCCCGCAGCTTCAGGCTGTCGGTGTAACCGAACAGGCCGGCGCCGAGCGCGAGTCCGCCTGGCATCCAGTTGCCGAAGATCATGGCGGCGAGGCCGATGTAGCCGCGCTGCCCGGTCTGGCCCTCCAGGTAGATGTTGGAGGCGACCAGGGACAGGAACGCGCCGCCGAGGCCCGCGAGGCCGCCGGAGATGATGACGGCCAGGTACTTGTACTTGTAGACGTTGACGCCGAGGGACTCCGCCGCGATCGGGTTCTCGCCGCAGGAGCGCAGGCGCAGGCCGAACGCCGTGCGCCAGAGGATGAACCAGCTGAGCGGCACCATCGCGACGGCGATGAGGGTCAGCGGCGACACGTCGGTGAGCAGACCGCCGAGCAGGCCCGCGATGTCGGACACCAGGAACCAGTGCTTCTGGTTGAGGTCGTGCAGCCAGTCCGAGAGCCCCGGCACGGAGAACTTGCCGAGGGACTCGACGCCGGGCGACTGCTTCGACGTACCGCCCTCCTCGCCCTCGAAGGCGAAGGTGGAGAGGTAGCGCGTGGTGCCGAGGGCGAGGATGTTCAGGGCCACACCGGAGACGATGTGGTTGACGTTGAAGGTGACCGTGACGATGGCGTGCAGCAGGCCGCCGAGCGCCCCGCCGAGCACGCCGAAGACGATGCCGACCCACGGCCCCCACTGGTAGCCCGCCCAGGCGCCGAACCAGGTGCCGAGGATCAGCATGCCCTCGAGGCCGATGTTGACGACGCCCGCGCGCTCGGCCCACAGACCGCCGAGGCCCGCGAGGCCGATCGGCACCGCCAGGCGCAGGGCGCCGGACATCTGGCCGGTGGAGGTGATGCCGTGGGCGTCGGTGATGAGCCGGACCACGGAGGTCAGGACCAGGACGCCCGCGATGATCAGGAGCAGGACGGGGAGCGAGATCCGGCGGCGGCCCGGCTGGGGAGCGGCGGGCGCGGCCTTGGTGACGGTTGCCGTGCTCATCGGGCAGCCACCTCCTTCACGGTGTCGTTGTTGCCGTTGTTGCCGTTGTTGCCGTTGTCGGCACCGGCGGCACGGGCCGCGGCGGCCAGTTCCTCACCGACGCGCTGCTGCTGGCGGCGCAGGCCCCAGCGGCGTACCGCCTCGTAGGAGACGACGACCGCGATCACGATGAGGCCCTGCATGATCACCGCGATCTCCTTGTCGTACGCCACCGGCTGGGCGTAGTCGAGAGCGGGCGACGCCTTGTCGAGGAAGGCGATGAGCAGGGCGGCGAAGGCGATGCCGACCGGGTTGTTGCGGCCGAGCAGGGCGATGGTGATGCCGGTGAAGCCGAGGCCGGTGGGGAAGCTCAGGCTGTAGGTGTGGACGTCGCCGAGGAGGATCGGCATGCCCGCGAGGCCCGCGACCGCGCCCGAGATGATCATGGCGGTGAGCACCATGCGCTTGGCGTTCACACCGGAGGCGGCGGCCGCCGACTGCGAGGCGCCGGTGGCGCGCAGGTCGAAGCCGAAGCGGGTGCGGTTCAGGACCAGCCAGTACAGGACGCCGCCGAGGGCCGCGATGACCACGAAGCCGTAGATCTCGCCGGAGTCGCCCATGGAGATGCCGGGGAACCAGCCGGACTTGTGCATGACGCCGGTGGTCTGGTTGTTGCCCACCGGGACGCCGAAGTTCTCGGTGAGGGTGAGGTAGCCGATGACGCTCGTCGCGATGGCGTTGAGCATGATCGTGGCGACCACCTCGCTGACGCCCCGGGTGGTCTTCAGGATGCCCGCGATGCCCGCCCAGAACGCGCCGGTCAGCATCGCGACCAGGATGAGCAGCGGGATCTGCAGGCCGGACGGCAGCGAGACGTGCGCGCCGACGACGGCCGTGACCATCGCGGCGAGCCGGTACTGGCCGTCCACACCGATGTTGAACAGGTTCATGCGGAAGCCGATGGCCACCGCGAGAGCCGCCAGGTAGTACATCCCGGCCTGGTTGATGATCAGGACCTGGACGTCGGAGAACCCGGCCTGCTCGAACATCAGGCTGTACGGCTCGATCGGGCTCTTGCCCGAGGCGAGCAGCACGACCGACGTCAGGGCGACGGCCGCGATGAGCGCGATGACCGGACCGGCCACCGCGAGGAGCACCCGCTCCTTGTCGAACTTCTTCATCGGGCCTCGTCCTCCGGGGCGGCTTCTTCGGTTGCGTCGGCGGGGGCGTCGGCGGCGGACCCGGCGTCCGCGGCCTCGCCGTCCTCGACGTGCTCCAGGTGTCCGGAGGCCGCGCCCGTCATCGCCGAGCCCAGCTCCTCCGGGGTGACCGTCGCCGGGTCGGCGTCCGCGACGAGCCGGCCCCGGTAGATCACGCGGAGGGTGTCGGACAGGCCGATCAGCTCGTCCAGGTCGGCGGAGATGAGCAGCACCGCGAGGCCCTCGCGGCGCGCCTCGCGGATCTGGTCCCAGATCTGCGCCTGCGCGCCGACGTCCACGCCGCGGGTCGGGTGCGCGGCGATGAGGAAGCGCGGCTTGTGGCTCATCTCGCGGCCGACGATCAGCTTCTGCTGGTTGCCGCCGGACAGGGAGGCCGCGGTGACGTCGATGCCGGGCGTACGGACGTCGTACTCCTCGACGATGCGCCGGGTGTCGGCCTGCGCGCCCTTGGTGTCGAGCCAGAAGCCGCGGCTGTTGGGCTTCTCGGTGACGTGGCCGAGGATGCGGTTCTCCCAGAGCGGGGCGTCCAGGAGCAGGCCGTGGCGGTGGCGGTCCTCGGGGATGTAGCCGACGCCGCCCTCGCGCCGCCTGCGGGTGGCCCAGTCGGTGACGTCCTCGCCGGACATGCGGATGACGCCGGAGTCGGCGTGCTTGAGGCCGATGAGGGCGTCGATGAGCTCGGTCTGGCCGTTGCCCTCCACGCCCGCGAGGCCGAGCACCTCGCCCTCGTGGATGGTGAAGGAGATGTCGTCGAGGAGGGCGCGGCCCGACTCGCCATCGGCGAGCAGCTTCAGGCCCTCGACCTGGATCATCGGCCGGTCGGTGACCGTGGACTCCGCGGTCTCCGGCGTCGGCAGCTCGCTGCCCACCATCAGCTCGGCGAGCTGGCGCGGGGTGGTCTCGGACGGGACGGCCGTGCCGACCGTCGTGCCGCGCCGGATGACGGTGATGTCGTCGGCGACGGAGAGGACCTCGCCGAGCTTGTGCGAGATGAAGATGACGGACAGGCCCTCGGACTTGAGCTCGCGCAGGTTGTCGAAGAGCGCGTCGACCTCCTGCGGCACGAGCACGGCCGTGGGCTCGTCGAGGATCAGCGTGGTGGCGCCGCGGTAGAGGACCTTGAGGATCTCCACGCGCTGGCGGTCGGCGACGCCGAGGTCCTCGACGTAGACGTCGGGGCGCACGCCGAGGCCGTAGCGGTCGGAGATCTCCACGATCTTGCGGCGGGCCCCGGCACCGATGCCGTACAGCTTCTCGCTGCCGAGCACGATGTTCTCCAGGACGGTCAGCTGGTCGGCCAGCATGAAGTGCTGGTGGACCATGCCGATGCCGCGGCTGATGGCGTCCGCGGGGCTGTTGAAGGCGACCTTGTCGCCGTCCACGGCGATGGTGCCCTCGTCCGGCTTCTGCATGCCGTAGAGGATCTTCATCAGCGTCGACTTGCCGGCGCCGTTCTCGCCGACGAGGGCGTGGACGGTGCCCTTGCGGACACTGAGGTGGATGTCGTGGTTGGCCACGACGCCCGGGAACCGCTTGGTGATGCCGACGAGTTCGACGGCACAGGCTGCGGGGCGGTCTGCGGGCGGAGGGCTGGTGGACGCGTCGATGGCGCACTCTCCTGAAGGACTTAAGGAAAGGGGCCGGACCCGCACACGCGGTGTGTGCCCCTGCTTCACGCCTCAGTGGCCACCGGACGACCGCCCGAGCTCACGGCGTACGACGCCGTCCGGCGGTCGTACTCCGTCAACTGGGGTGCCGGGCGCGGTGGTTGAGGCCCTGGCCGCGCGAACGGGGCGCGAGGAGGCCGCCTTCGCCAGTGTCCTCACACCCCGTTCCGCTGCCGTAACGGCACCATTACAGCGCCGTCTTGACCTTGATCTTGCCGCTGGTGATGCCCTGCTCGGCCTTCTTCAGGGCGGCCTGCAGGTCCTTCATCTTGGTGAACTCGGGGTTGGAGTCGGCGAGGCCGACACCGCCCGACTTGAGGTCCGCGCGCACGACGCCGCCCTCGGCGTTGTCATCCTTCACCGACTTCACCAGGTTGTACACCGCTCCGGCGACGTCCTTGGTGGCCGAGGTGAGGATGTACTTCTTGTACTTGTCGAGCGCCTTCTGCTTGTACTGGTCGGAGTCGACGCCGATCGCCCAGACCTTCTTGGCGGCGGCGGCCTCGATGACGCCCTGACCGGAGAGACCGGCGGCGTGGTAGACCACGTCGGCGTCGCCCTCGATCTGACCGCTGGCCGCCTCCTTGCCCTTGTCCGGGCTGGAGAAGCCGCCGTCCTCGGCCTTCTCGGTGAGGAACTGGCGCTTGACCTTGACCGACTTGTCGGTGTCCTGGACGCCCTGGACGAAGCCCGCCTCGAACTTGCGGATCAGCGGGTTGTCGACACCGCCGATGAAGCCGACGGTCTTGGTCTTGGTGGCCTTCGCCGCGGCGACACCGGCCAGGTACGAGGACTGCTCCTCGTTGAAGACCAGGTCGGCGACGTTCTTGGCCTTGATGGTGGCGTCGTCGACGATGCCGAAGGTGACGTCCGGGTTCTTGGCCGCGACCTCCTTGATGGCCGGCGCGTAGGCGTAGCCGACCCCGATGACCGGGTTGTAGCCCTGCTTGGCCAGCTCGGTGAGGCGCTGGACCTTGTCGGCGTCGGACTCGCCGTCCGTGGGCTCGACGGCCTTCTTGCCGACCTTGAGCTCCTTGGAGGCGCGGTCCATGCCCGCGGTGGCGGCGTCGTTGAACGACTGGTCGCCGGCGCCGCCGATGTCGTACGCGATCGCGACACCCTTGCTCTTGCCGTCGTCGGTCTTGGCGGCGTCGCTGGAGGTACCGCCGCAGGCGGTGGCGGAAACGGCGAGAGCGGCGGTCGCGGCAGACGCGAGCGCTATTCGGGACACCCGGCGCATAGAGACGAACTCCTTATGTACAAGGACGTGAGTACGGACGCGGCTTCACGGACCTGGGGACACACGACGAGCCACGTACGTGCAGTGCGCCTCACCCGGCGCTGATTTCGCCGCAGCGTAACGCGCGTAGACCTGACATAAGAACCCTTCTGTCCGGTCCGTTATCGAGCTGTGGCCACCAGGCGTCGGGCGGGTGACGGCCCGGTGCGGCGGCCATCGGAGGCCTGAACTGCGACGGATTCACCGGGGCCCAACGGGTTATACGTACGACTCGAGGACGGGTGCCCGACGCCGTTATACGTACGACGTCGGACACACCACACAAAACCCGGATCAAGGCCGGGTCTTGACCGTCACCTTGCCGTCGACGATGTCCTTCTTGGCCTTCTCGACGGCGGCCACGACGTCCTTCATGTCCCGGTACGCCGGGTTGGCGTCGGAGAAGCCGACGCGGCCCGACTTGAGGTCGTAGCGCTGGGTGCCGGTCATCGGCTTGCCCTCGACGACGGACTTGGTGAGGTCGTAGACGGCGCCGCCGACGTCCTTCAGGGCGGAGCCGAGGATGTACTTCTTGTACTTGGCGAGCGCCTTCTGCTTGTACTGGTCGGAGTCGACGCCGATCGCCCATTTCTTCTGCGACCCGGCCTCCTGGATCACGCCCTGCCCGGAGAGTCCGGCCGCGTGGTAGAGCACGTCGGCCCCGGCTTCGAGCTGCCCGCTCGCCGCGTCCTGCCCCTTGTCGGGGCTGGCGAATCCGCCCTCCTCGGGCTTCTCCGTCAGATACCGCTTCTCGATTTTGATCTTCGGGTCGACGGACTTCACGCCCTGCACGAAGCCGGCCTCGAATTTGTGGATGATCGGGATGTCCACGCCCCCGATGAATCCGACGTGTTTGACCTTGGTCGCCTTCGCCGCGGCGACTCCTGCGAGATACGAACCCTGTTCCTCGTGGAATACGAGATCCGCCACGTTGTCGGCCTTGACGGTGTCGTCGTCGACGATCCCGAAAGTGATCTTCGGGTACTTCTTCGCGACTTCCTGAACGGCGGGCGCGTACACGAATCCGACGCCGATCACCGGGTTGTAGCCCTGCCGGGCCAGGGTCTCGATGCGCTGGGTCTTGTCGGCGCTGGACTCGCCGTCGCCCGGCTCCATGGCGATGCCGCCGATCTTCAGGTCCTTGCGAGCCCGCTCGTAGCCGGTGAACGCGGCGTCGTTGAAGGACTGGTCGCCCCGGCCGCCGATGTCGTACGCGAGGCCGATGCCCTTGCCGCCGTACGTCCCGTCGCCCTTCTTCCCCCCGTCGTCGTCCTTGGCGGCATCGCTGCTGGTGCCGCCGCACGCGGAGGCCACGAGGGCGAACGTCGCCACCGTCACGGCCACTTGGGAAATCCTCGATACTCGACGCCGACGCATAGGACGCACCCCTTACGTTTCGAACGTTCCCCAACGCACCGGTGACGGCGCTGATTTCGGCGCACATTAACGCGCGTAGAAAGGGAGGGGAACGGTTTCGGCGGTGGCCGTTATCGATTCGTGGCGGGGTGGGTCGGGTGGTGTCGGGCGGTACGGGTTACGCCCGCGTAAGGGGAGTTACGCGGGCGTGGGGCCGGGGGTGGTGGCCCTGATGCGGAATGGGTCGCGCCGTCTGTGCCGAACGCATCGCGTCGTCTGTACTGAACGCGTCGCGTCGTCTGTACCGAACGCGTCGTCCCGTTGTGCGGAACGTGTCGCGTCAACTGTGCGGAACGGGTCGCGCCGTTATGCGGAACGCGTGGCGGCGTCGATGAGGGCGGCGGCCGTGAAGAGTTCCACGCCGACCGTGATCGCGTGTTCGTCGGCGTCGAAGTCGCCCTGGTGCAGATCGCGGATGCCGCGCTCGCCGGGGGTGCGGACGCCGAGCCGGGCCATGGCGCCGGGGACGCGCTCCAGGTACCAGGAGAAGTCCTCGCCGCCGAGGCTCTGCTCGGTGTCCTCGACGGAGGCGTGCCCGCGCCGGGCGGCCATGGCGTCCCGGAGCAGGTCCGTGACCACCGGTTCGTTGACGACGGGCGGGACGCCGCGGACGTAGTTGATCTCCGACTTGGCGCGGTAGAGGTCGGCGATCTCCTGGATGGCGGCGTGCACGAGGTCGGGGGCCTGCCGCCAGGCCGCGAGGTCGAGGCAGCGGATGGTGCCGGACAGCTCGGCGTGCTGGGGGATGACGTTGCAGGCGTGGCCCGCCTCGATGCGGCCCCAGGTGACGGCGAGGCCCGAGCGGGCGTCGATGCGGCGGGCGACCAGGGCGGGGACCTCGGTGACGACCTTGGCGGCGGCGGTGACGAGGTCCGTCGTCAGGTGCGGCCGTGCGGTGTGGCCGCCGGGGCCGTCGAGCGAGACCTCCAGGCGGTCGCAGGCGGAGGTGATGGGTCCGTGCCGCAGGCCGATGCGGCCCGCGTCCACGCGCGGGTCGCAGTGCACGCCGATGATCCGGCCGACGCCGTCGAGCGCGCCGCACTCGATGGCGTCCGTGGCACCGCCGGGCAGGACCTCCTCGGCGGGCTGGAAGATCAGCCGCACCGGGTGCGGCAGCAGCCCCTGCTTGGCCAGCTCGGCGAGGACGAGTCCGGCGCCGAGGACGACGGTGGTGTGCACGTCGTGGCCGCAGGCGTGGGCGCGGTCGGGGACCGTGGAGCGGTAGGACACGCCTGTCTTGGTGTCGGGGATGGGCAGGGCGTCGATGTCGGCGCGCAGGGCCAGGACGGGGCGGGCGGGGCGGTCGGCGTGGGCTGGGCGGTCGGCGCGGGCTGGGCGGGAGGTGCCTGCGGGGGTGCCTCCGATGTCGCAGATGAGTCCGGTGCCGATGCGCAGGACGCGGGGTTCGAGCCCCGCTGCCTCAAGGCGGGCCTTGAGGGCCGCGGTGGTGCGGAACTCCTGGTGGCCCAGCTCCGGGTGCATGTGCAAGTCGCGACGGAAGGCCACGAGTTCGGCGCGCAGCTCTTCTGGCAGCGCGCCGGGCAGATCTCCGGGCGGCACGGACTCGGATTCGGACTCGCGGGACATCAATTGGTTCACCCTGTGAAGGGTAAGGCGACCGAAGGGTCAACTAAGGCTCGATCAACAAAAGTTCAGCCAGATTGAGGTAAGAAAGCTGGCCGCGTGCGCATGTCCGGCTGGTACGGCGGGTATGAAGAATAGTTACCTCCGCTAGGCGGAGAGCGATCACCGCAGGTCAGGGGGGTCCACCTCTGGGTGTGGGGTCATCCTTGCGACGGAGGGGTTTCCAAGATCGCGCCAAGCGGCTGACGGGCAGCGCGGCGCGCTCCGGCCCGTGGGACGACGGCGCCGCCCCTCCCCTGCCGAGGGCGGCGCCGTCGTGGTTCACCCGCTCACGGGCGTACGCCTGCTACTGGCTCCTGGCCATCGGCCGCCGACTACCGGCCGGCGAACTTCCAGACGTACGGCTCCCCGTCCTCCTTCTCGGCCCAGTGGACCTCAAGGGCCTTGGAGCCCTTGGGCACGAGGTAGGTCTCGCAGAGCACATGGCTCTCGCCCTGCTTCCAGCCCTCGATGTCGAGCGGGTCGTCGCAGCCGGGCGCGTCCTCGGAGGCACCGATGACGAGGCCCCCGCGCCGGCCGTCGGCCCAGATCTCCGTGGTGTCGGCGGCGTCGGGCGTCTCCTTCACGACGCCACCGCCCTTGTGCGTGAACTTCAGGTGCGCGACGGCGGGGACGAGCCCCTTGGCCTTCTTCGGGTCCCGCACCAGCTTCTGCGTGTCGGCCTCGGTCCCGACGTCGACCTTCCGCGCGAGGACTTCGTACGTGACGGGGGTGGTGCCCTCCTTCACCTTGCCGGTGGCGCTCTTGCCGGTGCCGAGCGCGCCGCCGCCGCCCGGCTTGTCCCCGGCGGGCTTCTCCTTCGAGTTCCCTGCCGGCGCCTCGTTGTTGGATTTGCTGTTCGACTTCTTCGAACCGCCGTCGTCCCCTCCGCACGCGGTGAGCGTGAGGGCGAGGACGGCTGCGGGCACGCCGAAGCGAAGGATGTTCTTTCGGTAGAGCAAAGGTGACTCCTGATACGGAAACTGAGTGAGCGGCAAGCGTAGGAGCCCGCCACACGGGGAGTCCAGGCGCCCCCTCCCTGTGACGCAAGCCTCGCACTTGACATACGCAAACACCGACAGAGAAGACGAGTTCAGACAGAAGCACCGGAAGTAGCCACTGCACCACGTGTTCTGACGAACCATTCGCCACGACAAATCAGCAACGATGCCCAATCCTCCCCGCCCGACGCTCCGAACGTAGGGAGTCACGGCCCGGTCCCGGGCCCTCTGGCCTTCCGGGGCTCTCCCGGTCCCCGGAAGCGGTCGGCGCCACCATCGCCTCCCCGCGAGGCGGCGCCGACCGGCTCCCCGGAACCTCGAATTCCCACCCTTTTATGACCCGCGTTGACACCGCAGCCCTCGCCATGAATTCACTTTCCCCACACACAGGGAAAGACCGAACTCCGGAAGAGATCCGTGTCGCGGTGGCGATGAGGCCTGCCCTGACGACGAACCGACGACACGGCGACACCGGCGACACGGTGACACCGGCGACTCCGACGACACGGCGACGACGACCCGAGGGGCCCGACAAATTGAAGATCGAATTCCTGCTCCACAACGCGTACGGAATCGGCGGCACCATCCGCTCCACCGCGAACCTCTCCGGCGCGCTCGCGGCCGCCGGGCACGAAGTGCAGGTCACGAGCGTGCACCGGGTCGCGGAGAGACCGGAGTTACCCTTCGACCCACGCGTACGACTGCGCTCCCTCATCGAGATGCGCGAGGACTCCCCCGCGTACCAGGGCGACCACGAACTGACCCGGCTCCCGAACAGCATGTTCCCGGAAAAGGGAGTGGACTTCGGCCGCCTGCGCTACACGGCGCTGCACGACAAAGTCATCGCCGAATACCTCCGTGAGACCGACGCGGACGTGCTGACAGCGACACGTCCGATCCTCAACGGCTACCTCGCACGCCACGGAAAAGCACGGAAATCAAGCCGCCGCGGATATCTCCGCATCGGCCAGGAACACCTCTCCTACGACGCCCACGGCGACCAGCTCCGCGGTGACCAGAACGCCGCGATCGCCACGGGCCTGGACGCCTTCGTCACGGTCTCCGAGGCTGACGCGGCGCTGTACCGGGCGGCACTCCCCGACGTACGTACGAAGATCCTCTGCATCCCGAACGGCGTCACCGCACCCGCGGTCCGCCCGTCCCCGCTCGACTCGAAGATCGTCGTGGCGGCGGGCCGACTCGTCGCGGTGAAGCGGTACGACCGCCTCATCGCCGCCTTCGCCAAGGTGTCCGCCGAGTACCCCGACTGGACGCTGCGCCTCTACGGCCGCGGCCCCGACCGGGCCCGCCTGCGCCGCCGGATCGACGAACTCGGCCTCTACAACCAGGTGTTGATGATGGGCCCGGCCGCACCCATCGAGACGGAGTGGGCCAAGGGCGCGATCGCGGCGGTCTCCTCCGACATGGAGTCGTTCGGCATGACCATCGTCGAGGCGATGCACTGCGGCGTCCCGGTCGTCGCGACGGACTGCCCGCACGGCCCTGCGGAGATCATCTCGGACGGGGAGGACGGGGTGCTCGTGCCGCTGTCGGGTGGGGTGGACGCGTACGCGGACGCGCTCAGTTCCCTGATGAAGGACCAGGACCTACGCACACGCCTGGGCGCGGCGGCCCGCACGAAGGCGTCGACGTACGTGCCGTCGGTGATCGCGCGCCGGTACCTCGACCTGATCGAGAGCCTGCGCCCCGAGCCCCCGTCCCGCCCCCGCCTCACCACCCGCGTCCGCAGAGCGCTGACGGGCCCCGACCGCCCCACACCACCCCAGCCCCCACTGCCCGCCCCTCCCCTCACAGCTTCCGCCCGCATCACCCCGGCCGGCGATCTGGCCGTCGTCCTCGCCCCCGCCGACCTCCCCCGAGGCCCCCTCGACCTCCTCCTCCGCAAACGCAAGGACCCCGAACGCCGCGAGATCCGCGTCCCGGTGCCACCCCTGACCCCCGTGGCTCCGGGGGTGGTGGAGTCGATCGTCACGGTCGACCGCGCGGCGCACACACTCCAGGAGGGCCGCTGGGACTGCTACATCACCCTTCACGACACCCCCGGCAGCACCCCTGCCCGCACCCGCCTCCGCGCCCACCTCATCGAAACGGCCCCCCTCCTTACCCTCCCCCCGACCGTCACCCCCGAGGGCCTGACCTCCTGGATCCCGTACGCCACATCCGACGGCTACCTGGCCGTGCGCACCTGGCTGCGTCCGGCGCACGCGGAGGTGGACCAGGTCCTGGTCGGCGAGACCTCGGCCACGGTGACGGCCCGCCTACTGGGCCACGCCCAACTCCCACCCGAGGGAACGACGGTGACCCTCACCCCCCGCACCACGAGCCCCCCGCACACCCCACCGACCGCTGACATCACCGTGCCGGCCCACACCCTGTCGCCGACCCACTTCCACTTCACGATCCCCTACGCCGAAGCCCAGTCCCACCACGGCACGGCGGACCACACAGTCTGGGACCTCCACGTGCACACCACGGCGGGCCGGGTCCCCCTGGGCCGCATCACGGGAGACACGGTCGAACGCAAGAAGACGAACACGTACCCCGCAACAGAACTCCCCCACACCGACCCCACCGCCACCACCCGCCTGAGGCCCTACTGCACAGCCACAAACGCCCTCGCCGTAAGCGTCCGCACCGTCCCCAGCAGCCAGGCCTGACCTGCCTGCACCCGCCTTCACAGGGCTACGACCGGCGGCCAAGGATCGAGCCCCGGATCCGAGTAGAGACAGACCAACGGCCGTTTCGCGCAAACCGCCAACTCCAGGGACTCCTCGAAGGTCGCCCCCAACTCCCAGATCCACCCCATGCCGGCGGCGACGACTCTTCCTCCGGCTTCCAGGAAGACGCTCGAATGACTGAGCCATTCACCGATTGGGAAATAGTCCCCACCGAGGACACCCTCCACCTCCACAGCCAGATCACGCTGACCTGCCCCGGCCTCAAGGGGATCGAAGTTGTAAGGCTCGTCATTGCTGAAGTTCGGGCCGACCCGATTGACCGGCTCGACCGAGAGTCCACCCACCACAGCGAGGACCTCTTCCGCCAAGGGGTGGACCCGATACCCCTCACGCTCCAGCGGCTCCACCCACCGGTCAGGGTCAACGGCCCGCTCAGCACTCCACCCGGACGCGACAAGCGCCCCGAGAAGATCTCGGCCGAGCGCATCGGATCGAATCGCAGGCATCAGCGATCCCAGCCCTCCCTCACCCCGGACGAGAAGGTGCCGACAGGGCCGCCTTCGGAACGGATGACCCGAATATCGAAACTTCGCCGAGAATGATTCATTGCACCACGAATTTCATCTCGCCGACATTCGGCTCGAACTAACGGCAGCCCTCATGGCTCCTCTCCCCTGGGTCAGCCGTCTTGAGAGAACGCCTGCTGGCCACGGGAAGGTCGGTATCCCCCAGCGGAATGACGCCCTCGCGCCGCACGCGAGAAACGGGTGAGACCACCGAGCATCGCCTCCCCGTTCCCGCGAGCGTCAAGAGCTACCTACCCTCTTCTCTCAACACGATCTGGACCTTTGACGGAAACTGTGGATCATCCACCATTACCGAACAGATCACAGAGCCACGGAATCCCGTGAATTGCATTCGAGCGTAATCATTCGGGTCGTGCAGTACGAGCCATCCGGATGGACACGGGAGTGACACTTCAAAGAGGTTCGCAGTCGGCGTGGAAGACGGAGCCGACTTCCACACCTCACATTCGACAGGACCGTCAACACCGGCCTGAACGCCGAAGATCAGTGAGCTGCCCTCTCGATACCAGCTGCTCAAGACCGGATCCCAGTCGCTGACGTCATCGTCACTTCCTGCATCCCGCAAGATCAGACATCCATGCTCGATTTTCGCCAGGAATGAAACCACAGGACCATTAGCTACCATTCCTTATTGCTCTTTCCCTGTGAAAGTCGCGAGACGACTCCACCCTACCTTCTGACGCAGGGCAGGCAATACGGCAGCCGTTCGCGTTTCCTGATTCATTGATCAGATCACGAACGCCATCTTCCTCAATATCACCGTTCTCCAGGGCTACCCCCTATCAGGCGTTGGCTACGCTGCTGCCTCTACCTACTTTTTCGCAGGTCAAGTGCGGTTTGCTGGTCCGGTGAGGTGCGTGGTTTTCCGGGGTTGTTGCCGTCGCCACTGCCGTCAGTTGGTTCAGCCCAGGTACGGCTTCTCGCGCTGTTCCAGGAAGTGCTGGAGCCTGAGCCGTTGGGTGTGGTGCATCGGCATCTGCTCGATCTCTTCCGGCGGCACGAACCGGAGTTCGGTGGACTCGTCGGAGATCTCCAGTTGGCCGCCGGTGATGCGGGCGGTGAAACAGACGTTGAACTGGCGGCGGACCTCTCCGTCGGTGTAGGCGATGATGTGTTTCGGGTCGGTGTAGGTGCCGACCAGGCCGGTGATCTCGACGTTCAGGCCGGTCTCTTCCTTGACTTCGCGGACGGCCGTGCCTGGCAGGGAGTCGGTGAGGTCCATTCCTCCGCCGGGCAGCGCCCACAGGTCGTTGTCGCGGCGGCGCTGGAGGAGGATGCGACCGTGATCGTCGGTGACGACGGCGGATGCGGCGACGACCATGCTGTTCGGCTTAGGCGCGTTCGGGTCGTCGTAGTACTCGGTGCGGACCACGGTCAGCCTTCCTCTCGTACGGGGGTTGCCGTCGTCCACACCACGTCGAAGCTCTCGGCGTAGGTGTCGAACATGCCGCCTGCCTCGTGCTGGCGAAGATGCCATACGGGGGCGGCGTAGGCGTTGACGCCCCAGACGTGTGCGTTGACGAGTTGCTGGTCGTCGGCGCGGTACAGGGAGTTGTAGAGCGTGGTGCCGTGGGTGCGGACTTCGATGCCCGGGGTGTCGGCGAGGGGTCTGTAGTGCATGAGCGCGAGGCGGCAGCGGGATTCGATGCCGTGGCCGAACCGCTCCTCCTGGCCGCGGACTTGGACGTTGTCGCTGTCGGGGTCCCCGATCGCGATGCGGATGGTGCAGCCTTCGGCGGCGCGTTCGGTGAGGAGTTCGTTCAAGCGCGGGTATGCCTCGTGGAGGAAGACGGCCGCGTAGACGAGGATGTCGATCCGTTCCCGCGCCTGGGCCATCAGGTCGGTGAACGTCGAGACGGGGAGGTCGGCCCGCTGGTCGTAGAGCGCCACCAGTTCGGGGCTGATGGCGCGGGCTGGGCGGGCCTGGCGGAGCGCCGGCCAGAGTGCGTGCACGTCTTCTCCCAGGGCTCGGGCCGCCTGGAGGGCAGTGGCACGACGTGGGATGCGCCCGAGGTTCACCCAGCGCTCGACCGACTTGGGGTCGACCTCGACCTGCTGAGCGAGTGCGGCGTACGTCCAGCCTCCCGCCGCCATGACGGCTCGTAGTCTCTCGTTCGGCACGAGTCTCCCCCTTCGTCTCAGGACGACACCAGGGACGTTCTACGCGATGCAGGACGTCCCGAAGTGGGGTTTGGTGGAGGTTCCTTCGTCCCGGTGACCGGCGTGAGGATCGGTGCCGACCCTGCGGCACCAACAGGCCCAGGGGCACGCATCCACGCCGCGGAGGAGCGTCACCGTGCGAAAGAGCGCCACCCCATGTGTTCCCGCCCTGCGACTGGACGCCGGGTCGCGCGCCGCCTCGCCGGGGTGGTCACGATGACGGCCCCCACCCCTGATCCCGGCGGGCAGACCGTCTCACCCAATACCGGCGCCCTGGTGGTCGACCGGCGGAGCGGCAAGGCGGGCGTGGTGATGGGACATGTGGGGCCGTACGTACAGCTTCGACCGCCACGCGGCGGCCGGGAGTGGGACGTGCCGCCCGAGGACGTTCGCCCACCGACTCCGACGGAGGAGTTGAGCGCGAAGGTGGCCGTGGCCAACCGGAGGTGGGGACCGTGACCCTTCGCTCGGTCCTGCGCTACGAGACCTGGACGCTCCAGCCCGACCGCGAGCCGGACGCGGAGCCGGTCCTGTACGCGATGCAGTGCGCCGTGGACGGAGAGACCTCGCCGACAAGCGAGGACTTCGCCGAACCGCAGGACTGGGTGCTGCGGCACTGCGGCCAGAACCCGTCCCACCACACCTACCGGGAGATCATCACCCGGCCCTGGCGGACCTGGCGCCAGATGTGACCTGCCTCGCTCGCCCGGGCGGCGCCCATGACCGTGAGGTTCTGGCCTCAGCCCCAGAAAGTCAGCCACAACGGCCGCGTTCCGGACGACAGCACCGCCGGGGTATCGACGCCGCACGGTACGTACGACTCCGCCTCCAATGCCAGGCCATCGACACCCTCGGCAACGGCGACGACGCCCCCCGACGACCCACCCGCCGCATCCCTAGTCCGCTGACGTTGCCGTCAAGGCACCCAAAAGCCCCACCGGCACCATTGCCGGTGGGGCTTTCAGATTCACGATTCCAGACTAATTCCGCGGAATCAGAAGAACGTTCTGGGCGCCACCTTCTGAGAGCCACTCCTCGGATTCATGGAACTCTACAAGTTCACGAACCGATACCCGAACGTCCGGGTCGACTGTCTGAATAGCTTCATTGAAGGCATGCACTGCTGCCGGACCAGAACGGGTCAGGATTAGCAGCACGTTCCCACTCTGATCCTGAGGGATGGAAATAAGCCCCTTGGACGCCTCGGCCACCCCCTGACCGAGGTCCGAATGAGGGAAGCGACCCAAAGCAGCATGCGCCGCCTGGTAGGCCCCGTAATCCTCCTCGGCCTTCAGGGAAGAAACGATCGCAGCGACACCGGAGGGCCCTTCACTTCCAGTCACTGAATCGGCCAGCTCGACATACCGATTCCAGCGGCGCTCAGCCTCGCCAGGCGGGGTGACCTCGTCATCGTCTTGCACCAGGTCACCGCACTCCACGATCTCTACTTTCCAGTCTGACGACACGTGAGTCCAATTCCGTTCCGTGCGATTTCCTGGCTAGGGGTTCTGCCCTGACGCCCACTTCCGAAGGGCCTTGTTTTGACTGAGACTCATCCACATTTCCGTGATTGCCCCGTCATATTTGTTGCCAAACCGGGAGCGAATGTCATCCACATCCATCTGCATCGCACCCCGGAAGTCGCCGCCATCTATCAACTCCTTCTGCCTCATGCGCCACGCCTTCGACTCAAGAGGAGATCCGGTGCTGTAAACGGCACGATGGTCAGCATAATCCATTCGAATCGACGGCCCGCTGTACTTACTGAGAGGACTGGACGAGTTGGCAGGAATGTGGTTGATCTCGTTTCCCGCCCCCGCAGGTTGCAGGTCTCCGTATTTCCCACCATTCGCGCCACCGCAGTTGTGAACGAGGACCGGCGCAACCCCCGCCCCCACATAGTACGTATGCAGATCCGCAACCGTCAGGTTGTGCACCGCCGCCGACTGCGTCCACCGCTCGACGGCCGTGATCTGGACGTACGTCCCCGAACTCGTCCGCAGCCACTGCCCCGGACGCAGGTCCGTCGCGTCGAGCCACCTGTCCAACTCCGGGACCCAGAAGGGGTGTCCGTCCGTCGCCGTGACGGAGGCCGTCCTGGCGGACTTCTTGCCGTCGACGTCGAGCGTGACCTTGACGAGGTTCTTGGGGCCCTTGCCCTTGATCTCCGCTGTGACCGTGCGGACCTTCGTCTTGCCGGTCTTGGGGTCGGTGGCGAGGACCTTGTCGCCTATGTCGACGTCTCTGATGGATTTGGTGGAGCCGTCGGCCATCAGGATCTTGGTGCCGGGTGTGAAGCTGTTGGCGGCACATGACTTCTCGGCCGCGTCCTCCAGCTTGTCGGCCTTCTTGTCCAGGCTGCGCCACTTGCCGTAGCTGCTCTTGAGTTTGTCGAGCAGGCCCCAGACCCGTTTGGCGAGTGCGATGCCCTTCTTCCAGTTCCACACGTATTTCTTGGCGAGTTGGCCGATCTTCGCGCCGATCGCGCTCGTGACGACGTTGAGGATGGTCGCCCCGCAGGAGCCGAGGCTGCCCGTGCTGAAGCAGTCGAGGGCGTCGGTGATGCCCAGCTCGTCCTGGACGATCTTGCCGAGTTCCTTGGCGGCCAGGACGGCACGGCTCTGCTCGACATTGGCCCTGGTGCGGACGATGACCGCTTTCCGCTGGGCCGGTGTCTTGTCGAGCATGTAGTACTTCTTGTAGACCGGCGTCGGCTTGGAGGTCCAGCCGCCGTTGTCCTTCAGCCGGCACTGGACACCGATGAGGGCGCACTCGTCGGGCTTCTCACCCGTCGGGTCCGACAGCGTCACAGGGCTGTTGTTGGCGTACGCGTACCCGTTGATCTGCTGCGGATCCTGGAAGTCGATCAGCGGGTCGACCGAGATGAAGCGGCCGTTCTCGGGTTCGTACTCCCGGGCCCCGATGTGGGTCAGACCGGTGGACGCGTCGACGGGCTTGCCGAGGAAGCCCTTGTCGTCCACCCAGGGATCGGTCACACCGGCGTCGCGCGCGTTGCCGAAGGGGTCCATGCGACGCCGGGTCACGGCACCGGACTGGGCGTCGACCGCCGCGAGCGACGTCCCGTGGTGGTCGCCCGCCAGGAACTGCACGCCCTTCGTCGTACGCATCGCCACCGTCTGGCCGGCGAAGGAGTAGTAGCGGGTCGCCTGCACCGCGCGGGTGTCGGTGTTCAGGCTGAGTTCCATGCCGGGCAGGTACAGCGTCTGCTCGCCGGGTTCCTTGCGCAGCAGGCGGTTGCCGCCGGCGTCGTAGGAGAAGGCCGAGGCCTCCGTGTCCGGCTTCGCCGACTTCGTCAGCTTGCCCTCGGCGTTCCAGGTCAGGTCCTGCGTGGTGCCGTTGAGGACCCTTCGGCGGGTGTTGCCGGAGGCGTCGTAGGCGAAGGTGTCCTGCGACTTCACGGCGGGGCCGCTGCCGCCTGCGGGCGTGTCCGTGACGACCTTGGTCAAGGTGTGCGGGCCGCCATTGCCTTCCGCGTCCTTGCCGTAGGTGTACGTCCGCGTGACGTCGGGCTTGCCGCCGACCCCGTGCAGGACCTGCTTGCTGCGGTTGCCGGAGGCGTCGTAGTCGAAGTCCTGCCAGTACGCCCCGGGGCCGCCGAGGGTCGGCGCGGTCGGGTCGTCCGCGCAGGCCTTGTTCTGCTTGCCGGTGCCCGCGGCCTCGTCGGCCGCGTTGGCTGTCGCCCAGGCGGACTTGAGCCTGCGCTGCCCGTCGTAGCGGAAACACTGGACGTCCGCCTGGCCGCCGGTGGGCGTGTCGGCGACGGAGGTGACGTTGCCGGACGCGTCGTACGTGTAGTCGGCGTCGTACGTCACCGCGTCGACACCCGAGACGTCCACCCGGGAGTTCGAGAGCCGGTCGGTGCCGCGTTCACGCTCGAAGGTGAGCCAGGTCTTCTTGCCGTCCGAGCCGCCGATGGTGCCCAGCTCCAGCTGCTGGAGCTGGGAGGTCGGGGCGTACGACGCCTGTCCGACGTACGCTCCCTGGCGCTTGCCGTCCAGGGTGGACAGGAGCTGGGTGGGGCGCTGCAGCTCGTCGTAGGTGTAGGTGAGCGTCTCGGAGCCGAGGCCGCCCGCGGCGGGGACGCTCTGCGACTGGACACTGCCGTCCGGGTTGTACTGGGTGCCGAACTCGTAGGTGCCCGCGAGTTCGGCGGCCGTGTCACCGCCCAGCGCCACCTTCGTCAGCGTCGGCTGGTACATCTCGTCCAGCTGGACGTTGAGCGTCGAGGTCTGGACCTTGCCGTTCTCGTACTTGTACGTGCCGTACGGCTGGCCCTTGGCGACGTGGTCGTACGTCGTCGCGGTCAGCTGGGTGCCCTCGTCGGGCTTGCCCTCCCACGTGGACGTCGGACGGCTCAGCTCGTCGTACTTCGTGGACACGCTCTTGCCGCGCATGTCCGTCGTGGCGATGAGCCGGTCGAGCACGTCGTAGGAGTACGTGGACTTGCCCGTGTCCGGGTCGGTGGCCGACGTCTTGCGGCCCCGCTGGTCGTATCCGTACGACCAGGTGTTGCCCGCCGGGTCCTCGACGGACTTCAGCTGTCCGGCCGGGGCGTAGGTGTAGGACGTGGCCTCGTAGTCCGCCGCGGTGCCCGTGGGCACGGGCTTGTCGCCCTTGTAGCGGCGGATCTCGCTCGTCCTGCCGCGGCCGTCGGTGACCGTCGTGGTGGGCACGGCACCGGCCGGCGGATCGACGTGGACACGGTCGCCGCCGTAGGCGTACGTGGTGCGCCACTTCTCCTCGTCGGCGACCTGGAAGATCTCCGCCGTCTTGCGGCCCGCGCCGTCGTACCGGGTCACGGTCTGGCCGTCCACCTCACCGGTGGGGCTGAAGATCTGGTCCGTGGGAGCGAGCTTGGTGTAGTAGTCGGTGGTCGTCTCGACCACGTTGCCGAAGGCGTCGTGGCGCGTGTCGGCGATGATCCGGCCGCCGCCCGGGCCCTCGGACTGCTGCTGACGCGGCCTCAGCATGCCGTCGTAGAGCGTGTACTCGGTGCCGTAGGACGTGCCGTTGTTCTCGATCTTCTCCGTCTTGACCGCGGTCGGGGATTTCTGACGGATCAGATAGCTGTACTTGATCGACGGGGAGAAGTCCTTGTCCCTGTTCCGGTCCGGCATCCACACCGAGGTGAGCCGTCCGAGGGCGTCGTACCCGAGGTCGCTGCGCTTGCCGTTCATGTCGACCTGCGCGGACGGGGATCCCCAGGAGCGGACGTACTCCGTGGACACCTGCCAGCCGAGCGGATTGGTCTCCGTCTGCTTGGTCGTCAGGCCGTCGGTCTCGGTGTACTTGAACGTGGTCTCGGTGCCCTTGGCGTCCTTGACCTTCAGAGGCCGCCCGAACCTGTCGAAGTCCGCCGCCGCGGTCTCGGTCACCGTCTGGTAGGTGGCCGTGGTGCCGTCGTGCTTGGACAGCCGCTGCACCTTCGTGGTGTCGCCCTGGGTGGGCGCCTCGCCCAGGCCCTTGCCGTCGTAGAACGTCAGGTCGTCGGAGATGACCTGGGTCTTGCGGTCCGGCTTCGTGTCGCACGTGACGGCGACCTTCTCGACGCGGGAGACCAGGTCGTAGATGTGCGCGGCCTTGCTGTCCGCGAACTCGGTGCGGACGCACTGGTTGTCGGTGCCGTCGCCGATCTCGCCGAAGTCGTCGGTCTCGACCGCGCGGCCGGTGGCGGAGTCGTACCGCGTGGTGGCGACCACCTCCTGCCACTTGCCGCCGCCGAGCGCGGTGTACGTCCGCGTGGTCTGGGGGCGCACGTAGTACGCCTTGCGGGTCCCCCAGTCCCGCTTGCGGGTCGCGGTGGTGTGGGTCCACGCCGTGCTGATGCTCTTGGAGACGACCTTGTCGGCGCTGAAGCCGCCGTTGTACGTGGTCGTCTCCAGCTCCTGACCGGAGAGCTCGTCCGCGTCGGTGTGCTTGGTGCCGGTCGAGTCCGTGACCTCACCGCCGAGCCCGCGCAGGAAGACATGCTCCGTGCGCTGGTCGGAGGAGCTGACGGTGCCGTTGGACTTGGTCACGCGGACCTTGCCGTAGCCGCGCCAGTCGCTGTGCGTGCGGTACTCGTCCTTGGTGATGCCGTCGGCCTTGGCCTTCTTCCAGCCCGCGTCGCCCTCGTACTCGTACGAGCTGACGCTGTCCGGTGCGTCCGCGGCGACGTCGTCCTCGGTCACCCGCTCCACCAGGTACTTGTGGAACCAGTCGGTGATCGGTTTCTCCGCGCCGGGCGGACTCCACTTCACCGGGAAGCAGGCCGTCTTGGGCGAGTCCGCCGATGGCAGGTCGTTCGCGTCGCACTCGGCGCGGCGGTAGAGGACGCTCAGCCGTCCGCCGGAGCCGTTGTCGACCGAGCTGAGGCGGAAGCGCTTCATGCTCTGGATCGGGTCGTTGTCCTTGCGGATACGGTTGGCCAGCTGAGTTCCGCCCAGCTCGACGGTCGGGGTCTCGGCCGTGCCGGACCCCGCGTGACCGGTCTGCTTGATGGTGTTGAGCCACAGCGACCGGGAACTGTCGCCGTTGTCGGTGAACAGGTGGCCGAGGTCCCAGGAGTCCACGTCCGCGTAGCCGTCGCCGTAGCGGATCTGCGTGGTGACCTTGCTCAGCTTCTTGCGGGTCCAGAACGTGGGACTGTTCTGGCCCTTGCACTTGGTGTCCGCCTTGCAGTTGAGGTCCCAGGGCACGTCGGGCCAGCGCTTGGCCGTCGCGTCCGTGAGGTCGCCCGGCTGGCAGTCCGCGGCCGCGCCCTCGCAGCGCTCGTCGGTGTCGAACACCATGCGGGCGGCGGCGGGGGTGCTGTACACCTTCTCGTGGCGCTGGCCGTAGTCGATGCGCTTGAGGTAGCCGCCGCGCGTGTAGGACTTGCCGTTCTCGTCGGTCTTCAGGCCCTGGGTGTAGTAGTTGGTCTCCTTGCCGTAGAAGTACGACATGGCGTTGCCGTGCGGGTCCACGACGTAGTCGAGGTTCCAGCGCCAGGCCTGCTTGCAGTGGGCGTTGGCGAACGTCGCGTCGTAGCAGGGCTCTTTGTCGTCGTCGCCGTAGACCGGGACGGTCCAGGTCGATCCGGTCTGTTCCTTGCCGGAGGTGTATCCGGGCAGGTTGTCCAGGCCGAAGTAGTACTCGGTGCCGTCAGTCGTGGTGACGCGCCAGTGCTCGCCGTTGTCGTCGCCGTTGCTGGCCCCGGACAGCTTCTCGACCTTGCTGTTGTCGTCGCCGCTGATCCGCCATCTGTCGGTGGCGTCGTCCAGGATCAGCTCGCCGGACGCGCCACCGGCCAGCTGGATGGTGGCGTTGCTGTAAGCCCAGCACTGGTCGCCGTTGGCCTTGCCGTGTCCCGCGTCGGCGCACGGCTTGTACCGCCGCTCGATGAAGCCGGGCTCGTAGCCGAAGCCCTGGCCGATCCAGGAGCCCTGGTTGTTGGTCGCGGCGGTCTGGCCGTCGACGGACTGCGAGTTGTAGCCGAGCGCGACCGACGGCACGAGCCCGCCCGGGGCGGGCGGTGTGCGCAGCGGGTACGTCCAGTTGAAGGCGCCGGAGGAGTTGGAGACGCTCCACTCGGCGGACGGGGCGAGCGGGGTGGCGCCGAAGCTGCCCTGGTCGCCGGAGGCCCCTGCGGTCGCCGCGAGGACGGTGGCCGCGGACCGGTCTCCGCGGGCCCCGACCGGGACGTCGGCGCTCAGGGTCCTGGCGGTGGTGTCATTGGCCGTGGGCAGCTCGCGCACGGTGGCGCAGCCGCGCTTCCGCGGCGTGCTCAGAGCACACTCCGGGAGCTGTACGAGGCGGAGGCGGGAGCCGTATCCGGCGCCGTACGCCTGGGCGAAGCCGGAGTAGTCGAAGGTGAGGCGCGCGGCCCCGGGGCGATCGGTTCCGCCCGCCGGTGCGTCCTTGGGCGCGTCGGTCCCGGCCTTGCGTTCGCCCTCGGACCCTTTCGCCCCGCCCTTCCCCGCCGCCTTCCCGGCATCGGCGACCGTGAGCAGAACGCCGTCGACGCCCGCCGCCTTCGTCTGCTCCCGGCCGACCACGCCGACCTTGACGGTGTCCGGGACCTCCGGTCCGGATCTCCCGCGTTCCTCGGGCGGCCCGATCTTCACGGGCAGGCCGGTCGCCTTGGTCGGCCGTGCCGTGGAGCCGAGCGACACCGCGTCGCTCCCGGGCTTCGGCCAGCCGACCCGGGCGGGCTTGTCCACCCGTGCCTTCTCCTCCGGGTCGGGTTTGCGGCCCTCGGGCTTGAGGTCCTTGCCGGGCACGGGCTTGCCGAGGTCCTTCTGGAGCCCCGGGCGGGTCCGGCCGTTGTCGTCGGCCGCCGCCTGCGGGACGTACTGCGGGAGCAGGCTCACGGCCAGGGAGACGCCGAGGGCGAGGATCACCTGGCGGCGCGCTCCTGGGTGTGCCGACCAGGAGGGCAGGCGGAACCGACGGGACGTAGACATGTCATCACTCCGGGAAGGTCGCGGAAGCGGAAGAGGGGGGTGTCAGCGGGGTGTGCGGCGGACGGGACGGCCGGTTCTCGGCGCCGCCCCGTCCGGCTGCCCGCGCCTACGTCACCGTTCCGTCCAGGTTCACGCCGGACTCCAGGCGCGCGACGGTCGCCACCAGGGCTTCGTCGAAGGCCCCCTCGAAGACCCGCACTTCGTCGATCGCGCCGGAGAAGTACTGCGACCCCGACGTCAGCCCGGAGCGGCCCACCTGCACGCCGGCCGTGGCGAAGTCCCAGTCGTTGGGCCACTTCACGACCTGGTCGGTCCACTGGCCGTTCACGTAGAGCCGGACCTCTTCGAAGAGCGCGTTGTAGGAGAGCGCGAGGTGGTCGCCGTCGCCCGAACTGCTGGGCTGGACTCCCTTCGCGGTGACCTCCTGCAGGGCCGCGTCCGGCTTGTCCTTCTCGGTCAGCCGCAGCTGCCAGCGGCCGGAGTCCTTGTCGAACCGCACGGTGGCCGCCGAGCCCTCGGTCCCGGGCAGCGAGAACACCGTCTGGTCGGCCGTGGCGTCGGGCGAGGCGAGCCTGGCCCGTGCCGTGACCGTGAAGCTGGCCTTGGACTTCAGGAGTCCGGCCGGGCGGCTCGCGTAGCCGTCCTTGCCGTCGAGCGCGAGATGCCCGTCGCCCCACACCGGCTGCTCGGCCGGCTTGCAGTTCGGGTCGAGGACGTCGCAGGAGTCGTCCGCCTGGTGGACGGACGCCCCGCCGCGCATCGTCAGGCCCTTGCCCTCGGAACGGTCCGGGACCACCCCGCCGGCGGACTCGTCCATGTCCCAGTAGGCGCGCTGCAGCGGCGGGATCCCGCCCAGGCTCTGTGTCTCACCGGCGGAGAGGACCCGGTCGAAGGCCTGGACGTCCGCGACGGTTCCCTTGAGGTGCGCGGTGTACCCGTCGGGCTCCAGGGCGCGCCCGATCTGCAGCGAGCCGGTCGCGTTCCAGGTGGTCGGGCGTTCCTGGATGTCTCCCTGCACGAGCGTGCCGTTGACGTACATGCGCATGGTGCCCTGGGTTCCGGCCTTGACCTCGTCCTTGTCGTAGACGCCGACGAGGTGGGTCCACTCGCCGGGCACGGGCCTGGGTCCCAGGACCTGCCACGAGACCATCGAGTCGATCTCGCTGTCGGGTGCCAGGAAGGACCAGCGCCTGGACGTGGCGTCGTATCCGAGCGAGAAGCCCGACTGGGCCGTGCCGTCCTGGCTGATCACGCTCATCGAGCCCTTCGGCAGCTCGGGGAGCTGCACCCAGGCCGCCACGGAGAACGTCTTGTCGGTGTCGACGACGTGCTGACCGGTGTTGAGATAGGCCCCGCTGCCGCCGTTCAGGGTCGCCGCCGTGCGCACGGAGCCGTGCGGGCCGTCCTCGCCGAACGTCACGCCCGATCCCGCCGTCGCCGCCGGGGTGCCGTCGTTGCCCGCGGCCTGCTTGGACCCGACCGGGTCCGCGAGAGCCCAGGAGGCCTTGGCAGAGCGTCCCTTGGCGACCCGGAACCGATAGGACCTGCTGATGTCCTTGCTGTTGCCCGCCCGGTCCTCCGCCCTGACGAACAGGGTCATGGGGGCTTCCCTGCGCGGCATCCAGCGCACGGTGACCGGTCTGCCGGGTGCGCTCGGCGTGACGGTCCGCTCCTCCTCGCCGGTGAACCGGTAGCGGTACTTGACCACGTCGGTCCCCTCGGAGTGCAGCTCGAAGGTGCCGTAGTCACCCACGCCCGGGTGCCACTTGTCGTCGTCGGGGTACCTCTCCGACTTCACTCCGGGCGCGTCGGGCTTGGTCGAGTCGAGGATGAACTCGCACCGGGTGCCGGAGCCTTCGTGGCTCCACGGCCCCCAGGACGCGTCCGGCCCTTCGATGTCGTCACCGCCGCGCACCCACCACCCGATGACAGTGTTCTGCGGCAGCGTGAAGGAGCCCGTGCCGTCGCCGGGAATGTCCTCGCCGACCTTGTAGTCGAATCCGGCGACGCCGCTGTTCCGACCGCGCTGCGACACCGACTGTTTGTAGCCGGTGGTGACGACGTGTTTCTTCTCGTCGCCGTTCTTGTCCGTCCAGAAGATCTCGAACTGGGCCCTGAGCTTCTCCGAGTTGCCGTGCGCGTCCCCGTGGTCCGGGTCCCAGATGTCCGCGGACAGCGTCGGCACCTTCTTCGTGTAGTGCTTCGTGGCCTCTCCGTAGGCGCACTCGCCCCCGTAGTTCATGGACAGGTCGTCCATCCTCGGCTGGTAGGGCGCCCTGTTGTACGTGACTTCCAGCGCCGCGTTGTTGCAGAACCGCTTCCACGACACGTACGAGTCCTCGCTCGCGGCCTGCAGCCCGAACGTGGTGGTGTCCCAGCCGCTGGACGCCGCCTTCTGCAGGGTGCCCTTCACGTTGAACCGCACGTTCTGGTTGGTGGCCGAGCAGGAGCCGGTCGGGTTGGTCGGCGACTCCGACGTGATGTGGTCCTTGCTGGAGGGCCTGTTGGACCAGTTCGTACGGGAGTTGATGGCGCTGCCGCCGGAGCTGTTCACGCGGTGCAGCTGCACGGAGCGGGCCTCGCTGTTGTACGTGTGCACCAGCGTGATCGCGAACTCGGCCTCGAGGATCCGCTTGTCCTCGAAGCTCCCGGTCGGCATCGCGTAGTACTGCCGCTGCACGTCGTCGCTGCCGGTGCAGCGCACGGAGAAGTTCGCCGGGCAGCGGCCGACGCCCTTGCCGGACTCGACGCCGTCGTCGGAGTTGGGGAACTTCCAGCCCTCCAGGCCGGGCTTCGCGGACGACACCCAGGTCCACGCCGTGCGGCTCTTCGTCCTCGCCACCGGGTCGATGATCACCGGGAAGCGGGTGTGGTCGCCCCGGAGCAGCTTCATGTCCGGCTTCAGAGTCATGACGTCGTCGCGCAGGCCGAGCGCGACATCCGCGACCCGGGCCCCGTCGCCGGGTGCGGCCTGCGGTGCCGCGCCTGCGCCCTTGTCGCGCCCCGCGGCCCGGCCGTCACCGCTCGAGTCCCACATCACCGGCTGCGGTGCCTCGAAGACCGTGCCTCCGGTCCGTCCGTCCTTGGCGACGAGTCCGCCTTCGGCGTCCCTGCGGACCTCGACGCCCCGGGCGTCGACGGGAAGGTCGATGGCGGCCAGCCTCGGATCGGCCGCCGCCTTCGCGGACTTGACGACCAGCAGATGCGCGAATCCCTCGGGCTCCGCGCGCACGACGAGGTCGACGTCGGGGAGCACCGCGCGGTACGTGGCCGTGGCGCCCTCGACCTCGGGTGCGGGCAGCTTGCCGGGCCAGGACAGGGAGAGCGTCCTGCCGTCGCGCGCCATCGTGGCGAACGGGCCCTCACCGCCGCCGGAAAGGGTCACAGCGGTGGGCGTGGCCTTGGGGGCGAGGGAACCGTTCGGCTGCTTGACCAGCGTCGTGTCGATGTCGGCCCACGTGCCGTCCGTCCGCGTCCGGACCGGCTGCGCGAACTCCTTGACGGTGAAGGTGCCGTCCGGGTTGGCGAAGGTCTGGCCGCGTTCGGTACGTCGGCCGAGTACCTCGACCCGCTTCCCGGACGCGTCCGCGCTCCGGGCGGCCTCGTCGTCCGTGAACGCGGTGCGCGGTGCCTTGTCCGTGGCAGCGGACGGCCCTTCGGACGGTGCCGCGGTCGCCGCGGGCAGTCCGGTGACCCCGGCCGCCAGCACAGAGGTGATCACCGCGGCCACCACGGCCGTTCTTCGCGCACGCCGTACTGCCCTGCTCTTCACCATTCCCCCTGGTCCCCCTGCTGCCCCTGCTGCCCCTGCTGCCCCTGCGTCGAAAGCCCCGCTCGCGCCGCGGGCGGAGCCGGCTCGCGCCCCGTGGCGCGTGCGGCCGCCCGGCATCGGCTACCGGATGTGCGAGCCGAACGCCTTGCCCTCGTCCGGGATGCCGTCCGCGCCCGGCTTCACCGTGCGCACCGACCCGGTGCCGTCCTCGATGTGCTTCCAGGACGCCGCGAACACCAGGCCCCTGCGGTCCCCCGACGTCTTGCTGTACGGCACGCCGACGTAGACGTCCTTGTACGTGGCCCACAGCCCGAGCCCCGCGAAGTCGCGCGACTCCGCCGGGCCGGGCAGACCGTGGCCGCGCGAGAGGACCTTGCTCCCCCGCCCCGGCGATCCGAGGGCGGAAAGGACGTGCACGGCGCCCGCGTTCTCCGCGGTCCCCACCTCCTGGTTGGGGACGCCCACGGCGAGCTTGATGGTCTCGGCGGTGCCGGTCTCGCCCGGTTCGGTGTTGGCGAGGGCGACCCGCTGGCCGAAGAAGTCCGACGCGGCGGGCCGGTCGTCGCCGCCGGACGCGAGGCGGTCGATGAAGTTGACCTCGGTGACGGCACCGGACGGCTTGATCCGCAGAACGGTGACGGCGCCCGCGTCCGCGACCGTGCCCACGTTCTCGTTGGGTGTGCCGACGGCCAGCAGCGCATCGGTCTCTGAGTCCGCGCCCGACGGCCGGTACGGGACCATCGACAGCGCCGTGCTGAAGCGGTCGTCCTTGGCGGACGCGCCGGACACCAGAGCCGGGTGGTTCTCGTCCACCCCGTCGAGCGAGGTCGGCCGCCCGTCCTCGATCGTGTGGTTGAACAGCGTCACCGCCCCGGCGAACGACTCGTCACCGATCGCCTCACCGGGCGCCCCGGCCGCGATGAAACGGCTCGTGGCCGCGAGGGTCTGCCCGAACCGGTCGTGGGCCTCGGCCACGCCGGGCACGTCCGGGTCGTCCTGGTTGACCGTGGTCTTGGCGGTGCCCTGGACGTAGTGGATGCAGCCCGCGTCCGAGAGGCTGCCGATGGCTTCGCCCGGCACGCCGATGGCGAGGTACGGCTTGCCGGCCGCCTTGGTGCCGGCCGCGAGGGCGTAGCCGAAGAGGTCGCCCGCTTCCGTCGCCGTGTCGCCGTCGAGACCGGCCTGGGTGTAGCTCTTGATGGTGGAGCCCTGGCCGATGCCCGCCGGTCGGCCGTGGATGACATAGACCGCGCCGGCGTCCGCCTGGGCGCCGTCGGTGGTGGTGACGTCCTCGTAGGGAGCGCCCACGACGAGGTCGTCGCAGCCGTCCTTGTCGGCGTCGTACACGGCGATCGACGAGCCGAACTTGTCGCCCGTCTCCGGGTTGGCGCTCATGCCGCTCAGCGACTGCGAGATCTCCGTGACGCCCTTGTCCCCGCCGAGGACGACCCGGACCAGGCCCGCGTTCGCCTTGCCGTCGACGGTCGCCTCGGGGTCGGCCACGGCCATGTCGCGAATGCCGTCACCGTTGAAGTCCGGCAGTGTGCCGGTGGTGCACGTCGCGGCGGCCGCCGGCGTCGATCCCAGGGACAGCGACGTCGTGGCCGCCACCACCAGGGCCGCGGCCACTCCCCACCTCGTCGTCCGCGCACACTCGTGCGACCTTCGACTCAACTCCACAGTCCCCACCCCAGAGTTACAGATCGCCGTCACAGAATGTTCACGGCGGAGGTGAGTAAATGCCGGGCCCACAGAAGTGGTCAATGTGACTCAGGACACACTGCGTCGCCTGTTGTCACGGCCCCTGACTGGGCGTGCGCACCCGAGGGCGAGTGTCGGCCAATGAGCCTTCACCACGTGACACCTGCGAATCAGGGGTCCGCTACAGCCTCATCAAGCCTTTGCTCACCAGTGAATCCTTAAGGGGAGCCGGAGTTCGCCATCAGCAAGCATGGAGGACAGGGATGCCGTTTTTCGGCCAGGTGGGCGGAGCGGGCAGGTCCTGATGTCACGCACCGCAGTCGAAAGATTTTGCCAAGTAGCCGCCGGTGTGACGGGGGCGAGCCGCACGCCCCCGTCTATGCCGGGGCCGTCTGTCCCACCGTCGAAGGCGACCCCGCGGCAGGTCCAAGGCCCCCCGAGCCCTCCGCAGCCACGGAAGCATCGACCTCCGAAGCCAGCCGATGCACATCCCGCGCCGTCCCCGTGACCCCCGACAAGAACCCCTGCGCCCGGGGCGACGCCGTGTCGGTGAGCCAGGACGGGTCGATGTCCATGACGGCGACCTTGACCTCGGTGCCGGCGAGGGCGAGGGGGAGGGTGTGGACGACGGTGGAGGGGAAGCTGAGGATGGTGCGGCCGATGGGGCCCCTGCGGGCGATGAGTTCGAGGGGGAGGTCGGGGCGTACGACCTGGAGGCCCGTGTCGACTGCCAGGCGGTGGAGTTTCTCCGCGCTCTCGCGGCGGTGCGCGAAGTAGCGCGTCGCGCCGTGCGTCCGCGCCAGCGCCGCCACCGCGTCCACATAGCGGTCCAGGTCCACCACGCCCGTCTCCACGAGCGACGTGCCGACCAGGTCCGCGCCCTTGGTGATGCGCGGCGGGCCGAAGCGGGCCCTGGTCCAGGCGAAGGCGTTCGGCGTGACCGTCACGCCGTCCGGCGCCGACTCGATCGGCATCGACGAGAACACCTCGACCGTGCGGTCGCCGTTCGGCGTCAGGCGGCGGCGTGCCTTCGACGACACCGGCATGAACACCATGTCCCGCGCGCCCGGGCGGCCGCCCCTGCGGTGCCAGCGCACCAGGCGTTCGCCGCGCGCCAGTTGGGAGATGAACTCCATCGTCGCGGTGCCGTCGTCCACGACCACCAGGTCGCGGGCGCGCGTGATCGACAGGAGCAGTTGTACGTAGCGGGAGAACGGGTCGCCGATCACTATCCGGTGGGCCCTGCGCAGCGGTCCCGCCAGGCCGCCGATCGTGTGGAAGGGCGCCGTGGTGCCGCCCCGCGCCTCCTCCCAGCGCACATGGAAGCCCTCGCCGCGCGCCAGTTCGCACATGCGGCGCAGCTGGCCCCGGGTCATGGGGTCGGTGGGCGAGAGGACGACGAGGGTGAGGGCGCGGGGTTCAGGGGTGGCCGACGGGTGGGGTGCGGTGTCGGGGTCCCAGTCCCCCTCCGGCCCCCCGGCCACCCCCGCCGCGTACGCCCACTCCAGCACGTTCAGCAACTGCACCGGCGACTCGACGAACGCCAGCGTGCCGCCGTCGGTCGTCGGGGTGGCGGTGCGCCGACCGCTTCGTACTGACATGAGTCCTCCCGTGTACAGCGGTGCGGCGGTCCCCCGTGGAGCCGCCGGAGGTCCGGCCGGGCGGGCCGGATCCGACCCGGCCCCGGTGGCCGGGGCCTGAGCCGACGAAGCCGCGGTCTCCGGGAGCGGAGACCGCGGGACGCGCCGCCCGGGACTGCGGGGCGCGGAAGCCGGCGCCCCGGTGGTCCCGGGGGCGCCGACGTGCGGACGGACGGGTCGGGGCGGGCGGGTCCGGGCAGTCGTCCTGCCCGGAGCCGCCCGGCACCACATCCGCGTCCGCATCCACATCCGCGTCCGCGTCCGCGTCCGCGTCCGCGTTCACATGCGTGTCCGTCCGCGTGTTCCTGTGCGCGTCAGACCGCGACCGGCTCGCGGTCACCCGACTCCGACTCGGCGACGACGCCCGCGACGCGGCGCAGCTTCTTCATCGGGCCGAGCTCGGACTCGTACACCTTCTTGACGCCGTCGCCGAGCGAGGCCTCGATGGTGCGGATGTCGCGGACGAGGCGGGACAGGCCCTGCGGCTCGACGGAGGCGGCCTGGTCGGAGCCCCACATCGCGCGGTCGAGGGTGATGTGGCGCTCGACGAAGGTGGCGCCGAGGGCGACGGCCGCGAGGGTGGTCTGCAGGCCCGTCTCGTGGCCGGAGTAGCCGATCGGGACGTTCGGGTACTCGGCCTGGAGGGTGTTGATGACGCGGAGGTTCAGCTCCTCGGCCTTCGCCGGGTACGTCGACGTGGCGTGGCAGAGGAGGATGTTGTCCGAGCCGAGGACCTCGACCGCGTGGCGGATCTGCTTCGGGGTGGACATGCCCGTGGAGAGGATGACCGTGCGGCCCGTCGCGCGCAGGGCGCGGAGCAGCTCGTCGTCCGTGAGGGATGCGGAGGCGACCTTGTGGGCCGGGACGTCGAACTTCTCCAGGAAGGCGACGGCCTCGGTGTCCCACGGGGACGCGAACCAGTCGATGCCGCGCTTGGCGCAGTGCTCGCTGATGGCCTGGTACTCGGACTCGCCGAACTCCACGCGGTGGCGGTAGTCGATGTACGTCATCCGGCCCCAGGGGGTGTCGCGCTCGATGTCCCACTGGTCGCGCGGGGTGCAGATCTCCGGGGTGCGCTTCTGGAACTTCACCGCGTCGCAGCCGGCGTCGGCGGCCACGTCGATGAGCGCGAAGGCGTTCTCCAGGTCGCCGTTGTGGTTGATGCCGATCTCACCCGTGATGTAGACGGGGTGGCCGGGTCCCGCGGTCTTCGAACCGAAGGTGCGCAGGCGGTCGTTGGAGGACGTGTTGCTCATGGGGGGACTTTCCTTAACTGTTGAGGGAGGGGCCGAGGATCCAGGCGGCGATCTCTCGGATCGCGCCGTCACCGCCGGGGACGGAGGTGACCGCGCGTGCGGCGCCGCGTACGACGTCGTGGGCGCTCGCGACCGCCACGGGCCAGCCGACGAGGCCGAAGCACGGGAGGTCATTGACGTCGTTGCCGACGTAGAGCACGCGCTCGGGAGCGATGCCCTGCTCCTCGCACCACTGCTTCAGTGCGAGGTCTTTGCGGTCGATGCCGTGCAGGACGGGGATCTTGAGCTTCCGTCCGCGGGCGGCGACGACCGGGTTCTGTTCCGTGGACAGGATCAGCATCGTCAGGCCCGACCTGCGCAGGGCGGCGATGCCGAGGCCGTCACCGCGGTGCACGGTGACGAACTCCCGTCCGTCGGAGTCGATCAGCACCCTGTCGTCGGTCTGTGTGCCGTCGAAGTCGAGTACGACCGCGTCGATGTCGTCGCGGGTCGGGAGGGCGCCGTCGCGGTCCGCGTCGAAGAGCGGGGCGAGGGCGCGGGCGCGGGCGAGGTCGTGCGGGTCGTCGATCTCCAGGACCCGCGCGGGGTCGGTGCGGACGAGTTCCGTGTGCCCGAAGAAGCGGTGCTTGTGGGTACGGAAACCGGTGGCCGCCATGCCGTAGACCGCGCCGGTCTCCAGGAGGTCCTGGGGGCGGTCCTGGCGGCGGGGGCGGAAGGACTTGTCGTGGTTGACGCCGTAGCCGCCGGAGGTGGTGGTGTCGGTGACGACGGTGGTCGTCCCGCCCTCGGCCGCGGTGCGCTCGCCCTCTATGGCGGGCGGCTCGTCGCTCGCGTCGCGCCACACGAAGCCGTGGAAGGGGGCGACGGTGTGCGCGGTGTCGGCGCCGCCGCGGGTGATCGCGCCGACCACGCCGTCGACGTCCTCGCGGACGATGAAGGGGCTGGTGCACTGCACGAGCAGGACCACGTCGACGGTGACGCCGTGCCGCTGCTCGTAGCCGTCCATGGCGTGCAGGACCGCGGCCTCGCTGGTCGCGGTGTCCCCGGCGATGGCGGCGGGGCGCAGCACGACCTCGGCCCCGGCGGCCCGCGCGGTCTCGGCGATCACCGTGTCGTCGGTGGACACGACGACGTCGGTGACCAGCGGCGAGGCCACGCAGGCGCGGATCGCCCGGGCCACCAGCGGGACGCCGCCGACCGGCGCGAGGTTCTTGGCGGGCACGCCCTTGGAGCCGCCGCGCGCGGGGATGACGGCGAGGACGCGGCGCACCGGTTCGCCCTCCGGGTGGGACGGGCCCGCTGGGTGGGGCTTGGACATGGAGGCTCCTTCAGGGATGCCTGGTGGGGGGCTGGTCGGGGCGGCGGGCCGGGGGAAGGGGGTGGGGTCCGGGGTGGACCGCGTGGGGGCGGTCGGCCCGGGCTGGGCGGGCGCGGTCGGCCCCGGGTGGGCGGGCGCGGTCGGCCCCGGGTGGGCCGGTGTCTGGGGCGGGATCGCGGCGGCTTCGGAGCCCGCCGCCCCCGTCGCGCTCACAGCTCGCCCGCCGGCCCCGGGCCCCCTCACAGCTCCCCCATCCGCCGGATCACCGGCGCCACCCGCTGCACGCCGTGCCGGTACGCCCCGCGCGCCGCGCTGCGGACGGCCTGGCGGACCGGGCCGGGGTCGCGGTCGGCGGCGGGGGCGCCGGGGAGCGGGGTGGCGTCGGGGCCGAGGTGGTGGCGGGCCAGGATGCCGGGGAGGTAGCCGGGGGCGGTGACCTCGGTGTAGTACGGCTGGATCGGCGGGAGCGAGCCGTCGCGGGCGCGGCCGGTCAGCTTCGCCACCCGCTCGCGGGCCGCGTCGAACGCCGTCTCGTACGCCCCGTCGGCGGCGACGCCCTGGCGCGCGACCCAGTCGGGGTCGGGCTCGGGGCTCTGTCCTGCGTCGAGCTGGTCCCAGGAGGCGAGGCAGCCGGAGCCGATGAAGGCGTGGTTGCCGAGGGCCTCGCGGATGCCGAGGTCGGTGAGGACGGCCGTCGGGATGCGCCGGTGCAGCGCTTCGAGGGCGGCGGTGGAGCTGACCGTGACGAGCAGGTCGGTGCGGTCGAGGACCTCGCCCATGTGCCCGTAGACGAGGCGGAAGTTGGCTGGCTGCTCCTCGCCGCGGACCAGCTTCTGGTACGGCAGCTCCTCGATGTGCGTGGTGTGCTCGCCGGGCTTGCTGCGCAGCTTGAGCAGGACCTCGCGCTCGGGGTGGCGGCGGGCGTGCTGGATGAGGCGGGACAGCAGGTAGGCCCGGTCGGCCCGCTTCTCCGGCACGGAGGGCTGGGCGGCGAAGACGACGGTGTAGGGGTCGCGGGGCGCGTACGGCTCGCCGCCGAGGAACGGCAGCGCGGCCTCCACGACGCCGGACGCGTCGGCGCCCACGCCCTCGTACACGGCGCGGAACCGCTCCGCGTCCTGACGGGAGTTGGCGAGGACGACGTCCGCGCCGTGCCGCAGGAGCAGTCCGTCGGCCAGCTTCTCGTAGACGACGCCGACGTAGCCGGTGACGACGACGGGACGGCGGGCCGCGCCGGCGAAGGCGCGGGCGAGGCCGTGCAGGACGGCCTGGACGGCGCCGCCGACGAGGGCGAGCACGATGACGTCGGGGACGCCGGGGGCGCCGGGCGCGTCCTCGTCACGGCCTGACCCCACCGCGTTCAGGAACTCGATGGCGGTGACCTCGCGCATGGTGTCCGCGCGCACCCCGACCTCTTCGAGCTGGCGGGGGGTGGGGGTGGCCCGGCCGCGGAGCAGATAACCGTCGAGGCGGAGGTCCGGTGCGGCCTCTTCGCCCTCGGCGGCTCCCGTGAGGCGCTTCGCGGTGAGCGAGCCCCATTTCCACCGGGTGTCGGAGTCGGCGAGCACGGCGACCCGCGTCGTCTTGTTGCTTACTGGCACAGCGAAGACGCTAGGAAGGCATTCCGATTGATGGCCCAACTCAGGTGCAACAAACGGTTAACAGCATGCCGACGAATGGCGAAGGGGGCTGGCAAACGTGTGACGGGGTGCCCGGTTAACCATTCCGCCACGCTTCGTTCACCTGACATCCCACTGCGGGACAAGACGAATGCCGGGCCGACACCTAACGTCTCGCACGTGGTTAAGCTCTCCGTCATCGTGCCGTTCTACAACGTGCAGCAATACGCGCCCGACACCTTGAAGTCCCTGCACGCGAACGTGCGTGGAGACTTCGAATTCATTTTCGTCGACGACTGTTCGACGGACGAAACCCCGGACGTGCTCGAGCGTGCCGCGCGCGAGCTGCCCGGCGCCGTCCACCTCAGACATGAACAGAACGGGGGCCTGGCCACGGCCCGCAACACGGGTCTGGACGCGGCCCGCGGCGAGTACATCACCTTCCTCGACGGCGACGACTGGCTCGCGCCCGGATACTACGAGCAACTGCTCCGCGCGATCGAGGAGTTGGGCTGCGACTTCGTCCGCACCGACCATGTGCAGTGCACCGCGCGCGCCCGCAGCGTGCACCGGGTGCCGCACGGCCTGCGCGGCGTGGTGATGTCGCCGCGCGACGTGATCCTGCCCGCCGACCGCTCCACGTCCGTGGACTACGCCTTCGCCTGGGCCGGGATGTACCACCGCCGCCTGCTCGACCAGGGCCTGCTGCACTTCACGCACGGGCTGCGCACGGCCGAGGACCGGCCGTGGATCTGGCGGCTGCACCGGGAGGCGAAGTCGTTCGCCGCGGTGGGGCTGCTCGGCGTCTTCTACCGGCGCGGGGTCGCCTCGTCGCTCACGCAGATCGGCGACGTCCGCCAGCTCGACTTCATCAAGGCGTTCGACCAGGTGGTGCGGGAGACGGCCGAGGACCGCGACGCGGACGTCCTGCTGCCGAAGGCCGTGCGCACGTACTGCGCGATCATCTCCCACCACCTGGGATCCATCGAAAGGTTCGAGCCGGCCGTGGCCCGGAAACTGAAGTCGCTGAGCGCCGCCGCGCTCAAGCGCATGCCGCAGGGCGTCCTCGACGAGGCCCTGGACTCCATGGACGTGCAGCGCGCGACCCGCCTTCGCCGACTGCGCCGCCGCGCCGTCGGCGCCGGGGAGGTGGCCGCGTGAGCCCCGCAGGCCAGGCCGTGCCCGACCCGCACGCCGCCGCCCTCGCCGCCGCGCGCCCCGACGCCCGCCGCCGCACCACGCAGATCTTCTTCGCGTCCACGCTGTACGGCGTCGCCACCCTGGCCGCCGCCCTGGACGCCGACCGCTTCGGCCCGGCCGACCGGCGCGTCCTGCTGATCGCCAACAACGCGGCGACCCCGGAGACCACGCCGTCCGTCGACACGATGCCCGGCTTCGAGCGGCTGCGCGGCCGCTTCGACGACGTGCTCTCCTGGAACGAGGCGATCTCGCCGTTCCACCCGGGCAGTTGGTCCCCGCGCGGCGACGACCTGCCGCTGTGGCAGCGCTATCTGCGGCTCGCCTGGGACCTCGGCGACGACAACGTCGAGCTGGCGGTGGAGTCCATCCAGGTCAACCCGGCGCTCGCGCTGTCGCAGATCTTCACGGGCGCGCCCGTCGACGTCTACGCCGACGGCCTGATGAGCTACGGCCCCACCCGCAACAAGATCGACCCACTGGTCGGCACCCGGGTGCGGCGGCTGCTCCACCTCGACCTGGTGCCAGGCCTCAAGCCGCTGCTGCTCACCGAGTTCGGCGTCGAGCCCGAACTCGTACCGACCGACACGTTCCTGAAGGTCCTCGGCGAACTCGCCGACGGCGAGGCGGACTCGGGCGCCCTGGACGCCCTTTCGCGGATCGGCGAACCGGCGCTGCTGCTCGGCCAGTACCTCTCCGCCCTCAACATCCTCACCACCGAGGAGGAAGAGGACCTGCACGCGCGGATGCTGCGCGGCGCGGCGGCGCTCGGGCACAAGCGGGTGGTGTTCAAGCCCCACCCGACGGCCCCCGCGCGCTGGTCGCGGCAGCTGGAACAGGAGGCGGAGCGGCTCGGCGTGGAGCTGACCGTCCTGGAGTCGCCGGTTCTCGCCGAAGTGCTCTACCAGCGGATGCGGCCGGCCCTCGTCGTCGGCTGCTTCTCCACGGCGCTGCTCACGGCCTCCGCGTTCTACGACCTGCCGGTGGCGCGCATCGGCACGGAGACGCTCCTGGAGCGCCTGAAGCCGTACGAGAACAGCAACCGCATCCCGGTCACGCTGGTCGACGCGCTGCTGCCCGACCTCGGCGACCGCGAGGCCGTCTCCGGGCGGCGCGCGGAGCCGGACACGGCGGCGCTGAGCGGTCTGGTGCGCGCGGTGGGCTTCGCCATGCAGCCCAAGATCTACCCGAGCCTGCGCCCGGCCACGGAGCGCTATCTCGCGACGCAGCTGAACGAGCGCACCTGGCGGTACTTCAAGAAGCGCAGGCTGACCGCGCTCGCGCTGCCCGGCGGGATCCCGGTGCAGCTCGCGTTCATCCCGCGCAACGCGGCGGTGCGCAAGGTGGCGCGGCGGGCCCGGTCGATCAAGCGGGCGGCGCTGGGCTGAGCCGGGGCGTTGTGCCGCGGTTTCCGGGGTGCGAGGCATCGGCGTGCCGCGCACCCCGGCTGCGGGTAAGGTGAAAATCCGCTCGCGTTCACGGGGAATTCATCTTCCCGGACCTTCTCGGCCGTTCCTGCGGATGTCCAAAAGCAGCATTGCGGCACGCGCCTTGACCGCTTCCGGGGTATCCCCTAGTTTCCCGGGAAGCTTGCGTCCGCAACAAGAGAGTGGTTTTCCCTCATGCCTGCTGCGCACGACATATCCACGCCGCCGCAAGAGCTCAGTGACGTTCCCGGCTGGTTCCCGAATCTTGATCAAATGCTGTTCGACTGGCTGCTGACCCGGCAGGAGAGCCGGGGAGTTCGGGGCGATCTCCTGGAGATCGGCGTCTACATGGGCAAGAGTGCGATTTTCCTCGGCCATCATCTGGTCGACGGCGAGGGCTACACGGTCTGTGACCTCTTCGAGGACGAGGCACCGGACGGCGCCAACAAGGCGGAGTCCGACAAGTCCTACCCGACGCTGACCAAGCAGGTCTTCGAGCGGAACTACCTGTCGTTCCACGACGCGTTGCCGCGCGTCCTGCGCGCACCCAGCTCGGTGGTGCCGGACGAGGTCACGCCGAAGTCCTGCCGGTTCGTGCACGTCGACGCCTCGCACCTGTACGAGCACGTGCACGGCGACATCGGCGCGGCCAGGGACACGCTGCTGCCCGAGGGCATCGTGGTCCTGGACGACTTCCGCTCCGAGCACACGCCGGGCGTGTCCATAGCGGCCTGGGAGGCGGTGCTCAACCGCGGCCTGAAGCCGATCTGCCTGAGCACGCAGAAGCTGTACGGCACCTGGGACGAGCCGGGGCCCGTGCAGGAGGAGCTGCTCGACATGGTGCGGCGGCGGGACGACTGCCATCTGAGCGTGCAGGAGGCCGCCGGGCACCGGATCATCCGGGTCAAGTCCAAGAAGGGCATGCGGGCCCCCGAGTTCCCGCCCTCACGGCACTACCGCGCCCCCTCGGCCACCCGGCCCGCCTCCCAGGACCACGGCGCCCGCACCGCCGCGCAGCCCCCCGCGCCCGGGGCCAGGCGCCCCGCCGCCGCCCGCGCCCGCCGCCTCGCCGCCGACCTGCTCCCGCCGGTCGTCACGCGGGCCGTGCGCCGGGGCCGAGCAGGGTGACGCCGACCCCGGCCACCACCGCCGCGAGGCCCGCCTCGAAGCCGTCCTCGTAGCCCCGGAACATCTCCTCGCCCGCGGCCGCGGCCAGCGGGTAGTCCTTCAGGCGCTCGGCGCGCGCGGCGAGGTCGTACCCCTCGCCGCCCGCGCCCTCAGCGCCCTCAGCGCCCCCTGAGCCCGCCGCCCCCGGGCGCGGCGCCGTGGCCTGCTCCTCGATGACGTACCCGATGGTGTAGCTCGTCGCGGTCACCAGGGCGCGGGCCGCCGCGCGCGGGGTGAAGCCCGCCTCGGTGAGGCGGCGCAGCTGGGCCTCCACGGGCGCCGCGTACGACGTGTCCGTGAAGTACGTGCCGCTGTAGACCTTCGCGCCGTCGCGGTGGCGCAGGAGCATGCGGCGCAGGGCGCGCATCGCCGTCGTGACGGAGGTCTGCCAGTCGGCGTCCGGTACGCCCGCGAGGTCGGCCGCCGCGCCGCGCACCATCTCCGTCGCCATCTCGTCGAGCAGCGCCTGCTTGTCCTTGAAGTGCCAGTACAGAGCCGGGGCCTTGACGTCCAGCTCCTTGGCGATGGCGCGCAGGGTCAGGCCGTCGAGCCCGGTCTCGTTCAGGAGGTCGAGCGCGACGCGCGCCACCCGCCGCCGGTCCAGTCGTGTCGTAGCCACCTTGACAACTTAACACCGTTAAGCGCATCCTCGGAGGCATGGCACTTAACAGCGTTAAGGCAATGGGTGGAAACCCCCAGGAATCACCGATGGCCGCCACGACCGACGTCCTGGTCGTCGGCGCGGGCCCCACCGGGCTGACCCTCGCCTGCGACCTGGCCCGCCGGGGCGTGCGCGCCGTCGTCGTGGAGCGGGCGGCGGGCCTCTTCCCCGGTTCGCGCGGCAAGGGCGTGCAGCCGCGCACGCTGGAGGTCTTCGACGACCTCGGGGTGGTGGCGGCGATCCTGGCGGCGGGCTACGAGCCGCCGGTCGGGATGGTGTGGCGGGACGGCGTCCGGCAGGGCGAGTACCGCATGTTCGACGAGCCGGAGCCGGTGGACTCGGCGCCGTACGCGGGTCCGGTGCTCGTGCCGCAGTGGCGCACGCAGGAGATCCTGTACGCCCGCCTGACGGAGCTGGGCGGGTCGGTCGCCTTCGGCACGGAGGTCACCGGGATCGCGCAGGACGCGGACGGGGTCACGGCGAGCCTTGCGGGCGGCGGCACGGTCCGCGCGGCGTACGCGGTGGCGGCCGACGGCGGGCGCTCCGCCGTGCGGCGCGCGCTCGGCATCGGCATGACGGGCGAGACGGTGGACCCGCAGCCGATGCTGGTGGCCGACATACGCATCGCCGACGGCGCGCTCGACCGGGACAACTGGCATGTGTTCCCGGCGGCCGGCGCCCACCCGTCCGAAGGGGCCGCGAGCGGCGGCGACTTCGCGGCGATCTGCCCGCTGCCGGGGATCCCGGACTTCCAGCTGGTCGCCCGGTTCACGGGCGGCGCCGAGCCCGACCTCTCCCCCGACGGCGTACGCGAAGCGGTGGCCGCGCGCACCCACCTCACCGCCGCCGACGTCACCGAGGTCCGCTGGGCCTCCGACTTCCGGCCGCGTGCCGCGCTCGCGGACGCCTTCCGCTCCGGGCGCGTCTTCCTCGCGGGCGACGCGGCGCACGTGCACTCCCCGGCGGGCGGCCAGGGCCTGAACACCAGCGTGCAGGACGCCTACAACCTGGGCTGGAAGCTGGGCGCGGTGCTGCGGCACGGGGCGGACACGGGGCTGCTCGACACGTACGAGGAGGAGCGGCGGGCGGTCGCCGCGCGGATGCTCGACCTGTCCACGCGCATCCACCACGGCACCGGCAGGCGCGGCGCGGCCACCCGCCAACTCGGCCTGGGCTACCGGGAATCCACCCTCTCCCTGGACACGTCGACAGCCACCTCCGACAGCGCCCCGCGGGCGGGCGACCGCGCCCCGGACGCCCCGCTGGGCGCCGGACGCCTCTTCGACGCTCTGCGCGGCCCGCACTTCACGCTGCTCGCGGTGGCCACGGACGCCGAACTCCCGTCGCTGGACGGCGACATGGCGCACGTACAGCGCACAGGCGACTGCGCCCCCTACGAACCGGGGCTGTACCTGATCCGTCCGGACGGATACCTGGCCTGGACGGGACAGCACGAAGAGGACCTCAGGAAGTATTTGACCTCAACCAAACTTGAGGTCCTAAGTTCAGGGACATGACGAACACGAATGCGAACACGACCGCGACCACCACGACCACCACCGCCCCCCGGAGGAAGCCCCCCTTCGCCCCGTCCCACAGCGACGCCGGCCTGATCGACCAGCCCATCGGCTACTGGAGTTCGGCGGCGGGCAAGGCCGTCGTGCACCACATCCGCGCCATGCTCGCCGAGAACGGGCTGACCCAGCCCCAGTGGTGGGTCCTGAACCAGGTCGTCGGCCACGAGAACGGCCGCGACCGCAAGGAGGTCGTCCAAGTCCTGCGCGGCTACCTGGAGTTCGGCGAGGGCCCGCTGGAGCACGACATCGACTCCCTGATCGGCCGGGGCCTGCTCACCCAGGACCCGGACGTCGCGGGCGCCCCGCTGCACGTCACGGACGCGGGCGCGGAGCTGCGCGACCGGGTCGCCGCACTGCAGGAGCGGACGCGTGCGGAGATCCACGAGGGCATCGACGACGCGGACTACGTACAGGCCCTGAAGGTCCTCCAGCGCATGATCCACAACGTGGACGGGCAGGCCTGGCACCACTGACGCAGGCTTCCCAAGCATTCGCCAATGGGAAACACTTCGGGGTGTGTTGTCCGGTGGAGCGGTGTGGGGGATGCGATGAGCAGGGACGCGATAGCCAGGGGACGCGCGGCGGCGGGAGCCGTCGTCGCCCTGGCCCTGGCGTGCGGGTGCACGGCACAGGCCGTGGAGACGGCGGGCAAGGACGAGAAGTCGCCAACCACCCGGCCGCCTTCGGCCAACTCCTCGCCCACGCCGAGCGAATCACCCCTGAAGAAGATGAAGTCCCCGGTTTCGCGTGCCGAGTTGCCGCAGTCGAGGACTCCGGACGTGCCGTCCACGCCGCCGCCCCGGCCGCGCACGAGCACTCCGCCGCCCCCGGCCCCGCCGGAGCCGGGCCCGGTCGTCCTGGCGCGCGGACAGGACGGCAAGAAGGTGCGGGAACTCCAGGCGCGGCTGCGGCAGATCGGCTGGTTCGGGCAGCACCCGACGGGGACGTACGGCCCGGTCACGGCGACCGCGGTCGAGGGCTTCCAGGGCAAGCGCGGACTCCTTCGCACCGGCGCGACCGACACCCGCACCTGGGACAGGCTGCTCGCCATGACGCGCGAGCCGACGCGGCACGAGCTGTACCCCGACGGCGGCATGCCGCCCGCCAAGCCGGACCGGCGCTGTCTGACCGGCCGGGTCATGTGCATCAGCAAGGAGAGCCGCACGCTGACCTGGATGGTCGACGGCAAGGCCGTGACGACGGTCGACGTCCGCTTCGGCTCGGAGTTCACGCCGACGCGCGAGGGCGAGTTCCAGGTGTTCTGGAAGAACCGCGACCACGTCTCGACGCTGTACGACACCCCGATGCCCTACGCCATGTTCTTCAGCGGCGGCCAGGCCGTGCACTACTCGTCCGACTTCGCAGCCAGGGGCTACAACGGCGCCTCACACGGCTGCGTGAACGTACGCGACAAGAAGGGCATCGCAAAGCTCTTCAAGCAGGTCAAAACGGGCGACAAGGTAGTCATCTACAAGTAACCCCAACCGCTCCGCAACCACCCATTGAGCAACCCCAACGGCGATCAATTTGGTCCGCGAGAGCGGCGCCGGTTTAGGCGCAAAGAGCGGCGCGGGCGGGATCGGGGGAACGTATCCCGCCCGCGCCAGTGGCACTGAGCCGTAGGTACGGGGGGAACCCCGGCTCGTGCGCAGCCGATGACCAGTCGGCTCACTTCTTACTGCGCCGCCGATTCGGAAAACGTCACACCCTGGGGGTGCGGCCTGGATCACACTTTCGTGGCGGGTGCACGGAGTGCGGTCAGCGGACCGGCAGGGCGCTGTACGAGGCCGAGGGGCGCGGCAGCGGGGCGGGCAGCATGACGGGCGGGGCGTGGCCGCCGGAGCCGCCGCCGCTGTGGCCGTCGCCGGGGCCGTGGTCGCCGCCTCCGTTGTGCCCGTCGTCGCCGCCGTCGCCCTGGCCGCCGTCGCCGCCGCCGTGGCCGTCGTCGCCCTTGCCGCCGCCCTTGTTGCCGTCGAGGACGCGCTCGCAGAACCGCTGGACGCGTTCGGCGCCGCGCGCGGCCTCTTCCAGGCGGCGGCGCTTGTCGCCCTGGAGGGCGCCGCTGCGGTAGTCGCGGCAGGCGGAGATCACGCGCTTGCGCCACTTCCTGGCGTCGCCGCGCTGCTCGCCCTCGCCCGTGCCGGGGCCGGGGCCCTTGTCCGGCTTGTCAGCTTTGTCCTTGTCGCCGCCGGTGCCCGCCGTCTGGCCGGGGGACTTGGTGTCCTCGGGCGGCGTGCTGCGCTCGGGGCGCTGGGACGGGTCGTCCTCGGGGGCGGAGCTGACGTCGTCGGGTACCTCATCAGGCGGGTCGACGGCGTCGTCGGAGGGTGTGCTGAGCGGCTGCTCCGGCGTCTCCACCGGGGACGCGCTGGTCGCGGGGCCCTGCTCGGTCCGTGTGAACGGCGAGGGGATCACCCCGGCCCCGGCCGCGACGGCGACTCCGCCGGCCATGCAGGCGGCGAGCGCGGCGGCGACGCCGAGGCGGACGGGCCGCGCCCAGCGGGTGGGGCGGGGGGCGGTGCGGCCGATGCGGACGGCCTGGTCGGCCGGGCCGGTCCGGCCGGTCCGGTCGGGGGGCGTGGCCAGGGCGGTGGGCGTGCCGGACGCACCGGGCCCACTGGGACCACTGGGCGCACCGGACCCGCTGAGCGCACCAGGCCCACTGTGCGCACCCGCACCGGATACACCGGCGGCCCCGGAAACCTCACTCGCCCCAGCAACCCCACCGGCCCCCCGAGCAGCCCGGAACGCCGCCAGCGCCCCCGCCTCACCGGGCAGTTCGGCCTTCACGGCGGGGGTGGTCGCGGGAGCGGCTTCGGCGGGACTCGACGGGGTGGGCGGGGTGGGCGGGGTGGGCGCGCGGAGTGCGATCAAGGCCTCGGTGAGGCGTTCCGCCTGTTCGCGCTCGTGATCGCCGATGCCGTCGAGCCGCTCGCCGCGGAGCAATCGCTCCGCCGCATCGCGGTCCAGCCACTTGTACTGCTCGTCGGCCATCACATGTCCTTCTGCGTCCGCGTACGCGAATGCGTCACACACGGGGACGGTGGCACCGCACGTCCGTGCGGGTCAGGCTGCGGGGGTACGGCGCCGAGTCCCCGCCCCTTGGCGGGGTCGTCGGCGCCCATCAGCTCGGCGAGGCGCTTGAGGCCGCGGTGGGCCGCGGTGCGGACCGCGCCGGGGCGTTTGCCCAGCGTCTCGGCGGCGCTCTTGGCGTCGAGGCCGACCACGACCCGCAGCACGACGGCCTCCGCCTGGTCCTGCGGGAGCTGGGCTATGAGGGCGAGGGCGGCGCCGGTGGAGAGGGACTCGATGGCCTCCCCGGCGGTGTCGGCCTCGCCTGGCTTGCCGGTCAGCTCCGTCTCGTCGCCGCCGATGGCGGGGCGGCGGCCGCGCATCCGGATGTGGTCGAGGGCGCGGTTGCGGGCGATGCGCGCGGCCCAGCCGCGGAAGCGGTCCGCGTCGCCGCTGAACCGGTCGAGGTCGCGGGCGATCTGGAGCCACGCCTCGGACGCGACGTCCTCCGCGTCGAGGTCGCCGACGAGCGTACGTACGTAGCCGAGCAGCCGCGGGTGCACGGAGCGGTACACAGTACGGAACGCGGTCTCGTCCCCGTCCTGTGCCGCAAGCACGGCGGCGGTCAGCTCAGCGTCGTCCTCCCCCTGCACTGCGTGCCCCTCTGCGCCTGGTCAGGCGCCGCTCTCACGGGTCTGTCTTCTCGCGGTCGTGCGCCGCTGCACCGCTCGCGGTTCTCCGGTCGGCGGTCGCGTAGGTGGGTCGCAACGCGGCGCGAACCTGCACGCTACGGCGTGAAACCGGTGCGCGTCCATGTTTGTACAACATGCAACTAGCGGGTGACGGATCGCGGTGTGACAGAAAACGCACCCGGGACGCAGAAGGGAGTACGGACCGCCACGCGGTTCGTGCCGTGTGACGGCCGGGGCCTCTCCTGTGGGGGGTGGCGGCCCCGGCCGCTCACTCGCCGGCGGTGCGGCTCAGACCTCGAAGAGGTCGGCCCCCGCCGGTCCCCCGAACTCGCTCGCGTCGACGACCTCGGCCGCGGGCGGCGTCGCCACCTGGAACGGCTCGTTGTAGTCGGACAGCTTCAGGACCCGGCGCTCGCCGTTCTGCTCGGCCTCGTAGGCCGTGATGCGGTGCCGGCCCTCGGCGGCGACGTACATGACGTTCTTGTCGCCGGGCTCCACGTCGACGACCGGGATGACCCGCCGGCCGTGGCGGTACGTCGGCTGCTCGGCCCGGACGGTGCCGTTGAAGTCCTCGTCGCCGAGGCCGTCGAACGCCTGGGACAGACTGCCCAGGTCGCACATGCCCTTGGAGAACGCGACCTTGTCCGTCGGCATCCGCAGGAACTTGCCGCGGACCAGCGCGACCCGCTGCCTGATCCCCGCGGCGGCGGCCGGGTCCTGTGCCTCGGCCTGGGCGAGCAGTCCGTCCAGCGAGGCCTCGCTGAAACGTATGTGGGTGGCGCCGCCCTTGACCACGAGCAGCTCGCCGCGCTGCCCCTGGCCGCCGTCGAACGTGCCCGTGCAGTTGGCGTCGCGGTCGACGCGCAGCGAGACCTCGATGCGCTGGGCCGTGCCCGCGGTCGCCGAGCCCTTGGTGATCGCGGCGTTCAGACGCAGCGACCGCGCCGACGTGAGCTGCCGCATGCCCTCCGTGGCGAGCTGCGCGCCGCGCGCCTGGTCCGGCGGCAGTTGCTGCTCGAAGGTCCCGTCGAGCCGCACCGGCTTGTCGTCGGTGCCGCAGGCCGTCAGCGTGGCCGCCGTCGCCGCGGCCACGAGCACAGCGGCCACGCCCCGGGACCGGCTCCGGCGCCCGCCGCCCCGCGTCCCGTGCCCCGTCCTCAGCCCCACAGTGCCCACCCGTCCCGCCGACCTTTCCCGTTCCCGACCTCGCACACGGGCGCCCGCGTGTTCGCGTACGCCTTCTCACGCTTTTCTCATGCAACTCGTCCCATGAACCCTGCGTGGCCGTCCGCCCGGTTGTCACACCAGCGCGATGAGGGAAAGGTCACGCGGCATTTCGCCCCGTCCTGTACAACCCTTCCGTTCCTCGGGCAGTCATACGAACTCGCTGATTCACCAGGAGCTCACCAGAGGGGTTGGGGCATTTGAGCCTGCGAAAGGCGCATCGCGGGGCGTGGCTGGCCGTCGGGGCGGTCGTGCTCGGCGGCACCGGAGTCATGGCGGGCACGGGGACGGCGGCGTACGCGGCCGACGCGACGCCCGCCGCGCCCACGGCCGACTTCGACCGCGACGGCACCGCGGACCTCGTCGTGGCCACGCCGCGCGCGTCCGGCGCGAAGGGGTCGGTGACCGTCGTGCCGGGCGGCACGGGCGGTCCTGCGGCCGGGAAGAAGAAGACGCTCACGCAGTCCAGCACGGGCGTGCCGGGCGTGAGCGAGTCCGGCGACGAGTGGGGCGCGGCCACGGCCTGGGGCGACATCGACGGCGACGGCAACGCGGACCTCGTGATCGGCGCGCCGGGCGAGGACGACACCTCGGGCCACAAGGACCGCGGTGCCGTGACGATGCTGTACGGCCCGAAGTTCACGTCCGGCACGGACATGCAGCTGTCCGAGGACTTCGCCTACGGCGGCGCCCGGTTCGGCTCGGCGGTCGCCGTCGGCGACTTCGACGCCGACGGCAAGGCGGACGTGTTCGCCGCGGCCACGGGCACGGGCGGCAGCTGGTCGGCGCGGTTCGCGGCGGGCCGCGAGACGGCGGGCACCGTCACGTCCGGCGACCGGGCCATCGCGTACGCGGACGCCGCTTCCGGCGACTTCAACGGCGACAAGTACGCCGACGTGGCCCTCACCTACCGCGACGCGGCCGGGCAGGGGAAGGTCGTCTGGTTCAAGGGCACCCGCTCCGGGCTCAGCCGCGTGAGCACGCTGACGGCCAAGGGCGGCCGGGCGGTCGCGGCGGGCGACGTGACCGGTGACGGCCGCGACGACCTGGTCATCGGCCAGCCGTACACCTCGGAGTCCGGCGCGCACGCGGGCGGCCAGGTGACGGTGGTGCCCGGCACGTCGTCGGGCCTGTCATCGGCCGGGGCGACCACGGTCCACCAGGCGAGCCCCGGAGTGGTGGGCGCCGCCGAGGCGGGCGACGCGCTCGGCTGGTCGGTGGCGGTGGGCGACGTCGACAAGGACGGGCACGCGGACGTGCTCGCGGGCGCCCCCGGCGAGGACATCACGCGCGCGGGCAAGTCCCGTACGGACGCCGGAACGTCACTGCTCTTCAAGGGCACCGCGTCCGGCCTGACGGGCGCGGGCGCGCTCGCCGTCAGCCAGGACGAGCCCGACGTGCCCGGCTCCACCGAGTCCGGCGACCGGCTCGGCTCGGCCGTCTCGCTGGCCGACTTCGACGGCGACGGCCGCGCGGACCTCGCGATCGGCGCGGACGGCGAGGACGAGGGCGCGGGGACGGTCCTGCAGGTGGACACCGACGCCTCGGGGGCACCGGTGCTCAAGAGCGGGGTCTACTACGGGCGTACGCAGCTCGGCACGCCCGCGACGGCGCACCTGGGCGAGGCGCTCACGCCCTGACAGACCCCGGCGCGGGGTGCGCTCGAGCGATCACGGAGCGGGCGGTGCCCCGGGTCCGGCCTCGGCAGGCCGGGGCCCGGGCACCGCCCGCTCCAGTGCGTCGAAGGCCCGGTGGACCAGCGCGCGGTGTCCCGCGGCGGCCTCGTCGACGCCGGTGCCCGCGAGCTGGCGGCGGGCCGTCGTGGCGTACGCGGTGCGGTAGGCCGCCGTCGTCAGGGCGGCCGTGAGGCGGGTGTCGTCCCCGGGCGCCGCGGGGTCCTCGCCCGCGGCCCCGGCGAGGGCCGCCGCGAGGGCGCCCTCCAGCTCCTCCAGGGCCTCGCGGGCGCGGGAGCGCAGCGCGGGCGAGTCGAGGACGACCTGCCAGAAGCGCGGGAAGGACTCGCCGACGGCGCCGAACGGGTGCCGTTCGTCGAGGAGTTCGAGGGCGCGGCGGCGCAGGGCGGCGAGCGGCGTCTCGTCCGGGCGGCGGTCGGCGACGGCCCGGGTCACCGTCTCGACGGCCTCCGGGACGCGGTCGAGGAACAGGTCCTCCTTCCGCGCGAAGTGGTTGAAGACCGTCATCGTCGAGACCTCGGCCGCGGCCGCCACCTCCGCGACGGTCACCTGCTCGAAGCCGCGCCGCAGGATCAGCAGCGTCGCCTCGTCGGCGATGCGCTGCCGGGTCCGCCGCTTCTTGCGCTCCCGCAGGCCGAGCTCCTCGTCCCGCGGCGGCCCCGTATGCCTCTCCATGACCATCACTATACTCGCTATAAACTTTTAGCGACTACAGTCAATTGCATGACGGCGAACTCATGCGACGTGGTCGTGGCCGGCGGCGGCCCCGTGGGCCTGATGCTGGCCTGCGAACTCCGGCTCGGCGGCGCCTCCGTGGTCGTCCTCGAACGGCTCACGGAGATCGACAGGACCATCAAGGCCGGCGCGGTGAACACCCCGAGCGCCGAGGCCTTCCACCGGCGCGGCCTGCTCCCCGCCCTCGCGGCCGAACAGGAGCGCACCCTGCGGAAGTTCAGGGAGTTCGCCGGGCGGCACACGGCGGCGCCCGGCACCCCGGCGAGCCCGACCACCCCGGCCGCCCCTGTCAAAGTGGCCCCGCGCTTCGCCGGGCACTTCGCGGGGATCCCGCTGAGCGCCGACCTCCTGGACGCGGACGACCCCGACTTCGAGGGCCGGGGCCCCGCCGACCGCGTCGGCCTGGTGCCGCAGGCCACGGTCGAGGAGGTGCTCGCGGCCCGCGCCGACGCGCTCGGCGTGGACGTGCGCAGGGGCACGGAGGTGACGGGCTTCGAGCAGCGCGCGGACGGCGTGACCGTGCGGACGTCCGCCGGGGAGCTCCGCGCGGGCTGGCTCGTCGGCTGCGACGGCGGCCGCAGCCTGGTCCGCAAGACCGCGGGCTTCGACTTCCCCGGCACGGAGCCGGAGATCACAGGGCGTCAGGCCCTGGTCGACCTGGAGCACGCCGAGGGCCTGCGCGTCGGCTGGAACAGCACGGCCACCGGGATCTACTCGTACGGCCCGATCCCCGGCCGCGTCCTGACCGTCGAGTTCGACGGCGCTCCCCGGGACCGGGACGCGCCCGTCACGGCGGCGGAGATGCAGACGAGCATCAGGGCCGTGACCGGCGTGGACGTCACCGTCACCCGCGTGCACACCGCGACCCGCTTCACCGACAACGCCCGGCAGGCGACGACGTACCGCAAGGGCCGGGTGCTGCTCGCGGGCGACGCCGCCCACGTCCACTCGCCGTTCGGCGGCCAGGGCCTGAACCTCGGCATCGGCGACGCCCTGAACCTCGGCTGGAAGCTCGCCGCCACCGCGCGCGGCGACGCGCCCGAGGGCCTGCTCGACACCTACACCGCCGAGCGGCATCCCCTCGGCTCCTGGGTCCTGGACTGGACACGGGCGCAGATCGCCCTGATGCGCCCGGACCCGCGGGCGCGCGCCCTGCGGGACATCGTCGGCGACCTGATGGGGACGGTCACCGGCACGACGTACTTCGTCAAGAAGATCTCGGGCGTACGGCAGCGGTACGACCTCGGCGGCTCCCACCCGCTCGTCGGCGCGAGCGCCCCCGACCTCGTGCTCGCCGACGGCGACCGCCTCGCCGACCTGCTCCACGACGGCCGCGCCCTGCTCCTCGACCTCACGGACGACGCGGCGCTGCGGGCCCGCGCCGAGGGGTACGGCGACCGGCTGCGCACGCACACCGCCGCCTGCCCGGACCGGCCGAAGCCGGCGGCCGTGCTGGTGCGTCCGGACGGGTACGTGGCGTGGGCGGCGGACGCCGGGGGTGCGACGGGGTCCGTGCTGGACGAGTTGACGGCGGCACTGGCGCGTTGGCTGGGCGAGCCCGCGTGCTGATCCGCCCGCGGAGACCCGTCGGGCAGGGCTCGGGCAGGACCTAGTCCGCCCCCGCCACCGACCTCCGCGACCGCGACACCACCGCCCGAAGGACCCGCCGCCCCTCGGTCGACACGTCGAGCACCTGGCGCAGCCCGCCGCCGGTGCCCGCGCGGCCGCCGAGCAGTTCGAGGACCCGTACCTGGCGCCGGAGTTCGGCGGCGACGAGCGGTGACACGCCGTCGTTCCCCGCGTCCAGGAGCCGGTGGATCTGCAGGGCGGCGGCCGAGCAGCCGTCGGCCCAGGTCCGCAGGGAGTCGGCCGAGCGGGCGGCGGGGACGGCGTCGAGCATGCGCCGGGCGAGGGCGACGGCGTCGGAGTCCGCACCGGGCCCACGGGGCGCACCGGACCCACGGGACGCACCAGATACACCGGACCCACCGGACGCAGCAGCCCCACCGGACCCATCGGCCCCGAGCACCCCCCGCACCTCCCCCAACGCCCCTTCCCACGCCGTGCCGTCGGCGAGGCTCACCCACAGGGGGCGCAGGACCTGGTCGTCGTCGCCGAGCAGGGGCAGACAGCGGTCGAGGCAGCCGAGGCCGCTGGCGGCCAGGGCCCTCTCGTCGGCGAGGGCGATGAGGTCGACCAGGCTCGGCTGGCCGGTATCCGACGGTCCGGCGGCGCGGAGCGCGCTATCCGGCCATGCGTCGTCCTCCCGCGCCTGCGGGTCGGAACTGGGCAAAGGGCTCGTACTCATGACGTACGCCGTCTCCTGTCGCGGACTGGGCACCTCCGCATGCCCCACTTGCCCTTACTGCGTGCGGAGGCTCAGTAACGTCACAGCGGCCGGAATTCGACGCTGCGCGCGACAGGCTACTGCGGGAACACCCCGAGCCGGTCGAGAAACCGGAAGAACAGTTCTTCCGCGGACGGTTCGGGGTCCGCGGTGAGGACGTCGAGGAGCGCGGCGGTCCTGGCGGTGCGGCCCGACTCGGCGGCCCAGGCGACGGCGCGCTCGGCGGCGTCGCGCGGCTCCAGGAAGTAGTCCTCGACGGTCAGTTCGTCCTCGCCGAGGTAGGAGGCCATCGCCTCGCGGGCCAGACACGTCGTCCACGCGCCGCTCTCCGGCGCCGCCGCCTCGACGACCACGCAGTCGCTGTCCAGGACGTACCCGAAGAGCGCGGGCGCCTGAGTCTCCCGGGCGAGCGCGTTCATGTTGCCGACGTCCACCGAACCGTCGCCCGGGCACTCCCAGACCTGCCAGCCGTCGGGCCGCTCCTCGAGGAGCGTGAGCCGGTCGCGTACGCCCGCCACCGCGGCGAACTCCCCGAGCGGCCGCGCGCTCCTGCCCACGACGTAGTACCCCCAGTAGCCCATCTCCGTGCCCCCGTTGTGCTCGAACCGCTGTTTCCGGCTTCCGGCCGAATACACCACAGGGCGCGTGCGTGCGCCACCGAAAGCACGGATCACGCACAGCACGCGCGGATGATCCACGCGTTCGGCCACGGATGGTCCACGCGCCCCGCGGCGGCCGGCCTAGGCGAAGGGGCGCCCCGGGCCCGAGCGGGCCAGCGCGTCCTGCATCGCGGTGAGCCGGCGCACGAAGAGCATCGCGACGACGGCGGCGGCGATGTTGATGAGGTCGGAGGCCATCAGGGAGACGACGGCCTGCTTGATCTTCTCGGGCTCCTCGGCGGCCCGGTACTGGCGCGAGGCGATCTGCCCGAAGATTCCGGTCGTGAGCCACATCGTCCACCAGGCGTTGAGCAGCGTGCGCCGCTTGTGCTCACGGCCCGCGCCCGGCAGCCAGCGGTCGCCGGAGCTGGCGTCCCAGATGTCGACGGCGATCCGGCGCGGGAACCACAGGTTCGCGATCGGCACGAACCAGCCGCCGATCGCCCAGCCCCGCGACTTGCGGTGCGCGTCCGGCGCGAACACCTCGGCGTTCACGCGCACCCGGTGGAACCAGCAGAGGAAGAGGACGACGGTGCCGAGCATCACCGCGCCCTGGAGGATCCCGGAGACGCCGTACAGCGAGTCGGCCCGGTCGAGGCGGTCCTCGGTGACGGCGCCGTAGTCCCCGTCGATCACGTCGCTCACGACGCCGAAGACCCCGCCGCCCGCCCACAGCGAGAACAGGTCGGCGGCGATGCCGGCCCCGAGCAGCGCCACCGTGGCGTTCGCGAGGCCCGTCGGCGGCTTCAGCCACGCACCGGGCCCGGGGGCGGACGGGGGCGGCGGGGCCGAGGGCATGAGTGGTGGCGTGTACGACATGACGGAGCGGTCCCCCACGGATCGAGAGCGAATGAGCGCCGGGCGAACGGGCGCTGCGAGAGCGAGGCCGCCGCCCACACCCCTCCCCGGGCGTCGGCGCGGCACGACCGGCGCAATGTACGCGTCAGGCCCAGGGGTGTCCACCCGCGGAGCATTCGGGACATCGCTGAATATTCACGGCGGAAGGGGCACCCGAACGCCCGGGGCCGCCGGTCCTGGCCGCGCGTTCAGCGCGCGGGCCGCTCCACCTCGCCCGCGAGCCGCACGAACGCGTCCCACGGCCGCGTCGGCCCCCGCTCGTCCCACAGCTTCTGCGCCGTCGCCCGCAGCGGCATCCGGACCCCGCGCGCCACCTGCTCCTGCGTCTGAGCTCCGGCGAGGTCGCACCAGACGGCGAAGGTGCCGCCGAGGATCCTGCGGTCGTAGGAGGCGGGGACGGGGCGGGTGCCGCGCAGGACCAGGGGGGTCCACTGCTCGTAGATGCGCTGCCCGGTGGGGTAGCGGAAGTCGTTGGGCTGGCCGAGGACGTAGTAGAGGTACTCGTCGTTGTAGTTGAGGACGTCGCGGCCCTCGCGCAGGTACTCGACGGGCTCGCGGGCGCCGATCTCCTTGCCGGTCCAGTACGCGACCTCGATCCGGTCGTCGGCCTCGGTCACTCCGCCGCGGAAGAACCCGTCGTTCCAGGCCCGCACCGCGCGGCCAGGGCCGACCGCCTTCGCCCGGTCGTTCAGCCACGCCGTCGCCAGGTCCTGGACGCGGGCGTCCGGGCCGAGCCGGTCGCGCGCGGCGGCGGCGAGCCGCGGGTAGGACGCCTCGGGGTCGCTGCGGGTCAGCGCCTGGTACTCGTCGGCGCCGAGGTGCCAGCGGGCGCCGGGGAACAGCTCGTCGTACTCGCGCAGCAGGTCGTCGACGATCTCGGCGGCCTTCGGCTTCGCTATGTCGACGGCTCCCTGTGTGGCCACACCCCGGGCGTCGCGCAGTTGCAGGTCGGGGTGGGCGGCTATGACCGCGCCGAGGTGTCCCGGCGAGTCGATCTCCGGTACGACGGTGATGTGCCGCTCGGCGGCGAGGTCGACGATGCGGCGGACCTGCGCCTTGCCGAGGTGGTCGGCGGAGACGACCTCGGGGTGCGAGTCGGACGCGATGCGGAAGGCCTGGTCGTCGGAGAAGTGCAGGCCCAGCTCGTTGTACTTGAGGTCGCCGAGCTCCCGGATCCGGTCCTCGATCCACTCGGCGGAGAAGTGCTTGCGGGCGATGTCGACCATGAAGCCCCGGCGCGGCTTGGCGGGCCGGTCCCGCACGACGCCCTCCGGTGCGGTGCGGCCGCCCGCGACCTCCTGCTTGAGGGTGCGGGTGCCGTAGAAGACCCCGGCCGCGGCGGGCGCGGCTATGCGCACGGTGCGGTCCTTGACGGTGAGGGTGTACGACTCGGCGCCACCGCCGCCCCGCCCCTGGTCCTCGGACAGGTCGAGGCGCACGTCGCCCGCGCGCGGCTTCGCCTCGCCCGCGTACCGCAGCCGCAGCTCCCCGGCGAGCAGCCGGGCCTCGTCCGCGAGGGCCCGGTCCCCGACGACGACCCGGCCGCCGTCGCCCGGCCGCCAGCCGGGGCCGCGGGCGGGGGTGTGCTCGCGGACGGCGGGGACGGTGGCGGGCGCCTCGGAGAGGGCGTACGACTTCGTGGGCGAGGGCGAGCGGGGGGCGGGCTCGGACGCCGTCGCCGTCCCCGGCGTGCGGCCACCGGCACCGGAGCCGCCGCCCCCGTCTCCGGACCCGTCCGGCCAGAACCCGACCGCGAGGGCCACCGCCCCCGCCGCGACGATCCCCGTCCCGACGGCGAGCCGCCCCCGGATCACGACCCGCCCCCCACCGACACGCCCACCGGCCCGGGCGCCGCGCCCGGGACCGCACCCGCCACGGAACCCACGACACTCGCGACGGCCGACATGCCCGCCACCCCGGAAGCCACCCCCGTCCCGAGCACCCCGACGACCATGCCCGGATCCGCCACCCCGCAAGCCACCCCCGTCCCGAGCACCCCGACGACCATGCCCGGATCCGCCACCCCGCAAGCCACCCCCGTCCCGAGCACCCCGACGACCATGCCCGGATCCGCCACCCCGGAAATCACCCCCGCACCCACCGCACCAGAACCCACCGCCGGACCCGCCGCACCAGAAGTCAGAGCCTCCATGCCCCCACGCTAAGCCCGCCCCGGCGCAGCCCGCTCGTCCACCCCACGGGGGCCCGCGCGTCCACCGATCAACCCCAAACTCTCCCATTCGGATGAAATCCGGGTGCCTCACGGACACCTCTCTCCCCTCCCCGCTAGCGTTGCCCCAGACCTCGCGCCGGGATCCCACCCCGCGCCGGGACCACCCGACACCCGCTGCTCTGTGCCGAGGAGCTCCCCTGCCGCCGCACCGCGCCATACCGGACGCCCTGAACGCCGCACAGCCGAAGGACGCCGAGCGCACCCTGCTGACCAGCTGCGGAAGCCGTCACTGGGCCCACCGCGTCGCCGCCCACCGGCCCTACCCCGACCTGGACGCGCTGCTCGCCGCCGCCGACGAGGCGGCCTACGACCTCGCGCCCGACGACCTCGCCGAGGCCCTGGCCGCCGAACCCCTGGAACCCTCGCTCCCGCCCGGCCACGGCTACGAGGCCGCGGCCACCGCCCTGCGCGCCGCCACCGCCGCGTACGAGAGCCGCTTCGGCCACGCCTTCGTGGTCTGCCTCGACGCCGTCGCCCCCAGCGAGGCCCTCGACCACCTGCTCGCCTCCATCCGCGACCGCCTCGGCAACGACCCGGAGGAGGAGCGCGCCGTGGCCGCCGAGGAACTGCGGCGCCTGGCCCGCGGCCGCCTCACCCGCCTGGTCCACGCCCAGGCCGCGCCGACCCCCCGGGACCACCCCGGCGCGCCGCAGGCCCGCCGCGGCGAACCCCGCCGCGATAGCCCGTACGTACCAGTTTGATTGCCTGTTTGATCACACCAGCGGACCCCGGGCGGGGAAGCCGACAACTCGTCGATACGATGTCGAGCGGCCGGTGGACCGTACCCGGCCGGGCTCGTCCGACCGAGAAGCCGGCCGGCCCCAATCCCCGCTCCCGGAGGGTTCTTCCGTGCCGGCTGGAACGCTGTACCGCGGCCGGGAAGGCATGTGGTCATGGGTGGCTCATCGAGTCACCGGTGTCCTCATCTTCTTCTTCCTGTTCGTGCATGTCCTCGACACCGCTCTCGTCCGCGTCTCCCCCGAGGCGTACGACGAAGTCGTGGCCACCTACAAGACACCTCTCGTCGCGCTCCTGGAGTACGGCCTCGTCGCCGCGATCCTCTTCCACGCGCTGAACGGTCTGCGTGTCATCGCCGTCGACTTCTGGTCGAAGGGCCCCCGCTACCAGAAGCAGATGCTCTGGACCGTCGTGGGCATCTGGGTCGTGCTGATGGTCGGCGCGCTCTACCCGGTCCTCGGCCACGCCGTCCGTGAAGTATTCGGGAGCTGAGGCCAGACATGTCCACTGACACGACCGTAGAGAAGTCCGGCGGCTCCGGAGTCGGCCCCGTCGAGGACGTCTCGCTGTACGACGTCGACCACCCGGCCCCCCTCATCGAGGCCCCCCGCAAGCGCACCTCGAAGACCCCGCGCGCCACGCGCGGCAACTTCGAGATGGCCGCGTGGCTGTTCATGCGCCTGTCCGGCGTCGTCCTCGTCGTCCTCGTCATCACGCACCTGCTGATCCAGCTGGTCCTCGACGGCGGCGTGAGCAAGATCGGCTTCGCGTTCGTCGCCGGCCGCTGGGCCTCGCCGTTCTGGCAGGTCTGGGACCTGCTGATGCTGTGGCTCGCGATGCTGCACGGCGCGAACGGTCTGCGCACGGTCATCAACGACTACGCGGAGCGCCCGAACACGCGCCTGTGGCTGAAGGGCCTGCTGTACACCGCCACGGTGTTCACCATCCTGCTGGGCACGCTGGTGATCTTCACCTTCGACCCGAACATCCGCTAGGCACGGGGCTGAGGTAACCACCCATGAAGATCCACAAGTACGACACCGTCATCGTCGGCGCGGGCGGCGCCGGCATGCGCGCCGCCATCGAGGCGACGAAGCGCAGCCGCACCGCCGTGCTCACCAAGCTCTACCCCACGCGTTCCCACACGGGCGCGGCGCAGGGCGGCATGGCCGCCGCGCTCGCCAACGTGGAGGAGGACAACTGGGAGTGGCACACCTTCGACACGATCAAGGGCGGCGACTACCTGGTCGACCAGGACGCCGCCGAGATCCTGGCGAAGGAGGCCATCGACGCGGTCCTCGACCTCGAGAAGATGGGCCTGCCGTTCGGCCGGACGCCCGAGGGCCAGATCGACCAGCGCCGGTTCGGCGGTCACTCCCGTAACCACGGCGAGGCCCCGGTCCGCCGGTCCTGCTACTCGGGCGACCGCACCGGCCACATGATCCTCCAGACCCTCTACCAGAACTGCATCAAGGAGGGTGTGGAGTTCTTCAACGAGTTCTACGTCCTCGATCAGCTCATCGTGGAGGAGGACGGCGTCAGGAAGTCGGCGGGCGTCGTCGCGTACGAGCTGGCCACCGGCGAGATCCACGTCTTCCAGGCGAAGGCCGTCATCTACGCCTCGGGCGGCACCGGCAAGTTCTTCAAGGTGACCTCCAACGCGCACACCCTGACCGGTGACGGCCAGGCGGCCTGCTACCGGCGCGGGCTTCCGCTGGAGGACATGGAGTTCTTCCAGTTCCACCCGACCGGCATCTGGCGCATGGGCATCCTGCTCACGGAGGGCGCCCGCGGTGAGGGCGGCATCCTGCGCAACAAGGACGGCGAGCGCTTCATGGAGAAGTACGCGCCGGTCATGAAGGACCTCGCGTCCCGTGACGTCGTGTCCCGCTCCATCTACACGGAGATCCGTGAGGGCCGCGGCTGCGGTCCCGAGGGCGACCACGTCTACCTCGACCTCACGCACCTCCCGCCGGAGCAGCTCGACGCCAAGCTCCCGGACATCACGGAGTTCGCGCGTACGTACCTCGGCATCGAGCCCTACACGGACCCGATCCCGATCCAGCCGACCGCGCACTACGCCATGGGCGGCATCCCGACGAACGTCGAGGGTGAGGTCCTGAGCGACAACACCACCGTCGTCCCGGGCCTGTACGCGGCCGGCGAGGTCGCCTGCGTGTCGGTGCACGGCGCCAACCGCCTGGGCACCAACTCGCTCCTGGACATCAACGTCTTCGGGCGCCGCGCGGGCATCGCCGCCGCGGAGTACTCCGAGAAGGCCGACTTCGTCGAGCTTCCCGAGAACCCGGCGGAGCTCGTGGTCAGCCTGGTGGAGCAGCTGCGCGACTCCACGGGCACGGAGCGCGTCGCGGACATCCGCAAGGAGCTCCAGGAGACGATGGACGCCAACGTGATGGTGTTCCGTACGGAGCAGACCATCAAGACGGCCGTCGAGAAGATCGCCGAGCTGCGCGAGCGCTACAAGAACGTCTCGGTCCAGGACAAGGGCAAGCGCTTCAACACCGACCTCCTGGAGGCCATCGAGCTGGGCAACCTGCTCGACCTCGCCGAGGTCATGGCGGTCTCGGCCCTCGCCCGCAAGGAGTCCCGCGGCGGCCACTACCGCGAGGACTACCCCAACCGCGACGACGTCAACTTCATGCGCCACACCATGGCGTACCGCGAGGTCGCCGACGACGGCAAGGACTCGATCCGCCTCGACTACAAGCCGGTCGTCCAGACCCGCTACCAGCCGATGGAGCGTAAGTACTGATGGCAACTCCGACGATGGACAAGGTCGAGGCGGAAGCCGCGGCCTCGTCCCACCTCATCACCGTCACCTTCCGGATCCGCCGCTTCAACCCGGAGATCTCGGCGGACGCGGTCTGGGAAGACTTCCAGCTGGAGATCGACCCCAAGGAGCGGGTCCTCGACGGTCTGCACAAGATCAAGTGGGACCTGGACGGCACCCTGACGTTCCGCCGCTCCTGCGCGCACGGCATCTGCGGCTCGGACGCCATGCGCATCAACGGCAAGAACCGCCTTGCCTGCAAGACCCTGATCAAGGACATCAACCCGGCCAAGCCGATCACGGTCGAGCCCATCAAGGGCCTGACGGTCCTGAAGGACCTCGTCGTGGACATGGAGCCGTTCTTCCAGGCCTACCGCGACGTGATGCCCTTCCTGGTCACCACGGGCAACGAGCCGACGCGCGAGCGCCTCCAGTCCCCCGAGGACCGCGAGCGCTTCGACGACACCACGAAGTGCATCCTGTGCGCCGCGTGCACGTCGTCCTGCCCGGTCTTCTGGAACGACGGCCAGTACTTCGGCCCGGCCGCGATCGTCAACGCGCACCGCTTCATCTTCGACTCGCGTGACGAGGCGGGCGAGCAGCGCCTGGAGATCCTGAACGACAAGGACGGCGTGTGGCGCTGCCGCACGACGTTCAACTGCACCGACGCCTGCCCGCGTGGCATCGAGGTCACCAAGGCGATCCAGGAAGTGAAGCGGGCGCTGATCACGCGTCGCTTCTGAGTCTCCGGCTCGGCTTGCAGTGAGGGCCCCGCCCCCGGTTTCGCACCGGGAGCGGGGCCCTCACTCGTTCTGGTGAACGATTCGGTTCGGGACGCCCGAGCCTGGTTCGTCTTACGATGATGGTCTCGACACCAGCCCTTAGGAGGCACGCGATGTCCGCCGCCAGCGTCGAGCAGCCCTACGAGGACGAAGAGCCGTTCTCCCTCACGGCGATCGCCGACGAAATCATGGAGCGTCATCCGGGCTACCGCGTCGAGATCATCGGAGGACATCTCCTCGTGACCCCCTCACCGGACGCCCCGCACGCCCGTGCCCTGACAGACCTCATGATTCCCTTCATCTCCGCAGGGCTGCATGGCGAGGAGACCCAGGTCCTCCAGAGCGTCGGTCTCTGGCTCCCCACCGCCATCGAGGACTACGCGATCCCCGACCTGGCGGTCGTGGACGCCGACATCGACGACCACCTCGTCGAGAACAACGCCTACGACCCGGTGTGCTTCCGACTCGTCCTGGAGGTCACCTCCAGCAACTGGAGGGACGACCTGAAGACCAAGGTCACCGCCTACGCCGAGGCCAAGGTTCCCGTCTATGTCGTCGTCGACCGCAAGCACCAGCGCCTGCACGTCCTCACCGACCCCAAGGGCGGCGAGTACGGGAACCATCAAGTGCACGCCTCCGGCCAGGTGGTCGCCCTCCCCGACTCGATCGGTACCAAGGTGTCGCTGGACGTGACGGCGATCCTCGAGGCGGCCCAGCCCAAGCGGCAGACCGACTGAACCCTACGAGTCCACCTTCTCCCACCCCCGCCGCTCCCTCCGCCGCCCCGGCTCCCCCGCCCCCCGGCTCCGGTACACCACATACGGCCGGAACAGGTACTGCACCGGCGCGCTGAACATGTGGACGAGGCGGGTGAAAGGGACCAGGGCGATCAGGGTCATGCCGATGACCGCGTGGAGCTGGAAAGTGAGGGGGACGCCCACCATGGCGTCGACGTCCGGCTGGAACGTGAAGATGCTGCGGGCCCAAGGGGCGATCGTCTCGCGGTAGTTGTAGCCGGAGCTGACCGACGAGTTCGTCAGCTTGGCCCACATGCCCATGATGATCGCGGCCAGGAGCACCGCGTACATGAGCTTGTCGTTGCGGGTCGTCGCGCGGAAGACCGGGGTGTTGGTGCGGCGGCGGTAGAGGAGCAGGGCGATGCCCGCCACCGCGAGGAGCCCGGCCGCCGTCCCGCCGAACAGGGACAGCAGGTGGTACCCGTGCTCCTTCAGGCCGACCGCGTCCGTCCAGGACTCCGGGACGAACAGGCCCATGAGGTGGCCGACGAGGACGAAGAGGATGCCGTAGTGGAAGGCGGGGGACGCGATGTTCAGGAGCTTCGACTCGTACACCTGTGAGGAACGCGTCGTCCAGCCGAACTTGTCGTAGCGGTAGCGCCAGACGGTGCCCGCGATCAGCAGGGTCAGGGCGACGTAGGGCAGGACCGCCCAGATGAGGGTGTGCATCAGTCGACTCCGACCGTCTCGGTGGGCGGGCCCGAGCGGGCCAGGGCGCGGGCCTCGGCACGGTCCTTGGGCGAGGGTCCGGGGAGGGTGCGGCAGACGGCTTCGAGGACCGAGGCGTAGGGGGTGCCGTTCTCGGTGAGGGCGATGCGGAGGAGTTCGAGGCCCGCGCGGTGGGCGAGGAGCAGGTCCGGGGAGCCGGTCGCCGCCGTGAACTCCAGGACCGTGGGGAGGTGGTCGGGGAGTTCCTCGCCGGTCGGCTCCAAGGCGTGGGCCCGGTAGGACTCCTTGAAGGCGACGAGGGACGCGCCCCTGCGCCGGGTGTCGCCGTCCAGCCACCAGCTCAGGTAGAGGCTGTGGCGGTTCTTGAAGTCGAAGGTGCGGACGTAGTGCTCGGCGAGTGCGGTCGGGGCCGTGGCCTCGGCGTGGTCCAGGAACGGGGCCAGCTGTGGGACCGCCTCGCGGATCAGGGGCAGGTGGGAGCGGGTCCGGGCGTCGGGGTAGCACAGGCAGTGCGCGGCGCCCTGGTAGAGGGCGGCGTGCGGGGTCATCGGTCCTCCTCCCCCGGCGTCGGGGTGTCGGCGGTCTGGCGGCCGCGCGCGGCGTGGAAGTTCTCGATGGTGACCAGGGGCAGGCCGTTGTGCGTGCCCGAGTCGTCGCCGAAGGGCCCGGGCCCGCCCATCCCCGGCCCGCCCGCCGCGTCCAACGAGCACCCGTCCGGCACCGCCGACTCCTCCAGGCGCCGCGCGTCCGCCATGGCCGCCGTCGGGATGACGTACCGCTCGTCGTACTTGGCGATGGCCAGGAGCCGGTACATGTCCTCGACGCCGGGGCCCGTCATGCCGACCGCCTCGACGGCCGCGCTGTCCGGCGGGTCGCCCAGGTTGACGCTCCGCATGTACGACCGCATCGCCGCGAGCCGTTCGAGCGCGGCCCGCACCGGTCCGACGTCCCCGGCGGTGAAGAGTTCCGCGAGGTATTCGAGGGGGATCCGCAGGGTGTCGATGGCGCCGAAGAGGTTGTCCGCGTCCTCGCCGTCGTGCCCGGTCCCGGCGAGGGCCTCCACGACCGGGGAGAGCGGCGGGACGTACCAGACCATGGGCAGGGTGCGGTACTCCGGGTGCAGCGGGAGCGCGACCCGGTAGGTGCTGATCAGGGCGTGCACGGGTGAGCGCCGGGCCGCCTCGATCCAGTCGTGCGGGACGCCGTCGCGCTCGGCGGCACGTCGCACCTCCGGGTCCTCGGGATCGAGGAAGACGCCCAACTGGGCCTCGTACAGATCCTGTTCGGAAGGCGTGGAGGCGGCGGCGGTGACCTTGTCGGCGTCGTAGAGGACCACGCCGAGATAGCGCAGGCGGCCCACGCACGTCTCGGAGCAGACCGTCGGCAGGCCCACTTCGAGGCGCGGGTAGCAGAGCGTGCACTTCTCGGCCTTGCCGGTGCGGTGGTTGAAGTAGACCTTCTTGTACGGGCAGCCCGTCACGCACTTGCGCCAGCCCCGGCAGCCGTCCTGGTCGACGAGGACGATGCCGTCCTCCGCCCGCTTGTACATCGCGCCGGACGGGCAGGACGCCACGCACGCCGGGTTCAGGCAGTGCTCGCAGATGCGCGGCAGATAGAACATGAAGGTCTCTTCGAAGGTGGCGCGGATCTGCCGGGAGATCCGCTCGGCGGTGCCACGGGCCTGGTCGCGGGCCCGCTCGACCATGGGGTCCGCGTCGAGGCCGGGCGCGCCGCCGCCCAGGTTGTCGTCCCAGTTCGAGCTCCACTCGATCTTCATGGGCTTGCCGGTGAGCAGGGAGCGGGGCTCCGCGACCGGGTAGTCCTCGCCGAGGGGCGCGTCAGTGAGGTTCTTGTACTCGTAGGTCCAGGGCTCGTAGTAGTCCTTGATCTCGGGCAGGACCGGGTTGGAGAAGATCGTGGCGAGGGCGTGGAAGCGGCCGCCGGACTTGAGCTTCAGGGCGCCGCGCCGGTTCAGCTCCCAGCCGCCGCGCCACTTCTCCTGGTCCTCGTAGCGGCGCGGATAGCCCTGGCCCGGGCGGGTCTCGACGTTGTTGAACCAGACGTACTCCATGCCGGAGCGGTTGGTCCACGTCTGTTTGCAGGTGACGGAGCAGGTGTGGCAGCCGATGCACTTGTCGAGGTTCATGACCATCGCGATCTGTGCGAGTACCCGCATGGCTAGTACGTCACCTCCTGCTCGGTCCTGCGGCGGATCACGGTGACCTCGTCGCGCTGGTTGCCCGTCGGGCCCAGGTAGTTGAAGGCCCAGGAGAGCTGGGCGTAGCCGCCGATGAGGTGGGTGGGCTTGAGGAGGAGGCGGGTCAGGGAGTTGTGGATGCCGCCGCGCCTGCCGGTCGTCTCCGCCTTGGGGACGTTCACGGTGCGCTCCTGCGCGTGGTGCATGTAGACGGTGCCGGTCGGCATGCGATGGGAGACCACGGCCCTCGCGGCGACCACGCCGTTCCTGTTGACCGCCTCGATCCAGTCGTTGTCCTTCACGCCGATCGCCGCCGCGTCGGCCGGGGACATCCAGATGACCTGGCCGCCCCGGGACAGGGACAGCATGAACAGGTTGTCCTGGTACTCGGAGTGGATGGACCACTTGTTGTGCGGGGTGAGGTAGCGGACCGTCACCTCCCGTTCCCCGTCGGGCCCGAGGCGCGGTTCGCCGAAGAGGCGGTGCAGGTCGAGCGGCGGCCGGTACACGGGCAGGGCCTCGCCCAGCTCGTGGATCCAGTCGTGGTCGAGGAAGAAGTGCTGGCGGCCGGTGAGGGTGTGCCAGGGCTTGAGGTGCTCGGTGTTGAGGGTGAAGGCGGTGTAGCGGCGCCCGCCGGACTCGCTGCCGGACCACTCCGGCGAGGTGATCACGGGGACGGGCGCGGCCTGCGTGTCGGCGTAGCTGATGCGCTTGCCCTCGTGCTCGGCGGCGAGGTGCGCCATCTCCTGGCCGGTGCGCGCCTCCAGGGTGCGGAAGCCCTGAGTGGCGAGGCGGCCGTTGGTGGTGCCGGACAGGGCGAGGATGGTGTTGGCGGCCTTCACGGCGGTGTCCAGGCGGGGGCGGCCTGCGGCGGGTCCGCCCCGGACCGTGCCGTTGAGCGCTTTCAGCGACTCCACCTCCTCGTCGGGGTGCAGGGCGATGCCCTTCGCGGGCAGGCCGAGCTTCTCCACGAGCGGGCCGAGGGCGGCGAACTTGGCGCCGATCGCGGTGTAGTCGCGCTCGACGACGGTCAGTGCGGGCATGGTCTTGCCCGGCACGGGCTCGCACTCGCCGCGCCGCCAGTCCAGGGCGACGCCGCCGGGCTGTGCGGTCTCGCCGGGCGTGTCGTGCTGGAGGGCGGTGGCGACCAGGTCGCGGCGGGTGCCGAGGTGGCCGGCGGCCAGTTCGCTGAGCCGGTCGGCGATGGCGCGGAACGCGTCGAAGTCGGTGCGGGCCTGCCAGGGCGGGTCGACGGCGGGGGTGAAGGCGTGCACGAAGGGGTGCATGTCGGTGGTGGAGAGGTCGTGCTTCTCGTACCAGGTGGCGGCCGGGAGCGTGATGTCGGACAGGAGGGTGGAGGACGTCATGCGGAAGTCGAGGGAGAGGAGCAGGTCCAACTTCCCCTCGGGGGCGTGCTCGTGCCAGGTCACGTCGCGGGGGCGCGCCCCGGCCGGGGCCTCTTCCGCCCGCAGGGACGAGTGGGTGCCCAGCAGATGCTTGGTGAAGTACTCGGCGCCCTTCGCGGAGGAGCCGAGGAGGTTGGCCCGCCACAGGGTGAGGACGCGCGGCCAGTTCCCCGGCGCGTCGGGGTCCTCGCAGGCGAACTTCAGCTCCCCGGAGCGCAGTCGCTCGACGGCCGCCGTCACCGGGTCGTCGCCCTCGCCCAGGTCCAGGGGGTTCCGGTCGAACGTCGGGTACGACGGCATCCAGCCCGACCGGGTCGCCTGCGCCAGGCAGTCCGCCGCCGTCATCCCCTCGAACCGGCCCTCACCGAGCGGTGAGGCGAGCACGTCGGCGCCGAAGGTGTCGTAGCGCCACTGGTCGGTGTTGAGGAACCAGTACGCGGAGCCGATCATCTGGCGCGGCGGGCGCGACCAGTCGCCGGCGCCCGCGAGGGTGGCCCAGCCGGTGGCCGGGCGGCACTTCTCCTGGCCGACGTAGTGCGCCCAGCCGCCGCCGTTGCGGCCCTGGCAGCCGGTGAGCTGGAGCAGGGCGAGGAAGGACCGGTAGATGGTCTCGGAGTGGAACCAGTGGTTGGTGCCCGCGCCCATGAGGATCATGCAGCGGCCCTTGGACTTCTCGGCGGTCCGCGCGAACTCCCGGGCGATCCGCACGCACTTGGCGGCCGGGACGGAGGTGTGCGCCTCCTGCCAGCCGGGGGTGCCGGGCGCCGACACGTCGTCGTACCCGGAAGGCCACTGCCCCGCCAGGCCCTCGCGCCCCACGCCGTACTGCGCGAGCAGCAGGTCGAAGACGGTGGTGACCAGCGGACTCCCCGGCCCCGCGAGCCGGATCGCGGGCACCCCGCGCCGCACCACGTCGCCCCGCCCCTGCCCGTGCGTGCCGCCCTCGGTGTCGAAGCGCGGAAGGAGCACCTCGACGCCGCGCGCGTCCTCCTCGTACAGCGAAAGGCGCGGCCGTACGTCCCCGAGGTCCAGGTTCCACCTGCCCTTGCCTGACTCCGTCCAGCGGAAGCCCAGCGAGCCGCCGGGGACGACCGGGCGCCCGGTGACCTCGTCGTACACGACCGTCTTCCACTCGGCGCCCTCGCCGCCGTCGCCGAGGTCGGCGGCGCGCACGAACTTCCCCGGCACGTACGCCCCGTCGCGCTCGGTCAGGGTGACCAGGAAGGGCAGGTCGGTGAAGCGGCGTACGTAGTCGTCGAAGAACGGCACGCTCCGTTCGACGAAGCACTCGCGCAGGATCACATGCCCCATCGCCAGGGCGAGGGCGCCGTCCGTGCCCGGGTGGGGGTGCAGCCACTCGTCCGCGAACTTGGCGTTGTCGGCGTAGTCCGGGGCGACGACCACGACCTTCTGGCCCCGGTAGCGCGCCTCCGCCATCCAGTGCGCGTCGGGCGTGCGCGTCACCGGGACGTTCGAACCCCACATGATCAGGTAGGCCGCGTCCCACCAGTCGCCGGACTCCGGCACGTCCGTCTGGTCGCCGAAGACCTGCGGGGAAGCGACCGGCAGGTCCGCGTACCAGTCGTAGAACGACAGCATGGGCGCGCCGATCAGCGACATGAAACGGGCCCCGGCCGCGTGCGACACCATCGACATGGCGGGGATGGGCGAGAAGCCCGCGACGCGGTCGGGGCCGTACGTCTTGATGGTGTGGACGTGGGCGGCCGCGATGATCTCGACGGCCTCGTCCCAACCGGCCCGCACAAGCCCGCCCTTGCCGCGGGCCTGCTGGTAGGTCCGCCGCCGCTCGGGGTCCGCCTGGATGTCGGCCCAGGCGAGCACGGGGTCGCCGAGGCGCTGCTTGGCCTCCCGGTACAGGTCGAGCAGCACGCCCCTGACATACGGATAGCGCACCCGGGTCGGGGAGTACGTGTACCAGGAGAAGGCGGCGCCGCGCGGGCAGCCGCGGGGCTCGTACTCGGGGCGGTCGGGGCCCGCCGTCGGGTAGTCCGTGGCCTGCGTCTCCCAGGTGATGATGCCGTCCTTGACGTACACCTTCCAGCGGCAGGAGCCGGTGCAGTTCACGCCGTGCGTGGAGTGGACGACCTTGTCGTGGCTCCATCGGTCCCGGTAGAAGACGTCGCCCTGCCGGCCGCCCTCGATCCGGACGCTGTGCAGGTCGGGCGCGGCCTCGCCCCGGCGCAGGAAGCGGCCGGTCTTCAGGAGGAGGGCGGCGGGCTCGGCGGCGGTGCCGGGCCCGGCGGCGTCGGGGCCGTCCGGGGCGTCGGGGCCGCTCGGGGCGTCCGGTTCGGTGGAGGCAGTCACACCGCCATCCCAAGCCGTGCCGTGCGGGTCCGCAGCTCGGCCTAGGCTAAGTGGTGGCGGGCCCGGGGCCGGGTTGTCATGGCGGGGTGAGACACCAGTGGTGGGACGAGGTCACCCCGGCGGCCGGGGCCTGTGTGATGGCGACCGGCATCATCTCCGTCGGCCTGCATCTGACCGGCCACGAGATCCTGTCCAAGATCCTGCTGGCCGTCGCGGCCCTCGTGTGGCTGCTGCTCGCGGCGGACTTCGTGACGCTGCTCGCGCGCGACCGGGCGCGCTGGACGGCGGCGGCGGTGACTCCGCCCGCGCTCACCGCGGTCGCGGCGACGGCCGTGCTCGGCACCCGCTTCTCGCTCCTGGACCGGCAGGGCCTCGCGGTCGCGCTGCTCGTGCTCGCCGCTGTGGTGTGGCCGGGGCTGCTCGTCGCCGTCGTGCGGCACTGGGGGCGGGACGTGCCCCGGCCGCACTGGGGGCAGGGGCTGCCCGGCGGCGTGTTCCTGGTGTGCGTGGCGACGCAGGGCCTCGCCGTGCTCGCCGCCACGCTGTGCCTCGCGGGCGAGGGCGACTGGCTGGGCGACGCGGCGCTCGCCTGCTTCGCCCTGGGGCTGCTCCTGTACGCCTACGCGCTGCTGCGCTTCGACTTCCGGCAGACCCTGACGGGGGCCGGGGACCACTGGGTGGCGGGCGGCGCGCTCGCCATCTCGGCGCTCGCCGCCTCCAAGCTGACCCCCCTGCCCCTCTGGCCGGGCACGGGCCACGACGTGCTGCGCACCCTCACCTTCGTCCTCCTCGGCCTCGCGCTCGCCTGGTACGCGGCACTGCTCGCCGCGGAGGTGGCCCGGCCTCGCTTCCACTACGACGTGCGGCGGTGGGCCACCGTGTTCCCGCTCGGCATGACGGCGGTGGCCGCGCTGTCCACCGGCGTGGTGGCGGATGTGCCGTGGCTGCGGACCCTTGGGCGGGTGCTGTTGTGGGTGGCTGTGGCGGGGTGGGGGCTGGTGTGGGTGGGGTTCGCCTGGGCGCGGGCCGGGGGGCCTCGCGGGGGCGCCCCACACCGGCGGAGTTCCAGCCCGTCCGGCGATTGAGGACGAGGCGCGAAGCGCCGATTCGGCGGAGGACTGTCCCACCCGCCACGGGGCGCCCGCCCCCGGGGTCCAGAGGCGCCCCCGCGCGGCCCCTCAGCCCGTCGCCGTCACCGCCGTCAGCAGGACCACCGAGTCCTCCAGGCCCAGCAACCCATGCCGCTCCCGCGGCACCGCGCACAGCTGCCCGGCGGCGAGGACGATGTCGGTGCCGCCGGACGCGGTGGTGAGCCGCACCTTCCCCCGCAGGGCCTGGAGGCTCGCCGCAGGCGGGGTGTTGTGCTCGTCGAGCGCGGAGCCCGCCGCCAGCGCGATCACGCTCTGACGCAGCGCGCCGTCGTGCACGATCACGCGCGCGCTGCGCCCGTGCGCGGCGGTGCGGGCCTCGTTCAGGTGCTCCTCGGCCAGGGCGGTGAGGTCCTGAGGGTCGGACATCGCGGGGTCCTCCGTACGTGGGCGGGACGGTCGGGTCGCGTACCAGGGTTCCCGGCGGGAAACGCGCCGTACGGCATCGACACGGCGGCAACGCCCGACCCGACCCGTATTCTGACGTTATGTCAGACAATCAGCCGTCTCCCGGCGCCCCCGGCACCGACCTGCTCGGCATCGACAACGCGCTGTTCCCGGTCGGCGACCTGGACGAGGCCGTCGGCTTCTACGAGCGCGCCGGGTTCCCGGTCGCGCACCGCCTCGACGAGGCCGGGCTCGCCATCCTGAAGGCGGGCGCCGAGACCCCCGGCGTGCTGCTGCGCGTGGAGGACGGCATCGGGCGCCGGCCGCCCTCGTGGCCCGCCTCGCGCCTCTGGCTGGAGGTGGGGGACGCCCGCGCCAAGGCCCGCGCCCTCGGCGAGGCCGGCGTCCCGGCCCTCACCGAGCCGTTCTCCACGGCGACCGGCTGGACGGTGGAGATCGCCGACCCGTGGGGGAACGTCGTCGGCTTCACGGACTACTCCAAGAGGCCCGAGCTGGCCCGGAGTTAGCTCCGGCCGCCCGCGTCCCCGCGCTCCGCCACCACCATGATCCGGCGCAGCATGTCGGACAGCTGCGCCCGCTCCTCGGCCGACAGCACCCCGAGCAGCCGGTACTCCTCGTGGCCCAGTACGTCCATCGCGCCCAGCCACACCGCCCTGCCGGACTCGGTCAGCTCCACGTCCACGCGGCGGCGGTCCTTCTTGGACGGCGTGCGGCGCAGCAGGCCGCGCCGCTCCAGGCCGTCGAGCCTGCCGGTGACCGAGGCCGGGGCGAGGTCGAGGTCGGCGGCCAGCTCGGAGGGGGTGGCCCGGCCGCCACGACCCGACAGCTTGTGCAGGGTGTCGAACTCGTGGCGCTCCAGGTCGAAGTCCACCAGGGACTGTTCGCGCACCCGGCGCAGATGGACGGTGAGCCGCTTGATCCGCGTGACGGCGCCCTCGATGTCGGGGTTCAGGTCGGGCAGCACGGGCAGCCACTGGGCCACATGCCCGTCGGTCCAGTCCTGGGGCGCGTCCGGAGCCCCGTCCTGGGCCCCGCCCTTGACCCCGTCCTGGGCGCGGGCCCCGTCGGGCGACTTCGTCTCGTCGAGCGTCATGCCCACAGATTACTTCGGCTTCAGATAATTCGTTGACGAATAGTTCGGTGCCGAAATAAAGTCCGGCAGCATGTCATCCGGGACCGACTCCGCCACGGACGCTTCGCCGCGCCCACCCCGCGCCTCCCAACTGCTCCGCCACAACCGCCCCTTCCGCCTCTTCTTCACCGGCCGCTCCCTCTCCCTCATCGGCGACGCCGTCATCCCCGCGGCCCTCGCCCTGGCCGTCCTGCGGGTCACCGGCTCCGCGTCCGCGCTGGCCCTCGTGCTCGGCTGCGCGATGGGCACGCGCCTGTTGCTGCTTCCGCTCGGCGGCGTCCTCGGCGACCGCTTCGACGCGCGGAGGATCGCCCTCACCACGGACCTCGTACGCTGCGCCACCCAGCTCTTCGTGGGCGTCCAACTCCTCTCCGGAAGCCCCGAGTTGTGGCACATGGCCGCCGCCGAGGCGGTGAGCGGCGCCGCCACCGCCTTCGCCCTGCCCACGCTGCCGACGCTGGTCACCGCCATGGTCGACGGCGAGGACCGGCACGCGGCCAACACCGCGCTCGGCGTGGTCAGGAGCGGCACCCGGGTCGGCGGGCCCGCGCTGGCCGGGGCGCTGGTCCTGATGGCGGGGCCGGGCCTGGCGTTCCTGCTGCAAGGGCTGTGCTTCGCGGCGAGCGCCTGCCTCCTTTCGGCGGTGCGGGTGCCGACGCGGCGGGCGGAACCCGGCCGGGGCGAGGACCGGCGCTCCCTGCGCAAGGACCTCGTGGAGGGCTGGCACGAGGTGCGTTCCCGCGACTGGTACTGGACGAGCCTGGTCGCGCACGCCGCCTGGAACGGCGCGGCCGCCGTCCTGATGACGCTCGGACCGGCCCTGGCGGTCGAGGAGTTGGGCGGCGAGGGCGTGTGGGTGGCGATGCTGCAGACGGGCGCGGTCGGCCTGCTGCTCGGCTCCCTGCTCGCGGGCCGCGCCCGCCCGCGCCGCCCGATCCTCACGGCCAACCTGGGCCTCGCGACGTACGCGCTCCCCCTGGTCCTGCTGGCCGCCGCGGCCCCCGCCCCCGCCGTCATCGCCGCGTACGGCGTCGCACAGGCCGGGCTCGGCTTCCTCTCCCCCGTGTGGGAGACGTCCGTGCAGTCGGCGATACCGTCCGGCGTGCTCGCCCGCGTCACCTCGTACGACTGGCTGCTCTCGATGGCGGCGATGCCGCTCGGCTACGTCCTCGGCCCGCTGGCGGCCGACGCGTGGGGCCCGGCCGTCCCGCTGTACGCGGCGGCCCTGACGGTGGGCGTGGTGTGCGCGGGCACGGCGGCGGTACCGGGCGTACGCGACTTCCGGCAGCCGTCCGTCACGTCACCGCTCGCTCCCGCGCCCGACAGCCCGCCCGAAGCGGAAGCCGACCGGCCGACCGGAGCCAAAGCCGAAGCCGGACCGAGCACCTGACCGGAGCCGGAACCCCGCACCAGCGCAGCCGCCGCCATCTCGGACGTGACGCACCCCGGACGCAGGCCCCCGGCCAGAACCCTCACCCCACCCGCACACTGCAGGTCGCCCGCCCGAACGCCCCCGCCGTCACGTCCCGGTGCCGGTGCTTCCCGCCCACCGCGAGGGCGCAGCGCGCCTCCCCACCGCCCTCGTCCAGGCGGACGCTCACCACCGGACGCTCCCCCGCCGGTACGAACACCGTCTTGCGCCACGGCAGTCGGACGTTCGCCTCGACGGCGGGCCGTCCGCCGCGACCGCCCTCGTTCCGCGCGAGGTAGGAGATGTCGGCGCTGCCCCTCCCGGTGATCTCGTAGGTGACGGCGGCGACCGGCGGCCGGTCCCGCGCGATGTCCTCCGGGCGGGGCCCGTCGCCGGTGCTCGCACCGCTTCCGTCCCCGACCATTCCCCGTACGACGAAGGCCGCGCAGATCAGGAGCAGCACGGCGCCGATGGTCACGACGCGGCGGTCGGGGACCTCTCCCACAAGACCCGCCTTCTCCTCCTCGGTCAGTTCGACGACGGGCTCCGACAACTCGCGCTCCGGCAGCGCGTACTCCGACAGCTCGTGATTCCCCACCCGCGAGCCCCTCCCCTGTCCACCACATGTCCACGACCGGCACGAAGTCCGGCGAGCGCGGCGGTTATACAGCAGGCCGGAGGGCCGTCACCACGCCCGGCGGAAACCGGGCATATCGGGGGCGGACACGGCCGCGAACGGACGGTTCGCGGACGGACGATCAGGATGAAAGGTTGTACTGGCAGGGCCTGTTGAGCGTGTGAGAAGGGACACCGGCGGCACCCGTGACGCCTGGGATCCTGGTTGCGCTTGTTAAGCGGAGAGTGCGTTCGGTGCTCTCGCACACACGGGGGCGGAGCCAAAGGGGTGGGGAAGAGTGGCCGGTGAGGGGAAGAGACAGCCGCGAGCGGACGAGATGCGCGGTTACACGCGCAGATTCGTCGCGCATGTGACGGAGCGCAATCGATTGCCCTTGGACTTCTCCGTGCGGAGCCTGCGCGTCGTGGACTTCGTCCTGGACGGACTGCGCAAGGACGGGCGCGAGCGCGCGGAGGTCGCGGGGACGCTGTTCGGCTTCGGGGCGTACGTCGGTGAGGTCCTCGTACGCCGGGCGGGGGCCGTCTGGATCGACTTCGACGCCAGCCAGCGGGAGTTCTTCGCGCAGACCGTCGGCGTACGGATGCCGGACGGGCGGGTGTGGAGCCCGCTGGGGAAGGTCGTCAACCGCTACGAGGCGGGGGCCGCGGAGTCCCTCCAGACCTTCTATCTGACGCTGCCGGGCCGGCGCACCGCCCCGGCGCCCGATGCGGAGCCGGAACCCGCGCGACGGTAGCGGACCGAGGACGCGAGGGCCGCAGGGCCATGGGGGCACGGGCACGGTGCGCAGTGTCAGCGGGGGTTAAGAGGAACGCGTGGCCGCGGGTGGGGACCAACAGCGTGAGGACCGACAGCCTGAGGACAGGGGGGCCGAGGGCGAGGGCCACAAGGACCGTACGTCGGCGGATTCCGACGGGCGTACGAGGATCGGTGACGCGGCGCTGACGCGCGCCCTCGCCGCCGCCAAGGAGGGGGACGAGGCCGCGTTCGCGACGGTGTACCAGTGGGTGCACCCGGGCCTGCTCGGGTATGTGCGCGGGATCGTCGGGGACGAGTCGGAGGACGTGGCGTCCGAGGCATGGCTGCAGATCGCCCGTGACCTCGGCCGGTTCACCGGCGACGGCGGCGACTTCCGGCGCTGGGCGGCCGTCATCGCCCGCAACCGCGCCCGCGACCACGTCCGCCGCCGCCTCAGCCGCCCCCGCCTCAGCCTCACCGACGGCGACGCGCTCGACGTGCCCGCCGCCCGCGACACCGCGGACGAGGTCCTGGAGGCACTGTCGACCGACGACGCCCTCGATCTGGTCGCCGGGCTGCCACCGGACCAGGGCCGGGCCGTCTACCTCGGCGTGGTGATCGGCATGGACGGCCCGAGCGCGGCCCAGGTACTCGGCAAGCGGCCCGGCGCCGTCCGGATGGCGCTGCACCGCGGACTGCGGCGGCTGCGGGCGCAGTTGACGGGTGAGGTGCGGCGGGGGCGGCGGGGTGGCTCCGGGCGGGGTACGTCGGGCGGCGGGCCGGATCCCGGAAGGGGGCACTGTCCTCGCGGGCCGCACGGAGTGAGCAGCGGTGGCCGCCCCCACGGGTGGGCGGCCACCGCTGTGCCGGTCCTCCCGCTCGCCGCCCCGTGGGCTCGGGTCGTCGGCGGGCGGGTGTCCCGGCGGTGAGGCCGGTGGGCGGGTGCAGCTCCGCCCACCGGCCGAGTCCAGGTCGGATCCGGTCCTGGTCGGCCCGGGTCAGGTCACGGCGTTCACGCCGCCGCCCACCGCCTCCACCAGCTCCAGGTCGTACGTCAACGGCCCGTCGCCGAGCATGATGTGGCGGGCCTTCGAGGCGTATCCGGGGGCCGTCGCCGCGAGCAGGTACACGCCCGGGGCGGGGGCCGCGAGGATGTAGGAGCCGTCGGCCAGGGACGAGACCCGGTCCAGTTGGCTGCCGCCCTTGGACAGCAGCGTGAGGGTCACGCTGTGGATGGGGTCGCCGTCCGGCGTGATGATGAACCCGTGCACGACGGGGCCGTACGGGCCGGGTGCGGCACCTTCCATGGGCGTGTCGCCTGCCATGGGTGCGTCGTCCTCCCTGGGTGCGCCTGGTCCTCGGGCCGCGCGGCGGGCCCCGGGGTTTCCGGGTGTGCGCGGGCCGGGGACGCCGGGTGTCCGGGCGCCGGGGGCAGTCCGGCGCCCGGGGCGGTAGGGGCCGTACGGGGTCGCGGACCCCTGGCCGTCGTACGGGGGCAGCGACTTGGCCGCCTCCCCGGAGTGGTCGCGGGTGGCGTCCTTCGCCTCGTAGGCGTGCGCCGCCCCGTACGGGTTCACGCCGTGTGATCCACCCGCGCCCGCCGGGCCCCGCGGGCCGGGGGTGGCCGGGGAGACCGGCGGGCGCGGGGTGCCGAGGGCCGCCGCCACCAGGACCTCCAGGTCCTCCGGGGCGGGCGGCTCCGCCTCCTTCGGCTCGACGGCCAGGTGCGGCAGGCGGCGGTCGAGGCGGGCCGGGAGCCACCAGTTGGCGCGGCCGATGAGGTGCATCGCGGCGGGCACGAGGGCCGTCCGCAGGATGAAGGCGTCGAGGGCGACGGCCGCGGCCAGACCGATGCCGGCCATCGCGCCCTCCGTGTCGCCGCTGAGCACGAACACCGGGAACACAGTGAACACGCAGATCACAATGAGCGCCGCGCAGTTGATGACACGGCCGGTCTCGGCGAGGCCGACGCGGACCGCGCGGGCGTTGTCGTGGGTGTGCGCCCACTCCTCGTGCATGCGGCTCACCAGGAACACCTGGTAGTCCATCGACAGGCCGAAGAGCAGCGCCAGCATGATGACGGGCAGGAAGGCCGTGATGGGCCCCTCCGCGCCGAGGCCGAGCAGCTCGCCGCCCCAGCCCCACTGGAACACCGCGACGAGCACCCCGAACGAGGCGGCCGCCGCGATCAGGTTCATCAGGGCCGCCGTCAGGGGCACCGCGAGGGAGCGGAAGGCGAGCAGGAGCAGCAGGAAGCCGAGGGCGACGACGGCCCCCACGAAGTACGGGAGCCGGTCGGCCGTCACCGCCGCGAAGTCCTTGAACACGGCGGTCACCCCGCCCACATGGGCGTCCGCCCCGGCCTCGGGCAGGACGTCGCCGCGCAGCCGGTCGATGAGCCTGCCGGTCTCCTCGGACTGGGGCGAGCCGGTCGGCACGACCTCGATGACGGTGGTGTCGGCCGCCGTAGAGAGGGGGGAGAGGGGGGACGGCGGGTCCTGCTGCACCCGGGCGACGCCCTCGGTGGCGCGGATGCGCTCGACGAGCCCGGCGGTGGCGCCGGGGTCCCGCTGGTCCACGACGACCTGGAGGGGCCCGTTGAAGCCGGGGCCGAAGCCCTCCGCGAGCAGGTCGTACGCCTGCCGGGTCGTCGTCGACTCCTGGTGGTTGCCCTGGTCGGTGGCGCCGAGGCGCAGCGAGAGGAGCGGGACGGCGAGCGCGGCCATGACGGCGAGGGCGAGGACGCCGACGGTGCGCGGGCGGCGCTGCACGAAGGCGGACCAGCGCGCGGTGAGGCCGCCGGGCTCCTCGGGCTCGGGCCCGGACGCGGCGAGGGCGCGGCGCCGGCGGCGGCTGAGCACGCGGGCGCCGAGGACGCCGAGCAGCGCGGGGAGCAGCGTGATCGCGGCGAGGACGCCGAGCAGCACCGTCAGGGACGCGGCGATGACCACGCCGTCCAGGAAGCGCAGGTTCATCACGAGCATCCCGGCGAGCGCGACGCACACCGTTCCGCCCGCGAAGAGCACCGCGCGGCCGGAGGTGTTGACGGCCTGCACCGCCGACTCCTGCGGCTCCAGGCCGCGCAGGATGCCCCTGCGGTGCCGGGTGACGATGAACAGGGCGTAGTCGATGCCGACGCCGAGGCCGATCAGCGAGCCGAGCAGCGGCGCCACTTCGGGTACGTCGGTGACGTGGCTGAGCAGCATCGTGGCGAGCACGCCGGTGCCGACGGCGAACACGGCGGTGACGATCGGCAGGAGCATCGCGAAGAGCGAGCCGAAGGCGAGGAAGAGCACGACGGCGGCGGCCGCGACGCCGACGGCCTCGGAGGTGCCCGCGGGCGGCTCCAGGGTGCGGGCGACGGCCTGGCCGCCCGCCTCGACCCGGAGGCCGTCGCGGGCCGCGGCGCGGGCGGTGTCGACGACCCGCTCGATCTGTTCCTTGGGGATCTCGTTGGCCTGGCGGACGAACGTGACCTGCGCGTAGGCGATCCGCCCGTCCGCGCTGACCTGGGCCGCGGCGCGCGGCCCGGTGGCGTAGGGGCTGGCGACCCCGCCCACGCCGTCGAGGGCGGCGATGCGCCGGAGCGCGGGCTCGATCCGGTCGCGGACGGCGGCGTCGCGGACCGAGGAGCCCGCGTCGGTCTTCCACACCACCGTGTCGGTGTCGCCGCTGCGCTCCGGGAACGCCTTCGTCATCAGGTCGTGGGCGCGCTTGGAGTCCGTGTCGGGCAGCGAGAAGACGTTGGTGTAGGAGGTGCCCGCGACGGCGCCCGCGACGCCGAGCCCGAGCAGCGCGCCGAGCCACAGCACGACGACCACAAGGCGGTGCCGGTAGCACCACCGCGCCCATGCCGCCACGACCCGCCCTCCTTCGCTCCGTCCGGCTCTCCGCCGCTGTCCCGGCCCTGGCGCCCAGCATCAGGGGTCCGGTCGGCCAACGGCGCGTCACGGCCGTGATTCTCAAGGAACTCCAAAGGGCGGACCTCGCCCTTCGCGCAACGACCGTGCGGATACTGGGGACATGAGCCACGCCGAAGGTCACCGGGGAACAGATGTCCCAGCCGTGTCGGCCGCCGGGCCCGCCGACGCGCGGGGCCGCGCCACGGTCCTCGTCGTCGAGGACGAGCCGTCCATCGCCGACGTCCTCGCCATCGCCCTGCGCTACCACCACTTCGACGTGATGACCGCGGGCACGGTCCGCGAGGCCCTGGCCGCCGCCGACCGCACGCGCCCCGACTGCGCGCTGCTCGACGTGATGCTGCCGGACGGCGACGGGCGGGCGCTCGGCCGGGAACTGCGGGCGCGGAGGCCCGAGTTGGCGCTGGTGTTCCTCACCGCGCGGGACGCGCCCGCGGAGGTCGTGGGCGCGCTCGGCTTCGGCGACGACTACATCACCAAGCCGTTCAACATCGACGAGGTCGTGGCCCGCATCGGCGCGGTGCTTCGCCGGGTGCGCCCGCACGACGTGCTGCCGCAGCGGCCGCCGCTGCGCTACGGCGACCTGGAGCTGGACGAGACGACGTACGTGGTGCGGCGCGAGGGCGGCTCGGTGCAGCTGACCCCGACGGAGTACGCGCTCCTTCGCTTCCTGGTCCGCAACGGCGGCCGGGTGGTGCCCAAGGAACAGCTGCTGCGCCATGTGTGGAACATCGAGCACGCGGCGGAGTCGACCGTCGTCGAGACCTACATCAGCTATCTGCGGCGCAAGCTCGACCAGGTGGGTCCGCCCCTCATCACGACGCGGCGCGGCGTCGGGTACGGACTGGCATGAGGCCCCGCGCCCCGCGCTCCGGCCGGGTCCCGAGCCGGAGGTTCGGCATGGGCTCGCTGCGCGCCAAGCTCACGCTCGTGAACGTGGCGCTGCTCGCCCTCGGCATCGTGGCGGCGACCGCCGTGAGCCTGATGGGCATGCGGCACTACCTGCTCGACAACATCGACACCGAACTGACCGCGTCCCGCTCGGCGTTGCGTCACAGCAACCTCACCCTCGCGCAGATCCAGGAAGCCACCGCGTTCAGCGCCCTTGAGCATCTGTCGAGGGGTTCCAGCAAGTCCAACGGCCTGCCGCTCGCGGAGTCGGCGTTCCTGGCGGTGGACGCCTCGGGCAAGCCGGTCGACGTCGGCCCGCTGCCGCCGACCGCCCGCCAGTACGAGCTGGCGCGGGCCGTCGACGACCCGCACGTGTTCGCGCGGCACGCCTCGCCGCAGAACGTGACGCTCGGCGGCGACTCCTACCGCGCGATCGGCGTGCGCCTGAAGGACAACTCGGTCCTGCTCATGGCGTCGTCGACGGAGAACGTGCAGTCGGGCGTCGGCAAGGCGCTCAAGCTCGACCTCGCCTTCGGCGCCGTGCTTCTCGGGCTGCTCGCGGTCCTCACGATGGTCTCCGCGCACCAACGGCTGCGCCCTCTTGAGGACATGGTGGAGACGGCGTCCGCGATCGCCGACGGCGACCTGAAGCGGCGGGTGCCCTCAAGCCGCGCCGCCGTGATGGAGACCGAACAGCTGCGGCTCGCGCTGAACTCCATGCTGCAGCAGGTCGAGTCGGCGTTCGCGACCCGCGAGCGCAGCGAGGCCCAGCTGCGCCAGTTCGTCGCGGACGCCTCGCACGAGCTGCGCACCCCGCTGTCCGCGATCCGCGGCTACCTCCAGCTGTACGACAAGGGGATGCTGAGCACCCCCGAGGACCGCGCCCGCGCCTGGGACCGCGTCAACGCCGAGACCGACCGCATGAACCACCTCGTGGAGGAGCTGCTCACCCTGGCCCGCCTGGACCAGCAGCCCGAACTGCGCTTCCGCTCGGTCGACCTGAGCCGCCTGGTCCGGGACGCGGCGGACGACCTGCGGGCCCAGGAGCCTGACCGGCCGCTCACGGTGTCCGCCGACGGCGCGATCCTCGTCCAGGCCGACGAGCAGGGCCTGCGCAAGGTCCTCGCGAACCTGCTGGCCAACGTCCGTACGCACACGCCCCCCGACGCGCCGGTGCGGCTCACCCTGGACCGGTGCGAGGGCGTGGTCCGGCTGACGGTGGCCGACGAGGGGCCGGGGCTCACGGCGGTGGACGCGGCCCGGGTCTTCGACCGCTTCTTCCGGGCGGGCCGGGGCGCGGGCAGCGGGCTCGGCATGGCCATCGTGCGGGGGGTGGTGGGCGCCCACGGCGGCGAGGTGTCGGTGCGCACGGCGCCCGGCGAAGGCCTGACCGTCCTGGTCACGCTCCCCCGCACGCCCGCACCGCCCCGTCCGGCGACGCCGCCCCGGCCGACCAGGCCCCCGCACCGGACACCGCCGCTGCCGGAGCTGCCACCGGCGGCGGCCACGGGCGCCTGGTCGCCCGCCGAGACCTTCGGGCCGGGACCGTTCACGCCCTCGGCGACGCCAGCTCCACGACCGTGATGTCGGACGGGGCGCCCACCCGCACGGGCGGGCCCCACGCTCCGGCGCCGCGCGTCACGTACAGCTGGGTGTCGCCGTAGCGCTCCAGGCCCGCGAGCGTCGGGTTGGCGAGGTCGGCGATGAAGTTGTTGGGCCACAGCTGGCCGCCGTGGGTGTGGCCGGACAGCTGGAGGTCCACGCCGTGCTCGACGGCGTCGTGGATGACGACGGGCTGGTGGGCCATGAGGACGGAGGTGCGGGTGCGGTCGCGGTCGCCGAGCGCCTTGCCGAAGTCGGGGCCTTCGCCCTCGCCCTCGCCCTGGACGTCGTTGACCCCGGCGAGGTCGAAGTACGGCAGCTCGGTGCGGGCGTTCTCCAGGGGGCGCAGGCCCAGCTCACGGACGTGGTCGACCCACTGCTCGGCGCCCGAGAAGTACTCGTGGTTGCCGGTGACGAAGAACGCGCCGTGGCGCGCCCGCAGGTCCGCGAGCGGGCGGGCCGCGCCTGCCAGGTCCGCCACGTCGCCGTCCACCAGGTCGCCGACCACGGCGATCAGGTCCGGCTGGGTGGAGTTGACCGTGTCGACGACCTTGCGTGCGAAGCCCTCGCCCAGGACGGGGCCCAGGTGGATGTCGCTCACCACCGCGATGCGGTAGCCGTGGGCGGCGCGGGGGAGTTTGGCCAGGGGGACCGTCACGCGCTTGATCCGCGGGCCTCTGAGTACGTTGTACGTGCCGTAGCCGACCGTTGCCGCCGCGATGGTCGCTGCGCCGGCTGCGAGTGTGCGGGACACGAAGAGGCGCCGGGTGAGGTCCCCGGGGGTGCCCTCTCGGGGAGTCTGCCGGGGCTTCTCGGTTGCCCCTTCCGGGGCGTTCTCGTCGGGCCCTTCGGGCTGATGGGGCTGCGCCCCTGTCCCCGCTTCATCGGCCCTTCGGGCCTCGTCCTCAAGCGCCGGACGGGCTGGATTCGCCTCCGGCACCGGACGGGCCCGGTGCTCCAGCCGGCGGTTCAGAAGCGGACGTACCGCCTCCGCCACCACCAGGGCCAGCAGCAGATACAGCGCCCACGCCATCCACAGGAAGCCCGGCCAGGCCAGGAGCTGCTGGAGGAGGAAGGGGGCGCCGCCTCGCTCGGCCGCCAGGGCCGTGAACATCAGGAGCGGGCCCGTGAAGAACAGGACCGTGCCCGCTCGGCGCCAGGCCGTGCCGGGGCGGGTCGTGTCGCGCACGACGCGGCGCCACACGTACCAGAGCAGACCGCCGAAAGCGGCGATCACGGCTGCCCCGATGAACACCCCCAGGAGGACACCCATGGCTATGACGTTCGGCGCAGTGCGCGCACGCCACGGAACCCGATGGTCCCTACCACCGTCCCCAAGGCAAAGGAGACAACGGCGAGCGTCAGGTGCACCCAGAAGTACCCCGTCGGCTTGTCCGCGTCGTCGAAGGCGAGCCCGCTGCCGTCCTTCCACAGGTTCTTGACGAAAGTGATCCAGATGAACCAGCTCCACACGCCGAAGGCGAGCAGGAACCAGGAGACGGGGCGGCTGAGCTTCATACGCTCAGTATCACGATCCGGCCTGACGCGTGGCCTTCGGGGTGGGGCGTCCGGAGCGGGCGGCGCGGCGGCGGAGGCCGAGCCGACCTCGGCGGCGAAGGCCCCGGAGCGGCCCCGTACGCTTCCGTCCGTGCCTGTCTCGAAAAAGACCGCCGTGCTGCTCGCCACGGCGACGCTGCTGTCCCTGTCGACCGCCACCACCGCGTTCGCCGACGACAAACCGGGCGGTGGGGCCGATGAGACGGGCAAGCCGAAGCCGCCCGCCTCGATGTCGACGGTCGGCGGCGCCCGCCTCGGCGAGCCGGGTACGCAGGTGGACCTGAAGGGCGGCGCCCCGGTGCTGCCGAAGAAGCTGTCGGCCCGGTCCTGGATGGTGTCGGACGCCGAGTCCGGCGAGGTCCTCGCCGCGCACAACGCGCACTGGCGGCTCGCCCCGGCCAGCACCCTGAAGATGCTGTTCGCGGACACGGTCCTTCCGAAGTTCCCGAAGAACCAGAAGCACAAGGTCGAGCTGACGGACCTCCAGGGCGTCGGCGCGGGCAGCAGCATGGTCGGCGTCAAGGAGAACGAGACGTACTCCGTCCACGACCTGTGGCTCGGCGTCTTCCTGCGCTCCGGCAACGACGCCGTGCACGTCCTCTCGGCGATGAACGGCGGCGTCCCGCAGACCGTCAAGGACATGCAGGCGCACGCCGAGGAGCTGCAGGCCCTGGACACGAACGTCGTCACGCCCGACGGCTACGACGAGAAGGGCCAGGTGTCGTCCGCGTACGACCTGACCCTGTTCGCCCGCTCCGGTCTGCAGAAGAAGGACTTCCGCGAGTACTGCTCGACGGCCACCGCGAAGTTCCCCGGCGCGACGGAGAAGATCAAGAAGGGCAAGAACAAGGGCAAGACGAAGCGTGAGCCCTTCGAGATCCAGAACACCAACCGGCTCCTGACCGGCGCCATGGGCCTCGACCCGTACAAGGGCATCGCGGGCGTCAAGAACGGCTCGACGACCAACGCGGGCAACACCTTCACGGGCGTCGCCGAGCGCGACGGCAAGGTGCTGCTCGTCACCGTCATGAACCCCGACTCGGGCGAGGAGCACGCCGTCTACAAGGAGACGGAGCGGCTCCTCGACTGGGGCTTCGCGGCCAGCGGCAAGGTCAAGCCGGTCGGCGAGCTGGTCGCCCCCAAGGGCGCGAGCACCGGCTCCGGCAAGGGCGCGCCGGGCGAGGCGGGCGGCGCCGACAGCGCCAAGAACGCCGCCGCGGAGTCCGAAGGGAAGTCCGGCGGCATGGGCGTGGCGCTCGGCGTCACCGCCGGTGTGCTCGTGCTGATCGCGGGCGGTCTGTTCCTGCTCAACCGCCGCTGGCCGCTGCCCGACCTGGTGCGTCGCCGCCGCTCGTGACGGGCTCTGTGGGCTCTGTGGGCTCCGCGGGCTCCGCCGTCTTGGCGGAGCTCGTCGCCGTCCACGCCGCGCAGAAGAGCAGCAGCTTCGCGGTGAAGTTGATCCACAGGAGCAGGGCGACGGGCACGCCGAACGCGCCGTACATGCTCTTGGCGGCGACGCCCTTCATATAGCTGCCGAGCAGCACCTTCAGGAGCTCGAACCCGGCCGCGCCGATCAGCGCGGCGACGATCAGCGCGCGCCGGGGCGGCTGCACGCCGGGCAGCAGCGTCAGGACGTACAGCAGGAGCAGGAAGTCCGCGAGGACGGCGATGGCGAACGCGAGGACCTGAAGCAGCACGCCACCGGCGCCGTCCCGGTCGACGCCGAGCTGGTCGGCCGTCCAGCCGACCGCCGTCGAGGCGATGGCGGAGGCGAGCAGCGAGGCGAGGCCCGCGCCGCCGAGCCCGGCGAGCACGCCGAGGTCCTTGAGCTTGCGCAGCACCGGGTTCTCGTCGGTGTCGTCGAGCAACCAGACCGCGCGCAGGCACTCCCTTATCGAGCCGACCCAGCCCACGCCGGTGAAGAGCAGCAGCGCGCCCGCGACGAGGCCGACGGTGCCCGCGTTGGCGATCAGGGCGTCCAGGTCGAGCTGGTCGGAGATCCCGGGGACCTGCTCGGAGATCTTGTCCTCGATGCGCTTCACCTGGCTCTCGCTGAGCGCGGCGGCGGAGATCGCGGCGACCACCGTGATCAGCGGGAAGAGCGCGATGAAGCTGATGAACGTCATCGCGGCCGCGAGCCTGCTCCAGTGGACGCGGTCGAGGCGTTCGTAGGAGTGCCACGCGTGCGTGCGCATGAGCCGCTCCACGAGCGGACCGATGCCGGGGAGCTTCTTCAGCCAGTCCATGTCGTCTGCGTCACCTGTCTCGCCTGCCTCAGCTGTGCGGTTGTTGCGCCCCGGGAACGGAACACCAGGGTCCGGGTACCCCAGAATCGCAGGACAGTGGCCAGTGCCATCCCGATTCCCGCCCCCGACACCGTGTCGGCGCGCCGCGAGGTGAGGCCGAGGCCGTAGTGGGAGACCGCGAGGCACAGCAGCTGGACGAGGGCGCCCGCGATGTTGACGGCGAAGAAGATCCCGTACTGGCGCAGCCGCGAGAGCCCGGCCTCGCCCGCCCGTCGGCGGTAGGTGCCGAGCGCGTTGCCGGTGTACGCCACCGTGCAACCCGCCACGAACGAGAGGGCCTTGGCGGTGAGCGGGTCGAGGCCGACGGGTCCGCGCAGCCAGAGGAAGAGCCCGAGGTCGGCGGCGTACGCGCACAGGCCGACGGCGGCGAAGGCGGCCAGCTCGGGCCCGGCGGCGCGCAGCCGGGCGGCCACGGAACGCGGCCGTCCGCCCCGGCCCCGCGCCTGGACCGCCCTCACCAGTCCGCGACCGCGAACCCGTACATGGCGAGCCACACCAGGCCGATCAGGGCGAGCGCGCGGTCGCGCAGGACGACGTCCTCCGGCTCACCGGCCGTGCCGCGGTCGGCGAAGACGGCGTACCGCAGGATCGCGAGGATGAAGGCGACCATCGACAGCTGCCGCCACGGCAGCAGTCCGGTGCCCTCGATGCCGCCGCTCTCCATGGCCCACAGGCAGTACGCGAGCACCGCGACCCCGGCCGCGAGCTGCCAGACGAACCGCAGATAGCCGGTCGTGTACGAGGTGAGCAACGCGCGCGTCGCACCGAGCCTTTGGGGGCGTCCGGCCGCCGCCGCGGCCTCGGCGGCGCGCTCCATCTGCACCGCCTCGGAGTAGCGCTTGGCGGACACCATGAACAGCGCGCCGAAGCCGGTGGTGATCAGGAACCAGCGCGACAGCGGGATGCCGAGGGCGACCCCGCCGATCATCGCCCGCATCAGGAATCCGGTGGTGACGACGGCGAGGTCGACGACGAGGACGTGCTTGAGGCTGACGCAGTACGCGAGCTGCATCACGACGTACGCGCCGAGCAGGACCGCCGTGAGCGGGGTGCACAGGACGGCCGCGGCGGCGGGCGCGAGGGCGGCGAGCAGCCCGCCGACGGCGTACGCGACGGGCACCGGGACCTGGCCCGCGGCCACGGGGCGGCGGCACTTGGTGGGGTGGGCGCGGTCGGCGTCGGCGTCGCGGGCGTCGTTGATGAGGTAGACGGCGGCCGCGGCGGCCGTGAACAGGGCGAAGACCAGGGCGACCTGGGTCAGGGCGTGGCGCGAGAACAGCTCGCCCGCGGCCGCGGGGGCGGCGATGACCAGGACGTTCTTGACCCATTGGCGGGGCCGGGCGGTCTTCAGGAGGCCCAGTGGGAGCGCGCCGGGGCCCGGCTCGGGGCGGCCGGGGCCGAGGGGGGACGTGTGGTCGAGGACGGCGGCGCGGTCAGGCATGGGTGCGGACTCCCCTCAGGGTCGTGCCGGCGCGGGCGGTGAACGCGCCGAGGGCGGCGCCCGCCGCGACGTCCGACGGGTAGTGCACGCCGACGACCATGCGGGACACGCACATCGCGGCGGCGAGCGGCGGTACGAGGCGGGCTCCGGCCGGGCGCAGCGCGCCGTACGCGACGGCGGCGGCGACGGCCGACGTGGCGTGCGAGCTGGGGAAGGAGTGGCGGCCCGCGGTGCGCACCAGCGGCTCGACGTGGCCGGGCCGCGGGCGCCGCACGATCCGCTTCACGCCCATGCTGGCCAGGTGCGCCGCCGCGGTGAGCGCGGCGCCGCGCAGCCAGTCGGCGCGCCGCTCCCGGTCGAGCGCCGCGCCCGCGAGGCCCGCGGCCAGCCAGAGCGCGCCGTGCTCGCCGCTCCACGACAGGGCCCGGGCGGCGGCGGCCACGCGCGGGTCGCGCCCGCAGTCGCGCAGCGCGGCAAGCAGTCGAAGATCGACGGCACGCAGCAGCCGGAGATCGACGGCACGCGGCACCCCATCCCCTTCCTCCTCCACAATCCGCTTATTAATCACATATCGACTCTTCTACCAAAACCCTCAATAACTACGGCAATCTTTAATGACACTCCCTCAATCACCCATTTCGGTGAGGAGAACGACGGAGGTCAGCAACCCCTCCGATAACGGGCGATACGGTCACTGGCATGCCAGCCACCCAGCCCTCAGCCCCCGCGTCCGCCCCCGTCCCCCTCACCGGCTGGGGCAGGACCGCGCCCTCCGCCGCCCACGTGCTGCGCCCCCGCACGCACGAGGAGGCCGTGGCCGCGCTGCGCGTCTGTGCCGAGCGCGGCGGGATCGCGCGCGGGCTCGGGCGGGCGTACGGGGACGCCGCGCAGAACGCGGGCGGCGCGGTCCTGGACATGACGGGCCTGGATCGCGTGCACGTCATCGACGCGGACGCGGGCACGGTCGTGTGCGACGCGGGCGTCTCGCTGCACCGCCTGATGGAAGTGCTGCTGCCGCTCGGCTGGTTCGTGCCGGTGACCCCCGGCACCCGCTACGTCACCGTCGGCGGCGCGATCGGCGCCGACATCCACGGCAAGAACCACCACGTGTCCGGCTCCTTCGCCCGCCACGTCCGCTCCCTCGAACTCCTCACGGCCGACGGCACGGTACGCACCGTCGAGCCGGGCAGTCCCCTCTTCGACGCGACGGCCGGCGGCATGGGCCTGACCGGCGTCATCCTGTCCGCGACCCTCAAGCTCCACCCCGTCGAGACGTCCCTGATGGCCGTCGACACCGAACGCGCCGCCGACCTAGACGACTTGATGGCCCGCCTCACCGCCACGGACCACCGCTACCGCTACTCCGTCGCCTGGATCGACCTGCTCGCCCGGGGCGCCGCGACCGGCCGCGCGGTCCTCACCCGCGGCGACCACGCCCCCCTCGACGCCCTCCCCGCCCGCGCCCGCTCCGCCCCCCTCGCCTTCCGCCCCCGGCAGCTTCCCGCCGCGCCCCGCTTCGTCCCCGAAGGGCTCCTCGGGCGGCGGTCGGTGGGCCTCTTCAACGAGCTCTGGTACCGCAAGGCTCCCCGCGCCCGGCACGGGCAGCTCCAGAAGCTCTCCGCCTTCTTCCACCCGCTGGACGGCGTCCCGCACTGGAACCGGGTCTACGGCCCCGGCGGCTTCATCCAGTACCAATTCGTCGTCGGTTACGGCGCCGAGGAGGCCCTGCGCCGCATCGTCCACCGGATCTCCGCTCACCGGTGTCCGTCCTTCCTCGCCGTCCTCAAGCGCTTCGGCGACGCCGATCCGGGCTGGCTCTCCTTCCCCATGCCGGGCTGGACCCTGGCCCTCGACATCCCCGCGAACCTGCCCGGCCTCGCGGCCCTCCTGGACGAGCTCGACACGGAGGTCGCGACCGCGGGCGGCCGCATCTACCTCGCCAAGGACTCCCGTCTCCGCCCCGACGCCCTCACCGCGATGTACCCCCGCCTCCCCGACTTCCGCACCCTCCGCCAGTCCCTCGACCCCACGTCCCTCTTCCGCTCCGACCTCTCCCGCCGCCTGACCCTCTGACCCCCTGGGGGCTCCGCCCCCAGACCCCCATTTCCCACCCACCCGCCCGAACCAGGCCGACACCAGGCAGTCGGCACTTCACCCCCGCGAAGGACTTCCAGCCCGTCCAGCACCGTCCCACCCCATCCCGGCGAAGGATTTTCAGCCCGTCCGGCGATTGAGGACGAGGCGCGAAGCGCCGATTCGGCGGAGGACCGTCCCACCCGCCACGGGACACCCACCCCCGGGGCCCAGGGGCGGAGCCCCGGTTTCGGGAAGGGGCGGGACTGGGGAAAGCCCCGCAGGGCCACCGACCCGCACCCGACACCCACCCCCCAAGGACCCCCCATGAAAGACGCCTTCGGCACCCCCCAGTCCCTCCTGATCCTCGGCGGCACGTCCGAAATCGCCCTGGCCACAGCCACCCGCCTGGCAACCCGCAGAACCCGGAAGATCTGGCTGGCAGGCCGCCCCTCCCCCGCCTTGGAGAAGGCGGCCCAACACCTCCGCGACCTGGGCGCGGACACCACGACGATCCCCTTCGACGCCCTGGACGCGGAGTCCCACGCCTCCACCCTCGCCCCCCTCTTCGCAGCGAACGACATCGACATGGTCCTCCTGGCGTTCGGCATCCTGGGCGACCAGGCGAAGGACGAGGACAACCCGCTGGCGGCGGTGAAGGTGGCACAGACGAACTACACGGGGGCGGTCTCGGCGGGCCTGGTCTGCGCCCGCGCCCTCCAGACGCAGGGCCACGGCTCCCTGGTGGTCCTGTCCTCCGTGGCGGGAGAACGCGCCCGCAGGGCCAACTTCATCTACGGCTCCAGCAAGGCGGGCCTGGACGCCTTCGCCCAGGGCCTGGGCGACGCCCTGCACGGCACGGGCGTGCACGTCATGGTCGTACGCCCCGGATTCGTACGGTCGAAGATGACGGCGGGCCTGGAGGAGGCACCGATGGCGACGACGCCGGACGCGGTGGCGGAGGCCATCGAGACGGGCCTGCGCCGCCGCTCGGAGACGGTGTGGGTCCCGGGGGCGCTGCGCGTGGTGATGTCGGCGCTGCGCCACGTACCGCGCCCGGTCTTCCGCCGCCTACCGGTCTGAGACCTCACGCCCGAAGAACGCCCGAAGGGCCGCCCGAGGAACAACCCCGCCTCAGGGCTCGTACACAGCCACCACGGGCAGCACCAACGGATTCCCGCTCCGCATCACGTACACCTTCCCGCCGCCCACGAACCGCTTCGTCCCGGGCACCCGCGCCACCCCCTCGAACCACAACTGCTGCTTGCCGCCGGAGGTGACCGCGCCGGTGGCGGGCAGCCGCTGCCAGGGGACCTTGCGGCAGGAGCCGTCCGCGGTACGGAAGCGGTGGCGTTCGAAGAGGAGGCCGCCCGCGCCGTCGTGCGCGACGGGCGGCCGGGACAGGCAGGGGTCGGTGTCGGCGTCCGGCTCCTGCCGCCAGCGGGCGCCGTCCCAGCGGAGCAGGACGCGCTCGGTGGACGGCCCGGTCGGCGTCTCGCCGTGGTCGAAGGAGTGCGCGCCGTACGCCCACACCTCGTCGCGGGACACGGCGAGCACCCCGTCGAGGGAGGCGCCGGGCCCGGGCGGGACGGGGTCGGGGAAGCGGAAGGCGGGCGTCGGCGTGAGCTTCCAGGCGCGGGCGCGGGCGTCCCAGCGCATGGCGGCGGGCTGCGTCTTCTCGCCCCCGGCGCCGCCCACGCCGGGCCCGCTGTCGCGGTACCCGACGGCCCACACGTGGTCCCCGGAGCTCCCGTCGAGCCGGTTGGCGACGGCGGGCAGCGCGGTGGTGGTCCAGCGGGCGCCGTCCCAGTGCACGGCCCTTCCGCCGGCGAGCGCCCAGACGTCGTCGGGCGCGAACGCCCTGAGGCTGCCGACGGCACCCTCGACGGGCGGCTTCGGGACGGCGCGCCAGCGGGTGCCGTCCCAGCGGGCGATGCGGGAGCCGCCCGCGGGGGCGACGCCGTGGAGCCACACGTTGTCGGGCCCGGACGCGTCGAGCCGGGGCTGGGAGACGCGTCCGCCGAGTGCGGCGGGCAGCGGGGTGCGCCGCCACTTGGTGCCGTCGTGGCGCAGGAGGTAGGGGGCGGGCCGGGCCACGCCCTGGTCGGTGCCCACGGCCCAGATGTCGTCGTCGGCCGCTGCCGCGACGGCCTCCACCGTGCCTGCGGCCCGCTCGTCGATGTGGACGATCTTCCAGGAGCCCTTGCCGGAGCCGGGGCCGCCGGGGGCGCGCGAGCGGTCCGCGTCGCCCGCGGAGCCACCGCCGTCCCCGCCGCATCCGGCCAGGAGCAGCACCCCGGCGATCGCGCTCACCACGGCTCTGTACGCCTTCACCGAAGCCCCCCGTCCGGCACCACTCGGGTCCTTCCGGGTCGCTCCCCGGTGTCCTCCCGAGCCCCGCCCGGTCAGCGGGCGGGCAGCGTACCCCGCTCGGCGGGGGCGCCCGCCTGCGGGGGAACCGTCGTCCCTCCGAAGACGAATTCGCGCAGCTTGCGCCAGACGCCGTCGGCGCCCTGCTCGTACAGCGCGAAGCCGGTGCAGGGCCACTCGGCCTCGTACTCGGCGAGCTCTTCGTACGCCCGGTCCATGGCTTCTTCGGCGATGCCGTGGGCGACGGTGACATGCGGGTGGTACGGGAACTGCAGTTCCCGTACGAGCGGACCCGAGGTGTCGCGGACTCTCTCCTGGAGCCACGAGCAGGCCGAGCCGCCCTCGACGACCTGTACGAACACAACGGGCGACAGCGGCCGGAAGGTTCCCGTCCCGGAGAGCCGCATCGGGAACGGCCGCCCGGCGGCGGCGACCGCCGTCAGGTGGTCCTCGATGGCGGGCAGCGCCCCGGACTCCACCTCGGTCGGCGGCACCAGCGTGACGTGCGTGGGGATGCCGTGGGCTGCGGGGTCCCCGAAGCCGGCGCGCAGCTCCTGGAGCAGGCTGCCGTGTGGCTCCGGGACCGCGATCGACACACCGATCGTTACGGTCCCCACGTCGTACTCCTGTCGTCGTGTGGTGGGCAGGGGTCGCCGCCGTGCCGGACGGCGGGGTCGTGCTCGGTCGGGTCGCTCCGGGTGGAGCTCAGTGCTTGGCGGGCAGGAAGCCCACCCTGTCGTACGCCTGGGCCAGGGTCTCCGCCGCGACGGCACGAGCCTTCTCCGCGCCCTTGGCCAGGATCGAGTCGAGCGTCTCCGGGTCGTCCAGGTACTCCTGGGTGCGGTCCCGGAAGGGGGTCACGAACTCGACCATGACCTCGGCGAGGTCGGTCTTCAGCGCACCGTAGCCCTTGCCGGTGTACTTCTGCTCAAGTTCCGCGATACCGGTGCCCGTGAGCGTGGAGTAAATGGTCAGGAGGTTGCTGACGCCCGGCTTGTCCACGGGGTCGTACTTGATCACCGTGTCGGTGTCGGTGACCGCGCTCTTGACCTTCTTCGCGGTGGCCTTGGGCTCGTCGAGCAGGTTGACGAGGCCCTTCGGCGTGGACGCCGACTTGCTCATCTTGATCGCCGGGTCCTGCAGGTCGTAGATCTTCGCCGTCTCCTTGAGGATGTACGGCGAGGGGACCTTGAACGTCTGTCCGAAGCGGCCGTTGAAGCGCTCGGCGAGGTCCCGGGTCAGCTCGATGTGCTGGCGCTGGTCCTCGCCGACCGGCACCTCGTTGGCCTGGTAGAGCAGGATGTCCGCGACCTGGAGGACCGGGTACGTGAACAGGCCCACCGAAGCGCGATCGGCGCCCTGCTTGGCCGACTTGTCCTTGAACTGCGTCATGCGGCTGGCCTCGCCGAAGCCGGTGAGGCAGTTCATGACCCAGGCGAGCTGGGCGTGCTCGGGGACGTGGCTCTGGACGAACAGCGTGCAGCGCTCGGGGTCGAGCCCGGCGGCGAGGAGCTGGGCGGCGGCGAGGCGGGTGTTCGCGCGCAGCTCGGCCGGGTCCTGCGGGACCGTGATCGCGTGCAGGTCCACGACCATGTAGAAGGCGTCGTGGGACTCCTGGAGGGCCACCCACTGGCGGACCGCGCCCAGGTAGTTGCCGAGGTGGAACGAGCCTGCGGTGGGCTGGATTCCGGAGAGCACACGGGGACGTTCGCCGGAGGTCGAGCGGGGACGTTCAGAGGCCATGCTCAGCATTCTCTCAGGTGTCGCCCGTTGGTCGGGAACTGGTGCGTGACGGGTGGGAACCGATTCGGTCCGGGCGGTGTACCAAGAGTGTGGGTGCACGGGGGAAGGCTCTTCGGGAGGCTCCGGGGAGCCCTGGGAGACCGGAGGGGCGGGCGCTGGAGGGGGACGGCATCGGCGTCGACGAGGCGGCGGTCATCGCACGGGTGCGCGCCGGCGAGCCGGAGGCGTACGCCGAGCTGGTGCGCGCCTTCACGGGCGTGGCGCTGCGCGCGGCGGCGGCCCTCGGCGCGGGCCCGGACGCCGAGGACGTGGTGCAGCAGTCCTTCTTCAAGGCCTATTGCGCGCTGGGGCGGTTCCGGGACGGCTCGGCGTTCAAGCCGTGGCTGCTCGCGATCGTCGCCAATGAGACGAGGAACACAGTGCGTTCGGCGGCGCGACAGCGCTCGGTGGCGGGCCGCGAGGCCGCGCTGACGGAGCCCGAGCCACTGATAGCGGAGTCGGCGGACCCGGCCGTGGCGGCCCTGGAGCGGGAGCGCAGGGCGGCACTCCTGACCGCCCTCGACCGCCTGGGCGAGGTCCACCGCCTGGTCGTGACGTACCGCTATCTCCTGGAGATGGACGAGACGGAGACGGCCCAGGCCCTGGGCTGGCCGAGGGGCACGGTGAAGTCCCGGCTGAACCGGGCCCTGCGCAAGCTGGAGCGACTCCTTCCGGAAGGGGGTGAGGGGAGGTGAGGGGTGTGGATGACGCGGGCGAGGCGGAGGGCGCGGGCAGCGCGGGTGACGGCATGAGCGGCGAGGGTGGCATGGCTGGTGCGGGCGGCGCGGAGGACGCGGAGGGCGCGGACGGCGCGGGCAGCGCGAGTGACGGCATGAGCGGCGAGGGTGGCAAGGACGGCATGGCTGGTGCGGGCGGCGCGGAGGGCGCGGGGCGTTCCGGGGGCGCGGGGCTGCCTGCGGAGCTGCGGGCGCTGGGGCGTTCGCTGGACCGGCACGCGGGCGAGGAGACGATGGTCGAGCGGGTCCTCGCGCAGATATGGGCGGAGGGCGCCGGGGTGCCCGCGCCCGAGCCGCCGGGCCGGGGCGAGCGGATCCGTGAGGGCCTGCGGCGCGCGCGGCGGGGGCTGCGGGCCCGGTGGCGGGCGGTCGTCGCGTCCGTGTGCGGCCTGCTGACCGTGCTCGCGCTGACGCCTCCCGTGCGGGCGGCGGTCTTCGACTGGTTCGACTTCGGCGGGGTCGAGGTGCGGTACGACCCGTCGCCGCCGCCGTCCGGCGCGCCCGTGCCGGGGTGCGGCACGCCGTCGGTCTCGCTTGCGCGGGCCGAGCGGGAGGCCGGGTTCCGGCCGGTCGTGCCGGGGGCGCTCGGGGAGCCGGACGCCGTGGTGGTGACGCGGGAGCCCGCGGGGCGTTCCCTGATCACGCTGTGCTGGCGCGCGGACGGCGGGACGGTCCGGCTCGATCAGTTCCCGGCCCCGCTGGACCCGGGCTTCACGAAGCTGGTGCCGGGCATGCCCGAGTGGATCGACCTCGGCCGCGGCACGGCCCTGTGGTTCGCCCGCCCGCACCGCCTTGAGCTGTGGCTCCTGGACCCGGACGGCGGCAGTTGGAAGCGGGCGGTGCGGCCCGCGGGCCCGACGCTGCTGTGGACGGACGACCGGCGGCTGACGCTGCGGCTCGAAGGGGTGGCGTCGAAGGCGCGGGCGGTGCAGATCGCGAAGTCCGTGCCGGAGAGCGGTGCGGGAACGGGGCCCGGGGAGGGGTCGGGTTCCGGGGCAGGGACGGGTTCCGGGAATTAGTTCGGATCGGGTGGCCGTGGAGTGGAACCCGCGGGGGCCGGGCGGTGTACCAGAAGTGAGGCGGCACGGAGGGGCCGTGCCGGGGAGCCGCAGGGGGTCGGACATGCGAACGGCAAGGGGACTGACCGGGCTGGCCGCGGCGCTGGCCGTGGTGCTGCTGTGCGCGCCGTGGGCGGCGGCGGGCGGGCCGACGAGCGTGCTGCTCACATCGCCGGAGAGCGCCGAGACGGCGTCGTTGTACAGAGAGGGGAAGAGGTATGCCGAGCTGGAGACCCTGCTCGGCCCCACGGCCAAGGGCGAGCGCGAGCAGCCCCCGGGCCTGAGCCTCGGCGCCACCCGCCAGATCAACGTGACCTGGCTGGTGCACGACGTGCGGCCGTGGCGCGTGGACCGGGTGTATCCGGAGCCGTCGGCGGCGAAGGACGCGGCGATATGGATCCACACGTCGACGGACCCGCGGACGATGAACGGATACTGGCACAGGTCCCCGGACCCGTCGGCCCTGCGTTCCCTCCTGAAGGACCTGGGCCTGATGGGCAGGCTGTCGGAGCGCGATCACGCGGGGATCCGCCCGAGCGAGGCGGCGCCGGCGGTGCCCGAGAGCCCGGCACCGGCCCGGGCGGCGGCCCCGGACGCAGACGGCGCGGGCGGCCGGGCCTCCGGCGCCGGGGACGACTCGGGCTGGCACTGGGCGATACCGAGCGCGGCGGCGGGGGCGGCGGCGGGAGCCGCCGTGATGTACCGCCTCCGCCGCCGCGACCACGGGGAGGAGCCCCCGCGCCAGGAACTGCTCGACGCCTGAGCCGTCCGCGCCCAGAGCCGTCCCCCGCCAGGAGCCGTCCCCCGCCCGGAGCCGTCCGCGCCGGACCGGTCAGGCCGTGGGCAGGCCCGGGGCCGGGAAGGCGGCCATCAGCTCGGCGACCTCGCCGCGGATCTTCAGGAGGGCGTCCTCGTCGCCGGTCCCGGCGGCGCGGACCCCGCGGTCGATCCAGTCGGCGACGGCGGCCATGTGCTCGGTGCCGAGTCCGCGGGACGTCAGGGAGGGGGTGCCGATGCGGACGCCGGAGGGGTCGAACGGCTTCCGGGGGTCGTAGGGGACGGTGTTGTAGTTGACCACGATCCCGGCGCGGTCGAGGGCCTTCGCGGCGACCTTGCCGGGGACGTCCTTGGGGGTGAGGTCCATCAGGACGAGGTGGTTGTCGGTGCCGCCGGAGACGAGGTCGAAGCCGCGGGCGAGGAGGGCTTCGGCGAGGGCCTTGGCGTTGGCGACGACGGCGTGGGCGTAGCCGCGGAAGGAGGGTTGGGCGGCTTCGTGGAGGGCGACGGCGATGGCGGCGGTGGTCTGGTTGTGGGGGCCGCCCTGGAGGCCGGGGAAGACGGCCTTGTCGATGGCCTTGGCGTGTTCCTCGCGGGCCAGGAGCATGGCGCCGCGGGGGCCGCGCAGGGTCTTGTGGGTGGTCGTGGAGATCACGTCGGCGTGCGGCACGGGTGAGGGGTGGGCGCCGCCGGCGACGAGTCCGGCGATGTGGGCGATGTCGGCGACGAGGACGGCCCCGGACTCGCGGGCGATCTCGGCGAAGGCGGCGAAGTCGATGGTGCGGGGCAGGGCGGTGCCGCCGCAGAAGATCAGCTTGGGCCGTTCCTTGAGGGCGAGTTCGCGGACGGCGTCGAAGTCGACGAGGCCGGTGTCCTGCCGCACGGCGTACTGCACGCCGCGGAACCACTTGCCGGTGGCGGAGACGCCCCAGCCGTGGGTGAGGTGGCCGCCCATCGGCAGGGCCATGCCCATGACGGTGTCGCCGGGCTCGGCGAAGGCGAGGTAGACGGCGAGGTTGGCCGGGGAGCCGGAGTAGGGCTGGACGTTGGCGTGGTCGGTGCCGAAGAGGGCCTTGGCGCGGGCGACGGCGAGGCGCTCGACCTGGTCGATGTTCTGCTGGCCCTCGTAGTAGCGGCGGCCCGGGTAGCCCTCGCTGTACTTGTTCTGCAGGACGGTGCCGGAGGCTTCGAGGACGGCGGTGGAGACGTAGTTCTCGCTGGGGATCAGGCGGAGGGTGTCGGCCTGGAGGCGTTCCTCGGCGGTGACGAGGGCGGCGAGTTCGGGGTCGGTGGCGGTGAGGGCGGGGTGCTGGCGGGCAGCGGTCCGGTGGGCTGCGGTCTCTTGGGCAGGGGGCTGCGTCATGGCGTCCTCCGGGGCGAGCGGTGAGTGTCCGGTCGTGGTCCCGGGGTGCCCAGGCGGACGGCACCTCGAAGGCTTGCCTCGCACGGCTCCCTCAGGGTCGTTTCCCTGCGCGCCAGTCGCCGTGCTGTGAAAAACCAGCCTATCGGGCACTCCACTGTGTCGTGGTCCTTCGGCCGTGCCCTTCGTTGAGGATGCGAGCGACGATAGGACAGGACACGTACCTGTCCTGTCAGGTCCTGTCCCGTACCGGAAGAACGCGCACCGCGCCGTGAACAGCCGGAAGAAAGCGCACAACGACGTGCGCACGCGAGAAACGGAGCCCCCCGTGACTGCTACGGAAGACCTCATCGCCTCGGCCGAAGCGCACAGTGCGCACAACTACCACCCGCTGCCCCTCGTGGTCGCCTCGGCGGAGGGCGCGTGGATGACGGACGTGGAGGGCCGTCGCTATCTGGACATGCTCGCCGGGTACTCGGCGCTGAACTTCGGGCACGGCAACCGCCGTCTGATCGAGGCGGCCAAGGAGCAGCTGGAGCGGGTGACGCTGACGTCGCGGGCGTTCCACCACGACCGGTTCGCGGAGTTCTGCACGCGCCTGGCCGAGCTGTGCGGCAAGGAGATGGTGCTGCCGATGAACACGGGCGCGGAGGCCGTGGAGACGGCGGTGAAGACGGCCCGGAAGTGGGGGTACCGGATCAAGGGGGTGCCGGACGGCCGGGCCAGGATCGTGGTGGCGAGCGACAACTTCCACGGCCGTACGACGACGATCGTCAGCTTCTCCACGGACCCGGAGGCCCACGCGGACTACGGCCCGTACACGCCGGGTTTCGACATCGTGCCGTACGGCGATCTGGACGCCCTGCGCGAGGCGGTCACGGACGACACGGTGGCGGTGCTCATCGAGCCGATCCAGGGCGAGGCGGGGGTCCTTGTGCCGCCGCCCGGCTATCTCCCCGGGGTCAGGGAGCTGACCAGCGACTACAACATCCTGTTCATCGCGGACGAGATCCAGTCGGGGCTCGGCAGGACGGGCCGGACGTTCGCGTGCGACCACGAGGGCGTGGTGCCGGACATGTACGTCCTCGGCAAGGCGCTCGGCGGCGGGGTGGTGCCGGTGTCGGCGGTGGTGGCGGACGCGGACGTGCTCGGGGTGTTCCGGCCGGGTGAGCACGGGTCGACGTTCGGCGGGAACCCGCTGGCGTGCGCGGTGGCCCTGGAGGTCGTCGCGATGCTGAACACCGGCGAGTTCCAGCAGCGGGCGACGGAGCTGGGCGACCATCTGCACGCCGAGCTGCGCCTCCTCGTGGGCTCCGGCAAGGTCACGCAGGTGCGCGGGCGCGGCCTGTGGGCGGGCGTCGACATCGACCCGGCGCACGGCACGGGCCGGGAGATCTCCGAGAGGCTGATGGACCTCGGGGTCCTGGTGAAGGACACGCACGGTTCGACGATCCGGATCGCGCCGCCGCTGGTGATCAGCAAGGAGGACCTGGACTGGGGGCTCGACCAGCTGCGGGCGGTGCTCGGCTAGTCGCGGCGCGGGTCGGCGGGTGGGGGCTCGCGGTCCGGGCGGCCCCCACCTCACCCCTCGGGGCGCCCGGGGACGGGGCTACCCGGCGGGCTCCGCGGTGGCCTTCTCGTACGCGGCCTCGTAGGCGGACTCGTACGCGGTCTCGAAGGCGGCCGGGCCGAGGGCCGTGCGGGAGCGGGTGGTGGCGCGGTCGACGTCGGTGCGTTCGGCCGGGGGCAGCGGGGAGTCCTCGGCGGCGCGCAGGGCGGCGGCCTCGCCGAGGAGGGCGGCGGCGTGGAGGTGGTCGCCGGCCAGGGAGCGGGCGCCCGCGAGGCCTTCGAGGGCGAGGGCCACGGCCCGGTCGTCGCCGGTGCCGCCGGCCACGTCCAGGCCCTCGCGGTGCAGGGCCTCGGCGCGCGGGGCGTCGCCGCGCTGCTCGGCGACGTAGCCGAGCTGGGCGAGGATCAGCGCGTTGCCGGAGTCGACGCCGAAGCGGCGGTTGAAGTCGAGCCAGCGCAGCAGGTGGTGTTCGGCGGTGTCGAGGTCGCCGCGGCGGCGGGCGCCGAGGGCGAGGCCCACCTCGGCGAACTGCTGCGCGGGCCGGTGGGACTGGCGGACGGCGATGCGGGCGGCCCGTTCGTGGTACGCGGTGGCGCGGGTGTCGTCGCCGGTGAGGAGGGCGAGGCGGCCGAGGCGGGACAGGCGGAAGGAGACGTCGATCCAGAGTTCGAGCTCTTCGGCGATGGCCATGCCCTCGTGCTGGAGGCGGGCGGCCTCGTCGTAGTCGGCGGCGATCTCGGCGAGGATGCCGAGCTGTTCGGAGGACTGCAACTGGCCCCAGCGGTCGCCGAGTTCCGCGAAGAGGGCGGCGCTGCGGGTGGCGTCGGCGCGGAGGGCGGGGAGGTCGCCCGAGTACATGGCGCGGGTGGCGCGGACGCTGAGGGTCGCGGCCTCGCCCCAGTGGTCGCCCGCGGCGCGGAACTCGTCGAGGAGCGCGTCGACGCGGGCCGCCTCCCGCTCGGTGCGTTCGAAGCCGCAGCGGGCGAAGGCGAGCAGCCAGCGGGAGCGGGGGTCGGCGGGGCCTTCCTCGGGGGTGCAGTCCGCGCCGTACGCGCAGGTGTCCTCGCCGGTGAGGAGGCTGAAGGCGCCGAGGGCGGCGGAGGCGGTGGCTCGGGCGCCGTGTGGGGTGCGGCCTCCGTGCGGAGTGCTGTCGCCGTGTGGGGTGCGGCCTCCGTGCGGAGTGCTGTCGCCGTGTGGGGTGCCGTCTCCGCGCCGGATGCCCTCTCCGTGCCCGGTGTCCTCCGGGTGCGGGCGCAGGGCGAGGCGGAGCCAGCGTTGGGCCTCGCTGAGGCGGCCGCGCAGGAACCAGTACCAGGTCAGGGAGTTGACCAGGCGGAAGGTGAGGGCCGGGTCGGGGCGGCTGGTGGACCAGTCGAGGGCGGCGCGGAGGTTGACCGTCTCGGCGTCCAGGCGGCGCAGCCGGCGGTGCTGGTCGGGGCCCGTGAGGGCGGGGGCGGCGCGTTCGGCGAGGTCGGCGTAGTGGAGGGCGTGGCGGTGGCGCAGGTCGGCCGACTCGCCTGCCTCCGCGAGGCGTTCGAGGCTGTAGGCGGTGACGGACTCCAGCATGCGGTGGCGGAGGGTGCCGTCGGGGGCGGGGGCCGCGGGGGTGAGCAGGGAGCGGTCGGCCAGGCGGGTCACCAGGTCGAGGACGGAGGTGTCCGTGGCGTCGGGCGGGGTGGTGGCGCGCTTGCCCCCGGCGTCCACCTCTTCGCCGAGGACGGCTTCCGCCTCGTCGCCGAGCACCGCCTCCGCTTCGCCGAGGACCGCCTCCGCGCTCTCCAGGGTGAAGCCGCCCGAGAACACGGCGAGTCGGCGCAGGGCCCGGCGTTCCGGGGGCGTGAGGAGTTCCCAGCTCCAGTCGATCATCGCGCGCAGGGTGCGCTGGCGGGCCGGGGCGTCGCGGCGGACCTGGTTGAGGAGGCGGAAGCGGTCGTGCAGGCGGTCGGCGAGGGCGTGCACGCCGAGGGTGCGGACGCGGGTCGCGGCCAGTTCGACGGCCAGGGGGATGCCGTCCAGGCGGCGGCAGATGAGGGCTGCCGCCTCGCGGTTGTCGTCGGTCAGGGTGAAGTCGGGGGTGGTGGCCCGGGCTCGTTCCGCGAAGAGGTGGAGGGCCTCGTCCTCGGGGAGGGGGGCCACGGGTTCCAGGGTTTCGGCGGTCAGGGCCAGGGGTTCTTGGCTGGTGGTGAGGATGTGGAGGTGGGGGGCGGTGCGGAGGAGGTGGGTCACCAGGTCGGCCACGGGGTCGAGCAGGTGCTCGCAGTTGTCGAGGACGAGCAGGGCGTGGCGTTGCGCCAGCGCTTGAGCCAGAGAGTCACCTTTCGGTGGGACGGCTTGCGTCGGCCGTCCTTCGGCCTCGTCCTCGAACGCCGGACGGGCTGAAACGTCCTCGGACGTCGGGTGGGCCGACATGGCCTGCTGGGCCGAGATGTCCTCGCGGATGCCCAGCGCCGCCGCCACCGTCTCCGCCACGCCGTCCTTCGTTCCCGCGAGTTCCACCAGCCAGGCGCCGTCCGGGAGTTCGTCGGCGTGGTCGGCGAGGAGGGTGCGGGCCGCCTCCAGGGCCAGGCGGGTCTTGCCGACGCCGCCGGGGCCTGTCAGGGTCACCAGGCGCGTGGAGCGGACCAGGTCGCGTACGCGGGCCACCTCGGCGTCGCGGCCGATGAGGTCCGTGACGCGGGCGGGGAGGTTCGTGCGCGGCTGGGCCGGGGGTGCGGGGGGCCGAGGGCCAGGTGCGGGTGCGGACGCGCGTGCTGGTGCGGACGCGCGTGCGGGTGCGGGCGGCGGTGGGGGTGCCAGGCTCGGGTCCTGGCGGAGGATCGCCTCGTGCAGGGCCGTGATGTCCGGGCCCGGGTCGATGCCCAGGTCGTCGGCCAGGCGGTGGCGCAGGTCGTGGTACGCGTCCAGGGCCTCGGTGGGGCGTCCGGCGCGGTAGAGGGCGCGCATGTGGGTCGCGCGGAGGCGTTCGCGCAGGGGCTCTCGGGTGACCAGGTCGGCCAGTTCGTCGGCCAGGAGGGTGTGTTCGCCCAGGGTCAGGCGGAGTTCGGCCAGGGTCTCCGTCGCGGTGAGGCGTTGTTCCTCCAGGCGGGCGGCTGCGGCCTGGGCGAAGTCCGCGTCGCGGAAGTCGGCGTAGGCGGGGCCTCGCCAGAGGGACAGGGCTGTGGTCAGGAGTGACGCTTTGGTACGGGGGTCCGTGCTGTTGGCGTCCGGCTCGCCGGCCCCCGGCCCGGTCCCGCCTCCGGTCCGGGCCCCGGTCCCGCCTCCAGTCCCGGCCCCGGTCCCGTACGCCTGCGTGGTCAGGGACACGAAGCGGTCCGCGTCCGTCGCGTCGCCGGTCACCGCGAGGCGGTAGCCCGCCGGGCCGTGGGTCACCAGGTCGCGGCCTCCCGGGGCGCCTGCGGCCAGGGCTCGGCGGAGTTGGGAGATCTTGGTCTGGAGGGAGTTGGTGGGGTTGGACGGGGGGCGGGTGCCCCACAGGGCGTCCACGAGGGTGTCCACGGGGGTGGGGTGGCCGCCGCGTACGAGCAGGGCGGCCAGGAGGGTGCGGACCTTCGCCTCCGGGACGGGGACGGCCGTCCCGTCCTCCGTGCGCACCGCCAGGGGGCCCAGCACCTCGAATCGCATGGGGTAACCGTATGTGGGCCTCGCGGGGCGCCCCAGGCCCGCCCCTTTCCCGAAACCGGGGGCCGCCGCCCCCGGGCCCCCGCCCGTTCTCATGGGGCTTCGCCCCTCTCCCCCCTGTCGGCCTTCGGCCTCGTCCTCAAACGCCGGACGGGCTGACATGGTCGCGCCCTCCGACACCGGGCTAGACGGCTGATCCGCCCCCGTGCGTGAACCATCAGCGTTCCGTGCGCGCCCCCAGCCACTCTCTTCCTTGTCACCGCAACACAGCGGAGACACCAAGCCACCACAGGCCAACACCTCAGGAGCCCGCCATGCCGCAGTCCCGCGAAATTCGTCTCGCCGCCCGCCCCAGCGGTGAGCCCGTTCTCTCCGACTTCCAGCTCGCCACCGCCGAGCTGCCGGACGCTCCGGGGGCGGGGCGGATCCTGGTCCGGAACACGTGGATGTCGGTCGACCCGTACATGCGGGGGCGGATGGACGACGTGCCCTCGTACATCCCGCCGTTCGAGCTGGGGGCGCCGCTGGAGGGCGGGGCGATCGGTGAGGTCGTCGCTTCGGGTGCCCCGGAGGTGCCGGTCGGGGCGACGGTCTCGCACTTCGCCGGGTGGCGTGAGTACGCCGTGCTGGACGCCGCCGCCGTGACGGTGGTGGACACGGGGATCGCCCCGGCGTCCGCCTACCTCGGGCCGCTCGGCACGACCGGGCTCACGGCGTACGCGGCGCTGACCCGGACCGCGCCCGTCAAGAAGGGGGACGTCGTGTTCGTGTCGGCCGCCGCCGGCGCGGTGGGCAGTGTCGCCGGGCAGGTGGCCCGTGCGCTCGGCGCCTCCCGGGTGATCGGCTCCGCGGGCGGTCCGGCGAAGACGAAGAAGCTGCTCGACACCTTCGGGTACGACGCGGCGATCGACTACCGCCAGGGCGGCCTGGCCGAGCAGCTCGCCGAGGCCGCGCCCGAAGGCATCGACGTCTACCTCGACAACGTAGGCGGCGACCACCTCCAGGCCGCGATCGGCGCCCTGCGCCCGCAGGCCCGGGTCGCCATGGTCGGCGCCATCAGCACGTACAACGCGACCACCCCCGTCCCCGGACCCGACAACCTCTTCCACGCCGCGAAGCAGGAGGCGAGCCTGCGCGGCATGCTGGTCACCAGCCACCTGGACCTGTTCCCGGAGTGGATCGGCGAGGCCGTGCGGCTGCGCGGCGAAGGGCTGCTGCGCACGGAGGAGACCGTCGTCGACGGCATCGAGCAGGCGCCGGAGGCCTTCCTCGGGGTGCTGCGCGGCGCCAACACCGGCAAGATGCTGGTCCGTCTCGACGGAGAGGCCAAGTAGTCATGACGACGCCCCAGGCCGGGACCCCGCAGGCCGACCCCGCGTCCAAGGCCACCCGCTCCAAGGCCGACCGCTCCAAGGCCCCCCGCTCCAAGGTCCTCCTCGTCACCGGCCACCCCCGCCCCGACTCCCTCACCGCCCAGCTCGTCCGCCACGCCCGCGAACGCCTCACCGCCGAGGGCCACACCGTCGACCTCCTCGACCTCGACGCCGAGGGCTTCGACCCCCGGATGACCCCCGCCGACGAGCCGGACTGGGCCGACCCGCAGAAGGAGTACACGCCCGAGGTCCGCGCCCACATGCGGCGCATCGAGGAGGCGGACGCGATCGTGGTCGTCTTCCCGCTCTGGTGGTTCGGTCTGCCCGCGCTGCTCAAGGGCTGGATCGACCGGGTGTGGAACCACGGCTTCGCGTACGGCAGCCGGAAGAAGCTCCTCGCCCGCAAGCGGATGCTGTGGCTCGGCCTGGTCAGCTACGACCAAGCGCGGTTCGCGGAGCTCGGCTTCGAGGACTCGGTCAGGCTGACGCTCGGCAAGGGCATCTCCCAGTTCTGCGGGATGGCGCCGGAGCGGGTCGCGGTCCGGTACGTGTACGAGTCGCTGAGCGCGGGCGAGGGGGCGTTCAAGACGCTGGACGGGGCGCTCGACGAGCTGCTCCCCTGAAGGAAGCGCGGCGGGGGCGTGCGAGGCGCGGCACCGGCGCGACACGCCCCCGTGCTCCCTGGTGCCACCCGCCCCCGTCAGGAACCGTTGATGTTCATGACGACCACGCACGCCTCGAAAACCGCCCGCGCGGCCCTGGCCCTCGGTGCCGCCCTCGCCCTCTTCGCCGCACTGCCCACCAGCACCGCGCACGCGGCCACCGGCACGTTCTTCTACCACTCGGTCCAGGCGGGCGACCTGGAGATGGAGAACCCGGCCGACGGAGAGTGCCGCCTGCTCATCCAGGGCGGCGCGACCTCGGCCAAGAACGGCACGAACGCCAGGGCCACGGTGTACAACGACCACGGCTGCGAGGAGGTCCGGACCGTCCTGAACCCCGGGCAGGCGACGACCTTCAGCGGGGCGCTCCCGCACAGCGTGCAGTTCGGCTAGCGGGCCCGGGGCCCTGAGGATCAGCCCGGGGCCCCTGAGGATCGGCTCGGAAACCGCTCGGGGCTACTGCCCCACCCTCCCGTCCACGCACTCCCGCAGCAGGTCCGCGTGGCCGCAGTGCCGGGCGTACTCCTCGATCCGGTGGACCATCAGTTCCCGGATCGAGGTGCCGTTCTTCAGGCGCTCCCCCAGGTCCGGGCGGGCGGCGAGCGCGGCGTCCGTCGCGGCCTGTTCGCGCTCCAGGTCGGCGTACGCGGCGTCCACCATTGCCTGGTCGGCGACGGCGCCCTCGAAGTCGGCGTCCTTCTTGCCGTACAGCTTCGGGATCGACTCGCCCTCGATCCAGCCGCGCCAGTCCAGCTCGACCTCGGCGAGGTGCCGGACCAGGCCGAGGAGGGACATCGTCGAGGGCGGGACGGAACGGCGGGCCAGCTGCTCGGGGGCCAGGCCCTCGCACTTCATGCGCAGGGTGATGCGATAGCCCGACAGGAAGTCGAGGAGCGTGGGCAGTTCGCCGTCCGGGCTGGGGCCGTCACTCTCACGGGGGTCATTGTCCGGATCCGTCCACATGTCGGGGTAGACGGTCGCCTCGGTCCATCGCGCGGGTTGGTCGCTCATGCGCCTCATGGTCGTGCGCGGGGCGCGGGCACGCCACTGCTTTACGCCCGGCGCCCGGTTCGGCAAGGAGCCGTCCCCGTGGGCCCCCGGATGGCAGCATGGCGCTGGTGGAGGTGGGCGCATGGCCGGGGCGGGGCGGCGGGGGCGGTCGCGGGGCGAGCTGATCCGGGAGCGCACGCGGGCGCGGTTCGTGGGGCGGCGGGCGCAGGTGTCGCTGTTCACGGAGAACCTGACGAAGGACCCGGCGTCGGCGGGAGACCCGGCGGACTTCCTGTTCCATGTGCGCGGCGTCGGGGGCGTGGGCAAGTCGACGCTGCTCCGGCAGTGGCAGGAGGCGGCCCGGCGGGCGGGCGCGGTCACCGCCGTGGTGGACGAGAACGACGTGCACGGGGTGCCGCAGGCACTGGCGGAACTGGCCCGGCACCTCGCCGAACAGGCGGGCCCGCTCAAGGAGTTCGACAAGGCTGCGGAGCAGTACCGCAAGGAGCAGGAGGCGGCGGCCGCGGAGTCGCTGCTGCTCGCCGAGGGGACCGTGGGGGCCGCCGCCGACGCGTCCACGTCGAGCCGTGTGGTCACGCAGGCCGCGCTCGGGGCTGCGGCCCTGATCCCCGGGGTCGGTGCGGCGGCGGCGATGGCGGACTCGGGCGCGACGGCCCAGGCTCTGGACAGGCTGCGTGCGGGGGTACGGGACCGGGGGCGCCGGGGCCGCGGGGCGGACGCGAGCGGGCTCGCGCGGGCGTTCGTCGGCGAGTTGGACCGGCTGTCCGGCAAGTACCCGTGGGTGGTGCTGTTCTTCGACACCTGGGAGCAGACGGGGCGTTTCCTGGACGGGTGGCTGCTCGACCTGCTCCAGGACGCGTTCGGGCCGCTGCCGACGAACGTGATCGTGGTCCTCGCCGGACGGGACGAGCTGGCCGAACGCCCGTGGGCGCCGCTGCGCTCCCACGTGACGGACGTACCCCTTGAGGTCTTCACGGAGACGGAGACCCGGGCGCTCCTGGCCGCACGCGGCGTGACCGAGCCGGACGTCGTGGACGCCGTCCTGCACCTGTCCCTCGGCCTGCCGCTCCTCGTCGAACTCCTCGCCCTGGCCCGGCCGCAGAGCGCGGCCGACGTGAGCGCGGACGCGGACGTCGTGGACGCCGCCGTCGAGCGCTTCGTCCAGTGGATCCACGACCCGGCCGAACGGGACGCCGTCCTGGCCTGCGCCCTCGCGCCCCGCCTGAACGAGGACGTGTTCACGGCGGCGGTGCCGCAGGAGGCGCGGGGGCTGTGGGGCTGGCTGTGCGGGCAGCCGTTCGTGAGCGGGCACGGGGACTTCAAGCAGTTCCACGCGGTGGTGCGGGCGAGCATGGTGCGGCAGCAGCGGGTGCATTCGCCGCAGCGGTGGGTCCAGGCTCATATGGGGCTGGCCGCGGCGCACGCCGCTTGGCGCGGGGCCATCGAGGAGAGCCTGCCGGACGCGAACAGGTGGGACGACGCCCGATGGCTCCGGCATGTCCTCGACCAGATGTACCACGAGCTGTGTGCCAAGCCCTCGGCCACACTGACGGTCGCGCTGTCGGTGGCCGTGCACTTCGCCGACGAAGAACTGGCGGTGCTGCGGCAGTGGGCCGACGCCTTCCGGCAGGCGGCCCGGGACACGGCCGACCCCGACCTGCTGACCTGGTCCGACACGCTCCACGCCGCGCTCTCCGGGCAGGAACCCGTGCCGGACTTCCTCACCGCCGTGCTGGCCCACAAGCCCCTGAGTGCCCGGACCCGAAGCCTGGCGCACGGCTACCGGGGCTGGATCCTCATGGTCGCCGAGCGCGACGAGGAGGCGCTCCCCGACCTCGATCGCGCCCTCGCGCTCGACCCGCACAGCATTCTCGGCCGGCTGCTCCGCGCCGAGGTCAGGCGCAGGCTCCGCCGCTACGACGAAGCCGTCGAGGACTTCAGCGCGGTCATCGACCACGGGGCCGCCAGGCCCTTCGCCTGGGCCCTGCGCGGTGCGGCCCATCGCGCCGCCGGTCGGTACGAGGACGCCATCCGCGACTACACCGCCTCCCTCGAGTTCGACCCCCCTTATTCCGGCGCCCTCTACTTCCGAGGCAGCGCCCACCGGCAGACTTGTCAGTACGACGAGGCCATCCGCGACCTCACGGCCGCGCTCGCGGCCAACGCCGACCACGCCCAGTCCCTCGCCGTGCGCGGCGTCGCCCACCGGCAGGCCGGGAACCTGCCGAAGGCGCGGGAGGATCTGTCCAGGGCCGCCGGCCGCGCCGATGCCGAGAGCAAGGTCGGCGGCGTCTACCTCCCCTTCGAACTGGCCATGTTGGACACGGTCGAGTCAGGCCTCGAATCCTGCCGCCACCAGTGGGTGGACCTGCTCGCCCCGGAGGCGCCGGAGCCGACCGCGATCAAGTTCCGCGACATCTTCCGGGCACTGGTCCTCGAACCCGTCACCGAGCTGACCCCCGTGACCGAGGCCTTCCTCGCCACCGACCCGGACCAGCCCACCCGCACCAACCTCCTCCTCTACCTCACCGAACTCTTCGCCGTGGGCGGCGACCTCGCCGACCGCGCCCGCCGCTGCCACCACCTCCTCACCACCACCGAGCCGCCCACCCCCGTGGCCGACTAGAGCGGGTCCGGCGGCCCATGCGCAGGCGGGCCGCGTTGCGGTGCCCGGACGGTGCGGGCATCCGGAGTGCGGCGTAGATCACTCACGGCTTGGCTCCGTTCCGGGCCGTTCCCGCCCCGGCTCTGCTTGGCTGGTGGCTCTGACGATCACAGGAGGTCGATACGCATGGCGCTCACACACTGGGGGTTCATCTACACGGCGGACGGCAGCGCGGCGGGTGGCGATGTCAGCGTCGTGGACACGGGTGCGTGCCGCAGTGTGTTCGTCGGGGTGGAGAAGCCCGAGGAGGGCATCGAGGCCGCGCGCCGCCTGGTGGACGAGGGCGTGCAGCTGATTGAACTGTGCGGGGGATTCGGGCCGGTATGGGCCGGGCGTGTGATCGAGGCGATCAACGGCGCAGTCCCCGTGGGCACGGTCGGCTACGGACCCGAAGCGGTCGATCAGGTGCACGCGATCTTCTCGTGAATCCCGTCGAGCAGGCTTGAACCCGGGACAGGCCACCCGATCCGTCGGGCAGGACCTGGGCACTCTTGATCAACTCCAGCAGGAGCGCCCACGCTTGCAGCAGCAGCCGCCACCGCAGCGGCCCGGCGAGATCCGAGGAGAGAGCGCGCATGCCCGAGAACCACAGCGACGACACCACCCTGGCCGACAACGAGACCGCCACCCGCACCTATTACGAATCCACCGACGTGGACCGCTTCTACGACATCGTCTGGGGCGGCGAGGACATCCACACCGGCATCTACGACCACGACACGGAGCCCGTCGCCGACGCCTCGCGCCGGACCGTCGAGCGGCTGGCCGACCGGCTCGCGGACCGCCTCTCCCCCGGCCGGAAGGTCCTCGACCTGGGCTCCGGCTACGGCGGCACCGCCCGCTACCTGGCCGACCGCTTCGGGTGCGACGTCGTCGCGCTCAATCTCAGCGAGGCTCAGAACGACCGCCATCGCGCGGCCAACGCGAAGCGGGGCCTGGACGGTCTGATCGAGGTGGTGACGGGGTCGTTCCACGAAGTGCCGTACGGGGACGGGCACTTCGACGCCGTGTGCTCCCTGGAGGCGTTCTGCCACAGCGGCGACCGCTCCCGCGTCCTCGGCGAAGCCGCGCGCGTGCTCAAGCCCGGCGGCGCCCTCGCGTTCACCGACATCATGGCCGCCGAGGGCACCCCCGCCGAGACCCTGCACCCGGTGGTCTCGCGCCTCGGCGTGGACGCCCTCGCCACGCCCGCGTTCTACCTGGACACCCTCGCCGAACTGGGCCTGGACCCCGTCGAGTTCGCCGACCACACGCCCCACATCGCCCGGCACTACGTCCGCCTGACCGCCGACACCCGGGCCCGCGAGGCCGACCTGCGTGCCGCCATCAGCCCCGCGTACGTCGACGGCCTGCTCGCCAACCTCCCCCTGTGGGTCGACGCCACCCGCGCCGACCGCCTGCGCTGGGGCATCTTCCACGGCCGCCGGGTTTGAGAGGCCCCGGGCCTGGCGACTGCCGGGCCTGACCGCTGCCCCCGCCTGACCACCGCCGGGCCGCCCCCGTCACCGCTCAACGGCCCACCGCCGTCTCCCGGTCCATGCGCGACAGCTTCTCCGGGTTGCGGACGGCGTAGAGCCCGGTGATGAGACCGTCCTCGACGCGGACCGCGAGGACGGTCTCGGGCTCGTCGCCCGTGCGCAGGATGAGGGCCGGTTGGCCGTTGACCTGGGCAGGCCGGAAGGTCGCGGACGTGAGCCTGCTCAGGACGTCGGCGACCGCTTCGGCTCCCACGACGGGCTCAAGGGCGGCTCGTACGACGCCGCCGCCGTCGGTCAGGAGCACGACGTCCGGGGCGATCATGTCGAGCAGGCGCCGCAGGTCACCCGTTTCGACGGCCTGCTGGAAAGCCGCGAGCGCGTTGCGGGTCTGGGCCGGGGAGACGGCCTCGCGGGGTCGGCGGGCCGCGACGTGGGCGCGTGCGCGGTGGGCGATCTGCCGGACGGCGGCGGGGTTCTTGTCGACGGCCCGCGCGATCTCGTCGTACCCGAGGTCGAAGACGTCGCGCAGGACGAACACGGCCCGTTCGGTCGGGGAGAGCGTCTCCAGGACGAGCAGCATCGCCATGGAGACGCTGTCGGCCAGTTCGACGTCCTCGGCGACGTCGGGCGCGGTGAGGAGGGGTTCGGGCAGCCAGGGTCCGACGTAGGACTCCTTGCGGCGGCGCAGCGTGCGCAGCCGGGTCAGCGCCTGGCGTGTGGTGACGCGGACCAGGAAGGCGCGCGCGTCCCGCACCGTGGTGTGGTCGACGTCCGCCCAGCGCAGCCAGGTCTCCTGGAGGACGTCCTCGGCGTCGGCGGCGGAGCCGAGCATTTCGTAGGCGACGGTGAACAGCAGGTTCCGGTGGGAGACGAACGCCTCGGTGGCGGCGTCCGTCTCCCCGGGGCGAGGCCTGTGCCCGGAGCGAGGGCCCCGCCCCGTCGTGCCGGTGACCTGCTCGCTGTGCTCGCCCATCGTGGCTCCCGCCTGTCGCGTCGTTCGACCGTGTCGCGCACAAGACGCCGCTCCCCACGTTCTTGTGACAGGGAAACCCGGCTTGTGACAGGGACACCCCCGTGGCCCTCGTCACACCACCGGCCTGTCACAGCTCCACGGCGACCGGCGCCTTATGGGCGTCAGGACGCTGGATGAGCGTCAGGACGCCGTGCGGACGACGATCCGCGCGGCACCCGATTCCACGAGCGAGGACGTTGCCATGGAACCCCGTACGACCACGGAACCCCGTATGAACCTGTTCGCCCACGAGATCGGCGCCAAGATCGGCAAGCGGATCTACGCCGTCAGCCAGGTGATCCAGGAGTCGCCGCTGCCCAAGCCGACCCAGGAGCTGGTGCAGCTGCGGGCCAGCCAGATCAACGGCTGCGGATTCTGCGTCGACATCCACAGCAAGGATGCGGCGGCCGCCGGTGAGGCCCAGGCCCGGCTGCACCTGGTCGCCGCGTGGCGCCACGCCAGCGTGTTCACCGAGGCCGAGCGGGCCGCCCTGGCCCTCACCGAGGAGGGCACGCGCATCATCGACGGCCACGGAGGCGTCTCCGACGCCACCTGGGCCCAGGTGCGCGAGCACTACGACGACGACCAGGCCGTCGCGCTGGTCTCCCTGATCGCGATGATCAACGCGACCAACCGGCTCGGCGTGATCCTCGACAACCGGGGTGGCGCGTACGAGCCCGGCAGTCTGGCCACAGTCGCCGTCTGAGCGTCACGCGACGGCGGTCCCCTCCAGCTCGACGAGCAGCGTGGGGATCGCCAGTCGCGTCACGCCGAGCATCGTGGTGGTCGGGGCGACGCGGGCCGCGCCGAGGCGTGCCGCGAGGACGCCGTAGTGCTGGAAGAGCAGGTCGACGTCGGTGGTGTGGACGTTGAGCCGGACCAGGTTCGCGAGAGACATCTCCGCCTCGGCGAGCACGGCCTCCAAGTTGTCGAGGCTGAGCGCCAGTTGGGCCGCCATGTCGCCGTCGTGCTGCGGCTTGCCGTCGTCGCTCATCGCCGTCTGCCCGGATATGTAGAGGGTGCGGGTCTCTCCGGTGACGACCTCCCCTTGGTTGAATCCCATGTCCACCGACCACGTGACCGGGTTGATCGCGGTTCGCTCCATCGCCTCATCAGCTCCATTCGACGCGTACGACTCGTTCGATGCGTACGACTCGTTCGTTGTCCGAAGTCGTGCTGATGAGCCTGCCAACCTAATGACGACACCCTTGGTCACGTATTCCGACGCGTGATCGGACACGTGATCCGTTAGGGTCCCCGCATGCGCGCCGACCGGCTGGTTTCCCTGGTGCTGCTGCTGCGCCAGCGCGGCCGCCTGTCCGCCGCGACGCTGGCCCGCGAGCTGGAGGTGTCGACGCGCACCGTCCTGCGGGACATCGAGGCGCTGTCGGCGGCGGGCGTCCCCGTCTACGCCGAGCGCGGCCGGCACGGCGGCTTCGCGCTCCTTCCCGGGTTCCAGACGGAGCTGACCGGGCTGAACCACGACGAGGCGCTCGCCCTCCTCGTCGCCGGTTCGCGGCGCGGCGCGCAGGTCTTCGGCCTCGGCTCGGCGCTGGCCGCCGCCATGCTCAAGGTCGTCGACGCGCTGCCCGAGAGCCAGCGCGACACGGCCGCCGACGTGGCCGAGCGCCTGCTCGTCGACCCGGAGACCGACCTCCTCTCGCGCCGCGTGACCGCCGACGAGATCCCCGACGCCGTCCTGGCCCCGATCCGCCGCGCGGTGCTCTCCGGGCACAAGCTGCGCATCCGTTACGCGGCCACGGACCAGCCGCCCCGCCTGCGCACCGTGGACCCGATCGGCCTGGTCACCGTCCGCGACCAGGGCTATCTCCTGGCCACGAGGTCCGGCGAGGACCGCACCTACCGGCTGTCCCGGATCCGCGCCGCCGAGGAGCTGTCCGAGCCCGCCGAGCGGGCCGACCGCGTGGACCTGGAGCGCGCCTGGCAGGAGCGCGGCACACGCTTCCGCACGGGTGGCGACGACCAGGTCACCGTCCTCGTAGGGCTGGCCCCGGGGCTCCGGGAGACGCTGGTCGGCACGGCGCTCGCCGTCCACTCCGAGGAGGCCGACGCGGACGGGTGGCTGCGGCTCGAAGTGACCTTCCAGGACGCGCGGCACGCCGAGTGGGCCCTGTGGCAGCTCGGCACGGGCGCGGAGGCGCTGGCTCCGGCGTGGTTGCGGGCCTCCCTGCGCGAGCGTGCCGCAGCCGTCGCCGCCCGCTACGGAACCGACGACGAGTACGGCATCAGCCCTCCGTGACCTGCGCGTTCACGTGGCGCGATCGTCGGTGACTCCTTCACTCATCGCACCGTCGGGCCCACTGGGCCGGGCAAGGAGGGCTCCGGCGCCGCCGCCCTCACCCCGGCCCGCTGCTCCTCTCGAGCGGCAACGGACCACCGCCCCGCCACACGCGCGTGGGGTACTTTGACCTTCGATCAGGTGCGGTGGACGGCGGGGGACAGCATGAAGGCACTTGGCCATGGCGATCCAGCACGCATAGGGGCGTACCGGCTCCTGGGTCTGCTCGGCGAGGGCGGCATGGGCCGTGTGTACATGGGGCGTTCGGAGGGCGGGCGCACGGTCGCGCTCAAGGTCGTGCAGAGCGAGATCGCCCAAGTCCCCGACTTCCGGAGGCGGTTCGCGCGCGAAGTGGATGCCGCGCGGCGTGTGGCCGGGCCGTGGACCGCCGCGGTTCTCGACGCCGACGTCGAAGCGGCCGTGCCTTGGGTGGCCACTCAGTACATCCCGGGCCCGGATCTGCATACCGCCGTCGCCCAGGACTTCGCCCCGCTCCCCGAGCGTTCCGTACGCTTCCTCGCCAACCGCCTCGCCCTCGCGCTCCAGGCGGTGCACGGCGGCGGATTGATCCACCGTGATCTCAAACCGTCGAACATCCTGATCACGGTCGACGGGCCGCGTGTCATCGACTTCGGGATCGCGCGGGCCCTGGACGGCCTGGACACGATGGCTGCGGAATCGGCGTTGACCCGCACCGGACTGGTCATCGGCTCACCCGGGTTCATGTCCCCCGAGCAGGCCCGCGGACGCGAACTCACCCCGGCCAGCGATGTGTTCTGTCTCGGCTCTGTCCTCGTGTACGCGGCCACGGGGCGTCAGCCGTTCGGCGCGGGTGGGAACGGCGGGGTCGCCGCCCAGCTGTTCAGTGTGGCGGAGGACGAGCCGGACCTGAGCGGAGTGCCGTCCTCACTGGTGGATCTGGTGCGGGACTGTCTGGCCAAGGACCCGCAGCAGCGCCCCACACCCGGCCAGATCGCCGAGCGCACCGAGGACGGGTCGACCGAGCCCTGGCTGCCCGGTGAGATGCTCGCTCAACTGGCCCGCCGTACCGCCGAACTGCTGGACTACGACCCGGAGCCGGCTTCGGCCTCCTCCTCATCGCAAGACCACCCGGCCACGGTTCGCACCCCCGGGTTGCCGTCGCCCCCCTTCCCGACCATGCCCGCGCGGCCCCCCGCGGCCCCGCTTCCCTCAGCAGCCCCTGCACGGCGCCGCCGTACGGCCGTCGTGGCAGGGGCAGCCGCCGTGGCGATCGCCACCGTCGGCGGGCTGGTCGCGCTTGCCCCGTGGGAGGGCGACAACAGCGGCGGTGGCGGAAAAGCCGGAAAGGGGAATTCAGGCGGTCTCACCATGGCCACCGTCCCGGGCAAGTTCACGGGGACATGGGAGGGTCAGCTCGCCAAGAACGGCTCGATGAAGAGCGCTCGCGTCGTACGCGTCGAGATCCAGCCCGGCGACGACAAGATCTATGTGGAGACCGTCGACTCCGAGCGGTTCTGCGTCGTGGAGTCCGCCCCTGTCAAGGTGAAGAAGGAGTTCTACGACCGGCTGGTACTCGGCACACCGAAGCTCCGGACCGGCGCACCCGCATCGGAGAAGAACGCGTGCGCGGGGCAGCGGGTCGGCAGCCTCGTCGCGGAGAGCAGCGAGCCGACCACCCTCAAGTGGGAGTTCGGCGACCAGGCGGTCACGCTGTTCAAGAAGCCGAAGAGCGCCGTCCAGCAGCAGGTGCCGACAAAGTTCACGGGCCACTGGAAACTCAGAAGAGACGACGGCGGCTTCTCGCGAGACCGGCAGCTCCAGCTCCAGACGGTCACCATCGATCCGGGAAACGTGCGCCTCACCAGCAAGGTCTCGGTCTACGTCAAGGCCGGCAAGCCCGGGAAGGCCACCTCGTGCTACTACCAAGGCGGCGTGTTCTCGATATCGGGCGAGAAGAAGGACATCCTCTTCACCACGAACCTGGAGCCGGGGCCGTCCTCGGACGACTCCGCCGACTCCGCCGACTCCGCCTGTCCCGCCTCCCTGCCTGCCCAGACGTACATGCCGGGGGTGGAGGAGAAGCACCTGTGGATGATCACCATGGGTTCCGAAGGAGTCGCCGCCACCGGTTCCTACGGTCTTGAGCGCGCCAACCCCTGACCCCGACCGCGAGATGTCCGCGCCGGACCGGGTGATCTCCACGACAGGCGGCCCCGACAACCGGTGGCGGCCGATCTCAGACGTCCAGCTCCGCCCACACCGTCTTCAGCGGCTCCGGTCCCAGCTCCACACCCCACCGGTCCGCCAGCGCCGCCACGATCAACAACCCTCGGCCCGACTCGTCCTCCGCGTCCGGCTCCCGTACGACCGGCAACCGGTCACCGCGCGTGTCCGACACCTCGATCCGCAGCACGCCGCACTCCGTCGCCGTCAGCTCGATCCTGAAGTCCCGCGCGGGCACGCGCCCGTACACCGCCGCGTTCGTCGCCAGCTCCGCGAGGATGTGCGCCGCCGCCTCGAACGGGAGTCCCCATGCTTGCAGTTGCTCTGTCCCGAGCAGCCTTGCCCTGCGGGCGCCGCGCCACGTGGCGGGCAGCTGAGCGCGGAAGCGGTGCACTGGCCGTGCGGCGGAACGCACGGTTCGGGTGATTTCTGAGTTCACGTGACTCAGCGTGGCGGCCGACACCTAGCCTGAACAGTGACGATTCCTGTACGTCCGGTGGCTGTACGAGGGTGTCCCCACCCGTACCGAACGTACCCGTGACCCCACCGGGAGGTGGCCTTGGACGACAACGAGGGCATGGACGAGGTCGGTTGGGAGGTCGACTCCGACGACGAGTCGAGCGTGGTCGCTGAGATCATCGGGCGCCAGATCAAGTTCTGGCGGGAGGCTGCCGGGCTGCGGGTGGTGCAGTTCGGGGAGTTGATGGGGTACGGGGAGAACCTGATCCACAAGGTGGAGCGGGGGGCGCGGATTCCCAGGCCGGAGTTCCTGGACCGGGCGGACGAGGTCCTGAACGCGGGCGGTCACATCAAGGCGATGAAGCCCGACGCGGAGAAGGTCCGATACCCGAAGAAGGTGCGGGACCTGGCGAAGCTTGAGGCCCAGGCTCTGGAGCTGTGCACGTACAACAACTCGGTGATCCATGGGCTGTTGCAGACGGAGGAGTACGCACAGGCCGAGGTCCGGAATCGGCAACCGCCCTTCCCGGAGGAGGAAGTGGAGCGGCGTGTGGCTGGCCGCATGTCCCGGCAGAAGATCGTGGACAGCACATCGGGGCTGCCTGTTTTCAGCTTTGTGCAGTGCGAGTCGACGTTGCGACGGTCCAACGGGGGAACAATGGTGATGCGCGGACAGCTCGAACACCTGTTGGAGGTAGGGCAGTTGCGGAACGTGACCATTCAGGTCCTACCGTTGGACCGCGAGGAGAACGCCGGGCTCGGCGGGCCGCTCACCCTGTTCAAACTCAAGAGCGGGACCACGTTCGGACACCTTGAAGTCCAGCTCATCAGCCGAGTCATCTCGGACCCGCGCGAGCTCCAAATCCTCGAAATGCGCCATGGCATGATCCGGGCACAGGCTCTCGGCCCCCGGGAGTCACTGGACTTCATCGAGAAAGTGCGGGGAAAGACATGACGCTGGAGTGGTTCAAGAGCAGCTACAGCACGGATGACGGTCCGGCCTGCGTCGAAGTGGCCTGGCGCAAGAGCAGCCACAGCACCGCCGACGGGCCGGAGTGCGTCGAGGTTGCCGCCACCCCCACCACCATCCTCATCCGAGACTCCAAGAACCCCGACGGCCCCCGCCTCACCCTCACGCCCGCCGCCTGGGCGGAGTTCATACACGGCGCCGCGAAGTGAGACCCGAGCTTCTTCACCTGACGGTTCTGGGCAGCGCGACGCCTCATCCGAGCGTGGACAATCCGTGCTCCGGCTATCTGGTGTCGAGCGGCGGCACCCGCATCTGGGTGGATGCGGGCAGTGGGACGCTCGGCCCGCTCCAGCGTCATGTGCGGCTGGATGAGCTCGGTGCGATCTGGATCTCGCATCTGCACGCCGATCACAGCGCGGACCTGCTCACCGCGTACTACGGCGCCCTGTACGCGGACGTCCGCCTCGCAGCGCCGATCCCTCTCTACGGTCCGCCTGGAATCGCCGACCGGCTGGCCGGCTTTCTCACCAACACTTCGGCTCGCAGCCCGATCGAAGCCGCTTTCGCAGTCACCGAGTTGCACGACGGGCATCAGGCGGCCGTTGGCTCGCTCCGACTGACCAGCCGGGCGGTGTCGCACGGCATTCCGGCCTTCGCCGTGCGCATCGAGACGGCAGGCAAGTCGCTGGTGTACTCCGGGGACACGGCACCGTGCCCGAGTCTCACGGAGCTGGCCGAGGGATGCGACGTACTGCTGTGCGAAGCCGAGAGCGAAGAGGCACCAGTCGAGGGCGAACAGGTGCACCACACACCCGAGGACACCGGCGACACAGCCGGCTCGGCCGGGGCGGGCCGACTGATCGTCACACACGTCGGCCGCGCTCTCACGCCGCAGCAAGCGGTGGCGCGTGCCTCGGCGCGGTTCGACGGTCCCGTCGACTACGCCGCCCCAGGTGCCACCTTCTCCATCGGCTAGGTCGCCCGGTTGCGGCGGCAGATGAGACGCGCGCCCGCCCCGCCCGGGCCGGGGGGGGAGGACCGAGGTGATGGCGCACGAGTTTCCGGTGTGCACGCTGTCAGGCCCGGCACCGGAGCCGCTGCGCACGAGGCCTCAATCAGTGCCGAGGGTGTGTTGTGTCACCGTGGAAGGCTGGGCGGCGACGTTGGTGTAGGCGGTCTCGGCCCTGCGTCCCTGTGAGGTGTCATTCGGCGCGTGGGCGAGGAAGTCACTGGTGCTGCCGGTGAACATGATGCGCCCATCGGTGAGCACCGTGACGTGTGTGGCCTCTTCGGCGAGGTCGCCGACGTCGTGCGTGGACATCAGCACCCGGACGTCCGCGGTGGCCAGGGTGAGGATCAGATCGCGGAAGACCCGGCGTTGGGTGGGGTCCATTCCGGCGGTGGGCTCGTCCAGCAGGAGCACGGTGGCGTCGTGGACGAGGGCGGAGGCGACGCCGACGCGGCGGAGCTGGCCGCCGGAGAGCTGCTTGGTCTTCACATCCTCGCGGTCGGCGAGTTCGACGCGGGTGAGGGCTGTGTGGGCGGCGGTCCAGGCGTCGGTGCGGTTCATGCCCTTGAGCCAGCCGGAGTAGGCGACTTGCTCACGGGCGGTGAGGCCGGTCATGGCGGTGATGGCCTGCGGCATCCACGCGACGCGCTGCCGGTACTCACGGGTGTGTGAGGCAAGACGTCCCAGGCTCACGCGGCCCGCTGTGGGACGGGTGACTCCGGCGGCCAGTTTGAGCAGAGTCGATTTCCCGGCGCCGTTGGGGCCCAGGAGGACGGTGAAGCCGTCCGGGACGGTGTAGGTCAGCTGACTGAGGACCGTCGGCTTCTTGCGCCCGTAGGCGAAGGTGCACTCTTGAAGCTGGATCGGCATGGCGGAGAGTTCCCTTACGTACGGGGCCGGTGGCGGGCATGCGCGGCCAGCCCAGCGGCGAAGGTGACGAGTGCGGCGGTGAAGGCCCATGGATCCGTCGATGGCTGAGGCAGAACCGTCCAGGGATAGGGATGGTGGAAGCGGTCGAACCCGATGAGGACGACCATGAAGATCCAGCCGACCGGGACCGCCACCGCGCCCTGGGGAGCGACGGTATGGACCAGGAGCATCAGGCCGGTCAGGAACAAGGTGTTGCGACCGGTCGACCAGGCGTCGTCGCTGCCGGAGGCCTGACCGGCCGCACAGCCCACCACGGTGGCGAAGGCGCCGGTAGCCAGGACAAGAAGAGTGTCGTAGCGGAAAACTGGCCGCCACGCGGCCGCCTCACCTTCCTCCAGGCGAGAGGTGAGACTCAGGAGCAGGCCTGACGTGACCGGCACCGGGGCGAGCAGCATGACCAGGAAGTCGTTGGAGCCTCCGACCAGCAGCGAGGGGAACTCCACCGCGACACCGTTGAACCCGGCGACAACGGCGGCGAAAACCGCCAGGCACGGCACCAGTACGGTCCAGACTCGCCGGGCTTTGAACCACCAGATCACGGGCGGGTGTCCTTACCCGCGTTCTTGCACGACTTGACCAATTCCCGCTTGTACCAAGCGGCTTGCCCTTCCGGAGTCAGAGTGCGCGCCTTGGAGACACGGCGCTTTATCACAGCCATCACATCGTCCGGATTCTGGAACTGCTGCAGCTCCTGCCGCTGCCAGGCCAGGTAGCGCTTGTCCGCGTCAGCCACCGTGGCCGCCCACAACGTGGCCGAACGCGAGTTGACCTGATCGACGCGCGAACAGGGAAACCGGATGGATTTCAGCACGACACTGAGGCGTACCGTCTCGGGGTGAGCCGCCTTTGACATGGGCAGCCACCACTCGCGGTCTGTGGAGCCCTGGCTGGATCGGCCGGCCGCCAGAGTGTCGTTGACCGTGTCCGGCATGGTTGCCGCGACCCCGGCGTCCTGCAGTGCTTTGACGGTGCCCGTGACGTCCCGCCGAAGGCCCACTACGTCGGCTTGGACAGCCTTCGGTACGCAGACCCGCGGATGGCTGCCCGTACAGTCCAGCGGTGCGTTGTTCGCCGAGAGCGGGCTGACGGCTCCCCAGGAGTGGACGTGGGCGATACATGCCGCCATGACGGCCAGGGCCGCACCGCACGCCGTGCCGCGCAGCGCGACGCGAGCTCTTCTGGCCGCCAACGGGACCCATGCCAGGGCGCCGAGAGCGGCGAGGGAGCCGGCGAACAGCAGGTGCGGCCACAAGCTGGTGAGAGGGACGAGTTCGCCGAACAGAAGCCCTTCGGTGTACTGACCGGAGATGTGTCGCGGCCACAATCGCCCACCGTCGGACGCCGACCAGCCGACGAGATAGAGCACCGCCGCGCCCAGCAGCGGGGCGGAGATCGCCCGGTGCACCCACTGGCCCACAGCAAAGCCGATCGTGTTGTGCGCACAGACCAGGAACAGACCCATGCCCAGAAGGGGGAGCGCGTTCAGCGTGGGCCACGTCTCTGCCTCCACCAGAGCCATGACGACGGGCAGCAGAAGCATCACCCAACCGACCAGCACGCCAGGCAACAGGGCTTCGGCTGCGACGCGGTACCGCGACCTGGCCGGGGCCAGTAGCCACACCTGGTCCTTCTTGAGCCGCCCTGCCTCCCAGGCTCCCAGCGCGGCAGCGACGGCGTAAGCGAACCAGTAGTAGGCGTCCAGCGCCCGGGCCACGACGGAGGGCGCCCATCGCGGGCCGTCCAGCAGGTCGGTGTAACCGGGGTCCTCATGCATGTTCTTGAAGTACAGAAGGACGATGGCCAAGCACACGGGTGCCAGCCACAGGGCACCGCTGGTACGCCATCGGGCGAGAGGTCTCACGAATCCAGCTCCGGAAGGTGAACGGGCCACGCCACCCCCACACGAGGGGTGGCGTGGCGATGACGCGTGCTCAGTGGACGGCGATCAGTCGGCCTTGGAGGTGTCCACGTACACCTTTCTCACGTCCAGCTGGATGTACGGGCTGTCGTCGAACCCGCCGATCTCCTTGATCTGGAAGAAGTGATTGCCGTTGGACAGGTTGCTCCACTGGCCATTGCTCGTCTTGTTGTCGCCCTTGAAGCAGTTCGTGTACTTCTTCAGCCCCCAGGACCTGTCCGGCTGCCCCGAGATGTCGTGCCGCAGATCGACGAGCGTTGAATAGTGGCGGCCTCCCGGGCTGCCCGTACCGGCCCAGCAGCCGGTGAACAGCACCTGCGAGTACGACTCGTCCTTCCATCTGCGCGACTGGAAGCCTGCCTTGGCCCCACCGATGTGGCTGTTGAAGTTGGCCGCCTCGATCGGGGCCGCCGACGGGTCGTCCACCGGAAGCGACGCCGCCTCCTCGGCAGGCGTTGCCGGGGCCGTGTCGTTCTCGTCCACGACGGGCGCGGACGGAGTGGTGCTGTCGGTCGGCAGCTCTTCAGCGGATACAGCCTGGGCGCCCCCCACCAGAGATGCCGCAACTACCGCTGCGAGAACACCACTGCGGGCCTTGCCTGTGTACCTACGCATGAATCCTCCCCATTGCTGGACTCTATTCGAACGCCAAGGAGAGCGGCCGAGACCGCAGATGAGGAGGCGCGCACTCCTCAAACCGACGACACCTGACGCCGGGCGAGCCCCTCTCACTTGGCAGACACGTCCGATGACCGCGCGAGGTCCTGCGTGGTGCGATGAGTACTCGCGACCCCCTTGGACCTCGCGCCGCCCATTCAGTTCACATATGCCATTGGTATGAACCTGCGAACGCGAACGCAACCGTAGGCATGCGTGATCTAGCCAGAACAGCACCTATCGCTTGAGTGGCCGGGAGGTGCTCATTGGCCGGAAGCTCGCCCGCTCGCCAGAGATGTGACTACTTCGTGGTCGCGTGTGCCCTACTTGTGAAAGTGGAAGGGGAGTTGGGTGCTCCGGTGCAACAGCGAATGGCCTGTTCTGCCCCCTGCGGCAACGAATCACAGACCGTGAGACGCGTCATAGCCCAAGGTCAGCACGCCAACTCAGCAGTCAGTCCGGCAAACGCACCGTTTGCGCTCGCCCTCTCAGCGAGCAGGTTCTGTTCGGTCAGCTTGGCTGCGGCTGGATCGGTCCCGCCCCGGTGAGCCTCGTCAGCTGTTGACGGTGGGGTGTACTCCACAGCGACCCTGGTCCTCCACACCCCACCGGTCCGCGAGCGCCGCCACGGTCAACAACCCCCGGCCCGACTCGTCCTCCGCATCCGGCTCCCGTACGACCGGCAGCTGGTCACCGCGCGTGTCCGACACCTCGATCCGCAGGAACCTCCTCCGCCGCCGTCAGCTCGGCGAGGATGTGTGCCGCCGCCTCGAAGCTGTACCGCGACGCCGACGGCATCTCCTGTTCCAGCAGCGTGTCGACAGGTCACCGACATGCGAGTGACCGTCATCGGCGACCACGTGTTCACCGTACGCATCGACTCCGGCCTGCTCGACTGGCGCACCGACTACGGCCGACTCACCTACGCCCCCGCCCAGCCACCGGCCGGCGTCACCGCCGCGATGTACCGCTACCTGAACCGCTTCGGGTTGGTCTTCGGGTGTTTCGACTTCGCCGTCGACCGCGCGGGGCAATGGTGGTTCCTGGAATGCAACCCCTCCGGGCAGTGGGCGTGGCTGGAGCCGGAGACCGGTCTGCCGATGGTCGCGGCCATGGCTGATCTACTGGAGAGGAACACCACGGCATGACCGACACCGACAAGGCCCTTCGGCTGGCCCTCGCCGAACAGCTCGCCGAGGGCGGGCACTTGCGCACCGCGCCGTGGCGGGACGCGGTCGAGGCCGTGGCGCGGCACGAGTTCCTGCGCGGCGGCTTCTTCGAGCGCGTCGACGCGGCCGGGCCGACCGCGTGGCGGTCGCTCCTGCCGGATGATCCTCGTTGGCTTGCCGCCTGCTACCAGGACGAATCCCTGGTGACCCAGATCGCCGGGACCGTCGTCCCCGCCGACATCCGGGGGGAGATCCTGCGCGCACCCACGTCGTCGAGCACGATGCCCGGCCTCGTCGTGCGGATGCTCGAAGACCTCCATGTCGCGGACGGACACCGGGTGTTGGAGATCGGGACCGGCACCGGCTACTCGACGGCGCTGCTGTGCCACCGGCTCGGTGAGGACCTGGTGACCTCCGTGGAGGTCGACGAGGGCGTCGCCGCGCGGGCCCGGGCCGCCATCGGACGGGCCGGATACGTCCCCGACCTGGTGGTCGGCGACGGCTTGGCCGGTCATGGGGACGGCGCCCCGTACGACCGCGTGATCGCCACCTGCGGCCTGACGACCGTGCCCTACGCGTGGGTGGAGCAGACCCGGCCCGGCGGGACGATCCTCGCCACCGTGGGCGGATGGCTGTACTCCTCCGACCTCGCCCGCCTCACCGTCCGCGACGACGGCACCGCCCACGGCCCCTTCCTCGGGGGACACATCTCGTTCATGCTCGCCCGCCCCCAACTCCCCCCGCAGCTCGGCCTGCTCCCGGACCTGGACGCCGGGGACGAGAGGGCCACCGGCCTGGGGGCGGCCGACGCGCTGGACGACTGGACCACACGGTTCGTCGCACAGCTCGCTGTCCGGGGCGCTCAGCGCATCACCCTGGACCGCGACGGGCGCACCGAACACGTCCTCCTGGACGTCCGTACGGCCGCGTGGGCGGCGCTGTCCCTCGACGGTGCCGCCTGGACCGTCCGGCAGGGCGGACCGACGCGCCTGTGGGACGCGGTGGAGGAGCACGTGGCGCGCTGGCGGTCCGACGGCGCGCCCGGGCTCGAACACTTCGAGATCACCGTCACCCCCGAGGGGCAGGCCGTCACCTGGCCCGGCGGCCGGGGTCTGTTGTGAAAGTGCGGGTCACAACCACTCGTTGTCGGCCTACGCGGTGGTGGCGATGCCGCCGTCGACGGGGATCACGGCGCCTGTCAGATAGGCGCCTGCCCGGCCGGCGAGGAACACGGCGACACCCGCCATGTCGTCGTCGCGGCCGATCCGGCGCAGGGGGGCCGACGCCGCGATCTCCTCGCCGAACTCGTCGAGGGTCGCAGCCATCATCGTCGACGGGAACGGTCCCGGCGCCACGGCGTTCACGGTGACGTGCTGCGGTCCCAGTTCCCTGGCGAGCACTCTGGTGAGCTGATGCAGTGCGGCCTTGCTGCTGGAGTACGAGTAGTTGGGCCGATGGGGGATGTGGATGGCGGCGATGCTGCCGATGTTGATGATCCGCGCGGGATCGTCGGCCGTGCCCGCCTTGCGAAGTGCGGCGAGCAGCGCCTGGACCAGCCAGAACGGCGACTTCAGGTTGAGGTCGACGACCGTGTCCCAGGCCGCGTCGGGGAACGTCTCCAGTGGCTCGTCCCACATGGCGCCCGCGTTGTTGACGAGGATGTCGAGGCGCTCCGAGTCGGCGGTGACGAGGTCGGACAGGCGCCGGCACTCGTCGTGGCGGGACAGGTCGGCGGGGATGGCCCGCACCTCACCGAAACGGGACAGCTGTTCCTGCGCCTGAGCACACGCTTCCGCATTGCGTGAGCTGATGACCACGTGGGCGCCCGCCTGGAGCAGGCCACGCGCGATCATCATTCCGATGCCTCGGGTGCCACCGGTGACGAGCGCGCGCTTTCCACTCAGATCGAAGAGTTCTGCATGCGTTGCGAATTGGTTGTCCACCACTTGCCGCCTTGCCAGTTGGTCGTGCGCGATGACGCGCCGCCGCGTCGGGTGTTCGGTTCAGCTGCCTCGACGCTATGACCGTGGAGCGCACTTCAAGCAAGCGGATCGCGAGGCGGACGGCCGCCAGGAACCCTCAGCGGGGCCCGGCCAGAAACGCGGCGGCCTCGGCGGCGAACTGCTCCGGAGCGTCGTGATGGACCACGTGACCGGCGGCCAGCTCGACCAGACGTGCCCGACCGGCACGGCGGGTGACCATCTCCCTGGCGTGCTCGCCCGCCAACTCCTCGCTGCGTGTGCCACGGATCAGCAGGGTGGGGCACGACACCGCCGTCCAGTCCTCCCAGTGATCACCGTTGAGCGCCTTCTGGGACAGCACGGTGTCATCGACGCCGAACGAGAAGCCCCAACCCTGGCCCGCCTGCCGGAAGGAGCACTCCAGGTAGGGCGCCACCGCCCCCAGAGCCTCGACCAGCGCCTCGCGCGACGGCGCGGGAGCAGGAAGGCGCGTGGTGAACGACCAGTCGCAATCGACGACCGCGCCGATGTCCTCCACGATCAGCGAGCTGACCTTGCCCGGATGCCGGGCGGCGAACTGGTAGGCGTTCACGCCACCCAGGGAATGCCCCAGCAACGGCACGGGGCCGACTCCCAGATGCCGGTGGAAGGCGACGAGATCGGCTACGTAGTCGTCCCGCTCGTAGCCGGGGGCACCGTCGGACTCCCCATGACCGCGCTGATCGAGCGCGACCACCCGCCACCGCGGCGCCAGCACCTCCGCGAGCCCCCCGAACGCCGACGCTTCGTTGTAGTGCCCATGCAGAGCCAGTAGCGGCCTCCCCGGACCACCGAAGTCCAGATACGACAGCTTCCGCCCACCCGCCTCGAAGAACTCACGCATGTCGCGGAGCTTAGGGGGCGGCAGTGACAACTCATTGCTGAGCAGAGGCCGATGCACAGGCCGTCCGCGAAGTGACGTTCCGTACACGTGAGTTGATGTACCGTAACCACAGCTAAACGGCCCCCGTGCTGGCTGCAACCAGCGGCGAGGGCCTTCACTTCCAGTGCCTGCTATCGGAGCACCGAAAATGCATCGCCATGTTATCGCCCCCGTGCGTTTCTTCTCTCAGACGCCGAACGAGATCATTCGTCATCCTCGGCTCGACTCGGACGCGGTCCGGCTTCTGACCTGGCAGCTCTCCCTCCCCGAAGGGGCGGACGAACCCCTCTCCGACACCGCGCGCAGCGCACGCATCGGGCGGACCGGGTTCAAGACGGCCAAGGCGCAACTGAAGGCCGAGGGCTACCTCCACGAGTGGCGCGAGCAGCGCGAGCGGGGGCGCTGGGCCACCTACCAGCTCCTCTCGAACGTACCGCTGGACGCGGAGCAGGCCGCCGCCTTACGGGACTCCGCTCCGAGTGACCGGTTTCCGGCGGTCGGCCAGCCGACCGACCGGGCCGTCGGTCGTCATCCAGACGCGACACCCCCGGAGAACACCCCCCAACCTCCCCCGCCGGCCGCTGACTTGCCGCAGGCCGACCTGATCGTGCGGGGCCTTCCCGACCTGGACCCGCGCCTGCGCGTGCCGCGCGGCATGCTGGCCCAGCTCACCGAACTTGCGGGGCAGTGGCTGGCGCTGGGCCACCGGCCAGAAGACGTACGGGACGAGATCCGGCGGGGCCTCCCCGGCAGGCATCAGGTGATCCACAAGCCGGGCGGCCTGGTCCGGTCCCTGCTCAGGGACCCCGCACCGCCGCGTCCGGCGCAGCCGCAGGTCGCCGCGCTGCGGGAGTGCGCGGGGCCGCACGGGAGGCCGACGCTGTTCCGGCCCGTCGCCGGGGAGGACCGGTGCGGGGAGTGCCGCAGGGACCGGGCCGAGGCGGGCCGGACGGAATCCGGGTCCGGGCGGGCCAGGGCAGGCGACGGGGCCGACTGGGCCGGGGCGGGCGCTGCGGCTCGGGGCGCACCGGGCGTGCGGGCGGCGCTGCGGGCGGGGCGCTCGGCGGTCACCCCATGACGTAACACCCCCAGCTCACCCAATCAGGGCGTTTGTCGGCCAAAGCCGCAAGCGGGGCCCGGGTGCGGCCGATTCTGATCTCTGGGCGCGGGCCCTCCCGCCTGCGCTCACCGATCCGAACCGCCACGCACACCCTGGGGAAACCATGAAGTCATCGACGTACCGTTCCGTTCCGCTGGCCGCAGGGCTCGCCCTCGCCGCGTTCGCCGTCGCCGTCGTACCGGCCACCGCGCAGGCCGAGGCGCGGGCGGCGGCCGGACGGGCCGTCCTCACGAACGCGGACGACGGCCGGACCGTGACCGTGGCCACCGGGGACACCGTCGAGGTCAGGCTCGCCCCCGTCCGCGAGGGCCACGTCAGGTGGACGTGGAGCGTCCCGGACACCGACACCCCCGACGTGCTCCGCAAGACCGGGGGCAGCACCACGCCGGACGGCGGCGCCCGCGCCGTCCTGAGCGCGGACGGCGTCGGCACCGCCACGGTCACCGCGGGAGGCAGCTGCGTCCCCGACCCCGGCTACGCCTGCCCCGCCGTCATCCGGCAGTGGAAGGTCACCGTAGAGGTGCAGTGAACCGTAGAGGTGCAGTGAGGGGCGTACACGCGGGCGTGGAAGGAGACTTGCGGTGACCGTTTGACCCTCACACCAGTGTGAACGTTTGAGGATGTCTGTCGTGGGCGGGACACCCCCGCACACGACGACACCAGACACAGCGGGCAGAAGACCACAGTCCGCCGCGAGCGTTCCCGAGGTGAGTGTGATGGACAACCAGCTCTACGACTACAGCCCCATCGTCGAGCGCGAGCCGATCCAGTGGCCGGGCGGCGCCAAGGTCGCCTTCTACGTCGGGCTCAACATCGAGCACTACGAGGTCGACAAGCCGTCGACGTCGACGTTCCCCGGCACCGCGCACCTCACCCCGGACCCGCTGAACTACGGCTGGCGTGACTACGGGCCGCGCGTCGGCTTCTGGCGCACCCTGGAGACCCTCGACCGGCACCGGGTGCGGGCCAGCGTGCTGCTCAACTCCGATGTGGGCGACCGCTATCCGCAGATCATCCGGGCGGGGCGCGAGCGCGACTGGGTCTGGCTCGCGCACGGCAAGAACAACTCGATCTTCCAGGCGGAGATGGGGGAGGACGAGGAGCGGAAGTATCTGACCGACGTCGTGGAGACGATCGAGCGGACCACGGGGACCCGGCCGCGCGGCTGGATGGGGCCCGCCCTGACGGAGACCTTCCGCACCCCGCACCTCATCAAGGAACTCGGCCTCGACTACGTCCTGGACTGGACGAACGACGACCAGCCCTTCGACCTGAACGTCCCCGGCATGTTCGGGGTCCCCTACTCCGTCGAACTCAACGACATCAACCTCTTCGTCGGCCACAGCACGACCGGCCCCGACTTCGTCCAGATCGTCAAGGACCAGCTCGACCAGCTCCACGCCGACGCGGACGCGGCGGACAGCGGCCGCGTCATGGCCCTCGCCCTGCACCCCTTCGTCATCGGCCAGGCCTTCCGCGCCAAGTACCTCGACCAGGCCCTGGAGTACGTGGTGAACCACCCGGGGGTGTGGGTGACGACTTCGGACGAGATCGCGGAGCACTACCGGAGCACCCGCGCCTAGGGGCGCGGGCGGGACGGGCGGGGGGCGTGCGCTGCGGTGAATCACTCCCACGGACAGGCAGGTGCGGGTCGCGCCTTCTTGTCGGGCCCGCGCCGGTTCGGGACCGTTGCGTTCATGATGAAGCGAACCAAGAGGACGGCCGCCCTGGCGGTGGCGGGCGCCGCACTGCTCATGGCCCCGTTCACCGCCGGGCATGCGGCTGCGGCTGCACCCACCGCCCCGGCCGCAGGCCAGGCCCGCGCCGCCTGCGAGCACGGCGGACCCCACAGCGACTTCAAGGGCACGAGCATCCACATGCGCAACAAGCCCGGCGGCAGCCACGTCGGCTGGGCCAACCAGGGCGACTGCGCCTACTGGTACCAGGCCGACTCGGGCCCGCGCGTCCACTGTCCGGACGGCAGCAGCACCGTCGCCTGGCAGCTCGTCCAGAACAAGCGCACCGGCGTCGTCGGCTACGTCTCGGCGTGCTTCCTGGGCTGACGCCCCGGCACGCCCCTCACCTCGCCCACGCCGGCCGCCACGTGTCCGTGCCGTCGTGGGCGAGCCCTGCGGCGGCGAGGTGGTCGCGGAGCACCGCGAGGCCGGGGTGCGGATTCGTGCCGTACCAGAGCAGCGAGTGCGGGTAGACCGGCGTCGGGTCGCGCAGCGGGATCAGGCGCAGGTCGTGCCCGGCGGGCCACACCAGCGGCGTCCGCTCGCTGAGGAACGTCGCGAGGGTCGTCGACTCCGCGATCGTGTCCAGGAGGTACTCGACGCCGAAGTTCGGGCGGCCCACCGTCTCGATCACACAGCCGAACGTCGCCGCCAGCGCGTCGTAGTACGCCGCCCACTCCGTGCCCGCCGCGTTGCCCGGCATCCAGATCCGCCGCCCCGCGAGCCGCTCCGGCGCGATCACGCTCTCGGCGGCGAACTCGTGCGCGGGCCCCGTGAACAGGTGCATCGGCTCGTCGAGTACAGGCATCGCCTCGATGCCGTCCGGAAGCCGCCGCCCCGGCATGCTCACCGCCCGGAACGTCGCGTCGATCTCCCCCGACTCCAGCGCCGCCACGGCCGCGTCCACGCCGTACAACGTCACGATGTCCAGCTCGACCTCCGGGTGCGCCCGGTGGAAGTCCCGCACCAGGCCCGCCGTCGCCACCCTGCGCCCCACCACGTCCACGCGCAGCGCCCGCTTCCCCGGCCGCACCGACGCCGCCGCCCGCTCCGCCGCGAGCGCGAGCGCCCGGGCGTGCGGCAGGAACGCCTGCCCGTCGATGGTGAGCCGCGCGCCCTTGGGCGTCCGTTCGAACAGCCGCACCCCCAGCTCCTTCTCCAGCGCGGCCACCCGCTTGGACACCGCCTGCTGCGTGATCCCGAGATCGACGGCGGCCTCCTGGAACTGCCCGGACTCGGCGGCGGCGAGGAACGTGCGTACGGCGTTGAGATCCACGGCGACAGCCTAGGGACACAACCAGAGGTTGTGCGGAGGGGGTGGGCCGTTGTTTGCCCCGGGGTGGGGTGCCTCGTTTTGATGCCGGTCGGCGGAGGCGGTCGCGGCGGCTGATGTGGCGGCGGATGTGGTGTGCGGCGGCCGTCGGGACGGCGGAGAAGGAGGCTCGGGATGGGGGTCGGGGTCGTGCGCGAGCGGGTCTCGCTGGGGCGTGGGTTCCGGTGGCTGTGGGCCGCGTACGCGATCAGCTCCTTCGGCACCCGCTTCGCCTTCGACGCGTTCGCGCTCATCGCGGTGCTCGTCCTGCACGCCGGAACGGGACGGGTGGCGCTGCTCTCCGCCGCCGGGCTCGCGGTGGGCGCGGCCGTGGCGGTGCCGCTCGGGCCGTGGGTGGAGCACCGGCGCAAACGGCCCGTGATGATCGCGGCGGACCTCGTCCGGTGCGCGGCCCTGCTCACCGTCCCCGCCGCCTATGCCCTCGGGCACCTCACCTTCGGCCACCTCCTGGTGGTGGCGGTGATCGTGGCCGCCGCCGACATCGCCTTCGGCTCCGCCGCCGGCGCCTGCCTGAAGGCGCTCGTCCCGCCGGAGGGCCTGCTCGCCGCCAACGGCCGCCTGGAGTCCACGTCCTGGACCGCGACCGCGCTCGGGCCACCGCTCGGCGGGGCGGCGGTGGGGGCGTTCGGGCCGGTCGTGACCGTGGCGGCGGACGCGGTCAGCTATCTGCTCTCGGCGGCGGGGATCCGGGCGATCGGCGGGAGTGAGGCGCCGCCCACCGGAACGGACGGGGCAGCGTCATCGCGTACGACCGCGAAAGCGCCCGCCGCCACGGAGAGCGGGCCGCCCCGGCTGCGCGCCCGCGACCTCGCCGACGGCTGGCGCTTCATCCTCGCCGACCCGGCCCTGCGGTCCCTGTTCCTCAACACCGTCCTGGTCAGCGGCCTGATCATGGCGGCGGCCCCGCCGCTCGCCGTCCTCATGCTCGGGCCCCTCGGCTTCGCCCCCTGGAGTTACGGCCTGGCCTTCGCGCTGCCGTGCCTCGGCGGGCTCGTCGGCTCCCGCCTGTCCCCCGTCATCGTCAGACGCCACGGCGAGCGGGCCGTCCTGCGCACCGTGGGGACGCTCCGCGCGTGCTGGTCCGTCGGCCTGGCGTTCGTGCACCCGGGGCCGACCGGGCTCGCCCTCGTCATGGCCGTCGAGTTCGGCCTGATCACCTGCATGGGCGTCTTCAACCCGGTCCACGCCACGTACCGCCTGGAAAGGACCCCGCCCGACCGGATCGCCCGCACCCTGTCGGCGTGGTCCGTCACCAGCAAGGCGACGGTCGCCGCGCTGACCGCCCTGTGGGGGCTGCTCGCCACGGTCGCGGGCCCGCGCGCGGCCGTCGCCGCCGCGGGCCTGCTCCTGCTCGCGACCCCGCTGCTCCTGCGCGGAGCCACGACACCGCAGCGCGCCCCCGCTCAGCCGTGAGCTACCGCACGGCCCACTTGATGGGCTCCTTGTAGTAGCCCTGCGAGTACGTCACGCTCTTGACCTTCGCGGTCGCCGGAATCAGGTACGGCTCGCACACGGTGCGCTGCTCGCCCTTCTTCCAGATGTCGGTGCTGCCCAGCTCCTTGGCGCCGTTGAGGATGTTGCAGTCCTTCGGCGTGCTCGCGAGGGCGCCGATGACGATGAACCGGGTCGCGGGCGCGCCCGCGTCGGTCTCCGCGCCGACGTCGCTCATCGGCTTGGCCTCCTTGATGTCGGGGCCGCCGACGTGCTTGGCCTTCACATAGACCCAGGCGATCTTCTTGTCCTTGTACTTCTTCGGGTCGTCCAGCTCCTTGAGGTCCTCGGGCTTGCCCAGAGCGACCTTCGTCGGCGTGATGGAGAACTTGCCGGTCTTCTTGTAGCTGGTGATCTCCTGCACCGGACCCGGCTGCCCGAGCTTCAGGTTCTTCGGCGCCTCGTCGGCGGCCTTCGACGCGCCGGACTTCCCGTCCTTGTCCGCGTCGTCGGACGAGCCGCAGGCGGTCACCGCGAGGGCGGTGGCCAGGCCGACGGCCGCCAGACCGAGAGACCGGTGGTTCTTGCGCTGCGCGCGCGGAATGCTCATGTGTTTCCCCGTGGTTCCACGCCGTGTCCACCACGGCGCTCTGATCATTGCGACCGCCCATGGTGCCCTGTGGGCCCACGCCCGGCGGCCCCGGCCCCCCTCTCGACGTACGCTCGCGGTGACAGGCAGGCACGGTCCGGCACGTCCCGGTGAGAGGGGAACCCCGTGAGCTTCCGGCAGATCGAGGGCGGCGCCGACGCGGCGGAGGTGGCGCGCACCGACGCCCTCGCCCGCGAGGTCTTCATGGGCCTCGCCAACAAGTGGGCCATCCTGATCGTCAGCTCCCTCGGCGAGGGCACCCGCCGCTTCACCGAACTGCGCTCCGCCGTCGACGGCATCAGCCACAAGATGCTCACCCAGACCCTGCGCGGCCTCGAACGCGACGGCGTGGTCCACCGCACCGTCCACCCCACCGTGCCGCCCCGCGTCGAGTACCGCCTGACCGAGGCGGGTACGGCGCTGCTCCGCACCATCGACGGCATGTGCGACTGGACGCACCGGTACATGACGGAGATCGAGACGGCCCGCAGCCGGTTCGACGCGGGGCAGGGGGAGGGCATCGGGCAGGGGGAGGCCGCCGGGCGGCGGGAGGCCGTCGGGCAGCGGGAGGCCGTCGGGCAGCGGGAAGCGGCCGGGTAGCAGGGCGGCACGCCTCCCGGTATCCCTCAACTCGGGGCGCACAGGGGTGAATTCGCGTCCCGGATCTGGGCAGCACCCGCTACCGGTGCCATCCTGCGCTCACACACTGTGAGGACGTTCCGGTGTGAGGGGGAACGATGCGCTTGTGCCAGGGGATCGTGACCGGGGGCGGCAGGGCCGTGCGCACGGCCGTCTTCGTAATGGTCCTGGGCCTCGGAGCCGCCGCGTGCGGCCACTCCGACGGGCCCGGGGGGAAAGTGCCGGGGCGGCCGGGGGCGACCTCGGGCGCGCCCACGTCGCAGGCGGGCCCCAGCGGGTCCGCCACCGCGTCCGGCACCCAGGACGGCGGCGGGTCCCAAGGGGGCGGCGACCCCGGGGTGCCGCCGGTCAAGCCGCCGCCGACGGACACAGGTCCGGCCGGGGCACCCGGGCCGGGGGTCACCGGGTCGACGCCCGCGCATCCGCCGGAGTGCAGTCCGGGCGCGACTCCGGAAGCCGGCGGGGAGCGGTGCCCGTGGCCGCCGGGCACTCCCGGTCCGGTGACACCACCACCCGGGACGAGCCCGGCGGCGTCACAGGTCGCGCCGGGAAGCGGCAGCGCCTCGCCCGAGGGGGCCTGACCGTGGGCCGTGCGGTGCGGGCGCCCCGAGTGCGGCGAGCACCGGGCGCGGGGCGCTCTCCCGGCGTACGACGGGCCGCCCGCGTCCGCGGCCGCCCCCCGAGCGCCCCGCCGGAAGCTCCCGCCGGCAGCCCCGCCGACCTCATCAACTCCGTCGTCGGCGCCGCCTCGTTCGCGGGCGCCCTCATGCTCTACGCGGGCTACATCTACACCAACGCCTACTTCGGCTACTTCCACCTCGACACCTTCGCCATCGGCTTCGACACCTTCGAACTGGTCGTCCGCAGCCTGAGCCTCGCCGCCCTGCCCGCCCTGGAAGTCCTCGTCCTGACCCTCCTCGTCCCCCACCTGCCCCGGCTCCTCACCGCCCTGCGCGTCCCCGCCCACCACGTCCGCCGACTGCGCGAGGCCGGCCGGGCCGTGGCGCGCGCCCACGCCGTCCTCATCGCCGCCGGAGCCGCCCTGCTGCCGCTGTGGCGGTGGATCCAGCCGTACGCCTGGTCGGCCCCGCTGCTCGTCGCGGCGGGCCTCCTGCTCGGCCGCACCCCCGCCGCCACGCCCCCGGGCACCGCGCCCCCGCCGCCGTGGCGCCGCACCGCCTCGCTCCTGGCCGCGGGCCTCTTCCTGATCTGGGTCGTGGCCCTGGTGGCCGGGGACCGCGGCCGCCACGACGCCCGCCACGACGCCGGGCAACTCGTGCGCCGGGTGGCCGTGATCGTCCTCAGCACCGACCGCCTCAGCTTCGCCCCGCCGGGCCCCGCCGTGGAGGACCTGGGCCGCGGCACCCACTACCGCTACCGCTACAGCGGCCTGCGCCTGCTCGTCGAACGCGACCAGCGCTACTACCTGCTGCCGCTCGACTGGCAGAAGAACACCGACCCGACGTACGTCATCAAGGACGACGACGACGTCCGGATCGAGCTGCACCCCGGCACCCAGCCCAGGCTCGGCTAGCGCCGTGCGAGGCGCACCTCAGAGGATCACATGCGGCAGGAACCGCGCGTACTCGTCCGTGACGAGCCCCGCCGACTCCCGGATCCCGAGCCCCGCGGCCTCGTCCGCGACGACCCACGCCCCGAGCACGACGCGATTGCCGTCGAAGTCGGGAAGGGGCGCCAACTCCTGGTAGCAGCGGGGCCCTTGGGGCGGACCGGCCGGGGCGGCCCCGGCCGGATGGACGGTCACACCCGCACCTTCCCGCCCCAGCAGCGGCTTGGCCACGTACCCGCTCGTCGTGGCGAGCTCACGCGGCCCGTCCAGATAGGCGGGCAGCAGGTTCGGATGCCCGGGACAGAGCTCCCACAGGACGGCGAGCAGCGCCTTGTTGGAGAGCAGCATCTTCCAGGCGGGCTCGATCCAGAGCGTCGTCCCCGTACCGCCGCCGTTGTCGAGGGTCTCCAGCACATAGGGCGCGAAGCGGTCCGTCGTCAGCCACTCCCACGGATACAGCTTGAAGCAGGAGCGGATGAAGCGCAGGCGCTTGTCGACGAAGCGGCGCGAGAGCCGGTCCCAGCCGATGTCCTCCATGGCGATGGCGTCCGTGGCGAGGCCCGCCTGTTCGGCGGTCTCGCGCAGGTACGCGACCGTCATCAGGTCCTCGCCCAGCTCGTCGCCCGCCGAGTGCGCGAAGTACAGCGGGCCGACGGGCGGCAGCAGCCGGGCCTGGGCCTTCCAGGCGTCCACGAGCCGCTCGTGCAGGGAGTTCCACTGGTCGGCGCCGGGGAAGCGCTCCTCCATCCAGAACCACTGCGGGCTCGCCGCCTCCACGAGGGAGGTCGGGGTGTCCGCGTTGTACTCCAGGAGCTTCGCGGCGCCCGTGCCGTCGTAGCGGAGGTCGAATCTGCCGTACAGGGAGGGGAGTTCGGCGCGCCGGTGCCAGGCCTCGGTGACGAGGGCGGCGAGGCGCGGGTCCGTGATGCCGAGGTCGGCGAGGCGGTCGCGCTCGACTAGGTGGGCGGCCGCGGCCAGGCACATCGCGTGCAGCTCCTCGACGACCTCCTCCAGGGCCTCGACCTCGGGCAGGCTGAAGACGTAGTACGCGGACTCGTCCCAGTACGGGCGCAGTTCGCCGTCGGGGTGGCGGGTCAGCGGGTAGATGAGGCCCTGCTCCTCGACGGTCTGCTGCCAGCCGGGGCGGGGCGTGAGGGTGCGGCGTTCCATGGCGCGACGCCCTCGCCGCTCAGCCGCCGCCGGAGCCGGAGCAGCCGAAGCCGTCCCGGTCGACGGCTTCGCTGCGGCTGAAGGTGCCGTCGTCGGCGTAGCCGCGGCGGACGTCGGAGTCGTAGTACCAGTCGGCGTCGCCCTTGCCGTAGGCGCGAGCGCTGCCGCCGCTCCTGCACAACTGGTCGCTGACGACCCGGTACCCGCTGAGCACGTCGTAACTGTCGCGATCCACGCACCGCTTGTCCGGCTCGGAGCCGCAGGACGTGAGGGCGGCGGCGAGGACGCCCATGGAACCGAGGGCGACGGTGCTTGACCGCACCCGTCGCCGCTTCTGTATGTCTCCACCCATGACTTCCCGCTCCCCCGTTGCCACTGCCGTTGCCACTGCCGTTGCCACTGCCGTTGCCACTGCCGTTGCTACTGCCGTTGCGTCTGCGAAACGTACCGACGACGCAGGGTAGATGACGACGCGGCGCGCCCCGCCGACGGGTCGCTCGACGCTCCCTGATCTACTGTCCTTTCGTGTCTCTTGGGATGATTTGCGCGCTCGGTTCAGCAGTCTGCTTCGGTACGGCGTCGGTGCTCCAGGCGGTCGCCGCGCGCGCGACCGCGCCCGGCACGGGCTCCGGCGTCGACCCGGCGCTGCTCCTGCGCGCCGTGCGGCAGTGGCGGTACGTCGCCGGGCTCGCCCTCGACGGCCTCGGCTTCCTCCTCCAGATCGTCGCGCTGCGCTCGCTGCCCATCTACGCGGTCGGCGCCGCGCTCGCCGCGTCGCTCGCCGTGACGGCGGTCGTCGCGGCGCGGCTGCTGCGGGTGCGGCTCAGCGGGACGGAGTGGGGCGCCGTCGGCGTGGTGTCCGCGGGCCTCGCCATGCTGGGGCTCGCCTCGGGGGCGGAGGGCGACGAGGCCGGGTCGACGGCGCTGCGGTGGGTGATGCTGGCCGTCGCCGTCGCCGTGCTCCTTCTCGGCGCCGCGGCCGGGCGGCTCCCCGACCGGGGCCGGGCGCTCGCCCTCGGCCTGGGCGCGGGCTGCGGCTTCGGCGTCGTGGAGGTCACGGTCCGCCTGATCGACGACGTGTCACCGGGGGCGTTGATCGCCAACCCGGCGACGTACGCCCTCCTCATCGGCGGCGGCGCCGCCTTCCTCCTCCTCACCTCCGCCCTCCAACGCGGCTCGGTCACGGCCGCCACGGCAGGCATGGTCATCGGCGAAACGATCGGCCCCGCCCTGGTCGGCGTGGTCTGGCTCGGCGACCGCACCCGGGAGGGCCTGGGCTGGCTGGCGATCCTCGGCTTCGCGGTGGCGGTGGCGGGGGCGCTGGCACTCGCGCGGTTCGGGGAGGCTCCGGAGGGGGTGCCTGCGGGGGCGGGGGTGGAGCGGTAGCCCTCGCGGGCAGACAGGCAGGCGGGGCGGTGAGGGGGCTGATCCCCTCACCGCCCCGCCCCGCGTCACGCTCCGCGCGTCAGTCGGAGTCCACGCTCGGCGTCCGCCCCGGGAAGTCCGGCGGCAGCCCGTCGGGCGGCACCGCCCCGGAGACCAGTCCGGCCAGATACTCCGTGAGGCCGCCCCGGAACTCGCACCAGTCGTCGTTGCGCCCGCTCACGAGGATCGTCCAGGTGTCGGGGCCCTCGTCCGTGGTCCTCCAGTAGAAGAGGTCGCCGTCGGAGGAGTCACCCCAGGGCAGCAGCCCGCCCGGCTCGGGGTGGGGCACGTACCCGTGCGACCTCCCCGCGTCCCGCCGGTCCCGCAGCGCGTCGAGCAGTTTCCGCGTCCCGGAGATGAAATAGCGCTCTTCACCCGGGGCGGGGATGTGAATCGAGAGGAAATCGTCGATGGCGAGCGCGGGATACTTCTCGGACAGCTCCGTGAAGTCCGAAGGAAGCGCCGTCCCGAGTGCTTCGGAAATCCCTTCCCAATCGATGGCCCGGGTGGCCGGCGCACGATGCCGCAAGAGCTCGGGGAGCTCCTGCTCCAACTCTTGGACGCTCAACAGGTCACCTGCTTTCCTGGCTTGTTCTGCACGGTCTCCCTGAAGAGCAGACCGTTCGGAGTCGAGGCTGTCATGGTGATGGACGTCGGAAGGTTCTGACGTCCGTTCCCGTAGTGCAACTGGCCAGAGTACATCACCGGTTGACCACTGCTGAGCGCCGACGCCATGTCGTCCTCACAGGCCTTCATGCCCTCTTGGTTCATCTCTGCGTATCCGGTGAATACGTTCTCCCGCCTCCATTCTCCGTGGAACCGGTCACCGATGATGTGGGACCGATTGAATATCCACAGACCGTCCCTGTCCCTTTTCCCCACATAGCCGGGCGGCTCGGTCAGGGACCTGGGGCGAGGGCTCCTGCTGTTCGGTGCCTTGAGGTCCTCCGGGCAGATCAGGGCCGTCGCCCCCGTGGGCGCCCCGTCCTTGAGCGGCTGGTAATTGAAGCGCTGCGACCGGGAATCCGAGCCACAGCGCTGCTCGGGCGTTCGGCGTCCCGAACCGGCCCCGCCCTGGGAATCCTCTCCGAACACCGCACTCGCCGCCCGGTCCACAGCCGAGTCGATGGCCCGGTCCACCGGATTCTGGTCGAGGACGCCGAGGATCCTGAGCAGACTGAAGCCGTTGCTCACGGGATTGCGCTTCCCCACGAGCTTCGCGCCGCCCTTCGCGGCCTCCTTGAAGCCGTTCGTCAGGCCTTCCCGCATGCCCTTGAAGGTGTTGGTGATGCTGGGGATGCCGAAGTCGTGGCCGTCGAACTCCAGGAACGTGGTGGGGTTGCCTCCTGCGAACGCGTACCGGTTGCCCGTCAGCGGGTCGGATCCCAGCTCCATGTCCGCCAGCGCCCCGGTGTACATGTCCCGGGTCGTGAAGCGGTTGAGTCCGGGGCTGTAGTCCCGGAAGCCCATGTCGTAGGTCCCCGACTCCCCGTCCCACCGCTTGGAGTTGAAGCGGTACGGGTTGTACGACTCCTTCGTGGGGTCGGTGGCCGTGGGCTTGTCGATGCCGGTGAAGTCGGCGGGGTCGGCGTTGCCGTAGGCCGTGTAGCCGTAGGTGGCCTTGGCGTTGCCCTCCTTGTCGGTCAGGGACTCGACGTCGGTGTGGCTGTTGTAGCCGTAGTAGGTGTCCTCGGTCTTGCCGTCGGCGGCGTGCTTGACCTGGGAGAGGCGCTCGCCCCACGGGCTGTACTGGTAGGACTTCGTCAGCTTGCCCGCGACGTCCTCGCTGAGGACCTCCCCGGACATGCCCAGGTAGTTGAAGTCCGTCTTCTTGCCGCTGGAGTCCGTGCGGTTCGCGGTGCGGTCCAGCGGGTCGTAGGCGTACGTCGTGGCCTTCAGGGCACGCGACCCGCCGCCGTCCTTCTCGTGCCGCTTGACCCGGTCGAAGCCGTCGTACGTGTTCCGCTCCACCACCTTGCCGCCGCTCGTCACCGTCTCCTGACGGCCGAAGGGGTCGTACTGGTACCAGGCTTCCGCGCCGCCCGACGCCGCCTTCAGAAGCCGGTTCCGGTCGTAGCCGTACGTGGTCGTCTTCCCCTTCACCGTCTGCGAGATGACGTTCGCGTTGTCGTCGTGGACGTAGGTCTCCGTGCCCGCGCCGTCGCCGGTGCGGGTCGACTTCGCGAGGCGGTCGGCCGGGTCGTAGGTGTAGTCCGTTGTGGACGACAGGTACTTCGAGGCGTCGTCGGCGTTCATCTTCTTCGCCTCGTCCCGCGCCTTGTTGCCGTTGGGGTCGTAGGCGTAGGTGTGCGAGGAGACGAGGGTGCCGTTGGGCTTCTTCTCGGTCTGGGACTTGAGGGCGCCGTCCAGGTGGTAGGTGTAGTCGACCGTGTTCTTGTTGGCCTTCGTCTCCTGCTTCTTCTCGCCGCGCCAGGTGTAGTCGTACGACGTGACCTTCGGGGATGTGTCGGACGCGGACTTGCCGACCGAGGCCGTCTTGACGAGTTCGCGCAGGTCGTAGGTGTACTTGGCGTACTGGTCGGGGTGTGTCAGCGTCTCCGGGCTGCCGTTCGCGTCGTACGTGTACGACGTGGCCTTCTTCTCCTGGCCCGCCAGGGCCTCCACGACCTTCTCGACCTGGTTCAGGCCCGTGTAGGAGATCGTGTACGCGTCGACCTTCGTGCCCGTGGACTTGTCGTCGATCGACGTGAGGTTGCCGTTGACGTCGTAGGCGTACGCGAAGCGCTTGTTCTCCGTGTCCGCTTCCGCCGAGGCGTCACGGACCAGTTTGACCTTGGAGGCGCCCGCGGCGGTGAGCGTCGTGATCTCGTTCTTCTCGTAGGACTTCGTGGACAGCTTCACCCAGCCCTTGCCGTCACCCGTACGGTCCGCGTACGCCGTGTACGTCCCCGACTTGGGGATCGGCAGCTTCCACCCGGCGCTCCCGCGCTTCTGGGCCGCCTCCCCCAGGACCTCGTTGCGCCCGACCGGGATCCCGTCGTCGTCGAGGGACTTGAGCTTCCCGTCCGGGTAGTGGCCCCAGCGCATGGTGCGGCTGGACGAGCCCGCCGCCGAGGTGAGCTGGCGGGCGCTCTGCTGGCCGAGCTTGTTGTAGTCGTAGGTCGTGGTGATGTTCCACGCGTCCTTGGACGACTTCACCCAGCCGTTGTCGTAGTACCCGTAGGTCGTGTCGTTGCGGGTCTGCTCGCCCTCGGACGGCGGCATCGAGACCTTCTCGACCCGGCCCACCGCGTCGTACGTCGTCTCCGTCCAGACCTTCCGGTTGTAGCGCGGGTCCTTCGGGTCGTACGGCTGGATCTGCCGCTTGGGGCGGTTGAGTTCGTCGTACGTGGTCTCGGAGACGAAGGCGTCCGGACGGTCGGCGGCCACGCTGCGCGGCGTGAACACCTTGATCCGGTTGCCGACCTCGTCGTAGCCGAACTTCGTCGTGCGGAGCGTCTTGTCCGCGTGCGGGACCTCGGTCACGGCGAGCTTGCCGCGCTCGTCGTAGTGGTTCCTCGTGGTGTTGTTCTCCTGGTCGGTCGCGGACACGACCAGGGAGTCCTTGTCGTACGACTGCTTCGTCGTGCGCCCGGCCGCGTCCGTGACCGCGACGACGCGGTGGTTCATGTCGTAGTCGGTCTTGGTGGTGTAGTCGTCGGGGTCGGAGGTGGCGTTCTTCTTCGGGTCGATGACGCGGACCGGGTTGCCCACGCCGTCGTACAGGTAACTGACCTTCTCCTTCTTGGCGTTGGTGACGGCGGTCAGCTGGTAGATCTCGTCGTAGGTGTTCGTGGTGACGTAGTCGTCGGGGGTCGACGGGGTCGCCACGCCCTTCGGCTCCGTCGTCGTGCGCAGGTTGCCGACCTTGTCGTACGTGTAGAGCGTCCTGCGCTCGCCGGACGTGTCCGTGTCCTTGGGCGCGGTGGCCGACGTGACCTGGTCGGCCTTGTCGTAGACGGCCGTCGACACCGCGTCGTTCGGGGCGGTGGACTTCTCGACGTTGTCGTTCGGGTCGTACACGGGCGCCGGGGTCGTGATGTACTCGCCCGCCGCCTGGTCCTTCGGGACCTTCGAGACCAGCGGGCGGCCGTAGGTGTCGTAGGTCTGGGTGGTCTTCTTGCCCAGCGCGTCGACGGCGGCGGTGACCTGGCCGCGCTCGTCGTACTCGGTCTTCGTGACCTTGCTGAGGGCGTCCGTGGTGGTGCGCGGGTAGCCGGACGGCGCGAAGTCCGAGTGGAGGGTGGGGTTGCCGACCGCGTCGGTGGCCTTGGTCAGCTGGCCGTACGCGTCGTAGTCGTACGTCGTCGTGTAGTCGCCGTCCGCGGGGGTCGAGACGCCCTTGGGGTCGGTGACCTTCTTCAGGTTGCCCTTGGCGTCATGGCCGAACTCCCAGGTCCGGTTCTCCGCCGAGGTCTTCTTCTTCAGGTCGGCGACGTAGCCGTCCTCGCGGGTCTGGTACTCGTAACGGGTCGAGTGCGCCGGGGACTTGCCGGGCGCGCAGTCCGCGGCGGGCGGCACGCCGTCCTTGTTCTCCTCCGCCGACCGCTCCCACAGCGGATAGCCGGTCTTCTCGTCGTAGCAGTACGCCGTCTTCGCGCCGTTGTTCTCCTCCAGGAGCGTGACGTTGTTGTCGCCGTCCCAACCCATCTTCGTGTGCTCGGACTTGGCGTTGACGACCTTCACCGGCCGGTCGCCGTCGTCGGTCTCATAGGTGGAGGAGTGCCGCTCGGCGTCGGTGACCCGGGTCTCGTCGCCGCCGCCCTGCCGCTTCTTGTACGCGAAGTCCGTCGTGCCGTCGAGGCGGTCGGTGACCGTCTTCGTGGACCAGCGGTAGTCGGTCTCGGCGGTGACCGAGTAGTCGAGTCCTGTGCTGTGGCCGCGCGGGTCGGTGACCTTCGTCAGCTTCGGGTTCTTGGCGCCCTGCGTCGCGTCGTACGTGAACTTGAAGACCTTGGGCTGCGCCGATCCGTCGCCGTCGGTGAGGCGGCCGAGATGGCCCTTCTCCGTGTAGTGGAAGGCGATCCTGCGCCCCGAGACGTCCGTGACCGACTTCAGGTGGTCGTGGATCCTCGGGTTCCAGAGGTCCTTGCCCGAGGCCTTCTCGCCCTTGTCGTCGATGTACTCGTACGTCGCGTCGCCCGGCCGGTAGTAGTCGAGCCGCAGCGTGGTGCGCGCCGACGGGTCCTTGATCGCGGTCAGGAACTTCACGCGCCGGTTGCCGGAGTCGCGCAGCTCGTACGCGTACGTCTGCGTGTTGCCGTTCTTGTCGACGACCGAGGTCAGATAGCCGTCACAGCCGATCAGGAAACGCGTGCCGTCCGGCCGCGTCAGCGTCCAGGCGTCCGGCACCTCGGGGTCGACGCCCGGCAGGCACGACGTGCGCGCGCCGTCCTTCGCCTTCAGGCGGTAGTGGTACCCGGGCGAGGGCTTCCACTCCCCGCCCCCGTCCTTCCGGAAGATCTGCTGGGTGCCGTCGCCGTCGACGACGTACGCCTCGCCCGGATTCACGTCCGGGTGGAAGTCGAGCACGGCGCCGAGCCGCAGCGGCCCCGACGCCTGCGCCGACCAGCCGTGGCCCAGCTGCCCGTCGGAGGTGTCCTGCGCGTTGTACGTGAAGCGGGCGAAGGTGTTGATGCCGCGGCCCGGGTTGCTGAACGCGTCGTACGACCAGACGGCGTTGCCCGAGCCGACGTTGGACATCAGGGTCGAGCCCGCGCCGGTGTTCTTGCCCGTGTACGCGTGGTACTTCTCCAGGCCGAGCCGGTCCGCCGTCGGGTCCTCGACGGCCGTCGCCTGCGCGAGGCCGCCGATGCCGGGCTTCTGCGACAGCCAGGAGTCGTCGGCCTTGTTGTAGACGTCCCAGGTCAGGGTGAATCCCGCGCGGCGGTTGCCGTCGACGGGCGGGGCCTTGACCTCGGCCCGCACGGTCGCGGACGCGCCCGCCGCGAGGGCCGGGACGTCCGTACGGAGCTGGTTGTCGCCGGACGTGGCGTCCGAGCCGTCCGGGAACGCCCACCGGTAGCTGAGCTGCCGCTCGCCCGCGGGCCAGGCCGACGTCGTCGTGTTGGTGACCGTGACCGTCACGGGATAGGTGTTGCGGGCGGTCATGCGGGTCGGGGTGCCCGGGGCGTAGTAGGTGTCCCAGGGGGTGGGGGTCGCGTAGACGACACTGAGGCGGGCGCGGCCCGGGTCGGCCGCCTCCGCCTTCACCGGCAGGCCCTTGCCGGCCTTCGGGTCCTTGAGCAGGCGGCGGGCGAGGGCCGTGGCGTCCCGGGAGAGGTCCTTGCCGTTCCCGGCCCGCAGGTGGACCCGAGCGTCGAGGACGCGGGCCTTCTTCGGGATCCCCGCCATCGAGAACTCCAGCGCGTCCCGGGCCTTCCCCACGCCCTTGTCCGCCGCCACGACGCGGAGGGTGTGGCCCGCCTTCGGCACGCCCACGCGCCGCACCGGTGAGCCGAGCAGCCGGCCGTCCTTGGTCTTCACCAGGACCCGGTACGCGTAGCGGCGCCCGGTCTCGGTGCGGCTCGACTGCGGAGTCGGCGCGGTGGTGGTGTCCCGGTGGCGTGTGGCCCCCTTGCCGAGGTCGGCCACGAGGGTCGAGGTCGTCGGGCGGAAGTCGGCCTTCGGGGAGCGGTGCAGCTGATAGCCGACGACGTCGCGCCCCTTGGCCTTGGGCCAGGAGAGTTCGGGGCCGGTGGCATGGACGGTCGAGGGGGCCTCGATGGCGGTGGCACCTGCCGCGCCGTAGGTGACCTTCAGGCGCGGCGAGTTGCGGGGATAGGCCCGCGCGGGCGGGTCCTTGGGCGGGGCGGCCCGGGGCGCCGGAGCATCCGCCTGCCCCGTGCCCTGCCCCTGTTCCTGTCTCTGTCTCTGTTCCGGTACGGCGTCGGGCTCCGACGCGAAGGCGACGTGCGGCAGCGCCGTGGCGACCACCGCCGAGATGACGAGGGCGGCTAACGGCCCGCGATGACCAGTTCTCACTGTGCGACTACCTCTCTGCGCTTCCGAATGCGGGCAGCACGGAGTGCCGCCCCGTGGAATTCCAGGAGCAGTGAACGGAAAACTGGGAGGAGTTCTAGACAGGTGTGCGACTGCGGGTCAACTGATCGCAGAAGTCGGGTAGTTGACCTCTCGTCACGACAAGAGCGGAGATCTCGGTCGCACCGGGACCCCCGCCGCGTCCGACGGTCAGGCCGTGCCCGTCAGGAGGCGGCGGGTGCGCTCCGGGGCCCACTCGGGGATCTCGGCCAGGAGGTCGGCGAGGGACACGGAGGCCAGGCTGGCGCGCCACGCCGCGTGCGCGTCGGCCATCTTCGCCGCGATGGGGCACGCCGCCCGGCAGTCCTCGGCGGGCAGCGCGCCGCGCCCCTGCTGCCGGATCTCCCGGCACTCGTACGGAGAGGCCGCGCCGTCCACCGCCTCGACGATGTCGAGCAGCGTGACCTCGGCCGCCTGCCGCGCCAGGCGGAAGCCGCCCCGCGGGCCCGTCGTCGCGGCCAGGACGCCCGCCTTGACCAGGGGCTGGAGCTGCTTGGCCAGATACGCCTGCGGCACGCCGAAGTGGCCCGCGAGCTGCGCCGCCGACGCGGTCGCCCCCGGCTCAAGCTGCGCCAGCGACGTGGCGCAGTGCAACACCCACTCGGTACTCACAGGCAGCTTCATGGCCCCGAGTCTATCTCGGACATCCCAGATCCCGGATATTGCGGATAGATTTAGTCCGAGATACCGTCTCCCCGTCGGCCACGACCGTGCCCGCACCCACCGTCCAGGGGAGAACCGTCATGCGTATCGCCGTCGCCGGAGCCACCGGGAACATCGGCGCCCTCACCACCACCGCCCTGGAGAAGGCGGGCCACGAGGTCGTCCGCATCAGCCGCTCGCTCGGCGTGGACCTGCTCACCGGCGAAGGGCTCGACGCCGCCCTCGCAGGGGTCGACGCCGTCGTCGACACGACCAACTGCACGGCCACCGACCCGGAGGAGACCGTCGCGTTCTTCGGCACCGTCACGCGCAACCTGCTCGCCGCCGAGGAGAAGGCGGGCGTCCGCCACCACGTGCTGCTCTCCATCGTCGGAATGTCCCGCGTCGACGGCAACGCCCACTACGTCGGCAAGCGCGAGCAGGAGCGCCTCGTCGCCGAGGGCCCGGTGCCGTGGACCGTCGTCCCGGCCACGCAGTTCCACGACTTCGCCGAGATGGTGGCCGGCTGGACCGAACAGGACGGCGTCGCCACGATCGCCCCCCTCCTGGTCCAGCCGATCGCCCCCACCGACATCGCGGACGTCCTAGCGGAGATCGCGACGGGCCCCCGGGCGCAGGGCCGCTACGCCGACGTCGCGGGCCCCGAGACCCAGGACCTCGTCGACATGGCCCGCCGCACCCACCGGGCCCGGGGCCGCGAGGTCAAGCTGATCCCGACGTGGTCGGGCATGTTCGGCACGTCGATGGCGGGCGAGGTGCTGCTTCCTGGCGAGGGCGCCCGGATCGCGCCGACGACGTTCGAGGAGTGGCTGGGGCGCTGATCCCGGGGTTGCCGTTCGAGGCCGAGGCGGAGTAGCCCACCCCGCCCTTGAGGCCGAGGCGAGGATTCCCAGCCCGCCCGGCGTTTGAGGGCGAGGCGCGGAGCGCCGACGAGCGGGGGAAAGGGGCGCAGCCCCAGCCGGACCGGAGGTCAGGGCAGGGCGCGACGCAGGGCCGCGAGGGCCGCCTCCCACGCGTGGCCGGGAGGCGTCCCGTACCCCACGACCAGCGCGTCCTCCACAGGCCCCCCGGCCAGCGGATGCCGGAACCGCGACACCCCCTGAAGAGCAAGCCGCTGCCAGTGCGCGGCCCGCACCACAGCCTGCTCCGACCCCGGCGGGAGCCGCACCACCGCGTGGAGCCCCGCCGCGATCCCACTCACCCGGACCTCCGGCGCCCGCCCGGCCAACGCGTCGACCAGCTGATCCCGCCGCCGCCGATACCGCAGCCGCGAGGCCCGCACATGCCGGTCGTAGGCCCCGGACTCCATGAACTCAGCCAACGTCACCTGATCCAGGGAGCTGCTGGCGGCCCCGGCCGCGTACTTCAACTCGGCGACTTCCAGGGCGAGTTCGCTGGGCAGCACCATCCAGGCCAGCCGAAGGCCAGGGGCCAGGGACTTGCTGGCCGTGCCGAGGTAGACCACCCGGTCGGGGTCGAGCCCCTGGAGCGCGCCGACCGGCTGCCGGTCGTAGCGGAACTCCCCGTCGTAGTCGTCCTCAAGGATCAGCCCGTCCGCGCGCCGCGCCCAGTCGACGGCCGCCGCCCGCCGGTCGGGGTGCAGCGGTACGCCCATCGGGAACTGGTGGGCGGGCGTCATCAGGACGGCCCGGTGGTCCGCCAACCCGTCGGTGCGGGTGCCGAGTTCGTCGAAGGCGAGCGGGACGGTGCGAAGGCCGGCCCGGGTCAGCCGCTCCCAGTGGAGGTCGAGGCCGTACGACTCCACGGCGACGCTCCGCAGCCCGCGCGCGTGCAACAGCTCGCCGAGGAGGGTCAGGCCGTGCGCGAAGCCGGGCACGACGACGATCCGGTCCGGGTCGGCGTGCACGCCCCGGGCGCGGGCGAGGTAGGAGGCGAGGGCCGTGCGCAGTTCGACGCGGCCGCGCGGGTCCTCGTAGCCGAGTACGTCGTCGGGGGCGGCGGCGAGCGCGCGGCGGGCCGCCTTCAGCCACTCCGCGCGCGGGAACGAGGCCAGGTCCGGCGTGCCCGCCATCAGGTTGTACAGCGGGGCGCCGCCCGTCCTCGGCGGGCGCGCGGGGGCCACCGGGCGCGGCACCTCGCGCTCGGCGACCCGGGTGCCCGAGCCCTGCCGGGCCGTGAGCCAGCCCTCGGCGACCAGGTCCGCGTACGCGTCGGCGACCGTGTTGCGGGCGACGCCCAGGTCCACGGCGAGCGTGCGGGAGGAGGGGAGGCGGGTCCCGGGGGCGAGGCGGCCGCCCCGCACGGCCTCGCGCAGGGCGTCGGTGAGGCTCTTGCGGACCCCCGAGCGGGCGCCCGTGCCCCCCGTGTCCAGATGGAGGTCGACGCTCCAGCCGCCGTTGCCGGAACCGCTCTCGTCGCCCCGATTGGCCCAGGAATCATCCATGGGAATGGACCATACCTGTGGGCTAATCTCGGCGTAGGTTCGACGGCATGACGACGACCAGTGCGACGAACACGACTCCCCACGCCCACACCGACCGCCTCCCCGAGCACACCCCCCGCCTCAACATGGCCGAGCTGGCCCCCGACGCGTACCGGGCCATGATCCGGCTCGCCGCCGCGGCCAAGAAGGGCGTCGACCCGGTCGTCTTCGAACTCGTCCAGATCCGCGCCTCCCAGATCAACCACTGCGCGTTCTGCGTCGACATGCACACCAAGGACGCGCTCGCCGCGGGCGAGACCGTCGAGCGGATCGTCCAGCTCAGCGCGTGGGAGGAGTCCAAGCACTTCTACACCGCGCGGGAGATCGCGGCGATCGAGCTCACCGAGGCCGTCACCGTCCTCACCGACGGCTTCGTGCCGGACGCGGTGTACGAGCGCGCCGCCCGGCACTTCGACGACACCGAACTCGCCCACCTGATCGCGGCGATCACCCTCATCAACGGCTGGAACCGCTTCGCGGTGACCACCCGCATGGTGCCGGGCCACTACACGCCGGGATCCACCGCGCACCGGCCCGCCGCCGAGGCCGGTGCGGCCAAGTGACCGCCGGCGCCGAGGCGTTCGGGGCGCTGCACCACGGGCGGGCGCCCGGTGATCCGCTGGTCCTGCCCGGGCCGTGGGACGCGGCCAGCGCCCGCGTCTTCGAGGAGGCCGGGTTCCCCGCGCTCGCCACGCCCAGCGCGGGCGTCGCCGCGTCCCTCGGGTACGCCGACGGGGCCGTGCCGCCGCGGGAGATGTTCGAGGCCGTCGGGCGGATCGCGCGGGCCGTGTCCGTGCCGGTCAGCGCGGACGTCGAGGACGGGTACGGGTTGCCTGCCCGGAAGCTGGTCGGGCGGCTGCTCGACGCCGGGGTCGTCGGGTGCAACCTGGAGGACTCCCGGGGTGGTGAGGACGGGGCCGGGGCTCTCAAGGATCCGCGTGAGCAGGCCGACTTCCTCGCCGCCGTGCGGGATGTCGCCGGGGGTGAGCTGTTCATCAACGCCCGCGTGGACACGTACATCCGTGGGGTCGCCGACCTGGACGAGACGCTGCGGCGGGCCCGGCTCTATGTCGAGGCCGGGGCCGACTGCGTCTACGTCATCAAGGCCCCCCTCGACGTGATCCCCGCCCTCCGGGACGGCATCGAGGGGCCCCTCAACTTCGTCTACCTCCCCGGCGGGCCCTCCCCCAAGGGGCTCGGCGAACTGGGCGCCACCCGGGTCACCTTCGGGCCGGGGTTGCTGTTCCGGGCGATGGAGGCGCTGCGGGGGGTGGCGGAGGGGCTGGGGTAGGCAGGCCCTGCGGGGCATTCCCCAATCCCACCCCTTCCCGAACCCGGGGGCTGCGCCCCCGGACCCCCGCAATCGGCGCTCCGCGCCTCGTCCTCAATCGCCGGACGGGCTGGAAAATCCAGCCCCTCCGGCGATTGAGGAGCGGGGTCTGGGGCGGAGCCCCAGTTTCGGGAAAGGGGCGGGACTGGGGCGCCCCCGCGAGGCTACTTCGGGAGCCACCCCCGCCACTTCGACTCGTTCGCGTCGATCCACTTCTTCGCCGCGTCCTCGGGGGACATCTTCTTGTCGGCGATCATGAGGGAGACCTCGTTCTGATCGGCCTCGGACCACTTGAAGTTCTTCAGGAACTCCGCCGCCTTGCCACCGTTCTTGGCGAAGTCGGCGTTGAGGAACTTTTGGAGGGGCGTGTGCGGATAGGCGCACTTGATCTTGGCGGGGTCGGCGTCGCAGCCCTCCTTGTAGGCGGGGAGCTTCACCTCCGTCATGGGGACCTTCTTGAAGAGCCACTGGGGCTTGTACCAGTAGGTCAGGAAGGGCTTCTGCTGCTTGGCGAACTGCTCGATCTGGGTGATCTGAGCCGCTTCGGAGCCCGCGAAGACGACCTTGTAGTCGAGGTCGAGGTTCTCGACGAGGGCCTTGTCGTTGGTGACGTAGGACGGGGAGCCGTCCATGAGCTGGCCCTTGCCGCCGCTCTCCGGCGTCCGGAAGTCCTTCGCGTACTTGTTGAGGTTCTTCCAGTCGGTGACGTCGGGGTGCTTCTTGGCGAAGTACGTGGGGACGTACCAGCCGATGTGCCCGGTGACGCCGATGCCGCCGCCGGGGACGATCGTCTTCTTGTCCTTGATGTAGCGCTGCTCCTGGTCCGGGTGGCCCCAGTCCTCCATGATCGCGTCGACGCGGCCCTGGCTGAGGGCGTCCCAGGCGGGGATCTCGTCGATCTGGACCTTGTCGACGCGGTAGCCCAGCTCCTCCTTGAGGAGGTACTCGGCCACGGCGACGTCGGCCTGCGCGCCCACCCAGGACTGCACGGACAGCGTCACGGTCTTGGCGCCGGCCGCGTTGGCGTACGGCGACGCCTGCTTGGACATGTCGGCCTTGCCGCAGCCGGAGAGGGCGACGAGGGCACCGACTCCCGCGAGGGCGGCGGTCACACGCGTACGTACCCGCATGGTCAGGCTCCCTTCTTCGCGCGGCGTTCCGTCGGCTGCGTCACGCGGTCCAGCATCAGACCGAGGCAGACGATGGCGATGCCGCCGACCAGACCGGTCGCGAGGTCACCGCGGGCGAGACCGGCGAGCACGTCGTAGCCGAGACCGCCACCGCCGACCAGACCGCCGATGACGACGACGGCGAGGACGAGGACGACGCCCTGGTTGAGGGCGAGCATCAGCGCGGGGCGGGCCAGCGGGAGCTGGACCTGGCGCAGCTGCTGCCAGCTGGTGGCGCCGAGGGACTGCGCGGACTCCATCGCGGCGGGGCTGACCTGGCGCAGGCCCTGCGTGGTGATGCGGATGACGGCGGGCAGCGCGTACACCACGGCCGCGGCGACGGCGGGGGCACGGCCCACGCCGAACAGGGCGACCACCGGGATCAGGTACACGAACTGCGGCATCGTCTGGAAGACGTCCAGGACCGGGCGCAGGAGGGCTTCCAGGCGGCGGCTGCGCGAAGCCGCGATGCCGATCGCGAAGCCCAGGACGACGGTCACGGCGACGCCCGCGAGGACCTGGGAGAGCGTGTCCAGGGAGGCGTTCCAGACGTCGAGGACGCCGATCGCCGCCATCGCGAGGACGGCGGTGAGCGCCGTCTGCCAGGTGCCGATCACCCAGGCGAGGGCCGCCACGATGAGGAGCACCGACCACCAGGGCAGCCCCTGGAGGCCGTCGCGGATCGGGTCGAGGACGTACGTGGTGAAGTGCGCGGCCCAGTCCGCCGTACCGCCGACGACGGGCACGCCCGTGTACAGGTGGTCGACCATCCAGTCCTTGGCGGTGTTCACCGGCTCGGCGATCTGCACGACCCAGCTCGTCGGCCACTCCAGGCGGTCCGCGAACCTGGCCGCGAGGGCGCAGGCCAGGGTCACGGCGGCGGCGATCGACCAGCCGCGCCAGCCGCGCAGCGGCGAGTTGTCCTCGGCGTGCGCGCCGAGGCGTTCGCCGGCCGCGCCGGTGACGCGGTCGAGGACGACGGCGAGCAGCACGATGGGGATGCCGGCGGCGAGGGCCTGGCCGACGTCGACGGTGGAGAGCGCCTGGTAGACGCGGTCACCGAGGCCGCCGGCGCCGATCACGGACGCGATGACGGCCATGGAGAGGGCCATCATGATCGTCTGGTTGAGGCCGAGCAGGAGTTCCTTGCGGGCCAGCGGCAGGCGCGCGGACAGCAGGCGCTGGCGCGCGGTCGCGCCGAGGGACGCCACCGCCTCCATCACGCCGCCGTCGGCGCCGCGCAGGCCGAGGGCGGTGAGGCGGGCCATCGGCGGGGCCGAGTACACGACCGTCGCGAGGACGGCCGCGGGCACGCCGATGCCGAAGACGAGCACGACGGGCAGCAGGTAGGCGAAGGCCGGGAGCACCTGCATGGTGTCGAGGACCGGGCGCATCATGCGGAAGATCCGGTCGTTGAGCCCGGCGGCGAGGCCGAGCAGCATGCCGAGGATCACCGACGCGAGCACGGCGACGACCATGAGCGCGAGCGTCTGCATGGTCGGCACCCACATGCCGAGCAGCCCGCAGGCGGCGAACGCGGCGGTCGCGAGGGCGGCGAGCTTCAGGCCCGCCACGCGCCAGGCGATCGCGCCCGCGGCGACGGTGACGCCCGCCCAGCCCGCGGCGAGCAGCACCAGATAGACGCCGCGCACGGACAGCACGATGGCGTTGGAGATGTGCCCGAAGAAGTAGGTGAAGAGCCAGTGGGTGTCGCGGTTGTCGATGATCCAGTCGCTGGCCTTGGTGAGCGGCTCGGCCACGTCGACGGTGAGCGCCTCGGGCCAGGCGCCGGAGGCCCACTTGGCGTTGAGGATCGGTACGGCGACGGCCGCGACGACGGCGAGCAGCAGGAGCTTGACGACGGCGCGGCGCCGCAGCAGGGCGCCGATCCCGGTATCTCGTACCGGAGTGGACGCGGTGGCGGTGGCCATCAGGAAGCCACCTCGCCGGTCGTCTCCTTGCGTATCGAGGTGCCCGCCTTCGCGGCCGGACCGCCGCGCCCCGCGGCGCCCTTGGGGGTCACGCCCGCGACGACGCCGAGCAGTTGCTCGTGGTCCACGACGCCGAGGCACCGGCCGCCGTCCATCACGCGCGCCGGGAAGCCGGAGCGCGCCACGGCCTCGATGGCCTCCGACACCGTCGCGTCGGGCGCGATCGCCGGGCCCTTGGTGTCCTCGTCGGCGTCGGAGTCGACGGGCCGCATCGCGCTGCGGCAGGTCATGACCTGCTCGCGCGGCACGTCCCGGACGAAGTCGCGTACGTACGCGTCGGCGGGCGAGCCGACGATCTCCTCGGGCGTGCCGAGCTGGACGACGCGGCCGTCGCGCATCAGGGCGATGCGGTCGCCGAGCTTCAGGGCCTCGCTGAGGTCGTGGGTGATGAAGACCATGGTGCGGCCCTCCTCACGGTGCAGGCGGACGACCTCCTCCTGCATGTCGCGGCGGATCAGCGGGTCGAGGGCGCTGAACGGCTCGTCGAAGAGCAGGACCTCGGGGTCGGCGGCGAGGGCGCGGGCGAGGCCGACGCGCTGCTGCTGGCCTCCGGAGAGCTGGCCCGGCTTGCGCTGCTCCAGGCCTTCGAGGCCGACCTTCTCGATGACCTTCATGGCCTTCTCGCGGCGCTCGGCGCGCGCCACGCCCTGGATCTCCAGGCCGTAGGCGACGTTGTCGAGGACGGTGCGGTGCGGGAGCAGGCCGAAGTGCTGGAAGACCATGGACGCGCGGTGGCGGCGCAGTTCGCGAAGGCGGTTCTTGTCCATGGCGAGGACGTCCTCGCCGTCTATCTCGACGGAGCCGGAGGTCGGCTCGATGAGGCGGGTCAGACAGCGCACGAGCGTGGACTTGCCGGAGCCCGACAGGCCCATGACGACGAAGACCTCGCCCTTCTTCACCTCGAAGGACACATCGCGCACGGCGGCGGTGCAGCCGGTGCGCTCACGCAGCTCCACGGGGTCGAGGCCGGTCAGCTCGCTGTCGCCCGGGACGGTCTCTGCCTTGGGGCCGAAGACCTTCCAGAGGTTGCGTACGGCGAAGACGGTGTCCGTGGCCGCGTCGGCGGCGGGGGTGACGGTCGCGGTGTCGCTCATCGGCCGTCACCTCCCAGGATCTCGGCACATTTCTCCCCGACCATGAGCACTCCGATCATCGGGTTCACGGCGGGCATCGTCGGGAAGACGGATGCGTCCGCGATACGGATTCCTTCGAGGCCCCGGATCTTCAACTCCGGGTCGACCACGGCGAGTTCATCACCGGAAGCTCCCATTCGGCAGGTGCCTGCCGGGTGGTAGACGGTGTGCGCGGCCTTGCGCACGAGCTCGCTGATCTCCGCGTCGTCGGTGACCTCCGGGCCGGGGAACACCTCGCGCTTGAGCCACTTCTTGAACGGCTCGGCCTGCGCGACCTTCCGCGCCAGCTTGATGCCGTCGACGAGCGTCCGCCCGTCGTAGTCCCCTTCGTCCTCGAAGTACCTGAAGTCCAGGGCGGGCTTCACCTCGGGGTCCGCGGACGTCAGGTAAAGACGGCCGCGGGCGCGGGACTTGGGGATGTTCGGCGTCATCGACACGCCGTGCTCGGGGCGTTCGTAGCCGAGCCGCTCCGGGTTGTCCGTGAACGGGATCTGGTAGAAGTGGAACATCAGGTCCGGGCCCTTGTGGGCCGGGTCCCGCTTCACGAACAGACCGGCGTCGGAGTCCATCGCCGAGTTGCCGGGGATCGGCCCGTTGGTCTCCCACACGATGACCGACTCCGGGTGGTCGATGAGGTTCTCGCCGACGCCCGGCAGGTCGTGGACGACCGGGATGCCGAGGGCTTCGAGGTCCTTCTTCGGCCCGATGCCCGAGAGCATCAGCAGGCGGGGCGTGTCGACGGCCCCGGCGCAGACGAGCACCTCACGGCGGGCGGTGAGCAGCTGCTCCGCGCCGTCCTTGGTGCGGATGTGGACGCCGCGCGCGGCCTTGCCGTCCAGCTCCAGCTTGGTGGCCCAGGTCTCCAGGAAGAGGTGGAGGTTCGGGCGGTCACCGGCCTCCATGTGGGGGTGGAGGTAGGCGACGGACGCGGAGGAGCGCTTGTTGTTCTCCGGGTGGTACGCCAGGTCGAAGAAGCCGACGCCCTCGTCGAAGGGCTTGTCGTTGAAGCCGACGACCTCGGGCACGCCGAGCGCGGTCTTCGTCGCCTCGACCCAGTCGGTGGCGATCTGGTTCTGGTCCTTCTTGGCGACGCGTACGACGTTGTTGCGCAGCTTGCCGTAGTAGGGGTCCATCGCCTCGGCGTTCCAGCCGGTGGCCCCGGCCTCCTCCCACTCGTCCCAGTCGGACGGCAGCGGCTTGAAGGAGATCAGGGTGTTGTGCGAGGAGCAGCCGCCGAGGACCTTGGCGCGGCTGTGCAGGATGTGCGAGTTGCCGCGCGGCTGCTCGGTGGTGGTGTAGCCGTAGTCGAGCTCGCCGCCGAGGAGGCCGAGCCAGCGGCGCAGCGTCAGGACGTCGTCCCGGTCGATGTCGCTGGGGCCGCCCTCGATGACGGCGACGGTGACGTCCGGGTTCTCGGTGAGGCGCGAGGCGATCACGGACCCGGCGGTGCCGCCGCCGACGATGACGTAGTCGTACTCGTTCGTTTCAGCCATGGGGGAACTGCTCCTCTTCCTGCGAGGTCGTACAAGGTGCTTTCGCGTAATGGGGGGACGGGCGGATCAGCCCGCGAACCACCGCACCGGCTTCGGCGCGAGGTTCTCGTAGACGTGCTTGGCCTCGCGGTACTCGGCGAGTCCCGCCGGGCCCAGCTCGCGGCCGACGCCGCTCTTGCCGAACCCGCCCCACTCGGCCTGCGGCAGGTAGGGGTGGAAGTCGTTGATCCAGATGGTGCCGTGGCGCATCCGGCGTGCCATGCGGCGGGCGCGCCCGGAGTCGGTGGTCCACACGGCGCCCGCGAGGCCGTACTCGGTGTCGTTGGCGAGGGCGACGGCCTCGTCCTCGGTGCGGAAGGTCTCGACGGTCAGGACCGGGCCGAAGACCTCCTCGCGGACGACCTTCATCTCGCGGTGGCACTGGTCGAGCACCGTCGGCTCGTAGAAGTAGCCGGTCGCGGGCCGGGCGTCGGTGGGCTCGGGCCGCTTGCCGCCGGAGCGCAGGACGGCGCCCTCCGCGAGCGCCGAAGCGACATAGCCCTCGGTCTTCTCGCGCTGCTCCTTGGAGACCAGCGGGCCGCACTCGACGCCGTCCTCGGTGCCCCGGCCGAGCTTGATCTTCTCGGCGCGGCGGGCGAGTTCGGCGACGAAGCGCTCGCGCACCGACTCCTCGATGATGAGGCGGCCACCGGCGGAGCAGACCTGCCCGCTGTGGATGAAGGCGGCGTTCAGGGCCTGGTCGACGGCCGTGTCGAAGCCCTCGTCGGTGGCGCAGGCGTCCGCGAAGACGACGTTGGGGTTCTTGCCGCCGAGCTCCAGGGCGACCTTCTTCACGCCGAGGGCGGCGGCCTGGGCCACCTTGGTGCCGGAGACGAGGCCGCCGGTGAAGGAGACCAGGTCGACGTCCGGGTGGTCGGCGAGGCGGGCGCCGACGGTGTGGCCGGGGCCCGTGACGATGTTGGCGACGCCCGCGGGCAGGCCCGCCTCGGCGAGCAGCTCGATCAGGGCGACCGTCGTCAGCGGCGTGATCTCGCTGGGCTTGATGACGAAGGTGTTGCCGGCCGCGAGGGCCGGGGCGATCTTCCAGCTGGCCTGGAGCAGCGGATAGTTCCAGGGCGTGATCATGGAGCAGACGCCGATGGGCTCGTGCACGACGACGCTGTGGATGTCGTCGGACCCGGCGTCGACGACACGGCCCGCGCCCTCGCCGATCACCAGGTCGGCGAAGTAGCGGAAGGCGTCGGCGACGCAGTCGACGTCGACCCGGCCCTCTTCGAGGGTCTTGCCCGCGTCCCGGCTCTCCAGGAGGCCGATCTTCTCGCGGTCGCGCACGAGCAGGTCGGCGACGCGGCGAAGCAGCGCGGCCCGCTCGGCGACCGGCGTGCCCGGCCAGGAGCCCTCGTCGAAGGCCGCGCGGGCGGCGGCGATGGCCGCGTCGGCGTCCTCGGCACCGCCCTCGGCGATGGTCGCGAACGGCTTGGCATCCGCGGGGTCGATGATCTCGCGGGTCGCGCCGGAGGCGGCGTCACGCCACTCTCCCGCCACGTGGATGGTCTGTTGTGCGGACACGTCCCTCTTGCCTTCCGTTCCTGGCAGTTTCTGCCGTTTGCCCCACCTGATCACTCGTGGTAGCCGGGAGCACCTGCCCGGACCCCGGAAAAGCATGCGCATTCGATGGCCGAAAGTGCGCTGTGTCACTGCGCGTGCGGGTACGCGGGGCGAAACGTACGCTCGAAGCACTTTCTGTCACCGGAGGTGACGCTATGAGCAAAATGCCTCGTACGCGACTGCGGACGGCGGGCGCGGCCTGCACCGCCGCGGTCCTCGCCCTCCTGGTCTCCGGGTGCTCCGACGACGACGGCGGCAGCGGCGGCAAGGGCGACAAGGGCGACAGCACGGCGGACCTGTCCGCCAAGGAGATCTCCGACAAGGCCAAGCAGGAACTGCTCGACGCCAAGTCCGTCCACCTCACCCTGACGGACAAGGGCCGCGACGTCGACAAGGACGACCCGGCCGCCATGGACCTCGCGCTCGACCGCGACGGCAACTGCACCGGCACCCTGGCCTTCGGCGCGAACGGGGGCAGGGCGGAGCTGGTCAAGCAGGGCGACAAGGTCTGGATGAAGCCCGACCAGGCGTTCTGGAGGACGCAGGTGCCCGGCGGGCAGGGCGACGCGGCCGCCGAGCTGTTCAAGGACCGCTACATCCACGGCACGACGAAGGACCCCATGCTCAAGGGCCTGTCCGAGGTCTGCGACCTCAAGGAGCTCCAGGAGAACGTGAGCGACGACGCGGGGTCCGACGACGACCCGAAGGACCTGAAGAAGGGCGCCGTCACGACGGTGGACGGCACCCGGGTCATCCCGCTGACCGGCAAGGACGACGACGGCAAGGAGACGACGCTGTACGTCGCCGCCGAGGGCAAGCCGTATCTGGTGCGCGCCACGGAGAAGGGCGACGGAGCCGACCAGACGACGACCCTCACGGACTACGACAAGCCGGTGCCGACGAAGACGCCGTCGGCGAAGGACTCGGTGGACATCTCGAAGCTGGAGCAGGAGCTGCAGCAGGTGTGAGGCGAAGGGCCCGGACGGAGCGGGCCGCGCCGGGGCGGGCCCCGCTCCCTTACGCGAACTCGTCCACGTCGGGCTCGTCGAGCCCCGGCTCGTCCCGCACCGAGAGCGCCGCCACCCACAGCGGCAGCAGCCAGTGCAGCACGAGGGCGCACACCGCCACCTGGAACACCAGCGCCTTCGCCGTCAGGCCCGCGAACCCGACGACGCCCGTCACCACGACGGCCGCGAGCAGCACCCAGGACATGATCCGGTGCGCCGTGGCCCGCGCCCGGTCCCGCTCGGCCCGCTGCCGCTCGTCGAGCACACGGGGCCGCAGCTCCAGGAGCCCGCGGGTGGCGCCGTTGAGGATGCCGGTGGCCACGCACCACGGCAGCAGCAGGCCGAGCATCGTCCAGGTCGTCCAGGACAGCTCGCCGACGACCGTGCCGAGCCAGGCCGCGACGAACCCCACCGTCAGGACGACGTGCGCGCCGACGACGGCGCGGCGGCGTGGGGCCGTGCTGCGCAGCGAAGCCCCCTCACTCCTGTTCATCAGGTCGTACATCGACTGGTCGTACGCGCTCAACCGCTCCTTCTGCGCCATGACTCAACTGTCCTTCCCGTGCCCGTACACCTGATCCGTGAGCGGCTGGAACGGCTCCAGCGAGAACAGCGCCTCGACGGGCAGCCCGAAGAACGCGGCCACCTTCAACGCCAGGTCGAGGCTCGGGTTGTACTGCCCGCGCTCGATGTAGCCGATGGTCTGGTAGTGGACGCCCACGGCTTCGGCGAGGCGCTGCCGGGACACCTTCCGCTCGGCGCGCACCATCGCCAGCCTGTTGTGGACTTGCTCGCTCATGTATAAGAAGTACTACATTCCAGAGTGGTTCAGCAACAGGCTTCTCGCTCTGGCACCCCCTGGCTCCCTCTGGCTCGCCCGGCTCACTCCGGCGCCGCGACCAGCTCCCGGACGCACCCGCGCAGCCACGCGTGCGCCGGATCCGCGTCGTGCCGGGGGTGCCACGCCATGCCGATCCGCAGCGGCGGCAGCTCCAGCGGGACGCGGAACGTGACCAGGCCGAGCGGGTCCATCAGCGGGCGGGCCCAGGACATGCTCAGGCCGACCAGGTCGGTCCGCAGCAGGATGTGGAGGGCGGAGGGGTACGTGCCCACGTTGCCCACCACCCGGCGGCGCAGCCCCGCCTCGGCGAGCGCGGTGTCCACCGGACCGGCCATCCGCCCCTTCCGCGAGACCGTCAGATGATCGGCGGCGGCGAACCGGCGCGCCGTCAACGCGCCGTCCAGCAGCGGGTGTCCGGGCCGCACGACCCCCACCATCACATCCTCGAAGAGCGGCTCGACCCGCACCTCGGGCGCGACCGTGTCGATCACGCCGACCTCCAGATCGGCGATGCCCTCGCGCAGCAGCGGCACGTCCAGATGGCTCTCCGCCAAGAAGCGCAGCCGGACCCCCGGCGCCTCCTTCGCCGCGCGGGCGAACAGGGCGGGCGCGTACGCGGCGGCCAGCGCGTCGTTGCCGACGAGGGTGAGCGTGCGCGACACGGCCCGCAGGTCCTGCGCGCCGGGCCCGGCGAACACCGCCCGCGCCCGCTCCACCACCGCGCCCACCTCGGCCTGCACCGAGAGGGCGTACGGCGTCGGCACCATCTGGCGGCCCGCACGCACCAGGACCGGATCGCCGAGCGCCTTGCGGATCCGGCCCAGCGTGCGGCTCATCGCGGGTTCCGACAGATGCAGCCGGCGGGCGGCGCCGCCCACGCTGCGCTCGTCGAGCAGCACGTCGAGGGCGAGCAGCAGGTTCAGGTCGAGTCCCGCGGTGTCGGCCGGGCGTTCCACTTGCGTCACACGCAACCATTCCTTGCATAACTTGCACTGGAAAGCAGGTACCGGGCGAGCCTACGGTGGCCGTACATCCCACGCCACACCGCTCCCGAGGAGGAGCCTTGCCTTCGCCTGCCCAGGTGCCGGTCCCGGCACCGACGACCGCACCCGCCCCGTCCGCCCCCTCGACGGCACCCGCGGCCCCGGCGCCGTCCGTCCTGAAGCGCTCGACCCTGCTCGTCCTGTGCGCCTGCGTGACGGTCGCGCAGAGCATGGTCGCCGCCATCAACCTGCTGATCCCGCAGCTCGGTTCGTCCGGCCTCGACCCGTCGGCGAGCGAGATCCTGTGGACCGTCGACGCCTACGTCATCGTGTTCGCGGGCCTGCTCATCCCGGCGGGCGCGCTCGGCGACCGGTACGGCCGCAAGGGCGCCCTGCTCACCGGGCTCGGCCTGTTCGCGGCGGGCGCCACGGTCAGCGCGCTCGCCGTCTCCCCCGCCCTGCTCATCGCCGGACGCGGCGTCTCCGGCGCGGGCGCGGCCCTGATCATGCCCGCCACCATGTCCATCCTGATGCGCGTGGCACCGCCCGAGCAGCGGCCCCGCGCCCTCGCCTCCTGGACCCTCGCGATGGGCCTCGGCGGCTTCGCCGGGAACGCGGGCGGCGGCCTCATCGGCGAGTACCTGTCCTGGCGCGCGCTGTTCTGGGTGATGGTGCCGCTCGGCGCGCTCCTCGCCCTCGCCGTGGCCCGCACCACGCCCCGCACCGACCGCTCCGCCGGCACCGCGCACGCGCCCTCCCTCGACCCCGTCGGCACCCTCGTCCTCACCGCGGGCCTGGTCGCCGTCCTCTTCGGCGTCATCGAGAGCCCCCTGTACGGGTGGGGCGCGCCCCGCATCCTGTGCGCCTTCGCCGCCGGGGCCGTCCTGCTCACCGCCTTCACGGCACACGCGCTGCGCTCCCGCGCCCCGCTGTTCGACCCGCGCGTCTTCCGCTCCGCCCGCCTCAGCGCGGCGACCCTCGGCTCGGCGGTCGCCTTCTTCGGCCTGTTCGCCCTCTTCTACGTCAACTCGCAGTACCTGCAGTACGTGAAGGGGTACGGGGCCGCCCGCGCCGGTTTCGCCATCGTGCCGCTGACCATCGGCATGGCCCTGGTGCCCCGCCTCGCGGCCCGCTGGTCGGCCTCGCCCCGCCCCGTGGTGGGCGGCGGACTCCTGCTGATCGGCGCGGGCCTGCTCGGCGTCTCCGCCGCGGACGCGGGCACGCCCTACGCGGCCTACGCCTGCTGGCTGCTCGTCATCTCGGCGGGCACGGGCCTGTGCATGCCCGCCCTCACCATGGGCGTCGTGTCCTCCCTGCCCCCGCACCAGGCGGGCCTCGGCTCCGGTCTCGGCACCTCGGCCCGCGAGATCGGCGCGGCCCTCGGCGTGGCCGTCTCCGGCACGCTCCTCGCCGCCCACACCGGCACCGGCCACACGGGCGGCGCCGCGGACTTCACCTCCGGCATGGCCGCGGCCCTGCGCGTGGTCGGCGCGGTGGTGATCGTCCTTGCGGCCGTGGTGGCGGCGGGGCTCGGGCCGCGACGGCAGCAGGACGGAAGCTGAGGGCGCGGCTCAGTCCGGGTCCGAGCAGGGGGCGAGCGGCGGGCAGAACCACTTCAACGCCGTTGTCACAAGCTCCCGTTCGTCCTGCCTGCCGTCCGCGTCGGCGCCGTACCCCGTGAGGGCGTACAGCTTGCCGTTGGTCGCCTCGAAGCGGTGGTCCACCACGTGCCAGGTGCCGATGTCCGGCTCGTCGGTGATCCGGTCGGTGAGATAGCTGAGGCGGGCGGCGGGGCCCGGTCCTCCCGCGGGGTGGGTCAGGGAGAGCTGCTTGAAACCGGCCGACTTCGGGACCACCGTGTCGTCGAGGAAGGTGCGCAGCGACGCGTCCGGCGTCGGCTCGCTCACCTCGTACAGCTGGAGCCGCCGGGTGTCGTCGGGACTGCGGTAGTTGAGGATGACGACGCCGTTCAGGCCGGTGTTCCGGGAGCGGATCCAGCCGCGCGGGACGGCGAGGCGATAGCCGTCCTGCGGGTCGACGACCTTCTCGTAGGCGGGCGGCGGGCCCCCCGTCGGGGGCGGTGGCGCGGTGTCCCCCGCCTCCGGGGCGCCCTGGTCGGTGCCCGGGCCCTGCGCGGGCTGCCGGTCCGTCAGGTACACCGTCGGCCCCGGCTCGTCCTTCCAGCCGAGCGCCCAGGTCCCGAAGGCGAGCCCGCATGCCGCGAGCACCGCGACGACCCCGCGCCGGGCGCTCCGCTGGCGTGCCGCGTCCCGCTCGTGGAGCGCCGCCAACTCCCGTTCCCGCTCCCGGCCGACCCACTCCTGCCGGTCCCTGTCGTAGATCCGCACCACCGGCCGCCGCTCCTTCCCCGCCCGTCCGCGTTCAGCCAAGGACCGGGGCGAGGGCCTGGAGGACGGCCGTCACCGCGGCGGCCGTCGCGGTCGCGGGCGCGTAGTCCGCGAGCCGGTCGCGCAGCCGGGTCAGGGGCCCGCTCGCGCTGCGGCCGTTCCGGGTGATCTCGTCCGCGACCTCGTCGAGGGCGGCCACGACCTCCGCGTCCTCCTCGTTCTGGGGGGTCCGCCCGCCCTCGCCCAGCTCGCGGCGCAGGGCCCGGACCGTGGTCAGGACGCGGCCGTGGGCCTGGTCCGAGACCACCGTCGTGTGGTTGGTGGACTCGGCCCTGCCGTGGTCGCCGAAGGCCTGGGAGCCGCCGTTGATCGCGTGGATGGTGACGTGCGCTCCGCCGCCGCTCGGGGGCTTCTCGTCGCTCATGGGTGATCCTTCCTCGGGTGGTCCGGGGGTGTCGTCCCGGGGTGTCGTCCGGGGGCGGCGCCGGTGGCGGCGCTCACGCGGTGGTCTTCTCCGTGTGCGCGGCCTGGCCGTGGGTGCCGGTGGCGAGGGCGCCGCCGGACATCTCCTTGATGTAGACCCCGCTGTTGTTGATCTGCGTGATGTGCTGCTCCAGGCGGTCCGTGCGGTAGCCGCCGAGGAACAGCGCGTCGCGCACGCCCTCGCCGATGCGGTCCTGGAGCGTGCGGGTGTAGCGGGCGACGTCCATCTCCTGGAACAGCGAGAGGCTGTCGGTGGCGGCGAGTTGGCGCAGGGAGACCGCCGGGGCGTCGGGGGCGCGGCCGGTGTCGGGCGGCAGGACCCGGGACGCGGCTTCGCGCAGGAGCCGGGTGAGGCGCTGCGGCAGGGGGGCGCTCCTCTTCCCGTGTCCCCCCTGTGCGTACGGCTGTCCCTTCTGGGCGTACGTCTCGTCGGTCGTCGGCATCGTCAGCCACAGCCGCGCCGCCGTGCCGAGCGACGGAAGCCAGCGCAGGGCCGTGATGCCGAGGGCGGCGGACAGGGCGGGCGCGGCCACGCAGGCGCGCAGGGCGTCGCGCACGGGTCCTTCCGGCTCGCTCGCCACCAGCGCGTCGACCCGGCGGAACTCGGGCGCGACGGGCCCGAGGACGTGCGGCACGACCTCCAGGACGAGCATGCCGCCCTGGGTGTGCACGCGGACCAGGAGCGAGACGACGACCTGTTCGTTCCAGGCGCCGACGCGGATCCGCAGGAAGTGCCGCCGGGCCTCGCCGCCCTCGCCCGCCGCCTCGGCGATGTGGCGCGCGGCCTGGTCGTCGTCGTACACGACGGCCGTCTTCGTGCCGTCGCCCGTGTACAGCTGCTCGTCGCGCCCCGGCCCCGCGGGCAGATACACGAACTCCTCGATCTCCAGCTGCCGCAGCCGGTCCCTGCTGGTGGCGGCGGCCGACCTGCGCAGGGCGCGGAGGCGGGGCCCGATCATCGCGATGACGTCCTGCGCGGTGAGGGCGCCGGGGGCGGCCGCCTCGGTGTCGGCGGGCTTGAGTTCGAGGACGACCGACCAGGGCTTGCGGGGCGTTCCCGCGCCGACGAAGGGGCGGTTGACGTCGTAGAGGGTGACGGAGGCGTCCTGCTCGCGGCGGACGCAGGCCTCGATGCGGCCGTACCAGGCGGGCAGGCGCGGCCGCGGCGTCTCGGCGAACACCTGCCGGGCGAGCTGCCCGCGCAGCGTCCGGGTGCGCAGGAACTGGTGGCGCCAGACCACGGCCGCGACGAGCAGCGGGAAGATCACGGGGTACGGCGAATCGGTGATCTGGGCGCACGCGGCGATGCCGTACGCCAGCGCGCACGACCAGGCCGTGAACGTGAGCAGCCACCCGAAGCGGCGGCGCAGCCAGACCAGCGGCGCGGGCAGCGGCACCGGCCGCAGCGGCTCCCCCACACCCGTGTCCCGGCCCGCGACGACGCGGGCGCACCACAGCAACAGGACGACGACCGCGTACGCCAGGGCCCAGCCGCCCGGCACCATGTCGCCGAGGGCCGCGCCGCCCGGCTCCGACTCGGCGGCACCCGCCGCGTCCGTGCCGAACGGCAGCCAGGCGATGTCGCCCGCGGAGAGCCCGGAGTCGCCGTCCGCGCGGTCCGCCGCCGCGTCCCACAGCATCACGGCGTCCGTGACCAGGAACGCGGCCCAGACCGCGAGCAGCAGCAGCGCGGTCCGCAGCTCGTCGCGCCGGGCCCGCAGGGCGTGCGCGAGGACCGGCAGCACGTCGGCGCCGAGCGGCGGGGCGACGGGGCGCTCGGCGTGGTCGACCAGTTCCTCGACGACGCGCCTGCGGAACGCGGCGTTGACGTGGGCGCCCGCGCAGAGCAGCCGGGTGGCCTCGGTGTGCGCGTAGGAGGGACGGGGCCGGCGGCGGGAGTGGCGCGGCTCGGGCCCCTGGTGGGGTGGTTCGGGTCGCATGCCGCGAAAGTTAATGGAGCGCGTGATGGACGTCCGGCGAATGGACAGATGTCCCCCGAAAGAAGACACGATGGCCAAAAAGCCCCCGTCGGCCGCGGGTTCGCGGCCGACGGGGGCTTCCGGTCAGGTGTGGCTGACGCCCGTCGGGGTCAGATCAGGCCGAGGCCGCGGACCGCCTCGCGCTCCTCCTCGAGCTCCTTGACGGAGGCGTCGATGCGGGCGCGGGAGAACTCGTTGATCTCCAGGCCCTGGACGATCTCGTACGTGCCGTCCTTGGCGGTGACGGGGAAGGAGGAGATGAGGCCCTCCGGAACGCCGTACGAACCGTCCGACGGGATGCCCATGGACGTCCAGTCACCGGCGGCCGTGCCGTTGACCCACGTGTGCACGTGGTCGATGGCGGCGTTGGCGGCGGAGGCGGCCGAGGACGCGCCGCGGGCCTCGATGATCGCGGCGCCGCGCTTGGCGACGGTCGGGATGAAGGTGTCGCCGAGCCACTGCTCGTCGTTCACGACCTCGGCGGCGTTCTTGCCCGCGATCTCCGCGTGGAAGATGTCCGGGTACTGCGTCGCCGAGTGGTTGCCCCAGATGGTGAGGCGCTTGATGTCGGAGACCGAGGTGCCGGTCTTCTTCGCGAGCTGCGACAGCGCGCGGTTGTGGTCCAGGCGCGTCATCGCGGTGAAGCGCTCCGCCGGTACGTCCGGGGCGGCGGCCTGGGCGATGAGGGCGTTGGTGTTGGCCGGGTTGCCGACGACGAGGACCTTGATGTCGTCCGCGGCGTGGTCGTTGATGGCCTTGCCCTGCGGCTTGAAGATGCCGCCGTTGGCCTCGAGGAGGTCGCCGCGCTCCATGCCCTTCGTGCGCGGGCGGGCGCCGACGAGCAGCGCGACGTTCGCACCGGCGAAGGCGACGTTCGGGTCGTCGCTGATCTCGATGCCGTTCAGCAGCGGGAAGGCGCAGTCGTCGAGCTCCATCGCGGTGCCCTCGGCGGCCTTGAGGGCGGGCGTGATCTCCAGGAGGCGCAGGTTGACCGGCACGTCCGGGCCGAGCAGGTGGCCGGAGGCGATGCGGAACAGCAGCGCGTAGCCGATCTGGCCGGCAGCGCCGGTGACGGTGACATTCACGGGAGTGCGGGTCATGGCGATCTCCGTAAGACAGCTGGCGGTGGGGGTCCCTGCCCCTTGTGCTGGATCCCCTGCCGACGCCCTCGTCGATCGCCTCTCGATGATCGATCTCTTGGCATCAAGAGAGATCCGGCGTCAGGTTATCGCGCCCTTGCCGTCCCGGTACGCCGGGTGGGTGTGGCCCGGCCCACAGGGGCCCGTGGAGGGCGGCCGCCACCTCGGGAGAGGAGATGTGGCGGCCGCCTTGGGGGTGTGACCACTCCCGTGGGGGTACGGTGCGTCTGCCCTCCGGGGGGCGGGACATTCCTGGTTCCCCCCGGCTTCTTTCACCCCGCCACAGACATCTCCCACCCCGCCCGCCCGTTACCACCTGACCGCGGGCTTCAGGCCGCCTGTGCCACTTGCGGCAGTCCGGCGTCTGCGGGTCGTTCGACGTCGGCGGCCGGCTTCGCCCACCCCCTACCCTGTGGGCAGCTGGGCCGCCAGGGGCGATGGGGGTCTCCCCTGCTCGAGCGAAGCCGAGAGCTTGGGGGAGGGTGGGCACAGCCCCGGCCGACGGTGCCGTGTCGACTGCGGCGCCCCGGGGCTACTTCGTGCAGGTGGTTCCGCCTGCCTTCAGCGTCGCGCACGCCTTCGCCGCCGCGGCGTTCTTGACCGCCACCATGGGCGTGTACGCGTCGAGGTCCGCGTTGACCGTCCCGCTCTGGCGGGCCGCCGAGCCGGACCCGGTGATCGTGACCTTGTCGCCGGGCACCGCCTGGGTGATCCGCGCCCACGCGGCCCCGCACGTCTTGCTGTACCGCACCTCGACGAGCGTCTTCGTCCCGACGACGGTCACCCGCGACGTGGTCCGGGCGAACTCGCCCCCGCACCCCATGTTCTCGGGATCCTTGCCGGCGCAGTCGGCCCCGCTGCACTCGACCCCGGCGGGCAGGTCCGCCGTGGAGGTCGTCGGCGCCGTCGAAGGCCCGGCCTTCCCGCCGCCGTCGTCGTCCTTGCCGATGTCCGTGAGGAACACCGCCGCCGCGATGACGACGAGCGCCCCCACGATCCCCGCGAGGAACATCGTCAGCTTCCGCTTGCGCCGCTGCCCGTCGGGCGACTTCCCGTCGGACCCGGGACCGGCCACGGACCCCGGCCCACCGCCCGCGTACCCGGGCGTGACCGACGACGTGGCCGCCACGGACCCCGGCGGCGCCGACGCCTCGTACGACCGCGACGACGGCGTGGCCGGCGCCTGCGCCGAGGCCGAAACAGCCCCCGGCCCGGCCCCTGCGACCCCGTTCACGGGCGCGCCCTGCGCCCCGTACCGCACGCCCTCCGGCTCCCGCGCCACGGGCGGCACCGTCGGCGACACCCCGGCGGGCCCGGCGACCCCGGTCACGGCCCCGACGCCACCGCGCGCCTTGCCCGAGCCCCCGCTCTCCTTCTCCTTCGGCGCCCGCGGCGACTTGGCGTCCTTCGAGCTGACCGGCGGATTCGTCGCCAGCTCACCGAGCGCGGCCCGCGCCTGCGAGATACGGATGGCCTGCATCGTCATGTCGTGCCGCATCTCGGAGCGGCTCCAGGCGCGCTCCGCGAGCTCCCACATGGTGATGAGGTGCACCGGCGGCGTCCCGGTGACTTCGGCGAGCGCGACGATCGCGCCCTTGGGGGCGAGCAGCCGCCCGTTCAGATAGCGCTCCCACGACGTCTTGCTGTAGCCGGTCCGGTCGGACACCGCTGCGATGCTGAGACCGCTGCGGTCGACCAGCCTGCGCAGCTGGTTCGCGAACTCCCTGACCTGCGGGTCGAGCTCATCCGGTAGCGCCTTCCAACGAGGCATTGCTCCCCCTATTCCCCCCGTACGTGCCTGTACTGCCCCCCGCGCCTGACGCAGCTGTCCCAGACCTCCGGCGTACCGCACGCGGTCCGCTCGCCCCGGTCCTGAACTACCCAGAGGGATGCACGGAGCCAGGATGTCAGTTCCCGGAATGGGAGCGCACGGGAGCATTTGGGACAGAGTGTGCCCCGTCGCACGCCCCCGGTCCACGGCCCAGTGTCCCACCGTCGTCCCACTCCACGATGCGGAACCCCAGCTCCCGGACCGGGACGTCCCGGAACCTTCCCGAATGCGCTGGTTGGCCCTTTTCCGAGGCGCCCCGGTGCCGAAGCATCGAACACGGCACCGCTGCGCCACCGCAGCCGGACGCCGTGATCGAACCACCTGAACCACCAGTTCCGCCAGGGGGGAACCACATGCGCCACCGCACCACCGACCACCGCACCACCGACCCCGCCACCACCGGCGACACCCGCGCCCGCACCCGGCGCCCGCACCGGCTCCTCGCCGCCGCCGTCGCCGTGACCGCGAGCGCAGGCCTCGCGCTCGCCGCCACCGCCCCGCTCGCCCAGGCCGCCGGGCTGCACGTCGTCGACGGCGGCGGCGACGCGTACAACGACTGGGGCGACGAGGGCACGCTCTCCCGCCACAGCCACGCGCACTCCAACGCCACCTGGCTGTGGCAGAGCGTCCTGTACGCCGACGGCGCCAAGTGGCGCGACGGCAACGGCGTGCGGCACACCTTCACCAAGTCGGACATCGACGGCCACTACGGCTGGAAGACCGCGTCCGCGACCAAGTGGTGGCAGGCCCGCGAGGACCTGGAGGACGTCGACGGCGTCGTCGGCAAGGAGACCTTCGGCGCGGCGGACAACTTCCTGAGCGGCCCGCACGCGAACGGCCGGGTCGACTACACGGGCTACGCGCGCCAGATCGCCTTCAAGCGGATCTCCGGCACGTACTACGTGAAGGTCTACGGGCAGTGGAAGAAGGCCGCGTACAACCGCCTCGGCTGACGCCGAAGTCCGCCCCGGGGGCCGTCACTCGGTGGCGGTCCCCGGGGCCTCGCGCGTGCCCAGCGGCTCGGAGACGCTCGCGCCCGGCTTCAGCGACGGCTCCTGGTCCGCGCCGCCGCGCACCCCGGTCACCTGCGTGACGATCCACAGCAGGCTCACGAGCAGCAGGGCGATCACCGCGAGCGCGGAGCAGGCGACGAGGCGCCAGGAGGGGGCGGGGCGTCGGGCGGGCGGGGGCGGGGCCGGAGTCGGGGCCGGGGCCGGGGCCGACGGCGGGATGTCGGCCGGGGTTTCGGTCCGGGTGCCCGCCGGGGACGGCTCGGACCCGCCGACCGCTCCCCCCGCCCCGGACGCGCCGGACGCCTCGGCCGCCCGCGGCCACGCCTTCACCGCGAGCTCCCACCCCGCCGCCGTGCGCGCGCCGTCCACCCCCGCGACCCGGCACAGCGCGAGCACGGCCTCCCGGGGCGGGGGCTGTTGGGCGTTGAGGTAGCGCTGCCAGGAGGACTTGCTGTAGGCGGTTCTGGAGCCGAGCGCGACGAGGCTGAGCCCCGTGCGGTCCTTGAGCCGTCGCAACTGCTCGACGAGATGGCGCACCTCCGGCGGCAGTTCGTCCGGAAGCGGCTGCCAGGCACCCGCGCGCGTCCCCATGGTTGCACCCCCCCAGCGCGACCCGGTTTGACCGACTGACGGCGACGGCGCCCGGTTCGGTTCCGTCGACACCGCCCCGGCTGCCCGTTTCGCCCGATCCGGCCGGGGTCGTCTCGCACCCGTAGCGGGCCCGGAACAGCGCTGCGGAATGGTCACTTCCGTGCCACAGGGGTAAGGCTTCCCTTGCTGCCGGGATGGCGCGTCCATGACGCTTAAGACGCACAGCGAGCCCCCGGGTTCGCACCGCGGAACGGCGGCGCCCGTCCTCCCACGGGGGAGAGGACGGGCGCCGTCTCACGTCCGCCACCTGCGTGTTCGTCCGCACCCTGAGGGAGAAGAGCCCCTCGTCGCCACCGCCCACGAGGGGCGGGCGCGCCATGGTCACCGGCGACCCGAGCCCTCGGGCGCCGTCAGCGGATGGCCGGATTCCGCCGGATACCGCCCGCTCAGGCCCTCCTCGCCCCGCTCACTTACGCAACTCCCCCCACGTCTCCGGCCTGACGATCCCGTCGTCCACGAGCCCCCGCGCCCACTGGAAGCGCCGCACCGCCGCCTTCGTGCTGTCGCCGTACGTACCGTCCGCCGCCCCCGCGCCGAAGCCGTGCCCGCGCAGCAGGCACTGGACCTCGACCACCTCCCAGCCGTCGTCGCCCCGGTCGAGGATCGCGTCCCTGGTCCTGCTGTGCCCGGCGTACCGCACCCCGTCCTCGCGGCCGTCCCCGCATCCGTACGCGCGGCCCTTCTCGTACGCGCCGCGCGCATCGCCGTCCGCGCCCTCCCAGGCCCGGCCCGCGAACAGGCCGCCCGCGAACGCGGCGGCCACGGCGAGCGCCAGCGCGGCGAACGCGGTGCGCAGGCGCACGGTGCGGAGTGCGGGTCCGGGCGTGGATCCGGATGCGGGCTCGGGCGTCGTGGGTGGCGCGGGGTCCGGCGCGCGTGCGGTCTCGGGCGCCGGTGCGGGTGCCGGGGCCGGTGCGGTCGCCGTCCCCCCGGCCGCGCGGCCCGGCCCCGCGCCCGCCGAGACCCGTGCCTCCTGCGCCACCTCGTACAGCACGAGCAGGCGCGTCGGCTCCGTGCCGCACACCCGGGACAGTTGCTCGACGGCCGCGCGCGGCACCGGCTTCTTGCCGTTGAGATAGCGCTCCCAGGAGGAGCGGCTGTACGAGGTCCTGGTGGCCAGTGAGGTCAGACTGAGGCCGCTGCGGTCCTTCATCCGCCGTAACTGGACCGCCAGTCGGCGTTCCTGCTCCCCCAGCGACGCGGGCAGCTCTTTCCAACGCGGCATGTTCACTCCATACGCGTGACAAGGTCCCCCGAGGCGAATCGCCCCCTGCGCCCGGTTAGATGGCGGATGCACCAATTCCGGTTCCCCGGCGTTCGTCCCAGGCGTCCGAAAAGGCCACTCCTGGCGCGCGGAACGTCCCACGGCGGTGTCACCGCTCGACGCGTCCCCGCAGGTCGGCGCGCGGGACGGCCCAACTCGTCCCACCGCCCTGGATGTTGACCGGTTCGGATCGGCAGAGTCGGTACCGCACGACGGCCGGCACGGGCCGTCCCGGACCGGCCGCCGGACCGACACCACGGGGAGTTCACATGACCAACAGCACCGCGCCCACCCCTGCGGAGGGCGAACAGGACACCGGCTGGCGGGCCCCGCACCGCACGGGCGGCCTCGCGCGGACCGCCGCCGTCGGCATCGCGGCCGCCGCGATCCTGGGCGGCGGCCTCGCCCTGGCCCCCTCGGCGTCGGCCGCGCCCGCCGCCCCGACGTCGTCATCGGGGTCCTCGGGGTCCTCGGACGCGTCCTCGGCGGCCCGCACCGCGGACGTCTCGCCGCAGGGCACCGCGCCCGCCTGCGTCCAGCGGACGGTCAGGGGCCGGACCGCCACCGTGACCAACTACTGCGGCCGCACCATGCGCGTGAAGGTCGTCGTCAAGTTCGGCCCCGACTCGCGCTGCTTCACCCTGCCGCCCCGGCACTGGGCGCGCTACACCTGGGGCTTCGGCTCCTACGACAAGACCGTGACCTGCTGACCCAGGGCCCACGCGGCGGACGGCGGTCCGTGCTCCCACGGGGGGAGGACGGGCCGCCGTCCGGTGTGCGCGGCGCGGCGGGTGCGCGGGGTCAGAGGCCCGCGCCCGGGGTCACCAGGCCCGTCTCGTAGGCGATCACCACCGCCTGGGCCCTGGTGTCCAGGTCGAGTTTGTTCATGGTGCGGTTCAGATGCGTCTTGACCGTGGCCTCGCTGATGTAGAGGCGGTCTGCTATCTCCGCGTTGGACAGGCCCCGCGCGATCAGCTTCAGGACCTCCAGCTCGCGGCCAGTGAGCGCGGCGAGGTCCGGCGGCGGCTCCCCGGCGGGCGCGGCCCCGGAACGCACCGCGAAGGCCTCCACGAGGCGACGGGTGACGCTCGGCGCGAACAGCGCGTCCCCGCTGCCGACGGCGGCCACCGCCGCGAGCAGCCGCTCGGGCCCGGAGTCCTTGAGCAGGAACCCGGCGGCGCCCGCGCGCAGCGCCCCGTACACGTACTCGTCGAGGTCGAAGGTGGTGAGGACCAGGATGCGGGGCGGCGGCTCGGCGGCCTCGGCGAGGATGCGCTCGGTGGCCGTGATGCCGTTCATGCCGGGCATGCGGATGTCCATGAGGACCACGTCGGGACGGGTGGCGGCCGCGAGTTCCACGGCCTCGGCGCCGTCGCCCGCCTCTCCGACGACCTCGATCCCGGGCGCGGCCCGGAGCACACCGACGAGCCCGGCGCGGATGAGGAACTGGTCGTCCACGACGAGCACCTTTATGTGGCTCGGGTTCATTCGGTGGTGTCGTCTCCTGGCGGTGCGGCCCGTGCCGACGTCGGCAGGGTCAGTCTCACGGCGAACCCTCCCACGCTGCGCGGGCCGATGCTGATCGTTCCGCCGTAGAGCTTGGCCCGTTCGCGCATACCGATCAACCCATGTCCACCAGGGCTCCTCACTCTGTCCGGAATCACCCCCTCCCCATTGTCGGTGACGGACACCTCGATGTGGTCACGGTGGTAGTTCAGTTCCACGGTCGCGCTGGCCTGGCGCGCGTGCTTCAGGACGTTGGTCAGGGCCTCCTGCACCACGCGGTACGCGCACAGCTCGACGCCGGGCGCGATCGGCCGCGGCGTCCCCGTGACCCGGAACTCGACGGGCACCCCGCCCGCCCTGACCCGGTCCGTCATGTCCCCGATGCGGGCGAGGCCCGGCATCGGCGCGTCCGGGACGTCGCCGTCGTCGTCCTGGGCGCGCAGCACCCGCAGCATGCGCCGCATCTCCTCCAGGGCCTCGGTGCTGGTGCCGGAGATGGTGCCGAGGGCCGTGCGCGCGGTCTTGGCGTCGGAGTCGAAGACGAACTTGGCGAGCCCCGCCTGCACGGAGATCACCGACATGTGGTGGGCGACGACGTCGTGCAGCTCCCGCGCGATCCGCCCGCGCTCCTCCACGACGGCGTGCCGGGCCCGCTCCTGCTGCTCGGCGCGGGTCTTGCGGGCGAGTTCGGCGGAGCGCCGTGCCAGGTATCCCATCCGCCACACCAGGGCGTTGATGCCGAGGGCCTGCGCCGCCACCGACGGCACCGAGGCGTGGTCCTGGCTCACCAGGCTGCCGAGCACCCAGATCGCGGAGAGCAGCGCCGCGCACACGCCGGTGGTGCGGGTCTGGCGTTGCAGGGCGACCGTGTAGAGGCAGAGCATCGGTCCGAACGACGTCACCACGGGCCAGTAGCCGGCGAGGACGTACACGGTCCAGATCGCGTACGTCACGAGGCAGACGAGCAGCGGCGCCTTCGAGCGGAACGCGGTCGGCGCGATCACGAGCAGCGCGAGGCAGTAGCCCCGCAGGTCCAGATCGGACCAGCCGACCGCCGCGGCCTCGGGGCCGATCAACGCCAGCAGAGCCACTTGCCCGAGGGCGAGCAGCACGTCGACGGTGAACGGACGGAGGCGCATCGCCGCAGCGTAGCCCGCATACCCAGCGGTATACGTCCATCGTTCGCCGTACCGCGGAAGTTGTAGACCGCGATCGTCTACGACCGGAGTCGTACGGCAACGTCAACCCGGCACGGGACGACGGGCACTCCCGCCGCCGCGTAAGTTCTTGGCTCAGCACCACCGCCCGCGCCGCCTTGAAACGGCGCGCCGGGGGAAGGGGGCGCGGGCCTGCAAACGGGGGTTTGCACGGGGGACCGGGCCTGCGCCCCGCAGACAACTACAGACCACTGAGGCATGCGGCTTCGTGCAGGGGCGCACGGAGGAACGGGCCCGCAGCCGATCGCACCACCCCCTGCCCCCACGGCCAACGGCCCGTACTCTCCTGGCGAGTACGGGCCGTTGGTGTGTGCCGAGGGCCGCCCGAAGGCGGCCGCACTCCGGCTAGCTGCTGATCGTGAAGTGCAGCGTGTCGTCGAGGAACGGGATCTCCAGCCACGGATTCGGCTGCGCCATCATCGAGAGCAGCACGATCGCAAGCCCGAGACCGCCGTACGTCACCATGTCCGTGAACCGCGAGCGCACCGCCAGCATGCCGACGCGCGGCAGCCACCAGCGCATCACGGCCCCCGCGAGCAGCGCGACCCCGATCAGTATCGTGCCGACGCGGAACACGTCGAGGGCGGTCAGGAACAGCCCGAGGCCGACCAGCGACACCACGCTGAGCAGCGGCCACTGCCGCGCGGGCGCGGGCGCGTCCCCCGAGGCGGCACGCCCGCCGCCCTCGGGCCGCGCGGTGTCCCGCGTGAACAGCGGGAACCGCCGGGACACCTTGCGGGGCTCACCGTCGGGCCCGGGGGCGCTGACGGCACCCTTGGCGGTGGGCTCGCCGGACGCGGCCGACGAGTCACGCTCCGCCGACGCGTCCGGGTCCGTGGCCGCGGGCGCGCCCTGGGACGGATCCGGGGAGCCGTCCTTCGCCTCTACGTTCATGGGGTCACCCTTCCCCCGCTCAGTCCTCGGCGGCGGCACGTTCCGCGGCCTCGACGACGTTGACGAGGAGCTGGGCACGGGTCATCGGGCCGACACCGCCCGGGTTGGGCGAGATCCATCCGGCGACCTCGGCGACGGCGGGCTCGACATCGCCGACGATCTTTCCGTTGCCGTCGCGCGAGACGCCGACGTCGAGCACGGCGGCGCCGGGCTTCACGTCCTCGGCCTTGATGAGGTGCGGCACCCCGGCCGCCGCCACGATGATGTCGGCGCGCCGCAGGTGCGCGGCGAGGTCACGGGTGCCGGTGTGGCACTGCGTCACCGTCGCGTTCTCCGACTTCCGCGTGAGCAGCAGCGGCATCGGACGGCCGATGGTGACACCGCGGCCGACGACCACGACCTCGGCGCCCTTGATCTCCACGTTGTGCTGCCGCAGCAGCCGGATGATCCCGTACGGGGTGCAGGGCAGCGGCGCGGGCTCGTTCAGGACGAGGCGGCCCAGGTTGGTGGGGTGCAGTCCGTCGGCGTCCTTGGCCGGGTCCATCAGCTCCAGGATGCGGTTCTCGTCGATGCCCTTGGGCAGCGGCAGTTGCACGATGTAGCCGGTGCACGCCGGGTCGTCGTTCAGCTCGCGCACGACGGCCTCGATCTCCTCCTGGGAGGCGGTCGCGGGCAGTTCGCGCTGGATGGAGGCGATGCCGACCTGCGCGCAGTCGCGGTGCTTGCCCGCCACGTACTTCTGGCTGCCGGGGTCGTCGCCGACCAGGACAGTGCCGAGGCCGGGCGTCACGCCCTTTTCCTTCAGGGCCGCCACGCGGGCGGTCAGTTCGGACTTGATCGCTGCTGCGGTGGCCTTGCCATCGAGAATCTGGGCGGTCATGCCCCCATCCTCGCGGATGAGCCCGCCCGCGTACCAATCCGGGGCCGCAGCCGTCGCCCACGATTGCACTCGCACAACGTTCGGTGAGCTGGCTGGACAAACACGACGGCGCTGAAGAAGCATGAGGGCCACAGTGCCGCGGCCGGTGTCGGGGGGACCGACGCTCCTGTGAACGTTTCCTCCGCGCGTGCCGCGCAGTCCCCGCACGCAGTCCCCGACGGAGGAATCCCCACCATGAGCAACCCCTACGGGCCGCCGCCCCAGCAGCCCCAGCCCGGCCAGGGGCCCGGTTACGGCTACCCGCAGCAGCCCCCGCAGGGCGTGCCGCCGCAGGGCGGCTACCCCGGCCAGGGCTACGCGCCCTACCCGCAGCCCGCCCCCGGCCAGTCCCCGTACGGCGCCTACCCGCAGCAACAGCAGCCGGGCCACGGCTACGACCCGAGCGGGTACGCGCCCCGCCCGGAGCTGGCGCACTGGGGCCTGCGCGCAGGCGCGCTCCTCATCGACGGCCTGGTCTTCGGCCTCGTCTACGCCATCATCGGCATCGGTGCCGCGGTGGGCGGGCGCGGCGCCGGAATCGTCCTCATCCTCGTCGGCGTCCTCGCGATCATCGCGTTCGCGGTCTACCAGCTGATCCAGGAGGGCAGGACCGGCCAGACCATCGGCAAGAAGGCCGTCGGCATCCGGCTGCTGCGCGAGCTGGACGGGCGGCCCGTCGGCGTCGGCATGGCGTTCGTGCGCAGGCTCGCCCACTTCCTGGACAGCCTCCCGATCTACATCGGCTGGCTGTGGCCGCTGTGGGACGACAAGAAGCAGACGTTCGCCGACAAGGTCTGCGGCACCGTCGTCATCAAGGGCTGACCCGCACCGCGGCAGCACCGCACGGCACGGCGTCCTCCCGGTGCCGCACGGCATCGCGCGAAACCGCCCGTCGGGCCGCAACTCCCCGTTTTCCGCACGGGAGTTGCGGCCCGTCGCCTTATCTCCGGGGCCGCTTCTCCCTACCCTGTGCGGCGGGGAAGCACGGGGACTTCGGGGGAAGGACACGTCATGTCCGGAGACAGCGTGATCGTGGTGCCGGGAGCGGGCCACGGGGAACAGGTCCGGCTCGCGCCCGGGGAGCGGCTGCGGTTCGGGCGGCGGCCCGGGAGCAACGACCTGGTCCTCGCGCACGAGGGGGTGTCCCGCGCCGCCGGTGAGATCACCGCGCAGGGCACCTTCTGGGTCCTGAGCAACCTCAGCGCCCACCAGACGTACGCGGTGGAGAACCCGGAGGGCGCGGGCGAGCACATCAAGGTCGCCCCGGGGCGCCTGGACGCGCCGGTGCCGTTCGAGTTCGCCCGCGTCGTCCTGCCCGCCGCGGGCGAACTCCTGCACTTCGACGTGTGGGCGCCCCGGCACGACTACGCGCCCGGCGGCCCCGGGCCCGACGGCACCACCACCCGCCCGGCCTTCGGCCTCGACCCCACCAAGCGCTACTTCGCCGTCCTCGCCGCCCTCTGCGAACCCCGCCTGCGCGGCGCCCCGCATGCCCCCGCTCCCACCGTCGACCAGGTCACGGCCCGCCTGGCCCCGATCTGGCCGGGGGCGAACCGGGCCGCCGTGCAGTGGAACATCGACTACCTGGCGGTGAAGCTGCGCCTCAAGCCCGACCCGGCATCGGCCGACCAGGGCCCGCGCCTGAACGGCAAGAAGGAGACCCTCGTCGGGCTCGCCCTGCGCTTCGACCTCGTGCGCGAGGACGACCTGGACGTCCTGGCCGCCGGAGCGACGGAGGTGCCGCGGTGACCCGAGGCCCCCGTGCCGTGCCCACGGGCTACCGGGTCGGGTCCTGGGAGGTGCGCGAGCCCCTGGGGACCGGGGCGTTCAGCAGCGTGTACGCGGCCCGGCGCGCCACGGGGTCGGACGCCCTGCCCGCGCGTGCCGCGCTGAAGTTCCTGCCCACCGCCCACACCCCCCGTGGCCTGCGGCAGCTGCGCGAACTCGCCGAACGCGAGATCACCCTCCTCAGCAGACTCCGGTCGCCCCGACTGATCCGGATGTACGAGGTCCTGACCGTCGACGACCCGGCCCGCCCCGACCTCGACGGCGCCACCGTCCTCGTACTCGAAGAGGCGGAGGAGTCCCTCGCCGGGCTCCTGGAGCGCTCGCCGGTGCCGCGGCGCGGGCCCGCGCTGCTCGCCCAGGTCTGCGAGGGGCTGCACCAGCTGCACCGGGCGGGCTGGGTGCACGGCGACCTGAAGCCGGCCAACGTGCTGGTCCTCAAGGACGGTTCCGTGCGGCTCGCCGACTTCCAGACGGCCGCCGAGCTGGAGGGCACCCACGCCTACTCCGCGGCCTTCGCCACGCCCGACCACACCCCGCCCGAGCTGCTGTGGCCCGACGTCAGCGAGCGCGGCACCCGCATCCGGCCCACCGCCGACCTGTGGGCCTTCGGCGTCCTCGCCCACGTCGTGCTCACCGACTCCTACCCGCTGCCCGGCGGCACCCCGGCCACCCGCAGGGACGCGGCGATCCGGTACGCGCGCGGCGCCGAGGAGCTGCGTCTGTCCCCCGCGCTGCCCGCGGAGTGGCGGGACGTCCTGTGCCGGTGCCTGGCCCGCGCCCACGGCGAACGGCCGCCGTACGCCACGGCGGCGCTGCTGCGGCGGGTGGAACGGGCCGCGCGGGCGCCCCGGTCGTGGCGGCCCCGGGGGCTGCCCCGGCCCCGTACGCCGAGGGCCCGGCGCACCGCGTGGGTGGCCGGGGCCCTGGCGCTCTCGCTCGCCGCGGCGGGCGCCGTCTACAGCAACTGGCCCGTCTCCTACGGCTACCACCGGTGTCCGGTGGGTTCCGTGTGCTTCTTCAGCGAGCGCAACGGCAACGGGGACATGTGCAGTTGGCGCGGCGACGACCCGAACTGGCTCACGGGCGGCGAGACATGCCGCTGGACCGACGCCCGCCCGGTGAAGTCCGTCTTCAACAACGACCAGGAGTCGAAGGAGAACCACGACGTGGCGTACTGGCGCGGCACCGACTACGTCCCCAGCGGCTACGACCGCGAACGCAGGACCAGCCGAACCGGCTGCACCCGCGTCAACACACAGGGCAACCTCGAGGGCAGCTACGCTCCCCGCTCCCACCGCTGGGTCGAACGCTGCTGACGGCGCACGGAACCGAGCACGGGGCTACACGTCGTACGTGTACACCTGGGCGTTGATCTTGCTGCCCCTACCGCTCCACTTGTACTTCTCCTTGTCCCCCTTGGGGCACGCGGCCTTGCTCCGCTTCGTGTCGCCGTTCGGCATCTGCGCCTTCACCTTGACGCACTTGCCGTCGTTCCTGGTGTCGGTGACGGTGCCCTCGATCGTGATCTTCCCGCCCGAGCAGGTCAGCTCCCAGTGCGCCTTCCCGCCCGGAACCGTCGGGTTGAAGTTCTCCCCGCATCCCCCTCGGGCCCCGGTCGGCTCCGCGTGAGCGGCGGGCGAGAAGCCGACGCCCGCGCCGAGCAGTGCCACGGCCGCCGAACCGACGAGTGCCTTCTTGTACCGAACGCGCATGTCAAACCCCCATTGAGCGGGAGGGCTCCGGGTGAGCCCCCTCGTGCCACCGATGGTGGGACAAGGCGCGGGCGCCGCCCACCTCGGAGGTCCGAGGGTGCGGCGCCCGCGTCCGGTGCCGTGCCCGCTCAGTGGAAGAAGTGCCGCGTCCCCGTGAAGTACATCGTCACGCCCGCCTTCTTCGCCGCCTCCACGACCAGTTCGTCGCGGACCGAGCCGCCGGGCTGGACGACCGCCTTGACGCCCGCGTCGGTGAGGACCTCCAGGCCGTCCGGGAAGGGGAAGAACGCGTCGGACGCCGCGAAGGAGCCGCGGGCCCGCTCCTCGCCGGCGCGCTCGACGGCGAGCTTCGCGGAGTCGACGCGGTTGACCTGTCCCATGCCGACGCCGACGGAGGCCCCGTCCTTGGCGAGCAGGATCGCGTTGGACTTCACCGCGCGGCAGGCCCGCCAGGCGAAGGCGAGTTCGGCCAGCTCGCCCGGGGAGAGGGCGTCGCCGGTGGCGAGGGTCCAGTTGGCCGGGTTGTCGCCGTCGGCCTGGAGCCGGTCGGTGACCTGGAGCAGCGCGCCGCCGTCGATCGGCTTGACCTCGACCGGGGCCGAGGGCGCCTGCGGGGCGCGCAGGACGCGGATGTTCTTCTTCTTGCTGAGGGCTTCGAGCGCGCCGTCCTCGTAGTCGGGCGCGACGATGACCTCGGTGAAGATGTCGGCGACCTGCTCGGCCATCTCCTTGGTGACCGGCCGGTTCACGGCGATGACGCCGCCGAACGCGGACAGCGGGTCACAGGCGTGCGCCTTGCGGTGCGCCTCGGCGACGTTCCCGCCGATGGCGATGCCGCACGGGTTGGCGTGCTTGATGATCGCGACGCACGGGTCGTCGTGGTCGTACGCGGCACGGCGGGCGGCGTCCGTGTCCGTGAAGTTGTTGTACGACATCTCCTTGCCGTGCAGCTGCACGGCTTCGGCGAGACCGCCGCGGCCGTCCGTGTACAGGGCCGCGCCCTGGTGCGGGTTCTCGCCGTAGCGCAGCACGTTCTTGCGCGCGTGCGTCGAGCCGAGGAACTCGGGGAAGCCGGAGGCGTCGGCGGCCGCGTAGCCGTCGGCGAACCAGGACGCCACGGCGACGTCGTACGCGGCGGTGTGCCGGAACGCTTCGCCTGCGAGCCGCTTGCGCGCGTCCAGGTCGAAGCCGCCCGCGCGGACCGCGGCGAGCACGGCGTCGTAGCGCGCGGGGCTGGTGACGACCGCGACGGAGGGGTGGTTCTTGGCGGCGGCGCGGACCATCGAGGGGCCGCCGATGTCGATCTGCTCCACGCACTCGTCGGGCGTCGCGCCGGAGGCGACGGTCTCCTTGAACGGGTAGAGGTTCACGACGACGAGCTGGAACGGCTCCACGCCGAGCTCGGCGAGCTGCCGCCGGTGGTCCTCAAGGCGCAGGTCGGCGAGGATGCCGGCGTGCACGCGCGGGTGCAGCGTCTTGACCCGGCCGTCCAGGCACTCGGGGAAGCCGGTCAGGTCCTCGACCTTGGTGACCGGCACGCCCGCGGCGGCGATCCGCGCGGCGGTGGAGCCGGTCGAGACGAGCTCGACGCCCGCGTCGTGGAGCCCGCGCGCGAGGTCTTCCAGGCCGGTCTTGTCGTAGACGCTGATGAGTGCGCGCTTGATGGGGCGCTGCGTTCCTTCGGCGGTGGCCGTACCTTCGGCGGTCACGGGATAACTACCTTTCGTCCCTCAATCGAGAAGCCGTCGCGGGCCAGGCGCCCCACGACGTCGACGAGCAGTCCTCGCTCGACTTCCTTGATGCGCTCGTGGAGCGCGCTCTCGTCGTCCTCGGCCCTGATGTCCACCACGCCCTGCGCGATGATCGGGCCGGTGTCGACGCCGTCGTCGACGAAGTGGACGGTGCAGCCGGTGACCTTCGCGCCGTACGCGAGTGCGTCGCGCACGCCGTGGGCCCCCGGAAAACTGGGCAGCAGGGCAGGGTGCGTGTTCACCGTGCGCCCGCCGAACCGGGCCAGGAATTCCTTCCCGACGATCTTCATGAATCCGGCCGAGACGACCAGGTCCGGCTCGTACGCCGCGGTGGCATCGGCGAGCGCGCGGTCCCACTCGTCACGGCTCGCGTAGTCCTTCACCCGGCACACGAACGTCGGCAGGCCCGCGCGCTCGGCGCGATCCAGGCCCGCGATGCCGGTCCGGTCGGCGCCGACGGCCACGATCTCGGCGCCGTAGGCGTCGGCCCCGTGCTCCGCGACGGCGTCGAGCAGTGCCTGCAGATTCGTACCTGATCCGGAGACCAGCACGACGAGGCGCTTGGCCTTGGCCACGGCGGGGCCCTTTCTCGGGAGTGCTCTTTGTACGGTCGTACGAAGGCTTCGTACTCCCCGATACGGGGAACCCTACGAAGCGGCCGACCGTCAGCAACGATACCGGCACACCGGGCGGCCCCTCACGGGACGGGGGCGCGGCCGGAAGGTAGCGTCTGTGGGGGCAGCCGCCTGAACAGTCAGTAGCCAAGCTCCATCGCCGAGTTGCCCGGCTCCGCCGGGCCGCCGGGTTCCACACGACGAGTCTCTGCCCAGGGGCCGGGCTCTACCAAGGGGAAGACGCACACCTGATGCCGGACCGCAGCCTCCGCCTCCCACCGTCCTTCGCGTACGGCCCGCCCCTCGCGGACGGCCCGTCCCTCGCGGAGGGCGCGTCCGGCCCGACACGCGGGGGGCGGGACGGGTCGACACTGCTGCGGGACGGGGGCGGACAGCCTTCGTCGCCGCCTCGGGGCTCCGAGGGGTCCGGTGCGCCCGGTGGTTCCGGGGGCTCCGGTGCGTCCGGGGGCTCCGGTGGTTCCGGTACGTCCGGCGGCTCCGGCAACGGGTCCTCCGAGGACAATCCGTTCGCGCCGCCGCCCGAGGGCACGCCCGAGCGGCCGTGGCAGCCGCGACGGCCCGCGAACGGGTCCGGCGGCGACGGTTCCGACGGCTCCGGCGGCGGCGAGTCACCGTGGGGCAGCCAGTGGAGCGACCGGCAGCCCGGGCGGTCGTCCGGCGGCGGCTTCGGCGAGCGCCCCGGCAGCCAGGGCCCCGAGGGTTCCGGCTCGGGCTCGAACGGGCAGGGCGGCGGCGGCATGCGCTGGGACCCGACCGACCCGGCCCAGCGGCGCGCCCGCTACGCCCTGCTCTCCGGCATGTGGGCCTTCTTCTTCGCGCTCTTCGGCTGGCGGTACGTGGCGCTGTTGCTCGGCGCGCTCGGTCTCCACTGGGCCATCAGCGCGCTGCGGGCCAAGCCGAAGCTGCCGGACCCGACGGCTCCGGCGCCGGTCGGCGCGGCGGGGGCGCAGGGCGGGGCCGGGGGGAACGGCGCGGCCGGCGGGTCGCGGCCCGCGCGGGCCGGAGGACGGCCGCAGACCACGGCGGCGATCAGCGGCCTGGTGACGGCCTCGCTGGCGCTGGCCATGGTGCTCGCCACGTTCGCCGCGCAGCTGATCTACCGGGACTACTACACGTGCCGTGACGACGCGCTGACGAACCAGTCCCGGCAGGAGTGCGAGGACCTGCTGCCGAAGGAGCTGCGGCCGCTTCTCACCGACCGGGACTGATGACGCACCGGGCCTGAGGCAGGCGCCGTCCGGATGGTGAACCGGCTCCCCCACGGATGCGTGGGGGAGCCGTCGCGCTGGTACGGCCGTCGTGCGGCAACGGCGAAGGGCCCCTCACTCGTGGAGTGAGGGGCCCTTCGTCTCTGGAGCGCCCGGCAGGCCTTGCACCTACATTTCCCATCGGATGATGGGCGTCTTTCCTTGGACCACAGACGCGCGACTCCCGTGCTGTGCACCGAAGTTACACCAAGATCGTACACGAATTCCGGAGCGCCGATCAACGTCCGCCGGAGGGCGTCGGGGCCAGGTGTCGCGGCCAGGTGTCTCGGCTAGGTGTCGCGGCCCGGGTCGGGGAGGAAGTCGTAGGGCTCGAAGGTCGCGGGTGGGGGTGGGGGTGGGGGTGGGGGTGCGGCGGGGAGTGGGGGTGAGGGGAGGGGGCCGGGGGTGGTCGGTGGGGTTGTGTCGGGGAGGGTGGTGGTGGGGGGTGCGAGGTCGGTGGGGGGTGCGACGTCGGCGTGGGGCAGGGGGTCGGTCGTGGGCGCGGGGTCGGTCGTGGGCGCGGGGTCGGTCGTGGGTGCCGCGCCCGTCGTGGGCGTCGCGCTCGCCTCCGGCACCGACTCCGTACGGGCAGCCACCACTCCGGCCGCCCCGCCGGGCACCAGCCCGGCCACCGCCTCCCCCTCGGCGGCCTTCCGCCCGCGCCCGCGCCTGCGCCCGCGCCACAGCCCCGCCACCCAACGCCCGAACCTCCGGCCCCGCCTGCCCTCCGCGTCGCCCTCCTGCCGGCCCGCCGCCATCCCCTCCACCCGCGCCCGCTCCGCCTCGACGGCCGCCTGCGCCCGCGCCCGGACCCGCAGCCGCCACCACCGCACCCCCAGCGCCACCGGCACCCCCGCGACCCCCGTCCACGCCACCGCGGCCAGGCCCGTGAGCCACCACACCGGGCCGAACTCCGCCAGGGTCTCGGCCCCCAGCGGCCCCCCGGCCAGAGCCGCGAGGGCCGCGCACGCGCCACCGCACAGCACCGCCGCCGTCCCGGCACCCGCCGCCGTCCGGCCCGCCGACCAGGCGGACTCCCCGGCCGTCGCCGCCCGCGCCGCGAACCAGCCGAGCACGCATCCGGCCACCCCGGGCACCACCCCGACCGCCCAGGTCAGGGGCGATCCCGGACCGGCCTCCGGTACGGCGGCGAGAAGCGGGAACGGGGGCAGCATCGGGGCGGCGGCCGCGTCGAGCGGCGCCACGACCGTGCCCGTACCCAGGACGAACCCGGGCCCGAGGCCGTACGCCGCACCCCACACCGCGGCGTTCGGCACCAGCGCCAGCGCCAGCAGGAGCACCGCGAAGCGCCCCGACCACACCGTGGTCAGCGTCAGGAACGACTCCCGCACCGGGCCGCCGTGCAGCACCACCGAGACCCCGACGAGCAGCGCTCCCCCGCCCACCAGGACCGCCGTCCCCGCGACGGCCGCGCGGGCCGCGCCGAGGAGGCGTTCGGGCGCGAAGAGACGACGTACCGCCGCGGGCACCGGCAGCGCGGCCGCCGCACGCCGCACCGCGTCCGGCAGCGGCCCCGGCGGCCGGCCGTGCGCCGTCCACACGCCGAACCCGGCCGCCGCCACGGCGAGCAGCGGCACGTGCGCCGCCGCGCTGGGCCAGGAGGGGCGCAGCTCGCCGCCCGCCGCGTACACCGCCGCCGCCGTCGCGACCAGCAGATAACCGCCGACGACGCCCGCCCACGCGGTGCGTGCGCCGAGCGCCCGCTCGTCGGGGTCCGCCGCGTCCCGCGCGGCGCGGTGCACCAGCCAGGCGGGCAGGGCGAGCAGCAGCAGCGGGGTGACGCCCACCGGCGCGGGCACCCCGGACAGCGTCTCGGTGCGGACCAGCTCCGTGCCGTGCGCGAGGAGCCACAGCGCGGCCGCCACGTGCAGCGCACCGCCCGGCCCGCTGTCGGGGTACGGCGAGCTGATCCACAGGGCCATCACCAGGACCGCGAACGCGCCGAGGCCGAGCCCGGCGGCGATCGCCCCGCCGATGACGCAGGTGCCGAGGCCGGGCGCCGTCTGCTTCCGGTAGAGCGTGAATGAACCAGGGTCGGTCATGTCGGTCACGCGGCCATGCTCCCAACGACACGCGCTTTCATCGCGTAACGGGCGAATGCCGGATGTGTCGCTCAAGATACGTTTATGTACTTTTTCGTGCGACGGATCGGCTAGCCATGTCCCAGCGCCCTGCCGTCCCACTGCCGACCCCCAAGGAACGCCGCAGACTCCGCGAGGCGAAGTCCCTGACCCAGGCCGAGGTCGCCGCGAGCATCGGCGTCAGCCGGGAGACCGTCCGCGCGTGGGAATCGGGCCGCACCCACCCACGAGGGGAACGGCGGGTGGCTTATGCCCGCTTCTTGGAGGGGTTGGTGGAGGGGGCCTTGGCGGGGGCCTCGGTGGACGGGGCGGTGGGGGGCTCGGCGGCGGGGCGGGGTGGGGAACGGGCCGAGGTGCGGGACCGGGCCGAGGCCCAGGCCGAGGCTGCGGAGGTCCGGCCCGAGGCCCAGGCCGAGGCGGCGCGGGTCCGGCCCGAGGCCCAGGCCAAGGCGACGCACGACCGGCCCGAGGCCCAGGCGCGGCCCGGCGTGCCGACCCTCGCGCAGGTGCAGGCGGAGGCCGAGGCGCGGGCCGAGGAGCGGGCCAGGGCCCGGGAGCTGGCCGAGGCGCGGGTCGAGGCGGAGGCGGAAGCGGAGGCCCGGGCCGCGGCGCGGGCGGCGACGGGCTCCGCCTCGGCCGACGAGCGTCCGACCGCCGAAGCCGCCTTCGACGCCCTCTGCGCCCGCACCGCCCCCGCCCTCGTACGCCAGACCTACGCCCTCACCGGCCGCCGCGCGCTCGCCCGGGAATCCGTGGAGCGCGCCTTCCAACTGGCCTGGGAACGCTGGCCCGAGGTGGCCGTGGACCGGGACCCGGCGGGCTGGGTACGGGCGGCCGCACACGAGTACGCGCTCTCCCCGTGGCACCGGTTCCGCCCGGCGCACCGCGGCCCTGACGTACCGCCCGCCGAGGAGACGCACCGCGCCCTGCTCACCGCGCTCCTCGACCTGCCGCCCACGCAGCGCCGCACGCTGCTCCTCTACGACGGCGTGGGGCTCGGCCTGCCCGAGACCGCGGCCGAGACGGAGGCGAGCACTCCGGCCGCGGCGAGCCGGCTGCTGCACGCGCGCGAGGCCGTCGCCGAGCACCTGCGTGCCGCCGACGAGCCGCCCGAGGTACTGCACGAGCACCTCGGCGCGCTCGGCAGCACCGAACGCCTGGTGGTGCCGCGCCCGGCCCGCGTCCGCATCGGCAGCGAGCGCCGGGCCCGCCTGTGGACCCGCGCGGCCATCGCCTTCACGGCCCTGATCATCGGCGCCACGGCCCTCACGGTCCGCACGGCCCCCACCCGCTACGAGCCCCCACAGTCCCCCGGCCGAGCCATCAGCGGCGTCCCCCCGAGAATGGGCCCCGGCCCCTTGTCCTACGAGGACGAGATCCTCCGCGAAAAGCTCCGCAAAGAACCCACCCGAGGCCCGGCCCGCCTGCTCCCGAAACCGGAATAGCCCCCCACCACGACGGCCGCAGCCGCTGCGGACACCGCTGCCGCTAGTGCTGCGGGCAATCGTGCCGCAGGGCGATAGGGGTCTCCCCTGCTCGAGCGAAGCCGAGAGCTTGGGGAAGGGTGGGCGCAGCACCTCGGTGCCGGGCAACGCAATGTCCCGTACCCCCACCCCGGCGCCGGGGAACCAGAACACCGGCCCCGTCCCGGGGCAACGAAAGCGGGCCCGCACCCCGACCTATGGGGCGCGGGCCCGCTTTCAGCGAGCGAGAACGTCAGCCGGCCAGGATCGCCCGAGCCAGCTTCGCCGTCTCGGTGGGCGTCTTGCCGACCTTCACACCGGCAGCCTCAAGAGCTTCCTTCTTGGCGGCAGCCGTACCGGACGACCCGGACACGATCGCACCGGCGTGCCCCATCGTCTTGCCCTCGGGCGCGGTGAACCCGGCGACGTACCCGACGACCGGCTTCGTCACGTTGGCCTTGATGAAGTCGGCCGCACGCTCCTCCGCGTCACCACCGATCTCACCGATCATGACGATCAGGTCGGTCTCGGGGTCGGCCTCGAACGCGGCGAGCGCGTCGATGTGCGTCGTACCGATGACGGGGTCACCACCGATGCCGACGGCCGACGAGAAGCCGATGTCACGCAGCTCGTACATCATCTGGTACGTCAGCGTGCCGGACTTCGAGACCAGGCCGATGCGCCCCGGCTTGGTGATGTCGCCCGGGATGATGCCGGCGTTGGACTGACCGGGCGTGATGAGCCCCGGGCAGTTCGGGCCGATGATCCGGGTCTTGTCGCCCTTCGACTTCGCGTACGCGTAGAACGCGGCGGAGTCGTGCACGGCGATGCCCTCGGTGATGACGACCGCGAGCGGAATCTCCGCGTCGATCGCCTCGACGACGGCGGCCTTGGAGAAGGCCGGCGGCACGAAGAGGACGGAGACGTTGGCGCCCGTCTTCTCCATGGCCTCGGCGACGGTGCCGAACACCGGGATGTCCGTGCCGTCGATGTCGACCGACGTGCCCGCCTTGCGCGGGTTCACACCGCCGACGATGTTCGTGCCGTCACCGAGCATGAGCTTGGTGTGCTTCATGCCCGTGGCACCGGTCATGCCCTGGACGATGACCTTGCTGTCCTTGTTGAGGAAGATAGCCATGGTGGTCTGAGTCCCTCGTCCCTTACTTCGCAGCCGCAGCGAGCTCGGCGGCCTTGTCGGCCGCGCCGTCCATGGTGTCCACGCGCTGGACCAGCGGGTGGTTGGCGTCGCTCAGGATCTTGCGACCCAGCTCCGCGTTGTTGCCGTCGAGGCGCACGACCAGCGGCTTGCTGACGTCCTCGCCCTTGGACTTGAGGAGCTCGAGCGCCTGCACGATGCCGTTGGCGACCTCGTCGCAGGCGGTGATGCCGCCGAAGACGTTGACGAAGACGGACTTGACGTCCGGGTCGCCGAGGATGATCTCCAGGCCGTTGGCCATGACCTCGGCGGAGGCGCCGCCACCGATGTCGAGGAAGTTGGCCGGCTTCACGTCGCCGTGGTTCTCACCGGCGTACGCGACGACGTCCAGGGTGCTCATGACGAGCCCCGCGCCGTTGCCGATGATGCCGACCTCGCCGTCGAGCTTGACGTAGTTGAGGTTCTTGGCCTTGGCGGCAGCCTCGAGCGGGTTGGCTGCGTCCTTGTCCTCGAGGGCCTCGTGGTCGGGCTGACGGAAGTCGGCGTTCTCGTCGAGCGAGACCTTGCCGTCCAGGGCCAGGATGCGGCCGTCCGTGGTCTTCACCAGCGGGTTGACCTCGACGAGGAGCGCGTCCTCGGCGACGAAGGTGTCCCACAGGGTCACCATCGCCTCGGCGACGCCCTCGGCCACGTCGGCCGGGAACTTCGCCTGGGCCACGATCTCGCGGGCCTTCTCGATGGTCACGCCCTCGACGGCGTTGACCGGGACCTTCGCGAGGGCCTCGGGGGTCTTCTCCGCGACCTCCTCGATGTCCATGCCACCCTGCACCGACGCCATGGCGAGGAAGGTGCGGTTGGTGCGGTCGAGGAGGTACGAGACGTAGTACTCCGCCTCGATCTCCGGAGACAGCTCGGCGATCATCACCTTGTGGACCGTGTGGCCCTTGATGTCCATCCCGAGGATGTCCGTCGCGCGAGCGACGGCCTCGTCCGGGTCGCCGGCCAGCTTCACGCCGCCGGCCTTGCCGCGGCCACCGACCTTCACCTGCGCCTTCACAACCGACTTGCCGCCAAGCCGCTCGGTGGCCTCGCGCGCCGCCTCAGGCGTGTCGATGACTTCACCGGCCAGCACCGGTACACCGTGCTTGGCGAAGAGGTCCCTCGCCTGGTACTCGAACAGGTCCACGCGCGTCCGTCCCTTTTCAGTGATCTCGCGCCGCCGTGCAGCGGCTTCAGTCTCTGCGTGCTCTGCGTGGGCGTGCCGCGAAGGGCAACGTGACTGCGCTGTCACAAGGGAGGCGTAGCCGAAAGTCCGGTACGCGGCATGTCCGTCTCGCAGGTTATCGCCGTGGGACGTGCGTCCCTAAATCGCAGATCACATTTGCGCGGTGATGACGGTCACAGATCGCGTCCGCCGGGCGTGTCGGACAGCCCCGGCACGCGCCGTTTCCGGGCGTGCCGGGGCCTGTGGGGCGGTCGCGCGGCTCGGGTCGTGAGGGCGGCGCGGGCCCCGGGGGGTGGCGTTTGCGGTTGTGATCAGTCGCGGTACGCCGGTCGGCTGATGTGTGGCTCGGGGTCAGCCGATGTGGGGGTTCGTGGGGTCACGAGGGGGTGGCCGTCGCGTGGGCGGCCGGGGGTGGCCGTCGCGCGGGCGGCCGGGGGGCAGCCGTCGCGTCGGCGGCTGCCCCGTCGGCGGCTGTCGCGCGGGCGGTCAGCCGTTGTACGTCGACTGGTACGCCGCGTCGTACACCGGCAGGCCCGTCGCGCCGCCACCCGGCAGGTAGTCCGGGGTGACGTCGCCCGTCACGCCCCGCGCGCCGGTCAGGGCGTTGCCCGCGAGGGAGCCCGCGTCGGCGCCGACCGTGCCGGTCAGGTCCCCGGCGAACGGCTGCACGTCGGCGACCACGCCGCCCGCGAAGGGGCTCACGTCGCCGACGGCCCCCCGCACGAGCCCGTCGGCGCTGCCGCCGACACCGCCCACGACCGGGCTGACCTGGTCGGTCACCGACTCCACGAGCGGCCGCACCGACCCGACCACGCCCCCGGCGAACGGCCGCGCGTCGTCGGCCACGACCGTCTGCGCGAACGGCGGCACGTCCGCGACGACGCCGCCCGCGAACGGCTGCACGTCCCCGAGCACGCCCTGCGCCAGGTAGCTCGCGTCCCCGACGGCGCCGAGCGCGACCGGGACCACTCCCTCGACGGCCGTCCCCGCCACCGGCGGCAGCACGGAGTCCGAGACGCCTTCGACGGTCGGGGCGGTGGTGGCGAGGGTGGATGCGGTGAGGTCCTGGGCGTGCTGGGCGGTGCGGTCCGCGTCGGGGGCGCGGACGTCGCCGACGGGGCCGAGGTCGCCGACGGGGCTGTCGGCGTTCTGCACTCCGTCGAGCTGCGGGGCGAAGGCGGAGAGGGGACCGAAGAGGTAGTCGATCTCCCCGGTGCCCGGCGCGTCGAGGTCGGCGACCTCGCCCCGGGCGGCGTCGGCCACCTTGTCCTGGACGTTCACCTTGTCCTGGACGTTCACCTTGTCCTGGACCTGGTCCCGCACTCCGGAGACGTCGACCTGGTCGTCCACGCCGGAGACGGTGCCGCGGACGTCGGAGACCTTGCCCTCGACGCCGGAGACGGTGCCCCGCACGTCGGAGACCTTGCCCTTCACCCCGGAGACGGTGCCCTGCACACCGGACACCCTGTCCTGCACACCGGCCACCTGGTCCTGCACGCCCGAGACCGTGCCGCGCACACCGGACACCTTGTCCCGCGTGTCGGTCACGGCGCCCTGGACGTCCCGCACCACGGGGGCCTTCTTCTGGACGTCGCCGACCTCAACCTTGACGTCGTCGACGGCGTCGGACGCCTGGTCGGGCACGGCGACAGAGTGCGCGGGCAGTTCGTCCGCGCTGGCGACGGCCGAGCCGAGCGCCCACGCACCGGTGACACCGGCGGCTATGACAATGGAACGGCGAATGTTCTTGTTCATGCGTCGTCGGATCCTTCGCATTCGTTCTGGCTGTGGAACCGGTCCTCCGACCGGCGGGCAGACCCATGCCGCCCCCGCGCGGCAGGTCGAGCGGGGAACGGGCCGCCCTAGCCAGGGAATTCGAGGATGTCCCGGTGTCTGTCGCGCACCGGAGCGGCACCGACCGCCGCACCCGGTCCGGCCACGAGCCGGACCTCACCGCGGCCGCCGCAGCGGACCGCACCCGGATCGGCGTGACGCTGCGAACTCCCGTCACCCGCCGACTGCCCACTCACACAGCCGCCCGGCCGCCCGGGCAACGGAGCCTTCTCAGCCCCACCGGTCCCGTGCTCAGCGAACGCCGCACCGACGCCGCCCCGCACCTCATCGCCACGGCTCCCGCCGGAGCCGTCGCCGTGCGAGGACCTCCAACTGCCGCAGGGGTACGAGGAGTCGAGGCACGGCCCGTACGCCGCAGCACCCCGGTCCGTGTCAGCGCGGCCCCGTCCACCATGACCGTCATCGCGGTCACGCCCGGCCCGGTCGGCGTCGCGCGCACCGTGCTCACCCGCGGCCTCGGCGGGTCCGGGCCGGGTCGCCCCGGCACCGCCGCCCCCGGCATCCGGCCGCAAGGGCTCGGGCAGCAGGTGCCGCGGCTCGGGCAACACGCGCTGCGGCTCCGCCAGTACACGCTGCGGCTCGACCAGCACGCGCTGCGGCTCGACCAGCACGCGCTGCGGCTCGGCGAGCAGTGCCTTGGCCTTCGGTACGAGGTGGCCCGCGTCGGACAACAGCTCTCGCGGCTCGACCGGCGCACGCCGGGACTCGGGAAGCACACGCCCGCCGCCGGACAGGGCCTGCCTCGGCTCGGACGAGGCCTGCTTCGTCGCCTGCTTCGGCTCGGGCGAAACCTCGCGTGGCTCGGGCAGGGGCAGGGTCGGCTCCCGCGGCGTCCGGGGCGACGCGGGCAACGCCTCGGCGGTCGGGGCGTCTTGCGCGTCCCGCGCCGCCTCATCGACAACATCCCGCGCGGGGCGCACCGCGGGCTCCACCACGGGCCGCGTCACCCCCCGCACCGCGTCGGTCACGTCCGCCGCGTCGCCGCCCTCCGCCGCCCGCGCCCGCTCCCCGCACACGAGGCCGAGCACGACGAGTCCCGCAAGCAGCACAAGCACCCGCAGCGCCCGCCGCCCGACGACCGCGCGCACGAGGCGCACCGCCGTACCGGACTGAACGACTGCGGAAACCAAGGCGACAACAACCTTCCGGACACAGCACGCGGAATCTCTGCCTCCGCGTGGGCGGGGGCGTCGATACTCGCACGACAGTCCGCCCGTCGCGCAAGCCCCCTGTTACCGATGCGTATGCATGTCCGGTATGGGCAGCGGCCTCTTCTCGATCGCCGCCGCCATCACGTCCGGGAAGAGGTCGGGCGTACAGGCGAACGCGGGCGCGTCGAGCGCGGCGAGCGCCGCCGCGTGCTCGCGGTCGTACGCCGGTGCCCCTTCGTCGGACAGCGCGAGCAGCGTCACGAACTGCACCCCGGACGCCTTCATCGCCGCGACCCGCTTCAGCATCTCGTTGCGGATGCCGCCTTCGTAGAGGTCGGAGATGAGGACGACGACGGTCTCCGCGGGCCGGGTGATCTGCGACTGGCAGTACGCCAGCGCCCTGTTGATGTCGGTGCCGCCGCCGAGCTGCGTGCCGAACAGCACGTCCACGGGGTCGTCCAGCTGGTCCGTCAGGTCCACGATGTTCGTGTCGAACACGACGAGCCGTGTGCTGATGGACCGCATCGAGGCGAGCACCGCGCCGAACACGGAGGCGTAGACGACGGACGCCGCCATCGAACCGGACTGGTCGATGCAGAGGATGACCTCCTTCTTCACCGACTGCGCGGCCCGCCCGTACCCGATGAGCCGTTCGGGGACCACCGTCCTGTACTCGGGCAGGTAGTTCTTGAGGTTGGCCGCGATCGTGCGGTTCCAGTCGATGTCGTGGTGGCGCGGCCTGCTGACGCGGGCGCTGCGGTCGAGGGCGCCGGTGAGGGTGGCCCGGGTGCGGGTGGCGAGCTTCTTCTCCAGGTCGTCGACCACCTTCCGCACGACGGCCCGCGCGGTCTCCTTCGTGGTCTCGGGCATCGCCTTGTTCAGCGAGAGCAGCGTGCCCACCAGGTGTACGTCCGCCTCGACGGCCTCCAGCATCTCCGGCTCCAGGAGCAGCGCCGACAGGCCGAGCCGGTCGATGGCGTCGCGCTGCATGACCTGCACGACGGACGAGGGGAAGTACGTCCTGATGTCCCCGAGCCATCGCGCGACCGACGGCGCCGACGCCCCGAGCCCCGCCGAACGCCCCTCGCCCCGCTCCTTCTTGCCCCCACCTCCGTAGAGCGAGGCCAACGCCCCGTCCATGGCGGCATCCCGCCCGCTGAGCTGACACCCGATCCCTTCAGCAGCATCCCCACCGAGCACGAGACGCCACCGCCGCAACCGCTCGTCCCCACCGCTCCCTTCCACACTCCCCGTCCCCGTCCCCGCATCCACGCCGACATCCCCCATCACGCCACTCCCGTCAAAGAGTTCCCACGCACTCCGGCACCCCGCTCACCGGCACTGCCGTCACCGAGCCCCAACAGCAGCCCCACCACCGGAAGCACCGCGTCCGCGCGCCCCGGATCCAACTCCACGCCGAACCCGGACGCGCCCTCGGCGAGCGGCACAGCCGCACCGGAGTGCCCGGGCCCCCGCCGCACCAACTCACCCAACGTGCGGCGCACGCCCGACTCGTACGCCCCGAACGTGCGCCGCAACAACGGCAGTACGTCGACGAAGGCGTCCCCCGAGACCCCGGTGAGCCACTGGTCGACGAGCCCGAGCAGCCGCTCGTCGTGCACGAGCAACAGCCCGCCCCCGGCGCCGCCGCCGAGGAACCCCTCGATCCAAGCGGCGGCCTCCCCCGGCTCGGTCCCGGGCGACAGAGCAAGCCCCACGAACCGCGCGGCCTCCCCCTCGGCCAACACCCCGTCGTCCATCAGCAGCCGGGCACAACGCCCCCGAACGCCCCCGGCGACCCGCTCCCCGCCGACGAGCCCCCGCAAAACCCCCAACCACCGCCCCCGAACCCCACCAACATCCCCCGAACCCTCGGCCTCCACCACACTCGCCGTCCCAGCCGCGCCCGCTGCCCCGGCCACCGCCGCTGGCGACGCTTCCACTGCCTCTACCGCTGTGGGCAATCGTCCCGCAGGGCGGGACGGGTGGGCACAGCCCACGGCGCCGGGCGCCCCCTCGTCCGACTCCAGCCCCGGCCCACCCGGGCCCCCCGGCCGCCCCAGTCCCCCCAACAGCCCCACCGCCAGGTGCACCCCGTCCACATGCCCCCGCATGGCCTCCGCCGCCTCCGCGTCAAGCCCCACGCACGCAGGCGGCAACCCCACGAACACCCGCTCGGCCAGCCCGAGGGCCACCTCCCCCAGCGCCCCCGTGTCCGTACCCCGCACATCCCCGTAGCGAAGCGACCGCACCAACGCGGGCAATGCCTGCGCCAGATGCCCCACATCCGCGTCGAGCGCGGCCCGATCGGCGAGGACCCGCATCACCACGGGCAACGCCTCAGGAAGCTCGGCAAGGAGACACCGCTCGGCCAAAGCGGTCACCTCGGCCAGCACCCCCGCCCCCACCGCGTCCGCCTCCGCCTTGGCGGTCGCCGCCCCCACCACGGTGGTGCCCCACACCCCGGCCTCGGCGACCCGCACCGACAGCTCGGGCTCCCACCGCAGCCGCCAGCTCTCCCGGAACGTCCCCGTGCTCCCGCGCGACTCGACCGGCTCGCCCCAGCCGACACCGAGCAGCCGCAGCCGATGCAGCAGCCGGCTGCGCGCCGCGTCGGTGTCCTTGCGGAGGTCGAGCTCCAACTCCCGCTCCAGCGCCTCCGGCTTGAGCCGGAGCCTGCGCTGGAGCCGGGTGAGGTCACGCTGGAGCGGCACGGCGGGCGCCGTGTCGGGCACCTCGCCGAGGACGTCTCCGACGACAAGCCGGTCGTGCACCAGGGCGAGCGGCACGTCCGAGCCCTCGCACATCACGGCCCGCACGGCGTCCATCGTCTCGGTGAGCCCGGCCAGCGGCCGCCCCCGCATCACGGCGAGCGTGTCGGCGAGCCGCACCGCCTCGATGACATGCGCCGACGACACGATCCTGTCCTCGTTCCTGAGCAGCCCGGCGACCTTGGTCAGCCACCGCTCGACGGGCCGGTCGGGCGCGCTGAACAGATGCCCGTACCAGCCGGGCGAGTCGATGCCCGCCCCGTACCCGCTGTGCCGCGAGAGCCGCCGGTGCGTCCACGGCACCCACGTCATGTCGACCTTGACCTTGGGCAGCCCCTTGAGCAGCGCCCGGTCGGCGGCCACGGAGGTCTTCTGCCGGAGCGCGGGCACGTGCCAGGCCCCGCAGACCACGGCGACCCGCCCGGCCCCGAACTCCCGCTGCGCCGCCCGGATCTGGAGCCGCATGTACGCCTCGCGCAGCAGGTCCCGGTCGTGCCCGCCGCTGCCGTACGTCTCGCGCAGCGCGCCCATGGCCTCGCCGAGCGCCTCGAACGGCGCGAACGCGTCACCGCCGCCCGCGCGGTGCTCGACGACGTCCTCCCACCAGCGCTCCGGGTCGTCGTACCCGGCGGCCTCGGCGAGCACCGCCAGCGGGTCGACGCGCACCGCGTCGCCGGTCGCGCCGACCGCCCCGGCCGCGTCATCGGGCCGACCCGCCGCGCCTTCCCGCCCGTCCCCGGGACCGTCCCCACCCTTGTCCCCGCCCGCGTCCCCACCCGTGTCGCCGCCCGGGGCCTCGCCCCCCTCGCCCTCGCCGCGCGCCAGCGCGTGCGCGGCCGGCAGGTCCATGAAGCGCACCGGCACCCCGCGCCGAACCGCCCACTGGATCGCCACCCACTCCGGCGAGAACTCGGCGAGCGGCCAGAACGCCGAGCGGCCCGGCTCGTCCACGATGTGCGCGAGCAGCGCTACCGGCGGGCGCATGCCGGGCTCGGCGGCCAGCGCCACCAGGCCGTCGGCCTCCGGCGGTCCCTCGATCAGCAGCACCTGGGGCCCGGCCGCGTCGAGCGCGCTCCGCACGGCCCGCGCGGAACCCGGCCCGTGGTGCCGCACGCCGAGCAGCAGCGGCCCGTCCGCGCCCGTGGCCCGCGCGGCGGCCCCACCACCGGCCGCCGTACGCCCCTGGCCGGCCGTCATGCGCTCACCTCGCGGCAGGCGCGGTAGAAGTCCTTCCAGCCGTCGCGCTCGCGCACGACCGCTTCCAGGTACTCCTGCCAGATCACGCGGTCCGCGGCGGGGTCCCGCACGACGGCGCCGAGGATGCCCGCGGCGACGTCGCCGGGGCGCAGCACACCGTCCCCGAAGTGGGCCGCGAGAGCCAGGCCGCCTGTGACCACGGAGATCGCCTCGGCCGTGGACAGCGTCCCGCTGGGCGACTTCAGCTTCGTGCGCCCGTCCGTGGTGACGCCGTCGCGCAGCTCGCGGAAGACCGTGACGACGCGGCGGATCTCGTCGATGCCGTCAGGACCGGTCGGCAGGTCGAGGGAGCGGCCGATCTGGTCGACGCGGCGGGAGACGATGTCGACCTCGGCGTCGGCGCTCTCGGGCAGCGGCAGGACCACGGTGTTGAAGCGGCGGCGCAGCGCGCTGGAGAGGTCGTTGACGCCGCGGTCGCGGTCGTTGGCGGTGGCGATCAGGTTGAAGCCGCGGACGGCCTGGACCTCCTGGCCCAGTTCCGGGATCGGCAGGGTCTTCTCCGACAGGATCGTGATCAGTGTGTCCTGCACGTCCGCCGGGATGCGGGTCAGCTCCTCGACGCGGGCCGTCATGCCCTCGGACATGGCCCGCATCACCGGGCTCGGCACCAGCGCCTCGCGGCTCGGGCCGTGCGCGAGCAGCCGCGCGTAGTTCCAGCCGTACCGGATGGCTTCCTCGGGCGTCCCCGCCGTGCCCTGCACGAGGAGCGTCGAGTCGCCGCTGACGGCGGCGGCCAGATGCTCGGACACCCAGGTCTTGGCGGTGCCGGGGACGCCGAGGAGCAGCAGGGCGCGGTCGGTGGCGAGCGTGGTGACGGCGACCTCGACGATGCGGCGCGGTCCCACGTACTTCGGTGTGATCACGGTGCCGTCGGGCAGCGTGCCGCCCAGCAGATACGTCGCCACGGCCCAGGGCGAGAGCAGCCAGCGGGCGGGGCGCGGGCGGTCGTCCTGCTCGGCGAGCGCGGCGAGTTCGGCGGCGAAGGCGTCCTCGGCGTGCGGCCGCAGCGCCTGTCCGGCCGCCTCCTGAGGCCCCTCCGCCGGGCCCTCCCCCGCGCCCCCGGCGGACGTGGTGGCCGCCCCGGCCGACTCCACGGAAACAGTCATGTGATCCCCCTCCAGATCCTGCGTGCGTCAGTGCCGCGGCACGTGCGTCAGGGCAGCGGCAACCAGCAACGACGGTGCTGCGCCGACGGCTTGGCCGCGATGTGTTCCACCGTGCACCACGCCACTGACAATCACCGCCGGAACACCCCTGACCTGCACGGACGCTGAGGCCGATGTCGAATGTCAGTGCGGGGACCTACCTTCGACTCATGACTCAGCAGGGGGTGCGCTGGACGGCGGACCAGGTGCTGGCACTGGCACCTGACGCATCGTCACAGAAGGCGGGAAGCAGGCTCGGCATCGCCGGGCCGTGGTCGCGGGCGGGAAGTTCCGGCGAGGGGGCCGTGTGGGGGCTGTGCAAGGGCAGCGGCAGCAAGCCGTACCAGACGGTGATAGACACGGCGGACGTGGCGGGACCCGCGTACAAGTGCAGTTGTCCGAGCCGCAAGTTCCCGTGCAAGCACGCGCTCGGCCTGCTGCTGCTCTGGGCCGGGGACCAGGGCGGCGGACGGGCCGTGCCGGACGGGGAGCAGCCGCCGGACTGGGCGCGGGAGTGGCTGGACACACGCCGCGCGAAGGCGGCGGCCAAGGGCGGTTCGCCCGCGGCCGGCCCCGGCGCCGGGGCCTCGGCTCCCGCTGATCCGGAGGCCGCGCGCAAACGCGCGGAGCGCAGGGCCGAGCGGGTCACGGCGGGCGCCACGGAGCTGGAGCGCCGCCTCGCCGACCTGCTGCGCGGCGGCATGGCCGCGGCCGAGCAGACGGGGTACGGCCTGTGGGAGGAGACCGCGGCCCGCATGGTCGACGCCCAGGCGCCCGGCCTGGCAGCGCGCGTGCGGGAGTTGGGCGCCATACCGGCCTCGGGGCCCGGCTGGCCCGCCCGCCTCCTGGAGGAGTGCGCGCTGCTGCACCTGCTCACCTCGGGCTGGCTGCGCCGCGACGCCCTGCCCGGCCCGCTGGCGGCCACGGTCCGCTCCCGCACGGGCCTGCCCGCCCCCGCGCAGGGCGAGCCGCTGCGGGACAGCTGGCAGGTCCTCGCGCAGTACGACACCGCGGACAGCAAGCTGACCACCCGCCGCATATGGCTGCACGGACAGCGGTCCGGGCACACCGCCCTGCTCCTGTCGTACGGAGCGGCGGGCCGCGCGCCCTCCCTCGCCCTGCCGGTCGGCCTGGCCCTGGACGCCGAGCTGGTCCCGCACGCCGCCGACCCGGCGTCCCGGCAGCTCCGCGCCGACCTGGGCGAGCAGTTCACGGCACCGGCCCCCACCACGGGTCACCCGCCCGGCCTGTCACCCACCGAGGCGACCGCACGGTACGGCGACGCGCTGCGCGACGACCCCTGGCTCGACACCTGGCCGGTCACCCTCGACCGGGTCGTGCCGGTCCCGAACGGCCCGGACTGGCAACTGGCCGACGCCGAGGGCGAGACGGCCCTGCCGCTCGCGCCCTCCGCCGTGTCCCGGGCCGGACTGTGGCGCCTGGTGGCCCTCTCCGGAGGCGCCCCGCTCACGGTCTTCGGCGAATGCGGCCACCGCGGCTTCACACCGCTGGCGGCGTGGCCGCACGCGAGGGCGGAGACCGTACGGCTGTGAGGCGCGACCAAAAGACCGAAGTGAGAGAAAGGAGGGGGAGATGAACGCATCCACGTCGACCGCGCCCGCGGGAGCAGCAGTCACGTCGACCGCGCACACGGAGACCGCAGGCACGTCGACCGCACACACGGAAACCGCAGCCACCTCGAACGCCCACGTGGCAGCCGCAACCACCTCGACCGCACACGCGGAAGCAGCCGGGCGGCACGCCCGCACGCCCTGGGAGGAGCTGGTCACAGCCGCGCTCCTGGGCACCGACCGGCGCACCCCACCGCTCGTCACCCCGGGCAGGGACGCCCCGACGGCCCTCCTGGACGCGGCCGCCGTACAGACCGTGCGGCGCCGGGCCGGCCTGCGCCCCGCCCCCGCCGCCGAGCGCCCGGCACCCGCGCCCGCGGACCCGCGCCCGGTCGTCCCCGCGGCGGCCCGGCGCAGGCTCGCGACGCTGCTCGCCGACCACCCGAGCGCGAGCGGCGGCCGCCGCGGCACCGCGCCCGACCTGATGGAACTGCTGCCCCAGTGGCTGGCCCTGGCCGGGGAGCGGGGCTTCACGGCGCCCCCGGAGCTGCTGCCCGCCCTCCTGAACGCGGCCCGTGGCCGCACCGACCTGCGCCCCCAGGCCCTCGCCTTCGCGGGCCCGCGCGCCCAGTGGCTCGCCCGGTTCAACCCGGACTGGAAGTTCGCGCTGCGCACGGCCCCGGGCAGCGCGCCGAAGGCCGGCCCGCAGGACGGTCCTGACATCCAAAGACGCTGGCAGGAAGGCCTGTTCGCGGAGCGCGTCGCCCTTCTCGCCGCCCTGCGCGCGCACGCACCGGACGACGCCCGCGAGCTGCTGTCCGGCACATGGGCGACGGAGCGCGCCGAGGACCGGCTGATGTTCCTGGACTCCCTGCGCACGGGACTGCGGGCGGCCGACGAGCCGTTCCTGGAGCAGGCGCTCGGCGACCGGAGCCGCAATGTCCGCGCCACGGCGGCCGAGTTGCTGTCCGCCCTTCCGGACTCGGCACTCGCCGCCCGCATGGCCGACCGCGCCGCCTCCTGCGTGGCCCTCGACCGCACGGCGGGCCGACCGGAGCTGACCGTCGAGGCGCCGCACGAGTGCGACGCGGGCATGGAGCGGGACGGCGTCGCGCCGAAGCCGCCCGCGGGACGAGGTGAACGCTCCTGGTGGCTCGGGCAGTTGGTGGAGTCCGCACCCCTGACGGCCTGGCAGCGCCGCCTCGGCGACCGGACCCCGGCCGAGATCGTGGCGCTCCCCGTGGCCGACGGCTGGCGCGCTGAGCTGCACGCCGCCTGGTGCCGTGCCGCCGTGCGCCAGCGGGACACCGGCTGGTCGCGGGCGCTGCTCGGCGCCCCGTCGTCACCCGACGCGGCCGGACCCGGCGCGGTGTCGCTCGCGGAGCGCGCCAAGCTCCTCACCACCCTGCCCGCTGCCGAGCGGGCCGAGTGGGTCGCCGGGTTCATCGACGCGCACGGCCTGTCGGAGGCGTTCCAGCTGCTCGGCGTGTGCGCGGTGCCGTGGGCGCCCGCGCTCGGCCGCGCGGTGGTGGACGCCCTGAACATCGCCCGGGACGCGGGCAGCTACCCCTGGAGCTTCAGCGGGGTGATGGGCCTCGCGGAGCGCTGCCTCGACCCGGCGGAGGCCGTACGCCTGGAGGCGCTGACGGCGACACCGGACGAGCCGGAGGACGCGTCGCCCGGAGCCGGCGGCTACTGGTCGGAGGCGTTCCAGCGCCTCGTCAGCACATTGCGCCTGCGCGCGGCGATGCGCGAGGAACTGGACGGTTGAGGCGTGGGGCCGGGCGAGGGCCGCGTGTCGCGGGGGAGCGCACGGTACAGCCACCCCGGCCCCACGACCGCACCAGCAGCACCAGCAGCACCAGCAGCACCAGCAGCACCAGCAGCACCAGCAGTGTCAACACCCGTGCGGCGCCCGAAGTCCCGTCCCCGGGACAAACGACGGCGGGCCCCGGTGCCCACGACACCGACGCCCACCCGAATCCACGAGAACTGCGAGAACTGCGAGAACCACAAGAACCGCAGAGGCCTACGCTCCGGTCGGCTGCCGCACATTCTCCCGCACCCACTCCACGATGGCCGTGGTCGTCGCCCCCGGAGTGAAGATCTCCGCGACACCCTTCTCCTTCAGGGGCGGAATGTCCTCCTCGGGGATGATCCCACCCCCGAAGACCTTGATGTCCTCCGCGTCGCGCTCCTTGAGGAGCTCGATGACCCGGGCGAAGAGGGTGTTGTGCGCGCCGGACAGGATGGAGAGGCCGATCGCGTCGGCGTCCTCCTGGATCGCCGTGTCGACGACCTGCTCGGGCGTCTGGTGCAGGCCGGTGTAGATGACCTCCATGCCGGCGTCGCGCAGCGCCCGCGCGATCACCTTGGCTCCCCGATCGTGGCCGTCGAGCCCCGGCTTGGCGACCACCACGCGGATCGGACCGGCTGCCACACCCATCACTGCCTCCATGAACAAGAAACCGTCTGCCAGAAAGCCGTCCGCGGAATCCCGCCCGCACGGAAATCCAGCTGTCCCGGCTCGGACACCCCGCGCCGCACCGGCCGGGTAGGTGAACGAACGTTATCTCCAGCATCGCGCAGCCCGCAGTTTCGTGGTGGAGAGCGAGGGGGAAATCACACGGTGGGACACGTTCGCTGCGCGCCGCTCCCGTGTTCACCCGGCACATGGGCCGGATCCGCCCCGGCACCCGGGCCGCATCCCACCCGGCGCCCGGGCCGTCGGGGGCCGCGCGAGGGGAGCCGCCGCGAGGCCGCCGCCCCACCGCGCCGTCAGCCGCACGGCACGGTGGTGTCGGCGCGTCGCCAAGGAGTGCGCCGCGACGGGGACGGCACACGACCACTCCCGGCTTCCCACGATGAGTACACGGGGGACGGAGCCGCCTCCCGTGTGCCGACCGGGAGGTCGCCATGACGATCACGAGGGTCCAGCCCTTTCGCCGCTGCAGCACCCTGCTGCCCGCCAGCCTCGCGGGCCTGCCGCTCGCGCTCCTGAAGGCGACCGCACTCGAGTTCGTGATCCTCGCCGGACACCTCTTGCTGTATCCATCGGGCATCGCCCAGGAACGCCGGACGGCGCCACCGCCGCCCCCGCCGGACGCCCCCCGGCTGCCCGCGAGCGACAAGCCGCCGGTGCTGCTCCTGCACGGCTTCATCGACAACCGCTCCGTGTTCGTGCTGCTGCGCCGCAATCTCGCCCAGCACGGCAGGCAGCACCTGGAGTCCCTCAACTACTCACCGCTGACCTGCGACATCCGCACCGCCGCCGAGTTGCTCGGCCGCCACATAGAGGAGATATGCGAGCGCACCGGCCATGACCGCGTGGACATCGTCGGCCACAGCCTCGGCGGACTCATCGCCCGCTACTACGCCCAGCGACTGGGCGGCGACGCCCGCGTCCGCACCCTCGTCACCCTGGGCACACCGCACTCGGGCACCCGGGTCGCGCCGCTCGCGGACGCGCACCCGATCGTGCGCCAGATGCGGCCGGGCTCGGACGTGGTGGCGGAGCTGCGGGAGCCCGCGCCCGGGTGTCGTACGCAGTTCGTGAGCTTCTGGAGCGAGCTCGACCAGATCATGGATCCCGTCGAGACGGCCTGCGTCGACCATCCGGACCTGATCGCGCAGAACGTCCGCGTCTCCGGGATCGGCCATCTCGCACTGCCGGTGCACCCCGCCGTGGCGACGGCGATCCGTCAGGCCCTGGACCTCGCGGCGCCGGGCATGACCCCCGCCGCGCCGGCCGGCGGACTCACGGTGGCCTGACCCCCGGCCGAGCGGCCGGGGTCGGACTCCCCCGCCCCGGCTCCGCTCGTCCTGATTCCGGTTCGCCGTACCCGGACGATCTGCTCCGGATTCCGGTTCCACGGAGCCCGAATCCGGGCCCCGATCCACCCCTCACACTCGAACGAACCTCGAACACAGAGCCAAAGCTGTGCCCGCAGACCGCCGAAAGGCGGCCGAATGCCCGTTTCCGGCGAGCAGGAAACCTGGCGAAGATTGTCGCGCCCGCGTACCGCCGGGTACAGTCGCGGCACTGCTCTGCCAGCCCATGCTGTCGAGGCGAAAGAGAAGTTGGTGAACGACCGTCACCCGTCGGAGACCCCCGCTCCGGCCCCGGCACCCGACGCCGACTACGCCCCCTATGGGTCCTACGACCAGCAGGGCGCGCAGCACGTCGGCTACCCCGGGTACGACGGCTATTCCACCGGCACCTTCTCCACCACCGGTTTCAACGCCCCTGGCGGCTATGACGCAACGGGTGGCTTCGACACTTCCGGTTCCGGTTTCGCCGTTCCCGGCGCGGGCTTCGCGACCGACCCGCTCTTCGGCGACATGCCCGGCGGCCACGACACCGGCCAGTGGTCCACGACCGGCACGCAGCAGACCCTGACGTACGACGCGTACGCGGCCCAGCCGGGATACGACACCGGCACCCACGACACCACGGCCGCCTGGGGCGCCTCGTTCCAGCCGCTGTCGGACATCCCCTCGCAGCCGGGCCCCGACTCCGGCGCCACGTGGGACGCCACCGCCTGGAACGAGGCACCGGCGACCGGCCAGTGGGCCACACAGGTCTTCGACACCGGCGCGTACGACGCCACCGCCTGGAACTCCGGCGGTCACGACGCGTACGACAACACCCCGCAGCACGACGCCTACGAGCCCGCGCACCAGCACGACGCGTACGGCGTCCCCCAGCAGCACGACGCGTACGAGGCGCACGACACGGCCTACGACCCGCAGGATGGTTACGCCGTCCAGGATCCGTACGAGGCTCCGGCACCCGGCCCCGAGACGTACGGCTCCGGCGACCCGGCGTACGACACCGACGACGCCCCGCACGCGTTCCTGCCCGACGAGGCGCCCGACGACCGGCTCGGCGGCGTCGAACCGGCCACCGACCACGCCGAGCACGGCGATCGCGCCGACGACGAGCACGCCGACCTCCACGACTACGCGCCGGTGGACCGCCCCGAGCGCTCCCGTTCCGCCCGGTCGGCCGCGCCCCGCGGCCGGTCCCGCTCGCGCCGCTCCCCCGCCAAGCGCTCCGCGCTGTTCACCGTCGCCGTGCCGTCGGCCTGTGTGATGGGCGTCGCCGGTGTGGCCGCGGCCTCCGTCGGCGGTCTCGGTGGGGGCGACGACGGCAAGGACACCCAGGCGTCCGCCCCGGACCCGGCGACCGTGAAGCCGTCCACCGCCAACAACAAGCTCGACACACAGCTGGCGAACCTCTCCGCGGACGCGGGCGACTTCGCGGACCGCGCGAGCCGCACGCAGGAACGCATCGACCTGAAGGCCCAGAAGGTGGCCGCGCACAAGCAGGCCGTCGCGGAGGCCGCGCGCAAGGAGCGGCTGCGGCCGAAGTTCTCCCTGCCGGTCGCGCAGCGCGGCCTGAGCGCCTACTACGGCCAGGCGGGTGTCAACTGGATGTCCGCGCACTCCGGGATCGACTTCCCGGTGTCGTACGGCACGGAGGTCAAGGCCGCCACCGACGGCACGGTCTCCACGAAGTACAACAGCGCCTACGGCAACATGGCGATCGTGACCGCCAAGGACGGCACGGAGACGTGGTACTGCCACCTCTCCACGCACAAGATCGCGAGCGGCCCCGTGAAGGCGGGCGAGACCATCGCCTTCTCCGGGAACTCCGGCAACTCCACCGGCCCGCACCTGCACTTCGAGGTCCGCCCCGGCGGCGGCTCGGCGATCGACCCGCTGTCGTGGCTGCGCAGCCACGGGCTCGACCCGACGTAACCCCCGAAGTCCGCCGTAATCTCCGAAGGCCGACGGAAGCCTCCGAAGCGACGCAATCCCCCGAAGGGTGCAACTCCAGCCCCCGTCGCTGGAGTTGCCCCTTGAGAGTGTCCCTCTTCCGTCGAGTGAGGGCTACAGCTTTTCCACCGGCGCGTACCTCAGCAGCAGCCGCTTCGGCTTCTCCGCGCCGAAGTCGACCGTCGCCTCGGCGTTCGCCCCGGTGCCCTTCACGCCGACCACCGTGCCGAGTCCGAACTGGTCGTGCGTGACGCGGTCGCCGATGGCCAGCGAGACCACCGGCTTCTCCGACGCGCGGCGGGTGGCGAAGCCCTGCGCGCCGCCCGCGCGGGAGCGCGACGACGACAGCGAGGCGGCGACACCGGCGGCCGGTCCGGACGACGCGGGCGCGCCGACGGAACCCTTCCGCTTCCAGTCCAGATGGGTCTCCGGGATCTCCTCCAGGAAGCGCGACGGCGGGTTGTACGACGGCTGGCCCCAGGCGCTGCGCAGGGAGGACCGGGTCAGATACAGCCGCTCCCGCGCGCGCGTGATGCCGACGTACGCGAGGCGCCGCTCCTCCTCCAGTTCCTTGACCTGGCCGAGGGCGCGCATGTGCGGGAACACGCCGTCCTCCATGCCGGTCAGGAACACGACGGGGAACTCGAGGCCCTTGGCGGTGTGCAGCGTCATCAGCGTGATGACTCCGGAGCCGTCGTCCTCCTCGTCGGGGATCTGGTCGGAGTCGGCGACCAGGGCGACACGCTCCAGGAAGTCCGAGAGCGACCCGGCGGGGGCGGCGCCCTCCGGGGTCTCGACGGTGGGATCGGCGGCGGCCTCGGCGCCCTCGGCGGTGGCGGACGCCCCCTCGGCGGTGTTGTTGTCCTGCTCGAACTCCAGGGCCACGGCGGCCAGTTCCTGGAGGTTCTCGATGCGCGTCTCGTCCTGCGGGTCGGTGGAGGACTGCAGCTCGGCCAGGTACCCGGTCCGCTCGAGGACGGCCTCCAGGACGACGGCGGGACCCGCGCCGGACTCCACGACCGTGCGCAGCTCCTCCATGAGGGTGTTGAAGCGCCGCACGGCGTTCGTGGAGCGGGCCGCCATGCCGTACGCCTCGTCGACGCGGCGCAGCGCCTGCGGGAAGGAGATCTTCTCCCGCTGGGCGAGCGCGTCGATCATCGCTTCGGCGCGGTCGCCGATGCCGCGCTTCGGCACGTTCAGGATGCGGCGCAGCGGGACGGCGTCCTCGGGGTTGGCGAGGACCCTCAAGTACGCGAGGACGTCGCGGACTTCCTTGCGCTCGTAGAACCGCACGCCGCCGACGACCTTGTAGGGCAGGCCGACGCGGATGAAGATCTCTTCGAAGACACGGGACTGGGCGTTCGTGCGGTAGAAGATCGCCACGTCGCCGGCCTTGGCGTCGCCCGCGTCGGTGAGGCGGTCGATCTCGTCGGCGACGAACTGGGCCTCGTCGTGCTCGGTGTCCGCCACGTACCCGGTGATGCGGGCGCCCGCGCCCGCGTTGGTCCACAGGTTCTTGGGGCGGCGGCTCTCGTTGCGCTCGATGACGGCGTTGGCGGCGGTCAGGATCGTCTGCGTGGAGCGGTAGTTCTGCTCCAGGAGGATCGTGGTCGCGTCCGGGTAGTCCTCCTCGAACTGGAGGATGTTGCGGATCGTGGCGCCGCGGAAGGCGTAGATGGACTGGTCGGCGTCACCGACGACGCACAGCTCGCCCGGGTCCTGGCCCTCTCCGGAAGGGCCCACCAGCTCGCGCACCAGGGCGTACTGCGCGTGGTTGGTGTCCTGGTACTCGTCGACCATCACGTGGCGGAAGCGGCGGCGGTAGTGCTCGGCCACGTCCGGGAAGGCGCGCAGCAGGTTCACCGTCGTCATGATCAGGTCGTCGAAGTCGAGGGCGTTGGCCTCGCGCAGGCGCGACTGGTACATCGCGTACGCCTGGGCGAGCGTCTTCTCGAAGCCGTCGGCAGCTTGGGCGGAGAAGTCCTCCTCGTCGATCAGCTCGTTCTTCAGGTTCGAGATCTTGGCGCTGAAGGACTTCGGCGGGAACTTCTTCGGATCGAGGTCCAGGTCCCGGCAGACCAGGGCCATCAGACGCTTGGAGTCGGCGGCGTCGTAGATCGAGAAGGAGGACGTGAAGCCCAGCTTCTTGTACTCCCGGCGCAGGATGCGCACGCACGCGCTGTGGAACGTCGACACCCACATCGCGCCCGCGCGCGGGCCGACGAGCTGCTCGACGCGCTCCTTCATCTCGCCCGCGGCCTTGTTCGTGAACGTGATCGCGAGGATCTGGCCGGGGTGCGCGCCGCGCTCCGCGAGGAGGTACGCGATGCGGTGGGTGAGCACCCTCGTCTTGCCGGATCCCGCGCCGGCGACGATGAGCAGCGGGGAGCCCGCGTGCACGACGGCCGCGCGCTGGTTCTCGTTCAGGCCGTCGAGCAGCGCCGCCGGGTCGATCGCCGGGCGGGGGGCACCGTCGCGGTAGTACGCGTCCCGGGGTGCGGGCGCGTCGAACTTCCCTTGGAACAGGTCGTCCGGAATGGGCTCCGGAGCGCTGTCCTCGGGCGGCGGCGGGGGTTCCTCGTCGTGGCCCTGCGAGGGCTTGAGGTCCGCCAGGAAGCTGTCGTCAAAGAGGCTGCTCATCGCCTCCCGAGTCTAGGCGGCCCCACTGACAACCCGCCCCGGGTTCCACGAGGCCGCCTTGAGCCCGCCCGGTTCCGGCCACAGCCGCGCTGCGCACCCGGGGCGTCACGCTGTGCCACGGCCCCGGCCGTCCGCGTCAGCGCGGCGCCAAGGGCCTCGTGAAGTCACGAAAATGTATCGGGCATATCGAACATCATCCTTCCCTCGTGCCACGGGAGTTGGCTAGCGTGCTGCGCGGGCCGCACGTCCCCCCACCGGCGATCCCCGCCGGTCCCGCGCGGCCTCCGCCGAGTCCGACGTGTTCGGAGCCGGGGACCCACCATGTTCTTTGGGGTGAATCCGCTCCGTACGGCGTACGGAGCGGTAGGGCAGCCTTCCGAAGCACCCGCCCGAACCCGACAGCTAACCCGGTAGGCGGTCCACGGAAGGAGTCGCCAGCTTTGGCGTCGCACCGCAAGCCGCGCAGCCGCTCAGCCCTCATACGCACGACCCCCGCCCTCGGCATCACGACGGCCGCCCTGACGTCGGTGGCCCTGCTGTCGCAGAGCGCGAACGCCGCGCCGTCCGCCCCCTCCGAGCCGGGCAAGCCGAGCCTCGAAGAGGTCCAGAAGAAGGTCGACGACCTCTACCAGCAGGCCGGGGTGGCCACGCAGAAGTACAACTCGGCCAAGGAGCGCACCGACAAGCAGCGCAAGAAGGCCGACCGGCTCCTGGACGACGTCGCCAAGCGCACGGACCGGCTGAACGAGGCCCGGCAGGAGCTGGGTTCCTTCGCCGCCGCGCAGTACCGCACCGGTGCCGTCTCCGAGACCGCCGCGATGATGCTCGCCGACGACCCCAAGGGCTTCTTCGACCAGAACCACCTCGCGGACCGGCTCACCAGCCGCCAGAAGAAGGCCGTCGACGACTACCAGACCCAGCAGGTCGCGGCGACCAAGCAGCGCACGAAGGCCACGAAGAGCCTGAAGTCGTTGCAGGACTCGCGGGACGACCTCCGGTCGAGCAAGCGGACCGTACAGACCAAGCTGACCGAGGCCCGCTCGCTCCTGTCGAAGCTGACCGCCGAGGAGAAGGCGCGGCTCGCGGCGATCGAGAAGCGCAAGGAGGAGGCCGCCAAGCGCAAGGCGGCCGAGCTGGCGCGCAAGCAGGCCGCGGAGGAGCGCGAGCGGAAGGCCAAGGAGGCCGCGGAGCGGCGCGAGCGGGAGCGTGAGCAGGGTCAGGAGGAGGGTTCGGGGCCCGGCTCGGACTCCGGCTCGGACAGCGGCTCCGGGGCGGGCTCGGGCTCGGACACGGGTTCCGGCTCGGGGTCGGGCACGGGCAGCGGATACGCGGCCAAGGCCCAGAAGGTGATCGCCTTCGCCGAGAAGCAGATGGGCAAGCCCTACGTGTGGGGCGCCACGGGGCCCGGCTCCTACGACTGCTCCGGGCTCACGCAGGCGGCCTGGAAGACCGCCGGGATCTCGCTGCCGCGCACCACCTGGGACCAGGTGAAGGTCGGCACGACCGTGCCGACCTCCCAGGCCAAGCCGGGGGACCTGGTCTTCTTCTACGACGACATCAGCCACGTCGGGATCTACATCGGCGACGGCAAGATGATCCACGCCCCGAAGCCGGGTGCGAACGTCCGCGTCGAGTCGATCTACTACATGCCGATCCACAGCGTGGTCCGGCCTGCGTGAGCCCTGGAGCCGAAAATGCCCCGCACGCGCGCGTGCGGGGCATTTCGCGTCAGGGGGCCGCGGTCACGTCCAGAGCACCGCGATGAAGATGTTCGCCGTCGTGAGGCCGCCGACCGCACCGAACATCCCCTTGTCGACCTTCTCCTCGTCCCGCTTCACGTACACGAGCCCGAGAATCACGATCAGCAGCGCGAGCTTGATTCCGATCTTGACGTTGTTGACCGTGTTGTCGTCAGCCTGGTTCAACCCGACGAGGGCGACTCCAGTGATCAACATGGTCAACGCGCCGTGCAGCATCGCGGGGCTGAACCGGGCCGTGCCCGCGCTCATCGCCTTCATCTGGGTCAGGAAGCCGCCCAGGAGCGAGGCGATGCCGATGATGTGCAGGCCGACGAAGAGATGGATGAGTACGTCCATGGGGCGGAGCCTAATTCCCGGCCCTCGGCGCGGTCCGGGCGGGGCCGTATCACCCACCGCCGGGAAAGCGGGCCACAAACGCCACATCGGTCACGCCGCCGCGAAACCCGCCACCGCGCCCCGGCAGGAGCGCTCGTATCCGTTCACTCCGCGCCACTCATCCGTCGTTAGCGCACATCGGGTCACGAACCGGTGACGGTCAGGTTTAGCGTCCTCTGCCAGGTGACCGGCTCCCCACCGCCACCCCGTCCAGGGGCGGCAGTCGGCCACCTCCGCCGAGAAAGTCCGACGGCGTCCCGCTCCCCTGTGCGAGCGCCGTCGGACCGGCACCGCAGCGGCGTCAGGCACGGCGGCACCGGTGAGGGCCCCGGCCACTAGGAAGGACGTGGAGCCTCCGTGGCAGCGCACCGCAAGCCCAAGCAGCGCTCGCTCAGCGGCCATACGGCCCGTACGGCCGCCACCCTCGCCCTCGCGTCGGCCGCCACCGCGACCGCCTTCGAGGGCACCGGACACGCGGAGCCCAAGGTCACTCCCAGCGAGGTGAAGGAAAAGGTCGACGAGCTGTACCGCGAGGCGGAGGTCGCCACCGAGAAGTACAACGGCGCCAAGGAGAAGGCCGACAAGGCCGAGCGGTCCCTGGCCGGCCTGCGCGACGAGGCGGCCCGCAGGACCGAGAAGCTCAACACGGCCCGCCAGGGCCTGGGTTCACTGGCCACCGCGCAGTACCGCACCGGAGCCGTCGACCCGTCGGTGCAGCTGGCGCTCTCCTCCGACCCGGACGAGTTCCTCGACCGGGCCTCGCGCGCGGACCGCGCGGGCCACCGCCAGGCCGCCACCGTCACGGACGTCCGCCACCAGATTCGTGAGCTCGACCAGCTGCACACCGAGGCGGACGGCACGCTCGACGACCTCAAGTCCCGCCAGGCGGACCTGCGGAAGCACAAGAAGACCGTGACCGGCAAGCTCGCCGAGGCCAAGCGGCTGCTCGCCCGGCTGACCGCGGCGGAGCGCGCCCGCCTCGCCGCGGACGGGGCGGCCGGTGACGCCGACCGCGCCTCGCGCGACACCTCCCGCGGCCCCGCGCCCGGCGCCTCGAAGGCCGTCGGCTCCCGCGCCGCGGCGGCCGTCTCGTACGCCTACAAGGCCCTCGGCAGCCCCTACGTCTGGGGCGCCACAGGCCCGAGCGCCTTCGACTGCTCCGGCCTCACCCAGGCTGCGTACCGCGCCGCGGGCGTCTCCCTGCCCCGCACGACCTACGCCCAGATCGACGCCGGACGACGTGTCTCACGCGCCGAACTCCAGCCGGGCGACCTGGTGTTCTTCTACTCGGGCATCAGCCACGTCGGCCTCTACGTCGGCGACGGCAAGATGATCCACGCCCCGAACCCGAGCGCGCCGGTCCGCCTCGCACCCATCGACCAGATGCCGTTCGCCGGGGCCACGCGGGTGGGGTGAGCCCACGCCGTCCGGAGCGAGGTGCCCCACCGTGGGGTGAGTCCGCGCTGCGGGGCGGGTCGGCCCGTCGTCAGACCAGGCGCCGCGCCGTCGCCCACCGCGTCAGCTCGTGCCGGTTGGAGAGCTGGAGCTTGCGCAGCACCGCCGAGACATGGGACTCGACCGTCTTCACGGAGATGTAGAGCTGCTTGGCGATCTCCTTGTACGCGTACCCGCGCGCGATGAGGCGCAGCACCTCGCGCTCCCGCTGCGTGAGGCGGTCCAGGTCCTCGTCGACCGGCGCCGCGTCCGTCGACGCGAACGCGTCCAGGACGAAACCGGCGAGCCGCGGCGAGAACACCGCGTCGCCCTCCTGGACCCGGAAGATCGAGTCGACCAGGTCCGTGCCGGTGATCGTCTTGGTGACGTAGCCGCGGGCACCGCCCCGGATGACCCCGATGACGTCCTCCGCTGCGTCCGACACCGACAGCGCGAGAAACCGCACCGGGTTCTCCACGTCCGCCATCAACGGCGCGCACCGGCGCAGGACTTCGACCCCGCCGCCGCCCGGCAGGTGCACGTCGAGGAGCACCACCTCGGGGCGCGTCGCCGTGATGACCGTGACCGCCTGGTCGACGTCGGCGGCCTCGCCGACCACCTCGACGCCCGTGTGCTCCGTCCGGCCGATCTCCGCCTGCACGCCGGTGCGGAACATCCGGTGGTCGTCGACCAGGACGACCCGCACGCGCCGCCCGGCCTCGGCCCCGCCCGCCTCGCCGCCGCGCCGGGCGTCGGTCTCCGCCGGCCCGCCCTCTTCGGTCGCGTCGCTCATGTCGCCGCCGTCCTCTCCATCTCCAGCTCGACTTCCGTGCCGCCGCCCGGCACCGCGCGCAACCGCGCCGTACCGCCGTTCCGCTGCATGCGGCCGATGATCGATTCTCGTACGCCCATGCGGTCGTCCGGCACGGAATCCAGATCGAATCCCGGGCCGCGGTCCCGCACGGACACGAAGACCGTCTCCCCCTCGACTTCGGCGAAGACCTGCACCGCGCCGCCCTCGCCACCGTACTTGGCGGCGTTCACCATCGCTTCCCGCGCGGCCTGCATCTGTGCCGTCAGCCGGTCGTCGAGCGGGCAGTCGCCGACCACGACCACCTCGATCGGGACGCCGTGCTTGTCCTCGACCTCCGCGGCGCTGCGGCGCACGGCCTCGGCGAGGGTGTCGGGCTCCTGTGCCTCGTCCTTGCCGGTGCCCTCCGGCTTGTACAGCCACGCGCGCAGGTCGCGCTCCTGGGCCCGGGCGAGGCGGCGGACCTCGCCCGGGCTGTCCGCGTTGCGCTGGATCAGGGTCAGGGTGTGCAGCACCGAGTCGTGCACGTGCGCGGCGACCTCCGCGCGCTCCTGGGCACGGATGCGCATGAGCCGCTCCTCGGAGAGGTCCTGCGACATCCGCACGAGATAGGGGCCCGCGAGCAGCGCGATGCCGACGAGCACCGCGAGCGCCGCCTGGAGCGCGGCCCCGAGGTCGGACGCGGAGCCCCGCAGGACGAAGATGCCGGACACGCCCACGCCGACGAGGACCACTCCGGCGGCGGTCCGGGCGATCGTGAGCGTGCGCCGTCTGCGGCCGACCTCCATCCAGCGGGCCCTGCGGGCGTTGTCCGCCTGGCGCCAGACCAGCGCGACACCGGCGGCGACGAGCAGGGTCGGCCAGAGATAGGCCTGCGTCGGGCCTTCCAGGTCCACGCTGCCGACGAAGACCATGACGATGATGACCATCGCGAGCAGCGCGAAGATCTGGCCCTTGTCCGGCTTGCGCGCGACCAGCTTGCGGCGGCCGTCCGGGGACGTCTCGGTGGACACCACGGCCGGCCGCTGGGCGCCGCCGACGCCGCCGACGCCCAGGGGCACGAAGAACCAGAACGCCGCGTACAGCAGCGCGCCCAGGCCGTTGTCGAGGAACAGGCCGATGAAGATGATCCGCACCCAGATCACGGGCAGCCCGAGATGGCCCGCGAGGCCGCGCGCGACCCCGCCGAGCAGGCGGCCCTCACCGCTGCGATAGAGCTTCCGCAGCGGCCGCTCGTCTTCGATGGGTACAGCTGCGGCTTCCGGCATGTGTCCGATGTTCACACGCGGGCGCGGGCGAGGGCATCAGGGTCGAGCCCCGAGACTCCCCTGATCTCTCGCCTGATCCGCCGCGTGTCCCCGCCGGTCCGCCGCGCCTGTCCCCCCGCCGGTCCGACGCTGGCCCCCCGGCCGGTTCGCCGCTGGTCCTCGGCCGGTTCGCCGCTGGTCCTCGGCCGGTCCGGCGCCGACCTCTCGGCCGGTCCACCGCCACCGTCCGTTCCCGCCCTGTCCAGCCCTGCCCTGCCGCCCTGCCCAGCCCTGCCGCCCTGCCCAGCCCTGCCGCCCTGCCGCCCTGCCCAGCCCTGCCACCCCGCCACTGATCTCCCGGCCGGTCAGCCTGCGATCCCGGCCGGTCCGACGGGCTCCCGCACCGGTTTTCCGCGCTGCCCCGAGGCCTGATCAGGGCTGCGGGCTCCGGGGCGGTCAGGGACGATTTCAGGGTTGGGCCAGGGTTGTCCCGGCTGCCGCGGCGGGTGCCTGGCCGTCACCATGGACTCATGACAGATCAGCAGCCCGCGTCGGGCCCGTCGGCTCCGCCGCACGAGACCGCCACCGCCACGGCCACGGAGCCGGGCGGTCCGGAGGCCGTGCGCGAGCCCAAGCTCCGCCGCGACCGCCGGCACCGCAAGTTGGGCGGCGTGTGCGCGGGCCTCGGGCGGCACTGCCAGATGGACCCGGTGATCTTCCGCATCGGCCTCGCGGTGCTAGCGATCACGAGCGGCCTCGGCCTGGTCTTCTACGGCTTCGCGTGGCTGTTCGTGCCGTACGACGACGAGGAGGAGAACGACGCCCGCCGCCTCCTGACCGGCCGCGTCGACGGCCATGCGCTGACAGCCGTGCTGTTCGCCCTGGTGGGCTGCGGCGTGTTCCTGACCCTGCTGAACAACAGCGACGCGCTGACCTTCGCCGCCGTCCTCGCCCTGCTGCTCGCGGGCGCGGGGTATTGGTCGCAGCACCGCGGCGCCCCCGACCCCGACCCGGTGGCGGTCCAGGCCGTGGCCGACGCGCCGCCCGAGACCCTGGCCCCGCCGGTGGCGGGCGGCCCGTCCTGGTGGCGCGACCCCCTGACGAAGGGGACCGGGCCGGAGGGCATGCCGAAGTACTTCTGGGGCCCGGACCCGGTCGCGGTGGAGTATCAGCCGGACGCCCCGCACTCCCCCGCGGGCCGGCGCACCCCCGCCCCCGAGCCGACCGGCCCGCGCGGGCCGCGCTGGCTCGGCGGCTGGGTGTTCCTCGCCGCCGTGGTCGCGGCCTGCCTCGGCTCGTCCCTGACCTGGGAGGACCAGCCGCTCGGCACCAGCCTGCAGACGGGCCTCGCCTGCGCGCTCGCCGTCCTCGGACTCGGCATCGCGATCAGCTCCTTCCTCGGGCGCACGGGCGCGGGCTCGATCGTCCTCGCGGTGATCACCGCGGGCCTGGTCGCCGGAGCCTCCGCCCTGCCGAAGAACATCACCACGGACTGGATACGCACGGACTGGCGTCCGGCCGCCACGGCGGACGTCCGTCCGCACTACGAGATGGGCACAGGCGTGGGCACGCTGGACCTGAGCCGGATCGACCTCGGCAAGGACCAGACGGTGAGCACGAGCGCGGAAGTCGGCGCGGGCCGCCTGAAGGTGATCGTGCCGAGCGACGCCGAGGTGCGACTGCGGGCCGAGGTGGGTGTCGGCGACATCCAGTTGCCGGACGACAAGAGCAAGGACGTGGACGTGGAGCCGGGCAAGGAGAAGTCGGCGACCCTGGCCCCGCCGCGGGGCGCGAAGGACGGCGGCACGATCGAGCTGCGGCTCGAAGTCGGCGTCGGACAGGTGGAGGTGGCACGTGCTGCGTCATGAGTTCCAGCCCGGCAGGCTGGTGGCGGGCTTCTTCCTGGCGGCGGCCGGCCTGGTGTACGCGGGCGACGCGGGCGGGCTGTGGGACACCCCGTGGTTCGCGATGATCCCGATCGTGGTGGGAGGTCTGTTCCTCGCGGCGGCGACGGCGGCCGTGGCCCATGGCATACGCAAGGCCCGGCGGCCCCGCACGAAGGGCCCGGCGGCCACCGGCACCCCGGCGAGCCCCGAGGACAAGGCCCCGACCAGCGGCTCGGGTGCGCCCTCGGACAGGCCCTAGCCCAGCCCCAGCCCTCTGGAGCTGCGGCGCTCGGCGAGCCACGCGTCGACGGAGAGGTAGGACGCCCCGGCGAGGATCAGAGGCAGCCAGGCCATCAGGTACGGGAGGTCGTTGCCGTAGTAGTAGGGCTCTTCGTGCCAGCTCATCGTGAGCCAGAGGCTGAGGGAGATCAGGGCGCCGCCGAGCGCGGCGAGCCGGGCGAAGAAGCCGATCAGGATGCCGATGCCGACGGCGAGTTCACCGAAGGCGATGGCGTAGCCGAAGCCGACGGGGCTCTTCAGGGCCAGGTCGACGAGTTCGGGGAAGGCGGCGAGGTCGCGGACACCGCGCATGGTCTCGCCGATGGACCCGACGCCCTTCGACTTCATGAAGGCACTGTCGGTGATCTTGTCCAGGCCGGCGTAGATGAAGGTGACGCCGAGGAAGACCCGTAGGGGGAGCAGGGCGTATCGGGTGGCGTTGTCGCGCCAGTCGTTCCGCCTGGCATAGCCGCTGTGGCTGTCCGTGCGCATGCCGTGAGCCATCGTGTCCGCCGCCTCTCCCGCGCCTCGGCCGTTGCCCCGTCAACTGACCATACGTACGAAGGGGAGCGGCTGCTCAGTGGCGTGCGGCGGATTCCTCGACGGCTTCCGGGAGACCGTGCGGGGAGCGCGGTTCCGGGGCACTCGGGAGGGGGATGTGGATGCGTCCATTCGGAGCGGTCCGGGCGGCCGGGCGGAGTGTGCGGGGAGCGGTGCGGCGCGGTGCGGGGGTGCTGGCGCGGGCCGGTCAGTCGGTGACGTCGATGGTGCAGCGGTTGGTCTCGACACCCGCGGCGGTGATCACTTGGACGTCGACGCGGCCGGGCTCGACGTCGACGGGCACGGGGACGGTCAGGACGGCGTCCGTGGGGTTGGTGAAGCCGCCGGGGACGGGGACGAGGGGCACATGGACGTGGACGGTGCCGATGCGGACGGCCATCCGGGCAAGGCGGTCGGCGCTGCCCGCGCCGGGCGGGACGAATCCCGCGCCGCGGATCTCGATGTCGTCGCCGGTACGGATCGGGGCGTCCAGGTCGCCCGCCTCACGGGAGCGGACGACGGAGAGGATGACGGGCCTGCCGCCTTCGGCGTACTTGCCGGCCAGGTATGTCGCGGCGGACACGAGGACGAGCAGGGCGAGGCCCCACGGCAGGTCGGGCAGTTGCTCGGGGCGGCGGGCGAGCCGGACGGCGACGAAGACGACGGCGACGGCGCTGACGAGGACGTACTGGACGTCGGCGAAGTGGCCGCGGCCCGCGTCGTCGGTGAGCAGGTCGGCGGCGCGCGGCCGGTCGGCGCGCACCTTCTGGAGCCGCTGGCCGAGGACGCGCAGGCCGACGACGCGGCGTACGAGCACGGCGACGCCGCAGACGACGGCGAGGACCGTCACCAGGCCCGCGGCGCGGGCGAGCTGGAGGCCGTCGACGAGGTCCTCGCGCGCGCCGTGGCCGGATGCGGCGGCGAGCTCACCCGCGAGGACGAGCACGGCGAAGACGACGAACAGCACCCAGCAGGCGGCCACCGCGCGCGAGGTGGAGAGCCGGTTGTCCTCCCCGATGACGGGGGCGATGACGCCGCCGCGGGCGCGGTGCAGATACGCGGCGCCGCTCAGGACCACGGCGACGACGGCCGCGGCCAGCAGCCCGGCCGTGCGGGCCGTGGTCCAGCCCGTGCCGACGGCGGTGAGGGCCTGGACGAGCAGCAGGACCAGGACGCCGACCCAGACGACGGCGAGCGTGCGCGGCCACAGCCGGGTGAGCCAGGCCTGGCCCTCGGCCCGACCGCGTTCGGCGACGGTCCGCGCGGACTGGGTCAGCTCGTCCGACACCCACTGGCGGGAGGCGCCCGCGGAGTGGACGACGGCCGCGGGCACACCGTGCCCGGCCGCCAGCTCGTCGCGCTTGGCGAGGAACGCGGCCACGGCGCGCCGATGCCCCTCGCGCGCCCCGTGCGGGGAGTCGCCGCACGCGCAGCCACCCCCGTGCGCCCCCTGCCTGGCTTCCTGGACCGCCACCGCGTACGCCGCCTTCCCCACCCTTGACCGAAGTCACCGCGGGACGCGCGTCCGGATCTTCGTTCGGTCGCGTGTCCGTGAACTTCCTTGCGGTGTCTGGGAATTGTGCCGCACGGACGCCTGTGCGTGTTCCGCGGGTCAGGTCAGCGCGGGTGGTCCGGCGGTGCGCCGGTTGACGCGGCGCGCGGGCGGGCACGCGTGTGCGGGCGGCGGGGCCGGGTCAGGCGAGCAGGTCGGGCTCGGCGCGGGTGACGTCCTGCCACAGGGGCTGGTAGTTGATCCAGGCCACGAGGTCGCCGCCGAGTTGTTCGCGGGTCTCGACGGCCTGCTTGTGCCCGATGAGGACGGGGCGTCCGGCGGCGCGGGCGGCGAGCTGGATCTGGCAGGAGCGCTCCATGGAGATGAACCACCAGGCGGCGGCGTCGACGGAGCCGCCGACGGTGAGCAGCCCGTGGTTGCGCAGGATGAGGGCCTTGTGGTCGCCGAGCGCGGCGGCGATGAGGCGCCCTTCCCCGGCGTCGACGGTGACGCCGGTGTAGGCGTCGTACAGGGCGTGGCTCTCGTAGAAGGCGCAGGACTCCTGGGTGAGGGGGTCGAGGAGTTCGCCGAGCGCGGCCAGGGCGCGGCCGTACGTGGAGTGGCAGTGCGCGACGGCGACGGCGTCGGGGCGGGCGCGGTGGACCTGCGCGTGCACGGTGAAGGCGGCCTGGTTGACGTGGTGGCGGCCCTCGACGACCTGGCCGTCGGCGTTGGCGAGGACGAGGTCGCCGACGGTGATGTGCCGGAAGGGCATGCCGAAGGGATTCACCCAGAAGCAGTCGTCGTACTCGGGGTCGCGCGCGGTGATGTGCCCCGACACCCCGTCCTCGTAGCCGAGGCGGCCGAAGATCCTGAGGGCGGCGGCGAGCCGTTCCTTGCGGTGGCGCCGTTCGTCCTCGGGCGTCTCGTGCGCCGGCGGCATCGCGAACTGCAACCGCTCGACGGGTATGGGTGTGGGCGCCTGCATGTGTCCTCCGTCCCTGGCCGTACGGAGCGGAAGTTACCGCCGGTCAGCGCAGGACAACAGGGGTCTCCTGTGAAGGGAGTCTGGAGCCGGGCCGGGAGGGCGGCGCGGGAAGGGGGCGGGAGACGCCACGGGGACGCGGGACGACGCGGGATTCGGAGACGGCGCGCGAATGAGGACAGTACGTGTCGGGTTGGGGCGGGAGACTCGGCACATGACTTTCAACTGGGCGGCCTTCGTGGCCGCGGAGCCCGAGCTTGCGACGACCGTCGAGGACCGCTTCGGACAGTTCACTCACCACGTGCTCGCGACGCTGCGCAAGGACGGGTCGCCGCGTACGACGGGTCTCGAAGTGCGTTTCCTGAACGGGGAGTTGTGGCTCGGGATGATGCCGAACTCGTTGAAGGCACTGGATCTGCGGCGCGATCCGCGGTTCGCGCTGCAGGCGAATCCGGGGCCGGGCACGGAGATGGCGGGCGGCGACGTGCGGATCGCGGGGCGTGCGGTCGAGGTGCGGGACCCGGAGACGGTCGCGCTGTACGTGGACGAGGTGGAGCCACCGGACCCGCTGGAGTTCCACCTGTTCCGTACGGAGCTGACGGAGGTCGTGCGGACGTACATCGAGGAGGAGAAGTACATGGCGGTGGAGCTGTGGAAGCCGGGGCAGCCGCTGAAGAAGACCAGGCGGACGTGAGCACGCCGGTGCCGCCGCCCGGATCGTGGGCGGCGGCACCGGCGTTCAGGCCGAGAAGGCCGAGGAAGCCTGCGGGGCCGTGGGGGCTACTCCCACTCGATGGTGCCCGGCGGCTTGCTCGTCACGTCGAGGACGACGCGGTTGACGTCGGCGACCTCGTTGGTGATGCGGGTGGAGATCTTCGCGAGCACGTCGTACGGCAGGCGGGACCAGTCGGCCGTCATGGCGTCCTCGGAGGAGACCGGGCGCAGCACGATCGGGTGGCCGTAGGTGCGGCCGTCGCCCTGGACGCCGACGGAGCGGACGTCGGCGAGCAGCACGACCGGGCACTGCCAGATCTCGCGGTCGAGCCCGGCCGCGGTCAGCTCCTCGCGGGCGATGGCGTCGGCCTCGCGCAGCAGGTCGAGGCGCTCGCGGGTGACCTCGCCGACGATGCGGATGCCGAGGCCGGGGCCCGGGAAGGGCTGGCGCTGGACGATCTCGTCGGGCAGGCCGAGCTCCTGGCCGACCATGCGCACCTCGTCCTTGAAGAGCTTGCGCAGCGGCTCGATGAGCTGGAACTCGAGGTCCTCGGGGAGGCCGCCCACGTTGTGGTGGGACTTGATGTTGGCGGTGCCGGTGCCGCCACCGGACTCGACCACGTCGGGGTAGAGCGTGCCCTGGACGAGGAACTCGACGGGCTGGTCCCCGGGGGCCTCCGCGACGATCTCGGCCTGGGCCTGCTCGAAGACGCGGATGAACTCGCGGCCGATGATCTTCCGCTTCTCCTCGGGGTCGGACACCCCGGCGAGCGCGGAGAGGAACCGCTCCTGCGCGTCGACGACCTTCAGCTGGACGCCGGTCGCCGCCACGAAGTCCTTCTCGACCTGCTCGGTCTCGCCCTGGCGCATCAGGCCGTGGTCGACGTACACGCAGGTCAGCTGGGAGCCGATGGCCTTCTGGACGAGGGCCGCGGCGACCGCGGAGTCGACGCCGCCGGACAGGCCGCAGATGGCGCGCTTGGTGCCGACCTGGGCCTGGATCGCGGCGACCTGCTCGTCGATGACGTTGCCGGTGGTCCAGGACGGGGTCAGGCCCGCGCCGCGGTACAGGAAGTGCTCCAGGACCTGCTGGCCGTGCGTGGAGTGCATGACCTCGGGGTGGTACTGCACGCCGTACAGCTTCTTCTCGTCGTTCTCGAAGGCCGCGACCGGGACGACGTCGGTGGACGCCGTGACGGCGAAGCCCTCGGGGGCGGCGCTGCACGCGTCGCCGTGCGACATCCACACGGACTGCTCGTCCGGGGTGCCCTCGAAGAGGGTCGAGCCGGACTTGGAGACGTGCAGGGGGGTGCGGCCGTACTCGCGGGCGCCGGTGTTGTCGACCGTGCCGCCGAGGGTCGTCGCCATCAGCTGGAAGCCGTAGCACATGCCGAAGACGGGGACGCCGGCCTCGAAGAGGGCACGGTCCACCGACGGGGCCTGCTCGGCGTACACCGAGGACGGGCCGCCGGAGAGGATGATCGCCGCGGGGTTCTTGGCGAGCATCTCGGCAACCGGCATGGTGCTCGGCACGATCTCGCTGTAGACCCGGGCCTCGCGGACGCGGCGGGCGATGAGCTGGGCGTACTGCGCTCCGAAGTCGACGACCAGGACGGTGTCGGGGGCGGCGGGGGGCGCTACTGGCACGGTTTGCCTTCCGGCGGTGAGCATGAGGGTGTGTGCGTCGATTCTAACGGGGGGACGGGGGGTGGGCGTCTGGTGTGGTTGTTCGCCCCCTCCGCCCCTTCCCGTCCCGTCTCTGGGGCTGCGCCCCAGGCCCCCGGCCCCCAGCCCCCAGTCCTCCGCCTGTCGCGCTTCGCGCTCGTCCTCGAGCGCCGGACGGGCTGTACCAGGCCTGGGCGGGGTGGACGTCAGGGGACGCGTGCGTACACTGGGGCGCATGTTCACGCACTCGACCTTCGTCTTTACCTATGGCATCCGGCTCGCCGGCTGCCATGGTCGAGCTGCTTGACGTAACGCCAAGCGACTTCCCAGGCGCCCCGGGCCGACAAGGCCCGGGGCGTTCTGTTGTTTCCGGGCACTGCCGCCCCGGGGCCCCGCGATCCGACCGAGGAGCCCCACCACCATGAACGCCGCCACTCCCGCCACCACCCCCGCCGAGCAGACCGGCGCCCGCACCCCCGAGGCCGCCGAGCTGATCGGCGGTGCCCGCGAGCGCATCGACGCCCTCGACGACCGGATCATCGGGCTCGTCCAGGAACGGATGGCCGTCTCCGCCGTCATCCAGGAGGCCCGCATCAGCTCCGGCGGGCGCCGCGTGAACCTCTCCCGCGAGATGGAGGTCCTCAGCCACTACAGGGACGCCCTCGGCAAGCCCGGCACCCAGCTCGCCATGACGCTCCTGGAGCTGTGCCGGGGCCGCGTCTGAGTCCCGCCGGGGGCCTCCCCGCCCCGTAGAAGCCCCTGTCGAAGCCCTCGTCGAAGCCCCGTCGGAAAGCGGAACCACTGCGCCACGGACCTGAGTTCGGATCCCTTCTCACCCGTACGGCGCGTGACCGGTTCCCGACGGGCTTCGTTGGTCCCGATGTCCGTGCCAGCCAGGGGCGGGCCGCAAGAACCACGCGTGGCTCCGCTGGAGCGATGAGGCGTACGCGACTCGTGTACGCCGTGGGACCTCGCTCCAGAGAAGTGACCGGACGGCAGGGGACAGCAGCCCGGTCACCCAGGGAACGGTCGGCTCCGGGGACGCCCGGAGCCGGTCGGCCCCCGTCCCCTTCCGGCACCGCCCCGTCCCGTTTCCCCCTCCGTTCCCGCCTCGTCCCGACCTCGTCCCGGCCCCGCCCCCATGGCGTTCCCGTCCCGTTCTCGGGCCGCCCCCGTTCCGTTCTCGTTCCGTTTCCCGCTCCGTCTTTCCGAGCCGTCTCGGCGGCCCCGCACCCTCCGCTTCCGCAGCGCACCCTTGGAACGCTTTTCGGCCAGCCTCGTCGGCCCGTGCCAATCCGGCCTTGTGCCCCAAGATGTCGTCGAAACAGTTGCGCGGAGAACCGGCCATCCTCCACGATGCGTAGAGGGAGAGGGGCTCCGGGCCCCGCTTTCCACAACTCCATTGCCATTGGTCTACACCAGCCGCGCGCCCCTGGTGCGCCGGGTCGGCCACCGGCTCATTCGACCAGCGGCGCACTCCCCCGGCGCCGCACCGAGGCACCGACGCTGCCCTGACGTCGGTGCTGACAGCCAAGGGCCCCGCGGATCCGTCCCGCGGGGCCCTTCGCTCTTCCACCGAACCGGCAGCCGAAAGCCCGCCGCACCCGGTCCGGCGCCCAGCAGCCGCCCCTAGCCCACCTTGTCCAGCTGCGCGTCCACGACCGCCGACGGCACCCGGGGCTCCTCGTCCGCCTTGTCCGAGCCGGGCAGGTCCGTGCCGCCGCCGTCCTTGCGGGACTCGTCCTCGCCCGCCACGGACTCCGGGTCGTAGTAGTTCCGCGCGGCGAAGGACACCAGCGTCGAGCCGTCCCGCACCACGACGACCGCGTGCCGCTTCACGAGCTGCTCCTGACGACTGCCGATCTTGTACGCGACCGACTCGTCACCCTTGTCCGGCGCGGCCTGGGGCGCGACTCCGCTGTAGCGCACACCCCCCGCACGGAACGCGCCGCACTCCTTCGACTTCACCGCCGACCGCACGTCCCGCAGCGCCTTCCGCGCGCTGTCCGGGCTGTCGTAAGCGAACAGCTCGACGTCCGTCGTCGCCAGGTCGTCGCGGACGCTCTTCGGCGCCACCGCGCGGCCCGCGTGGGCCTTGGCCTTCGGCGGGGTGGCGGCGGCCACCATGTCCGAGAGGGGGCGGCAGGCGGCCGGGGTCGCCGCGGCGCCGTCCGACGCGGCCTCCAGCTTCGACCGCTCCCGGGGCGTCACCTCGTACCGCTTCAGGGCCGCCCGCTTCAGGTCGCCCGCGGCGATGACCTTCGCCTTCAGCTTCCTGGCCGCAGGAGACGTGTCCGCGGAACCGTCGGCGCCGGAACCGCCCCCGTCCCCCGCGCCGCCCGCACCGCCGCCCGGGCCCTTCGGCTTCGCCTGCGACGTCGACGACTTGCCGCCGTCGCGGTCGCCGCGCCCGCCCCCGTCGCCGCCACCGCACGCGGCGGTCAGACCCAGAGCGGCCGCGACCGAGACGGCCACCACGACACGCGACACAGCTGACTTCACGTTCCGTTCCCCCAGATTCCTGGCGTACCCCGCGCACCTCACGCCGCGCGCACGCCTCGCACGTCCATGCGGAGTCACCCGCACCCCTTCTACGACTGAAGATCGACGCGCGCGGTTCCCTGGAACGCCCGGTCAGCCGTGTGACGCGTACACGATCTACGTCACACCCGGAGCGGGCCGCCCGCCCCGAAGGGCGCCCCCCAGGCCCACCGACACCGGAACCGGCGAGTCACCGCCACCCCCGGAACCCCCGCCTCACTGCCAGGGCCAGAACCGATACGGGCTCAGGACCGCGATCGCCAGGATCATGCAGCCGCCGACGATCACCACGCTCCGCACCTGCCGCCACCGCTCGGACCGCTCCGGACGGCCCCCGCCACGGCCCGTGGGCGCGGCGCGCCACTCGTCGGGGCGCCACGGCTGCGCGGACTCCTCCCTGCGCTTGCGCCGCTTGCGGCCGACGACGCCCTCGGCCTCCTTCCGCGCCGCCTCCTCGTCCAGGCGACGCAGCCGCTCGGCGACCATGCGCGCCCGCGCGGACGGCTCCTTCGGTGCGGACGCCCGGATCTCGCGTTCGCTGTCCTGCTCGAACCGGCGCCACACCTCGTCGGGTATGGACGACTCGCCGTCGGGCTCACGCGGCGACTGCACGGACACTGTGCCCCCCAAAGAATCCATTCCAGAGCGTGCTTCATCTCGCTTGCAAACGGGGGAAGTTCTACGACACCGCGCCGCGGCCGCACAAGCCGGAGCCCTGGCCGGGTCCCGAACTTGTGACCTACGCCACATAAGAATTCTGTGAGTTCCAGGACAACCATTCCCGGTCCACGCAGGTCATCCATGCGTAACAACGGCCACTTCCGCGCCCCGCCGCGGAGGCCTCCACCTCCGTACCGCGCGGGCGCGGTGCGCCGGACTCTCTGAGGTCTTCATGAAGCTTCGCCGTGCTCTGGCCGCCGCGGCCGCGACGGCCGTGATCGCCCCGGTCGCACTGCTCTCGGCACCGGCCGCGTTCGCAACTGGGGACGCGAACACCACGCCGTCCGCGAGCGCGGGCGAGACGCCCCCTGCGGAGTCCCCCGGCCCGGAGGACCCGGCGAAGCCCGGCGACGACACGAAGCCCGGCGACGGCGACAGCAAGCCCGAGGACCCGACGAAGCCCGAGGACCCGGCCGAGCCCGGCGACGACACCAAGCCCGAGGACCCCGTCAAGCCGGGTGACGACACCAAGCCGGGCGACGGCGACACGAAGCCCGGTGACGACACGAAGCCCGGCGACGGCGACACCGACCCCGGTGACGACACCGACCCCGGTGACGACACCGACCCCGGCGAGGACACCACCGGGCCCGGCGACGAGACCACGCCCACCGACGAGCCCACCGAGTGCGCCGTCGACGAGGAGACCGGCGAGGACGCCGAGAACCAGCTGGAGCTCAAGCTCAAGGGCCTGCCCGGCAAGATCGTCGCGGGCAGCGGCTGGCACGAGTTCAAGCTGATCGCGGCCAACCCCAGCGACGAGGACCTCGGCAAGGTCCGCTGGCTGGCCGCCGCGGACAACTTCTCGGAGAGCGAGGACGAGAAGGACTGGCTGAGCAGCTACACGCGGATCCAGTTCTACGACCCCGAGGCCAAGGGCTGGAAGTCGATCGTCGACGAGGTCGAGAGCGGCGTCACCTTCGGCACGACGACGCTCGCCGCCAAGGAGCAGGTCGAGATCAGGCTGCGCCTGAACATCAACAAGAAGGCCCCGGCGGGCGACGGCTACGCGTTCGGCCTCGGCGGCTACGTGGACTCCGAGCTGAACTGCGAGCACAACGCGTTCGCGTTCTTCGACTTCACCGTCCTGAAGCCCGGCAGCGACAACGAGCACCCCGGTGAGGCCATCCCGAGGCCGGGCGTCACCGAGCCGCCGGTCAACCGGGAGCCGCAGGGCGGCCGCGCAGACGAGGTGAAGAAGACGGTCGCGGAGATCCCGCCGACCGGCAGCCTCGCCCAGACCGGCTCCAGCTCCGTCCTTCCCACCATCGGCCTCGTCGGCGGCATCGCCGTCGTCGCGGGCGCCGGCGCGGTGTACGTCGTACGCCGCCGCTCGAACTCGGACGCCGCCGTGTAGGCGACGTACCGCGAGACGCGAAGGACCTGCACTCGGAGGGGGGTGCAGGTCCTTTCGCGCGTCCGCGCGGGTTTCGTCGGGTACACGGCCGGGGGTACTCGGCCGGCTTCCCGCGTCCGTACGCCGCCTATTTCTTCTTCGGCACCTCGGGCACGCCGAGGAACGGCAGCCGCAGCGCGCCGAAGGCGTGGGCCGGGACCGCCGGGGCCTTCGGCTCGACCGGCGCGAGCCGCGCGTACGCGGCGCCCTGGGCCGGACGCGGGTCCGCCTCGCCCTTGTTGGGCCAGAACGACATGGCGCGCTCGGCCTGCGCGGTGATCGTGAGCGAGGGGTTCACGCCGAGGTTCGCGGAGACGGCGGCGCCGTCGACCACGGAGATGCCGGGGTGGCCGTACAGCCGGTGGTAGGGGTCGATGACGCCGGTGTCGGCGCCGTCGCCGATCGGGCAGCCGCCGAGGAAGTGCGCGGTCAGCGGGGTGCCCATCAGCTCGCCGACGTTGGAGCCGGGGAAGCCGTTGATCTCCTCGGCGATGAGGGACGCGGCGCGGGTGGCCTCGGGGATCTGGTCCGGGTTGGGCGCGCCGTGGCCCTGCCGCGCGGTCAGCAGGCCCTTGCCGATGCCCTTCTCCTTGCGGTACGTGGTCAGCGAGTTGTCGAGGGTCTGCATGACCAGCCCGATGATGGTGCGCTCCGACCAGCGGTAGTTGGACAGGGAGCGCACGGTCAGGAGCGGGTGGCGCGCGGTGTTGGCGAGCCATCCGGCGACGCGCGCCTTGCCGCCCTTCACCGTGTACGGGACCTGGAGCAGCGTCATGCCGCCCATCGCGTTGGACTTCCGGCCGTAGCGGACGGGCTCGATGTGGGTCGTGGCGTTCGGGTGGATGGACGAGGTGATGGCCACGCCCTTGGTGAAGTCGGCCTTGCCGTCCGCGCCCGCGAGGCCGCCGTGGCGCTTGCGGTAGCGGCGGTCCGTCGTCTGGGCGCCCACCAGGGCCTCGGAGTTGGTGCGGGTGAGGTCGCCGAGACGCCCTGATATGCGGGGCAGCATATGGCTGTCCTTCATGCGGTGCAGGAGCGTCTGGGTGCCGTACGTCCCGGCGGCGAGGACGACGTGGCGGGCGCGGAAGGTGCGGCCCCTGCCCTTGCGTTTGTTGTCGGTGGGCAGCGTGCCCACGGCGTAGCCGCCGCGCGAGTCCTCGGTGAGCGCCACGACGGACGTCATCGGGTGGATGACGGCTCCGGCCTTCTCGGCGAGGTAGAGGTAGTTCTCGTTGAGGGTGTTCTTCGCGCCGTGGCGGCAGCCCGTCATGCACTCGCCGCACTCGGTGCAGGCGCGCCTGGCGGGTCCGGCGCCGCCGAAGTAGGGGTCGGGAACTTCCTTGCCCGGCTCGGCCGTTGACTCACCGGTGGCGTCCCGTCCGTCACCGAAGAAGACGCCGACCGGCGCCATGTGGAAGCTGTCGCCCACTCCCATGGCCTGCGCGGCGGCCTTGAGATGGACGTCGGAGGGGGTGGTCGTGGGGTTGAGCCGCACGCCGAGCATCCGCTTGGCCTGCTCGTAGTACGGACGCAGCTCGTCCTGCCAGTCCGTGATGTCCTTCCACTGCGGATCGTCGAAGAACGCCGCAGGCGGTACGTAGAGCGTGTTCGCGTAGTTCAGCGATCCGCCGCCCACGCCCGCGCCCGCCAGGACCATCACATTGCCGAGCAGATGGATGCGCTGGATGCCGTAGAGGCCGAGCGCCGGGGCCCAGAGGTAGTTCTTGATGTCCCAGGAGTTCTTGGGCAGTTGCGCGCGCGTGAAGCGGCGGCCCGCCTCCAGGACGCCGACGCGGTAGCCCTTCTCCGTGAGCCGCAGGGCGGACACGGATCCGCCGAAGCCGGAGCCTATGACGATGACGTCGTAGTCGTAGCCGTCGTCGGCCCCGCTGACCTCGCTGTCCTCGCGCTGGACAGAGTTCTCCTGTGGCACTGGCTCTCCTTGAATCCGCGGGCAGTCCGTGGCTGGTCGCGCAGTTCCCCGCGCCGCTCAGCGCAAGCGCAACGCCTTCATGAGCTTCAGGCTCGTCGTCATGAACGCCGCGTGCTTCTCGTCGGTCATGCCGAAGGACGGGGCGAGCGGGATGAGTCGCTGGTGGGCGACGGTCTGTGCCTCGGTGTACTTGAGGATGCCCTCGGAGCCGTGGCGGCGGCCGAGGCCCGAGTCCTTCATGCCGCCCATCGGGGACTGCACGCTGCCGTAGGCGGGCGCGAAGCCCTCGTTGACGTTGACGGTGCCGGTGCGCAGGCGGGCGGCGAGGGCGCGGCCGCGCCTGCCGTCCTTCGTCCAGACCGAGGAGTTCAGACCGTAGGAGGTGGAGTTGGCGAGTTCGACGGCCTCGTTCTCGTCGGTGAAGCGGTAGAGCGAGACGACCGGGCCGAAGGTCTCCTCCGTGCACACCGCCATGGGCGACTCGACGCCGTCCAGGATGGTCGGCTCGTAGAAGTAGGGGCCGATGTCGGGCCGGGCCACGCCGCCCGCGACGAGCGTGGCGCCCTTGGCGACGGCCTCGTCCACGTGCCGCCGGGTGGCCTCCAGCTGCCGCTCGCCGACGAGGGAGCCCATCTCGGCCCCGTACGCGAGCGACCGGCCGAGGCGCATCGCCCTGGTCTTCGCCGCGAACCGCTCGACGAAGGCGTCGGCGACGGCCTCGTGGACGTACAACCGCTCGATGGAGATGCACAGTTGACCGGCGGACGAGAAGCAGGCGCGGACCGCGCCCGCGGCGGCCTTCTCCACGTCGGCGTCGTGCAGGACCAGCATGGCGTTCTTGCCGCCGAGTTCGAGGGAGACGCCGACGAGGCGGGCGGCGGCGCCGGTGGCGACCTCGCGGCCGGTGCGGGTGGAGCCGGTGAAGGACACGTAGTCGGCGCGCGCGACGATCTCCGGACCGACGACGGGGCCCTCGCCGAGGACGACCTGGAACACCTCGGCCGGGAGGCCCGCCTCGATGATCAGGTCCCGGGCCCAGAGCGCCGTCAGGGCGGTCTCGGTGTCGGGCTTCATGACCAGCGCGTTGCCCGCGACGAGGGCGGGCAGGGCGTCGCCGATGGACAGTTCGAGGGGGTAGTTCCAGGGGGCGATCTGGCCGACGACACCGCGCGGCTGGCGCAGTTCGGTGACCTTGGTGAGGGTCGGCACGACGCCGGTGTGGCGCTTGGGGTTGAGGTAGGCGCCGGCGCGGCGGCCGTAGTGGCGGGCCGCGACGACGACGGCCTGGATCTCCTCGTGCGCGTGCAGGCGCGCCTTGCCGGTCTCCAGCTGGATGAGGTCGAGGGCCTCCGCCTGACGCTCGAGCACGAGGTCGTGGAAGCGCAGCAGCACGGCGGCGCGCTGTCGCACCGGCGTGCGCGCCCACGCGACCTGCGCCGCGCGCGCCCGCTCGAAGGCGGTGGCCACGTCCTCGGGGGTGGACTCGGGCAGGTCGGCCAGCTTCTCGCCGGTGAACGGCGTGTGGTTGGCCGTCCGGCCCGAGCCGATCACATCACGGGTGAGCTGGGCGACCAGCTCCGGCGTGACCACGTCGGCGGCGGTGCGTGCGCCGCTGGGGGCCGGGGCGACCGGGTTCGTACCGAGGGGCGTGGCGGGGGCCTGCGAGTCCGTCATGACGGTGAGCGTATGCCTGAGCGGACTCTTTGGGTACCCATGGGTAACGAGCTTTCACCGAGCACGCACACGTGGTCGCGGGCCGCTTCGTTCGCTGCCAGTGCCTGCTGGCGACAAAGGTGCTGATCAGGGCGTTCCCCGGGCGCGAACGGGCAACTCCGCAGCGGGTGTCAGCCCTTCACCGCGTCCTTGCCGACCTTGAGCCGCGCCCGCACGCCCTTGAACAGTTCGGTGCCCTCCTTCTCCTCCGCCGTGCCCTTCGGCATGTCCACGCGCAGCTCGTAGAACTCCTGGTCGGCCGTGATGATCATGAGCTGGAGGCAGCGGATCGGGGTGGTCATGGAGTCGTCGTCGTACGTGGTGTCGGCGATCGCCGCGTCGTGGCCGCGGTGGGACGTCTTCGTGTAGTTCGTCCTGGCGCCGTTGTCCGAGTCGTGCCAGGTCTCGGCCGCCTGACGGGCCCAGGTGAGGGCGGGCGTCGAACCGCCGTCCTCCTTGGTCAGACGCACCGTGACGTCGCTGTTCTCGTCCTCGGCGTAGATCACGAGCCGGGACCCCGTCCGCTGCCGGTCGTCGTCGCCGTCCTCGCGCACGACGACCTTGTAGCGCGCGGGCACGGGCATCTCGGCGACGAGCGCCCGCTCCGGGCGGACCTTCCACCGGGGCGCGGGGGCAGCGGACCCGCGGGCTCCGGGCTCCCCGCCCTCCGACCCCTTCGTACGCTCGGCGCGCGTCTCCCCGGAGCCGCCGCCCGCAGAACCCATCGACGTGCCGAGCCACACCCCGCCACCGACCAGCAGCGCGCCGACCACCCCGGCGGCGACCAGGGCGGGCGTGCGCCGCCCCCCGGCGCGCCCCCGGCCCGCGCCCGCGCCCGAACCCACATCCGTCACCACGCCCGGCCCCGCCCCGGGGCCGACACCCCCACCGGCGCCCCCACCCCCCGCGCCCCCGCGAGAAAGCCGCACCGTCCCCACGTCGTCCGACAACTCCCGCATCCCCGAAGGGTCCTGCGCCACCACCGTCCCGAACGGCTCCGGCAGCGGCCGCCCCTCCGCCACCGCCTCCAGAGCCGCCGCCACCTCCCCCGCGCCGGGCCGAAACCCGGGATCGCGGGACAGCAACCGCGATATGAGCGGGGCCAGCTCGCCCGCCCGCGCCGGCTCCGGCACGTCCGCGGAGAGCACCGCCGCGAGCGTGGACTCAAGGGTCGTACGCCGGAACGGGGACCAGCCCTCCACCGCCGCGAACAGCAGCACCCCGAGCGACCACAGGTCGGACGCGGGCTCCGCCCCGTGCCCCGCCATCCGCTCCGGCGCGATGAACTCCAGGGACCCCACGAACTCGCCGCTGACGGTGAGTGATTCCTCGCCCTGCACCCGCGCGATGCCGAAGTCCGTGAGGACGACCCGGCCGTGCGCGCCGAGCAGCACGTTCGCGGGCTTCACATCGCGGTGCACGATGCCCTGGGCGTGCGCCGCGGCGAGCGCGCCGACGAGTGCGAGGCCGATGCGGGCCGACTCGGCGGGCGGCAGCGCCCCGCGCTTCAGGACCTCGTGCAGGGACTCGCCCCGGACCAGCTCCATGACGATCCACGGCCGTCCGTCGTCGACGACCACGTCGTGGATCGACACCGCTGCGGGGTGGTCGACCGACGCGGCGGCGCGCGCCTCGCGCCGCAGCCGGGTGTACGCGCGCCGTGCCGCCTCGTCGTGCGGATCACCGGGAAGCCGCGGCTCCTTGACCGCTACCTCCCGCCCGACCAGCTCGTCGACGGCACGCCAGACCGTTCCCATGCCCCCGGATCCGATGCGTTCGGCGAGCCGGTAGCGGCCCCCGAGCACGCGTCCCCCGTCAGCACTCATGTCAGACGTCAGCACCCATCTCAGGCGTCAGCACTCGTCTCGGGCGTCAGCACTCGTCTCACGCGTCAGCACTCGTCTCGGGCGTCATCACTCGTCTCGGGCGTCATCACTCGTCTCGGGCGTCATCACTCGTCTCGGGCGTCAGCACTCGTCTCGGGCGTCATCACTCGTGTCCGGCGGCAGCACTCGTCTCAGGGCTTCGCGATCTCCAGGCCCTCGATCGCCTTCTTCGCGACCTCGCGCCCCCGCTCGGTGAAGTCGCTCTTGGCCGGGTAGTCGATCCACAGCTTGTACATGTCGCCCGCCGAGGTCCGGTAGTAGAAGACCTGGGCCTCGCGCGGGTAGACGACCCCGGACACCTTGTTGGTGTACGGGATCAGGTTCTCGGCCGACTGCTTGCCCTCGTAGTCGCCCTGCGTCGTCTTCTTGCCGGACCCCACGCCGTCCGACGGGCTCAGCGAACCGAGCACCGTGCTGCCGTTCTCCAGGTCCTTCATGTCCTCGTACGCCTCGGCCATCGACGTGCCCGCGATGTACTTGAGGTCGTCCTCGGACTTCTTGCTGAGCTGCAGCGACACGAAGAGGCTGCCGCTCTGGTCCGTGTACGTGACCCAGTGCTCCTTGGGCGTCTCGCCCCCGTCGCTGGTCCTGCGGTAGCCCTCGGGCACGGACAGCGTCGCGCCCAGCGACTTCGCCTCGTGCTGCGTCCACTTCCCCGCGTCCGCGTCGTCGCCGAACGGCTTCACGGCGAGGACCACGGCGGCGGCCACCGCGAGGACGACGACACCGCCGACGGCCGCGAGCGCCTTGCGGCCGAGGAAGACGCCCTTGCCGCGGTCCGGCGCCGGAGCCGCGGCGTCCGCGTGACCCGCCGTCACGAACCGCGTCGCGGGCAGCTGCGGGGGCTGCGGCGGCTTGACGGCCTCCTCCAGCATGGCCCTGACCTGGGCGGCGCTCGGGCGGTGGGCGGGTTCCTTGTGCAGCAGGCCGTTGATGGCGTCGGCGAGCGGGCCCTGCGCGGACGCGGGCGCGGCGGGCGTGGCGTTGAGGACGGACTGGAGCGTGGCGGGCGTGTTGTTGCGGCGGAACGGCGAGACGCCCTCGGTCGCCGCGTACAGGACGACACCCAGCGACCACAGGTCGGACGCCGGTCCGGGGCGCTGCCCGAGGACGCGCTCCGGGGCGATGAACTCCGGCGAACCGACGAAGCCGCCGGTGTCCGTCAGGTTCGTCTCGCCCTCGATCTGGGCGATGCCGAAGTCGGTGAGGACGACGCGGTCGTGCCCGCCGATCATCACGTTGTCCGGCTTCACGTCGCGGTGCAGGACGCCCGCCGCGTGCGCGGCCTCCAGGGCGCCGAGCACCTCGAGGCCGACCCGGGCCGCGTCACGGGCGCCGAGCGTGCCCTCGTCGCGCAGCGCGGCGCCGAGCGAGCGGCCCCGCACGAACTCCATCACGATCCACGGCTGACCGTCCTCGACGACGACGTCGTGGACGTTGACCACGGCCGGGTGGTCGAGGCGGGCCGCGGCGCGGGCCTCGCGGCGCATCCGCTCGAAGGCGTTGGCGCGCTCCCGCTCCGGCAGATGGTCCGGAACCCGCGGCTCCTTGACGGCGACCTCGCGGTCCACCGTCTCGTCCTTGGCCCGCCACACCGTGCCCATGCCGCCGTGGCCGAGCTTGGAGAGCAGCCGGTAGCGCCCGCCGATCAGACGGCCGGAACCGGGCTCGGCCCGGGTCGCCTCCGTGGCCCGGGCGTCCGGCACGGAATGGCCGTGGTGGCCGGGCTGTGCGGGCTGACCGGGCTGGCCGTGCTGTGCGGGCTGCGAGCCCTGTGCGGCCGGCGCGGGCGCCTCGGGGCGCGGCTGGTTCGGCACCACCTGGGTGGGCTGGGCGTACGGATTGGGGTACGGCTCGCCGCCACCTTGCTGCGGGGGCTGCGGTGGCTGCAGGCCGTAGCTGGTGGTCTCGTTCGGGCCGTGAGAGGCTCCCCCGTCGTTACTCATGCCCCCATGAGTACCGTGCGGGGTACCTCGGGTTCCAGCCAGGGTCCCCAGTTGTGACCGGGGTGATGCACGATCCGGGAACTTCGGCGACGTACGAGCGGAAAGGCGCACGTAACGGCGCGTCCGAGCCGGACTCCCACCCCTCGCACGCCCCTGACCGTCACCGCCGCACGAACGTGTCCACCGCCGTGTCGAAGTGCCGCCGCCCCTCCCGCGCCTGGGCCGTCGGCGCCGACACCCACACGTCGTACCTCCGGCCGCCCTCCTGCCAGCACAGGTCGTACGTGCGCCGGGCGCCCGCCTCGCCGCCGGAGCCGTCCCGGGTGTACTGCCACAGCGCGGCGGGGCGGCCGTTGCGGGTGGTCGCGGTGACCTCGGCGTCGCGGTAACCGGGGTGGTCGCGGGGGCCGTCGGCGTCGGCGCGGCGCTGCGCGGCGAGCGGGCCGCCGGGGACGGGGTCGGCCGCCTCGATGCCGATGCGGACGGCGCCGCCCGGCGAGACGTAGAAGGTGCGCGGGCCTTCCGTGCGGCGGGCGTAGCCCTGGGGGACGGCGAGGGCGAAGCCGCGCGGGTCCTTGGCGAGGCGGTAGCCAGCGGGGGCGTCGGGGGTGGAGGGGGACACCGTGTCCGGGGTCTTGGTGACCGTCGACGTCGCCGTGGGGCGCGGGCCGCCGGAGTCCGTCGGGGTGTCGGGCGACGCCGAACTGGGCGGCGCGTTCCGGCCGCCGTCCCCGTCGGCGTCCTGCCCGAGCAGCAGCGTCGCGGCCGACACGGCGCCGCCCGCCACGGCCGCGACCAGGGCGGCGGCGATCAGCATGATGCGGTTCTGGCGGCGGCGCGCGGGGGCGGACAGGGGCGCGGCGGGATCGTCCGGGTGCCGGGGGCGTGCGGGCGGCGGCTGTGCGTGCGGGGTCCCTGGCGGGTGGCGGCCGGGGAGCAGGGAGAGGAGGGGGCGGCGCCCCGACGTGGGCCCCGCGCGCCCTGAGCGCCAGGAGCGGCCCGAGCCCCACGTACGGCCCGCACCGCCGGAACGGCCTGCTGAACGACCCGAGCGGTCCTCCGAGCGCCCGTCCGACCGGCCCTCTGTCCGGCCCTCCGCCCGGCCCTCCGTCCGGCCCTCCGTCCGGCCCTCCGTCCGGCCCTCCGCCCGGCCCTCCGCCCGCCCCTGTGACCGCCCTGACGACCTCCCGGGCGCACGCCCCGGCACACGGCCCCGCGCACGCCCCGACAACCGCCCCCGTGCGGCGGCGAGTACGGGACGCCGAGCACCCGCCCCCGCGCCCGGCATCCCCGGCAGCCCCGGCATGACCCCGGTGTCGACGTACGCGCGCAGCAGCCGCTCCGCCCCGGCCGCGTCCAGGCGCCGCTCCGGGTCGCGTTCGAGGAGGCCGAGGACGAGCGGAGCGATCGGCTCCGCCGCGGGCGGCGGGCGTATCTCGTCGAAGACGACGGCGTGCAGCACCCCGCCGATCGAGTCGCGCCGGAACGGCGACTCCCCGCTGACCACGGCCACGAGCAGCGCGCCGAGGGACCACAGGTCGGACGCGGGCCCGGTGCGCTCGCCCGACATGCGCTCCGGCGCGGTGTACTCCGGCGAGCCCACGAACGACCCGTTCTCCGTGAGCGTCGTCGCCCCGCTGACCTGCGCGATGCCGAAGTCCGTGAGCACGACCCTGCCGGTCGCCTCCTCCAGGAGCACGTTGGCGGGCTTCAGGTCGCGGTGCAGGACGCCCGCGGCGTGCGCGACGCCGAGGGCGCCGAGCAGGTCGAGGCCGATGCGGGCGGCGGCCTGCGGGCCGAGCGGGCCCGATCTGCCGATGCGCAGGGCCAGCGTGGGGCCCTCGATCAACTCCATGACCAGATAGGGGCGTTCGTCGTGGACGACGACGTCGTGCACGACGATGATGTGCGGATGCCGCAGCTGCGCGACGGCACGCGCCTCGCGCAGGGTGCGCTCGCGCTGCCGCGCGGCCTCTTCGGCGGAGAGCGTCTCGTCGAGCGGGATCTCCTTGACCGCGACGCGACGGCCGAGGAGCTGGTCGGTCGCGCGCCACACGACACCCATGCCGCCCTGGCCCACCCGCACCTCGAGGCGGTAGCGGCCGGCGATCACACGGGTGCTGTCACCCAGGCTCCCCATGCGGCCATCATGCCCCAGAGGTGTGGTCACGGACCCTTTCAGCGTGGACAAGGGCCAGTTCAGGCCGCATCCCCAGGAGTTCGGGCCAAGGCCTTCTGCGGGCGGGTCGTGTCCCCCCGCGACAAGCGGGCTGTGTCCCCCGGCGAGCGGGCCGGGTCAGTCGCGCCAGCCGCGCAGCACCGCGTCGAACTGCTGCCGGGTCTTGTTCCAGTTCGCCTCCGGCGCCGACATGTAGATCACGTACTCGGTGCCCGTGCGGCTGACGTAGCTCTGCGAGATGGCGCGCCGCGGGCCCTTGGTGGTGTCGCTCGCGCCCGCCGTCCAGCTGAACTCCCAGAGGGCGCCGGGCCGGTCGCGGAAGGTGTTGGAGTTGAGGTGCAGCCGCCGGTACTCGGGCAGCCTCTTCAACTGCTTCTCCAGGTCGAGCTGGTGGGCGTACGGACTGTCGAAGTCGGGGTCGGGGTCGACGCTGATGCGCACGAAGTGGCGGCCGTCGTCCGGGGTGTAGTCGATCTGGGTGCCGTCCACCTGCCGCTCCCAGCCCTTGGGCAGCATGAGGCTGAAGCCCTCCGCGTCGTGCACGCGCACCCAGCTCTCGGGGATCGCGCCGACGACCTCACCGGCCTTGTCGCCCTTGCCCTTCCCGTCCTTGCCCTCGCCGCCGCCGTCGCCGCCACCGAGGTACAGATAGCCGGCCACCGCGCCCCCGCCGACCGCCGCGGCCGCCGCGATCGGCACGAGGGCCCGGAGCAGGCGCCGCCGCCCTGGCCCTGTGGGCGTGGCGCCCGTGTCGTACGGGCCGTGGGCGCCGTACGAGGGGGGCGTGCCGTACGAGGTCGGCGCGGCGTGCGTCTGCGAAGTGCCGTACGGGGACGGTGTGGCGCGGCCGGACGGATCGGCGGCCTGCCCCGGCGGCGGCCCGCCCGGACCTACGTGGCCGGAATGCGCCGCTCCAGGGGCCGGGGTGGACGAGGGCGGGGTGTGCGCCCCGGGGAGGGACGCGGGAGGCACGGCGGACGGGTGGTGCGGGGGCGCGGGGGCTGTCAGCTCCTCCTGCACCGTCGTCGGCACGTACGCCTGCGCCGCCCCCGGACGCCGTCCCTCCGCCGCCTCCGCGAGCATCTGCTCCGCCTCGGCCGCGTCCGGCCGCGCGTCCGGATCCTTGGCCAGGAGCGCGGAGATGACGGGCCCGAGCGGCCCCGCGTACCGCGCCGGATCGGGCTCCTCCGTCACCACGGCCTGCATCGTGCCGAGCGGCGACGTGCGCCGGAACGGCGAGTTCCCCTCGACCGCCGTGTACAGGGTCGCGCCGAGCGCCCACAGGTCGGCGGCGGGGCCGGGGTTGGCGCCGCTGACCCGCTCGGGCGCCAGATAGTCGACGGAGCCGACGACCTCGCCGGTGCGCGTGATCGTCGAGTCGCCCTCGATCGAGGCGATCCCGAAGTCGGTGAGCAGCACCCGGCCGTCCTCGGAGAGCAGGACGTTGCCCGGCTTGATGTCGCGGTGCAGGACCCCGGCGCCGTGCGCGGCGCGCAGCGCCCGCAGGACCCACAGGCCGACGCGGGCGGCCTCGCGGGGCTCGATGCGGCCCCGCTCCTTGACGGCGTCGGCGAGCGAGTGGCCCTCGACCAGCTCCATCACGATCCAGGGCCGGTCGTCGTACTCCAGGACGTCGTGGACCGTGACGACCGCCGAGTGGTTGATCTGGGCCTGGGCGCGCGCCTCGGTCTGCGTCCGGGTGAGCAGCACCTCGCGGTCGGCCTCCTGCACCCACTGGGCCGCCGTCAGTTCCTTGACGGCGACGACGCGGTGCAGCACCTCGTCCCGCGCACGCCACACGCGGCCCATGCCACCACTGCCGATGGACTCGCCGAGCCGGTAGCGGCCGGCGAGGAGCAGGCCCTGCATCTGATTCACGTTCCCCCGCAGTTGGTCTTGACAGGGCCAGGTTCCTGAGGTTTGCCAGAGCCCAGGTTAAGGAGGGGGGCGCGCACAGGGAACGGGAGGGGGTCATCGGAGACCGCACTGTGACGCGGGCGGGGTGCGGACACGTGGCCGACGAGGGCCAGTTGGCGTGCCCGCGGCGGACGGTCGGGGGTCAGCCGGAGGGCCGGTAGGACGCCGACGCCTGCTCGAACAGACGCGTCACCTCGTCCCGCTCGGCCTCGGGCCCGCGCACCTGGAGCACGTGGTACTTCCCGTCGACGGCCATCGCGAGATTGCGTACGAAGACCTCGGTGCCGTCGGTGTCCTGCCACGTGAACTGCCCCTCGGCCCGGGACTTTCCGCCCACGTCGACGAGCCGGAGACCGCTGGACGTGGCCCACGACGAGTCGCGGAACGGCTGGAGTTCGCGCTCGTCCTCCTTCTGGTACTTCATCGGGTCCGTGCCGAAGTCGCCGGTGCTGTCGCGGCCGGGGACGACGAGCAGCTCGAAGCGGCCGTGGCTGTAGAGGACCTGGCCGCGGCCGTTCTTCGGCTGCCGGTCCCAGCCGTCGGCCACGGCCACCCGGAAGCCCTCGGCGTCCTTGCGCAGCGTGAAGCCGGACGCGAGGTCCGGGTCGGTGGTCTGCGGCTCCTGCGAACCGGGCGTCTTCTCCGGGTCCGACGCCTTCCCGTCCTCGCCGTCGCCCTCGCCCTTGCCGTCGTCGTCCGGCGCCTCGCCTCCGCTCGGGCGCTCGCCGTTGCCGTCGGGCGCCGGGCTGACCTCGCCCGCGTTGCCGGTGCGGCCGGTGCCCTCGCCCTCGCCGGACTCGGGCATGAACAGCATCGCGTACGCGACGGCCGCCACCAGACCGGCCAGGATCACGACGAGCAGGACGCGGCCGAGCGACCTCGGCCCCCGGGCGCTCGGTGCCCGCTCGGGGCGCGGCGCCCGCACCGGCCTGGTGTCCCTGCCGCGCTCCTTGACGCGCTCCCGGCCGCGCTTGTGGCGGCCGTGGCCCTGGCCGCCGTCGTCCCCGGCCGGGACCGGCGCGGGCGAGCGGCGCTTGCGGACGACCTCGCCGCGGCGGCGCACGACGGGCAGCTTGCCGCCGTCGTACGGCGGCGCGGGCACCACGTGCGCGCCCGCGTCGGGCTCCGGCGCCGACCGCACCAGGGAGCGCAGCCAGCCGCTCAGCTCCTCGAAGTCGATGCGCTCGGTCGGGTCCTGACGCAGCAGCGACTCGACGACGGGCCGCAGCGGACCGCACTCCTCCGCGAACGCGGGCGGTTCCGCGCACACCAGCTGCACCAGCTCGGCGGTGCTGTCCTCCGGATACGGGGCGTGGCCCTGGACGGCGCGGAACAGCAGCGCGCCGAGCGCCCACAGGTCGGTGGCGGGCCCGATGGGCGCGGCCAGCTGCCAGTTGTCGTGCACAGGACCGGCCTGCTCCGGCGCCCACCGCTCCGTGACGGCGCCGACGACGGTCATCCGGGCGTGCCGGGCCCGCTCGGCGGCGAGCGCGGTGGTCGGACCGCGGCGCGCGCGCAGCTCGCCCGCGGGGTCGTCCCACTCGCCCTCACGGGGACGGGCGTTGCCCTCGGGGGCACCGGTTGTGCCCCTGCGGTCGGGCGACTTGGCGAGGTCGGGGGCGGGGGCGGGGCGGGCGGCGGGGGCGGGGAGGTTCTGCTTGGGCTGGTACGGAGTCGGGGCGTACGGGGTCGACTCGCGAGGGGCCGAGGGGGTCGACGCGTGCGGGGCCGAGGGGTGCGGGGCCGACTCGCGCGGCGCCGACGCGTGCGGGGCCGAGGGGTACTGGGTCGACGCGTGCGGGGCCGAGGGGTACTGGGTCGACGTGTGCGGGGTCGAAGGGTACGGCGCCGGGCGCGCGGGGGCCTGCCGGTCCGGGGCGGGCTGCGTCCGGGCGGAGGGGAGCTGCGCGGACGGGAGCTGCTTGGTGAAGGGGTGGGGCGGGGGGCTCTGTGCGCCGCCCTGTGCGCCGGGGGCGCGTTGCGGGGCTGGGGCGCCGGGGGTGTGGTGCGGGGCCGGGGCGCCGTGCGGGCCCGGGGCGTGGTGGGGGTCGGGTGCGCCGTGCGAACCCGGCGCGTTGTGGGAACCCGGTGCGCCGTGGGAACCCGGTGCGTTGTGGGAACCCGGTGCGTTGTGGGAGCCCGGCGCGTTGTGGGGGCCCGGTGCGTTGTGGGGGCCCGGTGCGTTGTGGGAGCCCGGCGCACCGTGCGAACCCGGTGCGCCGCCCTGCGCGGGCACAGCTCCCGCGCGCGGCACAGCCCCGTGCCACGGCTTCTTCTGCCGCTCCCGGACCCCGTACGGATCCGAGATGTGCCCGACGGAGCCGCCCGCGCCGACGGAACCGCCGTCGCCGTCCGCGCCCTCGCCGCCATAGGTGTCGTACGCGCCGTCATCGCGCTCGGCGCCGCCGTCCGCCTCGGCCCGCCCCGCCGCGCCGCGCTCGCTCACCCGGGCCGCGGCCCGCGCCGCACCCGCCCGGTACGCGGCGATGGCCCCGGCCCGCGCCGCCCTGAGGTCCCGCTCGGCGCTGCCGTACGGCGCCTCGGCCCCGCCGTCGTCCGCCTGCCGCGCGGCCTCGATCGCGGCGTGCCCACGCGATCCGTTGCCGCCGTGCTCGCGGTGGGAGCCGTTGTCTCCGTACGCACCGTGCTCGCCGTACGCGGCGGCCCCGCCCCGCGCGGGACCCTCGCCGTAGGCCGGACCCTCGTCGTACGCGGGCTCCCCGCCGTACTCATCGCCGCGGTCGTACCCGTCGCCCCCGCCGTACGCGGGCTCCTGCCCGTACTCACCGCGCTCGTCGTACCCGGCGTACTCAGCCGACTCGTCGTCGGCGTACGCGCCGTCCCCGTCCGCCCCCGCGGCCTCCAGCGCCGCGTACCCCGCGCCGCCCGTCGGCTCGGGCACCGCGCCCTCGGGCTCGGTGAAGCCCGCGAAGTCGTCCTCCTCGGGCCGCGGGTCGTACCCGCACAGGGCCTCCTCGGCGGCGCCCGCGGCGAGACCCGTCAGCATCACGCGGCCGTCGTCGCAGACGAGCACCGTGCGCGCGGTGATGTTCCGGTGCACCCAGCCGTGCGCGTGCAGGACGCGCAGGGCCGTGACGACGTCCGCCGCGACCTCCGCCGCGCGGAAGGGGTTCAGCGGCCGGTCGGCCAGTAACGCCGCGAGCGGTCGGGCCGCGACCAGTTCGCTCACTATCCACAGCGAGCCGTCCTCCGCGAACACGTCGAAGACCTGGTCGAGCCGCGGGTGGTCGGGGATGCGCGCGGCGGCCTGCGCGGCCTCGATGGCCCGCAGGACCGCGGGGTCGCTCGGCCTGCGCGTCGCGCGCGAGCCCGCGCGCCGGGCGCCGCCGCGGGCCGCGCTCCCGCGCGCGCTCCGGAAGCCCTCGGGCAGCCCGCCGGGCAGCACGTCGCTCAGATCGCCGTCGCCGTACGCCTCGTCGCCGAGCACCTCCGCCTCGACGATCTCGGGCAGCGGCACCTGCCGGACCAGGACCTCCTGGCCGCTGTAGGTGTCGAAGGCGCGGGTCTCGGCGAGTTCGTACTCGTCGGACGGGGGCAGCGGCAGGCGGTAGCGGTCGGCGAGCACCCGTCCCGCATAGTCGTCCACGATGCCTCCCCCATCCGCCCGGTGGTCAATTCCGTTCGACTTACGGCTCGTTGCGGCTGCTTACCCTCCGCAAGCACTCACGATACGTGCCACAACCGAACCGTATTGAGGGGATGCGAGATCTCGCCGGTCATCGCCCGGCCATCTCACCGGTCCCGCCCCACCGTCACTTCTTCGGCTCGAAGGTCCGTGTGAACGTCCGCCAGGCCTCGCGTCGCTGATCGCTGCCCCAGTCGTCCGCTTTCGCGGTGTACATCAGTCCGTAGCCCAGGCCGCCGTTGACGACGAAGCCGCGGTCCACGGAGCGGTACTTCGTACCGCCGTCCACGTAGGTGAATTCCCAGTCCGCCGTGTTCCAGCCGCGGAAGTCGACCTTCTCTATGCGGATCCGGTCGTACTGGGCCCGGCGCATGCCCAGTTCCTGGTTCTTCCAGTCCGCGACGGGGTTGTCCTTGGGCGTCGGGGTCCAGCCGATGAGCAGCTTCTGCCCGTTCGGCCCGGTGAAGCGCGCGCCCGCGCGGTCGGTGGTGCGGAACTTCCAGCCCTTGGGCAGGCCTATCGAGAAGCCCTGCGGATGCTTGTACGTCTCCTCGGCGCCGTCCTTGCCCTTGCCGTCGCCGCCGATGGGCGAGCCCTGCCCCGCGTCGTCGTCCTTGCCCGAGCCGGAGTTGTCGTCCTGCTCCTTGCCCTGGTCGCCCTGGCCGTCCTTGCCCTTGCCCTTGCCGGAACCGGAGTCGTCGTTCTTCCCCGAGTCCTTCCCGGAGCCCTTCTCCTCGCCGTCGCCGCCCGCGGTCGCCCCGCTGGACGAGGACGTGTCGCCGCCGCTCTTGTCGTCCTTGGCTCCGTCGCCGTTGAGCGCGAACGCGAGCACCGTGCCGAGCACCGCGAGTGCGACGACCACCGCGATGATCACCAGCGTGCGCCGGGGCACCACGTCCGTGAGCGGCGCCCGCGCGGGCGGCTTCGGCGGCCCACTGAGCTGCGCCGGGATCCGCGCGCCGCCGTGCGAACCCGCTCCCGCACCGGCGGAGTTCAGCCCCACGCCCACGCCGGAACCGACGCTCCCGGAGGCCGCACCCGAGGCCGAGCCCGCGCCACCCGAACCGGCGCCCACGCCTCGCCCCACGCCACCAGCACCAGCACCAGCACCAGCACCAGCACCACGCTCGGCGCCACCGCTCCCGGCCGCACCGCCGATACGTTCCCCCGCACCGACAGCACCGACCGCACCGACCGCACCGGAAGCAGTCGTCCCCGAAGCGGCCGTCCCGCTCGCCGTCCCGGAGGCAGCACCCGCGGCGCCACCACCGCCGTGCCCGGTCACCCCGGACCCGGCCGAAGCACCCGACGCCGGACCGGCGTTGCCCGCGCCGCCACCGGCGGCCGGACCGCCGACCGACGCGGCACCAGCGGCACCACCTGCCCCATCAGTCGCAGCAGCCGCGGCACCGCCCGCCGCACCCGCACCGCGAGCCGACGTGGCCGCGGCCGCCGCCTTCTTGCGCACCGAGCGGAACGCACCCTTCAGCCGCTCGGCGGCCTCCTCGCCCTTACGGGTGCCGGGGGCACCGGACGGCGGCGCCTGCGGCGGGACCGGGGGCAGCGGCACGACCTTCGTCGCGTCCACCGGCTCCGCCGGTGCCTTGGCCTCGGGGATGTCCGGGGCGTTGACGACCTCCAGGAGCATCGCCCGCGCGCTCGCGTCGTCGAGCCGCTGCTCGGGGTCCTTGGCGAGCAGGCCGTAGATGACCTTCTCCAGCAACGGTCCCGCGTTCTGCGGCGGTTCGACGGCCTCGGTCATCACGGCGGTGAGCGTCGCGATGGCCGAGCCCTTGTCGTACGGGGGCACGCCCTCCACGGCCGCGTAGATGAGCCCGCCGAGCGACCACAGGTCGGCCGCGGGGCCGGGCTTGTGGCCGCGTGCCCGCTCCGGCGAGATGTACGAAGGGGCGCCGACGAGCATGCCCGTCGACGTGATGGACGGGTCGCCCTCGACCTGGGCGATGCCGAAGTCGGTGAGGACGACGCGGCCGTCCTCGGCGATCAGCACGTTGGACGGCTTCACGTCGCGGTGCAGGATGCCCTCGCGGTGCGCCGAGCGCAGCACGTCGAGCACGGCGAGCCCGACCTCCGCAGCGCGCCTCGGCGTGAGCAGCCCGTCCTCGCGCACGGCCTCGGCCAGGGACTTGCCCTCGACCAGCTCCATCACGATCCACGGCCGGTCGTCCTCGTCGACCACGTCGAAGACCGTCACGGCACTGGTGTTGCGGATCCGGGCGATCGCCTTGGCCTCGCGCAGCGTGCGCGTGATGAGCCGGCGCTTCTCGTCCTCGTCGATGCTCGACGGGAAACGCAGCTCCTTGACCGCGACCGTGCGGCCCAGCGTCTCGTCCTTGGCCCGCCAGACGGTGCCCATGCCGCCGCGGCCGAGCACGTCACCGAGCCGGTACCGGCCCGCGAGGAGACGTGCGCTCTGATCCTGACGAGCCTCGCCCGTCCGCTCAGCCTCCGACATGCGTCCCCTCAACTACCCGCACAACCAGCCCCGACAGAGCCTTCATTGTCCCTCACCCGGGGACCTGCCGACGCCGCGGGTCCGTCGTCCCACATCATGGACATTCCCACCGGGTGAACCCCGGCGCACCACCCCAAACCTCGCTGTCCATACCCCCCTTGGCCACCCTCCTCGGGTCAAACCACCCAGAACCCCTGACCACTCCTTGACTACTTGCTGACAAGCGGAAGGTCAGCCTCCCCGTCTCCTCCCGAGGGGGAGGCCGATTCTCCCGAGGGGGAGGCCGAACTCCGGCGGCACGCCGTCCGACCGCGGCGACCCGCGACCGGAGCCTCCCGCGGCTACAGCGGCACGATGTCCGGCGCCCCGAGCCGCGCCGCGTCCGCCGTCAGGTCGTCCGGCTGGCGCTGCGACTCACGCTCGGCCTCCACCCGCTTCTCGTAGTGCTGGACCTCGCGCTCGATCTGGTCCTTGTCCCAGCCGAGCACCGGCGCCATCAGCTCCGCGCACTCGCGGGCGCTGCGGGTGCCGCGGTCGAAGGTCTCGATGGAGATGCGGGTGCGGCGCGTGAGCACGTCGTCCAGGTGGCGGGCGCCCTCGTGCGACGCGGCGTAGACGACTTCGGCGCGCAGATAGTCCTCGGCCGCCGCGAGCGGCTCGCCCAGGGACGGGTCGGCGGTGACCAGCTCGAGCACTTCCTCCGCCAGGGAGCCGTACCGGTTCAACAGGTGCTCCACGCGCACCACATGGAGGCCGGTGCGGGCCGCGATGCCCGCGCGGGCGTTCCACAGCGCGCGATAGCCCTCCGCCCCGACCAGCGGGATGTCCTCCGTGACGCAGTCCGCGACCCGCTGGTCCAGACCGTGCACCGCCTCGTCGACGGCGTCCTTGGCCATGACGCGGTACGTCGTGTACTTCCCGCCCGCGACGACGACCAGGCCCGGCGCGGGATGGGCGACCGTGTGCTCGCGGGACAGCTTGCTGGTGGCGTCCGACTCCCCGGCGAGCAGCGGCCGCAGGCCCGCGTACACCCCCTGCACGTCGTCGCGCGAGAGCGGCACCGCGAGCACCGAGTTCACATGCTCCAGGAGATAGTCGATGTCCGCGCTGGAGGCGGCCGGGTGGGCCTTGTCCAGGTCCCAGTCGGTGTCCGTGGTCCCGATGATCCAGTGCCTGCCCCAGGGGATCACGAAGAGCACGCTCTTCTCCGTGCGCAGGATGAGCCCGGTCGAGGAGTTGATCCGGTCCTTCGGCACCACCAGGTGGATGCCCTTGGACGCCCGCACATGGAACTGGCCACGCTCGCCGACCATGCCCTGGGTGTCGTCGGTCCACACGCCGGTGGCGTTCACGATCTGCTTGGCGCGGATCTCGTACTCCCCGCCTGCCTCGACGTCCTGGACCCGGGCGCCGACGACGCGCTCGCCCTCGCGCAGGAAGCCCGTGACCCGGGCGCGGTTGGCGGCCTTCGCGCCGTACGCCGCGGCCGTGCGCACGAGGGTGGCCACATAGCGGGCGTCGTCCATCTGCGCGTCGTAGTACTGCAGGGCGCCGACCATGGCGTCCTTCTTCAGGCACGGGGCCACGCGGTGGGCGTGACGGCGGGTCAGGTGGCGGTGCGTCGGCAGGCCTCGGCCGTGGCCGCGCGCCATCGACATGGCGTCGTAGAGCGCGACGCCCGAGCCCGCGTACAGCCGCTCCCAGCCCTTGTGCTGGAGGGGGTACAGGAACGGGACGGGCTTCACGAGATGCGGCGCGAGCCGTTCGAGCAGCAGGCCGCGCTCCTTCAGCGCCTCGCGCACCAGCGCGAAGTCCAGCATCTCCAGATAGCGCAGGCCACCGTGGATCAGCTTGCTCGACCGGCTCGACGTGCCCGACGCCCAGTCCCTGGCCTCGACCAGACCGGTGCTCAGGCCGCGGGTGACGGCGTCGAGCGCGGTGCCCGCGCCGACCACTCCGGCGCCCACGACAAGAATGTCCAGCTCGTGCTCGGCCATGCCCGCGAGTGCCTCGGCGCGCTCCGCCGGGCCAAGAGTCGCTGTCCTCACCGCTGCCTCCCGTGCTTTTCGGGTGTGGTCGCGCTCACATCATGCCCAGATTCTGGTCGCGCCCGCCGAGTTCGGCCACGGCCTGTGGAGAAACGTTGAAGCTGCCGCGGCCGATGAGGCCGCCGTGGCCGTCGTGACCGCTGCGGCTGCCGGGAGCGGCGGGGCCACCGGGAACTTCCGCGAGCGCGGAAGCCGCCGCCAACACTCCGATGCCGGGAGGGGCCCAATCCCGCAAATCGGTCATATTTACTCCTAGTCTGACATTGCGCTCGCCCATCTTGTCCACAGGGCTTGCGCGATCGTCCCGCTTTGGCTATATCCGCCCCGGCTATTGGGAAGGACGGCTCACCGCCATGCCAGCTGACCTCGCCGTCATCGGTCTCGGCCACCTCGGCCTGCCCCTCGCCCAGGCCGCCGCCGCCGGCGGCATCGCCACCATCGGCTACGACCCCGGCCGCGCACCCGACCTGGCCGGGGGCCGCCTTCCGGGTGACGGCACCGAAGGGACCCTCACCGCCGCCGACGTCCGCCGGATGCTCTCGGGGGGCTTCCGGCCGACCACCGACCCCGCCGAACTCGGCCGCGTCCGCACGGCCGTCATCTGCGCCCCCACGCCCCCGGCCGCGGACGGCTCGCTCGACCTCGGCCAGGTGGCCGACGCCGCCCGCGCCCTCGCCGCCCGGCTGCGCCCGCACACCACGGTCATCCTGGAGTCGCCCGCGTACCCCGGCACCACCGAGGAGTTCCTGCGCCCGCTCCTGGAAGAGGGCTCGGGCCTGCGCGCCGGACGGGACTTCCACCTCGCCTACTCCCCCGCCCGCCTCGACCCCGGCAACCGCACCCACGGCTACGCGGGCACCCCCAAGGTCATCGGCGGCCTCACCCCCGCCTGCACCGAGTCCGCCGCCGCCTTCTACGGCCGCCTCACCGACAAGGTCGTCCGCGCGCGCGGCCCCCGGGAGGCCGAAACCGTGCACCTCCTGGAGACCAACTACCGCCACGTGAACATGGCGCTGGTCAACGAGATGGCGGTGCTCTGCCACGACCTCGGCATCGACCTGTGGGACGTCATCCGCTGCGCCGAGACCAAGCCCTTCGGCTTCCAGGCCTTCCGCCCCGGCCCCGGAGTCGGCGGCCACGGCGTCCCCCTGGACGTCCCCGGACCCGCGCGCGGCCTGCGCCCCCTGCGCCTGGTCGAACTGGCCCAGCAGGTCAACGACCGGATGCCGGGCTATGTGATCCAGCGCGCCGCGACCCTGCTCAACGAGCACGGCAAGTCCGCGCGCGGCGCCCGCGTGCTGCTCCTCGGCGTCACCTACAAGCCGGACGTCGCCGACCAGCAGGGCGCCCCCGCCCAGGAGATCGCCGTCCGCCTCATGGAGCTCGGCGCCGCCGTCAGCTACCACGACCCCTACGTGGGCCACTGGAACGTTCTCGGCCATCCCGTGCCCCGCGCGGACACCCTCTACGAAGCGGCCGCCGACGCCGACCTGACGATCCTGCTCCAGCACCACCGCACCTACGACCTCCAGGGCCTCGCCGTGAAGGCCCAGCTCCTGCTCGACACCAGGGGCGCGACCCCGGCGGGCGCCGCCCACCGCCTCTGATCCCACACACAACCCCCTGGGGCCCTTCGCGCGCTGCTGCTACCGTGCGGATCCAGTCACTTACCGCACACCAGTGCGTTCACGTCCCAGGGGGAAACCAGATGACGCAGCCCACGCCTCCAGACCAGGGCGGACAGCCGTACGGCCAGCAGCAGCCCTACGGCCAGCAGCCGCAGCAGCCGTACGGCGGCCAGCCCGGCTACGGCTACCCGCAGCAGCCGCAACAGCCCTACGGCCAGCAGCCGCAGCAGCCGTACAACCCCTTCCCGCAGCAGCCGCAGCCCGGTGGCTTCCCGCCGCCGCCCCCGGCCGCGCGGGGCAACGTGGGCCTCGGCGTGGTGGCCGCCCTCGTCGCCGCCCTGGTCGCCGCCGGCGTCTACGGAGGCATCATCGGCGCCACCGAGCACGAGATCGGCTGGGCGGCGGTCGGCGTCGGCTTCGTCGTGGGTCTGGCCGCGGGCAAGGTGGGCGGCCCGAACCCGGCGGTCGGCGTGCTCGCCGCGGTCTTCTCGCTCGGCGCGGTGTACCTGGGCCAGCTGGTCGGCGCCTCCATCGTCATCGCCGACAAGCTGAACCTCGACTTCACCGAGGTCTTCTTCGACCACTTCGACTTCGTGCAGGAGGCGTGGAAGCACGACGCCGACGCGATGACGTACGTGTTCTTCGCGATAGCCGCCGTCGCGGCCTTCGGCAGCGCCAAGCGCGCCTCGCAGTAGGACGCCGAGGGCGCCCCGGCGAACACGACCGGGACCCGGAACGCCAAGGAGCCCGGACCGCCTGTCGGCGGTCCGGGCTCCTTGCTGCGCTCAAGCCCCGTGCAGCGGTCAGCGGCGGTGCTGCGAGTCCGCCACGGTGACCTCGACGCGCTGGAACTCCTTCAGCTCGCTGTAGCCCGTGGTGGCCATCGCGCGGCGCAGCGCTCCGAAGAAGTTCATCGAGCCGTCCGGGATGTGCGACGGACCGGTGAGGATCTCCTCGGTGGTGCCGACGGTGCCGAGGTCGACCTTCTTGCCGCGCGGCACGTCCTCGTGGACGGCCTCCATGCCCCAGTGGTGGCCCTTGCCGGGCGCGTCCGTGGCGCGCGCCAGCGGGGAGCCCATCATCACGGCGTCCGCACCGCAGGCGATGGCCTTGGGCAGGTCGCCGGACCAGCCGACGCCGCCGTCGGCGATGACGTGGACGTACCGGCCGCCGGACTCGTCCATGTAGTCGCGGCGGGCCGCGGCGACGTCGGCCACGGCGGTGGCCATCGGCACCTGGATGCCGAGGACGTTGCGCGTGGTGTGCGCGGCGCCGCCGCCGAAGCCGACCAGGACACCGGCCGCGCCGGTGCGCATCAGGTGCAGGGCGGCGGTGTACGTGGCGCAGCCGCCGACGATCACCGGGACGTCGAGTTCGTAGATGAACTGCTTCAGGTTCAGCGGCTCGGCGGCGCCGGAGACGTGCTCCGCCGACACCGTCGTGCCGCGGATCACGAAGATGTCCACGCCCGCGTCCACGACGGCCTTGGAGAACTGTGCGGTGCGCTGCGGCGACAGGGCGGCGGCGGTGACGACTCCGGAGTCGCGCACCTCCTTGATGCGCTGCCCGATCAGCTCCTCCTTGATGGGAGCGGCGTAGATCTCCTGGAGGCGGCGGGTGGCCTCCTCGGCGGGCAGCTCCGCGATCTCGTCGAGCAGCGGCTGCGGGTCCTCGTACCGCGTCCACAGGCCTTCGAGGTTCAGCACGCCGAGGCCGCCGAGCTCACCGATGCGGATGGCGGTCTGCGGCGAGACGACGGAGTCCATGGGGGCCGCGAGGAAGGGCAGCTCGAAGCGGTAGGCGTCGATCTGCCAGGCGATCGAGACCTCCTTGGGGTCCCGGGTGCGCCGGCTCGGCACGACGGCGATGTCGTCGAAGGCGTACGCCCGGCGGCCGCGCTTGCCGCGGCCGATCTCGATCTCAGTCACGTGTGTGGCCCTTCAGCTTTCCTATGGCGCTCCGTATGCCGTTCCAGTATCCCCGACACGCGCGTGGCCACCGGTTGCGGCGGCGACACGTCACGCCGGTGAATCGACTACTTGTTGCGGCTGTAGTTCGGCGCCTCGACCGTCATCTGGATGTCGTGCGGGTGGCTCTCCTTGAGGCCCGCGGACGTGATCCGTACGAACCGGCCGTTGGCCTGCAGCTCGGGCACCGTGCGCCCGCCCACGTAGAACATCGACTGGCGCAGACCGCCCACCAGCTGGTGCACGACCGCCGACAGCGGGCCCCGGTAGGGCACCTGGCCCTCGATGCCCTCGGGCACCAGCTTCTCGTCGGAGGCGACGCCCTCCTGGAAGTACCGGTCCTTGGAGAACGACCGCTGCTCGCCGCGCGACTGCATGGCGCCCAGCGAACCCATGCCCCGGTAGGACTTGAACTGCTTGCCGTTGATGAAGAGCAGCTCTCCGGGAGACTCCTCGCAGCCCGCGAGCAGCGAGCCCAGCATGACCGTGTCCGCACCGGCCACGAGCGCCTTGGCGATGTCTCCGGAGTACTGCAGGCCGCCGTCGCCGATCACCGGGACACCGGCTTCCTTGGCGGCGAGCGACGCTTCGTAGATGGCCGTTACCTGCGGTACGCCGATGCCGGCGACGACGCGGGTCGTGCAGATGGAGCCCGGGCCGACGCCGACCTTGATGCCGTCGACACCGGCGTCGATGAGCGACTTGGCGCCGTCACGGGTGGCGATGTTGCCGCCGATGACGTCCACGCCGCCCGCGTTCGACTTGATCTTGGCGACCATGTCGCCGACGAGCCGGGAGTGGCCGTGCGCGGTGTCGACGACGATGAAGTCGACGCCCGCCTCGATGAGTGCCTGGGCGCGGTCGAAGGCGTCCCCGGCGACACCGACGGCGGCACCGACGAGGAGGCGGCCCTCGGAGTCCTTGGCGGCGTTCGGATACTTCTCGGCCTTCACGAAGTCCTTGACCGTGATGAGGCCCTTGAGGACACCGGCGTCGTCGACCAGCGGCAGCTTCTCGATCTTGTGGCGGCGCAGCAGCTCCATGGCGTCCACGCCGGAGATGCCGACCTTGCCGGTGACGAGCGGCATCGGGGTCATGACCTCGCGCACCTGGCGCGTACGGTCGGCCTCGAAGGCCATGTCGCGGTTGGTGACGATGCCGAGCAGCTTGCCGCCGCCGTCGGTCACGGGGACGCCACTGATGCGGAACTTGGCGCAGATCGCGTCGGCCTCGGCGAGGGTCGCGTCCGGGTGCACCGTGATCGGGTCCGTGACCATGCCGGACTCGGACCGCTTGACCAGGTCGACCTGGTTGGCCTGGTCGGCGATGGAGAGGTTGCGGTGCAGCACGCCGACGCCGCCCTGGCGGGCCATGGCGATGGCCATCCGGGACTCGGTGACCTTGTCCATCGCCGCGGACAGCAGCGGGACGTTCACCCGGACGTTCTTCGAGATGGACGAGGCGGTGTCGATGTCGCCGGGCGCCATGTCGGACGCGCCCGGCAGCAGCAGCACGTCGTCGTAGGTCAGCCCGAGTGTCGCGAATTTCTCGGGCACTCCGTCGACGTTTGCAGTCATGACACCTTCCCCAATGGCCTTGATCGGTGCGGATGTCCATGCTAACGGGAAGCATGGCTCTCTCATTCCACAGTGCCGGCGGGGGCAGCGGTTCGTAGATTCCTACAGCCATGCCGTGGGGAGGGTGATCCACGGGGCCGAGGGCGGCCCGGCACCGCCGGAATGGCGTCGTGCGGGCTGATCACCGCCGCGGCGGAAAGAGACGCCCGGCTCCGCCGGGGCAACGAAGCGCCGCACCACAGGGTGGCCAAAGTCTCCACGGGACGAACGCGCCGACGCGACGAGAAGGGCCACCGGCGCCGGAAGGGGCCTACTGCTCGGCCAGCGCCCGCAGGCGGCTCAGCGCGCGGTGCTGGGCCACGCGGACCGCCCCCGGCGACATCCCCAGCATCTGCCCGGTCTCCTCGGCCGTGAGGCCGACGGCGACACGCAGGAGCAACAGCTCGCGCTGGTTGTCCGGCAGGTTGGCGAGCAGCTTCTTGGCCCACTCGGCGTCGCTGCTGAGCAGCGCCCGCTCCTCGGGCCCGAGGGAGTCGTCGGGCCGCTCGGGCATCTCGTCCGAGGGCACGGCGGTGGAACCGGGGTGGCGCATCGCGGCGCGCTGCAGGTCGGCGACCTTGTGCGCGGCGATGGCGAAGACGAAGGCCTCGAAGGGCCGTCCGGTGTCCCGGTAGCGCGGCAGCGCGAGCAGCACCGCGACGCAGACCTCCTGCGCGAGGTCCTCGACGAAGTGCCGCGCGTCACCGGGAAGTCGGGAGAGCCGGGTGCGGCAGTACCGCAGCGCGAGCGGGTGGACGTGGGCCAACAGGTCGTGCGTGGCCTGCTCGTCCCCCTCGACGGCGCGTAGGACGAGGGCACCGATCACCGTCGTCTTGTCATCGCGCATCGGTCCATGGTGCCTTGGCGCTGACTGATCTGTGGCACCGCGTCCATAGTTGTGCATCGAAGCGTTATGAGCGGGTGCGCCGGAACTCATCTCCCGCACCCTCCCCTCCCGCTCGGCCGACTCGTCCCCAAGGAACTCCACACCTCAAGGATGCGGCATCGGCGGCGAAGCGCCACAAGCCGCTCCCGAGGCGGGTGCGTGCGGGCCTCCATGGCCCCGTCCGCCGCACGGCGGACGGGAATCACCATGCCCCCGCCGCAGCACACTCAGCGAACCAGGCCCCAGCGGAAGCCGAGCGCCACCGCGTGCGCGCGGTCCGAGGCGCCGAGCTTCTTGAACAGCCGCCTGGCGTGCGTCTTCACCGTGTCCTCGGAGAGGAAGAGCTCGCGGCCGATCTCGGCGTTCGACCGGCCGTGGCTCATCCCTTCGAGGACCTGGATCTCACGCGCGGTGAGCGTGGGCGCCGCGCCCATCTCGGCCGAGCGGAGCCGGCGCGGGGCCAGCCGCCAGGTCGGGTCGGCGAGCGCCTGTGTGACGGTCGCGCGCAGTTCGGCGCGCGAGGCGTCCTTGTGCAGATAGCCGCGGGCCCCGGCGGCGACCGCGAGCGCGACCCCGTCCAGGTCCTCGGCGACCGTGAGCATGATGATGCGTGCTCCCGGGTCGGCCGAGAGCAGCCGCCGCACGGTCTCCACGCCGCCCAGTCCGGGCATGCGTACGTCCATCAGAATCAGATCCGAGCGGTCGGCGCCCCAGCGGCGGAGGACTTCCTCGCCGTTGGCCGCTGTCGTCACGCGCTCGACGCCGGGCACGGTCGCGACCGCGCGGCGCAGCGCCTCTCGGGCGAGCGGGGAGTCGTCGCAGACGAGGACGGATGTCATGGCCGTCCTCCGCAGCTGATGCGCGTCACCTTGAGCCTCCAGGCTGGTACAAGTCGTCACCTGTGCGGTTGACGCACTCGGACACCTGCCCGAGCACTTGTTCTTTCAACCGCCTCCGCACTCTCAACGACGGTCACTCGAAAGAGTTACGGGTCAGTCAGCCGTCTTCGGCACTCTACGTGAGGGCGCGGACACGGCACAGGCGGCGCGGACGGATGCGCCCTCCCAACGGGCCCCGACGAGCGCCATCAAGAGCTATGCCCCATTTAGCGGCTTTTCTTCCCTTTTCCTGGTGTCTGTGGCTAGATTCGCAATGAGTCATATTTTCATCTCCTTAGACAGTAGATGTACGGTCATGGGCACCGTATCCGCGTCAGAACGGCTACCAGGAGACACGCAATGGCAGATTTCTCCCGCCTTCCCGGACCGAACGCAGATCTGTGGGACTGGCAGCTCCTCGCGGCCTGCCGCGGGGTGGACAGCTCGCTCTTCTTCCACCCGGAGGGCGAGCGCGGCGCGGCACGGAGCGCACGTGAGAACTCGGCCAAGGAGGTCTGCATGCGCTGCCCGGTGCGCGCGGAGTGCGCGGCGCACGCGCTCGCGGTCCGCGAGCCGTACGGCGTGTGGGGCGGACTGACCGAGGACGAGCGCGAGGAACTGATGGGCCGGGCCCGCAACCGCCTGGTCACGGCGGCGGGCAGCGGCGCGACGCCCTGAAGGAACGTTTCTTCAAGCGCGCCCCGGGCCTTCCGGGCGCGCCTCAGCGCGCGGCGGCCCGCGCCAGGTGGTCGAGGGTGGCGGCGACGGCCGGCACCTGCGCCAGGTCGGGCAGCGTGAGCGCGACGATCTCCCGGCGCACGGCGGGCTCCACCGTCACCGCGCGGGCCCCCTTGGGCCGCACCGACTCGATCGCGAGCTCGGGCAGCACCGCGACCCCCAGCCCCGCCCCGACCAGGCCGATCACCGCCGGGTAGTCGTCCGTGGCGAAGTCGATGCGGGGGGCGAAGCCCGCGCTCTCGCAGACCTCCACCAGCTGGCGGCGACAGCGCGGGCAGCCCGCGATCCACGACTCGTCGGCCAGCTCACCGATGGTGACGCTGTCGGCCTTCGCCAGCCGGTGCTCCTCCGGTACGAGGCCGACGAGCCGGTCGTCGAGCAGCGGCCGTACGACGAGGTCGTCCCACTCGTCCGCGGCGGCGGCCCCCGCGTACCGGAAGGCGAGCGCCACGTCGCAGTCGCCCTCGCGCAGCATCTCCACCGAGCGCGGGGGCTCGGCCTCCTCCAGGGAGACGCGGGTGCCGGGGTGCGCGGCGCGCAGCGCGGCGAGCGCGCCCGGCACGAGGGTGGAGGAACCGCTCGGGAAGGAGACGAGGCGGACGCGGCCCGCGCGCAGCCCGGCGATGGCGGCGACCTCCTCCTCGGCCGCGGTCAGCCCGGCGAGGATGCCCGCGGCATGCCTGACCAGGGCTTCTCCGGCCTGCGTGAGCCGCATCTCGCGGCCGGTGCGGATCAGCAGGGGCGTGCCGACCGACGCCTCGAGGGCCTTCATCTGCTGGCTGACGGCGGGCTGGGTGCAGCCGAGCTCGCGGGCCGCCGCGGAGAAGGAGCCGGTGGCGGCCACGGCGCGCAGGACACGGAGATGACGGGCCTCGATCATGGCTCGAGCATAAGCGACCCTTGGGCCCATCACCCAATAATGCGTGGCCGCTTTGAGGAGCGCTCGCTTAGCCTGGCCGCATGAAGCTTCTCTCCGTGAATGTGGGCCGGCCCAAGACCGTCGACTACACCGACTCTCCCGGCGGCCGCACCGGGATCGACAAGCAGCCCGTCGACGGGGCCGTCCGGGTGACCGCGCCCGGCCCCAAGGGCACCGGCGGCAGCGGCCTCACCGGAGACACCATCTGCGACCTGCGCCACCACGGCGGCGACGACCAGGCGGTGTACGCCTTCGCGCGCGAGGACCTCGACGCGTGGGAGCGGCTGCTCGGCCGGACGCTGCCCAACGGCGGCTTCGGCGAGAACCTCACGACGTCCGGCGTGGACGTGAACGGCGCGCTGATCGGCGAGCGTTGGCGCGTGGGCCCGGACCTGCTCCTGGAGGTGACCTCCTCGCGCATCCCGTGCCGCACGTTCCAGGGCCACGTGGGTGAGACGGGCTGGGTGCGCCGGTTCACGCAGGCCGTGCTGCCGGGCGCCTACCTGCGGGTCATCGAACCGGGCGAGATCCAGGCGGGCGACGCGGTCGAGATCGTGCACCGCCCGGACCACGAGGTCACGGTCGCCGTGCAGTTCCGGGCCGTGACGACGGAGCGCGCCCTGCTGCCTTCGCTGCTCGCGGCCGAGGACGCGCTGCATCCCGAGACGGTGAAGAAGGCACGGAAGTACGTGGCGAAGCTCAGCGCGTAGCGATCCTGGGCGGCGCGAGCCGCGCGAGCCGCGCATGCACGAGCCGTACGAGCCGTACGAGCCGCGCATAGGGGAAGTCCCTAGGGGCGCACGGGAGTTGAATCGGGGTCGGGTGGGGGCCGTCCCCGATACTCCCGGGCGGGCCGAGCCGCGAGTCTCGAACCATGTCCCGACTCACGAGCAGGCCACGCCTCAAGCGCGTCCTCATCATCCTCGGCAGCGTCGTCACGGTCGTCGCGCTGGCGCTCGGCGGCGGCCTGCTGTGGCTGTGGCAGGACGCCGAGGTCAGCACGGTCGGCAAGGAATCCTTCGACAACGCCCTGGCGATACCGCCGTTGGCGAAGTCCCGCGTGGCCAAGGACGGCACCCGCGTCTTCGACCTGCGCATGCAGTCGGGCGAGAAGGAGTTCAAGGCCGGGCGCGCGACGCCGACCTGGGGTTTCAACGGCGACCATCTGGGCCCGACCCTGCGCGCGCAGCGCGGCGAGAAGGTCCGCGTGCGGATCCGCAACGGCCTCGACGAGGCGTCGACCGTCCACTGGCACGGCATGCACCTGCCCGCGAAGACGGACGGCGGCCCGCATCAGATGATCCGGCCCGGCGGCAGCTGGAGCCCGCACTGGACGGTGGACCAGCCCGCGGCCACGCTCTGGTACCACCCGCATCCGCACGGCGCGACGGAGAAGCACGTGCAGCGCGGCCTCGCGGGCATGTTCCTCCTCGACGACAAGCGCAGCGCGCGCCTCGCGCTGCCGAAGAAGTACGGCGTCGACGACCTGCCGGTGATCGTGCAGGACGTGAGGTTCGACGGCGCGAAGTTCGACCACGGCCACAAGATGATGCGCAACGTCGGCTTCCTCGGCGACCGGACCATGGTCAACGGCACGCTCGCGCCGTACCAGGAGGTGGGCGACGAACTCATACGCCTGCGGCTCCTGAACGCCTCCACCGCGCGTACGTACGACTTCGGCTTCCCGGACGACCGCGCCTTCTCCCTGGTGGGCACGGACGGCGGCGCCCTGGAGCGGCCGGCGCGGATGGAGCGGATACAGCTGTCGCCGGGTGAGCGCGCCGAGATCGTGGTGCGGATGCGGCCCGGCGAGAGGACCGTGCTGCGCAGCTTCCCGCAGGACAACTACGGCGGCGCCTGGCAGCAGCGGTTCAGCGGGGGCGACGACTCCTTCGACGTGCTCCAGCTGCGGGCGGCGGAGCGACTGCGTCCTTCGCCCGCGCTGCCCTCGGAGCTGGGCGACCTCGAGGTGCCGGACGGCGCGGGGGCGAGCCGGGCGCGGTTCTTCGACCTGAAGCAGTCCGGGATCAACGGCCGGGCGATGCGGATGGACCGGATCGACGAGGTGGTCACGCGCGGCGCCACCGAGACCTGGACCGTGCGCAACGACAACGGCATGCCGCACAACTTCCATGTGCACGACGTGCAGTTCCGCGTCCTGGAGGTGAACGGCGAGGCGCCGCCGCCGGAGCTGCGCGGCCCCAAGGACACGGTGTTCCTGCCGAACGGCACGACCATGAAGCTGGCCCTGCGCTTCGAGGGCCCCGCCGACCCGAAGACGCCGTACATGTACCACTGCCATCTGCTGAGTCACGAGGACGGAGGAATGATGGGCCAGTTCGTGGTCGTGGAGAAGGGCCAGAAGGCGGACAAGCCGTCCGGGCGGCACAGCGGGCACTGAGGCTCACTAGCCTTGGTCCATGACTACGGCTCTGATTACGGGATCGACCGCCGGTATCGGCGCTGCCTTCGCGCGGCGGCTCGCCGGTGACGGGCACAACCTGGTCCTGGTGGCACGCGACACCAAGCGGCTGCGCGAGCAGGCGACCGAGCTGCACGACCGGCACGGCATCGAGGCGGAGGTCCTGACCGCCGACCTCGCCACGGAGGACGGCATCACGGCCGTCGAGGAGCGGCTCGCCCGTCGCCGCGACGGAGTCGACCTGCTGGTCAACAACGCCGGATTCGGCAACAAGGGCCGCTACTTGGAGGTGCCGCTCGCCGACGAGCTGACGATGCTGAAGGTGCACTGCGAGGCCGTGCTCCGGCTGACGTCCGCGGCGACGGGGGCGATGCGGGAGCGGGGCCGGGGCGGCGTCGTCAACGTCGCGTCGGTGGCGGCGTTCGTGCCGCGCGGGACGTACGGCGCGTCCAAGGCGTGGGTCGTGCAGTTCACGCAGGGGGCGGCCAAGGACCTGGCGGGCACGGGGGTGCGGCTGATGGCACTGTGCCCCGGCTTCGTCCGCACGGAGTTCCACGAGCGGGCGGGCATGGGCACGGACAACATCCCCAAGTGGATGTGGCTGGACGCCGACAAGCTGGTGGCCGCGGCCCTCACCGACCTGGCCCGCGGCAAGTCCCTGTCCATCCCGGACCCGAGGTACAAGACCCTGATGGGCGTGGTGAAGGTGACCCCGAGGGCACTGCTGGGCGGGGTGACATCGAGGACGGGCAGGAAGTACGGCCCCAAGTAACCCCGGGGCCGAGCCCCGTAAGGGGCGCGGGGAACTGCGCGAGGACGGACCACGCCCCGCACCCGGCACCCCTGCGAAACCCGGCAGACGCGAACCCGGGACAGACCGAGGCCCGGCATCCCGCGACGGGATGCCGGGCCTCGGACGGCGCCTTGATCGGCTACCGCGCAGAGCGCATCGCTCAGTGCGAGTGACCGTGACCGTGCCCGTGACCGGCGTCAGCCTCTTCCTCGGCCGGCTTCTCGACGACCAGCGTCTCGGTCGTGAGCAGCAGGGAGGCGATGGACGCGGCGTTCTCCAGGGCGGAGCGCGTCACCTTGACCGGGTCGATGACGCCGGCCTTGACCAGGTCGACGTACTCGCCGGTCGCGGCGTTGAAGCCGAAGCCCTTGTCCAGCTCCGCCACCTTGGTGGTGATGACGTAGCCCTCGAGGCCGGCGTTCTCGGCGATCCAGCGCAGCGGCTCGACGACGGCGCGGCGCACGACCGCGACACCGGTGGCCTCGTCGCCGGTCAGGTCGAGGTTGCCCTCGAGGACCTTGGCGGCGTGGACGAGCGCGGAGCCACCACCGGAGACGATGCCCTCCTCGACCGCGGCGCGGGTCGCGGAGATGGCGTCCTCCAGACGGTGCTTCTTCTCCTTCAGCTCCACCTCGGTGGCGGCGCCGACCTTGATGACGCACACGCCGCCGGCCAGCTTCGCGAGGCGCTCCTGGAGCTTCTCGCGGTCCCAGTCGGAGTCCGTGGCCTCGATCTCGGCCTTGATCTGGGCGACGCGGCCCTCGACGTCAGCGGAGTTGCCGCCGCCGTCGACGATGGTCGTGTCGTCCTTGGTGATGGTGACGCGGCGGGCGGAGCCGAGCACGTCCAGGCCGACCTGGTCGAGCTTGAGGCCGACCTCCTCGGCGATGACGGTGCCGCCCGTGAGGGTGGCCATGTCGCCGAGCATCGCCTTGCGGCGGTCGCCGAAGCCGGGGGCCTTCACCGCGACGGCGTTGAAGGTGCCGCGGATCTTGTTCACGACCAGGGTCGACAGGGCCTCGCCCTCGACGTCCTCGGCGATGATCAGGAGCGGCTTGGAGGAGCCGGCCTGGATGACCTTCTCCAGGAGCGGCAGCAGGTCCTGGATGGAGGAGATCTTGCCCTGGTGGATCAGGATGTACGGGTCGTCGAGGACGGCCTCCATACGCTCCTGGTCGGACACCATGTACGGCGACAGGTAGCCCTTGTCGAAGGCCATGCCCTCGGTGAAGTCCAGCTCCAGACCGAAGGTGTTGGACTCCTCGACGGTGATGACACCGTCCTTGCCGACCTTGTCCATCGCCTCGGCGATGAGCTCGCCGACCTGCGTGTCCTGGGCGGAGAGCCCGGCCACGGCGGCGATGTCGGACTTGTCGTCGATCGGACGCGCGGTGGCGAGCAGGTCGTCGGAGACGGCCTTGACCGCGGCGTCGATGCCCTTCTTCAGGGCGGCCGGGGAGGCACCGGCGGCGACGTTGCGCAGGCCCTCCTTGACCAGGGCCTGGGCCAGCACGGTGGCGGTGGTGGTGCCGTCACCAGCGATGTCGTTGGTCTTGGTCGCCACCTCCTTCACCAGCTGGGCGCCGAGGTTCTCGTACGGGTCCTCGACCTCGACCTCACGGGCGATGGTGACGCCGTCGTTGGTGATGGTGGGGGCGCCGAACTTCTTGTCGATGACGACGTTGCGGCCCTTGGGGCCGATCGTCACCTTGACCGTGTCGGCAAGCTTGTTGACGCCGCGCTCGAGGGCGCGACGGGCGTCCTCGTCGAACTTCAGGATCTTCGCCATGGGAGCGTTTCAGCCCTCTCGAAAACTCGGGTGAACGAGCCGCGCCCCTCGCCGCCCGGCAATCAGCGGGGTGACCAGGGGCGCAGCGCAAGCAAATCTGCAGGTGAAGCAGGTGCAGCAGAGACGAAAGTCGCTCGACTACTTCTCGATGATCGCGAGCACGTCGCGGGCCGAGAGGACGAGGTACTCGTCGCCGTTGTACTTCACCTCGGTGCCGCCGTACTTGCTGTAGAGCACGACGTCGCCGACCTTCACGTCGAGCGGCAGGCGCTCGCCGTTCTCGAAGCGGCCCGGGCCCACGGCGAGGACAGCCCCCTCCTGGGGCTTCTCCTTCGCGGTGTCCGGGATGACCAGGCCAGAGGCCGTGGTCTGCTCGGCGTCGAGCGGCTGGACCACGATGCGGTCCTCAAGCGGCTTGATGGCAACCTTGGAGCTGGCGGTCGTCACGATCCGACCTCCCCCTTCGGAGATCTCGCGGGGTTAACTGATCTGAGGTGGCGACCAGGTGGATCCGTCGTCGCGGGTGCCGGACCTGCCCGTCGCTGTTGGCACTCTCCAGTGGGGAGTGCCAGGCCCGAGACTAGGACGACGATTAGCACTCGGTCAAGCGGAGTGCCAATGCAGGCGGAGTTACGGGGGGTCGGGGCGGGGCGCCCGGGCCGGAACCCGGGCTCACGCCTTCGGACAACGTCCCGCGCGGGCGCAGGGTTCCGAGCGGTCCGGGCCCGCACCGCTGCTCCGCCTGCGGCAGCTTGCGCGGGACCTTCCGCGGAATCTTCTCGGCCGCCTTCCTGCCGAGACGCTCGATCGGGTCGACCGACTGCGCACAGCCGGTGAGCAGCAGGACGGGGGCGAGCACCCCCGCCGCGACCGCCGCCACCCGGACCCTGGAAACCCGGGCCCACGAGACCCAGGCCCGCGCGGGTAGGCCCCGCGCGGGTCGGTTCACAGGTAGTCCTCGAGCCGCGCCACCGCGTACCCCTTCGCCGTGACCGTCTTCAGGACCGTGCGGACCATGTCGGGCATGGTGCCCTTCCAGTCCTCGCGGCCGCGGAAGTGCGTGAGGATGATGTCGCCCGGGTGCAGGTCCTTGTCCCACTCCCGCCACTCCATGTGCCGGGCGAAGCCCTCGGACGCCCACAGCGGCACCGCCTTGACGCCGCAGGACTTGGCGGCGCGCAGGGTGTCGCGGTTGTAGTTCCCGTACGGCGGCCGGAACAGCTCGGGCCGCTTCCCGTACCGCCTCTGGATGGTGTCCTGCATCCCGCAGATCTCCCGCCGCTGCCCCTCGTAGGAGAGCCCCGGCAGATAGCGGTGGTTGAGCGTGTGGTTGTTCAGCACGACGCCGTTCCGCTGCATCCGCTTGAAGTAGCCGTAGTCCTCCTTGACCAGGTAGTCGCTGAGGAAGGCGGTGTACGGGATCTTCAGGTCGCGCATCATCCGCAGGAACGCCGGGTCCTTCTCGGCGCCGTCGTCGATCGTCAGGAAGACGACCTTGTCCTTGGTCGGGACGGTGGTGAACACCGGCGGCAGCTGCGCCTGCCCCTCGACCTCGAAGCCCTTGCGGGTGGTGATGCGGGGCTTGACGGCGGGCGCGGGGGGCGCGGCCAGCGGGGTCCGCGCGAGCCCCCAGCGCTTCGCCGCCGCGGCCCGCGCGGCCTGCTTCGCGCGCAGCGCGTCGGCGTAGTCCCGCAGCGCCTGGGCGGGCGGGCCGAGGCGCGGCTGCTGGCCGTGCGCGCCGGGGCCGCCCCGCTCGTCGCCGTCGGCGGCGCAGCCGGAGGCGATCGCGGTGGCGACGACGGCGGTGCTGACGGCCAGGGCGGCGAGGCGGCCGCTTCTGCGCCGCCCGCGCGCACCGCGCCGCCCGTCCGGTCCGCCCCGTCCACCCTCCGGGGCATATTGTTCGTTTTGTCGTACTAGTCGCATGGCGCCGCATCCTCGCAGCTCAGGCAGGCCCTACGGGGCCGACACCGCCGCCGTACGCGCACCTTCCACCGACTGGCCCACAATGGGCGACGTGAACGATCCGCTTGCCTCCTTCGCCGCGCTCCGCACCGCCGAGGGCCAGGGCCTCCTCGACGCCGTACGGGACGTGGAACCGAGTCAGGAGCTCGCGGTGGCCACCCGGCTGCGCCGCGAGCACCCCGCCGACTTGGTCTCCGCCGCGCTCGCGCAGGCGCGGCTGCGGCAGCGGGCGGCTGCGAAGTTCGGCGCGGCGGACGCCGCCCGCATGTACTTCACGCCGAACGGCGTCGAGCAGTCCACGCGCACGTCCGTGGCGACGTACCGCGCGCGGCGCTTCAGTGACCCCGGCGAACTCGGCGGCCTCGGCGTACGCTCCGTCGCCGACCTCTGCTGCGGCATCGGCGGCGACGCCATCGCCCTCGCGCGCGCCGGGGTCGCCGTCCTCGCCGTCGACCGCGACCCGCTGACCTGCGCGGTCGCCCGCGCCAACGCCGAAGTCCTCGGCCTCGCCGACCTCATCGAGGTCCGCGAGGCGGACGTGACCGACGTCGACACCTCCCCCTACGACGCCGTCTTCGTCGACCCCGCGCGGCGCGGCGGGCGCGGCCGGATCTTCGACCCCGAGGCGTACTCGCCGCCCCTCTCCTGGGCCGTCGAGACCGCCCGCAAGGCGCCCCGCGCCGCCCTCAAGATCGCCCCCGGCATTCCGCACGAGGCCGTGCCCGGCGAGGCCGAGGCCGAGTGGATCTCGGACGGGGGTGACGTGAAGGAGGCCGTGCTGTGGTTCGGCGGTGACGCGCCCGGCTCGCACCGGGCCACGCTGCTGCCGTCCGGGGACACCCTCGCCTCCCCGCTCGCCACGATGCTCCCCGACCCGGACGTGCGGCCTGTCGGGCGCTTTCTGTACGAGCCCGACGGGGCCGTCATCCGTGCCCATCTCGTCGCCGAGGTCGCCGCGCGGGTCGGTGGTGGGCTCATCGACGAGACCATCGCCTACGTCACCTCCGACGCCGCCGTCGGCACGCCCTACGCCGACGCCTACGAGATCACCGACCAGTTGCCCTTCAACGTCAAGAAGCTGAAGGCTCTCCTTCGGGAGCGGGGGGTCGGCATCCTCACCGTCAAGAAGCGCGGCTCCGCCGTCGAGCCCGAGGAACTCCGCCGCAAGGTGAAGCCCCAGGGGCCTGGGTCCGCCACGGTGTTCCTCACCCGGGTGGGGGGCGCGCCGACGATGCTGGTGGGGCACCCGGTGGGGTAGCCCTCGCGGGGGCGCCCCAGACCCGCCCCTCCCCGAACCTGGGGCTCCGCCCCAGACCCCGCTCCTCAAACGCCGGAGGGGCTGGATTTTCCAGCCCGGCCTTGGTCATCTCCTGGAGCAGCTCGCCCATGCGCTCCTCGAGATCGGCGCTCGGGCCGCCGCTCTCCGGCAGGTTGTTCGCGTCGATGCGGATCATCGTCAGATAGCGCGGCATGGCCGTGACTCCGTTCAGCAGGTGGGTGGCGGAGGCTCTCCCCGCCGCCCGCTCCCACTTCTCACTTCTCACTTCTCACTGATGCGTCGAACGGGAGACGCCCGGATCGACACCCTCGCCGAGATTCTTCGAAGATTCTTCGGATGCGTACGTCTCCGCGGGTAGCGAGGGTGTCGCCGCCGACGGCGCGGGCGCACTCCGCCGCCCGTGCAGCACCACCGTCGCCACCGCCGCCCCCACGAGCAGCGCCGCCGCCACCCCGAACGCCGCCGCGTACCCCTCCGCGAGCGCCCCGGGCCCCGGCCCCGCCCCCGGCCCTCCCCCCGCCCCCGTCGCACTGGCCGCCACCGTCACAAGCACCGCGAGCCCGATCGAACCCCCGAGCTGCCGCGAGGTGTTGAGCAGCCCGGACGCCATCCCGGTCTCTCCCGCAGCGACCCCCGACGTCGCCGCCGTGCCGAGCGGTACGAAGCACATGCCGATGCCGACGCTGGCCACGAGCGAAGGCCCGAGGATCGACCCCGCGAACGTGCCGCCCGCCTCGACCGCGAGCGCGAACCACGCGAACCCGGCCGCCCCGAGCAGCCCGCCCGCCACGAGGAGCGCCCGCTCCCCGACCCGGCCCACCGTGCGGGTCGCGATCACCGTGCCCGCGACGACGCCCGCGCAGAACGGCAGGAAGGCGGCTCCGGCGCGCGTGGGCCCGTACGCCATGACGTCCTGGAGGTAGAGCGAGGTGAAGTAGAACGCGGCGAACTGGCCCGAGGACATCAGGAGCGCGAAGACGTTCGCCGACAGGACGGGGCGGTGCGTGAGCAGGCCAAGGCGGAGCAGCGGGCCGCGCGCGTGCCGTTCGCCGCGCCGCTCGACCCCGCAGAACGCGACCAGGAGGACGGCCGCCGCGGCCAGCGTGCCCACGGTCGTCGCCGAGCCCCAGCCGTAGGTCTCGGTGCGGACCAGGCCGAGGACGAGCGCGCTCGTACCCGCCGTGACCAGGAGCGCGCCCGCCACGTCCAGGCGCGGCGCGGGCCCCGTGCGCCGGTCGGCGGGGATGCCGGAGCGGCTCGCCGCGAGCGCCACGAGCACCACCGGCACGTTGACCAGCATCACCGAGCGCCAGCCCACCCAGTCCGTCAGCAGTCCGCCCGCCATGATCCCGACGGCACCGCCGAGCGCACCCGAAGCGCCCCAGAGCCCGAGGGCCCGCGCCCGCTCCCGGCCCGCCGCGAAGTGGACGGTGATCAGCGCGAGCGCCACCGGCGCGAGGGCGGCGGCGCCCGCCCCCTGCACCGCCCGCGCCGCGATCAGCTGCCCCGGGCTCTGCGCGAGCCCGCCGACGAGGCTCGCGGCCCCGAACACCAGGAACCCGGCGACCAGCGTGCGCCTGCGCCCCACGAGGTCGGCCAGTTTGCCGCCGAGCATGAGCAGCCCGCCGAACGCGAGCGCGTACGCGTTGACGACCCAGGTCAGCGACTCGGGCGCGAAGCCGAGGTCGGAGCCCATGTCGGGCAGGGCGATGTTGACGACGGACATGTCGAGGGAGACGAGGAACTGGACGGTCAGGAGGACGGGGAGCAGGAGCGGGCCGGGCGGAGGGGTCGAAGAGGTCGGAGAGGCCGACGAGGTCGGAGAGGTCGTCATGCGGCGCACATTATTATACGCGTATAGAAATTAGCTATACGCGTACGGAAATTGGTCGGAAGCGAGGCCCCGGGGGTCGGCCCCCACACGCCCGGACGCGACAATGAGCGCGTGGCAGCGCGAGCGAACGGCGAGAAACCCGGCACACCCGGGAACGGCACGGCCGGACAGGACACGGGCGGCCAGAACACGCCCGGGCAGACCCCGGCCGGACAGACCCCGACCGGGCAGAAGCGCCGCGTCGGGCGCCCCCGGCGGATCGAGCCGGCGGCGATCGTCGACGTGGCGCGGCGCATCCTCCAGGAGGAGGGCGTCGCGGCGCTCAGCATGCGCCGGGTCGCCAAGGAGGTCGGCGCCACCCCCATGGCGCTCTACCACCACGTGCGCGACAAGGACGAGCTGCTGATGCTCACCCTGGCCGGGACGGCCGCGACCCTGCCCCGCCCCGAGCTGCCCGCCGACCCCCGCGACCGGCTGCTCGCCGTCGCCCTGCACATGCACGGCATCCTGCGGGAGCTGCCCTGGGTGGTGGAGGTCCTGAGCCTCGGCGACCTCAGCGACAAGGGCGCGATGTGGATGGTCGACGAGATCATCGGCGCGGGCGTCGCCTGCGGGCTCTCCCCCGTCGAGGCCGCGCACGCCTACCGCACCGTCTGGCACTGCGTGTACGGCGACCTCGCCTTCCGGAACGCGATGACGCGCCGCGCCGCGGAGCCCGACCGCAAGCGGTACTTCCCCGACACCCTCACGGAAGCCGACACCGCCGACCTGCCCCACGTCGCCCCGCTGGCCTCCCGCTGGGCGGAGCTGCGGGAGACCTACGACTTCGCCCGCCAGCTCGGCGCGGTGGTGGACGGCCTGCTCGGCCGCGCCACCCGCCCGACGCCGTCGCACCCGCGAGCGGACACGCCATAGACAACGCGGTTACCGACCGACTACACAGGGCTCTGCGCAGCACGCACGCCACACGGGGGGGCACGCATGGCCGCATGGGGTCAGGGTGGGGCAGGACAGGGCATACCCGGTCAAGGCATACCCGGGCAGGGCCCACGGGGGCAGGGCTTCAGGGGACGCGTCGCACCGCACGACGCCCCGGCGCTCCAGTGGACCGGCGCGGCCGTCCTGATCTACGCGCTCACGGCGACGATCTGGATCGGGTACGAGGCCAAGGAGGCCGTCGACCACCCGTACGCCAGGTTCTCCTTCAAGGCCCTGTACGACCCGCGGCAGTTCCTGACGCCGGTCGCGCAGACCCACTTCGACTGGGCGTTCCTCGTGACCGCCGTCGTCGTCGGCGCCCTCGCGCTCGGGCGGCTCCGGGTGGCGCGCGGGGGCCTCGCCCTGGTGGCCGCGCTCCTGATCTGCCTGGGCCTGCGGGAAGTCGTCGGCCTCATGGCCTCGGACGAGTACGGCGACCTCATCACCGAGATCGGCTACGGCAAGGCCCTGCTCACCTTCCGCTTCACGGGCATCGCCCTCGGATGCGCGATCTGGGCGGCCGTGGCCCGCACCCGCGACCGGACGGACGGCACCCCGCCCCCGGCCCGCATTCCGGCCCACCCTCCGGCCCCGCCACAGCCCCCGTACGCGGACGCCCCGCCCCCGCCCGCCTACGCCCCGTACGGCGACATCTACTCCACCCGGCCCGGCGCGAACGTCCGCCGACCGGCCTTCGTGGCGTCCGGCATCGCCCTGCTCCTGAGCGGCGCGATCGAGGTGAGCTGGCTGATCTACTCCCTGAACCGGGACAACGTCCACTTCATCGGCAGCAGGCCGGGCTCCGACGCGGGCGACTTCTTCCGGGCTGCGGTCGACGCCTCCCGCGGCTTCCCGCTCCCCCAGGCCTTCTACGCCCTGGCCCTGGTGGCCGCGCCCCTGCTCGTCGGCGCCCTGCTGCTGGCCGGGCGCCCGGCGGCCCGCGGCGCCGCGCTCGCCCTGGCGCTCGCCTCGACCTACTTCGACGTCCGCACCCTGGTCCCGGCCTTCGACGACGGCTTCGACCCGTACTGGGACTCGACGGTCGGCACGCTCACCATCCTGACGCCGTTCGTCACCCTGCCGCTCCAGGCGCTGGTGGTGATCGCGCTGCTCGGGGCGCGCGAGGACGGCGCGGGCGCCTACGGGGGTCAACCCTGGCCGAGGGACTCGAACCGCCACCTGTGAGGCGGCCTGGCGGCCAACTCCACGGGCGGCTCGGCGAGTTCGGGCAGGTCGGCGTCGTACGCCGCGTCCCACCAGGTGATCACGAGGACGCGGTCCTGCGGCGCCTGGAAGGTCTCCCGGCGCAGCGGCGCGGGCTCCAGGGTCTGGGCCCGCGCCCACGCGAGGAGTTCCGGGCCCCGGCCCGCGCCGGCCCGTGCCTCCCACATCAACGCGACGCTCATGAGCGGAGGTTGCCCTTCACGAGTAGAGGTTGTCCTTGCTGACCTCGTGCACGTGGTCGTGGTCGTGGCTGTGTGCGTGCGCGCCCGGCACGTGCGGCTCCGTCACCGGCAGCGAGGAGTCGGCCGAGAGCCCGAGGTCGGAGGCGGCGCGGTTGCGGGCGACCATCTCCGCGCCGAGCGCGGCGACCATCGCGCCGTTGTCCGTGCACAGCTTCGGCCGCGGCACCCGCAGCCGGATCCCGGCCCGCTCGCACCGCTCCTGGGCCATCGCCCGCAGCCGGGTGTTCGCGGCCACACCGCCGCCGATCATGAGGTGGTCCACGCCCTCGTCCTTGCAGGCCCGCACCGCCTTGCGGGTCAGCACGTCGACCACGGCCTCCTGGAAGGACGCCGCCACGTCCCGCACCGGAACCTCCTCGCCCGCGGCCCGCTTCGCCTCGATCCAGCGCGCCACCGAGGTCTTCAGGCCGGAGAAGGAGAAGTCGTACGCGGGGTCGCGCGGCCCGGTCAGACCGCGCGGGAACGCGATGGCGTCCGGGTCGCCCTCGCGGGCGTAGCGGTCGATGACAGGACCGCCGGGGAAGCCCAGGTTGAGGACCCGGGCGATCTTGTCGAAGGCCTCGCCCGCCGCGTCGTCGATCGTCGCGCCAAGGGGCCGCACGTCGGAGGTGATGTCGGTGGACAGGAGCAGCGAGGAGTGCCCGCCGGACACGAGGAGCGCCATCGTCGGCTCCGGCAGCGCCCCGTGCTCCAGCTGGTCGACGCAGATGTGCGACGCCAGGTGGTTCACGCCGTACAGCGGCTTGCCGAGGGCGTACGCGTACGCCTTCGCCGCCGAGACCCCGACGAGCAGCGCGCCCGCGAGGCCGGGGCCCGCGGTGACGGCGATGCCGTCCAGGTCCTTGGCGCTCACGCCCGCGTCCTTCAGGGCGCGCTGGATGGTGGGGACCATCGCCTCCAGGTGCGCGCGGGACGCCACCTCGGGCACGACGCCGCCGAAGCGCGCGTGCTCGTCGACGCTGGACGCGACCGCGTCCGCGAGCAGCGTCGTGCCGCGGACGACGCCGACGCCCGTCTCGTCGCAGGAGGTCTCGATGCCGAGGACGAGGGGCTCGTCACGGGTGTCAGCCATGGATCTCGGTTCCTTGTACGCCGTTCAGCGGGCCAGGGGCCTGGCCGTCGGTGGGGCCGGCGGCCGAGCCGTCGGCCGCGGGGTCGGGGGCGCCGTGCGCGGAGCAGTCCGCCGCGGCGGACGGGTCGGACAGGCGCATCACCAGCGCGTCCACGTTGCCCGGCTGGTAGTAGCCGCGACGGAAGCCGATCGGCTCGAAGCCGAAGCGCTGGTAGAGCTTCTGCGCGCGGGTGTTGTCCACCCGCACTTCGAGCATCACCTCGGTCGCCTCGAAGGCCGTGGCGTGCCGCAGCAGTTCGGTGAGCAGCCGCGCGCCGAGGCCGGAGCCCCAGTGGTCGCGCGCGACGGCGATGGTCTGCACGTCGGCGGCCACGGCGGCGCCGCCGTCGGAGTCCGTGCCCGCGACGGCGAGGCCGCCGTAGCCGACGAGGCGTTCGCCCTCGTACGCCACCAGGTAGCGGCGGGTCGAGCCGGGCCCGCGGGCGTGCGCGAGCTCGGACCAGAACATGCCGCGGGACCAGGCGTCGTCCGGGAAGAGCTCCTTCTCCAGGGCGAGCACGGCGTCGATGTCCCACCAGCGCATCTCGCGCGGCACGACGGCGGGGGGCGGCGTCTTCGACGGCACGGTGGTCACTTGGGTGTGACCACCTTGTAGTTCTTGGGGACCTGCGCGTCGGGGCGGCGCAGGTACAGCGGGCGGGGTTCGAGGAGTTCCTCGCCCGCGGCGAGCCGCTCCGCCGCGAGCGCGGCGAGCGCCGCGGCCGACACGTGCTCGGGGCCGCGCACGTCCCCGAAGGCGTCCGGGTAGAGGGCGGCACCCGCGCCGACGGCGGGGAGCCCGGCGACCTGCTCCGCGATGTCGGCGGGCCGGTCGACGGCGGGACCGCTCACCCTCGTACGGGCGTCCTCGTAGCGCGCCCAGTAGACCTCCTTGCGGCGGGCGTCCGTCGCCACGACGAACGGCCCGTCCTCGATGCCCGCCGCGTAGGCGAGGCCGTCGAGGGTGCACACCCCGTGCACCGGGACGCCGAGGGCGAGGCCGAAGGTGTCGGCGGTCATCAGGCCGACGCGCAGACCCGTGTAGGGGCCGGGGCCGACGCCGACGACGACGTCCGTCACCGCGTCGAGTCCGAGGCCCGCCTCGGCCAGGACCCGGTCCACGGCGGGCAGCAGCAGCTCGCCGTGGCGGCGGGCGTCGACCTGGCTCGATTCGGCGACTGTTCCGAAGGAGGCCGTGCCGTCGTGCAGGGCGACGGTGACGGCGGGGGTGGCGGTATCCAGAGCGAGCAAGAGCACGCGAACAGCCTACGGCTCCGACGCCCGGCGCACGGCCGCCCCGGCACGGGCCGCGCCTGCTGCTACCGTCACCCCATAGCCGTACGTAGGAGAGGTGGGCCAGGTGTCAAGGAGCAGCTCGGGATTCGTGGCCGGGCTCACCGCGGCGGCACTCGCCGTGGTCGGCTTCCTCGCCTACCAGGCCTCCGCGAACGCCCCGGACGACCTCAACGCCCGCCCGGACAAGTCCCCGACGGCCCCCTCGCGCTCCCCCGGCGGCAAGACCGACCCGCTGAAGCTGCCCGCCGGTTCCGGCGCCGGCAAGCGCGTCGTGTACTCCCTCGAAGGGGACCGGGTGTGGCTGGTCGGTGAGTCCGGCAAGGTGAAGCGCACGTACAAGGTCACGCCGAGCACCGTGGACCCCGTGCCGGGGTCGTACGCCGTCAGCTCGCGGACGGGTCAGGTCATAGGGTCCGACGGCGTGCAGATCGAGCACGTGGTGCGGTTCACGAGTGTCGACGGCATAGCGATCGGGTTCAGCGCGGCGCTCAACGGCTCGACGCAGAAGCCGGACCCGGCGAAGAAGACCGGCGGCATCCGCTCCTCGCGCGAGGACGGCAACGTGATGTGGGACTTCGCCCTGTACGAGACGAAGGTCGTCGTGGTCCGCTAGGACCGGCCGGACCAACCGATCCCCCGACGCCGCGGCGCCCGCTCTAAGCGGCGTCGCGGCGTCGCTCGTCCGTGTGCACGGGCGTCGGGTGCGCCGGTGCCTCGGGGGCGGGGGGCGGCGTGGAGACGGCGCTCGCGGCGGCGCAGGACGCCAGCAGATCACTCATCGAGTACGCGTGGGAGGTCGTCGACGGCCGGTGCGGCCGGGGCTGCGCATCGCGTTCTGAAGCCGGCATGGACGCCTCCTGGGGCTCCGGGGGCAGACGTGGTTAGGTAGACCTAACCCGTACCTGGTATCCATGTGACCACGTACGACGCTCGGCGCGCAACATCTTGCCGACGGCTTGTCGGAAAGTTCGGGCGAACCGACGAGAACGCGTCACCGCGCAGGAGCCCCCACACCCGCAGCCGCAGCGGACCCGCCCCCGCCTCCCCCTCGGCCCCTCAGGCGGAGAGGACCGTCAGATCGGCCCCGGCCCACCGCTCCCCGATCCCCCGCAGCGTCACCTCACGCACCTCGTCGGTGGTGTCCCCGACGGCCCGATGGATCAGAACGTGCAGCCGGTCCTCCGAGAGCTCCTCGACCTTGCCGTCGCCCCACTCGACGACGATCACGGAGTCGGGCAGGGACACGTCGAGGTCCAGGTCCTCCATCTCGTCGAGGCCACCGCCCAGGCGGTACGCGTCGACGTGGACCAGCGGCGGACCGTCGCCGAGGGAGGGGTGGACGCGGGCGATGACGAAGGTCGGGGAGGTGACGGCGCCGCGCACGCCGAGGCCCTCCCCGAGCCCGCGGGTCAGCGTCGTCTTGCCCGCGCCGAGCTCGCCGGTGAGCATGACGAGGTCTCCGGGGCGCAGGATCTTGGCCAGGCGGCGGCCCAACTCGCCCATCTGCCCCGGCGAGTTCACGGTGAGCTCGAGAGCGTTGGCGGGGGCCGGGCTGTGCGGTGCTTCCATGACGGAAACGTTAGCCGCTCGGCGCACCCGCCCCGGCCCGGCCGACACCGGGCCCGGCGCCTCACATGGCGGCGCTGCGCGCCTGTTCCTTGGCCCTGACCAGCAGATCGGCGATGCGGTCGGTGACCACCTCGGGGTGTTCGAGCATCACCAGGTGCCCGGCGTCGGGGACGAGCACCAGTTCGGCGTCCGGCAGCAGGTCCGCGATGGCCTCGCTGTGCTCGCTCGGGGTGACGAGGTCCTTGTCACCCGCGAGGACGAGCACGGGAAGCCCGGCGAAGTGGACGAGCGCCTCGGCCTTGTCGTGCTCGGCGAAGGCCGGGTAGAACTCGGCGACCACGTCGATGGGCGTGGACTCGATGAGCCGCTCCGCGAACCGGGCGACGGCGGGATCAACGTCTTTGGAGGCGAAGGAGTACCGCTTGATGATGCCCGCGAACAGGTCGGCGGTGGCGCGGCGCCCCTTCTCCACCAGGTCGGCCTGGGAGCCGAGGGCCTTCAGGACGCCGGGCAGGACGCGCCGGATGGCGTTCATGCCCGCGACGGGAAGGCCGAAGCTGACCTCGCCGAGCTTGCCGGAGGAGGTGCCGATGAGGACGACGCCGACGACGCGGTCGCGGATCAGCTCGGGGAACTGGTCGGCGAGGGCCATGGTCGTCATGCCGCCCATGGAGTGGCCGACGAGGACGAGGGGCCCGGTGGGCGCGGCCGCGTCGATGACGGCCTTCAGGTCCCGGCCGAGCTGGTCGATGGAGACGGGTTTGTCGTCGTGGATCTGGGCCATGCCGCGACCGGAGCGGCCGTGGCTGCGCTGGTCCCAGTAGACGCTGCGCACGACACCGCGCAGGGCGGCGCGCTGGAAGTGCCAGGAGTCCTGGCCGAGACAGTAGCCGTGACTGAAGACAAGGGTGACGGGATCGGGCGCCTTGCGCCCGAAGAGCCGCAACCGCCGAGGCACAGCCCCCTCATCCCCACCCCCCTCACCACTGCCGTCCCCCACCTCATCGACCTCATAGGCGAGCTCCGTGCCGTCGTCGGCGTAGGCCTTGCCGGGCATGCCGCGGAGCGAGCCGAAGGGCCCGGAGGCGTCGAGGGCGAGGCGGGCCTTCTTGCGCATGCCGCGTCCGACGGTCATCCGCTCGATGGCGACGCCGGCCGCGGCGCCCGCGGCGATGACTCCTATGGCGGCGCCCGCGATGCCGGCCCGCCGCCAGTTGCTGCCCGCGGAACCGGCGACCTCGGCCACTTCGGTCACCAAGTCCGCGGCGGCCGCCCCCGTGCTGCCCTCGCCCACGTGCCGCTCCTCTTCAGTCGTCGCTGCCGCTGTGCCGCTCGTCGACATAGACGCGCGGAACGCGGGAACCGATGCGCGTCACGATCTCGTACGCGATGGTGCCCGCCGCGCGCGCCCAGTCCTCGGCGGTCGGCTCACCCCGGTCACCGGCCCCGAAGAGCACGGCCTCCGCGCCGACCTCCGGCTCGTCGCCGCCCAGGTCGACCACGAACTGGTCCATGGCGATGCGGCCCGCGGCGGTACGCCACTTGCCGCCGACCAGGACGGGTCCGGAGCCGGAGGCGTGCCGGGGGATGCCGTCGCCGTACCCGGCCGGGACCAGGCCGAGGGTGGTGGCGACGGGGGTGGTGTAGTGGTGGCCGTAGCTCACGCCGTGGTCGGCGGGGGCGTGCTTGACCGAGGCCAGGGCGGCGGCGACGGTCATGACGGGCCGCAGGCCGAAGTCCTGCGGGGTGCCGATCTCGGGACTGGGAGAGACGCCGTACATGGCGATGCCAGGCCGAACTAGATCGAAGTGAGCCTCAGGAACAGTCAGCGTCGCAGGCGAATTGGCGATGTGCCGCACCTCGGCGCGTATCCCCTCCCCCTCCGCGTGAGCGAGCATCTCCCGGAACACGTCGAGCTGACTCTTGATGGAGGGGTGCCCCGGCTCGTCGGCGCAGGCGAAGTGGGACCACAGCCCGGTCACCTTCACGAGCCCGTCCGCCTCGGCGCGCAGGGCCGCCGCGATCAGCTCGGGCCAGTCCTCGGGCATGCAGCCGTTGCGGCCGAGGCCGGTGTCCGCCTTCAGCTGGACGCGGGCCGTACGCCCGGCGGCGCGGGCGGCCGCGGTGACCTCGCGCAGGGCCCACATGCCGCTCACCGAGACGTCCACGTCGGCCTCGACGGCCTCGCGCCAGGGGCCGCCCGGGGTCCAGAGCCAGCACATCACGCGGCCGCCGACGCCGGCCGCGCGCAGGGCGAGGGCTTCCTCCGGGGTGGCGGTGCCCACCCAGGTGGCGCCTGCCTCCAGGGCGGCGCGGGCGCACGGGATCATTCCGTGGCCGTAGCCGTCCGCCTTCACGACGGCCATGAAGGCGGCCGTGGGGGCGTGGGCGCGGAGCGTACGCACGTTGGCCCTCAGGGCGGCGAGGTCGATCTCGGCGCGGACGCGCGGCAGTGCAGTCTCAGTCATCGCGCCCAAGTCTCTCAGAGCCGCACCTGGCCGGGGGCCCGCACCCGTCCCACCCCCGCCCCGTGGACCTCACGGGCGGCCCCAACCCTGGGACTCCCCTCCCCACACATCAAAGTCACCCCGGCCTGGGCCCCGTACCTCTCCCTCACATCAAAGTGACCGTCGGCCTGGGCTGTGCCCACCCGTTCCGCCCTCTGGGCGGCCCAGCTGCCCACAGCGGGTAGCGGCAGCTGGAAGCGGCCGCGCCCCCACCGGACCAAAGGGCGAACGCTCGCCCCCGCCGGACCGTCGGCCGGACGGGGAACCCCCACCGGACCGAAAGCCGCGAACCGAACGGGAGGGGACGTGCCGGTATGTCCGCGCGCAGCTCGGCCCACCACGAGGGGCGTACACAAGACGCGGGCGACGCCACACACGCGAGCACGGACATACCGGCACGGCCCCGCACCCACGAACCGGACAGAGGGCGAAGGGGCAGCAACCCCCACGACCTACCCCCGCACGTCCCGCCAAGCCAGCGGCACCGCGTCCGCGACGTCCTGGGCCCCCACCGGTGCCCCCTCAGCCGCGAGCCGCGCCGCGAGCCCGTGCAGGAACGCCCCCACGGCCCCCGCGTCCCGAGCCGCGAGCCCCGCGGCCAGCAACGACCCGGCAAGCCCCGAAAGCACGTCCCCGCTCCCGGCCGTGGCCAGCCACGCCGTCCCCGTCGGGTTGACGCGCACGACCCCGCCCCCACCCGGCGAGGCGACCAACGTGGTCGACCCCTTCAACAGCACCGCGGCCGCGTACCGAGCAGAAAGCTCCCGCACCGCGTCGAGCCGCGCCCCCTCGACCTCCCCCCGCGACACCCCGAGCAGCGCGGCCGCCTCCCCGGCATGCGGCGTGAGCAAGGTCGGCGCGGCCCGCCCCCGCACGGCATCGGGGTCGACAAGGCGCAGCCCGTCGGCGTCGATGAGGACGGGCACATCGGCGGCCACCACGTCCCGCAGCCGCCCGGCGTCGTCCCCGAGCCCAGGACCGGCCACCCAGGCCTGCACCCGCCCGGCCTTGGCGGGCGGCCCGTCGGACACGAGGGCTTCGGGGAAGCGGGCGATGACGGCGTCGGCGGCGGGCCCGACGTACCGCACGGCCCCGGCCCCGCCACGCAGGGCACCGGCGACGGAGAGGACGGCGGCGCCCGGGTATTGGGCGGACCCGGCGACGATGCCGACGACCCCGCGCCGGTACTTGTCGCTCGCGGCGCCGGGCACGGGCAACAGCCGGTCGACGTCGGCGTACTGAAGGGCTTCGAGTGCGGCTGCGTGCGGCCCGAGCGAGCCGTCGAGCCCGATGTCGACGAGCCGGACGGCCCCGGCGTACTCCCGCCCGGGGTCGACGAGCAACCCGGGCTTGTAGGTCCCGAAGGTCACGGTCGCGTCGGCGCGCACGGCGTCCCCGGCCACCTGCCCGGTGTCGGCGTCGACGCCACTGGGCAGATCCACGGCGACGATCAGGGCACCGGAGTCCTCGGCGGCACGCACGAGCCGGGCGGCGAGGGGCCGCAGCGCACCCTTGCCACCGATGCCGACGATCCCGTCGACGACGAGCCGGGCCCGCCCGACAGCGGCGAGCGCACCCTCCGCGACACCCCCACCCCCCACCACAGCGTCAACAACCCGCCCCCCAGCCCCCCGAAACGCAGCAAGCCCACCCTCATGGACCCGCTCAGGAGCAAGCAGCACAGCAGTCACTCCAGCACCACGCCGAGCGAGCCGCGCCCCGGCGTACAGGGCGTCACCCCCGTTGTCCCCGCTGCCGACGAGAAGCACGACCCGCGCCCCGTACACCTTGCCGAGCAACTGCCCGCAGGCGACGGCGAGCCCGGCGGCGGCGCGCTGCATCAGGGCGCCGTCGGGGACGCGGGCCATGAGGTCGTGCTCGGCGGCTCGGACACTCTCCACGCTGAAGGCAGTACGCATGCCCCAAGTCTCCCGCACGGGAGGAAACCCCACGCGTCGGCGAGCCCCCCCCTCAGCACCCCCGCTCCCCCGCTCCCCCGCTCCCCCAACTACCCCTCAGCGATCACCACAGCGGAAGCAACCCCAGCGTCATGACTCAAGGAGACATGCCACCCCCGAACCCCCAGAGCCTCAGCCCGAGCGGCAACGGTCCCCGAGACGCGCAGACGGGGCTGCCCACTCCCCTCGACGTACACCTCGGCATCGGTCCACCGCAGCCCGGCGGGAGCACCCAGGGCCTTGGCGAGAGCCTCTTTCGCGGCGAAGCGGGCGGCGAGGGAGGCGACGCCGCGCGGCTCCCCGCTGGGCAGGAACAACTCCGGCTCGACGAAGAGCCGTTCCCGCATCCCGGGCGTCCGCTCCAACGAGGCGGCGAACCGCTCGATCTCGGCAACGTCGATCCCGACCCCAATGATCACGAACTCACTCCCCTGCTCACAGCCCCGCGCCCCCGCTCACGAACTCACTCCACGGTCACCGACTTGGCCAGATTCCGAGGCTGATCCACCTCGTTGCCCCGGGCCACGGCGAGCTCGCAGGCGAAGACCTGAAGGGGCACCGTGGCGACGAGGGGCTGAAGCAGCGTAGGCGTAACGGGCACGCGGATCAGATGGTCGGCGTACGGGACGACGGCGTCGTCGCCCTCCTCGGCGATGACGATGGTGCGGGCGCCCCGGGCCCGGATCTCCTGGATGTTGGAGACGATCTTGTCGTGGAGGACGGAGCGCCCGCGGGGCGAGGGCACGACCACGACGACGGGCAGGCCCGGCTCCACGAGGGCGATGGGCCCGTGCTTGAGCTCACCGGCGGCGAAGCCCTCGGCGTGCATGTAGGCGAGTTCCTTGAGCTTGAGGGCGCCTTCGAGGGCGACGGGATACCCCACGTGCCGCCCGAGGAAGAGCACGGTCCCGGCCCCGGCGAGGGACCGGGCGAGCGTGCGGACGGGCTCCATCCCGGCGAGCACCCGCTCGACGGCGTCGCCGATGTCGGCCAGGTCCCGGACGACGCCGAGCACCTCGTCGCCCCACTTGGTGCCGCGGACCTGACCGAGGTAGAGGGCGACGAGGTAGCAGGCGACGAGCTGGGTGAGGAAGGCCTTGGTGGAGGCGACGGCGACCTCGGGCCCGGCGTGGGTGTAGAGCACGGCGTCGGACTCGCGCGGAATCGTGGAGCCGTTGGTGTTGCAGATGGCGAGGACGCGGGAGCCCTGCTCGCGGGCGTGCCGGAGGGCCATGAGGGTGTCCATGGTCTCGCCGGACTGGGAGACGGCGATGACGAGGGAGCGGTCGTCGAGGATCGGATCGCGGTAGCGGAACTCGCTGGCGAGTTCCACCTCGCAGGGCAGCCGCGTCCAGTGCTCGATGGCGTACTTGGCGATGAGCCCGGCGTGGAAGGCGGTGCCGCAGGCGACGACCACGACCTTGTCGACCTCGCGCAGCTCGGCGGCGGGGATGCGCAGCTCGTCGAGGGTGAGCGCGCCGTCGGCGCCGATGCGGCCGAGGAGGGTGTCGGCGACCGCGCGGGGCTGCTCGGCGATCTCCTTGTGCATGAAGGAGGCGTACCCGCCCTTCTCGGCGGCGGCCGCGTCCCAGTCGACGCGGAAGTGCCGCACCTCGGCGGGGCGCCCGTCGAAGTCGGTGACGGTGACCTCGACGACGCCGCCCCGCCGCACCTCGACGACCTGGTCCTGCCCCAGCTCGACGGCGGACCGGGTGTGCGCGATGAACGCGGCGACGTCGGAGGCGAGGAAGGCCTCGCCCTCGCCCACACCGACCACGAGGGGCGAGTTCCGGCGCGCCCCCACGACCACGTCCGGGGCGTCGGCGTGCACGGCGACCAGCGTGAACGCGCCCTGGAGCCGCCGGCACACCAGCCGCATGGCCTCGGCGAGGTCGGCGCAGCCGGAGAACTCCTCGGCGAGGAGGTGGGCGACGACCTCGGTGTCGGTCTCGGAGCCGAGGACGTGCCCCCGTTCGGCCAGCTCGGCACGCAGGGCGGCGAAGTTCTCGATGATGCCGTTGTGGACGACGGCGACGCGCCCGGCGTTGTCGAGGTGGGGGTGGGCGTTGCGGTCGGTGGGGCCGCCGTGGGTGGCCCAGCGGGTGTGTCCGATGCCGGTGGCGCCCGCCGGGAGCGGCCGGTCCACCAGGGCCTTCTCCAGATTGACGAGCTTGCCGGACTTGCGGGCCGAGGCGATCTGGCCATCGGCGAGTACGGCCACTCCGGCCGAGTCGTATCCCCGGTACTCCAGGCGCCTGAGCCCGGCGAGCACCACTTCGAGCGCAGACTGCGAGCCGACATATCCGACAATTCCACACATGCCGCAAAGCCTACGACGCATATCGACCAAGGTGACGCACCCCACCCGCCCAGCTGTTCAAACAGCCGTAACAATGGAATGTGATCTCTTCGGTCTCAGCGCCCACGAAGGCGCCACGGGGCGCCCACCGGCACAAGCCGGAGGCGACCCCTTATGTCGACCTCACCCGATCCGAGTGGAGCGCGCTGCGCGAGAAGACGCCGCTGCCGCTCACCGCCGACGAAGTCGAGAAGCTGCGCGGCCTCGGCGACGTCATCGACCTCGACGAGGTCCGTGACATCTATCTGCCGCTGTCGCGTCTGCTGAATCTGTACGTGGGCGCGACGGACGGCCTGCGCGGCGCCCTGAACACGTTCCTGGGCGAGACGGGCGAGAAGGCCGCCCAGTCGGGCACTCCGTTCGTGATAGGCGTCGCCGGATCGGTGGCCGTCGGCAAGTCGACGGTCGCCCGCCTCCTGCAGGCCCTGCTCTCGCGCTGGCCGGAGCACCCGCGCGTGGAGCTGGTCACCACCGACGGCTTCCTGCTGCCCACCAAGGAGCTGCAGGCCCGCGGCCTGATGTCGCGCAAGGGCTTCCCCGAGTCGTACGACCGGCGGGCCCTGACCCGCTTCGTCGCCGACATCAAGGCGGGCAAGGACGAGGTGACGGCCCCCGTCTACTCGCACCTGATCTACGACATCGTGCCCGGCGAGCGCCTCACGGTCCGCCGCCCGGACATCCTCATCGTCGAGGGCCTGAACGTCCTGCAGCCCGCCCTGCCCGGCAAGGACGGCCGCACCCGCGTGGGCCTCGCCGACTACTTCGACTTCAGTGTGTACGTGGACGCGCGCCCCGAGGACATCGAGCGCTGGTACCTGAACCGCTTCCGCAAGCTGCGCGCCACGGCCTTCCAGAACCCGTCCTCGTACTTCCGCAAGTACACCCAGGTCTCCGAGGAGGAGGCCCTGGACTACGCCCGCACCACCTGGCGGACCATCAACAAGGTCAACCTCCTGGAGAACGTGGCCCCCACCCGCGGCCGCGCCACCCTCGTCGTCCGCAAGGGGCCCGACCACAAGGTGCAGCGCCTCAGCCTGCGCAAGCTCTGAAGGGCCCGTCAGGGCCGCGTTAAGGTGCGGACATGCTGCATCTGCGCCTGATCACCCCGCCGGAAAAGACCGACGACGTGGTGCGCCTGATCGAGAAGACCCCGGGCACCACGCATCTGGCCGTCGTGGCGGGCGCGGCGCGCAACCCCTCGGGCGACATCGTCATGTGCGACGTCGCCCGGGAGGCGGGCGACGAGCTGATCGACAGGCTGCGCGGCCTGGAGATCGACAAGCACGGGTCGATCGCCCTGGAGAACATCGACCTGTCGCTGTCGCTGCGCGCCGACAAGGCGGAGGACGAGGCGCCGGGCGAGGGCGCGGACGCGGTCCTGTGGGAGCACCTGGAGGACGCCACCCACGAGGAGTCCACGCTCTCCGTCACCTACGTCGCCTTCATCACGCTCGCCACGATGATCGCCGCGTGCGGTGTGGTCCTCGACAACGCCATCCTGATCGTCGGCGCGATGGCGGTGGGCCCGGAGTTCGGGCCGCTCGCGGGCTTCTGCACGGCCCTGGTGCAGCGCGCGCCCCGGCTCGCGCTGCGCTCGATGATCGCGCTGCTCGTGGGCTTCGCGGTGGCGATGGTGGTGACGGTCGGATTCAGCTTCTTCATGGACGCGGTCGACCTGTTCGACGCGGAGTCCCTGGACGCCGCCCGCCCCAACACCAACTTCATCTACCGGCCCGACTGGTTCTCCTTCGTCGTGGCCGTCCTCGCGGGCGCCGCCGGGATGCTCTCGCTGACCTCGGCGAAGTCGGGCGCCCTGGTGGGTGTCGCGATCTCGGTGACGACGGTCCCGGCGGCGGCGAACGCCGCGGTCGCCTTCAGCTACGACAAGTACAACCAGGCCTGGGGCTCCACCGAACAGCTGCTCCTGAACCTGCTCGGCATCGTCCTCGCCGGTACGTGCACGCTGCTCGCCCAGAAGCTGCTCTGGGCGCGGCAGCGCGAACGGACCGCGAGGACACGCGAACTGGGCTAGCCCAGCGCCGACTTCACCACGTCGGCGAGGCGCCCGGCGACGGAGCGGGCCTGCTCGATGTCGGCGGCCTCGACCATCACGCGCACCAGCGGCTCGGTGCCGGAGGGGCGGAGCAGCACCCGCCCGGTCTGGCCCAGCTCGCGCTCGGCGTCGGCGACGGCCGAGGACAGCTCCGCGGAGGTCTTGACCCGGGACTTGTCGACGTCGGGGACGTTGATGAGGACCTGCGGCAGGCGCTCCATGACGGCGGCGAGCTCGGCGAGGCTCCGGCCGGTCTCGGCGACGCGGGCGGCGAGGAGCAGGCCGGTGAGGGTGCCGTCGCCGGTGGTGGCGTGGTCGAGGACGATGACGTGCCCGGACTGCTCGCCGCCGAGGGCGTAGCCGTGCTCCTTCATCGACTCCAGGACGTACCGGTCGCCGACGGCCGTCTGCACCAGGGACAGGCCCTCGCGCTCCATGGCCAGCTTGAAGCCCAGGTTCGACATGACGGTCGCGACAACGGTGTCCTGGCGCAGCACGCCGCGCTCGCGCATGGCGAGGGCGAGGACGGCGAGGATCTGGTCGCCGTCGACCTCGGCGCCGGTGTGGTCCACGGCAAGGCAGCGGTCGGCGTCGCCGTCGTGGGCGATGCCGAGGGCGGCGCCGTGCTCGACGACGGCGGCCTTCAGGAGGTCGAGGTGGGTGGAGCCGCAGCCGTCGTTGATGTTGAGGCCGTCCGGCTTGGCGCCGATGGTGATGATCTCGGCACCGGCGCGGGCGAACGCCTCGGGCGAGACCCGCGCGGCCGCGCCGTGCGCCTCGTCCAGGACGACCTTGAGCCCGTCGAGCCGGTTGGGCAGCACGCCGATGAGGTGGGCGACGTACTGGTCGAAGCCTTCGTCGTACGTCGTCACGCGGCCGACGCCCGCACCCGTGGGGCGCTCCCAGGGGGCGCCGGTGCGGTGCTCGTCGTACACGGCCTCGATGCGGTCCTCGAGGTCGTCGGCGAGCTTGTGGCCGCCGCGGGCGAAGAACTTGATGCCGTTGTCGGGCATCGCGTTGTGGCTCGCGGAGAGCATCACGCCGAGGTCGGCGCCCAGCGCACCGGTGAGATGCGCCACCGCGGGGGTGGGCAGCACACCGACGCGCAGGACGTCCACGCCCGCGCTGGCGAGGCCCGCGACCACCGCGGCCTCGAGGAACTCCCCGGACGCCCGCGGATCTCGTCCGACCACCGCCGTCGGGCGATGGCCTTCGAAGGTGCCCGCTTCGGCGAGCACATGCGCCGCGGCGACCGAGAGCCCGAGCGCGAGCTCGGCCGTCAGATCCGCGTTGGCGACACCGCGCACACCGTCCGTGCCGAAGAGTCGTCCCACTGCTGTCCTCCGAACATTGAGTGTCGGCTGGTCCTGCGGACGCGGTGACGTCAGCGGCTCCACCGCACGGTCCCGGACGCTCAGCCTGTCGAACTTCTACCCCAGATCATGGGGTGCTGATAAACGAACGCCCCGACAGCACACAGGGTGCCGCCGGGGCGTTCGAGAAGTACTAGCAGGCAGCGGTGATTAGCGCTTGCTGTACTGCGGGGCCTTGCGGGCCTTCTTCAGACCGGCCTTCTTGCGCTCGACCGCACGGTCGTCACGCTTGAGGTAACCGGCCTTCTTGAGGGCGCCACGGTTGTTGTCGACGTCGGCCTCGTTCAGCGCACGGGCGACACCGAGACGGAGCGCACCGGCCTGACCGGAGACGCCGCCGCCCGAGATGCGGGCGATGACGTCGTAGCGGCCGTCGAGCTCGAGCACCTTGAAGGGCTCGTTGACTTCCTGCTGGTGGACCTTGTTCGGGAAGTAGTCCTCGAGCGTACGCCCGTTGACCTTCCACTTGCCGGTGCCCGGGACGATCCGGACGCGGGCGATGGCGTTCTTGCGACGGCCCAGGCCGGCGGCCGGCTGCGGGTCGCCGAAGCGCGCGGCGTTGGACTCCGAGGTGTACTCGCCCTCCACGGGCGCGTCCGACTCGGTGGTGTACGACTCGATGTCGATGTTCTCGGCAGTCTCGTCGAGCGGCTGCTCAGGGGTGGTCTCGGCCACGATGCTCCTCAGATTCTTTTTCGTCTTAGGGGGTGGCCGGAACTACTGCGCGACCTGGGTGATCTCGAACGGGACCGGCTGCTGAGCGCCGTGCGGGTGCTGGTCGCCCGCGTAGACCTTCAGCTTCGAGAGCATCTGACGGCCCAGGGTGTTCTTCGGGAGCATGCCCTTGACGGCCTTCTCGACGGCCTTCTCGGGGTTCTTCTCGAGGAGCTCGTCGTAGCGGACCGAACGGAGGCCGCCCGGGTAGCCAGAGTGGCGGTAGGCCATCTTCTGGGTCTTCTTGTTGCCGGACAGGTGCACCTTGTCGGCGTTGATGATGATGACGAAGTCACCAGCGTCGACGTGCGGCGCGTAGATCGGCTTGTGCTTGCCCCGCAGGAGGGTGGCGGCAGTGGTCGCGAGACGGCCGAGGACGATGTCCTGGGCGTCGATCACGTGCCACTGGCGAGTGATATCGCCGGGCTTAGGGCTGTACGTACGCACTTCGTAGCCTTCGCTTCTTCAGTGGATGAGTTCCAGACACACGGATCCTCTGAAGCGATCATGCAGCTGGGGCTCACAAAGGCCGGGACGATGCCCGTATGCGAGCCACTGGTAACTGCTCCAGGGAACTTGCGTAAGGGCCCATCGCGTGAGAACGACCAAGCCAATACGCATAACGAACTGGCACAATACCCGCCATGCCCCGTACGGGTCAAAACGGGGCCGCCACCGGCGACCAGCGGGAAGGGGCGGGACCGGGGAGCCCCCGGCAGGACCCATGGCGCCGCCCTGCGGACGCACACCACCAGAACACCACCCCCGCCAGCACACAGAGCGTGAACGCGTCCTTGAAGGCCCGCTGCGGCAGCGCCTCCACCCCCACCCACACGAACCCCGGCACCTGCGGCACCAGCGCCACCCAGAACCACGGCACCCGCACCACGGAGCCCACCCCGAGGCCCCCGGCCAGCAGCAGCGGCAGCACGACCAGCAGATAGTGGTCGTACGACGGCCGCGACACGAGAAACGCGGCCAGCATCAACGCGGCCGCACTCTCCACGACCCGCCCCGCCTCGCCCGCCCCGGCCGACGGGCCCCGCGCCCCCGCCCAAGGCCCAGGGGCCCGCCACCGAAGCCACGCACACCACACCCCCACCACAGCCCCCACCCCCGAGACCAGCGACGCCACCACCCCCGGCACCCCCACCCGCGGCAGCACAGCGGCGGGCGACGCCTCGTAGAGGCGCACGAACCGGTCCTCGCCGCGCAGCAGGAACGGCAGGGTCCGGGTGAAGAACGCCCCCGGATCCGGCAGGACGAGCGCGGCGAGCACCGACACCACCACCGGCACGAGCACCGCCACCCCCAGCGCCCGCCACTTCCGCGCGAAGACGAAGAGCAGCAGCACCGGCACGAGCAGCGGCTTCACGGCGACCGCCACCCCGATCACCGCCCCGGCCGTCCCCCACCGCCCCCGGCAGACGCACAGCAGCGCCACCGGCAGCGCGAGCGCGGACGCCACCGTCCAGTTGCCCAGCTCCACGAGGTGCACGAAGGGCGCGAAGCCCAGGACGAGCCCGAGCAGCCCGAGCACGGCGAACCGGCTCCCCCAGGCCACACCGTGGATCCGCAGCGCACAGAACCACCCGGAGGCCAGCGCCCCCACCACCCCCACGGGCACGAGCACCCGCGCCGCCCCCGGGAACACCGCCTGCGGCACCGCCGCGAGCACGGCCCCCGGCAGATAGAGGAAGTGCCGGTCGGCGTAGGGCGAGCGCCCGTCCAGCCAGGACTCCGCGGCCCGCACGACGATCGCGTTGTCCATGCCGCCGTCCGGCACCCGGCAGACGATCCGCAGCGCCGCCGCCCCGAGGACGACCCCGAGCACGGCCCACGCCCACCACCCGGCGGGCCGGGCCGACCACCCGGCCGGACCAGAAAAGTCGTCACCATCCGATTTGCCCGCATCCATGCCGGTCAGGCTAGGGCGAGATCGGCCCACAACCCCGGCTCAACATCCCCACCGCCCCGTCTAAGATGCGGCCCATGAGCTTTGGGCAAGGGGGACCCCAGTGGGGTCCGGGGGGCTCGCAGACCCCCGACTGGGCGGCGCTCGCCGAAGCGTCCGAGGCACGTGCCCGCCGCCGCAAGTGGCTGATGATCGGCGGCGGCGCGCTCGCCACGATCGGCGTCGCCGCGGCCGTCGCCGTCGCCGTCGTCTCCGCGAACAGCGACGACGCCACGGCCTCGAACAAGCCCGCGAGCGAGCTGCCCACCAGCGCGGACATCCCCGGTGCCAGCGACTCCCCCGAGCCGTCCTTCGAGGCGACCACGCCCCCGCCCCCGCCGGACCCGAAGGACTACATCTCCAGCGCGAAGAAGGACAAGGCCCCGCTGAGCCCGGAGTCCTTCTTCCCGGGCACGAAGCTGACCTCCGGCGAGCGCGTCTACAAGAAGGGCGCGACGGCGAGCACCAAGAAGTGCGCCTCCGTCGCCCAGCCGGTTCTGGCCAACGTCCTGACGAAGAACAAGTGCACCGAGGTGCTGCGCGCCACCTACGCCCGCAAGGGCATCGCGGTCACCGTCGGCGTCGCCGTCTTCGATACCGAGGCACAGGCCAAGAAGGTCAAGCGGCAGGCCGACAAGGGCCTGGTCACATCCCTGCCCGGCAAGGGCGTGTCCGGCTTCTGCCGTACGACGGTCTGCCGCGGCACGTACAACGCGTACGGCCGTTACGCGTACTTCACGACGACCGGCTTCCTGAACGGCAAGGACGTCACGGAGAAGGACCGCAAGGCGTACGAGGTCGGCGACGACCTCGCCCGCTTCACGTTCCACCAGATCACCCGCCGCGGCGAGGCCCAGGCCTCGGCGGCGGCGAACAACCCGGAGTAGCCCCGCCCGCCGCCGGCCGCCTCAGCAGCACCCCGCCGCGCCCGCGGCCCCGGGCAGCGTCCGCTTGTTCCGCGCCTCCACGCTCCGCGCCGCGAGCAGCTCGTCGGCCGGATAGCCGACCTCTTCGAGGGTCAGCCCGTGCGGCCGCACCACGTGCACGGCGGAGTCCCGCACCCCGGCGGCGAGCACCTTGCCCGGCCAGTCCGTCGGCCGGTGCCCGTCCCCCACGAACAGCATCGCGCCGACCAGCGACCGCACCATGTTGTGGCAGAAGGCGTCGGCCTTCACGGTCGCCTCGATGATCCCGTCCGGACGCCGCTCCCAGCGCAGCTCCTGGAGCGTACGGATGGTCGTCGCACCCTCGCGCCGCTTGCAGTACGCGGCGAAGTCGTGCTCCCCGAGCAGCGCCTTCGCGGCGGTGTTCATGGCGTCGACGTCGAGCGTCCAGTCGTGCCACAGCACGTGCCCGCGCAGCAGCGGGTCGACGCCCCCGGGGTGATCGGTCACCCGGTACGCGTACCGCCGCCAGATCGCCGCGAACCGTGCGTTGAACCCGGCCGGCGCCTCCTCGACCCTCCACACCCGCACATCGTGCGGCAGCCGCCCGGCGAGCCGCCGCAGCAGCTTCTCCCGGTGCTCGGCCCACAGCGCCTCCGGCAGATCGACGTGCGCGACCTGCCCGCGCGCGTGCACCCCGCTGTCGGTCCGCCCGGCCACCGTCAGCTCGTACGTCTCCTTGGACCGCGTGACCGTACGCAGGGCGTCCTCGATCTCGCCCTGGACGGTCCGCTGCCCGTCGCGCTGCTTGGCCCACCCGGAGAAGTCCCGGCCGTCGTACGACAGGTCCAACCGCACCCGGACGAACCCGGGCTCCACTTCGTCACTCACACCGCAATCCTCTCAGGCATGCGAAAGCGGGCCCGCCCCGAAGGGCGGACCCGCTTCACAGCAAGGCAGAGCCTCAGGCGTCCTTGGACTCGCCCTCGGCCGGCTTCGCGTCCTCGACGACCTCGTCGGACTTGGCCTCGACGGCCTCGTCCTTCTTCAGGGCGTCTTCCTTGACGGCACGCTTGGTGGCCGCCTCGGCCTCACCGGTGGCCTGCTGGGCCACGGTCAGGGCCTCCACCAGCTCGATGACGGCCATGGGCGCGTTGTCGCCACGGCGGTTACCGATCTTGGTGATGCGGGTGTAGCCACCCGGGCGGTTCTCGTAGCGCGGGCCGATCTCCGTGAAGAGCGTGTGCACGATGCTCTTGTCGGTGATCACGGACAGCACCTGGCGGCGGTTGTGAAGGTCGCCCTTCTTCGCCTTGGTGACCAGACGCTCCGCGTAGGGACGCAGACGACGGGCCTTGGCCTCGGTGGTGGTGATGCGGCCGTGCTCGAAGAGCTGCTTGGCAAGGTTCGCCAGCAGAAGCTTCTCGTGCGCGGCACTGCCGCCCAGACGGGCACCCTTGGCGGGCTTCGGCATGGTGTTACTCCTTGTGATCTGCCCCGGCCGTACTAGGTACCGAGGTCAGTGTCCGAGCAGGCGGTCGCCCGTCGGAGATCCGGACCGAGCCCCGCAGGGGCGAGTCCGGAAGGGGCGCGGGGAACTGCGCGACAAGCCACAGCGCACCCGCACCCGCACCCAAGATCCGGCAAAAAGCGCCGAGCTCTTAGTACTGCTCGGTCTCGACGAAACCGGCGTCCGCGTCGTCGTCGGCGCCGAAGGCGTCCGCGGCGGCGGTCGGGTCGAACCCGGGAGGCGAGTCCTTCAGGGCCAGGCCCATGCCGTTGAGCTTCATCTTGACCTCGTCGATCGACTTCGCACCGAAGTTGCGAATGTCGAGCAGGTCCGCCTCGGAGCGGGCGACGAGCTCGCCCACCGAGTGGATGCCCTCGCGCTTGAGGCAGTTGTACGACCGAACGGTGAGCTCGAGCTCCTCGATCGGCAGCGCCAGATCAGCGGCGAGCGCGGCGTCCGTCGGGGACGGACCCATGTCGATGCCCTCGGCGTCGATGTTGAGCTCGCGGGCCAGACCGAACAGCTCGACCAGGGTCTTGCCGGCGGACGCCATGGCGTCGCGCGGGCGCATGGCCTGCTTGGTCTCGACGTCGACGATCAGCTTGTCGAAGTCGGTGCGCTGCTCGACTCGGGTGGCCTCGACCTTGTAGGTCACCTTGAGGACGGGCGAGTAGATCGAGTCGACCGGGATCCGGCCGATCTCCTGGCCGACCTGCTTGTTCTGCACGGCGGAGACGTAGCCGCGACCGCGCTCGACGGTCAGCTCCATCTCCAGCTTGCCCTTGCCGTTGAGCGTGGCGAGGACGAGGTCGGGGTTGTGCACCTCGACACCGGCCGGGGGCGCGATGTCGGCGGCGGTGACCAGACCCGGGCCCTGCTTGCGCAGGTACATCACGACCGGCTCGTCGTGCTCCGAGGAGACGACCAGCTGCTTGATGTTCAGGATGAGGTCGGTGACGTCTTCCTTGACGCCCGGCACGGTGGTGAACTCGTGCAGGACACCGTCGATGCGGATGGACGTGACCGCCGCACCCGGGATCGAGGAGAGCAGGGTCCGGCGCAGGGAGTTGCCGAGGGTGTAGCCGAAGCCCGGCTCCAGCGGCTCGATGACGAACCGGGAGCGGAACTCGTCGACGACCTCTTCGGTCAACGAGGGACGCTGAGCGATCAGCATGAAGTGATTCCTTCAGTCAGGGGCACCCACTATTTGATGCCCTGAGGTAGTACAAGGGTACGGGCGGTACGGCCCGAAGGAGCCGTACCGCCCGGCTGTTCCTATGTGGGGGACAACCCCCACACCCCCGGCCGAAAAAGCACGGGGACAGCAAAAGCCCTGAGAAGTGCCGTGCGTCAGACGCGGCGGCGCTTGGGCGGACGGCAGCCGTTGTGCGGCGTGGGGGTGACGTCCTGGATCGAGCCGACCTCGAGGCCCGTGGCCTGGAGGGAGCGGATCGCGGTCTCACGGCCGGAGCCGGGACCCTTGACGAAGACGTCGACCTTGCGCATGCCGTGCTCCTGGGCGCGACGGGCAGCCGACTCGGCGGCCATCTGCGCGGCGAACGGCGTGGACTTGCGCGAGCCCTTGAAGCCGACGTGGCCGGCGGAGGCCCAGGAGATCACGTTGCCGGTCGGGTCCGTGATGGACACGATCGTGTTGTTGAACGTGCTCTTGATGTGGGCGTGCCCGTGAGCGACGTTCTTCTTTTCCTTGCGGCGCACCTTCTTGGCAGCGCCCTGACGACCCTTGGGGGGCATCTATTACTCCTACGGGAGGTGGTCGGTCCTGCAGCGTCAGCTGTCGATAGACCGCTGAGCGAGGACTACTTCTTGCCCGGCTTCTTCTTGCCGGCGATGGCGCGACGCGGGCCCTTGCGGGTGCGAGCGTTGGTGCTGGTGCGCTGACCGCGGACGGGCAGGCCACGGCGGTGACGCAGACCCTGGTAGCAGCCGATCTCGACCTTGCGGCGGATGTCGGCCTGGATCTCGCGACGGAGGTCACCCTCGGTCTTGATGTTCTGGTCCACGTACTCGCGGATCTTGACCAGGTCCTCTTCGGACAGGTCGCGAACGCGGGTGTTGCGGTCGATCTCCGTGGCGTCCAGCGTCTGCTGGGACAGCGTCCGGCCGATGCCGAACACGTAGGTGAGGGCGACCTCGATGCGCTTGTCGCGCGGGAGATCGACTCCTTCAACGCGTGCCATTCATGGCTCCTGTTGATACTCGGAGGTCTTCAGCAGAACCGCTCCCAACCGCCGTTCCCCTCCGGTGGAGATTCACCGGGAAGAGTCGGTACGAACTGGGTCCCCGGCCTCCGAGCCGGGGGTGTCGCCCTCCATTACCGCTGTGGACCTGAAGAGGGACGGGTCCTGCACATGTGCTGTTACGTGCGTCGCGCGAAAATCTGCGAGTGCAGTACGTGCGTCAGCCCTGGCGCTGCTTGTGGCGCGGGTTGTCGCAAATGATCATGACCCGGCCGTGACGGCGGATCACCCTGCACTTGTCGCAGATCTTCTTGACGCTCGGCTTGACCTTCATGGGTGTGAGGTTCTCCGGGTCAGTGCCACCACCCCGCAGGAGCGGGATGCGGGCAAGATCTACTTGTACCGGTAGACGATCCGGCCACGCGTCAGGTCGTACGGAGACAGCTCCACCACGACCCGGTCGTCAGGGAGGATGCGGATGTAGTGCATGCGCATCTTGCCGCTGATGTGTGCCAGGACCTGGTGGCCGTTCTGGAGCTCCACCTTGAACATGGCGTTCGGAAGAGACTCGACGACAGTGCCTTCGATCTCGATGGCACCTTGCTTCTTGGCCACGCTTCGCCCTTCGAATCGACTACCTTGATCGACTCTGTGAGCGTTACGCAGACATGCGAATGCACGAGAGCCGACGCGTCAGTCTACGTCAGTGCACTCGGAAAGACGAATCGGGTATGACTGCCCGCCAACGAAGATCCTTAAGCAAGGGCACGGTCAGGGGGCCGACGCGACCGGCGACGTCAGGCCAGCGGGTCAGGCGCCGCCGTGATCCCGTACTCCGCCAGCTTCGCCTTGCCACCGTCGGGGGCCGTCAGGACCAGCGGACCCTGCTCGGTCAGCGCGACGGAGTGCTCCCAGTGCGAGGACCAGGTGCCGTCCGTGGTGATCACGGTCCAGTCGGACCATTCTCCAACGCCCTCCTCGCGGGCTCGGCGCCGGGGGCGCCTCACAAGCTTCGAAGGGCTGCGCCGGACTCCGTCCGACGGTCGGCTCGCCTCAGCCCAGCGGATCCGGCGCCGCCGTGATCCCGTACTCCGCCAGCTTCGCCTTGCCACCGTCGGGGGCCGTCAGGACCAGCGGACCCTGCTCGGTCAGCGCGACGGAGTGCTCCCAGTGCGAGGACCAGGTGCCGTCCGTGGTGATCACGGTCCAGTCGTCCTCGAGGACCTCGGTCTTGGCGGTGCCGAGGGAGACCATCGGCTCGATGGCCAGGCACAGGCCGGGGACCAGCTTGGGGCCGCGGCCTCGGCGGCGCTCGACGTAGTTCAGGAGGTGCGGGTCCATGTGCATCTCGGTGCCGATGCCGTGGCCGCCGTAGTCCTCGACGATGCCGTACTTGCCGCGGGCCGGGCGGGGCTGGCGGCGGATGTAGGTCTCGATGGCGCGGGAGATGTCGACGAGCCGGTTGCCCTGCTTCATGGCCGCGATCCCGGCCCACATCGACTCCTCGGTCACCCGGGAGAGCTCGACAAGCTCGGGCGCGTGCCCGCTGCCCACGAAGGCGGTGAAGGCCGCGTCGCCGTGCCAGCCGTCGATGATCGCGCCGGCGTCGATCGAGATGATGTCGCCGTCCTGGAGGACCACGTCCTCACTCGGGATGCCGTGGACGACGACCTCGTTCTTCGAGGTGCAGATGGTCGCGGGGAAGCCGCCGTACCCGAGGAAGTTCGACTTGGCGTCGTGCTCGGCGAGGACCTTGCGGGCCACGTCGTCCAGGTCCTTGGTGGTCGCCCCCGGGACCGCTGCGGCACGCGTCGCCTTGTGGATGGCGGCGACGACAAGCCCCGCCGCCCGCATCTTCGCGACCTGCTCGGGAGTCTTGATCTGCACCATCGCGCTTCCGCTCTCCGTCTTCCTGCAACCGTTGGATACAACAACACTACGGCCGCGGCGCCCAGGACGGGCACCGCGGCCGAAGCGACGTACTGATGACTACTTGTCGCCCTTGAGGGCGTCCATCGCGCGCTTCGTGACCTCGTCCACCTTGCCGAGCGCGGAGATCGTGACGACCAGACCCTGGGTCCGGTAGTAGTCGATGATCGGCTCGGTCTGCGTGTGGTAGACCTCGAGGCGCTTGCGGACGGTGTCCTCGCTGTCGTCCTCGCGCTGGTACAGCTGGCCGCCGCAGACGTCACAGACGCCTTCCTGCTTCGGCTGGGAGTACGTCACGTGGAAGACGTGGCTGGAGTCCTTGCGGCAGATCCGACGGCCCGCGATCCGCTTGACGACCTCGTCCTCGGGGACCTCGAGGTCCAGGACCGCGTCCAGCTTCACGTCGTCGGCCTTGAGCGCCACGTCGAGCGCCTCGGCCTGCGAGACGTTCCGCGGGAAGCCGTCGAGCAGGAAGCCGTTCTCCGCGTCGGGCTGCGCCATCCGGTCCTTGGCCATCCCGATGGTGACCTCGTCGGGGACCAGGTTGCCCGCGTCCATGTAGGACTTGGCCAGCTTGCCGAGCTCGGTCTGCTTACTGATGTTGGCCCTGAAGAGGTCGCCCGTGGAGATGTGCGGGATCGACAGGTTCTTGGCAAGGAACGCAGCCTGCGTTCCCTTGCCGGCACCGGGCGGCCCGACTAGGACGATACGCATCAGCGGAGGAACCCTTCGTAGTTGCGCTGCTGGAGCTGGCTCTCGATCTGCTTCACGGTCTCCAGACCCACACCCACGATGATGAGGATGCTCGTCCCGCCGAAGGGGAAGTTCTGGTTCGCGCCGAAGCCCACCAACGCCATCGTTGGCACAAGAGCGATCAGACCCAGATACAGCGAGCCCGGCCACGTGATCCGGTTGAGTACGTAACTCAGGTACTCAGCGGTCGGTCGGCCAGCCCGGATGCCCGGGATGAAGCCACCATACTTCTTCATGTTGTCCGCGACTTCCTCCGGGTTGAAGGAGATCGCCACGTAGAAGAAGGCGAAGAAGACGATCAGGACGAAGTAGGTGACGATGTAAATCGGGTGGTCACCCTTGGTCAGGTTCTGCTCGATCCAGGTCTTCCACCCGGCCTGCCCACCCGCGAACTGGGCGACGAGAGCCGGGATGTAGAGCAGCGACGAGGCGAAGATCACAGGGATGATGCCCGCCTGGTTGACCTTCAGCGGGATGTACGTCGACGTACCGCCGTAGGACCGGCGACCGATCATGCGCTTCGCGTACTGCACCGGGATGCGCCGCTGTGCCTGCTCGACGAAGACGACCAGGCCGACCATGAACAGACCGACCAGGATCACGGTGCCGAACTCGATCCAGCCACCGGCCAGGTCGCCCTGCTTCTTGATGCCCCAGAGGGCGGCGGGGAAGGTCGCGGCGATCGAGATGAACATCAGGATCGACATGCCGTTGCCGATGCCGCGGTCGGTGATGAGCTCGCCGAGCCACATCACACAGGCGGTGCCCGCGGTCATGGTGAGCACCATCGTGATGGTCACGAAGATCGACTGGTCGGGAACGATGTCCGAGGCGACCGAGCAGCCGCTGAACAGCGTGCCGGTGCGGGCGGTGGCGACGAGGCCGGTGCCCTGCAGGATGGCGAGCGCGATGGTCAGATAGCGCGTGTACTGCGTGATCTTGGCCGTGCCGGCCTGGCCCTCCTTCTTGAGGGCTTCCAGGCGCGGGATCACCACGGTCAAGAGCTGCAGGATGATGCTCGCCGTGATGTACGGCATGATGCCGAGCGCGAAGATCGTGATCTGCAGCAGTGCGCCACCACTGAACATGTTGACCAGACCGAACAGGCCCTGGTTGGCGTTCGCCTGGTCAATGCACTTCTGGACATTCGTGTAGTCGACGCCGGGAATCGGTACATGCGTACCGAGCCGGTAGATCACGATGATGCCGAGCGTAAAGAGCAGCTTCTTGCGCAGGTCGGGCGTCTTGAACGCCCGGGCGAACGCGGTGAGCACGGTGCCTCCTGCGACCCCCGCGCTACTGCGTCAGAGGTGACGGTGGTGAGTCCGACGGATAAGTACGTAACTTGCAGCGAGTAAAACAGGCAAGAACCGCGCGCCCTGTCGCGAGGACAGACCGCGCGGAAAGTAACAGTGCACGCCACCTTACCGGCGACCGTGCCCCCCTTGGAACGACCAACCGGGGATGCCCCTTTTGTGGGGCATCCCCGGTCGGGATCGCTCAAGTCATCGAGACGCCTGGGAAATTCAGACGAGCTCGGTGACGGTACCGCCGGCGGCGGTGATCTTCTCCTTGGCGGAGCCGGAGACGGCGTCAACCGTCACCTGCAGCGCCACGGTGATCTCACCCTGGCCGAGGACCTTGACAAGGCTGTTCTTGCGAACGGCGCCCTTGGCGACCAGGTCGGCCACCGTGACCTCGCCACCCTCGGGGTAGAGGGAGGCGAGCTTGTCCAGGTTGACGACCTGGAACTCGGTCTTGAACGGGTTCTTGAAGCCCTTGAGCTTCGGGAGACGCATGTGGAGGGGCATCTGCCCGCCCTCGAAGCGCTCCGGAACCTGGTAACGGGCCTTGGTGCCCTTGGTACCACGACCGGCCGTCTTACCCTTCGACGCCTCACCACGACCGACACGGGTCTTCGCGGTCTTGGCACCGGGGGCGGGACGGAGGTTGTGGATCTTGAGCGGGTTGTTCTCCGCCATGATCAGTCGACCTCCTCGACCGTCACGAGGTGGCGGACGGTGTGCACCATGCCGCGGAACTCGGGACGATCCTCCTTGACGACCTGCGTGTTGATGCCCTTGAGACCAAGGGAGCGCAGGGTGTCGCGGTGGTTCTGCTTGCTACCGATGTACGACTTCGTCTGCGTGATCTTGAGCTGAGCCATGATTACGCACCCGCTCCCGCACGCGCACGCAGGAGAGCCGCGGGGGCGACGTCCTCGAGGGGCAGACCGCGGCGGGCCGCGATCTCCTCGGGACGCTGCAGGCCCTTGAGGGCCGCCACGGTCGCGTGCACGATGTTGATCGCGTTGTCGGAGCCCAGGGACTTCGACAGGATGTCGTGAACGCCGGCGCACTCGAGCACGGCACGCACCGGGCCACCGGCGATAACACCGGTACCGGGGGAAGCAGGCTTCAGCAGGACGACGCCCGCGGCCTTCTCACCCTGGATGGGGTGCGGGATGGTGCCCTGGATACGGGGGACCTTGAAGAAGTGCTTCTTGGCCTCCTCAACACCCTTGGCGATGGCGGCCGGCACCTCCTTGGCCTTGCCGTAACCGACACCCACGGTGCCGTCACCGTCACCCACCACGACGAGCGCGGTGAAGCTGAAGCGACGACCACCCTTCACAACCTTGGCGACGCGGTTGATCGCGACAACGCGCTCAACGTATGCGGTCTTCTCGGCGGCAGCAGCGCCACCGTCACGGCCCTTCCGGTCCCGCCGCTCGCCGCCACCGGCACCGCTTCCACGGCGCTGGGGTCCAGCCATTGGATTACCTCTCTCTTTCCGCTAGCTACGGAAGCGGCTCAGAACTTGAGCCCGGCTTCGCGGGCGGCGTCCGCCAGGGCGGCGATGCGCCCGGCGTACTGGTTACCACCACGGTCGAACACGACAGTCTCGACACCGGCGGCCTTGGCGCGCTCGGCGACCAGGGCGCCGACCTGCTTGGCCTGCGCGGACTTGTCGCCCTCGCCACCGCGGATCGAAGCGTCCAGGGTGGACGCCGACGCCAGGGTGTGACCCTTCACGTCGTCGATCACCTGGGCGACGATGTTGCGGTTGGAGCGCGTCACGACCAGGCGCGGACGCTCGGCCGTACCGGAGATGTGCTTCCGGATACGAATGTGACGGCGCTTGATGGCAGCACGCTTGTAAGCGTCGCCCTTAGCAATCTTGACACCGTATGCCATGGCTTACTTACCCGCCTTTCCGACCTTGCGGCGGATGACTTCGCCCTCGTACTTGACGCCCTTGGCCTTGTACGGGTCAGGCTTGCGCAGCTTGCGGATGTTGGCCGCAACCTCGCCGACCTTCTGCTTGTCGATGCCCTCGACCGAGAACTTGGTCGGCGACTCGACCTTGAACGAGATGCCCTCGGGCGCCTCGATCAGGATCGGGTGGCTGTAGCCGAGCGAGAACTCCAGGTTGGAGCCCTTCGCCAGGACGCGGTAACCGACACCGCTGATCTCGAGCTTCTTCACGTAACCCTGGGTCACACCGGTGATCATGTTCGCCACCAGCGTGCGGGACAGGCCGTGCAGGGCCTTGTTCTGACGCTCGTCGTTGGGACGGGTGACGTTCAGAACGCCGTCCTCGCCCTTAGCGATCTCGATCGGCGCGACAACGGTGTGGTTCAGGGTGCCCTTGGGGCCCTTCACCGAGACCGTCTGCCCGTCGATGGTGACGTCCACGCCGGCGGGAACCGTGATGGGGAGCTTGCCAATACGCGACATAGCTGTTTCCTCCGTTCCCTTCCGCTACCAGACGTAGGCGAGGACTTCCCCACCCACGCCCTTCTTGCCCGCCTGCTGGCCGGTGAGCAGACCGTGCGACGTGGAGATGATCGCCACGCCCAGGCCGCCGAGCACCTTCGGCAGGTTGGTGGACTTCGCGTACACGCGCAGACCCGGCTTCGAGATCCGCTTGATGCCCGCGATGGAGCGCTCACGGTTCGGCCCGAACTTGAGCTCGAGAACGAGGTTCTTGCCGACCTCGGCGTCCTCGACCTTCCAGCCCGTGATGAAGCCCTCCTGCTGGAGGATCTCCGCGATGTGCGACTTGATCTTGCTGTGCGGCATCGCCACGGAGTCGTGGTACGCCGAGTTCGCGTTCCGCAGACGCGTAAGCATGTCTGCGATCGGATCAGTCATGGTCATGAATTGGCCTTCGGCCTCTCTCGCCGGGGTTTCCTGTATGCGCCATCCCTCTCCCCACTCAGTGGCGGGACGGGTGCGGCACGGGGACCTACGGCGTAGTAAGTCGTACGAGGGCGGCAGGCGCCCAACCACACAAGCCTAAGGCATGTGCGGTGGGCCACCCACCAACCTCATTGCTTACCGAGAGCGTCTGGTAATCCCTAATGTCCCAAGGACAGAGGGGAGTTACCAGGAGCTCTTGGTCACGCCCGGCAGCTCGCCACGGTGAGCCATCTCACGAAGGCACACGCGGCAGAGGCCGAACTTGCGGTACACGGAGTGCGGGCGGCCGCAGCGCTGGCAGCGGGTGTACGCACGCACACCGAACTTGGGCTTACGAGCAGCCTTGGCAATCAGAGCCTTCTTCGCCATCTCGCTTACGCCTCCTTGAACGGGAAGCCGAGGTGACGGAGAAGGGCACGGCCCTCAGCGTCGTTGGTCGCCGTGGTCACCACGGTGATGTCCATACCCCGGACGCGGTCGATCTTGTCCTGGTCGATCTCGTGGAACATGACCTGCTCCGTGAGACCGAAGGTGTAGTTGCCACGGCCGTCGAACTGCTTGGGGGACAGGCCGCGGAAGTCGCGGATGCGCGGCAGCGCGAGCGACAGGGTGCGGTCCAGGAACTCCCACATGCGGTCGCCACGGAGCGTGACGTGGGCACCGATCGGCTGGCCCTCACGCAGCTTGAACTGCGCGATGGACTTCCGGGCCTTGGTGATGGCCGGCTTCTGACCGGTGATCGTGGTCAGGTCACGGACGGCACCGTCCATGAGCTTGGAGTCACGGGCGGCGTCGCCGACACCCATGTTGACCACGATCTTGACGAGGCCGGGAACCTGCATGACGTTCTCGTACTTGAACTCGTCACGCAGCTTGCCCGCGATCTCCTCGCGGTACTTCGTCTTGAGACGCGGAGTCGTGGTGGTAGCCATCAGATGTCCTCACCCGTCCGCTTGGCAACGCGGATCTTGTTGCCCTCGTCGTCGAAGCGGTAACCGACACGCGTGACGACCTTGTTGCCGTCCTTCTCCACGACCAGCTGGACGTTGGAGACGTGGACGGGGGCCTCGGTGGTCACGATGCCGCCGGCCTGCGAACCGCTGGCGGTCGGGCCGGCCTTCGTGTGCTTCTTGACCCGGTTGACACCCTCGACCAGGACGCGCTCGTCGCGCGGGTAAGCGGCAATGACCTTGCCCTGCTTGCCCTTGTCCTTACCGGTGATGACCTGGACCAGGTCGCCCTTCTTGATCTTCATGCTTACAGCACCTCCGGCGCGAGCGAGATGATCTTCATGAACTTCTTCTCGCGCAGCTCACGGCCGACCGGGCCGAAGATGCGGGTGCCGCGAGGGTCGCCGTCGTTCTTCAGAATGACGGCGGCGTTCTCGTCGAAGCGGATGTACGAGCCGTCCGGACGACGGCGCTCCTTGACGGTGCGAACGATGACCGCCTTGACGACGTCACCCTTCTTCACGTTGCCACCGGGGATTGCGTCCTTGACGGTGGCGACGATGACGTCACCGATGCCCGCGTAGCGGCGACCCGAGCCACCGAGAACACGGATGGTGAGGATTTCCTTCGCACCCGTGTTGTCGGCGACGCGAAGTCGCGACTCCTGCTGGATCACGTCTATCTCCTGTTTGTCTGCCGGTTCCCGGCAGGGGCTTCACTCTGACGAGGTCGGCCCCTGCCGAGCCTGGCGGAACTGATCCGAGGGGAAACCCCCTCGGACGGAACTATGGAATTCCCTTGCGGGAATTACCTACTTGGCCTTCTCGAGGATCTCGACGACGCGCCAGCGCTTGGTCGCCGACAGCGGACGCGTCTCCATCAGGAGGACGCGGTCGCCGACGCCGGCAGCGTTCTGCTCGTCGTGCGCCTTGAGCTTGTTCGTACGACGGATGACCTTGCCGTACAGCGCGTGCTTGACGCGGTCCTCGACGGCGACGACGACGGTCTTGTCCATCTTGTCGCTGACGACCAGACCCTCACGGGTCTTGCGGAAGCCGCGCGCGGCCTTCGTCTCTTCAGTCACGTTGCTCTCGCTCATCAGGCGCTCTCCACCGTCTCGATGCCCAGCTCGCGCTCACGCATCAGGGTGTAGATCCGCGCGATGTCCTTACGGACGGCCTTCAGCCGACCGTGGTTCTCGAGCTGACCCGTCGCCGCCTGGAAGCGGAGGTTGAACAGCTCTTCCTTGGCCTCGCGGAGCTTGTTGAGGAGCTCCTCGTTGCCCAGCTCGCGCAGCTCGGACGCCTTGGTACCGGCCGACATCACGCTTCACCTGCCTCGCGCTTGACGATCCGGCACTTCATCGGCAGCTTGTGGGCCGCACGAGTCAGAGCCTCACGGGCGATCTTCTCGTTGGGGTAGGACAGCTCGAACATGACCCGACCCGGGTGCACGTTCGCGACCCACCACTCGGGCGAACCCTTACCGGAACCCATGCGGGTCTCGGCGGGCTTCTTCGTCAGCGGGCGGTCCGGGTAGATGTTGATCCAGACCTTGCCGCCACGCTTGATGTGGCGGGTCATCGCGATACGAGCCGCCTCGATCTGGCGGTTGGTCACGTACGCCGGAGTCATGGCCTGGATGCCGTACTCGCCGAACGCAACCGTCGTACCACCCTTGGCCATACCGCGGCGCTTGGGGTGGTGCTGCTTGCGGTGCTTGACCCTACGGGGGATCAGCATTTCGGTCAGGCCTCCGTTCCGGTGCTCTCAGCCGGAGCGGCAGCGGCGGCGGGAGCCTCGGCCTTGGGGGCCTCGGCAGCCGGCGCGGACTGCTGCTGCGGCTTGCGACCGCGACCGCCACGCTCGCCACCGCGGCCACCACGGGCCGGGCGGTCGTTGCCACCACGGGCCGGGCGGTTGCCGGCGCGGGCAGCGGCGTTCTCGGCGCGGACCTCGGCGATGTTCTTGACGTCGCCCTTGTAGATCCAGACCTTCACGCCGATGCGGCCGAAGGTCGTCTTGGCCTCGAAGAAGCCGTAGTCCACGTTCGCGCGGAGCGTGTGCAGGGGCACACGGCCCTCGCGGTAGAACTCCGAGCGGGACATCTCGGCGCCGCCGAGACGGCCACCGCACTGGATCTTGATGCCCTTGGCGCCCGCCTTCATCGCCGACTGCATGCTCTTGCGCATGGCACGACGGAAGGAGACGCGGGAGGACAGCTGCTCCGCGACGGCCTGGGCCACGAGCTGAGCGTCCGTCTCGGGGTTCTTGACCTCGAGGATGTTCAGCTGGACCTGCTTGCCCGTGAGCTTCTCGAGGTCACCGCGGATGCGGTCGGCCTCGGCGCCACGGCGGCCGATGACGATGCCGGGACGGGCGGTGTGGATGTCCACACGCACGCGGTCACGGGTGCGCTCGATCTCCACCTTCGAGATGCCGGCGCGCTCCATGCCGGACGTCATCATCCGACGGATGGCGACGTCTTCCTTGACGTAGTCCTTGTACAGCTTGTCGGCGTACCAACGCGACTTGAAGTCGGTCGTGACACCGAGCCGGAACCCGTGCGGGTTTACCTTCTGGCCCATTACCGGGTTCCTTCCTTGCTGCTGACGACCACGGTGATGTGGCTGGTCCGCTTACGGATCCGGTAGGCACGGCCCTGGGCGCGCGGACGGAACCGCTTCAGGGTCGGGCCCTCATCGACGAACGCCTCGCTGATGAACAGCGACGAGGCGTCCGTGTGGTCGTAGTTGTGTGCAGCGTTGGCGATGGCGCTGTCCAGCACCTTGCCAACCGGCACGCTCGCGGCCTGCGGGGCGAAACGCAGGACCGCCTGAGCCTCCGTGGCGTCCATGCCACGGATGAGGTCCACCACGCGGCGGGCCTTCATGGGCGTGACGCGGATGTACCGCGCCTGGGCCCTGGCTTCCATGGTTGTCCCTTCGGTGTTAGTCACAGTCGTTCACACCCCGCTTAGCGGCGCTTCGACTTGCGGTCGTCCTTGACGTGGCCGCGGAAGGTGCGGGTCGGCGAGAACTCGCCGAGCTTGTGGCCGACCATCGACTCGGTGACGAACACCGGGATGTGGGTCTTGCCGTTGTGCACCGCGAGCGTGTGGCCAAGCATGGCCGGCACGATCATCGAGCGTCGGGACCAGGTCTTGATGACGTTTTTGGTGCCTGCTTCGTTCTGGGCGTCCACCTTCTTGATCAGGTGGTCGTCGACGAAGGGCCCCTTCTTCAGACTACGAGGCATCTCAACCCGTCCTTAGCGCTTCTTGTTCGTCTTGCGGCGGCGGACGATGTACTTGTTGCTCGCCTTGTTGCGATCACGAGTACGCATTTCCTTCTTGCCCCAGGGCGACACCGGGTGACGACCACCCGAGGTCTTGCCCTCGCCACCACCGTGGGGGTGGTCAACCGGGTTCATGACGACACCACGCACGGTCGGGCGGACGCCCTTCCAGCGCATGCGGCCGGCCTTGCCCCAGTTGATGTTCGACTGCTCGGCGTTGCCGACCTCGCCGACCGTGGCGCGGCAGCGCACGTCGACCAGGCGGATCTCACCGGACGGCATACGAAGGTGGGCCATCGAGCCCTCCTTCGCCAGCAGCTGCACGGAGGCACCCGCGGAGCGGGCGAACTTGGCGCCGCCGCCCGGACGGAGCTCGATCGCGTGGATCGTGGTACCGACCGGGATGTTGCGGAGCGCGAGGTTGTTGCCGGGCTTGATGTCGGCGCCAGGGCCGTTCTCAATCCGGTCACCCTGCGACAGGCCGCGCGGAGCGATGATGTAGCGCTTCTCGCCGTCTGCGTAGTGCAGCAGCGCGATGCGCGCGGTGCGGTTCGGGTCGTACTCGATGTGCGCGACCTTCGCCGGCACGCCGTCCTTGTCGTGACGACGGAAGTCGATCACGCGGTAGGCGCGCTTGTGTCCGCCACCCTGGTGGCGAACGGTCACACGACCGGCGTTGTTACGGCCGCCCTTGCTGTGCAGCGGGCGGACCAGCGACTTCTCCGGCGTGGACCGCGTGACCTCGACGAAGTCGGCGACGGAGGAGCCACGGCGGCCCGGCGTCGTCGGCTTGTACTTGCGGATTCCCATTTCTCAGTCCTCGTCCGATATTCGGACCAGGGCGCTCCGTTAGGAGGCCTGGCCGAAGATGTCGATACGGTCGCCCTCAGCGAGGGTCACGATCGCGCGCTTGGAGTCGGCACGCTTGCCGAAACCGGTGCGGGTGCGCTTGCGCTTGCCCTGGCGGTTGAGCGTGTTGACGCCGGTGACCTTGACCGAGAAGACCGCCTCGACGGCCTGCTTGATCTGGGTCTTGTTGGCGCCCGGCGCGACGACGAAGGTGTACTTGCCCTCGTCGAGCAGCGCGTAGCTCTTCTCCGAGACGACCGGCTTGATGAGGACGTCACGGGGGTCCGTGAAGCTCTTGCTCAGCGGCGTCTCAACGGTGTTCTTGCCCTCGGCGGCGTGGCGACGCGCCTTGGCGACGCGCGCGGCCTTGGCGGCCTTGGCCGCCTTCGAGGCGATAGCGGGGTGACGGATAGCCATCAGGCCTCGCTCCCTTCGGTGTCAGCGGCCTTGGGGCCAGACACGAAGGACTCCAGCGCGGCCTGGGTGAAGACCACGTCGTCCGAGACGAGAACGTCGTACGTGTTGAGCTGGCCCGGCTCCAGGATGTGGACCTGGGGCAGGTTGCGGGCGGACAGCAGCGCTGCCTCGTCCGAGCGCTCGATGACCAGGAGCACGTTCTTGCGCTCGCTGATCTTGCCGAGCAGGCTCTTCGCGGCCTTGGTGGAAGGCGTCTCGCCCTCGATCACGCCGGAGACGACGTGGATGCGAGCGTTGCGGGCCCGGTCGGTGAGGGCGTGGCGCAGGGCCGCGGCCTTCATCTTCTTCGGGGTCCGCTGCGAGTAGTCACGCGGCACGGGGCCGTGGACGACGCCACCGCCGGCGAACTGCGGGGCGCGGGTCGAGCCCTGACGGGCGCGGCCGGTGCCCTTCTGGCGGTACGGCTTCTTGCCACCACCGCGGACTTCGCCACGGGTCTTGGTCTTGTGCGTGCCCTGACGGGCAGCGGCCAGCTGGGCGACAACGACCTGGTGGATCAGCGGGATGCTGACCTTCTCGACGTCGAAGATCTCCGCGGGGAGCTCGACGGTCCCGGCCTTGTCGCCTGCCGGCGAAAGGATGTCAATGGTGCTCATCGGTTCCTCAAGCCCCCTTGGCCGCGGTACGGACCAGGACGAGGCCGCCGTTCGGACCGGGAACCGCTCCCTTGATGAGGAGCAGGCCCTTCTCCGCGTCAACGGCGTGAACGGTCAGGTTCTGGGTGGTGACCCGCTCGTTGCCCATGCGGCCCGCCATGCGGAGGCCCTTGAACACACGGCCCGGGGTGGCGCAGCCACCGATGGAACCGGGCGAGCGGTGCTTGCGCTGGGTGCCGTGGCTGGAGCCGAGGCCACCGAAGTTGTGGCGCTTCATGACACCGGCGAAGCCCTTGCCCTTGCTCTTGCCGGTCACGTCGACCTTGACGCCGGACTCGAAGGTCTCAGCGGTCAGCTCCTGGCCGAGGGTGTACTCGCTGGCGTCAGCGGTACGGATCTCGACGAGGTGACGACGGGGGGTCACGTCGGCCTTGGCGAAGTGGCCCTTGAGGGGCTTGTTCACCTTGCGCGGGTCGATCTCGCCGAAGGCGATCTGGACCGACTCGTAGCCGTCGGAGTCATTCGTACGGACCTGGGTAACGACGCAGGGCCCGGCCTTGACCACGGTCACCGGGACGACACGGTTGTTCTCGTCCCAGACCTGGGTCATGCCGAGCTTCTCGCCCAGGATGCCCTTGATCTGCTTGGTCATCTCTTCCGTGCCTCTCAGAGCTTGATCTCGATGTCAACGCCGGCCGGAAGGTCCAGGCGCATCAGCGAGTCAACGGTCTTGGGCGTCGGGTCGAGGATGTCGATCAGGCGCTTGTGCGTGCGCATCTCGAAGTGCTCGCGAGAGTCCTTGTACTTGTGCGGCGACTTGATGACGCAGTACACGTTCTTCTCAGTGGGCAGCGGCACCGGGCCCGCGACCGACGCACCAGTGCGGGTCACCGTCTCGACGATCTTCTTCGCCGAGGAGTCGATGACCTCGTGGTCGTAGGCCTTGAGCCGGATGCGGATCTTCTGTCCCGCCATGGCTACTTAGTAGTCCTTTGTCTCGAACGCTCTGGCCCCCGGAAGGCCCTGTTTTCTACTTCCATCCGACCCACGCGGTCGGGCGTGTCGCAGTCCCGCTCACACAGATCTCCCGAAGGATTTCCCTGCTAGGGGCTGCGGCCCAGCTGACCGCGGGTCCGGGGGAAGAAACCCACCGGGCGCCTGGCCGAGCCACCTTGCCGCACTTCCCGGAAGATTCCCGTACGTCCGCCACAGTGCTGCCTGACGACAGATATGGCGACGAGTACCGTGGGACTCGCTTCCAGTCCTCCCGGCGGGAGGCGCGCAGCATCGGCACTCAACCGAGCAACCTGAACAGTGTGCCATACCTGGGACGACGAAGGCCAATCGAGCCGCTTGTCAAGCGGCGCGCCCGCCCCGCACTCCCCCGGACACGACAAGAGGCCCCACCCGCCGTAATGGCGAGTGGGGCCTCTTGCTGCGCTCAGTTCAGAGCAGCCGGGTCGCCCCGACCAACAAGCAAGCAGTACTTACTTGGTGATCTTGGTGACCTGGCCGGCGCCGACGGTCCGGCCACCCTCACGGATGGCGAACTTCAGGCCCTCCTCCATGGCGACGGGCTGGATGAGCTCCACCTTCATCTCGGTGTTGTCACCCGGCATGACCATCTCGGTGCCCTCGGGGAGGGTCACGACGCCGGTCACGTCCGTCGTACGGAAGTAGAACTGCGGGCGGTAGTTGTTGAAGAACGGGGTGTGGCGGCCACCCTCGTCCTTCGACAGGATGTAGGCCTGGGCCTCGAACTCGGTGTGCGGCGTGACCGAACCGGGCTTGATGATGACCTGGCCGCGCTCGACGTCCTCGCGCTTGATGCCACGGAGGAGCAGACCGACGTTCTCACCGGCCTGGCCCTCGTCGAGCAGCTTGCGGAACATCTCGATGCCGGTGACCGTGGTGGTGGTCTTCTCGGTCTTGATGCCGATGATGTCGACGGTCTCGTTGACCTTGAGGACACCACGCTCGATACGACCGGTGACGACGGTGCCACGACCGGTGATCGTGAAGACGTCCTCGATCGGCATCAGGAACGGCTTGTCGACGTCACGCTCGGGCTGCGGGATGGACTCGTCGACGGCCTTCATCAGGTCGAGGACGGACTTGCCCCACTCGGCGTCGCCCTCGAGCGCCTTGAGCGCCGAGACCTTGACGACCGGGACGTCGTCGCCCGGGAACTCGTACTCGGAGAGCAGCTCACGGACCTCGAGCTCGACGAGCTCCAGGATCTCCTCGTCGTCCACCATGTCGGCCTTGTTCAGGGCGACGACGATGTACGGGACGCCGACCTGGCGGGCCAGGAGCACGTGCTCCTTGGTCTGCGGCATCGGGCCGTCGGTGGCCGCGACCACGAGGATGGCGCCGTCCATCTGCGCCGCACCCGTGATCATGTTCTTGATGTAGTCGGCGTGACCGGGGCAGTCGACGTGAGCGTAGTGACGCGCCTCGGTCTGGTACTCGACGTGCGCGATGGAGATCGTGATACCGCGCTGGCGCTCCTCGGGAGCCTTGTCGATCTGGTCGAAGGCCGAGGCCTCGTTCAGGTCGGGGTACGCGTCGTGCAGCACCTTGGTAATGGCGGCCGTGAGGGTCGTCTTACCGTGGTCGATGTGACCGATGGTGCCGATGTTGACGTGCGGCTTAGTCCGCTCGAACTTCGCCTTCGCCACTGGGGTCCTCCTGTGGAGTGGTTCTGTACGCCTTACTTCATCGGCGCCAGGTGATCTTTGCTGGGGTGCCCGGGGCCCGGGCCATTCCGTCCCGGTAGGGGCTGGAATGACCCGGATGCTCCGGAGTCAAGCCTAAAGCGTGTACTCGGGTGAGTTACTCGCCCTTGGCCTTCGCGATGATCTCCTCGGCGACGTTCCGCGGAACCTCGGCGTAGGAGTCGAACTGCATCGAGTAGCTTGCGCGACCCGACGTCTTGCTGCGGAGGTCTCCGACGTAGCCGAACATCTCCGAGAGGGGCACGAGGCCCTTCACGACGCGAGCGCCGCTGCGCTCCTCCATGGCCTGGATCTGGCCACGGCGGGAGTTGATGTCGCCGATGACGTCGCCCATGTAGTCCTCGGGCGTGGTGACCTCGACGGCCATCATCGGCTCGAGCAGCACGGGCTTGGCCTGCCGCGCGGCCTCCTTGAAGGCCTGCGAACCGGCGATCTTGAAGGCGAGCTCGGAGGAGTCGACCTCGTGGTAGGCGCCGTCGATGAGCGTGACGCGGACGCCCGTCATCTCGTAGCCCGCCAGGATGCCGAACTGCATGGCCTCCTGCGCACCGGCGTCCACCGACGGGATGTACTCCCGCGGGATGCGGCCACCGGTGACCTTGTTCACGAACTCGTACGACGCGTCGCCGTCGAGGATCGGCTCGATCGCGATCTGCACCTTGGCGAACTGACCGGTACCACCGGTCTGCTTCTTGTGGGTGTAGTCCACGCGCTCGACGGCCCGACGGATCGTCTCGCGGTACGCGACCTGCGGCTTGCCGACGTTCGCCTCGACGCGGAACTCGCGCTTCATGCGGTCGACGAGCACCTCGAGGTGAAGCTCGCCCATACCACCGATGATGGTCTGGCCGGTCTCCTCGTCCGAGTGGACCTGGAAGGAGGGGTCCTCCTCCGAGAGGCGCTGGATGGCGACACCCAGCTTCTCCTGGTCACCCTTGGACTTCGGCTCGATGGCGACCTGGATGACCGGGGCCGGGAAGTCCATGGACTCCAGGATGACCGGGGCCTTGTCGTCACAGAGCGTCTCGCCCGTGGTGGTCTGCTTCAGACCCATGACGGCGACGATGTCACCGGCGCCCACCGACTCGATCTCCTCACGCTTGTTCGCGTGCATGCGGTAGATCTTGCCGATGCGCTCCTTCTTGCCCTTCACGGAGTTCAGCACCGCGGTGCCGGAGTCCAGGCGACCGGAGTAGATCCGGACGAAGGTGAGCTTGCCGAGGTGCGGGTCGCTCGCGATCTTGAACGCGAGGGCCGACAGCGGCTCGTCGTCGGACGGCTTGCGCTTGACGACCTGCTCCGGGTCCTTGACGTCGTGGCCCTCGATGGCCTCGACGTCCAGGGGGGAGGGCAGGTAGCGCACGACGGCGTCGAGCAGGGGCTGGACGCCCTTGTTCTTGAACGCGGTGCCACAGAAGACCGGGGTCACCGTGGTGTCCCCGCCCTTGCCGGAGGCGATGGTGATGCGACGGATGGCCGCGTACAGCTGCTCCTCGGTGGGCTCCTGGCCCTCCAGGTACAGCTCCATCATCTGCTCGTCGTTCTCGGCGACGGCCTCGAGCAGCTTGCCGCGGTACTCCTCGGCAGCCTCGGTGTGCGTCTCCGGGATGTCGACGATGTCGTAGGCCTCGCCCATCTTGGTCTCGGCGGACCAGACGAAGGCCTTCATCGTGACGAGGTCGACGACGCCCTTGAAGTCAGCCTCCGCGCCGATGGGCAGCTGCATGACGATGGGGGTCGCACCGAGGCGGTCGACGATCATGTCGACGCAGCGGTGGAACTCGGCACCCGTGCGGTCGAGCTTGTTGACGAAGCAGATGCGCGGGACGCCGTAGCGGTCCGCCTGACGCCACACGGTCTCGGACTGGGGCTCAACGCCGGCGACACCGTCGAACACCGTGACAGCACCGTCGAGCACGCGGAGCGAACGCTCCACCTCGACCGTGAAGTCGACGTGCCCGGGGGTGTCAATGATGTTGATCGTGTGGTCGACGTCGTTCAGCGGCCAGTGACAGGTGGTGGCAGCAGAGGTGATCGTGATGCCACGCTCCTGCTCCTGCTCCATCCAGTCCATCGTGGCGGCGCCGTCGTGGACCTCACCGATCTTGTACGAGACACCGGTGTAGAACAGGATCCGCTCGGTGGTCGTCGTCTTGCCCGCGTCGATGTGAGCCATGATGCCGATGTTGCGCACCTTGGCCAGGTCAAGTGAAGTGGTAGCCATATCGGCTCAGTCTTCTCTCGGTCTCGATGTGGGTAGCGACTACCAGCGGTAGTGCGCGAAGGCCTTGTTGGACTCGGCCATCTTGTGGGTGTCCTCGCGCTTCTTCACAGCGGCACCGAGGCCGTTGGAGGCGTCGAGGAGCTCGTTGAGCAGACGCTCGGTCATGGTCTTCTCGCGACGGGCGCGGGAGTAACCCACCAGCCAGCGCAGGGCCAGCGTGTTGGCGCGACCGGGCTTGACCTCGATCGGCACCTGGTAGGTGGCGCCACCGACGCGGCGGGACTTGACCTCGAGGGTCGGCTTGATGTTCTCGAGCGCGCGCTTCAGCGTGATGACCGGGTCGTTGCCCGTCTTCTCACGCAGACCCTCCATGGCGCCGTAGACGATGCGCTCGGCGGTGGAGCGCTTGCCGTTCAGCAGCACCTTGTTGATGAGGGAGGTCACCAGAGGAGAGCCGTAGACCGGGTCGATGATGACCGGGCGCTTCGGGGCGGGGCCCTTACGAGGCATTCTTACTTCTCCTTCTTGGCGCCGTAGCGGCTGCGGGCCTGCTTGCGGTTCTTGACACCCTGGGTGTCGAGGGAACCCCGGATGATCTTGTAGCGAACACCGGGCAGGTCCTTCACACGGCCGCCGCGCACGAGCACGATGGAGTGCTCCTGCAGGTTGTGTCCCTCACCCGGAATGTAAGCAGTGACCTCGATCCCGCTGGTCAGACGCACACGCGCGACCTTACGCAGGGCCGAGTTCGGCTTCTTCGGGGTGGTCGTGAACACACGCGTGCAGACGCCACGACGCTGAGGGGAACCCTCGAGTGCGGGCGTCTTGTTCTTCTCGACCTTGTCCTGCCGGCCCTTGCGGACCAGCTGCTGGATCGTAGGCACTACTTCTCCGGTTTCTGTGTGCCGAATAGTAAAGCTAACCTGGAACGTCGCCGACCCACGCGGTCGGGTGTGTCGAATGCTGCAGACTCCCGCTGAAGGCGGAGAGAGCGCAGATTGCGGTGGCCGGTATCGAACTCGCCGTGCGGCTGAAGACACGCACACGAGCCCGGGCACACCCCAGGCACAAGGTCTGAGCGTACCTACCTCATTGGCTGCGGTCAAAACAAATACCCCGGACCCCGGACACGCCGGGGTCACCTCGCGCCCCAGGTGCGCGAGTGCCCCCTTTGTGCCGTTGGTCGGCCTTGCGGCCCCCGTCAGCCCGAAGCCGCCGAAACGATCAGCAGCAACAGCAGCGCCCACCCCACGATCGCCAGCCAGCCCAGGGCCAGGCCCGCGACCGCCTGGCCGTCGCCCTGCTCGTGGGTCTGGCGGATCTCGGCGCGGGCCATGTGGCCGAGGATGACCGCGGGCACGGCCGAGGCGCCGAACGTGAAGAACGTCGCAATCCCGCAGACCATCGCCGCGGTGGCCTTGCCGTTGGTGGGCGCCGCGGGCATGAAGGTGGGCGGCACCACCATCGGGGCCTGCTGGAAGGCGGCCGGGCCCTGCGGCAGGTCGGCGACGAGGATGCTGAGGTCCCCCACCGTGCGGGCCTGGTACGCGCGCTCGACCCGGCGCTCGTACTCCTCCTTCTGCAGCCGCCCCTCGGCGAAGCCCGCGCGCAGCACGTCGACGGCGCGCTCGCGGTCGGAGTGGGCGGCCAGCATCGACGGCTGGCCCTGCGCCGGCCGCATGGCGGGCAGTCCCTGATGGGGCGGCCACGCCCCCGGCTGCCACGACGGATCCGTCATGCATGCCTCCCCCCGCACGTTGTGTGCCCTCCATGATGCGCCAACGCGCCGCGGGGCGGCCACCCGACCTTCGTCGGACGACCGCCCCGCGGTGATGCGCTGCGCGCTCCTACTGGTTGTACGGACCGTAGTCGTAGTCCTCCAGCGGCACGGCCTGACCCGAACCCGTCCCGAAGGGCGAGTAGTCGATGTCGTCGTAGCCGACGGCCGAGTACATCGCGGCCTTGGCCTCCTCGGTCGGCTCGACCCGGATGTTGCGGTAGCGGGAGAGACCCGTACCGGCCGGGATGAGCTTACCGATGATGACGTTCTCCTTGAGGCCGATGAGGCTGTCGGACTTGGCGTTGATCGCCGCATCCGTCAGGACTCGGGTCGTCTCCTGGAAGGAGGCGGCCGACAGCCAGGACTCCGTCGCCAGCGAGGCCTTGGTGATACCCATCAGCTGCGGACGTCCGGAGGCGGGGTGACCGCCCTCGGTGACCACACGACGGTTCTCGGTCTCGAACTTCGAGCGCTCCACGAGCTCGCCGGGCAGCAGCTCGGCGTCGCCGGACTCGATGATCGTCACGCGGCGCAGCATCTGCCGGATGATGATCTCGATGTGCTTGTCGTGGATCGACACGCCCTGCGAGTTGTAGACCTTCTGGACCTCTCCGACCAGGTGGACCTGGACGGCGCGCTGGCCGAGGATCCGGAGCACGTCGTGCGGGTTGGTGGCACCCACGGTGAGCTTCTGGCCCACCTCGACGTGGTCGCCCTCGCCCACCAGGAGACGGGCACGCTTCGAGATCGGGAACGCCGTCTCGTCGCTGCCGTCGTCCGGGGTGACGACGAGCTTCTTGGTCTTCTCGGTCTCCTCGATGCGGACGCGGCCCGCGGCCTCGGAGATCGGGGCGACACCCTTCGGCGTACGAGCCTCGAAGAGCTCGACGACTCGGGGCAGACCCTGGGTGATGTCGTCACCGGCCACACCACCGGTGTGGAAGGTACGCATCGTCAGCTGCGTGCCGGGCTCACCGATGGACTGGGCGGCGATGATGCCGACCGCCTCACCGATGTCGACCAGCTTGCCGGTGGCGAGCGAACGGCCGTAGCAGAAGGCACAGGTGCCGACCGCGGACTCACAGGTCAGGACCGAGCGGGTCTTGACCTCCTCGACGCCGTTGGCGACCAGGGCGTCGATGAGCACGTCACCGAGGTCGACGTTGGCCGGCGCGATGACCTTGCCGTCGATGACGACGTCCTCGGCCAGCATGCGGGCGTACACGGACGTCTCGACGTTCTCCGTCTTGCGGAGCACGCCGTCCTCGCCACGGACCGCGATCTTCAGCTTCAGACCGCGCTCGGTGCCGCAGTCCTCCTCGCGAATGATGACGTCCTGGGAGACGTCGACCAGACGACGGGTGAGGTAACCGGAGTCGGCGGTACGCAGAGCCGTGTCCGCAAGACCCTTACGAGCACCGTGCGTCGAGATGAAGTACTCGAGCACCGACAGGCCCTCACGGAAGGAGGCCTTGATCGGGCGCGGGATCGTCTCGTTCTTGGCGTTCGACACCAGACCACGCATACCGGCGATCTGACGCATCTGCATCATGTTTCCTCGGGCACCCGAGTCAACCATCATGAAGATGGGGTTGGTCTTGGGGAAGTTCGCGTTCATCGCCTCGGCGACCTCGTTGGTCGCCTTGGTCCAGATCGCGATGAGCTCCTGCGTGCGCTCTTCCTTGGTGATCAGACCGCGCTCGTACTGCTTCTGGACCTTCTCGTCCTGTGCCTCGTAGCCCGCGACGATCGCCTTCTTGGCCTCGGGGACCACGACGTCGGAGATGGCCACGGTGACACCGGAACGGGTCGCCCAGAAGAAGCCCGCCGCCTTCAGGTTGTCGAGCGTCGCCGCCACGATGACCTTGGGGTAGCGCTCGGCCAGGTCGTTGACGATCTCGGAGAGCTGCTTCTTGCCCACCGAGTAGTCGACGAACGGGTAGTCCTCGGGCAGCAGCTCGTTGAAGAGCGCGCGGCCCAGGGTCGTGCGCAGCCGGAAGCTGTCGCCCTGCTGGTACGCGCCGCCGAGGGCGTCGTCGCCGTCCTCGTCGACCGGCGGGGTCCAGCCGCGGGGCGGGAAGGTGCCCACCGGGAAGCGGATGTCGACCTTCGCCTGGAGCGAGAGCTCCTTGGCGTCGAACGCCATGATCGCCTCGGCCGTGGAGCCGAAGGACCGGCCCTCGCCCTTGACCTCGCGCTCCTCTTCGTCCGTGGTGAGGAAGAAGAGGCCGAGCACCATGTCCTGGGTGGGCATGGTGACGGGGCGGCCGTCGGCGGGCTTGAGGATGTTGTTCGAGGACAGCATCAGGATGCGGGCCTCGGCCTGCGCCTCCGCGGAGAGCGGCAGGTGCACGGCCATCTGGTCACCGTCGAAGTCCGCGTTGAACGCGGTGCAGACGAGCGGGTGGATCTGGATGGCCTTGCCCTCGACCAGCTGCGGCTCGAAGGCCTGGATGCCGAGGCGGTGCAGCGTGGGCGCACGGTTCAGGAGGACCGGGTGCTCCGCGATGACCTCTTCGAGGACGTCGTACACGACCGTGCGGCCGCGCTCGACCATCCGCTTGGCGCTCTTGATGTTCTGCGCGTGGTTCAGGTCGACCAGGCGCTTCATCACGAACGGCTTGAAGAGCTCGAGCGCCATCGCCTTCGGCAGACCGCACTGGTGCAGCTTCAGCTGCGGACCGACGACGATCACGGAACGCGCGGAGTAGTCCACGCGCTTGCCGAGGAGGTTCTGACGGAATCGACCCTGCTTGCCCTTGAGCATGTCGCTCAGGGACTTCAGCGGGCGGTTGCCGGGACCGGTGACCGGGCGACCACGACGACCGTTGTCGAAGAGGGCGTCCACGGCCTCCTGGAGCATGCGCTTCTCGTTGTTCACGATGATCTCGGGCGCACCGAGGTCGAGAAGGCGCTTCAGGCGGTTGTTGCGGTTGATCACGCGGCGGTACAGGTCGTTCAGGTCGGAGGTCGCGAAGCGGCCACCGTCCAGCTGCACCATCGGACGCAGGTCCGGCGGGATGACCGGCACGCAGTCCAGAACCATGCCCTTGGGGCTGTTGCTGGTCTGCAGGAACGCGGAGACGACCTTGAGGCGCTTGAGCGCACGGGTCTTCTTCTGGCCCTTGCCGGTGCGGATGATCTCGCGGAGGCGCTCGGCCTCCTCGTCGAGGTCGAAGGACTCCAGGCGCTTCTGCAGCGCCGCGGCACCCATCGAGCCGTCGAAGTACGTGCCGAAGCGGTCACGCAGCTCGCGGTAGAGCAGCTCGTCGCCCTCGAGGTCCTGGACCTTGAGGTTCTTGAAGCGGTTCCACACCTCGTCGAGACGGTCGATCTCGCGCTGCGCACGGTCGCGCAGCTGCTTCATCTCGCGCTCGGCACCTTCGCGCACCTTGCGGCGCACGTCGGCCTTGGCGCCCTCGGCCTCCAGCTCGGCCAGGTCGGTCTCGAGCTTCTTGGCGCGGGCCTCGAGGTCCGCGTCGCGGCGGTTCTCGATCTGCTGGCGCTCCACGGAGACGTGCGCCTCCAGGGAGGGCAGGTCGCGGGTGCGGCGCTCCTCGTCCACGAACGTGATCATGTACGCGGCGAAGTAGATGACCTTCTCGAGGTCCTTCGGCGCGAGGTCGAGGAGGTAGCCGAGGCGCGACGGGACGCCCTTGAAGTACCAGATGTGCGTGACGGGAGCGGCAAGCTCGATGTGGCCCATCCGCTCACGGCGCACCTTGGCGCGAGTGACCTCGACGCCGCAGCGCTCACAGATGATGCCCTTGAAGCGGACGCGCTTGTACTTGCCGCAGTAGCACTCCCAGTCCCGGGTCGGACCGAAGATCTTCTCGCAGAAGAGTCCGTCCTTTTCGGGCTTGAGGGTGCGGTAGTTGATGGTCTCGGGCTTCTTGACCTCGCCGTGGCTCCACTGACGGATGTCGTCAGCGGTGGCCAGACCGATCCGGAGCTCATCGAAGAAGTTGACGTCGAGCACTATGCGTCAATCCCTCTCAGGGTTGTAAGTCTTAGGGGTCTGAAACGGGGGTCCTGGGGCCGGCGGGCTCATTCCTGAGCCCGCCGGACTCCCGTCAGACCTCTTCGACGCTGCTCGGCTCGCGCCGGGACAGGTCGATACCGAGCTCCTCCGCCGCGCGGAAGACGTCCTCATCCGTGTCGCGCATCTCGATGGACATGCCGTCCGAGGACAGCACCTCCACGTTGAGGCAGAGCGACTGCATTTCCTTGATGAGCACCTTGAAGGACTCGGGAATGCCGGGCTCGGGGATGTTCTCGCCCTTGACGATGGCCTCGTAGACCTTCACGCGGCCGGTCACGTCGTCGGACTTGATCGTCAGCAGCTCCTGGAGGGCGTAGGCGGCGCCGTATGCCTCAAGGGCCCACACCTCCATCTCTCCGAAGCGCTGGCCACCGAACTGCGCCTTACCACCCAGCGGCTGCTGGGTGATCATCGAGTACGGACCGGTCGAGCGCGCGTGCAGCTTGTCGTCGACCAGGTGGTGCAGCTTGAGGATGTACATGTACCCGACCGAGATCGGGTCCGGGAACGGCTCGCCGGAGCGGCCGTCGAACAGACGCGCCTTGCCGGAGGGGAGCACCATGCGCTCGCCGTCGCGGTTCGGGATCGTGTGCTGGAGCAGACCGGCCAGCTCGTCCTCGCGGGCACCGTCGAAGACCGGGGTCGCGACGTTCGTGCCCGGGGCGACCGAGTCGGCGCCGATCGCCTGCAGGCGCTGTGCCCACTCGTCCCCGAGGCCGGAGACGTCCCAGCCGCGGCTGGCGAGCCAGCCGAGGTGGATCTCCAGGACCTGTCCCGGGTTCATTCGGGACGGGACACCCAGCGGGTTGAGGATGATGTCGACCGGAGTTCCGTCCTCGAGGAACGGCATGTCCTCGATGGGCAGGATCTTCGAGATGACGCCCTTGTTGCCGTGACGGCCGGCGAGCTTGTCACCGTCCGTGATCTTGCGCTTCTGCGCCACGTAGACACGAACCAGCTGGTTCACGCCCGGCGGCAGCTCGTCGCCCTCTTCACGGTCGAAGACGCGGACGCCGATGACCTTGCCGATCTCGCCGTGCGGGACCTTCAGGGAGGTGTCACGGACCTCGCGGGCCTTCTCACCGAAGATCGCGCGGAGCAGGCGCTCCTCCGGCGTCAGCTCGGTCTCACCCTTGGGCGTGACCTTGCCGACGAGGATGTCGCCGGCGACGACCTCGGCACCGATCCGGATGATGCCGCGCTCGTCGAGGTCGGCGAGGACCTCTTCGGAGACGTTCGGGATGTCCCGGGTGATCTCCTCCGGGCCGAGCTTGGTGTCACGGGCGTCGACCTCGTGCTCCTCGATGTGGATCGAGGAGAGGACGTCGTCCTGCACGAGGCGCTGCGACAGGATGATCGCGTCCTCGTAGTTGTGACCCTCCCACGGCATGAACGCCACGAGCAGGTTCTTGCCGAGGGCCATCTCGCCCTCTTCGGTGGCCGGACCGTCGGCGAGGACCTGGCCCTCGATGACGCGGGCACCCTCCTCGACGACGACCTTCTGGTTCACCGAGGTGCCCTGGTTGGACCGGGAGAACTTCGCGACGCGGTACGTGGTGTACGTGCCGTCGTCGTTGGTGACGGTGACGTAGTCCGCGGAGACCTCCTGGACCACACCCGCCTTCTCGGCCTTGATCACGTCACCGGCGTCGACCGCGCAGCGGTACTCCATGCCGGTGCCGACGAGGGGGGCCTCGGCGGTGATCAGCGGCACGGCCTGACGCATCATGTTCGCGCCCATGAGGGCACGGTTGGCGTCGTCGTGCTCGAGGAAGGGGATCATGGCGGTCGCGACCGACACCATCTGGCGCGGCGAGACGTCCATGTAGTCCACGTCGGAACCGGCGACGTAGTCGACCTCGCCACCACGGCGGCGGACCAGCACGCGGTTCTCGGCGAACCGCATGTCGTCGGTCAGCGGCGCGTTGGCCTGGGCGATGACGAAGCGGTCCTCCTCGTCGGCCGTCAGGTAGTCCACCTCGTCGGTGACCTGGTCGTCGGCGACGCGGCGGTACGGGGTCTCGACGAAGCCGAACGCGTTCACACGGCCGTAGGAGGCCAGCGAACCGATCAGACCGATGTTCGGGCCTTCGGGCGTCTCGATCGGGCACATGCGGCCGTAGTGAGACGGGTGCACGTCACGGACCTCGAAGCCGGCCCGCTCACGGGAGAGACCACCCGGGCCAAGAGCCGAGAGACGGCGCTTGTGGGTGAGACCCGACAGCGGGTTGTTCTGGTCCATGAACTGCGACAGCTGCGAGGTGCCGAAGAATTCCTTGATCGACGCCACGACCGGGCGGATGTTGATCAGGGTCTGCGGCGTGATCGCCTCGACGTCCTGCGTCGTCATGCGCTCACGCACGACGCGCTCCATACGAGCCAGACCCGTGCGGACCTGGTTCTGGATGAGCTCGCCGACGTTGCGCAGGCGGCGGTTGCCGAAGTGGTCGATGTCGTCGGTCTCGACGACGATGCCCACACCGCTGTCACCGACGGTCTCGGTCTCACCGGCGTGCAGCTTCACCAGGTACTTGATCGAGGCGATGATGTCCTCGACCGTCAGGACGCCCGCGTCGAGCGGCGCGTCCGCACCCAGCTTCTTGTTGACCTTGTAGCGGCCGACCTTCGCGAGGTCGTAGCGCTTCGGGTTGAAGTACAGGTTCTCGAGCAGCGTCTGGGCGGCCTCGCGGGTCGGCGGCTCGCCCGGACGGAGCTTGCGGTAGATGTCGAGCAGCGCGTCGTCCTGGCCCTGGGTGTGGTCCTTCTCCAGGGTGGCGCGCATGGACTCGTACTCGCCGAACTCCTCGAGGATCTGCTCGGTGGTCCAGCCGAGAGCCTTCAGGAGGACGGTGACCGACTGCTTGCGCTTGCGGTCGATGCGGACACCGACCATGTCGCGCTTGTCGATCTCCATCTCCAGCCAGGCACCCCGGGACGGGATGATCTTGGCGGAGAAGATGTCCTTGTCGGACGTCTTGTCGATGGAGGAGTCGAAGTAGACGCCGGGCGAACGGACCAGCTGCGACACCACGACACGCTCGGTGCCGTTGATGACGAAGGTGCCCTTGTTCGTCATGAGCGGGAAGTCGCCCATGAAGACCGTCTGGGACTTGATCTCACCGGTCTCGTTGTTGGTGAACTCGGCGGTGACGAAGAGCGGGGCGGCGAACGTGAAGTCGCGCTCCTTGCACTCGTCGATGGAGTTCTTCGGGGGCTCGAAACGGTGGTCGCGGAAGGTCAGCGACATCGACCCGGAGAAGTCCTCGATCGGGGAGATCTCCTCGAAGATCTCCTCCAGACCGGACTTGGTGGGGACGTCCTGTCCGCTTTCCAGAGCCGCCTCGACACGAGCCTTCCACGCGTCGTTGCCGAGCAGCCAGTCAAAGCTTTCGGTCTGCAGCGCAAGAAGGTTCGGAACCTCGAGGGGCTCCTTGATCTTTGCAAAGGAGATGCGCAGCGGGGCGGTGCTGGCGCCGTTGTTCGTATTCGCGGTCGAGGCAGTGCGCGAGGCGGCCAAGAGGGGGTCCTTCCGAGGGCTCGGACTCACTACGCGCGTACCGGTCCCAAGCTGGCAGAGAGACAGAAATCCCAGGTCAGGGTGGTTTCAGTCCACGGTGCTCAAGCATGGGCATGCCCCTGGTGACGGGCAGGAGGCAGCTAACAGGCAGCGCAAAGGGTCAGTGTAGCCACCTGGCCCACTGATGTCCAGTCCCGGTTTCTGGAGACCCTCGTTGTTCTCAACACCTGCGGCAAGCCACGTCCTCAACGCACATCGATACTGCCCTCTTCGTCGCCGATCCATGCCTCGGATGCGGATCGTTGTGACGACGCGTCCTGAGAATTGCGCGCTGCGTGCGGTTCGTCAAGGCCCCCCATGCCCCGACGAGGCCTGGCGTCGTCGCCGTCACGGCCTGTCGCCAGGCACAACGAAGATCACCATACTCGCCGCGAACGACAGTGCAAGGCAGCCGCCGCACGCGTGCCCGGGAACGCCGAAAGGCGACCACCCACATGGGTGATCGCCGTTCGGTGTGTGTGCGTTACAGCCCAGGGGCCGCGAGCACACGGAAGAGTCAGAAGACTCGCGCCACGCGCCCGTGGGCGCGCGGCGAGGTGTTACTTGACCTCGACGGAGGCGCCGGCGCCCTTGAGGGCCTCGGCGGCCTTCTCCGCGGCGTCCTTGGCGACCTTCTCGAGGACCGGCTTCGGGGTGCCGTCGACGAGGTCCTTGGCCTCCTTCAGACCCAGGGAGGTCAGTTCGCGCACGACCTTGATGACCTGGATCTTCTTGTCGCCGGCGCCGGTGAGGATGACGTCGAACTCGTCCTGCTCCTCGGCGGCCTCGGCGGCGGCGCCACCAGCGGCACCACCGGCGACGACGACCGGCGCGGCAGCGGCGGCGGTGACGTCGAACTTCTCCTCGAAGGCCTTCACGAACTCGGAGAGCTCGATGAGGGTCATCTCTTCGAACTGAGCGAGCAGGTCGTCCTGGCTGAGCTTCGCCATGATGGCGGTCCTTCCACTAATTCGGCGGGTGCCGGATGTACATGAGAGGCGGGCTGTACTAGTGGCCCGCATACGACCGTCGCCTCAGGCGGCGGTCACTGTGCGAGCCGAATTACTCGGCACCGCCCTGCTCGGCCTGCTTGGCGCGAAGCGCGTCCACGGTGCGGACGAGCTTCGACGGGAGCGCCTGGAAGACAGAGGCAGCCTGGGACTGCTTGCCCTTCATGGCACCCGCCAGCTTGCTGAGCAGAACCTCGCGGGACTCGAGGTCCGCAAGCTTCTTGATCTCGTCGGCGGTCAGCGCCTTGCCGTCAAGGACACCGCCCTTGATGACGAGAGAGGGGTTGTCCTTGGCGAAGTCACGAAGACCCTTCGCCGCCTCGACCGGGTCACCGGTCACGAAGGCGACAGCCGTCGAGCCCTTGAGGTGCTCGTCCAGCTGGATCCCGGCCTCGTTGGCCGCGATCTTGGTCAGCGTGTTCTTCACCACACGGTACTGAGCGTTCTCGCCGAGAGAACGGCGAAGCTCCTTGAGCTGCGCCACGGACAGTCCGGTGTAAGAAGTGACAACAGCAGCGTTGGAGTCGCGCAGCTTCTGCGTGATCTCCTCGACGGCTGCGACCTTGTCGGACGTCGCCATGAGCCTCGGCCTCCTTCCGGGGTGATGATCCTCGACTGACCTTTCGATCAGCCACGTGTCGCCGGACCGCCTGAATCAGGCACACAGGAAGGGGTTCTGCACAAAACGAAACGCCCCGGCGCAGGCGCACGGGGCGTGAGCTCGACCTGACGGATAACCGTCCGGGAGCACTTCCACAGTCACCTACGCGGGTCGTCCGCAGCTTCAGCGGATCCTTCGGCCACCGCACCCTCTTACGAGCGCACGGCAACGACCAGCGGTCTTTGGCTTCTGTGGAAGCGTACGCGAACGGATCCGCGTCAGGCAAATCGGGCCGGCCCGGGCCGGCCGGGGATCAGCCCTGGGCGCCCTTCATCTCCTTGGCGATGTCCATGACCTGGCTCGCCGGCGGGGCCGTGACGGTCACCTTCTTGTTGTAGTCGACGAAGGTGATGGTCATGTCGAGGGGGCCCTTGTCGCCCTTGCCGCGGGCGCGGAACTGCTTGGTGTGGTCCTCGCCGTCGATCCACATGTCCATCGTGAGCTTCTCGACGCCCATGTCCTCGTACTGCTTGAAGCTCTTCTCGCGGCGCTTCTGGGTGGCCGCGTCCTCGTCCTTCATGAGCTCGCGCAGCCGGTCCATCGTGACCGTGCCCGTGTAGCGGGTGGTCTCGACGCCCTCGACCTTCTCGGTGCCGACCTTCTTCAGGTCGTCGGAGCCGGTGAGGAGCGTGGACTGGTCGGCCGGGTTGTTGTCCGCCTGGGCGGAGAGCGAGGTGCCGCCGGGCTTCGTCTTGCCGAGGCCCTTGGCGGGGAACTTGATCCAGCTCTTGCCGTCCATCTCCTTGGCGGCTTCCTTGCCGCCGCCGAGGTAGAGGCCGCCGTCGACGAGGCGGATCTCCGCCTTCTGCGGGACGCCCTTGTCGGTCGCGCTCATCTCCATCCGCATGGCGAGCGGCTTGGTGCTCATGGCCGCCTCGGCCTTGACCCGGCCGTCGCCCGGGACCTTGCCGTCCATGCGGAAGGTGAACGAGGTCAGGTCCTCGCTCGTGGCCGCGGCCTTCTTCACGGCCGCCGCGGGCGCCAGGTCGCCCCCCGCCTTGTCGGACTTCTCCGACCCGCAGCTGACCGCGCCACCCGCGAGCAGCACGGCGGCGAGCGCGGCGCCCGCGGTTCTCTTGCGTCCCGTACGTACGGAAATGCTCATGACCCCACCCCTAGGAACATTTGGTTCATTTATTGCCCGGCCGAGATTACCCGAAGGTAGGCGGGGCCTTCCTCCGGGTTCTGCGGCGGCCGGGCAGCTCACCTGCGGCGGGGCGGGGTCGGAGCGGTCCTACGTGCTCGGCTGCTGGTTCATCAGGTCCTTGAAGTCCGCCGTGTCGTCGGCCGGGGGCTCCTCGGCGGAGACCTCGGTGCCGTAGTCGCTGTAGTACGCGGTGGCGGAGAGCCGGCCGGTCTTCATCTGGCCGCGCTCGGTCTTCTTCACGAGCAGGTTCTCGTCGTTGACCCAGATGTCGATGGTCTCGGTCGTGATCCCGGCCTGCTCCAACTGCTTCTTCATGTCGGCGAGTTGGGACTCGCTCAGGCCGGAGCTCCGCTCCGCGAGCTCGGCGACGTTCACGGTGCCGGAGTAGTGCGTGGTGTCCACGCCGCGCACCTTCTCCTCGCCGACCTTCTTCACGTCACCGGAGGCGAGCAGCATCTTCACCGACTGGTGCGGCGTGCTGTTCTGCATCGCGTCCTTCATGTACGCGCCCGAGCCGCCGCCTATCCGCTCCAGGTCGTCGTAGGCGTACTTCACCCAGTGCTTGCCGCCGGCCTGGGCGGCGAACTGCTCGCCCATCTTCGCGTAGTAGGCCTCGGGCAGATAGCGGGCCTCCATCGACGTGGTGCCGGCCCGGCGCATCGTCTCCGCCATCTGACCACCGGTGTACGTGATGGTCATGTTGCCGGTGAGGCCGTCGGCCCAGCCGAGGGCGCCCTTGGCCTTCATCGACATCACGGAGCCCATGGTGGTCTCGGACTCCACCTTGGCCGAATCCGCCTTGTCGGTGGTGTTCTCGATGGTCCGGAGCGCGGCGATGGGGCTCACGCCCAGGCCGCCCTTGCCGGACCCCTTGGCCTTGTCGGAGTCCCCCGAGTCGTCCGAGGAGCCGCAGGCCGTGACCCCGCCGGTCAGGGCCGCCGCGGCCGCGACCGCCAGCGCCACGCGTCGCACAGTCGTGCTGTTCATGTCGTCCCACCCCTTGCGTCCATGGAGAGCCAGCACGCTAGCGCAGCCCGCTCCTCCGCGTGTCTCCCGAGTCCGTCTCCGTACGCGGTCCGTGCGCGCCGCACCGCGCGCACCGGCACCGCCCGTCCCCGGGCGTGTACCCGAAAAACGGGACGGGCCCCGCACCGGAAATGGTTGCGGGGCCCGTCACAATCGCGCCAGGCGCGGCTGCCGTCAGATTCAGACGGCGGCCGGGTCCTCCTCGACGAGGAGGTTGCGGGTGCGGTTGGAGTCCAGCGGGATGCCGGGGCCCATCGTCGTGGTGACGGCGGCCTTCTTGATGTAGCGACCCTTGGCGGCCGACGGCTTCAGACGGAGGATCTCCTCCAGGGCCGCGGCGTAGTTCTCCACCAGCTTGGTGTCGTCGAAGGACACCTTGCCGATGATGAAGTGCAGGTTCGAGTGCTTGTCGACGCGGAACTCGATCTTGCCGCCCTTGATGTCGTTGACAGCCTTCACGACGTCGGGGGTGACGGTGCCGGTCTTCGGGTTCGGCATCAGACCACGCGGACCGAGCACGCGGCCGAGGCGGCCGACCTTGCCCATGAGGTCCGGGGTGGCGACGACGGCGTCGAAGTCCAGGCGGCCCTTCGCGACCTCGTCGATCAGCTCGTCGGCGCCGACGATGTCGGCCCCAGCGGCTTCCGCGGCCGCAGCACGGTCACCGGTCGCGAAGACCAGGACCCGGGCGGTCTTGCCGGTGCCGTGCGGGAGGTTCACGGTGCCACGGACCATCTGGTCGGCCTTGCGCGGGTCGACGCCCAGACGCATGGCGACCTCGACGGTGCCGTCGAACTTGGTCGCGGAGGTCTCCTTGGCGAGACGGACGGCCTCGAGCGGGGCGTACAGCTTCTCCCGGTCGATCTTGGCGTCCGCAGCGCGGAGAGTCTTGCTGCGCTTCACTTCTACTCCTGAGGTTCAGGTTTGGAGTTCGTGGTCCGGGCCAGCGCCTGGCCCTGCCACTTGAGGTCACGGGGTCGACCGAGCGACTCCGTCGCGGGGAGCTGTGATCAGCCCTCGACCGTGATGCCCATGGAACGGGCGGTGCCGGCGATGATCTTCGACGCGGCGTCCAGGTCGTTCGCGTTGAGGTCGGGCATCTTGGTGGTGGCGATCTCGCGGACCTGCGCCTGGGTGATCTTGGCGACCTTGGTCTTGTGCGGCTCGCCGGAGCCCTTCTCCACGCCCGCGGCCTTGAGGATCATCTTGGCGGCCGGCGGCGTCTTGGTGATGAAGGTGAAGGAACGGTCCTCGTAGACCGTGATCTCCACCGGGATCACCCAGCCACGCTGCGACTCGGTCGCGGCGTTGTACGCCTTGCAGAACTCCATGATGTTCACGCCGTGCTGGCCCAGCGCGGGGCCGACCGGCGGCGCCGGGTTGGCGGCACCGGCCTGGATCTGGAGCTTGATGAGCCCCGTGACCTTCTTCTTCTTGGGAGGCATTGCTCTCTCCGGGTCCTAGTGAGAGTGTTGAGCCGCATCCGTGGCGATGATCATCGATAGTCGCGATCATCCGGATGGAGGCATACCGCACTACGATAACGGGTATCTCGGCGGGGCCCAAACCAGCACCTGGACAGACCGCGGGCCCCACCCCTTCCGGAGCGGGGCCCGCGGCCCTCGGCACCCGGCTGCGACCACCGGGCAGCGGGTGCGCTCAGCAGCGCTTGGACGTCATAGCGTGGCCCGGAAGCGGGTCCCCGGGGGCACGCAGCTCACCGATCGCCGCAGTGCACTCCGCGGCGGTGTCGGCGGGCAGCGACCAGAACTCCTGGACGTTGGTGTCGTTCCACCAGTCCTGACCGACGACCTCGTCCCGGGCGTAGCTGTACACGCCGGTGCTGACGTCGTAGTCCTTGACCTTGTCGCGGAAGCTCTTCCACACCCAGACGTAGCCGTAGTTCTTCTTGCACCTGGGCGAGTAGAACTGCTTCACCGACGCGGCGTGCGCTCCCTTCCGGTCGATGTACGCGGTGGTGCCGATCTGGTAGGCGTCGGAACAGACCCCGGCCGCCTGGGCCTTGAGGCTCCGCGGGTTGCCGTCCGCCGAGGGCGCGGTCGACTGGGGCGCGGCCTTTCTGGCGTCGGGCGCGGGCGCGGGTCCTGTTCCGGCCAGCGCCGAGCCGGCGCCGAGCAGGACGAAGGCGCAGGCGGAGGCAGCAATCGCAGTCTTGCGGGCACGCATCAGGTGGTCCCCCTTGCTCGTCGGTGCAGGAACCCGGCCGCCATACCCGTGCAGAGCACCACAAATCGCCGCTCATGGTGACAGGGATCCCCATAAGCGTGCTGAGGTGTCGTGGAGGAAGGGACCGGGCGTTTCCGTCTACAAGTGAGACAGCCCGGGGCACCCGATGGTTGTGGCGTGGAACACATTTGTTCGCAGGCGCCCACGACAAAGCCCCTGACCAGCGGTTTCCCGTCGGTCAGGGGCTCTGCGCGAAGATCTTCGAGCTAGTTCTTCTGGATCTGGTCGAAGCTCAGCTCGACCGGGGTCTCGCGGCCGAAGATCTCGACGAGGCCCTTGACCTTCTTCGAGTCGGCGTTGATCTCGTTGATCGTGGCCTGCAGCGTGGCGAACGGGCCGTCGGTGACGGTGACCGAGTCGCCGACCTCGAAGTCCAGGACCTGGACCTCGACCTTGCGGGCCGGAGCCGGCTTGCCCTCGGCCTCGGCGGCCTCGCGGGCGGCCTTCTCCTCGGCCTCCGGGGCGAGCATCTTGACGATCTCGTCCAGCGTCAGCGGGTACGGGTCGTAGGCGTTGCCGACGAAGCCGGTGACGCCGGGGGTGTTGCGGACGACGCCCCAGGACTCGTTCGTCAGGTCCATGCGCACCAGGACGTAACCGGGGAGCTTGTTCTGACGGATGGTCTTGCGCTCGCCGTTCTTGATCTGGGCGACCTCTTCCTGCGGCACCTCGGCCTGGAAGATGAAGTCCTCGACGTTGAGCGAGACGGCGCGCTGCTCGAGGTTGGTCTTCACGCGGTTCTCGTAACCGGCGTAGGTGTGGATGACGTACCACTCGCCGGGCAGGCCGCGGAGTTCCTCGCGCAGGGCGGCGATGGGGTCGACCGGCTCGGCGGGCTCTTCGGCGACGGCGTCCTCGTCGGACTCCTCGTCGGCGACGGCCTCGGCCGCGTCGGCGTCCTCGTCGGTCTCGGCGACGTCGATGCCACCGGCCGCCGCTTCCTCGTCGGACTCCACGTGCAGAGCCGCCTCCTCGGCGGGCTCGCCCGCGGCGACGTCGGCAGCCTCGGCCTGGTCCGGGTCCTCGGCGTCCGCCGCCTCGACGATGTCGAGCTGGTCCTCCACGGACTCCGCCTGCTCTGCGCGAGGCTCGACGGCGTCGTTCAGGTTCGGGTCAGACACGGTGGCTGCTTCTTCCTGGATACATGGGGGTGGAACACGCGAAAGGGGCGCCTGGTGCGGCGCCCTTCGCTCTCGGCTCAGCCGAAGATGTACTTGATGAGGTTGCTGAACCCATAGTCAATCACGGTCACAAGGCCGATCATGATGACGACGAAGACGATCACGACTGTGGTGTACGTCGTGAGCTGGCTGCGCGTCGGCCAGACGACCTTGCGGAGCTCGGCAACGATCTGGCGGTAGAAGAGCGCCAGCCTGGCCAGCGGACCCTTCTTGCCTCGCTTGCCGCCCTTGCGCGCCTTCTTCTTGGAGTCCGGCGCCTCGTCCTGGGCATCAGGCATGTCGATGGAGCCCACGGCGTCCGTCACTCGTCTCACCTGATTCCGGGTCGTGGCCGTGCCGCGCCCGGTTGAGCCGCACGGCGGTGCATTGCAGTACGTACATGCGCACACATCCTGGCGAAGGTGTGTGTAGCAGGGCCGGAGGGACTTGAACCCCCAACCGCTGGTTTTGGAGACCAGTGCTCTACCAATTGAGCTACGACCCTTTGATTTCCCCCAACCTACAGCATCCGACCATGTGCACCGAGTGCTCTTGGAAGGTGCGGCCGGTGAGGGCCAACGACCAGTGAGTGTACGTGGTCCTGGGCCCCCCGTCGAACACGATGATCCGGCTCCGGATCGGGACGGTCCTCCAAACCCGTGTGTCGGGGCCGTTTCGGGTCTGGAACGATGGGCGCATGAGCGCTGTCACTCCTCCCACCGAGCGCCGGGTCTCCGCCCGAGTCGGCGCGATCTCCGAGTCCGCGACCCTCGCCGTCGACGCCAAGGCCAAGGCCCTCAAGGCCGCCGGGCGCCCGGTGATCGGTTTCGGCGCGGGCGAGCCGGACTTCCCGACCCCGGACTACATCGTCGAAGCGGCCGTCGAGGCCTGCAAGAACCCGAAGTACCACCGCTACACGCCCGCGGGCGGCCTGCCCGAGCTGAAGGCCGCGATCGCCGCGAAGACGCTGCGCGACTCCGGGTACGAGCCCGAGGTCTCCGAGATCCTGGTGACCAACGGCGGCAAGCAGGCCATCTACGAGGCGTTCGCCGCGATCCTCGACCCGGGCGACGAGGTCATCGTCCCCGCGCCGTACTGGACGACGTACCCGGAGTCGATCCGCCTCGCGGGCGGCGTCCCCGTGGACGTCGTCGCCGACGAGACCACCGGCTACCGCGTCTCCGTGGAGCAGCTGGAGGCCGCGCGCACCGAGAACACGAAGGTCGTGCTCTTCGTGTCCCCGTCGAACCCGACCGGCGCCGTCTACAGCCGTGAGGACGCGGAGGCCATCGGCCGCTGGGCCCTGGAGCACGGCCTGTGGGTCATGACGGACGAGATCTACGAACACCTCGTCTACGGAGACGCCCAGTTCACGTCCCTGCCCTCCCTGCTGCCCGAGCTGCGCGACAAGTGCGTGGTCGTCAACGGCGTCGCCAAGACGTACGCCATGACCGGCTGGCGCGTGGGGTGGATCATCGGCCCGAAGGACGTGGTGAAGGCCGCGACGAACCTCCAGTCGCACGCCACGTCCAACGTCTCCAACGTCGCGCAGGCCGCCGCCATCGCCGCCGTCTCCGGTGACCTGACGGCCGTCGACAAGATGCGCGAGGCATTCGACCGGCGCCGCCGCACGATCGTGCGGATGCTGAACGAGATCGACGGCGTGGTGTGCCCGGAGCCCGAGGGCGCGTTCTACGTCTACCCCTCGGTGAAGGCGCTCATCGGCAAGGAGATCCGCGGCAAGCGCCCGCAGGACTCCGTCGAGCTGGCCGCGCTCATCCTGGAGGAGGTCGAGGTCGCGGTGGTCCCGGGCGAGGCCTTCGGGACGCCGGGCTACCTGCGGCTCTCGTACGCCCTCGGTGACGAGGACCTGGTCGAGGGCGTCTCGCGGATCCAGAAGCTGCTTGCGGAGGCCCGCGACTGAGGCACCGCAGCGCGCGACGGACGGCGGCGCACCATATGGTGCGCTGCCGTCCGTTTCTTTGTTCAGGCGCGTACCCCATGGGAAAAAGCGGCTACCGGGACGCGGGGTACGTACGGCAAGATCCTGGAATGGAGCGCGTACGAGACGTAAGAGAGCTGCCGAAGGCCCATCTGCACCTGCACTTCACCGGGTCGATGCGGCCCTCGACGCTGCTTGAGCTCGCGGACAAGTACGGGGTCCATCTGCCGGAGGCCCTGACCGGGGGGACGCCGCCGAAGCTGCGGGCGACCGACGAGCGTGGCTGGTTCCGCTTCCAGCGGCTGTACGACATGGCGCGGTCCTGTCTGCGCGAACCCGAGGACATCCAGCGCCTGGTGCGGGAGGCGGCCGAGGAGGACATCAGGGACGGGTCGGGGTGGCTGGAGATCCAGGTCGACCCGACGTCGTACGCGCCCCGGCTCGGCGGGCTCATCCCGGCCCTGGAGATCATCCTGGACGCCGTCGACACGGCCTCGCGCGAGACCGGGCTCGGGATGCGCGTCCTGGTCGCCGCGAACCGTATGAAGCACCCCCTGGACGCGCGCACGCTGGCCCGGCTCGCGGTGCGGTTCGCCGACCGGGGCGTCGTGGGCTTCGGGCTCTCCAACGACGAACGGCGGGGCATGGCGCGGGACTTCGACCGCGCCTTCGCCATCGCCCGCGAGGGCGGCCTGCTCGCGGCCCCGCACGGCGGCGAGCTGAACGGGCCCGCCTCGGTGCGGGACTGCCTCGACGACCTGCACGCGCGGCGCATCGGGCACGGCGTGCGGGCGGCCGAGGACCCGCGGCTCCTGAGGCGGCTCGCGGAGCGGGGCGTGACCTGCGAGGTGTGCCCGGCGTCCAACGTGGCCCTCGGGGTCTACGAGAAGCCCGAGGACGTGCCCCTGCGGACGCTGTACGACGCCGGGGTGCCGATGGCGCTCGGCGCCGACGACCCGCTGCTCTTCGGCTCGCGCCTGGCCGCGCAGTACGAGATCGCGCGTCGGCACCACGGCTTCGACGACGCCGAACTGGCCGAGCTCGCGCGGCAGTCGGTGCGGGGGTCGGCGGCGCCCGCGGACGTGCAGGAGAAGCTGCTGGCCGGGGTCGAGGAGTGGCTGGCGTCCTGACGCGGCCCTGGGGCCCGCGAGCCCTACAGGCTGACGCCCACCGTCACCGGCTCGTTGACCAGCGTGATGCCGAAGGCGTCCCGGACGCCCGCGACGACCTCGCGGGCCAGGGCGAGGAGATCCTCCGTGGTGGCGTCGCCGCGGTTGGTGAGGGCCAGGGTGTGCTTGGTGGAGATGCGGGCCGGGCCCTGGCCGTAGCCCTTGGTGAAGCCGGCCTTGTCGATGAGCCAGGCCGCGGAGGTCTTCACGCGGCCGTCGCCCGCCGGGTACGCGGGCGGCGCGACGTCCGGGCCGAGCCGCTCGGCCACGCGCGCGTGGAAGACGGCGAACTGCTCGTCGGTGAGGATCGGGTTGGTGAAGAACGACCCGGCCGACCAGCTGTCGTGGTCCTCGGGGTCGAGCACCATGCCTTTGCCCGCGCGCAGCTTCAGGACGGTCTCGCGGGCCACGGCGGCGGGCACCCGGTCCCCGGCCTCGACGCCGAGCGTGCGGGCCGTCTCCGGGTAGGCGATCGGGGCGCTCATCCCGCCCGCGTCCTCCAGCTGGAAGCGGACGCGCAGGACGACGAAGCGGTCGGGGTCGGCCTTGAAGCGGCTGTGGCGGTAGGAGAAGTCGCAGTCCGCGTTCGCGATGGTGACGGTCTCGCGGTCCCTGCGGTCGTACGCGATCACTTCAGTGATCGTCGAGGAGACCTCCTGGCCGTACGCGCCCACGTTCTGGATCGGCGTCGCGCCCGCGGAGCCGGGGATGCCGGCCAGGCACTCGATGCCCGCGAGGCCCGCGTCGACGGTGCGCGCCACGGCGTCCGTCCAGACCTCACCGGCCGCGAGCTCCAGGCGGGTGCCGTCCAGGGCGAAGCCGGTGGTGGCGATGCGCAGGGCGGTGCCGTCGAAGCCCTTGTCGCCGATGACGAGGTTCGACCCGCCGCCGACGATCAGCAGCGGGGTCCCGGAGTCGTCGGCTTCGCGGACGGCGGCGACCACCTCGGCGTCGGTCGTCGCGGTGATCAGCCGAGCAGCGGGCCCACCGAGCCGAAAGGTGGTGAGCGGGGCAAGGGGGGCGTCGTGAAGTACCTGCACGCCCCCCAGGGTACGGGCGGCACAGCGGTGCCCTGCGGCGCGCCCCCGGCACACCCGAGCGCCGGACGGGGCTGTTTCAGCCCGTCCGGCGCTTGAGGACGAGGCCGTTCCAGCCCGTCCGGCGCTTGAGGACGAGGCCCGAAGGGCCAACAGGGGGGAGAGGGGCGCAGCCCCATGAGACCCCGCGTCACACGGCGACAGGCACCCGCTCCTCGGCCGAGGTCACCGAGGCACCCCCCTCGGTGCTCCCCCGCCGGGGAAGCAGGCCCGCGGCGACAGCCCCAAGAGCGACCACCCCGGCCCCCACCCACAGGGCAGGCTCCAACCCGTCCACGAACGCCCGCGGCGACTCGTACCCGCCCTGCGCGGAGAACACGGAGGCCATCAGGGCGACCCCGAGCGCCCCGCCCACCTCCCGCAGCGCGTTGTTCGCGCCGGAGGCGATCCCCTGCTCGGACGGCCGCACGCTGGCCATGACCAGGCTGGCGGCGGGGGCGAAGTACAGCGCCATGCCGATCCCGCTGATGATCAGGGCGGGCAGTTGGGCGGCGTACGACACGTCGGGCGACAGGACGAGTGCGAACCAGCCGAGCCCGACGGCCTGCAGGGCGAGGCCCGCGGTGACGACAGGGCGGCCGCCGATGCGGTCGGACAGATACCCGGCGATGGGCGCGACGATCATCGGCATGCCGGTCCAGGGCAGCATGCGCAGCCCCGCCTCGGTCGGCGAGTACCCGAGCACCCCCTGGAGGAACTGGCTGAGCAGGAAGATCGAGCCGAACATGCCGACGAACATGAGCAGGCTGGCCGCGTTGATCGCGGAGAACGCCCGGCTGCGGAAGAGCCGCATCGGCAGCATCGGGTTCTTGGCGCGGATGCCGTGGTGCACGAAGCCGGCGAGCAGCGCGGCACCGGCGATCAGGCCGGTCAGGACGGGCGCACTGGTCCAGCCGTCGATGTTGCCGCGGATCAGGGCGTAGACGATGCCGAAGAGGCCGCCGCTGGCGAGCAGGGTGCCGGCGAAGTCGAGCGGGGCGCCGGTGCCGTACGACTCCGAGAGGCGCATCCGGGCGAGCGGCAGCAGGGCGAGGCCCAGCGGGACGTTCAGCCAGAAGATCCACTGCCAGGAGACGTGCTCGGTGAGCGCGCCCCCGATGAGCGGCCCGCTGGCGACCGCGAGGCCGTTGACGGCGCCCCAGATCCCGAACGCCATGCCGCGCTTGGCGGCCGGTACGGCGGCCGTGAGCAGCGTCAGGGTGAGCGGCATCATGATCGCGGCGCCGACTCCCTGTATCGCGCGGGCGGCGATCAGTTCGTTGATGCCGGGGGCGAGGGCCGCCGCGGCGGAGGCGGCGGTGAAGATCGAGAGGCCGACGCCGAAGAGCTTGCGGCGCCCGAACCTGTCCCCCAGGGCCGCGCCGAACATCAGCAGCACGGCGAAGGTGAGGGTGTAGGCGCTCACCGTCCATTCGAGGTCTTCCAGGTGGCCGCCCAGGTCCTCGCGGATGGAGGGCAGTGCGGTGGTGACGACGAGGTTGTCGAGAGCCGCCATGAAGCCGGCGACGCTGGTGATGACGAGGGCCCAGACGGTGCCCCCGCGGGACCCTGTTTGCTGTGACATGTCTCCCCCGGACGGTGAGTGTCGGATGTCAGGTTAGTAATTGATGACTAACTTTCGCGGACATGGCGAGGCGCGAACCTCGGACCGCGACTACGTGGCTACTGGGGCTGCCGTGACCACTGTGGCCGCTACGGCTGCGTGGTCTTCTCCTGGGGCTGGGCCGACATGTAGAAGCCTTCCCAGACACGGTGGTCGGCGGGGAACTTCAGGGCCGACAGGACGTTGACGAGCATCCCGTAGGCCATGAACGTCGTCGTCTCGTTCACGTCGGCCCCGAGCGGCAGATGCGCCGCCTGCCAGATCTCCATCCAGCCGGCGCGCACCATCTCGCCGAACTCGTGGTCCCCCGCGGCCTCGGCGGCCGCCACGGCGACGTACGTCTGGAGCTGCATCTGGAGCTTGTCGGGGTCGTCCGCGATGAGCTGCGAGTACGCGACGGCCATAGCGTGCAGGGCCTCCTCGCCGTGCAGGCCCTCGCTCGCCTTCTCGAAGACCTTGCGGGTGTCCTCCAGGCAGCGCGACGACGCCGCCAGGAAGATCGCCTTCTTGCCGGGGAAGAGCCGGAAGAGATAGGGCTGCGAGACCCCGACGCGCTTGGCGATCGCCTCGGTCGACGTCCCGTGATACCCGCCGCGGGCGAACTCGCTCATCGCCGCGCGGATGACGCTCTCGCGCCTCTCCTCTGCGCTCATCCTGACCATGCGACTAAGTTAGTGTCCAATCACTAACCAAGTCAAGAGGTGTCTCTATGGAGGTACGAGTAAGGGGCGTCCGCAATGGCGGGCGCCCCTTACTATGCGACTGATGGCCGTGCCGTCTCCGAACCGCCCGGCTCGTCAGCCCGTCAGGCTCTTCAGCCCTTCAGCTCTTCAGCTCTGAAGGCCCTTCAGGCAAGCCGTACGACCGCCCGGGACATGCCGAGCACCTTCTGGTCGCCGCTCTTGGCGAGGAGGTCGACCCGCACCTGCTGGTCGTCGAGGATCGCGGCGACCTTCGCGCTGACCTCGATGGTGGCGCCCTTGTCGTCGTTCGGGACCACGACGGGCTTGGTGAAGCGCACGCCGTACTCGACGACGGCGGCCGGGTCGCCCACCCAGTCCGTCACGACGCGGATGGCCTCGGCCATCGTGAACATGCCGTGCGCGATGACGTCGGGCAGCCCGACCTCGACCGCGAACTTCTCGTTCCAGTGGATCGGGTTGAAGTCACCGGAGGCGCCCGCGTACCGCACGAGGGTGGCGCGGGTCACCGGGAAGGTCTGGGCCGGGAGTTCGGTGCCGACCTCGACGTCGTCGTATGCGATCTTCGCGGTCATGGTCAGGCCCCCTCAGCGGCGGGCTCGGCCGCGCGTGCGACGAGCTTGGTCCAGGCGGTCACGACGTGCTCCCCGGCCGCGTCGTGGACCTCGCCGCGGATGTCCAGGATGTCGTTGCCGGCGAGCGACTTGATGTTCTCGATGGTCGAGGTCACCGTCAGCCGGTCGCCCGCGTACACGGGGCGCGTGTACGCGAACTTCTGGTCGCCGTGCACGACTCGGCTGTAGTCGAGGCCCAGCTGCGGGTCCTCGATGACCAGGCCCGCCGCCTTGAAGGTGATCGCGAACACGAAGGTCGGCGGGGCGAGCACATCGGGGTGGCCGAGCGCCTTGGCGGCTTCCGGGTCGGCGTACGCGGGATTGGCGTCACCCACCGCGACCGCGAATTCGCGGATCTTCTCGCGGCCGACCTCGTAGGGGTCGGTGGGCGGGTAGGACCGCCCCACGAAGGACTGGTCGAGCGCCATGGCTCGGCACCTCCTGGCAGCTGGGTTCTCTTGAAGGACCGGACGGGGCCGCCGCTGGGACGGATCAGGTCCGGAAACGCCTCGAGGCCGCCCCCGAGTGATCGGGGGCGGCCTCGAGTACTAGCCTGTTTTTATCGCGTTTCGCGGTGCGCGGTGTGCGAGTTGCAACGCGGGCAGTGCTTCTTCATCTCCAGTCGGTCCGGGTTGTTACGCCGGTTCTTCTTGGTGATGTAGTTCCGCTCCTTGCACTCCACGCAGGCCAGCGTGATCTTCGGGCGGACGTCGGTGGCAGCCACGTGAGTGCTCCTTGACGGACGGATGGACGGATGAACGCATAAAAGAGTAGCCGATCGAAGGACCGACCCCACAATCGGCTACTGAAGGGTAGCGGTGACCGGACTTGAACCGGTGACACAGCGATTATGAGCCGCTTGCTCTACCGACTGAGCTACACCGCTGCGATGCGCTTCGGCCCCTCGCCCGGAAGCGAGGAACCTCACACATCAGAGCCCCAATGCGGAATCGAACCGCAGACCTTCTCCTTACCATGGAGACGCTCTACCGACTGAGCTATTGGGGCGAGCGATGAAGACATTACACGCTCGCCCGCCGATCGCCCAAATCCGTTTCGCCAGGGCCGTCCGGGGGCATGGCAGCGGCCCTCAAAAGGCCTTCTCACCCGCCCCACCAGGGATCACCAGGCCCTCGCACCACAGCAGTACGACTATTGCGCTCCTCCGCGAAGCGGGCTCCCCGCCGTCCTAGGCTCGACCCGCGCTGCGTGATCTTGCGTGCCTCGACGCCGCCGTCCACGCGCGCCCTCGGGTCGCGTCCCGGCACGCCTCGAGCCGCCTGCAGCCGCCCCCGAGCACCAGGAGCGCGATGCCTGACAGCCAGCCGCAGCAGCCCTCTTCGCCCGACTCCCCCGGCCCCGGGGAGTCGCCCGGCTCCCGGGACGGCCGCGCCCCCCAGAGCGCGTCGGGCTCCCCGGCACCGTCGCCCGCCCCGGGCCCGTCACCCGCACCGTCACCCGCAGCACCGCCCACGGCCGCGCCTTCGCCCTCCGCGCTGCTGCTCTGCGGGGCGCGCCTGACGGACGGCAGGACCGTGGACGTACGGCTCGGTGAGGGCCGTATCGAGGCCGTCGGCACGGCGGGCAGCCTGGCCGCGCACGGCGGGCGCGTGGACCTGAGCGGATATCTCCTGCTGCCCGCGGCGGCGGAGCCCCACGCGCACAGCGACACAGCCCTCAGCGCCCTCACGGAGGGCCCGGTCCCCGGGGACGTCCAGGACGTGCAGCGGCGCGCCACCGAGGCGGCCCTGCTGCAACTCGGGCACGGGGCGACGGCGCTGCGCTCGCACGTGCGGATCGGTGACGTCCAGGGCCTGGACGCGCTGCACGCGGTGCTCCAGGCGCGGCGCTCGCTGCGCGGGCTCGCCGACCTCTCCGTAGTGGCGGTGCCGCGCCTGCTGACCGGGGTGGCGGGCGCCGACGGGATGGCGATGCTGCGGGACGCGATGAAGATGGGCGCCTCCGTAGTGGGCGGTTGTCCGGATCTGGACCCTGATCCGACGGGGTACGCGGAGGCGGTGCTCGACCTCGCGGCGGAGCACGGCTGCGCGGTCGACCTGCATACGGACGGCGGGGATCCGGCCCGTCTCGCGCGGCTTGCGGCGGCGGCCGGGGGGCTGCGGCCGGGGGTGACGATCGGGCCGTGCGGCGGGCTCGGGCGGCTGCCTGCCGACGTGGCGGCGCGGACCGCGGAGCAGCTGGCGGCGGCCGGCGTGACGGTGGTGTGCCTGCCGCAGGGCGACTGCGGCGGGGCCGGGCACGGGGCGCGGGCCGGGGCCGCGCACGCGGGGGTGACGGACGGCGGGGCGGTCCCGGTGCGGCTGTTGCGGGCCGCCGGGGTGCGGGTCGCGGCGGGCAGCGGGGCGCTGCGGGACATGGCGAACCCGGTGGGCCGCGGGGATCCGCTGGAGGCGGCGTACCTCCTCGCGTCCCGGCAGGGGCTGCGCCCCGAGGAGGCCTACGACGCGGTGAGTTCGGCGGCGCGGGCGGCGATGGGTCTTGCCGAGGTCAGGGTGGAGGCGGGGTTCCCCGCGGAGCTCCTCGCGGTGCGCGGCGACACCCTCGCCGGGGCGCTGTCGCTGGCGTACAGCCGCGTGGTGGTGCACCGGGGGCGTGTGGTGGCGCGGACCAGCGCGGTGCGGGAGTACTGCGACTCGGCGGCCGCGGTGGCGCTGGATCTGCCGCGGCAGGGGCGGGGGAAGGGGGGCGGGGTGGTCTCGTGAGGGACCGTACGCCGCCCGGGGGTGGGCCGTACGGCATGTGGCCTGGTGACGGGCGTTCCGGCCGCGATCACGTGCGGGCTGCCGTACGGTCGGGAGCATGCGCATTGTCATCGCTGGAGGTCATGGTCAGATCGCGCTGCGGCTGGAGCGACTGCTCGCCGCGCGCGGTGACGAAGCCGTAGGGCTCATCCGCAACCCCGCGCACGAGGCCGATCTCCGGGACGCCGGCGCCGAACCGGTGCTGTGCGACCTGGAGTCGGCGTCCGTGGCGGAGGTCGCCCGGCATCTGGAGGGCGCGGACGCCGCGGTGTTCGCGGCGGGCGCGGGGCCCGGCAGCGGGGCGGACCGCAAGAACACGGTGGACCGTGACGCCGCCGTCCTGTTCGCGGACGCCGCGGAGCGGGCCGGGGCGCGCCGGTACATCGTGGTGTCGTCGATGGGCGCGGACCCCGACCACCCCGGCGACGAGATCTTCGACGCCTATCTGCGGGCCAAGGGCGAGGCCGACGCGTACGTACGCGGCCGTGCCGCCCTGGACTGGACGGTGCTGCGTCCCGGGATGCTGACGGACGACGCGGGCACGGGTCTCGTACGCCTGGAGGCGTCGACCGGCCGGGGTCCGATCCCGCGCGACGACGTGGCCGCGGTGCTCGCGGAGCTCCTGGAGACCCCGGCGACGGCGGGGCTCACCCTCGAACTCGTCAGCGGCTCGACGCCGGTGTCGGTGGCGGCGAAGTCGGTCGCGGGCAACTGACGCGCGCGGCCCGCCTGTCAGGGCGCCAGAACGCGCTCCGCGCTGTCTTCTCAGGGCGTCAGAACAGCGGCAACTGCCCCGGGAACTCCGGCACCACGTACCCGTCGAGCGCGGGCTGCGCGGCGCCGAGTTGGGCGTGCTGCCGGGACCCGGGGCAAGAGACGAGATCCCCGGCGCCACGCGGCCCGGGCGGATCGTGGCGGGCGAACCTGCCGCCGACGACCGCGATCTCTCGACGGCACACCGGGCAGTGTCTGCGACGGGACGAGCTGGACGACGACATACGTCCAGTGTGCCCACGCCGGAGCCGGACCTGCGGCAACCGGCCCCGGAACGGACGCCCAGGGATGCGGACGTGGTCGAGCTGGCTCAGCGATCGATGCGAGACGTGGGAAACAGAGCGGACCTCGCCGAAGCGTGACGCTCCCCGCACACCTCTGCCGCCGCCCGCGCCAAGCCGTGCGGCGTGGGACAGGTCACTCCGCTTCGGCTCCGCGCGAGGGGTCGCTCCCGCAAACGAAGAAACCCCTTCCGCGCCTGCTTTGTCGCAGGACGGAAGGGGTTTCCTTCATGTGGCGGCGCCAGGATTCGAACCTGGGAAGGCGAAGCCGGCAGATTTACAGTCTGCTCCCTTTGGCCGCTCGGGCACACCGCCAGGGATTGTCGCCCGGGGCCTTCCGCTCTCGCGGTGCTCCGTGGCAACGACGTAAACGATACCTGATGACCGGGGGTGCTTCGCCACCCGATTGATCGGCACCCGGAGCGGAGGCAGTGGCTAGGCTTTACGGATGCGGTCGGCGACTAGAAGGCCGTGTACCCGCTGAGTACGCAGACCCCGATACAAGGAGCCACAGGACATGGCCGACTCCAGTTTCGACATCGTCTCGAAGGTCGAGCGGCAGGAGGTCGACAACGCCCTCAACCAGACGGGCAAGGAGATCTCGCAGCGCTACGACTTCAAGAACGTCGGTGCTTCGATCTCCTGGTCCGGCGAGAAGATCTTGATGGAGGCCAACTCGGAGGACCGGGTCAACGCGATCCTCGACGTCTTCCAGTCCAAGCTGATCAAGCGTGGCATCTCACTGAAGGCGCTGGACGCGGGCGAGCCGCAGCTGTCCGGCAAGGAGTACAAGATCTTCGCCACGATCCAGGAGGGCATCTCCCAGGAGAACGCGAAGAAGGTCGCGAAGATCATCCGCGACGAGGGCCCGAAGGGCGTCAAGGCGCAGGTCCAGGGCGAGGAGCTGCGCGTCAGCTCCAAGAGCCGTGACGACCTGCAGGCCGTGCAGGCGCTCCTGAAGGGCCAGGACTTCGACTTCGCGCTGCAGTTCGTGAACTACCGGTAGTTCGTGGGCCGTTCGGCCCGCCGAGGTACGACGGAGGCCGAGGTACGACGGAGGGCGGGCACCCGGACCGGGTGCCCGCCCTTGCTGCTGGCTGCAGTCTGTGTCGTCGTCAGCGGCGCGAGTGGCCGAAGAGGATGCGGTAGGCGATCAGGAGGACGAGGGAGCCGCCGATGGCCGCGGCCCAGGTCGCGCCGTCGAAGAAGTGGTCGGCTATCGGGCGGTCGAGGAAGCGCGCGGAGATCCAGCCGCCCACGAAGGCGCCGGCGACGCCGATCAGCGTCGTACCGATGAAGCCGCCCGGGTCGCGCCCCGGGAGCAGGAGTTTGGCGGTGGCACCGGCGAGCAGCCCGAGAACGATCCAGCTGATGATGCCCATGGTGACCTGCCTTTGCGTGCTGTGGTGCGGGTGGCCCTTCGTACCTTTTCGTGCGGTGTTGTCCTCAAGGACGTCATGGGGGGCGCGTGCGGTTCCCGGGGGCCGTTCGGGTGAGGCGCAGGACACAGCGGCGCGGTGGGATCCGGTGTGGTTGCTCGGGGTTCGGCGGGGCGTCGCGCCCTCGTCAGATGTCCCGCCCGTTCCGGTTCGCCGGGCGCGGGGCGCGGGGCGCCCGCAGGGCCGTACGGGGACGGTCAGACGCTCGCCCGGGCGCCCATCGGGCCGGCCGTGAACGGCTCGTCCGTGGGCACGATCTCGCGGCCGAGCGGCAGCAACGAGATGGGGATCATCTTGAAGTTGGCGAGGCCCAGCGGGATGCCGATGATCGTGACGCAGAGCAGCAGGCCGGTGAAGATGTGGCCGAGGGCGAGCCACCAGCCCGCGAGGACCAGCCAGAGGACGTTTCCGATCAGCGAGGGCGCGCCCGCGTCCGCGCGCTCGACCGCCTTGCGCCCGAAGGGCCACAGCGCGAACAGGCCGATGCGGAACGACGCGAGGCCGAACGGGATCCCGATGATCGTGATGCACAGGATCACGCCCGCGAACAGGTAGAACAGGCACATCCACAGGCCGCACAGGATGAGCCAGATGACGTTCAGAACTGTCTTCACTGCTGGCGACCTGCCATCTGCTCGAGCCGGGCGATGCGCTCCGCCATCGGCGGGTGAGTGGAGAAGAGCTTCGACATTCCCTGACCGGGCCGGAACGGATTGGCAATCATCATATGGCTCGCCGTTTCGAGCCGGGGCTCCGGCGGGAGCGGCAACTGCTTCGTACCGGCGTCGAGTTTGCGCAAGGCACTGGCGAGAGCCAGTGGGTCGCCGGTGAGTTGCGCGCCGGACGCGTCGGCCTCGTACTCCCTGGAACGGCTGATGGCGAGCTGGATGATGGACGCGGCGAGCGGGCCGAGCAGCATGATCAGGAGCATCCCGAAGATGCCGGGGCCCTCGTTGTCGTTGGAGCGTCCGATCGGAATCAGCCAGGCGAAGTTGACCAGAAACATGATGACGGAGGCGAGGGCGCCGGCGACCGAGGAGATCAGGATGTCGCGGTTGTAGACGTGGCTGAGCTCGTGGCCGATGACTCCGCGCAGCTCGCGCGGGGTGAGGATGCGCAGGATGCCGTCCGTGCAGCAGACGGCGGCGTTGCGCGGGTTCCGGCCGGTCGCGAAGGCGTTCGGCGCCTCCGTCGGTGAGATGTAGAGCCGGGGCATGGGCTGGCGGGCCTGGGTGGAGAGCTCGCGCACCATGCGGTACAGCTCGGGGGCCTCGAACTCGCTCACCGGGCGGGCCCGCATCGCGCGCAGGGCCAGCTTGTCGCTGTTCCAGTACGCGTACGCGTTCGTGCCGACCGCCACGAAGAGCGCGACGATCAAGCCCGTACGCCCGAAGAAGCTGCCGATGACGAGGATGAGTGCGGACAGTCCCCCGAGGAGTACGGCGGTCTTCAGCCCGTTGGTCCGGCGGTGCACGGTACGCCCTCCTGGTGGTGCGCGGGGGAACCCTTCTTGCTGGTGCTTCCACTGTTCAGTGGACCCTCCCTTACTGGTCAACGCCAGGCGGAGGGTGCTAGTTCCCTTGTGCGCTCAGGAGCGGTGTGGGCCGCGCGGGTGACGGCGGCGTCCCGTGCCCCGCGTGCCGGCTCAGCGCACGCCGTGTTCCGCGAACTGCAGGACGAGCTGGGGCGCCCCGGAGAGGGCGACGCCGAGCACGGCGGTGACCGCGATGGCCGCGGTGAGGGGGGCCGGAACGTGGTGCTTGGCGGGCTCTCCCTCGGGGGCGCGGAACAGCAGCGCGGTCCACTGGAGGTAGTAGTAGAGCGCGATCACCACGTTGGCCGCCATGACGACGGCCAGCCAGCCGAGGCCCGCGTCGACCGCCGTGGAGAACACGGTGACCTTCGCGAAGAGGCCGATGATGCCCGGCGGCAGGCCGGCCAGGCAGAGCAGGAAGAAGGCGAGGACCAGGGCCGACAGGGGACTCTTGGCGTACAGGCCCCGGTAGTCGCTGACGCGGTTCAGCTTCTGGGTGCGGCCGACCAGGGCGGCGACGGCGAACGCTCCGAGGTTCACGGCGGCGTACATCAGGGCGTACGCGACGGTCGCGCCGGTGGTCTCCAGGACGTCGGTGTGGCGGTCGGCGTACCCGGCCGCCGCGATCGGCACCAGGAGGTAGCCCGCCTGGCCGACCGAGGACCAGGCGAGCAGGCGGACCGCGCTGTACGCGCGCGTGGGCTGCTGGCGCAGGGCGGCGACGTTGCCGATGGTCATGGTGAGGGCGGCGAGCGCGGCGAGCGCGGGGCCCCAGACGTCGGCGTACTCCGGGAAGGCGACGACCGTGACGAGGATCAGGCCGGTGAAGCCGACGGCCTTGCCGACGACGGAGAGGTAGGCGGCGACGGGCAACGGCGCGCCTACGTAGGTGTCGGGTACCCAGAAGTGGAAGGGGACGGCGGCCACCTTGAAGGCGAAGCCGACGAGGGTGAGGACGACGCCGGTCTGCGCGAGCGTGTCCAGCTGTCCGTCGACGTTCCCGAGCTTCTCGCCGAGCTCGGTGAGGTGCATGGTGCCCGTCGCGGCGTACACGAAGCTGACGCCCAGGAGGGTCACGGCGGTCGCGGTCACCGAGGAGAGGAAGAACTTCAGGGCGGCCTCGGAGGACCGCTTGTCGCCGCGCTTGAGGCCTACGAGGGCGAAGGCGGGCAGGGAGGCGACTTCCAGGGCGACGACGAGGGTCGCGAGGTCGCGGGAGGCGGGCAGCAGGGCGGCGCCGGCGGCCGAGGAGAGCAGCAGGAACCAGTACTCCCCTTCGGGGAGGTCCTTGTCGGCGTTCCGCGCGTCCTTGAGGGCGGTCATCGAGAGCAGGGCGGTGAGCAGCGCGCCGCCGATGACGAGGAGCTGGATGACGAGGGTGAACTCGTCGACCGTGTAGCTGCACGCGGTGGCCCGGGGGCCGCTGAGGCAGAAGGTCGAGCGGTGCGAGTCGGTGAGGGGCAGCAGGAACAGGCCCGCGGCGACCAGGCCCGCGAGGGAGACCCAGCCGAGCAGGTGCTTGTTGCGCTCGCTCAGGAACAGGTCGGCGACGAGGACCGCGAGGCCGACGACCGCCACGATCGTGGGCGGGGCGACGGCCACCCAGTCGACGGACTGGATGAGGCTCGCGGTGGATTCGGCGGCGATCACGACTTGCCTCCTGCGAGGAGCTGCTGGACGGCCGGGTCGGTGAGGCCGAGGAGGGCCGCGGGCCAGAGGCCGGCGAGGACGGTGAGGGCGACGAGCGGGGTCCAGGCGGCGAACTCGTAGCCCTGGACGTCGGTGAGCCGCGGTGCCTCCTGGGTCTCGGACGTCGGGCCCATGCAGACGCGGCGTACGACGATGAGCATGTACGCGGCCGTGAGCAGGGTGCCGAACGCGGCGATCGCCATGAACGTGAGGAACGCGGGGCGGCTGAGGTCGTCGGCGGGTTTGAACGCGCCGAACAGGGCGAGCATCTCGCCCCAGAACCCGGCGAGCCCCGGCAGGCCGAGCGAGGCGACGGCGCCGAAGGCGAGCAGGCCGCCGAGGCGGGGCGCCTTGCCGTACAGGGCGGCCCCGGACTCCTTGGCCAGGGAGTCGAGGTCGCTCGTGCCCGTGCGGTCCTTGAGCGCGCCGACCAGGAAGAACAGCAGGCCGGTGATGAGGCCGTGGGCGATGTTGGCGAAGAGCGCGCCGTTCACGCCGGTCGGCGTCATGGTCGAGATGCCGAGGAGCACGAAGCCCATGTGGCCGACGGAGGAGTACGCGATGAGGCGCTTGAGGTCGCCCTTCGCGCCGGGCCTGGCCAGGGCCAGGCAGGCCAGGGATCCGTAGATGATCCCGACGACGGCGAACGCGGCGAGGTAGGGCGCGAACGTCTCCATCCCGTCGGGCGCGATCGGCAGCAGGATCCGGACGAACCCGTACGTACCCATCTTCAGCAGGACACCGGCCAGCAGGACCGAGCCGACGGTGGGCGCGGCCGTGTGGGCGTCGGGGAGCCAGCTGTGCAGCGGCCACATCGGCGTCTTGACCGCGAGCCCGATCCCGATCGCCAGAACGGCGATGACCTGCACGGACGTACTCAGCTGCCGGTCGTTGTCAGTGGCGAGTGCCACCATGTCGAATGTGCCCGCCCTCAGCCCGATGAGGAGCAGGCCGAGCAGCATGACGACGGAGCCGAGCAGCGTATAGAGGATGAACTTCCAGGCGGCCTGAGTGCGTTGGGCTCCGCCCCAGCGCGCGATGAGGAAGTACATCGGGATGAGGACCATCTCGAACGCGAGGAAGAACAGCAGCAGATCGAGGACGGCGAAGGTCGCGAGGGTGCCGGACTCCAGGACGAGGATCAGCGCCACGAATGCCTTGGGAGACGGGCCCGACGGCATTTTGAAGTAGGAGTACAGCGCGCAGAGGAAGGTCAGCAGCGCGGTCAGGACCAGCAGGGGGAGGGAGATGCCGTCGATGCCGAGGTGGATGCGCACGTCGAGTGCGGGGATCCAGCTGATGTCCGTCGTGGCCTGCATCTTCGACGGGTGGTCGTGGTCGAAGCCGAGCGCGAGGACGATCGCGGCGATGAGGATCACGCCGGTCACGGTCACGCCGTGGCGCAGCACGGCCTGGTCGGGGGACTTCCCCTTCAGCCCGGGCGGGGCCGGCAGGAGAGCGGCCACGGCACCGACGAGCGGGCCGACGACGATCAACGCGAGAAGGAACTGCATCACTGACTCACTGATACCGATCACGGCTGCTCACGCTCCGGCGGTGGCGACGAGGACGGCGGCGACCGCCAGGACGACGGTGCCCGCGAGCAGCGCGCTCAGATAGGTCTGCACGTTGCCGGTCTGCGCGCGGCGGACGGCCGCGCCGAGCCAGCGGGGTGCGGTGCCCGCGCCGCGTACGTACGTGTCGACGACCTCGCGGTCGAGGAAGCGGACGAGGCGGGCGCCGGCCTGGACGGGGCGGACGAACAGGGCCGCGTAGAGGGCGTCGAGGTGGAAGCCGACGGCGGCGTGGCGGTGCAGCGGGCCGAGCAGGAGGCGGCCCGGGTCCGCCGGGTCGGGGGCGGAGGCCACATCTCCGTACGCGGGTGCGTGCGTGGCGATGGCCTCTGCCTCGATCCGGCCCGCGTCGGCGTCGGGGTGGGCGGCGACCGCGCCGATCGGGACGCGGGCGGCGAGCGCGGTGGTGTGCCGCCACGCGCCGTACGTGACCAGGGCGCCGACGAGGGCGACGCCCGTGCCGAGGACGGAGGTGGTGAGCGTCGGGGCGAGCTTGTGGCCGTCGAACCAGTCCGGGAGGACGCCGACGGTCACGCCGAAGGCCAGCGAGGGCACGGCGAGGACCCAGAGCACGGCGGTCATGGCGACCGGCTGCCTGCCGTGGTCCGGTGCCTCGGCTCCCCTGCCGTGGAAGGCGAGCAGCCACAGGCGGGTCGCGTACGCGGCGGTCACGAGGGCGGCGACCAGGCCCGCGACGAGGACGATCCAGCCCGCCGCGGCGGGGGCGGAATCGGCGTGGCCGGTGGCCGTGTGCTCGGCGGCGCCGAGGACGGCCTCCTTGGAGAAGAAGCCGCTGAAGGGCGGGATCGCGGCGAGCGCGAGGAGCGCCACGGTCATCGTCCAGTAGGCGTCGGGGACGCGGTCGCGCAGGTCCTTCATGCGGGACATGGCGGCGAGGGAGTTGGTGCCCGCGGCGTGGATGATCACGCCCGCGGCGAGGAACAGGAGCGCCTTGAAGGCGCCGTGCGACAGGAGGTGGAAGACGGCGGCACCGCGGTCGCCGACGGCGAGGGCGCCGGTCATGTAGCCGAGCTGGCCGATCGTCGAGTACGCGAGGACGCGCTTGATGTCGTCCTGGGCGAGCGCGGCGAGGGCCGAGCCCGCCATGGTCACGGCGGCCATGACGGCGAGGACGACCAGGGCGGCGGCCGAGGCGGCGAAGACCGGGAGGAGCCGGGCGACGAAGTAGACACCGGCGGCGACCATCGTCGCGGCGTGGATGAGCGCCGAGACGGGCGTCGGGCCCGCCATCGCGTCGGGCAGCCAGGTGTGCAGCGGGAACTGCGCGGACTTGCCCGCGACGCCCGCGAGGAGCAGCAGGGCGATGAGGGTGGGGTGGTCGAGGCCGCCCTGCGCGACGGTGGCCAGGATCCGCGTGATCCGGAACGAGCCCGCGTCCACGGCGAGGGCGAACAGGCCGATCAGGAAGGGGACGTCGCCGAGCTTGGTGACCAGGAAGGCCTTCAGGGAGGCGGCGCGGGCCTCGGGCGTCTCCCAGTAGTGGCCGACGAGGAAGTACGAGCAGATGCCCATGATCTCCCAGCCGACCAGGAGCACCATCAGGTCGCCGGAGTAGACGACGAGCAGCATCGCGGAGGTGAAGAGGGAGACCAGGGCCGCGTACGAGGGGTAGCGCGGGTCGTCGCGCAGGTAGGCCGTCGAGTAGATCTGCACGCAGGAGGCGACGACGCCGACGAGGACGGCGACGAGGGCCGCGAAGCCGTCGATGTGCAGGGCGAGGTCGATGGGGACCGAGCCGGTGGGGGTGAGCTGGGTGGCCGCGTCCACGGCCGTGTCGCCGCCCTGGCGCACGGCCACGACGGCGGCGAGACCGAGCGACGTCAGGGCGGGAAGCACCGCGAGCGGCCGCGCGAGGCCCGGCACGGTGCGGCCGAGCAGCAGGCCGGCGACGGCTCCGAGGAACGGCAGGAGGGGAACGAGGACGGCGAGGGTGGTCGTGGTCACGCGGTGGCCTCAGCCTTCTGCGACGCCCCGGGGGCGGGCTCGTCGGGTTCCTCGGCGGCGGCGCCCTCCGCGCCGGAGCCGTCGTCGTCGCCGTCGTCCGGACGCTCGGCCGTGTCGCGGAGGTCGTCCACGGCGGAGGTGCCGCGGTTGCGGTAGACGGCGAGGACGATCGCGAGGCCGATGCCGATCTCGGCGGCGGCGATGGCGATGGTGAACAGGGTCAGGGCCTGGCCGGAGTGCAGGGTGTCGCGGAGCCAGACGTCGAAGGCGACCAGGTTGAGGTTGACGGCGTTGAGCATCAGCTCGACGGACATCAGGACCAGGATCGCGTTGCGGCGGGCGAGGACGCCGTAGAGGCCGACGCAGAAGAGGAGGACGGCGAGGACGGCGGGGTAGGCGAGGTGCATCAGCGGGTCCCCTCCGTCTGGTCCTTCGGTGCCTTCTGGTCGGCCGGGGCGGTGGGGCCGTTGCGGTTCTGGCGGCCGTTGGCGTCCGGCTCGTCCTTGGACTTGCGGGACAGCACGATCGCGCCGACGAGGGCGGCGAGCAGCAGGACCGAGAGCGCCTCGAAGGGCAGGACCCAGTGCCGGAAGAGGATCGAGCCGGTGACGTCGGTGGTGCCCTGGGGCTTGTCGAGCTCGATCCACTGGGTGCGGAAGGCGTCCACGACGACCCAGACCAGGGCGCCAGCCGCGGCGAGGGCGACGGCGAGCGCGACGGGCCGGTTGCCCGAGTCGGCGTCCGGGGAGCGGCCGATGGGCGCCCTGGTGAGCATCAGGCCGAAGAGGAGGAGGACGACGACGGAGCCGACGTAGATGAGGACCTGGACCCAGGCGATGAACTCGGCGGTCAGGAGCAGGTACTCGACGGCGAGGCCGCCGAGGGCGACGACCAGCCAGAGCGCGGCGTGCACGAGCTGGCGGGTGGTGACGGTGATGACCGCGGCGCCCAGGGTGACGAGTCCGACGAGCACGAAGGCGATCTCGACGCCGGTCGGGGAGAGGAAGCCCTGGGGGGCGTCGGCGGCGATGGGGAGGTTCACGCGTCTCCCTCCGGCTTGGCCTCGGGGGCCCGCTCCGACACCGGCGCCGACTCGGCGGCCTGTGCGGCGGCCGACTGCTCGGCCTCGGCGGCGGCCTTCTCGGTTTCGGCGGCCAGCTTGTCGGCGGCCTTGCGGGCGGCGGCGAGTTCCTTCGGCTCCTCGGCGGCCGGGTCGAGCGCGGGCGGGGCGGGGACGGTCCACATCCACTCGCGGAGCTTGTCGCGCTCGTGGGTGAGTTCGTGGATGTCGGTCTCGGCGTACTCGAACTCCGGGGACCAGAACAGCGCGTCGAAGGGGCACACCTCGATGCAGATGCCGCAGTACATGCAGAGGGAGAAGTCGATGGCGAAGCGGTCGAGGACGTTGCGGCTGCGCTCGCGGCCGCCCGGCGCGGCGGCCGGGACCGTCTCCTTGTGGGAGTCGATGTAGATGCACCAGTCCGGGCACTCTCGGGCGCACAGCATGCAGACCGTGCAGTTCTCCTCGAACAGGCCGATGACGCCCCGGGTGCGGGGCGGCAGTTCGGGCTGCACTTCGGGGTACTGCTCGGTGACGGTCTTCTTCGTCATCGTGCGGAGGGTGACGGCCAGGCCCTTGGCGAGGCCTGAGCCGGGGACCCTGGGCCGGGCGGGCGGGGTCTGTGCAGCCATCAGTTGATCGCCACCTTCACGATTCCGGTGAGCGCGATCTGCGCGAGGGCGAGCGGGACGAGGAGGACCCAGGCGAGCTTCTGGAGCTGGTCCTCACGGAGCCGGGGGTAGGTGACGCGCAGCCAGATCACGACGAACGCGAGGACGGCCGTCTTCAGGAGCGTCCACACCCAGCCGAGCCCGTCGGCGCCCCACGGGCCGTGCCAGCCGCCCAGGAACAGGACGGTGGTCAGGCCGCACAGGACGACGATCCCGGCGTACTCGGCGAGCAGGAAGAGGGCGAAGCGCAGGCCCGTGTACTCGGTGTACGCGCCGAAGATGATCTCGGAGTCGGCGACCGGCATGTCGAAGGGCGGGCGCTGGAGCTCGGCGAGCCCGGCGACGAAGAAGACGATCGCGCCGACGATCTGCCAGGGCAGCCACCACCACTCGAAGGCGTCCACGATGCCGGGAAGCGAGACCGTGCCCGCGGCCATCGCCACGGACGCGGCGGCGAGCAGCATCGGCAGCTCGTACGCGAGGAGCTGGGCCGCGGTGCGCAGGCCACCGAGGAGGGAGAACTTGTTGGCCGACGCCCAGCCCGCCATCAGGGAGCCGAGGACGCCGACGCCCATGACGGCGAGCACGAAGAAGACGCCCGCGTCGATGGCCTGCCCGACGGCGCCCTCGCCGGGGCCGATCGGGATGGCGAGGAGCACGAGCAGGTACGGCAGCAGGGCCACGGCCGGGGCGAGCTGGAAGACCCGGCGGTCGGCGTCGGCCGGGACGATGTCTTCCTTCTGGGCGAACTTGACGCCGTCGGCGACGAGTTGGGCCCAGCCGTGGAAGCCGCCCGCGTACATGGGGCCGAGGCGGCCCTGCATGTGGGCCATCACCTTGTGTTCGGTCTGGCCGATGATCAGGGGGAACGTCAGGAAGACGACGAAGACGACGAGGAGTCGCAGCGTGACGTCGAGGGCGTCGTTCACTGCGGGCCTCCTGTGCGGTCGTCAGGGTCGTCGGGCTCGGCGGGGGCCGGTGCGGCTTCCGGGGGTTGCGGGGCTTCCGGGGCGTCGGGCGCGGCGGGGGCCTCGGGCTCTGCGGGGGCGTCGGCGGCCTCCGGAGCCTTCGCGGCCTCGGGAGCCTCCCCGGCCTCCGCTGCTTCCGGTTTCGCGGGCGGCGCGGCCTCCGGTTCGGTCTCGTCGAAGGCCGGGCGGGCGTTGTGCCAGGGGGCCTCGTCCTTGGCCTTCGGGGTCTCCGCCGCCTTCGGGGTCTCCGCAGGCGCTGCGGCCGGGGTCGCCGCAGGTGCTGCGGCCGGGGTCACCGCAGGCGCTGCGGCCGGGGTCGCCGAGGCAGCCGGCTCATCCGAAGTCACCGGCGCCGCCGCCTCCCCCGCCGGAGCCGCCGTCGCCCCTTCCGCCCGCTGCGAAGCCGACCCCTGCGACACACTGCGTGCCCGCCGTGCCGGGGCCGGAGCCGCCTCCGTCTCCGCCTGGCTCGCGGACCCCTCGCCCGCGGTCCGCGCGCGCCGGGCCGGGCGCTCGCCCGCAGCCCGCCCCGCACCGCCCGCGGCCCGCCCCGCCCCACGCGCGGGCCGTGCGGGAGCGGCCGGAAGCTGCCCCTTCAGCGGGCCCCACTCGTTGGGATCGGGCACGCCCGGCGGCAGCATCTGCCGACGCTTGGGACCGCCGTGCTCGGATTCCCCCGGCTCCTTCGCCCCGGGCCACGCCTTCGCGACCCGCGCCGCAAGGACGAAGTCCTTGCGCAGCGGGTGGCCCTCGAAGCCCTCGGGCAGCAGCAGCGGTACGAGATGGGGGTGGCCCTCGAAGCCGACGCCGAACATCTCGTGGGTCTCGCGCTCGTGCCAGGCCGCGCCCGCGTAGACGTCGACGGCGGTCGGCAGGACGGGCGCCTCGTGCGGCACGGTCGTGCGGACGAGCAGCCGCCGCACCGGGGCCAGCGCGACGACGTGGGCGGACACGCGGAATCCGGTGCCCGGTTCGTCGACGGCGCTGAGCCAGTCGAAGTAGGTGCAGCCGAGGTCGTCGCGGGCGGTGCGCAGGGCGTCGAGCCAGGAGGCCACGGGCACGTCCACCGTCAGGACCTCGTACGACTCCTCGGCGCTCGCCTCCGCGCCGAACAGCTCCTCGACGGGAGCGGGCAGCCAGCCGGTCATCCGGCGTCCTCCCCCGTCACCGGCGCGGCGCCCGGCGCGGGCGGCGGGACCAGGCCGCTCTGCAGCGCCGCCGTGGACGGCCGCGTGCCGTTCGCTCCGTAGCGCTCGCCGAGCGACTCGCGGGCGATCTTCTCCTGGAGCTTGAGGATGCCCTGGAGCAGCGCCTCGGGCCGCGGCGGGCACCCGGGGACGTACACGTCGACGGGGATGATCTGGTCGACGCCCTTGGTGACGGAGTACGAGTCCCAGTACGGGCCGCCGCAGTTGGAGCAGGCGCCGAAGGAGATCACGTACTTGGGCTCGGGCATCTGCTCGTACAGACGCTTCACGGCGGGCGCCATCTTGTCGGTGACCGTGCCGGAGACGACCATCAGGTCGGCCTGGCGCGGTCCTGGCGCGAACGGGATCACGCCGAGGCGGATGAAGTCGTGCCGGGCCATGGACGCCGCGATGAACTCGATGGCGCAGCAGGCGAGGCCGAAGTTGAAGACCCACAGGCTGTAGCGGCGGCCCCAGTTGAGGACCACCTTCATCGGCTCGGGGGCGAGGCGGGACAGGACGCCAAGCCGCTTCGGCTCCGGGAGGAGCACGGGATCCGCCGCGGGCTCCTGGTTCACGTCCATGTGAGGACGCCCTTCTTGTATGCGTACAGCAGGCCCACGGCCAGGAAGCCGAGGAAGATGAACATCTCGACGAGGGTCGCGGCGCCGTATCCGGGCGCGGCGAAGACCGTCGCCCACGGGAAGAGGAAGATCGAGTCGACGGCGAAGATGACGTAGAGGAACGCGTAGACGTAGTAGCGGACCTGGGTGTGGGCCCAGCCGTCGCCGACCGGGTCGACGCCGCATTCGTAGGTGAGCAGTTTCTCCGGGGTCGGTACGACCGGCCGCAGGAGCCGGCCCGCGCCGAAGGCCACGGCGACGAACAGCACGCCCACGACGGCGAGCAGCCCGACGACGGAGTACGACTCGAAGTAGCTCGCCGCGACGTCCGTGCGGTGCGTCGTCACTGGCACCTCAGCCCCTCACTCCCGAAACTCACGCGTGTCTCGCTCACGTCTCACCCGTGTCTCGTCCGATTCGCCGTCACACCGGGTCAACGGAGCAGCTTGCCGTCACGTCCGTTCGACGATCTGTACGCACGGGAGTCTAGGGCCTGCTAAAGAAGAGGTAAGCAGACCGTCACGGCCAAGCATGGGCAGGGTGGGGTTAACCACAGTGCGATCCGGCGGTCCCCCTCATGGCGCGAGCGCGGCGAGCCGGGCACCCTTTGCGGTATGACCGCAAGCACCACGCCTTCGGAAGCCCCGCCAGAGGGCCCGCCGCCTGCCCGTTTCGCCTATGACGTGCACACCTGGAAGGAGATCACGCATCTCCTGGTGAACCTGCCGATCGGCATGGCCGGTTTCGTGTACGTGGTGGCGGCGCTGGGCATCGGCGGCGTCCTCTCGGTGACGGTGATCGGCCTGCCGCTGCTCGCGTTCGCGTTGTTCGGCGCGCGGCTGCTCGGCAAGGCGGAGCGCTGGCGCGCGCGGCTGCTGCTCGGCGTCCGGATCGAGGAGCCGAGTCCGATGCCGTCGCCTTCGCGGCGCGGCGGCAGCTTCCTCAACTGGCTCTGGTCCACCCTCAAGGACCCGGTGGGCTGGCGGACGATGCTGTACTGCTTCATCCGGCTGCCGTGGGCCGTGGTGACGTTCACGGTCATGTCCGTCGGGGTGTTCGTGCTGTGGCCGATCCTGCCGTTCATCGCGCGGCTGCTCGCCAACGCCGACCGGGCGATGGTGCGGGGCCTGCTCTCGCGCTCCGACGAACTGGAGCGGCGCATCGCCGAGCTGGAGTCGGACCGCGGGGTCGTCGTGGACACCGCGGCGGCCGACCTGCGGCGCATCGAGCGGGACCTGCACGACGGCGCGCAGGCGCGGCTCGTCGCCCTCGCCATGGGGCTCGGCCTCGCCAAGGAGAAGCTCCTGGAGGACCCGGAAGCGGCGGCGGCGATGGTCGGCGAGGCGCACGGCGAGGTGAAGCTGGCCCTCCAGGAGCTGCGGGACCTGGCCCGCGGCATCCACCCTGCCGTCCTCACCGACCGCGGCCTCGACGCGGCCCTGTCGTCGGTCGCCTCCCGGTGCACGGTGCCGGTGAAGGTGACGGCCGACCTGCCGACGCGCCCGGCCGCCGCGATCGAGGGCATCGCGTACTTCACCGTCTCCGAACTCCTGCAGAACGTGAGCAAGCACAGCGGGGCGCGGACCGCGAGCGTCGAGGTGTGGCGCTCCGACCAGCGCCTGCTGATACAGGTGTGGGACGACGGCCGCGGCGGCGCCAGCCTGGACGGCGGCAGCGGCATGGCGGGCCTCGCGGACCGGCTCGGCGCGGTGGACGGCCTGTTCGTCATCGACTCGCCGACGGGCGGACCGACGACGATCACGGCGGAGCTGCCGTGGCGGGACCGGAGCGCGGGCTGAGGGCCCTCCGGGCGCTGAAGGCCATCCGGGCCCGAGGGCTCTCCTGGTGCTGAGGACTCTCCTGGTGCTGAGGGCCCTCCTGGGCGCTGAGGGTGTTCCGGAGGCCGAGGGCCCCGCGGGTGCCACGCGCCCTCGCGAGGTAGGGAAAACCCCCCGCTCAAGACGCCGACCCACTCCATGGTCGCGACCGGGCGCCGGAGCGCACTCTGGGGGTACGACAAGGGGAAGCTCACGCGGGGCAGGCAAGAACCCGCGCGGGGACGAGCAGAACGGATGACAGCGATGGCCACGGATTACGGACAGGGGTACGGACACGTCATGGACGCCGACGTCGAGGACCACCGCGGCCACGGCGGTCAGCGGGGCGGCGGGCGCGACGAGGGCCGTCTCGGCCGCCTCCCGGTCGCCCTGCGCGCACCGCTGGAAGGGCGCGCGTGGCGTGAACTCCTGTACGTGCTCCTCTCGTTCCCGATCAGCATCGTCGGCTTCGTCTTCGCGGTCACGATGCTGTCGACCGGCGTGGCGCTCGCCGTCACGTTCATCGGCATCCCCGTGCTCGCCCTGGGGCTCATGGCCTGCCGCGGCTTCGGCGCCCTGGAGCGGATCCGGGCCCGGACGCTGCTCGGGGTGGACGTCAAGGACCCGCACCCGCTGAAGCCCCGGGACAAGGGCTTCATGGCGTGGATGGGGGCCGTCCTCAAGAGCGGGGTCTCCTGGCGGCACGTCCTGTACGCGCTGATCCACATGCCGTGGGCGCTCTTCTCGTTCGTCGTGACGGCGGTCTTCTGGACGTACGGCTGGGCGATGCTGACGTACCCGCTGTGGTTCTGGCTGTTCCCGCTCTACGGAGGGCAGGACGGGATCCAGCTCTACGGCGACGACGGCCACCGGATATACCTGGACAACCCCTTTGAAATCGGCCTCACCGCCGGTACGGGACTGCTCGTCACGCTGGCCACGCCCTGGATCGTCCGCGCCCTGACCACCGTCGACCGGCTGCTCGTCCTCGGCCTCCTCGGCCCCTCGCGCCTGGTGTCACGTGTCGTCGAGCTGGAGTCGGACCGCGGGGTCGTCGTGGACACCGCGGCGGCCGACCTGCGGCGCATCGAGCGGGACCTGCACGACGGCGCGCAGGCGCGGCTCGTCGCCCTCGCCATGGACCTCGGCCTCGCCAAGGAGAAGCTGGCCGAGGACCCTCAGGCGGCGGCGCGGATGGTGGACGAGGCGCACGGCGAGGTGAAGGTCGCGCTGCAGGAGCTGCGGGATCTGGCCCGGGGGATCCACCCCGCGGTCCTCACCGACCGGGGGCTCGACGCCGCGCTCTCCGCACTGGCCGCGCGGTGCACCGTGCCGGTGGAGGTCGAGGTGGATCTGGCCGCGCGGCCCGCCGCCGCGATCGAGGGGATCGCCTACTTCACGGTGTCCGAGCTGCTGCAGAACATCAGCAAGCACAGTGGGGCGGGGCGGGCCTCTGTGGACGTGTGGAAGGTCGAGGACCGGTTGATGCTGCAGGTCGGGGATGACGGGCGGGGTGGGGCCGATGTGTCGGCCGGGTCCGGGCTTGCGGGGCTCGCCGAGCGGCTCGACGCGGTGGACGGGATTCTGGTGGTCGAGTCGCCCGTGGGCGGGCCCACCTTGATCACGGCTGAGCTGCCCTGGCGGGGCTGAGCCCTCGCGGGGCGCCCCAGTCCCGCCCCTTCTCCGAAACCGGGGCTCCGCCCCTGGACCCCGGGGGCGGGCCGTCCCCTTCGGGCGGGACGGTCCGCCCCCGATCGGCGCTTCGCGCCTCGTCCTCAATCGCCGGACGGGCTGAAATGTGCCGGGGCTGGCTGAAATGGCCCTGGCCGCGGAGAGGTGCGACCCCCTCGACCGCCCGTGGCCGAGCCCTTCTCGGAGTCGTACGACACTCTTCACCTCTGTCCGGCGCGAGCTCGTCCGAATGCTGGGATGCTGGAGCCTGTCAATGGGGCGGGGACAGGCTGTGGGGGTCCAGAACATCGTGGAGGACAAGGTGCGGGTGGTCATCGCCGAGGATTCAGTGCTGCTCAGGGAGGGCCTGACCCGGTTGCTGACCGACCGCGGGCACGACGTCGTCGCGGGGGTGGGTGACGCGGAGGCGCTGATCAAGACGATCACCGAGTTCGCGGCACAGGGCACGCTGCCGGACGTCGTGGTCGCGGACGTGCGGATGCCGCCGACGCACACCGACGAAGGGGTGCGCGCGGCCGTGCTGCTGCGCCAGCGCCATCCGGGGCTCGGCGTGCTGGTGCTCTCGCAGTACGTGGAGGAGCAGTACGCGACGGAGCTGCTCGCCGGGTCGAGCCGGGGCGTGGGCTATCTGCTCAAGGACCGGGTCGCCGAGGTCAGGGAGTTCGTGGACGCGGTCGTGCGCGTCGCCCAGGGCGGCACCGCGCTCGACCCCGAGGTCGTGGCGCAACTGCTCGGGCGCAGCCGCAAGCAGGACGTCCTCGTGGGCCTCACCCCGCGCGAGCGGGAGGTCCTCGGTCTGATGGCGGAGGGGCGGACCAACTCCGCCATCGCGCGCCAGCTGGTCGTGAGCGACGGGGCGGTCGAGAAGCACGTGAGCAACATTTTCCTGAAGCTCGGGCTCTCGCCCAGTGACGGGGACCACCGGCGGGTACTCGCGGTCCTGACCTATCTCAATTCCTGACCTCAGTTCCTGACCTCAACACCTGACCTCGGTTCCGGGTCCCAGTGCCTGGGCCGAGGGCCCTTCGTCCCGCCACCGGGACAAGGTCACGCACAGCGACACCGCACCACCGCAACACGGTCCTAGAACCAAAGGATGAGCGGAGAGCGTCTTCATGAAAGGCCGGGGGGCGAGTCACAGCATGACAAATCAGGGCATCCAGCTGTCTCAAAGGTGCGTCCACCATGCGAGCGGCCCTAAGAAGGTGACCCTTACAGACGTAGGGTGGGCGATGGGAGGGCAGGGCGGCCTGCCGCTCCCGCACAGCCGCCTCGAGGGAGGTCCAGTTCAGTGACCAGCCAGGTCAGTAGCCCGGCCGAGCAGGCCGACGAAGCCGTCGTAGGGGAGCAGCGCAAGGCCGCTGCGGGCGAGAAGGACGTGCGTCGTCTCGACCGGGTGATCATTCGGTTCGCGGGTGACTCCGGTGACGGCATGCAGCTCACGGGTGACCGGTTCACCTCCGAGACGGCGTCCTTCGGCAACGACCTGTCGACGCTGCCGAACTTCCCCGCCGAGATCCGCGCCCCCGCCGGGACGCTGCCCGGTGTGTCGTCGTTCCAGCTGCACTTCGCGGACCACGACATCCTCACCCCGGGCGACGCGCCGAACGTGCTGGTCGCGATGAACCCGGCGGCGCTGAAGGCGAACATCGGCGACGTGCCGCGCGGCGCCGAGGTGATCGTGAACACGGACGAGTTCACCAAGCGGGCCATGCAGAAGGTGGGGTACGAGACCTCGCCGCTCGAGGACGGCTCGCTGGACGGCTTCCAGGTGCACCCGGTGCCGCTGACCACGCTGACGGTCGAGGCGCTGAAGGAGTTCGACCTGTCCCGGAAGGACGCGGGCCGGTCGAAGAACATGTTCGCGCTCGGCCTGCTCTCGTGGATGTACCACCGGCCGACCGAGGGCACCGAGAAGTTCCTGAAGACGAAGTTCGCCAAGAAGCCGGAGATCGCCGCCGCGAACATCGCCGCGTTCCGCGCGGGCTGGAACTTCGGCGAGACGACCGAGGACTTCGCGGTCAGCTACGAGGTGGCGCCCGCGTCCAAGGCGTTCCCCACGGGCACGTACCGCAACATCTCCGGCAACCTCGCCCTGTCGTACGGCCTGATCGCGGCCGCGCGCCAGGCGGACCTGCCGCTGTACCTGGGCTCGTACCCGATCACGCCGGCCTCGGACATCCTGCACGAGCTGAGCAAGCACAAGAACTTCGGCGTGCGGACCTTCCAGGCCGAGGACGAGATCGCGGGCATCGGCGCGGCGCTCGGCGCGGCCTTCGGCGGCTCGCTGGCCGTGACCACGACCTCCGGCCCCGGTGTGGCGCTGAAGTCGGAGACCATCGGCCTCGCGGTGTCCCTGGAGCTGCCGCTCCTGATCGTCGACATCCAGCGCGGCGGCCCCTCCACGGGCCTGCCGACCAAGACCGAGCAGGCGGACCTCCTCCAGGCGATGTACGGCCGCAACGGCGAGGCCCCGGTGCCCGTCGTCGCCCCGCGCACGCCCGCGGACTGCTTCGACGCGACCATCGAGGCGGCCCGGATCGCCGTCACGTACCGCACCCCGGTCTTCCTGCTGTCCGACGGCTATCTGGCCAACGGCTCGGAGCCGTGGCGCGTGCCGGACACCGACGAACTGCCCGACCTGCGCACGCAGTTCGCCTCCGGCCCCAACCACACGCTGGCGGACGGCACCGACGTCTTCTGGCCGTATCTGCGCGACCCGCAGACCCTCGCCCGGCCGTGGGCGATCCCGGGCACGCCGGGCCTGGAGCACCGCATCGGCGGCATCGAGAAGCAGGACGGCACGGGCAACATCTCCTACGACCCGGCCAACCACGACTTCATGGTCCGCACCAGGCAGGCCAAGGTGGACGGCATCGAGGTGCCCGACCTGGAGGTCGACGACGCGAGCGGCGACGCCCGGCTGCTCGTCCTCGGCTGGGGCTCGACGTACGGCCCGATCACGGCGGCGGTGCGCCGGCTGCGCGCCGCCGGGCAGAGCGTCGCGCAGGCGCATCTGCGCCACCTCAACCCGTTCCCGAGGAACCTGGGCGAGGTCCTGAAGCGTTACGACAAGGTGGTGATCCCCGAGATGAACCTCGGTCAGCTCGCCACCCTGATCCGCGCCCGTTACCTCGTGGACGCGGTCTCGTACAACCAGGTCAACGGCATGCCGTTCAAGGCCGAGCAGCTCGCCACGGCTCTCAAGGAGGCCATCGATGGCTGACACCACGCTCGAGGGGCCCACAGGTTCCGAGACGCTTCTGAAGCTCGTGCCCAAGGCCGAGGGCAAGCAGTCCATGAAGGACTTCAAGTCCGACCAGGAAGTGCGCTGGTGCCCCGGCTGCGGTGACTACGCGGTCCTGGCCGCCGTGCAGGGCTTCATGCCCGAGCTCGGCCTGGCCAAGGAGAACATCGTCTTCGTCTCCGGCATCGGCTGCTCGTCCCGCTTCCCGTACTACATGAACACGTACGGGATGCACTCCATCCACGGCCGCGCCCCGGCCATCGCGACGGGCCTCGCCTCCAGCAGGCGCGACCTGTCCGTCTGGGTCGTCACGGGTGACGGCGACGCGCTGTCCATCGGCGGCAACCACCTCATCCACGCGCTGCGCCGCAACGTGAACCTGAAGATCCTGCTGTTCAACAACCGGATCTACGGCCTCACCAAGGGGCAGTACTCCCCGACCTCCGAGGTCGGCAAGATCACCAAGTCGACGCCGATGGGCTCGCTCGACGCGCCCTTCAACCCGGTGTCCCTGGCGATCGGCGCGGAGGCGTCCTTCGTGGCGCGGACGGTGGACTCCGACCGCAAGCACCTCACCGACGTCCTGCGCCAGGCCGCCGACCACCCGGGCACGGCGCTCGTGGAGATCTACCAGAACTGCAACATCTTCAACGACGGCGCCTTCGAGGTCCTGAAGGACAAGCAGCAGGCCGAAGAGGCCGTGATCCGCCTGGAGCACGGCGCACCGATCCGCTTCGGCACCGACAACTCCAAGGGCGTCGTGCGGGACCCGGCCACCGGCGATCTGAAGGTCGTCGCGGTGACGGAGGAGAACCAGTCGCAGATCCTGGTCCACGACGCCCACGCCGCGTCCCCGACCACGGCCTTCGCGCTGTCCCGCCTCGCCGACCCCGACACGCTGCACCACACGCCCATCGGCGTCTTCCGCAGCGTGGACCGGCCGGTGTACGACACGCTGATGGCCGACCAGCTCGACGCGGCCATCGAGCAGCGCGGCAAGGGCGATCTTGCTGCGCTGCTGGCCGGCGGGGACACCTGGACCGTGGTCGGGTAAGCCCTTCGGCTGCGGGCCGTTCGTGGCTGGTCGCGCCCACGCGGCGGAGCCGCACATGCCAGAGCCCCGCGCCCCTCAGGGGCGCCTCCGGCACCGGAGCCCGGTCCTGACCGTCAGGACCGGGCTTCGTCGTACTTCGCGCGTGCCTCCAGCACGTCGTCCATCCGTCGGTCCGTCCACGCCGCGAGGGTGTGGACCAGCTCGGCGGCCTCACGGCCCAGGCCGGTGAGGGAGTAGTCGACGCGGGGCGGGATGACCGGCTTGGCGTCGCGGTGCACCAGTCCGTCGCGCTCCAGGGTCTGAAGGGTCTGGGTCAGCATCTTCTCGCTGACGGTCCGGCTGCCCAGGGCGCCGATCGCACGACGCAGCTCGCTGAACCGGTACGAGCGCTCGGCGAGGGTGATCAGGACGAGGACGCCCCAGCGGCTGGTGACGTGCTCCAGGACGAGGCGGTGGGGGCACATCTGCTCGGCGTCGAAGGTCCAGTTGGTACTTACGGCCATGCCAGTACCTTACTTCAAAGTGGGTACTTACGGATAGTTAGTGCCGGAGCTAGGGTGAGTGGCATACCACGTCACAACAGCCCTGAGCAGGGCATATGGGAGATTTCGCCATGAGCATCGTCGTCACCGGAGCCACCGGCCACCTCGGCCGCCTCGTCGTCGCGGGCCTGCTGGACGCGGGCGTGCCCGCCGGGCAGGTCGTGGCCGTCGTCCGGAACAAGGAGAAGGCCGCGGACCTGGCCGCGCGCGGCGTGGAGCTGCGCGTCGCCGACTACAGCGCCCCCGAGACGCTCGCCGGGGCCTTCGCCGCGGGCGACAAGGTGCTCCTGATCTCCGGCAGCGAGGTCGGACAGCGGGTGCCGCAGCACCGGGCCGTGATCGACGCGGCGCGCGCCGCCGGGGTCGCCCACCTCGTCTACACGGGCGTGCTCGGCGGACCCGCCGCCGACTTCGACCTGGCCGCCGAGCACAAGGTCACCGAGCAGGCGGTGCTCGACTCGGGCCTGCCGTACACGTTCCTGCGCAACGGCTGGTACCACGAGAACTACACGGAGCACCTGGCCCCGGTCCTGGCCCACGACGCCGTCGTCGGCAGCGCGGGCACGGGCCGGGTGGCCTCGGCCGCCCGCGCCGACTACGCCGCCGCCGCCGTCGCCGTGCTGACCGGCGAGGGCCACGAGGGCGTCGCGTACGAGCTGAGCGGCGACACCGCGTGGAGCTTCCCCGAGTACGCCGCCGAGGTCGCCGCGCACTCCGGCAGGCCCGTCACGTACAAGGAGGTCTCCCCCGCCGAGCACCGCGCCGTGCTGACCGGCGCCGGGATGCCGGAGCCGTTCGCCGCGATCCTCGTGGACGTGGACGCGGCGATCGGGCGCGGGCTGCTCGCCGGGGGCAGCGGCGACCTGGCCCGCCTCATCGGGCGCCCGACGACGCCGATGGGCGAGGCGATCGCCGCGGCGCTCAAGGGCTGAACCCCGCCGGGAGCACGCCTGGGATCACCCTGGAATCCCCCAGGATCACTCCAGGATCACTCCGGGATCACTCCGGAATCCCCCCCCGGGACCCCCCGGGATCACTCCGGGTTCGCCCCCGGGGCGGGCTGTCATGACCGTATTGCGATACGGACATGACAGCCGTGCCCCGGGGGCGCTACCTTCGTGCTCGGCAGCGAGCGGCTGCCCCGCACGAAGGAGGAGCCGTGACCCCAGCGCAGGCGAAGGCCGAGGCACGGATAGGTCTGCTCAACGGCTTCGCCGCGTACGGCATGTGGGGCCTCGTGCCCCTCTTCTGGCCGCTGCTCAAGCCCGCGGGCGCGGGCGAGATCCTGGCCCACCGCATGGCGTGGTCCCTGATCGTCGTCGGCGTCGCGCTGCTCGTCGTGCGCCGCTGGGCCTGGGCCGGTGAACTCCTGCGCCAGCCGCGCAAGCTGGGCCTGGTGACGGTGGCCGCGGCCGTGATCACCCTCAACTGGGGCGTCTACATCTGGGCCGTGAACTCCGGCCACGTCGTCGAGGCCTCCCTCGGCTACTTCATCAACCCCCTGGTCACCATCGCCATCGGCGTCCTGCTGCTCGGCGAGCGGCTGCGCCCGGTGCAGTGGACGGCCGTCGGCGTCGGCCTCGCCGCCGTCCTCGTCCTCGGCTTCGGCTACGGCCGCCCGCCGTGGATCTCCCTCGTGCTCGCCTTCTCCTTCGCCACGTACGGCCTGGTCAAGAAGAAGGTCAACCTCGGCGGCCTGGAGTCGCTCGCCGCCGAGACCGCCGTGCAGTTCCTGCCCGCGCTCGCCTTCGTGGTGTGGCTCGGCACGCAGGGCGACGCCACCTTCGCCACCGAGGGCTTCGGGCACGCCGCGCTGCTCGCCGCCACGGGTGTGGTGACGGCCGCGCCGCTGGTCTGCTTCGGCGCCGCCGCGATCCGGGTGCCGCTGTCCACGCTCGGGCTGCTCCAGTACCTGGCGCCCGTCTTCCAGTTCCTGCTCGGCATCCTGTACTTCCACGAGGCGATGCCGCCCGAGCGGTGGGCCGGGTTCGCGCTGGTGTGGCTGGCCCTGGTCCTGCTGACCTTCGACGGTCTGCGCACCGCGCGCCGGAACGCGGTGCGCCTCGCGCGGCGTAAGGCAGGCGAACCGCATGGGGGCTTCGCCCCCTCTCCCCCCTCTGTCAGCGCTTCGCGCCTCGTCCTCAAACGCCGGACCGGCTCCCCTCCCACGCCCCCCGCGCCGCAGTCGCCTTCACGTACTCCGTGAAGTCCCGCGGCTCCCGCCCCAGCACGTCCCGCACGCCGGTCGCCAGCGACGAGAGGTGGCCCTCGGCGACGAACGTGAAGAGGTCGGTGAGCTCCTGGGCCACGGCCGCGGGCACGCCGTCGGCGGTCAGCTCCGCCAGGAACTGCTCCGGCGAGATCGCCTCGAAGCGCATCGGGCGGCCCGACGCCTCCGCGATCTCCGCGACCGCCGCGCCGTAGGTGAGGGCGCGCGGGCCCGAGAGCTCGTACACGCGGTGGCTGTGGCCCTCCTCGGTGAGCAGCGCGACCACGACGTCCGCGATGTCCTCCACGTCGACGAACGGCTCCACCGTGTCGCCGACCGGCAGGGCGAGGCGGCCCGCGAGGACCGCCGCGTGGAAGAAGTCCTCGGAGAAGTTCTGCGCGAAGTTGTTGGCCCGGACCACCGTCCAGTCGACGCGCGCGTCCGCGACGGCCCGCTCGGCCCGCGCCATGCCCGGCAGGAAGGACTCGCCGGACACGTCGGCGCCGCGCCCGGACAGGACCACGAAGCGCCGCACGCCCGCCGCCGCGGCCTGCGCCACGAAGTCGTCGACGGGTTCCGGGTCCTCGGGCGCGATCAGGTAGAGCCCGGTCACGCCGTCCAGGACCGGGGCCCAGGTGGTCCGGTCGTGCCAGTCGAAGCGGGTCTCGCCGGAGCGGGACACCGCCCGCACGGTGTGGCCCGCGGCGCGCAGCCGGGGCACGACGCGGCGGCCGGTCTTGCCGGTGGCGCCGAGGACGAGGAACAGGGGGCTAGTAGGGCCAGTGGGGTCGGTGGGGCCGGCGTGAGGTGTTGTCGTCATGCGGCAAGCCAACCTCCGTGCCGTTCCTGGTGACATGGGCGGGCGTCTTGGCGCCATACGCGTCCGTCTCACGCACGCCGGAGCCCGCCCCACGGGCGCCGCGGCCCGTCCCGCCGCGGCGGGACTCCGTCTACGGTGGACGGCATGGACGCTCTGGGGGATCTGCTGCGTGGCATCCGCGCCGACGGCGCACGGTTCAGTCGTACGGTCCTGAGCGGGGCGTGGGAGTCGGAACCGCCGGAGCCCGCCGCGCTGACGCTGGTGATGGTGTTGCGGGGCGAGGCCCGGGTGACGCCGGGGCCCGGGGTCTCGGGGGTCGGCGGCCTGCGGACGGTCACGGCCGGGTCCGCCGCCGTCAGCACCTCCGCGCCGTACCGCATCGCCACCGCCGACAGCGCCGAGACCGAGCTGGTCACCGGCGCCTACCAGTGGGACGGGGCCGGCGGGCGGCGGCTGCTCACCGCGCTGCCGCCGCTGCTCGTCGTGCCGGGCGGCGAGGAGTGCCTGACGATCATCGAGCTGATCGCCGAGGAGGTGGCCGCCGAACGTCCCGGCCGCCAGTACGTGATGGACCGGATGCTCGACTGGCTGCTCGCCTGCACCCTGCGGGACTGGTTCGACCTGCCCGAGGCGCGGCCGCCCGCCTGGTACCGGGCGCTCGGCGACGACGTGGTCGGCCCGGCCCTGCGCGCCATGCACGACGAGCCGGGCCGGGCCTGGACGGTGGCGTCGCTCGCCGGGTGCGCCCAGGTGTCCCGCGCGGCGTTCGCCAGGAACTTCGCCGACCTGGTGGGGGTGCCCCCGATGGCGTACCTCACCGAGTGGCGCATGGCCCTCGCCGCCGACCTCCTCGCGGAGCCGGGCGCCACGGTCGCGGCGGTGGCCGCGCGGGTGGGGTACGCCGACGGGTTCGGCTTCAGCGACGCCTTCAAGCGAATCCGCGGGGTCACGCCGAGCGGCTACCGCGCCTCCCTGACCGCGCGGCGCGGGGACTCCGGAGCGCTCAGGGCGGCGGGCTGAGCGCTGCCCGCGACCGTGCGGGACGGGCCTGCGCCCTTGCCCCGCCCGCCTGTTGCCCCGCTCCCGGGCCCGGCGCCCACCGCACCACCGCGCCCGCCGCGCCGACTCGTCCGCACGCCGACCATCGCGACGACCGTGCCCAGGACCGCCATGACCACCGGCACGACCAGCGCCCAGCGGAACGCCGCCAGATCCGCGTCCGCCGCCCCGCCCCCGTGCGCGTGCGCGCCCCCGGAGACCAGGCCGTAGACGGCCGTCACGGCCGAGATGCCGATCGCCGCGCCGAACTGCGTGGACGTCTGAAGGAGCCCGCTGGCGAGCCCCTGCTCCCGCTCGGCGACGCCGTCCGTCGCCGCGATCATCTGCGGGCCGAGCGTGAGCGCGAAGCCGGTGCCCGCGAGCAGCAGCGTCGGGAACATCGCGAGGTACGGCCAGTCCGCGCCGACCGGCAGGAAGAGTCCGTACCCCACGGCGGCCATGACGAAGCCGCCGAGGATCACGCGCGCGTTGCCGAACCGCCGGACCAGGCGCGGGGTGAGCGTCGGCGAGAGGATCACGTCGCAGCCGAGGACGATCATCGCGACGGCGGTCTGCCAGGACGACCAGCCGCGCAGGTCCTGGAGGTAGAGCGTCAGGACGAACTGGAAGCCCATGAAGGCCCCGAGGTAGAGCAGCGCCCCGAGCCCGGCCCGCACCACGGACCCCGTACGGAAGATCCCGAGGCGCACCAGCGGGTCCGCCGTGCGCCGCTCGATGCGGACGAACGCCCCGACGAGCAGCAGCCCCGCGAGGGCCGCGGCGACCGTCAACGGCCAGTCCGCGAAGCCGTGTTCGAGCCGTACGACGCCGAAGGCGAGGAGCAGCATGGCCCCGGCCGCCGCCGCGGCCCCGGGCAGGTCGAACCGGCGCGAGGGCCCGGTCCCGGCGCGGGGCGGCTCCGGCGGGATGAGCCGCAGCGCCGCCACGAGGATCGCGGCCGCGAAGATCACCGGCGTGAAGAACACCCACTGCCAGCCGAGTTCGGTGAGCAGCCCGCCGACGACCAGGCCGAGCGAGAAGCCGCCCGCCGAGGTCCCGGCGAAGACGAGGAGCGCCTTGTTGCGGTCGGGGCCCTCCGCGTACGAGGTGGTGATGATCGACATCGCGGCGGGCGTCATGAACGCCGCGGCCACGCCGGTCACGAAGCGCGCGACGACCAGCATCCAGCCCTCGGTCGCGAAGCCGCCGAGGCCGGAGAAGAGCAGGAAGACCCCGAGCCAGACGAGGAACATCCGCCGCCGGCCGAGCAGGTCGGCGGCCCGGCCGCCGAGCAGGGTGAAGCCCGCGTAGCCGAGGACGTAGGCGCTGACGACCCAGGCCGCCGTGCCGGTCGAGAGGCCCAGGTCGGACCGGATCGAGGGGATCGCGATCGCGACCATCGCGATGTCGATGCCCTCCAGAAAGATCGTTCCGCAGAGCACGAGCAGCAGTGCCCAGGCGCGGGCGCCCATGAGGACTCCTTGGTCTCGGGGTGTCGGCCTCGGGGTGTCGGTTACTCGACCGACGGCCGGTTCCTTCTTGTAACCAAGGGAATCGTGGGGCAGCATCGACAGGTATGGAAGAAGGCACTTTGAAGTCACCGAGTAACTCCCAAGGCACCGTGGGCGCGACCGTGGACTATGGCGACGCCGATCCCTTCCAGTGGGACACCCGCGAGGACTGCCAGGTACGGCAGATCCTGGACCGGGTCGCCGACAAGTGGTCGCTCCTCGTGATCGCGCTCCTGGACCGCCGCCGCCTGCGCTTCACCGAGCTGCGGCGCGAGATCGACGGCATCAGCCAGCGCATGCTGACGGTCACCCTGCGCCAGCTGGAGCGCGACGGCCTGGTCCTCCGCACGGTGCATCCGGTGGTCCCGCCGCGCGTGGAGTACGAACTCACGCCCCTCGGCGGCACGTTGCACCACACGATCCAGTCCCTGGTGACGTGGACGGAGCAGCACCAGGGGGAGATCGCGGCGGCGCGGACGGCGTACGACGAGCGGGCGGCAGCAGAGGAGGAGGCGGAGTCGGGGGCGGGGCTCCCCTAGGGCTTGTCCGGGTCCGCCGAAGCGGCGCGCGTCGCCCGGTGCGTGCGCGCCTTCGCCCTGTTCCCGCAGCGCTCCATCGCGCACCAGCGCCGTCGCCCGGGGCGTGAGGTGTCCACGAAGAGCAGGAAGCAGTCGTGGGCGGAGCACTCGCGTACGCGCGGGGCGTACGGGCCGGTGAAGAGGTCGACGGCGTCGCGGGCGACCGTCGCGAGGAGCTGGGTTCCGGTGCCGCCGGGGGTCCAGGCGCGGGTGCCGTCCGGTTCGATGCGGGCGGCGAGCGGGGTCGCGGCAGCGGCGGCATTGAGCGCCGCGACGCGGCGGGGGTCCCAGGGGCGGCCGTGGGCGTGGTCGGCCGTGAACAGGAACAGCGCGTCGCGCAGGTCCCTGGCCGACGCCAACTCGGCCTCCGTGACGGTCAGTCCGGGGCATCCGCCGAGGCGGCTCGCGGCCGCCCACGCGGCCAGGTCCGAGGGCGCGCGCAGCGTCTCGAAGCGGGCGAACTCGCCGGGGCCGCCGGTCGCGAGCAGTTCCAGACAGAGCGCCCCGGGGTCGAAGCGGTAGACCTGCCCGTCCGGCGGCCGCATGATCACGCCCGGCGGGCGCCCCGGCCCACCCGCCGACGCGCCTTCGCGGCCTTCACGGCCGCCCCGGCTTTCCCTGGCTTCTCGGGTTTCTCGCTTCTCGTCCGGCACATAACCATTATAAGTGGTTACGATGAAGGCATGACCCTGCACTGGAAACTCGTGATCGATGCGCAGGACCCGCACGCCCAGGCCGCCTTCTGGGGCGAGACGCTGGGGTACGAGGTCGAGGACAACAGCGCCCTGATCGAGCGACTGCTCGGTTTCGGCGCCGTGACGGAGGCCGACACCGTCGACTTCCGGGGACGCCGCAGCTTCCGCGACCTCATCGCCGTACGGCATCCGGACGATCCGTACGACGAGGAGACCGGCACCGGCCTCGGGCGGCGGCTGCTCTTCCAGCGCGTCCCGGAGACGAAGTCCGGCAAGAACCGCCTGCACGTGGACGTGCACGCCGCGCCCGGCACCCGCGAGAAGGAACAGGCCCGCCTGGAGGCGCTGGGCGCGACCGCGCTGCGGCACGTCCAGGAGCAGGGCGGCGAGTGGGTGGTGATGGCCGACCCGGAGGGGAACGAGTTCTGTCTGACGTAGGCCGGGCGGGGGCGCGTCGCGCCGGCCCGGCACCGGGCGGCCGTGGCGCGGCGGCCCGTCAGGCCAGCGCGTGGCCCGTCGTCGCGTCCACGTAGTCCGGGACCTCCTCGTGCCGGTCCCCCACCGTCAGCGTGCCCGTGGGCTCGAACAGCAGGATCGAGGCGCGGGTGCGGGCGATCGGCTTGTGCTCGGTGCCGCGCGGGACGGTGAAGACGGAGCCCCGGGGCAGCGTGACGGTGCGCTCGCCCGCGGCGTCGCGCAGGGCGATGTCCAGCTCGCCCTCCACGACGAGGAAGAACTCGTCGGTGTCGTCGTGGACGTGCCAGAGGTACTCGCCCTCGACCTTGGCGACGCGGACGTCGTAGTCGTTGACGCGGGTGACGATGCGGGGGCTCCACAGCGCGTCGAAGGAGGCCAGGGCGTCGTGGAGGGCGATGGGGTCGCGGCTGTGGGCGGCGGTTTCGTTGCTCATGGACTCATCGTGGGCCTTGGCCGGGATCGCGACGAGTGCTAGAAATCGCATATGGCGCAAGAAAACTCTCACGTCTCCGGGGCAGGCCGCCCGCCCCACGCCGACGCCCCCTCCGCCGACCCCCTCCACCGCGTCGTCGTCATCGTCGACGAGAACTCCAACCCCTTCGAGCTGGGCTGCGCCTCCGAGATCTTCGGCCTGCGCAGGCCCGAACTCGGCCGGGAGCTGTACGAGTTCACGCTCTGCTCCCCCGAGCCCCGCACCCTGATGCGGGACGGCTTCTTCACCCTCACCGGGGTCGCCGCCCTCGACGCGGCCGACACCGCGGACACCCTGATCGTGCCGAACCGCCCCGACACCTGGGTCCCCCGCCGCCCCGCCGTCCTCGCCGCCGTCCGCAGGGCGCACGCGCGCGGCGCCCGCCTCGTCGGCTTCTGCAGCGGCGCCTTCACGCTGGCCGAGGCCGGGGTCCTCGACGGGCGCCGGGCCACCGCGCACTGGCAGTGGGCGGACGACTTCCGGCGCCGCTTCCCCGCCGTCCAGCTCGAACCGGACGTCCTCTTCGTCGACGACGGCGACATCCTCACCGCCGCGGGCAGCGCCGCCGCGCTCGACCTCGGACTGCACGTCGTGCGCCGCGACTTCGGCGCGGAGGTCGCCAACTCCGTGTCGCGGCGCCTGGTCTTCGCCGCCCACCGGGACGGCGGCCAGCGCCAGTTCGTGGAGCGCCCCGTCCCCGACGTGCCCGACGAGTCGCTCGCGCCGCTGCTCGCCTGGGCCCAGGAGCGGCTCGGCGAACCCCTCACGGTCCCCGACCTCGCCGCGCGCGCCGCCGTCAGCCCGGCGACGCTGCACCGGCGCTTCCGCGCACAGCTCGGCACGACCCCGCTGGCCTGGCTGAACGGCGAGCGCACCGCGTTCGCGTGCCGCCTCATCGAGCGCGGCGAGGAGCGGCTCGACGTGGTCGCCCACCGGAGCGGCCTCGGCACGGCGGCCAACCTGCGGGCCCGCCTGCGCCGCGAGACGGGCCTCAGCCCGTCCGCGTACCGCCGCCGCTTCGGCCCCTGAACCCGCCAAAACCCTTGCACGCGCGAAGAGATACCCCTGGCCCGAGCACCGAAGATCACCAAGTGCACAATGAGCCGCATGTCGATGACCAATACAACGAATGCGGCGAGTGCGGCCAATTCCCCGCGGCCCGCGACGCTCGACGACGCCACGGCGATCAGCCGCACCCTGACGCGCGCGTTCGACGACGACCCGATGATGCGCTGGTTCTTCCCCGACGAGGCCACGCGCGAGGCGGGCCTCGGGCGGTACTTCGCCACCATCTTCACCCGGCAGTACGGCCGCCACGGCGTCTGCGAGCGCACCGAGGCCGCCGCCTCGTTCTGGGTGCCGCCGGGCGCGCAGGACAAGGCCGTGCCGGACGCCGGGACCGTCCAGGAGCTGACGGAGATCCTGGGCGACCGCGCGCCGCTGTTCCGCGAGGCCGTCGATCTTGCCGCCGAGCACGGCCCCAAGGAGCCGCACTGGTACCTGGCCGTCGTCGGCGCCGACCCCGCCGCCCAGGGCCAGGGCCACGGCTCCGCCCTGCTCCGCTCGGGCCTCGCCAAGGCCGACGCGGACGGCCTGCCGGTCTACCTGGAGTCGTCCAAGCCGGCCAACATCCCGGTCTACGAGCACTTCGGCTTCACGGTGCTCGGCGAGGTCGAACTGCCGGGCGGCGGCCCGGCCCTGTGGGCGATGCGGCGCCCCGCCGCGGCCTGAGGACTCCCCCGTACCGGCCCGCGGGACCGGGCCGGTACGGGCCTCGTCGCGGAAGGGCCGGTACGGGGCCGCGCCACCCGCCGGACGGGCCCGGACTCGCCGCACCCGCCGGACGGGCCCGGACTCGCCGCACCCGTCGGGGCGGGCCCTAACCCCGCCGCACCCGCTCCAGCACCGCGCTCCCCAGCTCCAGCGCCTCCTCCGGCTCCCGCACGCACTGCTGGAGGTCCACGAAGCAGCTCTCCGCCCCCGTGTCCCGCACCCCGCGCAGCACGGCGGCGATGTCCTCGGCCGTCGCCCCGGGCCTCGGGTTGTGCCGGATCCGGCGGCGCAGCTCGTCCGGGTCCCGGCCCGCGTCCTCGGCGGCGCGCCGCGCGATCCCCCACAGCCCCGCCTGCGCCTCGGCGGGCAGCGAGACCCCGACCCACCCGGCGGCCCTGCGGCCGACCCGGGCCATCGCGGCCGGGCTGAACCCGCCCAGGTAGAGCGGCGGCCCGGAGTGCTGGACGGGGCGGAGCCCGACGTACGAGCGCGGGATCTCCCAGTGCTCGCCCTTGTGCCCGAAGACCTCCTGCGCCCAGATGCCCTCCAGGACGTCGAGGATCTCCTCCAGGCGGGCCCCGCGCCTGCCGAAGTCGGCGTTCACAGCCGTGTATTCGTCCCGCATCCAGCCGATGCCGAGCCCGGCGTCCAGGCGGCCGCCGCTGACCCGGTCCAGGGAGGTGAGCGAGCGCGCGAGGAGCAGGGGCGGGTACCAGGGGGCGTTGAGGGTGCTCGTGCCGAGCCGGACCCGGGTGGTGGCGGTGGCGGCGACGGTGAGCACGACGAGCGGGTCGAGGAAGGTCTTGTACTCGGCCGGGTACGGGTGCTCCGGGGTGTGTCCGGGGTAGAGGTCGCTGGGCTCGACCGGGGTCAGCGAACGGTCGCCGACCCAGAGCGAGTCGAACCCGGCGGCCTCCGCGTCCCGCGCGAAGGGCGCGACGATCTCGGCGCGGGCGTGGGTTCCGTACTGCGGCAGCGCGATACCTATGTGCATGGGCTCATCCTGGCGGCGGCAGGGGCCTTCGCCCGAACAGCCCACGCCGTGCACCGCACGGCTCCCGCGCCGCACCCGCCGCACGCCCGCCCCACCGGCATCGCCGCCCCGCACGGACAGCGCTTCCACGCCACGCCCGACAACTTATGTACTGCCTGAGTCCACCTCCCGTTTCCTACCGTGGTCCCGTGGCCGTCGTCGAGAAGTGGAAATCGCAGAGCAGCCGAGCCGAGCGTCGCGACCGCGAACGACTGGCCCACCGGCTGCTCGTCGCCGTGTGCGCCCTCTTCGCCCTCGCCTCGCTGGCCCTCGTCCCCCTCGACCTGCGGCTCGGCTGGGACGAACTCGTCTACGCCAGCCGCTTCGGCCCCTACGCCCCCGACCAGGCGCCCGGCGTGCCCTTCAGCGCGCCCCGCACCCGGGGCGTGCCCGTGCTGCTCGCGCCCGTCGCCTCCTGGAGCGACTCGGTCGTGCTGCTGCGGATGTGGCTGACGGCCCTCGCGACCGCCGCGCTGTACCTGGGCTTCCGGCCCTGGCTGCGGTCGCTGCCGCGGCTGCCGTACGCGGCGGGGATCGCGGCCGCGCTGTACGGCACCCTGTGGACGGCCGTGTTCTACGCCGACGCCGCGATGCCGAACCACTACACGGCCATGGGCACGGCGGCCGCCGTCGGCCTCTTCCTGCGCCGCCGCCCCGGCCCGCGCGCTTGTGCGGGCATCGCCGCCGGAGTCCTCGTCGCCACCCTGATGCGGCCCAACGACGGCGTCTCCGTGGCCGTGCCGCTGCTCGCCGCCGCCGTCCTGGTGCCGCTGTGGCGCTCGCGCGCCCGGACGCTCGCCGTGCTCGGCGGCCTCGGCGCGGGTCTGCTGCCGTGGGCCATCGAGGCGTACGTTCGCTTCGGTGGCGTCCGCGAACGGCTCAGCGACGCCAGCGAAGTGCAGGGCGGGCTGCGGTTCACGGACTCGCTCCTGCACCAGTTCACGGCGATCGACGGGCCCCTGCTGTGCCGTCCGTGCGAGGGCGACGGGGTGCGGGTGCCCTCGCTGACGTGGTGGGTGCTGCTCGCCGCGCTCGTGCCGCTCGGGCTGTGGTCGGCGCGGCGATTCCGGCAGACGGCGACGGCGGCGTGGCTGGCCCTGGCCGTGGGTCTGTGCGCCGCGCTGCCCTACGTCCTCGTGGTGCCCTACACCGCGCCCCGGTTCCTGCTGCCCACCCACGCGCTGCTCGCGGTGCCCGCGGCGCTCGGGGTGCTCACGGCGGTGCGGCGGGCCCGCGCCGCGCGGCGGCCCGCGCTGGCCGGGGGCGTGCTCGCGGGGCTGCTCGCCGGGCATCTGGCCATGCAGGGCACCCTCGTCAGCTCCAACGCCCACATCCAGTCCGAGGCGCGGGAGGACTGGGCGCGGGTGGCCGCGGTCGTGCACGAGCGGGGGGTGCGGCCGCCCTGTCTGCTCGGCGGCAACACGTCGGTGATCCCGCTGGCGTACGTGGCCGGCTGCGAGCCCGCCCCGCGCGCGCACGAGCGACGGCCCGGGGACCGGCGGCGGCCCGGCGTGCTGGTGCTGCGGGAGCATCCGGCGCCGGCCTGGGCCAGGGACTGGGTGCGGGTCGCGGTGCCGGACACGTACGCGCGCAGCTGGCGCGTTCTCGTACCGCCTGGCCTGTGAATTTCCTTCGTACACGCGGAGATTGGGGGTCCGGCGCGGTGATCCGGCGAACCGGTATCCGGAACACTCCGTCCGGATCCCGCTCTTGACGTGAACTCAACACCACTCCACCATCGGGCACTCCAGGCTCATTCGGAATTCAACTCACGGAAAGCCGGAGCCCCCCACATGAGACTCTCCGTCACCGGACGCAGCGCGGCCGCGGCCGTCATCGCCGCCGCCGCACTTCTGACGACCAGCGCGATATCCACCGCGGCCACCGGATCCACCGGCACGTCCGCGCCACCGCGCGCGGCCGCCCCGGACATCCCCGTGGCCAACGTCAAGGCCCACCTCTCGCAGTTCCAGTCGATCGCCTCCGCCAACGGCGGCACCCGGTCGCACGGCAGCGCGGGCTACAAGGCCTCGATCGACTACATCAAGGGCAAGCTGGACGCCGCCGGATTCACCACCACCGTGCAGCAGTTCACCACCAGCGGCCGCGTCGGCTACAACCTGATCGCCGACTGGCCCGGCGGCGACGCCAACCAGATCGTGATGGCAGGATCGCACCTCGACAGCGTCAGCCGCGGCGCCGGCATCAACGACAACGCGTCCGGCTCGGCCGCCGTCCTGGAGACCGCGCTCGCGGTGTCCCGTGAGCAGTACAAGCCCACCAAGCACCTGCGGTTCGCCTGGTGGGGCGCCGAGGAGCTGGGCCTGATCGGCTCCTCGAACTACGTCCGCGGCCTGCCCGCGGCCGAGCGCACGAAGATCAAGAGCTATCTGAACTTCGACATGATCGGCTCGCCGAACCCGGGCTACTTCGTCTACGACGACGACCCCACCATCGAGCGGACCTTCAAGGCGTACTACTCGGGCCTGAACGTCAGCACCGAGCCGGACCGCGAGGGCGACGGCCGCTCCGACCACGCGCCGTTCAAGAACGCGGGCGTCCCGGTCGGCGGCATCTTCTCCGGCGCCAGCACCGCCAAGTCCTCGGCCCAGGCCCAGAAGTGGGGCGGCACGGCGGGCCAGGCGTTCGACCGCTGCTACCACGCGTCGTGCGACACCACGGCGAACATCAACAACACGGCGATCGACCGCAACAGCGACGCGGTCGCGTACGCGGTGTGGGGGCTCTCCTCCTAGGTCCCCGGACGTAGGGCTCCGGTCGTAGAGCCCCTGGACGCGAATGCTTGCGCGTGCATATAGTGCATGCGCAGGCATTCGCTGTGCGCAAGCAGCGCGCACGTCATCCCAGGGAGACCCATGGCCACCCGCAGCTTCCTCTTCGTCCACGGCAGCGCGCGCCCCGACGGCAACACCGCCATCCTTGCCCGCAAGGCCGCCGAGCAACTGCCCGCGGACGTCGAACAGCGCTGGATCGACCTCGCCGACCACCCGCTCCCCGACTTCAAGGACCTGCGGCACGACGACTCCGTCCCGCGCGCCCGCCCCCGCCCGGAGGGCGACACCGAGGCGCTGCTCCTGGACGCCACCCTCGCCGCCACGGACGTCGTGATCGCGTCGCCGCTGTACTGGTACTCGCTCTCGGCCACCGTCAAGCGCTACCTCGACTTCTGGGACGCCTGGCTGGAGGTCCCCGGCCTCGACTTCAAGGACGAGATGGCCAAGCGCACCCTGTGGGGCGTGACCGCGCTCGCCGACCGCAACGAGGCCGCCGCGGACCCGCTGGTCGGCACGCTGCGCAACACCGCCGCGTTCTTCCCGATGCGCTTCGGCGGCGTCCTGCTCGGCAACGGCACCCGGCCCGGGCACGTCCTGAACGACACCGAGGCCCTGGCGCGCGCCAAGACGTTCTTCGCCCAGGAGGACGTCCCGCTGGCCACGTTCCCGTTCACCTCCTCGGACTACAGCGAGTAGGCCGCGGGCGGCGAGCGGGCCGGGCCAGGAGGCGACGTCCCCGGGCCAGGAGGCGACGTCCCCGGGCTAGGAGGCGATGTCCTTCGCCCCGAACCGCGCCCACGCCGCCGAGCCGAACACCCCCGCGTACAGCGCCTGGAGGCCGAGGTTCTTCACCAGGTCGTCCCAGTAGACGGGATCGCGCATCAGGTCGGCGAACGACAGCCAGTAGTGCGAGAACAGATACGGGTGGATCGCGTGCAGCTGCGGGATCTGGTCGACGATCTGGACGGTGATGAGCAGGCCCACGGTCGTCGCCATGGCGGCGATGCCGCTGCTCGTCATCGTCGAGACGAACAGGCCGAGCGCCGAGACCCCGATCAGTGAGGCGGCCACGACCAGCGCGATCAGCAGGGCCCGCAGCAGCCCGTCCGAGAAGCTGATCCGCGTCCCGGAGATCGTCGTGACCTCCCCCAGCGGAAACAGCAACGCCCCCACCGCAAGCGCGGACGCCGCCACCACCAACGTCGCGACCAGGCAGAACGTCAGCGCGGCCGCGTACTTGGCGAGCAGCAGACGGGTGCGGCCCGCGGGTGCCACCAGCAGGTAGCGCAGCGTCCCCGCGCTCGCCTCACCCGCGATGGCGTCGCCCGCGACGACGCCGATCGCCATCGGCAGGAAGAACGGCAGGGTCGCCGCCAGCGCCGTGAACACCAGGAACAGGCCGTTGTTGGTGACCTGCGCGATGAACGCGGGCCCGTCGCCCCCGTCGGGACCGCCGCCGCCGACGGAGCCGCCGTCGCTCGTCTCGATCTTCACGGCGATGCCGACGAGCACGGGCACGGCGGCGAGCACCGCGAGCAGCGCGAGGGTGCGCCAGCGGCGGAAGGTGAGGGACAGCTCGCTGCGGAACAGGCCGAGGGTCCAGGCGAGGCGCACGGGGCGCGCGGCACCCTCGGTCGCCGCCGTCGTGGCGCTCGCCCCGGCCGTCACTTCAGCCCGCGACATCGAATCCCTCTCCCGTCAGCGCGACGAACGCGTCCTCCAGGGAGGCCCGTTCGACGCCGAATCCACGGACGCGGACGCCCGCCTCGACCAGTGCGGCGTTCACGTCGGCGAGGTCCGTGCCGGGCGGCTCGCCCGTGACACGGTCCTCGGTGACGACCAGGTCGGCCACGCCGAGCTCCTTCAGGACGCGGGCCGCGTCGCCGGTGTCCGGGGTCGTCACCGAGAGCCGTCCGCGCGCGCCGGCCGCGAGTTCGGCGACCGGGCCCTGGGTGATCAGACGGCCCTGGGCCATCACCGCCGCGTGCGTGCAGACCTGCTCGATCTCGTCCAGGAGGTGCGAGGAGAGGAAGACGGTGGTGCCGTCGGACGCCAGCTCCCGCACCAGGGAGCGGATCTCCCGCATGCCCTGCGGGTCGAGCCCGTTCGTCGGCTCGTCGAGGACCAGCAGCTCGCGCGGCTGCAGCAGGGCGGCGGCCAGGCCGAGGCGCTGCTTCATGCCGAGCGAGTACGCCTTGGCCTTCTTGCCCGCGGCCGCCGTCAGGCCGACCCGGTCCAGGGCCGCGTCGGCGCGCGCCTTGCGGGTGCGGGGGTCGGCGGTCGGGTCGGCGGAGTCGTACCGCAGGAGGTTGTCGCGGCCCGACAGGAAGCCGTAGAGCGCGGGGCCCTCGATGAGCGCGCCCACGTGCGGCAGGACCCGGCGGGTCTCGAACGGCATGGGGCGGCCGAGGACCTTGGCGCGGCCGGAAGTCGGCTCGATCAGGCCCATCAGCATGCGGATCGTCGTGGTCTTGCCGGAGCCGTTGGGGCCGAGGAACCCGAAGACGCTGCCGCCGGGGACGCTGAGGTCGAGGCCGTCCACGGCGAGGTGCTTGCCGTACCGCTTGGTCAGGCCGGACGTCTCGATCACGCTGCCCCTGGTCCCGCCCGTGGTGCTCGGCACCGGCTTCCTCCCGTTGAACGTTGGGCTGAACGATGGGCGGCGGGGGGGGGGGGGCCGGGGCCGGGACCCCCCCCCCCCCCCCCCCCCCCCCAGCGCACCCCCCCCCCCCCCCCCCCCCCCCCCCCCGCCCCCCCCCCCCCCCCCCCCCCCCCCCCCCCCCCCCCCCCCCCCCCCCCCCACCCCCCCCCCCCCCCCCCCCCCCCCCCCCCCCCCCCCCCCCCCCCCCCCCCCCCCCGCCCGCTCTCACGTGCTCACGGCGTCCGGCCCTACCGGGCCGCGTTCGCCGCCTTGACCAGCGCGTCCTTCGTGACCGCGCCGACGTACACCGTGCCGTCGTCGGTGACCAGGGCGTTGATCAGGCGGGTCTTGAAGACCGTGCCCGAGCCGAAGTCGCCGTTCACCTTGTCGCCGAGGGAGTCGAGGAACTTCGCCGCCTCCCGCGGCACCTCGTCGGAACCGGCGGCCGACGTCGGCAGGCCCTGGCCGCCCGGCATCTTCAGCTCGGCGATGGACGTCCAGCCCTCGCCGATGACGTTCAGGCCCTCGGGGCCCTCGCCCTCGAAGTCCCCGCCGCGGTGGCCGGGCTTCTTGGACTCGGCGCCCTCCTCCGTGACCTTCGTGCCCTTCGGCGGCTTGAAGTCGAACGTGGACGCCGAGGGCTTGCCGAAGTCGACCTTCGTGAAGCCCGCGTCGACGACCGCGGAACCGCCGCCGGCCGGGGACAGCGTGAACTTCAGCGGCGTACCCGTCTTCTCGTCCACCGCGATGGTGATCTGGCCGACCGTCGAACCGGAGTCCTTCGGCTTGAGCACCAGGCGGTAGGCGTCACGGCCCGCGACCTGCGCGCTGCCGTCGACCTTCACGGACGTCGAGGACTCGTCGGCCGCCTTCAGGGCCTGCTCGGCGAACTCCTTGGGCGTGGCGGGAAGTTCCTTCGGCAGGTCCTTCCGGTCGCCCTTGCCGCTGTCCGCGTGGCCGCCGCCGTCCTTGGAGTGGTACGCCTCGTTCGACGCGCTGTCGTACGCCCAGACGTCGTCGCCGTTGTGGATCAGGCTGTACTCGGCGGCGTCGTCGAGCACCGACAGCTTCTGCTTGTCGGGTCCGTCGGCCGCGATCCGCAGGGTGTGCGTGCCGGAGGCCAGCTCCATCAGCTTGGCGCTCGGGTCGGCCCCGCCCTTGCCGCCCTTGCCGCCCTCGTCGTCACCGCCGCCCCCGGCGCCCGGCGCGAAACCGCCGGTCATGCCGGAGCCGAACGACGGCAGGCCCAGGTCGGTGCTGATCTTCACGGTGCCGGAGAGCTGCTCGGTGTCCGACGCGGCGATCTTCTCGATGAGTTCCTGTGCGGTGATGTCCGGCAGATCCGGGTCACCCGAGGTGGCGAGCGCCGGGACGAGCCCGATGGTCGCCGCGGCCACCCCCGCCACCGCGAGCGGGACGACATAGCGCACGGCCTTGCGGCGGCCCGCGCTGAGCTCGTCTGCCTCGGTGGTGTCCTGCTCCGGTTCGTACGGTGCCATTGTGTGCCTTACCTCCGTCGTCGGCGGCGGCGATTCGTTCCTCGCGTGCACTCGTCCACCCCGCGCCGCCATTCTCACCCGAATTGGTCAGGATGTGGTTGTCGGTACCTGTCTTCGTCTGTCTCCATCCGACCAAATCGGCCACGCGGAAGCGTCAGACCCCGGGAGCAAGTCCGCGTACTGCTCTGGGATGACAAAAAGGGGCGGCACCTCCCCCGTCCCGTAAGGGGAGGTGCCGCCCGGGATGGTGACGACCGTGCGTCACGGGGGAGTTCCGCACACGTGCGTCACATGGTCTGGTTCTGCCCCTGAGCCCGTACCCGCAGGTCTCAGCGCTGTACGAAGACGTAGTCCGCGCCGTACGGAACGGCCGCGATCTTGCCCTTGGCGCAGCTGCCGGACGGCTGGACGCCGCCGACGGTGTTCAGGCGCAGGATCTCGGTCGTGCCCGCGAGCAGCCCGCGCTTCTTGCCGACCTGCTTGGCCTTCAGGTCGAGTTCGGCGATGTTCTTCGCGCCGTTGGGCGTCTTGGAGATGAGCTTGCCGGTGACGCCGCTGCGGTCCGGCGCGACCCAGCGCGGGGTGCCGGAGTTCGGCGCGACGAAGTCGTGGGCGATGTGGCCGCCGAGGGTTGCGCGGACGTCGCGCTGCTGGAAGGTGCGGCCGCCCGAGCCGTCCTCGGCCTTCTTGCACTGGTAGATCTGCTTGCCCTTGAGCACGGAGGCCTGGAAGCTGCGGGCGGCCGCGTCCAGGGAGACGTTCGCGGTGACCTTGTGGAGCTGGCCGCGGACGGCTCCGCCGGGGAACTCGGCGGTGTGCAGGTTGGCGTAGAAGCCGTTCGGGTTCGCCTTGAGCTGCTTGAGCAGCGCGGCGTCCGCGACCTTGACCGTGCCGGTCACGCGCTGGTGCTCGGCCTTGGCGAGCAGCTTGGTGAAGTCGACCTTGATGCCGCCGTTGGTGCCCTTGACGCCCTGGTGGATGTGGAGCGCGGACGGCTTGGCGGTGCCGCGCCACTTGACGGTGACGCTGACCTTGTCGCCCTTGACCTTCACGAACTGCAGGGCCGCGCCGTCCTTGTCCCCGACGGCGGGACCGCCCTGCGCGGGCACCTCGTTGGCCCCGTTCATGCTGGCCACGAAGAGGGAGCCGCCGCGGCTCGCGGTGCTGCTCCGCACCTCGACGGCGTCCCCGCCGTGTGCCCCGCCGTGCGCGGCGCCCTTGGAGCCCTTCGCCTCGCTCCCGCTGTCGGCCGTCGCGGGCAGGACGGCGGCGGCGACGCCGGCGGCCGCGGCGACCGCGACACCGGTGACGATCAGGGTGCGGCGGCGGTTCTTCGCAGAAGTACTGATAGCGCCCATGACGTGAAATCTCCCCGTTCCTCAGCCGACGCCCCCTGCGTCAGCTTCTGGGCATGAGTACGGAACGGATCCGAGCCTGGACTCAATCCAAGCTGAGGAATTTCATGTGACCTGCGTCACGCGACCTGTCGTGCGTGTTGCTCGCTGTGGGCAGCTGGGCCGCCCAGAAGGCGATGGGGGTCCCCCCTGCTCGAGCGAAGCCGAGAGCTTGGGGGAGGGTGGGCACAGCCCAGTTCTACGGCGCCTTTGACGTGAGGAGAGGGGCACGGCGAGGCAAGGGGCGCAGCCCCGAGCCTCACCCCGCGCGGTGGACCACCAGGTCACAGAGCTCGACCAGCGACGCCTTGGCGTCGCACTCGGGCAGCGGGGCCAGAGCGGCCCGAGCCTCCTCGGCGTACCGCACCGTGTCCCGCCGAGCCAGCTCAAGAGCCGGATGCACCCGCAGCCGCGCCAGCGCCTCGGCGTGCCGAGCGTCGTCCGTGAGGTCGGAGTCGAGCAGCTCGCACAGCGCGACGTCCTCCGCGAGCCCGAGCCGCGCGACCCGCTCCCGCAGCCGCAGCACCGGCAGCGTGGGAATCCCTTCCCGCAGGTCGGTGCCGGGCGTCTTCCCGGACTCGGTGGACTCGGACGCGATGTCGAGGACGTCGTCGGCGAGCTGGAAGGCGACCCCGAGCCGCTCCCCGTACTGCGTGAGCACGTCCACGACCGTCTCGTCGGCCCCCGACATCATCGCGCCGAACCGGCAGGCGACCGCGACCAGCGAACCGGTCTTGCCCGCGAGCACTTCGAGGTAGTGGTCGACGGGGTCACGCCCGTCGGACGGTCCCGCAGTCTCCAGGATCTGCCCGGTGACGAGCCGCTCGAACGCCTCGGCCTGGACCCGGACGGCCTCCGGACCGAGGTCGGCCAGCGTGTGGGACGCGCGCGCGAACAGGAAGTCGCCGGTGAGGACCGCCACGGAGTTGCCCCAGCGCTGGTTGGCGCTGGCCACCCCGCGGCGCACATCGGCCTCGTCCATCACGTCGTCGTGGTACAGCGTCGCGAGGTGCGTCAGCTCCACGACCACGGCGGACGGCACCACACCGGGGGCGTACGGGTCGCCGAACTGGGCCGTGAGCATCACCAGGAGTGGCCGAAAACGTTTGCCGCCCGCGCGCACGAGGTGCTGCGCGGCCTCGGTGATGAAGGGGACCTCGCTCTTGGTGGCCTCGAGCAGGCCTTCCTCGACAGCCGCCAACCCGGCCTGGACATCGGCTTCGAGAGCCTGGTCCCGCACGCTCAGCCCGAAGGGCCCGACGACGGTCACGAGGGGTTCTCCTGTCTGCTGACGATCACAAGTCGATCACTCGGTCGATCATTCGTCGATGACACGGTTTGTCGATGTGTCGCTGCCATCACTCAAGTCAGCGTATCCGGTCGCCTTTCGATCACAGCGAGCGCCTGCCCGAGCAGAGGAGACCAGCGTGCCCGATAGACATGGAATGACCGAAATACTCCACAGAGAACGATGTGCCCCACATGAAGGGAGTGATGCCTCCCTCCATCGGACGCCCCGCCACCACCCGTCCCGTCCCTCCACCCACTCCCGGCACACCGCCGGTACGCGCACCGAACCGGGGCGCACCCCCGGGCCGACACCGCCGCACCCTGTCCACCCGGCTCCGGATCCCGCCGGAGGACGGTGACGACATCCGGCCAGAGATCCGGCGCGTGTACGTTTCCGGCCATGGTCCAGGAGTCGGGCCGGAGCCGAGGGCTGGAGACCGGGCCGAGGGCTGGAAACCGGGCCGAGGCCGGGGCGGGGCTAGGGCAGGGCCGGGGCGGGGGCGGGGCGGGGCGGGCGAGGCTGCCGAGGTACGGGGCCCGGGTCACGGCACCGGGGCGAGCCGCGCCCCCGCCCCTCACCCCAGCAGCCGCTCCAGCACCACCGCAATCCCGTCCTCCTCGTTGGACGCGGTCAACTCGTCCGCCACCGCCTTGAGTTCGAGGTGGGCGTTGGCCATGGCCACCCCGTGCGCGGCCCACGCGAACATGGGGATGTCGTTCGGCATGTCCCCGAAGGCGATCGTGTCGGCGGCAGTCAGCCCCAGCCGCTCCGCCGCGAGGGCGAGCCCCGTCGCCTTGGTGACGCCGCACGGCTGGAGTTCCACCGTGCCGGGCCCGGACATCGTCACGGTCGCCAGCGACCCCACCGCGTCACGGGCCACCGCCGCCAACTCGTCGTCCGCGAGCGCGGGGTGCCGCAGCAGCACCTTGCTGATCGGCTCCTCCCACAGCACGTCGCGCCGGGGCACCCGCACCGCAGGCAGCGTCGGGTGCGGCATCTCGTACCCGGGCTCGATCAGCGTCAGGCCGTCCACGCCGTCCTGGTCGACCGCCGCGAAGACCTGCCCGACCTCGGCCTCGATCTTCCCGAGCGCGGCCTCGGCCAGCTCCCGGTCCAGCGTCACCGACCAGACCATGCGGCCACTCCCGGCGTCGTACAACTGGGCGCCCTGCCCGCACACCGCAAGACCGTCGCAGCCGAGCTCCTCCAGGAGCGGGCGCACGCGGGGCGCGGGACGTCCGGTGACGACGAGGTGCCGTGCGCCGCCCTCGCTCGCGGCGGCCAGCGCCCTGCGCGACCGGTCGGACACCGTGTCGTCGCAGCGCAGCAAGGTTCCGTCGAGGTCAGTGGCGATGAGGGCATATGCGAGGGGAACGGCCATGATCCGAAGAATACGGATCTGACGCCGGTCGGTAAGCCGTGTGGCAGGAGCTGTGACGGATCGGGTGCGCCGGGCGCACTCCCGGCAGACACCGGGGTGTGGGCCCGGCTACGCCCGGTGACGCGCGCCCGGGGCACATCCGTGCGCTGGCCCCGTCGGCCCGCTCCGGGTTCACCGGAACGAGGCGGCCCCGGATCGCCCTCGCCGGACCGACCCCACCCGGGCCGACCCCACCCGGACCCACTCGACCCCACCCGACCCCACCCGGGCCCACTCGACCCCACCCAGGCCCACCCGACCCCACCCGAGCCGTCCCACGCCACCCGAGTCGCGCCGAACCGCCCCACGGCCGCGCGCACGCCTTCACGCCGGGCCCGAACTCCCGCACGCGGGCGGGCAGTCCGCACCGAGGGCCGCCATGTCTTGGCCCGCGACGCCCTGGCCCGCCGCGCCCCGGCCTGCACCGCCCTGCCCTGCCCTGCTCTGGCTCTCGGCGCCCCGGCCCATCCGACCCACCACACCCCGGCCCGCCTGGCCCGCCACGCCCTGGCCTGCCCCGGCCCGTCGCCCCAGGCTGCCCCGGCCCATCGCGTCCCCGCGTGCTCCAACCCACCACACCCCGGCCCACCCCGGCCCGGCCGCCCCTCGGCCCGCCTTCCCCGTCGACCAGCCCCCTCCGTCACCAGCCCCAGCCCCAACCCCCTCCGACTAGTCCGCCGTCCCCGCCGACACCCCCGCCACACCTCCGCCCGCGTCCAGGCGGGGTATGCGGCGCTGTGCCGCGTACGCCGCCGCCGGATAGCGGGGGTCGGGCCGCAGTGCGTACTCCCGGAGGCAGCCTTCCGTGAACTTGATGACGTGCTCGTCGCCGTGCTCGACGGCCCGGGCGCCCAGTTCGTCGAGCGGGGGCAGGTCGTCGGCCTCGGCCTGCCAGGCCGACGACTCCTCGTCGCGCCGGTCGGTGGTGAAGGCCAGCAGGAAGGCCGACTGGACCTGCCACAGTCGCGCGAGCGTCGGCTCGTACAACTCCTGTGGCAGGTGCGGCAGTACGAGGCGGGCCGCAGCGGGGGCGGTGAGGCCGTGGACGAGGGGGACCGGGAAGACCTCGGGGTGGCCCAGATACACATCGGCGAACTGCAGCGTCATGTCGCTGAGCAGCCGGGACGCCGGGTGCGGTGCCAGCCACTCCAACGACTCCGCGTATCCGGGGAGTCGGTCGAGGGTCTCGATGCGGCCGAGGGCCACGGCTGGTCCACGTGGTCCTTCGAGGGGCACGCGGGGCAGCGCGGCGACGGCCTCCGGGACTGTGCGGGGGCCGTGCAGGGCGGGGGTGCCGGGCAGGGCCCGATACCGGGCGGCCCAGTACGCCAGGCCTCTGGCCAGCTCGTCCAGCTGGAGCGGCGTCGGCTTCTCCCCGGCGACGGAGAGACCCCGCACCGCGTGCGCCGTCCGGATGAGGCCGTGCGTCAGGCCGGCGAAGAGGCCGGGGAGCAGGCGCGGCCACCAGTGGGCGAGGACGTCCCGCCAGGCGGCGGTGGCGAGTTCGCGCGCGAACAGCCGCTCCCAGTCCCCCGCACGGCCGAAATCACCCAGCGCCTGCCGCCACGACGACTCGTCTCCGGGGTCGAGGGCGAAGCGCGCGGCCGGGGGCTCGTGGTGGTCGAGGGCGCGCCGATAGCGCCCGATCCAGCCGGCCACCTCGTCGCCGTGCCCGAGCACCGCGACGGCTTCGGCACCCATGGGCCCGTGGTTGGCGAGGTCGACGCCGACGCCGCGCTCGTACCCGAGGTCCTCCAGTCGTTCCAACGCGTCATTGACGGCTTCGTAGTAGCTGATCGACGGCATGCTCACTCACCTTCAGAAAGCTCGTGGTCCGCACAGGGCTCGTAATACTTTGGATACCCAAACAGTTCGGGGATCCAAACAAACTACACTCGCGGAATGCAGAGCGCGCAAGAACCGGAGCAGCCGGGGGCCGGATCCGCCCAGCACCCCCTCACCCCCGTCGAGATCCGGATCGTGGGGCTCGTGCCGCTCCTGGAGCCGTACTTCCGGGGGGCGGCCGTGAGCGCGCTGATGCCGGAGCCGCTGCGGGAGGCCATGGACAGCCACGGCCTGACCCCGCGTCACGGCGCGGTCCTGCCTCAGCTCCTCGCGGCCGACGGGCCGTTGACCGTCAGCGGCATCGCCGACCGGCTCCAGGTGTCCCTGCCGACGGCGAGCGAACTGGTCGGGGGCCTCGCGCGCGCCGGCATCGTCACGCGCGCCCCGGACGAGACGAACCGCCGCCGGGTCCTCGTGTCCCTCGCCGAGGAGTACCGCCCGCTCCTGGAGTCGTTCGTCGCCCGCCGGGGCGAGCCGCTGCTCCGCGCCCTCGCGGGGCTCCCCGCCGAGCAGCGGGAGGGGTTCATGGCGGGGCTGCGGGCCTGGGTGCGCGAGGTGCAGCAGTAGCGCGGGGAACCGTTCGCGCCGCGCGCACGTCGCACAGGGGCAAGCCGGTCTCCCGTACGCGGGCAGGCCTCCGTACGTCACCTGGCACGAACGTCACCTGACACGAAGGAACGACATGACTCTCCGTCCGGCCCGCAAGCTCGCCCTCACCGCCGCCGCGTCCGCCGCGCTGCTCACGGCGCTGCTCACCTGGCAGGCAGCGGCCGCGGACTCGGACGGCACCGGCAGGGAGTCCCGCCCGGGCGCGGGGGCCGCGGTGTCGGACACGTCGCACACGTCGGACGCCTCGCGTACGAAGACCGGCAAGGAGTCCCCCACGACGCCCGGCAAGAAGCCCGGCAAGGCGCCCGCCAAGGCGTCGGACACCACGACCGGCGAGGTCGAGCACGGCGGGACCGACGCGGCGGGGTACTGGACGCCGGAGCGCATGCGCGACGCCCAGCCCGCGCCGATGCCGGTGGTCGAGCGCTGAGCCCTGACCTCCCGGACGCCGGCCGCCGGACCCTGGGCCGAGCCCGGACGGTGACGGTCGAGCACTGGGCCCGGCGCGCCGGGCCCGCATTCACACCCCCCGGTGGGCCGCCGCCAGATGCCCCGCAAGACGCGGCGAGGCGAACTCCGTGCCGCACACGAACCGCATCACCGGTCCGTACGACGACCCGGCGAGCATGCCCGTGAAGTACAGGCCGGGGACCGAAGAGACATAGCCCGCGCCCAGCTTGGGCGTGCCGCGACTGGTGGCGAGGCGGGCGCGCAGGCCGTGGCCGAGGAAGCTGAGGGCGGCGAGGTCCACGCGATAGCCCGTCGCCGCGATGACGTGGTCGGCCGCCAGCTCCCTGGCCCGGCCGCCGAGGGTCTCGAGGCTGAGGACGGGGCGGCCGTCGCGGGTGCCCGTCGTCACGATGCGCCGCACCTCGCGCGCCTCGACCTTCCGCTCGAACCGCTCCCGCAGCCACCAGGCGCCGAGCGGGCCGAGGACGCGACGGGTGAGGTAGTGCCGCGTGGCGGCGGGGAGGTGGCGGTACCCCCCGGCGTGATAGCTGAACGCGTACAGCGACCAGGCGCGGCCGAACGGGGACTCCGGGCGCAGCTTCGGCTGGTCCCACGGCGGCGCGCCGAACGCCACCGAGCGCCGCCCGCGCGCCACCACGCGCACCCGCGCGCCCGCCTCCGCCGCGAGCACCGCCGTCTCCAGGGCGGACTGCCCGGCGCCGACGACGAGCAGGTCCTGGCCCGCGTACCGCGTGAGGTCGTGGTGCTGTGCGCTGTGCGAGACGGGGCCCGCGGGCGAGGGGCCGTCCGGCACGGCCGCGGCCAGCTCGGACGGGAGCCGCGACAGGCCGGACAGGCCGGTGGCGACGACGACCGCGCGGGCGGTGAACTGCTCCCCGGAGTCCAGCTTCAGCTCGAAGCCGCCGCCCGGCCGGGCGTCGACGGAGACCACCCGCACCCGCTCCAGGTCGGGCACGATCTTCTGCTGGAACCACTGGCCGTACCCGACGAACGTCTCGACGGGGATGATGTCCTCGTCCGTGACGAGGCGGGGCAGGCCCGCCGCGTCGCAGTAGTCGACGAGGGTGTGGCCGGGCTGCGGGGCGTCGATGTTCGACGCCACGGGTGTCGACTTGAGGAGCATCCCCGCGGGCATGTGCGCCTGCCAGCTCACCATCGGCTCGCCGAACACGCGCACCGGGATGCCCCGGGCCCTCAGATGCGCCGCCGTGGACAGGCCGTAGGGGCCCGCACCGATGACGGCGACCGGTTGCACTGGTTGCGCTGATTGCGCTGATTGCGCTGGTTGATTCACGAAGTCCCTCCCCAGGACGTCCTGTGCGCCGTGCCGTCGCACGGCGCACCGTCACTTCGTGGTCGTGCCGCCGCGGCGGTTGGTCCGCCACAGCTGGAACAGATGCTTCGCTCCTGGCCGTACGAAGCGCGCGAGCATGGTGAAGACCGGCAGCATGTCGTCCGCCGCGAGCCACGCCAGCTCCGTGCCGCTGGCGCGGGACGGCGCGTGCGGTGTCACATAGCCGCTGCGGCGGTAGGCGAGATAGGCGGGCAGGTCGATGTTCTCCACGACATAGCGGTGCCCCGCGCGCTGCTCCCCCTCGGGGACGGGGCGGCCGGTCAGATGCAGATGCATCGCCCGGACGACGTCGATCCCCGACTCGCTCTCGAAGAGGCGGAACTGGGCGCCCATGCGTGGGTTGAAGTCGAGCAGTTTGTACTGACCGTCGCGGCGGTCGAAGCGGAGGTCGAGGTCGATGACTCCGGTGAAGCCGATCTCTTTGATGAAACGCGCGGCGAGATCCGCGAGTTCCGGGTTGTCGACGACGTACGCCATCGCCGTCATCCCCGCGTGCGGCGGCCAGGAACGGACCTTCACGCCGGTGAACAGGGCGAGCGGGGCGGAGTCCGTGTCGAAGTAGGCGTGCACGACCCAGTCCTCGGCCTGCTCGCGCGGCAGATACTCCTGGAGGATCACACCGGGCCGCTCGCCCCAGTCGCGGGCCAGCTCCAGCAGGCCCGCGGACGTGTTGATGCGGGTGGTGCCGTTCACGGCGGGCTGTTGACGGCGCTGGAACGCCTCCCGGTTCTTGGCCACGACCGGGAACCGTGCCGTCGCGGCGAACTTCTCCACGTCCTCCTGACTCTGCGGGCACACCGACGCGGGCGAGGACAGGCCGTGCTCCACGCACAGCTCGTGCAGCCCTTGCTTGCTGGCGAGGCGCCGCGGCAGCGCGGGCGTGACCGGCGGGAACAGGAAGCCTCCGAAGTCCGCGTCCCGCAACTCCCGCTGGTGCTCGGCGATCAGCACCGCCGCTTCCTCGTCCGTCGGGATCAGCACCGTCGGCCTGCCGATCCGCCGCCCGATCCGCAGCAGGCCCTCCACCAGATACGCGGGGTCCTCGACGCCGGTGGTCGGCCAGGGGAACGCACGGGTGAGGTAGCGGGACGCGGCCGCGGGCGTGTGCCGGTCCTCGGTGATCGCGTACATGGGGATGCCGAGCCGTCCCAGGCTGCGGATCGCCCCCACACCGCCGTGGTGCAGCGGATAGTCGCCGAACTTCACAAGCAGTCCGGGCACTTCGCGGTCAGGCCTTAATCCCATGCCGCCGCCTGAAATGGTCACGGGTCCCCCCACGTGTCCGTCTGCGCCGAACCGGACCCACCCCTGTCCGTGTCCCCCTAAAGGAAGCTATGCAGGAACTGACCGTTCCACTCCTGGTTCATCCGGACATTGCGAACTCTTTAGACACTGCCCCCGGAGAGGCATCCCACGTAACGTGTGGGGCACTCAGACCGGAAAGCGAGGCAGGCACGCATGTCCGAGCAGAACCCGCTCGACCTCCCCGAGGGCGACCCCTTCGGCCCGCACAACCTTCCGTACGGAGTCTTCTCCCCGGCCGGGTCCGCCACGGACTCCGCGACCGGGTCGGCGCCCGGAGCAGCGCCCGGTGCCGCCGCCTCGGACGGCCGTCGGGTCGGCGTCCGCATCGGCTCGTACGTCCTGGACGCGGGCGCGGCCGCCGCCGCCCTCGGCTCGCCCTATGTCTCGCTGCTCGCCCAGCCCACGCTGGGTCCGCTGCTCGCCGCCGGACGCCGGACGTGGAGCGACGTCCGCCGCGCCCTCACCGCCTGGGTGACGGTCCCCGCCCACCGCGACGCCGTCCGCCCGCTGCTCCACCCCCTCTCCGACGTCACCCTGCACCTGCCCTTCGAGGTCGCGGACTACGTCGACTTCTACGCCTCCGAGCACCACGCGTCGAACCTGGGCCGGATGTTCCGCCCGGACGCGCCCACGCCGCTGACCCCCAACTGGAAGCACCTGCCCATCGGTTACCACGGCCGGTCCGGCACCGTCGTGGTCTCCGGCACGGACGTGGTGCGCCCCACCGGTCAGCGCAAGACGCCCGCCGACACCGCGCCCCTCTTCGGCCCGTCCACCAAGCTCGACATCGAGGCCGAGGTCGGCTTCGTCGTCGGCGCGCCGTCCACGCTCGGGACCCCCGTGCCCCTCACGGACTTCCGCGAGCACGTCTTCGGCCTCTGCCTGCTGAACGACTGGTCCGCCCGCGACCTCCAGGCCTGGGAGTACGTCCCCCTCGGCCCCTTCCTCGGCAAGTCCTTCGCCACCTCCGTCTCGGCCTGGATCACGCCCCTGGAGGCCCTGGACGCCGCCCGCGTCGCCCCGCCCGCGCGCACCGAGCCCCTGCTGCCCTACCTCGACGACTCCGCCGAGTCCGTCGCGGACGAGCCCGGCGGCTACGACCTCCGCATCACCGTCTCCCTCAACGGCCACGTCATCTCCGAACCCCCCTTCTCCACCGTCTACTGGACCGCCGCGCAGCAGCTCACCCACATGACCGTCAACGGCGCTTCGCTCCGCACCGGTGACCTCTACGGCTCCGGCACCGTCAGCGGACCCTCCCCCGAGCAGTTCGGCTCCCTCATCGAGCTGACCTGGAACGGGCGGGATCCGCTCGAACTCCCCGACGGCAAGCGGACGTTCCTCGAGGACGGCGACGTCGTCACGATGACCGCGTGGGCCCCCGGCCCCGACGGGACCCGGGTGGGCCTCGGGGAGGTCACGGGGCGGATCGCGGCTACGCGGGGCTGAGGCCCGGGGGGCCTCGCGGGTGCGCCCCAGGCCCACCCCTTTCCCGCAACTGGGGCTCCGCCCCAGACCCCCGCTCCTCAATCGCCGGAGGGGCTATTCATAGCCCGTCCGGCGATTGAGGACGAGGCGCGAAGCGCCGACAGCGGGGGTCCGGGGTCGCAGCCCCCGGTTTCGGGAAGGGGCGGGATCGGGGAAAGCCCCGCCAGGGCCTACTCCCCCACCCCCGCCACCACCTCCAGCACACCCTCCCCATACGTGGCCAACTTCTTCTCGCCGACCCCGCCGATGCCCCCCAGCTCCCCGACGGAGGCGGGCCGCACCGTGGCGATCTCCCGCAACGTCGCGTCATGGAAGATCACGTAGGCGGGAACCCCCAGCTCACGGGCCTGCGCGGCCCGCCAGGCCCGCAGCGCCTCGAAGACGGGCACGGCCTCGGGCGCAAGCTCGGCCACAGCGGCGGCGGCCCGCGCCCTGCGCTCACCCTTGGAGCCGGAACGCGCCGCGGTGGCGGGCTTCTTGGGCTCCTTGCGCAGGGGCACCTCGCGCTGTCGGCCGAGCACGGAGCCACTCGCCTCGGTGAGCACCAACGTGCCGTACTCCCCCTCGACCGCGAGCAGCCCCTGGGCGAGCAACTGCCGGACCACGCCCCGCCATTCGCCCTCGCCGAGCTCCTCGCCGATGCCGAAGACGGAGAGCTGGTCGTGGTCGAACTGGATGATCTTGGCGGTTCTGCGGCCCAGGAGGATGTCGATGATCTGGCCGGCGCCGAACTTCTGGCCGCGCTCCCGCTGCAGCCGCACGACGGTCGACAGGAGCTTCTGCGCGGCCACCGTGCCGTCCCAGGTCTCGGGCGGGGTGAGACAGGTGTCGCAGTTCCCGCAGGACTCGGCGGTGGGGTCCTGGCCGAAGTAGGTCAGGAGCTGGGCGCGGCGGCACTGGGCCGTCTCGCACAGCGCAAGCATGGCGTCCAGGTGCGCGGCGGCCCGGCGCCGGAACGCCTCGTCGCCCTCGCTGCCCTGGATGAGCTTGCGCTGCTGGACGACGTCCTGCAGGCCGTACGCCATCCAGGCCGTGGAGGGCATGCCGTCGCGGCCCGCGCGGCCCGTCTCCTGGTAGTATCCCTCGACCGACTTGGGCAGGTCGAGGTGGGCGACGAAGCGGACGTCCGGCTTGTCGATGCCCATGCCGAAGGCGATCGTGGCGACGACCACCAGGCCGTCCTCGCGCAGGAACCGCGACTGGTGCAGCGCGCGTGTGCCGCTGTCGAGTCCCGCGTGGTACGGCACCGCCTCCACGCCGTGGGCGCGGAGGAAGTCGGCGGTGCGCTCCACGCCGTTGCGCGAGAGGCAGTAGACGATGCCCGCGTCGCCCTCGTGCTCCTCCTTCAGGAAGGTGAGGAGCTGCTTCTTCGGGTCCGCCTTGGGCACGATCCGGTACTGGATGTTCGGCCGGTCGAAGCTCGCCACGAAGTGCTTGGCGTCGGGCATGGCCAGGCGCTGGGTGATCTCCTGGTGCGTGGCGTCCGTGGCGGTCGCCGTCAGGGCGATGCGGGGCACGTCCGGCCAGCGCTCGCCGAGGACGGACAGGGACAGGTAGTCGGGGCGGAAGTCGTGGCCCCACTGAGCGACGCAGTGCGCCTCGTCGATGGCGAAGACGGAGATCGTGGCCCGGGAGAGCAGGCCGAGCGTGGCGTCCAGGCGCAGCCGCTCCGGCGCCAGGTAGAGCACGTCGAGCTCGCCCGCGAGCAGCTCGGCCTCCACCACCCGGCGCTCGTCGAAGTCCTGCGTGGAGTTCATGAACCCGGCCCGCACGCCGAGCGCCCTGAGCGCGTCCACCTGGTCCTGCATCAGCGCGATGAGCGGGGAGACCACGACGCCGGTGCCGGGGCGGACCAGGGCCGGGATCTGGTAGCACAGGGACTTGCCGCCGCCGGTCGGCATGAGGACGACGGCGTCGCCGCCCGCGACCACATGGTCGATGATCGCTTCCTGCTCGCCGCGGAAGGAGTCGTACCCGAAGACGCGGTGCAGTGTCTCCAGCGCGTTGCCCGCGGCTACCCGGCCGGAGCCCGCGCCGGAGCCCGCACCCGCTCCGGCGCCCGGGTGCGCGTCCGCGAACGGATCCTCGCCGGGGTCGCCGAACGGGTCCTCCTCCGCGTCCCCGAAGGGGTCGTCGAACGGGTCCGGCTCCGCGAACCGACTCGCGCCCTCGTCCATCTCAGTCATGCCACCGATCCCATACATCGCCCAGCCCCCGTACGTCACGCCTCGACCACCGCGTGCTTCCACCACTGCGTCCACGATAGGGGTCCGCGCCGACAGCCCACGAAGTTATCCACAGGCCGGCCCCCGCGGTGTGAGGATTGCGCCACCCCTGGCACCGCCGGTCCCCGCACACGCCACCGCCCGGCCTCCCGCGAGCTGCGGGAGGCCGGGCGGTGGCGTACGAGGCGGGCGGGGCCGGAGCCCTCGCCTAGCGGACGAAGACTCCCGACTGGCTGGCCAGATCGAGGAAGTACTGCGGCGCCACACCGAGCACCAGCGTCACCGCGACGCCGAGCCCGATCGCCGTCATCGTCAGCGGCGACGGCACGGCGACCGTCGGGCCGTCCGCCTTCGGCTCGCTGAAGAACATCAGGACGATCACGCGGATGTAGAAGAACGCCGCGATCGCGGACGAGATCACACCGACCACGACCAGCGCGCCCGCGCCGCCCTCGGCGGCCGCCTTGAACACCGCGAACTTGCCCGAGAACCCGGAGGTCAGCGGGATGCCCGCGAAGGCGAGGAGGAAGACGGCGAACACCGCGGCGACCAGTGGTGAGCGGCGGCCGAGCCCCGCCCACTTCGACAGGTGTGTCGCCTCGCCGCCCGCGTCCCGCACCAGCGTGACCACCGCGAACGCGCCGATCGTCACGAAGGAGTACGCGCCCAGGTAGAACAGGACCGACGAGACGCCGTCCTTCGTGGTCGCGATGACACCCGCGAGGATGAAGCCCGCGTGCGCGATCGACGAGTACGCGAGGAGCCGCTTGATGTCGGTCTGGGTGATCGCGACGATCGCGCCGCCCAGCATCGTGATCACGGCGACGCCGTACATCACCGGCCGCCAGTCCCAGCGCAGGCCCGGGAGCACGACGTAGAGCAGCCGCAGGAGCGCGCCGAACGCGGCCACCTTCGTCGCCGCCGCCATGAAGCCCGTCACCGGCGTGGGCGCGCCCTGGTAGACGTCGGGCGTCCACATGTGGAACGGCACCGCGCCGACCTTGAAGAGCAGGCCCATCACGATCATCGCGGAGCCGATGAGGAGCAGCGCGTCGTTGCCCATGGTGCCCGCGAGGGCGGGGTCGACCGTGGTGATCGTGCCGTCGACGACCTTGGCGACCGTGCCGTACGACACCGAGCCCGCGTAGCCGTAGATCAGCGCGATGCCGAACAGCGTGAACGCGGAGGCGAAGGCGCCGAGGAGGAAGTACTTCACGGCCGCTTCCTGCGACATGAGCCGCTTGCGGCGCGCCAGGGCGCACAGCAGGTACAGCGGCAGCGAGAAGACTTCCAGGGCGATGAAGAACGTCAGCAGGTCGTTCGCCGACGGGAAGACCAGCATGCCGCCGATGGCGAACAGTGCCAGCGGGAACACCTCGGTGGTGGTGAACCCGGCCTTGGTGGCGGCCTGTTCGCCCGCGCTGCCCGGCATGGACCCGGCCTGCGCCACGAAGGAGTCGACGCGATTGCCGTGCGCCACCGGATCGAGCTTGCGCTCCGCGAAGGTGAAGATCGCGACCAGGCCGGCGAGGAGAATGGTGCCCTGGAGGAAGAGCGCGGGACCGTCGACGGCGATGGCTCCCATCGCCGCGATGCGGGCCTTCGTGGTGCCGTAGCCCCCGGCCGCGAGGGCGACGACCGCGGCGAAGGCCGCGGCGAGGGCGACGACGGACACGAACAGCTGGGCGTAGTAACGGGACTTGCGCGGCACGAAGGCTTCGATGAGCACTCCGATGACGGCGGCACCGATGACGATCAGGGTCGGTGCCAGCTGGCCGTACTCGATGTTCGGCGCGTCGATCTTGTCGATCGGCTCGGCCGCCGTTGTCCACAGGCTGTGGACGGCTGTCGCACTCACTTGGCGGCCTCCACCTCGGGCTTGGGGTCCTTCTTCTGGACGTCGGACATGGTGTGCTTGACCGCGGGGTTCACCAGCTCCGTGACCGGCTTCGGATAGACGCCGAGGACGATCAGGAGGGCGATCAGCGGGGCCACCACGGCCAGCTCGCGCACCTTCAGGTCGGGCATCGACGCGACCTCCGGCTTCACCGGGCCCGTCATCGTCCGCTGGTAGAGCACGAGGGTGTAGAGCGCGGCGAGGACGATGCCGAAGGTGGCGATGATCCCGACCGCCGGGTAGCGCGCGAACGTGCCCACCAGGACCAGGAACTCACTCACGAACGGCGCGAGCCCCGGCAGCGACAGCGTGGCCAGACCGCCGATCAGGAACGTGCCCGCGAGCACCGGCGCGACCTTCTGCACTCCTCCGTAGTCCGCGATCAGACGCGAGCCGCGGCGCGAGATGAGGAAGCCGGCGACCAGCATCAGGGCGGCCGTGGAGAGGCCGTGGTTGACCATGTAGAGCGTCGCGCCGGACTGCCCCTGGGACGTCATCGCGAAGATGCCGAGGATGATGAACCCGAAGTGCGAGATCGACGCGTACGCCACCAGGCGCTTGATGTCGCGCTGACCGACGGCGAGCAGCGCTCCGTAGATGATGCTGATCAGGGCGAGCACCAGGATCGCCGGTGTCGCCCACTTGCTGGCCTCCGGGAACAGCTGGAGGCAGAAGCGCAGCATCGCGAACGTACCGACCTTGTCGACCACCGCCGTGATCAGCACGGCGACCGGGGCCGTGGCCTCGCCCATCGCGTTCGGCAGCCAGGTGTGCAGCGGCCACAGCGGGGCCTTCACCGCGAAGGCGAAGAAGAACCCGAGGAACAGCAGCCGCTCGGTGTTGGTCGCCATGTCCAGCGACCCGTTGGCCCGCGCTTCGGCGATCTCCTGGAGCGAGAAGTTCCCGGCGACCACGTAGAGCCCGATCACGGCGGCCAGCATGATGAGGCCGCCGACCAGGTTGTAGAGCAGGAACTTCACGGCCGCGTAGGAGCGCTGCGCCGAGGCGTTCTCGTCGCTGCCCGCGTGGGCGCGGTCTCCGAAGCCGCCGATGAGGAAGTACATCGGGATGAGCATGGCTTCGAAGAAGATGTAGAAGAGGAAGACGTCGGTGGCCTCGAAGGAGATGATCACCATCGCCTCGACGGCCAGGATCAGGGCGAAGAAGCCCTGAGTCGGCCGCCAGCGCGACGACTTGGTCTCCAGAGGATCGGCGTCGTGCCAGCCCGCCAGGATGATGAAGGGGATCAACAGGGCGGTGAGCGCGATCAGGGCGACGCCGATGCCGTCGACGCCCAGTTCGTACCGCACCCCGAAGTCACTGATCCAGGCGCGCGATTCGGTCAGTTGATAGCGGTCGCCGTCCGGGTCGAACCGGACGGCCACCACGACGGCCAGCACGAGCGTGGCCAGCGAGAAGAACAGCGCGAGCCACTTGGCGGCGGTCCGCCGTGCGGCCGGGACGGCCGCCGTGGCGATCGCGCCGACCGCGGGAAGCGCGGCCGTCGCTGTCAGCAGAGGAAACGACATCGGTATCAGACCGCCCTCATCAGCAGGGTCGCGGCGATGAGGACCGCCACGCCGCCGAACATCGAGACCGCGTAGCTGCGGGCGTAGCCGTTCTGCAGCTTGCGCAGCCGTCCGGAGAGCCCGCCGACCGAGGCCGCCGTGCCATTGACCACGCCGTCCACCAGGGTGTGGTCGACGTACACCAGGGAGCGCGTGAGGTGTTCGCCGCCGCGCACCAGGACCACGTGGTTGAAGTCGTCCTGGAGCAGGTCGCGGCGGGCCGCGCGGGTGAGCAGCGAGCCGCGCGGGGCCACCGAGGGCACCGGCCGCCTGCCGTACTGGAGCCAGGCCAGGGTGACGCCGATGACCAGGACCACCATCGTGGCGCCCGTGACCGTGGCGGCGCTCAGCGGGGAGTCGCCGTGGTCGTGGTGGGTGACCGGCTCCAGCCAGTGCATGAAGCGGTCGCCGATGCTGAAGAAGCCACCCGCGAACACCGAGCCGACGGCGAGCAGGATCATCGGGATCGTCATGGACTTCGGCGACTCGTGCGGATGCGGCTGCTTGCCCTCCGCGTCCGGCTCCCAGCGCTTCTCGCCGAAGAAGGTCATGATCATCACGCGGGTCATGTAGTACGCCGTGATGGCCGCGCCGAGCAGCGCCACGGAGCCGAGGATCCAGCCCTCCGTGCCGCCCTTGGCGAACGCCGCCTCGATGATCTTGTCCTTGGAGAAGAAGCCGGACAGGCCGGGGAAGCCGATGATGGCGAGATAGCCGAGGCCGAAGGTCACGAAGGTCACCGGCATGTACTTCCGGAGACCGCCGTACTTCCGCATGTCCACCTCGTCGTTCATGCCGTGCATGACCGACCCTGCGCCGAGGAAGAGCCCGGCCTTGAAGAAGCCGTGCGTCACCAGGTGCATGATCGCGAAGACGTAGCCGATGGGGCCGAGGCCCGCGGCCAGGATCATGTAGCCGATCTGGGACATCGTCGACCCGGCGAGGGCCTTCTTGATGTCGTCCTTCGCGCAACCGACGATCGCACCGAAGAGGAGCGTCACGGCGCCCACGACGGTGACCGCCAACTGTGCGTCCGGAGCGCCGTTGAAGATCGCTCCGGAGCGCACGATCAGATACACACCTGCGGTCACCATCGTCGCCGCGTGGATCAGGGCCGAGACCGGGGTCGGGCCCTCCATCGCGTCCCCGAGCCAGGACTGCAGCGGCACCTGTGCGGACTTGCCGCACGCCGCGAGCAACAGCATCAGGCCGATCGCCGTCAGCTTGCCCTCGCTCGTCTCACCGGACGCCTCCAGGACGGGCCCGAAGGCGAACGTCCCGAAGGTGGTGAACATCAGCATGATGGCGATCGACAGGCCCATGTCGCCGACGCGGTTGACCAGGAAGGCCTTCTTGGCCGCCGTGGCCGCGCTGGGCTTGTGCTGCCAGAAGCCGATCAGGAGGTACGAGGCGAGGCCCACGCCCTCCCAGCCGACGTACAGGAGCAGGTAGTTGTCGGCGAGGACGAGCAGGAGCATCGCCGCGAGGAACAGGTTCAGGTAGCCGAAGAAGCGGCGGCGCCGCTCGTCGTGCTCCATGTACCCGATCGAGTACAGGTGGATCAGGGTGCCCACGCCGGAGATCAGCAGGACGAACGTCACCGACAGCTGGTCGAGCTGGAAGGCGACGTCCGCCTGGAAGCCCTCGACGGGGATCCAGCTGAACAGGTGCTGGTTCAGGGTCCGGTCCTCGACCCCCTTGCCCAGCATGTCGGTGAAGAGCACAAGCCCGATCACGAAGGAGACGGCCGCGAGCGCCGTGCCGAGCCAGTGGCCCACCCGGTCGAGGCGGCGCCCGCCGCACAGCAGTACGGCCGCTCCGAGCAGAGGCGCCGCCACCAGCAGCGCAATCAAGTTCTCTGTGTTCACGGTTCTAGCGACCCCTTACAGCTTCATCAGGCTGGCGTCGTCGACCGAGGCCGAGTGACGGGAGCGGAACAGCGACACGATGATCGCGAGCCCGACCACGACTTCCGCCGCCGCGACGACCATCGTGAAGAAGGCGATGATCTGGCCGTCCAAGTTGCCGTGCAGCCGGGCGAAGGCGACGAACGCGAGGTTGCAGGCGTTCAGCATCAGCTCGACGCACATGAAGACGACGATCACGTTCCGCCGGATCAGCACGCCGGTGGCGCCGATGGCGAACAGCAGGGCCGCCAGATACAGGTAGTTGACCGGATTCACTTCGACGCCTCCTCGGTCTGCTCGCCCGCCGCGGCGGCGACGGGGTCGGACCCGGAGTCGCCCGCACCGCTCCGGCCGGTGTCCGGCCGGACCGATCCGGGCCGCTCCAGACGGTCGGCGGCACGCTGCTCCAGGGCCCGCAGGTCGTTCAGCGCCTCGCTGGAGACGTCCCGGATCTGGCCGCGCTCCCGCAGCGTCTGGTTGACCGTCAGCTCCGAAGGAGTGCCGTCCGGGAGCAGGCCCGCGATGTCCACCGCGTTGTGCCGGGCGTACACACCCGGGGCCGGCAGCGGCGGCAGGTGCTTGCCCTCGCGCACGCGCTCCTCGGCGCGCTCGCGCTGGGTCTTGGCGCGCTCGGTGCGCTCGCGGTGGGTGAGGACCATCGCGCCGACCGTCGCCGTGATCAGCAGGGCGCCGGTGATCTCGAAGGCGAAGACGTACTTCGTGAAGATGAGGGACGCGAGGCCCTCCACGTTGCCGCCCTCGTTGGCCTTGGCCAGGCCGTTGAAGTCCTTCAGGGACGCGTTGCCGATGCCCGCGAACAGCAGGATGGCGAAGCCGAGTCCGCACAGGGCGGCCAGCCAGCGCTGGCCCTTGATGGTCTCCTTCAGGGAGTCGGCGGCGGTGACGCCGACGAGCATGACCACGAAGAGGAACAGCATCATGATCGCGCCCGTGTAGACCACGATCTGCACGATGCCCAGGAAGTACGCCCCGTTGGCCAGGTAGAACACCGCGAGGATGATCATGGTCCCGGCGAGGCAGAGCGCGCTGTGCACCGCCTTGCGCATCAGGATCGTGCACAGCGCGCCGATCACGGCGACCGTGGCGAGCACCCAGAACTGGACGGCCTCGCCGGTGGAGGTGGTGTAGGCCGCGAGGGCGGTCATGCGCCCACCCCCTGCTCGCGCGAGGCCCCGGCCCCTTCGCCGGAGCCGGATCCCTCGGCGGCGTCGTCCCCGGATGCGGGCTTCTCGCCCTTGGAGACGGCCACTTGGGGCACCGTGCCCGGCGCGGCCTGGGTGACAAGACCGCGGTAGTAGTCGCCCTCGTCCATGCCGGGGTAGATCGCGTGCGGCGAGTCGACCATGTCCTCTTCGAGGCCGGCGAGCAGCTGCTCCTTGGTGTAGATCAGGTTCTCGCGGCTGCTGTCGGCGAGCTCGAACTCGTTCGTCATCGTCAGCGCGCGCGTGGGGCACGCCTCGATGCACAGGCCGCAGAGGATGCAGCGGGCGTAGTTGATCTGGTAGACGCGGCCGTACCGCTCGCCCGGGGAGTAGCGCTCCTCGTCGGTGTTGTCCGCGCCCTCCACATAGATGGCGTCCGCGGGACAGGCCCAGGCGCACAGCTCGCAGCCGACGCATTTCTCTAGGCCGTCCGGATGGCGGTTGAGCTGGTGCCGGCCGTGGAACCGGGGTGCGGTGGTCTTCTGCTGTTCCGGATACTGCTCGGTCAGCCGCTTCTTGAACATGGCCTTGAAGGTCACGCCGAAGCCCGCGACGGGGTTCTGGAACCCCTGGTTGGACTGGTTCGACTGCTGCGGGTCGGCCGCCTGCTGCTGCTCGGGCAGCTGCGAGCGCTTGGGCCGGTCCGGCATGTTCGACTGCTCAGCCATCGGACGCCTCCTTTCCGTCACTTTGAGTATCGGGCCCACCACTGACAATCAACTCCCGCTCATGGCGCGGGCGTCGGCGCGGCACCGGCGGCAGGGTCTGTCCGGGCAGCGGCGGCACGGGGAATCCCCCGGCCATCGGGTCGAAGGCGGCGGATTCCTCGGGCGGGGAAGCCGCGATCTCCTGCTTCTCACGCTTGTCGCGGAAGATGTCCACGAGTACGGAGAGCAACAACAGGGCGAGCACACCGCCGCCTACGTAGAGCGCGATCTCGCTGAAGTCGTAGTCCTCGTTGCGCAGTGCCCGCACCGTGGCGACGAGCATCAGCCACACCACCGACACCGGGATGAGGACCTTCCAGCCGAGCTTCATCAGCTGGTCGTAGCGCACGCGGGGCAGCGTGCCGCGCAGCCAGATGAAGAAGAACAACAGCAGCTGGACCTTGAGCACGAACCAGGCCATCGGCCACCAGCCGTGGTTCGCGCCCTCCCAGAAGGTGCTGATGGGCCATGGAGCCCGCCAGCCGCCCAGGAAGAGCGTCACGGACACGGCCGAGACGGTGATCATGTTGATGTACTCGGCGAGCATGAAGATCGCGAACTTGATCGACGAGTACTCGGTGTTGAAGCCGCCGACGAGGTCGCCCTCGGACTCCGGCATGTCGAACGGAGCGCGGTTGGTCTCGCCGACCATCGTCACGATGTAGATCAGGAACGAGACCGGGAGCAGCAGGACGTACCAGCGGCCCTCCTGCGCCTCCACGATCCGCGACGTCGACATCGACCCGGAGTACAGGAAGACGGAGGCGAACGCGGCGCCCATCGCGATCTCGTAGGAGATCATCTGCGCGCACGAGCGGAGCCCGCCGAGCAGCGGGTACGTCGAGCCGGAGCTCCAGCCCGCGAGCACGATGCCGTAGATGCCGACCGAGGCGACCGCGAGGATGTAGAGCATCGCGATCGGCAGGTCGGTGAGCTGCATCGTGGTGCGCTGCCCGAAGATCGACACTTCGTTGCCCGCGGGGCCGAAGGGGATCACCGCGATCGCCATGAAGGCGGGGATCGCGGCGACCACCGGCGCGAGGATGTAGACCACCTTGTCCGCGCGCTTGACGACCAGGTCCTCCTTGAGCATCAGCTTGATGCCGTCCGCGAGGGACTGCAGCATGCCCCAGGGGCCGTGCCGGTTCGGGCCGATGCGCAGCTGCATCCAGGCCACGACCTTGCGCTCCCACACGATGGAGAACAGCACCATCACCATCAGGAACGCGAAGCAGAAGACGGCCTTCAGGCCGATCAGCCACCAGGGGTCCCTGCCGAACATCGACAGGTCCTCGGCCGCGAGCGGCACCGATGCCTGCGCGGTGTGCACTGCCTGAAGCATCACGACGTCACCTCCGTGGCCTCGGCGTGGGCCACCAGACCGGCCGGGCCGACGCGGACCAGATCGCCCGGACGGGCGCCGGTGTCCGACGTGACGCCTCCCCCGGTCGAGTTCAGCGGGAGCCAGACCACCCGGTCGGGCATCTGGGTGACAAGGAGCGGCAGCGTGGTCGTGCCCGCGGGACCGGTGACGGTGAGCGTGTCGCCGCCCTTGACGCCGACCTCGGCCGCGGTGGCCGCCGAGAGCCGGGCCACCGCGGCGTGCCGCGTCCCGGCGAGCGCGTCGTCGCCCTCCTGGAGGCGGCCCTGGTCGAGCAGCAGCCGGTGACCGGCGAGCACGGCCTCACCGGCGGCGGGCCGGGGCGGCTGGGCGCCGGTCTCGAGCGGCTCGGTGGCGTGCGGCCCGTCCCAGCCGCCGAGCCGGTCCAGCTCGCGCCGGATCGCCAGCAGGTCGGGCAGGCCTAGGTGGATGTCGCCCGCGTCGGCCAGCATGTGCAGGACACGGGCGTCCGCCGGGGACGACTTGCGGGTCATCTGGTCCGGCTTCAGCGCGGCCTCGAAAAGCCGGGCCCTGCCCTCCCAGTTGAGGAACGTGCCCGGCTTCTCCGCGACGGCTGCCACCGGAAGGACCACGTCGGCACGTTCCGTCACCTCGCTCGGCCGCAGCTCCAGGGAGACCAGGAAGCCGACCTCGTCGAGGGCGGCACGCGCGCGTGCCGGGTCGGGCAGGTCGGCGACGTCCACGCCCGCGACGAGCAGCGCGCCCAGTTCGCCGGTCGCCGCGGCCTCGATGATCTGGCCGGTGTCCCGGCCGTAGCGGTGCGGGAGTTCGGCGACGCCCCAGGCACCGGCGACCTCGTCCCGCGCGCGCGGGTCGGTGGCCGGGCGGCCGCCCGGGAGCAGCGACGGCACGGCGCCCGCCTCGATCGCCCCGCGCTCGCCCGCGCGGCGCGGAATCCACACCAGCTGCGCGCCGGTCGCGGACGCGGCCCGCACGGCGGCGGTGAGCCCGCCCCGTACCGCCGCGAGCCGCTCCCCGACCACGATCACGGCGCCTTCGGAGCGCAGCGCCTCGGCGGCCTTCGCGCCGTCGTCCGCGAGGCCCACGCCCGCGGCGAGCGCGTCCAGCCACTCGGTCTCGGTGCCGGGCGCGGCCGGAAGCAGCGTGCCACCGGCCTTCTCCAGGCCGCGGGTGGCGTACGTGGCGAGCGAGAAGGTGCGCTGGCCGTGCTTGCGCCAGGCCTTGCGCAGCCGCAGGAAGACGCCGGGCGCCTCCTCCTCGGACTCCATCCCGACGAGCAGCACCGCCGGGGCCTTCTCCAGCGTGCTGTACGTGACGCCGGTGCCGTCGAGGTCCCGGCCGCGCCCGGCGACACGCGCCGCGAGGAAGTCGGCCTCCTCGCTGCTGTGCACCCGCGCGCGGAAGTCGATGTCGTTCGTACCGAGCGCCACGCGCGCGTACTTGCTGTACGCGTAGGCGTCCTCCACGGTGAGCCGGCCGCCGGTCAGCACTCCGGCCCGGCCACGGGCGGCGGCGAGGCCCTTGGCGGCCGTCTCCAGGGCCTCGGGCCACGAAGCCGGCACCAACTGCCCGGATTCGGCGTCCCGCACCAGGGGCGTGGTCAGCCGGTCCGGCTTCTGCGCGTACCGGAATCCGAAGCGCCCCTTGTCGCAGATCCACTCCTCGTTGACCTCGGGGTCGTCCTGCGCGAGCCGCCGCATGACCTTGCCGCGCCGGTGGTCGGTGCGCGTCGCGCAACCGCCCGCGCAGTGCTCGCACACCGAAGGCGACGACACCAGGTCGAAGGGGCGCGACCGGAAGCGGTACGCGTGCGAGGTGAGCGCGCCCACCGGGCAGATCTGGATGGTGTTCCCGGAGAAGTACGACTCGAAGGGATCACCCTCACCCGTGCCGACCTGCTGGAGCGCGCCGCGCTCGATCAGCTCGATCATCGGGTCGCCCGCGATCTGGTTGGAGAAGCGGGTGCAGCGCGCGCACAGCACGCACCGCTCACGGTCGAGCAGCACCTGCGTGGAGATCGGCACGGGCTTCTCGTACGTGCGCTTCTTGCCCTCGAACCGGGAGTCCGGGTCGCCGACCTGCATCGCCTGGTTCTGCAGCGGGCACTCGCCGCCCTTGTCGCAGACCGGGCAGTCCAGCGGGTGGTTGATGAGGAGCAGCTCCATCACACCGCGCTGCGACTTCTCGGCGACCGGCGACGTCAGCTGCGACTTCACCACCATGCCGTCGGTGCAGGTGATGGTGCAGGAGGCCATCGGCTTGCGCTGGCCCTCGACCTCGACGATGCACTGACGGCAGGCACCGGCGGGGTCGAGCAGCGGGTGGTCGCAGAAGCGCGGGATCTCGATGCCGAGGAGCTCGGCGGCGCGGATCACCAAGGTGCCCTTGGGGACGCTGATCTCGATGCCGTCGATCGTCAGCGAGACCAGGTCCTCGGGCGGTACGGCCGCTTCCCCGCCCCCGGAGGGAGCGCTGTTTGTGGTCACTGTCATGCGTTCACCTCCGTGTGGATGTCGGGCCGGCCGCGGTCGGCCCAGAGCGTGGACTTGGCGGGGTCGAAGGGGCAGCCCCGGCCGGTGATGTGCTGCTCGTACTCCTCGCGGAAGTACTTCAGCGAGGAGAAGATCGGCGAGGCGGCGCCGTCGCCGAGGGCGCAGAAGGACTTGCCGTTGATGTTGTCGGCGATGTCGTTCAGCTTGTCGAGGTCGGACATGACGCCCTTGCCTGCCTCGATGTCGCGCAGCAACTGCACCAGCCAGTACGTCCCTTCGCGGCAGGGCGTGCACTTGCCGCAGGACTCGTGGGCGTAGAACTCGGTCCAGCGCGTCACGGCCCGCACCACGCAGGTCGTCTCGTCGAAGCACTGCAGGGCCTTGGTGCCGAGCATGGATCCGGCGGCGCCCACGCCCTCGTAGTCGAGCGGCACGTCGAGGTGCTCGTCGGTGAACATCGGCGTCGAGGAGCCGCCGGGCGTCCAGAACTTGAGGCGGTGGCCCGCGCGCATGCCGCCGCTCATGTCGAGGAGCTGGCGCAGGGTGATGCCGAGCGGGGCCTCGTACTGGCCGGGCGAGGTGACGTGCCCGCTGAGCGAATAGAGCGTGAAGCCGGGCGACTTCTCGCTGCCCATCGACTTGAACCAGTCTTTTCCGCGATGCAGGATCGCGGGAACCGACGCGATCGACTCGACGTTGTTGACAACAGTGGGGCATGCGTAGAGGCCCGCGACCGCAGGGAAAGGGGGACGGAGTCGCGGCTGGCCACGGCGGCCTTCCAGCGAGTCGAGCAGCGCGGTCTCCTCACCACAGATGTACGCGCCCGCGCCCGCGTGCACGGTGAGTTCGAGGTCGAGTCCGCTGCCGAGGACGTTCTTGCCGAGATAGCCCGCCGCATAGGCCTCACGGACGGCCTCGTGCAACCGCCGCAGGACGGGGACGACTTCACCCCGCAGATAGATGAACGCATGCGAAGACCGGATCGCGTAACAGGCGATCACGATGCCCTCGATGAGGCTGTGCGGGTTCGCGAAGAGGAGCGGGATGTCCTTGCACGTCCCGGGCTCCGACTCGTCGGCGTTGACAACTAGATAGTGCGGTTTGCCGTCGCCCTGCGGAATGAACTGCCACTTCATTCCGGTGGGGAAGCCCGCGCCGCCGCGGCCGCGCAGGCCCGAGTCCTTCACATAGGCGATCAGGTCGTCCGGCGCCATGGCGAGCGCCTTGCGCAGCCCCTCGTAGCCGTCGTGGCGGCGGTAGGTCTCCAGCGTCCAGGACTTGTCCTCGTCCCAGAAGGCGGAGAGCACCGGCGCGAGCAGCTTCTCCGGGCTGGTCTCGTTGTCGATCTCGGCGGCCAACGTCATCACTCCCCCTCCTCGGCTGACGGACCGGCCGGGTGGGCCGGGTCGGAGGCCGAGGTCTGCTGCGGCGCGTCGTGCGAACTGAGGTGCTCGCTGGGCGACGGGTCGTGCGGCTGGGTGTCCTCCGGTCCGCCCGCACGCGGGTGGACCACGCGCGCGGGGGACACCTCGCCCTTGGCCAGGCGCAGTCCGATCAGCGAGGCGGGGCCCGCGCCGCCGGTCGCGTCGACGGCGCCGGGGCGCTCGTCGGGGAAGCCCGCGAGGATCCGGGCCGTCTCCTTGAAGGTGCACAGGGGGGCGCCGCGGGTGGGTTCGACCTGGGCGCCGGAGCGCAGGTCGTCGACGAGGCGCTTGGCGCTGCCCGGGGTCTGGTTGTCGAAGAACTCCCAGTTGACCATCACCACGGGGGCGAAGTCGCAGGCAGCGTTGCACTCGATGTGCTCCAGCGTCACCTTGCCGTCGTCGGTGGTCTCGCCGTTGCCGACGCCCAGGTGCTCCTGGAGGGCCTCGAAGATGGCGTCGCCGCCCATGACCGCGCACAGCGTGTTGGTGCAGACACCGACCTGGTAGTCGCCGGAGGGCTTGCGGCGGTACATGGTGTAGAAGGTCGCGACCGCCGTCACCTCCGCGGTGGTCAGGTCCAGCATGTCCGCGCAGAACTGCATGCCGGTGCGGGTCACATGGCCTTCCTCCGACTGCACCAGGTGCAGCAGCGGAAGGAGCGCCGAGCGGGAGTCGGGGTAGCGGGCGATGAGTTCGCGCGCGTCGGTTTCGAGGCGGGCGCGGACGTCGTCCGGGTAGTCCGGCGGGGGCAGTTGGGGCATGCCCAGGCTGACGCCCTCGGGGGAACTGGTGGTCACCGGTCGACGCCTCCCATCACGGGGTCGATGGACGCGACGGCGACGATGACATCGGCGACCTGGCCGCCCTCGCACATCGCCGCCATGGCCTGCAGATTGGTGAAGGACGGGTCGCGGAAGTGGACCCGGTAGGGGCGGGTGCCGCCGTCGGAGACGACGTGCACGCCCAGTTCGCCCTTGGGCGACTCCACGGCGGCGTAGGCCTGTCCGGGCGGGACCCGGAAGCCCTCCGTCACCAGCTTGAAGTGGTGGATCAGGGCCTCCATGGAGGTGCCCATGATCTTCTTGATGTGGTCGAGCGAGTTGCCGAGGCCGTCGGGGCCGAGGGCCAGCTGGGCGGGCCAGGCGATCTTCTTGTCGGCGACCATGACCGGGCCCGGCTCCAGGCGGTCCAGGCACTGCTCGATGATGCGGAGCGACTGGCGCATCTCCTCCAGGCGGATCAGGAAGCGCCCGTAGGAGTCGCAGGTGTCGGCGGTGGGGACGTCGAAGTCGTACGTCTCGTAGCCGCAGTAGGGCTCGGCCTTGCGCAGGTCGTGCGGGAGGCCGGCCGAGCGCAGGACCGGTCCGGTGGCGCCGAGGGCCATGCAGCCGGACAGGTCCAGGTAGCCGACGTCCTGCATGCGAGCCTTGAAGATGGGGTTTCCGGTGGCGAGCTTGTCGTACTCCGGAAGGTTCTTGTGCATCTTCTTCACGAACTCGCGGATCTGGTCCACCGCGCCGGGCGGCAGGTCCTGGGCGAGTCCGCCGGGCCGGATGTACGCGTGGTTCATGCGCAGGCCGGTGATCAGCTCGTAGATGTCGAGAATGAGTTCACGATCGCGGAAGCCGTAGATCATGATCGTCGTCGCGCCGAGTTCCATGCCGCCGGTGGCGATGCAGACCAGGTGCGAGGACATCCGGTTCAGCTCCATCAGGAGCACCCGGAGGATCGTGGCGCGGTCGGGGATCTGGTCCTCGATGCCGAGCAGCTTCTCCACGCCCAGGCAGTACGCCGTCTCGTTGAAGAACGGCGTCAGATAGTCCATGCGCGTGACGAACGTGGTGCCCTGGGTCCAGGTGCGGTACTCCAGGTTCTTCTCGATGCCCGTGTGCAGGTAGCCGATGCCGCAGCGGGCCTCGGAGACCGTCTCGCCCTCGATCTCCAGGATGAGCCGGAGCACGCCGTGCGTGGAGGGGTGCTGCGGCCCCATGTTGACGACGATGCGCTCGTCGTCGGCCCTCGCCGCGGACTGGACGACCTCGTCCCAGTCGCCGCCGGTGACGGTGTAGACGGTGCCTTCCGTCGTGGCGCGGGGGGTTGCGTGGGGAGCGGTGTGAGGAGAAGTCACGAGTACGACCTCCGCTGGTCCGGAGCCGGGATCTGGGCGCCCTTGTATTCGACGGGGATGCCGCCGAGTGGGTAGTCCTTGCGCTGCGGGAAGCCCTGCCAGTCGTCCGGCATCATGATCCGCGTGAGGGCCGGGTGGCCGTCGAAGACAAGACCGAAGAAGTCGTACGTCTCGCGCTCGTGCCAGTCGTTCGTCGGATAGACGGCGACGAGCGAGGGGACGTGCGGATCGGCGTCCGGGGCGCTGACCTCGATGCGGATCAGGCGGTTGTGGGTGATCGAGCGCAGATGGTAGACCGCGTGCAGCTCGCGGCCCTTGTCCTCCAGGAAGTGCACGCCGCTGACGCCCGTGCACAGCTCGAAGCGCAGCGCCGGGTCGTCGCGCAGGGTGCGGGCGACCCGCACGAGGTGCTCGCGCGCGATGTGGAAGGTCAGCTCGCCGCGGTCGACGACCGTCTTCTCGATGGCGTTCTCGGGGACGAGGCCCTGTTCCTCCAGAGCGCCTTCGAGTTCGTCGGCCACCTCGTCGAACCAGCCGCCGTAGGGGCGCGAGGAGGCGCCGGGCAGGGTGATGGTGCGGACGAGGCCGCCGTACCCGGAGGTGTCGCCGCCGTTGTCGGCGCCGAACATGCCCCTGCGGACGCCGATGACGTCGCCGGAGGTGTCACGGGGGGCGGGCACCGTGCCCTCGGGCTGCTCGCCGGTGCCGTTCACGTGCGCGTCGCTCACCGCAGCAGACCCTTCATCTCGATGGTGGGGAGGGCCTTGAGGGCCGCCTCCTCCGCCTCACGGGCCGCTTCCTCGGCGTTCACGCCGAGCTTGGAGGTCTGGATCTTCTGGTGCAGCTTGAGGATCGCGTCCATCAGCATCTCGGGCCGGGGCGGACAGCCGGGCAGATAGATGTCGACCGGGACGACGTGGTCCACGCCCTGCACGATCGCGTAGTTGTTGAACATCCCGCCCGACGAGGCGCAGACCCCCATGGAGATGACCCACTTGGGGTTCGGCATCTGGTCGTAGACCTGGCGCAGGACGGGCGCCATCTTCTGGCTCACGCGCCCCGCCACGATCATCAGATCCGCCTGCCGCGGCGAGCCGCGGAAGACCTCCATGCCGAAGCGCGCCAGGTCGTAGCGCCCGGCGCCGGTCGTCATCATCTCGATGGCGCAGCACGCGAGGCCGAACGTGGCCGGGAAGACGGATGACTTGCGCACCCACCCGGCGGCCTGCTCGACGGTGGTCAGCAGGAATCCGCTCGGGAGTTTCTCTTCGAGTCCCATGCTCAGTGGCTCCTCAGTCCCATTCCAGACCGCCGCGCCGCCAGACGTACGCGTAGGCGACGAAGACGGTGAGCACGAAGAGCAGCATCTCCACGAGCCCGAAGATCCCGAGGGCGTCGAAGGTGACGGCCCAGGGATAGAGAAAGACGATCTCGATGTCGAAGACGATGAAGAGCATCGCCGTCAGGTAGTACTTGATGGGGAAGCGCCCGCCACCGGCCGGCGTGGGGGTCGGCTCGATCCCGCATTCGTAGGCCTCGAGCTTCGCGCGGTTGTACCGCTTTGGACCGATAAGCGTGGCCATGACCACGGAGAAGATCGCAAAGCCTGCCCCGAGGGCTCCCAGTACGAGGATGGGCGCATAGGCGTTCACCGCTCCTCGCTCCTCTCAGTCGGCACTGACTGCTGGCGGTTGCATCGGACTCGCGAGGATCGCCCACACGCGAAGATCGCTTACATGTGAAGCAGGTCACAAGCCCAACTGCCCCGCATCTTATGCCTGCCGGTCTGTGATCTGCGACACGGGGTACGACAACGACTTTGTGATCTCCACCACCTGACGAAGGATCATGAAGTCGGATGAGCGGTGATCTTCGTACGCGAAGCGCCTGAGTGATCACCAGAGGTGACATCCTGACGCGTAAGGCCTGGTCGAGGCGGGGTTGCACTATCAAGAGATGGCCGCTACAGGCAAATTGGTGCTGGACGTGAGCGCTTGATAGAGGAGCGCGTTCACACTTTGGCGGCAGAGATGTGGACGAGTGTGGACGTGTGCACCGATTCACGAGTCGGGCACCGCGTCCCACGGGTCGAGCGCCGCGGCACGCCACAGGTCGGCCACCGCGTCACCCGCGCGCAGGTGACGCGGGCATCAGCTTCACCACGCACGCGCGCACGCGTGCGCGAGGGAGCCGACGGCACTGATGTGCGAGCGGAAGATCTCGGCCCGGTCTCGGTGAGGTCTCGGGGAGGTTCATCGCGCCACCCGAGGTGACCTGCGCCACACGCGAACTACCGGCCAAACAACCGGGCTTGGCCAACCGGCACAGGGGGTGGTAGTCCAAGGGCAATTCGGACGTAACGCGGAAAACCCATGATCACAGGCGTGATCACGACTGTCCGCATTGCCCGTTACGGCGTCAATAAGATGCGACACGCCCGGGATTCAGCCGCACGCCGGGCAACTGTGGCGCAGCACACGTTTCTTGAAGGGAACCCGGTGTCCCTGATAGCGGTTGTTCTCATGTCCCACACCGCTCACATACCCAGCCACCGGAAGCCCCGCCGCAGCGCGTCGAAGATGGCTCTGCGCGCCGGAGTTGCCGGTGGCGTCCTCAGCACCCTGGCAGTGGCCGCCGCCGCTGGTACGGCGAACGCCGCCGAGCCGGTGACCGAGACCATCGAGCTGCCCACCCTGACCGCCGATGTGTCCGCGCAGATCGCCCAGTCCGCTGACGCGACGGCCCAGACCGCCGACAGCTACGAGGCCCGCGCGCAGCAGGACGCCGCGGCCGTCAAGGCTGCCAAGCAGGCAGCCAAGGACCAGGTGGAGGCCGAGAAGAAGGCGGAGGCCAGGAAGAAGGCCGAGGCCAAGGCCAAGGCCGAGCGTGAGGCCGCGCAGGAGCGCGCCGCGCGGGACTCCGAGCGCACGCAGCTCAGCACGTCCTCCGCGCCCTCCGGTGGCGGCTCCTCCGCCACGCCGTCCTCCAACAACTCCGCTCCCGCCAGCGGCAGCGTCGGCACGGTCATCAGCTTCCTGAAGGCGCAGCTCGGCGACGCGTACGTCATGGGTGCCTCGGGCCCCAACGCGTGGGACTGCTCCAGCCTCGTCCAGGCCGCCTTCAAGCAGGTCGGCGTGGACCTGCCGCGCGTCTCCCAGGCCCAGTCGACGGCCGGCACCCCGGTCTCGCTCTCCAACCTCCAGGTGGGCGACATCGTTTACTGGGGCAGCGCGGGCTCGGCGTACCACGTCGGTGTGTACATCGGTAACGGCCAGTACCTGGACGCCGCGAACCCCGGCAAGGGCGTCGTGATCCAGGACCTGTCGGGCTACCCGGCCTCGGGCGCCGTGCGCGTCCTCTGACGGCTTTCGCGTACGTCCACGGCGTACGCACGAAGGGCCGGAACCCCCCAGCGGGGTTCCGGCCCTTCGGCGTGCGTACCGGGACGGCCCAGGGGCTCCCCGGCGCCCCACGTGCGTCCACGCGGGGCCCAGGGGCCAGGTCAGGCCTTCGGGGCCACCTTGGTTCTTCCGAGTTAGGGACATACTTGGGAGAACTGGGGGTGCCTATGAACCTGGAGAGCTTGAAGGGACTAAGGGGAGGGCTGTACGCGCGGAAGAGCGCGTACCGCGGGAAGACGAAGAGCCAAGGGCGATCCGTACGCGAGCAGCTCGACGCGGGGCAAGCGGATGCGGATCGCTTCGGCGTCCCGATCGTCAAGGAGTTCGTCGACGACGATAGGTCTGCCTCGATCTACCGCGCCCGGGAGCGCGAAGAGTTCGAGAGCATGATCGAGTGGATCAACAAAAAGCGGCTCGACATCGTGTTCGCTTGGGCATCCACCCGTCTTCAGCGAGACCTTGCTGTGTACGCGCGACTCCGCGACGCCTGTGCGGCCAACGGTGTCTTGTGGTGCTACGGCGGCAAGGTCTACGACCTGACTAATAAGGATGACCGGCTACAAACTGGACTGCATGCCCTGCTCGGCGAGAACGAAGTCGAGGAGATGCGTAACAACGTCCTTCGGACGTTGCGAGCCAACGCCGCGAACGGGCGCCCTCACGGGCAGGAGGGGTATGGGTACCGTCGCGTTTACGACCCTCGGACCCGCGCCTTGCTGAGGATTGAGGTCGAGCCGAGCGAGGCGAAGATCATCGGTGAGTTGTGCAAGAGGGTTGCGGCCGGTGATGCCTACTCAGTAATCGCGCGCGACTTCAACCTGAGGGGTGTAGTGCCCCCTGCTCGGCAGTGGCGCAAGGAGCACATTGGGCGCCTGGCTGTATGGCGTGATGATCTGCCCGAGAATGTACTGATACACCCTGAGTGGGTTCAGCGGATCAAGGATCATGCGCACTTGCAGGCCGAGGTGCAGCAGCGCCTGAAGGAGGGCGAAGAGGCGCTTTCCGTTTCGCAGGACTTCAACGAGCGGCAGGAGCCTTTGCTTCTTGCCCGGTGGCATGCGGCGACGGTCGTGGACTACGCGAGCCATCCTCGTTACATCGGTGTCCGCACTCACCATGGCAAGGCGACCGCCGAGGGGGTGTGGCCGAAGATCGTGAAGAAGTCCACCCATGCACGCTGCTTGGCGATCATCAAGGAGCGGAAGCGGAAGCCGCATAACTCACGCCCGGGACGTGCCGTGAACTGGCTCTCGGGAAGCATGGTCTGCGACGTGTGCTCGGTTGAAGTTGGTTCGGGACGTAACGCGTCGGGGCCCTACTACCGCTGCATGCAGCCGAAGGTCGAGGGCAAGTACGGCGGTAAGGGCTACCACGTGTCCGCTACGACCGGCCCGATAGACGAGTACGTCGAGGAGAGGCTGTTCGAGTGGCTCTCTTCGCCGCAATTCGTCGAGGCGTACACCAAGGGCGATGACGAGCTGATGAAGCAGGCAGCAGAGGCAGACGCCGAGGTCGCGTTGCTTCGGGGCCGTTTGCAGGAGTTTCGCGAGAGTGCCATCGACGGCAAGACATCCGCAGAGACGCTTGCCGTGGTCGAGGCGGGCCTACTGCCAAAGATCGAGGAAGCCGAGAGCGCGGCGAAGGCGCTGAAGGCACCCTCTTTGGTGCGGGACTTGGTGGCGGCGACTCCCGAGGAAGTCGCTGCTGCGTGGGCAGAGGTGCCGATGGCTCAGCGCCGCCTCGTCGCCGAGACGCTGCTCGACATTCGCTTGCGGAAAGCCCCGAGAGGTGGGCACATGCCGGTTGAGGACCATGTGGTCGTGACGCCGCGATTGCCTGCGGCGGCATAGCAGCGCAACACATTGGGCCGCGCGGAGCATTCCGCGCGGCCCTGATGTTGGTTCGGCGCTCCCAGTGGCACGCGTGCTACCGCAGTGTGGGGGGCTGCTGCGCGGCAGGGCTACCACCGAGGCCGTTGAGTGCGAGTTCGAGGGCTGCGGCACCGTGGGGGGTGATGTGCCGGTCGTCCATCGCGATGGTGAGGTCTTCAGCGGTTGCTCGTACGAGGGCGGGTGCGCCGTCGTCGAGGCGGGTTCGAATTACGTTGATCACGTTCGCCCCCCTTGCGCCGTGCGCCTCGGTGGAGGGGCGTGCGCGTTCCTGGCGTGCTTGATGCGGTGTGGCGGGCAGTTAGCCCCACGAGGTGTCGCCGCTGGCCTGCGAGGCGCGATCGGCCATTTGGGGGGTGGCGCTTGCGGCCGGATCTACGTCGGAACCGGGCGAGCCCCAAGAGGTGTCGTCGGTAGGGGTGCCCCAAGAGGTGTCGGCGCGGATGCTGTGGCTCGGCTCGTCGGGGGTTGTGAGGGTGTAGCCGGTTGCAAGTGCAGCGGCGAGCAGGAGGGGTGCGAGGAGCTTCCGGAATTTGTTGGTACGGACCATGCTTGGCCTCCCCTTCGGTGTGGTGTTGCCTATCGAACAGTCGTGCGGCATATGCCTCTACGAAGGGTTACGCTCCATGTTCAATGGGTCAACATTCAAGCGAACTGCCAGGTAAAACACCGGAAGTTCAAGAAGACGAAGGGTCAAAAGTGGACAATCCGGTGGTCACTTCGACTGCACAAGCCCTTCACGACTCGCTCGCAATGTCCGAGTGCGAACGGGAGTTGTACCGGCACATTGCCGACGGGGGACTCGTCCACCGGCACACGCCCGAGCTCGACAAACTGCTCGCTCTGGGCCTGGTCATCCGTGAGCCTCTGCAAGAGGGGCGCTACCTGCTGGTGCCTGCGGGGCGGGTCGCCCGGCGGCTGCTGAAGACAGAGAGTGACGCACTCGGGCAGTCCGTCGCCCGGATCGCTGAGATACCGGCGCTGATTGCTGATCTGCGGTCGATGAACCCCCGCGAGGAACCGCGGGGGGAGATGGCCGTTCAGTGGCTGGACGGCGTGGACGCCGTCAACGAGGCCATCGCCACGGCAGTCGACGCCGCCACCACCGAGATCCTGGCTGCGCAGCCGGGTGAGCGCCCCCGCACGGTGCTGGAGAAGTCGATGTTCCGCGACGCTGACGCCCTGCGCCGGGGCGCGGCCATGCGGACGCTCTACCACGTGAGCGCACGCAGCAACCCGGCCGTACGACAGCGGGTCGACGTCATGTCCCCGCTCGGCGGCGCCTACCGCACGCGTAGTGCGATGTTCATGCGCTGCGTGGTCATGGACCGGCGGTTCGCCGTCGTCGCCGACCATGCCGAGGGCCGGCCAGTCACCGCAGGCGGGTACGTCGTGCGCTCACCAGCCATCTGCGCTTTCATCGCCGACTCTTTCGAGTTGGAGTGGACGCGGGCCGAGGACTGGTACGCCGACCCGTCCGAAGAGGGCATCGTGACGACGCAGATTCAGCGCACCATTCTGCGCATGCTCCACAGCGGGCATGATCAGCAGCAGGCAGCGTCACTGCTCGGGTACAGCACCAAGACTGTGAACACGCATCTGCGGCGGCTGTGCAAGGAGTTGGGGTTCGCCACGGTCTATCAGCTCATGGCGTGGTGGGGCTCCCCGGCCGCGAGCGCCGAGCGCGAGCTCGACTAGGCGCCGGAGCGGCCACCCTCCGGCGCGGGCCCGTCGCCGGACGCGAACTGCGCCAGGACTTCACGGACCCTGGGCATGTCCTTGGCAGCGAGGCCCGGCACATGCACAACCACAACCGTCGCATCCGACGTCGAGGCGTTCAGCGGGTCGTCTGCGACGAGGCCGACGTATTCCTCGGCGACAGCGAGCTGCACCGTGCGCAGCGGCACGCCCAGGCCTGCGGCGAAAGCGCGTACGACCTTGCGCTCAATCCGGATGGGTTGCCCGTCGGACACCTTCCAGACTGTTGACGGCGAGATCGCGTGTCCGCTCGCGGGGTCCACGGCGCCCGCAGCCAGCTTCCGGAAGGTCATCCCTTTAGGCCTGAGCGCCTCGCGCACAAGATCGGCGAAGGGAGTTCCGGCGCCCTCTTCCGGCTCCGTCACGTTCCCGCTCCTGTTCTCGTCGAGAAACACAAACGCTGCCATCTAAGCAGTCATCACCTGCGCTGAACACCCCGAGATGTGCGTTGACGTGCGCATCCGCGCCACTTACGGTTGATCGTGTTCGAGAACAGAAACAGGCGTATGGCCCGTACGGCCAGCGTCTATGCCTGTGACTGTTCGAGTTCTCACACGCATGGAAGGGGAGCCATGGCCAACCGGGTGCCGCAGATCACGCCGCCCGATGCCAACGAATGGCCGGAGCCGACGCCCGAGCAGCTCGACCTCGTCCGCCGAGTTCTCGCCCCGCACATTCACCGCGCCCGCGCCGAGCAGGCCGAGCAGCCGAAGGCAGCATGAGGGAGATCAGCACGTGAGCGACGTCGAGTTCATCGGGCCACCGCCCCAGCACAAGTACACCAAGCACGCACTCATCGCCGCGAAGTTGCGCGAGCGGCCAGAGGTGTGGGGCGTGGTGCGCAAACCGACATCGATCGGCCGCGCCTCGTCCGCGGCACAGGCCATCAAGACTGCACGCTTGGCCGCGTATGCGCCCGCGGGCTCGTTCGAGGCCGTCGCGTGCACGGTCCTCATCGGCAAGGGCAAGCGTCAGCGCAAGGAACACCACGTCTACGCCCGGTATGTGGGCGGTACGAAGTGACCGCCGCGCAGCAGAGGCCGCCCCTGTTGACGCCCGCCAGGGTTGTCGTCGCTGCGCCGTATCTGCCGCGCGAGCAGGAGCCCGCCGCCCGCCGCGCGGGCGTTGGCGACCCCGATGTCGCCTCAGGCGTTCCGGCGGAGTTCACCGGGTGTCCTGAGACCACCGAGCAGGGATGCGAGGCGGACTTGGCCAAGCAGGACACCCCGGCCCTGCGCTTGCTGTCACTCGGGGCAGGAGTCCAGTCCACGACACTGCTTCTCCTGGCCGCCGAGGGGCGTCTGCCTCGCATCGACGGCGCCGTGTTCTCAGACACGGGATGGGAACCGCGCGCAGTCTATGAACACCTAAACCGCCTCGAACGCGAGGTCGCCGAGCCCGCCGGTATCCCGATCTACCGCGTGTCTGGGGGCAACATCCGCGATGACGCCCTCGACCCCGCGCACCGGTTCGCCTCGATGCCCCTGCACGTGCTCGGGCCGTGCCAGGTCTGCACCGGGCACAAGGACGACGTACCAGGGCGTGTGGAGGATCTAACAGGCGAGGTCGACGGCCGGACGTACGAGCGGTACTCCGGCGTCTGCCCACGCTGCAAGGGCAGCGGGAAGCAAGAGGGGCTCTCCCGGCGCCAGTGCACGAGTGAGTACAAGTTGAAGCCGATCAAGCGCCAGGTTCGCCGACTGCTCGGCTACCCCCACCCCACCCGCGTGCCGCGGGGCGTGTTCGCCGAGCAGTGGATCGGAATCAGTCGCGATGAGTTCCACCGCGCCAAAGACTCCGGCATCCGCTACCTGTGCAGCGTCTTTCCCCTGCTTTACCTCGGCGGGGCTGCGGACGGGCGCGAGGGCTGGACCCGCGACGACTGCGCACGCTACCTCCGCTCGCGCGGCTGGGAGTCGACGCCCAAGAGCGCCTGCGTAGGGTGCCCGTTCTCGGGCAACTCCCGGTGGCGCCTGCTTCGCGATCACTTCCCCGATGAGTGGGCCGACGCCGTCGAGTTCGACCACGCCATACGAACGGGCAACGCCCGCGGTACGGCGATGGGCCACGCAATGCGGGGCGAGGCGTTCCTGCACCGTTCCAAGAAGCCCTTGGACCAGGCCCCGATCGACCGCGTCACGGCACACGAGTGGTCCAAGCGGCAGACCGATGTCTTCGGTCAGGTCGCCGACGCCGAGCTCGACGAGGACCCCGAGGGGTGCTCGCCCTGGACGTGCCGCGCCGAGGACCACCTCGACGACGAACTCGCCGCATGATCTGCGGGCACTGGATCGGCCCCGAACGCCGCCCGTGCCGCGCCATCGACGGTGTACGCCGCTACCTGACCGGCTACCGCTGCCCACTGCACACCCCCGCCGCCCTCGCCCACCGGCCCGAGCCCCCAGGGTCGCCAACGCCTGTAAGGAGACGGACTGTTGAGCCTCGACGCCATGGATTGGGTATGGACGCGGTCGACCGCCCGCGGCACCGCCCGCATGGTGTTGCTCGCCATCGCAGACAAGTGCCCTGATGATCAGTGCACCGCCTACGCCGGTACGACCATGCTCGTGCAGCGCAGCGGCGCGGCCCGTTCGTCCGTGATCCGTGCCGTCGACCGGCTGCTCGTCTCGGGCGAGCTCAAGGTCTCCGAGGACCGTCGCGGGCCGCGCGGTGAAACCGTCTACCAACTGCCGCACGCCGTAGGCCACGTGCGGGCCGATTCCGATACGCCCGTGTACGGGGGTCCGAAATCGCGACCGGTAGCGAATCCGGACCGGTCCGAGAACGAGACCCCGGGGGGTAGCGAAACGCGACCTGAGGGGTCGCAGAACGAGACCCCCAGGGGTAGCGATCTGAGACCCCAGAACGCATATGAACGCAAGCACCAAGCAGAACAGCAGCCCCGCGCGACCCGGTCCCCGCTGATACCCGAACTGCGCCCTCTCGCCGACGCGCTCGCCGCGGCCGATATCAACGTCCGGTGGTCGCTCGGTCTCGGCGAGCAGCGCGACCTCTGGCAGCTTGTGAAGGCGCACGGCGTCGAGGCTCTCGTCGGCCTCGCCGCCCGCCGCACCGCCCCCGGTACCGAGGCCAAACCGGCCCGCTACTGGCTCAAGGTCTGGGGCGACCTCGACGACTCCCCCGCCGCCCGCCCCGGCCCGAACGTCGTACCCCTTCGCGCCGCGCCCGCCGCCTACAGCGACAACCTCGCCGCGGGCCTCGCGCTCCTCCAGTCCCAGAAAGGCGCCACCTCATGACCGACGAGCAGATCGCCGCCCTTCTGTCGTTCGCACGCCCCCACGACAGCCGCGTGCGCCGCGCCCTCGCCGACCCGCAGCAGTCCGCGCGCACCATCGCCGAATGGACCCGCGTCCTGGCGGACGTGCCCGCAGTCCTCCCCGAAGTCCGTTGGGATGCCTCGCACGCCGTACGCCGCTACTACGAGCGTCGCGGCGGTGACCTCTCCGCGCAGTTCCGTGCGATCGAACCGCACGACGTACTCGCCGCGTGGGCCGCGCACCGGGCCGAGCTCATGCAGCGCCACACCGACCCCGTACCGGTCGCCGACCCGGACGATCCGCAGGCGTGGCGCGAGGAACTGCTCGGCACGCGCACCGCCGTCGCCCACGGGCAGCAGCCACCCGCCCAGCACCGGAACGAGATCAACCCCGCCGGACAGAAGCGTCTCGCCGCACTCGTCTCCGGTGTCGGCAACGGCCCCCGCCGGTACATGCCGGCAGATGTCGCCGAGCAGCTCGCCGAGTTCAGAAAGGCCCGAGCAGCCCGCGAGGCCGCCGCCGCGGATGGGCAACCCAACCCCTACGCCGACAAGTGCACTTGGTGCGGCGCCGAGCCCGAGAAGCCGTGCCGTACCGGGTACCGGCCCCGGGGCAAGGGCCGCGGCATCCGCGTGACGCCGCACCCCTGCCGTATCGATGCCGCCACCCGCGCCGCCGAGCGGGTCGAGGACGAGCAGCAGCGTCTCGCCCGCCTCATGTCCACCCCGCCCGCCCCACGCGAGTGCCGCGCCCGCCACACGTCCGGAGGAGACCGCCCGTGACCCCCGCCGCCGTGCGCGACACGATCGCTGCCCACCTGACCGACGCACTCGACGTGCAGCCCCACCTCGCCACACTCACCGCGGCCGAGCTACTCGACCGTCTCGCGATCGAGGGATGGGAGATCACCACCACCGAGCACGCGCGACCGGTCGCGCCTCGCGCGCGGGAGAACCGCGGCGCTCGGCGCCTGTTCGTTCGCCTGCCCGGCCGTACCCGCACCACATCGCACGAGGGGGACGCACGATGACCCGAACCGACTCCCGCCGCGACCGGCGCGAGCAGCGGCAGATCGCCCGCGACACCCGCCGCGAGCGTCTGCGTGCCCTGCTCACCCACGCCGACCACGGCACCCTCACCCCCGAGGACTCTGCCGCTCTGCGCGCCGCCGTCGAGGCCGAGGTCGCCGAGAACGAGACGCACCGCCGCAGCGCGGGCGGCCATCAGGCGGCGTCCATGCGGCTGCACCGCACCCTCGCCGCCGCCGACACATGCCTCGTCGAGACCGAGACCGACCGCGATCTGTACGCCGCCCGCCTCGCCCACGTCGAGCAGCTCGTCGACGCCCTCGCCGCGCGTCTGCCCGTCGGCGAGCAGCAGTTCGTCGAGGACATACGGCACGCGTGCACCGGCCGCGAGCAGGGCCTCAACACTGGGGGGCGCCGATGACCTACGCCCGCGCGGTGCACGAGACCGTCGCCGCCCTGCGCACGGTCCGGGAGCAGTGGGCCGAGCTGCTGCTCGCCATCGAGACCCCGCCCGCGGACGTGTGGCCCCCGCGGCAGCTCACCCACACCATGCGCGCCGCCGACGACGAGCAGCTCGTCGTCGAGGACCGGGCGCCGCTCGTGCTGCGCGAGCACCCCGCCCCGCTGAACGTAGATGCGCTCGACACCGGGCGCGCCGTCGAGCGCGCCGTGTTCGACCTCGCCGACACCCTCGCTGCCGCCGTCCAGACCCGCGCACCGCGCGGTCGTGACGCGCGGCGCTGGGACTTCGCCGACCCTGGTGCCGCCAATATCCGACACGCCCACGGGAGCCGGGCGCATGGTCTGCACTTCGCGTGCGTGTGGGTCGAGGGCCGCGTGCTCGACGAGGACACCGAGCCCGAGCAGCAGCTCGACGGCACCCTCGCCGCACCCCCGTTCGCTCCCCTGCCCCCGCATCTGCTGCACGAGGCGCGGCGTACTGCGCGGATCGCCCAGGGGCGCCTACTGCGCACCCTCGGCCTCGACGCGCGCAGCACCCTGGTGCCGGATCGGGCGTGCCCGTGGTGCGGCGGCGACCTTGAGCTGCACACCGGGCCGGAGACTGCGCCGAGCGTGAGCTGCTCGACGGGATCGGAGTGCACCGCGCCCGTGCCGCTCGATGAGAAGCGACGGCGTGTGTGGGGGTGGGAAGCCTTGCCGAAGCTGGTGACCGCGCTTGATCTTGAGGGACGGATCGCCACACGTTGCCGCATGACGGTGGGCGGCCCTGGACAGGGCCAGGGCCGCCCATTAGCTAGCGGCGCTGCCACCACCAGATCGCAGCGGTAACCAACGCGGCGCCAAAAGCCCCTGCGGCCCCGCGCACCGCGGCGAATGCTGCGGTGCGCGCCAGCCGCCGTCCGGACCTACGGGAGGGCGGGCGCCGTTTGGGCTTGGGCGGCTTGTCCGTGTCGGTCGTGGAGGCGTTGTCGATGTCGGAGTCGGACATACTGATACCTGCTCCTGTCTGCTAAGGGCGAGAGCGCGGGCCACCCGCGGCGCCTGGAAACAATGCGGGTGGCCTGCAAAGACTTCATGAGGGCGAGAGGTCCTCGCTTCTGACTGGTTGGCTCGGCCTCTGTGCGTGGCCGTTGCGACTCATCAACCAGGACTCTGGGCGTAGCCGTCCCCTTCCGGCCAGATGACTTTGATCTCGACCGATGTGCAAAGGTCGAGAAGGTCCTCCTCGGGCTTGGAGGGCACGAGAAGAGCAAGACCGCTCGGCGACGGAATGATGTGCCGGCGGTAGTCGAAGAGCTGACCGATAGCTAGGCGGATGGCGTCTCGGTGAACCGTGCCCTTCGCCTCGATCAAGACCTCGTCGGTGACGTCGTAGATGTCGGTGTAGAGGGCCTTGAGGACTCCACGAGGGATGATCTTGTGTCGGACTACGTCGTGCCCTTCGCTGCGGAGGTGCTCGACGTAGTCCCGGACGAGTGACGCCTCCCGACGCTCTGCCTCATACGGCTCCCGTGACGGGTCGACCAGAGCGCGTTCGGTGTGCTGCTGCTCGACGTCGACCGCGAAGACGCTCAGCTCTCGCTCGGGGGTGTGGGGGAGGCGCGCTCCCTTGTGAAGTGCGGCATCCACCGGGCGCAGCCGGAACATGATCACGCTGCGGAGTTCGCCGTCCGTGCCGGGGGCGTCGGTGCGGTACCAGGGGTCTTGGGTATCGAGCAGGAACTCGCCGAGGTACTCGACGGTGCCGGTGCCGGCTGCCTGGAACAGGCGCAGCGCACGTCCGTCCTGCTGGTGGTTGAGGATGGAGAGGTTTCCCTGCGTCATCCGCTGGTCGCCGAGCTGGCCCTCGCCGGCGTAGTGGTAGCAGCCGTCCTCGCCCCAGCCGTCGAAGTACCCGTGCTGGCGCCCTTTCGACGGGTCAGTGAAGAGCAGGATGTTGGCCGAGACGCGTGACGGCCCGATACCTCCCTGCCGGCGCCCCCCGTACGCCTCGTGCAGTGCAACGCGCTTGAGCCGGTCCCCCTCCTTCACGCTCCACTCGACCACTCGCTACCCCTGTTTTTTAGGTTCGAAATCGACCCTAAAACTATACCCCACCCTGCGCGAAGCGCCACACGAAGAACTCCCGATGAAATATCGCGGCGCAGCAATTACGTCTGACCCAATTGGGCTTGGCAGCAAGAATCGATCCCCGAGAGCCCTCATATCTGGTCTTTCCAGTCATAACGACTCTGCCTGTGCGCCACGAACGCCCTTGACTCGTTATCGAATCGTGACCTAATGTTGGAGGCGCCTCCGGTGTGCCCGGAAACTTCGGCCCCTCAACCCGTACGCCCCGCCGCACCCCCCGCGGCGGGGCGTACGCATGTCCCGTGTCGGGAGGTGAGCGCGTGGCCGAGCCGATCACTGACCGCGACCACGAGGCCGTCCGCCGTCTTCACGGCGAGGGCAAGAGCCGCAACCAGATCGCGCACGCCATCCGGCGCGGCGCCGCCACCGTCTCAAAGATCGCCGCCGCCGAGGGACTCACCTTCTCCGGTGGCGCTCGCGTCGCCGCAGCCACCGAGGCGCACCGGGCGGACGCTGCCGCACGGCGCGAGCAACTCGCCGACGACGCCCTCGACGGCGCCCTCGGACAGATCGCCAAGACCACCGTCGCCGAGTCCGCGCGCGATGCCCGCGACCATGCCACCGCCGCACGCGCCCTGACCGAAGTGCACGCCCGCGTCGCCGAGCTCGCCCGCCACACCGGCACCGGGACGAGCGGCGGCTCGATGCTCGACCGCCTCGCCGACGCCCTGCTCGGGCAGAGCGGAGGCGATGGCGAGGAGGGCTGATGACCGGCCCCCTGCCGCTGTCCGACAAGCAACTCGACTCCATCCGCTGCGCCACTGCCCGCATCAACATCTGGCACGGCAGCGTGCGGTCGGGCAAAACGATCGCGAGCCTCGTCCGCTTCCTGCTCGCCCTGCGCCGCGCGCCCGCCTCAGGCCTGGTCGTCATCGTCGGGCGCAGCTTGCAGACGATCGAACGTAACTGCCTCGATGCCCTCGCCGACCCCCTGCTGTTCGGTGACGTTGCCGCCGAGGTGCACCACACCCGTGGCGCCACCACCGCGATGATCCTCGGGCGCGTTGTGCACCTCGTCGGCGCCTCGGACGCGAGGGCCGAGGGACGGCTGCGTGGCATGACCGCGGCGCTCGCCTACTGCGACGAGGTGACGCTGCTCCCGGCGGCGTTCTTCCGGCAGTTGCTCGCCCGCCTGTCCGTCCCCGGCGCGATGCTCGTCGGGACGACGAACCCGGACTCGCCGAAGCACTGGCTGCGCACCGAGTACCTCGACCGCGCGCACGAGCTCGACCTCGCCGAGTTTCACTTTCAGCTCGCCGACAACCCGTCGTTGTCGCCTGAGTATGTCGCCGCTCTGGCCGCGGAGTTCACCGGCCTGTGGCGACGTCGCATGATCCTGGGCGAGTGGGTCGTCGCCGAGGGCGCGATCTACGACGCGTACGACGAGCAGCAGCACGTCGTCGACGAGCTGCCCACTATGCGCCGGTACTGGTTGGGTGTGGACTACGGCACGACCAATCCGTTCGCCGCGGTCCTGCTCGGCCTCGGCGACGACGACCGCCTGTATGTGGTGAGCGAGTGGCGCCACGACTCGCGCGCAGCCCACCGGCAGATGACAGATGCCGCGTACTCCGGCGCGGTGCGTGCCTGGCTCGACGGGCGCCACGCCGTCCCGGAGTGGACGTTCATCGACCCGAGCGCGGCGAGCTTCCTCGTGCAGCTCTGGACCGACGGTCACCCCGGGGTGACACGGGCGAATAACGCGGTGCTCGACGGCATCCGGTCCGTCTCCGTGGCTCTCGACTCCGGCCTGCTGCGCATCCACCGCTCATGTGCGGGGCTGCTCGGCGAGCTGCCCGCCTACGTATGGGATGAGACGGCCGCTGCCCGCGGCGAGGACAAGCCCGCGAAGGTCGACGATCACTCGGTCGACGCGCTGCGCTACGTCGTCCACTCCACCGCGCACGAGTGGCGCCACCTCCTGACCGCATCTGCCTCGTGTTCAGCCGCCACGCTTCCTACCTAGGTCCCATCCCAGGAAAAGCACCGCAATGATCATGAGGCCACCAGCCATTACTAGTGAGCGCGCGTTGACCAGAGTCCCCAAGCCCGCGAGAGCGAAGCCCAGGAAGAACAGGCCGAGCAGAGCATTGCTCTCCTGCGCTTTCATCCGCTCGCTGTGCTCTTGCTGAGCTAGCAGTCGCTCCTCTTCCTCTCGGCGGACCTGGCGCAGGGCCGCAGTCATCTGCTCTTGGAACCGGTCCGACGGCTCAGTGACATTGATGTTCCCGTGGACGTCCCGCGCCTGGATTGACGGCCCATGGATATGGCCGCCGGTGACTTCGTTGAAGGTGTCGTTGCCCCGGTGCATCCGTCGACGGTAGTGCGCGGATGGAGAACCAGCCGCCAAATCGCAGCATTGGTTAGCAACCGTCTGTCCGTTCCCTCCAGCTGTGATTGAAAGGGGGAACTTGTGCCGCTGCCTGCCAACGGCGCCCCGTGGCCGCCACCGCAACTGGCCAAGTTGTACCGCGACATACGCATCGATGATGCGTGGTACAGCGGCGATCATGACAAGCTGACTCGGGTCTACCGCGACAACGAGCTGCGCAAGGACGGGCGGCGCCGGCTGTGGTCGCGTGACCGCGACGTGCACCAGGGCAAGCGCGACACCCGTCTGCACATCCCGCTCGCCGGCGACATCGCGACCGCGTCCGCGGACCTGCTCTTTGCCGAGCCCCCGACGTTCACAGTCGCCGCCCCTCGGACGCAGGATCGGCTCGACGAGGTCGCCGAGGCTGACGGGATCGCGAACACCCTGCTCGAAGCGGCCGAGGTCGCATCCGCCCTCGGCGGCGTCTACTTACGCATCACGTGGGATCGTGAGCTCGCCGCCCGCCCGCTGCTCACCGTCGTGCACGCCGACGCCGCCGTTCCCGAATGGCGCTGGGGCCGCCTGGCCACAGTGACGTTCTGGCACGAGCTCGCCTCGGACTCCGCCACCGTATGGCGGCACCTCGAACGGCACTCCCCGGGCCGCATCGAGCACGCGCTCTACCAGGGCACCGCCGACAACCTCGGCGTACGCGTGCCGCTCACGGAGCACCCCGAGGTCGCCACCCTCGCCGACTCGCTCGGCCCCGAGGGCGACTCGATCGAGACCGACATCGACCGGCTGACCGCGGCGTATATCCCCAATATCCGGCCGAGCCGGCGCCACCGCGGCAGCCCGTTCGGACGCTCGGACTATGCCGCCCCGCTGTACGACCTGTTCGATGCTCTCGATACGACGTGGTCGAGTTGGATTCGCGATCTGCGGCTCGCCCGCGCGCGGCTGCTCGTGCCCGACGGATACCTGCGCGATCACGGACCGGGCCGCGGTGCCTCGTTCGATGACGATCGGGAAATCTGGCAGCTCTTGAACATCCCGCCGACCGAGGCAGGCGGAATCACCCTGTCGCAGTTCGCAATCAGGGTCGCCGAACACGCACAGACTGCCGAGGCTGTCACCCGGCAGGCCGTTCTGTCCGCCGGATACTCGGCGCAGACGTTCGGGCTCGGCGACCAGAGCACCGCCGTCACTGCGACAGAGGTCAAGGCGCGTGAGCGGCGCAGCATGACCACGCGAGGCAAGAAGGGGCGGTATTGGTCACCCGAGGTCGCCGACATGCTGCACGTCCTGCTCATGCTCGACCGTGCCCTGTTCACCCCGGGCCTTACAGTCGAGCGGCCCCGGATTGAGTTCGCCCCCGTGGTGAGCGACGATCCCCTGAGCACCGCGCAGACCCTTGCCCTGCTCACTCAGGCCGAAGCAGTCAGTACCGAGACCAAGGTGCGCGCGCTGCACCCGGACTGGGACGAGACCGCAGTGCACGAGGAAACCGACCGCATCCTCGCCGAAACAGGGCAGGCAGTGCCCGACCCGATGCAGGCCGGGCAACTGCTCTGAAACATCAGGCGAGGGTCCAGCCGACGAACTTGTCGCCGTCCTCGTAGACGAGCTCCATTCCGGCATGCGCTACGAGCTCGGCCAAGTCGTCGACCGGCTTATCGGGGAGCATCACGACGAGGCGCGCGTCCTTGTTGGGGATGTGCCGGCTGTAGTCGTGCAACTGTCCAATGGCCATCCGCACGGCGTTACGGCTGTTGCTGCCCTTGAGCTCGTAGAGAACGTTGTCGGTCACGTCGTACAGGTCCGTCCAGAACGTAGCGGTCAGACCCTTAATCCGGATCTTGACGCGCTTCACCTCGTGGCCCTGGCTCTGGAGGAACGCGAGGAGCCGGTCACTCAGCTCCGCCTCCCGCCAGGTGATCTCGACGGCGTCGCTCGCCTTGCGCGTGGCCTTCTTCTTACTGTTCTTCTCCGGCTTAGTGACCTGTCCCGTGGTTACCTCGGCCGGCTTGAGTTCGAGCAGCGTGGGGTCGCTGATCGGCACAGCCGGCACGGTCTCGATGTCGTCCTCGGGCGCCGCGGAGACGAAGTCTTCGGCGACCTGCTCGACCTCGGCCAGCGGACGCAGGCGGAAGACGTAGACCCACCGCAGCTTGTCCTTGTTCTGGTCGAGCGCGCGGCGCCGCACGAACGGCTCGTCGTCGTCGAGCGTGAACTCGCCGAGATACCGGTGCTTCTTGGTTCCGCTGTTGCCCCTGACGTACCCGACGCAGACGAACACCCGTAGTGTGCGGCCCTGTTCGACATGCAGCGCGACGGCCTTGTTCCGGTCGGTCAGCTTCTGGTCACCTTCGACGCCCTGCCCGGTGTACTCGAAGACAGGGCCCTTCTCGTCCTCTTCGGCAATCCACCCATCCTGATAGCCGTAGTCCTTGCCGCTGTCGTGATCCGCATAGATCAGAACGTTGGGGGTCGTGCTGGACGGGATGATGCCGCCCTGAGGGCCGCCGCCAAACATCGCCTGCATGTCCGCGCGCGTAACAACGTCGCCGAGCTTGAGCTGCACAGAGGTCATACTCACGACCGTACCGACCACCGCTGACAGTCCGTCCCAGCTCAGGGTGGGGGGTGCAGTGCCGTGCCCATCCATCCTGGGATGGCTGAGGATCTTTCGGCCGGCGTGCGCGACCTGTACGCCGACGCCGAGCTGCGGCTGCTCGAACTGGTCGCGCACCAACTGGCCGCCGGGTTCGACGCCCCAGGGTGGGCCGTGGCCAAGCTCGCCGCGGTGCAGCCGTTGCGGCGGGCGGCACAGTCCGTCGTCGATGCCCTTGCGTCCGCCATGGAGCTCTCCGTTTTCGATGCGGTCGCCGAGGCGTACGGCGTCGGGGCGCGGGCGGGGCTCGCCGAGCTGGGTGCCCTGTCGGATGCCGGCGTCCGCCGTGCCGCTGGCACCACCCCGAACACGAGGGCGATCGACCGGCTCGCCATCGAGGCCGTGCAACTCGTCACTGCCACGCACCGCGGCATCCTCCGCGCAGTCGAGGACGTCTACCGGAAGGTGGTCGCCGCCGTTTCCGGCACGCCGCTGCTCGGCATCGACACCCGCCGCCAGGCGACTCAGCGCGCGGTGCAACAGTTCGCCGACCGCGGCATCGGCAGCTTCACGGACAGGGCGGGCCGTACGTGGTCAATGACCACCTACGCCGAGATGGCAGTCCGCGCGAGCACCGGGCGGGCCGCCGTCGAGGCGCACACCGACCGTCTGCGCGCCGCGGACCTCGACCTCGTCGTCGTCTCCGACGCCCCGCACGAGTGCCCGCTGTGCAAACGGTGGGAAGGCAAGGTTCTCGCGCTCGCCGGGCCCGACGGTGCCCGCACGGTCGAGGCCGAGCACGCGGTCGAGGACGGCCGCACCGTCCGCGTGCACATCGCCGGAACCCTCGACGAGGCACGGCTCGCTGGCTTGCAGCATCCCAACTGCCGCCACAGCATCAGCGCCTATCTTCCCGGCGTGACCGTCCTGCCCGTCGAGCAGGCCCAGGATCCCGACGGGTACGAGGCCACGCAGCGACAACGGGCAATCGAGCGCACCATTCGCAGGTGGAAGGTGCGCAGTGCCGCTGCGGTCGACCCGGCCGCCAAGCGTGCCGCCGACGCCCGTGTGCGCGTGTGGCAGGGCAAGATGCGCAATCACCTGACCGCGCATCCGGAGCTGCGGCGCAAGCGCGAGCGCGAAGCCATCGGCGCCGGAAACCTCCCCAACCCTCGCCCCGGTCCGCCCGCCACAGCAGTTGAGGCCGCGCGGCTGCGCGCGGGAGACGAGCGCACGGTGGGCGAGATGAGCGAGCAGCAGGTCGCCGACGCGGTCGGTACCGCTCTGCTCGACGGCCGCGACCTTGACCGGGCTGCGGCAGAGCTCGACCGGCGCGACGAGCAGGTGTTGTTCGACCGTGTCCGCCCCGGTGGCGTCCTGGCCGAGGACCTGACCGGTTTCTCGGACCGCGAGCTTGCCCGCGTCCTGGACCGGCTCGACGACGGGCAGGTACTGCGCGTCATGGCTGAGCTCGACCGGCGCGATGTCGCCGCCGCCCTGCCCGGCATCCGCCCGGACCTGGTGGGGCTGTCCGACGAACAGCTCGCCCACCGCGCCCGTCTCGCCACTGACGAGGTCGAGTTCGCCGCGCTCGCCGCCGAGGCCGACCGCCGGCAACTGCTCGCCGTGCTGTTCCCCGGTGGGCGCCTTGCCTCCGATCTTTCCACGTTCGGCGACGAGGTCCTCGCGTGGGCCGTGCGCTACGCGCGCCCCGACGATGCCGCCCAGATCGCTGCCGACTCCGACCGCCGGTATCCGAGCGTGCCGCCCGCCATGGTCGCGCGGGCGACCGTCGACGGCTACCTCGCCAACCGTGCCGCCCTCGACGAGGCCATGCACCCGGTGCGGCTCGGCGATGCGCAGCCCGCAGACCCCGACGAGTGGGGCGTCTACGGACGGGACATCGAGAAGGGGCCCGACGGCACCGAGCACATGTCCGCCGCGGAACGCTGGGCGTACGAGAAGGAACTCGCCGAGCGCGAGGCAGAGATCACGTACACCCGCGCTGAGATTCGCGAGATGTACCAGGAACACATCTACCTGCAATGGCTCGCCGCCGAGGACTACACCCGCGGCAACCTCCTCAACCGCAAGGCCGAGGCCGCAGGCGTCGACCCACGCACCCTGTTCACCGGCCCCGCCCACGTCGCGTACGCACGCGCTTCCGAGGACTTGATCAGGTTCTGGGAAGCCGAGTCCCCCCGCGTCACGTTGGCAGAGTTCACCGAGCAAGTCACCGGCGTACGCAGCGCGGCGGCCGAGACTGCCCGCAACGCGCGCGAGGACCAACGCCGTAGATTCTGACTGGGGGTTAACCGTGAACGTTCGCGAGGCTGCCGTGCGGGCGCAGGAGGCTGGCCAGGCCGCTGCCCGCTCCGGGCGTCCACCGGCGGAGTGCCCTCATACCGGCCGCAGTGGCATCGAGGCGATGCTCCGTATCGCATGGGTACGCGGTTACAGAGCCGCGATCCGTACCGCGCTTTAGGCGCCAACGATCCTCACCCTGGCTTTACGGAACTTATCGCGAATTGCTTCCGCCGCCCGTTTCGCGTCCTCCTCTGAAGTCAGCGCAACCCGCACGACCGTGGGTGAAGTTTCTTCATCTGCCACCTTCGCGACAATCCCATGGGACCTCAGGAGTTGCCTGACATCTGTGCGGTCGACTTCTTCGATGATCAGGATCGATGGCCGTTCCTGCCCGATGGGGAGATCGGACCACCACTCGTTGTCGTGCAGACTCGACCATTCGTTCTCGCCATCAGCACTCGGCCACTCGTTCTCATCACCCTTGCGCATAGCGTCACTCCAGCGCGATAGCAGTGATGACTACGGCCACTTCGGCGAGAAGTAGAAGCATCGCCGCCTGCAAGGCCACAGCCATACGCCTTATCTTCTTCTTGTTCGCATCGAGGTAGTCCCTCATTTTTTCGATGAGCCATCGGCTGATCGGCTTTTCCGCCGCCGCCGGCGCGTCTTTCGGTGGGTCCACGATCTCTACCACAGTGTGGCCGTATTTCATTTTGACCGGCCACAGGACGAACATGACGAGAAATCCCTGCACTGCAATCAGAGCAAGCATCACCCAGGCCGCCCATTGAGGGAAGATTACGTTCTTCTGCGCATCAAATCGCAACAGCCCGACCGACGTGGAAAACGTTACGACGAGTGCAGCCGTCGCCAGCATTGCACTGGCACGGGTGCGCAGATTAGTCACTGTCCGATCCTGGGCCGCGAGCAGGATCTTAGCCATTTCATAACCCAGCTTGAGCCGCTCGTCTTCTTGCGGCCCGGGGGATACGACGTCCTGCTGCTGCGGGTCCGACATGAGGATCACCTCATTGCCCCCTGAGGTACACACCTCCATCATCCTCCGCAAAACCACTTCCCGCCACGGGGCTTCTTTTCGATTCAATTGAAAGGGAAACGAATATGCGCGGACTTCCGATTCAGCCACGCAGCGGTGTGCGCGCCGTCGGCTTTCGCCAGGACGGCCGCCCGATCTGGCCGATCAAGGGCGGCTCGGGCGAGGGCGGCGATCCGGGTACCGACCTCGGCAGCCCGCCTGCCACCGACCCCACGCCGCCCACCGCCGCCCCGGCCGCCGAGCAGCATCTCGCCGACGTCACCAAGCGCGCGGACGAGGCCGCCGCCGAGCGCGACCAGTTGCGGGCCGCGCTGGACGCGGTGAACAAGGCACTCAACCCGGGCGCCGAGCAGGGCGGGCAGGACCCGGCTGCGCTCGCCGCTTCGGTCGCCGACCGCGACAAGCAGCTCGGCCAGGCCGCCGCCGACCTCCGCGCGGCGCAGGTCGAGCTCGCCGCCTACCGAGCCGCCGCCGCGCAGGGCGCGCGGGCCGACCGACTGCTGAACTCCCGCAGCTTCGCGGACACGCTCGCCGCGCTCGACCCGGCCGACGCCACATTCGGTGATCAGCTCGCCGCCACGATCAAGACGGCGGTCGATACCGACCCCGACCTGTACCGCGCCGTGGTCACTCCGGCGCGCGGCGGGGCGGAGTTCAACGGTGCCCCGGCGGGCGAGCGCCGTGCCGCTTCCCTGCACGACGCCGTCGCCGTCCGCATGAGCGGCGGCTGAACGACCAAGGAGAACCGATTTGCCCACCTCTCTTGCTGAGGCGCGGAACAATGCCCAGGACGACGTCGACGTGAACGTGATCGATGAGTTCCGCAAGTCCTCGGACATCCTCGACCGGCTCACGTTCGACAACGTCGTGTCCCCGACCGGTGGCGACACCCTGACTTACGGATACCGTCGCCTGATCACGCAGCGCACCGCGGACTTCCGCGCGCTGAACACCGAGTACGCCCCGGCCGAGGTCGAGACCCGCCGGTACGACGTCGAGCTCGCGCCGCTCGGCGGTAGCTTCCGTATCGACCGGGTAATCGCCCGTATCGGCCCGGCCGCCTCGGGTGCGGTCACGCTCAACATGCAGCAGCTCATCAAGGCGGGCCGCGCGAAGTTCGCCGACGCTGTGATCAACGGTGACAAGTCCGTCGAGACCAACGGGTTCGACGGGCTGTCGAAGATCCTCACCGGCAGCTCGACCGAGTACCTGCCGCTGAACAACGGCGTAGCCGCCGGGTTCGTCGACTGGACAGCGATCAACGACAAGGCCGCCGCGCTGGTCGCGCAGACCCACATCGACAACTGGCTCGCGACCCTCGACGACACCCCGGATGTGATCTACGGCAACCGCAAGACCTTGAGTCTCTTCAAGCGCATCGCGGCGTGGTGCGACCAACTCGACAAGAGCACCGACGCGTTCGGCCGCCCCGTCATCGCGTACAACGGAATCCCACTCCTCGACCTCAAGAGCAAGGCGGGCAGCAACGCCGACGTGATCGGCCTCCTCGCCCGTGACCCCGACGGCGCCGGAAGCGGTGGCAACGTGACGGGACTCGGTGATCTGTACGCGATCCGGTACGGGCTCGACGGATTCCACGGCGCGAGCGTCGGCGGGGGCGCCCCTCTGGTGTCGACATGGCTTCCCGAGTTCGACCGAGCGGGCGCGGTCAAGACCGGCGAAGTCGAAATGGGTCCGGTCGCCCCCGTGCTCAAGGCAACGAAAGCAGCCGGAGTCTTCCGCAACATCAAGAGCGCGGCGTGACGCCCATGAAGATGCGCGTCACTGCGCCCTTGGACGGATTCAACGGCGAGGGTGTCGGCGGACTGCTGTTCGTCGACGGCACCGCCACCACCAGCGACCTCGCGATCATCGGCTACTGCCAGGGCGCCGGGTACCGCGTCGAGCCCCTCGACGGCCAGTCGGACGAACCAGCGGGCCGTTCCGCTGCCCGTAAGAGGGGGTGAGCCGTTGGCGCGCCGCCCCTACGCCACCCCCGAGCAACTCGCCGCACGGCTCGGCGAACCCGCCCCGGCGGACGCCGTACGGCTGCTCGCCCGCGCGGGCGAGGACATCGACTCGGCGCTGCTGACCGCCCTCTACGGCGTCGATGACGACGGCAACCCCACCGACCAGACGATCGCTGACGCGCTCAGTGACGCGTCTTGCGCGCAGGTCGAGTACTGGATCGCGACCGGCGACGACGGCACCGGGGCGGGCGGCGTCTGGGACTCCGTCTCGATCGGCCCCGTGTCCCTGTCCGGGCGGGGCAGGACCGCGTCGACCGCGGCGGGCGTCGAACTCGCTCCGCGCGCCGAGCGGGCGCTGCGCCGTGCCGGGCTCACCCCGCGCCGGGTGATCGCGTGATGAGCCGCGTCCCCCGCTTCCTGCTGCGGCATCGCGTCAGCGTCGAGCCGTATCTCGGCGACTCCGCGTACGGCAAGCGCTATGGGCCAACCGTCGCCGATGTGCCCGCGCTCGTCGCCGAGACCGTGCGCCAGGTGCGTGCGCCCGACGGGCGTCAGGTCATCTCGACTGCGCAAGTCGTCACCGATCCCGGCCTCGTCTGCCCGGTCGGCTCCCGCCTCACCCTGCCCACCGGACGCACCACGACCGCAATCGCGGTCGCGCACCACACCGCACCGGGGCTTCCGGTCCCGGCCTGTACGGAGGTGAGTTGCGAATGAGCCCCCAGCGCGCCCGCCTCACGTTCAACGGCGACACAGCCCTGCGCGCTACCCGCGAGGGGGCCGTGCGCGGTCTGCTGCTCGGCGCCGAGCACGTCCTCGCCGAAGCCCGCAAGCTCGTGCCGCTCGACGAGGGCACCCTCGAACGCTCCGGCACCGTGTCCGTGGACGAGCAGGACCTGACCGCCGCCGTCGCCTTCGACACTCCATACGCGGTGCGGATGCATGAAGAACTCTCCTACCGGCACGCACCCGGACGGTCCGCGAAGTACCTCGAAGGGCCGATGACCGCCGAAGCCCAGGTAGTTGCGGTCATCCTCGCCGCACAAATCCGGAGGGCATTGCATTAGATGGGGTCGCCTTCAGCCCATCGCTCGACAATGCCACGGCCCTTTTCTGTAAGCAACACAATCTTCGAGTTGAGCTTTTCATCTAGCTCCATTAGGTCAAGCCCTCCACCATCTGGAGCAGGAACAAGCAGCTCAATTATCCCGTCATCGAGCAAGTTCCCAACAGTCCACCACATGTCCATATTCATTCTCGGCATAGCCAACCCGTTGCTCCATCCCGGATTCCTGAACACGCCTTCGACGTTCCCGTCGGCGACTGCCTGCTTAAGCCTGAGATGCTGACGAACAAAGGTACGAAGTAGCTGTTGCTCGATGTCGGTGTACCTGCCGTTCATTATCTCAAGATTTTCCTTGTACTGGAGCATCGATCGCCGGTCGATTTCGCCGCAGTCAAAACGCGTATGGCAGGTTGGGCACAGTGCGATCAAGTTACCGAAGGAATGTTCCTTGACCTTCACCCAAGGTGTGATGTGCGCCAATTCAACAGGGGTCTGCCTACATGTAGGTATGGCACATCGGTGGCCAGCCTCCACAAGTACCGCTCTTCTTAAGGATGTTGGGATGTTGGGTCGATGCTGCGCCATAGAGGGTGAGCCTACGGACTAGGAAGGATGTCTGCCCGATGAGCTTCCTCACTGAGACCATCGACGGTCTCGCGCGGCTGCTCGCCGAGCACCAGGTCGCCTCCTACCGGCCAGACGCGGTGTACTCGGCGGGCGAGACCGCCATCACCGACACCGTGATGCCCGAGCAGCCTGACCGCATCGTCTGTCTGACCGTCTATGCGATCGAGGAGTCGGCCGCCCTGACTGATGCCGTGTTCACCGTGCAGGTACGCACCCGTGCCGGGCCGGACCCGCGCGAGGTCGCCGCCCTCGACGAGCAGGTATTCACCGTCCTGCACGGTCTGCGGCGCCTCGCCCTCCCCACGGCCCGGATCACGCTCGCACATCGCGTCTCGGCCGCACCGATCGGCGCCGACGCGCTCGGCCGCCTTGAGCGCACCAGCAACTACCAGCTGCGCGGCCACCGACCGCACCCGTACCTCGAATAGGAGGACCTTCCCCCTTGAGTACGCCCACTCCCCCGGCCGAGACCGAGACCGCCCTCGCGCGCCGGTACCGGCTGGAGTTGAACACCGGTACCGCTGCCGCGCCCATGTGGAGTCTGGTCCCCGGTGTCCAGGAATTCGCGCCGAAGGTCGAGGCGACGCAGCAGAAGAGCAGCACCTACGACGACGAGGGGTGGGCCGACTCCACAGTGACCGAGCTCGCGTGGTCCATCGAGGCAAAGCTCGCCCACCGGTGCCACCCCGAAACCCGCGTCTTCAACGCCGCCCAAGAGCGGCTGCGTGTCGCCGCCGAGTCGTTCGGTGCGGCCAGCGTCGTGCACGTGCGCTACTACGACCGCGAGGCCCGCCCCGAGGCCTACGAGGGCCGCGCCCTGGTTACGTGGGAGCCCGAAGGCGGAGCCTCCGACGACCTCGACACCGTGAAGGTAACGATCACCGGGAAGGGACCCCGCAAGTCGATCCCCAACCCCGCCGCCGGGACGCCCGGCGCTCTCGTCGCCACCGACGAGCCACCGGCCACTACGAGGAAGGAGGCCGCATAGTGGCATGTGAAGCCATCGACGAGTTGCTCAACGAACCGTTGGTCCTGCCGATCGGCGGGCGCCGCTACACCGTGCCCGCCCCGTCCGCCGACGCGGGCATCCGCGTACAGGCCCTTATGCGGGCTGCCGCTGTCGTCGCGAACGGCGGCGACGTCGATGCCGAACTCCTCGGCAACGCCGATGAAGAGGCCCTGTACCGCGATCTTCTCGGCACCGCCTACGCCTTGATGCGGGCCGACAAGGTCAGCTTCCCTGCGCTCAAGGCAGCCGCGCAGACCGTGATTGCGTGGATCATGCACGACAAGCAGACAGCCGAACGAGTGTGGGCTGCGGGCGGCGACCCAAACCGGCTGACCCCGCCCAACCGAGCCGAGCGCAGGTCGGACGGGGCGAATACGACGAAGAGTCCGGCCTCTGGGAGTGGTACGAGTACCCGCCCGGCACCGCCCCGCGCCAAGCGCCGGGCACCGCGTCGCTGACCTGGTCCCAACTCTTCGACCTGTGGCCGCTGATCGAAGCGGACCTGCACGAGGTGTACGGCGTGGACGTCGGCGACCCCCACCTCATGCGCACCCGCACGTGGCGATGGCTGCGCGTACGGATTCTCGGCCTGTTGTCGGCCGACTCCCGCCTCGCCCGCCACCTCGCACCACCTGAGACGCCCGCGCGCTAGCCCGCCTCCGAGCAGGCCCGCGCCCACCACCTGACACGTGACGGGAGGTGGGCGCCCGTGGCGTTGCGTATTGGCGAGCTCTTCGGCGTCATCGACCTTGACGACAGCGGAGCGCAGCGCGGGATCGCCCGCACCGAGGCAGGGCTCACCGGACTCGTCCGTGCCGCCGACGGGCAGTTGCGGGACCTACGTGGCAGGTTCACCGCTCAGGGTGAGGCGGCGGGCGACTCACTCGGCGACGGCGTCCGGTCCGGCGCGCTGCGTGCTGCAGCCGGCCTGGGGGTACTCGGTGCCGCCGTGCCCGCGGTCGCCGCCGCCACGGTCGCGCTCGGCGGACTCGCCGCGGGCGCCGCCGCAGCGGGGTTGGCAGTCAGAGCGTTCTCCGCTGCGGTCGGGCCGCAGATGGACGGCGTAAGAGAGGTCGCAAAGCTCGCCGAAGAGGCGGAGAAGGCTGCGGCCGAGGGCGCCGCCGATGCCGCCGAGAAGCAACAGGCCTACACGGCCGCGCTCGCCGAGCTGCCGCCCGCGACGCAGCAGACGGCACGCGCGTTCCTCGGCCTGAAGTCGGACTATCAGCAGTGGTCGGACGCGCTCAGCGCCACGACAATGCCCGTCGTCACGAAGGGCATCACGACCCTGCGCAGCCTTCTGCCGACCCTGACCCCCTTCGTCGAGGCGGCGGCCGGTGCCTTCTCGTCCTTCCTCGACGACGTCGAGGAAGGGGTCGAGTCCGCTCGTTTCAAGGAGTGGGCGAGCGAGACCGCCGCCGCATCCGGGCCCGCGCTCCGGGACCTCCTGTCCGTCGTCAAGAATCTCGGCGTCGGGTTCGGTGGCCTGCTGCAAGCCTTCCTGCCCGCGGCCGAGGGCGTCACCGGCGGACTCGTCGACATGTCCGGCGCATTCGCCGACTGGGGCAGCAACCTCGACGGCTCCGAGGGGTTCGAGCAGTTCCTCGCCTTGGCCGGCGAGGGCGGCGAAACCCTGGGGAGCCTTGCCGGGGCCGCGCTCGACCTGCTAGTCGCTCTCGGCCCGCTGATCGGCGTGGGTACCCAGATCGCGCTCGTCCTGGCGCAGATCGTCAGCGCCACGCCCACCCCCGTTCTGACCGCTCTTGCTGTCGCCATCGGCGCGGTGACCGTGGCCTCGAAGGCTTGGGCCATCGCGCAGACCGTCGTCGCGGTCCGCAACCGGATCTGGACGGCATCGCAGTGGCAGCTCAACGCGTCCATGTACGCGTCACCTGCGTTCTGGATCATCGCGGCGATTGTCGCCCTGGTCGCCGCCGTGGTGCTCATCGCCACGAAAACGGACTGGTTCCAGCGTGCGTGGTCGGCCGCGTGGGGGCTCATCCGGTCCGCGGCGAGTGCCGCGGTCGCCGCCATCGACACCACGCTCGCCTGGTTCGGCAGCTTGCCGGGCAAGGCGAGCGCCTGGTTCGGTGGAGTCAAGGACGCCGCGACCGAGAAGATCACCGCCTTGACGTCGTGGCTCGGCGGTCTACCCGGCCGTACGGCGTCCGCCCTCGCTGGGCTGCCCGGCTCGCTCCGCGGCGCAGCCTCCCGCGGCTTCCAAGCCTTCCGCTCAGCCGCCGGACAGAAAGCCGCCGCCTTCCTCGGGTGGGTGCGCGGCCTCCCCCGCAGCATCGCCGCCGGAATCGGCTCCCTCGGAGGGCTGCTCCGCGGGCACGGCCGTGACGTCGTACGCGGTCTGTGGGCCGGTATCCGCTCCATGGGCGGATGGCTGAAGAGCACGATCACCGGATGGGCGAAGAGCGTCATCCCGGGCCCGGTCGCGCGGGCCCTGCGCATCGGTAGCCCCTCGCGCCTGATGGCGGACGAGGTGGGCCGGTGGATTCCCGCGGGCATCGTCGCCGGTATCGAGTCGGGCGCCCCGGCGGTCGACCGCACCATGCGCAACCTCGTGACCACCCCCACCCCCGGACAGGCGACAGCTGCCGCTGTTGCGGCACAGACCAGCGCCGTAACCGGTGCGGCGGGTGCGGGGGGCGGGCGTCTGGTCCTCGACGTCACCGGCGCCGACGCCGAGTTCAAGCGGCTCATCCGCCGGATGGTCCGCGTCGACGGCCGCGGCAGTGTGCAGACCGCCTTCGGCACCTGAGTAGCAACACGGGGGTGAGTCTGTGGCGTTTCCCGACACCCCGCTCGGCGTGCGCGTCGAGCTGCTGCTCGATGCCGTGTGGGTGGACATCACCCCGGACGTCTACACCGAGTCCCCGATCACGATCACGCGCGGGCGCCCGGACGAGGGTGTCCGCACCGACGCGTCCTCGTGCGCTTTCGTCCTCGACAACCACACGGGCCGCTACTCGCCCCGCAATCCGCGCTCGGACTTGTACGGGCTGCTGGGCCGCAATACTCCCGTGCGCGTGTCCGTGGCCCCCGCAGGGCCGGACGGCCCTCGGTTGGTGCGCTTCGTGGGCGAGGTCCCGGCGTGGCCCGTGCGCTGGGGCACCCCGCACGACGTCACCGTGTCCGTACAGGCCGCCGGCATCCTGCGCCGCCTGGGCCAGGGCGCGGCTCCTCTCCACTCCGCGCTGCGGCGGGAGTTCACCCACCCCTCGCGCACGAGCGTCGTCGCCTACTGGCCGCTCGAAGACGGCCCGGATGCCTCGGAGTTCGCTTCCGCGCTGCCCGGCGCCGCACCGATGCGCGTCAGCGTCCCCGGGGTGCGCCCGGCCGCGTACAGCGGGTATGCGGCCTCCGATGCGCTGCCCACGCTCGGCGAGGGTGCGCTCACCGCCACCGCGCCCCGCTACAAGCTCACCACCGAGACCGCGCTCCGCGTGGTCGTGGCGATCCCCCAGACGCCGCCCGAGCGTGAGATCCCGCTGTGCACCGTGGCTACGACCGGGCTCGCCGCCCGCTGGACCATCACCCTGCGCCCCGACCAACGACTGTCCATGTACGCAACAGCGCTCGGCGGTCTGGAGTTGGTGCGCGTGATCGGCGGTGGCGACACCCTCGCCGGACGTCGCCTCACGCTTGGCCTCGACCTCAACGACCGCGGCATCGCCACCGATTGGCGCCTGTACTACCTCGACATCGACGCGTACACACTGAGCGGCGGGGGCCGTGTGCCGCAGTGGTCCGGCACCACCGTGCCCGGTGCGCATGGCCGTATCACGCACGTCAGCATGGGCGGCGGCACCTCCGGCGAGCTCGCCGTCGGTCACATCGTCCTCGCCACCCGGCTCGACGCCTACGCCAACACCGGGTCCGCCATGGTCGCGTGGGCAGGCGAGGGCGTGGGCGCGCGCCTTGAACGCCTCGCCCGCGAGGAACAGATCCCGCTCGACTCCACCGGCCGATCAGGCGCCCTCGCCACACGCGTGGGCGCGCAGCGAGTAGCCGCGCTTCTCGACCTGTGGCAGGACGTCACCGACGCCGACGACGGCCGCCTCTTCGAACCCCGCGACCGGCTCGGTCTGGCCTACCGCACCCGCGCCACCCACTACACCCAACCCATCAAGCTCGCCCTCGACTACGCCGCCCGCGAGGTCAAGGCGCCCCTCGAACCCGTCGACGACGACCAGGCCGTACGGAACGACATCACCGTGCAACGGTCGGGCGGCTCCTTCGCCCGCGCGGTGCGCGAGGACGGCCCACTATCTGTGCAGCCACCCCCGCAGGGCATAGGCCGGTACGCCGAGCAGCTCACCCTGGCCCTGGCCGACGACGCGCAGTGCGCGCACGTCGCCTGGTGGCGGCTGCACCGCGGCACCTGGGACGCACCCCGCTACCCCGCCGTGTCCGTTGCCCTGCACCAGGCGCCGCACCTCGTCGGCCCGGTGGCCGCGGTCGACGTCGGCGACCGCCTCACCATCACCCACCCGCCCCCGTGGCTCCCGCCCGAGCGCGTCGAGCTGCTCGTCGAGGGCTACACGGAAGTGCTCGGCGCCCGTACCTGGGAGATCGAGTTCACGTGCTCGCCCGGTGGGCCGTGGCTGGTCGCCACAGCCGACCACCCCGAGTACGCCCTCGCCGGCCCCGACGCCGTCGAGCTCGCCGCCGACGCCGACACCACCACCACGCGCCTCACCGTGCGCACCACCGCGGGCCCGCCCTGGCCCACGAGCACACAGTCGCCCGGCCTGTACCCGGTCGCGGTCCGCATCGGCGGCGAACAGCTCGACATCACCGCCGCCATGCCCGGCGCGCGTCCCGATGAGCAGATCCTCACTGTCACCCGCGCGACCAACGACGTCGCCCTCCCGCACCGCGCGGGCGCCGATGTACAGCTCGCCCGCCCCGCGCTCGTCGCCCTGTGAAAGGAGGCCGCCTCTGTCCACACCCATTGATCAGTGGGTGCCCGGCATGCAGGTCACGGCCGGACGCCTGCAATACATGCTGGAGCGGCTGTCCGAGTCGCTGACCGTCACCTCGTACGGGGCCACCGGGTCCGGCACAGTCGACGACGCCCCCGCCATCCAAGCCGCCCTGACCGCCGTGAAGAAGGTGGGCGGGGGATGGGTCATCGTCCCGCCCGGCACCTACCTCCTGGCCAGCCTCCCCCTGCGCATCTACCGCAACACCCGCTTGACGCTGCTGCCGGGCGCCCGCTTCGTGCGCGGCATCGCCGAAACGATGCTGCTCAACGGTGACGCGAACCAAGGCTTCGGCGGATACACCGGGCACGGCAACATCACCGTTGAGGGCGGCGTGTGGGACTGCCAGGGCGCCGCCCCCGGGCTGAAGTCCGCCGCCATGTGCATCAGCATCGGCCACGCCCGCGACATCACCATCCGCGACCTCGAAATACGCGACGTCGCCGGCTACCACGCCATCGAGCTCAACAGCACCAAGCGTGCGTTGGTCGACAACTGCCGCTTCCTCGGCTACATCGACACCGGCCAGCGGGATTTCAGCGAGGCCGTACAAATCGACTTGGCCAAGAGCAGCGGCGTCTTCGGCGGCTTCGGCCCCTACGATCACGTGGCTTGCGAGGACATCACCGTCCGGAACTGCTACTTCGGCGCGTCCGGCACCGCGGGCACGACCGCATGGCCGCGCGGGGTCGGCTCGCACTCGGCGACCATCACCCGCTGGCACCGCCGCATCAAGATCGCAGAGTGCACGTTCGAGGACCTCCCGCAGTACGCCGTCTCGGCCTACAACTGGGAAGACTCCAGTGTCACGGCATGCACGTTCCAGGGGTGCGGCTCCGGGGTGCGCCTGCGCACGGTCATCCTCACGGACAAGGAAGACACCAAAACCCCCGACGGAACGCAGACCAACGCCTCGCAGGACATGAGGAATCTGGCCGTCACCGGCAACACGTTCCGCAGCGGCACGGGCTACGACGACGTGATCACCGCCCTCGGCGAAACGTCCGGCCTGATCCTGAACCTTGCCGTCACCGGCAACACCATCGACGGCAACAGCAAGGGACAGAACGGGATCCGCGTCCAGCGCACCAGCCGCTCGACCATCGGCCCCAACGTGATCACCAACGTCAGCGGCACGGGCATCTCGGCCGGTGACAGCGGCAACCTCACCGTGACCGGCAACCAGTTGTGGGGTGTCGACGCCAACGGCATCGCGTTGACCCGCTGCGATCACTCCAGCGCGACCGCCAATCAGGTCCGCGAGATCGGCCAGACCGGGCTACTCGTCTCCGACGGCAACGACATCCAGCTCAAGACCAACTACGTGCGGGCGCCCGGTCGGGCCAAGACCGCCATGTACTACGGCATCCGGATCTCGGCCCCCGCCTCGTCGGTCACCGTCACCGGCAACAAGGTCCGCCCCTACGGCAGTGGCGCCGAGGCCATCCACGCGTTCTCGGCCGAGCAGAACGTGACCTTCCTCCACCGCTACGGAAATGACTTCCGCGGCTCCACATGGACCGGCAACGCCGCCATGAACGACAGCTCGACGTCACCGAGCACGTCGGCCGCCGACCTCACCTGACCCCGCTCCGCCCCGTACGCCTCCGCGCACCGCGCCCGGGGGTTCTTTCATGCCCTCCAGGAGTGCCCTTGAAGTTCGTCACGCGCGCCCAGTGGCGCGCCCGCCCCTCCCGCTACGCCCTGACCCATATACGCGGCACACGCGGCGTAAAGATCCATTACGAGGGCACAGCTGTTCCCGCGTCCCTCGCACGCCCGGAGAACCACCCGAAGTGCGCCGCCCGGATGCGTGCCCTTCAGGCAAGCCACCTCGCCAACACGGCGGAGAACTACTCCGACATCGCGTACAACGCCCTCGTCTGCCCGCACGGCTACGTGTACGAGGGCCGCGGCGCCCACAAGAAGACCGGCGCCAACGGCACCGCCACGCTCAACAGCGCGCACTACGCGGTGTGCGCCATGCTCGGCAACTCCGGCCTGACCAAGCCGACCGACGCCCAGCTCGCCGGACTGCGCGACGCGGTCGAGTGGCTGCGTGACAGCGGCGGCGCCGGACACGAGATCCGGGGGCACCGGGACGGCTACCCGACCGCGTGCCCCGGCGGACCGCTGTACGCGTGGGTCAAGCAAGGCGCCCTCCGCCCCGGGGGCAGCAACCCGGAGCCCCCGCGGAAGTACGAGCCGTTCCCCGGAGTCGGCTGGTTCAAGTCGGCCCCGCGCTCGCCGATCGTCACGGCCATGGGTCGCCGCCTGGTCGCCGAGGGCTGCTCCGCCTACACCGAAGGCCCCGGCCCGCAGTGGACCGACGCCGACCGCGCCTCTTTCCGGAAGTGGCAGCGCAAGCTCGGCGACGCCCCCGAGTACGGCGACGGATGGCCCGGCCCGCAGCAGTGGGCCGCCCTCAAGGTCCCCAGCGCCTGACCCCCGCCGCCCGCTCGGCGGCCGCTCACCGCCCGCGGCCGGCCCGCTTCCCCCTTCACCTTCCACGAAATGAGGCACCCCCATGACCGACGCCACTCGCCGCACCATCCGCACGGTGGTGCAGACCGTTCTCGCCCTCGCCGCCGGACTCCCGCTCATCATCGAGGCCGCGGGCATCCCGCAGACCGCAGCCGGCATCGGTGTCGCCCTTGCCGTCGCCGGTGGCATCACGCGCGTGATGGCGCTGCCGGTCGTCGAGAACCTGCTGCCCCGGTGGCTGCGCACTCCGATACCCGACGACGAGCTGCTCGCCCTCGACCGCAAGAGCGGCGGGCGCCGGTGACCGACCCCTCGCCGTCCGACGTCGCCCTCGAACTGGAGCGGCTGCGCGGAGTCGTCGAGACCGGGTTCGCCCGCCTCGACGGGCAGCTCGCCCTCGTCGTCCAGCGAGGGGAGCAAGTCGAGGCACGGCTCGCCGACCACGAACAGCGCCTCGACGCCCTCGAACGATCCCGGTGGCCGCTCCCCTCCATCACCGTCCTCGTCGCCGTGTTCAGCCTGTCCCTGACTGCCTGGCAACTCCTCCACTGAACCACCAACGCCCCCTGTCCGGCCCGCGTGGGCCGGACAGGGGGCGTCTTTGTGTTTCTGGACCTACGCAGCGACGAGTTCCCGCGCTCGCTCGTTGAAGTCGGCGACGAGTCGGTTGTCGCCGAACGGTTCCATGCGTCGCTGCAAGTCTTGTACGGCTTCCACGCACCTCGTGCTCTTCACCTGCTTTGACAGCGACAGGGTGCGCAGGCCAGCCGAGTATGCGGCATCCAAGTCGTTGCGCTGCAAGTACGACGCTGCGAGGGCAGCCTGCGACATGGCGCCTCGTCGCGCCCTCTTCTGCTTGCGTGCATGGTCGATCGACCTTCGGGCATGCTGCTCCGCCGCCTTCCCCTCGCCCATGTCCCGGAAGGTGTTGGCGTGTTCGCCATGCAAGTAGGCGACATCGATGAACGCTGCCCACTCCTGTTCTTCCTCCGGCCGGACCCGCTCTGCTGCTGCCTCGGACTGAACGACTGCGCGCTCGGCTTCGGCCTTGTCGCCCAGCTTGCTCAAGGCACGCGCCTCCAAGGCCCACAGATCGGCGAGGCAAGCCGGAGACGTCTTCTTGCCCAGACCGGCACGGCCAGCCTGAGCCAGGCGCCGCCCTTCCTCCGGGTTGCCAAGCAGCGTTGATTGGTCTGCCATGCCGGCGAGCACATGCGCGCCGAGTGCGGAATTCTTCGACTCCTCCGCCAGTCGCAGCGACTGAATCAAGTAGCGCTGTGCGGTGCCGTGTTCACCGGAGTCATACGCCATCCATCCGAGCAAGTACGTCTGCTCGGCTGCGGCCTCGCACAGGGCTCGGCGCACGGATTCGGTGTTCGTGCGCCGGAGCAGCGGAAACACATGCTGGTTCATGTACTCGGCGAGAATGAGGCGCCCGGAGCCGCCTCCCTGTAGAACGTCCATCTTCTGAAACTCGCCGAACATGTTGCGCACGGCTGTGACGTCTTCCAGTCGGACGCGGCCCCCTGTGGTGGGCTCCTGGTCCAGGGTGCTGAGCAGCCAGTCGCGTGATGGGCCTACCGCCGCCACGGCGGCGAAGGGCGCTGCTGCCATGAACTTTCGACGTTCCACGTCGGCTCTCCCCAGGTCGGCAACTGCTTCCACGGTAGCCGCGAATGAGCGGTTGTAGACGAGGGAGCGCTCGGCGGTACGGGTTTCTCCGAAGCCGAGATCACATGTTGTGACCCGGTATCCAACCTCTGCGGAGAACACGTCAGCGATGATTTCGGGTGTCGGTTGGCGCGGTTCGTCACCTGCGAGCCACCGTCGTACGGCGCTCGCATTTGGGGTGATGTGGGGCTGTCCCCACGTCTGAGCTGCACGTGTCACCCTGCGTGCAAGCTCCTTGTTGCTGAGTCCGCTCCGCATCAACCAGTGAGCGAGTCGCGTGTTGGCCGGTTTCATGTCTGCCCTACCTCTAACCCACGGACGGTAGTGGAAGTAACACCCTTCGACACCCCTACCGACGGTACCCGCAGGTCTGCCAGCGATGTTGCCTTGATGGACGAACTAACCGTTTGAGTCGGGGAGTTAGCACCATGAGCAGCAGTCGCCACAGAAGCGTGTCGCAGCCGCACGTCGAGGCTCCCACGGCTACACCTCCCGGTGACACCCCGAGGGCAAGCTCCCCCACCACGGCAGCATCCGCCTCCACTGACGAACTCTTAGCCCGCTCGGTCGAGTTGCAGCGTCGGCTTGCCGCGCACGAGGCGGTCCTGCGTGGCGAGGGGCGGACGTGATGGGCACTGACTACCGCCCTCGCGAGCACACCATCACGCCGAACCGAGGGGCCGATGCCGAGCCGATCACCCGGTGCATGGAGTGCATGGCGTGTGGTGAGGCGAGCCCGGTCAGCGAGGACCACGTAGAGACCCAGGACTGGATTCTGGGGCACGTGGGTGAGTTTCCGGCGCACCTCGACTACCGGGAGCACGTCACGCTGCCCTACCGCGTCCACCCCGGGCAGTGGCTGTGAACGCCGCCCGCGAGCCGATGCCTCCTGCACTACTGATGCAGCCTCCAAGGGTGTGGTGCGAGGTCACGATCGGCGAAGGGCTCGCCAACACCGCCGCCCGGGAATGGCTTCTCGACGGCTACGTCGCTCCTTCCCCACGCCTCGCCCTGCGCTGGTTCGACGGGTGGGCGCCGCGCCTGGCCAACCGCATCGACCCGCCCCTCGACGCGGTGTGGCTCGAAGGACCCCACAAGATCGGCGCTATCCGCGTGGTCGAGCACGGCGCGCCCGACCCGGCCACCCCGCTGCGTGCGTGGCCGTCCGACAGCGAGCTGCACGACGAGGCGCTCGCCGCCCTCGGTGACGGAACTGTCTTCCGCATCGCAGTCATAGACCGCCACGGCTTCTACAGCCTCTCGGCCCGCCCTCTCCTCACCCGCGCCGAGCCCCACGGCTGCGCGCCCTAAGCCCCCGCCCCCCTACCGCGGACGCCCTATCTCGGCCCTCCCCACGCGGCCGGATACCCCCGCGGCAGGGGAGCGGGCCCAACCGAAAGAGCCTCGGCGACCGCGTAGGACCGGCCGCCGAGGCGAGGCCACCAGCTACACAGGAGCTGACGACACAATGCGCGACTTTATCGCCCGCACGTTAAGAGCCCTGTTCACCCCTCGCGCCCCCAGGCACCGTGCCCCGGCGTCTCCGGCTGCTCAACTCCCGCCGGTACCGGCCCCCGCCGAGGTGCCCCTGCCGCGGCACGTGCAGGAGCGGCGCGGCCACCTCGTCGGCGAGGAGGTCGCCCTCGTCCGGCCCTACCTCCTCGCTCACGAGCACCGCGTGTACCGCGAACACGTCGAACATGCCCAGCGGGAACGGCGGCTCCAGCGGGAGCGCCGTACGGCTGCGGCTCTGGCCAGCATGGGCATCGACTACGACATCGCCGTCGCGATATGAGCGCCGCCACCTGTTGCGACTGCGGGCGCTTCACCCCCGCCGCGGTGCCCGTGCGCGACCTCGTCAGTCCCAGCGGCCAGGCCCTGACTCTCCACGCGTGCCCGGACTGCGCACCCCGCATCCCCTCGGGCCCTCTCGCCGCAGACCTCCCGGCCCACCGCACGGGCCCCCACCAGCCCCCGCCCTCCCCGGAAAGGACGTCTCCCGTGAAGCGCTCCAAGCGCAACCCCTGCTACACCCGCTGGGAACTGACCGGCGCGCCCATGACCCCGCAGCAGGCATTCAACACCCTCATACGAGGCCGCGTCGCTCACGAACTGAACACCGTCCACGACGTGCAACTCGCCGTCGCTCCACGCCTCTTACGCCCGATGCTCTACGACCTCGCCGCCACCGGCCTTTGGGAACGCCACGCCAAGCACGGCTACTACCGGCTCACCGACAACCAGTGCCACACCTTCCAATGGGACAGCACCGGCACCGTCCTGGAGCACTACAAGGCCGACCACCCCGACGACCAATGCCCCCAGGTCACCGACCCTCCGCATGAAACCCGGGCGTTCCTCCCGCACTTCGACACCCGCCCGCCCCTGCCCGAGCCCGGCACGCCCCACGGATGGCGGGGCATACTCCGCCGCGCCGCCTCCCTCCCCCTCACCTTCCTCCCGACCGCCGTCACCTTCTACGGCCGCTACCACTTCGGGTACCAGGACATCGGCGCCGCGACCTTCGCCCACACCTTCCACGCTATGGCCGACGAAGCCCAGACCGTCTACGGACGCTGGGAGACCACCCCGGGCCACCACTTCGTGAAAGACCGCTCCGGCCTCATCTGGACCATCACCACGGCCCCCAGCGAGCACAGCGCGAAGCCCGCAGTCACCAGCATTTACCCGCCCCGCGGAGCCCTCACAGACCACCCCGAGCACCAGCGCGCCACCCGCGCGCCCGGCTCCTCCACGCTCGCCACGCACAGACGCCTCGCCTAGCCGCCACGGGAACGCGCAGGGCACCGCCAGACGGCCGCCCACCTCCTAGGAGAACCCCAAACTACGGGCCGCCTGTGCTCTCGTGGAGAGGAGCATGCAGGCGCCCTCCGTGCCCCCGGCGCAGTTCAGCCGCACACCGCCCTCAGCGCCGGGCGTCCCTTCCCAGACCCCGAAGGGGCGCCCGGTCACCGACACGGAACGAGGAGACAAGCAGTGTCCATACCGACGACCGACCTCGCCGCAACCGACGAACTCGACCTCGTCACGCACTCCCCCGACGGAGAGTCCCGCGGCCTGTTCGAGCGGACCGGCAGCCTGTTCCCGCTCAACCCCATCGGCCACCTCCTGACCGCGATCACCGACGCCCCCTCCACCGTGCGCCCCTGGGGGCTGCGGTTCGCCGAGATCCCCCGCCCGTCCTGCGGCAAGCACGAAGGCGGCAGCAAGACCACGTCCGGCCACCCCGACGGCCAGCAGTCGGGCGAAGAGATGCAGGACGACTAGGAGCAGCCGACCATGACCGTTCTCATCCTCACCGACGAGACCGACGTCACCGCCGGTCGCGTCGCCGCTGAACTCGCCGTCCGCGGCGTACCGGTCGTACGGCTGGACCCGGCCGACTTCCCCACACGCCTCGCGATGTCCGCCCAGATCACCACCGGCACGACGTGGTCCGGCGCGCTCACCGACCTCGCCGAGGGCCGTACGGCCGTCGACCTGACCGCCGTCAGCGCCGTCTACTACCGGCGCCCGACACAGTTCCGCCTACCCGACGGCATGAACCGCGCCGAGCAGACCTTCGCCTACGGCGAGGCCCGCCGCGGCTTCGGCGGAGTCCTCGGCGCCCTCGATGCCGCCCTGTGGGTCAACGACCGCGTCGCCGCCGCCCGCGCCGAGTACAAGCCCCTGCAACTCGCCACCGCATCCCGCGTCGGCCTCGCCATCCCCCACACCCTGATCACCTCCGAGCCCGATCGCGCCCACCAGTGGGCCAAGCAGCAAGACGGCCCGATCATCTACAAGCCGCTCTCCGGCATCTGGCACGCCGACGACGACCGGGTCCGCGTCATCTACACCAACTCCGTCGACGACCTCGACACCCTGCTCGACCCGTCCCTCGGCCACACCGCCCACCTGTTCCAGCAACAGGTCCCCAAGGACCACGAAGCACGCGCGATCGTGGTCGGTCAGCAGGTCTTCACCGTCGCCATCGACGCCGCGACCGACCGCGGACACACCGACTGGCGCTCCGACTACGACCACCTCTCCTACCGCCTGATCACCCTCCCCGAAGACGTCACGGCCAAGCTTGTCGCCCTGCACCGCGAACTCGGCCTCGTCTTCGGCGCCGTCGACCTCATCCACCGACCCGACGGGCAATGGGTGTTCCTGGAGACGAACCAGTCCGGCCAATGGGACTGGCTCGCAACCGAAACCGGCATCCCCGTAGCCGAGGCCCTCGCCGACGTGCTCACCGAAAAGGCCCCCGCATGAGCCAACAACTTGCCACCGATCTCGCCGCCCACCTCACCGCATCCGGCAACCTTCCCGCCCTCTGGCACGAGCACTACACCGTCGTACCCCGACACCACTTCATCCCCGACGTGGCATGGGTGGTCCCCGACGTCACTGGCGCCGAGCCGTACCCCATCGACCGCAACGAGGACGCCGTCGGATGGCTCCGCGCCGTCTACTCCGACGCATCGATCGTCACCCAACTCGACGCCGGCACCGGAGACCTACGCACCGGCAAGGGCACCCCGACATCGAGCTGCTCGGCCCCCGGCATCGTCTTCCCGATGCTCCAAGCCCTCGACCTCCTCGACGGCCACAAGGTCCTGGAGATCGGCACCGGAAGCGGCTGGACCGCAGCCCTGCTGTCCGCACGCCTCGGCTCCCAGTGCGTGACATCTATCGAGGTAGACGCAGACGTCGCCGCACGCGCCGCCGAGGCCATCGCACGAACCGGATACACACCCCACCTGATCACCGCCGACGGCGCAGACGGCTACACACCGAACGCCCCGTACGACCGCGTGCACGCCACCTGCGCAGTCGAACGCGTGCCGCACGCATGGATCCGCGACACCCGCCCCGGCGGCGTCATCGTCGCTCCCTGGAGCCCCACCTACGGCCACGGACTACTCGCCCGCCTCGTCGTCACCCACAACGGCCACGCCATCGGCCGCTTCGAACGCACCGCATCGTTCATGATGCTGCGCTCCCAACAGCGGGCGATCGGCTGGACACCGCACGACGCAGAGGGCGCCACCAGCGAGCCGACAACTCTCGACCCGCGCACCATCATCAACGCCCCCGCAGGAGCAGCACTCGCTATCGCCGCCCTCACCCCCGGCGTCACACAGACCGTGATCACCGACCCCGGCGGCGACGTGTCACTGCTGCTGTCCGAAGCCGACGCCCCCGGAGGTGCGTGGGCCGCAGTCGACTACTCCGCCGGGCAAGACGCCTACACCGTCACCTGGTGGGGCCAACGCAACCTGTGGGCGCACGTGTCCGATGCCTACCTGCGATGGGTGACCTGGGGGCAACCCGACCGCGCCCGATTCGGCATCACGGTCACTCCCGAGGAACAAGTCCTCTGGCTGGACCACCCCGGACACCGTGTGACGCCGTAGGCCTGAGCGGCGTCCAACCCTCCGCCCGCCGGAGCCGAACGCAGCCGCTACAGACGCGACTCTGGTCCCCAGTAGTCAGGCCCGCCACCGCGCCACTCGATCAACGTCGGATCAGAAAGTTCCACCACGTCCGGGTCTAGGCCCGCACGACGCAAGAACTCGAAGAGGTCTGTCGGCCCCATGGCCAAACCTGCGATCTGATCGCCGATGGTCACCCGCCGTCCCCCACTCGGGGACGGCGGGTGCACGATCACACGCGGATGGACGGACACATCTCCAGGATCATGCATCCTGAGCGAACACGCATCCGACGCGGCGCGCGATCACGTACCGAGATCGGCTAATGGGATGCAGGCCTCTCAAGGAGAGGTGGAGCAAGTCGCAACCAAGCCACCAAGTACCGGCATGTACTCGGTATGAAGTCTCTGCGCCCACGCCGCAGCATCCGCGAGATTCAGGCGCGCCGCCGCGCCGCACGGAATGCGATGACGCTCCTCGACCAGCGTCGGACCAGGGTTCGGCGGAAAGCCCGAACCCGCCGGTGGTGCACGATCGTGCTCATCGCAGTGGTTGTGCTGGTCCTGCTCGCGGGCCTGCCGTGGATGGTGTGGCGAGGACCCTACGTGTTCGATGGGAAGTACCTCGACCGCAACGAACTGGCGAAGGGGTCGGCTGCCCTGGTCACCGGGCTGCGCACCGCCATAGTCGCTTGCATCGCTGCCCTCGGCGCCGGTTTCGCCCTGTTCTACACCGCCCGCACCTACCGGCTCACCCGACGAGGCCAGATCACCGAGCGCTTCACCAAAGCGCTGGAACGCCTCGGCTCAGATCACCAGTACGTACGCATCGGCGGCATCCTCGCCCTGGAACAGATCGTCCAGGACGCACCCGAGCAAGCCGCCACCGATGCCGCCCGGGTCCTGGGCCACTTCATCCGCGACCGGGCCCCAAAGGCTGTACCCGCCCCAGACCCCGACGGGCCCACACCCGCCTCCACATCCCCGGACCCTGCGCCGGAGAAACTCCCCCCGGAGCCGGACGCCGACGTCCAAGAAGCCCTGACCGCCCTCACCCGCCCGGAATCACGCATCCACGTCGACCCTCGCGAAGTACTCGACCTCCACGGCCTCCACCTCGCCGGTGCACAACTACGCCAAGCCGACCTGACAGGAGCCAACTTGCGCGGGACGACACTCACCGGTGCCTACCTAACCCGGGCAACGCTCACAAAGGCCGTCCTAGCCGGGGCGACACTCACCGGGGCCCACCTGGCCAGGGCAACCCTCACGAAGGCCGAGCTGCCGGGGGCAAACCTCACTAAGGCGAACGTATCCGGGGCAACGCTCACCGAGGCCTACCTAGCCGGGGCAACGCTCGTCCAGACCAACCTGTCCGGGGCAACACTCTTCCAGACCAACCTGTTTGGGGCGGACCTCACCAAGGCCAAACTGATCAGAGCGACGCTCATAGGGGCCTTTCTGGTCGGGACTACGCTCACCAAAGCCGACCTATCCGAGGCGACACTCACCGGGGCCCATCTCTCCGGGGCCACACTCACCGAGGCCAACCTGGCTGGGGCCGACTTTTCACGTGTCCGAGACTTCAACCAGCCACTCACAGAAGCGCAAACCGACGAGAAGACCGTCCTTCCACCCGAGCAACAGTGTCCGGCAACCCCCTGACCAGTCTCACGACACTGGTCGCACAGCGCCGCGATGCACCTTCGGGGCAACAACGTCGTCCCGAAGGTGCATCCACGCCCAGATCAGCAGATCCGAAGCCGACCGCCTTGAATCATCATGAACGCGGAGCTACCTTGCTGAGGCCGTTGATGATGCGGTCCATCGCGTCGCCGCCCCGCGGGTCCGTGAGGTTCGCCAGCATCTTCAGGGTGAACTTCATCAGCATCGGGTGCGTGAGGCCCCGCTGGGTGGCGATCTTCATGACCTTCGGGTTGCCGATGAGCTTCACGAAGGCGCGGCCGAGCGTGTAGTAGCCGCCGTAGACCTCCTTCAGCGTCTTCGGGTAGTCCTGAAGGGCCAGTTCGCGCTGGGCGGGCGTGGCGCGGGCGTGGGCCTGCACGATGACGTCGGCCGCGATCTGGCCGGACTCCATGGCGTACGCGATGCCCTCGCCGTTGAACGGGTTGACGAGGCCGCCCGCGTCGCCGACGAGCAGCAGGCCCTTGGTGTAGTGCGGCTGGCGGTTGAAGGCCATCGGCAGGGCCGCGCCACGGATGGGCATCGTCATGTTCTCGGGGGTGTAGCCCCAGTCCTCGGGCATCGACGCGCACCAGGCCTTGAGGATCTCGCGCCAGTCGAGCTCCTTGAAGGCGGCCGAGGTGTTCAGGACGCCGAGGCCGACATTCGACGTACCGTCGCCCATGCCGAAGATCCAGCCGTAGCCCGGCAGGAGCCGGTCCTGGGCGCCGCGGCGGTCCCACAGCTCCAGCCAGGACTCCAGGTAGTCGTCGTCGTGGCGCGGCGAGGTGAAGTACGTCCGCACGGCGACACCCATCGGGCGGTCCTCGCGGCGGTGCAGGCCCATCGCGAGCGAAAGGCGCGTGGAGTTGCCGTCCGCGGCCACGACCAGCGGCGCGTGGAAGGTCACCGGCGTCTTGTCCTCGCCGAGCTTGGCGTGCACGCCGGTGATGCGGCCGGTGCGGTCGTCGATGATCGGGGCGCCCACGTTGCAGCGCTCGTGCAGCCGGGCGCCCGCCTTCTGGGCCTGCCGGGCGAGCTGCTCGTCGAAGTCGTCGCGTTTACGGACCAGGCCGTAGTCCGGGTAAGAGGCGAGTTCCGGCCAATCCAGTTGGAGGCGTACCCCGCCGCCGATGATGCGGAGCCCCTTGTTCCGCAGCCAGCCCGCCTCTTCGGAGATGTCGATGCCCATCGACACGAGCTGCTTGGTGGCGCGGGGCGTGAGCCCGTCACCGCAGACCTTCTCCCGCGGGAACGCGGTCTTTTCGAGGAGGAGTACGTCGAGGCCGGCCTTCGCCAGGTAGTACGCCGTGGTCGAACCGGCTGGCCCGGCCCCGACGACGATGACGTCAGCGGTGTGTTCGGAGAGGGGCTCGGTCACGGCGGGTTCTCCCCAAGGCTCGAAATCTGTGTGCCGACCGGCACGGGATATGGGCAGTCTATGAGGCGGTACCGATCAACCAGGCGAAGGGCCACTTGTGAGCGATGTGAGCGACGTGAGCGAAGCGGGCCCCATGGCCGACGCACGCCCCAGGAACGACGCGGACGCCAGGAACGTTCAAGGCCCTGCCGTCCGGCTGCGCGTCCCGACCGACGAGGACGCCTTCGTCTGGCACCGCCTCTTCGACGACCCCGAGGTCATGCAGTACGTCGGCGGCTGGAGCTCGGAGCGGTCCACGTACGAGGAGCTGACCGCGCGCCAGCGCAGACATGACGCGGAACTCGGCTTCTGCCTGTGGACGTTGCTGGACCCCGAGGGCGATCCGGTGGGCTTCGCCGGCGCCATGCCGTGGCCCCGGGAGTGGGGGCCGACGGGCGAGATCGAGATCGGCTGGCGGCTCGCGCGCGCGGCGTGGGGGCACGGCTACGCGACCGCGGCGGCGCGCGCGACCCTGGAGCGGGTGCGGGCGGCGGGCGTGCGGTCGGTGGTCGCGATGATCGACATACGCAACGAGCGGTCCATGGCGGTCGCGCGGCGCCTCGGCATGGAGCGGGCGGAGACGTTCACGTCGCCCAGCACGGGCGTGACGGCGTACTGCTACCGGCTCACGCTGTAGCGCGCGCCCCGGCCATGGCACGCCGCACCACGCGCCCCTCGGCCGGGGTTGCCCTCCCGCGTGCCGGAGTTACCCTGCCCATACCGCTGGGGGGTGACGCCCGTGCTGAACACACCCGGGTCCGCCGGGCCGCCGGTGCGCGTACCGCGCTTCGTCGGGCTGATGGCGATGGACGCGCGCGAGACGGCCGCCGAGCACGGCGTGGTGCTCACGGCTCCGGACCGGCCCGGTTTCCGCGACCTGGTCCTCGACCACGTCGTACGCCAGTACCCGCCGCCCGGCGCCCAGGTCCCGCGCGGAGCCGTCGTGACGGTGTGGTTCGACCTCGGGCCGCACGAGGGCGGGGGCGGCGCGGGCGTGCGCGAGCCGCGGCGCCCCGGGCCGCCGGGCGGCGGGTTGCGGCGGGAGCTGGACGAGCCGGGGCCGCCCGAGGTGAGCCTGGGCCAGTCCGAGGTGGGCGTCGGGACCGCGGGCGGCACCGGAAGCGGCTGAGGCGGCGCCCGCCGGGGGGCGTGCGCCGCCTCGTTCTCCGTACGCTGCCTCGATCTCCGTACGCCGCCTCGATCTCCGTACGCCGGAGCGCAGTCCGGCGAGGTGAGGGTGACGGTCCGGCCAGGTGCCTATCCGGTGAGGTGCCAGGTGTCCAGCGCCGTCTGGTGCGTCTTCGCGCCGTGCCCGGCGGGCCAGAAGTCCTCGCGCCAGGAGAGCTGGAGGGCGTACTCGGTGCCGTTGTCCGCGATGTAGCTGTGGTTGATCGCGTGGATCGTGCGGTCCGCGCGGTCCGTGTACGTGTACTCCCAGACCGCGGCCTCGTGCCCCTGGAAGGTCGTGTGCGCGAGCCGCAGACGCCGGTAGTCCGACTTGTCCGGGTCCTTCTTGGCGTGCACCTCCATGTTCTTCATGTTCCCGTACGAGGTGTAGTCGGCGCTGTCGATGACGCCGATCTGGAAGTTCTCCGGGCCGGTCAGGCCCGCGTACGTGACCTGGGTCGGGTTGTCGCCGCGCTCGCGGCTCCAGCCGTCGGGCACGGCGAACGAGAAGCCCTTCACGTCGTTCACCCGCGCCGAACCGGCGGGCACCGGGGCGTCGTCGGCGCTGTCGTCCGACCCGCCGCCCGTGTTCCCGGCCGAACTCCCGCCCGTGCTCCCCGCCGTGGTCCCTGCCGTGCCGCCGGTGTCCGTCGTCGGGTCGGGCGTCGAGGGGCCGACGGGGTCGCCGGTGGGCTCCTCCGAGGTGGGCGGCGGGACGGTCTCGTCCTCGGTGCGGCTCACGGCCGGTCTTTCGTTCTTGCCCTTGGCGTCGTCCTTGCCGTCGTCGTCCTGCCAGAGCAGCAGCCCGGCCGCGGTGCCGCCGCCGAGGACGAGGGCGCCGACGAGCGTCGCCACCCAGACCCCCGTCCGCCCGCGCGGCCCACCGGAACCGGGCCGGGGCGCCCCCGGGTGGCCGATCTGGAAGGCGTGGGGGTCGTACGGGGTGGGGCCGTGGGGCGGGGTGCCGTGCGGCGGGGCGCCCGGGGCCGGGGGCCCGTGGACGGGGAAGCCGCTCTGGGTCGGCGCGGCGTGCGGGTCGGGAACCGGCCCCGGACCACCACCGGGCCCACCAGGCCCACCCGGCCCGCCGGGCGGCACCGGCGGCCCGCCCACCCCACCGCCCTGCCCGGCCATCCGCACCAGCAGCGGCCCGACGACCAGCGCCCCGGCCACCCACAGCAGCCCGAAGAGGAGCACGTCCGGCAGGCTCACGCCGCCTTCGAGACCGGCCGTGGCGGAGTCGCCGCCGTACCCGACCTCCTTCGCGGACGTCTCCACGCTGAAGCCGCCGATCGCGGCGAGCAGCAGGTAGAGGCCGAAGAAGAGCCCTCCGGCCAGGATCTGCTCGCCCCGGCCCGCGCACCGGCGGGCGGCGAGCACGCCGATCGTCAGCGCGCACACCAGGCCGAGCGCCACCGCGCCCACGACCGCACCGGTGTTGAACAGGTCCCCCAGCTCGGAGAGCGCGAACGAGTGGCTCTCGGAGTTGTCGCCGTACGCCGAGCGCCTCCCGTCCGCCTCCGCCTCCAGCGGAGCGCCCCAGCCGACGCCGAGCGCCGCGATGCCGAGGTTCGGCAGCACGAGCAGCGCGACGAGGTACGGCGAGACGCCGGAGTCGCGCGCGTCGGACGCGTCGTCCAGGTCGGGGATCTGGGTGAACGCGAAGTAGCCGACGGCGGAGGCGAGAACGAGCACGATGACCAGCGCGCGCAGCGTCACACCGGCGGCGCGCACGAACGACTGCGCGCCGGGGCGTACGGCCAGCCAGTGCGTGAGGTCGTCGCGGTGCAGTACGGCGGCGGACACGACCAGGGCGAGCCCGAGCGCGCCGAGCATGGCGAGGAACGGGCCCGACGACACCTCGACGTCCCGGATCTCCGGCTGCGCGAAGAGGCCGAGCACCAGGACGCCCAGAGCCGTCAACACGCCCACGCGCACGGCCGCTTCGAGCCCGGCCGTCGTACCGGGACCGCCCGTGCCGTACGCGGCGGCGCGGTGCCGCAGCCGGTTGTGGAGGATGCGTACGCCGATGAGCAGCGCGAGGACGAACAGCGCCGTGACCGTCAGCGGGACCAGGTGCACCGACAGGGTGCCGTCGATCGCGGACTCCGACGACTGGTACGAGGACGAGCTGTCGTAGCCCCGCTCCTCGCGGCCGCTCAGCGTCACGTCGCCGCCCACGGCCTGGAGCGCCGCCGCGAGCGAGAGCCGCATCCGGTCGCCGAAGCCGACGACGATGTCGTCGCTCTCCTGGCCGTACGTGGGGATCGCGAGCCCCGCGGCGGTGATCAGCAACAGCGCGAGCGGCCAGAGCGCGGCCTGCGCGGCCCCGGCCCAGTCGCCCCGCGCGGCCCGCCCGATGAAGGCGCCCACGGGTGAGGGCGCGGCGGGGCCCGCCGGTGGGGCGAGCGGGGGCGGGGTCGGCGGAGGCGGGGTGTGCGGCGGGGCCGCGGGAGCGGCGGCCGGGGGCGGAGGTGCGGCCGGGGGCGCCGGGGCCGCGGCGGGAGCGGGGGCCGCGGGTGCGTCGGGCGACTCGGGGGCTAGGGGAACCACCACGGTCGCGGGGTGAGGTGCCGGGACTTCGGGCTCGGCGGCCGGAGGTGCCTTGTCGGTACTGATGGCCTGCGCGGCCTTGGCGGCTTTGGCGGCCTTGGCGGCCTTGGCGGCCTTCTCGGCTTCGTCTGCGATCTCGGCCTTGTCGGCACTGACGGGCTCATCCGCCTCGTCGGTGCCGACGGCTTCGTCGGAGGGAGCCTCGGACGGCACCGCATCCTCCGGCTCCGGGGGAACCGGTGTGCGTTCGCGCCCGCATCTCATGCAGAAGCGGGCCTCGTCGGGAGCTGGAGCCCCGCAGTCGGGGCAGTTCGACGCCATCGGGACGCTCCGTTATGGGGAGATATATCAGGGGACGTGATCGGCGTGTGCCGACCGTCACGCCCCGACCACGGCAAGTGGCCGGGACATATCAACTGACACATCTTCTCCGGCGAACGGTTCCCGTCAACTCCCCGGCGAAATGGCTAGTTCGCCTTGAACCCCCGGTGCAGCGCGACCACTCCCCCGGTGAGGTTCCGGTGGGCCACCTTCGACCAGCCCGCGTCCTGCAACAGGGCGGCGAGTTCGGTCTGGTTGGGCCAGGAGCGGATGGACTCGGCGAGGTAGACGTACGCGTCCGGGTTGGTGCAGACCGTGCGCGCGACGGGCGGCAGCGCGCGCATCAGGTACTCGATGTAGACCGTGCGGAACGGACCCCACGTGGGCTCGGAGAACTCGCAGATGACGACGCGTCCGCCGGGGCGGGTCACGCGGTGCATCTCGCGCAGCGCGGCGCCGGTGTCCTGGACGTTGCGCAGGCCGAAGGAGATCGTGACGGCGTCGAAGGTGTCGTCCTTGAAGGGCAGCTTCATCGCGTCGCCCGCGGTGAACGGCATCCACGGGTGGCGCTGCTTGCCGACGCTCAGCATGCCGAGCGAGAAGTCGCACGGGACGACGTACGCGCCCGCCTGCGCGAAGGGCTGCGAGGAGGTGGCGGTGCCCGCGGCGAGGTCGAGGATCTTCTGCGCGGGGCGCGCGTCGACCGCCTGCGCGACCGCCTTGCGCCAGAGGCGGGCCTGGCCGAGCGAGATCACGTCGTTGGTCAGGTCGTACCGTTCCGCCACGTCGTCGAACATCGAGGCGACTTCGTGCGGCTGCTTGTCCAAGGAAGCTCGGGTCACGGGGACCATTGTGTCAGGGGGTGCCCTGGTCCAGGGCGGTGGGCTTCGCCTGCGGCGGGCTCTTCGCGAGAGCGTCCGCCGTGTTCGCGGTTCTGGCGAGTGCGGGTTCGTGTGGGTTGCTCGCGCAGTTCCCCGCGCCCCTTTGGGGCACCGTCTTGCCGCGCGCCTCGGCTTACCGCGTGGCTCAGCGGCGCCGGTACACCAGGCGGCCGCCGATCGCCGTCGCCAGGCAGGTGCCGTCGGGGGTCAGCACGGTGAAGTCCGCTTCTCCCCCGGCGCGGGGCGGGGCCACCGGGCGGTCGCGGAGGCCCGAGCGTGCGGCGGCCGTGCGGACCGCGGGATGGGTGAACGGGCCCGCGAGGGCCGTGGTGCCCGTCGCGAGCAGGCGTTGCAGGCCCCGCCGCGCACTCGCGCCCCAGCGGGTGTCCGTCATGTCCAGGGCGGCGAGGGCCGGGCCGGTCAGCGGCTCGGTGCCGAGGGTGTCGGCCTCGCGGGGGTCGGGCCAGTACGCGGACTCCAGGAGGGCGACGGCGTCCGGCTCGAAGCGGCCGGGGGTCAGGATCCCGTCGCCCCAGTCGCGGACGCGGGCCCGCTCGCCGTACGCGGCGAGGAGTTCCTCGTACGGACCGACGGCCGCGAAGCGGGCGCCGTCGACGACGACGGCGTGCCCTGGAGCGACATCGCCGATGCCGCCCGCGGCCGCCCCGACCCCGCGTACCCGGTGAATCGTCAGCAAGTCGGCGTCAGTTCGTGGCCAGGAGCTTGAGCTCCGGGTGGGCCGTGCCGCCCTCGATCGCGGTGGAGGAGATGTGCGAGGCGACGCGGGCGTCGACGGGGTCGTTCGCCGGGTCGTCGTGGACGACGAGGTGCTCGTACGTGGTGGCGCGCTGGGCCGGGACCCGGTCCGCCGTACGGATCATGTCGATCATCTCGGCCAGGTTGGAGCGGTGCTTGGCGCCGGCCGAGGAGACCACGTTCTCCTCCAGCATGACCGAGCCGAGGTCGTCCGCGCCGTAGTGCAGGGTGAGCTGGCCGGCCTCCTTGCCGGTGGTCAGCCAGGAGCCCTGGATGTGCGCGACGTTGTCGAGGAAGATCCGGGCGATCGCGATCATGCGCAGGTACTCGAAGATCGAGGCCTGCGTGCGGCCCTTCAGGTGGTTGTTCTCGGGCTGGTACGTGTACGGGATGAAGGCGCGGAAGCCGCCGGTCCGGTCCTGTACGTCGCGGATCATGCGCAGGTGCTCGATGCGCTCGGCGTTGGTCTCGCCGGTGCCCATGAGCATCGTGGACGTCGACTCGACGCCGAGGCCGTGGGCCGTCTCCATGATCTCCAGCCAGCGCTCGCCGGACTCCTTGAGCGGGGCGATGGCCTTGCGGGGGCGCTCGGGCAGCAGCTCGGCGCCGGCGCCCGCGAAGGAGTCGAGTCCGGCGGCGTTGATCCGCTGGATCGCCTCCTCCACCGTCACCTTGGAGATGCGGGCCATGTGCTCGACCTCGGACGCGCCGAGGGAGTGGATGACCAGCTGCGGGAAGTCCTTCTTGATGGCGCTGAAGTGGTGCTCGTAGTACTCGACGCCGAAGTCCGGGTGGTGGCCGCCCTGGAACATGATCTGCGTGCCGCCGAGTTCGACGGTCTCCGCGCAGCGGCGCAGGATGTCGTCGAGGTCGCGGGTCCAGCCCTTCTTGGTGTCCTTCGGGGCGGCGTAGAAGGCGCAGAACTTGCACGCCGTCACACAGACGTTCGTGTAGTTGATGTTCCGCTCGATGATGTACGTCGCGATGTGCTCGGTGCCCGCGTAGCGACGGCGGCGTACGGCGTCGGCGGCGGCGCCGAGCGCGTGCAGCGGGGCGTCGCGGTACAGGTCGAGCGCCTCTTCGGCGCTGATCCGTCCACCGGCGGCGGCGCGGTCGAGAACGGACTGAAGGTCGGCCTTCTCGGTCACCGGGGCGTCCCTTTCGTAAGGTCCAAATGGGGCGGACAGATCCTCTTCAGCGTACGCCAGGCCCCTGGGCCTCTCGCGGGTGCGGGGGCTATGCCGCGTACGCCCCCAGCAGCAGCCCCGCGAAGGTGCCGCCCAGCAGGAACGGGCCGAACGCGATCGCCGTCCTGCGGCCCGCCTTGCGCACGGCGACGAGCCAGCCGCCGTACACGGCCGCGAAGACGAAGCCCGCGAACGTGCCGAGCAGCAGGACGCCCCAGCCGTACCAGCCCAGTACGGCCCCCAGGGCCACCGCGAGCTTCACGTCGCCGAACGCCATGCCGTTCGGATTGATCAGGAACAGCACGAAGTAACCGCCGCTCAGGACGAGCGCGCCGAGCCCCGCGGTGGTCCAGGAGCCGCCGTGCTCCGGCAGGGCGGCGGCGACGCCGAGCAGGGCGAGCGACGCGGCGCCCATCGGCAGGGTCAGCACGTCCGGCAGGCGCATCACGGCGAAGTCGACGGCCGCGAGGACGACGGCGGGCGGGGTGAGGAGCAGCCACACGGCGAGTTCCGGCCGGGGGCCCGTGGCGGTGGCGAGGGCGGCGCAGGCCGCGGTGGTGACGAGGGCGAGGAGCAGGGCGCGGGCCTTGCGGTACCCCTCGTTCCCGCAGCCGTCCGGCCAGGGGCCGAGCCAGCCCTTGACCTCGTGCTCACCGCTCGGGCAGCGGGTCTGCCACGGCTCTCCCGGCGGGACGGAGAACCGGTACGCGGCACGCGGAAGGAGCAGGCCCGCGGCGGCGCCCCAGAGGACGGCCCCCACAACGATCAGGGTCTGCTGCACGGTGCGCTCCGCTTCGGGGTCGGGGGTGTGAGGGCTGCGGCTGCGGATGCGGCTGCGGCTCGGTGGGTGGTACCGCCGCTACCGCGGCGGAATCCTCCCACCCGCCCACCCGTTCACCCTGGGCCACCAGGCGCACCGGGGGCAGCCGGGGTTGGACCTGGGGACAGTCTCCCTCGGCCGGGCGGGCCGCCTGTTGTGGGGTTGGGGGCGGGGAGCTGGTGGGGTGCGGTGCTGTTGGGGTGCGACAGCGTTGGGGCGGGGAACTGGTGGGGTGCGGTGCTGTTGGGGTGCGACAGCGTTGGGGCGAGGAACTGGTGGGGTGCGGGGGCCGTTGGGGTGCGACAGCGTTGGGGCGGGGCGCAGTCGGGGCGGGGCACCGATGGGTCTGTCGGACCCGGCGAGCACTGTCGAGTGGGGCGGGCACGGCGTGCCTCCGGGGGTGGAGCCGGGGCCCACGGATACGGGCGGGCGGGCGGGAGAGGCCGGCGCGGAGCGGCGGCTGCGGTTGCCGCGGGGCGAGCGCCGGGCGACCAGGAGCGGTGGGCGGGGCGAGGGTCGCACGCCGCCCGGGGGCGAAGCCGGGGCCCACAGATACGGGCGGGCGGGTGGGAGAGGCCGACGCGGAGCGGCGGCGCCGGTTGCCGCGGGGCGAGCGCCGGGCGACCAGGAGCGCTGGGCGGGGCGAGGGGCGCACGCCGCCCGGGGGCGAAGCCGGGGCCCACAGATACGGGCGGGCGGGTGGGAGAGGCCGACGCGGAGCGGCGGCGCCGGTTGCCGCGTCCCCGAACCCGCGCCCCCGCGAGAACCCTCATCCGGCCGAAGCGAGCCCCGCCCGCCACCCAGGAAGCAGTTCGTCGAGGAGCGCCTCCGTCCGGGGAGGAACCCCGCGCGCCCCGCTCCGGCCGACGAGGTCCACCGCGAGGGCCTGGAGCCGCGCCGGATCACCCACGGCATGGGTGGCCCGCAGCAGCTCGTGCCAGAGCCGCTCGTCGCCCGGCGCGGAGCCGAGCGCCGCGGTCAGCGCCTCGATGGCCTTCTCGGCCCGGTCCTTCTCCAGGTGGAACTCGGACAGGGCGAGCCCGATGTCGGCGACGAGCAACGGGAGCTGGGCGTCGACGATCTCGTGGGTGAGCCAGCCGTACCGCCCCTCGGCCCGGTCCGCGAGCAGCGGCCCCCGCACGAGGACGAGCGCGTCGGTGAGCATCCGCCCGCGCACGGCGCGGTTGCCGGACCCCCGGCCCTGCGTCGCCTCGTGGTAGAGCGACCGCAGGACGTCCAGGTCGGACACGACCGACTTGGCGAGGGTGAGGCGCCCGGTCGCGTCGACGCGCAGCCGCGGCGAACCGTCGGGCTCGCTGCCGAGCCAGTCCCGCAGCCGGTCGACGAGGGCGTCCCGCACGTCGTCGGTGACGCCGCGCGGCCACAGCGCGGAGGCGAGCACGCGCGGGTGCACCCCTTCGCGGTGGAGCAGCAGGAGCGCGAGCGCCTCGTGCAGGAGCGCGCTGCGCTCACCGTCGGGCGTCTCCAGGCCGATGATCTCGTAAGCGCCGACGAGCCGGGCGTACACCGCGGGCCGCCCCTGCTCGCTGACGTCGACGAGGAACGGCGGCGCGGCCGCGGCCCCGCCGTCGGAGCCGTCGCCGCCGCCCTCGGGCCGCGGGTCGGCCGCGACGAACAGCTCGACGACGGCGCGCCGCAGCGCGTCCGGCAGGAGCTGGGCGTCGAGTTCGAGGCCGAGCAGCGGGGCGAGCAGCTTGCCCTCGCCGGTGACCTTCATCTCCCAGGCGGCGCCGGGCAGTTCACCGGTGTCGGAGCCGACCAGGTAGCCGATGCCGAGACGGCCGGCGTCGGCGGCCAGCTCGGCGAGCTTGACGGCGTCGTCGGGGCCGGGGCCGTCCGCGAGCAGCACCAGGTGCGGGGCCCAGCGGGTGTGCTGGGCGGGGCCCGTGCGACCGGTGAGCACGGAGTCGTGTCCGGCCGCGCCGAGCGCGCCGCGCCGCTGCCGGGTCTCGGCCTCCATCGTCTCGATGAGCGCCTCGACGTCCTCGAGGTGCCGCAGCCGGTTCGGCGCGAGCGCCGTGAGGTCCTCGCCGAAGCCGACGAGGGTGATGGTCATGCGGTCCGACCAGCCGTTGGTGGCCAGTTCGGCGGCGACGGACGCGAACACGGCGGCCCGGTCGGCCGGGCTGCCGCCGAGCGACACGATGCCGGGCACGGCCTCCAGGTTGAGCAGCAGGCGCGAGTCGTCCATGGTGCCGAGGCAGACCAGGCCGGGGTAGGGCGCGGCGGCGTCCACGTCCCCGTACCGCTCGGCGTCCGCGCGGGCGAGCGTCCAGAACGTCTCGTCCTGGCCGGGCTGCCAGGGCGCGGGCGGACGTCCGGAGGCCTGGGCGAGCTGGAGGTGCAGGTCGCCGTTGCTGAGCCAGGCCGCGTACACCGTGGGCAACGGGCGGGACTCCTCCGTCAGCGCGGCGGCGAGGCCGCGCAGGGAGCGGTCCAGGAGGCGTACGCCGTCGGGGTCGGCGCCGACGAGCAGCGCGTCCTGGGCGTCGGCTGCGGAGCCGGTCGGCGTCGGCGGCTCCATGCCGCGGCGCAGGCCGACGGCGCCCATCGCCGACTGCCACAGCGTCTGCCGTCGGCGGCGGCCGAGGGCGCCGAGCAGTCCGGCGGCGAGCAGCGGCGCGCCGATGAGTGCCTCGGGCAGCCCGAAGCCGGAGTCGTCGGACTCGGCCGCGGCGGGCGTACCGCTCTCGCGGCCGGTCTCCTCGCCGTCGCCCTGGGGGCCCTGGCCGCCCTGCCGGTCCTGCCCGTCCCCGCGCGCGCCGCCGTCCGGCCGCTGCTCGGGGATCGTGATGTGTGCCGTGTCCTGGTCGACGGAGCCTCCGCCGCCCTGCCGGTCACTGCCACCCTGCCGGTCGCCGCCGCTCTCCTGCGCGCCGCCGCCCTGCCGCTGGTCCCCGGTCTTCGCGTAGTCCGAGATCTGCTCGCGGACCTCCTCGGAGACCTTGGGGGCCTCGTCGGGCATCTGCACCAGTTCGCCGCCGTGCGCGTCGGCGGGCATTTCCATGATCCAGCCGGGCCGGATCAGGCTGGCCTCGGAGAGCCGCGAACCGTCGGGCTGCTCACGGTCCTTGTTGAGCTGGTAGATCTCCTTGTACCGCCGCCCGTCCCCCAGGTGGCGCTCGGCTATCTCCCAGAGCGAGTCGTGGTGGCGTCCCTCCGGGGGCTGGATGCGGTAGAACTTCGTGTCCCCGTCCTGCCCCGTGCCCGCCTTGGCGGCGGCCTGGCCCGCCTGCTCGGCGAGGGCGGCCGCGGCGGCCGCGGCAGACTCCTTGTCCTGCCCGAGGACGCCCGGCGTCTGCTGCGCGGCGGCCGCGGCCGGCTTCTGGTTGCCCTCGAGGGACTGCCCGAACTGCGAGAGCCCCGGCGCGAAGCTGGCCGCCGTGGCGCCCACGAGCAACAGCGCGGCGACGAGTTGCCGCGCGAGGACCTGGCTCGCCCCGGCCCCCGGCACCCGCCCCGGCATCCCGACGCCGGAGAGCGCCGCCTTCACCTCCACCAGGACGCATGCCGTGAACTGGGCCCAGGCCAGCCAGACCACCACGGTCAGCACGTTGATGAACGTGGTGACCGTGATCTCCTGCTGGAGCCAGTCGAGGGACGGCGCGCCGCCGGGCAGCGGCCACCCCACGAAGTAGGCGAGCGCGCCGGGCACGCCGACGACCAGCGCGGCGAGGGCCACGAAGGCGAGGAACGCCTTGACGAAGTCCCCTGCCGAGCGCCGACGCCCCGGCAGGGGCTGAGGCGTCCGGTTCCGCGGACCCGTCGAGCTTGGGGTGGTTCGTCGCGCCATGGCGGGTGTCCTGGTCCTGATCCTTGTGGGGTAAGTGGGTTCGTACTCAGCGATGTTACGGAAGGTGCCGATGCCCTGGCAGGGGCTGTGGATAACTCTCGGCAGCCACCGGCTCGGCAGTCACCGGCCCGGCCACCGCCTGCCCGGCGGTCACCGGCCCGGCGGTCACCAGCTCGGCGGTCACCAGCCCGGCGTCCGCCTATCCGATCTCGTTCTCCGCCGCCGCCCGCCCGCGCACCGTCACGTCGCCGCCGAAGAACATCCCGGTGAAGACCGGGCTGTAGGTCATCTCGACCTCGACCTCGACCTGTTCGGCGGTGGCGCTGACGCAGTGGGTGGCGGCCACGTCCGGGCCGGTCAGGCCCATCTCGCGGGCGAACTTCTTGACCCGGGCGTCGCAGTTCTCGTAGTTGATGGGGGCGCCCTTCGCGCCCTCGTACAGGCCCTCGGTGTCGAGGTCCTGCGCGGCGTACCGTGCGGCCTGTTCGGCGATGTCGGCGGCGCGTTCGCGCTTGGAGATGGACAGGCCGCCGTCGATCACGAACGCGGACAGGGTGAGGAAGACCAGCGCGAAGACGATGACGGCGCCCGCGCCCGAGCCCCGGTCGTCCAGGCGCGCCCGACGGGCGTCCACCACGGCGCGTACCCGCGCGCATGCCGCGTTCACGCCGACCTCCGGTACGGATCCAGCGGGGAGCTGAAGCTCGCCTCCAGCGTCGTCGGGATGTCCAGGCCGAGCATCTCCAGGCCCCGCACCTCGCAGCTCACCTCGACCGTGAAGAGCGTGTCGGGCTCGAAGCCCGCGCTCTTCTGGACGACGGTGACCGGTCCCGAGCAGACGTCCTCCAGGTCCGCCTTGGCCGCCTTGCGCGCCTCGGCCATCGCCGTGCCCTGGTCCTTCTGGATGGAGCCCGCGCGGGCGGCGTCGCGGGCCGCCCCGTCGATGGCCCCCCGGCCGTCGACGAGCTGCCCGAAGGCCACCAGGACCAGGATGAAGAGGATCATCACCGGCGCCAGGATGACGACTTCGACGGTCGAGAGCCCCCGATCCCCCGAAAGCCCCCGGTCGCCCGACAGCGCCCGTGCACGCGACAGCCCCCGGCCCGCGCCCAGGACCCGCCTCCGAAGCCCCACGCACCGCACCCGCACCCCCCGCATCACCCTTCCTCCTCGACGAACCGCTCCACCGGCCCCGACGACTGCGCGTGCACCTGGAGGTCGAGCCCCGGGAACACCGAGGGCACGTCGGCCGTGATCTCCACGCCGACCGTGTTCTGCTCCGGCTGGAGCGTCTTCACGTCGGGGCCGAGGACGAGCTTCGGGCCGAGCTGGCGGATGTAGGCGTCGACGACGTCGGTCGCCTCGCCCCGCCAGCCGCCCGGGTTCTCGTCGGCCGTGGCGCGGGCCTTGCGCGCGCCCGCCTGGGCCGCGGCCTGGGCCACGTGGTCCGCGAAGAAGTACAGCGCGAACTGCACCGTCGCGAAGATCAGGAAGAAGAGGACCGGGGTGAGCAGCACGAACTCGATCGCGGTCATGCCGGATTCGCCGCGGGTGGAGGCGGCCTCCACTCTTCGGCGCACGAATCCCGGCATCCGGTCGCGGCTCACCCCTCGCCCGCTCCCGCCCCCGTCGTCCAACATGTCCGCTGCAACCGTCCGGTCAGCAGGTCTTGCTGGCGTCGGCGCCCTCGATGCAGTCGCTGACCTTGTCGGCGCCGCCCTTGAGCGCGTTGTTGATGATCGCGGCGACCACGCCGACGATCGCCACGACGACCGCCGAGATGATCACCCACTCGACCGCGGACGCGCCGCGGTCGAGCTCGCCGGAGCGGGCGCGCTGCACGCGGCCCTGCAGGAAGGTCACGAGGAAGTCGACCGCCGGGATGCCGGTGCTGAAGTTCCGTCCGTTCATGGTGAGTTGTCCTCTCGAAAACAGAGTGTGTGGGGGGATGTACGGGTCTGTGGAGCCGCGTGCGACAGGTCCCCCGCCGCCGGGCTCGGGGTTCAGGCCTGGAACACGCGCATCGCCGCCGGAAAGATGAGGAACACCAGGAATCCCGCACACAGCAACAGCTGTGCCACCAGCATCGACTGTGACTTCTCGCCCGCGCTGCCCTCGATCTCGGCGAGCTCGCGGTGGCGCATCGTCTCGGCGCGGGAGGCGAGCGATTCACGCACCTTCGCGCCGTCGTCCGCGACCAGGGCGAGCGACGCGGAGAGGTCCTTGAGCTCTTCGACGCCCAGCTGCTCGCCGAGCGAGCCGAGCGCCTGCCACTGGCTGATGCCGGTGATGCGGGCGTCCGACAGGGCGGTGCGGATACGTTGCGTCGCCCAGCCGTCCGACACCTCGGCCGCCGCCATCAGCGCCTCGGGCAGACCGCGGCCGCCCGCGAGGCTCATGGAGACCAGGTCCAGATAGGCGCCGATGACGCGCCGCAGGTCACGCCGCTTCTCCTGGGCGTCCCGCCGCACTTCGAGGTCCGGCAGGAAGAAGAAGAGCACCCCGAACATCAGCGCCAGCCACACCGGGATGATGGGGCTGCGGCCGAAGCCGAGGGTCCAGATGATCGCGAACAGGAACGGCCCGAAGAAGACGCCGGTGGCCGCGAGCAGCACCTTCGTCGCCAGGAACTTCTCCCAGCTCCGGTCGAGCACCGCCAGGTCGGCCCGCAGCGACCGCAGCTCCCAGCCCTGCTGGACGTAGAACTCGGCGGCCCTGGCGCCCACCCGGGCGCGCAGCGTGCCGAGCCGCCCGGTGTCCTCGGCGTCCGCGGTGCGGTGCGAGGACTCGTACGCCGCGCCGCGCGCCCGCATCGCGTCGATCCGGGCGACCGTGGCGACCGCGCTGCGCTTGGACGGCATCAGCGCGCGGACGAGGGCGAAGATGCCGAGGCCCAGCGTCGCGCCGATGACGATCGGCAGGGTCAGGTTCACCGGCGTACCCCCTCGGTGGAGTTGGTGTGCGGCGGCAGCGGCTGCTGTCCCGGCGCGCCCTCGGGGCCCACGGCGCCGGGCAGCGGCGCGCCGCCGGGACCCCGGGGACGTACGAACTGCACGCCCGGCTCGTCACGGACGAGGAAGCGGTCCGGCGTCTCGACCGTGGACAGCTTGCGCAGCCACCAGAAGCCGAGCGCGAACAGGCCGCACACGCAGGCGAGCACGAGCTGCCCGACGGGCGTGCTGTACGGCGACACGAACTCGCGGTTGAAGATCGAGAGTCCGAGTACGAAGGCGATGGACACGGCGACGACGATCTGCACCGAGCGCCGGGTCGAGGCGCGCTGCGCCATCACGCGCTGGCGCATGTCGACCTCCTCGCGCGCCGACTTGGCGAGCGCGCCGAGGACCTGGCGCAGGCCGGGGCCGCGCAGCTTGGCGTTGAGGATGAGCGCCGCGACGATGATGTCGGCCGAGGCGTCGTCGATCTCGTCGGCGAGGACCTGAAGGGCCTCGGGCAGCGGGGTGCGCGCCCGCAGCCGGTCGACGAGGGCGTCGAGGTGCGGCCGCAGGACGGGCGCCGCGGCCCGCGCGGACGCCGGGATGGCCTGCTCCAGGCCGACCGCGCCCGCGATGGTGTCGCGCAGCGACTCGGTCCAGGCGGCGAGCGCCTCGACCCGCTTCATCTGCAGCCGCTCCTCGGCGGCGCCGCCGAACAGCTTGTCCCAGAAGAAGACGAGGACGCCGGACGCGATGCCGGCCACCGCCCAGCGCGTGAGCAGCAGCACGACAAGACCGACGCCGATGGCGATGGAGCCGCGCTGTCCGACGAAGCGGACCAGCTCGTTCATCCGCTGGCTGGCGCGCTGCTTCTCGTGGGTCGGCTTGACGGGCAGGCCGCGGATCGCGACGAGCAGCAGCGCGAGGCCGCCGCCGACGGCGACACCGCAGGCGAGGCCGTAGAGGACGGGCAGCGAGAACACGCCGCCCATGGAGCCGAGTGCGTTCATGTCGTGCTCACCCCCATTGCCCGGCGGGCCGGTAGCCGAATGCGGCGAGGTCGTCCATGCAGGCGATCGGCGCGTGCGGCACGATCCGGCCGTCCGGCGCCTCCGCGAAGACCTCGCTGGAGAGCACGCGTCCGTCCACGCCGTTGACCTCGCGGACGGAGGTCACCATGCGCTGGAGCTTGCCGCCGGTCTGGTAGTTGTTGCGCCGCTGGATGAAGACGACGAAGTTCACCGCTCCCGCGACGAGCATCTGGCTGGCCTCGATGGGCAGCCGCTCGGAGGCCTGGAGCGCGTACGTCGAGATCCTGTTGAAGACCTCGCTGGAGCTGTTGGCGTGGATCGTGGAGAGCGAGCCGTCGTTGCCCTGGGACATCGCGTTCAGCATCGTCACGATCTCGTCGCCGAGGACCTCACCGACGATGACGCGGGAGGGGTTCATGCGCAGGGACCGGCGGACCAGTTCCGCCATGGATATCTGGCCCTGGCCCTCGGAGTTGGGCAGCCGCTCCTCGAACGCCACCACGTTGGGGTGCAGATCGGCGAACGTGTCGAGGCCGAGCTCCAGCGCGCGCTCGACGGTGATGAGGCGCTCGTGCGGCGGGATCTCGCTGGCGAGGGCGCGCAGGAGCGTGGTCTTCCCGGCGTTCGTGGCCCCGGCGATCATGATGTTCTTGCGTGCCCGCACGGCGCAGGCGAGGAAGTGCGCGACGTCCGGTGTGAGCGTCCCGTTCCCGACCAGGTCGGACATGAACACCTTGCCCATGCGCGCGCGCCGGATCGAGAGCGCGGGCCGCCTGGCCACGTCCATCACGGCCGAGAGCCGGGAGCCGTCGGGCAGGCGCAGGTCGAGCTGGGGGTTGGCGGAGTCGAAGGGCCGCGACGACAGACCGGAGTAGGCGCCGAGGATCTGGATGAGCTCGATCAGCTCCTCGTCGGTCTCGGCGACCGGCTCGGCCTTGGCCTCGCGCCCGTCCGCGTATCCGACGAAGACCTGGTCGCACCCGTTGATGTCGATGTTCTCGACCTCGGGGTCGTCCAGGAGCGGCTGGAGGCGGCCGACGCCGAAGAGCGCGGCGTGCACGGCGGCCGCGTACTGCTCCTCGGTCTCGGCGTCCAGCGGGGTGCGCCCGGCGTTGATCTCGCCGCGGGCGTACTCCTCCAGGATCTGCGCGATCACGGCGCGGGCGTACTGCCGCTCGTCCTCGCTGGTCATCGGCGTGACGCCGGAGACCTGGTCGAGGCGGCGCTGCTCGGCGATGCGGTCGCCGGCGTCCTGCCGGAACCGCTTCACCAGCTGGTGGTCGACGGCGCTCATCGCCCGGCACCCGCTGTCGGGCCCGCGGCCGGATTCGCCCAGGCCGCGCCGTACTGCTGCGCCAGGTCGACGGTGACCTTCCGCGCCGACCGGATGAGCATCGACTTGTCGAGCCGTCCGCGCTTGCGCCCGGCCAGCTGGTCGGCGCCCGCCGGGTCGTCGGCGAGGGTGCCGACGACCCGGGCGCCGGTCTGCGCGGCCATCAGCATCTCGTTGACCTGGTGCACCAGTTTGCCCGAGTTGCCCGGGTCGGCGATCAGGACGACGCCGATGAGCGGGGTGGCGAGGGTCGCGCCGCGCGGCCCGCCGTGCAGCTTCGCGGACAGCGCGGCGGCCCGGTCCCGTACGCGGGCGATGGCCTCCGGCTCCGTACGCGAGATCAGCAGGACCAGGTTGGCGTGCGGGAACAGCTCGATGGCCGGGCTGTCCCCGGCGATGCGGCCGCAGTCGGCTATGACGTCGGCCGGGGCCTGTGGGGAGTCGGCGAGCTGGGCGAAGGCGCGCCCGAGCGTCGGCCAGATCCCGACGAGCCCGGCGGCCTGCTCGGAGATGCCGAGGCCGACGAGCACTTCGAGGCCGCCGGACAGCGGCTGGGTGTGGTCCCAGAGTTGGTCCGGTACGAGGCCGCGGCGCGCGGTCGCGGCGATGGACAGCATGCCGGTGTTCGGGTTGAGCGGGCCGCCGTGCGCGGCGGCGCTGCGGTAGACGAGGTCGCCGCCCGCGGGGTCGGTCTCCGCGACCAGGACCCGCCGGGGCCAGACCGCGGCGAGCGCGACGGCGGCGGTGGTGACGCCGGGGGAACCTTTGTCGGCGGCGAGAGCGATGAGGGCCATGTGTCTGCTGCCCGCCCTCTAGTTGGCGGTGGTGGGGACGATCACGACGGCGGCCTCGCCCAACGTCGCGGCGTTGGTGACCTCCGCGGCGTCCTCCCTGTCGACGAGAAGCGTGATGCTCAGGTTGCCGGTGCTGATCGTGGAGTCGCTCTTCTCGATCTTGGTGCTGACGACGGCGTCGGGGACGATCGGGGTCCTGCCTGCGGCGCTGCCTCCGCTGGAGCCCTTGTCGTCGCTGGAGTTCGAGGAGCCGTTGCCGGCCACGCGGTAGACGGCGACGGTGTCGCCCTGCCTGATGTTGGCCGGGTACTGGCCCTCCTTGAGGGAGAGGCCGACGGTGGCCTTGCCGCTGGGCAGGCCCTCCTTCGCGGCGAACATCTGGCCCACGGCGACCGACCCCGCGGGGATCGTGCTCTTGGCCTTGTACTTCTCCAGCGTGGCGCGAGCGCTCCACTTCACGTACTTGATGCCGGAGTCCTCGGCGACCATGACGGGCTCGATGTTCACGCCCGCCTCAGCGGACTCGCCCGCGGGTATCTCCTTGACCACCTTGACGACCTCGATACGGTCGCCCGCGCGCAGCACGAGCACCGTCGCGCCGAGCGCGCCGACCAGGATGAGCAGGACGGCCAGAGCGGCCAGCGCCGGTTTGCGCTCGCGAGGCGCAGTGGGAAGGCGCTCACCGACGCCCGCCGGAGCCGACACGGCGGAACGGTTGTTGCCCGCCCCCGTACGCTCTTGGATCTTCACGCAACCGCTCCCCGTACGACCCAGAAAAATCCGTCATTTGAGACACCCAGATGCGACTCGCATACGCCTCGGCCGGGGTTCCATCGGCCCGTCAGCCCCAGGCGCGGTGTCAAGCCATCGCACCGTATCAGCAGCACATAAGGCCCTCAAGGCGCGTTATGGATCGCGAAGCTCAGGCGCTTCATCGTTATTCACGCGCAATACGGGCCCCTTGGTTCCGACGTCACACCGGGAGCACACCAAGGCACTTTCGTATGCGACTGCGAACCAACTTGCTTTGCGCATAACCCTTTCGGGCGACGACATCCCGCCAACGGAATCCCCCGCCCCGCTCGCCCCACCACACCCCGTACGCCCATCCCTCAGGCACCAGAACGACGCGAGGAGGGGCAGGAGCGGTTCCCGGGACGGCGAGCGGAACATGAGGCGGAGCGGGCAGGTCACCGCGGCGCGCGGCCGGAGGCACCGGACGATCGCGACACCTCCCCAGAACCTCCGCACAAATTTGCGGGGCAGGCCTGTCGGATGGTGCGACATACCCGAACTATCCGACTTGCACGGACCGTTGACAGAAAGACCCACGCGTCGGGTGAACCCGCCCCCGCGCGGCGCCCTCTCACTCTTCGGCGCCGAATCTCCACGTATGCCGGTCCCGTACCGGCCCCACAAGATGTTTCACAGGGCGCTGCAAAACTCAACAAATCCACCGAAAGAGAAATTCAACCCCCATGAGACTTTCCTTTCCTTCCCGCACCGCCCGCGCAGCCGGCGACACCACCAGCACGAGCCGCGCGTCCCGCACCTCCCGCGCACCCCGCGCCGCCCTCGCCTCCGCGACGGCCGCGACCGCCCTCGCGCTGGTGGCGACCAGCGCGCCCGCCGCCAACGCGATCATCGGCGGCACCGAAGTCTCCAACGACGCCTACCCGTTCATGGTGGCCGTCCTGGAGAAGGGCTCCGGCAGCGCCTTCGACCGCCAGTTCTGCGGCGGCAGCCTCATCGCGCCGGACACCGTCATGACGGCCGCGCACTGCCTCGTCGACGACGCGGGCAAGCCGGTCAAGGCGAAGACCGTGCAGGTCGCCGTCGGCCGTACGGTCCTCTCCAAGAGCGGCCAGGGCCAGATACGCAACGCCAGGACGAAGGGCACCGGCAGCCGCGGCAGCATCGTCGTGCACCCCCGCTACCTCAAGGGCCAGGAGGCGTACGACGTCGCCTTCATCCAGCTGGACAAGCCGGTCCGCGGCATCAGCCCGGTCAAGCTGCCCACCCAGGGCACCGACTCGCTGCTCCGCCCCGGCCAGAAGGCCACCGTCGCGGGCTGGGGCAACACGGACACCGCGATGACCCACACCCCGGACCGCCTCCGCCAGGTCAAGGTGCCGATCCTCTCGCACAACGAGTGCAAGGTCAGCTACAACGGCTACAGCTCCAAGGTCAACTTCTGCGCCGGCGTGGAAGGCAAGGACTCCTGCCAGGGCGACAGCGGCGGCCCCATCTTCCGCACCGTGCCCGGCCGCCAGGACCCGATCCAGATCGGCGTCGTCTCCTACGGCGACGGCTGCGGCGACCAGGGCGCTCCCGGCGTCTACACGTCCACCAGCTCGGCGAAGCTGTGGAAGACGCTGGACGAGTCGCCGTCGGGCAAGCGGCTGAAGCGGGCGCTGGGCCGCCGGTAGTCACAGGTGGTCCGGCGGGGGCCCCGCCTCCGCCTGGCTCGGCCCTGCTCCCCTGCTACTCCCCCGTCCTGCCGTCGATCCGCTCCCGCAGCAGATCGGCGTGGCCGTTGTGGCGGGCGTACTCCTCGATCATGTGCGTGAGGATGTGGCGCAGCGAGTAGAAGGTGGTGCCGTCGTGGCCGCCCGCCGTCTCCAGCGAGTCGGCGGCGGCCACGGCGGCGCGGGAGCGGGCGCACTCCTCGCGCCAGAGCCGGAAGGCCTCCTCCGGGTCGGCGTCCTCGACGTCGAAGTCGGCGTACTCGCCCGGCGCGGCCCCCGGCCAGTAGGGCTCGTCCGCCTCCCCGAGCAACACGCTGCGGAACCAGCCCCGCTCGACGTCGGCGAGGTGCCGCACCAGGCCGAGCAGGGACAGCGGCGACGGCGGCACGGCCCGCTGCCTGAGCTGGTCGGGGGCCAGGCCGGCGCACTTCAGGGCGAGGGTGTCGCGCTGGAACTGGAGGAACGCGGCGAGCATGGTGCGTTCGTCGGCCCGCCCGGGCGGCTCGACCCGGGAGCCCTCACTCCCACCCGCACTGCCCCCACCGACCTCGCCACCGGGACCCTCACCGCTCACCATCCCCCCATACTGCCCCGCACCCCCAAGGACCGCCCCGCGTCCTTCCCATCGCCTCAGTCGAACCGCATGTGCTTGACCCCCGTCCACGCCCGCCGGATCCGCCCCCGCGCGGCGCTGTCCGTGTTCGGTACGAGGGTGAGTCCCGCGGACGCGGCGATCCGGTCGGCGCTCCGCGCGACGGAGACGTGGTCCGTCCACATCTGCTCGGCGAACTCCGGCTCCCGCAGCCGCTCCAGGCACAGGTCGAGCTTGGCGACGGCGAAGCTCTCGCGCCGCAGCGGGGCGTCCCGCCCGCCGACGACCCGCACGACATGCCCGAGGCCGCGCTCGCGCAGCCGCTTCAGGACGGTGCGCCGGTCGGCGAGCAGCGCGAAGTGCCGTACGTCGTGACCGCGTTCGCGAAGGCGCCCGACGGTCTCCTGGAAGTACGCGGGCTCCACGACCGTCATCGGAACGATCACGGTCCCCTCGTGCTTGGCCAGCGCCAGATCGAGCACGTCGTACACCGCCTGCCGCCACACCGGCAGATCCTGGAAGTCCCCGCGCAGCCCCGGCGGCATCATCCGGTGCAACCCGAAGCCGACGTACTCCGGATCGCACACCACACTCCCGGGCAGCCGCCGCTGAATCTCGAACGCCGTCTGCGTCTTGCCGCCGCCGAAGGGGCCGTTGAGCCAGAGAAGCATGGGGGTGACGGTACGCCCACGTCGGCGCCGGGCCGGCCGACGCCTCGCATTCGCGCCGTGCACGCCGTTCGCTCTGGCGAAACCGCAGGCCGCTTGAGTAGCGTCTGACCGCCCGCAGCGCCTGTGAGCAGGCGGACCCGACAAGGAATGGAACATGACGTACGTCGAGAAATCCCCCAAGACCTGGTCCAGTGTGTGCATCGGTGTCTATCTGGCTGGAATTGGCTACATGGGGGTGGAAACCCTGCCCGACGACTTCGGTGTCTGGCTCGGCGTTTCCGGGCTGTTCCTCCTGTTGCTGCTGCCGTGCCTCGCCGTCCCGATATCGAAGCGGATCTACCACCGCGTCGAGATCGACGCCACCACCCTGCGCGTCGGCCGTGAGCGCCTGCCGCTGACGGACATCGACCCCGCGTCGGTCCGCGCCGCCGCCCAAGGCCAGCTCCCCAGCGCACCGCAGCACTACGCCACCTCCCTGAACACGCCCGACGTCCTCTCGCCCGACGCCCGGGGCAGCCACGCCAACCCCCGGCTCATGGGCGGCGCCTGGGGCATGCCGATGGGCATGGACAGCGTCGTCATCGCCACCCGGCGCGGGGAGTTCCTGACCGTCGCCACCCGCGACCGCGCCGCGTTCCTGCAGGCCCTTTCCGCTCCGCTGCACCCGGCCGCACCACCGCAGCAGTACTGATGCACGGCTGTTGAAGGAGCGGCTCGATGTCGCTGGAATCCGGCCAGTAGAGTCTGGCGGGCCAAGGTCGGTTCGCTGCCGCAGACGTCCCTGCTCCGAACAGGGTCGGGTGGCGGGCCGGGACCCGTTCACCGATCGGAGACATTCGAGTTGCGCAAGCTTTCGCTCGCAAAGCGGTCCATAGCCGTCGGGGCCACCAGCCTCGCCGTGCTCGCCATGACCGGAACGGCCCACGCGGCACCGGCGCAGGCCCGCGCCGCCGCCCCCTCGTGCGTCAAGGTCAAGGTCGACAAGGGGATCATCTCGCAGACCGCGTACGTCACGAACAAGTGCTCGTCGACGAAGCGGGTCAAGGTCAGGTGGTCCTTCGCCCCGGACTCCGGCTGCAACACCCTCAAGCCGGGCCAGAAGTTCAAGACCAAGCGGGGGCTCGCGGCGCAGTTCGACGGGTTGCCGTTGTGCTGAGGCCACTGGCGTGAAGCCCACGCCGCCGAGGCCGCTGGGATGAAGTCACGCTGATCCCAGCGGTTCAGGTCCCTCACCTCGGCGGAAAGCCCCGCACGGCGTGCGGGGCAACCTCAGCGATCGGTGCTCCCTCAACTGCCCTGTCCTGTCTTCCGTCCGATGAAGCCGACCGTCGTCAAGCACGCGAGAAAAAACACATGCCTCACCTCGACTGGGCAGCCCTCAGGGAGAGGACGGCACAGCGCAGCAGACGCCGCAAGGTGGCGGACGGGGCCGCCGCCACCGCTCTAGTGGCCGCTTCAGTCGGGATCTGGCTCACCACGGGGGGCGAGGACAAGGAACCGGTCAAGCACCCAGCCAAGATGCCGACCCGTGGTCGGCTCCGGTCCTGCCCCGCCACCGGATGGGACGGCAAAGATGTCAGGTCCTTCCTGACGGCACTTCACGTACGCCCGCTGCCATGGACGTCTTCGAACCCCACCGCGAAGACGCCCGCAGGAAACCGAGCCTGCCGCAAGTCGCGTACTTCGCATCACGACCCGATGACATTCCGCCAGGATGCGACACCTTGTCCCGCTAACAACGCTGGCGCAACCAACAACCCCCGGATAACGTCGGCCCGTTCCAGCCACCCTCGCCTCACCGGGAGCCGACCGTGAACTGCCGAACGATGCCCGTCACTGCCGCGCTCGCCGCTGCCGCAGCCCTGATCCTGACGAGCTGCGGCAGCGGGGGCGACGTGGACTCCAAGGACGACGACAAGATCGTTGGAGCCGAGCAGGGACCGGAGAAGCCGAAGAAGTCGACGGGACCGTCACCGACCGACGAAGAGCCGGATGGCATCGACCTGTCCTTGCCCAAGGACATGAAGCTGGTCTTCGACTGGGAGACGCCGAAGGCCAAGAACGAGGCGTCCGCGATGAGCGACGCCGCCAATTACGTCCGTGCCATCTACCACGGCGTCGACAAGCGCACGGCCACGAACGCGGCCGTGTCCACCTACGCCACGGGCGAGGGCCTTCACTATGCGAAGGTGCAGATCAACAGCCGCGTCGACGACGGCTGGACCGCCACCGGGACACGACGGCATTACCAGGCGGACACGCGGTCCACCGCGAACGGCACATCCGTAGAGGTCGCGTTCTGCGCGGACTCGAGCAAGTTCTACGGCAAGGACATCAAGACCGGGAAGGTCCAGAAGACCAAGCCCAGCGACACGGACTTCGACCACTTCAGGATCATCATGGTCAAGTACCCGACGGGCAAGGAACGTTGGCAGGCATCCAAGGTGTTCGTCGAGGAGAAGGCGAAGCAGTGCCAGTGAACAGATCACGCCGCGCGGCCCGCCGCGCCAGTACCGCTGCCCTGACATTCACCGTAGGCGCCCTGAGCGCTCTCGTCCTCGCAGCGCCCGCCCACGCGGGAGAGCCCAACAAGAACGGCGACGGAGCCAGCACTGAGGAGTCCGGCGGCAGCGACGGAACCGGCATCTATGCCGCCGCGAAGATCCGCTACTCCGGCGCCGTAGCCAAGGGCGGCAGCAGCGGAAACGTCACCTCGGCCGACGTCAACTGGGATCCCCCGCCGTGCTGGTACGCCCCGGCGTACGGCGCCAAGGAATTCAAGAAGAAGATGACCGCGAGCCTCAAGGAGCAGATGGGCGCCCCGGGCATGGGCGGCCACGCCGGCGCCGCCCTGGCCGAGACCCAGCGGCACTACGAGGACGGCTACGGCTGGGCCGACACCCCCGGCTACAAGGACTACAACGTCAAGAAGGACGGCGAGGGGATGTTCTGGGCCGGGGTCGAGAACCCGGATGAGCCGGACTACCTCAAGCGGACCTCGTGCAGCGACCTCCCGTTCTGGGTCGACAACGGCGAGGCCCCGCCGCCCCAGTACGAGGAGGCCATCACCCCGGAGATCCTCGCCGCCCTCGCCTACCAGCACATGATGCTCCCCGACACCAAGGTCACGCTCGCGCCCGACGGCACGACCAAGGTGAACCTGCCGACGTGGGCCTGGCTCGACCGCACCACCTTCAACGACGTCAAGGCGACGGCAGCCATCGACGTCCCCGGCTTCAACATCCAGGCGACGACGACCGCCACGCCCAAGTCGCTCACCCTCAACCCGGGCACCAAGGACGCGACCACCACCCCCGCCAACGGCGAATGCCCCATCGTCGACGGCAAGATCGGCGAGCCCTACGCCAAGGGCAAATCGGAGGAGACCCCTCCCTGCGGCATCACGTACCGCCGCTCGTCCGGTGACGGCACGTTCCCGCTCAAGGCGTCCCTCACCTGGGAGATCAGCTGGACGGGAACCGGGCGCGCGGGGCCGACCTCGATGCCCGACGGCACAATTGAGGCGGTCCAGGACATCACGGTCGAGGAAGTTCAATCTGTCAACCGCTGATCGCGCAGAAAGCTCAAGAGCCGCTCCTCAAGGAGAGCGGTACCCGGAGCGTGCAGACCCGGCCTCGGCCGACCCGGCACGCCCCGGTTAAGGTCGAACTGCCCCGGAGTGGCGTCGGCCCATGAAGCGGCCACGACTCCTTGATCGTATTCCGGGCAGAGCGGGAACGTCATCCGACGAGAGAGAGCAATGGCGGACTTTCAGTTCGAACTGCTGCGGTACACGCGCAAGAAGGTGCGCGGCTACAGCGGAACTGTCGGGCCTTTCGGCGAGGTCACCATCGAATCCGAGTGGCGGAAGGGAAGCATCAAGACCGCACACAGGCAGCAGGAGGTGCGCCTGCTCGGTGAGCAGATGCCGGAGGTCGTGTACCGGACCGTCGGCCCGGGACGCCCCATGCTGCGGAACGCACGTCTCCTCATCGAGGGAGAGCTGGCTCGGCTGACGTTCAACAGCAAAGCGTTCCGCAACAAGGCGCGCGCCTTGCGGATCGACTGTGGTGAGCGTTCCTACGAGTACGTCGTGACGCGTCTCGCCAAGGGTGCGACCCTCTCACGCCCAGGCATCGAAATCTCTTTCACCCGCGGCAAGAATGCTCAAGGAAAATGGGGATGCCAGGGTACGGTGTCCGGCGAGGCTGACGCACTCGACCTGGCGTTGGCCATTGTCTTCGAAGACGTGGACACAATGGAGTTGACGACGACGGGACATGCCACCGAAGCCATCCACCGTTTCCTCAACCCTCGTTCGAATGAGCCCATCGTCTAATAGCGACGATTGCCCCAGGTATTCAGGCACCGTGGTGCTCACCAAGGCGCCTTCCAGTTCATGGGATTCAGTTTCGACTTGGCGATGCCCTTCCCAAGGTCCTTGGCCTTGTCCACGGTCCAGTCCTTGGCCTTGCCCGCGCCCTCCTTGATGTCGTCCCAATGCTCGACGACCTTGGCCCCGCCATAGACGGCACCGGTGACCACGGTGGCGCCGATGGTGAACGGGTTGGGGGCGACCATCGCAGCGGTGAGGGACGCGTTGAACCCGACCTCCGCAACGTCCGCGACATAGCCCGCGCCCTTCTTCTTGAAGGCTTCGACGGGATTCCCCTGCGCCCAGACATTGGCAGCGCTGACACCGGTGGACAGAACACCGCCACCGATACCGAGCAGACGGATGCCCCCAGCTGTCCTGCCGGCCGCGCCAAGTCCCTTGAGGAACGGAGACGCCGTCTTTCCGGCGGCGATGACCGACGAACGGGCATTGCTGAGTTTCTGGAAGTAGGCGGCCGATCGTCCGACTCGGATGAGGCTTGCCTGACCCGCACGAGTGACGCTCACCCCGGAGTGGGTGTACCCGCCATACCGCGCGGCCAGAGCATCGGACCCGACGACGAAGTCGATGCCCCTCGCCACCAGAGGTGCACGCACACCTGGCAAGGCTCGAAACCCGTCCCACCCACGGCCCAGCAAGTCAGCGCGGTACCCCGCGCTGAACGGGATTCTGCTGGCCCTCTGGTAAAGCGTGCTTCGAGCGAAAAGGCCACCCAGCTTGCCGGGGAGCCAACTGCCCGGCGCGGTCAGAGAGCGCAGCTCGCCCCGTGAGATCCTGCCCAGACCGGCAGCGACAAAGCCCCGGAAAGTGCCGGACTTGTTCAGCCATTCGGATGCGACGGCTGCCCGCAGCAGACCGCTGTGCCAGGAATTCTTGAGGTAGACATTTCCCATGATGAGGCTCGTGGCCATTGTCCAGCCACCGATCCTGGCAGCTCCGGCGAGTTCAGTGACACCCTTGATGAACTTCTCGATGTCCTTCTCGCCCAGCTCCTTCAATCCGGGCACCTTCGCGAGGTAGTACGCCTCGATCCGCGCCAGCCAATCGCTGTACGTCTCCCGGTGACCGCGTTCGAAGAGCTGCTCGCCGCGCACCAGCGTCGCCCGCTTGCGCAGGTCGGGCGGGGTCGTGGTGACCCAGGTCCGCATCGGCTTGATGGGGCCCAGCTTGTCGGAGACGCCGAGCGTGGAGGCGCGGGTGAAGGCCTCGTCCAGTTTGTCCGCGAGGCCGCCCTTGCCGTCCATGAGCTTGGCGAGCTGGTCCAGGTCGTCCGGATTGACGTTCCGCATTTCTCATCCCCCTGAGTACGTGCGTGACCGCGACCTCGCGTGGGCGTGACGGCGCCCGTGGGCGTGGCCGCGGCGATGAGCGTGACCGTGTGCGCTAGGCCGACGCTCCGGTGCCGACCAGCTCCGCCTTGTCCGGCAGCAGGTCGGCGAGCTTGTCCCAGACCTCGCCGGCGCTGGAGCGGACGAGCCGCAGCGTGCTCTCGGGGCCGACCTGCCCCTCCTGGACGGGCTCCTCCGGCTGCACCCGCAGCCAGTGCCCGTGCGGGCCGCAGTCCCACACGGCGATGCTGCGCACCGACTCACCCGCCGCCTGCGCGCGCTCGTCGCCCCAGGCCGTGGTCACGCGCCAGGTCGCGTCCAGGGACAGGGTGAGGTCGACGAGCGCGGTCAGCTCGGGGTCGGCGAGGTCGCTCGCCGCGGCCAGGGCGGAGACGGCCGTGGCCTTCGCCGCGTCCAGGTCGTCCGACTCGCCGCTCTCCAGGGCGGCGAACACCGCGTCGAGCGCGCCCATCGTCGTGGTGATCTCGGTGACGCCCGCGAACGCCTGCTCGTCCTGCTCGCCCCGGCGCAGCTTCACCTTGCGGGCCAGCTCCCACACCAGGGTCTTCGGCTCGATCGGTACGTACTCCGACTCCTCATCGCCGGGCCACGCGTCGTGGGAGTACACGGCGTCCTGTCCCACGACCACACCGTGCACGAGCGTGCCGTGCTGGCCGGTCACCTCGGCCTGGATCATCACCAGCGGCCGGGCGAGGGTGGTGAGGAACTCCATGAGGAGCGGGGAGAGTTCGCCCTCGGCGCCCACCAGACCGATTTGCTGAAGCTCACCGAGGGAGTGGTGCAGCTCGGCGGGCGGGGTCTCCTTCTCCAGGAGGTGGGCGAAGACGGCGATGTGGCGGTCGGCGAACTTGAAGCGGCCGCGGGAGCTGTCGAGTGAAGGCATGCCCCTCAGTCTCGCTTGCGCGGGTCCCGCCCCTGATGGCGGGGTGGCTGCGGCGTTCCGGGGTGGAGGCGGGCGGGGGCCGCTCACGGCGCGGGCGGGGGCTGCCCGGGGCGCGGGCGGCCCCCGTCGGCCGGGCGGACGTGCTCAGGAGCCGACGCGCGAGAAGATCCGTCCGGGGGCGGAGATCATCGCGCCGCCCAGCGACAAGTTGCGGGTGTAGACACCCTCCAGGAGGATCGCCAGGCTCAGGTCCACCGAGTCCGTCGCCCCGGCGGTGGTGCCGGAGATGGTCTTCGGGTTCTTCCAGCCGGAGCGCGTCATCGCGACGGAGGCACCGGCGCGCTCCAGCGTGTGATGTCTCTTGCCGCTCCCCTCGCGGTACGTGTACTCGCGCCCGAGCACCGCGATCCGCAGGGCCCGGCCCCGCCGGTCGGTGCTCCACGCGCTGCGCGAGAACGTCGCCGTCTGGCCGGCGACGGTCAGCACACCGCGGGCCAGGCGCGGCTGCACGGTGTAGCCGAGGCCCTGGAAGGTGGACGGCGGGATGCTGTCGCCGCGTACCGCCGTGCCGACGTAGAGCCCCTGGTCGGCCGCGGGCACCACCTCGCGCGCCGGGTAGGCGAGCTCGACGCCTCCCAGATTGCCGACCTCGCCGGTCCACCAGTAGACCCGGTCGCGGAGCCTGACCTGGCCCGTCGGCTCACCGCGCCGCAGCTCGAAGGAAAACCCGCCGCTCACCATTCCCGACCTTCCCCACTTCCCTGTGCCGCGGCCGCTCGACACCCGGCCGCGACGGACACCGCGGCCGGTTGGCCGCGCTAACCGAACGGATTGAGCGACTTCAAAAGTTTCTTGCCGCCTTCCTTGACCTTGTCCACCCCTTCGCCGACCTTGTTCTTCGCCCAGGTCCCGGCCTCGGCGACCTTGCCGGGGAACTGTTTGACCTTGTCCCAATTGTCGATCACGGAGGAGACGCCGTAGACGACGCCCGTGACCGCGGCGGCGCCGATGGTCACCGGGTTGGGCGCGATCATGGCGGCGGTGAGGGAGGCGTTGAAGGCCACGCCGGATACGTCCGATATGTACCCGGCCTTGTCCCTCTTGAAGGCCTCGATGGGGTTGCCCTGCTGGACGAGGTCGAAGGCGCCGATGCCGGTGGCGGCGATACTGCCGGCGATGCCGGTGGCGCGCCACCAGCCGGAGGTCTTCGCCGCCGCGCTCGCACCGGACGCGAAGGCCGCGAGGCGGCTGCCGCCCGTGGCTGTCTTCAGGGCGGCCGCGTTCTTCCCGACCTTGAGGAGGCTGGCTTCCCACGCCCACTGCTTGCCGGCGAGGGCGGCGTAGTTGTCCGCTCCCGTCAGGACGTTGAGGATCGCCGACGGTGTCCTGGCGCCGATCGCGGCGCCCTGCCGGGCGATGCCGGACGGAATGTAGCTCGGCGCCTTGCCCTTGAGGATCTGCGCGAGCGTCGTTCCCGGCGCCTTCAGGAACTCGCCCTTCTTGAAGTACTTGTAGAGGCCCAGCGTGCCGGCGGCCGCCACCTTGAAGGCCCCGGGGACCGTGGAGGCGAATGCCGTCAACTCGATGTAGTCGCTGACGACCTCGCCCAGGTTCTCGTTGCCCGTGACCTTCGCGACGGCCTCGCCCTTGATGCGGGTGACCCAGTCACTGAGGGTCTCGTGCTCCCCCTTCTTCAGCCAACTGGGATCGAACTTGCCGCCGTTGGCCACCGAGGCGTTCGCGATGAGCATGATGTCCGGCGGCAGGTTCGCATCCTTGAGCTGCTCCGGCGTGAAGCCCGCGTACAGGGCGGCGGCGAGCGGGTCACCGTCCCCTGCCCTGATGATGGCCGCCCGCCTGCGCAGGTCGGGGGCCGTCTTCGTCACCCAGGACGTCATCGGGTTGATCGGGGCGAGCTTGTCGCGCACGCCGAGTGTCGAGGCGCGCGTGAAGGCCTCGTCCAGGCGGTCCTGCAAGTTGCCCTTGCCGTCGATCAGCTTCGCCAACTGCTCGAGATCCGCCGGCTTGGCCAAGCGCATGGAGCTGTCCGTCACTTGTCCCCCTGAGTCCAACCTGACTGCGTCGCGTTCGCTGCTTCGGCGACTGCCCCGCGGACGGCCGCTTCGGATTCCATCTCGGACGACTGCCGGGTGCTACGCGGCCGAGTCGACGAGGAGCTGGTCCTGATCGGGCAGGAGGTCCGTGATCCGCTCCCAGATCTCCTTGGCGGTGATGCGGCGCACCTTCAGCTCGCTGCTGTCGTCCACCTGGCCCTCGCGGACCGGCTCGGCCGGCGCCTCCCGGACCCAGTAGCCCTCCAGGCCGCAGTCCCACACGGCGAGCGCCGAGACGCCGAGGCCGTCCGGGACATCCGCGCCGCCGGGCCAGGCCACGGTCATCCGCCACATGCAGTTGAGGTGCGAGAGGACCTCGGCCAGACGCGCGGGGGCGCCCACCGCCTCCGCGATGGCCTCGTGCTCCTCGTGGCCCTCGGACTCCATCCGGTCGAGGACGGCGTCGAGCACGCCCATCGTCGAGACGATCTCCTCGCCGACGTCGGAGTCATCCGCGTTGTCCTTGTGCAGGTCGACCATCCGGGACAGCGCGAAGACGAGCATCTCCGGCTCCACCGGTACGTACTCCGACTCCTCCTCGCCCGGCCAGCCCTCGTGCGCGAAGACGAAGTCGTTGCCGACCACGGCGCCGCTGGTGGACACGCCCTGCGGGCCCGTCATCTCCACCCGGGCGATGACGTGCGGCTCCATCAGCGTCGACACCAGCGGATACAGGTCCGCCGAGATCTTCTCGTCCGCGTCCAGGATGCCCGCGTCCCGCAACTCCGCCCGCGCCTGCGCGAGCTCGTCCGGAACCTCACCCTCCTCCACCAGAAGTCCCAGCACACTGATGTGCGCGTCCGCGAGGCGCAGTCGCCGTCGGGCCGGATCCATCGCAGGCATTCTCTACTCCTCTGAACCTCTGTACCGCTGCACGACTGGCTTACGGCTTTCGGACTCGTCCGACGGATTGACGCTATCCACAGGGGTCACAGTTCCGCCAATGGTGATATCCGGTCAAGCCCCACAAAGCAGGCAACTCAACTCCACGTGGCCTCTCGAATTCCGCGGAGAACTCCCGTCCGCACACGTTCCGCACGTCCGCTCTTCGACACCGTCGAGGCCCCCTGAGTACTCTCGTACCTGGTTTCACTTCGGTCCCGGGTGATCCGGGGGGTGCCCCCGCCTCGCCCGGCAGGCCGGTATCGGCAGTCCAACGGGGAGGTAGTCGCGGTGGCGGATCCAGAGCTGCAGGAACAGGCCAAAAGGGCTGGGCAGTTGCGTAGCCTCGCGGATCATATCGAGGATCTTCCGAAGGCCACGCGTGACTTCTCGACGAAGCAGATGAAGCAGTGGGCCGGGCCGCACGCGGACGATGTGCGCGGCGACTTGGGGGGCTGGAAGACCAAATGCGAGAACGTCGCCGAGGCGCTGCGTGAAGTGGCCCGGCAATGTGACCAGGCCGTCAAGGACGCCAAGGATCCCAAGAAGGACAAGTAAGGGTGAGTAGGGGCGAGTAAGGGCGCGCTTGCGTATGCAAGGGTGAGCCGGGGCGATTCAGGGCGCTCGGGAGTTTGTGCGGCGCTTTGTCGTGTTTGTGGTGAGTGCGGGCTTCAGGCCGAGAGGAATTTGTCGGTATGCGGGTAATGGTGACCGTCGTGCGGGAGGGCGCGGCGGCGCAGGACGTGTTCCTGGCGGTCGAGGAGGACGCGACGGTCGCCGACGCCGCGGCCTGCCTCACCGTCGCGGCCGACTCCAGCAACGTGGTCACGGGGCGCTTCCCCGGCACGCTCGGTGTCGGCCCCGGGGTGCCCAAGGCGCCGGGGGCGGCGCGCACCCCGAGCCTGTGGGTGGACGGGACGCTGCACGACCCCGCCGCCCTCGCGTCCTCCGCGCTGCGCGACGGCGTGCGCGTCACCACGGACGACTCCATCGGCCCGTTCCTGCGCGCCGGCGAACCTGCGGGACGCTACGAACTGCGGGTGTGCGGCGGCCCGGACACCGGCCGCATCACCCGCGTCCAGGCAGGCACCGTGAGCGTCGGCTCCGCCTCCACCGCCACGCTCCCCGTGGCCGACCCGTCCGTCCCCGCCCTCGCCCTGCGCCTGTCGGTGAACGTCGGCGGCGAGGTCACTCTGCACCCGCAGGAGGGCGTGCCCCTCGTCCTCGACGACTCGCCCGTCGCCACCGACTGCCCCTGGCCCGTGGGCCAGCTCATCCGCGTCGGCGACACCCGGCTCGTCCTGGTCGAGGCGGAGGCGCCGGACGCGCACCTGGCCCCGACCGACGACGGCGGCTACGCCTACAACCGCCCGCCCCGCTTCTCCCCGCTGCGGCACCGCCCCCGCCTCTCCGTGCCCGCCGAGCCGGTCAAGGGCGAGGGACCGCGCCTGCAGCTGATCACTTCCTTCATACCCGCCCTGTTCGGTCTGACGATGTACTTCATGACCAGGCAGGTCTACACGCTGCTCTTCTGCGCGATGAGCCCGCTGATGATGCTCGGCTACTGGTTCAGCGAGGCCCGCCACACGCGCAAGAAGTACAAGCAGGAAATGAAGGAGTACCGACGCGCCCTGGTCGAGTTCGACGCGCAGGTGATCGAGCTCGGCAAGGCCGACCAGCGGGCCCGCCGCGCCGCCCACCCCGACCCGGCGGAACTCCTCCTGTACGCCACCGGCCCCCGCCGCCGCCTCTGGGAGCGGCGCCTCGTCGACCCGGACGTGCTGCAACTGCGCGTCGGCCTCGCCGAGCAGAAGGCCGAGATCGAGCTGCGCGCCGCCAAGGGCAGCAGCTTCGACGACCCGCCGGAGCCGCCCCTCATCGCCGACGTCCCCGTGGTCCTGCCGCTGCCCGACCTTGGCGTGATCGGCGTGGCCGGTGAGCGCCGCCTCGGCCTCGCCGTCGCCCGCTGGCTGCTCGGCCAGGCCACCGGCCTGCACAGCCCCCGCGACCTCTCCCTCGTCGTGCTCTCCGCCGCCCCCGACGCCAAGGACGCCTGGGACTGGGCGCACTGGCTGCCGCACACGGCGCCCCAGAGCGGCCAGGACTGCCTGTCCCTGGTCGGCGCGGAGCCCGAGCTGGTCGGCCGCCGCATCCACGAGCTGCAGGCCGAGCTGGAGCGCCGCAAGGCCAGTTCGTCGGACTTCGGGGCCTCCAACCGGCTGCGCCCCGACCCGTTCACGCTGGTCGTCCTGGACGGGGCCCGGCTGCTGCGGCGGATGCCCGGCGTACCGCAGCTGCTCCAGGAGGGCCCGCAGCACGGCATCTTCGCCATCTGCGTCGACGAGGACGACCGTCTGCTCCCTGAGGAGTGCAAGGCGGCCGTCATCGGCCTCCCGGACCGGCCGAGCCACGTGCGGATCAGCGGCGGCGGCCTGGAGGACATCGGGGACGTCCTGGCCGACCAGGTCTCCAGTGCGTGGTGCGAGCTGGTTACGCGGTCCCTGGCACCCGTGCGCGACGTCAGCCAGGACGACGCCGACGCCGCCCTGCCGACGGCGGCGCGCCTGCTCTCGCTGCTCGGCATGCCGGACCCGGCGGGCGCGGACGTCGCCAAGATCTGGCGGCAGGGCGGCTCCACCACAGCGGTGCCCATCGGCATCGCCGCCGACGGCGTCTTCACCCTCGACATCCGCAAGGACGGGCCGCACGCCCTGGTCGCGGGCACCACCGGCGCGGGCAAGTCCGAACTCCTGCAGACGATCATCGCCTCGCTGGCGCTCGCCAACCGCCCCGACGCCCTGAACTTCGTCCTCATCGACTACAAGGGCGGCAGCGCCTTCCAGGACTGCGCCCAACTGCCGCACACCGTCGGCATGGTCAGCGACCTCGACGCCCACCTCACCGAGCGCGCCCTCGCCTCGCTCGCCGCCGAACTCAAGCGGCGCGAGGAGATCCTCTTCGACACGGGCACCAAGGACATCGAGGACTACAACGACACCCGCAAGATCCGCCCCGACCTGGAGCCGATGCCCCGGCTCGTCCTGATCATCGACGAGTTCGCGTCCCTCGTCGCCGAACTCCCCGACTTCATCGCCGGCCTCGTCGACATCGCCCGCCGCGGCCGTTCCCTCGGCGTCCACCTCATCCTGGCCACCCAGCGGCCCGCCGGTGTGGTGAGCGCCGACATCCGCGCCAACACCAACCTCCGCATCGCCCTGCGCGTGACCGACGGCGGCGAGTCCTCCGACGTGATCGACGCGCCGGACGCGGGCGCCATCGCCAAGTCCACGCCGGGACGCGCCTACGTACGGTCCGGGGCGCAGTCCCTGGTGGCCGTGCAGTCGGCGCGCATCGGTGGCCGCAGGCCGAGCAACGACGCCGACCGGCCGAAGGCGACCGCGTTCCCCGTGGACTGGGCCGCGTTCGGCCGCCCCGCGCCCCGGCTCGCCACGAACGACGACGACGGCACGCTGGTCACCGACCTGAGCGTGCTGGTCGGCGCCATCCGCGAAGGCGCCGAGCTGATGGGCTTCGGCGAGCAGCGCAGCCCGTGGCTGCCCCCGCTGCCCGACCTGCTGTGGCTGGGCGACCTGCCGGACGCGCCGGAGGAGGCGCCCCGCGCGGCCGACGAGGTGGCGCCGATCCGCATCGGCCTCACCGACCTGCCCGCGCAGCAGCGCCGGACGCCGCTCGCGCTCGACCTGGTGCACGGCGAGCACATCATGCTGGCCGGTGGCGCGCGCTCGGGCCGGTCCACGGCGCTGCGCAGCCTCGCCGGTTCGCTGGCGCGCGACACCTCACCCGCCGACGTGCACATGTACGGCATCGACTGCGGCGCCAACGCCCTGCTCCCGCTGGCCAATCTGCCGCACTGCGGCGCCATCGTCACCCGCGACCAGCCCGACCGGGTGCGCCGCCTGCTCGGCCGGCTCTCCGCCGAGATCTCACGGCGGCAGCAGTTCCTCGCCCTGGAGGGCCTGTCCAGCGCGGCCGAGCAGCGGGCGACCGCCGCGCCCGCGGACCGGCTGCCGTGGATGGTGCTGCTCGTCGACAACTGGGAGGGCTATGTCGCGGCCCTGGAGGGCATCGACTACGGCAAGCTCGTCGACATGATCGTGAAGATCTTCCGGGAGGGCGCCGCGGTCGGCGTCAAGGTCGTCATGACCGCCGACCGCAGCGGCTTCAGCGGGCAGATCTCGCCGTCGTTCGCCGACAAGCTGATCCTGCGGCTCACGGATGCCAACGAGTATTCCCTGGCGGGTCTTTCGGCCCGTGAGGTGCCCAAGGACATGCCGTCCGGGCGCGCCCTCCGCCTGACCGACCACGGCGTCCAGGAGAGCCAGATCGCCCTGCTGGCTCCGGATCCGTCCGGCCAGGCCCAGGTCGCCGCGTTGCGGGAGATCGCCCAGGAGGCACAGCGCAGGCACCCGACGCCGCCGCGCGACCGCCGCCCGCTGCGCGTGGACGAACTGCCCATGCGCATCACGCTGGAGCAGACCCGCTCCCTCGACCCCGAGTTCGTGCCGCCGTCGCCGCTGTGGGCGCTGTTCTGCGTGGGCGGCGACGAACTGGAGCCGATCGGCATCGACCTGGAGGAGTCGGGCCCCGGATTCGTGATCGCGGGGCCGCCCAAGTCGGGCCGCTCCACGGCGCTCCTGGTGGCCGCGCGCACCCTGCTCGCGAGCCGGACCCCGCTGATCCTCGTCACGCCCCGCCGTTCGCCGTTGCGATCACTGGAGGGCGAGGCCGGGGTGCTCGGCGTGCTGACCGCCGACAGCTCGGAACGCGACCTGAAGGAGCTGGTCGAGCGCGCCGACGGCAAGTACGCCGTGGTGGCCGACGACGCGGACATGCTCTACGACGGCGCCCTGGACCGGCCGTTGGAGGAGGTCGCGCAGAACGGCAGGGACGGCGGCATCGCGGTCGTCGCGGCGGGCGCCACGGACACCCTCAGCTCGCAGTACCGCGGCTTCGTGGTCGAGGCGCGCCGCTCCCGCCAGGGGCTGATCCTGGCACCGCAGAGCGCGTCGGACGGCGAGCTGTTCAACGTCCGGGTGCCGACCGGATCCGGCGGCGGGCCCACGGGCCGCGGCATCCTCGTGCGCGGCGGGCAGATGATGCCCGTACAGGCGATCCTCGACGCCTGAACCCCGCAACACACGTGAGGGGGGCCACCGTTGCCGGTGGCCCCCCTCATGCGCGTACCGCGGCGTCAGAGCGCCACGCCGAAGCGACGCGACGTCAGACCGACGTCGCCTGCTCGATCCGGTCGTGGCTGTTCTTGGCCGACTTGTAGGCGTCGCCCAGCGAGTCCGCGAGGCGGTTCAGCTGCGGCTTGAACTCACGCCAGTCGTCGCGGAACCGGTCGGCGCCCGGACCCTTCCAGAAGCCGTGGCTGTCGTTGGCCTGACCGTCCAGGAGGTGGATGAGGTCGCGGACCTCGCCCTCCTTCTTCTGGAACGCCTCGTACAGCTTCTGGAGCTTCTCGAGTTTTGCACCGCGGTCGATGTCGTCAGCCATCGGTACCTCCCCGTATCACGAAAGTAAAGAATCTCAACTGCCACGTGGGACGCTACCGCACCTGTCAATCCCAGGTTTACCGCCCCCGAGTTCGCCACAATTCCCACCCGACGACTAATCCCCCATAGCCCTTCAGGTGCACATATGTCACCCGACCCTCACCCGACCTTCCCGAGCCGAGCCGCCGGATCCCCCGCCTTCGGGTCCTCGGAGGTGTACTGCAGCTCGGAGGACCCGACCGGTCGCAACCGCACCGTGTGGGAGGCCTGGGAGCACTGGTCCGGGTTGGACTTGTCGCCGACGCCGGTGGCGACGAGTTCCTTGGTCGTGGCCGACTTCAGGGTCAGGTTGTCCACGCACTTGTCGCCGATGAGGTCCGTCTGCGTCATCGCGCCGATGCGGTCTCCGACCTTCGGGACCTGGCGCACGGTCACCTCGAACGTGCCGAGCGGTACGAGGCCGTCGCGCGCCGACGCCTTGCCGCGCCACTTGCCGAGGAAGCGCGCGGGCACGGCCCCTTCGACCGCCGAGTCCCCCGCGTCGCCCGTCGCGCTCGGCTGCTTCCCCGCCGAGTCCTTGGCACCGCCGCCGTCGCCCCCCGGCAGCAGGTTGAACACGAACACCGACCCCACCGTGACCGCCGCCAGCGCCCCGGCCACCGCCAGCGCCACCGTGCAACTCACCCTGCGCCCCCGGCCGTCGGGCCGCGCGGGCGCCGAGGTCGCCGCCACGGAGAGCGAGAGTCCGCCGGGGGGCGGCGCGTCGGACTGCCCCGTGTCGGTCGCTGCGGGTGTACCGGGTCCGTGCGACGCCGACGCGCTGTTCTGTTCGTACGAGGAGTGCGGGGAGGCGGAGGGTGAGGAGTACGCGGACGGCTGCGGCGAGGAGCCCGGCGGGGTCGAGGGCGTCGAGGGCGTCTGCGGTGCCGACGGCGGCGCCGAGGGAGCTCCCTGCCCGTACGACGCGTCCGGCGGCCCGAACACCCCCGCTCCCGCTCCCGCCCCAGTGAACGGCACCGGCCCCGACAGCGGCACCGCCGCCCCGCCCGAACCGTTCGTCCCGCCCGGGCCGGGCGCTCCACCCGACCCGTTCCCACCCCCCGCGTGATCCACCTCCAGATCCAGCAACCGCACCGCGCTCCGGCTCACCCGTTCCACCACGGCGCCCGGCAGCCAGCCCGCCGCCACCAGCGGTGCCGCGCCCTCGGGGGCGAGGCGGTGGGCCAGGGCCGCGGGGGCGGGGCGGGCGGCGGGGTCCTTGGCCAGGCAGGCCGCCACCAGGTCGCGGAAGTCGCCGGTGAGGGCGCCGAGTTCGGGTTCCTCGTGGACGACCTTGTAGAGCAGGGCGGCGGAGGAGTCGCCGGGGAAGGGGGTGCCCGCGGTGGCCGCGTAGACGAGGACCGCGCCGAGGGAGAAGACGTCGGCGGCGCCGGTGACGCCCTTGCCGAGGATCTGCTCGGGGGACATGTAGCCGGGCGAGCCGATGGACACGCCCGTGGACGTGAGGGACGCGGTGCCGTCGGTCGCGCGGGCGATGCCGAAGTCGATGAGGCGGGGGCCGTCCATGGTGAGGAGGACGTTGGAGGGCTTCACGTCGCGGTGGACCAGGTCGAGGCCGTGGACGTGCGCCAGAGCCTCGGCCAGGCCCGCGCCGAGGACACGGACGGAGTGCTCGGGCAGCGCGCCGCCGTCCCGCACGGCCTCGGTCAGGGAGGGCCCGGCCGCGTACGCCGTCGCCACCCAGGGCACCCGCGCCTCCGGGTCGGCCTCCAGGACGGGGGCGGTCCAGTCGCCGCCGACCCGCCGGGCCGCGTCGACCTCGCGCCGGAAGCGGGCGCGGAACTCCTCGTCGAGGGCGAAGTGCGGGTGGACGACCTTCACGGCGACGGTGCGGCCGCCGGCGCTGCGGCCCAGATAGACGCGTCCCATGCCGCCGGAGCCGAGGCGTCCGAGCAGACGGTAGGGGCCGATGACGGCGGGTTCGTCCGCTTCGAGCGGGTGCATGGCGAAGGCCTCCCCCAGACGCGCTGATCGCATGCCCACACGGCGCCCGCCGGTGTGTGCCCCGGCCGTCCGCCGGTGTCCGCCGCGTGCCCGTGTCGACGGCCAGCGTAATGCGGTGGGCCACAGGGGCGCGCGGACGGGAACGCGCCGCGCCCGGACGCCATCTATCCATCCGTAAATGCCCCGATTGCCCCTGTACGCCTGCCCGGACCGCTTGGAGCGCCATGAACCGCCGCCCGACCCGCCTCGCCGCCCTCCTGGCCGCCGCACTGGCCGCGGCCGCCCTCGCCGGCTGCTCGTCCGACAAGCCCGAGCCGGTCAGGTTCGACGACCCGAAGGCGTCCGCCTCCCGGGACGCGGGCGCCACCCGGCAGGCGAAGGCCAGCGGCAGCCGGATGCCGACGGGGCCGCGCGCGGACTTCACCACGGAAAGCACGCTCGAGGACGGCACCAAGATCGGCGTGACGACCCTGCGCGGCAAGAAGTCGGGGTTCACCGGAAAGGTATGGGTCTGGGCGCCCAAGCAATACTTCGACCCGAAGTACGCGCACAGCGGCTTCCCGGTACTCATCGCGCTGCCCGGCGGCCCCGGCTACCCCAATAACTATTGGATGGGCACGGACCTCAAGCTGGAGAGCTCCATCGCCAAGTGGTCGCGCCAGGGAAAGAGCCTGCCGTTCGTCGTCGTGATGCCCGTCCTCAATCCCGATGACAAGTTCTATTACGACGGAAGTGACATACCGGGGCAGCCCCGAATGGGCACCTGGATGACGGAGGACGTTCCGGATTTCGTGAAGGCGAATTTCCGCACCTTCGACTCCCGCGACGGCTGGGCCTTCATGGGTTCCTCTTCGGGCGGATTCGTGGGCCTGAAGTCGGTCCTGGGGCGCCCGGACCGGTTCCGGGCGGTCATCGCGAGCGGCCCCGACACAGTGCCCGACTCGCCCCTGTGGCGGGGCCACGAGAAGGAGCGGCTCGCCAACGACCCCGGACGGCTCGCCCGGCGCCTGATCGCGCGCGGGGGCCCCGAGGTCGACATCGCCTTCCAGGTCGGGACGGCGGAATCCGGCGGGCCGAACCTGCGCGCGTTCATGAAGGAGTACGGCAAGGGGCCGGTCAAGACGCGCCTGAACGTCATCCAGGGCGGCGGCCACAACGCCCGCTCGTACGTGCCCGCGATGGCGGACGGGCCGGTCCAGTGGATCAGCAAGCACATGAAGGCGCCCGTGCCCAACGCGTGACCCGCCGGACCCCGGGGGCACACACGCCGGGCACGGCCGCGACCTCCGCTACGACCCGAGCAGCTCCACCCGCACGTCCGCCGGGAACCCCGTCGAGGGGCCGACGCGCCGCGCGAACTCCGCCACACCCGCGAGCTGCGCCGCGCCGAAGCGGAAGTCCAGCGTCGTGAAGTACTGCTCAAGCACGCCCGCGTCGAACGCCTCCCAGCGCGCCGCCTGCTCCGACACCTTCGCGACCTCGTCGAGCGACAGGTCCCGCGACGACAGGAACGCCTTGTGCACTTCTCGTACGACATCCGGCTCGCGCGCCAGGTAGTCGCGCCGCGCCGCCCACACCGCGAAGACGAACGGCAGGCCCGTCCAGTCCTTCCACATCCGGCCCAGGTCATGGACCTCCAGGCCGAGCCGCGGGCCGTCGATGAGGTTCGCGCGCAGCGCCGCGTCGCCGATGAGGACGGCGGCGTCCGCCTCCTGCATCATCAGGCCGAGGTCGGGCGGGCACGAGTAGTAGTCGGGCCGTACGCCGATCTTCTCCGCCAGGAGCAGCTGCGCGAGGCGCACGGACGTGCGCGAGGTCGAGCCGAGGGCGACCCGGGCCCCGTCCAGGCGGTCCAGCGGCACCTGCGAGACGATGACGCAGGACATCACCGGGCCGTCGCAGCCCACGGCCAGATCGGGGAACGCGACAAGATCATCCGCGTTCTTCAGGAACTCGACCAGCGTCACGGGGGCGACGTCCAGCTCCCCGCGCACCAGCTGCTCGCTGAGCTTCTCCGGGGTGTCCTTGGTCAGCTCGAAGTCGAGCAGGGTGCCGGTCCTGGCCAGGCCCCAGTACAGGGGCAGACAGTTCAGGAACTGGATGTGGCCGACGCGCGGCCTCGCGGTGCGGGCTGAGGCGGCCCCGTCCGAGGCCCCCCCGTCCGAGGTGTCAGCGGGAGAATTGTCCACATCGGTGAGGCTAGACCCGTCTCGGCGCGGCACTGTCGCCGGGGGCCCGGAGCCGCCTCCGTCAACCCTGCTTGAGATCCCGTCAAACCTCCGGGTGACGTGATCTTGATCCCTATTGCTTCCCGGTGCCTGCGTGCTAAGCTCACCGCAAGTTGCAGTTTGGTTTCCCTTGCAGTACAGAGCCTGCGGAGCATGTGACCCGCGGGCTCTCGTCGTTTTCAGACTTTTGCAGTTGTTTCAACAATCGCAGGTTCTGGAGCAGGGCAACCCTTTGGCCCAAGGAGGGCTTATGGCTACCGGAACCGTGAAGTGGTTCAACGCCGAAAAGGGCTTTGGTTTCATCGCCCAGGAAGGCGGAGGCCCCGACGTCTTCGTTCACTACTCCGCGATCAACGCCAGCGGTTTCCGCTCCCTCGAGGAGAACCAGGCCGTGACCTTCGACGTCACGCAGGGTCCGAAGGGCCCGCAGGCGGAGAACGTCACCCCCGCCTGATCGCGGTGGGTTGATCCGGAACGGAAGCAGTACCCAAGGAGCCCTGCGTCCCCACATCCGTGGGGGCAGCGGGGCTCCTGCCTTTTTCTGGCGGGGGCGCCTTCTGCTGGCGGGGGCGCCTTGGTGGGCGCCGATCGGCGCTCCGCGCCTCGTCCTCAAGCGCCGGACGGGCTGTCTCCCACCCGGCGTGCGATCGGGCAGTCGGCACCTTCAGCCCCGGCCCGGTCACCCCCGGATCGCGCTGCGCGCTCGTCCTCAAGCGCCGGACGGGCTGTCTCCCACCCGCCCGCCCCCACCTGCACTTGGCTGGGCAACAGCCCGGCACCATCAGCCCTGCGGCACCTCTCCCAGCCCACCTGTACCTCTCCCGCCCGCCCCGGGGATATTCCAGCCCGTCCGGCGTTTGAGGACGAGGCGCGGAGCGCCGATAGCGGGGGAGGACTGTCCCACCCGTCACGGGACGCCTGCCTACGGGGTCCAGGGGCGCAGCCCCGGTTTCGGGAAAGGGGTGGGACTGGGGCGCCCCGCGAGGGCTACGTCGGGTTCGTCGGGTTCAGGGACTCGCGGGCGCGGGCCGCCGTGGTCGGGTCCCAGCCCTCGGTCGGTACGGAGGCCAGGAGGAGGCGGGTGTACGGGTCCTGGGGGGACGAGAGGACCCGGGAGGTCGGGCCCCGTTCCACCACCTTGCCCCGCCGCATCACCAGGACCTCCTCCGTCACGTGCCGCACCACCGCCAGATCGTGGCTCACGAACACCAACGCCACCCCCGTCTCCTCCCTGATCTCCGTCAGAAGCTGAAGGATCTGCGCCTGGATCGACACGTCCAGCGCCGCCACCGCCTCGTCAAGGACGAGAATCCTCGGGTCCACCGCCAGCGCCCGCGCGATGGCGAGCCGCTGGCGCTGTCCGCCCGACAGATCCCTCGGCCGGGCGTCCGCCTCCCTCGGGCCGAGGCCCACCCGGTCCAGGAGCTCCGCCGCGTTCGCCTCGCCCCGGTCGTGCAGGCGCAGGGCCGTGCGGAGGCACTGGGTCGCCGTCAGGCGGGGATCCAGGGAGACGTAGGGGTCCTGGAAGACCATCTGGATCTCCCGCGCCCTGGCCAGACGGGCCGACCTGCCCCTCGGGGGACGGGGTGACCGGGCTCGGCCCGCCACGGTGATCGTGCCGTGGTCCGGGCGGACGAGGCCCACGAGCATGCGGGCGACGGTTGTCTTGCCGGAGCCGGATTCGCCGACGATGCCGAGGGCTCCGCCCGGGGGGACGGCGAAGGTCACGTCGGTTGCGGCTTGGTGGGAGCCACCGCCTGGCAGGGGATAGGTCTTGCTGAGGCCGGCTGCTTCCAGCAGGTGGGTGGTCATACGTGGTTCACCTTGTCCGTATCGGCGCCGTGGGACTGGGCTGTGCCCACCCGTCCCGCCCTGCGGGACGATTGCCCACAGCGGTGGAGGCAGGACTCAGCCCCGGCTCGGCGTTCACCAGGGCGCATGCCGCCGTGCCGCCGTCCGGCAGAGGCACCGGGGTCGGGGTCCAGGTCTCGCAGGTCGGGTGGGCGTCGGGGCAGCGGGTCGTGAAGGGGCAGCCCGGGAAGGTGTCCGAGAGGGACGGGGGGCGGCCCGGGATGGGGTGGAGAGGGGTGAGGGTGTCGCCCAGGGTCGGGGAGCAAGTGAGGAGGCCCCGGGTGTAGGGGTGTGCGGGGGCGGTGAAGAGGGCCGGTGCCGTACGGGATTCGACGACACGGCCCGCGTACATGACGTACACGCGATCGCTGTACGCGGCCGCCAGATGCAGGTCGTGGGTGATGAAGAGGAGCCCGAGGCCGTGCTCGGCGCGCAGGGTGCGCAGCAGGGCGAGGATGTCGGCCTGGGTGGTGACGTCGAGCGCGCTGGTCGCCTCGTCGGCGAGGAGCAGCCGCGGCCGGGCCGCGAGCGCGCCCGCGATGACGACGCGCTGCAGCATCCCGCCGGACATCTCGTGCGGCCGCTGCCGCACCCGGCGCTCCGGGTCCGAAAGCCCCACGGAGGCGAGCAGCTCGACCGCCTCCGACCGGCTGGCCCCGCGCTCGACCAGGAAGTCCCCGACGCGCCGCACCGGGTTGAGGGCGGCCCGCGGGTCCTGGTGGACCAGGGCGACGCCGTCGGCGCGGTGAGCGCGGAGGCGTTCGCCGGTGAGGCCGAGGACCTCGGTGCCGTCGAAGCGTACGGAGCCGGAGGCCACCGCCCCGCCGGGGAAGAGCCCGAGCGCGGCCTTCGCCGTCGTCGACTTGCCCGACCCCGACTCCCCCACCAGGGCCACGACTTCGCCGGGCGCGACGGTCAGGGACACCGAGTCGAGGACGGGGCGGGCGGCGCCGGGCAGCCGCAGGGTCAGGTCCGTGATCTCCAGCAGGGCACGGGGCGCGGCCGCGGCGCCGGACGCAGCAGAGGCCCCGGGCCTCGCGGCAGCCTCAGGCACCGGACCGGCACCGGGCCCCGCCGCGACGCCGTCGCCGTCCCCCGAAGCCGCCGTACCCCCGGAACGGATCTCGCTCATCACTGCCTCCCCAGACGGTCGGCGGCCCAGACGCCGACGACGTTGAAGCACACGACCACCAGGGCGATGGCGGTGCCGGGCACGAGTGCGGGCAGCATCGCGCCCTGGACGATCGCGGCCTGGCCCTCCTGGACCATCAGGCCCCAGTCGGAGGACGGGGGTTGGGCGCCGAAGCCCAGGTAGGAGAGGGTCGCGAGGGACATCAGGGCCTCGCCGAAGAGGACGACCAGGTAGCCGAGGATCGCGCGGGCGAGGTTCGGGACGACGTGGGCGGCGCAGATGCGCGGGCCGCCCATGCCCTGGACGCGGTAGGCGTCGACGTACGGCTTGCGGGCCTCCGAGAGGGCCAGGGAGCGCGTGTACTTGGCGACGGTCGGCGTGAAGGCGAGGCCGAGGGCGAGGACGGAGGTCGTCATGCCCGCGCCGAACACCGCGATGATCAGGACGGTGAACAGCAGGCCCGGGAAGGCGTACATCACGTCCGTGAGGCGGGACACGAGGACGTCGACCCAGCCGCCGCGCCACGCGGCGAGCACACCGAGGCTGACGCCGAGCACGCCGGCGACGGCGAGCAGGGCCAGGGGCGCGATGAGGCTGCTGCGGGCTCCGTACAGGGCGCGGGAGAGCAGGTCCTGGCCGGAGGAGTCGGTGCCGAGGAGGTGGTCGCGGCCGGTGCCGACGAGGGAGGAGGAGAGGTCGATGGTGTCCGGGGCGTACGGAGCGAGCAGGGGGGCGCACGCGGCTGCGATGACAACCAGGGCGAGGAGGGTGCCCGCGACGAGGACGCCGACGGGGCGGCGACCGCGTACGGCCGCGAGGGCCGGGGCGGAGTCCGGGGGCGGGGCGGAGTCCGGGGGCGGGGCCTGGGCTTCGTCGAGGATCGCGGTCATCGGGCCGCTCCTTCCACGCGTGGGTCCAGCAGCGGATGGACCGCGTCCACCAGCGTCGTGACCACGATGTATCCGGTGACCATCAGGAGCAGAACGGCCTGGGCGACGGGGAAGTCATGGGTGTTGATGGCGCCGACGAGCAGCGAGCCGATGCCGCTGAGGCCGAACGCGGTCTCCACGACGACGGTGCCGGCGAGCATGCCCGCCATGACCAGGCCGCACATGGTCACGATGGGCCCGAGCGCGTTGCGCAGGACGTGTCTGCGGACGATGTCCCGCTCGGGGACGCCGGAGGCGCGGGCCGCCTCCACGTGGTCGGAGGCCGCCGCGTCGACCATCGCCTGCCGGGTGACACGGCTGACGAGGGCGAGCGCGCCGAGCGCCAACGACAGGGCGGGCAGCGTGAGATGGCGGACGGTGTCCAGGAAGCCTGACCCGCTCCCGGTCACCGGGAACCACCCGAGCCGCACCCCGAAGAACGAAACGAGCGCGATGGCCGCGACGAACGACGGCACGGACGCGGCGAGCGTGGTGGCGCCGACCACCGCCGAGTCCACCCACGTGGACCGCTTCACGGCGGCGAGGACGCCCGCGCCCACGCCGAGGACGACGAACAGGACCGTGGCGTACAGGACGAGTTGGAGGGTGGTGGGGAAGCGGGCGGCCACCAGGTCGGCGACCTGGTCGCTGTACTTGAAGGAGCGGCCGAGGTCCAGGTGGACGCAGTCCCACAGCCAGCGGCCGTACTGGACGAACAGGGGCTCGTCCAGGTGGTACTCGGCGCGCACCTGCGCGAGCCGTTCCGGCGTCAGCTTGTCGCGGCCGCCCGCGAGGAACACCGCGGGGTCGCCCGGCGCCGCGTACACGGCGGCGAAGATGACGAAGGAGGCGGCGAGGAGCGTCGCGAGCACGCCGGTGACGCGGCGGCCGACGCGGAGTGCGAGGCGAAGTGCCATGGGGCTCACCCGGCCTTTCGCGGGCCGAGCCGGGCGGCCCACGGGTAGTAGAGGTAGGCCTGGGACGCGGGCGGTCCGGTCAGCTTGTCGCTGAGGACGAGCGCGGTGGGCACCTGCGCCACGGGGATCCAGACGGCCGCGTTCACGAACCGCCGCTGGATGTCGGTGGCGATCCTGGCCCTGCGCTTGTCGTCGAGCGTGCCGAGGGCTCGGTGCGTCAGACGGTCGTACGTGGCGTCCTTGAAGCCGACCCAGTTGTTGGAGGAGTCGGACAGGCCGTTGTCGTAGAAGCCCATGGGGTCGGACTTGGAGATGTACCAGTCGCCGACGAGGGCGTCGATGTCGGCGCGGGCGCCGGGGTCGCTGTAGAACTCCTCGAACTGGGCCGGCGGCACCGTCTTGATCTGCGCTTTCAGGCCGATGCGCTGGAGGGCGGCGCGGGTGGCGTTGGCGACGACCGTGCGGCCCTGGCTGCTGTCGGTGCCGATGACGATCGGGTCGTCCGGCGCGCCCGCCTCCTTGACGAGCCGCTTGGCCTCGGCGAGGTCGTCGGCGGTGGGCGAGACGGGCGCGACCGCCGTCAGCTTCCGCTGGGCGGCGGCGAAGTGCCGCTTCTCGTACCCCCAGGCGCCCGCCCCGACCGGTGACGCCCATGGCTGCACGAGCCCGCCGTACCCGGAGTCGGCGATGCCCTTCCGGTCCAGGGCGAGGGACAGGGCGCGCCGGATCGCCGGGTCCTTCAGGCCGCCGCGGGCGGTCGGGATGAGGACGAGGGAGGCGGTGGAGGGGCCGTAGTACTGCTGGAGGCCCTTGGTGGTGCGCAGGGCGGCGGCGGTGTTGGGCGACTCCGCGTACGTGCCGTCGGCGGCGCCCGTCTTGAGGGCGTTCACGAGGGCGCTGTCGGAGGCCCAGCGGAAGTCGACGCGGCGGGTCAGCGGCTTCTTGCCCCAATACCCTTCGTACGCCTCGATGGTGAGGGAGTCGCCGGACTTCCAGCTCTTCAGGCGGTACGGACCCGAGCAGGCGTCGCCGTGCCCCGGGGTGCCGAACTCCTTCCCGGCTTCCCGCACTTGCCGCGGGTTCCAGACGATGCCCGCGTCCCCGGCGAGCGCCTTGGTGAACAGGGCGTCGGGTTCCTTGAAGCGCACGGTGATCTCGCGCGGGCCGGTCCGCTCCATCGTCCTCACATTGCCGAACTCGTCGGCCTGCTCCATGTCCGGGTCGGCGTGCCGCTTCAGGCTCCACAGCACGTCGGCGGCGGTGAGCTTCGAGCCGTCGTGGAAGGTGACGCCGTCGCGGACGGTCAGGACGAGGGTGCGGTCGTCGGGCGTACGGGCCTTCTCGGCGAGGAACGGTTCGACGCTCATGTCGGGCTTGAGCTGGTAGAGCCGCTCGCAGACGTTGGTGAGGACGACGCGGCCCGCGCTGGTGCCCTGGGTGTCGAGGTCGAGGGAGTCGGGCTCGTCCTCCAGGAGCCAGTCGGCGCGGTCGAGTTGGCCGCGGGCGGGCGGGGTCGTCGGGGACAGCTTGAGCTTCGCGGCGTCGGCGGGCCTGCCGCCGAGGGCGGAGGTGTCGGCTCCGGCGCAGCCCGCGGTGGCGAGCAGGGTGAGGGCGGCGAGGGCGGCGCCGACGGCACGGGGGCGCGTCGGGCGCGGGGGCCGCATCCTGCGCGGGGGCCGCTGCGGGCGCTTCGTGGTCATCTGGCTTCTCCGTACGGGCCGTCGTAGAGGTTCCACGGAAGGTGCTGGTAGTCGCGGTCGCAGGGGGTGCCCGCGGTGACGCGGTAGTCGCCGGTCGTCAGGTCCACGCAGGAGGAGACGAGGGTGGCCCAGTGCTTGAGGGGCGGGCGGCGCGGGTCGGGGTGGGTGCACAGCGACTCGGGGCGGCCCAGGTGGTCGGACATGGCCTGCTTGATGATCTTCAGGGACTCGTCGGGCCCGGTGGCGCCGCGCAGGGCGCGCAGACCCTGCTCGGCGCGCGGGACACGGATCAGCGAGTCCGGGGACATCGGGCGGTACGCGGCGGCGAGGGCGGCGGGGACACCGGCCTGGTAGTGGTTGCCGTGCACGAGGAGGCCGTCGGTCGGATACATCCAGCCGTGCCCGGCGGGCGTCGTCTCCAGGTCGAGCGCGAAGCCTTCGCGGCAGGTCAGCAGGGCGTTCGAGGCGATGTGGGCGCGGGTGCGGCAGAGCACGTCGACGGCGTCGGTGACGGTGTGCTGGTCCAGGACGCGGCGGCGTACGACGGTCTGCGGCAGGCCGACCGCGTCGCTGAAGCGGCCGCCGAGGCCGTTGGCGTTGAGGGCGATCCCGGCGGAGTTGGCGCCCTGGCGGCCGATCTGGCCGGCCTCCACCTGCATGATCAGCGTGGGCTTCGGGGGCTGGACGATCCGCAGCATCACGACGGTGTCGGCGACCCCGGCCCGCCAGTCCCAGTTCTGCCCGGCGTAGACGTGGCCGTCGCCGCTGGCCTCGCCGTAGGCGGCGAAGGAGGTGCAGCCGTCGGGAGGCTCCTCCTCCGTGCGCCTGGGTGCGGCCATGTCCTTGAACGACCGGTCGTAGATGACCTCGCCGCGGGCGTTCAGGGCGAGGACGTCCAGGAGCCCGACGCCCGCGCCCTCGGCGATCCCTGCCATCTCCTCGGCAAGGTCCGGCGCGTACTCCTCCACGGGCCGCAGCCAGCGGGCGGCCCGGTCGGTGACCTGGTCCCAGGTCAGCCCGGCCGACTGGTCGAACGCGGCCTCGTAGTACGTGAGCGCCGCGTGCAGCTGGGGGCGGACCGCCTCGCCGTACTGGCGGCCGCGGGCTGCGGGGGCGCCGGAGATCTCGACGACCGGGAGCGTTCTGGAAGGGTCGGCCGGAAGGAGGGCGGCCGGGTCGGGGGCGGCCGGGTCGGTCGGGCCTGCGGGGGCGGTGCGCGGTGCCATGCTTCTCCTCGCGACGGAGAGGTCCCCGGGACCGCCGTCCTGTAACGTCGGTTACGGAACTCTCTCTCCTTGGAATGCGTTGTCCAGGAGAGTAACGGGGATCACACGGGAGTCAAGAGCTGTAATGGAGATTTCAGGGATGCCTGAGGGTGAGGCGGGCGGCGGGAGCGGCGCGGCGGGGCCGGGCGGGCCGGGGTCCGGCCAGGACGGCGGCGCGACGGAGACAGGCGGGCCGGGGTCCGGCCAGGACGGCGGCGCGACGGGGACGGCCGGGTCGGGGCGCGGCGGGGACGGCGCCGCGGGCGGCCTGGCCCGGCTGCGGGTCGCCGTGCGGGACCAGTGGGAGACGCTGTCCGCGTCGGAGCGCGCGGTGGCGCAGTACCTGGCGGGGGCGCCCGCCGAGTCCCTCCTCTTCGCCTCCGCGCAGGAACTCGGCTCGGCGAGCGGCACGAGCAACGCCACGGTCGTCAGGGCCCTCCAGCGCCTGGGGTACGCGGGCCTGCCCGCCCTCAAGCGCGACCTCACGGCGGACTTCACCTCCAGCGTCGCGCCCGAGGTCCGGCTCGCCCAGCGCATCGCGCACGTCGGGCGGGACCTCGGCGGCATCTGGGACGAGGTGTTCGACGAGGCCCAGGACCGCATCGGGCACGCCCGCCGCCTCACCACGGACGAGGCGCTGCGCACGGCGGTCGGCGCGCTCGCCGGGGCGGGCGAGATCCACTGCTTCGGGGTCGCCGCGTCCGAACTGGCCGCCCGCCACCTGGCGTTGGCGCTCGGCCGCATCGGGCGGCGGGCCCGGCACGTGGGAGCGACCGGCTTCGCCCTCGCCGACGACCTGCTCGCGCTGCGGCGGGGTGACGCCGTCGTCATCTTCCAGCCCGGACGGGCCCTGCCGGAGCTGTCCGTGCTGATCGACCGGGCGCGGGCGGTGGGGGCGCGGGTCGTGCTGGTCACCGACGAGTTGGCGGAGGTGTACGGCGACCGGGTCGACGCGGTCCTGACGGCACCGCACACGCCCACGGGGATCACGACGGAGGCACTCACGGCCCTGGTGGTCGCCGACGTCCTGCTGCTGGCGCTGACCACGCTGGACGAGGGGCGGGCCGTGGAGACGTCGCACCAACTCACGGTGCTGCGGGAGCAGTTGCTGGACACGAAGCGGCGCAAGCCCTGACCGGCGAGCCCCTACTTCCGGTGGGCGCGCGCGGCGGCGCCCTGGGCCGCCTTCAGTGCGGCCAGGTGCCCGGGGTCGCACAGGTCGCCGGGCGCCGACGGCGGGACCACCCACCGCGTCAGCGCCGGGAGGGGGTGGCCGAGGCGGGGCACCCCGAGGAGCGTGTTCGTGCTGAGCCGCTCCTCGGTTCCGTGCCACGCGGCGTCCGTGGCGATGAGGACGTAGTACGGTGCCGGGCATCCCCGTCCACGAGACCGTGATCCGCGTTCCTGCCCGTCTGGTCCCGGTCCTGAGGGAGGCCTGCGATGCTGCAGAGCGCGCTCAGCTCTGACGACCTCCTCGATGCCGCGCGGCACTCGGCGGTGCACCTCGAGATGCGTGACCAGTACGCCGTCGGAGACGAGGCCGACGACTTCGACTCCTGGCTACGAACCGGCCGTCGGGACGTCGACCCCGGCTCGGAGTACTGGGCGCCCTGGGTCGACATGATCGCCGGCGCGGTCGCCCGTGGCGTGGTCGTACGGCGTGCACGCATCGTGTCCGAACCGGTCACCGACTACATCCGCTACGAGCACGCCGGGGCGGTCGTCAACGTCGCGGCCGGGGAGCAGGTTCGATGGCTGCCCCGACCGCGCGCGGTCGACTTGATGCTGCCCGGCGCCGACCTGTGGATCTTCGACGGGACGCGCGTGCTGTTCAACCACTTCACAGGGGACGGGAACTGGGCCGACCCGGACATGGAGTTGCGCTCCGAGCCCGGCATCGTCAAACAATGTGTCGACGCGTTCGAAGCCGTCTGGGAACGCGCCGTCCCGCACGAGCAGTACGAGATCCACTGACACCGAAGGCACCACGGCCAGCTCATGCCCGTCTCACCGTCGTCCTCAGCCCACGCCGCCCGCGAGAACGTGGCGCGGCGGCTTCGAGGCCTGCGGAGGAACGCCGGTCTGACGGTCACCGAGCTGGCCACCCAGTGCGGCTGGCACCACGCCAAGACCAGCCGGATCGAGAACGCGCACACCCCGCCCTCGCCCACGGACATCCGTCTGTGGTGCCGTGCGACCGGCGCCACGGAACACATCCCGGACCTGCTCGCCGCCTCACAGCACGCCGATTCGCTCTACCGCGAATGGCGCCGCCGCGTCCGGACGGGCCTGGCCTGGACGTACCCGACGACGGGGTGGACGCCGCAGCAGCACGCGTGCAGCGCTCGCAGGTCATCCACGAGCCGGGCCACCGCTTCGTGTTCGTGATCGAGGAAGCGGTGCTGCGCTACCAACTCGGTGACGCCGACGCGATGGCCGCGCAGTTGGGATACCTGTTGACCGCCGGGGCCCTCCCTCAGGTGTCGTTCGGGATCATCCCGACGGCGACGCGCGAGCGTGCGCTGTCGCCGCAGGAGACGTTCGACGTGCACGACGACACGCTGGTGTCGGTGGAGCTGCTGTCCGCCGAGGTGAACGTCACCCAGCCGTCCGAGATCGCCTTGTACGTGAAGGCATTCGAGCAGCTGCGGAGCATGGCTGTGTACGGCGCCGACGCGCGCGCGTTGATCGTGCAGGCCATCGACGCGCTGCGCTGATCCCGGACCGGGCACACCTGGACGTGCCGGCTCCGATGAGCGCCCCGGCCAGCGGCGCTGACGTTTCCCGTCATCCTCCCCGCCGACGCCCCTCCCTAGCGTCGAGCCATGACCCCTCCCGCGCCGCCGCAGCCCGACCGCCCCCGCACCCTGTCCGTCCTCACCGAGTGGGCGGCCGACCGTCACGGCGGGCTGCCCGCGCTGCGGTTCAAGCGGGGCGGTGGCTGGCAGGAGGTGTCGTACGAGGGGCTGCGTGCCGCCGTACGCGACGCGGGGCGCGCCCTCCTCGGTCTCGGCGTCGCACCGGGCGACCGCGTGGCCGTCCTCGCCGAGACCCGCGTGGAGTGGACGTACGCGCACTTCGGGACGATGGCCGCGGGCGCGGTCGTGGTGCCGGTGTACCCGACGGCGGGCGACGACGAGGTGACCTGGGTGCTCGGGGACTCCGGGGCCTCCGTGGTGCTCTGCGAGGACGCGGCCCAGGCGGCGAAGGTGGAGCGGCTGCGGGGGAAGCTGCCCGGGGTGCGGGAGGTCGTGGTGATGACGGGGCCGGAGGCGTACGCGGCGCCCGCGCCCGGCACCACCGACGCGCCACCCGAACGGGCCGACACCCCGGCCGACAGCACAGCCAAGGCCCCGGCCGACAGCACAACCGAATCCCCGGCCGACACCGCAGCCGCCCCCCTCCTCGCCCGCGCCCGAGCCCGCACCCCCGCCGACCCCGCCACCATCATCTACACCTCCGGCACCACCGGACCCCCCAAGGGCTGCGTCCTCACCCACGGCAACATCGGCGCCGTACAGGACGCCTCGCTGCCCCTGATCGAGGGCGGCCCGGGCGACGCCGCGTACCTCTACCTCCCCCTCGCCCATCTCCTCGCGCAGTTCATCGAGTTCACCACCCTCATCGTTGGCGGCACGCTCGTGTACTTCGGCGGCCGGATCGAGGACGTCGTCGCCGAGCTGGCCGAGGCGCGGCCCACCCATCTGCCGTCCGTGCCGCGCCTCTTCGAGAAGATCCACTCGGTGGTGCTCTCGCTCGCCGAGTCGCAGGACGGCGGGCGCGAACGCTTCGAGGAGGCCGTACGGATCGGCGTGCTCGCGGCCGAAGGCGCCCTGCCCGACGAGCTGCGCGACGCGCACGAGGCCGCCGACAAGACCTTGTACGGGCCGGTCAGGCAGGCCCTCGGCGGGCGCCTGCGGTGGGCGCTGACCGGCGGCGCGCCGATCGCCCCGCACGTCCTGGACTTCCTGCGGGCCTGCGGCATCCGGGTCTTCGAGGGGTACGGGATGACCGAGTCCGGCGGCGTCATCAGCCTCAACCATCCGGCCGCCGTGCGGTACGGCACCGTCGGGCGGCCCGTCGCGGGCTGCGAGGTGCGCATCGCGGACGACGGCGAAGTGCTCGCCCGCGGCGCCAACGTCTTCCCCGGCTACCACGCCGACGAGCCCGCGACCCGTGCCGCCCTCGACGACGACGGCTGGCTGCACACCGGCGACCTGGGCGCCCTCGACGCGGACGGCTATCTGCGCATCACCGGCCGCAAGAAGGACCTCATCATCACCTCGGCCGGCAAGAACCTCACCCCGTCCCTGTCCGAACTCGCCATCCAGGCCTCCCGGTTCGTCTCCCGCGCGGTGATGGTCGGCGACCGGCGCCCGCACCCCGTCGCGCTCATCACCCTCGACGCGGAGGAGGTCGCGGGCTGGGCCTCCCGGTCGGGCCTGACCCTCACCGAGCCCGCATCGGCCGACCCGAGGGTCCGCGCCCTCGTCCAGGAGGCGGTCGACGCGGCCAACGCACAGGTTTCGCGCCCGGCGATGATCCGGACTTTCGCTGTCCTGGATGAGGACTTCTCGGTGGCGGACGGACTGCTGACGCCCAGCCTGAAGGTGCGGCGGCGGGCGGTGGTGGAGCGGTACGCGGCGGTGGTGGAGAAGTTGTACGCGGCGGAGAAGGCCGACCAGTCGACCAGCCGACCGGCCGACTAGGAGACGCCCACGAGCCGCAGCAGCGCCGTCGCCCCCGCCGCGCCCACCACGACGAACGCGAACGGCGCGCGCCGCCACGCGAGGACGCCCCCGACCAGCACCCCCAGCGGACGCGCCCAGCCCGCGAACCCCTGCCCCTCGGTGAGCGCACCGGTGGCGAGCAGCGCGACGAGCAGCACGGTCGCACCCACGGTCAGCAACTCCTGTACGCGGACGGGCAGTTCGACGCGGCCGTGGAGGAGCGGTCCGGCGAGGCGGAAGGCGTAGGTGCCGGCGGCGAGGACGAGGACGCAGAGGAGGTAGGCGTTCATGAGGGGGCTCCCGGGGAGGCGGGGGCGGGCTCGGGGGTGGGATCTTCGGGGGCCTGGGCCTGGGCCTGGGCGTGGGCCTGGGCCTGGGCCTGGGCCTGAGGCTCGTCCGGAGCCGCGCCCCGCCCCTCGGCCGCAGCGGCCACCGCCCCCTTGCCCGACCCCCTCCGCATCGCCACGAGCCCCAGCAGCGCGAGCAGCACCGGCGCCCCCGCGGGCAGCACCGGCGTGGCCGCGACGGCGATCACCGCGCCGAGGGCCCCGGCCCTGCGCGCGTTGCCGCTGTCCCGCAGCGCGGGCATGACCAGCGCGAGCAGCACCGCGGGGAACGCGGCGTCGAGTCCGAACCGCGCGGTGTCGCCGAGCGCCGAACCGGCGACCGCGCCCGCGAGCACGCTCACGTTCCACACGGCGAAGAGGCCGATCCCCGATATCCAGAACGCGGCCTTCCGGCTGCGCCGGTCCGGCTGGGCGAGGACGAAGGCCGCCGTCTCGTCGGTGATCAGGTGCGCGCCCACGAGGCGTGCCGCCCAGGACCGGCCCAGGCTGTCGGCGACGGCCAGGCTGAAGGCCGCCGTACGGGAGTTGAGCAGCAGCCCGGTGGCCGCCGCGGCCGCGGCGCCGCCACCGCCGGCGAGCACGGCGACGGCGCTGAACTGGGCGGAGCCCGCGTACACGAGCAGGGACATGGCGACAGGGACCCAGACCGGCAGGCCGTCCGCGACGGCGATCGCGCCGAAGGAGACGCCGACGACGAGGTCGGCGGCCCAGACGAGGGCGATGTCGCGCAGGACGCCCGGGGGCAGGTCGGAGAGCCGGACGAACCCCGTCGTTCGGTCTGCGGGGTCATCCGTTCGGTGTGGCGAACGCATGCCACGTAGCATGGTCAGATCACGAAGCGTTCGTCAAGCCGAACGATTGGTACCCTGTACCGAACGAATAGGCCGGAATCCCGGACCGACAGCGCAGGGAGCGTGCAGCGCATGACCGACCTCGGCGACGGCGCCAAGGACCCCCGACCGGGCGGCGGGAACGCACCCGCGGGCCTGCCCCGCGACTGGGTCGCCGCCGCCCTGCGCCGGGAGCGCACCCGGGCCGGCCTCTCCCTCTCCGAGCTGGCCAAACGCGCCGGAATCGCCAAGTCCACGCTGTCCCAGCTGGAGGCGGCCACGGGCAACCCGGGCATCGAGACGCTGTGGGCGCTCGCGGTGGGCCTGGGCGTGCCGTTCAGCGTGCTCGTCGAGTCACCGGGCCCCGCCGTGACGGTGATCCGGGCGGGCGAGGGCCCGACGATGCGCGCCGAGCAGGCCTCGTACGCGGGCACGCTCCTGTCGGCGGGCCCGTCCGGCGTGCGGCGCGACATCTACCACGGCGCCATGGAGCCGGGCTCCGTGCGCGCGTCCGAGCCGCACATCCCCGGATCCGTGGAACACCTGATCGTCAGCACGGGCCGGATGCTCGCGGGCCCGGACGGCGAACAGGTCGAGCTGGACCCCGGCGACTACATGTCGTACCGGGGCGATGTCCCGCACGCGTACGAGGCGTTGGTGCCGGGCACGACGTTCGTCCTGGTGATGCAGCACGTGTAGGCCGCCCGGGCCCGCCCCCGATCGGCGTCGGGGCGACGGCGGGCCGATTCGGCCAACCCCGGGGCTCCCCCGCCGCCCCCTTCTTGCCCGCGCCCCCGACGGCTAACGTCATGACCATGGCCAGGCGGACGATCACCGTGCACCATGTGCGGGCCGTGCTGCGCGGGGCCGAGCGCGCGGGCGTCGACACCGTGCCGCTGCTGCAGGCCGCGCAGATACCGCCCCTGCTCCTCGGGGACGACCGGGCGCGCATCACGGCGCCGCAGTTCGCCCGGCTGTTCCGGCAGTTGTACCGCGCGACGGACGACGAGTTCCTGGGGCTCGGGTCGTCGCCGAGCAGGCCGGGGACGTTCGCGATGATGTGTTACGCCGCGCTGGGCTGCCGCGACCTGGGGACGGCGATGGAGCGCGGGGTGACCTTCTACGGGCTGTTCCCCGGCGGCCCGGACCTCGCCCTGACCCGTACGGACGACGGTGTCGTCTTCACCGTACGCAACGACCTCGACCAGGACTTCTTCCTCGCCGAGTGCCTGGTCATCATCTGGCACCGGCTGTGCAGCTGGCTGATCGGCCGCCGCATCGAGCTGGGCTGGGCCGACTTCGGCCATCCACCGCCCCCGCACAAGGACGAGTACGAGGAGCTGTTCGGCTGCCCCGTCCGGTTCGGCGCGGAGCGCACCGGCGCCGGGCTCGCCCCGCACTGGCTGGCCGCGCCGCTGGTGCGGGACGAGGACGCGCTCGCGGCGATGCTGCGGCGGGCGCCGTTCGACCTGCTCTCGCGGCGGGAGTACGGGACGACGGTCGCCGAGCAGGTGCGGCGGGCGCTCGCCGTGGCGCTGCGGGACTCGCCGCGGCTGCCCTCGCTCGGGGAGATCGCGGCGCGGCTCGCGGTCAGCCCGGCGACGCTGCGGCGGCGGCTCGCGCAGGAGTCGACGTCGTACCAACGGCTGAAGGACGCGGTGCGGCGGGACGCGGCGATCGCGGGGCTCGCGGAGGGGCGGGAGCCGATCGCGCGGCTCGCGGCGCGGCTCGGCTTCTCCGAGGACACGGCGTTCCACCGGGCGTTCCGGCGGTGGACGGGGACGACGCCGGGGGCGTATCGGGCGGAGGTGCCGGGTGGGCGGGAGGTCGGGGAGGCCCGCGCCCCCGACCCGGCGGAGCCCTGCCGCCCCGACGCGCCGGGGGCGCACGCCGCAGGTTCACCGTCCCGCCCGGGCAGGGCTGATACACCAGGTCAACGAAGCTGAGCTTTCCCGTCAGCCCGGAACTTACTCAGTAGTCACTACGGTCGACGCCTGTACACAACCCCTTCCCGTCCCCCCTCGTCCCGTCCGGCCCAGCGCCACCCGCTTCACCCGCTCGACTCGTCCCACCCAGCTCCACCCGCTCCACCCCGCTCGACCTTTCTTTCCCCCACGAACAGTTGGGAGAGCCGCATGCACCTACCCACCAGCTTCAGAGCCGTCGCCCTGACGGCCGCCGCGGGCCTGGCGGCCGCGACCCTCACGACCACCGCGCACGCCCAGGACACGAACGCCCCCGCCGACGACCGCGCCCCGGCCGCCGCACCCGGCGACATCGTCAGCTCCGAGCCGAGCGCCTTCCACCCTCTGCCCGGCCAGCCCACGAACACCAAGGCCTGGAAGATCCACTACCGCTCGACCACCGCCAAGGGCGCCCCGAACACTGTCTCCGGCACGGTCATCGTGCCGCAGGACGGCCGCACGGGCCCGCGCCCGCTCATCACCTACGCCGTCGGCACGGTCGGCGTCGGCGACCACTGCGCGCCGAGCGCCGGGTTCCCCCGCGGCACCACGATGGAGGCGAACCTCATCCAGCAGCTCACCCTGCGCGGCTGGGCGGTCGCCGTGACCGACTACGAGGGCCTCGGGACGCCCGGCGACCACACGTACACGGTCGGCAGGGCGGAGGGCCAGGCGGTCCTGGACGCCGCGCGGGCCGCGATCCGGCTGCCCGAGGCGGGCCTGTCGAAGGAATCGCCGGTCGGCATCATGGGCTACTCGCAGGGCGGCCAGGCCTCCTCGTGGGCGGCCGAGCTGCACGGTTCGTACGCCCCCGACCTCAAGGTCAAGGGCACGGCGACCGGCGGCGTGCCCGGGGACCTGCAGAAGGTGGCCGCCTTCAACGACGGCTCGTACGGCTCGGGCCTGATCTTCATGGCGGCCATCGGCCAGAACGCGGCGTTCCCCGAGCTGAAGCTGGAGTCGTACCTGAACCCGGCGGGCAAGGCGCTGATCGGCGCGCTGCGCAACAGCTGCGTGGCGGACGGCGCGGTCCTCGGCTCGTTCAAGCGGATCAAGGACATGACGGTCAAGAACCCCCTCGACCAGCCGGACTGGCAACAGCGCCTGCGCGAGTCCCAGGTCGGCACCCGCGCCCCCGACGCGCCGGTGTACCTCTACCACGCCCTCGCCGACGAACTGATCCCGTACGGCGTCGGCACCCAGGTCCGCAAGGACTGGTGCGCCCGCAAGGCGAACGTGGAGTGGCACACCGTCCCGCTCGGCGAACACGTCACCGGCGTGATCACCCAGTCGCCGCTGGCGGCACAGTGGCTGGCGGAGCGGTTCGCGGGGAAGCCGGCGAGGGGCAACTGCTAGCGGGGACCCGTCCCGGCCCCGGGTGAAGCCGTCCGCCTCCGGGCGGGCGGCTTCGCCGTCTCCGTACGCGGCAGCAGCCACCTCGAAAGCGCCGCCGTCACGAGCAGCGTCACGCCGACCACCACGAGCCCCTGCCGCATCCCCGCCACCGCGAAGCCGGACCCGCCGTCCCCGCCGCCGATGAGGGCGCCGAACAGGGCCACCGACAGCGCGCCGCCCGTCTGGCGCAGGGAGTTGAGGAGGCCGGACGCCGTGCCCGCGCGGTGGCCGGGGACGGCGTCGAGGAGCAGGGCCGTCAGCGCGGGCACGGCGAGCGCGCCGCCGATGCCCGTCGGGGCGAGGAGCAGCAGAACCAGCCACAGGGGTGTGTCCGCGGCGAGCGGAAGCAGCGCGAACATGGCGATCGCGAGGACGAGTTGGCCGGTCACGATGACCGCGCGGCGCCCGACGCGGTCGGCGAGCGGGGCCGACATCAGGTTCGTCGACGTGATGAGCGCGGCCAGCGGCACGAACATCAGGCCCGTCGCGATCCCCGACATGCCGAGCAGTTCCTGGCAGTACAGGCCGAGCAGGAACACCACGCCGTAGAAGCCCGCGTTCACCGCGAAGCCGACGGCGAGGGAGACGCCGACCTCGCGCCGCCGCAGCAGCGGGAGCGGCACCATGGGCGCGCGGTGGCGCTTCTCGGCGGCGTGGAAGGCGAATCCGGCGGCGACCGTGACCGCCACGGCCGCGAGGACCGCCGGGTGCGTCCAACCCGCGTGGCCGCCCTCGATGACGGCGTACGCGAGTCCGGCGAGGGCGAGCACCGCGGCGAGCTGGCCGGGTAGGTCGAGCGGGGAAGGGCGGCGCGGGGACGGCGCGACGCGGGCGAGGAGCAGCAGGACCAGCGCCCCCACCGGCAGGTTCAGCAGGAACACCGCCCGCCAGCCCACCGTCTCCGACAGCACCCCGCCGAGCACCGGGCCCGCCGCCATCGCGACCGAGCCGCCCACCGTCCACAGCGCGATGGCGCGGGCGCGGCGCCGCGGGTCGTCGTACGCCTGCCGGATCAGCGCGAGCGAGGCCGGCATGACGACCGCCGCGGCCGCGCCCTGCGCCACCCTGGCCGCGATCAGCCAGCCGATGCCGGGCGCCAGCGCGCAGGCCAGCGAGGCGAGGGCGAACAGGGCCGTCCCCCAGGCGTACGCGCGCCGCGCCCCCGCCCGGTCCGCGAGCGCCCCCGCCGAGATCATCAGCGCCGCGAACATCAGCGTGTACGCGTCCACGACCCACTGCAGGCCCGTCATGCCGCCGTGCAGGTCGGCGCGGATGCCGGGCAGGGCGATGTTCACCGCGGACACGTCGACCGTGATGACGGTGAAGCCGAGCAGGGCGGCGACGAGGGCGAGGGCGGGGCGCTCGGGGCGGGTGGGTGCCGCGGGTTCCGTGGGGAGTGCGGGTTCCGCAGGGAGTGCGGGCTCCGTCGGCCCGGCTGGCCGGTCCGTGCAGGGGACGGTGGACGACATGCGGAATCTCCTGGGTGCGAGAGGGGCACGAGGCCCGCGAAGGGCTCGGGGGCGAGGGGGTGCGGCCGGGTGGGCCACGTCCACCTTCCGCCGCCCGCGCGCCCCCCGGCAGACCGCGGCGTTCCTGGCCCTGACACGGCCCCCCACTTCTCCGCCGGCTCACGGACACTGGACCCATGACGCACGGCACTTCCCCGGAGAGAAACGGCACCGAGCTGGGCCGCTACCTGCGCGCCCGGCGCGCCCAGGTCAGCCCGGCGGAGGCGGGCCTGCCGGCCGGGACGGGCCTGCGCCGGACGCCGGGGCTGCGCCGTGGGAGCTGGCGACGCTCGCGGGGGTCAGCGTCGACTACTACACGCGCCTGGAGCGCGGCCGCGAGACCAACCCCTCACCGGCCGTGATCGACTCGCTGGCCCGCGCGCTGCGGCTGTGCGGCGACGCCCACGAGCGCCTGCACGAGCTGGCCGAGCTGGCGTCGGGCCGGATCGGCGAACCGCCGCCGACCACCGAGTTCGCGGTGCGCGACACCGTCGTGCGGATGCTGGACGCCCTGCGCCCGCTGCCCGCGTACGTGGTGAGCCCGCACAACTACCTGCTCGCCGCGAACACCCCGGGCCGCCGCCTGATGCCGGGCCTGTTCGACTGGCCCGCCGAGCAGCGCAACATCACCCGCTACATGTTCCTGCACCCCGTCGGCCGCGAGCTGTACGTGCCGTGGGAGGAGACCGTCGCCAAGTCGGTGGCGCATCTGCGCGCGGTCGGCGGGCGCGACCCGGACTCGCCGCAGCTGGCCGCCCTGGTCGGGGAACTCTGTCTGAAGTCGGGGGAGTTCGCGCGCATGTGGGACCGGTACGAGGTGCGGGAGCGCGGCGGCGGCGTGAAGTCGTTCGCGCACCCGAAGGCGGGGGCGATGTCCCTCACGTACGAGGTGATGCGCCTGGCAAGGACGGGCGGGCAGCGCCTGGTCACCTACCAGGCGGAGCCGGGCAGCGCGGACGAGGCGGCGATGCTGAGGCTGGACCCGGCGGCCCGCACGGCGCCGCCGCACCCCTAGCCGCGCCCGGCCCCGGACGCGCACCCGCGCCCATCGCGCACGCCCACCCCGGGCTACTCCGCCGAGCACGAACTCCCGTTCTTCGGCATCTGCTTGTACAGCAGGAACGCGTCCACCTTGTCCTTCACGCACTTCGAGCCGAAGTAACCGGTGTGCCCGTCGCCCCTGTTGTCGAGGACGACCGCGGAGGAGCCGAGCCGCTCGGCGGTCTCCACCGTCCAGCGGTACGGCGTGGCGGGGTCGCCGCGGGTGCCGACGAGCAGGAACTTCGGGGTGTCGACGTCGCGTACGTCCTCGCGGATGTAGTCCGTGCCCGCGGGCCGACCGAAGCAGAGCAGCACCGGCAGCAGCATCGACTTGCCGAAGACGGGCGACGCCTCCTCGAACTCCTCCTGGAGGCGGCCGACTTCCCGCTCGACGCGCTTGGCGTCCGGCCGGTCGGGGTCGTCCGCGCAGTTCACGGCCATGAGCGCGGCGGAGGAGTTGTCCGCGGGGACCTCCGTGCGCCCGCCGGAGGCACGCGCCTGCACCGGCGAGCCGCCCATCGAGCCGCCCATCCGGAGCAGCGCCCGCGGGTCGCCGTCCGCGAGCAGCGCGCCGAGCGCCTGGGACAGGGCGGGCCAGGCCTGCCTGCTGTAGAGCGCGCTGCCGAGCACGCTCACCACGTCCTGTCCGGTGAACTCCTGGCCGTCCATGGAGCGCAGCGGGTACGCGTCGAGGTCGTCGATGAGCTTGGTCATGGCGTGCCGGGCGTTGCGCGAGTCCTCGCCGAACACACAGCCCGCGTTCTTGGTGCACCAGAGCAGGAAGTTGTCGAGGGCGGTCTGCCGTCCCTCCGCGCCCACCAGGGCCTGCTCGGCCACGTCCTCCGTCAGCGTGTCCACGCCGTCGAGGACCATCCGGCCGACCTTCTTCGGGAACTGCGCCGTGTACACCGCGCCGAGCCGCGTCCCGTACGAGAAGCCCAGGTAGTTGAGCTTCTTGTCGCCGAGGGCCTGGCGCATGACGTCCAGGTCGCGGGAGACGTTCACGGTGCCGATGTACGGAAGGACGGGGCCGGACTTCTTCGCGCACTCCGCGGCCGTCGCGCGCAGCTCCTTCAGGATCGCCGACGCGTCGCCGGGGTCCTCCACGTCGTCTCCGGGCTCGGGGTCCCCGCCGCAGCTCACGGGCTCGCTCAGGCCCACGCCGCGCGGGTCGAAGCCGACGACGTCATAGCCCTTGCCGACGTAGCCGAAGTCCTTCTTGGCGTCCGCGAGCCCCGCCACGCCCGCGCCGCCGGGGCCGCCGAAGTTCACCAGGAGCGAGCCGCGCTTGTCGCCGCTGGACTTGATCTTCAGCAGGGCGAGGCGGATGGTGCCGCGGCCGGGGTCGGCGTAGTCCAGCGGGACCTTGACCGTGCCGCAGGTGACGTCCTTGTCCTTGGTCACGTCCTCCGACAGGTTCTGCACGTCGGGCTTGCAGGCCGCCCACTTGATCTTCTGCGTGTAGAAGCGCTTCAGGTCGGGCTGCGCGGGTCCGGACGGGTCGGCCGCCGCGGGCAGTCCTGCGACGGCCAGAGCCAGGGCTGCGACGGCGGTGAGTGCGGGTGTGCTGCGCACAGCGACCTCCAAGAGGTGCGGTTCCCCTCCGGTCACCCTAGGCGCCCCCGGCCCGCCCCGCCCGTTCAGCCCAGTCACGCTCCGTGTTCACCGAGGGCTCGTCCGGACCCGGCGCCCGCCCCGGGAACGCGCCGGTACGAGCCCTCTCACCACCTCGATCATTCACCGGCCGCCCCCTCGACCAGCCCCTGACCCCCAAGTAACCTTACTCGGAAGTAAATTCAGCACCGAGCCAGGAGCTAGCCCCATGGCCGACCGCTACGCGACCTTCACCCACACCGCCCCCGGCCGCTTCCTGACCCGCAGACTCGGCCTGCCGCAGCCGGTGCCGCTGCGCCGCTGGTCGCCCCGGCACCCGGCCATCGAAGGCCCGGTGCTGCTCCTGACAGCGGGCGACATCCCGCTCGCCGGCCTGCACGAGAGCCTCACCCGCACCGGCCTGCCCCCGCACAGCGGCCCGCTCGGCTCCCGCCGCCCGGCCGCCGTCGTACTGGACGCGACCGGCGTCCGCACGGTTGCCGCGCTCATGGACGTGCACGCCACGCTGCACCCCGTCGTCCGCTCCATGGCCCCCTGCGGGCGCGTGGTGGTCCTGGGCGCGCCCCTCTCCCCCGCCGACCACCACCAGGCGGCGGCGCAGCAGGCCCTGGAGGGCTTCGTCCGCTCCCTCGGCAAGGAGCTGGGCGGGGGCAGGACGGCCCAGCTGGTCCGCACCCCGTCGGCGTCGGCCGCCGAGGGGACGCTGCGCTTCCTGCTGTCACCGAAGTCGGCGTACGTGAGCGGGCAGGTGGTCGAGGTCGAGGAGCTGTCGGAGTACGCGGACGACCTCGGCGAGACCGAGTGCGCCGGGGGCGCGCGGGAGACGCCGCCCGCCCCGGACGCCGACACCGCCGCGCCGCCCGGCACCGTCGGCGCGGTCATTCAACTCCCGCACCCCGCCCGCCCGTTGGCGGGCCGCACCGCCCTCGTGACCGGCGCCGCACGCGGGATAGGCACGGCCGTCGCGGAGGTCCTGGCCCGCGACGGCGCCCATGTCGTCGTCCTCGACGTGCCGTCCGCCGAGCCGGACCTGTGCCGCGTCGCCGAGCGCGTCGGCGGCACCGCGCTGCCGCTCGACATCACCGCGGACGACGCCGGTGAGCGGATCGCCGCCGCGCTGCCGGACGGCCTCGGCGTCCTCGTGCACAACGCGGGCGTCACCCGGGACCGCAGGCTCGCCAACATGGCGGCGGACCGGTGGAGTTCGGTCCTCGACGTGAACCTCGGGAGCGTGCTGCGCACGACGGACTTCCTGCTGAAGTCCGGCACGGTGCGCCGCGGCGGCCGGATCGTGGCCACGGCGTCCATAGCGGGCCTCGCGGGCAACGCCGGGCAGACCAACTACGCGGCGAGCAAGGCGGGCATCGTCGGCTTCGTCCGCTCCCTGGCGCCCCGGGCCCTCGCGGAGCACGGCGTGACGGTGAACGCGGTGGCGCCCGGATTCATCGAGACCCGCATGACCGCGGCCGTGCCGCTGCTCATCCGCCAGGCGGGCCGCCGCATGAACTCCCTGGGCCAGGGCGGGCTCCCCGTCGACGTCGCGGAGACCACGGCGTGGCTGGCGACGGGCGCGGTGAACGGCCAGGTCATCCGGGTCTGCGGCCAGAGCCTGCTCGGCGCCTAGGCCTCGGGCGCCCGGCCCGTCGGCCCTCCCCCGGGCGACGCCCCGCGCACCGCTGGCTGCCGCACCCCGGCCCGCGTCCCACTCCCAGCGACAGAAGGGTCCCGTCATGGCATCGCTCGCGCTCACCCTGCTCCGAGGGGCGGCCCTGTCCCCCTTCAAGCGACCCCACCCGGACGCACCGCTGCCGGGCCCCACGACGGCCCGCGTCCGGACCGACATCGACCACCTGGTGGCGTACGAACGGCTCTGCGGCTTCGCGGCCGGGCAGGGCGTCGGCGCGAGCACGGGCCGGAGCACGGACGGCGCAAGGCCGACCGGCGCCGACCCCTTACCCCCCACCTATCCGCACGTCCTCGCGTTCCCCCAGACCATGCGCCTGATGGCGGCCCGCGCCTTCCCGCTGCCCCTCCTCGGCCTCGTCCACACGTCCGTGGCGATCGTCCAGCACCGCGCCCCACTGCCCGACGAGGAGCTGGAACTCACCACGTACGCACGGAAGTTGACCCCGCACCGGCGCGGCACCGAGGCGACGGTCACCACCACCGCGACGGTGGCGGGCGAGACGGTGTGGGAGTCCCACAGCACGTACCTGTCCCGCCACCGCACACCGGCCGACCACCCGCGGCAGGCTCCCGCACCGACGCCCGGGACGCCGCTCCCGGCCCGCGCCGAGTGGCACCTCCCCGCCGACCTGGGCCGTCGCTACGCGACCGTCTCCGGCGACCGCAACCCCATCCACCTGCGTCCGGCGACGGCTCGGCCGTTCGGCTTCCCGCGCGCCATCGCGCACGGCATGTGGACGTTCGCGCGCTGCGTGGCGGAGCACAGCGGCATCGCCGTCGGCGACGAACCCCTGTATCTCGCCGCCGAGTTCAGGGCGCCGGTGCTGCTGCCCGGCACGGTGACGTACGCGGCCGAGGGGGCCGCGTTCGAGCTGCGCGGGGCGGCGGAGCCGGGCGGCAGGGTCCATATCACCGGCTCGGTGACCAGAACCGCCCCTCCATCAGATCGCCGAGACCCGCCCAGGCGAAGTTCATCAGGGTCGCCGCGGCCTGGTTCGCGGACACCGACGGCTGGGTGATGGCCCAGCCCGCGAGGGACTCGGCGGCGCCGACGAGGGCCTGGGCGAGGCCCGCGACCTCGCGGTCGGGCAGCGAGGGGTTCTGGTGGGCGGCGCGGGCGGCCTCCGCGATGAGCAGCGTCACGAAGGCGACGATCTCCTCGCGCATCACGTTGACCTCGGCGGCGAACGGCTCGCCGACGGTGCGGGCCTGGCTGTGCAGGACGGCCCAGGCGTCGGGGTGCTCGGCGGTGTGGGTGAAGAACGCGCGCAGCCCGTCCCAGAGTTGCCGGTCGGCGGGGTCGCCCGGGGTGACGCCGTGCCGGACGGCCTCGATGAGGGCGGCGGCCTCCCGCCGGATGCAGGCGGTGAACAACTCTTCCTTGGAGTTCAGATACAGGTACACCAGCGGCTTGGAGACGCCCGCCAGCTCGGCGATCTCGTCCATCGAGGCGGCGCGGTAGCCCCGCTGCCCGAACGTGCGCACCGCCGCGTCGAGCATCTGCCGCTCCCGCACGGCCCGCGGCATCCGCTTCTGCCGCACCTGCTTGCCCCCGTTCTTCGCAGCCTGCACGGCCTTCACAGCCCTCACGACCTTCACATCCGACACCCCGGCCCCCGCCTCCCGCACCATCCGTGCACGGATCAGCGTACGGCGGTCCTACCCGACGCACGGAGGTCACCCGGGGGCCACCGCGGCGCACCGCCCCCAGCCCTACCCGCAACGACCGTGCCCCGCACCGGATTTCCGGTGCGGGGCACGTTTCGGCCGAGGGGCGCGGGCGCTACGCGGTGGCGGGCAGCGGCTCGTCGAGCGAGTCCAGCGGGGAGGCCGACGCGCTGTCGTACGCCTCCTTGTCGAGGATGTTCTCGCGGGCCGCGACGACGACCGGGACGAGCGCCTGTCCGGCGACGTTCGTGGCGGTGCGCATCATGTCGAGGACCGGGTCGATGGCGAGCAGCAGGCCGACGCCCTCCATGGGCAGGCCCAGCGTGGACAGGGTCAGGGTCAGCATGACCGTGGCGCCCGTCAGACCGGCCGTGGCGGCGGAGCCGACCACCGACACGAACGCGATGAGCAGGTACTCCTTGATGCCCATGTGCACGTCGAAGATCTGCGCGACGAAGATCGCGGCGATCGCCGGGTAGATCGCGGCGCAGCCGTCCATCTTGGTGGTGGCGCCGAAGGGCACCGCGAAGGACGTGTACTCCTTCGGTACGCCGAGACGCTCGGTGACCTTCTGGGTGACCGGCATGGTGCCGACCGAGGAGCGCGAGACGAAGGCGAGCTGGATGGCGGGCCAGGCGCCCTTGAAGAACTGCAGCGGGTTGACCTTGGCGACGAACGCGAGGAGCAGCGGGTAGACGCCGAAGAGCACCAGGGCGCAGCCGATGTAGATGTCGGCGGTGAACGTCGCGTACTTGCTGATCAGGTTCCAGCCGTAGTCGGCGATGGCGAAGCCGATGAGGCCGATGGTGCCGATCGGGGACAGCTTGATGACCCACCACAGGGCCTTCTGCAGCAGCGCGAGCACGGCCTCGCTGAGGTCGAGGATCGGCTTGGCCTTGGCGTCGCCGATCTTCAGTACGGCGATGCCGGCGACGGCGGCCATGAAGACGATCTGCAGGACGTTCAGCTCGGTGAAGGGCGTGATGACGTCGGTCGGGATGATCCCGGTGAGGAAGTCGATCCAGGAGCCCTCGTGCTCGGGCTTGGCGCCGTCCTTCGGGGTCAGGCCGGTGCCGGCGCCCGGGTTGGTGACCAGGCCGATGACGAGGCCGATGGCCACCGCGATCAGCGACGTGATCATGAACCAGAGGAGCGTGCGGGTCGCGAGCCGGGCGGCGTTGTTGACCTTACGCAGGTTGGTGATCGAGATCAGGATGGCGAAGAACACCAGCGGGGCGACGGCCAGCTTCAGCAGGCCGATGAAGGTGTCGCCGACCTTCGAGAGGGTGGTGACCAGCCAGTCGATGTCCTGGCTGCGGGCCAGCCAGCCGAGCAGCACGCCGAGGATCAGACCGCCGAGGATCTGGGCCCAGAAAGGCAGCTTCAGGAACTTGGGTATCCGGAAGCCGGGCTTCGGGTCATCGGTGGGGGACGCGGGGTTCGCGGACACGGACACACTCCGGGTAATGGCGGGGGACGTGAGGAGCGGCGACCGCGAAGGGTCACGGGCGCCGCTGCAGTGCAGGTGTCGAAGTCGTTCAGATGACGCGACAGGCGGCAGAGATGCAGCGGCAGAGATCGACGTGCAGCCGCGCCACGAGCGGGACGCTCGCGGCGATGCGGGTGGCGGCTGCTGTCTTCATGTCGAACACGTTAACACTTGAACTTTGAGTTCATCAAAGGACTTGTTTGAGGTAAGGGGGACCCCAAGGGTCCCAGAAACAGCGAAACCCCGGTACTGGAGCGGCATGCTCCGGTACCGGGGATTTCTGCGTACGTGACGCGTGTGACGAACCTTACGGCTGCCTTACGACTGCGCGGTGCGCGCCGCGTCGTCGGCGCCGTCCTCCTGCGTGCGGTTCCGCTCCAGGCCGGCCTTGACGTCCTCGACCTTGGCGACGACCTTCGCCGACGCGCGGTCGCGCTCCTTGCGCAGCAGGACGAAGCTGATCGGCGCGGAGATCACCAGGGCGAGCAGGGCGACCCAGAGGAGGTTGGAGCCACCGAGGCCGCGCGGCACGACGCCGGTGTAGACGAGGCCCCAGACGACCAAGAAGCAGCCCGCGAAGACCCCGAGTCGCATCATCGTGTAGCGGAGCATGTCAATCCACTCTTCCGTTCCGAAACAGAGCCTCTCCAGTGAAGCACGGAACCCTGGCCGGGTCGGAAGGGGGTGCGCACACGGTCCCACCGCTACCGCGGCGGCGGTTCACCCACCCACCCGCCCGTACTTCGCCGTGGGCGGCTGCCCGGGCTGGTGCGACTGGTCCCACAGTCACGGGTGGGCGGGTGGGAGACCCGCCGCGTCAGCGGCGGGACGGATGCAGCGTCCGGCCCGGTCAGAGGCGCATCGGCTGCGGGGTCTCACGGAGTTCGCGGTCGGGGCCCGGGTACTCCCGGATGACCTCGTAGCGGGTGTTGCGCTCGACCGGGCGGAAGCCGGCCTCACGGATGAGGTCGAGCAGGTCGTCCCGGGTCAGCTTGTTCGGCGTACCGAAGTTGTCCGCGTCATGAGTGATCTTGTACTCGACGACGGAGCCGTCCATGTCGTCGGCGCCGTGCTGGAGCGCGAGCTGCGCGGTGGCGACCCCGTGCATGACCCAGAAGACCTTGACGTGCGGGACGTTGTCGAAGAGGAGGCGCGAGACCGCGAAGGTCTTCAGGGCCTCGGCCCCGGACGCCATCTTCGTCCGGGCCTGCAGCTTGTTGCGGACCTTGCCGTCCTTCATGTCGACGAAGTCGTGCTGGTAGCGCAGCGGGATGAAGACCTGGAAGCCCCCGGTCTCGTCCTGCAGCTCCCGCAGCCGAAGCACGTGGTCGACCCGGTGCCGGGGCTCCTCGATGTGGCCGTACAGCATGGTGGCCGGGGTCTTGAGCCCCTTCTCGTGGGCGAGCCGGTGGATCCGGGACCAGTCCTCCCAGTGGGTGCGGTGGTCCACGATGTGCTGCCGGACCTCCCAGTCGAAGATCTCCGCGCCGCCGCCGGTGAGGGACTCAAGGCCCGCGTCGATCAGCTCGTCGAGGATCTCCGATGCGCTGAGCCCGGAGATGGTCTCGAAGTGGTGGATCTCGGTGGCGGTGAAGGCCTTGAGGGAGACGTCCGGCAGCGCGGCCTTCAGCTCGCGCAGGGAGCGCGGGTAGTAGCGCCACGGCAGGTTCGGGTGCAGCCCGTTGACGATGTGCAGCTCGGTGAGGTTCTCGCCCTCCATCGCCTTGGCGAGCCGGACCGCCTCCTCGATGCGCATCGTGTACGCGTCCTTCTCGCCCGGCTTGCGCTGGAAGGAGCAGTAGGCGCAGGAGGCGGTGCACACGTTCGTCATGTTGAGGTGACGGTTGACGTTGAAGTGCACGACGTCGCCGTTCTTGCGGGTGCGCACCTCGTGGGCGAGCCCGCCGAGCCAGGCCAGGTCGTCGGACTCGTACAGGGCGACGCCGTCCTCACGGGACAGCCGCTCACCGGAGCGGACCTTCTCCTCAAGGTCGCGCTTGAGCCCTGCGTCCATTGCCGTACCTCTTGTTTCTCCGACGACCTGCGACAGACCCGACCAACCGTACTCGCCCCGCACAGCGGCCCGGAGCTGCCCCCACCGCGGCGCGCGCCCGCCCCCTAGACCTCCTCGGGCAGCTCCCCCACCCGGTTCTCCCACTTCGTGGACAGCACGATCGTGGTCCGCGTCCGCGAGACGCCCTTGGTGCCGCTGAGGCGGCGGATGGTCTTCTCCAGGCCGTCCACGTCGGAGGCCCGCACCTTGAGCATGTACGAGTCGTCGCCCGCGATGAACCAGCAGTCCTCGATCTCGTGCAGGTCCTTCAGGCGCCGCGCCACGTCCTCGTGGTCGGCGGCGTCGGACAGCGAGATGCCGATCAGCGCGATGACGCCGAGGCCGAGGGACGCGGAGTCGACCGTCGCGCGGTAGCCGGTGATGACGCCGGCCGCCTCCAGGCGGTTGATGCGGTCGGTGACGCTGGGGCCGGAGAGGCCGACGAGGCGCCCGAGCTCGGCGTAGGAGGCGCGGCCGTTCTCGCGCAGAGCCTGGATGAGCTGCCTGTCCACGGCGTCCATAGGTCGAAGCCTTTCATTATTTAGCGTTTTTCCGAGTCTACGTGTAGAATCTAAGGCGTAACAGGGTTCATCCCCTGTGAATCTTTCGGAAACTCAGCAGATCAACGACGATCCTTCGAACTTCAGGAGAGTGTTTCCCCGTGTACACGATCGAGATGGCCTACGCCCGTATGCGCGAGCTGCAGGACCTGGCCAACCGCTCGCGTGCCCACCAGTCCCCGACCGCCGCGCGCAAGGCGAGCAAGAAGCCGCGCGCCGCGAAGAAGCGCTAAGCGCCACCGGAGCCGTCCTCGGCCGGCCGGGAGCCACCCGCTCCCGACGCCCCGCCGAGTTCGCCCTCCCACCGGCGGTACAGCTCGTGCGGCACCCCCGCCGCGTCGAGCACCCGCCCGGCGACGAAGTCCACCAGATCCTGGATGTGCGTCGCCCCCGCGTAGAACGCCGGAGAGGCGGGCAGCACGATCGCGCCCGCCTCGTCCAGGCCCACCAGGTGCTTCAGCGTCTGCCCGTTGAGCGGGGTCTCCCGCACGCAGACGACGAGCCGCCGCCGCTCCTTGAGCGTCACGCTCGCCGAGCGCTGCAGCAGATCCTTCGAGAGCCCGAGCGCCACCCCGGCCACGCACGCCGTGGACGCCGGGACGATCAGCATGCCCTTCGTCGCGTACGACCCCGACGAAGGACCCGCCGCGAGATCGCCCGCGGCCCAGTACCGCACGTCGTCCGTGCGCACCCGGAACGTCCCCGGCTTGCCGTCGGCGCCCCGCGCCAGCCACGCGCCCAGGTCGTCCCGCCAGTGCGCGTCCCGGAACGAGATGCCCGTCTCGTCGAGCAGCGTGAGCCGCGACGCCCGGGACACCACGAGGTCCACGCTCTCCCCGGCAGCGAGCAGCCCCCGGAGCACCGAAGCGGCGTACGGCGTACCGGACGCGCCGGACACCCCCACGATCCAAGGCCTACGCTGCGTATCTCCTGCATTCACACTGTGAAGCCTATCCATGGGCGCCGCCGCCCGCCCACGGCCCGTCAGACAGTCAGGCCGCGGACGAGCAGGTCGAGCAGGGCGCAGGCGAACAAGGCGATCCCGATGAAGCCGTTGACCTGGAAGAAGGCGCGGTTGAGACGGGAGAGGTCGTGCGGCCGCACGATGCTGTGTTCGTAGAGGAAGGCGCCCGCGACGACGACGAGGCCGAGCCAGAAGAACGCGCCCGCGCCGGTCTGAAGGGCGTACCAGACGAACAGCGCCGTGGTGATCGCGTGGCAGACGCGCGCGCCCCGGATCGCGGCGGGGATGCCGAAGCGCGCGGGCACCGACATCACGCCGACCTCGCGGTCGGTGTCCACGTCCTGGCAGGCGTAGATCAGGTCGAAGCCGCCGATCCACACGCCGACCGCGAGCCCCAGGATGACGGCCGTCCACGACCACTCGCCGGTGATCGCGAGCCAGGCGCCGATCGGGCCCATGGCCTGCGCGATGCCGAGGATGGCCTGCGGGAAGTTCGTGAACCGCTTGCCGTACGGGTAGACGACCATCGGGATCACGGCGACCGGCGCCAGCGCCAGGCACAGCGGGTTGAGCAGCGCGGCGGAGCCGAGGAACACCACGACCGCGATCAGCGCGCCGGTCCAGGCGGACTTCACGGTGACGGCGCCGGTGACCAGCTCGCGGTGCGCGGTGCGGGGATTGCGGGCATCGATCTCACGGTCGATGATCCGGTTCGCGGCCATGGCGAACGTACGCAGCCCGACCATGCAGATCGTCACAAGGAGCAGCCGGCCCCAGTGGATGTTCTTGTCCCACTCGAACATCGCGGTCAGGGCGGCGATGTAGGCGAAGGGCAGCGCGAAGACGGAGTGCTCGATCATGACGAGCCGCAGGAAGGCCCTCGTGCGGCTCGGCTGCGGCTGGGGCAGCGCGGCGGAAGCGGAACTCACAGGCCGTACTCCCTCCAGCGGCGGTCGACTTTCGCCGCCGTCTCGGGATCGGACTCGACCATGTCGGGCCAGCCGCCGTCCCGGGTGTAGCCCTCCTCGGGCCACTTCTTCGTCGCGTCGATGCCCGCCTTGCCGCCCCAGAACTGCTGGTACGAGGCGTGGTCGAGGTGGTCGACGGGCCCTTCGACGACGCTCAGGTCACGGGCGTAGTCCGTGTTGCCGAGCGCACGCCACGCCACCTCGTGCAGATCGTGCACGTCGCAGTCGGAGTCCACGACCACGATCAGCTTGGTCAGGGACATCATGTGCGCGCCCCAGATGGCGTGCATGACCTTCTGGGCGTGTTTCGGGTACTTCTTGTCGATCGCGACGATCGCGCAGTTGTGGAAGCCGCCCGCCTCGGGCAGGTGGTAGTCCACGATGTCCGGCACGATGATCTTGAGGAGGGGGAGGAAGAACCTCTCCGTCGCCCGGCCCAGGGGCCCGTCCTCCGTCGGCGGCCGACCGACCACGATCGACTGGAGCAGCGGGCGCTTGCGCATCGTCACGCAGTCGATGGTCAGCGCGGGGAACGGCTCCTGCGGCGTGTAGAAGCCGGTGTGGTCGCCGAAAGGACCCTCCGGCAGCATCTCGCCGGGCTCCAGCCAGCCCTCGATGACGACCTCCGCCTGCGCCGGGACCTGCAACGGCACCGTCTTGCAGTCGACCATCTCGATGCGCTTGCCCTGGAGGAAGCCCGCGAACATGTACTCGTCGATGTCGCCGGGCAGCGGGGCGGTGGACGCGTACGTCACGGCGGGCGGGCAGCCGAAGGCGATCGCGACGGGCAGCCGCTCCCCTCGCCGGGCCGCCACCTGGTAGTGGTTCCGGCTGTCCTTGTGGATCTGCCAGTGCATGCCGATGGTGCGCTTGTCGTGGCGCTGGAGGCGGTAGAGCCCGAGGTTGCGGACGCCGGACTCGGGGTCCTTGGTGTGGGTGAGGCCCAGGTTGAAGAAGGACCCGCCGTCCTTCGGCCACGTGAACAGGGCCGGGAGCCGGTCCAGGTCCACGTCGTCGCCGGTGAGCACGACCTCGTGCACCGGCGCGTCCTTCACCTTCTTCGGCGGTACGTGCGCCATCGCGCCGAGCTTGCCGAAGGCCTCGCGGACGCCGACGAAGCCGTGCGGCAGCTCCGGCTTGAGCAGGCCGCCGATCTTCTCGCTGATCTCGCCGTACGACTTCAGGCCGAGGGCCTTGAGCAGCCGTCGGTCCGTGCCGAACACATTCATCGCAAGGGGCATCGCGCTGCCCTTGACGTTCTCGAACAGCAGCGCCGGGCCGCCCGCCTTCTGCACCCGGTCGACGATCTCGCCGACCTCCAGATGCGGGTCGACCTCGGCCTTGATGCGCTTGAGATCGCCCTCGCGCTCCAGGGCACGGAGCAGAGAGCGGAGATCGTCATAAGCCATGCGGTCAAGTATCGGTCACCGGCTACCCTGGCCAGGTCACCGGGTGCGCCCGGCGCCCGTACTCCGCGTCTTGGGGGAGCTCCCGCACATGCTCAGGTATCTGCCGTTCCTGCTGGTCCTGGCCGTGTGGATCTACGCGTTCATCGATGTCCTGAACACACCCGAGAAGGAAGTCCGACACCTCCCGAAGGTGGTGTGGGTCATCATCGTGCTCCTCTTCGGGGAGGTGCTGCTCGGGCCGATCGCGTGGTTCGTCACCGGCAAGAAGCGGGCTGCCGCCGGGCGGGGGGACGTTCGGGGCGGGCGGCGCGGGGGCTGGGTCGCCCCCGACGACAACCCCGAGTTCCTGAAGGGCCTGGAGAAGGACCGCGACCCCCGCGACGACGTCTGACCGGGCGTCCCCCATGGGGGCTCCGCCCCCGCTCCCCCCTTTTCGGCGCTCCGCGCCCCGTCCTCAAACGCCGGACGGGCTCTCTCCCACCCACCCGCCCAAACCTGCACTGGCCAAGCACCAGGGGCGGCACCTTCAGCCCTGCATGGGGCGCCCCCGGATCGCGCTCCGCGCTCGTCCTCAAACGCCGGACAGGCTCTCTCCCACCCACCCGCCCCCGCCAGTGCTTCGGCCGTGCAGCAGCCCGGCACCTTCCCGGCCCGCCCCGGCTGTATTTCAGCCCGTCCGGCGATTGAGGACGAGGCGCGGAGCGCCGATTCGAGGGAGGACTGTCCCACCCGCCACGGGACAACCGCCTACGGGTCCAGGGGCGAAGCCCCGGTTTCGGAGAAGGGGCGGGACTGGGGCGTCCCACGCGGGCAGCATGAGGGCATGACGATCCCCACGATCGACCTGCGGCCCTGGCTCTCCGACGACCCGGACACACGTACGCGGATGGCCGCCGAGGCCAGGGAAACGATCGACGAAGCGCTCCGCACGGCGGGCTTCCTGCTGGTGAAGGGCCACGGCGTGGACCCGGACCTACGCGAGGCCATCCGCCAGGAGGCCCGCGCCTTCTTCCACCTCCCACCCCCCACCAAAGAGCCCTACACCGTGAAGGTGGGCAGCCGAGGCTGGCTCGGCCCGGGCGCCGAGGCCAACAGCTACGCCGAGGGCGCCGCCTCCCCACCCGACCTCAAGGAATCCCTCTCCTTCGCCGCCGACACCCCCACCGGCGACCCGAAGATCGACGCGGAGTGGTTCGCCCCCAACACCTGGCCCCAGGAGATCCCGGGCCTCCGCGCCGACGTGGAGACGTACCTCGCCGAGATGCGCGCCCTCTCCGACGCGCTCCTCGAACTCCTCGCCGTCGTCCTCGGCGAACCGGAGGACTTCTTCACCCGGCACACGAACAACCCCACCTGGGGCTTCAACATCAACTGGTACCCCGGCAGGGACGTCGTCGGCGAGCCGCAGCCGGGCCAGTTCCGCATCGGCCCGCACACGGACTTCGGCACGGTCACGGTCCTCGACCGGCAGGCGGGCCGCGGCGGCCTGCAGGTGTTCACGGACGCCGAAGGGTGGCAGGACGCCCCGCACGACCCGGAGGCGTTCACGATCAACGTCGGTGACCTGATGGCGCGTTGGACGGGGGACCGCTGGCGCTCGGGCCGCCACCGCGTGCTCCCGCCCCCGGCGGACGCCCCGGCGGAGGAGCTGATGTCGCTGGTGTACTTCTACGAGTGCGACCCGGGCACGGACGTGCGCGGCACGGACTCGCACGTGTATCTGCGGGCGCAGCTGGACGCGATCACGGTGGACTAGTCGTAGCTGCGCCGCAGTTCCCGGAACCGCTCCGCGCTCCACGTCGACCAGTCCACCGGCCGCCCGGCCAGCGCGTCCGCCAAGTACTCGAAGTGCTGGTGCCACCCGGCGAGGCAGTCCCGCCGCAGCGAGTCGTCGCCGACCATCTCGTTGGTGAACCGCAGCGCCGTCCGCCCGGTGCCCGCGGGCTCCAGGTGGAAGCGGCACCGCCCGTGCAGGTCGACCGTGTACTCGGCGACGACGTCCGGGTCCCACGCGGTGACGTGCCCCGAGTGCGTGGCCGCCGCCGCGTCCGTCGCGTTCAGCCAGCGCAGCGTCACCGCCCCGCCGAGCCGCGGCTCGAACACGTCGGCGGCGGCGAGCCACCCCGGAAGGCCCTCCGGGGTGGCCACCGCCGCCCACACCTCCTCCACCGGGTGGGGCAGGGTCAGCGTCCAGTGAAGCGTGTGCGTGTCCCCCCGTGTCCGGCTCGTCCCGTGTGCGATGGCTTCGCCGCTTCCGGCAGCTTCGTTGCTTTCGGTCATGGGCCAAGAGTCACGCACACGCCCGCCGGGGTCACGCACCCTGCGGCGTCCCGCTAGGGCCGTTCGCCCGCCTTGTCGACGACCTTCCGCTCCAGAACGGCGGTGTCGGCCAACAGGTCGCCCTTCTCGCCGAACGGCTTGTCCTCCGTCAGGACCTCCCGCTCGCCGAGGAACTGCTTGGTCTTCTCGTCGAAGATCAACTCCTCGCGCACCCCGTCGTCCTCACGGGCGATGGCGACCCCGTGCCGCCCCTCGGCGTCCACCACGTCCTCGATCAGCTCGACACCGGGGATCTTCGACGCGGCGAGGTAGAGGGCTGCGGCCTGCTTCGGCGGGATGAGCGATTCGTACGAAAGGTCGCCGACGAGCGTGAAGGCCTGCTGGTCCGCGCTCTTCTCGCCGCTGCTCTCCCTGCGCAGCCAGTCGAGCATGTTGACCGGGTCGGTCGGCAGCTTCTGGAGGTTGCGGTAGTGGGTGTCGGTCGCGACGAGGGGCAGCTCCGGCTCCATGCGCACGTTGTCGTGGTCGTTCACGGGCTCGTGCAGAAGCCCTGTGTGCTTGCCGTCCACGGACATCCAGATCTCCCGCCGGTGCAGCGGGTCGAGACCCTCGTCGGAGCTGAAGGCGACCTTGCTCTTGATGTACACGAACTGGTCGTCCCGGACGTTCTTCGGCGCGGGCGAGCGCCGCGCCGCGTCCGCGATGTCCTCCAGCATCTTCACGGTCTCCTTCGACGGCGGACCGGCCTGCGCCGGTTCGCTGCCGAACGGCGAGGCGACGAGGACGCCCGCCGCGACGGCGGCGGCCACCGCGCCCGCGACGAGCGCGGGCCGCAGCCACACCTTGCGCCGTCGGGGGGCGGACTCGGGGGCGCGGGAGGCCTCGGGCTCGGACTGCCGGATCTCGGTCATCAGGTGCTCCTTGAGCAGAAGGTGACGGCCCGGCGGAAGGTCCCGCTCGCGCGGAGACGGGAGGTTCGGGAAGTCGGGTTCGGCTTCGGACTTCATCGGTTTCCCTCCTGGATGGGCCTGACCGCGGTCGCGCGGTCATCTCTCACCTGTCCGCGCCCTTTAGGCGGTTCCATCGCTTTCGCGAGTTTTGTACGGGCCCGGGAGAGCCGCGAACGTACCGTCCCCACCGGAATGCCGAGCGCCGCGGCCGCCGCCTCGTACCCGAGCCCCGACCACACGCACAGCGCGAGCACCTCGCGCTCGGCGCGGCGCAGCTTCGCGAGGGCCGTGCGGACGAGGGCGAGTTGTTCCTTGTCGTCGATGCGCCCCGCGATCTCGTCGGCGAAGTCGGCGACGGACTCGTCGCGCGGGAGCCGGGCCATCGCGGCCGTGTGGCGGCGGGCGGCGCGGCGCTGGTTGCGGGTCACGTTCGTGGCGATGCCGAGCAGCCACGGACGCAGCGAGCCGCCGTCTGCGTCCACCTTCTCCCGCAGCCGCCACGCCTCGAGGAACGTCAGGGACACGACGTCCTCGGCCGCCGACCAGTCGCCCGTCAGACGGTAGGCATGGTTGTAGACGGAGCGGGCGTAGGTGTCGAAGAGCTCACCGAAGGCGTCGGGGTCCGAGCCCCGGATCCGTACGCGCGTCTGCCGCCGTTGTGCCGCGAGTTCCCCCTGATTCGTGTCCACGCCCTCTTGTCTGTCCATACGGAAGGGGCCGGTTCCCGTGACCCACGCCACAGAAACCGGCCCCTGTCGGCCGCCGGATCAGACCCCGGCGTACGAGTGCTTGCCGCTCACGAAGATGTTGACGCCGTAGTAGTTGAACAGCCAGCAGCCGAAGGCGATCAGGGCCAGGTAGGCGGCCTTGCGGCCCTTCCAGCCCGCCGTGGCGCGGGCGTGCAGGTAGCAGGCGTACGCCACCCACGTGATGAACGACCAGACCTCCTTGGGGTCCCAGCCCCAGTAGCGGCCCCAGGCGTCGCCCGCCCAGATGGCGCCCGCGATGATCGTGAACGTCCACAGCGGGAAGATCGCCGCGTTCATGCGGTACGTGAACTTGTCCAGCGAGGCCGCGGCGGGCAGCCGCTCCATCACGGAGGTGGCGAAGCGGCCGGGCTTGCCGCCGGCCTGCAGCTTGGCCTCGTAGCTGTCCTTGAAGAGGTACGCGCCGGTGGAGACCGCGCCGACGTAGAACGCGGCACCGCAGAAGATCGCCGTGGAGACGTGGATCCACAGCCAGTACGAGTGCAGCGCCGGGACCAGCTGGTCGGACTCGGTGTACAGGACGGTGACCGCGAGGCCGAGGTCGAGGAGGACCGAGGTGATCAGCGGCAGGCCGATCCAGCGGACGTTCTTCTTCAGGGCGAGCAGCGTCAGGAAGACGCCGACGGCCACCGAGGAGAAGGTGATGTTGAACTCGTACATGTTGCCCCACGGCGCGCGCTGCACCGACAGGGCGCGGGTGACGACACCGCCCACCTCGATGAGGAAGCCGAGGGCGATGAAGGAGACCGCGATGCGGCCGTAGAGGTCGCCCTGCGCGTCACCGGCGGCGGCACCGGGGCCGTCCGGCACGTCGCGGCTGCCCGCGGCGGCGCGGGTGACGACCTTCGGGGCCTCCTTGGCGGCCGCCTTCGGGCGCTCCAGGGTGGCGGTGCCGCCCTTGGACCGCACGGTGACGGCGGGCGCCGCGTTCTTGGTGGCGGACGCCTCGGTCCGCTCCGACTGCTCGGTGAGCGCGGCGGCCGTACGGGCGACCTTGCTGCGGCTGCCGAACAGCCACTCCGCCATGAGCGCGAAGAAGGCCAGCAGATAGACGGCCATCGCGGAGTAGATCAGCACGTTGCTGATGTGCGCGAGGTTCTCGTTCGGCTCGGCGGCGAGGGTGGTGGCGAGAGTCACTTCTCAGCCCCTTCGGCAGGAACAACATCGGGGGTGGGGTCGGGGTCGGGCGCGCTCGGCGCCTGTTCGTGCAGCTGCGCGGCCAGCGCGCCCAGTTCCTCGGGCACCTTGGCGGACTCGCTGCGGCCGAGGCCCGCCATCTCCACGACGGTGACGCCGTCGGCGCCCGTCGTGGCCCGCACCCACACGCGGCGGCGCTGGATGAACAGGGAACCGGCGAGGCCCGCGATGGCGGCGATGGCACCGCCCAGGGCCCAGCTGCTGCCGGGCTCCTGCGAGATCTGGAAGGTCGCCCACTGCTTGAGCTCCTTCTCGAAGGTGATCGACCCGGCGCCGTTCGGCAGCTTCATGGTCTCGCCGATCTTGAGCCGCTTCTTCAGCAGCTCGCCCTTCGCGTCCTTGAACTTCTTCATCTTCCGCGTGTCCAGCTGGTACACGTTCTGCGGAACACCGGAGTCCACACCCAGGCTGCCGTGGTACGCCGACAGCGCGAGCCGCGGATTGAAGGGCGCGGGGAACTGGGAGAACATCTGGCCGTTGCCCTCACCGGCGAAGGTCGGCACGAAGAAGGCGTTGAAGCCCAGCTGTTCCTTCTTGCCGTCCTTGTTGCGGTAGCCGTCGAGGATCTTGATGGCGCCGGTGGCCGTGCCCATCGAGTCGATGGGGAGCAGCGGCACGGAGACTCGCTGGACGACTTTGCCCTTGCCGTCGCGGACGGTGACGGTGGGCGCGTAGCCGTGGCCGATGAGGTAGACCTTCGAGCCGTCGACCTCGAGGGGCTCGTTGACCTCGATGGCCTTCTTCTTCTCCGGCCCGTGGGCGCCCTCGCTGTAGGTGACGTGCGCCTTGTACGTGCGGGCGGTGCCGCGCTCGGGGCCCGACATCTCGTACGAGCCCTCGAAGCGGTCCAGCTTGAAGCTGAACGGCGCGAGTTCGTCGGTGTCGAAGAGGCTGCCCGACTTGAAGTCGTCGTACTGCGTGAGGGTGTTGGAGAAGCCGTCGCCCTCCATGATCAGCTTGCCGCCCTCGGACTTGAAGAGCTGTCCGGCGGCGAAGGCGAGCAGGAGCACGATGAGCGCGATGTGGAAGGACAGGTTCCCGGCCTCGCGGAGATAGCCCTTCTCGGCGGCGACGGAGCCGCCGACCTGGTGCGAGCGGAAGCGCCGCTGCTTCAGGAGCCGCTGCGCCGCCTCGTGCACCTCGTCGGGCGTGGCCTCGGTGCGCCACGTCGTGTACGCGGGCAGCCGGGTGAGCCGCTTGGGCGCGGCCGGCGGGCGGCCGCGGAGCTGGCCGACGAACTGCCAGGTGCGCGGCACGATGCAGCCGATGAGCGAGACGAACAGCAGGATGTAGATCGCGGAGAACCACACCGAGCTGTAGACGTGGAAGAGCCCGAGCTTGTCGTAGAGCGGCCCGAGCGTGGTGTGGGCCGCCTTGAAGTCCTCGACCTTCAGCGCGTCGGGGTTCTCCTGCGGGATCAGCGAGCCCGGGATCGAGCCGAGGGAAAGCAGCAGGAGCAGCAGGAGCGCGACCCGCATCGAGGTCAGCTGCCGCCAGAACCAGCGGATCCAGCCGATGACGCCGAGCGCGGGCATGCCAGGACCGGGGACGGGGCCCGCGGTGTCGTCGAGGGGGGCGGTGGAGAGCTGCGCGCCCGCGGCACCGAGTTCGCCGAGTTCGCCGAGTTCGTCGGGGGCGCCGGTGGTGTCGCGGTCGCCCTGGGCGCCGGTGGTGTCGCGGTCGGCGCTGGCGGCGCTGGTCGTCGTCTTGCTCATGGATCAGATCCCCACCGAGTAACCGTTGCTCCAGACCTGCATCTGCTGAAGCACGCTGTCCCAGACGCCGGTCAGCATCAGCAGCCCGGTCACGATCATCATGCCGCCGCCCGCGCGCATCACCCAGACGTAGTGCCGCTTGACCCAGCCGAACGCGCCGAGCGCCTTGCGGAAGGTGACCGCCGCGATGATGAACGGCAGCCCGAGTCCCAGACAGTACGCCACGTTCAGCAGGGCCCCGCGTCCGGCGCTCGCCTCGCTCATCGCGAGCGCGTTCACGGACGCGAGCGTCGGTCCGACGCAGGGCGCCCAGCCGACGGCGAAGAGCGCGCCGAGCAGCGGCGCGCCCGCGAGACCGACGGCGGGCTTCTTGTGGAAGCGGAACTCGCGCTGGCTGAGCCAGGGCATCAGGCCCATGAAGAAGAACCCGAGCACGAGCATCAGGACGCCGAGGACTCGCGTTATGACGCTCTGGTAGTCCTGGAGGTTCTGGCCGAAGTAGCCGAAGAGGGCGCCGCCGGAGACGAACACGACGGTGAAGCCGAGCACGAACAGGGTGGCGCCCGCCGCCATCCGACCGCGCCGGGCGTCGGCGAGGTCGGTGCCGCTGACGCCGGTGACGTACGACAGATATCCGGGCACGAGCGGCAGGACGCACGGCGAGAAGAACGACACGAGCCCGCCGAGGACGGCGATCGGCAGGGCGAGCAGCAGCGCGCCGCTCATGACGGTGTCGTTCTGGCCGTACGCGGCGAGCGTGGTGGTGGCGAGGGTGGCGGACAAGGCGCTCACTTCTCCGCGATCACAGGGTTGATCATCTTGCGCAGCTTCTCCTCGTTGAGGGGCTGCTGGGAGCGCGCCGCGATCTTGCCGTCCCGGTCGACGACGATGGTCGACGGGATGAACTGCGGGTTCAGGGTGCCCTTGGGGAAGCGCAGCATCAGCTTGCCCATCGGGTCGTACAGGCTCGGGTAGGTGACCTTGTAGTCCTTCTCGAAGGAGATCGCCGGGCCCTTCTCGGGGTCACGGGCGTTGATGCCGACGAACTGGACGTCGTCCTCGGTGTCGGCGGCGACCTTCACGAAGTTCGGTGCCTCGGCCCGGCAGGGCGGGCACCAGGAGCCCCAGACGTTCAGGACGACGACCTTGCCCTTGTAGTCGTCGATGCTGAGCTGCTTGCCGTCGAGGGTCTTGCCGTCGATGGCGGGGGCGTCGTGCCGGTCGCTCTTCTTGACGGTGGCGATGCCGTCCTTGCCGGTGATGAAGTTCGTCTTCCCCGAGCCGCCGGAGGTGCCTCCCGAGCCGCACGCCGAGAGGGTCAGCGCGGCCGCCGCGGCGCCCGCCGCCAGCAGCGTCGCACGACTGCGACGGCTGCGGACGCTTCGGCGGAGGCTGCGGTCCTGGCTGCGGGGGGCGCGACGGGCGGCACTCATGTGAAAAGTTTCGCATGCCCGTTCCGAGGATCTTCGACGCCCCCCGCGGTAGCGGAAAGTCCCATTTCAGGCCGCGTTGCCGGTGTCCTTCTCGGCGTCGCCCCGGCCGGCCGACGAGCCGCCGCCGAGGTAGCTCTTCCAGCCACCCGCCGGCTTCTGGCCGACCTCGAGGCCGCGCAGCTTGGCGAGGACGTCCGGCTTCTGCACGTCCAGCCAGTCCACGAACTGCTTGAAGGACACCAGGCGTACGTCCTTCTTCCCGGCCATGCCCTTGAGGGCCTCCTCGACGGCGTCCATGTAGATGCCGCCGTTCCACTCCTCGAAGTGGTTGCCGATGAAGAAGGGCGCCCGGTTGGACTCGTAGGCGCGCTCGAAGCCCTTGAGGTAGGCCTGGGTGGCCTGCTTGCGCCAGCCCGGGTAGTTGGCCGGCGGGGCCTTCGTGGAGTTCTTCGACTGGTTGGCGAGGATGTTGTAGTCCATCGAGAGGACCTCGAAGGTGTGGCCGGGGAACGGCACCGCCTGCAGCGGCAGGTCCCAGATGCCCATCTTCTTGTCCGGCCACTTCTGGCGGCCGCCCGGCGAGGAGGCGTCGTAGCGCCAGCTGAGCTTCTTGGCGGTCGGCAGCAGGTTGTCCTGGCCGAGCAGGCAGGGGGTGCGGCCGCCGACGAGCTCCTTCTCGTAGTCGAAGGGCAGCGGCGGCAGGTCGTCCCAGCCGGTGTTGGTGCGCCACTTCGTCACGAACGACTTCGCCTGGTCGATCTCGGACTGCCACTGGGCGGACGTCCAGTTGGCCACGGAGCCGGTGCCCGCGCAGAAGTGGCCGTTGAAGTGCGTGCCTATCTCATGGCCCTCCAGCCAGGCCTGGCGCACGTACTTCAGGGTGTCCTTGATGTGGCCGTCGGTGAGGTAGCCGATGTCGGAGGCGCCGACGCCGTTGTTCGGCGGCCGGTAGAGCCGCTTCTTGGACTCGGGGAGCAGATAGAGCCCGGAGAGGAAGAACGTCATCCCCGCGTCGTGCTCCTTCGCCAGCTTCAGGAAGCGCGGGAACAGACCGTTGCCGACCTCACCGGCGCCGTCCCAGGAGAAGACGACGAACTGCGGCGGGGTCTCGCCGGGCTCCAGCGGACGCGGCTTCTCGGGCTGGTTCGGCTGCTTGCCCGTGAAGGCCGTGGAACCGTCGCCGATCGGCTTGGCCGGGCGGCTCGGCGTACCGGGCTTCCCGGCGCCCTTGCCGTTGTCCGCGGCCGATCCCGAGTCACCGGAGCCGGAGCCGCAGGCCGAAAGGCCGATGGCCGCCGCCGCGCCGGCCCCCAGGCCGAGCGCACCCCGGCGACTCAGGGAGGTCCGGCGCATCGCCGGTACTCCGCGTCCCCGGTCCGTGCGGCTGTCGTCGCGCATTCCAACCCCATTCGTCGCGCTTTTGGTCCCCCTGGCTGAAGGACAACCCCTTAGAGGGTGCGACGAAGACACGGGTTCCGAACAGGACCGTCAATATGGGGTCTATTACAGAGAAGAGACATTCGGCATCATAGGGTGTCCGCCCAATTACCCGCCGCACACAGCGAACACACAGCCAACGGATAGCGAACACCCGGCGTGACAGAGGCGCCCCGAAAGGGGCGCGGGGAACTGCGCGACCAGCCACAACCGATCCGCAGATTCCCCGCAAACACAGCCCCTAAGCCGAGCCCGTCCTACAGGCACAGCGCCGGCGTCACGCTCCGAATGCCTTGCTCTTCCCCTTCACAGGCTTAGCGCCGGCGAGAAGGTGCTTGGGGACAAGATTTCGGGCAGGCTCCGAGTAACCCACAGAGACGATCTTGTCGCCGCGATAGGTGAACGTCGTCAAAGAGGCGAGCGTGCACTGCCGCTTGCGCGGGTCGTGCCAAAGGCGCCGCTTCTCCACGAAGCTGCGCACGATCCAGATCGGCAGCTGATGGCTCACGCACACGGCCTCGTGCCCGCGCGCCGCGTCCTTCGCCGCGTCGAGGGCGCCCATCATCCGCACGACCTGCTCGACGTACGGCTCGCCCCAGGACGGCTTGAAGGGGTTGACGAGGTGCTTCCAGTTGTCCGGGTTCTTCAGGGCGCCGTCGCCGACGCCGAAGGTCTTGCCCTCGAAGACGTTGTCCGCCTCGATGAGCCGCCCGTCGGAGGCCAGGTCCAGGCCGTGCGCCTTGGCGATGGGGGTCGCGGTCTCCTGCGCCCGGTCCAGGGGGGAGGCCACGACGTGGGTGATGTCCCTGGTGGACAGGTGCTCGGCGACGCGGTCGGCCATCTGCCGGCCGAGGTCGGAGAGGTGGTAGCCGGGAAGGCGGCCGTAGAGGATCCCGTCGGGGTTGTGCACCTCGCCGTGGCGCATCAGGTGGACGACGGTGATCTCGCTGCCGGCGCTCGTGCTGCCCGCGGTCATGCGGTGGCCTCCGGGGAATTCGTGGCAACGGCTGCCGCGCGCGCGGCGGCCGGCAGGGCGGCGGCGACGCGCTCGACGGCACGCTCGTCATGGGCGGTGGAAACGAACCAGGACTCGAAGGCCGACGGCGGCAGATAGACGCCCTGCGACAGCATCGAGTGGAAGAACGCGGTGAAGCGGAACGACTCCTGGGACTTGGCGTCGTCGTAATTCCGCACCTCACGGTCGGTGAAGAACACGGAGAACATATTGGAGGCGTTCTGCACGCGGTGCGCGACGCCTTCCTTGTGCAGCGCCTCGCTCACCAGGCCGCGCAGTTCGGCGGAGACGGCGTCCACCTTCTCGTACGCCGCGTCGTCAAGGAGGCGCAACTGCGCGAGACCCGCGGCCGTGGCGATGGGATTCCCGGACAGCGTGCCCGCCTGATAAACGGGGCCGACCGGCGCGAGATGCCCCATGACATCGGCGCGGCCACCGAAAGCGGCGGCCGGGAATCCGCCGCCCATGACCTTTCCGAAGGTCATGAGGTCCGGCGTCACGCCGTCAACTCCGAACCATCCGGCTTTACTTGTCCGGAATCCGGTCATGACTTCGTCGGAGATGTACAGCGCGCCGTTCTTCGCGCACGCGGACTTCAGGCCCTCGTTGAAGCCGGGGCGCGGCGGCACCACGCCCATGTTCCCGGGCGAGGCCTCCGTGATCACACAGGCGATCTCGCCGGGGTGGGTGTGGAAGGCCTCGTGCACGGCCTCCAGGTCGTTGTACGGCAGGACGATGGTGTCGCCGGCCTGGGCGCCCGTGACGCCCGGCGTGTCCGGCAGGCCGAGGGTCGCGACACCCGACCCGGCCGACGCCAGGAGCGCGTCCACGTGCCCGTGATAGCACCCGGCGAACTTGATCACCTTGGCGCGGCCGGTGAAGCCGCGGGCGAGCCGGATGGCGGACATCGTCGCCTCGGTGCCGCTGGAGACCAGGCGGACCTGCTCGACCGGGGCGATCCGGTCGACGATCTCCTCGGCGAGGGCGACCTCGCCCTCACCCGGCGTGCCGAAGGAGGTGCCGCGGGCGACGGCCTCCTGGACGGCGGCGGTGACCTCGGGACGGGAGTGCCCGAGGATCATGGGTCCCCATGAACACACGAGGTCCACGTACTCGCGGCCATCGGCGTCCGTCAGGTACGGACCGGTACCGGACACCATGAAGCGGGGCGTACCGCCCACGGCGCGGAAGGCGCGGACGGGCGAGTTCACACCGCCGGGCGTCACGGCCGCCGCACGGTCGAAAAGAGTCTGCGAAACTGGGGCGCTATACGGGAAGCTCACATGAACCATGGTGTCAGAGGGTCCGGACATCGTGGCCGGGCCTCCTGTGCGGCGGCTTTCCGCGCTGTCGGCCTCGCCGTGGGGCCGTTGTGCGGAAATCCTGTGGACTGGTGTTTCACCCCACGTTTCGGCGGGTGACCGTGGGGGAGGTCACTGACACGATGATCGGGTTGCGCGGCGGGGTCCGCGCGCTCTAGAAAAGCAGTCGGGTGGAGATATGCAGCGCGGTGGCGGACTGGGCGAGGGGACCGACGGCCTGGGTCCCCGGCGTGCCCGGCGGGGCAAGCACCGGCGAGAGGCAGAGGCGGCCGTGGCCCCCGAGCAGCGGACGCCGGACAGAGTGCAGCGTGAGCGGGCGGGAAACAGGAGCGGCGGGGTGGGGGTGACCTACAAATACTTCGGCGCCCCCGACGGCGCCACGGCGGCACGGGTTCCCATCTCGATGCGCCCCGAGGAGCTCGGCGGCGACGAGCTGGGCATGGGCGGCATGTTCACCAAGATCAAGCCGGAGACGATGGCCGCGATGGTCCTGACCGGCATCGAGGGCATACCCCTGCACAAGGTCCCCCCGCTGGAGCTGGTCGTCCTCCACCCCGACTACGCCGTCGTCAAGCTCCCCATGACGGTCGTCGACCCGCTGCGCGGCATCGGCGAGGAGTCGGTCGGCGCGGCGGCCTTCATCTGGTCCACGGTCCCCGACCGCGGCGGCCCCCGGGACGCCTTCAACGTCTACCAACTCCTGCACGAGTGGCAGGACTTCAGCCACCGCCTGCACGACGCGGGGCACCAGGCGTACTGCCTGGTGTGGCCCTGACCTGATCGCTTGGTGTGGCCCTGACCTGCCCCTCTGAGGGCCGGCGCCGGGGCTCTCCCCCGGCACGGTAGTGCTCGGCGAACAGCCGCGCGACGAGTTCACCCCGGCTGGACACCTCCGCCTTGCCGAAGACGGCCTTGAGGTGGTCGCGCACGGTGTGCGGGGAGATGAACAGCGTCGCCGCGATCTCGGCGGTGGGCAGCCCACGCGTGACGAGCTGGGTGATCTGCAGCTCGCGCGGCGTCAGACCGTACGCCTCGGCGACGAGGACCGCCCGGTCGGCGGCGGCCGCCGGTTCGATGACGACCGCCACGGGGCCGGGCTGCCCGGCCGGGCCGCTGAGGCAGGAGGCGTGGCAGGTCAGCCAGCGGCCGTCGACGGTCCGGATGCGTGTCCTCGCGCCGCCCGTCCGCTCCCGGCCCCGGGCGATCGCGCGGGCCTGCAGAGCGGTGGCGACCAGCCAGATCGGCACCCTCAGGCCCAACTGCGAGGGGACGGAAGGGCCTTCGGGGAGCCGCGAGAGGTGCTGCCGTGCCTCCTCGTTGATCGAGGCCGGTTCGCCGGAGGGATCGAAGAGCACCAGTCCGGGCGCGGGCGCGTCGGTGCGGCCGTCGGACGCGGACGGGCGGGCGAACCGACGCAGCCGCGAGGCCAGCGGAGCGGACAGGCCGGCGAGCAGGTTGATCTCGTCCCGGCCGAACGGGGCGCCGTCACCCATGCGGAACAGGCTGATCACGGCCCAGGGCCGGTCGCCGACCCGCAGTACGGCCCGCAGTTCGTCGCCCACGCCCTGGCTGCCGAGCAGTCGGCGAAAGCGCGCGCTCCGTGCGGGCAGGTCACCGGTGGCCGCGCGCAGGCCCGCCGTCGGCACGGCGGCACGGGCGAGGTCCCGGAACGGGAGGACGTCCTCCTCCAGAAGTTCACTCTCCCAGTACGCGGCGCAGCCCTCACCGGAACCGAGGTTCTCCACCAGCATCGGCGCGGTGATGAGACCGGTCTCCGGGTCGGTGGCCGCCCACACCGCCGAGTCGAACGGCACGAACCGTCGCACCTCGGCGGACGCCCGGCTGAAGAGGTCGTGCGTGCCGGTGGCCCGGTCCGCACCCGACAGCACCTTGGCGTGAGCGGACAGCACCTCGTCGTGGCGACGCGCAGCGGACATGAAGACACCCCCGTGGTCTGGACGCGGACAAGCGTGCCCGTCCTCCCGTCCCGCACCAACCCCCCGTTCGAGGGGGTCGTTCCCGGGCCGGTCACCGCTCGCGGGGGATGGGGCCCCGCACCGGGAGCGGCAAGGCTCGAAGAGGCCGCGGCTTCCGTTCGACCGCGGCCCACGACGTGAAGGGGAAGAACGTGGACATCGCAATCGTCGGAGCGGGTGCCGCCGCGGTCGGCCTGCTGGACACACTGGCAGCCACCGCCGACAGACCGGGGACCATCACGGTGTTCGAGCCGTCCCCGCACCTCTGGCGGGGCCGCCCCTACGGCCCGGACCTGGACACGGTGCTGGTCAACTCGCCACCGACCCTCATGTCGATCCGTCACGCGGACTTCGGGCACTACGCGGCCTGGCTGGGCCCGCGCGGCACCGCCCACCTCGATGAACGGCTCGGCCAGCCGCTGGTGCCGCGCGCGCTCTACGGCGCGTACCTCGCGCACACCGCGGAGACGGCGTCGGCCGCCCTGCGCGCGAACGGCTGGCAGGTCCGCACCGTCGCCGGCCGCGTCACCGGCGCCACCCGGCCCGGGGCCCGCTGGTCGCTGCGCACCGAGGACGGACGCACGCACGAGGCCGACCACGTGGCCCTGTGCGTGGGCGGGGGAACGCCGCAGGACCACTACGGTCTCGACGGCGCCCCGGGGTACGTGAACGATCCGTATCCGCTGGCCGACACCCTCGAACGAGTCCCGCACGGGAGCGGCGTCACGGTCATCGGGACCGGCCTCACCGCGGTCGACGTCGTCGTGTCACTCGCCGCACGCGGGCACACCGGGCCGATCACACTGCTGTCCCGCAGCGGTGTACTGCCCCACGTGTGGCAGCGCCCGGTCGGCCACCGGCCGCGACAGCTGACCGTCGAGCGGGTGGCGGCGCTGCACCGGGACCACGGTGCCGTCACCCTCGACGGCCTCGTCGGGCTGCTGCGCGCCGAACTGGCCGAGGCGGGAGAGGACTTCGACGACCTCATGGCCGATCTCCTTGCGACCGGGACCGAGGATCCGGTCCGGCGCCTGCGGAAGCAACTGGCCGCCGTCGACGACCCCAGGCCGGGCCGCCGGCTCCTCCAGGAGACGGCACACAGCGTGGGCCCCTACGCATGGCGCCTGCTGTCCGAGCCCGACCGCACGCGGCTGCTCCGTCACTTCCGCACGGTGACGAGCGTGGCCTCGCCGATGGTGCCGGTGAACGCCGCCACCCTCATGCGGCTTGCGGACGCCGGGCAGCTCACCGTCGTCGCGGGCGTCCACAAGATCGAGGCGTCGGACGGCGGGTTCCGGGTGCACGGCAACCACGGGGAACACGCGTCTGACACCGTGGTCAACGCCGTGAACCCGCCGCCGCAGGCGATCCCCCGGGCAGCCGGACCGCTGGTCACCGCCCTGCTGGCCGACGGCTCCGCGAAGCTGCACCCGGCCGGTGGCCTGGTCCCGGCCGACCCGCGCCTGCACGTGGTGGGAGACCTCGCCGGGGGCGGTTCGTTCATCACGTCCAGCATCCCGGGCATGGCGGCCCGAGCCGCCCGGGCCGTGCACGCGATCGTCGCCCCGGATCCCGGTCAATGACGGTCCCGGTCAGTAACGGTCCCGGTCAGGACTTCTTCAGGACCGCCTTCATCACCGCCTTGGCGATCGGCGCGCCCAGCTTGCCGCCCGCGATCTCGGAGCGGGTGATGTCCATGTCCTCGGGGTCGACGAGCACGGCGACCGCCACCGGTGAGGTGCCGTCGGACTGCTTGGCGTAGGACACGAACCACGCGTACGGCCGCGCGTCGCGCACGTTCGAGCCGTGCTGCGCGGTGCCGGGCTTGCCGCCGACGGTGACGCCGTCGATGGCCACCTTGTCGCCGGTGCCGTCGGTGACCGTGTACTCCATCATCTCCTGCACCTTGCGCGCCGTCTCCGGCGAGACGGCCTGCTCCAGCTCCTCCGGCTCGGTCTTCTCGATCGTCGAGAGGTCGGCGCCGCGCAACTCGTCGACCAGGTACGGCTTCATGACCTTGCCGTCGTTGGCGAGGCCCGCGGTGACCATGGCCATCTGGAACGGCGTGGTGGTGACGCTGCCCTGGCCCATGCCGGTGAGCGCCGTCCCCGGCTTGTCCAGCTTCTCCGGATAGCCGCTCGCGGACGTCCGTACGGGCATGAACTGCTCCTCGTTGAAGCCGAACCGCTCCGCCGTCTCGCGCATCTTGTCCTTGCCGGTCCTGAGCGCGGCGTCGAGGAAGACGTTGTTGCACGACCACTGCATCGCGGTCTTCATCGAGGCCTTGTCGCACATGTCGTTCGGCACGACGTTGCCGATCTCCGTCGAGCTCTGCGGCAGCCGGTAGGGGGCCCGCGCACGGGACCGCTCGTTGATGTCGTCGACCGTGCCGTGCTCCAGGGCGGCGGCCGCGGTGAGGATCTTGAAGGTCGAGCCCGGCGGGTACGCCTCCCGGAACGCCCGGTTGTTGAGCGGTTTGGCCTTGTCCTTCCTCAGCTTCTCGAAGGCCTTGCCGTCCTTGCCGGAGATCCCGGAGAACACCGACGGGTCGTACGAGGGCGTGCTCGCCATCGCCAGGATCTTGCCGTCGCGCGGGTCGATGGCGACCACCGCGCCCTTGGCGTCCAGGTCGGTCAGGCCCTTGTACGCGGCCTTCTGCGCCTTCGGGTCGATGGTCGTGACCACGTCGCCGCCCTTGGGCCGCTCGCCGGTCAGGGTGTCCAGGGGCGAGCCGAGCAGCCTGCTGTCCCTGCCGGTGAGCACGTCGTTGTGCACGCCCTCCAGGAACGTCTGCCCCTGGGACTGCGAGAAGAAGCCGGTCACGGGCGCGTACATGGAACCGTCCTTGAAGACCCGCTTGTACTTGAAGTCCGAACCCGGCGTGGTCACGGAACCGGTGACGGCCTCGCCGCCGACGATGATGTCGCCGCGCGGCTGACCGAAGTCGGCTATCTTCACGCGCCGGTTCTGCTCGTGCTCGGCGAGGGTCTCGGCGCTCACGAACTGCACCCAGGTCGCGCGGACGAGGAGGGCGAGGACGAGCAGCCCGCAGAAGACGGCTGCGCGGCGGACGGTCTTGTTCATCGGTCGCTCACGGGCGAGTCGCTCACGTCGGGGTGGCTCACGTTCATCGGTCGCTCTCGTTCATCGGTCGCTCTCGTTCATCGGTCGCTGTGCTCCTGGGTCTTGGCCGCCCCGTGCGGGGGCCGCGGGCTCTGGTCGGTGAGGAAGCCGAGGACGGCGCCGGTGGTGTCGAGCGCCTTGCTGGCGGGGCCGAAGCCCTCGGGCGGGGTGACGCGCGTTCCGGGCCAGGTGTGGCCCGCGTCGCGCACGACGAGGAGCTCGGCGGGGACCGTGCCGGGTCCTGGCCGCCACACGGTGCGGTCGTAGCCCTTACGGGACTGCTCGACCGGTGGCTTCGTACGACCGGCCGTGGCAAAGGCCTTGACGCTCGAGCGGGCCGACTTGGTTGCCATGATGGGCTCCTGGCCCTTGGGGGCGGGCCCCGGCTTCGCCAGGCCCGTCACCGGCCGCACCGGGTCCTTGCCTCCGTAGACCACCATCACCGGCACCGGCCCCGTCGGCCGCACCTCGTCCCGCCCGGTGGGCAGTTGCCCCGCGACGGACACCGCGCCCGCCACCAGCTTCGGCCGGTCCGCCGCGACCCGCAGCGCCATCGAGCCGCCGTTGGAGAACCCCACGACGTACACCCGCCGGGGGTCGGCCCGCTCCGTGCGGACCAGCTTGTCGACCAGGGCCTGCGTGAAGCGCACGTCGGCGTCGGGGTCCGGGCGCAGGCGGGACGGCGCCGCGCCCGCGCCCCACGTCTTGCGCAGGGCCTCCGGGTAGGCGACCAGCATCCCGCGCGCCTTGGCCGCCTCGTTCAGGCCGGCCAGCTCGCGCATCTCGGCGGGGTCCGCGCCGCGGCCGTGGAAAGCGACGACGAGGGGGCGCGGGCCGGAGCCGGGTGCGGTGGGCTTGTGCAGGAGGTAGTCGCGGGTGGTGCCGTCCACGCGCAGGTGCTCGCGGGTGTCGGGGGCGGGCTTCGGCTTCGGCTTCGGCTTCGCGGAGGACGAGGACGAGGACGAGGACGCGGCGGAGTCGGAGCCTGAGTCGGTGTCGGTGGAGCAGCCCGCGGTGAGGGCGAGGCCCACGACGAGGACGGCGGACCAGCGGCGAGAGAGCGAGGTCATGCACCGAGCAGATCAGCGCCGGGCACCGTATGTCCAAGTTCGATATCACTTACGTATTCATCAATCTGCGATATCGTCCCTGCTCGTGGACCTGATGCGGCACCTGGAGTGCTTTGTGGCTGTTGCGGAAGAGTCACATTTCGGTCGGGCCGCCGAACGCCTCGGCATGGCCCAGCCGCCCCTGTCGCAACGCGTCCAGCGCCTGGAACGCCACCTCGGCGTGCGCCTCTTCGAACGCACCAGCCGCCAGGTCACCATCACCAAGGCCGGGACGCTCCTCCTCGACGAGGCCCGCGAACTCCTCGCCCGGTCCGAGGCACTGCTCGCCACCGCCCGCCGCATCCGCGACGGCGAGAGCGGCCTGCTGCGGGCCGCGCTCCCACCGGACATCGCGGGCGAGACCGTCGCCGCGCTCCTCGCCGACTTCCGCCGCCACCACGAGGGCGTCGAACTGGAACTGCGCGAGCTGACCACCGCCCAGCAGCTCGACCAGCTCGCCGCGCACGACCTGGACGTCGGCCTCATCCACCACCCCTGCGACGTCACCGGCCTCGAACTCGGCCCGGTGCTGCGCCGCGAGGTCGGCGTGCTGCTGCCCCGCGGCGCCCCCGCCGCCGAACTCGCCGAGGTCCCCCTCACCGCCCTCACCGGCTACGACCTGGTCCTCTTCCACCGCAGCGCCGCCCCCGCCCTGCACGACGACCTCCTCACCACCTGCGCCCGCGACGGCTACACCCCCACCGCCGTCCGGCACGGCCAGGGCGCCAGCTTCGTGCGCGGCCTGATCCTGTCCGCGCACGCCGTCGCCTTCAGCCCCAAGGACGCCCACCCCGTGCCCCCGGCGGGCACCGAGCCCGACATCGTCTGGCGGCCGCTCGCCGGTGCCCCGCTGGCCTGGCGGCACTCGGTGGCCTGGCCGAAGGGGCGTGGCGACACCGCCGTGGTGGCGTTCGCGGAGGCCGTCACGCGCGCCCTGCACGACACCGCCGCCCTGACCGCCGACGCGCCCCCACGTCCGCTCCATCTGCGTCCGACCGCGGAGTACTGGCTGTGACCACGACCCCCATCCGTCTCCAGGACGCGTTCGCCGAGGCCGGCGTCACGGGCCGGCTGCACGCCGTCGACATCGACTCCGGCGCGGAGGTCGGCGTCGGCGCCGACCAGCCCGTCGTCACCGCGAGCGTCCACAAGCTGTGCGTCCTCGTCACGCTGCACGAGCAGGCCGCGGCGGGCCGCGTCGACCTGACCGAGCAGGTCGAGTGCCCGCCCGGCGACCGCGCGTCCGGCCCGACCGGTCTCTCCGCGATGCTCGACCCCGTACGGATGTCCCTGCGCGACGCCGCGTACCTGATGATGGCCGTCAGCGACAACACCGCCGCCGAACTCCTCCTGGACCGCGTCGGCCTGGACGCCGTCAACGCCACCACCGCCCGCCTCGGCCTCACCCGCACCCGGGCCGTGCACAGCTTCCGCGCGATGTTCGCGTCCATGCGCGAGGACGCGGGCCCCGGCGGCGCGCAGGCCCTCACCGACCCGTACGTCATCGCCCGCCTGCGCGCCCTCGACCCCGCCCGCACCAACCACAGCACCCCGCGCGACATGACACGCCTCCTCGGGGCGGTCTGGCGGGACGAGGCCTGCGCCCCCGAGCACGGCGCCGCCATGCGCCGCGTCCTCGGCCTCCAGGTCTGGCCGCACCGCCTCGCCGCAGGATTCCCCTTCGACGACGTCCACGTCGCGGGCAAGACCGGCAGCCTGCCGACCGTGCGCAACGAGGTCGGCGTCGTCGAGTACCCCGACGGCGGGCGCTACGCCGTGGCCGTCTTCACCCGCGCCGCCCGCACGGCGGCGACGCTGCCGTCGGCGGACGCGGTGATCGGGACTGCGGCGCGGATCGCGGTGGAGGCGCTGCGGGCGCCGTCGTGAGGGTGGGCGCGGCCCGGTCGTGAGGGTGGGCCGGGCTCGGCCGGGGTGCGGCCGGGCTCAGCTCCAGTACGGGTCCCGCCCCGTCGCCGCGAGCAGCCGGTCGAAGTCCGACGCGTCCTCGCGCACCGGCACCGGCTCCCCGAAGACACCCATCGCGCGGGCCGTGGGGCCAAGGTCCGCGACGGCCGCGCGCAGCGTGTCCACGACGTCCGGCACGCCGCTCGCGGGCGCCTCGTCCGTCCCGTACTCCTGCCCCGTCGCGCGCGCCAGGTCCCAGGCGTGCACCGTCAGGTCGAGCAGGACCATCGAACCGACCGTCCGCGCGGGCATGTTCATCGCGCCGGTGGTGCCCTCGTCGGCGCCGGGCTCGGACCAGGCGGCCACCAGCCGCTCCGTCTGCTCCGCGAACCGCTCGCGCCAGTCGTCGCCCTCGGCCACGTAGTCGGGCGTGTCGCCGCCGAAGTCGGCGTTCCGCTTGGCGGCCAGCTCCTGGAACTGCACCACGACGTGGAAGAGGTGGTTCACCAGGGCCCGCGCGTCGTACTCGGCGCAGGGCGTGCGGGCGCCGAGGCGGTCGTCGGGGATGTTCCGCACCACGGGCAGGGCGTGGGCGGCCGCGACGGCCAGGAGGTCTCCGGTCTTGTGGGTGGTGTTCATGGGACGACGGTAGGCAGCCGGGGTCCGGCCTGTCTTGAACAAACGCGACAGCCCCCGGGGGCGCGTCCCGGCCCGCTGTCAGTGCCCCGCCCTACGATCACGCCATGCCCGGCCCCTCCGCCTCTCCGTCCCCCGGCACGCCCCGCCGCGACACCCGGGGCATCGTCGACGCCTCCGGCCTGCTCACCCGCGTACGTTTCCGGCGCCACGCGCCCGCCGAACCGCTCCGCCCCTACCTGGAGCACTACTGGCTGATCGACTGGGACCTCACCGAGCCCTACGTGACACACGTCGTGCCGCACCCCTCGGTGAACGTCGTCTTCCAGGACCTGCCGGGGCGCGAGCCCTTCGGGGAGGTCGCGGGCATCGGTCTCGGCCTGTTCAGCAAGGAGCTGGCCGGGCGCGGACGGGTGTGCGGGGTGCAGTTCCGTCCCGGCGGCTTCCGGCCGTTCGCTCCGGGGCGCGCGGTGGCGGACCTGACGGGGCGGGAGGTGCCGCTCGGCGAGGTGTTCAGGGGTGACGGGGTGACCGAGGGCGGTGGGACGGCCGACGCGGCCGGGCTGGACGACGCCGTCCACGCGGTCCTCGGCCCCGACGACGAGCACGCGCGCGTGGCCGCCCTCGACGCCTTCCTGCTGCGCCACGGCCCCGATCCCGACCCGCAGGCCGACCTCGCCATGGGGCTGGCCGCCCGCATCCGCGCCGACCGCACGATCCGGCGCGTCGGCGACCTCGCGCGCGAGGCGGGCCTCTCGGTGCGGGCGCTGCAACGGCTGTTCTCCGCGTACGTGGGCGTCGGCCCGAAGTGGGTCGTCCTGCGCTACCGCATCCACGAGGCCCTGGAGCACGCGGAGTCGGCGGCGGCGGTGGACTGGGCGGACCTCGCGGCGGGGCTCGGGTACGCGGACCAGGCGCATCTCGTACGGGACTTCACGGCGACCGTGGGGGTGCCGCCGACGGCGTACGCGCCGGGGTGAGGCGGGGGCGGGGCGGGCCGGGGCCGCGCCGTCGGCGCCGGTGATTGTCAGACCCTCCGCCTACCGTGAGGTCATGGAGAGAACACAGGCTCAGGACATCCGCCTCGCGCCCTGGTCGGAGGGCGACTTCGAGCTGCTCGTCCGGCACAACTCACCCGAGATGACGGCGCACTTGGGCGGCCCCGAGACCCACGAGAAGCTGCTCGACCGGCACCGCAGATATCTGGGCCTCGACGACGGCCGCGGGGGCCGGATGTTCCGGATCGCGGCGGGCCCCGACGGGGAGTCGGCGGGCATCGTCGGCTTCTGGGAGACCGTCCACGGCGGCCAGGACGTGTGGGAGGCCGGCTGGGGCGTGGTCCCCGAGTTCCAGGGCCACGGCATCGCGGGCACGGCGGTCCGCCTGGCCGTGGCCGAGGCCCGCCGCGAGGCCCGCCACCGCCACCTGCACGCGTTCCCCTCCGTGGACAACCCCGCGTCCAACGGCGTGTGCCGCAAGGCGGGCTTCACGCTGCTCGGGGAGGAGGACATGGAGTATCCGAAGGGGCACTGGATGCGGTGCAACGACTGGCGGCTCGACCTGAAGGACACGGACGGGGCGGGGCAGGCGTAGCCGGGGCGGCGCGGGCCGGAAGCAGCGCGAGGCCGACGCAGCGCGGGCCAGAAGCCACCACGTCAGAAGTACTCAGAAGCCGTCAGAAGTAGTACGAGTCCCCCGTGTCCAGGACCAGCACCGCATGCTCGTTGTTGCGCGGGTTGTGGTCGACGGCGCCGCCGTTCCAGACGGTGCCCACCGTCACCGTCACCTCGCGCGGCGCCCCGCGGAGCCGGACCGCGAGGTGCAGCCGTTCGCCGCGCCCGCCCGCGGGCAGGGCGCCCGTGCGGCACAGCACTCCGCGCTCGCCGGCCCGCACACAGGTGTCCGGCAGCCGCATGCCGTCCTCCAGGGGCACCGACCAGACGAGGCGGACCGTGGCGCCGGGGACGTCGTCCGGGCCGTGGTTCTCCGGCGTCAGGGACACCGCCGCGAGCCCCCGGGTCATGGCCACCTGCCCGTGGTACGCGACATCCGCCTCCGGCACCGCGTCCACGTCCGCCACGGCGCCCCCGCTCCCCCACAGCACCGCCCCCGCGACCACGGCCCCCACACACAGCACCCGCACGACTACCTCCACACCACCGACGTCCATGGCGCCGACATCCACACCACCGGCGTCCACACCTGACCCATCCATGCCACCCACCGCGGCTCCGGACCCGCCGACGCCCCACATGCCACCCTGTTGACCACGCCCACCGCCCCCTCCGAGGCCGACGCCACCCGTCCGAGCCGGGCGGGGCGCGCCTATGCTGACCACGGCAGTACGGAACGCACGTACGAAACGAACCCGACCCCCAGGGAGCCCGCATGTCCGCCGCCGCAACGCCCCGCAAGCCCGGCATCGCCGTCGTCACGGGTGCCAGCGGCGGCATCGGCGCGGCCACGGCCCGCGGCCTCGCGGCGGCCGGGTACCGGGTCGTCCTGACGGCCCGCCGCAAGGACCGCATCGAGGCGCTCGCCGCCGAGCTGACGGAGGCCGGGCACAGCGCCACGGCGTACGAGCTGGACGTCACCGACCGCGCGGCCGTCGACACCTTCGCGACGGCGTTCCGCGAGATCGCGGTCCTGGTGAACAACGCGGGCGGCGCGCTCGGCGCCGACCCCGTCTCGACCGGCGACCCGGCGGACTGGCGCCAGATGTACGAGACGAACGTCATCGGCACCCTGAACGTCACCCAGGCCCTGCTCCCCGCCCTCACCGCGAGCGGCGACGGCACCGTGGTCGTCGTCTCCTCCACGGCGGGCCACGGCACGTACGAGGGCGGCGGGGGCTACGTCGCCGCCAAGCACGCCGAGCACGTCCTCGCCGAGACCCTGCGCCTGGAGATCGTCGGCACCCCGGTCCGGGTGATCGAGGTCGCCCCCGGCATGGTCAGGACCGAGGGCTTCGCGCTGACCCGCTTCGGCGGCGACGAGGAGAAGGCCGCCAAGGTCTACGCGGGCGTGGCCGAGCCCCTGACCGCCGACGACGTGGCGGACACGATCACCTGGGCGGTCACCCGCCCGCCCCACGTCAACATCGACCTCCTCGTGGTCCGCCCCCGCGCCCAGGCGTCCAACACGAAGGTCCACCGGGAGCAGTGATGACCTACGCCGCCGACGACCCCGGCACCCCCGGCGGCTCGCCCGACTCCCCGGACCCCCTGGACCGCCTCATCCACGAACAGGAGTCCCGCCGCCTCGCCCAGGAGAAGAAGAACGAACGCCTGGTGTGGTGGTACCTGGCGTACTTCCTCTTCGGCATCCACATCGTGGCGTTCATCATGATCTACGCGGTCATGCACGCGGAGTAGCGCGCACGACCGCGCGGGAGCGGGGCCTCAGCCCTTCACGCACACGACCTGCTTGAGCTTCGCGACCACCGCGACCAGGTCCGTCTGCCGCTCGATGACCTTCTCGATCGGCTTGTACGCGCCCGGGATCTCGTCCACGACGCCGGAGTCCTTGCGGCACTCCACGCCCCGCGTCTGCTCCTCCAGGTCCTGCGTGGAGAACCGCTTCTTCGCGGCGTTGCGGCTCATCTTCCGGCCCGCGCCGTGCGATGCGGAGTTGAAGGACGCCTCGTTGCCGAGGCCCTTCACGATGTACGAGCCGGTGCCCATCGAGCCCGGGATGATGCCGTAGTCGCCGGATCCCGCGCGGATCGCTCCCTTACGGGTGACCAGCAGGTCCATGCCGTCGTACCGCTCCTCCGCCACGTAGTTGTGGTGGCAGGAGATCTCCTGCTCGAAGGTCGGCGCCGCCTTCTTGAACTCCTTGCGGACCACGTCCTTGAAGAGCGCCATCATCAGCGCGCGGTTGTACTTCGCGTACTCCTGCGCCCAGAACAGGTCGTTGCGGTACGCCGCCATCTGCGGGGTGTCCGCGATGAAGACCGCCAGGTCGCGGTCCACCAGGCCCTGGTTGTGCGGCAGTTCGCGGGCGACGCCGATGTGGTGGTCGGCCAGTTCCTTGCCGATGTTCCGGGAGCCGGAGTGCAGCATGAGCCAGACCGAACCGGACTCGTCGAGGCAGAACTCGACAAAGTGGTTGCCGGACCCGAGCGTTCCCATCTGCTTGACCGCCCGCTCCTGACGGAACTTGACCGAATCGGCCACCCCGTCGAACCGCGTCCAGAAGTCGTCCCACCCCCCGGTCGGCACCCCGTGGAACTTCCCCGGCTCGACCGGGTCGTCGTGCATCCCCCGCCCCACCGGAATAGCCTGCTCGATCTTCGACCGCAGCCGCGACAGGTCGTCCGGCAGGTCCGCGGCCGTCAACGACGTCTTGACCGCCGACATCCCGCAGCCGATGTCGACGCCGACCGCCGCCGGGCACACCGCGCCCTGCATGGCGATCACGGAGCCGACCGTCGCGCCCTTGCCGAAGTGGACGTCCGGCATGACCGCCAGGCCCTTGACCCACGGCAGCGTGGTGACGTTGCGCAGTTGCTGCATCGCGGCGCCCTCGACCGTCTTGGGGTCCGCCCACATCCGGATGGGGACGTTCGCCCCCGGCATCTCCACGTACGACATAGCTTCCTCTTTCCCCCGTACAACAACAAAAGACTTGAAGCGCAAATACCGGTGCCAAGGTCGACGTATGGGATAACGGACCGGCATCCACAGCGGCGCGTGCGATACACATTGTGTCCACCGGCCGTCCGTCGGCGGCAACCGAATAACCAGGCCGGACAGGCCCGGTGGCCCGGCCCGCTCGGGTCGGCCGGACCCGTCCACGTCGAGAGGAGCCAGCACGGTGCAGCGGAGGGTCTACGTACCGGGCACAGCCGCGCTCCTGGTGGCGCTGCTCGCCGGTTGTACCGGCGGCTCGGGGACCGGCGGGAGCGACGACGGCAAGTCCGGCGACTCCGGCAGCTCCACGGCGGCCGCGGAGCCCGGCAAGTACCGCACGCTGCCCGAGCCCTGCGGCGCCGTCGACAGCTCGACGCTCGACTCGATGCTGCCGGGCCTGAAGGACATCGAGGACGCCAAGCAGCGCGAGAAGGCGTACGCGGGCTCCGCCACGGTGACGTACGACACCGACCGGCGCGTGGGCTGCCGCTGGAAGTCCGAATCGGCGGACGCGACGCACCATCTGCTCGTCGACTTCGAGCGCGTGGTGTCGTACGACGGGACGGTCAGCGACGACACCCGGGCGCAGGAGCTCTATCGGACGAAGCTGCGGGACGCGGGCATCCCGGAGCCGCCGCCCTCGGGGTCGGACGAGGGCGACGACGACACGGAGGGGCCCGAGAGCCCGGAGGGCTCCGACAGCCCCAAGGGGACCGGCAAGCCGGGCAGCTCGGACAAGTCGGATAAGTCTGGCTCCCCGCGCGCCCAGGGCACCCCCGCCGCCGCCCACGCCTCCGTGAAGAAGGGCGACGGCGCCGCGGCCGACGGCGAGCCGGACGACGGCACGACGGCGGACGACGGGACTCCCGCCGGGTACGAGCCGCGCACCCTGGACGACCTCGGCGACGAGGCGTTCCTGGACGACGTGCTGACCACGGCCGCGTCGGCGACCCGGCAGCGGACCGTGACTGTGGTGTTCCGCACGTCGAACGTGATCGTGACGGTGTCGTACGACGAGCAGCCGGCCCGCAGGACCGAGGTCCCCGACTCCAAGGAAATGCAGGACAACGCGCGCGAACTGGCGGAAAACCTGGTCGACAGGTTCGACGGCTGAGGGCCGTTCCGAGGGCGTACGGGCTCGCCGGAAGCCGGGTCACCCGCGTCGCACACCGCGTACGGTGGCTCAACGACCCCATCGAACGGCACGGCCGCCAAGAGCGAACACGAGTGAAGGAACCATGCACCGACCCGCACAGCGACAGCGTCAGCGACTCACCCGCGTCCTGGTGGGCGCCGCCGCCGTACCGGTGATCCTCTTCGCCTCCGCCTGCAGCAGCGACTCCGGTTCGGACGGGGACAAGAAGGACTCCGGCAGCGACGCCTCCGCGTCCGCCTCCGGCGGGTCCGAGGGCGGCTCCGGCGACAAGGCGGCGACGGTGGAGAAGGCCGCGTTCGCCAAGCTGCCCGAGCCCTGCGCGACGCTCTCGAAGAAGACCCTCGGCGACCTCGTGCCCGCCACGAAGAACAAGGCGGGCAAGACGGGCACGTCGGACGACGTCTCGACGCGCGGCAACTGCACCTGGGACAGCCTCGACAACAACGGCGTCGACGGCTCCCAGTTCCGCTGGCTGCGCGTCTCGCTGAACCGCTTCGAGTCCGACCAGTCCCTCGGCAGCGGCGCCAAGCGCGCCCAGGGCAACTTCACCAAGCAGGTCACGGACGCCCAGGCGGCCAAGGACGCCAAGGGCGTCAAGACCACCCCGGTGCCGGGCGTGGGCGACCAGGCGACCCTGGTGAGCTACGACGTCAAGAAGGAGAAGGACACCTTCAAGCAGCAGACGCTCGTGGCCCGGGTGGAGAACGCCGTCGTCACGGTCGACTACAACGGCGCGGGCCTCGCCGGCGACAAGTCCCCCGACGAGGCGTCCCTCGCCAAGGACACCCAGAAGGCCGCGAAGGAGGCCGTCGCGGCGGTCGCGGCGGCGAACGGGGCGGGCGGCGCGGACAAGTCGTCCGGCGCCCCCAAGGACGACAAGGACAGCAAGGGCGGCGAGGACGACAAGGCCTCGAAGGACGACAAGGCCTCCGACGGTTCCGGCGCGAAGCCGGAGAACGACGCGGAGGACGGCGCGAAGCCGAAGGGCGACAGCAAGCCCAAGTCCTGACGAAGCCCGGGTGAGCGGGGCGGCCGGTGCAGCACCGGCCGCCCCGCTCTCGTGTGCGGGCCCAACTGCCCGTCGGCGCCCGCTGGTTGGCGTGCGCGGGGCGGCGGCCGGAAGGCGGCGCGGGGGCGCCTGGTCGTACCGGGACACACGTTCCCGTACGCGTGTGCCAGGCTATCGCTCGCAACACACCGAACAGGGAGGGGTTCGCGGGTGGCCGCGATGCAGCTGACACGTACGCACCGGATACTCATCGGGGTCGTCGTCTTCGGTGCGGTCGTCATCGCCGGGATCGGCTTCGCGGGGTCGTACGCGGCCGTGCGGGAGCTGGCCGAGAAGAAGGGCTTCGGCACCTTCTCGATGGTCTTCCCCATCGGCATCGACGCGGGCATCTGCGTCCTGCTGGCGCTCGACCTCCTGCTGACCTGGATCAGGATCCCCTTCCCGCTCCTGCGCCAGACGGCGTGGCTGCTCACGGCGGCCACCATCGCCTTCAACGGCGCGGCGGCCTGGCCGGACCCGCTGGGCGTCGGCATGCACGCGGTCATCCCGGTGCTGTTCGTGGTCGCGGTCGAGGCGGCCCGGCACGCGATCGGGCGGATCGCCGACATCACGGCCGACAAGCACATGGAGGGCGTGCGCATGACGCGCTGGCTGCTCTCCCCCGTGCCGACGTTCCTGCTGTGGCGCCGGATGAAGCTGTGGGAGCTGCGCTCCTACGACCAGGTCATCAAGCTGGAGCAGGAGCGCCTGGTCTACCAGGCCCGCCTGCGCTCCCGCTTCGGCCGCGGCTGGCGCCGCAAGGCCCCGGTGGAGTCCCTGATGCCGCTGCGCCTGGCCCGCTACGGCGTCCCCCTCGCGGAGACCGCCCCCGCGGGCCTCGCCGCGGCCGGCATCGAACCGCCCGTCCTGCCCCCCGTCCAGGCCCCCACCACCGCCACCGCCCCCAAGCCGGAGCTGACGAAGGCCGAGCCGCAGACCCCTGCGGCCCTCACCAAGGCGCCGTCCCCGGAGCCCCGCCCGGAGGCCCAGGCCGCCCCGGAGCCGGAGCCCGCCCCCGAGGAGCACCCGCCCGCCGAGGAGCACCCGAACCCCGGCGAGCAGCAGCCCGGCACCCACGTGAGCCCTTGGTTCGCGGCCCCGCAGCCGCCGCAGCAGTACGCCGAAGGCCCGGTGTCGTACGACCCGGAGGCTCCGTACGACGAGTGGTACGAGGAGCAGGCCCAGCAGCAGGGGTACGGGCAGCAGGGCTACGACGAGCAACTGGCGTACGAGGAGCAGCAGTACGCCGACCAGCAGGCGTACGAGCAGCAGCGTTACGCGCGGGCCCAGCAGTTCGCGCAGGCCCAGCAGTACGACCAAGGCGGGCCGTACCCCGAGCAGGCCCACGAGGCTCCGGAAGTCGCCGACGACGGCTCCGGCTTCCGTGTCCCGGCCGGCCCCGGCCGCACCCGCCCCCTCGCGAACGCCCACCTGATCCCGGGCCCGCGCGAGGAGCAGGCGCCCGTCCCTGCCCCCGAACAGGCCCGGGAGCCGGAACCGGAGCCGCTGCCCGAGCCCGCGGCCGCCGAAGGCTCCGGCCTGCCGGACGACATGACCCGCGACGAGGCGTACTTCAACGCCTTCCGCAAATACGTGAGCGAGCGGGGCGACTACCCCAACGCCCGCCAGTTCAGCCTCTACTTGATGGACCTGTACGGCGTGACCGGCCAGTCCGGCGGCCCTCTCACGGAGAGCACCCTGCGCCCCTACCTCCGCGACTTCCGCGACCGCTACCAGCGCGCGATGGACGAGGACGCCGAGCACATCGCATAGCGGCAGTGGCCTACGTCGGAGTGCCGGGCGAGGAGGAGCACTTCGCCCCTCCCGCCGGAGGCGACGACTGCACCTCGATCAGCCTCACGCCGGCGCTGTGGCATGTCACGGCGATGTCACGCGCCTGGCCACGCAGAGCGTCTACGTCGACGCCCGCCTCGACCTCGCCCACCGCCGGCTCCTCACGACCGCCCGGCCGCGCACGGACTGCTCCCACTCGCAGAACTGCTCGGGGTCTCGCCGTACTGCTTGAGCCGGGCCTTCACCCGCGAACCGGGCGTGTCCGTGACCCGCTATCGCAATCGCGTCCGCATCGGCCGGGCCCTGGACCGCCACCGCCCTGCTCACGCCGCGACCCTCACGTTGGCCGACTGCTCCGGCTCCGACGGCAACGAGCCGTCGAAGGCCCACTGGTCCCAAGTAGGCCGTACGAAGCGGGGCGCTGCCGCGACCACCCCCGTGGGCGTCCCGCCCCGGCGTTCCATCCATGCGTCGTTTCACCTGCTCAGCAGGGACCAGCGCGTTCCAGCTTCCCAACTTGCCCCCGGCTTGTGGCGGCCGGGACGGGTCGGCTCACAGACTCAAGTCGTCCGACTCACCCAGCCGTTGGAGTCTTCCCATGACCCGTTCCACCATCAGCTCGCGCCGCCGCATGGCCGGGGTGGCCACCGCCGTCCTGCTGTCCCTGGGGCTGCTGACCGCGTGTGGGTCCGACTCCTCGGACTCCGACGCGTCGAGCTCACGTGCGTCCCAGAAGGCCGAGTCGGGTACGAAGTCGCCCGACAAGGGCGCGAAGGGCCGCTCGGAGGTGTCCTCACGGGCCGAAGGCGGGGAGCCGGGCCTCCTGGGCGGCGGCGACGTCCTCGCCAACCACCGGTTCCAGTGGAGCGTCGACGGCGCCACGGAGCCCCTCAGCTCGGTCTCCGGGCTCGAGTTGGACCAGGTCATGGAGCAGACCCCGTCCAACAGGCTCATCCCGGGCGAGCCGAGGCCGGGCACGGTGACCGTGGTCCGCGGTGCCGAGCGGTCCCAGCAGTTCACCGACCTGGTCGACGGCAGGACCCAGCCCGCGACGGCGTCCCTCAGCATGGTGGACGCCATGGGCAACCCGACGAAGCAGTACACCTTGCAGGAGCCCAGGGTCGTCAAGGTCGAGAACGCCCAGACCGACGACGCCCAGAGCGTCACGATCAGGTTCACGAGCCTGGCGGTCGGCTAGGGCCTCGCCGGGCGTCCGTCGACGGCACGCCCGGCGCCACGATCAGCTGATCCGGTGGAGACGACCTGGCGGTCCGTCAGGACGCCTTCGGCGGGACGACGGTGCGCTCCGCGCCGAGCCGGGTGCTGGTGTCGGCGTAGAGGGTCACCTCGCCGTCGCTCCAGCGGACGATGAGGTCGTCGGGGCGTCCGTTGGCGGTGTAGCTGCCCGCGGTCATCGCCTGGGCGTGCTTCCACAGGGCGTTGGGCGCCTGCATCTGCGTCTCCTTGCCGAGGCCGGTGGTGTTCACGTCCTGGTAGAGGGTGCGCTCGCCGTCGGTCCAGCGGACGATGATGTCCCAGTTGGCGTTGCCGGTGAAGTCGCCGCTGGTGAGCAGGGTGGCGTGCTTCCAGGTGCCGTTGGGCTTCTGGAGCTTGGTCTCCTTCTTGAAGCCGCGGCCGTCGACGTCGCCGTAGAGGGTGACTTCGCCGTCGCTCCAGCGCACGACGAGGTCGTCGGTCCACTTGTTGGCGGTGAAGCGGCCCGCGGTGATCTGGTCGGCGTGCTTCCAGACGGACTTGGCGTCGGCGAGCTTGATCTCACGGCCGAATCCAGCGGGGCTCACGTCGGGGTAAAGGGTGACCTCGCCGTCGGACCAGCGCACCATGAGGTCGGCGGTGTCGTTGCCGGTGAAGTCGCCGCCGGTGACGGTCGTGGCGTGCTTCCAGGTGCTGTTGGCCGCCTTGAGGCGGCGCTCGCCGGAGAAGCCGCCGTTGCCGTTGCCGGTGTAGAGGGTGACCTCGCCGTCCTTCCAGACGACGAGCAGGTCGGCCTTGCCGTCGCCGGTGTAGTCGCCGGAGGCCAGCTGCCTGGCGTGCTGCCAGGTCTCACCGGTGCCGGGGCTGTAGGGCAGCGGCGGCCGCTTCACCGCGGCGACGTTGTCGACGGCGTCCTGGTAGAGCTTGAACACCTCGTTGTCGTAGTACGGGCTGTACGAGACGTCGGAGGTGGCTCCGCCGCCGCCCACGCCGCCGAGGTTCCCGACGACCTGGCCGGTCTTCTTCCTCTCGTCGTAGTTCATCAGCCAGGGGCTGCCGGAGGTGCCGCCGTGGAACCCGCCGCACTCCATGCGCAGTTGCCGGTACCCGGTGAGGCGCGTCGTCTTGGTCCGGCACTTGATCGCCTGGTCCTTGGGGTCGTGCTTCACCCTGGGATAGCCGATGACGTCGACCCACACCTTGTACGAGGGCGTCCGCGTGAGGGTGTTGGCGCCGGTGATCTGCTCGACGTCGCGGCCGAGCTTGTCGGGCTTGACGGTCGCGAAGGCGAAGTCGAGGTTCGAACCGGGGCCGGTGTCGGTGTGGCGCGGGTCCTTGAAGACGCGGTCGATCGCCCAGATGCCGTTGGGTTGTTGGGACGCGGGCTTGCCGGTGCGGTACTGGGGCACGAAGGCGTACTTGCTGCCGTTGCCGCAGTGCCCGGCGGTGAGGATGACATTGCCCTTGGGGCTGTGCACGACGCTGGCCGTGCAGTGGTGCGAGGCCATGCCGTTGTCGACGTAGTAGAGCACGCCGATGGTCTTGGAGCCTTCGTAGAACGTCTCGGAGCTCGCCGCGTACAGCGTGGGACCGGAGGCGCGGGCGCCGCGCTTCGCGGGGTGGGAGGGGTCGGCGTCTGCCTTCGCGGTGCCGGTGTCGGTGTCAGTGCCGGTGTCGGTGCCGCCCGGCGTCCCGCCCTCCACGGTCGGCGGCGGTGTCGCCGACCGCATGCGCGCGGACGTCCAGAACTCCTCCGCGTCCTCCACCGTCCACGAGGGCTTGCCCCGGTCCTTGCTCTGGACCGTGCTCCGGTCCTTGCTCCGGTCCTTGCTCTCCACCGCGGACGCGGTGGTCGCCAGAGCGGCGAGCAATACGCCACCCACCCCCACGGCGACCGTACGGAGCCGACGAGAAATACGCACAACAAACCTTCTGTTAGCGGGTTTTTGACACCTCACACGGCACGGACTCGATCACGTTCCGGATAACTGAGCAGTCGTGGTCAAAGAGCTGCTCAGAGACCCCCCTGGGTAGGATCGCGACGAACGGATCCTGCGGCCGGAATGAACTCCGGTCGTCCGCACCTGAGGACTGCATCCTATGCCACGCATAAACGCCGCCGCCGTCGGAGCTTTCACGCTCGCTCTTTCTCTCGCGGTTATTCCGAGCGCCGCCGCGGATTCGGACGGCAAGGGCGAACTGACCGTCGCGCCGGGCTCGGTACCGCCGGGCGCGCGGGTCAAGTTGTCCACGGTGAACCCGGAGCTCGACGACGGCGCGACCGTGCGGTCCGAGGCGTTCGTGGACGCGGTGGAGCTGAGGTCCACGGGCAAGGTCTCGCTGGCGGCGCACGCCAAGGTCCGCTGCGACGCCGCACCCGGCACCTACGCGGTGCGTCTCGCCGAGCCGGTGCACCCCGGCGAGGACACGATGGCCGGCGAGGTGACGGTCGAGGCGGGCGGCCCCGCCGACGGCTCCCGGTGTGTGGACGCGGCCCAGGACGACGAGGAGTCGAACACGGCGGCCGTCGTCGCCGCCACGGCGGGCGCGGTCGCCGTGGCCGCGGTGGGCGCCTTCCTCGTCGTACGGCGCAGGCGGCGCGCCTAGGACGGCACGCTCCGGACCCAAGTACCGCCGGAATCAAGGGCTCCAAGCCCATGACGGCCCCTCAGCCCCTCCCGACGAGAGGTCGAATCATAGGCCACTCCTCCATCTTGCCTGAGATCCCATGGTCGTTGAGGCCGTCCACCTCACCTTGATCGAAATCCGTTGCGGAATTATGGCTTCCGTCACAGCGGATCCGTTGTGATCATGATGGTGTCGGTCTCGACCACAAAGGCAGTCAAGTGCCCTTTGCCCCAACAGGGCGGGGCTGCTTGCTATGCCTGAAATGCACGTTCAAAGGAGTACGGCGCGTGCACATCAGCACTCACCGCCGCCAGGGCAAGTTCGCCGCCGCCGCAGTCGCCGCCACCGCCGGTGCCGCCCTGTTCGCCACCGCGATCCCCGCCAACGCCGACACCGGCAGCACCCGCGCCGGGGACGCGGGCAACGCCGCCGCCGTGGTGGAGAAGGCCACCGGCACCGGCGACATCGCACCCTCCGCCGCGGCCCCCGGCACGCCCGCCAAGGCCGTCACCGCCACCGAGGGCGGCGACGTCACGATCACCGCCCCCGACAAGGCGAACGGCACCCTCAACGGCGCCACCGACAACGGCTCCTTCGGCCTCACCCTGCCGGACGCCAAGGGCGTCGCGGGTGTCAAGGCCGGCGCGGGCACCGTCGTCTACCGCGACGCCGCGGCCGCCACCGACATCGCCGTGCAGCCGACCACCGACGGCGGCGCCCGGACGCTGGTCACCCTCAAGGACGCCAAGGCCCCCGAGAGCCACCGCTTCCGGCTCGACCTGCCGCAGGGGACCGACATCACCCCGGACGGCCGGGGCGGCTTCGCGCTGCACCGCGAGAGCGCCGACGGCGTGCACGTCCCGGTCGGCGCCATCGACGCGCCGTGGGCCAAGGACGCCAACGGCGACGCGGTGCCCACCAGCTACAAGCTGGACGGCAAGGACCTCGTCCAGACGATCGAGACGAACGACAAGACCGCGTTCCCCGTCGTCGCCGACCCCAAGCTGACGTGGGGCATCGTGACCGGCACCGCGTACTTCAACAAGAGCGAGACCCGGAAGATCGCCGACAACGGCGCCCTGTCCGGCGTCGTTTCGGGATTCCTGCCGCCCGGCCTGAACATCTACTGGGGCGCGCACGCCGCGGTTATCACCACCACCGCGCTGAAGGCGAAGAACGCGAAGAAGTGCATCAAGGTGAAGTTCGCCGCGGGCATTTTCGTTCCCGGCCAGTACTCCGGCGGATACTGCAAGTAGAGCGGCGTTCCTGCGAGTGAGTGGAGAACGGCCTTGAGCAGTTCCTGGCTCATCTACAGCGGAGCCGTATTGATGCTCCTGTCCGTGGGAATCCTGATGTCCACCGGCAGACCGGCGACGTCGGTCTGGCGTGACGTGACGGCGATGGCCACCGGAGTCGCCCTCGGCGCCTTCGTGTGCGTCTTCGCCCTGGTGCTCCACGTGCCGCCGGGGACGGCCGTGTCGGGCGCGTGCTTCTGGATGGCCGCGGTCATCACGGGCGTGCACGCCGTGCGCGGCCGCGTCGGCTCACGAGGCTGACGGCGACACGGCCGGACGTTCCCTACCGCCGGGCCCGCGCCCTGCCCTGCTCCCCGTAGAACGCGAGAACGGCGCCGACGGCGAGCAGCACCGCGTACCCGGCGGTGGGGATGTCCCACCACTTGTGCACCAGGCCCCAGGGGCCGTCCCCGAAGAGGCGTCCCGCGAGGCCGAGTGCCCCCTGGACGCCGACGATCCAACCGATGATGGCGATGATTTCCTTCATGGATCAAGGATCTCCGGCGCGACAAGACGGTACGTCGTGCCGGGGGCCGAATCCGGGGTAGTCCGAAGGATGCACAGGGCGGCAGCGCGCGAAGGGGGGCGGGTCCGAAGTGGACCCGCCCCCCTTGACGCGTGCCTGGGCGCTCCCAGGCGTACCGCTACGCGCCGAGCAGCTTGCGCACCCGGTCCGCCCCCACCGCGAGCAGCAGCGTGGGCAGGCGCGGCCCGGTGTCCCGGCTCACGAGCAGGTGGTACAGGAGCGCGAAGAACGTCCGCTGGGCCGTCTTGATCTCCGGCGGCAGCTCCTTGGGCCCGGCGTCGGCGGCGAAGCCCGCGCGGACCTTGGGGACGCCGTAGACGAGGTGGGTCAGGCCGTCCAGGGACCAGTGCGAGTCCAGGCCGTCCAGGAGCAGCCGCAGCGACTCGCGGCCCTCCTCGTCGAGGGAGCCGAGCAGCTCCTTGTCGGGCTCGTCCCGCACGACCGTGCGCTGGTCGGCGGGGACGTGCGTGTTGATCCACGCCTCGGCCTTGTCGAGCCGGGGCCGCGCCTCGTCGAGGGAGGCGAGCGGGTCGGCCGGGTCCAGCTCGGACAGGATGCGCAGCGTCTGGTCCTCAGCGCCCGCGGTGATGTCGGCGACGGAGGCGAGCGTGCGGTACGGCAGCGGGTGCGCCGTCGTCGGCAGCGGTCCCGCGGCGGTGCCCACGGCGCGCGTGTACGCGGCGGCGTCGGCGGGCAGCACGGAGCCGTCGGCGACCTTCGCGGCGAGCTTGTCCCACTCGTCGTAGAGCCGCTGGATCTCCTGGTCGAAGGCGATCTTGAAGGACTGGTTCGGCCTGCGGCGGGCGTACAGCCAGCGCAGGAGCGGCGCCTCCATGATCTTCAGGGCGTCGGCCGGGGTGGGCACGCCGCCGCGGGACGACGACATCTTGGCCATGCCGCTGATGCCCACGAAGGCATACATCGGGCCGATCGGCTGCACGCCGTCGAAGATCTGCCGCACGATCTGGCCGCCGACGACGAACGATGAGCCGGGCGAGGAGTGGTCCACGCCGCTGGGCTCGAAGATCACGCCCTCGTAGGCCCAGCGCATCGGCCAGTCGACCTTCCAGACCAGCTTGCCGCGGTTGAACTCGCTGAGGCGCACGGTCTCCTCGAAGCCGCACGCCGTGCAGACGTAGGCCAGCTCCGTGGAGTCGTCGTCGTAGGAGGTGACGGTGGTCAGGTCCTTGCCGCACTGGCCGCAGTAGGGCTTGTACGGGAAGTACCCGCCCGCGCCGCCGCTGCCGTCGTCCTCGGCGGCCGCGCCGGAGCCCTCCGCGGCCTCCAGCTCGGCCTCGTCGGCGGGCTTCTGCTGCTTCTTGCCCTTGGCCGGGTCCTTCTTGGTCCGGTACTGGTCGAGGATCGCGTCGATGTCGGCGCGGTGCCGCATCGCGTGCAGGATCTGCTCGCGGTACGCCCCCGACGTGTACTGCTCGGTCTGGCTGATCCCGTCGAACTCGACGCCGAGGTCGGCGAGGGACGCGGCCATCGCGGCCTTGAAGTGCTCGGCCCAGTTCGGGTACGCCGAACCGGCGGGCGCGGGCACCGACGTCAGGGGCCTGCCGATGTGCTCGGCCCAGGACTCGTCGACGCCGGGGACACCGGCCGGGACCTTGCGGTACCGGTCGTAGTCGTCCCAGGAGATCAGGTGCCGGACCTGGTGGCCGCGGCGGCGGATCTCGTCGGCGACCAGGTGCGGGGTCATGACCTCGCGCAGATTGCCCAGGTGAATGGGGCCGGAGGGGGACAGGCCCGAGGCGACAGTGACCGGTTTGCCCGGGGCACGACGCTCCGACTCGGCGATGACCTCGTCCGCGTAGCGGGAGACCCAGTCGGTGGTATCGGTGCTCTGAGCCACGATCGGCACGTCCTCTTGTTCCTCGGGATTCAGGGAATCTGGCGTAAGCCATTGTCCCAGACGGAAGGACTCGGTCCGGGGTTGCTCCGGCCGCGGCGGCCAGGTCGCGTCCGCCCCGGCGGCCGGGCCGCGTTTTATGAGGCGAACCGGCGTCCCTCCCCATGGGACACTTGACGCTCACCCTGATGCACGCCATTTACCAGAACGGAAGCCCATGGCCCCGGTCACGTCCCTCGCCGCATCCGTCCACCAGCGTCTCGCGGACGCCCTCTCGGCAGCCCTGCCGGAGTCCGGCGCCGCGGACCCGCTGCTGCGACGAAGCGACCGGGCGGACTTCCAGGCCAACGGCATCCTCGCGCTCGCGAAGAAGGCCAAGGCCAACCCGCGCGAGCTGGCCACGCAGGTCGTCGAGAAGATCACAGGCGGTGACCTGCTCGCCGACGTCGAGGTCTCCGGGCCCGGCTTCCTGAACGTCACGGTCACCGACCGGGCGATCACCGAGACCCTCGCCGCCCGCGCGGCCGACGGCGACCGCCTCGGCGTCCCGCTCAAGGACAAGCCGGGCACGACGGTCATCGACTACGCCCAGCCGAACGTGGCCAAGGAGATGCACGTCGGCCACCTGCGCTCCGCGGTGATCGGCGACGCCCTGCGGCAGATGCTGGACTTCACCGGCGAGAAGACGATCGGCCGCCACCACATCGGCGACTGGGGCACCCAGTTCGGCATGCTCATCCAGTACCTGATCGAGCACCCCGACGAGCTGTCCCCCGAGACCGACACCGACGGCGACCAGGCCATGTCGAACCTGAACCGGGTCTACAAGGCCTCGCGCGCGGTCTTCGACGCCGACGAGGCGTTCAAGGAGCGGGCCCGCAAGCGGGTCGTCGCCCTGCAGTCCGGCGACAAGGAGACCCTCGACCTGTGGCAGCGGTTCGTGGACGAGTCGAAGGTCTACTTCTACTCGGTCTTCGAGAAGCTGGACATGGAGGTCCGCGACGACGAGATCGTCGGCGAGTCCGCGTACAACGACATGATGCCGGAGACGGCCCGGCTCCTGGAGGAGTCCGGTGTCGCGGTGCGCTCCGACGGCGCGCTCGTCGTCTTCTTCGACGAGATCCGCGGCAAGGACGACCAGCCGGTGCCGCTGATCGTGCAGAAGGCCGACGGCGGCTTCGGGTACGCGGCCTCCGACCTGTCCGCGATCCGCGACCGCGTCGTCGGCCTGCACGCCACGTCCCTGCTGTACGTCGTGGACGTACGCCAGTCGCTGCACTTCCGCATGGTCTTCGAGGCGGCCCGCCGGATGGGCTGGCTGAGCGACGAGGTCACCGCGCACAACATGGGCTACGGCACGGTGCTCGGCGCGGACGGCAAGCCGTTCAAGACGCGCGAGGGCAAGACGGTGCGCCTGGAGGACCTCCTCGACGAGGCCGTCGAGCGGGCCACGGCGGTCGTGCGCGAGAAGGCCGAGAAGGTGGGCCTGAGCGAGCAGGAGATCGTCGAGAACGGCCGGTACGTCGGCATCGGCGCCGTGAAGTACGCGGACCTCTCCACCTCGGCGAACCGCGACTACAAGTTCGACCTGGACCAGATGGTCTCCCTCAACGGCGACACGTCGGTCTACCTCCAGTACGCCTACGCCCGCATCAAGTCGATCCTGCGCCGGGCCGAGGGCACGGGCCCACTCGCCCACGCCGAGGTCGAACTCGCCCCGGCGGAGCGGGCCCTCGGCCTGCACCTGGACGCGTTCGGCGAGGTGCTCGCGGACGCGACCGCGGAGTACGCCCCGCACAAGCTCGCCGCGTACCTGTACCAACTGGCGTCGCTGTACACGACGTTCTACGACCAGTGCCCCGTCCTGAAGGCGGACACCCCGGCCCAGGTCGAGAACCGCCTGTTCCTCTGCGACCTCACGGCCCGCACCCTCCACCAGGGCATGACCCTCCTGGGCATCCGCACCCCGGAACGCCTGTAACTCCTAGGCGAGCCCCAGCCGAAGCCGCCGCAGGCCCTCGGCGATCTCCTCGGGCGTCTGCGTCACGAAGCACAGACGCAGCGTCCGGGGGTCCGGGGCGCCCCCATAGAACGGCGCCCCCGGCACGTAAGCCACGTTGTGCCCCACGACTCCGGGCAACCGCTCCCCCGCGTCGTACCCCTCGGGCAACCGCACCCAGAGGAACATCCCGCCCTCGGGCCGATTCCACTGGGCCCCGGCAGGCAGCGCGTCCCCGAGCCCCGCGAGCATCGCGTCCCGCCGCTCCCGGTACACCCCGGCCACCCGCCCCACGTGCGCGTCCAGGTCGTACCGCTCCAAGTACCAGGCGGCGGCGAGCTGGTTGACGGTCGGCGTGTGCAGATCGGCGGCCTGCTTGGCGATGGCGCAGGCCCGCCGCAGCGCGGCCGGCGCCCGCAGCCACCCGAGCCGCAGCCCCGGCGCCATGACCTTGGAGAAGCTCCCGAGGACCACGGTCCGGTCCTCGGCGCCGGGCCGGGAGGCGATCCACGGCACCCGCTCCCCCTCGAACCGCAGCTCCCCGTACGGATCGTCCTCGACGATCCACAGCCCGCGCCGGGCGGCGACCTCGGCGACGGCGGTCCGCCGCGCGAGCGGCAGGGTCCGCCCGGTCGGGTTCTGGAACGTGGGCACGGTGTAGAGCAGCTTGGCCCGGTGCCGGGCGACGAGCGCGTCGAGGGCCTCGGGGTCGACGCCGTCGGCGTCCCCGGGGACGGGCACGACGTGCGCCCCGGCGAAGGCGAACACCTGGAGGGCGGCCAGGTAGCAGGGGTTCTCGACGAGGACGGTGTCGCCGGGCTCGACGAGGGCGGTGGCGAGCAGCGAGAGGGCCTGCTGCGACCCGGTGGTGACGAGGATGTCGTCGGCGCCGGTGGCGAGCCCTCGGGTGCTGTACCGCTCGGCGACGGCACCGCGCAGGGCGGGCTCGCCCTCGGTGGTGGAGTACTGCAGGGCACGCCCGGGCGCGTCCGCGAGGACGGCCTGGTACGCGGCGGCGACGCCCTTGGCGTCGAAGAGTTCGGGCGCGGGCAGACCGCCCGCGAAGTTGATGACCTCGGGCCGGGCGGTGACCGCGAGGATGTCCCGTACCGGCGAGCCCCCGATCGCAGCGGCACGCGCGGCGAGCGGCGGCGTGGGGGCGGCGGTGGCACTGCTGGCGGCGGTCATCGTGGAGTCCCTCCCGGTACGTGGGTCACGGCAGGGTAGACATGGGAGCGCCGCCCGCGACACCCTTTTCGGAATGCGGACGGCAGGGCTCCATGGGCCCGCTCAGCCCTGGTCGGGCGACTGCGGCTCCTCCCTGCTCCACTTCGTGGCACCGTTCGGCCACTTGTACTCCGGGCGCCCCCGGTCCGAGCTGGTGCGGAACGGCTTGCCCCCGTCGTCGATGCGAAGGACCCCGCTGCGCCCGCCGCTCGACCACTGCAGGTTGAGGGACCACAGGGCGTCGAAGTTCTTGGTGCCGACCTCGATGTAGAAGACCTCGGGGTCGGACTCGCTCACCTTGTACGGGAAGTTGCGCTGCCCGGACTTGGGGACGGCGGTGGGCTGGGCCCGGTCGAGGTCGACGTCGAAGGACTTGATGCCGACGGGGCCGCCGCAGCCGTTGCCCGACTGGTAGCTGTTCCACTTCAGCGGCGCGCTCTTGCTGCGCACGTCGACGTCGAGGCGTTCCAGTACGACGGTGTCGTCGCCGGTGCCCTGGAGGGTGATCTCGACGAACCCGCCGGCGGCCTGGACCCCGCCCATGGCCCGCACCCAGGTCGGCGCCTCCCGCTCGGAGGGCGGCTGCAGCACCTCGTCCGGATCCCGGTCGATGAGGAAGTTCTGGGCGCACGGGGTCGGGTAGTAGGGGAAGGGCCGTACGCGGGCGGTGACGGGGGTGCCCTTCGCGGCGCCGGACGAGCCGGTGCCGGGGCGGTCGCCGCCGGAGGACGTGCCGCCCCCGCTCTCTCCGTCCTTCCCCTGGCTTCCCTCGCCCTTCCCTTTCGCCTTGTCCTGCTTGCCCTTGTTGCCCTTGTCGTCCTGGTCCTCCTTGGCGGAGGGTGTGGCGGACGGGTTCCTGTCCGGGCTCCGCCCCGTCCCGGACGGGGCCTCGTCGGCCGTGGGCAGGGCCCGGTCGACCGCCTTGTCGCGCCCGCCGTCCGAGCCGCCGGACGCGTTCTGCAGCGCGAGCGCGGTGCCGCCGAGCGCGAGGACGACGCCGGCCGCGCCGACCACGGCGAGCTGCCGCCGGCGCAGGCGGGACAGGCGGCCGACTCGGCGTGCCCAGGGGGTGGTGACGCCGGGGGCGGGGGTGCTGGAGACGGGGGAGAGCTCGGGCTCCGGGTGGGGGGCGGCTTCCGGGTGGGGGTCGGGGTCCGGGTCGGGCGGGTCGGGCCGGAACGCGGCGACGGCTTCGGTGGGCGCGGTGGCCTCGACGGGCTCACGGGGCTCGACGGGCTCACGGGTCTCGGTGGCTCCAGTGGCCCCAGCACCCGACTCAGCAACCCCGGCCTCAGCAACCTCAGAAGCCTCAACTCCCGTGGCGGCCCCCGCCGCTCCCTCGGTCTTCCGCCCCCGCGACACATCCGCCACGATCCACCGCCGGTGCAGCTCCACCAGCTCCTCGGGGCTCGCCCTGCAGAGTCTGCCGAGGCGCTCCACCGGCGCGAACTCCGTCGGCACGGCAGTGCCGTTCACGTACCGGTGCAGTGTCGACGTACTCACATGCAGCCGCTTGGCGAGGACTCCGTAGCTGAGCCCCGACCGGTCCTTCAATTCCCGCAGCAACGCTGCGAGATCACCCGACCCCACGCTTCCTCCACCCCTGTCCGCCATTCCAGCCGACCGTTCCAAGGAACCCCTGTTCCCGCAGGTCAGAGCCGGTACGAGCGTTCCAGTGTCCCTCGTTGTCCGGCCGCTCTGGCCACCGGGACGACACGCCGCACAAGCTGGGGTCATCCAAGCACGCCGCTCCCGCCAAGTCCTCGGAGCGGCGCACGTCGCTCCCGTCACATTCCGAAGGAAGAGATCACCCATGTCTGCCTCCGCCCGCCGCTCCCGTACCCGCCTGTTCGCCGCCGCGACGCTCGCCGTCGCCGCGCTCACGCTCACCGCCTGCGGCAACGACGACGCGTCCGGAACGCGGGACGAAGGCGCCGCGAACTCCTCGTCCACCGCGAAGGATTCCGCCGAGGACGCCGCCGGGAGCTCCTCCGGGGGCAAGGGCAAGAGCGGGTCGGGCGAGGCGCTCGGCGGCGCCGACTCGGGCGGCGGCTCCGGCAGCGAGGGCTCCGGCTCGTCCGGCGGCGGCGAGAACACGGGCGGCGGCACGGGTTCCGATCCGAACGACCCCGCCAACCGCACCCCGTGCACGGCGGACAACACCTCGGTCGCCGCCGCGCCGGTGTCCCGCCCCCTCAACTACATGCTGATCACGATCACCAACACCGGGTCCACGATGTGCGACCTGGCGGGCTACCCGATCCTCAAGTTCGACGACGCCCAGTCGGTGCCCCCGGTCATCGAGGACAGCAAGCCGCAGGCGGTCACCTCGCTGAAGCCCGGCGCCAAGGGCTACGCGGCGGCGATCCTCTCGGCGGGCGACGGCAGCGGCGGCGAGGGCCGCACCGCGCAGGGCCTCCAGGTCGGCTTCCAGGGCAGCGACAAGTTCACCGACGCGGCGCTCCAGGCCAAGGGCGTGCACATCGACGACAAGCTGCGCGTCACGTACTGGCTGAGCGACTCGGCGGACGCCCTCGCGTCCTGACGCACCACCGCACCACCGCACCCTGACGCACCACCGCACCACCGCACCACCACACCACCACACCACCACACCCAGACCAACGCACCATCATTCACCCAAGACAAGAGAAGAAGGCACCCCATGCGCACCACGTTCCGCACCCGCACCGCCGCCACCGCACTCGCCCTGACCGCGGCCCTCTCCGTCCCGGCCTTCGCGGGCAGCGCCGCCGCGAGCGGCACCGGCGCCAAGGCCGCCCCGGTCACCTGCACGGCCGCCAACACCAAGGTGACGGTCAAGAAGGTCGACCGCCCCGTCAACCACCTGCTCCTGCGGGCCAAGAACACCGGCACCAAGACCTGCTACGCGTACCACGCCCCGTACCTGCGCTTCGGCCAGGCGCAGTCCGCGACCGCCGTCCTGCGCGACAGCATTCCGCAGGCCGTGGTCACCCTGAAGCCGGGCCAGTCGGCGTACGCGGGCATCCGCACCGAGTCGCCCGAGGGCACCGACGGCTACAAGACCAAGAAGCTCGGCGTGCTCTTCTCCAACCGCCAGATGAACGGCGGCGCCGGCAGCATGACCAAGCCGAAGCTGCCCACCGGCGGCGTGTACGTGGACGACACGGCGTTCGTCACGTACTGGCAGTCCAAGGCGTCCGACGCGCTGGCCTGGTAGTCCCCGGCCGTCGAACGGCCGCCGCTCACTCACCTTTTGGTGAGTACCTCACTAAATAGTCGGTACTTGTCGGTGAGTGCGGGCACGGCGAGGATCGAGGTGTTCCTCGGAACACCTCAGCGAGAACAGCGAGACGGGCGCCCCGCGCCCGCTCCGAAGCACCCTCGAAGGAGCCCCCGTGCCCGCCACCGACCACACCCCGACCCAGCACCCCGTCTCCGTCCTCGGCCTCGGCCTGATGGGCTCCGCCCTGGCCTCGGCCCTCCTGAAGGCGGGCCACCCCACGACGGTCTGGAACCGCACGGCGGCCAAGACGGGGCCGCTCGTCGCACAGGGCGCGACCCCGGCCGACACCCCTGCGGCCGGGGTCACCGCGAGCCCGCTCGTGATCGCCTGCCTGACGACGAACGACAGCGTGCGCGAGCTGTTCGAGCCGCTCACCGAGGAACTGCGCGGCCGCACCCTGGTGAACCTCACCAACGGAACGCCGTCCCAGGCACGGGAGTTGGCGGCCTGGGCGCAGGAGCACGGGATCGCCTACGTCGACGGCGGCATCATGGCCGTACCGCAGATGATCGCGGGCCCGGGCGCGTACATCCTCTACAGCGGCGACGAGGAGGCGTACGCACGCCACCGCGACACGCTCGCCGCGCTCGCCGACACCAAGTGGGTCGGCACCGACGCGGGCCTCGCCGCGCTGTGGGACCTGTCGCTGCTCACCGGCATGTACGGCATGGGCCTCGGCGTCGCCCAGGCCTACGCGCTGGTCGGCAGCGCGGGCGTGCCCGCGAAGGACTTCGCGCCGCTGCTCCTGGACTGGGTCGTCGCCATGACCCACGGGATCGTGCCGGGCACCGCCGAGGCCATCGACTCCGGGCAGCATCTGACGGACGTGTCCAACCTGGAGATGAACCTGGCGGTGCTGCCCAACTTCACCGAGACGCTCGCCGAACACGGCGTCAGCGACCAGTTGTTCACGCCGCTGCGGGCGCTCCTGGAGCGCGCGGTCGCGGAGGGGTACGGCGCCGACGGCCTGTCCCGCATGGTCGACCTGCTCAAGGCCCCCGAGCCGCTCAGGACCCCGTAGGGCGCGAACGGCCCGAGCCGCCACGGCATCACGGGACCAGCACCACCTTGCCGGTCGTCTCCCGCCGCTCCAGCGCCGCGTGCACCTCGGCGGCGTGGGCCAGCGGGAACGACTGGACGGCGGGGGTGAGCCGTCCCGCGGCGGCGGCAGCGAGGGAGCGCCGCTCCTGATCGGGCCGCGCCTCGGGGTTCCCGAGGAGTTCGAGGAGCGCGTTCCTGTACGTGATGCCGCGCTCGGCGAGCACCGCGTCGTCCGGCACGAACTCCACCTGGGACGCGGACCCGATGGACACGAACCGCCCGCCGTCGGCGAGCAGTTCGAACGCGGTGGCGGCCTTCTCGCCGCCCACCCCGTCGAGGACGACGGTGACGCGCCGTCCGCCGATCCGGGCGCGCACCTCGTCGGCCCACCCGTCCTCGCCGTAGTCGACGCCGATCACCTCGGCACCGCCCCCGCCCCCGAGCTTGCGCACGGCGGCGACCTTGCCGGGCCCGCCCGCCACGCCCACCACGGTGGCGCCCATCTCGTGCGCGTACTGCACCACGAGCCGCCCCACGCCCCCGGCGGCCGAGGTCACCAACACCACGTCGTCGGGGCGCAGTTCGGCGACGTCGAGCAGCCCCATGGTGGTGGCCCCCGTGACGACCATCGCGACGGCGGCCTCGAAGCCGAGGCCCTCGGGCACCGCGTGCAGCTCGTCCACCTCGGCGACGGCCAGCTCCGCGTACCCGCCAGGGCCGCCCCGCGCGGTCACCACGTTCCGCCCCAGCCACTCCTGCCCCACGCCGGGCCCCACGGAGTCGACCACCCCGGCGACCTCCCCGCCGAAGATCGACGGCAGCTCCGGCAGCGGCGGCGCGAGATCGCTGGCGGCCCCGGCCCGCATCACGGTCTCGACGAAGTGCACCCCGGCGGCCCGTACGGCCACCCGCACCTGGCCGGGCCCGGGCACCGGGTCGGGCACGCTCTCGTAGGAGAGGTTCGCGGCGGGCCCGAACTCATGAAGAACAACGGCGTGCATCTGGTCCTCCCGGACGTGGGATCGATTCGATACCCCTACCCTCGAACCTCAACAGCGGTTGAAGTCAAGAGACTCCAACCGCTGTGATCCGCGGACGCCATCGCCCGCGCGCACGCCCCGAAAGAGGCGCCTAGAGCTTCCGCGCCACCTCGGTGGCCCAGTACGTGAGAATCATCTGCGCCCCGGCCCGCTTGATCCCGGTCAGCGACTCCATGATCGCCTTGTCCCGGTCGATCCAGCCGCGCTCCGCCGCCGCCTCGATCATCGCGTACTCGCCACTGATCTGGTACGCGGCCACGGGCACGTCGGACACCTCGGCGACCTTGGCCAGGATGTCGAGGTAGGGCCCGGCGGGCTTGACCATCACCATGTCGGCGCCCTCTTCGAGGTCGAGCGCCAACTCCCGCAGGGACTCACGGCTGTTGGCCGGGTCCTGCTGGTACGTCTTGCGGTCGCCCTGCAGGGACGAGCCGACGGCCTCGCGGAAGGGGCCGAAGAACGCCGACGAGTACTTCACCGTGTAGGCGAGGATCGACACGTCCTCGTGCTCGGTCTGGTCGAGCGCGTCACGGATGACGCCGATCTGGCCGTCCATCATGCCGCTCGGGCCCACCACATGGGCGCCCGCGTCGGCCTGGACCTGCGCCATCTCGGCGTACCGCTCCAGGGTCGCGTCGTTGTCGACCCGCCCCTGCTCGTCCAGGACGCCGCAGTGCCCGTGATCCGTGAACTCGTCCAGACACAGGTCGGACATGACGATCAGGTCGTCTCCGACCTCCGCCCGCACGTCCCGCAGCGCGACCTGCAGAATCCCGTCCGGGTCGGTCCCCGCGGTGCCGAGCCCGTCCTTCTTGGACTCCTCCGGCACGCCGAACAGCATGATCCCGGAGACCCCCGCCTCGACCGCCTCCACGGCGGCCTTCCTCAGCGTGTCCCTGGTGTGCTGCACCACCCCCGGCATCGACCCGATCGCGACGGGCGCACTGATGCCCTCCCGCACGAACGCGGGCAGCACCAGATCCGCCGGGTGCAGCCGCGTCTCGGCGACCATGCGACGCATGACGGGAGTGGTACGCAGCCGCCGGGGCCGCGAGCCGGGAAAGGAACCGTACGTACTCATTGCCTGAAACCCACCTCACCGTGAATCGCGCTACCGCGCTGGTCCTCAACCACCGGACAGGCTCCCACCCACCCACCCGCCCGCACTTGCACCCCTGGCCAACAGCCAGGCACATCTCAGCCCGTCCGGCGTTTGAGGACGAGGCCGAAGGCCGATCGGGGCCGGCTGTCCCACGGCAACGGGACACCCACCCCGGGGCCCGGGGCGGAGCCCCGGTTTCGGGAAGGGGCGGGATCGGGGAAAGCCCCGCAGGGCAACCCTACGGCGCCGCCGCCCGCCTCCGCCGAGCCCCCGGCCGCCGCTCACTCGGCCGAGTAACAACGTCCCCGGCCTCCAGCGCGGCAGCGCGCCTCCGCGCCCCGAACTCCGCCAACGCCGCAGCCAACTTGTGCACGGAAGGCTCAGGAGCCATCACGTCCACCCGAAGCCCGTGCTCCTCCGCCGTCTTGGCGGTGGCAGGCCCGATGCAGGCGATCACGGTCACGTTGTGCGGCTTCCCGGCGATGCCGACGAGATTCCGCACGGTCGAGGACGAGGTGAAGAGGACGGCGTCGAACCCACCGCCCTTGATGGCCTCACGCGTCTCGGCCGGCGGCGGCGACGCCCGCACGGTCCGGTAGGCGGTGACGTCGTCGACCTCCCACCCGAGGTCGATGAGCCCGGCGACGAGCGTCTCGGTGGCGATGTCGGCGCGCGGCAGGAACACCCGGTCGATCGGGTCGAAGACGGGGTCGTACGGAGGCCAGTCCTCCAGAAGACCGGCGGCGGACTGCTCCCCGCTCGGCACCAGATCCGGCTTCACGCCGAAGGCGACGAGCGCGGCGGCGGTCTGCTCGCCCACCGCGGCGACCTTGATCCCGGCGAAGGCACGGGCGTCGAGCCCGTACTCCTCGAACTTCTCCCGCACGGCCTTGACCGCGTTCACCGAGGTGAAGGCGATCCACTCGTAGCGCCCGGTGACGAGCCCCTTGACGGCCCGCTCCATCTGCTGCGGCGTCCGCGGCGGTTCGACGGCGATCGTCGGCACCTCGTGCGGCACCGCGCCGTAGGACCGCAGCTGGTCGGAGAGCGAGGCCGCCTGCTCCTTCGTGCGCGGTACGAGGACCCGCCACCCGAAGAGCGGCTTCGACTCGAACCACGACAGCTGGTCGCGCTGCGCGGCGGCCGAGCGCTCACCGACCACGGCTATGACGGCCTGCCCGCCGTCGGGCGAGGGCAGCACCTTGGCCTGCTTGAGGACCTGCGCGATGGTGCCGAGCGTCGCGGTCCAGGTGCGCTGGCGCGTCGTCGTACCGGCGACGGTCACCGTCATCGGGGTGTCGGGCTTGCGCCCGGCGGACACCAGCTCACCGGCGGCGGCCGCGACCGAGTCCAGGGACGTGGAGACGACCACGGTCCCGTCGGACGCGCCGACCTCGCCCCAGCAGCGCTCGGAGGCCGTACGGGCGTCGACGAACCGGACGTCCGTGCCCTGCGCGTCCCGCAGCGGCACTCCCGCGTACGCGGGCACACCGACCGCGGCCGCGATGCCGGGCACCACCTCGAAGGGGATGCCCTCGGCCGCGCAGGCCAGCATCTCCCCGGCCGCGTAGGCATCGAGGCCCGGATCACCGCTCACCGCGCGCACGACCCGCCTGCCGCCGCGCGCGCCCTCCATGACAAGATTGGCCGCGGCTGAGGCCGAAGGCCCGTCGCCGCCCGCTGACGTGCCGTCAGCGGCCTGCGGGAGAGGTGTGTCCACACCCCCTCGGGCATGCACACGTACGACATCGAGAACATCCGGCTCGGCGATCAACACATCCGCTCGGGCCAGCGCCTCGACGGCGCGCAGGGTCAGCAGTCCCGGATCTCCGGGTCCGGCACCGAGAAAGGTGACGTGCCCGTGTGCGGGAAGGCCGGGAAGGTTCGAGGTGGGGCTCAAAGTGCTCGCTCCCCCATCAGACCGGCCGCGCCCTTGGCGAGCATCTCGGCGGCGAGTTCCCGCCCGAGTGCCATCGCCTGGTCGTGTGTCCCGGGCACGGGACCGGTGGTGGACAGCTGCACCAGCGTCGAGCCGTCGGTGGCACCGACGACGCCGCGCAGGCGCATTTCCTTGACAACCTGCCCGTCGGCCAGAAGGTCGGCCAACGCACCCACAGGTGCGCTGCAACCGGCCTCCAGGGCGGCGAGCAGGGATCGCTCGGCGGTCACGGCGGCCCGGGTGTACGGGTCGTCGAGCTCGGCGAGCGCGGCGGCGAGTGACGCGTGGGTCGCGGCGCACTCGATCGCCAGTGCCCCCTGGCCGGGGGCGGGCAGAACGGTGTCGACCGACAGGAAGTCGGTCACCTCGTCGATCCTGCCGACGCGGTTCAGTCCCGCGGCGGCGAGCACGACGGCGTCCAGCTTGCCGTCGCGTACGTATCCGATGCGGGTGTCGATGTTCCCGCGGATCGGGACGGCCTCTATGGACGTGCCGTGGTTGCGGGCGTAGGCGTTGAGCTGCGCCATGCGGCGCGGCGAGCCGGTGCCGATGCGGGCGCCGTCGCGCAGCTCCGTGAACGTCAGGCCGTCGCGGGCGATCAGCACGTCCCGCGGGTCCTCCCGCTCCGGCACGGCGGCGAGCGTCAGCTCGTCGGGCTGCGCGGTCGGCAGGTCCTTCAGGGAGTGCACGGCGAAGTCGACCTCACCGGCGAGCAGCGCGTCGCGCAGCGCGGTGACGAACACACCGGTGCCGCCGATCTGCGCGAGGTGCTCACGGGAGGTGTCGCCGAACGTGGTGATCTCGACGAGCTCGACGGGCCGCCCCGTCAGCTCGGTGACCTTCCTCGCCACCTGCCCGGACTGGGCCATGGCCAGCTTGCTGCGCCTGGTCCCGAGTCTGAGTGCCTTCTCGGTCATGCGCGGCCTCGCTTGGGTTCGTCGTTCTCGTGGAGCTGGTTCTGCTGGCCGCCCGCGTTGCTCAGCAGGTCGGCCCGGGAGACGGCAGCCACCGTCTCGGGGTCGAGGTCGAAGAGCGTGCGCAGGGCGTCGGCGTACCCGGCGCCGCCGGGCTCGCTGGCGAGCTGCTTCACCCGCACCGTCGGCGCGTGCAGCAGCTTGTCGACGACGCGGCGCACGGTCTGCGTGATCTCCGCGCGCTCCTTGTCGCCGAGGCCGGGCAGCCTGCCGTCGAGCCGCGCGATCTCACCGCTGACGACGTCGGCGGCCATGGTGCGCAGCGCGACGACGGTCGGCGTGATGTGCGCGGCGCGCTGCGCGGCGCCGAACGCGGCGACCTCGTCGGACACGATGGTGCGCACGGCGTCCACGTCGGCGGCCATCGGCGCGTCGGCGGAGGCGTCCGCGAGGGACTCGATGTCGACCAGGCGCACGCCGGTGAGGCGGTGCGCGGCGGCGTCGATGTCGCGGGGCATGGCGAGGTCGAGCAGGTACAGCGCGGCGGCGCGGGCCGCGGGCACCACGGCGGCGGCCACCCGGCCCACCCGCACGGGTCCGCCGCCGACGGCGGGGCTGTTCTCGACGAGCGCGGCGTGCTGCTCGTACGCGGTCTCGTCGCCGACGCGGCCGACCGGGCAGCCGCCGGTGTCCGGGGCGGGCGTGACGGTGTCCGGGGCCACGGCCTCGGCGGTCCGCCCGGCCGTCGTGTGCGGCGCGATCACGCAGTCGTCGTCATCGCAGGCCGACCCGTCATGACCGTCCCGTACGTCGTCGGGCACGTCGCCGACGCGTCCCGCGAGCGCCGCCTCGACGTCCGCGGCGGTCAGCACGAGACCCGTCGCACCGGTGCAGGACACGGCCACGTCGGCACGTGTCAGCTCCGCGGCCACCTGGGACATCGGCACGGCACGCGCGACGACTCCGGTGCCGCCCTCGGTGAGGATCTCGGCCAGGCGCTCGGCCCGGTCCAGGGTGCGGTTGGCGACGACGACCTCGTCCACGCCCGAGCGCGCGAGCGTCGCCGCGGCCAGCGAGGACATCGAGCCCGCGCCGATCACCAGGGCGCGCTTGCCCTTGGCCCAGGCGTGCACGGGCTCGCGCCCGGCCAGCTGCTCCAGGCCGAAGGTGACGAGCGACTGCCCGGCCCGGTCGATGCCGGTCTCCGAGTGCGCCCGCTTGCCGACGCGCAGGGACTGCTGGAAGAGGTCGTTGAGGAGGCGTCCGGCGGTGTGCAGCTCCTGCGCCCGCGCGAGACCGTCCTTGATCTGGCCGAGGATCTGCCCCTCGCCGACGACCATGGAGTCGAGCCCGCACGCCACCGAGAACAGGTGGTGGACGGCCCGGTCCTCGTAGTGCACGTACAGATAAGGGGTGAGCTCCTCGAGGCTCACGCCGCTGTGCAGCGCGAGCAGCGTCGACAGCTCGGCGACGCCCGCGTGGAACTTGTCCACGTCCGCGTACAGCTCGATGCGGTTGCAGGTGGCGAGCACGGCGGCCTCGGCCGCGGGCTCGGCGGCCACCGTGTCGTGCAGCAGCCTGGCCTGCGCGTCGACGGTGAGCGCGGCCCGCTCGAGCACGCTCACGGGAGCGCTGCGGTGGCTGAGGCCCACGACGAGGAGACTCATGCCGGCATCACGGCGGGAACGTCCCCGTCGGGTCCCTTGCGGTGCTGGTTCTTGGTGACGGCGGTCCCGGCCGCGGCGTCGGCGTCCGCGGCGGACTCCTCGCCGGCCTTGCGCTGCTCGTGGAAGGCGAGGATCTGCAGCTCGATGGAGAGGTCGACCTTGCGCACGTCGACGCCGTCGGGGACGGTCAGGACGGTCGGCGCGAAGTTCAGGATGGACGTGACACCCGCGGCCACGAGCCGGTCACAGACCTGCTGGGCGGCGCCCGCCGGGGTCGCGATGACGCCGATCGAGACGCCGTTGTCGCTGATGATCTTCTCGAGGTCGTCCGTGTGCTGCACCGGCATCCCGGCGACGGGCTTGCCCGCCATCGCCGGATCGGCGTCTATGAGAGCGGCCACGCGGAATCCACGCGAGGCGAACCCGCCGTAATTGGCCAGCGCGGCGCCGAGGTTGCCGATACCGACGATGACGACCGGCCAGTCCTGGGTCAGGCCCAGCTCACGCGAGATCTGGTACACGAGGTACTCGACGTCGTAGCCGACGCCCCGCGTCCCGTAGGACCCGAGGTACGAGAAGTCCTTGCGCAGCTTCGCGGAGTTGACCCCCGCGGCGGCCGCGAGCTCCTCGGAGGAGACCGTGGGCACCGAGCGCTCCGACAGCGCGGTCAGAGCCCTCAGGTACAGCGGAAGCCTGGCGACGGTGGCCTCGGGAATCCCTCGGCTGCGGGTCGCCGGTCGGTGAGTTCGGCCAGTTGCCACGGTGCTCCTGCGGGTAGAGCGGGGCTGAAGGCGGGCTGGCACCCGAAGTCGTGTCCCATGACCGCCCCGTCGACAGCAGGCTATGTCTTTGTGAACGCGTGCACAAAGATGGTGTCCGATTTGCCCGCCCAACGTGACCGGGGTCACGCGCCCCCGGCGCACTTTCCTGGAACCGGCGCACGGCCAGCGACGACACTCAACCGACGGGGGCAAAACCGCACACACTCCTCACGATCCTCGCCCCCGAGACCTCAAAACCGACCCCCGATGCTAAACGACTTTCCGGACAGCTCCGGACGTCATAACCAGCCATCAGGGCCGACACCCCGGCACTACCCCAGCAACTCCCGCCGCAGCCGCCCCTCGTCCACCCGCCAGAACGTGTGCTGCTCCCCGTCCACGAGCACCACCGGAATCTGCTCCCAGTACTCCTTGTGCAGCGCCTCGTCCACGCTGATGTCCTTCTTCTCCCAGGGCACCCCGAGGTCGCCGCAGACCCGCTGGACCACGGCCTCCGCGTCGTCGCACAGATGACACCCGGGCTTGCCGATCAAGGTCACCAGGCGGTCGCCGGGCGCCTTCTTCGCTGCGCCGCCGCTCCGGCGGAAAAGAGGACTCATGCCTCCAGCTTCCTACGCGGTTCCGCCCGCCCGGCACCGCCCCGCGCCGCACCTCGGTGTGACCAGCGCGACACGGATCGTTGACGGGTTCGAATACTTCCCTTCACAGGGGGACCGAACAGAGTGGCTATGCTCGACGGCATGGCCGCTCTCGGTTGGCTCCACCCCCGCAGGCGCTCCGCCACCGCGCGCAGCGTCCTGGCAGGCGAGGCCTCGGCGGAGGCAGCGCGCAAGTCGTCGCAGGAGCTGGAGGAGCTCCACGACCGGGCAGAGGACGTCCCGCCCGACGAGACAGCGCCCGCCGAGCCCGAGGCCCCCGAGTTCCCGGTCGCCGGGGACGAGAAGGCCGCCGCGTTCTTCGACCTCGACAACACCGTGATGCAGGGCGCCGCCCTCTTCCACTTCGGCCGCGGACTGTACAAGCGGAAGTTCTTCCAGCGCCGCGAGCTCGCCCGATTCGCCTGGCAGCAGGCGTGGTTCAGGATGGCGGGCATCGAGGACCCCGAGCACATGCAGGACGCCCGCGACAGCGCCCTGTCCATCGTCAAGGGCCACCGGGTCGCCGAGCTGATGTCCATCGGCGAGGAGATCTACGACGAGTACATGGCCGAGCGCATCTGGCCCGGCACCCGCGCCCTGGCCCAGGCCCACCTCGACGCGGGACAGAAGGTCTGGCTGGTCACGGCCGCGCCCGTGGAGACGGCCACGATCATCGCCCGCCGCCTCGGCCTGACCGGCGCCCTCGGCACCGTCGCGGAGTCCGTGCACGGCGTGTACACCGGCAAGCTCGTCGGCGAGCCCCTGCACGGCCCCGCGAAGGCCGAGGCCGTCCGCGCCCTGGCCGCCGCCGAGGGCCTGGACCTGGCACGCTGCGCCGCGTACAGCGACTCCCACAACGACATCCCGATGCTGTCGCTGGTCGGACATCCGTACGCGATCAACCCCGACACCAAGCTGCGCAAGCACGCCCGCGCCCGCGAATGGCGGCTGCGGGACTACCGCACGGGCCGCAAGGCCGCGAAGGTCGGCATCCCGGCCGCCGCGGGCGTCGGCGCCCTCGCGGGCGGCACGGCGGCCGCGATCGCCCTGCACCGCCGCCGCCACTGACGCCACCCGGCCCTCCGCAGGCGCCGCCCGGCACACCCCAGAGCGACCACTCTCGGTGACCATCTCGCGCGAAGGCCCCGGAATCCGGGCCTCCGCCCTGCGTCGCGCGCGGAAACGACGGCAATCGTTCTGTCTTACCCGCCACGCCCCCCGCCAGTCCCGTTCGTTCAACTCGGCCACAACACGCCCCGCGCCCACCCCGAATGCGCGCTAATCCGATCAACAACCGTTCAATAACCGGTGCTTGATCGACCGCCGATCGGTAACAGAAGCGACGTAATCGATGATTTGAGCAACTGGGTGTAGCGCTGCCTGTACGAAGCGTTATTCTCCTCAGACGCATAACGGACCGTGCACATCGCTACGACGGGTGAACGGTTCGGTACTGCAAGTGATGGAAGCTCTGCCTCTGGGAGTCCCGTGTACCCACACGTCGGGGTTGACGCCTCGGGCCTGGCTACGCTGCGCGCGACGGTCGTGGACCGCCTGCGCGGCTTCGTCCCCACCGCGTACGCCGTCCCCGCCTTCGCCGTCCCGGCACCCGCCGGGCCGTGCTACGCCCTGGCGGACGGCGGTGCGGCTGTGAGCAGACGGACGCGCTCCTCCGCCACCGCCACGACCACCCACCGCCGCCCCGCGGCGGACAGTGACAGCGCCCGCATGATGGAACTCGTCGAGCGCGCCCAAGCAGGCGAGTCCGACGCCTTCGGCCGTCTCTACGACCAGTACAGCGACACCGTCTACCGCTACATCTACTACCGCGTCGGCGGCAAGGCGACCGCCGAGGACCTCACCAGCGAGACGTTCCTCCGCGCCCTGCGCAGGATCGGTACGTTCACCTGGCAGGGCCGCGACTTCGGCGCCTGGCTCGTCACCATCGCCCGCAACCTGGTGGCCGACCACTTCAAGTCGAGCCGCTTCCGCCTCGAGGTCACCACCGGCGAGATGCTCGACGCCAACGAGGTCGAGCGCAGCCCGGAGGACTCCGTCCTGGAGTCCCTGTCGAACGCCGCGCTCCTGGACGCGGTCCGCCGCCTCAACCCCCAACAGCAGGAGTGCGTGACGCTGCGCTTCCTGCAAGGCCTCTCCGTGGCCGAGACCGCCCGCGTCATGGGCAAGAACGAAGGCGCGATCAAAACCCTCCAGTACCGGGCGGTCCGCACCCTCGCCCGACTCCTCCCGGACGACGCCCGCTAGCGCCGCCCGCACGGCGTCCCGCGACCCCGCGTGACGCCCAACTCACCATCCGTGACGGCCTGCTGGCCGTCACGGACTTTGCCGAGCCCTTCGCGGTCCGATCATCTTTCGTCCGTAACCCAAGTGCCGCGACGCTCGTTGTGCGGGATGCAGGCTCCCTGTGGTTGCGACCTGACCTTCCCCGAGCTCCCCGAGAGCGGAGGGAGGCTCCATGCGCTCACTCGAACGTGTGGAAGTGTTCAGGGCGTGCAACCCCCAGGACCCCCTGGGGAGTCGACCGTCATGACGAGAGGAGGTGCCGCCAGTGATCGCGAACGTATCGGCACACCGGCGGGCGAACGCCTTCGCCCAGGCCCTGGAGGAGCAGTCCGACCAGGACCCGGCGGCCGAGCAGCCCGAAGATTCCGCCGCGACCTCGGTGGCCGCCCGAGCCGACACCGCGCCCCCCGGCGCGGCCGAGCGCGACCAGATGCTCGCGCTCGCCGACGGACTCGCACGGCTGCCCGCGCCCCAGCTGGACCCCGAGGTCAAAGTGGTCCAGCGGGCCCAGCTGGTGGCCGCCATGGAAGCCATGTTCGCGGAGGGCACGGCGGCGGGCGACGGCACAGGCCCTTCCGTACCGGAGCAGCGCTCCCGAAAAGGCGCCAAGGGCGCCCACCGGGCCGGCCCCCTGCGGAAACTCAAGCCCCGCACCCGCCTGTCCAAAGGCATCGCCGCCGGCGGCCTCACCGTGGGCGTCGCGGCCGGAGCCTTCGGCGGCGTGGCCGCGGCCAGCGGGGACGCCCTCCCGGGCGACTCGCTCTACGGCCTCAAACGCGGCATGGAAGACCTCAAGCTCGGCATGGCCGACAGCGACACCGACCGCGGCCAGATCTATCTGGACCAGGCCTCGACCCGGCTCAACGAGGCCCGCCGCCTGATGGAGCGCTCCCGCTCCGGCCACCTCGACCACGAATCCGTCGGCGAGGTCCGCCGCGCCCTCTCCGGCATGCGCCACGACGCCGCCGAGGGCCACCGCCTCCTCCTCGAGGCGTACGAACGCGACGGTTCGCTCGGCCCCATCCAGGCCCTGTCCGCCTTCTCCCAGTCTCACCGCGGCAGTTGGAGCGCCCTGCGCGAACGGCTCCCCGTCCAGCTCGGCGACGTCGGCGAGCAGGTCAGCTCCGTCTTCGACGCCATGGAGCAGGAAGTCGAGCCGCTGCGCTCCCTCTTCCCCAGCAGCAAGCCCGACAAGGGCGGCACCCCGGCGGACCAGGGCCCCCGCCAGGGCTCCTCCACCGGCACCCACCGCGAGGGCCCCGCGCCCCGGGACTCCGGCGAATCCGGCCGCGACCAGTCCCCCCGCAAGCCGAAGCCGTCCTCCCCCGGCCACAAGGAAAGCCAGGAAGGCCTGCTCCCCGGCGTCACCGACGGCCTCCTCGACCCGCCCTCCGAGAAGGCCCCCTCCTCGCCGTCCGACACCCACGAGGAGAAGAACAGCCCCACCACCAAGCACCCCAAGCCCGGAAAGCCGGACGTCACACTCCCGCCCCTGCTCCCCGGCCTGCTCCCAGAACTGGGCATCGAGGGCGAAGACCAGCGCTAGACGCCCCACCCCAACCACCGTCCGTCGGGCACCTCTCCCCAGCCCGACGGACGGCCTTCTTTCCCACCCACCCGCCCCGCCATCATTTCGGCCGAAGTGATCCGCACTGCCTGCCCGGTACACCCTCGGCCCGCTCCGGTACTTTCAGCCCGCCTCAGTACCTTTCAGCCCGCCTCGGCGAAGTTTTCAGCCCGTCCGGCGATTGAGGACGAGGCGCGAAGCGCCGATTCGAGGGAGGACCGTCCCACCCGCCACGGGACACCCACCCCCGGGGTCCAGGGGCGAAGCCCCGGTTTCGGGAAAGGGGCGGGACTGGGGAAAGCCCCGCAGGGCCCCCACCCTCAGAAGAACACCGACCTCCGCTGAACCAACAACTTGTACAGCGTGTGCTGAATCTGCTCCCGCACCTGATCCGTCAGATTGAACATCAACATCGGATCCTCAGCGGCCTCGGGCGGATACCCATCCGTAGGAATCGCCTCCCCGAACTGAATTGTCCACTTCGTGGGCAACGGCACCGCCCCCAACGGCCCCAGCCAGGGAAACGTGGGCGTCAACGGAAAGTACGGAATCCCAAGGACCCGAGCCACGGTCTTCGCGTTGCCGATCATCGGATAGATCTCCTCGGCCCCCACGATGGAACAGGGCACGATCGGCGACCCCGTCCGCAACGCCGTGGAGACGAACCCGCCCCGCCCGAACCGCTGCAACTTGTACCGCTCACCAAAGGGCTTCCCGATCCCCTTGAACCCCTCGGGCATCACCCCGACAAGCTCCCCACGCTCCAGCAACGCCTCGGCGTCCTCCGCACAGGCCAACGTATGCCCGGCCTTGCGCGCCAGCTCATTGACGACCGGCAGCATGAACACCAGATCGGCGGCGAGCAGCCGCAGATGCCGCCCATGCGGATGGTTGTCGTGCACACCGACCTGCATCATGAGGCCGTCCCACGGCAACGTCCCGGAGTGATTGGCGACAATCAGCGCCCCACCGTCGGCGGGGATGTTCTCGATGCCCTTCACCTCGACGCGGAAGTACTTCTCGTACAACGGCCGCAGCAGCGACATCAGGACCTGGTCGGTGAGCTCCTCGTCGTACCCGAAGTCATCGACGTGGTACTCCCCCGTCAGCCGCCGCCGCAGAAACGCGAGGCCACCCGCGATCCGCCGGTCCCAGCCACCGCCGCCCCCACCGCGCGGCTCCGGCACCGAAGCCGGCTCCGCCGCCGCGCCCGGCGCTGCACCCTGGGCCCCGGCGGGCCGCGCGCTCGCGTCGACCGGCCCGACGGCCCTCGCGTCCAGCGGCTCCGCACCCGGGGCGGCACCCTCCGGCACGTCCGCGTTCAACCGGCCGGGGACCGCCTTGACCTCGCGCACCTTCGCCCCGTCGCCCGGACGGCGCGGCCCGGACCTGCGACGCTGCGGCCGCTGACCGGCCCCGCGCGACCGGTCGTCGTCGAACGGAATGACCTTGGCGTCCGCCATCGTTGACGATCTCCTCAGTTGGCGCTGTGGTGGGCACTGTTGTCGGCTCCGGGTCCGCTCCCGCCCCCGGACTTCGTACCGCCCCCCGCGAACGGCAGCGCCGCGATCCTGTCGACGGCCCCGGCGAGCGCGGCCGGGGGCAGCAGGCCGGGACCCCGGCTGCGTACGAAGTCCGCGAAGGCCTCCGCGGTCGTGTACTTGGGCCTGAACCCCAGTGTCTCGCGCATCTGCCGGGTGGCCACCACCCGGCCGTGGGTGAGCAGCCGGATCTGCTCCGGCGAGAAGTCCGTGGCTCCGAGCGTACGCAGGGCCGTGCCCACCCACGTCACCGCGGGCAGCAGCACCGGCAGCGTCGGCCGCCCGAGCCGGCGGGCGCACTGCGAGAGCAGCAGCAGTCCCTCCCCGGCGATGTTGAACGTGCCGCTGTTCAGCGTGCCCCGCCGCGGGTCGTGCGAGGCCAGGCGAAGGACCTCGACGGCGTCGTCCTCGTGCACGAACTGCAGCCGCGGGTCATAGCCGAAGACCGTCGGCAGCACGGGCAGCGAGAAGTACTCCGCGAGCGGCGAATCCGCGGCGGGACCGAGGATGTTGGCGAACCGCAGCACACACACCGCGACATCGGGCCGCCGGCGCGCGAACCCGCGCACATACCCCTCGACCTCGACGGTGTCCTTGGCGAAGCCGCCGCTGGGCAGCGACTTCGGCGGCGTGGTCTCCGTGAACACGGCCGGATCGCGGGGCGCCGAACCGTACACATTGGTGCTCGACTTCACCACGAGGCGCTTGACCGTCGGCGACTTCTGGCAGGCGCCGAGCAGCTGCATCGTGCCGATGACGTTGGTCTCCTTGACCGAGCCCCGGCTGCCGCCGGCGAGCGCGGTGCCGGTCACGTCCATGTGGACGACCGTGTCGACGCGGTGCTCGGCGAGGACCTTGGTGATGGTGGGCTGCCGGATGTCGGCCTGCACGAAGTCCGCGCCGCCGAGATGGTGCTCGGGCGGGACGGCGTCGACGGCGACCACCCGGTCGACCTCCGGATCGCGCTGGACACGGCGGACGAACCTGCCGCCCAGTTGCCGGGCCACCCCGGTCACGAGCACGACCTTGCCCAAGATCAGCGCCGCCTTTCCCCAGACCGCGAGGCACGAGCATGCTCCCGCTCCGCGGCACGTCCGAGCATCACGTCCGTGGCCCCACGCTAGCGGGTGGATGTTGCGCTGTGATGACCGCGGGGCGAGCGAAGTGACGACGGACACACTCCGCCGCAAAGATCAAGCCGTTCGCCCGGCTTTGAACTATTGAATCCCCTATGAACGACAAGCCCCGACCCGCCCCGGAAAGTTCTGGCCAGAACGTACTGCGGCCCTCCCATCGGACGATGGGAGGGCCGCAGTACGTTCACTCGCGTTCGCTGACGTCAGCGGTCGCTTACTTCTTGTTGCGACGCTGAACGCGCGTGCGCTTCAGCAGCTTGCGGTGCTTCTTCTTCGCCATCCGCTTGCGCCGCTTCTTGATAACAGAGCCCACGACTACCCTCGCTCACTTCTCGGAACATCCCCACATCGCGGGGACATCGGTGCGGGGCGTCTGGGCCCACACGACCTACGTCGGCCTAGCCTACCCGCCCTGGCGCCGAGCCTGTAATCGAGGGACATCGATCAGGCTGTCTCCACCCCCACGTAAGAGTCGCGAAGGTACTCGTGAACCGCGTTCTCCGGGACCCGGAAGGACCTTCCGACCCGGATTGCGGGCAGATGACCGCTGTGCACCAGCCGGTACACGGTCATCTTCGAGACTCGCATCACCGCGGCGACCTCCGCCACGGTCAGAAACGCAACCTCGCTGAGAGGCCTCTGGTCAGCAGCCATGACACACCTGAACCTTCCGCACATGACGCGCACCGGCTTCCCCTTCCGGTGACTCCTCGTCGCTGTGCGCTCACTCCCCAGAGTAGGGGCGGGTGATGCGAGTGGGGAAGAGGAGCTGCCATCGGCCGTTTACTGTGACAGACACGCTCGATTGAGTACATAGCGAGTAAGCGGTCGGTAGTAATCAGACCGCACAGCGTCATCAAGCGGAACGACGACGGACACCCGCCCCTCCGCCTCTCCGACGAACAGCGCCGGATCGTCCGTATCCGCCAGACCGATCGCCTCAAACCCCAGCTGACCTGCCCCGCAGACCCAGCCGTGGTCCCCGATGACCAGCTCGGGCAGGGGTCCGCCGGACTCGGCCTGGGCGGCCAGGGCCCGTCGAACCGGGAGTGGGGAATGGCTGTGTGCGCCGGTCTCACTCCCGGTGGGACGCACGCCGGGTTCGCGCACCAGCGCGACGCCTCGTACGTAGTCAAGGTTGTACGTGCGTAGGCCGAACCGGGTCGTTATGTCGACACAGCAACCCTGCGCGGGGGTGAGGATCGTGCATCCCGCCGCCGACAGAGCCTCGGCCAACGCGGCGTAGAAACCAAGGAGCCGATGCGGGTGTCCGGTCCCGAGCAGCACGGGAACCCGGCGCCCGGCCGCCTCCCGCAGCCGCTCGGCGAACGCGTCCAGGGCCGCCAACGTCCGCTCCGGGTCGATGACATCGGCCCCCGTGGTGTGCCGGGGGTCGTCCGACACCCCGCACTTGTCCGCCATCAGCCGCAGCAAGTCTCCCGCGCCCCAACTCCATTCGGGGTCGAGCCCGAGAAGTATCCGCGGATCCCGCGCCGCGAAGAGCCGGTAGCTCCGCAGGCTCTCCTCCCGCGACGTGGCCACGGGCCCGGCGAGCCGGGCCGCCAGCAGATGCGCGCGCAACGCTCCGGTGCTCAACACGCCCCGATGCTGCCGCACATACCCCCACGGAACCCCGAAAACCCAAAAAACACCCCACAGTCGGGCTAACCCCACCCACAGCCCGCACTTCCCAACCCGCCCCGGCCGAATTCCAGCCCGTCCGGCGATTGAGGACGAGGCGCGAAGCGCCGATTCGAGGGCGCCCCCGGCCCAGAGCAACGGGACACCCACCCCCGGGGCCCAGGGGGCAAAGCCCCGGTCTCGGGAAGGGGCGGGATTGGGGAGAACCCCCTAAGCCAGCAACCCCCGCAACGGAAACACAGCCCGCCGAGCAGCCAACACAGCCTGATCCACCCGATCCGCGGGGTCGTACCCCTCGTCCCACCCCCGCCACCCCACAGGCCACCGCCCATCCGTCATCCGCCCAGGCCCAAGCATCCGAGTCCGAGCAAACACCTCCCGCCGCCACCCCTCAGGCACCTCAGCCGAAGGCTCGATCTCCCGCCCGGCCGCGACAGCGACCAAATGCGTCCAGGACCTCGGCACCACATCCACCACGGCGTAACCACCCCCACCCAGGGCGACCCACCGCCCGTCGGCGTACGCATGCGCCAACTCATGACAGGCGACCTGCACGGCCCGCTGCGCGTCCAACGAGACCGCCAGATGCGCCAACGGATCCTCGAAGTGCGTGTCCGCCCCGTGCTGGGTGACAAGGACCTGCGGCCGAAACTCCGCCAACAGCTCAGGCACCACCGCGTGGAACGCCCGCACCCACCCCGCATCCCCCGTCCCTGCGGGCAGCGCCACATTCACCGCGCTCCCCGCCGCCGACTCCGCCCCCGTCTCCTCGGGCCACCCGGTCCCCGGAAACAACGTCCGGGGATGCTCGTGCAGCGAGATCGTCAAAACCCTCGGGTCGTCCCAGAACGTGGCCTGCACCCCGTCCCCGTGGTGCACGTCCACATCCACATAAGCGACACGCTCGGCCCCCAACTCCAACAGCCGCGCGATGGCCAGCGACGCATCGTTGTACACACAGAACCCCGCGGCGCTCCCCGGCATGGCGTGGTGCAGCCCACCGGCGAAGTTCACCGCGTGCAGCGCGTCCCCCTGCCACACCGCCTCGGCAGCGCCGACCGACTGCCCGGCGATCAGCGCCGACACCTCGTGCATGCCGGCGAAGGCGGGGTCGTCCTCCGTACCGAGCCCGTACGCCCCGCGTGCCGAAGCGGGGTCCGCGGAGGCCGCCTTCACCGCGTCGACGTAGTCCTCGCGGTGCACGAGCCCCAGCGTCGACTCCCCGGCACGCTTCGCCGCGACCACGTCCAGGTCGCGGTCGAGACCGAAGGCGTTGATCAGGCTTCTCGTCAGCGCGAGCCGGACCGGGTCCATGGGGTGCTCTGGACCGAAGTCATAGCCCGTTACTGCCTCGTCCCACATCAGTTGTGCGCGGCCGCTCATGTCCGTCACCGTATCGGTCCGGTCCGGGAGCGAACGACCTGGCCGACCAGAAGGTCACAAGCACCAACACCATGGGAACGACCATCGCCCCGCGGTAGTTCCACGCGTCCCCGAGCCCGCCCACCAGCGGCGAACCGATCAGGAACCCCACGTAGTTGAAGATGTTCAGCCGCGCCACCGCCGTGTCCGAGGCCCCCGGGAACAGCCGCCCCGCCGCCGCGAACGTCTGCGGCACGATCACGCACAACCCGATCCCCAGGAGCGTGAAGCCCAGGATCCCCGCCCAGGCCCCCGGCGCCACCGCCACCACACCGAACCCCATCGCCCCGATCACCGCACCCCACCGCACCACGGCGACCGCCCCGAACCGCCGCACCCCCAGGTCCCCGACTCCCCGCCCCAGCAGGTTCATCACCATGTAGACGTTGTACGGGACCGTCGCCAGCTGCTCCGAACTCCCCAGCACGTCCTGCAGATACTTCGCGCTCCAGTTGGAGACGGTGGAGTCCCCGATGTACGCACACGTCATCACAAGACACAGCGGCCACAAGACCTTGAGCCCCACACCCCCGCCAGCACCCTCTGCGGCACCTCGCCCGGCCTCCGTACCCCCACCGACCTCAGCACCCCCACCGCTCCCTCCCTCGCCACCCGCGTCGACGTACCACCGGCTCCCCACCAACGCGGCCGGCAACAGCACGACCACCACCGGCAGATACGACACCAGCAGCGACAGATCCCAGTGCGCCCCCACCCACGCCAGCGAGGCCCCCACGATCCCGCCGAGGCTGTACGCCGCGTGGAACCCGAGCATGATGCTGCGCCCGTACGCCCGCTGGAGGCTGACTCCCAGCATGTTCATGGACGCGTCCAACGCCCCGACGGCAAGCCCGAACGCCCCGAGCGCGACGGCGACTTGCCACACCGAGTCGCCCGCACCGGCCCCGAGCAGGGAAAGCAGTACGACGGGCTGCGACCACCGCAGTACCCGGCTGGGCGGCACCTGCCGCACCAGCCGTTCGGTGCACACGCTCCCGACCCCCGCCAGGATCGGCACGGCCGCCAGGAACACGGGCAGCAGGCCGTCGGATATCCCGTACTGGTCCTGCAGCGCGGGTATCCGTGTCACCAGCAGCGCGAACGTGACTCCCTGCACCAGGAAGCCGAACGCAAGGGAGGCCCTGCCGCGCCGCAGCGTTTCCGTCATGACCGCGAAGCGTAGGTCCCCGGTCTACCCGTGGGTAGATAGATCACCTCACGACTTTCCCCAGCGGCCTCTGGAAGGCCTCCCTGTCCGTCTCCGCCCCTCGATGGGCGCTCACGCAAGCAGGTCGGGCAGCGCACGCAGCTCACTGAAGAGCCGGGTGGCATCGCGGAGCCGTTCCGTCGGGGTCATGGCGGTGAACCCGCAGACGTCCATGCCGGCCGCGAGCGCCGCCTGCACTCCGAGCGGGCTGTCCTCCACGACGACGCATTTTTCCGGAGCGACGCCCATCGACTCGGCCGCGTGCAGGAAGAGGTCCGGGGCCGGCTTCCCGCGCCCCACGTCCTGCGAGCTGAAGATCCGCCCGTCGTCGAACCACTTGTCGAGCCCGGTCTTCCGGTGCCCGACCCGAATCCGCTCATGGCTCCCGGACGACGCGAGGCAGAAGGGCACGCCCTCGGCGGTCAGTTTCTCCAGCACGTCCATGGCCCCGGCCATGGGCTCGAGGTCCCGCTTGAAGGCGGCGAAGACCCGCTCGTGAAAGACCTCGTCGAAGTCGTCGGGCAACCGCTGCCCGGTCCGTTCCAGGACCAGGTCGTGTACGCGGTGCATGGCGCCGCCCATGTAGTCCCGCAGGGATTCTTCGTACGAGGTGGGGTGCCCGACTTCCGTCAGATACGCGGCGAGCATCTTGTTGGAGATCGGCTCGCTGTCGACCAGGACTCCGTCGTTGTCAAAGATGATCAATTCGTATCGCATGCCTAGACCCTAAACGCAGAAAACCCCCGTGCCGAATGGCACGGGGGCTTTCTCTACAATTAGTTCGGCGGCGTCCTACTCTCCCACAGGGTCCCCCCTGCAGTACCATCGGCGCTGTAAGGCTTAGCTTCCGGGTTCGGAATGTAACCGGGCGTTTCCCTCACGCTATGACCACCGAAACACTATGAAACTCTCAACCGCACCATACCGTGACCATGGCATGGGGTTGTTCGTGGTTTCAGAACCAACACAGTGGACGCGAGCAACTGAGGACAAGCCCTCGGCCTATTAGTACCAGTCAACTCCACCCCTTACAGGGCTTCCATATCTGGCCTATCAACCCAGTCGTCTACTGGGAGCCTTAACCCCTCAAAGGGGGTGGGAGTCCTCATCTCGAAGCAGGCTTCCCGCTTAGATGCTTTCAGCGGTTATCCTTTCCGAACGTAGCCAACCAGCCATGCCCTTGGCAGGACAACTGGCACACCAGAGGTTCGTCCGTCCCGGTCCTCTCGTACTAGGGACAGCCCTTCTCAAGACTCCTACGCGCACAGCGGATAGGGACCGAACTGTCTCACGACGTTCTAAACCCAGCTCGCGTACCGCTTTAATGGGCGAACAGCCCAACCCTTGGGACCGACTCCAGCCCCAGGATGCGACGAGCCGACATCGAGGTGCCAAACCATCCCGTCGATATGGACTCTTGGGGAAGATCAGCCTGTTATCCCCGGGGTACCTTTTATCCGTTGAGCGACGGCGCTTCCACAAGCCACCGCCGGATCACTAGTCCCGACTTTCGTCCCTGCTCGACCCGTCAGTCTCACAGTCAAGCTCCCTTGTGCACTTACACTCAACACCTGATTACCAACCAGGCTGAGGGAACCTTTGGGCGCCTCCGTTACCCTTTGGGAGGCAACCGCCCCAGTTAAACTACCCATCAGACACTGTCCCTGATCCGGATCACGGACCCAGGTTAGACATCCAGCACGACCAGAGTGGTATTTCAACGACGACTCCACGAACACTGGCGTGCCCGCTTCACAGTCTCCCACCTATCCTACACAAGCCGAACCGAACACCAATATCAAACTGTAGTAAAGGTCCCGGGGTCTTTCCGTCCTGCTGCGCGAAACGAGCATCTTTACTCGTAGTGCAATTTCACCGGGCCTATGGTTGAGACAGTCGAGAAGTCGTTACGCCATTCGTGCAGGTCGGAACTTACCCGACAAGGAATTTCGCTACCTTAGGATGGTTATAGTTACCACCGCCGTTTACTGGCGCTTAAGTTCTCAGCTTCGCCACCCCGAAGAGTGACTAACCGGTCCCCTTAACGTTCCAGCACCGGGCAGGCGTCAGTCCGTATACATCGCCTTACGGCTTCGCACGGACCTGTGTTTTTAGTAAACAGTCGCTTCTCGCTGGTCTCTGCGGCCACCCCCAGCTCAGACCGTAAAGATCATCACCAGGTGTGGCCCCCCTTCTCCCGAAGTTACGGGGGCATTTTGCCGAGTTCCTTAACCATAGTTCACCCGAACGCCTCGGTATTCTCTACCTGACCACCTGAGTCGGTTTAGGGTACGGGCCGCCATGAAACTCGCTAGAGGCTTTTCTCGACAGCATAGGATCATCCACTTCACCACAATCGGCTCGGCATCAGGTCTCACCCTCATGAACGACGGATTTGCCTATCGTTCGGGCTACACCCTTACCCCGGGACAACCACCGCCCGGGCTGGACTACCTTCCTGCGTCACCCCATCACTCACCTACTACCAGATCGGGCCGGCGGCTCCACCACTCCCCTCAACTCCGAAGAGATCAGGGCGGCTTCACGGCCTTAGCATCACTGGATTCGATGTTTGACGCTTCACAGCGGGTACCGGAATATCAACCGGTTATCCATCGACTACGCCTGTCGGCCTCGCCTTAGGTCCCGACTTACCCTGGGCAGATCAGCTTGACCCAGGAACCCTTAGTCAATCGGCGCACACGTTTCTCACGTATGTATCGCTACTCATGCCTGCATTCTCACTCGTGAACCGTCCACCACTGCCTTCCGGCGCAGCTTCACCCGGCACACGACGCTCCCCTACCCATCCCAGCCGCCGTTGGGCGTATATGCT